>NZ_AP027361.1:0-2400000 GCF_030295915.1 Thalassotalea sediminis | reverse complement strand
ACCAAAAAATAAAGTTCTTTATTTACAGTATTTTAAGTTAATGTTGAACAAGGTAATACGTAAAGTGTAAAATTATTGGACAGTTGTACAGTTATCTTTGGGCTAAATTTACAAAAGCATTTTATGACTGTTGTACAATTTATTTCGCTAATTAGCCGTAAAACTAGCTAAGCAGCCAACTATCTTCAAAGAACGAACACTCTTTGGTCTTTATCGTTAATCAAAACGCCACGTACTCATCGCAAAATTAACAATTTTATTCTGCCTTTTGTTTATTGAGCTTTCTTTCCACACAGGTTTACCATCTTCTGACTCTGAAAACTCTTGTATCTCTGTTTGTTGGTTAAGCAAAGGGTTTGAAATATAAGACGACAATTTATCTTTGAATGGTTTGTTGCCAATGGAAGCATTGTGTGAGCCTGAAATCAACATAAGGTTACCAATGCAATTCAACTTATTCGACATAAACTCTTCCGAATATTCGTTATTATCGTCTACGTCATAGCCTGTTTCTATAGGATCTCCATTGGTAGGTTTTCTCGGTGAAATATGCTCTATTTGCTCATTGCTTATTGAAAATTCATTGATACCGTACCCTTTATTTTGTAAAGCGTTTTCATATCGCCAAAGTAAGTAGTTAAGTACGTTGTTGCCGTATAGATTGCCACAGAGTACTTTTTTAGTATTGTTATCTCCCCAATACCAAGAATCGTTCAACTTCTCTTTTATCGCACTTTTTAGTGAGTATACATTACCTTCAAAAGCTAACATGATGGCATTCAATCGTTCCTGTATATTAGCTCTACTATTAATTAGCTTTGCCCTAAAGGTTAGTATTTCTAATACATTCAGCAGATTTAACAATTCATTTTTATCTTGAATATATTTGTAACCTTTAATGATGAATGGGTATATATATGCGGGCACACCTAGTTTTAGCAGGTTGCAGTTTGCTTTAGTATTTTCTCTTTCAAATTTTTTTAAGTTTGAAAAGGTCGTATGTAGCTCGCTTACATAGTCTTTAATCCATTCAACTTTATTTTCAGATTTTTTTAAAATTTCTTTTACGTCATCTAAAGATCTATACGCATACCCTTTAACATACGCATTGTTGTGATAAGTTAGAATTGCGTCTTCTGATAAATTGCCAATTTCATTGATGATGAAGTAAATGTTTTTAAAAATATTCGATATTGACTCGATGTTTGTATCTACATGGTCTTGTGGGCTAAAAACATACATTTGATACATGAAATAAGACTTAATCTTTTCCATGTTTGTTAATTCTTTACCTCGATTGTTTTCTAATTCAAACATTAAGGCAGAATCTTTTTTACCTTCTAATTCTATAATCGTTAAATCAGTGTTTTCGATCTTGTCTAAAATTTGAAGAATGGTATCTGTTGCTAGCTTGCTTAACGTTTGTTCAAAGTAGTCTTTTGCAGCTTTTATTCTTGTTTGTGAAGGGCTAGACAATTCAAACTGCTTGTTATTATCAACGATCAGAGAGTCAAAGCAAGCTCGGTCATATTCAACGGGACGCAGTTTAATGTTACCACCTGTTTTGAGATAAATTTGCTCTTTTTCTAAGACATTAAATTCGAACGATTCAATTTTATGCCTGTCAGTTAGCACATTTATTAATGAGCGCATGAATATTGATAAAGTGGTGATCCTTTGTTGACCATCGATAATTTCATATTTCTTGTTTTTTTGTGTTACTTCTAAAAGTAGGTTGCCAAAAAAATAATTATTATTGCCGTTTATTTGTTCCAATAGATCGTCAATAAACGTTTTCCAATTTTCTTTTTCCCACGAATACGCCCTTTGATAAACAGGAATTTCATAACTTCTTTGTGGGTGAGCGAAAAAGCTTAGCACATTACTTGGGATAAATTGCATTAAGGCTCCATTATTTTCAATCTAGATATTAGGTAAGCATTATCAATGAAGACAAGCATTTAGGGAATATATTGTTTGTTAAATGAAGCTCGTTAACTTGTAATTCCATCAAAACTCACATTCCTGTATAATTTGCGCTCCTGAAATCACCTGTGATTTTTATTGATTTACAAAGGCGCTTTATGACTGTTGAACAATTTGATCCCGCTAATACATCGCAAATACAAACTAAGCAAACAACCACATTAGACACACCTAAAAAAGTGATAGAAGAGCAAGCTAGTCATATTGATCACAGTCAAACCCAAGGCTCTCGAATTGGTTTTGTCAGCCTTGGTTGCCCTAAAAACCTAGTAGATTCTGAGCGAATCTTGACGCAACTTCGTACAGAAGGCTACGACGTAGTACCCAGTTATGATGACGCCGATATGGTGATAGTTAATACGTGTGGTTTTATCGATTCAGCTGTACAAGAGTCTTTAGATACAATAGGTGAAGCATTAAAAGAAAATGGTAAGGTGCTGGTAACGGGATGTTTAGGTGCGAAGAAAGATGAAATTATTGAATTGCACCCCAATGTGTTGGGAGTAACGGGGCCACATGCTTATGATGAAGTACTAACACAAGTACATAAACATATAGAAAAGCCTAAACATAATCCGTTTGTTGATTTAATTCCTGATCAAGGCGTAAAACTTACACCCAAGCATTTCGCTTATCTTAAAATATCAGAAGGCTGTAATCACCGTTGTACGTTTTGTATTATACCGTCAATGCGTGGTGATCTCGATTCTAGACCCATAGGCGATGTGCTGGGAGAAGCAAAACGCCTTGCCAATGCTGGCGTGAAAGAGCTCTTGGTTATTTCTCAAGATACTTCTGCTTATGGTGTTGATGTTAAGCATAAACTTGATTTTTATGAAGGCATGCCAGTTAAAACCCATATGCAACAGCTATGTGAAGAACTAGCTAAGCAAGGGGTATGGGTGCGTTTACACTATGTATATCCGTATCCGCATGTCGACAACATTATTCCATTAATGGCAGAAGGTAAGATTTTACCGTATTTGGATATTCCATTTCAGCATGCCAACAAACGTATTTTAAAATTGATGAAGCGCCCAGGAAGCGCTGATCGGGTATTAGAGCGTATTAAAAAGTGGCGTGAAATTTGTCCTGAGCTCGTTATTCGTTCTACATTTATCGTTGGCTTCCCCGGCGAAACGGAAGCCGAGTTTGAAGAGTTATTAGACTTCTTACGTGAAGCTCAGCTCGATCGTGTTGGCTGTTTTAAATATTCACCTGTTGAAGGGGCTACAGCCAATGATCTACCTGATCATGTATCTGAAGAGGTTATGGAAGATAGGTTGCAGCGTTTTATGGCTGTACAGGCTGAGATAAGTGCTGCTAAATTGCAATCACGTATAGGCCAGGAATACTTGATACTTGTTGATGAAGTGAACGATTTAGGGATTGTAGGTCGTTCATATATGGATGCACCAGAAGTTGATGGTAAGGTTTATTTATCGGATGATTACGATGCGGAACCCGGTGATCAAATTTGGGTTCAAATTATTCATGCTGATGAACATGATGTTTGGGGTATAAGAGTAGAAGATTAAAGTGCCACTTATGTTCAATGGTGTGTAAAAACTTACAGCTAGCTCGTTCGTTAAGCTAGCTACAGACTCTGTGACTATGTTTTCTTCGTAGTCACTTTTTATTCTAATATTTAATTTTCAAGTAGTTACATATAAGTGTACAGACTGTACCTGATCTTTCATGTTGCTATTTAGTCATGCCAGTACTGGGTTAAACTTTAATGTAAGCAACGTTTGTGTCTGCGGTTTACTCACCTTTTACTCGACGACCGAAATACTTAGCTTATGTAGGCATTAGCGTTAATTTACGCTGTACCCTTTCTTTATTTATTATTGTTATTTATAAATTACTTATTGTACTAATTGTTTTTTGATGAGAAATTAATCACTAAACTAGCATTGAACGGATTGTTGCTATTTATATGAAAAAAAAGAGTTTATTTGTAATTCGTTTTTTGGTTTTTATGTTTTAAACACTTCTTAATTTACTTGTAGCGCGTTAAATTCAGCCCGTTGCTTAAAAATTAAACTTGATAATCATATCAATAATGATTAGAGTACTAACCATTAATATTCTAATTGATTTTATAGGTTATGAAAACAGACATTTCTGATTATATATGTTTCTATTTAATTCTTGGTTTAGGCTATGGCCTAGCAATACTTTCTACAGGCTTCAAAGGCCTTAATACCCTCTTCAAAAGCAAAACGTAATCCTCTAAATTTGATAGCGCTGTAAAATACAATGTAACTAGCATGTTATTTACGCCGCTTATCGATGACACTAATTTTTGTGTTACTGATATTTACTGGTTTTATGCCATGTAAAAGCATCCTCTTAAATGAGTGACTACTTGCTTAGATAGTCACGACAAACAGCCGACAGAGCAGGCAAATCGTAACTTTCCGTTATGAACAAATAGCTCAATGGAGTATAAAAGTGAATGTAGATTCTAAACCTTTACCGTGGCAACGAATTGTCATTAAAGTTGGGAGTGCGCTAATTGCTCCCAATAGAAATGGTTGTAGCAGCCAATATTTATTAAGCATTGCTAATTTTATCGTGCGTTGTCGCATGTCAGGAACTCAGGTAGTCCTGGTTTCTTCTGGCTCAGTTGCTGCTGGTGCTCATTTATTTAAAGGGGTTGATACATCACCGATTACTATAAAAAAGGCTATGGCAGCAGCCGGTCAGTCGGAAATGATGGCAACGTGGGATCGATTATTTGATTTTAATACCGCACAAATACTGTTAACACATGCTGATCTTAAAAACCGAGATCGTTACATCAGTGTTAGAGAAACAATTGAAGAGTTGCTCGACAATAATATATTGCCCATTATTAATGAAAATGACACCGTAGCAACAGATAGATTGAAAGTGGGTGACAATGACAACTTATCTGCCATGGTAGCGAGCGCGGCTAATGCTGACAGCTTAGTTATTTGTTCAGACGTTGATGGCTTGTATGATGCTAACCCAAAATTAGATTCAAACGCTCAGCTTATTACCGATGTTTATGAAATTAATGCCGGTATTTACAATATGGCGGGTGGTGCTACGAGTGATGTTGGTACTGGCGGTATGAAAACTAAAATTCAGGCCGCGGACAAAGCTGTGTCTCATGGTATAGATACCTATATCGTTAACGGCTTTAATGAGGCGAGTTTTAATGAGTTGTTGGCGGGTGAGAGCCCAGGTACACATTTTCATCCACATAAAAAACCCATGCAGGATACTCATCATTGGATGAAGCATACAACAAAGATCCAGGGAGAATTAGTTGTAGATGATGCCTTTATGATGGAGAAAGACGCAACGGGCGACCTGCTCTCACCACAAGACCTGTTAGAAGTTAGCGGTGAGTTTTCCGCGGGCGATGTTGTACTAGTGAGAAAAGATAATGGCGACAAACTTGCCAAAGTAAAAACCAACTATAGTAGTTGTTTGCTAAATTTCGTCGCTACTCAAAACAATGAACATATTTCGGAGCAGTTAGATAATACTGATGAACCGATACTTTCCAAACAATATATCACCTTATTAGGAGCATAATGAGTTTAATTACAAATATTGCCGAGCAAGCAGCCGCCGGTGCAAAAGTACTTGCAACAAAATCTTCAGAGCTAAAAAAAGCATTACTTAATGATATGGCTGATGCATTAAGATCGCAACAAGATGAAATTTTAGCTGCCAACCAAGAAGACTTAGTAAATGCACGTGAGAATGGCCTATCTGAGGCTATGGTTGACCGGTTAACGTTAAATGCTCAACGTATTGAAGATATGGCGATTGGGCTAGAAACCGTCGCTCATTTGCCAGATGTTGTTGGCACTACTCGCCTGATAGAAACGAGACCAAATGGCATTGAAATTCAAAAAATGCGCGTACCTTTAGGCGTAATATGTATGATTTACGAGGCTCGACCTAATGTAACTGCTGATGCAGCAGGGTTATGTATTAAGTCAGGTAATGCCGTGATTTTACGTGGTGGTAAAGAAGCACTAAGTTCTAGCTTAGCAATTGCTGATACACTGCAGAGTGTATTGAAAAAATATGACTTACCAACATCTATTGTGTCTGTTATTCCTGATCCAAATAGAGCGCTGTTAAATGAACTATTAACATTAAAGCAATATATTGATTTGGTCATCCCAAGAGGGGGGGAAGGTTTAATTAATTTTGTTAGCGAAAATAGTAAAATACCTGTTATTCAACACTATAAAGGCGTTTGTCATTTGTATGTTGATAAAGATGCCGACCTAGATAAAGCGCTAAATATTCTGGTTAATGGTAAGACTCAACGACCAGGCGTTTGTAATGCGCTTGAAGGCTTAGTAGTGCATAAGGATATTGCGGAACGCTTTCTTCCAATGGTGAAGGAAGTCTTTGATAAAGAGCACGTGACGGTAAATGGCGAAAGCGACATTAGCCGCTACTTCAATGCCTTTAAAGCAATTGAAAGCACTGAATTTGGTGAAGAATACTTAAGTCTAGAAATCGCAGTGAAAGTTGTTGATAGTCTTGATATGGCAATTAAGCACATTGATGACTTCGGCAGTAACCATACTGAGGTTATTTGTACCGAGAATAAAGAAACGGCTGCTATATTCCAGCAAGTTGTTGATGCTTCTGTTGTTATGGTTAACGCATCTTCTCGTTTTTCAGACGGTTCAGAGTTAGGGTTGGGCGCTGAAATTGGTATTGCTACAACTAAGCTGCATGCCTATGGTCCAATGGGCATTGAGTCGCTTACCACTGAAAAATTCTTAGTTAACGGCACTGGACAAGTTAGGGTTTAACTAAGGTTGCGTTTCTTAGTAATAGCGCAGGTGTCAGTGAAGTAATGAGTAATATGAGAGTTACCTTGTTAATCTTTTGATTGAGTTGGTAACTCTTATTGCTAATTGATGTGTAGGTTTCGACTTAGTTATTCGTTGATATATATTCTTTTACCGTTAACCCAGGTTTCTAATACTTTCGTTTTCCAAATATCTTGTTCTGGCATTGTAAAGTAATCACGATCAATGATAATAAAATCGGCTTTTTTACCCGGCTCAAGTGTGCCGATAATATTTTCTTGATGACTGGCATAAGCAGCATCTGCAGTAAAAGTTCTTAATGCTTCGATTCTGGTCATCTTTTCAGCGCTCATCCAACCACCTTCTGGAAGGTTTTCTTTATCTTGCCGAGTAATTGATGCATGTAAGCCAAAAAATGGGTTAGGGGACTCTACGGGAAAGTCTGAACCCGCGGCAATAATTGCGTCCGCGTTTAACAGTTTACGCCAGGCATATGCTCCTTTTAGTCGTTTATCTCCTAGGCGATCGCCAGCCATATTTTTATCGGAAGTCGCGTGGGTTGCTTGCATCGACGCAATGACACCTAGTTCACTAAACCTTGGTATATCTTCGAGTTGTAAAATTTGGGCATGTTCTACTCTATGCCTTAAATGTCGTGTATTTGTTTTGGCGATTAGTTGCTCATAACTATCTAATACTAATTTGTTGGCATTATCGCCTATTGCGTGGGTATTTACTTGAAAACCAGCTTTCATCGCTGTTGTTACGTAGCGTTCAAAGTCTTTATTATTGTGTAATAACAGGCCACGATGACCATGCTTATCGCTATAATCCTTGATTAATGCTGCACCACGGCTACCGAGCGCGCCATCCGCTTGAATTTTTACACTGTTAAATTGCAACATATCGCCATTTGTTGAAAATGTGCCATATTTAAGTGTTTGTTGCCAGCTGGGGGAAGGTAAATAAAGCATGGCATTAATTCGAATAGGCAACTTGTTATTGGCAGACATTTGTAAGAAAGCTTCCAAGTTTTGGCTATCGATGCCTGCGTCATGAACACTTGTCAATCCAAGAGCTGCTAGGGCATTCATGGCATTGTTTAACACTGTTTTTTGTTCTTCTAGTGTTAATGGGGCGATCTTTTGTTCAATCAATTTCATGGCATTATCAATAAATACCCCAGTCGCATTACCGTTTTCATCGCGAATTATTTCACCACCATGAGGTGCTTTTGTCTGCTTTGTTATTCCTGCAAGCTGCATAGCTTTACTATTTGCCCAACCTGCGTGACCGTCTACTCGACGCAACCAAACAGGTTTATCAGGGAAATATTGATCTAAGGATGCGGCTGTTGGAAACGTATTTTTAAGCCACTGTGTTTGATTCCAGCCCCTGCCTTTAATCCAGGTTAGGCTTTTGTTTTTTTGTGCATATCGCAGCACTCTTTCCACAGCTTCATCTACGGTTTTTGTTGCGGTTAAGTCTGCTTGAGTAAGGCTTTCACCGTAACTTAAAATATGACCATGCGCATCAATTAGCCCTGGCAACATGGTTTTGCCTTTACCATCAATGACGATACATTTAGCACATTTATCAAGCGTTTTTTGTCTGTGATAAACCTGTTCAATTACATCATTTTTAAATTTGATCGCATGAAACTTCTTAATCTCATCACCTTTAATAGTGTAGCCATTTACATTGGTGATAAGTGTAGTTTTTGCATGTGTAAATGCAGTAAAACCTGTGAGAAAAGTTAATAATATCAGTTGATTATATTTCATCATTTTAAGGTTTATCTTAGTGGTTGTATGATAATACTAACAGGAACTGGGGGAATTTATAATAGTTGTGTTAGGGGAGAGAGAATAAGCTTTAGTGCCTTTATCGTTTTCTATATATGATAAATATAGCAAGACACAGTGAAAATAAATAAATAGGTGTATTACCGTAGCGGCTATAAGGCGTAGTGCCTGATACCAAGGTGACATCGGCATGTAAAACACCTTGCTCAAATTGTGGCAAAATATCAGTGAGGTTACCGTTATGATCTGCTACTGCAGTAACCCCCGTATTTGTCGCTCGTATTAGTGGTCGAGCGAACTCAAGTGCGCGCATTCGGGCAATTTCCATGTGTTGGTGGGGCCCGTGAGAGTCTCCAAACCAAGCATCATTACTAACCGTAAGTAAAATGTTACTCTCGTTGGCAAAGTTTGCAGAAAGTTGATCGGCAAAAGCGATTTCAAAGCAGATAAGCGCTAATAGATTAATATCATGTGCAGTTAGATTTTTTTGCTTGTATGCGCCTCGTGTAAATGAAGACATTGGTAAATTAAATAAAGGTGCGAGTGGTCTCAGTAGATCTCCAAAAGGTACAAACTCGCCTATGGGTAGTAAGTGGTTTTTATTATAGCGATTGCTATGACCGTAAAAATAGTTCCCTTGTTCATCGTTGCTATGTTTCTTGCCCAGTACAATTAGGCTATTAAAATATTCTTTAGATTCAAAGTTATAATTAATAATGCCAGTGATAATAGCACTATTATTAATAGTTGCTGATTGATTTGCTAGTGTTAAAAACTCCTGCGTCGTACTCATGGTTTCAATAGCGGGTACGGCAGACTCTGGCCACACGATAATATCTGCATTGTAGTTTTTTCTACTAAGATCTAGATATTTAAGCATGGTAGGCCACTGCTGAGCAGGCTCCCATTTGATTGATTGCGCGATATTGCCTTGTATTAAAGCAATTCGCTTAGTTTCGCCTGTAGGGGTAACCCATTGCGTTATTGCACTCGTAGCTGTTAATGCAATGATGATTAAAAAAGGTATAACAGCGAGAAATTTTTTTGTGCCATTTAGTGTACTAATTATTGCAGCACTTAACAGCATTAACATGACAGATATCCCGACTTCGCCAATGACGGGGGCTAATGCAGAAAAAGGGGCGTCTATTTGTGTGTAGCCGATTGAAAGCCACGGAAACCCAGTTAATACCTTCCCGCGTAAGTACTCTGTTAAAGCCCAACAAGGTGCAAGTAACCACCAATTAATTTGCTTGTTACGCCACAACGATAACTTTGCTGTTAAATACAATGCGAGTGCGGGATAAAGTGCTAAATACAAACACAGCAAAAGCATAACAAAAATAGACGCAATTAAAGGCATGCCTCCAAATTCAGCGATGCTAACGTGTACCCAACTAACACCTGCTGCAAACCACCCAAAGCCGAAAGCAAAGCCATGTTTAACACAAAGTTTACTATCTCGGTTTGTTTGTGTGAGGTTTCGATTGACATACCATAACCAGCTTGGCAAAACTAACCAAGTCAACCACCATTGGGAAAAGGGGGCGTATGCGAATACTAAAAGAGCACCTAAAAGCGCACTTATCCAGAGTGTTTTATCTGTTAAAAGAGCGCTTATTTTCCAGGCACTGAGCTTGCTTTTGAGCTTTTTAAGCATTGGCGTTATTCGGTAGGCTTACCATTTATTTCATGATTTTTAGGTACTGTTACCTGCAAGGTTTGTAACCTACGACTATCTGCAGAGGTTACTTTAAATTCGAACTTGTCGATAGATACTTCTTCACCTTTTTTCGGCATGTGACCAAAATTATGTAAAACGACTCCGCCAATAGTATCAGCATCACCTTCACTTAATTGGCAATTAAAGAACTCAGTAAAGTCATTTAATTCTGTTAATGCTTTGACTTGGTATACGTTGCCTGCCAGATGTTTAATATCTTGTTCTATCTCATCGTCAGTTTCGTCTTCTATCTCGCCAACAATAAGCTCGAGGATGTCTTCAATTGTAACGACGCCTGATACACCACCATATTCATCAACAACAATTGCCATATGGTAACGTTGTGAGCGAAACTCTTTTAGTAGCGGTTCTACTTTTTTGCTTTCAGGGACGATAATTGCTTGACGAATAACGTCTTGTAATGACGTTAATGGTTCCTGTTGTTCAAAGCCATAAGCAAGTAAATCTTTCGCTAATAATATTCCCTCAATGTGATCTATATCTTCATTAATGACAGGGAAACGAGAGTGACCTGAATCGATGATAACAGGGAGTAATTCATTAAGTGGTGTTTTTATATCAAGCGTGATCATTTGAGAGCGCGGGATCATAATATCCCTGACACGCATATCTGAAACTTCTAATACGCCTTCAATCATAAGCTTAGTTTCAGGCTTTATAAGTTCTCGGTCTTCAGCGTCGTTTAACACTTCAACCAGTTCTTCTTTATTTTGCGGCTCTCCAGTAAATAACTGAACGAATTTATCAATCAGTGACTTATTATGTGCAGAGCCGTTGCTAGAGTGGGGGTTGTCTTCGCTCATAGAGCAATCTGTATTCCTTTTATAACTCAGTTTTTAAGTGTCTATTTAAATGGCACATATTTCAAGAAAAAATTACTGTTCATTACTTTATCAAGTGAGAATAAATCACATTTTGTCTATATGGTCGATTATTCTTCTAGTAAATATGGGTTGTTAATACCCAATGTAGCAAGTTTTTCTATTTCAATAGCTTCCATTTCAATGGCATCTTTCTCTGATATATGGTCATACCCAAGCAAATGCAAGCACCCGTGAATGACCATATGTGCCCAATGATGTTGAACGGGCTTATTTTGCTGCTGAGCTTCCTGTTCAACGACTTGCCAGCAAATAACCAAGTCTCCTAATAAGTTTAGTTCAACGCCTTCTGGCACTTCAAACGGAAATGATAATACATTCGTTGCGCTGTCTTTGCCGCGGTATTGATGATTGAGCGACTGGCTTTCTTCACTATCTACAATGCGAATAGTGAGTTCAAAGGCACTTTTAGTATGGCTTAATGCTGTATTAACCCATACTTGAAAGTCTTCAATAGAAGGAATAGAGGTTGATGGACAAGCAAGTTGTAAATCTAATTGGTGAATCATTATGAGTCACTGTCCTTGTTTGATTGCTCTTGTTGCTTTTGTAATTCAGCTGCGCGTTTTTTTTCCTCGCGAATACGATTCATTTTAGTATCGTGCGCCTCATAGGCCTCAACGATCCTTGCAACTACTGGATGTCTTACTACATCTTTAGACATAAAGAAGTTAAAGCTCACGCCAGGTATATTATCTAATACTTCAATGGCATGACGTAACCCCGACTTTTGACCACGAGGTAAATCTACTTGCGTTATATCCCCCGTGATCACTGCACGAGAATTGAAGCCAATACGTGTTAAAAACATTTTCATTTGCTCTACCGTAGTATTTTGACTTTCATCAAGAATAATAAAGGCATCATTTAATGTTCTACCACGCATGTAAGCTAATGGAGCAATTTCAATAACGCTACGTTCTATTAACTTTTCAACTTTTTCAAATCCAAGCATTTCAAAAAGCGCATCGTATAGCGGGCGTAAATAAGGATCGACTTTCTGTGACAAATCGCCAGGTAAGAAGCCAAGCTTTTCACCGGCTTCAACGGCTGGGCGCGTTAATAAAATACGACGTACCTCTTGGCGCTCAAGTGCGTCTACGGCACAAGCAACAGCTAAGTAGGTTTTACCTGTGCCAGCTGGGCCAATACCAAAGCTAATATCGTTAGTGAGCACATTTTGCACATAAGCAGATTGATTTTTATTGCGCGGTTTAATTAAACCACGTTTGGTTTTAATGGTAACCATTTGCTCATAGTCAACATCAACTTGTGTTGGTGCTTGCTCCAATACATTGGCATCGATGATTGCTAAGTGCACCATTTCATCGGTAATAGTTTGTTGTTTACCTTTTACGGTTTCCGTTTCAACGTATAAATTTTTAAGTAGTTGTACTACTGCTTCAGTGTTTTTTGGTTCGCCAACGATTTTAAAGCTATTGCTACGGTAACTTATTTCCACACCTAAACGACGTTCAATGGCTTTTAAATTATCATCCATTGGCCCACAAAGGTTGGCTTGTCTGCTATTGTCTACAGGCTCTAAAACGAGGTTTTCAGTAACTATTGTGCTCAAAAAACATGTCCTATTAATTTGGGAATAATTTACGGCGGTTTATACGTTGTTCGCTATGGCGCAAAAGTACCAACACCAAGCTCATCAATATTTGCATTTGCTGTTTTATGATGGCTGTTAGATAAAATATCTGCTGGTGAATGGGCAATACGTAAGCCCATGTCTTTTTCCATACGTACTAATTCACCACGTAGTGAGTTTGCATAAACATCAGTAATATTTACGTCAACAAATTGTCCGATGACAGAATGTGGTGCTTCAAAATTTACAATTCTGTTGTTCTCTGTTCGACCGCGAAGTTCCATTGGGTTTTTCTTCGATGGACCTTCAACAAGTATACGCTGTTCTGTGTTTAACATTTGACGTGCAATACGTAATGCTTGCTGGTTGATGCGATCTTGTAGAATGGCTAATCGCTGTTTTTTAACATCTTCTGTAATATCGTCTGGTAAATCTGCCGCCGGCGTACCTGGGCGAGCGCTGTATATAAAACTAAAGCTTAGATCAAAATCAACATCTTTAATTAAGTTCATTGTTGCTTCAAAATCTTCATCGGTTTCACCTGGAAATCCAATAATAAAGTCTGAAGACATACAAATATCTGGTCGAGCTTTGCGTAGTCGACGGATTTTAGATTTATATTCTAAAGCGGTATGCGCTCGTTTCATTTGCATGAGGATACGATCAGATCCTGTTTGAACCGGTAAATGCAGGTGACTTACTAATTCGGGAACATCGGTATATACATCAATAATGTCATCAGTAAACTCAACAGGGTGCGAAGTTGTGTATCTTATGCGGTCGATACCGTCGATTGTTGCGATTAAGCGGATCAAATCAGAAAATCGACAAATGTTACCATCGTGCATTTCGCCTCGGTAAGCATTAACATTTTGACCTAATAAGTTTACTTCTCTTACACCTTGTTCTGCTAGTTGTGCGATTTCATATAAAACATCGTCTAATGGACGACTGACTTCTTCGCCACGGGTATAAGGTACAACACAGAAAGTACAATATTTACTGCAACCTTCCATAATAGATACAAACGCTGTTGGGCCTTCAGCTTTAGGTTCAGGTAAGCGATCGAATTTTTCAATTTCTGGAAAGCTAACATCAACGACAGGGTTGTGCTCACCTTTCACTTGTTGGATCATCTCTGGTAGACGGTGTAAAGTTTGCGGGCCAAAAACAATATCTACATAAGGCGCTCTAGATCTTATAGCGTCACCTTCTTGTGACGCAACACAACCGCCAACACCTATAACTAAGTCTGGCTTTGAATCTTTTAAGTTTTTCCAGCGACCTAATTGATGAAAAACTTTTTCCTGTGCTTTTTCGCGAATAGAGCAAGTATTTAAAAGGATAACATCTGCATCTTCAGCTTCATCTGCCAATGTAAAGCCGTGTGTAGAATCTAGTAGATCTGCCATTTTCTGCGAGTCGTACTCGTTCATTTGACAGCCCCAGGTTTTGATGAATAACTTCTTGCTCATTTTTTAATGCCTATTATCGATTAAAATTGATTCTAGTTTATGCTAGAGAATTTCAGGGGGCGTATTTTACTCGTTCTTTCTTTGCGTGGCTAGCTTATCTGGTGATTAAGCGTAAAAATCCAGCAATAGTGATAAATTCATGATCATAATCATCGAATTACCTCGTGGTGTTGGTTAGAATGTGATGAATTGATAAGCAATAATAAATATAGGCAGATAATGAAACACTTTGACTGCGCAATTGTCGGTGGCGGAATGGTAGGTGCGGCGAGCGCACTCTCCCTTGCTGAATTAGGCCTAACTGTGGTGGTAATTGAAAAATTTGAGCCTAAGCCATTTGACTCGTCTCAACCTTTTGACTTGCGTGTGTCGGCAATATCACTTGCTTCTCAGCACCTATTAGAACAGTTGAATGCGTGGCAGCAAATCACCGAATGGCGCTTATGCCCATATAAAAGATTGGGAGTGTGGGAGCATGAGAACGCGTATACTGAGTTTTCTTGCCAAGAAATTGAGCAGCCTTATTTAGGGCATATTGTTGAAAATCGCCTAATCCAGCTGTCTTTATGGCAACAGCTTGCGGCACACAAAAATATTACTTTATTGTGCCCTGAATCCTTAACGACGTTTGAACAAAGCGAAGATGAAGTGACCCTAACTCTTAGCTCTCAAACTTTAGCGGCAAAAATATTGGTCGCAGCTGATGGCGCGCAATCTCAAGTTCGTCAACTTTCAGGTATAGGTGTAACGGGGTGGGATTACGGCCAAGACGCAATGTTAATTAATGTTGAAACAGAACATGTACAACAAGATATTACTTGGCAACAATTTTTTCCAACTGGACCTGTTGCTATGTTGCCCATGCGGGGCAATCATGCCTCGCTTGTTTGGTATCATCAAAAAGCTACGTTATCGAGGCTTGCTAACCTTAGCAATCAACAGTTACAAGAAGAAATCAAACAACACTTTCCCGCCCGATTAGGCAATGTTCGTGTGATCGATAAAGGTAAGTTTTCTCTCACGCGTCGACATGCAAACCAATATCAACATGGCAGAGTGATACTTCTTGGGGACGCTGCTCATACAATAAATCCATTAGCAGGGCAGGGGGTAAACCTTGGCTTCAAGGATGTAAAAGCATTACAAACGGTAGTCGCAAAAGCTATTGGAGAAAACCACTGCTGGCATTGCCCTCAAACGTTAGCAAATTATGAAAAATTACGGCGTAACGACAATTTAATAATGATGACTACAATGGATATGTTTTATGCGGCTTTTAGCAACTCAAACCCCGTGCTTAAATCATTAAGAAATATTGGCCTTGCAACGGTAAATAAAATGCCAATACTCAAATCAAAAGCGCTAGCCTATGCTTGCGGTGTTTAAAAGAGATAAAATGGTAATATGTTACTCGAATATAGCAAAGTTTACCTCCGGCAATGATTCAAAGCCAGGATGAGCGAATAGATAACCTTGCATTAGGTTGACGCCGGCATCTTTTAACCACCGCATTTCTTCTATGGATTCTATGCCTTCTGCTAACGGCGTAATATTGAGTGATTGGCACAAGCTTATGCAATGCCTTATGATGTGTTGTCTGGTTATGTCAGTATCTATATTTCTAATGAGCGCCATATCAAATTTTATAATATTTGTTTGAAAATCAGCAAGTAATCCAAGACCTGAATACCCAGCGCCAAAGTCATCTATGGCGGTACGTAACCCCATTGAATTATAATAGTTAACAATATTTTTAAGATGGTTTTGATCTTCTACTTTTTCGACTTCGGTAAATTCAAAAAGCAGTTTCTCAATAGGAAAGTTATTTACCTTAGCTGCTTCTAATGTCGTACGTATACAGCGCTCTGGTTTATAGATTGCATTGGGTAAAAAATTAATACTAAGTATGCAATCTACGTTAAGCTTGGCAGCTAAAGTAATTGCTTTAGTTCGACATAGTTGATCAAAAAGGTAGCGATTTTCATCGTTAACTTGGGAAATAATTGAATATGCAGATTCGTTATTTAGCCCTCTAACTAAAGCTTCATAACCATATATTTCTTTTGTTTGGCAATTAATAATCGGTTGAAACGCCATCGTAAAGTCAAAGCTCAGTGAACCTTTATCTTTGCAGCCGCTGCAAGAAAAGCGATCAAATATAAAATGTTGTTCATCCATAGAAAACCTTGCATGTGTTAACGTAAAGTATGTTGAGTTGCTAGGGCGACGCTAGTAGCCTAGATAATTCAACCCAACATATTGCACTTTTTGCTAATAATTGTCTTTGATAACTTTGTTTTAAATTAGCGCTACAACTTAGCACGTATGATAGTAAAAATTAATGTTAAAACAGACTATCGCATTTATTTATCTTACAGTATAGGCGATAAATTCATAGGCTAAAGTAAACTTAATTATCTAATCTATATTGTTGTAGTTGTTGATAAATAGATAAGCGGTCAGCAACTTGCCAATGCCCACAAATACGCTTGTTGTCAAAAGAATAAACCGTTGCCCCTGACATTTGAAACGTTTTACCTTTGGCCAAAATGCCCGCTATTTCCTGCTGCTGTGTTCCTTGCCATAGCCATGTTATACATACACGTGATTGAGCTTCAAAAATTGTTTGAATGTCAAATAATTGATCGGGAAAAGGAGCGCGAGAAGTGGATACTCTCTGCTGAAATTCTTTTACATTTAGTGTTTTTGTATGCCACGGATCTCCTGGATCATGATATATAGTGTAACTGTCAGCTATATAATTACCTATAGTATCAATTTTTCCTTCATTCCAAACGTCTTGAATAAAGTTGATTAAAGTTTCCTTGTTCATGGTTAATCCTTTGCTATCGTTGGTTGTACTGAATTAAATCTTTTTTAATAGTTGTACTAAGCTATTTATTTCTACAGGCTTTAATGAGTCGAATAACGTGTTTATCGCTTGTGAAAATGATATTTTCGCCTCTTGATATATTTGTTCACCTGCCGGAGAAAGTGCGACTAGACTAACTCTGGCATCACGAGCGTTTGCTTCTTTTGCAACAAGGCCTATTTTCTCAAGAGGGTTTAGCAACCTTGTTACTCCTGATGGACTTAACCCCACTTGTTCTGCGAGCTCAGAACGTCTCATTTTTGAATGAGGGGCGTGATAAAGTTTATCTAGAACCAGGTAGTCAGATAGTCCTAAGCCATGTATTGATAGTGTGCCATTAAATTTTTTTAACATACTATTTTGTAGTTCAATTAAGTTAAAGACTAGGTGCTCTTTTGCTTCATTTGGCATAATAAAAATCCTATAAAAATTAATTGAACATATAGTACATAATTTATTTGCGTAGTCAAGTATGTATCAACGAATAGTGTAACATTACGCAAGTAATAATGGGATTTATTAAGATAAACAACTAATTAAATAGTTTCTTTAAATCAAATTAAGTTAAGTAACTGCTGTGCCACTAACATTTGCAATGGCCTTCTTGGTTAACAATATATTGGTTAATAGGGTATTAGGTTTCTCTGTTAAGGTATTCTTTAAGATGAATGGTACGGGAGGAGAGACTTGAACTCTCACATCTTGCGATACTGGAACCGATGTATCACCATTAAAGGTAGCGCGTCTACTAATTCCGCCACAACAAAGTGATGTTGAAATAAGGTTGTGCTATTAGGGTTATATTTTAGAAGGTGTCTTAAGAGTTCTGTGTGAGATGAGATACTTTGAATGGTACGGGAGGAGAGACTTGAACTCTCACATCTTGCGATACTGGAACCGATGTATCACCAATGAAGGTAGCGCGTCTACCAATTCCACCACAGCAAAGTGATGTTGAAATAAGGTTGTGCTATTAGGGTTATATTTTAGAAGGTGTCTTAAGAGTTCTGTGTGAGATGAGATACTTTGAATGGTACGGGAAGAGAGACTTGAACTCTCACATCTTGCGATACTGGAACCGATGTATCACCATTAAAGGTAGCGCGTCTACTAATTCCACCACAGCAAAGTGATGTTGAAATAAGGTTGTGCTATTAGGGTTATATTTTAGAAGGTGTCTTAAGAGTTCTGTGTGAGATGAGATACTTTGAATGGTACGGGAGGAGAGACTTGAACTCTCACATCTTGCGATACTGGAACCTAAATCCAGCGCGTCTACCAATTCCGCCACTCCCGCATTCTGATTTTTCGCATAGTTTAAAGAGTTTGCAACTCTCTTGATACTGGAACGTTAATTCCTTAGAAATGCCAGCGCGTCTACCAATTCCGCCACTCCCGCATTCTGATTTTTCGCATAGTTTAAAGAGTTTGCAACTCTTTTGATACTGGAACGTTAATTCCTTAGAAATGCCAGCGCGTCTACCAATTCCGCCACTCCCGCATTCTGTTTTTTTGCATAGTTTAAAGAGTTTACAACTCTTCGCACACACGATAATAACATCGCTAATGCTTGTCTTCATTAATAGGTGTAACGTAATTAACAAGAGACATTGTTAAGAATTGGCAGGGGTAAGAGGATTTGAACCTCTGAATGACGGGATCAAAACCCGCTGCCTTACCGCTTGGCTATACCCCTTCCGAAATTCTTAAACTTGAAACATTGATTATTTATACTCACCACTTAATTAGCTACTGCTAAGAAAGTGGCAGGGGTAAGAGGATTTGAACCTCTGAATGACGGGATCAAAACCCGCTGCCTTACCGCTTGGCTATACCCCTGCAATGTTTCTTATTCTCGCAACTTGTGTTGCTTGAATGGTACGGGAGGAGAGACTTGAACTCTCACACCTCGCGGTACTGGAACCTAAATCCAGCGCGTCTACCAATTCCGCCACTCCCGCATTGTAAATGGTGGCTACACCGAGATTTGAACTTGGGACCCCATCATTATGAGTGATGTGCTCTAACCAGCTGAGCTATGTAGCCATTTACAATCTTGCCTCTCAGCAAGTGGCGCGTATTATGCAAATCTGATCGCGTAACGTCAACCGTTTTTTTAGAAAATAATGACACTTTTTTATCGTTTGCTTATTTCATCGTCAATTCGTTGGTGAAGTGTGCAAAGTTGGTAGGTAAATGATTAAAATGGAAGCATTATCGCTTCCATTTTTACAAGCCTTAATAAAGTTACTTCACTCGTTCTTTAGCTTCTTCTGCTAAATGAGCAGAATGTGCGATTAATGCATCAATATTTGCTGATACTTTTTTAGCGGGTACTTTACCAATAATAAACTCTCCGGCTTCCAATGCATTACTTTTGGCTGCGAAGATGAGTATATTGTCACCATTACATTTAATATCGTCAAAAACGGAACGAATCCTTATTTTTTTAGTCCTTAAATAGGTACGTAGTCTATTTTTATCATTTGCAGCTACATATTCACAAATGCGTCTAGCAACATCTTCTTCTGCATACGCTTCTGAAATTGGTGCCAATGAAGTGGTTATTGCAATTAGACTCAAACTTAATATTATTTTTTTCATAGAAAACCTTTCATTATTGAATTAAAAAAACTGGTTTTTAGCATTGTTGTTAATACTTATACCAATATGAGCATACGTCTTTCATATTGGTTTAAGTTTGGTAGATATTTAAAATAAAACAAGGCGCTAAAAAGCGCCTTGTTTTAAGTTGATATGAGAGAGAGGTTAGACGTTGAATCTAAAGTGAACAACATCACCATCTTTAACGAGGTAATCTTTACCTTCTAAGCGCCATTTACCTGCGTCTTTTGCACCTGACTCACCATTAAAGTTAATAAAGTCATCGTAGGAAACAACTTCGGCTCTAATAAAGCCTTTTTCAAAATCAGTATGAATAACGCCTGCTGCTTGTGGTGCTGTCGCATTCTGCTTTACGGTCCAAGCACGGACTTCTTTTACACCAGCCGTAAAATATGTTTGTAGGTTAAGTAAGCCATATCCAGAATTAATCACGCGGTTTAAACCAGGTTCAGTTAATCCCATCTCTTCCATGAATATTTCGCGATCTTCTTCATCCATTTCAGATAATTCGCCTTCAATTTCTGCACAAACAGGGACAACAACGGCACCTTCTTGTGCTGCAATTTCTCTTACCTTATCTAAGTAAGGGTTATTTTCAAAACCATCATCGTTAACATTGGCAATATACATGGTGGGCTTAACAGTTAAGAAGTTTAAATATTTAACAGCGGCCAATTCTTCTTTGCTTAACTCAAGTGAACGGATCATATTACCGTCTTCAACATGTTTAAGAATCTTTTCTAATACAGGTAATTCAAATTTCGCGTCTTTGTCGCCACCTTTGGCTTTTTTTGTCTGACGTTGAATAGCTCTTTCTGCGGTGTCCATATCGGCAAGTGCAAGCTCTGTATTGATTACATCAATATCATCTTCTGGACTTACTTGACCCGCTACATGAACAATATTTTCATTTTCAAAGCAACGTACAACATGACCAATTGCATCGGTTTCACGAATATTGGCTAAGAATTTATTGCCTAAACCTTCACCTTTCGATGCACCAGCTACCAAACCTGCAATATCAACAAACTCCATTGAAGTTGGAATTACGCGTTCAGGTTTAACGATATCAGCAAGTTTATCTAATCGAGGATCCGGCACTGGCACTACACCAGTATTAGGTTCTATGGTACAGAACGGAAAGTTTGCGGCTTCAATACCTGCTTTGGTTAATGCGTTAAAAAGAGTTGATTTACCTACGTTGGGTAAGCCAACGATACCACATTTGAATCCCATAGTTTGTTACCTGTATTCGTTATTAAGCTTGCGCTTTAAAGGAGTGTAATCTGTTTTGTGCTGCTTTGACGTCATTTTTTTGCCAAATTTCAAAACAACGACTTGCTTCATCAATACATTGATCAATTAATGTTTGCTCACTTGCCGGAGCTTTACCTAACACATGTCCTGTCACTTTATCACGGTGCCCTGGATGGCCTATGCCTATGCGCAACCGATAGAAGTCTTTATTGTTTGCTAATCGAGCAATTGTATCTCTTAAACCATTATGCCCGCCGTGGCCCCCACCTTTTTTTATCTTACAAATACCAGGCTCCATATCGAGTTCATCATGAGCAACCAGAATATCTTCAACGGGGATCTTGTAAAAGTTTGCTAGCGGAGCAACGGCTTGTCCACTGCGATTCATAAAGGTTGTTGGCACAAGTAAATGAACAACATTGCCACCAATATCGCCTTTGCCATAATAACCAAAATATTTCTTTTCAGGGCGGAGAGAAATGTTATAACGAGACGCAAGCTCTTCAACAAACCAAACGCCTGCATTGTGACGGGTATTTGTATATTCGGGGCCTGGATTACCCAGGCCCACAACTAACTGAATAGTCATTTAAGGGCAGGCCTTAATTATTCTTCAGTAGCTTCTTCTGCTTCACCTTCTTCGCTGTCATCGCTTGCACCTTTAGGAGCATTCGCAGTAACAACGGCTTGGTCATGGCTTTCACCTTTTGCAAGTTCATCAGAAGTTACACCTTTTGGAAGTGTTACGTCTGATAAGTGCAATGTTTGACCAACTTCAAGATCAGCAACATCAACTTCGATGAATTCTGGAATATCACCTGGTAAACAAGTTACTGCAATTTCATTAATGTGATGAGCAACAGCGCCACCTTTCTTCGCAACTGCATCTTCGTTAAGGAAGTGAACAGGTACGTTTGTGTGAATTGGGTGAGCAGCATCAACACGCATAAAGTCTAAGTGCATGATTACTGGCTTGAATGGGTGACGTTGCATGTCTTTAACAAGACATTCAACTGGCTTGCCGTCAACATTCAATGTTAATACTTGAGAGTAAAATGCTTCTTCTTGTTGTGCACGAAAAACTTTGTTGTGCGCAAGAGTTAAAGAAACAGACTCTTTGCCTTCACCGTAAAGGATCGCTGGAACTTTGTTCGCGTGACGTAGGCGGCGGCTCGCACCTTTCCCTAGATCAGTACGTACTTCAGCATCCAAAGTAAATATTTCAGTCATTTTTATTACCTAATGTAAAAAATTAAATATGGTTGTTTTTTGCGACCAAAAACAACCGCGTAACGCTTTTTATGTACAGGAGTTTAAAGCACCATACAAAAAAGGCGCGGCATAATAACACTATAAATGGTTAATTGCTATATTATGTTGATGTTAGATGTGTGTTTTTCTAATGTATCTATGCAGGTATTTAGTAGCAGTTAGGTGCAATTAATTCTAGAGTCATAGAGTTGATATTAAAAAAGCCGGCTGTTGTATTAGCAGCCGGCTTTAAACATTATTGCTTTTTAATAAGTATTATTTACTTAGTTATCAAACATCGCAGAAATTGACTCTTCGTTACATACGCGACGAATAGCTTCAGATAACATGCCACTCAACGTTAATTGACGCACATTTTTAAGTTTTTTAATTTCTGGTGAGAGTGGAATAGAGTCAGTTACAATCACTTCATCTATTACAGAGTTTTTCAAGTTTTCAGCTGCATTACCCGAAAGTACAGGGTGTGTAGCATAAGCAAAAACGCGTTTAGCACCATGATCTTTTAAGGCTTCAGCTGCTTTTGCTAATGTACCGCCAGTATCAATCATATCATCTACGATAATACAATCACGGCCCACTACGTCACCAATAATGTGCATGACTTGTGCAACATTTGCTTTCGGTCGACGTTTATCAATAATTGCTAGATCAGCATCGTCGAGTAATTTGGCAACGGCACGTGCGCGCACAACACCACCAATATCAGGTGAAACAATGACGGGGTTTTCTAATGCTTTGTCTTGCATATCTTCTAATAAGATAGGCGTACCAAAGACATTATCAACCGGCACATCGAAAAAGCCTTGAATTTGTTCGGCGTGCAAATCAACGGTAAGCACACGGTCAACACCAACACTTGAAAGGAAATCAGCCACAACTTTTGCGGTAATTGGTACACGTGCACTACGTACACGACGATCTTGTCTTGCATAACCAAAATAAGGCATAACAGCAGTAATACGGCCTGCTGAAGCGCGACGTAATGCATCGATCATTACGATCAATTCCATTAAGTTATCATTGGTAGGTGCGCACGTAGATTGGATAATGAAAACATCAGCACCACGAACATTTTCCGTGATTTCAACGCTGATTTCGCCATCACTAAAACTGCCAACTTTGGCTTCACCTAGCGTGATATATAAACGGTTAGCAATTTTCTTGGCCAGTTCAGGGGTGGCATTACCCGCAAAAATTTTCATGTCAGGCACAGGTAGTTCCTCAGAAACTTTTGACATTGGTTTATCTTTCATACCGTTATCAATCACTAGGATAATAACAGCACACATTAACAAAAAAGCCAACTATTTGGCCTTTTTTATACAACTTTTTTACTGTGTTATCCCGCTTTCAACATATTAATATGTTGATGAAGTGGAGAACGATTAACACCTTTTGCCACAAAAGAAGAGATTTGTTCTGGTAACAACGATTGTATTTTCTCCGCCTGTTCTCGAGAAGAAAATCGACTAAATATACAAGCACCAGTACCCGTCATCTGAGACGGCGCGTATTCTAGCAACCAAGCTAATAGATTGGCAACCTCAGGATAGTGTTTTATTACAAAAGTTTGACAATCATTATGACAGGAATTTATGTCCAATTGGTCAAGATTTAATTTCGGGGTATCCCGCGTTAATGATGGTGCGGTAAATACTGCTTGTGTTGAAATGCTGACCGGTGGTTTAGTTATTAAATAATAGTCTTCACTTGGTGTTACAGGCGTTAACTGTTCGCCAATTCCTTGTGCAAATGCAGCATACCCTCGCACGAAAACAGGTACATCTGCGCCAAGTGTTAACCCGAGTGTTGCTAACTCTTCTAAAGATATGTTTAGTTGCCATAAATAATTTAAGGCTACTAGCACTGTTGCTGCATTTGATGAACCACCTCCTAGTCCGCCGCCCATAGGTAAACGTTTATCAATTTTAATCAAAGCGCCTTTTTTAACATTTGCATAATGTTGAAGTGCTTTAGCTGCTTTAATAATTAAGTTGTCTTCATTATCAACACCATTAATAGGCGTCAGTAAAGTCAGTTCGTTAGATGTATTTGATATTGAAATATCAATAGTATCTCCACTTTCTAGAAATTGAAAAACAGTTTCTAGTTCATGGTAACCATCTGCTCTTTGACCAACGATATGGAGAAATAAATTCAGTTTTGCAGGAGAAGGAAAAGAGTAAAAAGTGTTTGTCGGCATATTAGATTGTCCAATCGCTTATTGATAATTTTATTGTTAAACCTTGTTGTTTTACTGTTAACTTGTGAGCGAGAAAAATGCCTTTTTCATTACGGTAATGTGCATAGTTAACCTGCCAATTGTGCAAATATTGTTGGGTATTTAACGTTATGGGTAACTGATTGTTTTGATCAAAAAGAATGGTATCGTTGTGATTGACCGCATGACCAAATAGCCATTGTGTTAATTGTTCGGCGGGCAAGTGATAGCCAGTGAGCGACGTTAGTAGTCTCGTTAAATTTGTATCAGTATAAGATTCACCATCCACAGTAAGCGTGTGTATACCTTTTGCCGTTGTCAGTGAGAATACTTGGATGCCTAAATAAGTGGTTAATGTGAGTTGTTGTGCTTTGGTTTTCGGAAAATATTGCCAGTATATATTCGCACTCTCACGGTTTTTCCCTTCTATAAACGCAATTTTTCCTTTGATTTGCCATTGGGATAATTGTGCAATTTTGGTTTTTCGTTGTTGATAGGAGTCAAGGTTTTCAATGGTTGTAGTGTCATTATTAGAGATGCTTGAACAGGCATTGACTAAACAGCAAATGGCAATAATTACTAATACTCGTACTTTTATCATGGTTTATTTCTTTCAATTACACCGTTTATTACGTAAAATTATACCGTTCGCAGCGCGTGGCATTAAGTTATTCAAAAATTTTGTTTATGATACACCACTAGTGGTAATTGTCAGCGCTAATTCATTATTAAATCACTACAGGTTTATCTTTACGTTTTATGCCCATAGTTGCCGTTGGAATAAATCACAAAACCGCGCCCGTCGCCATCAGGGAGAAGATTTCATTTAACCCTGATAATTTGTCTTCGGCACTGCAAGATATGTTGCAATACGTGCAATGTAAAGAAGCCGCTATTTTATCCACCTGTAATCGAACAGAACTCTATTTAGTTGAAACGAAACCTCTATCTGATACTCAGTCCTTGGTGACTTCATGGTTAGAAAAACATCATAATGTACCCGCGTCTTCGATTGTACCAAGTATGTATTGGCATAGCGACCAACAAGCGGTAAACCATATGATGCGAGTAGCTTGTGGTTTAGATTCTCTAGTGTTGGGTGAGCCACAAATACTTGGTCAGATGAAGCAAGCTTATAGCCAAGCCAAAGCTGCTGGTTCAATGGCACTTGTTATGGACAGGCTTTTTCAGCGAACCTTTGGTGTTGCAAAACAAGTAAGAACAGATACGGATATTGGTGCAAGTGCAGTTTCCGTGGCCTTTGCAGCAGTCAACTTGGCTAAACATATTTTTGCGAGTTTAGAAAAAGCAAATGTATTACTTGTTGGTGCTGGTGAAACGATTGAACTGGTTGCAAAGCATTTATATGAAAATAAAGTAGGCAACATTACTGTTGCTAATCGCACCTTGCATCGTGCTCAGGCAATGGCGGAGCAAATAGGTGCTAACGTAATAACATTAGCACAAATACCAGAACATATTAGCGATGCTGATATTGTGATTAGTTCAACGGGCAGTACTTTACCAATTATCGGTAAAGGAATGGTTGAAAAAGCATTAATTAAGCGAAAACACCGTCCTGTGTTTATGGTTGATTTAGCGGTACCTCGAGATATAGAAGAACAGGTTTCAGATTTAGAAGATGTGTTTCTTTATACCGTTGATGATCTTCAAGGTATTATTGCCAAAAATATTGAAAATAGACGAAAAGCCGCCGTTGAAGCAGAGGCTATAGTAACCGAGCAAACTGACAGTTTTATGGCTTGGCTGCGAGGATTAAATACCCAAGATACAGTGGTGAGTTATCGTAATAAGTGTTTAACAGAGCGAGACATTTTGCTAGAAAAAGCGATGCAACAGCTTCAAGCCAACAAAGACCCTAAAGCTGTTGTTGCAGAATTAGCAACGAAATTAACGAACAAATTTATGCATGCGCCAACAAGTGCTATTCAGAATGCTGCTCAAGGCGGTGAATTAGATAAAATAGTGTATTTGCGCGATATTTTTGACATCGATAAATAGCGGTTACAAAGCCTCTTTGTTGAAAGTCGCTGAGTTAGCCTTTACACTTCGCGCAATTCTCAGAGAAATTATTTAATAAGTGGCCTGTTTAACGGTCACTTATTCAACTTATCAATAGATAGAAGTTTTCATGAAAAAGTCAGTTTACGAAAAACTAGAAGGATTAGTAGAGCGGTTTGAAGAAGTTCAAGCACTACTATCTGATCCTGAAACCATCGCCGACCAAGAAAAGTTTCAAGCTTTATCAAGAGAGTTTAAGCAACTTGAAGAAGTGACAGAGGTCTTTAATCGTTACAAGACGGCGCAAGATGATTTTGCTACCGCTGAAGAAATGCTTAAAGATGATGATCCGGATCTTCGTGAAATGGCACAAGAAGAGTTTAAAGAATCAAAACAGGTTGTTGAAGCGCTAACAGAAGAACTTCAAATTTTACTTTTACCGCGTGATCCAAATGATGCAAATAACTGCTTTGTTGAAATTCGCGCAGGTGCTGGTGGTGATGAGGCTGCAATTTTTGTTGGTGACTTATACCGTATGTATACACGTTACTGTGAATCTCAAGGATGGCGAATAGAAGTCATGAATATGAGTGAGAGTGAGCAAGGCGGTTATAAAGAAATGGTCTTTAAAATTGCTGGTGAAGGTGTGTATGGACAAATGAAGTTTGAATCTGGCGGTCATCGTGTGCAACGTGTTCCAGAAACGGAATCTCAAGGTCGTGTTCATACTTCAGCCTGTACTGTGGTTGTACTTCCTGAAATACCAGAATCAGAAGCAATTGAAATTAATAAAGCTGATTTACGCATTGATACTTTCCGTGCATCAGGTGCGGGTGGTCAGCACGTGAACAAAACAGATTCTGCTATTCGTATCACTCATATTCCAACAGGGCTTGTTGTTGAGTGTCAAGATCAACGTTCACAGCATAAAAACCGTGCGCAAGCGATGTCTGTATTACAAGCAAGGTTGCAAGCAGCAGAAGATGAAAAACGTCGTAGCGAAGAAGAAGACTCTCGTCGCAATTTAGTTGCAAGTGGTGATCGCTCTGAACGTATACGTACGTATAACTACCCTCAAAGTCGTATGACTGACCATCGCATTAATCTTACCTTGTATCGCTTAGCGGAAGTGATGGAAGGCAACCTAAATCTCGTTTTAGATCCAATATTACAAGAATATCAAGCAGACATGCTTGCAGCGCTTGCTGATAATAGTTAGAAGTTATGGGTGAAAGTGTTCCCTACACGATAGAGCAAGCAATAGCATATGGCAGTAAATTGATTGCTGCCATTTCTGATTCTGCAAAACTCGATTGTCAGGTACTATTGTCTTTTTGTCTTGGTAAACCAACGAGTTATTTATTTACTTGGCCAGAAAAATCTCTTACTCTCGAACAACAAGCTCAATTTGTGACATTGATTGAAAAGCGTGTTGAAGGCGAGCCTATTGCTTACCTTGTTGGTGAAAAAGAGTTTTGGTCTTTACCCTTTAAAGTTTCACCTGCAACATTAATTCCAAGACCTGATACAGAAGTGCTCGTAGAGCAAGTTATCGAAAATCATAACGTTCAATCATGTCAGTGTTTAGATTTAGGTACAGGAACAGGTGCCATTGCAATTGCATTAGCAACAGAAAATCCAGGCTGGCAAGTCGAGGCGATAGATTTCCAAGAGGCGGCAGTAGAACTTGCTAAAGAGAATGCGACCAATCTAAATGTCGCGAACGTACGTATTTATCAAAGTCATTGGTTTAGTCACGTAGAGAATACTAAATGTTTTGATGTAATTGTTAGTAACCCTCCATATATAGATCAAGCTGATGAGCATTTATCGTTAGGTGATGTAGTATATGAACCGAAAAGTGCTTTAGTCGCGGAAAATTGTGGCTTATCTGATATTCAAACGATTGCCAAAGACGCACGGCGGTATTTAAAAGAAGGTGGCTATTTGTATTTAGAACATGGTTATAAACAAAAAGATGCTGTAGTGAGTATTCTTCTGGCGCTTGGCTACAGTAACGTTCAAACAATAAAAGATTATAACAATAACGATCGGGTAACATTTGCCTGTTACCGCGAGCAATAAAACAACCATTTAAAGGGGTATTAGATGTTTAAACATTTGCACATGACACTCGCTGCGTTAAGTGTCGCACTATTTACATTAAGGTTTATTTGGACATTACTTGCTTCTAAGCAACTAGAAAAGAAATGGGTTAAAGTTGCTCCCCATGTAATTGATACGTTTTTATTACTTGCTGGTATTGCGCTTATGGTGCAAGTGGGTTGGAATCCGCTGGATCATACCTGGTTAGCAGAAAAGTTATTAGCTGTTGTGTTTTATATTCTTACAGCTTATTACACGCTAAAGCTTGCTAGAAATCGCTTGATGCAAGTAATAGGTTATATTGGTGCACTTGGTTGGATTGTATTAGTTGTTCGTTTAGCGTTAGCTAAAGAAAATATTATGTTCTAACGTGTGTTCCGCTTAGTTTACATCACTAAAAAAGTAATGAGGAATAATAGTAAGTTAAATGAATGATTTGTTGTTGTCAGAGTTAACATCTGAACAAAGTAATTTATTGTCGTCTTTGGCGTTAATTGAAAAACATATATTTGACAATGCTCAAAGTGGGCAGTTTAACGATGCGTTGTCGAACATTATCGAAACTTGTAAACAAGCTACTGCCGATATTGATGATTCAATGGCTCAGGCGGAATGTTTAATTAATGCACTATATGTTGATGAGTTATTTATCGATAAAACAAGAGCCTTGTGGCCGGTGATGGCAACAACGATTGAAGCTGCAATTGAACATAGAGTGTTATCTCCCGTATTAAAGGCCGCGGTCGTTCAACATATTGTTACTCAATGCAATTTAGAAGCTGAAATAGTTTACGTGCCAGAAGAGATTATGGTGCGGATAATTTGTGACGATGTTTATTCAATTATTTTTGATCCTATAACGGGTGAATCCCTAAACTGGCAAGAGTTAGATCGCCGATTAGATGGTCTTCCTAATGAACCTAATAGTCAGTATTTAGCCCCCATGGAGATACAAAGTAGTCTCGTTGAACACCTTACTTTGTTAAAGAATAGCCTGATAAATGAATTGCAGTTTGATAAAGCACTTAAATGTGTTGATTTATTGTTAGCAATAAAGCCTGAAGATCCGTTTGAGAGGCGAGATAGAGGTTTCTTATTGCATCAACTTGACTGTTTCAAAGTTGCTTACGATGACTATCAATATTTTGTTGAACAATGTCCAAAAGACCCCGCAGCACAGTTATTAAAGTTTCAGCTTGATAACATTAATCTAGACGATACCGTGTTACACTGATCGTTGTTAAAAATAATAACAAGACAAACAAATTGGAGATAAATTATGTTTGCCGACCCTTCAACAGTAGAAACTGTGAGCGCACCTTTATTAACAAATGATGCAACAATACTCGGTATTTTTGCCATCATGTTAGGTTGGGTTTTTTATACCTCACATAGCCAAACACCTTTTTGGAAAAAGTTTTACAGCGTTGTACCCGCCGTATTACTTTGCTACTTCTTGCCTTCACTATTAAATACCTTTGATATTATTCGTGGTGAAGATTCACAGCTTTATTATGTTGCTTCACGCTATTTGTTACCTGCCTGTTTAGTGCTGCTAACGATCAGTATCGATATTAAGGCGATTAAGCGATTAGGCAGCAAAGCGGTAATTTTATTTTTCACAGGTACTCTCGGTATCGTTCTTGGAGGGCCAATAGCGCTACTCATTGTTTCAGCGGTTGTACCTGAGCTTATTGGGGTTTCAGGGCCAGAGGCGGCGTGGCGTGGTATGACAACGGTAGCAGGAAGTTGGATAGGCGGCAGTGCTAACCAAGCCGCAATGAAAGAAATATATGGTGCAGGTGATGCTATTTTTTCAACCATGGTTACTGTTGACGTTATTGTTGCCAATTTATGGATGGCGGTGCTACTTATTATGTCAGGTAGGGCAGCCTCAATAGATAAAAAATCAGGTGCAGATGTTAGCGCCATCAATGAACTTAAAGAAAAAGTTGAACAGTTTCATGCGAAGCATTCACGTATTCCTAGCTTAGCTGATTTGATGATTATCGTTGCCGTAGGCCTTGGTGTTACAGGTTTTGCGCATTTATTTGCTGATATTGTTACACCGTACTTTGTTGAAAACCATCCGAGTTTGGGTAAGTTTAGTTTTCATAGTAAGTTTTTTTGGATGGTAATATTCGCCAGTACTGTTGGTATTATTCTATCGTTTACTAAAGTGAGAAACTTAGAAGGGGCAGGTGCATCGAAAGTTGGTAGTGCATTTCTCTATGTATTGATCGCAACTATTGGCATGAAAATGGATGTTAGAATGATAATGGATACGCCATTATATTTTGTGATTGGCGCAATTTGGATGCTCGTTCATGCATCGCTAATGCTTATCGTTGCTAAATTAATTAAAGCTCCTTTGTTTTATATGGCTATAGGTAGTCAGGCAAATGTTGGTGGTGCTGCTTCTGCGCCTATTGTTGCGTCAGCATTTCATCCGTCATTAGCACCTGTAGGTGTGCTTTTAGCGGTATTAGGTTATACCTTAGGTACATACATGGCGTGGCTATGTGGACAATTTTTACAAGCAGTTGGCTAAGTAGATAATTAGGATAAAAAATGATAATTGAACAAGTTAAGGTTGGTGGGCTTTCTGTTGCAAATAATCAACCGTTTACGTTATTCGGCGGCATGAATGTTTTAGAGTCTAGAGATTTAGCGATGAAAATTGCTGAATACTATGTTGAAGTTACTAATAAGCTTGGTATCCCATATGTTTTTAAAGCATCATTTGACAAAGCTAACCGGTCTTCAATTCATTCATTTCGTGGCCCAGGCTTAGAGAAAGGTTTAAGGATTTTTGAAGAAATTAAAGCAACGTTTGATGTTCCTATTATCACTGATGTACATGAACCAGAACAGGCTCAACCAGTTGCAGATGTAGTTGATATTATTCAATTACCTGCATTTTTGGCTCGCCAGACAGATCTTGTCGTTGCAATGGCAAAAACAGGTTCGGCTATTAATGTGAAGAAGCCACAGTTTTTAGCGGCTCATGAAATGAGACATATCATTAAAAAATTTGCAGAAGCAGGTAATGAACAAGTTATTTTGTGTGAACGCGGCAGTTGCTATGGCTATAATAACTTAATTGTCGATATGCTCGCGATGGATGAAATGAGAAATATGGCACCTGTCATATTTGATGCAACTCACGCGTTACAGAAACCTGGTGGAAGAACTGATTCTGCCGACGGTAGACGCGCTCAAGCCGCGCAATTGGCACGTAGTGGCATGGCATTAGGATTGGCAGGGTTATTTATAGAAGCACATCCAGACCCAGACAATGCAAAGTGCGATGGTCCATGTGCTTTACCACTAGATAAACTTGAGCCTTATTTAGCACAAATGAAAGATATTGATGATTTAATTAAATCATTTGCGCCGCTTATTACTGAATAAGGCAGCAAATTAAAAAAGGGGTCAGGTACATCTAACATTAAATGTACCTGACCCTTTTTTTACGTTTTATTCGTCAGTAAAAATAAAAAAGGCGCCAAAAGTAGGCGCCTAAAGTTTGCTTGCGAGCATATGAGGAGATGGGGTCCTCGTAGATAAAAGTAGCTAGAGATCTACTTTTTATCTTGCTAGAGTTTTGGGCTTCTAGCATTAACCAAACGACGATTTGTTATCGACAAATCGGTATAAATTAATGTTATTCAGAAAGTACTGTAGTCTTAACAAGTAATTCAGCTTTTTTACCTTGTTTAGCTGTCTTTATGGGAGTTAAGGCTTTAGTGGCTTTAATTTCAAACGATGCTTCTAAAGCCGCCATAGACGCTTTCACTTCGTTGTGTATTAAAGTTGATATTTCAACTTTATTCACTGGCTGAGCTTTTTCGAACGCTACATTTTTAGCATTTGCATTACTTATTGTCAGTAAAAACAAAGCTGTTATTACGCTAATAGTTTTCATGAGATTGTCACCTAATATAATTCAATAAACATCCATATAGATGATTAGGGACCTTTTCTTTGCTCCGTGAATGTGTTGGGAGAACATTCATTGCCTGCTACAATCATTGGTCTGTGTTGTAGTAAAAAGATGTAGTCCGTCATCTACGGTGCAAATAATAAGTAAAAACTAGCTAATTTAAAAATGACTAATTATAATGTTTTGCATTAGAAAAACTAATGGATTGGTTCGGATTGTGGTTTGTGGGTTTTTTATGCAAATTAATGTCATATTTATTTAATGTAATAGCGAGAAGAAATGGCGACTAGAATACCTCCGCTCAATGCTTTAAAGGCTTTTGAAGCATCAGCTAGACAATTGAGTTTTACCCGGGCAGCTGAGGAATTATTCGTCACTCAAGCTGCTATTAGTCATCAAATTAAATCTTTGGAAGAGCACTTAGGGTTAAAATTGTTTATGCGAAAAAATCGTGCTCTTTTGCTAACAGAAGAAGGTCAAGCCTATTATCAAGATATAAAGGATGTTTTCAGATCATTGCAAGATGCAACAGAAAGGTTACTTGCTCGTGGTGCTAAGGGAGCAATAACGGTTAGTTTACAGCCAAGCTTCGCTATTCAGTGGTTAGTTCCACGCTTACACACATTCAATGTATTGAATAACGACATTGATGTACGGATTAAGGCCGTTGACCAGACTGATCATTTGTTAACGGAAGATGTAGATGTTGCTATTTACTATGGGCGAGGACGTTGGCCAGGAGTACATGCAGATAAACTGCATACTGAATACTTGGTCCCTGTTTGTTCGCCACTTTTATTAGATGGTCCTAAACCGCTTAAATCTACACAAGATCTCACCAATCATACTCTATTACATGATACCTCAAGAAGAGACTGGAAACGTTGGTTTAAAGATGCAGGTATTAAAGCGACCAATGTGAATCATGGGCCGATATTTAGCCATTCTGCCATGGTGGTACAAGCAGCAGTTCATGGTCAAGGAATTGCATTAGCACAACGGATACTTGCACAGCCAGAATTAGATGCTGGTAGGCTTGTTATGCCCGTAGAACATTCTTTGATCAGTAAAAATGCGTTTTATATTGTGTGCCGTGAACACCAGATGGAGCTTGGTAAGATTGCTGCTTTTAGAGAATGGGTGTTAGAAACTGTTGCCAATGAAGAGGAATTAGGTAATGAGTTTTAGTTACATAGAAAACTTAGTTGATAAACCTAAAGCACATTTTCTATTCGCCCATGGAGCCGGCGCTGATAAATCATCAGGGTTTATGACCAATATAGCGAGTGGGCTTAATGAACGTAATTTTAGTGTTACGCGATTTAACTTTAATTATATGGACAAGCGACAATCGGATGGTAAAAAGTATCCCCCTGAACGCATGCCTAAGCTTTTGTCCTGCTTTTCCGATGTTATCGTACAACACTCTTTTACTGCACCTCTTTATTTGATTGGCAAGTCCATGGGATCTCGAGTTGCCGTTACCTTAACGAGTAAATTGGCTGATGTCCCTGTATTAACAAAATCGGTGCAAGGGGTTGTTTGCTTAGGATACCCATTTCATCCGATTGGTAAGCCTGATAATTTGAGGCTTGAGCCAATAAAAAAAAATGACTTACCTATACTTATTGTGCAAGGAGAGCGAGACAAATTGGGAAATAAAGAGGAAGTCTTAAGCTATCAATTACCCGCCAACGTTAAATCGGTGTTTATGGCAGATGGAGATCACGACTTAAAACCAAGAGTAAAGTCGGGTTTTACACACGATCAACACCTTAATGATGCATTAAGTCAAATAGAAAGGTTTGTATTAGAAAATGAATAATATAGAAAATTTTTTCAAAGTCTTTGTTGGCCTTAGTGGTGCTTATTCTGTATTATTCGGCGCTTGGTTGTCGCACCAAGGGCATACCTTACCAGTAGAAGTAGTCTCAACGTTGAAGGATGCACACTTTTATCAGTTTATTCATACTGTAGCGTTGTTTGCTATATGTATGTCTAAGCAGAATAAACATACGAAAGCTATGCTTGTTACTGCGAGTTTATTGGCTTTTGGTATTTTATGTTTTAGTGGCAGTTTATATATAAAAACATTTTTTGATTGGCAAGCTATTGGCAAGTTAGCGCCAATTGGTGGTATCTCTTTATCATTGGCTTGGCTGTCAGTACTCATTCACCTTAATATTCGTAAACATTAATATGACCGCAATAGTACTTTATTGTCGCCCAGGCTTTGAAAAAGAGTGTGGCGCAGAAATTCAAGAAAAAGCTGCTTGGAACCAAATTTATGGTTACCTTCAATTATCTAAAAATCAAGGTGTAGTCTTTTTTCACCTAAATAACCCTGATGACGGTGAAATATTAATGTCTAAATTACCACTTAAGCGCTTAATATTTGCGCGACAGTGGTTTGTGACTTTAACGGAAAAAATAGCGCTTCCTGATTATGATCGTGTTGAAGCAATCATCGAGCAACTTGGAAGTGATTGGCAGTACGCTGATTTAAGAATGGAAACGCCTGATACGAATGATGGTAAAGCACTGTCTAAATTTTGTAGAAAACTAAGTGTCCCTTTAAGGCAAGGGTTGCGAAATAAAAAAATCCTAACACCGAAAGGTGAGCAAGAAGGAGCTGTGCTTCATGCATTATTTTTTAGTGGTAGTGAAGTTGTCCTTGGTTATTCGCTTGGAACTAATACTTCTCCACATGTAATGGGGATCCCAAGGTTAAAGTTTCCTTCACAAGCACCAAGTCGATCAACATTAAAACTAGATGAAGCGTTTTTATATTTTATTCCCAAAGATGAATGGCCATCACGTTTAACATCAGGCATGAATGCCGTTGATTTAGGAGCTGCTCCTGGCGGATGGACATATCAGTTAGTTAGACGAGGTATGATGGTAACCTCTATCGATAATGGCCCTATGGCGGAGTCTTTGATGGAGACCGGCCAAGTTAAGCACAAGATGATAGATGGCTTTAAATATATACCTGCAAAACAAAATGTTTATTGGTTAGTTTGTGACATGATTGAAAAACCACAACGCGTGGCAAAGTTAATGGCAGAATGGCTCTTGCGCGGAGACTGTAAAGAAGCAATTTTTAACTTAAAGTTACCGATGAAAGGGCGTTATCAGCAAGTACAAGACGATTTGCAATTGATCAAAGATATGTTTTCAGAGCATCAGGTTAAGTACGAACTATACGCGAAACACTTATATTATGATCGCGAAGAAATTACAGTACACGCGAGACTACTGTCACCCGCACCGTATTTTGGGATGAATTAATAAAAAGGGTCAGATACCTATAATATAAATTGTATCTGACCCTTTTATGTTTACTTTTATAAACGCTCTAATAATGCGTCTGTAAAATCAGTTGTACCGTGTGTACCACCTAAGTCACGTGTCGTGCGATCACCCGTTTCTATAACTTCAGTAATAGCCTTGCGAATAGCGTCAGCTTTATCACCCATTTCCAAATATTCTAACATTTGAATTGATGCTAAAATCACAGAAGTAGGGTTAGCTAAATTCTTACCAGCAATGTCTGGAGCGCTACCGTGCACAGCTTCAAAAATTGCGCAATCTTTACCGATGTTTGCGCCTGGCGCCATACCTAAACCACCGACAAGGCCAGCACAAAGATCTGATAAGATATCGCCAAACAAGTTGGTTGTTACAATTACGTCAAATTGCTCTGGATTCATAACCAGTTGCATACAACAGTTATCAACGATCATCTCCGTTGACTCAATATCTGGATAACGTTTTGCAACTTCGCGAGCAACTTTTAGAAATAGACCAGAAGTAGATTTTAAGATGTTAGCTTTATGAACAGCGGTTACCTTTTTACGGCCTTCTTTACGTGCAGTTTCATAAGCGAACTCAACGATACGTTCAGCACCTTCTCGAGTGATCAAGCTCATTGCTTCAGCTTGTGCACCGTCATCAGAAACCGTTTGACCTAAGCCTGAATACATACCTTCAGTATTCTCACGAATTGTAATGATATCGATGTTTTCGTAACGTGCTTTCGTACCTTTAAAGGATAGAACTGGACGAACATTCGCATATAACTGAAATTGTTTTCTCAAGGTTACGTTAATAGACGTAAAACCTTCGCCTACTGGTGTCGTAAGTGGACCTTTTAAGGTGATTTTATTTTTCTTAATTAACTCAAGTGTTTCCTCTGGCACGAGTTCACCATGCTTTTCTAAAGCAACAAGCCCTGCATCTGCGTACTCATAGTCAAAATCACAGCCAGCTTTATCTAGTACTTTGATAGTTGCGTCGATAATATCTGGGCCAATACCGTCGCCTGGAATTACTGTGATGGTTTGTTTAGCCATTTTTTTATCCTTTAAAAGTTAAAATTGATTTTCCAAAGTAAAATTTTTGCGATTACTTTGAAATTGCGCAGGTTTATATCACGCTTACATGAAGTAAGCTAGCCTGAAAACTTTCAGGCTAGGCTAAGTTTAGTATAAAAATAGTAGGTTAACGGAAATGTATCGTTTTACAATAAGACATTAGTAGCATTATATTAAACGCTATTTTCGACTGTTGAATTTAATAAGTGTTTGAAATTAAATTAGTTATTGTTAGGGAATGCTTGTTCAGACAAGGCATTTAGAGATTTCCCATATTCAGATATCACGCTATCTAGCCCTTTATATCGATCAGCTTTAGCAATTTCGGTCAATACGTTATCAACAAACACCAAGTAAGAGCATTCATCTTGTGTGGTAATGCCATCAGACTTTACGTGTTGTGTGCGATAAAACAATACTTGAAAGTTTCGTTCTTCCGCTTTTTTAGCTTCCGTAATATCAGGACTACCAAGTTTTTCTATTGCTTCTTCAAAGGTGAATTCGCCAAGCTTCAGTTTACTAATAAACTGGCGATTATAAGCTTCTCGATCTTCCCATTGCATATTCGCCGGACTGTCATCGTAAAAGTTTACGACAAGTAGTACGAATATACCGTATGCAGCTAATGCCAGAAAAATTCTAAAAATGATCTTTTTATTCATTTGTTAATAGAGAAAATATTTGTAATTTTAGTTTTGTATAGGATAACGATAACTTTAGAGCATTGAAAGTAATTAACCACAATTAACTGGTCTAAAGTTACTGGCTTTCTGTAAACTCAGCTAAAGGTAACCGAATATCTTTGAGATTAAAGCCAAGTGGAATGTCTTGTTTCAACTGTAAAAGCTTTTTCGCCAAGGTTATATCATCGTGGTGTTTAGCGAGCTTATCACGTACGCTAGCTTTAATATCTGAGGCATTTAGGATTGCCTGTAGTGAACCATATTTGTTGAGTAGAGCTGCAGCCGTTACTTGTCCAATGCCTGGAACACCAGGAATTTTATTCGTACTATCTCCCGTTAACGTCCAAAGCTCCATCAATTGCCCGGGAGCAACATCAAATTTTTCACGTGTATAGCTTTCATCTAGTTGCCTGCGGTTAAAATAATCGTAAACATGAATATGGTTGCCAATTAACGAAAGAAAACACTTATCCGTTGAGATAATCGTAACTTTTTGACCACGTAATGCCACTTTGATTGCTAGTGTTGCAATCAGGTCATCTGCTTCATCTGTCTCGGATATTAAAGAATCAACGTGTTGTTCCATAAAACCATCTTGGATACTAGGTAAAGTATCTGCCAGGTGTTGTGGCATTTTTTTTCGACCAGCTTTATAGTCAGGATAGAGTTGATAGCGCCACCCTGGTGTTAGGCTATCAAATACTGCCAACGCGTGAGTTGGTGACGTTTGTTCAATAATGTTGTTTAACGCAACGTTACACGCTTGCTGAGTATTATGGAGTACTTGCTGCTTAGTGTTATCTGCTAACTCATTATTGAGCAGAAAGGGGCGCTCTTGTACTGCATAAATTCGGCGAATAAGGTTCATCGCATCGATAAGTACAACATGTACAGACATCTAGCACTTCCCGACAACATTGTAACATGGTGTATACTCACTACCAGGTAACTTCATGCGTTGTTGTTGTACAAATGAATTAAGTAGTTTGTCCATTAATGTCATAATTTTTTCGTCACCTGAAACAGTGAAAGGCCCGTGTTTTCGAATTTCTTTTATCCCTTCAGATTTTACGTTGCCAGCAACAATACCTGAAAAAACGCGTCGTAGGTTTGCAGCCAATGTTGCTACATCCATTTCATAACTAATTTGTGTTCTTTCCATATTTTCATGGTTGGGTATAAATGGTTGCTGAAAGTCTTGTTCAATTACTAATGACCAATTGAAATGGTAAGCATCGCCAGTTTGTTTGCGATACGTTAACACATCTTGTAACCCAGCCTTCATTTTTTTTGCAACGAGTTCAGCATCATCAACAACTATTTCGTATAGGGCTTGCGCTTTTTCGCCTAATGTTGCAGCAATAAATTTATCTATTTGGGTAAAGTATTCACTGCTAGACGCTGGCCCTGTTAGAATAATTGGCAGCTTTTGGGCTTTATTTTTAGGGTTTAATAATATCCCTAATATATATAGTAATTCTTCCGCAGTACCTGCTCCTCCAGGAAAAATAATAATGCCATGAGACATACGAACAAAGGCCTCTAATCGTTTTTCAATATCTGGCATAATAACAAGTTCTGAAACCATTGGGTTTGGTGGTTCTGCGGCAATAATACTGGGTTCAGTCAATCCAATATAACGGCCATTATAGTTGCGTTGTTTTGCATGGCCAATTGTTGCACCTTTCATTGGGCCTTTCATCGCACCGGGTCCACAACCTGTACAGATGTTGAATGCTCGCAAACCGAGTTGATAACCAACTTCTTTTGTATATTGATATTCGACATCATTTATTGAGTGACCGCCCCAACAGGTCACTAGGTTTGGTTCACTGTCTGGTAAAATCGCATTTGCATTACGAAGAATATCAAAGGTAGTGTGCGTTATATTCGCACCATCAACCATGTTGTGGTCGTAACGTGTATTAGTAAACAAAATATCTCGCAATACTGCAGATAAGTGCTCCTGAATTCCTCGTATAATTTTTCCGTCAACAAAAGCGTGTTCGGGCGGATTTTCTAAGGCTAATTTTACACCGCGCTCTCTGCGCAGCACCTGAATATTAAAGTCTTTGTATTGTTGGTAAATTGCTTCTGCATCATCGGTATGGCTGCCTGAGTTTAATACCGCCAATGAACAGTTTCGATACAGTTGATGTAGGTTACTTGAAGCAGATTCTTGCAATTTACCGACTTCAATAGGAGACAGGAGATTCATGTTTCCAAGGGGATTAAATTGTACGTGCATTGGCGACTCCCTAGCTGCTAATCGATGTAAATAACTTGGTTCTTTCCTTTTTCTTTTGCTTCATACAGCGCTTTATCTGCGCGTTCAAAGGCAATATGAACATTATCGCCTTCTCTTATATGAGTAACGCCGATAGACATAGTCATACTGACCTTGTCATTTCTGAACTTAAAGGGCAATTTGGCGATGGTTTTACGTAGTAAATTTAACGTATGAATTAAATTGTCTTTTTCAATATCATTGAAAACAAAAACAAACTCTTCACCACCGTAGCGAGCAACAAAAGCATGTTTCTCTAGATGTTTTTTTAACGTATTTGCGATAACTTGCAGTGTCTTATCTCCTGCAGTATGGCCATAAGTATCGTTTATATTTTTAAAATTATCTAAATCAGCAACAACAATTGCAAGAGGACGCTTGTTGTGTTGACAGCGAGCTATTTCCTTATGAAAGTGTTCATCAAATGCAGCACGATTGTATAGCTTTGTTAGCGCATCTTCTAAACTTTTAGCCTGCTGCTCTTTAATTTGTTTCTCAAAGGCTCGGCTTTGTATTTCAAGTTTATTGACTTTTTCTGACATTGACTCAAGTTGTTCGGTGAACTGCTTTTGTTGTATTGCCTCATATGATTTTTTCTTTTCAAGTGTTGATGCAATAGTATGTAGCTTTTCGTTAATCTCTACTTTAATATCAACTAAAGAATTGGCGCTTTCAATCTCATGTGCCATATCATTAAGCTGTTTTTGCATACGTTCATTAAGTAAATTGAGTTTCTCGTGTTTTTCTTCATGAGACTCTATAGTATCTGTTACAGCACTCTGAACTGTCGCTAACGTATCGCTTAATGTTGATAGAAAAACCTTAGCTGTGTTGCGCTCTTGAATTAAATCTTGGCTTATAACATCAAAAGTCGCTAAGAAGGAATCAAACAATTTATCATTCGGCATATTATCGGAAAGTTGAGCACGAATACGTTGAATTTGCTCTTGATACTTCCTAGAAATGTTTATTTTGCTTAGAAAATCATTAAATTTCTTTATTATACCTTTATTGGATGTTTCTCTGCCTGCTGGGTTAGTTACATGGTGTGTTTTTGAAAGCAAGCCATTCGTTGATTCTGCAATATTTCCTTTTTTTAACGCTATTTGATAAAGCGAAACTAACTGGGTTAATAATGGTATATATTGCGATAAGGCATCTTTACTTTGTTCATTATCCTTTAATAATGTTCTGAGTTGTCGGCGTAAGTCATCTGGCAGACCATTAATTTTTTGTAATGATTTTCCAGCGCTGTGAAAGTTGTCTCGTAGTACGCGGATTTCATTATCTGCCTTTGTTGAATACTTATATAGTAACGTCGAAGTATCATTTATGAGCGTTTCAATGTCACTAATTGATGCTTTGCTATTAAATAATTGTCGTAATTTTGCAAGTTTATTATCTAATGAAACATCAACACCTTTAGCTATTTGACTAAGTTTAATAATAAACTCAGTCAGTAGTACGGATTGATGTGTTAAGTCGCTTTCAACATCAGCTCTAGCAGTAATTGCAGCATCAAGTTTACGTTTTAATACTATAAGCTCTTTATCGACAGCTTTGTTGCCCGTCATGAATGTATTACGTCCTTTGAAAGTAAACTTTAATTTCTTTGTTCGTTCGTCGCATTTGTTACGGAAATTAACGTGTCAAAAATAACTATGCGCGGAATAAATTTTGTATAATTAATAATATACGCAAGTTTTCAAATTGTCAGTATAGAAAAATGAGATATGTTAAAATATCTAGCGATTCTTTGATTTAGCCACAAATTGTTACAAGTTTTCTCTGTTTTATTGCCTCAATGTTCTGGCTGGTTTCGGTTGTTGTTGATGACTAGAACGAAATGGATTGATATCAAGGCCACCTCGTCTTGTATATCGTGCATAAACAGAAAGCTTGGTTGGTTTGCATATTTCCATAATGTCGCAATAAATTCTTTCGACACATTGTTCGTGAAATTCATTGTGCTCTCTAAAGGAAATAACATACTTCAACAGTGCCTGATGACTTATTTTTGGTCCTTGATATTCAACAAACAAAGACGCCCAATCTGGCTGGTTGGTAATTAAACAATTAGACTTTAATAAATGCGAAACAAGCGATTCTGTGACCTCTTCATTACTTTCTGTTGATAAATGTGCAGAAGAAAGTTGGTAGTCATTCATTTCTATATCAAGATCATCAATACATTGACTGCTATGGTTTTTTATCGCTAGAACAGGGCAATTGTCTACTGGATATAGCGTGACTTTGGCGTTAGCTGCACTTGTTTTTGATAGATCTTTAACCATCGCATCTTTAACCGCTTGTTCAGAAGGAAATTTAGTTTGGTTAAAGCTGTTGAGGTAAAGCTTGAAAGATTTTGACTCGACAATATTAGGACTTGTACAAGGAAAGCGAAATTCGGCGACTTTGACGATTGGTTTTCCTTTACTATTTAACCAAGATACTTCATAGCCATACCATATGTCTTCACCTATAAATGGAAGCTGACCTTCAATTAATGCAAGTTCATTTCTGTTTAAACTTCTTGGGACACTTTGAAGTAGGTCAGGATTATATTGACTTGCATACTCAGTGTTTTTTCCTAACGATAGGTTTTCAAGTTCACTGGCGTTTTTATATTGGCTCATAGAAATATAATAAAGTAAGATCGATAAAATAAATTAGCGCATATTGTAATGAAAGTAGAGGCGAGATGGAAACGAAACAGTTACGACAACTTAGTGATGCCGTTTTAAATTTTGGACAAAATTATGTTAGCGCCTTTAAAAGTAAGCTTGGTCATTACCCTGTCGTTGAAGCCGATGATGATTGGCCATCTCCTTGCGAGCTCGATTCATTTAATGAAGAGCTAAAAACATGGCAGCCAATGAAAATCCAAGAAACGCTTATATTTGATAATGTTGAGCGTGCTATTGGCTTTAACATTCACCCTAGTATTAAAACGTATTTTACCGTGCACTACAGTGAGAGTATTCCAGCAAACTGTGAAGAGGGTAATCTACAACTCTTGTTTGCATGGAGTGAAAAAGATTTTGAAAGACTTCAACAAAATCTCATTGGTCATATCTTAATGAAGCAAAAACTTAAGCAAGATATTACTTTATTTTTTGCGCTAACAGATAAAGACGATATTATTTTAACAGTAAATAATGATAACGGCGAGGTGTGGGTAGAGCGTGTTGGTCGCAAGCCACACAAAAAAATCGCTGATAATCTTTGTCAATTTATGACAAGTTTAACCCCTGATATTTATATCGAAGACTAACAGGTGTGCGCAAAGGCCTAATCGTCTTTTTGTATGATCGCTTTGAGTTGAAGAATTTCTTTTTGTAACGTTAACACCTCTTTTTTAAGTGGCGCTATTGCTTCGGTAATTGCATGCTGTAACTGCTCAGCTAGAATGTTGTCGTTTACTTGTTTTATAGGAGGCAGTGTAGTGTTTACTTCAGTAAACGTTGGTTCATGCTGCCAAGTTTTCAATGTTGAAATAATGCGTGGTAATGGCACTGGTGTATTTAGTTTCGTTTTAATTAATGCAACGGTTGGCTTAATACCTTGATTGGCAAGCTTATTCGCAGCGGTTAATATCTCGTCATTGATGGTCATATTGCACATATATCTTTGTATAAAAAACGATATTTTAGCCAAATCTACACAAAAAGTCTTGGTTTTATTTTAGTCAAACTCTAGAAAATATAAATAATACAAGGGGTTATTAATCTTGGTTTAAGAATTGCTAATTGAATGCTATTGAAATATACAAAAATAACATGAGAGTTAATTATGAAAAAATCGATTATTGCATTATTAGTTGTTGCACCACTTAGTTTATCTTTAACAGGCTGTGTAGTGTCTGTTGGTGGTGATGATGACCACATGATCAGTTCAGACTTTTCAGATCGTGAATACAATAACCGTAAAAAAATCGCCCGTTTAAACATTGGTTCGAGTTTTGTGGACGCATCTCGCAAGCTTGGGGTAGCAGATTTTAACGAAAGTTATCAACAAGATGATAAAACGATTCAAGTGTTGTTTTATCGCACTAACCGTATCCATAAAGATGGATTAACGACGCGTGATGAGTGTACTTATCTGTATTTTGTTAACGGTGAATTAAAAGAAACCGGGCAAGGTGGAGATTTTTCGAGAAATACGGGGTTATAAAATAAAAAATGCCGCTTAATAAAAGCGGCATTTTTTATTCTCAAGTAAGCTTATTACTCACTCGTATTGTCGACTTCGCTAAACCAATTTATTCACATTGGTGTTATTTAGCAATAAATTTGTCGACTATAAACAGAACGAATTAAGGCTAACACCTTAACGATGTTTATAATTTAGGAATATGAATTTTCTTTTCATCACTTTGACGATAAAGCACAAGTGTTTTACCAATAACTTGTACCTTTATCGCGTTAGTTTCTTGACAAATAGCATCAACAATTAACCCTTTTACTTCTCTATCGTCCGTAGGGATTTTTACTTTGATTAATTCGTGATGATTAAGTGCATAATCAATTTCAGCGATAACCGCTTCTGTTAACCCATTACTTCCTAAAAGTACAACAGGTTTTAACGAATGGGCTTCGCCTTTTAAATACTGAATTTGTTTTTTATTTAAACTCATTAAAAAATTTCGTTACATGTTAGCTTGAATTATCACTATTTTAACTCCATCTTGTTTGTAATACTAATAAAACCTGTTTTGTTTGATGCATATTATCTTGCAAAGCCGGCTGTACACTGGATATGAGTAAAAAGAAATTATCAAATAGTAGTCAACGATGGATGCAAGAGCATTTCGACGACGAATATGTAAAAAAAGCACAAAAGCTTGGTTTGCGCTCTCGCGCTGTTTTTAAAATTGAAGAAATCAATGAAAAAGACAAGTTGATTAAGTCTGGCATGAAGGTTGTTGATCTTGGTGCTGCACCCGGAGGTTGGTCTGAGTATGCGGTTAAAGCAGTTGGTGATACAGGGCAGGTTGTGGCTTGCGATATACTCGCAATGGACCCCATTGCAGGCGTTGATTTTCTGCAGGGGGACTTTCGTGAAGATGCGGTACTTGATGCATTATTAACACGAATTGACGGTAAAAACATTGACGTTGTCATGTCAGATATGGCTGCTAACTTTACCGGTAATGACGCCGCCGATGCAGCACGAAGTATGTATTTGGTCGAACTGGCTTTAGATATGTGCAACCAAGTACTAAAGAAAAACGGTGCTTTTGTGGTCAAAGTGTTTCAAGGGGCTGGCTTTGATCAATTCATGCAAGAAGTGAAGCAAGCGTTTAAAGTGGTTAAAGTGAGGAAACCGCAATCTTCACGAGCAAGGTCACGAGAAGTTTATCTTGTGGCGACCGGCTTTAAATTGTAGTAAATTAGACAGAATTATTTAAGCACTACTTAAATGGATAGAGTAGTGTTGATGAACTAAAGAGGTCATTAAGTTGAGCGATATGGCAAAAAATCTGATTTTATGGTTAGTAATAGCCGTGGTATTAATGTCGGTTTTCCAGAGTTTTACTCCGGGAGGTGGCACCGAACAATCTATGAATTATACGCGCTTTGTGCAAGATGTGCGTCAAGGACAAGTGCGTGAGGTCGTTGTAGATCGCAATGGCGTCATAAAAGGCATTAAACGCAGTGGTGAGCAATTCACAGCTGTTATACCTGGTGGTTACGATCGTGATTTAATTAATGACCTAGTGAAGCAAGGTGTAACTGCTTCGGGTGAAAAGCCAGAAGAAACAAGCTTTTTAACGTCGGTGTTTATTTCGTGGTTTCCGATGATTTTATTAATCGGTGTGTGGATTTTCTTCATGCGTCAAATGCAAGGCGGTGGCGGTAAAGGCGCTATGTCTTTTGGCAAATCAAAAGCACGCTTGTTAAGTGAAGACCAAATTAAAACAACATTTGCAGATGTTGCTGGTTGTGACGAAGCTAAAGAAGAAGTGGCAGAGCTTGTTGATTATTTAAAAGATCCATCTCGTTTCCAAAAACTTGGAGGTCGTATTCCTTCAGGTGTTTTGATGGTAGGTCAACCTGGTACAGGTAAAACATTGTTAGCTAAAGCAATTGCTGGTGAAGCTAAAGTGCCTTTCTTTACTATTTCGGGTTCAGACTTCGTTGAAATGTTTGTTGGTGTAGGTGCATCACGTGTTCGCGATATGTTTGAACAAGCTAAGAAATCTGCACCTTGCATCATCTTTATTGATGAAATCGATGCAGTAGGTCGCCAACGTGGTGCTGGTTTAGGCGGTGGTCATGACGAGCGTGAACAAACGTTGAACCAAATGTTGGTTGAAATGGATGGCTTTGAAGGTAATGAAGGCGTTATCGTCATTGCGGCAACTAACCGTCCTGACGTGCTTGACCCTGCATTGTTACGTCCAGGCCGTTTTGACCGTCAAGTAACAGTAGGGTTACCTGATATTCGTGGTCGCGAACAGATTCTTAAGGTACACATGCGTAAAGTGCCAATTGGTGACGATGTTGAAGCATCAGTAATTGCACGTGGTACTCCTGGTTTCTCAGGTGCTGATTTAGCTAACTTAGTTAATGAAGCAGCTTTATTTGCTGCACGTTCTTCACGACGCGTTGTATCGATGGAAGAGTTTGAAAAAGCAAAAGATAAAATATTGATGGGTGCTGAGCGCAAGTCAATGGTAATGAGCGAAGACGAAAAAGAAATGACGGCTTATCATGAAGCAGGTCATGCAATTGTTGGACGTTTAGTACCTGAACATGATCCTGTGTATAAAGTGTCTATTATTCCTCGTGGACGAGCGCTTGGTGTTACTATGTATTTACCAGAGCAAGATAGATTTAGTCACAGTAAACAACATTTAGAAAGTAATATATCTTCACTTTATGGTGGACGTATTGCCGAAGAAATTATTTACGGTGCTGATAAAGTATCCACAGGTGCGTCAAATGATATTGAACGTGCTACAAACTTAGCGCGTAAAATGGTTACTCAGTGGGGCTTATCAGCTAAGATGGGACCAATGTTGTTTGCCGAAGAAGAAGGCGAAGTATTTTTAGGGAGAACATCGGCTAAATCTCTTCATATGTCTGATGATACAGCTAAAGCGATTGATGAAGAAATTAAACGTATTGTTGATGTTAATTACAAACGTGCTGAGCAAATTCTTAACGATAATATGGATATTCTGCACGCAATGAAAGATGCTTTAATGCATTATGAAACCATTGATGCAAAACAAATTGATGATTTGATGAATCGTAGAGATGTTAGACCGCCGTCAGATTTTCATGGCGATAATTCTTCTGGTTCAGATCAACCACCTAAAGCTCCTTCCGGAGATAAAGCAGAGCCTGACCTTAATACACCAAGTGATATGCCTGCAAAATAACGATATAAAGCCTCGATATTCGAGGCTTTCTTTTATCCCATAGACTTTCAGTAAACAGAGTATTTCCGTGACACTAATTACACCTGGTCAACCGCTTTCGTTAAACCCTCAACATATACAAGTGATGGGCATTTTAAATGTTACGCCCGACTCCTTCTCCGATGGCGGCAAATATACAGCAGTCAACACTGCTCTTGAGCAAGTAGAACGCATGATTGATGCTGGAGCGAGCATTATAGATATTGGTGGTGAGTCAACCCGGCCAGGAGCGGTAGATGTTGTTTTAGCGGAAGAGCTACAACGAACAATACCTGTCATTGAAGCGATAAAAGAACGTTTTGACATTGCAGTATCGATAGATACGAGTAAAGCACTTGTGATGAAAGAAGCTATTTTAGCGGGTGCTGACCTAGTGAATGATGTTAGAGCGCTACAGGAAGAAGGCTGCTTAGAGGTAGTTGCCAATAGCAATGTACCTGTGTGTTTAATGCACATGCAAGGCCAACCACGTACAATGCAATCAAATCCACAGTATCAAGATTTACTCGTTGATATTATGGGTTTTTTCGAACAACGTGTAGCCGCTTGCCAACAAGTAGGGATTGGAAAAGAGAGAATTTTGCTCGATCCTGGCTTTGGATTTGGAAAAACGCTTGAACAAAACTACCGTTTGTTGGCAAACTTATCACAGTTTAAAAAGCTTGGCTTTCCACTCTTATCTGGCACATCTAGAAAATCGATGATTGGTAATTTGCTCAATCGAGAGGTTAATGAAAGACTTGCTGGTAGTTTAGCAACGGCTATGTTAGCGGTTCAACAAGGCGCATCGATCATTCGAGTTCATGATGTTCAGGAAACAGTAGATACGATAAAAATATTACAATATACGCACCAAATGCAAGCTTAGGCTTGCGTTATAAATTAATACAAGGATTTATTCATGTCTGAAAGAAGATATTTTGGTACTGACGGCGTACGAGGTCTAGTAGGCAAATACCCGATCACGCCAGATTTTGTCATGAAATTAGGTTATGCTGCAGGTAAAGTTTTAGCGGCTCAAGGCACTAAAAAAGTGCTAATTGGTAAAGATACACGAATTTCAGGATATATGCTTGAATCAGCGCTTGAAGCTGGCTTTTCAGCGGCAGGTGTAGACATAGGCTTGTTAGGGCCAATGCCAACACCAGGTATTGCTTATTTGACTAAAACGTTTCGTGCTGAAGCTGGTATCGTAATCAGCGCTTCTCATAACCCTTTTTACGATAATGGTATTAAGTTTTTCTCTCAGGACGGGCAAAAATTACCAGACGAGGTTGAACTTGCTATTGAAGCTGAACTAGACAAAGATATCACCTGTGTTGATTCTGCTGAGCTAGGTAAAGCAACGCGTATAGCTGACGCATCAGGTCGTTACATTGAGTTTTGTAAAAGTAACTTTCCAAGCCAGTACTCCTTAAAAGGCATGAAAATCGTAGTAGATTGTGCGCATGGCGCAACGTATCACATAGCACCTAATGTATTTAGAGAGCTAGGGGCAAATGTTGTAGAAATTGGCGCTAATCCCAATGGTACAAATATTAATGACGAGTGTGGTGCAACCTCTATGGCGGCAATTAGTGCAGCAGTATTAGAACATGAAGCTGACTTAGGTATTGCACTTGATGGTGACGGTGATCGCTTAATGATGGTTGATAATACTGGCTACGTACTAGACGGTGATGAATGCGTTTTCGTTATCGCGTGTAACGATTTAAAGTCTGGTAATATACGTGGTGGTGTTGTTGGTACCTTAATGAGTAACATGGGCCTAGAACTGGCTCTTGCAGACATGGGCGTACCTTTTGCACGCAGTAATGTTGGTGATCGTTATGTAATGGAAATGCTAAAAGAAAACGGTTGGCAATTAGGCGCTGAAAATTCTGGACACATCATTAATTTAAACCATACCTCAACTGGTGATGGCATTATTGCAGCTCTCAATGTGCTTACCGCAATGTGTGCCTCAGGTAAAAGTTTATTTGAATTGCGTCAAGGCATGACCAAATTACCGCAAGTACTAGTTAATGTGAGGTTTTCAGGCGATAATGACCCACTGACTGAAGAAAGTGTTGTAACTTCAGTACATAAAGTAAATGAAGCTTTAACTGGCAGAGGGCGAGTGTTGTTAAGAAAGTCAGGTACTGAACCTCTGATTCGAGTTATGGTTGAAGGACCAGATCATGATGAAGTAACGGCTTTAGCACATGATATCGCTGACGCAGTAAAAAAAGCGTGTTAGGCGGTTGAAATGTGAGCAAATGAGCAAGATATTAAGTGAAACACTTGTATCTTGCTCAGAGGTTAGTTAATATCTCGCCGCTTTGATTTAGGAAAGACTTATGAACAGATCACTGATAGTTGCCGCAAATTGGAAAATGAACGGTAATTTAACGTTAATCAAAGAAATGACAACTGCTTTATCAGTAGTTTCTCTTTCTCAAGATACGCGTGTTATTATTTGTCCTAGCTTTCCTTATCTTGCCGCATTTTCACATGCTCAAGAAGTAAAGCAACTTGATGCGAGAATTTCGCTTGGTTGTCAAAACGTTTCCGAGCATGAAAACGGCGCATATACAGGCGAAGTTTCAACAGACATGTTGCAAGAACTGAACGTTGATTATGTTATCATCGGTCATTCTGAACGTAGAAGCTTGTATAAAGAAACAAGTACATTAGTTGCTCATAAAGTAAAGCGTGCATTAGACGCAGGTTTATCGCCAATATTATGCATTGGTGAAAGTGAGCAAGAGCGTGAGACTCAGCAAACAGAAGTAGTACTTGCTTCGCAATTGCAGCCTGTTATTGATGAAATAGGTATAGAGAAATTTAAAGAAGTTGTTATTGCTTACGAGCCTGTATGGGCTATTGGTACAGGAAAAACAGCTTCACCAGAGCTGGCGCAAGAAACGCACCAGTATATTCGACAATTTATAGCGAATATAGATCAGCAAATTGCTGAAAAGATTTCAATTTTGTATGGCGGTAGCGTTAATGCTACCAATTGCCAACAATTGTTTTCACAGTCAGATATAGACGGTGGATTAATTGGTGGTGCTAGCTTAAAAGTCGACGAATTTACGAAAATTTGTTCGGCGGTATAAAGGATATAGTAATGTTGTATCAAGTTTTAATTGTTATTTATCTAATCGTTGCTATTTGCCTGATCGGATTAGTGTTAATCCAACAAGGTAAAGGTGCAGATATGGGGGCATCGTTTGGTGCTGGTTCATCTGCAACTATTTTCGGTTCTAGTGGTTCTGGTAACTTTCTAACCCGTGCAACAACTTGGTTAGCCATTGCATTTTTTGCTATTAGTTTAGTGTTAGGTAATTTGACGGCTAATAAAGTTAAGTCGAGCGATGAGTGGAATGACTTAGGTATTCCTGCAGAACAAACTGCTGTTGAATCAAGTGTTGAGCCTGTTGCAGATGCTAATGAAGAAGTACCGGCAGCAAATGACACCAAGAAAAACAACGAAAGTGAAATACCAGATTAAGAAATTTGCGGAAGTGGTGGAATTGGTAGACACGCCATCTTGAGGGGGTGGTGGCTTCGGCCGTGCGGGTTCAAGTCCCGCTTTCCGCACCAAACTAAACCCAGTTAATCAATAGATTGCTGGGTTTTTCTTTATTCAACATTTAGTTATTAACTCATATATTGTTACTTTTATTGTCGTTAGATGACAATATTTGTAACAAATGCTTATTTTTAACCATATACCGGCATACACTTAATGCCTTAAACTAGTCAGTAAAAATAAAACAACTGACATTTTTAAAGGACTGCTATGCAGACTAAAGCAATATATTTAACTATATTAATGCTGGTAACGGTTATTTTTAACGTTTCATACGCAGAAAGCTCGTCTCAACACCCTGTATACGCTGGGTTTAAGTTAGTGAGTGACTCAAGTACGCTAAAGGAAAGGCGCGAAGTAAATATATACCTGCCTAAGCGTTATGCTGAATCGTCTTCAAATTATCCTGTACTGTATATATTGGATGGACAATGGCATTTTATGAATGCTATTGCTGTACAACAAAGCTTAAAAGCGCAGTTTACCAAGGCAATCCCTGAAATGATTGTTGTTGCTATTATTAATAAGGAACCGAATAGACGCAATTGGTTTGGTGCCAATAGTGAACAGTTTTCTAAGTATCTTAAAGATGAACTTATCCCTCATATCGATAGTAATTATCGAACACAACCTACAAGAATACTTTTCGGTTGGGAGATGGGGGCATTCTTTTCCTCATCTCTAATTTCTCAATATCCATCGTTGTTTGAGGGCGTAATTCTTAGCAATGGGGGAGAAATTGATAAAGAGGCGTTGTTAAACATAGACAAAAACTTAGCGCAACCGCTTTACCTTTACGTTGCTAATTCAGAGCGAGATGTTTATACCATTAAATATGGTAACGCTTTGGCAAACCTTTTGGCTAACAACCCTCTAAAGCAGTTACATTGGCGTTTTGAAAAGTTTAACCAAGAGACTCACCAATCAACACCTTATATTGCATTGTACAAAGGGTTGATGAATATCTTTCAAAATTATCGTTTACCAGAGTTTGTGAGTATCGAAGAGTTTAAGGAACGCGGTGGCTTACCTTACTTAAATGATTATTTTAAAAAACGTGGTGAACGATTTGGTGTTGAAAAAGTAATAAGTGATAAAACTAAGAATCATCTTATTTGGTTGGCGCTAAATGATGATGATTACTCGGCATTCGATTTATTTATGCGTGAATTTAGCGACGTTTTAGCAACGCAACGGTATAACGCGGTATTTTGGCAAAACAGAATTGCGCTTTTTTATTTGCGTCATGAAAATACAACAAAAGCCCAGCAGTACTTTGAGCAAGCTATTGTAAAATTTCCAGACTCAGCGTTGCTTTATAATGGCTTAGGAAAGGTATTTAAAGCCATCGGTGCAAAAGATAAAGCACATAAAAATTTTACTAAAGCAATATCCATTGCTGAGCAGTCAGCAGACAATAATTTGCCTCAGTATCAAGCTGATTTAGCATCCATAGATGTAACTCAATAACTCATTTGCCTTTTAATGCACTTATTGAAAGGCAATCAAACTTAATAAAAAGCTGATTTTCATATGACCGTTACGATTAGAAACGCACAAGAAAGCGATCGCCAATTTATATTTGCGCTTTCACCTTATTTAGCTGAAGTTGCAAGGTTAGACTGGCACTCTGTTGACGTTGTTCAACGTATGCAGGATCAATATATTCATGACATGCTTGCTAGCACGAATACGGCGAATAAAACACTCATCGCAGAAAAGGAATCAATTTCCTTGGGGTTTATACATGTCAGGGAGGGGTGTGATGATATTTCGGGTGAAAAATGTGCAACAGTGCCACTTTTAGCGGTATCTCCAAGCGCTCAAGGTTTAGGGGTTGGTAAGTTATTAATGGCAGAAGCTGAAAAGTGGGCAAGATCAATGAATTTTGAATTACTGCATTTAGAGGTTTTCGCTAATAATGTTAAAGCGCAAAAATTCTATAGCAATCTCGGGTTTATGCCTGAAATGTTGCAAATGGTCAAAACACTTTAACTCGTCTTATTTTTCGATAATGCAGAGTAACATTGTTACCTCTACAAAAATTACACAATATTCGTGTAAATCAGTATTTTCAGCTGTCGGTCTAGTGTACGCAATTTTCAGCTAAAGTATTACCTGCAAGTACCGAATACGTTGAATTACCAAAAACGACGCTAAAGCAGCTAAACGATCGCTAGATTACGTCGTTTACTTACTTTTTAAACGTTTATTAAATTACGTACATCTATTGAAAGAACAATGAATAAGCACCTATTTGCATCCTTCGTGCAAATTTTCAAGCAAGGTCTTTATGTTATTGATATTATGCTGTGAAGTAGCAAAGTCTGTTTTCCCTCATTTACATTAAAGAATAAAATTAAACTATGACAATGAATAAAAATGTATGGGCCTTTTTCATCTTAATATTTGGCCTATGTTTGGCGCAGTACGTTAACCTTTATGTTGAAAAAACGTGGTTGGAACAATCTTATATTTATGATGTGTATCAAACAGATAAAGGAAAACCTGCCTATAAATATAAAGGCGAGGAAATAAAGATAACGGATGTTGTACCTTATCATTCTTCACCGTTAAACCAAGCGAATCTCAGTGCAACAGAGCAACCGCTACTGACTCAGCAATGGGTTGAGAAAGAAGACGGGCAATTACAACAATTAAAACCTGCGTTTCACTTTGGCTTGTGGTCTTTGCTCCCTGCATTTCTAACTGTCTTACTGTGTTTGATAACGCGAGAACCACTTACTGCACTTTTTTCTGGGATTGTTACAGGTGCACTCATGTTAGGTGAATACGATATTACAGATAGTGTTATTATTCCCAATCTAGCGCAGCAAGGTACGGCAGCATTATTACTTTTATACTTATGGTTGCTCGGTGGTTTGCTAGGTCTGTGGTCAAAAACGGGGGCTGCTCAAGCATTTGCTGACATGATGACTAAGCGATTCGTCAGAGGGCAACGTTCGGCAAAGGTAGTGTCTTGGATCCTAGGTGTTTTACTCTTTCAGGGAGGAACCATGAGCACCGTACTAGTGGGTACTACCGTTAGGCCTTTAGCCGATAAAGCCAAAGTCAGTCATGAAGAAATGAGTTATATCGTTGATTCGACTGCATCACCAATTGCTGCCGTATTGGCATTTAATGCTTGGCCTGCTTATGTACAAGCGCTTATTTTCGTGCCAGGCGTCAGTTTCTTAGCAACTGAAGCTGATAGAATCGCTTTCTTTTTTAATAGTATTCCTTTTAGTTTTTATGGCATTTTTGCGGTGCTTGGTACCTTATTATTAAGCTTAAATATAGCAACATTTTCAGGTCGAAGAATTAAAGAAGCACATATTAGGGCTAACACTACAGGGCAGTTAGATGCACCAGGAGCAAAACCGCTTAGTGCGAAAGAATTGCAAACCTGTGATGTACCTAAAGGTTATAACTCACATTACTTAGAATTCATTTTACCTTTAGTGACTTTAATTTTGACGGCGGTTCTAACTTTTATTTTTATGGGGTCTCCAAAGGTTAATTGGGCGTTTGGCGCCGCATTAATGTTGTCGGTATTGATGGCGTTAGGCAAAGGAATGTCATTAATGAATGTTATTGATGGCTTTGGTAATGGTCTAAAAGGGGTTGTTGTTGCTTCGGTTATTTTAATGTTAGCGGTGATCATCGGTTTCATCAGTAAAGAAATTGGTGGTGGTTTGTATTTAGTCTCTTTACTAGGAGAGCAATTACCTTATTGGTTACTGCCTGTTACCTTACAACTGATCACGATGATTATCGCGTTTTCTACAGGAACGAGTTGGGGGACGTTTGCAATAGCATTTCCTTTGGCTATGCCGCTTGCATGGTCAATTGGTGATAGCCAAATGCTTGCCAACCCAGAACTTTACATGATGATATGTTTTGCGACAGTGCTAAATGGTAGTATTTATGGTGACCAATGCTCACCAATATCAGATACCACTATTTTAAGTTCAATGACAACCGGTTGTGACTTGATGGATCACGTTAAATCACAAATTGTACCTGCGACATATGCCGCTACTATAGCGGGTAGTTTATGGACAGCGTGCGTTTTATTGTTCACGTAGCTAAATTTCGAAGAGATAACTAATGAGATTAAGGCATATTGAAATATTTCATGCAATTTACACCACAGGGTCGATTACCAATGCTGCCAAAATACTGCACGTGTCGCAACCTTCGGTAAGTAAAGTGTTATCGCATGCTGAGATGCAACTTGGCTTTAATCTCTTTGAGCGTGTTAAGGGGCGTTTAATACCGACCAATGAAGCTGAAATGTTATTTGATGAAGTCGATAAAATTTATCAGCAAATGCGCTCGATTAGAAATACAGCAGAAAATATTAAAAAGACTGACTTTGGTAATATCAGTATTGGCGTAACCCCAGCATTAGGCTTTGATGTATTACCAAACGCAATTTCAGCGTTTCAAGCGGATCATCCTAAGGTCAACTTTACTATTCAAACCGTGCACAACGATGAAGTGACCAAAGCACTTTTTGAGCATAAATGTGATTTTGCCGTATTGTTTTCGCCTGCAACCTTTGCGGGGATTACATGTCAGCCGTGCGCACAATCAGAACTCGTGGTTATGTACCCGAAAGCATTATTTTCAGAGAGCCCCGCAGAGTTATCGTTATCTCAGTTAACTGAATACCCGTTTATTGATATTAGTGATAGTGGACCACTAGGTGATCTGTTATGGACGCGAATAATGGAAGAAAATGTTGATCTGCAGTCAACAATCAAAGTACAAACTTACTTTATTGCTGCAAGAATGGTTGCTAGAGGTGCAGGAGTTTGTGTTGTCGATAAATATACAGCACAAGGCAATGTATCCAACGACATTGGTTATGCTTCATTTTCGCCCAAACTGTCATTTGATGTTAGCCTGTTACATTTAGAAGGTCGGCCTATACCTCGCGTAGCAGAAGATTTCATCCCTTACCTAATTGAACAAATATAGGTGTTGTTAACAAAGAAAGCACACTATAACCTAAGGTTATAGGTGAGCTAACGCATTGTATTTTTCAATTATCTAACAAGCGAATAAGCTGTATTTAAGAAAACGTTAGTTGATTATTTACTTCTTATTTTAGGTTGTTATTTATGCAAATAGTTGCTCCTTATCTGCTTTTCATCGGTGATGCTACGGATGAACTTTCTATCAAAATGGCGCGTGGTGTAGCCGATTGGCGTCCAGAATTATGTATTGGTGAAATGAAAGTTGAAGGCTGTACCGTTTCAACAGGGTTGGCATCAACATCAATTGAAGAGGCTGCAAAGCAAGGTGCGAAAACCTTTGTTTTAGGCTTTGCAAATAGTGGCGGAATATTAGCGGAGAAGTGGCATCCATATATCATTAAAGCACTTGAATTTGGTATGGATGTTGTTAGTGGTTTACATGATAAATTAACCGATGTAGCTGAATTAGTTGAAGTTGCTAATATACATAATCGACAGTTACTCGATATTAGGCACCCTGAAGGGGGGTTTAAAACGGGAACCGGCGCTAAGCGCTCAGGTCAACGATTGTTAACGGTTGGCACTGATTGTTCTGTCGGAAAAATGTATACCTCGTTGAGTCTTGAAAAGTCGATGAAAGCTAAAGGGCTAAATGTTGATTTTAGGGCTACAGGACAGTGTGGCATCCTAATCGCCGGGCAAGGTCTTGCTATTGATTGTATTATTGCTGACTTTATTTCGGGGGCAACTGAAACCTTATCACCTGATAATCAAGACGACCATTGGGACATTATAGAAGGACAAGGCTCATTATCTCACCCAGCTTTTGCTGGTGTTAGTACGGGGTTATTGCATGGTTCACAGCCAGATGCAATTGTTGTTTGTCATGCACTGAATAGACATCATATGCGTGGTTTACCGCATACGTCGATTCCAAGTATTGCTGATACCATTGCGTTAAATTTACAAGCCGCTAAGCTAACCAATCCTAATGTGCAGTTGGCGGGTATCACCGTTAATACATCGAGTGTCAGTGTTGAGCAAGGAAGAATATATTGCCAAGGTATCGCTAAAGAATTTGGTATCCCATGTGTTGACCCTGTAAGAGACGGTACAGATGCGATTATTGACTATCTATTACACAATCAGCAAATAGCAGGTGTTGTATCATGATCACATTAAATTATCGCCAAGTGTCATTTCCACTTGCACAGGTTTTTCGTATTGCGCGCGGTGCTAAAAGCGAAGCAGAAGTGATTGAAGTTGAATTAACCAGTCAAGGCCGAAAGGGAAGAGCCGAATCTGTACCGTATAAACGTTATCAAGAAGATATGGGCTCAGTAACTAAGCAACTCGATGACATAAAAACTAAGCTTGCAAAAGGCGTTTCTATAGAAGAATTGCTCGCTAGTTTGGCGCCAGGAGCAGCAAAAAATGCTGTTGATTGTGCTTACTGGGATTTAAAAGCAAAGTTGTGCGACACTTCTGTAGAAGATTTGCTTTCGTTAGCGCCAACACTTCCTTGTATTACTGCACAAACATTGAGTATTGATAGCCAAGAAAACATGGCGAACGCAGCTTTAGCGCTAAAACATCCCCCTTTAATAAAAGTAAAGTTAGATGGTGATGATATTATTGGAAAGATGCGCGCGATTCACAAGGCCGCTCCATATAGTGAGTTTATCGTAGATGCTAATGAAGGCTGGTCTATGGAGCAGCTGACGACACATGCCTTTGAATTAGCTAAGCTCAATGTGGTTTTGATTGAACAACCTTTACCTGTAGGTGAAGACGAAGCCCTTATAGACGTTGATTTACCCGTAGCTCTTTGTGCAGATGAGTCTTGTCATACCCGTCAAGACTTACCTTACTTAAAGGGGCGATATGACACCATCAACATAAAACTAGATAAAACAGGTGGCTTAACTGAAGCACTATTACTAAAAGAAGAAGCCTTAGCGTTAGGTTTCGATATAATGGTTGGCTGTATGGTGGGGTCATCTCTAGCCATGGCTCCGGCATTTTTATTGTCAAATGGCGCAAAGTTTGTTGATTTGGATGGGCCATTGCTTGTCGCCAAAGATAGACCATTTGGTTTCAATTTTAGTAATGGCATTATGCATTCACTCAATACTGATTTATGGGGTGGTAGTTCAGAGCAGTATTATTTGGCTTAAAAGTTAGTTTGTATAAAGGAAAAGTTTTTCTCAAACGTGCGTTTGCATGGCCCTGTTGTCAGGGCCTTTTTTTATATAAATAGTAGTCTCTGTTCATTGAAAAGACCATGCTGTGTGTAGCCATTAGTGGTATTTAGAAACCTGTGCGTTCCACTAATCGCTATTACGCCTATTGCTCAGCGTCACTTTGCATATACCCTTGTAAGGTGTAACTGTATTGATACTCTTTTTCGGTTAATGAGTACTTTTCAAGTGCAGTAGTATGCCAACTATTCACACCACCTACACCCATTTGTCCGTAATCGATATTTAAAGAAACAATAGGTCTAGGCTGCAAACTGCCTGAATGGCTCTGCGTGCGACGCATACCAGGGTCAAGATCACTCATTCGATAAGGCAGTGCACTCATACCAAAATGAGGGTTACCAGATATTTTTAACCCTATTCCTTGTTTATTTAACAATGTAGCCCATCTTACTTGTGTTTTATAGCCACTTTCTTGCGGGCGAACATATGGATGATATTGTTCAGCAACAGTACTTTTATAAACGCCAACATGTGCGGCATAGTGACGATCACGATAATTTTCATGGGGTCCTTTACCAAAGAATGTTAACTGTTCAAATTCCCCAAACAACTCTAAATTCATACCTACACGCGGGATCTTTGGCATATTTTCAAGCGCTGATGTTAGGCGATAATCTACCTTAACTGCGCCATCCGCTGTTATGGTATAATCTATTGCGACCTTACCATCAACATCTTCTAAATAAAATTCAGTGTTTACTACAACTGTGTTGTTATTTTCAGTAAGTTTAAAGGTGGTCTTTTTCTGACGCTCTGAAGCGTAACGCCAAACCCTGAGTTTATCTTGCCAATTACCGCCAAAATCATTGTCTGTTGGTGCTCGCCAAAAGTTTGCTTTAGGCGCTTTTTTAATGAGCTCTTCTCCTTTATAACGCATGCCTGATAATTCAGCGTATTTATGATTAAAACGGACTATAAAATCTTTGCCATGAATTTCCGAGTCGGTAACTGTGCGATAAACTGTTAGCTTCCCTTTAACTGGCTTCTTAGTTGATGTTGTAGCCTGTTGTACTATGAATTGTTCTTTGGCAATTTCAGCGTTCTTACCAATTAAGGGTTCGTCGTTTTTAGTCAGAATTTGAACATCTAAAAACACTTCTTCATCGCTCGACTTTGGTAGGCGGTAATTAAGTTTGTACACCTGTGCTTGTTGCGGAGCTATATTAAGGTTATCAATTGTTCCTGCTTGTAATGTATGACCATTTTGCATTAAGCGCCAAGACAGCTTGTAAGCGGAAAGATCTTTAAAAAAGAATTCGTTAAAGACATTAATTTTACCACGTTTAAGGTCTAGAACGCTGAGTTGAATGTCTTGATGTACTTTTTTAATTTCATATAAAGATGGTTCAGGCGTTCTATCTGGCAACACAATACCATTTAATACGAAGTTACCATCCGAAGGGGTTCCTGGCACACCGAAATCGCCACCATAAGCAAAAATACGATTGCCAGACTCATCTGTTGTCCGCAGGCCTTGATCGACCCAATCCCAAATAAAACCACCTTGTAATTTAGGATATTTTCGGATGACTTGCCAAAAATCGAGAAAATTACCTGCACTATTGCCCATTGCGTGCGCGTATTCACTCATTATCATACTGCGATCCGGATTTGAACGCGCATACTTTTCCATATATGCAGGTGTAGGATATTGCGGCACATATAAATCAGTATTCCATTCAAATACTGCACGTTCATACTGAATAGGGCGATGTGGGTCTCTGGCGCGCACCCAATCGTAGGCATGATAAAAGTTATAGCCATTACCAGCTTCATTACCTAACGACCAAGCGATAATAGATGGGTGGTTTTTATCGCGTTCAATCATGGCTTCAATTCGCGCTAAATGTGCCTTTTTCCATGCAGGGTTATTACCTAAGCTTTCTCCTTTAGCAAGGTTATAATACATGCCATGGGATTCAATATTGGCTTCGTCTACGATGTAAATGCCATATTTATCACAGAGTTCGTACCAATATGGATCATTAGGGTAATGTGCGAGGCGTACCGCGTTAATATTAAATTGTTTAAAGAGTTTAATATCAAGTTCCATACTTTCACGTGAAATATAGTGACCGGTATCAGGATCATGTTCATGGCGATTAACGCCTTTAATTAAAATAGGTTGACCATTTACCATCAACTGACCGTTAATAATTTCAGTACTTCGAAACCCTATTTTTTGCTGTATAAATTGTGTGGGCTTATTTTTATCTATTAATGAAATTGACAGCTGATAAAGACTGGGGACTTCTGCTGACCACTTCAATACATCTTTTAATTGTGCATTAAATGTCGTTTTTTTGGTCAATATTGACTTTTTATGTTGATAAACTTGTTCACCATTTGGCGCGGTCAGCGTAACTTCGAGCTGCTGCTCAGCTGAGATGGTATTAGCTGCTATTTCAAGTGAGAATTTGCCTGTTTGGTAATCTTTTTCTAAATCAGCTTTGACAAAGTAATCCTGTATATGGGTTTCTGGTGTGTAATAAAGATAAACATCACGCTCAATACCCGATAATCGCCAGAAATCTTGTGCTTCCAAATAACTACCGTCACTCCACCTCAAAACTTGTAATGCGATCGTATTTTCCCCCTGTTCTACATAAGATGTAATGTTAAATTCGGCAGGTGTTTTGCTTCCTTGACTGTAACCTACTTTTTTGCCATTTATCCATAGGTAGAATGCAGACTTAACCGCGCCAAAATGTATAAAGACTTTATTGTGTGTTAGCCAATTTTTATCTAACTGAAACGTTCGTCGATAATGGCCTGTTGGATTGTCATGCGCTTGAATATAGGGCGGATTCTTGGCAAAAGGATAGGGTTGATTTAAATAGATAGGGCGATCAAATCCTTGCAACTCCCAATTTCCCGGCACATTTATTTGTTGCCAGTCAGAGTCATCAATATTTGGCTTGGCAAAGTTTTTTGGTGCTTTTGCGATATTCGGACTAAGTTTAAACCGCCATATACCATTTAAGTCTTTATAGTTACTGGCTTTATTTTTATCTGTAATAGTAGATTCAATAAACGGAAAGAAGTTTGCGCGTGGTGGCAGTTTATTGATGCCTATCACTTGTGGATCTTCCCAATCATTACCTTTATCTAGCGTTTCTGAATTTGCTGACGTTGTGTTCAATGCCAGTAATAAAGGCAAACTTAATTTTATCAGGGTGTACCAAGCGAGCGGCTTACCGTAGTGCTTTATTTTTATCATTAATCAATCTCACTATAATGAACAGTGTAGTAATTAATGAGCAACTTAACGTATTTTTAATCTTTGTGAAAGGTAAATTTGCTTTCATAAGGTTTTGAAGTGAGGTTGAATGATTGGATTAATTTAACTGAAACTAGGCGAATAAATACCCATTTAATACGTTTTTCAGGTATTACAACAACTAAGCTATACGGTAAAAGAATGTTTAAAATGAGAAAAGCATGAGTATGAAAATGTTGTAGTAAATCGCCTCTACGAGCTAATCAATATAAATTAATGATAAGCTCGTTTGCCAAGCGTATGTAGCATCTACTGAGAAAGCAGATGTGTTATATTTCAACAAGGTGTAATTCTATATTGTGGCTTTCAAGTACGTCGATATATTCTTTTGAAAGATGGCTATCGGTAACCAGTATATCGACTTTATCGAGTGTAATGATTGAATGAAGCGAACGCTTACCAAACTTAGATGAATCGGTTACGACAATAATTTGTTCTGCGTTTTCACACATCGCTCGGTTAAAGTTAGCTTCAGGCTCATAATGCGTACTAATGCCACGATTAATATCAATGCCATCAACACCTAATATTACTTTATTGAAATTGTAATATTCTAAGCGTTCTTCAGCTTGTGCGCCGTAAAAAGACATAGATTTTTTTCTTAATCGACCACCGGTAATAAAAACATCACATCCTTCGGCTTGCGCTAACTGGTTGGCAATATTTAATCCATTGGTCATTACAGTGAGTTGCTTTTTACCAATTAAACAGTGCGCAACTTCTTCTGTTGTTGAGCCGGAATCAAGGATAATTGCGTCGCCTTCGTCAATGAGGTGTGCAACTGCTTCGCCAAGTTTTTGTTTAATTTTAAGGTTTTTAGTGTGCTTTTCTTTAATCGATAGCTCTTTTGTTAAACGGTTACTTGGTACTGCGCCACCACGAGACCTAACGAGCAATCCAAGTCGATTAAGTTCATTCAGATCATTACGAATTGATACGGTTGAAATGTTAAATATTTCGGCTAACTCTTTAACTGAAACATTACCTTTTTTTTCGGTTAATAACACGATTTCTTGGCGTCTTTCAATGGTACTAAGCATGGTGCTTTCTCTATTTTTATCGTTTTTATTTAGTCAAATACAAGCGTACGCTTTATTTTATAAAGCAATTGTTCGTTATTTTTAATAAAAAGGCAACTGGTTAATAATACTTACTCTTTTTTACGAAAGAGAATGAAGCTTTCAAATGTTGTTGATAATTTAAGGTGAATATGGAATGATAAATCGATTATAAATTATTAAAAATGATAGGAAACAATCATGTCAACGCACACTTCCGCGACTCCATTGATGAAAGAGGAGGGCGCTTTAACACGCTACATGCCGATGATGATCATTGGCGGCCTTTTCTTTATGTTTGGATTTGTTACATGGCTAAACGGATCACTGATCCCGTTTTTACAAATTACTTGTGAATTGAACCACTTTGAAGCTTATTTTGTTACCTTAGTGTTTTATATTGCTTATACCGTGATGGCGCTTCCTGCAGCGAAAGTATTAAAATCTATCGGTTATAAAAAGGGGATTGTTGGTGGGTTGCTAGTTATGACCGTAGGTGCCCTTGTCTTTATTCCTGCGGCACAAACAAAGTTGTATTCTGTGTTCTTAATTGCGCTATTTTTACTAGGAACAGGTTTAACGATTTTACAAACGGCTGCAAATCCATACCTCGTTGTGATAGGACCACAAGAATCTGCAGCAGTACGTATTAGTATTATGGGGATTTTAAATAAAGGTGCTGGGATTATCGCACCAATATTTTTCACCGCATTTGTTTTAACCGATATGTCTCAATATAACGAAAGCTATTTAGGCACTTTAAATGCAGTAGAGCGACTACAAGCATTACAAGAATTATCTAGTCGCCTTATATTTCCATACTTCATCATGGCAGGAATGCTTGCAATATTAGCGGTATTTATCCATTTTTCACCTTTGCCAGATGTTGACTTAGGAGCAGAAGAAAACGATCTTAGCGTTGAACGTACATCTGAGATCAAAGGCGTATTACATTACCCCCAATTGATACTCGGTATGCTGACTTTATTTTTCTATATTGGTGTCGAAGTGATCGCCGGTGATACGATCGGTTTATACGGTAAGGAACTTGGTGTTACTAACTTTGGGCAATTAACGTCTTATACCATGGCATTTATGGTGGTTGCCTATATCATTGGTATTGTTGTTATTCCACGCTGGATAAGCCAAGAAAAGGCACTGGTTGTATCCGCGGTATTAGGTTTGGTTTTTTCTATTTTTATAATTATTGGTGCAAAAGATAGTACCGCTGTTTGGGATTTAATGTTTTCATGGAGTGGCGTGCCTGCCATACCTAATACTGTTTTATTTGTTGCATTACTCGGTTTAGCAAATGCCTTAGTATGGCCTGCTGTTTGGCCAATGGCACTTAAAGACCTAGGGAAACAAACCGCTACAGGCTCAGCAGTATTAATTATGGGAATTTCAGGTGGTGCTTTATTACCCTTACTATATGGCGCATTTGCTGAACAAACTGGCGATTCGCAGCTGTCCTATTGGATAATGTTACCTTGTTACGCCTTTATATTATATTACGCATTAATTGGTCATAAGAAGCGTAACTGGTAACTCCGCAGTCGTAATTTTGATTAAAAAGCGCAGCTATGCTGCGTTTTTTATATAAAACTAACAGTTACCAGGAATATAAGTTACAGGAAAGTCTTTTGCATCGCGTTGTAATTTTGCGATCTCTTCGTGATGCATAAAGCCAATAATGAGTAACGCTCTTAAAGTGAATAAAAATTTATATTGGTAATAATGTACTTTTATCTCAGCGGGAATGCGCTCTGGTGGCAAATCATCGAGTATTTGATATGTTGCTCTTTGCTCGTCAGTTATCGATAAAAACTGCGTTAAATGAGCGGTATGATCTTGCTGTGTAGTTTCATCTACAATCATGCTTTTGTTAAATAGTTCTTGGGTTATCCTTAAGCCATCAACAAACATATTTTGTTGTTTCTCAGGAAAGGTTTCTTTAACCATTGTCTCAACAAAACGCTGTAATTTGAGTGTTTCAGCACCCGGTGTTGAAGTTTCGGGCAAAATAGTATTATTAAGTTGTTTGATAAATGCACGTTGGCTCGCATTAAAATATGGTTTTTTCGGGCGATGGTTTTGTTGACTTGCTTGAACCAATGTTATTAATGTTTGACTCGATGCTGTAATACCAATCGAAGTAAGCAACATTTTAATTGCACTACGCCTTTCCATTTTAAAAAATGCCTCGAGTAAATTGTTTTACAGCATGATCAGCTGCGCGTGCGGTAAAGGCCATATAGGTTAACGAAGGATTTTGATATCCCGATGATGTCATAAATGAACCATCCGTAACGTAAACATTTGCAACGCTATGTAGTTGGTTATGTTTGTTGACCACGGATGTTTTAGGGTCATTTCCCATGCGGGCTGTACCCATTTCATGAATCGCTTGCCCAGGAAATGAGCCGTCATCATATGGCGTTACGTTTTCATAACCCGCTAGTGTCAGCATTTGTACTGCCTGAGCTTTCATGTCTTTGCGCATATTTGCTTCATTGGTACCATATCGGCAACTAAATGATACGGTGGGCAAACCCCATTGATCTAATTGTTGATAATCTAACGTCAGCTTATTTTCATATCGTGGCAAACATTCACCAAAACCGATCAGTGCAACTTGCCATGACCCCGGTGTGAGTAAGTGATCTTTAAAATCAGCACCAATTGACATTTCTTTTATGCCTCTTCGCCAATCAGTGCGCGTAGCATACCCTTGAAAACCATAGCCACGAACGAAATTAAGTTTTGATTCGTATGGCTTTCGCAGGTTTCTAAACCTTGGAATGTGAAAGCCTACTGGGCGTTTACCTTGATCAATAATATGATCAAATTTAGATACGATTGCTGTGGCTCCCACTCGAAAGTGATGGTCCATTAAGTTGTGCCCAAGTTGACCGCTATCATTGCCAAGCCCATGAGGGAAACGTTTTGATGTTGATTGTAACAATAAAGCGGTTGTAGCGACTGTCGATGCGCAGCAAAAAATAATTTTCGCGTGAAAGTGCGACGTTTTGTGCGTATTTGCATCAATTACTTCTACGCCAGTTGCGCGTTTTGCGTGATCATCGTAATGAATACGCTTTACGATTGAATTGGGGCGAAGCGTCATATTTCCTGTGCGTTGTGCTGCAGGTAACGTTGAGGCATTGCTACTAAAATAACTACCTGTTGGACAGCCTCTCATGCATCTATTTCGGTAACTACATGCGCTTCTACCAATAAATGTTTTGTCACCGGTTAAGTGGGCTACCCTGCCAATCGTTAAATGCCGACTACTGTAGTGCTTATTTAACGTTGCTTTTAAGTCTTTCTCAACGCAATTAAGCGGCATGGGCGGTAAAAATTTACCGTCGGGCAGTTGTTCAAGATTTAGTGCCTCACCGATAACGCCAATAAACTGCTCAACTTTATCATACCAAGGAGCAATATCTTTATAGCGTATCGGCCAGTCAACCCCATGATTGTCTGTGATATTTGCTGAAAAGTCTAAGTCGCTTAGCCGGAGACATTGTCTCCCCCAAGTTAGCGAACGTCCACCGACATGATAACCTCTTAACCAGTCAAATCTATATTGTTCTTGATAAGGATGTTTAACATCATTTACAAACCAATGCTTTACATCCTGATTGGTCGCAAAGCCACTACGTGCTTGTTTAAACTGTGTTTTATGTTCTTGCAGGCTGGGTTGATTGGCAAAAGGCAGTTGCCAAGATGATAAATGAGCAGTGGGGTAGTCAGTTGCATGTTCAACCATTCGACCACGCTCTAGCACCAGAACTTTTAATCCTTGTTCTGTGAGTTCTTTTGCTGCCCAACCGCCTGTCATGCCACTGCCGATGACAATCGCATCAAAGGTATTTTCGCCTTGTCTGCTCATAAAGTGATAATTATCGGTTAAATAACGCTACATGTTGCTCACAAAATACGACTTCACCATCTATGATCGTCGCTTGAACGTTTAAATCGGGCGATAGCACTGCAAAACAAGCGCGTTTTCCTAGCGTTATACTTCCTAATTCGTCTGCTAAGGCTAAATGCGCCGCAGGCACTAAACTGGCCATATGCACGGCCTCAATAAATGGCACTTTTGCCATCTCGATTATATTTTTTACGCTTTTTTCAAGCGTTAATGTGCTACCTGCGAGTGAACCTTGTTTCGTTCTTGCTATGCCTTCTTTTACAATAACATCTAGCTCACCTAAACGGTAAGTGCCATCACTGAACCCACCCGCATTGATACAGTCACTGATCAGCGCTATTTTGTCTTTGCCTTTTAACTGATAAATCATTTCCATAATTGTTGGATGTAAATGCACGCCATCGGCAATCACTTCTGCCAACGCGTCTTTATTCATCAGTACAGCACCGGCACAACCAGGATCTCTATGGTGTACACCACTCATGCCATTGAAAATATGAACACCACCACAAGCACCCGCAGCGAAGGCATCTGTTGCTTGTTGATAATTTGCGTTTGTATGGCCCAACATAACGTTGACACCAAGCTCATCTAAATAACGAATTATCTCCATTGAACCTTCAAATTCAGGCGCAAGCGCCATAACTTTTAATGAACCTTGGCTCGCTTGATAAATTGCGTCAACACGCTCTTTTGTCAGCTCAAGAAAAAACGCTTCGTTGTGCGCTCCTTTATGGGTTTCAGTAAAGAAAAGCCCTTCGTTGTAAGCACCGAGTACTTGCGCTCCTGGCATTTTATGATGGCTTGCTTGTCCAATTACCTCAAAGGCTTTTAACGTTTGCTGCCAACTCGCGGTCACTGTTGTTGCTAAAAACCCGATCACGCCATGTTTGGCTAAAGAAGTTGAAATAGTCGTTAACGATGATAGCTCAGCGTCCATAACATCGCAGCCTTCACGACCATGAATATGCATGTCTATCATGCCCGGTATGAGAATTGAATCGCCTAAATCCACGATATGAACATTGGCGCGAGGCTCGCGAGTTATTTCACTAATAATGCCATGCTTAACAAGTACATAAGTATTTTTCTCAATACTTTTTTCTGTGACGATTTGTGCACACTTGAGATAATATGGGTTATAGTTCATGTGGTAAGCTCCCGAGTATTGCTGCGCCTCTTACTCCACTTGAGTCGCCAAATTGTGCTGCGACAACTTTAGGTGAGGTAAAGCCCGGAAATAAATGTTGTTGTATGGCATTAGGTAGTTGCACAATAATGTTGTCAACCAGTGATAGACCGCCACCAAGTACGATAATATCAGGCTCTTGAAACTTAACTAAAGCAGCGAAGGTTTCACCTAATATATCGAGATAGCATGCTAACACTTGTTGTGCTGTAGTATCGTTAAGTGTTAGCTGTTGATGCCAATGTATAGCACTTTGCTGTTCACCCGTAAAATGCTGATACAAACGGCTAATACCAGGGCCAGCAATGTAACTTTCTACACAGCCTTGTAATCCGCAACCACAGGTGTAGATAGGTAAATTATATTTTTGCTGTAACTGGGCAGATAATGGAATATGACCATATTCTCCTGCGATGCCTAAATTGGTTTCTTCAAGTTGGCCATTTACGCATAAACCACCGGCAGCACCAGTACCAATAATTGCACCAAAAACACGCGAATACTCTTTACCTGCGCCTAATGTTGCCTCAGAGAGCGCGAAGCATCGGGTATCATTTTTTAAATTAATGTGGCGATCGAGTATCGCGTGTAAGTCATGCACAATATCTTGATTTGTCGCACAAGGAATATTGGCTGAAAGCACCTTACCCTTATGGTTAATCAAGCCGGGCATGCCTATACCTACATTACAGGTTTCACCGGTGATTTGGTCAGCTTTGGTAATCTGTTCTTTTAAGGTTTCAAGAAACCGCGCATAGTCGTCTGTTGGCGTGTTAACACGCCAACAGTCAAGTAAATTAAAATGGTCATCAAATATAGCGGTTTCAATTTTTGTTCCGCCAATATCTACACCGTAACGGGCCATTTTCATTCCTAATGATTATTTAATCGTTAATGTTGCTAGTCAGCATCTACAAGTGGGTAGATGTTAACACCTTGTACGACGCGATTAACTTCACCTGTTGGACAAGGGTTGTCTGGTGACAGGTTAAGAGCGATTGATTTGTAAAAAGCGAGTATTTGGCAATATACAATAATAGGTAGTCCTGCCCATACATCTTCTAAATTGCTGTCGTCGTTAAATACAACATCATCAATACAAGTGACTTGGTGAGCAATTTTATCGTTAACAACCTCATTTACCAAGTCAGATGTGTAACGTCTTGTGTATGCGTTGCTTGACTGAAATATAATGATATCTGTTTGATTATTAACAATTGATTTCGGGCCGTGACGAAAACCTAGTGGGCTTTCGCAATAACTTGTTACTTTGCCAGCCGTTAACTCTAAATATTTAAGTGCTGCTTCACGGGCAATACCTAATGTTGGACCTGCACCTAAAAATACGATCCGATCAATATTTTGTTCAGCTTTCGTTTTAATGTTTACGACTTCGTCGCTGAGGATTCTTTCTGCGGCATTTGCTGCACTTTCGAGTTGCTCTGTGTTAGGAGTAAAAACGGCTAATACCGACACCATCATAGCCGTAAAACTACTCGTCATTGCAAAACTTTCATCTAACGTACCTTCAGGCATAATTAAACTTAATGCATTGTTATTGCCTTTAGTACCCGTGGCAAGCTCACCATTTTCATTGCAGGTAATGACTAAGTGAAAGCAGGTATCAATTAATGTATTGGCTAATTCAACAGCGGCTAAGCTTTCAGGGCTATTCCCTGAACGTGCAAATGAAATAACTAATGTTGGTTGTTCGCGGTGTAAATAATATTCAGGCGTTCCAACAATATCTGTGGTGCTGATTGCGTTACATTGAAAACCTGTGCTGCTTTCTATATAGGGTGCAACGGTGTCGCCAACATATGCTGAAGTACCTGCACCCGTAAAAATAATTCTTAGGTTATCTAACGCGAGAATGGGTGAAAGAAAGCTTGATATCTTAGCTTGTTGGTTAATAACATTAGTATGAGCTTCACGCCAAACCTTTGGTTGTTGAGATATTTCTTTGGCAGTCCAGTAAGCACCTTTTGCATTAAGAGTATCTACGTCAATAGTCAAAAATTCATTCATTAGATAAAACCTATTGTTGAGACTGTTGATTGCAAGCGCTGGCATATACTTCAGTAACTTGCATAATTTTATTTACAATGAGTGCTCTTGGGCAATTCTTAATGGTGCCTGCACGCAACGCTTGGTATTGCTCGGGTAGATATTGGCTTATTAACGGCAAAGGAATAGCGTGTTGAGTCAAGTTGTTCAATAACTTCTCTACTGCTTGTTCTACTATTGTTGTATTCCAATAATAACGAATACGGTCACTATAGCTATATCTGCGGTAAAAGATTTCATCTGCAGGGGCAACGTGATAAAACTTTTGCCAGTAAACTGGGTTTGTTAACATTGCTTCTTCAATAACATCCATGAGGTTGGCGCGTTGCTCGGAGGGTATGTAAGCTTGTTCAATATAACTTAGTGCAAATAATGCTTCACGCATAGCAAAAGTTAATTGTGGACCAACTTTTAGAATACCGAAATGATCAGTCACTAAAGACTGGTACGCAGTTGGTTTTTGATAGTCGGTCGAATGTGCTTCAAATACGATATTAGGCACCGTTTTTATAAATTGACTTAGCGGTTGTGCTTTTTCTGAGTCGTAATCGATAATACTTGTATGATCAAATTCAACGCCTGGTTGAACAACAATACCAATAACCCTTTGCCATGCATCTTGTAAACCTTTGTTATTAAAGGCTGCTAAGTGAATGCTTAGTGTTTTTTCAACATTTTCTGTAGGGGTTACGTCAAGTGATGTAATTTCTTCTGTTGCACCGCCTGGTGGCGGAACTTCCGTACCAACAACATAAACAATATCAGAATGCCCAAAGGTATCTTTTGCTGTTTTCTCTGCAACTTCGCAAAGTATAGCAGCACGTTCGGCGATTATTTCATCTGAAAGTGCAATGTCATCATCAGCACAAGGCATGCTAGTATCTAAGTGTATTTTTTTAAATCCAGCAGCAACATAATGTTGAATAAGCGTCTTTGACTTCTCTAATGCTTGCGCTGCGTTTTCGTCTACCCAGCATACAGGCCCTAGGTGATCACCACCTAGAATAATATTTTCAAAAGGAAAGTTAAGTTTAACAGCGATATTCTTTATAAATTCAACAAAATCAACAGGTTTCATTGATGTATATCCGCCAAATTGATTCACTTGGTTAGCGGTGGCTTCAATGAGTACAACCGTATTGTCTTTAATCGCTTGTTTTATTGCTGCTTCAATTACCAGAGGCTGAGCACAGCAAACGGAATATATGCCAACGTTTGCATCATTACGGTTACTGTTGATGATATCTATTATCTTAGTCACTGCTAATCCTATTATATAACTGATTCATTAAAGTGGATGTTAGCAACTTTCGTTTTCTTTCGCAATATGCTTTATGAAAGAAAGTAATTGTTTTACTAAAATACTGCTACAACTATAGGTGACAAGGTTTTGGTGATGTTTTTATTGGGTTGTAGCGCATTTTTATCGCTTGTTCGAATAAAGCAATAGTGAGGATATTGTTTTTTTGAAGTCTTTTGAAAGTTTTGATTGCGTTTTTTCTTCCGTTTGGATATATATATAGCTAATTGTTTTCATAAATTATTTAGCATTATAAGAAATAAAGGAAAAACACATGTCTGATCTTGGTCGTCGTAAATTTTTAAAGTCAGCTGCGGCAACCGCAGCAGCTGGCGTTGTTGCCGGTTGTGCTACGAGTGCACAAAATACAGGTTCTCCACTTTTTAAACAGCAAGGGCCCAGTGTTATGGGGTTAGTTGTGCCAAAAATGGATGTGGTAAGAGTCGGATTTATTGGTGTAGGTGTACGCGGTGGTGATTACCATGTAAAAAACTTCATTAAAATGGAAGGCGTAGAGGTTAAAGCGATTTGTGATACCGATCAGCAGTCACTTGATAAAGCCATTGGACATGTCGTTAAACAAGGCTTTCCTGCACCAGAAAAATATACAGGGTCAGATTTAGCCTATAAAAAGATGCTAGAACGACAAGATATTGATGTTGTTATTATTTCTACCCCTTGGAAGTGGCATGCGCCTATGGCAGTAGATGCCATGGAAAGTGGTAAACACGCATTGATCGAAGTTCCAGCAGCAACAACAATCGAAGAATGTTGGCAATTGGTGGATACAGCAGAGCGTACTCAGAAAAACTGTATGATGCTTGAAAATGTTAACTACGGTCGTGATGAGTTAATGGCATTAAATATGGTTCGCCAAGGCTTATTTGGTGATTTGTTACACGGTGAAGCGGCTTATATTCATGAGTTGCGTTGGCAAATGAAAGAAATTGACCGTAAAACAGGCTCTTGGCGTACACAGCGTCATGCCATGCACAACGGTAACTTGTATCCAACACATGGTTTAGGCCCTGTCGCTCAGTATATGAATATTAACCGTGGTGACCGTTTAGATTATATTACATCTATGAGTTCACCAGCGATGGGGCGTCAACAATACGCACAACGTGAATTTCCAGCAGATCATGCACGTAATAAAATGAAGTATATAGCTGGCGATATGAACACCAGTATTATTAAAACGGTTAAAGGCCGCAGTATCATGGTTCAACATGATACTACAACGCCACGTCCATATAGCCGTCATAACTTAATTCAGGGTACCAACGGTGTATTTGCTGGCTTCCCGAATCGTATCGCATTGGAAAACATTCCTGATAAAATTAAAGCGATTTACGATCAACAGCATGAAGAAGCCCTAGCATTATGGAAAGCAAATGGTAAGAAAGGTTACAAACCTTATCATCAAAATTACCACTCTTGGGATACTGATATGGAAAAATGGTATCAAGCGTACGAGCATCCGTTATGGAAACGATTAGGTGATGCTGCAAAGGGTGCAGGGCATGGTGGTATGGACTTTATTATGACACATCGCATTGTTTCGTGTTTGCGTAATGGTGAACCATTAGATCAAGATGTATATGATGCAGCTGCTTGGTCTTCAGTATTCCCGCTTAGTATGGATTCTGTAGCAGACAGAAGTAATAGTAAAACTATTCCTGACTTTACTCGCGGCGCTTGGAAAACAGGTAAGCCTTTAGGCATTGTTACTTAGTCGTAATACACTAAATAGCGAAAAAGAATTAAGGTCTCATTATGAGGCCTTTTTTGTCGCCATTTCAGACAAAATTAAATTAGATGAAAACAGTTTGATACATTGTAAAAACAGTCAGTGTTTCTTTCACATAACCCGAATATTAGCACCAGATGGAGAAGCTGATAGCGGGTATGATTTACTTGGCGTTTCTGTATTGGATCAAGAACTGATCAAGATGTTGCCTAGTGTTACGCTCGTATTTTTAGCTAGCGCCTCTTAACAAAGCGTTGTTATGACTCCCCATGTGAAGTAAAAACACCAAGTCCTGCCTATTTATTTTAGAACGATCAATTGTTATCAATAAATGATTAGCACATTGAATGAAGCCAATAATTTCTCTCTAGCTTCGTGGTTTAGTCTATGTTCGTGCTCAATTAACTTTCGTTAACAGCTAGCCTAACGCCTTTGGAAGCTTAGCCATAGCTGATGCTTTTTATGTGTATTAAGTCCGATAAAAAGGTATGTTATGTTTGTTCATGTAAACCCTCGAAATTAAAAGCTAACACTTTGTGGGGCGTTATCGTGGCTATGTTTTGAATTAAATGGTGAAGTATATGGATAAACCACTACAAACAATGATTGAGAATATGCCTGAGAAAACAGGTAAAAAGCTAGACGAATGGCTTGAAATATTAAACAAAAAAAACTTTGAAAAACACTCTGTAGCTGTAAAGTTCTTAAAGACTGAATATGGTGTGACACATGGATTTGCAAATACAATAGTTGCTCTGTCCAAAGAAAGTGATTCACCTGAAGATTTGGTTGTAAATCAATATAGTGGTAAAGAATTACTCAAACCTATTTATGAAAAGATACTTTTTACAGTCGACAGTTTCGGGGATGATATTGTGATCACTCCCAAGAAAGGAAGTGTCAGTTTAATTAGAAAAAAGCAATTTGCCTTAGTTAAACCAGCAACTAAAACAAGGATCGATTTGGGATTAAAACTTAAAGGTATAGAAGTTCAGGGGCGCTTAGAGAGTTCTGGGCCATTTGGTACCATGTGTACTCACAGAATACAGCTAAAAGAGATATCTGACGTTGATAATGAAGTTGTTGCATGGTTATTAAAAGCCTATGAGAGCTCAGTGTAATAAAAGCTACCAACTGTTAAAAATGTCAGGCCATCTTATACTTGCTAGGTTTCGCTTGGCTAGTCATAAGGAAGGAAGCAAATGAGAAAAATTTTAACCATTTTATGGAATGCAGGTGCCACAATATTTTGGGGGATGGCGCTTATCTTAGTTCCAATTGTTTTGTTATGGAACATTACCGATGACTGGTGCGGAACAGAGCAATATGAAGTCTTTTTATCACCTAACAACGATATTGAGGCTGTGGTTAATGTGATCAATTGTGGTGCGACAACCAATTACGAAACTCAGATTTCGGTTAATCGTATAAATACTCCTGAAGATAAGGATGTTTTAGTTGTACTAGATGGACACCCTAATGAACTGGTATATAAAGTAACTTGGTTGAGTGAGAATACACTTGAGGTATCTGAATTCAACTTTCAAGACTTGCTTAGATTTCATAGTCGTAACACTGTCGGAGATATAGTTACATCTCAGATAAGGCCTGGGGTAAGGTAACAAAACCACTGTGAAGAGAATGCCTGAAACTTGATTCGGTTCAGTTGCACTATATATTATTAGCAATAAGTTATCATCAGCCTCTTATGCAGTAGTTATACATGCTGAATTGAACTGGAGATCTATATATGCAGCGATAAAAGGTTATTATCACTTTATATCTCAATTACATCTGATGTTCTTAATGGATTAATTAACTATACGATGAATTATTTTTAATTAATTCAAAAACTAACAAACAATACTAAAAGGTTTTTTTATGCTAGAAGTAAATAATTTGGTAGCACTTTCGACAGTTGTTGGAGGCTTTGCAACGGGGTTTGCTGCGGCATTTGCTATTGTAGGAATACCGCTAACATATATTCAGATCAAGACAAGTAAAGAACTACATCGAGAGGGGATAGCAAAAGGTTTATATCGAGAATATTTAGCCGACGCAATTAATCGGCCAGATTTTATTACACCAAACATTGAACAATTAAAGCGAACAGGTAAATTTGTTCAGTATGAGCTTTTTATTGCGCATATGTTGTATTCACTGGAAGAAATCCTTGCTCATACCAATGAAAAAGAGTGGGAGAATGTTGTTATTGGACAGTTAAAAACGCATATAGAATATTTACGTTCTGAAGATTTTCATCATAAACGTAAATATTATGATTCGGCTCTTATTACTTTAATAGCCAACATCACTTAGCCAATTAAATAACAATTTTGTGCATTTAAGATTCTATAGTTATTTAGTCTAAGCTTGTAAGAACGTCAGTATAGGCACATACGTGAATGTATAAGAAAGCAAAATGAATAGAGCTAACGTAACGCTTTGGGTGATAAGTTAATAAGTTTACGTTCATTTGACGTGGATTTACTTGAAGTAAACTTTAATTGGATCAGTACAATCAACAGTATCTCTAAAGCCGTCACTAAAATTGAACCTTCTAGACCAAACTTACCACCTGTGATGAGTGAGTTTTCTGTTCGAACGATCGCTAGCCAACTTGCCATTTTATGACCGCTAACTTCGAAACCAAAAACGGTGCCTTGAAAAAGATTCCAAGTAAAATGGAGCGTAATAGGAAACCACAAATTTCTCGTATATAAATAATAAAGCCCAAAGGTAACGCCTGCTAGAAATAGGTTAATGAGTGAAATTAATGTCCAATTAACATTTCCTAAATGAAGTGCCATAAATATTACAGATGAAATGAATAGCGCTAAATAAGGTGTTGTTGCTCTCATCAACAGACCTTGAATAAAACCTCTGCATAGTATTTCTTCTGAAACAGCTACTAATAAAAAGAGTGAACAGCTCGCTACCCAAGGTACAAGGCTAAACGATTGAACAGTATATGAGATATAGCCAGTGCTGACTAATAGAAAGAAACATATTGTAATTATAATTATTCCTGCCAAAGCGCCTAACACTGCATCCGTTTTATAACCATTTAGCTTAAAACCAATTATGCTAAATGGAATTTTTTGAATGTGAAAAGCTATTTTTATACAAATTATTAACGCGATTAATTCAGCTAGTAAAATAAAGGCTTCCCCCTTAATACCTAAGGTTTCACTAAATTCACTTGGTGGCAGATTAAACATATCGAGCGTTAACATACCATTAATTAAAAGTGGTATTAAAAAAACAAACTGCATAAACAGAGTACCAATTAGTACTAAAAAGGTTATGTAAAGCGCCCCTAAAATACTGGGTTTATCTGCTTTGTCATCACTGTATGTTGAACTCGCCTTGAGTAAATCCTCTGTTTTTTCATGGCGGCGCATTATGTTTTCCTTTTGTTTAAATGTATCCTTTGAAAAATTGGATAAACTACAAGCTCGAATAAAAATATGACTTCTAAATATTTAAGAAGTCATAATGACATTACAATATCTTTAACCGTGAAATCCCCCCGTATACCGGTTAGGCGCAGGGCTGCCGATATTAGCCGCCACCCATTTTAACGCTTTCCAAAATAGCTTTTTATTTCCACCATTTACTTTTTGAATTTCATTTACGTTTAATTCTCTCATTGTTTTTTTCCTTTTACTTTGAGGCCGATCCTTGCTCATTGTTGACGCTAAATGATCCGAATTAGTCATAATGTTGGGTAATATCGAAATATACTCCAACGGTTAAAGAGTGTGTAAAAATAACAAATGGTTATCTAAAAACTATGTACTGATGAACTGCTTACATTTATCAAACACGATTAAGAAGTAAAAAAGTTCCTGTTAAACAGCAAGGCGTTAAAAATAGAAATTAGTTACTATATTGCTAACGTTTTGTTTTCAAATGTTTATTTGATTATTGTATTTATGTTGTAAAAAGGTTGTCAGCGTAATAGAGTCATGTTTAGTTGAATAATAGCGATGAAAAGTATAGCTATTACTATGATAGGGGAATTATCATTGATGTTGTTCAGAACGCCGTATTATGGATGTTGCCTAAACATGAATGAACATTAACTAGAAAGACATATCAGGCTTTCATCCCAATAATGACAGGATCTAACGTTGTACTAAATGAAATAATAAACGCATTAAAGGCCGAGATGCTAACTGCTTGTTCAATTTCGCTTTGTTGCTTAACTTTAGGTCGGTATTATCATCCTCGAATAAAGGGGAACACATTTGGAGAAATTGATGAATCAATGGGTTAGCTGGGTAAAGCGGCTTCAGGCCATTAGTCAAACAGGAAAAGCATACTCTAAAGATAAATTTGATATCGAAAGGTTTGACGAACTTGCCAGTATATCTCATCAAATGTTGGCACAGTTAGCTGATACACCCGTGCCTAAAGCAGAGAATTTGTTTATTCCTGAAACGGGGTATCCAACGCCGAAAGTTGATTTACGTGCTGGTGTTATTAAAAACAATAAAATTTTGCTCGTTAGAGAGCGACAGGATAATCGTTGGACACTTCCCGGGGGATGGGCAGATGTGTGTGAAACACCTTCTCAAGGTATTGTTCGTGAAGTATACGAGGAGTCTGGCTTTAACGTAACCAACCCGACATTAGTGGCGATTAAAGATCGCGATATTCACCCTTATGTACCTAAATACCCACAGCATATTTATAAGTTGTTTTTTCTATGTACCTTTGAATCAGGGCAGCCGTTAACAAATATTGAGATTTCTGAAATAGATTTTTTTGAACGAGATAATTTGCCAGAGCTTTCAGAAAGCCGTGTGTTACGTGATGATATTGAATTAATGTTTAGATGCCATGAAAACCCAACGACTGAAGTTTTGGTCGATTAAAGAAACGAGAAAAACATGCTTTCGCAGTACATGCACTCATTTACTAGGTTATTTACCTATACAAGGATTGTAATAAGATGATTAAAAAAGCGTTAGTAGCAGTTTTTTTATTAATATTAGTGAGTCACGTACAAGCAGACTCTGTTGGCTTATATGTAGGTGGCCAAATTTGGCAAGGAAAGGTCAACGGTGAGTTTGGCAATGAAACTACAACGACTGACTTTGATTTGAAAAAAGAAGAACAACGTAGTTTTTTTGTTGCTATTGAGCATCCTTTTCCTATGTTACCTAATTTTCGAGTTTCTCACACCACATATGATACCAGCAGTAAACTCAACGTAACACAAGCGTCCAGTTACACAGATGAAGCGTCTGGTATTGTTCATGAATCCATCGTAGATACTGACATTGATACCCGTTTTAATGTCAGATACGTTGATTACACTTTCTATTATGAATTATTCGACAATCGAGCCTTTTCATTAGATTTAGGCGTTACGGCTCGGGATTTTGGCGGAGCTATTGCTATTACTGAAAACTCAACGAGAGTGGATAATTGGCATGATATATTTGGCACTCCTTATACCTTTACCTATTACGATAATGTTAATCATAGAATAAACACCAACGACATTGAGCCAATGCTATACATTGCTACTAATGTAGGATTACCAGTAACGGGAGTAAGTTTATTCGCCCAAGGTGACTTTTTACTGAAAAGTCACCATACAATTTCTGACTATAACGTTGGTATTATGTATAACTTAATTAATAGCCAAGTGGTGGATTTTAACGTCGCTATTGGCTATCGCGCGGTGAAAATGGCGTTTAACAACGATGAAAATTTAACGAGTGATGCTAGCATTAAAGGGGGCTTTATCAGTGTAGTGGCACACTTTTAAAAATGCATTTAGCATGTGGCTAAGCAGTGCTAACAACGCATTTGAAAGTAGGGCTGCAAAAAGATAAAGTTATTTAATAATGCTAATTACTTGTTTTTTTTAAGCTTTACTACCAGTCAAGGAACCGTATTTAATGGATAGTGAAAAGTGGTATAAAAACCCTGAAATGATAGTCGCGCTTTCTGCGTTATTAATTGGTCTGGTTACGGCGTTTACGTCAATTTATTCGGCATATGTTGATCGAGAATATGCACGGGCATCGGTTTGGCCCAGGCTAGAAATATTTAGAAGCTTTAACGGTGATTCTTTTAGTTATGGCGTTACCAATAATGGTACGGGTCCAGCACTTATAAAGTATGCAAAGGTTCAACATGGCACAACATATGTTAAAAAATGGAAAGATATTGAGCCTTTCAATAATATTAGACAATCTCACATAAGTAATCGTACTTTATCGCCAACGAAGAGTATTACGCCTGTGTCTTATAATGGTGATAATGCGCACGCGTTGGTCAAGGCAGATAAGTTGATTAATATTGAGCTTTGTTATTGTTCTATTTACGACGAGTGTTGGCTTGTTGATAGAAACAATCAACCTCAACCTGTGAATGCCTGTCAGGTTAACGATGAACAAGCGTTTACACAGTAGGCATTAATAAATATAACTCGCTTCGAAAAAAGCCGGTATCAGCCAACATCAACCAATGAAAGCTATTACCGGCAACAGGTAAAGGTTAGGTTTGAATAATTAAATTCACACCATTGCGCTCTAATGCTTGGGCAAAGGCGTCTGGAATGCCAGCATCAGTTATTAACACGTCTATTTCTGCTAGACCGCATATTTTATGAACACCTGAGCGGTTAAACTTAGAAGAATCGGCAACGGTAATAACTTCTTTAGCGACTCTACGCATTAAACGGTTCATCATGGCTTCGTATTCAAAATGGGTTGTAATACCAGAATTAAAATCAATGCCGTCAACCCCCATGAAGGCTTTGTCAAAATGATACCTTTCTAAACTGTCTTCTGCTTGTCGACCATAAAAAGACAACGATGTTTTTCTTAACACACCGCCAGTCATTAACACTTCAACACCGGGTGCATCAATGAGGTTTTGTGCGACATTTAAGCCGTTGGTCATGACGACGAGGCGCTCAAAATCGTGTAAACAGTTTGCTAATTCAGCAATAGTAGAACCTGAATCTAGAATGATAGCATCGCCTTCTTGGACTTGTTTATGGGCTAATATGGCGAGCTTTCGTTTAATATCAATTTGCGCACAATGCTTTTCATTTATCGATAATTCTTTCGGCACGGTACTGCTTGCCATTGCGCCACCTCGCGTACGCCGTACTAAGTTTTTCATATCGAGATAATTCAAGTCACCGCGTATTGTAACTTCTGAAACCTGATAGCTTTTCGCTAAAGCACTTACATGTACTTTGCCTAACTTAAGGGTTTGTTGCACGATATCGTGTCGTCTTTCAATGGTGTTCATAATGAATTTTATCTTATTTCGTTATGTATATATCTTATCCTTCTTTCGCAAGCTTTCAAGTGTGAATAATACCAAAAGCACTTTCGAAACTGTAAGTTTTTGTTTTGATTTGGTTATATTAGTATTTTTCTGTTGTCTTTGTCTTTTTTGAAAGTCTTATCGAAAGTTTTTATTGCTTTTAAATGTTGATTTGTTAGTTTCATTGGGTATAAATATAGTGCGAGTGAAATTAAAACAAATAATAACTAAAACTAAACATGAGAGATAAGAGAGGGTACAGCATGGTAAATCACCAGAAAAAATACCTGAGCCTACTTATTGGTTCCATTCTTGGAGTCAGTAGTGCGTGTGCGGTAGCACAGGAAACAGAGCAAACGACAGCAACAAAGAAAGAGGCAACAGAGCAAGAAAGCGAAACTGAGGTTATTGAAGTTCGCGGTATGAGAAGCAGTATTAAAGAGTCGCTTTTCATCAAACAAAACTCAATTCAAGTTGTTGATGCAATTGTTGCTGAAGATATTGGCAAATTTCCAGATCAAAATGTCGCGGAGGCTTTGCAACGTATTACCGGTATCACCATTACACGTAATGCGGGTGAAGGCCAGAACGTTACTGTTCGCGGCCTAGGTGGTGACTACAACGTTACAACAATTAATGGCCGTCGTATGGCATCAGAGCATAGTAGCCGAGACTTTAACTATGATCTCATTGCCGCTGAATTACTCGGTGGTGTTGAAGTTTACAAATCTTCGGTAGCGCAAACGCAAGAAGGTGGTATTGGTTCTGTTATTAATATTAAAACCCGTCGACCGCTTGACTTTGACGGCTTTACGCTGTCAGCCTCTGCAAAAGGTATTTATGAAGACAGAACAAAAGATACGACTCCTCAAGCCTCATTTTTAGTTAGTAATACCTTTGATGACGGAAAGTTTGGTGCCTTATTTACCGCAGTATATTCTGAAAGAACCTTGCGTATTGATAGCTACGAAGGGCAAGGTTTTTATAACTCAGTAACAGATCCTGATCTTACCATACGTCAAGATGTTGATGGTAACGGTGAATTTGATCAATATGTCGATAATGAATGGGGTTCAATTATTCCAGGTTATGTTCGTTACGGTAACAAACAAGATACACGTGAACGTATTGGCGGAAGTTTAGCACTGCAATGGTTACCAAATGATGATGTGGAAGTTAACTTTGATAGTATTTATTCTTCATATGAAACCAATGGTACAGAGTCACAAATTTCTTTTGTAACCTATGATGAAAGTTGGACGCCAGGCATTCCAGGTGTTAAAGATGTAGGTTTCGCTGATAATGGTTTAGTGAATAAAATGACCATGTTTAACAGTGGCGCAATGGCCGAGCTGTTAAATGTATCACGCCCAAGAATTACAGAAACGTTTCAAGTTGGTGTTAACAGTAAGTGGAATATTACTGATGCATTGTCTTTGAATTTCGATTTATCTCATTCTCAATCTGAAAATGAAAATAATGGCCACAATCGATACATTGTAGCACGTGGATTTGTTGAAGAAGTTTCAATTGACGCATCAACAAATAACTTGTTACCTGACGTGACAGTTTCTCCAAATTTAGATTCAAGTTCGCCTTTCGGTGCTCACTATAGTTACAACAGTGGTACTGGTGTTAAAGATAGAGTAAGTGAATTTCGTATTGACGGTAAATGGATCCCGAATATTCATTGGATAGCGTCTGTTGATTTTGGTATTAACATTGGTAAGCAAACAAAAACGACTGCTGTTAATGCTTCTAAAAATGCGAGTGCTTTTTCAAATGCCGGTACTATCTTAGATTCAACAGAGTATGATGAGTGGGATATTGATTTTTCTGCAGCGGAAGAAATCAATGGTTTTGACTTGTTTAGACTGCCAAGTGATGCGGTTATTGCAGGAAACTTTGACAACTTTATGAGTGGCGAGCCAGGTAAACACCCAACACCTTGGCCAATGTTTGATTACGATAAACTCTTCTCTTTTTATGAAAGTATTAGCCCTGAAGCTGCAAACCAGTTAATTAAAGCAACACCTCGTCCAAACGATTCATACGATGTATCTGAGCAAACTAGTGCGCTTTATCTTGCGATAAACATTGAAGATGAAATATATGATTATCCATACGTATTAAATTTGGGTGTACGTGCAATTGAAACGAAAGTAACGAGTAGCGGTTTCTCTTTAAACCCTGCATTAGTTAACTTTGTGGCAGCAGATAATGATAACCCCGAAATTATAAAATTTTTGAAAGATGTTGAAAATTATCAAGAAGTTGTTGAGTTTGAAGATTCTTATCAAGATGTATTACCAAGTTTTAACTTTAAGTTAAACCTAACCGATGAGCTGGTTTTCCGTGCAGCTGCGTCAAAAGTAATTACGCGTCCTAGCATTGGCAATTTAAAAGCGTGGAGTTACGTTAACATTAATGATCGTGAATATCACGCATCTAATCCTGGCTTAGAGCCTTTGCGCGCAACACAAGGTGACCTTGCTTTAGAGTGGTACTTTTCTGAGTACGGTGCATTAACGACCGCATTTTATGTTAAAGATATCGAAACTTTTTCTACGTATGGTAGAAACGGTACTATCGATATTGATGGTGAAGAATTCACTGTAGAATCACATATTAACAGTGATGCAGGTGGTAAGATTAAGGGTATTGAAATTGCCTATCAGCAATCATTTACCGATATTTTACCGGCGCCATTTGATGGCTTAGGTATTCAATTAAACTATACCGTTGTTGACTCTGGTTATGACCAAGTTGATGAAGATCATGAAGAGTTCGATTTTCGTGAACGTGACTTGCCATTCAGAGGCATGTCTAAGCATTCTTATAACGCAGTTATCTACTATGAGAAAGACAAAATTCAAGCACGTTTTGCCTATAACTGGCGCGATAAATATTTAACAAATGAAGAAGACTGGGGCGGTGTTAGATGGCAAGCCGATTACGGGCAGTTAGATTTTAGTGCAAGTTACGATCTAACTGAGCAGCTAAATATCAATGTTTCAGCGAATAACCTAACCAATGAACGCGGTTATGCCTATATCGAGAATGAGGAGCAACTAGCTTACCTATATCGTTCAGGTCGCCTGTTTAATTTAGGTGTTAATTATCGTTTCTAATTTCCAATAAATGAGACAAAAACGCCAGCAAGTATGCGTTCATCTTCATAACAATTACTTGCTGTAATTATAAAAATAGCGTGGAAAAAGTGATGAATTTAAAAAACAAGTTATCCATATTATCAACGGCGATCATACTCGCTACTACTGCGGGTTGTGGTTCGTCAGATGACGAAAAAGTTACAAATAATGTTGTTGAAAAACCAGTAGTTATACCTCCCGGTGAAACAGACCGAGCGCCTTCAACGTGGTTGCGCTTTGGTGATGATTTCAATGGCGATACCATCATGCAAGATGTGTATATTCCAACAAATGGCTTAACACCTTATACTTATTATTCAGTATTAAATTGGAATGCAGGCCTTGATGGTGGTGGCTATGCGGGTATTCAAGATCATCCTGATGGCAGAAATTTTATCTTTTCAATTTGGGATCCTTCAAACGGCGAGCCGATCACGGCTGAATACCAAGGTGAAGGTACGCAAGTTGAATTATTTGGTGGTGAGGGTACGGGCCTTAAATCTTGGAACTTCCAATTAGGTTGGGAGCCAGACAGATGGTATACCTTAGCGACTAAAGTGTGGCATACACGAGATGACGGTCATACGCATTTTGCTTTTTGGTCGCAAGATAAAGAAACAGGCATATGGACACACTTAGTCACCATGGATTTTCCAATGCCTTGGATTGTTTTTAGTACGGAAACGGGTTCATTTGTTGAAGATTGGTTAGGTACGGGTAATAACACACGTACTGCATTGTTTAATAATGGACGTAAGCGTGGCATGGATGGTGGCTGGAAGGCCTTCACTAATGCTGATTATAATGTCGTTCAAGAAGAAGCAACTGCAGCTTATAACGATAACTTCGATATTGCATCAAACGCTGATTACTATCGTATGACGACGGGGGGTACTGCTGGAGCAGAAGAAGGCGAAGAAGCATTTGAGCCAGAAGGTGAATTAGCAAGACCTTATTTATTAGCTGCGCCAAGTGACGCGCCGACTAATGTGACGCTATCAACTGTTTCAACGACGGGGATTGACTGGCAACTCGCTACGACAGAAGTACCACAATTATCTTATCGTGTATGGGTTAATGATAAAATCGTAGCAGAAGGTACAGATCCACAAGCAAGAAGTGCGATGTTTGATGTTATTGATGTTGATGATGAAATTACGCTTGAAATTGAAAATATCTTCGGCAAAACAAGTACGTTTAAAGCCACTGCAAGTCAAGGACAAATTGAAGTAGACAATACAATTGTTGTTGATACAGAAGCACATTTACTTGAGCGAAATGAAGCAACAGTGATTGAAGCTATCGCAGCGGGTGAGTCAAAGTTATATCAAGTTATGGGCTTAGATGCGTCTAAATCGATGACGGTAAAACTAGCTGGTGATGAAGGCGATGCTGACATTTACGTGATGGAAGGTAGCATGCCAACTACAACTGACTATGATTGTGTTGGCTTCTCGGGTAGTAGTATTGAGTCATGTCGTTTACCAGTAAATGTAAGAGAGGAAACACCTTACTATGTACTCGTAACGGCTAGAACCGACGTTTCATGTTTAGCCTTATCAACAACACAAGATGGTGAACCTGGTTGGATCAGTGGTTCTAACTATATTGTAAGCTCTGAATCTGCTACGGGATCAGGTAATGGTCTTGGTAATGCATTTGACGGTAACGAAGCGACTATTTGGCATACAAACTGGGGCGATGGTGCGCCAACTTACCCGCACACGATAACTATTGATTTAGGTGATACCTATGACGTTAATCGAATTCGTTATCTTCCACGCCAAGATGGTGGTGTGAATGGAACGATTGTCGGATATGAACTTTATATTTCTGATGATCCAGACACCTATCCAGCAGAACCTCAAATAGTTGGTACGTGGGAAGATAGTACCGATGAAAAAGTAGAATGGTTTACTGAAGCGGTTACAGGGCGTTTTGTTAAATTTGTTGCAACAGAAGAGCGTGGCGGAAACGAGTGGGCTTCTGCGGCTGAAATTAAATTTGGCTTTGATGACGGCTCAGACCCCCTTGCTGAAGGCGGTGACGAAGATACAGAAACCGATACTGATGCAGGCGGCGCATGTTCTGCTGGCGGTGATAATGGCGATGGTAACCACGTTAATATTCCGGTTAATTCAACTTTACTTGATAATGCTGGTTTGAGCGCTTCTAGCTCGTCGGGTGCTCAGGAAGGTCATGAACTATCTTTTGCCTTTGATGGTATAACTGGTGATGCAGGTCACTGGCATACGCCTTGGAGTGGTGTTCCATCGTACCCACACGAAGTATTAATCGACTTAGGTGAAATGTACGACGTTAATCGTTTTGATTACACACCGCGTACTGGTGGTGGAAACGGTACGATTGTTGAGTACGAAATCTACGTAGGTGAAAGCGCTGAAAGTTTAGGTGAAGCCGTAGCTGTAGGTACTTGGGAAGACAGTGGCGACGTGAAAACGGTTACCTTTACTGATAAACCAGGTCGCTTTGTTAAGTTTGTTGCCTTAGCTGAGCGTGGTGATGGTGCATGGGCTGCAGCCTCTGAGTTTAACGTTGGTGTTAATATGACAACGAAAGTTGATAATACAACACTAAGCTATTCAACAAGCTCTGGTGCGCAACCTGGCAATGAGCTAGCTCACGCTTTTGATGGTAAGTTTGATGCTAATCATTGGCATACACCGTGGAATGGTATTCCTGGATTCCCGCATGAAGTCATTATCGATTTAGGGGAAGCAATGGATGTTGTTCAATTTGAGTACACGCCTCGTGCAGGTGGTGGTAACGGTACAATTGTTGAGTATGAAGTATACGTAAGTGACTCAGATAGTAGTTGGGGAGCCGCCGTTGCTACAGGTACTTGGAAAGGCTCTGGTGCTAAGGAAATCGCAGCATTTGATGCAACTAATGGTCGTTATGTCAAGTTTGTTGCGCTTCGAGAGAAGAATGACAATAACTTTGCTGCAGCAGTAGAGTTTGGTATCCGTACTAACCCTTAAGGTTATGTATGTAACATGGTTTAAAGGAAGAAGTGTAGTGGCTTCTTCCTTTTTTTTGAGGTTTTATCTGACAATACAAGGCGCTTTATTCGCAATTTGTATCGTTAGTTTAAAAAGGTAAATTATGAAAAATAAAGCAAAGCATTCACACTCGGTTGCGATAATATCTGCACTTTTGTTGGCGATATGTGTTGTAGGGTGTGGTGAGGGAACAAAGTCACCAAAAAAAATGCAAGCGACAACAACATATAAAAGTGCATTAACGGCTGCAGATATGCCTATTGAAGTAGCTGTTGGTGGTAATAGTTGGATTGCGGATGATATTGAAGCGTCTGATACATTAATTTCATCTACGGGGCTTTCTCAATGGCAAGAGAGTAGCCAACAACTTGTAACTTATTTTTATCTTGGTGCAACGGGTGAGCTCAACCTTGGAATTAAGGGAAACATCGTTAACGACATCGCTACAATTAACGTAAGCATTAACGAGCAGCAACAGCAAATTACGCTAGATAATACAGAGAGTCGTATTGTGCCGATAGGCACATTTAGCGTGACAGAAAAAGGTTATCAAAAGGTGACTATTTCTGGCGTTGACAAACAAGGGCAGTACTTTCCTGATATCAGCGCGCTTGTTATCGGTGGTGAAGCAACGACGGGGAAAAATTACTATGTGAAAGATGACTTTTACTGGGGAAGAAGAGGGCCCTCTGTTCATTTGCAATATCAATTACCGCAGGAAAAAGGTAACTATGAGTGGTTTTATAGTGAAATAACGGTACCAGAGGGACAAGACTCTTTAGGTTCATATTATATGGCAAATGGTTTCAACGGTGGCTACTTTGGTATTCAAGTGAACTCTGAAACTGAGCGAAGAGTACTTTTTTCAATTTGGAGTCCCTATAAAACAGATGATCCGAGCAGCATTCCTGACGAGTACAAAACTACGTTACTTAAAAAAGGAAAAGATGTTTATACGGGTAAGTTTGGTAATGAAGGCTCTGGCGGCCAAAGCTATGTAAAATATAACTGGCAAACGGGTGTAACATATCGTTTTTTAACGCGTTATCAACCAAGAGTTGACGAAAATAAAACAGATTTCACCGCCTACTTTTTTGATCCAGTAGTTAATCAATGGCAGCTTATTGCTAGTTTTAGAAGGCCGCATACGACAACATATTTACAATCGCCTTATTCATTTTTAGAAAACTTTATTCCAGGTGCAGGGCAATTTGAGCGTATGGCAAACTATAGTAACCAATGGGTTAAGCAATCGAATAAAGATTGGGAACCCATGCTAGAGGCGAAGTTTACGTATGATGCCACGGCGCGTAAAGAAGCACGTGTTGATTTTCAAGGTGGCATAAATCAAACGGGGTTTTATTTAAAAAATACCGGCTTTTTCTCAGATAATACAAAGTATAATACGCAGCTTACTCGCACTGCTACGTCTGCGCCAAAAATTGACTTAAACGCATTACCGTAATAAGCATATTAACTGACTGTAGGTGAACGTTAATCACTTACAGTCATGTTAAGTTGCTTGAATTATCATAGGATCAGAAAAATATGAATAAAATGGTGCAGTTTATTAACGGCGTCAGTGCTCTAGGTAACACATATTTTATGTGTTTTATTTTTTTGGGTATATTGCCAACAGCGGTATCAGCCCATAACGTTGCTGCTAATGCAGATACCACATTAAAGGTCGTTACTTACAATATAAAACATGGTACTGATTTAGTAGGGCAAAAAAGTATAGTTAAACAAGCGGCTTTTCTAAACATGCACCAGCCTGACTTACTGTCTATTCAAGAGGTTGATAAGTTAACAAAACGCTCGGGCCTTGTTGATCAAACATCGTTTTTTGCACACAAGCTAGCACTCAATAGTGTTTTTCAGCGGTTTATGCATTATGACGATGGCGAATATGGTATTGCTGCTTTTAGTAAGTTCCCTGTGTTATCTAAATCAACGATTAATCTACCGAATGGCTTAGAACCCCGAAACTTTCCTATGTTTACCGTTGATGTGGCGCAGCAACCACTTATTTTTGTGCCCGTTCATTTTGATTGGCCAACGAATGATAATCAACGTTTTGCTCAGGCAAAGGCGCTTTTGGCGGCGCTTAATACACAGTATCCTGTTATTTTGGCGGGCGACTTTAACGATATAGCAAGCTCAAGAACGATGCTACTTTTTAAACAAGCGGGCTTTGATTTTCATCAAAAAAATAAGGCGACTTATTTGGGGAGTGATGTTGAAGAAAATATTTTACCCGAAATTGATTTTATTGCGGTTCGAAGCGGTAACAAGGTATCACTTTCGCTTTTAGACAGTAAGGTTATTGAAAACAATGCGCTGTCAGACCATGCTCCGGTTGTTTCTTGGATTAACGTATCGGTTAAGTAGCTGCAACTATTTTTATCCTTGCAATGAAGAGATCGCAGTGCACGATCTCTTTTAATATTATTGCTTTTATATCAGGCTACGCTACTTTTTCGGTATTAAGTGTTACTTGATCTAACGACTGTTTTAAATCTTCAATAATGTCAGTGACGTTTTCTAAACCTACAGAGATCCTTATTAACCCGTCACTAATACCTGCTTTTAAGCGCTCTTCATCACTATAAGGTGAGTGTGTCATAGACGCAGGGTGTTGGATCAGAGATTCAGCATCGCCCAAACTAACCGCAATAGAGAAGAGCTGCATGCGATTAATAAATTCCGCACCACCTTTGACATCACTTTTTAGTTCAAAGCCAATCACACCACCAGCTGCTTTCATTTGATTACCTATGTATTGATGACCTTGATGAGACGGTAGTCCAGGATAATAAACGGTGTCAACAGCAGGGTGACTTTCTAAAAACTCTGCAACTAACTGCGCATTCTGGCAGTGTCTTTCAACACGAATCGGCAATGTTTTTAGGCCTCGTATTATCAGCCAAGCATCGTGAGGGCTCATTGTGCCACCAATATCTTTTAATGCAGTTAGCTTTATTTCGTTAATCATTTCTTTACGACCGCAAATAATGCCTGCAACAACATCACCATGTCCATTTAGATACTTTGTCGCACTGTGCACAATAATATCGGCACCAAAGCGAACTGGTTTTTGAAGAACGGGTGTCATAAAGGTGTTATCAACAACAGAAATTAGCTGGTGCGCTTTTGCTATCGCTAAAATCTCAACAAGATCTAATACTTGTAGGTTTGGGTTGATAGGTGATTCAAGAAAAATAAGCTTAGTATTCTCTTTAATTGCATTGTTGATGTTGTCGGTATTACTCATATCAACAAAACTGACTTCTATACCAAAGCGCGTCAACATATGGTTCATTAATGCATATGAACATCCATAGATTGCTTTTGAAGCGATCAAATGGTCGCCCGCAGCCAGATTTGTCAGTAATGCTGCTGAAACTGCCGCCATACCCGTTGCGGTTGCTGCTGCATCTTCTGTACCTTCTAGCTGTGCCATGCGCTGTTCGAGTTCACGTGTTGTAGGGTTACCTAAACGAGTGTACATGTAACCTTCGGCTTCACCAGCAAACCTTTGAGCGCCTTGTTCTGCATTTTCAAAGGTAAAAGTAGAGGTTTGGTATAAAGGTGATGCGAGTGAGCCAAACTGTTCGTCTTTTATTTTTCCGCCATGTACTACTTGTGTTTCGATAAATTTGCTTTTAATCATTGTTCTCTCATGTGTTATCGGAATATAGTGCTGTAATCTGTGTTTAAACAAGTTCTAAGCCATAAATAAAATAGTGCATAAAAACAATTGGTTAAGTTGATTTGGCGTTGTTGAGATAACCTTGATTGTAATGTTTTTATTACAAAGTTGTGGGTATTGAAGAATTTTGAATAGTAAAATAAATAATCTCTTGAAATACAAGTGCTAAACTGATGTCATAATAGTATTACTTAGTAATTAAATTATTACATGAAAATTTGTATTGAATCTGCGGATAGAGTAGGTATTAGTCAAGAAATTTTAGCAACGTTTGCATCACATGACTGGAACGTTAAAAGTATTGAGGTTCAAAGCCAAAATACCTTTGTGCATATTGATGCCAGTGAGGCGAATCTAGATAGAGTAGAGCAATTATTAATGCCAATTAATGGTATTAATAATTGCGTCGTGATTAATGAAATGCCCTCAGAAACTCGAGAAAAACATGTGCAGGCATTATTGGCGAAAATCTCAGATCCTATTATAGATATTAGTGATTCAGGGATGATTTTAGCGTGTAATCAAGCGGCTAAAGGTATTGCGAAAAAGCATCAAGTTGATTTAGTACATAGTAATATCGCTGATTTTATTGATACGTCGTTAGCCGTTTTGTTGCAATCTCATGAGTTTAGTATGACGGTCTCTTTTTTAGGTGAACCGTTTATTGCCGATATAAACCCTGTATTGAGTGCTGATAATGTAACTGGTGCGGTGATCTATTTAAAGTCAGTTGAAAAGGTGGGGCGTCAGTTATCTTTGGTGCAAGCCTCTAAAGATAACGCGTTGCAAGCGATGATAGGTGAATCTGAACAAATTCGTTTGGTTAAATCGCAGATTGTTCGCTTTGCTCGATTAGAGTTACCTGTATTAGTAGTTGGTAAAACGGGCACTGGTAAAGAGTTGGTTGCGCAAGCGTTGCACCAACTTGGGCCTCGAAAAGATAAACCGTTTTTAACCATTAATTGTGCGGCAATCCCTGAACAGTTACTTGAAAGTGAGCTTTTTGGCTATACCGCAGGTGCTTTTACTGGCGCAAGTAAAGGAGGCAAGCCAGGACTTTTTGAACTTGCCAATGGCGGTACACTTTTTCTTGATGAAATAGCTGAAATGTCGTCATATTTGCAAGCTAAGCTGCTGCGATTTTTACAAGACTTTCGTTATCGTAAAGTAGGTGGCACCAAAGAATATAAAGCAGATGTAAAGATTATTAGTGCAAGTCACCAAGACTTTGAAGAATTGATAGCGCAGGGGCAATTTCGCGAAGACTTATTTTATCGCCTTAATGTACTAAAAATAGAACTACCGTCACTAGCGCAAAGAAAGACAGATATTGATTTACTCGTTAATTACTTTTTACAACTTGCCTCACAACAAGTAAACCAAGTGAACGTAGATATTGTACCTGCTGGGCGTGAGCAACTACGCTGTTTTCCTTGGCCTGGCAATATCAGACAGTTGGAAAATACTATTTTTAGGCTTGTTGCTCTTTCTGACGGAGAAGATATAGATGTTTCGCATATTCAACAGGTACTCTTTGGTAAACAAGATTTAGCCGTGCATGGTGAATTGTTACATGTACAAGATTGGGCAACAGCCCAAGCTGAATTTGAAAAGAATTTGCTAAAAGAATTATATCCACATTATCCAACAACAAGGAAGTTAGCCACGCGGTTAAATGTATCCCACAATAAAATAGCAATGAAGTTAAGGGCTTATAAGCTAGTATAAGCCCTTAACGGGATAAATAAATTACTAACGCTTACGCGTTTTAATGATCTAATAGAGTGTATAGTATTTGTTTTACCGTCTCAGGTTCAAAAGGCTTGTCACAAAGGGCATTTACACCATCTTGTTCAATATTCGCTAAATGTGTGTCTTTACTTTCACTGGTGACCATTAAAATAGGGATATGTGATTGCTGACTTTGCTCACGAACATACTTTGTTAGTTGGCGACCATCAATTTCGGGCATATTAAAGTCAGTAACAACAAGATCGTACATATTTTCATTTAGCATTGAAATAGCTTCGCTACCATCTTTAGCTTCAGAAACTTTAAGCAAACCAAGGTTATTGAGTACGCGTCTAATATGATTTCTTGCAAGCTTGCTATCGTCAACGAGCAACACACGTATTTCGTGAACGTCGAAATAATCGAGTTCCATTTCTTCTGCAGACATGAGATCAATGGTGTTATTGATGGCTGCGTGTAAGTGATCACTGGTGAATGGTTTTGGTAAAATAGCAACCACACCGGACTGTTTAAATTCTTCAAGGCTTTCGCGTCTGTATTCACTAGATACGAGCATAAAAGCGGTTTCATTATTTCGCTCTGACGATTTTACGTGCTTTAACAAGTCAAGCGCTGTTCCTTGATCAAAATACATTGCACTTGCAATGAGATCGAATTGGTGGCGCTCGATCTGCTGTAGTGCGTCACTAAACGTCTTTGCCAATGTAATTTCTGTGATGTCATGCTGTTTTAAATGATTAATGATGATCTTACTTTGTGTATCTGAAGGTTCGATCAGCAATATCGATAATTCACTTGGTTGTATGCTTGTCATTATTTCCCTCTAACGCTCTTAACCGCCTGTAAATTTGACCTTAAAACCTGCTTTTTCAAGTTCGGTTTTGATTACATCTCTTTTGTCGCCTTGAATTTCAATTGTTTCATCGACAACGCTACCACCTGTACCTGCTTTCTTTTTTAGCGTACTGGCTAAATTTTTCAGCGCTTTTTGATCAAGCCCAAGACCTGAAATAACAATTACGCCTTTACCTTTACGGCCTTTTGTTTCACGTCTAACTTTTGCTGTACCATCGGATGGTGTGATTTGTTCAACCTTTTCAGGGGATATTTTACCTTTGTCAGTTGAATAAACGAGTTGGGATAACTGATCTTGCCAAGACATATGATAAGCTCTAACAGTTGTTTTCGGCATTATATCTCTAAGCATAAAAAAAACCAGCGTTTAAGCTGGTTTTCGTAATCAATTAATTATATTTAATTGTTATAGTTTGCTTTCAAGTTCAGGCAGGATGTCAAATAAATCAGCAACAATTCCGTAATCTGCAACTTGGAAAATAGGTGCTTCAGCATCTTTGTTGATGGCAACAATAATCTTGGAGTCTTTCATACCTGCTAAATGCTGAATAGCACCAGAAATACCAACCGCAATGTATAAGTCAGGCGCAACAATTTTACCCGTTTGACCGACTTGCATATCATTAGGTACAAAACCAGCATCAACAGCTGCACGTGATGCACCAATTGCCGCACCAAGCTTATCTGCGATACCTTCTAACAATTTAAAGTTATCGCCATTTTGCATACCACGACCACCAGAAATAACAACATTAGCTGCACCTAAGTCAGGACGCTCTGATTCGGTAAATTCATCACTTACGTGTGAGGACGTACCCGCATCTGTAGCTTGTGAAAGGTTCACAACTTCCGCATTACCATCTGTGGTAGTAGCATCAAATGCTGTTGCGCGAACGGTAATTACTTTTTTGCTGTCTAAACTTTGTACGGTAGCAATTGCATTACCCGCATAAATCGGACGAACAAAGGTATCTGCTGATTCTACGCCAATAATATCTGAAATCTGTGCAACATCTAATAATGCTGCAACGCGTGGCATAAAGTTTTTACCTGTTGTAAGCGCTGTCGCCATGATGACGTCATAATCACCAGAAAGCTCTGTCACTAATAAACTAACATTTTCTGCTAATTGATTTTCGTAAGCTGCATTGTCGGCAACTAGTACTTTTGTTACACCATTCACTTTTGCAGCTTGTTCTGCAACCGCTGAACAATTGTGGCCAGCAACTAATAAGTGAATGTCTCCACCAATGGCTTTTGCTGCAGTAACGGTTTTAAGTGTATCAGCTTTTAATTCGTTATTATCGTGTTCTACATATATTAAAATGCTCATGAGATCACCTTAGCTTCGTTCTTTAATTTATCTACTAACTCGTCAACTGTTTCTACAACAATACCTGCTTGACGTTCTGCAGGTGGTGTTACTTTTAATAGTGTTGTACGAGGTGCTAGATCTAAGCCAAATTCAGAGGCTTCTTTTACATCTAATGGCTTACGCTTAGCTTTCATAATGTTGGGTAATGAAGCATAACGTGGCTCATTTAAACGTAAGTCAGTTGTTACAATAGCAGGTAAGGTTAATGCGACGGTTTGCAGGCCACCGTCAACTTCACGAGTAACGTTAACTTTATCGCCATCTACTTTCACTTCAGAGGCAAACGTACCTTGTGGCAGGCCAGTTAATGCCGCAAGCATTTGTCCTGTTTGGTTGTTGTCTGAGTCAATAGATTGTTTACCTAGAATAACTAATTGCGGTTGTTCTTCTTCAACAACTTTTTGTAAAAGTTTAGCAACATGCAATGAATCAAGTTTTTGATCTGTGTCTATTTGAATAGCACGGTCTGCACCTAATGCGAGCGCAGTTCGTAACTGTTCCTGACAAGATTTATCACCAATTGAAATGGCGATTACCTCGGTGGCCGTGCCTGCTTCTTTTAGTCTTACTGCTTCTTCAACAGCGATTTCACAGAAAGGGTTGATCGCCATTTTTACGTTAGCGAGATCGACATCAGAGCTGTCAGCTTTTACACGTACTTTAACGTTGTAATCGATGACACGTTTTATCGGAACTAGTACTTTCATCGTTGCCTCTAATTGTGCTTGTTGTAATTTAGTGTCTAGTTTTAATAGAAAAGAACTAGACTAGTATTAACTTGTAATTGTTCAAAGGCTACTTTAGGGTTACGTGAACGTCAACGTAAATTTAGTGCAATTGAACGTTTTTTGTTTTATGCCAATAAACAGTCTTTTACAGCATAGTATTTACTGGCGAAAATTCTATAGGTATGATGTTATCAAACAGGTGTTTGAAAATCAAACGAGTGTTTGAATTTCAGTGTGGTTATCATTTCGGGGGGAATTATGGAACGCGAATCAATGGAATTTGATGTAGTAATTGTGGGGGCGGGGCCTTCAGGATTAGCTACAGCATGCAAACTAATGCAGTTAGCGCAAGAAAAAGAACAAGAGCTCATGGTTTGTGTTGTAGAAAAGGGCTCAGAAGTTGGCGCTCATATACTTTCTGGCGCAGTGTTTGAAACAAGAGCGTTAGACGAACTATTTCCTGATTGGCAAGAAAAAGATGCGCCACTAAAAACAAAAGTAACTGGAGATGATATTTATTTACTAAATGGTGAAGAAAGCGCAATAAAGCTACCGGGATTCGGCGTACCTAAAACCATGCATAACGACGGCAATTATATTGCGAGTATGGGTAACATGTGCCGTTGGTTGGCTGAGCAGGCAGAAAGTTTAGGTGTAGAAATATTCCCAGGTTTTCCTGCACAAGAAGTTATCTATAACGACGATGGTAGCGTTGCAGGAATATTAACTGGCGATATGGGGCTTGATACAGAAGGCAACCCTAAAGATTCTTATGTTCCAGGTATGGAACTACGTGCCAAATATACTGTTTTTGCTGAAGGTTGCCGAGGGCATCTTGGCAAAGAACTTATTGCTAAATTTGCACTTGATGCTGGAAAGTCGCCGCAGCATTATGGCATTGGTTTTAAAGAAATTTGGGATATTGAACCGGAAAAGCATCAGGAAGGCTTAGTGGTGCATACTGCAGGTTGGCCATTAGATAAAGATACCGGTGGCGGTGGCTATCTTTACCATGCTGAAAATAATCAAGTGTTTGTTGGTATGATTATCGATCTAAACTATAGCAATCCGCACCTAAGTCCTTTTGATGAATTTCAACGTTATAAGCATCATCCGAAAATTGCACAGTATTTAAAAGGTGGTAAGCGTGTTTCTTATGGTGCAAGAGCACTGGCAAAAGGTGGTTTTAATTCATTACCTAAAATGACAATGCCGGGTGCTTTGTTGGTAGGGTGTGACGCAGGAACGATTAACTTTGCGAAAATTAAAGGTAATCATACTGCGATGAAGTCTGGCATGTTAGCAGCAGATGCGATATTTGAAGCATTAGCGTCTGGCGATGAAGGTGGCAGAGATTTAACGAGTTTTACGACTAAATTTGAACAGTCATGGCTATATGAAGAGTTGTACAACACGCGTAATTTTGGTCCTGCCATGCACAAATTTGGCACCTTTTGGGGCGGAGCATTTAACACGATTGATCAAAATATTTTTGGCGGTAAATTACCTGTTAACTTTAAGGATGAATCTTTCGACCATGCGCAACTAAAACCTGCAGCAGAGTGTGCGGTAATTCAGTACCCTAAGCCAGATAATGTCTTGAGTTTTGATAAATTGTCTTCTGTATTTTTATCAAATACAAATCACGAAGAAGAACAACCTTGCCACTTGAAGTTGGCGGATAACAGTATTCCTATTTCAGTAAATTTACCTAAATTTGCTGAGCCTGCACAGCGATACTGCCCAGCAGGTGTGTATGAAGTGGAAAATACCGAAGAAGGTGATAAGTTTGTAATTAATGCTCAAAACTGTATTCACTGTAAAACCTGTGATATCAAAGATCCAAGCCAAAATATTACGTGGGTGACACCTGAAGGGACAGGTGGACCTAACTACCCTAATATGTAATTGTTGAGTAAAGCCGGCATTTAAGCCGGCTTTTTTATGGTTAATTCAAAACCACTTCCTATGGAGGTGGTGAACGTTCTGCTGGGGCTTCGCCCGTAAAGCTTATTTTTAAAAGTATCAATTGAATGGTTTCCAAGTCGCATATTAATGCAAAATAGCAGTGATAGATCTTTTCGTTATTTAGCGATAGGTATGATGTATGCCGACTCCCTTTGAAGCGATAATAGGGCACTGAGGGAGTTATCAATGGGAAACAATCGATGAAAGCATTTTACGATGAAACTCAGTAAAAGCTGAAAGAAGTAAGCTTTCACAGAGGGAGCTTTGTTAAAGCCTCCTGTTACGCATGTGGATTATTTATCTTCCATTATTATTTCTTGTACTCAGTTAGATAACCACTTCATTTAAAGGTGCTATTTTGATGACATTTGACTTAGTTATTTGGTTTTTACTTGCACTCTTGATTTATCAACCTTAAGCTACGCGGCTTTTTATCACGTAGGGGGAAGCAATGATCGGTTTCGATTATGGTACATCTAATTGTGCGGTTGGTGTAATGGAAAATAATTGTCCTAAAATGGTCAATCTACCCGCACACGGCAATTTAATGCCTTCTACACTTTATGCTCCTGATAGAGACATTATTGTCAGTTGGTTGTTTTCGCAGCTATCATCAGCAGAACAGGAGCTATTCAAAAAACGTCGTATGCAGCCATTACAAAAAGGACAAGCAGTTCTTAGAGAACTCTCTTTAGATGGCATATCCAGTGAGTTGTCTTTTGGAGACAACGCTTTGGCAAATTATTTAGCCGAACCAGATGAAGGCTATTATATTAAATCACCAAAATCATTTTTGGGCGCAAGTGGTTTAAAGCAGCCGCAGGTTGATTTATTCGAAGATATTGTTGCGGCCATGATGGCTCATGTAAAACAGCAAACGGAAGCGTCACTTAAGCAAAACATTCATCAGGCCGTGATAGGTAGACCAATAAACTTTCAAGGTTTAAAGGGTGAAGAAAGTAATCAACAAGCGATAGATATTTTAACGAATGCGGCTAAACGTGTTGGTTTTTCCGATGTTGAATTTCAGTTTGAACCTGTTGCTGCAGGCTTTGAATATGAAGCATCACTACATGCTGAAAAGCGTGTTTTAGTTGTCGATATTGGTGGCGGAACGACTGATTGTTCAATGATTTTAATGGGGCCTCAATATGTAGATAGTGTAGATCGTAGTGCTCAATTATTAGCGCATGCCGGTGAACGTGTTGGCGGTAACGACTTTGATATTCAGTTAGCTTTTCGTGGGTTAATGCCAAACTTAGGGGCTACTAGTCAGTTAAAAACGGGTAAACCTATGCCCACAAACAGTTATTGGCAGGCTGTAGCAATTAATAATATTAATGAGCAAACGGCATTTTATAGTGCGGCTAATGGTCGATTTTTGCAATCTTTACAGCGTGACGCGGAGCAACCTGAGTTAGTTAGTCGCTTATATAAATTATATCGAGAAAGGTTAAGCTATCAGCTAGTTAATAGTGCAGAAAGAGCGAAAATATCATTATCTAATTCAGATAAGCATTCGGTTGATTTAACTTTTCTAGATCAGACATTAATGCAGTCTGTTGATAGAGCGCTTTTTCAACAGGCATGTAACAAAGAATTACAGGTTATTAGCCGATTAATGCGAGATACCATGGTACAAGCGAACTGCAGCCCTGATGTCATATTTGTTACGGGCGGAACGGCTAAATCACCGGTGATCAGTGAATTTATTAAACAACAGTTTACAGATGCTGAGCTAGTGATTGGTGATCACTTCGGCAGTGTAACAGCTGGTTTAACACGCTGGGCAAGTAAGATATTTCGTTAAGACGTACTGTTAAGAGTAAGAAAGCCCGTCAATGACAGGCTTTCTTACTCGCTTAGCTTGAAAGAATCTTCATTGGTAAATTGAGAATAACGTTATCTGCATCTGCAAAGTGCATCATAACCATAACGTGACCTGTAACGACGATTGCATACATAACGGCAGAGAATACTTGTCCGTATCGGTCTAATGGTATTAGATGTGATTGATGTCTGTTTTTCCATTCAAAAATAATTTCTAGACTACCGATAAAAATAAAAAAGACTAACAACATAAGGCCGAAGGCATAACTTACCCAAAGACCTAAAGCTACACCTGCCATACAGGCTAATAAACCGATCCAAGAACGCATAGAAAAGCTTATGCTTTTCAGCACGTGTCCACCGTCTAGCGGTAAAATGGGCAGTAAATTAAAAAGATTCAATAGCGCACTTAATACCGCGACACCAGCAAATATCTCCATATCGGTAAGGTAGTAAAGTACCACACCAAGAAATGTGGTAATAAGGCCAAACGCCGGACCCATTAATGAAATGACAACATCTTGCCAGCGTGTAGTTATTTTATCATCACTTACTGCTAATCCTCCGACAAAAGGGATTAAATATATCCCTTTGGTTTTGATGCCGAAGTATTTCATTGCACGTACATGGCCATATTCATGCACCACTAAACAAGCGATCAACATCATGGCAAATTCAAAGGTAAATAGCCATGCATAACCGGCCACAGAAGCACCAGCAAGCGCTGCTTTTACAACTTTAGCACTTTTAAATACTTTAATCCCCAAAGCTGCTAACCCTAACCAACCTGTTTTCTTTTCTTCAGGCAGTGACGGTATTTCAATGTATTCAAAAGGAGAATCATTAGTAGCAATACCTATTTGTGATGCTTGCAAATGTGCAGTATCGAATTGGATGTGCTGTTCGTTAATTTGGCAGGCTTGAATATCTGTACTTAGCGCGGTTAAACCAAGTGCTTGTTGGTCGCAGTAGACCTGGATAATCTCAGAGTCGTTTACAAAAACGGTAAAGTGTAAGCCGTTAAACTTAAATGCGAGTTTTTTCATGCTACTTTTTTGTGCTATACGCTGGAATCAAAGAAGGGCAAGTATAAAAAGATGACGATGATAATTATAGTTAAATTGTTAAAAAAAGAATAAACCTTAAGTAGTCATAATGAATGAAGCTTTATTTATCATTAGGGTTAAAACACAGATGTTGGGTGGATTATATTATAAAGAGTGCAATATCTACGCAATGTCTTCTTTTTTACACAAGAAATTCGTTAATTGACCTAGCAAAACTTGACTTACTCAGTATAATGTCCCGTGCTGAAATAAGTCAGCAAAGTTAAAGTTCCAAACTGTATAATTATTTGTTTATTCGTGTTTGTGTATATCGCGTAGAAGTGAATAAATAATTGTACAGATTGGATAGTAAGAATATTTTGAATAAAAGGTAAAAAATTAATGTTCAATCCAGTAACTAAATCTTTCCAATTTGGCGAACACACAGTCACATTGGAAACAGGTGCTATTGCACGTCAAGCAACTGCTGCTGTTATGGCTAGCATGGACGATACATCAGTATTAGTCTCTGTTGTTGCTAAAAAAGAAGCGGTAGAAGGTCAAGACTTCTTCCCATTAACAGTTAACTACCAAGAGCGTACATACGCTGCTGGTAAAATCCCAGGTGGTTTTTTCAAACGTGAAGGTCGTCCTTCTGAAGAAGAAACATTAATTGCGCGATTAATTGATCGCCCAATTCGCCCGTTGTTTCCAGAAGGCTTCACTAATGAAGTACAGGTTATTATTACAGTCGTTTCTGCAAACCCAGAAATTTCGCCTGATATTATTTCTTTATTAGGTACATCTGCTGCATTAGCTATTTCAGGTACTCCTTTTAATGGTCCTGTAGGTGCGGCTCGTGTTGGCTATTCTGAAGGTAAATATTTACTTAACCCTTCTCAAACTGAGCTTGAAACGTCTCAACTTGATCTTGTTGTTTCAGGTACTGAATCAGCGGTACTAATGGTTGAATCAGAAGCTGACGTATTATCAGAAGAAGTAATGTTAGGCGCAGTTGTTTATGGTCATGAGCAAATGCAAACGGCTATTACAGCGATTAACGAATTTGCTGCTGAAGTAGGCACACCTTCATGGGATTGGAAAGCTCCAGAGAAAAACGTTGATTTAGCAACAAAGATTGCTGAATTAGCGGCTGAGCAAGTAAACGAAGCTTATCAAATCACTGAGAAAGCAGCACGTTACGAAAAAGTCGCTGAAATCCGTAATGCGGTAATTGCACAGTTAGAAGAAGCTGATGCTGAACTCAATGTTCAAGAAGCAAAAGATTTATTTCACGATTTAGAGAAAAATGTTGTACGTGGTCGTATTACTCAAGGCTCGCCGCGTATTGATGGTCGTGACCCAGAAATGATTCGTGCATTAGATGTAATGACAGGTGTACTACCTAGAACTCATGGTTCAGCGGTATTTACGCGTGGCGAAACGCAAGCATTAGTTACTGCAACATTAGGTACACAACGTGATGCGCAACGTATTGATACGATTATGGGTGAGAAAACAGACAACTTTATGTTGCACTATAACTTTCCTCCATACTGTGTTGGTGAAACGGGCTTTGTTGGTTCACCGAAACGTCGTGAAATTGGCCATGGTCGTTTAGCTAAACGCGGTATTTTAGCGGTTATGCCTTCTGCTGAAGAATTTCCTTATGCAGTACGTGTAGTGTCTGAAATTACGGAATCAAATGGTTCTTCATCTATGGCTTCTGTTTGTGGTACATCATTAGCATTGATGGATGCAGGTGTACCAATCAAAGCATCTGTAGCTGGTATTGCAATGGGTCTTGTAAAAGAAGGTGACGACTTCGTTGTACTTTCTGACATTTTAGGTGATGAAGATCATCTGGGTGATATGGACTTTAAAGTAGCGGGTACAACTGACGGTATTACTGCTTTACAAATGGATATCAAAATCGAAGGTATCACAAAAGAAATCATGCAAATTGCATTGAACCAAGCAAAAGGTGCACGTACACACATTCTTTCTGTTATGGATCAAGCGATTAATGGTGCTCGTGACGATATCTCTGAATTTGCGCCTCGTATCCACACGATGAAAATTAACGCTGATAAGATTCGTGACGTTATCGGTAAAGGTGGCGCTACTATTCGTCAGCTTACTGAAGAAACGGGTACGACAATCGAAATCGAAGATGATGGTACCGTTAAAATTGCAGCAACTGACGGCGAGCAAGCAAAAGATGCTATTTCACGTATAGAAGCTTTAACAGCTGAAATTGAAGTGGGCTCTGTATACACAGGTAAAGTTGTTCGTATCGTAGATTTTGGTGCATTTGTCAATGTGTTACCAGGTAAAGATGGTTTAGTGCATATTTCACAAATCGCGCATGAGCGTGTAAACGCAGTAACTGATGTGCTATCTGAAGGTCAAGAAGTGACTGTGAAAGTGCTTGAAGTTGACCGTCAAGGCCGTGTTCGTTTAAGCATGAAAGAGTGTATCGAAAAACCAGCACAACCTGAAGAATCATCAGACGATTCATCTGCTGAGTAAGTGATACTCATATAAAGAAAAGGAGCCTTAGGCTCCTTTTTTTGTATAAACAGGGCTGATAACTGCTCGCTTTCAGTAATGGCATGAGTATAATCAAAAGACAAATTAAAAAGGCTGAGTTATTCGTGAAAGTATTATTATCTTCGTCGTTGGTATTAGGGCTAGTGTTTGTTCTACAAGGTTGTGTTACAACAACTTCATCATCAAATAATTATATCGATCAATTAGTGATCGCTGAGCCATTACCGATCAATTATAAAAGTGAAGTTGCTATAGCAAGAATGACTGATGTTATTCACCGTGCTGATATTACCGATGAGCAGCGAGCGCAGCTTTTTTATGATCGCGGTGTTATCTATGACAGTGTAGGATTACGCTCATTAGCGAGGTTAGACTTTAACCGCGCTTTACGTTTAAAACCTGATTTGGTCGAGGCATATAATTTTTTGGGTATCCATTACACCCAATTACAAGAGTTTGAACAAGCATATGAATCTTTCGATGCGACACTTGAATTATCACCTGAACATGAATATGCCTATTTAAATAGAGGTATAGCACTTTATTATGGTGATAGAGCGTCGTTAGCCGTTGATGACTTAAATGAGTTCTACCAACAGAGTATCGATGATCCTTATCGACTTTTATGGCTTTTTATTGGTGAATATAAAGTAGACGCAGTCGAAGCGTTAAAGAATTTGAAAGTTAGAGCTAAGAACATTAGTGATGATGTTTGGGCAAAATCAATTGTCAATCTGTATGCAGGGACTATTTCGCAGAGTCAATTTATCGAATTGGTTACTCAAAATATTCACTCGAATAAGCAGTTTAGCGAACGTTTATGTGAAGCTTACTTCTATTTAGGCAAATTAAATTTACTGCAGGGGCATAAAAGAGCTGCGGCAAACTTTTATAAACTTGCATTAAGTACCAATGTCTATGAGTTTGTTGAACATCGTTATGCAAAATTGGAATTGGATTTACTTAGAAATCAACAAGTTAGTTTACCTGGCTCATAAGTTTAACGATGGTTTGGAAAAACCTAGTCATAGCGATTTTTTTATTTTGCACGGTTACGTGCATTATATTTTTTGATGACATTGCTAATATAGCGTTTCAACGTGATATTGCACCTAAATGGGTGCAGATTTATGGCGAAGAGCGTCAATTAGCAAGTTATTACCATTTTGTCCGTAGGCATTCTGAACTAGGCGATATGGATTGGTTAAAAGCTAGCGTTAAACTTTCTCAACAAAACCCAACAATAGCTGCAGAAATTGCAAACTTCTACGATAAGCAAGGCAGAGAAGAACTATACCTATTTTGGCTTAATAATGCCGCGCAAAATGGTAATGAAAAAGCCTTGGTTGAACTCGTAAATTACTATTGGCAATACCAACAATATGATAAAGCGGAACGACTATTATCGATAATACCTGATAATAAAGCCTTGCTTGAGTTAGCCGTGGCATCAGCACTGATTGAAGGAAATAAAAATAACTATCTGCAACGAATAAATCGGTTATCGAGACATTATCCAAACGCTGAGTTATTAAACGTCGTTAGTCATTTTTCAATTTTCGAGCAACAATTAGTAGCAGCTAAGAGTTGCCCGATAAATATACAACCTATTGCCACGCGTCTAGCTGACTTGTCTTTATTGCTTAAACATATTGAAACTTTGGCATCTTCGCAAATAAGTAACTTTGTTTGTTTTGAAAAACCCTTATATCAACCGATAGAGAGTTTGCATTGTTTTCATCAGGAAAGTGAGCGAATTCAATGCAAGATTAATGTTTGGCAAACTCACTCTTTGACAGATGTTAACTATCTTTTAGTCATGTACCCCAAAGGGGGCGCAAACGTTAATCATGGTATTATTTATATTGATCAAAAAGACACTACCGATGTATTAGTGCATGAATTACTGCATACGTTAGGTTTTGTTGACGAATACCCGTTACCCAGTAATCATCAGCGATGTGCTCAGGAACAGAAAGCGCCATTTGCTCATAATATTGCGGTATTAGAAGATAAAGTTTATTTAGGTGAACGAGAAAGCGTACGCGAGCAAATACTACAACAGCTTCCGTGGCGTGAGCGCATTTTAGCATCTACACCAATACTCAAACCTGAAGGTCAAGGATGGCGTCTGGGCACAGATAAAGAAAAGCAAAATAATATTGGCTTATTTCCTGCGAGAACATGCTTAGGTAAGCGACAAGCTAATCAAGAAAATAACAATAAGATTTTAGCATTTAAGCCGCTAAACGTGCGCACCAAGCTTGAATATTTTGAACTCGATACGCCAGCGCTTTATTGGCAGTTGTTACGAAACAATACACACCAATACCTTATGCCAAGTCATCTAGTTAATAAGCAGATGATGCAGTAATACTTGTTAAGTTATTTTGTTAGTTTTTGCTATAAGACTTGGTCGCGCTAATCGATCTCAGGGGTCTGAGTTGCCTTAATCGTTGCGATTTAAGCACTGGCGTGTGAGCTGTTGGCCAGTTACTTGTTTGTTTATTACTAACAACGTGTGTGAGAGCTTTCGTTGAGGAGATGGAAGAATTATCTTTTGCATTAAACCACGAAAATAATGTCATGATGTACACCAAGCAATTTACCTTATTAAGTTATAGTAAATTTTTGTCTTTTTACATAAGACAAAAAAGTAACTAACAGCGAAATATTATTAAAAATAAGCATTAAGGATGCGTTATACTCTTTGCAAATTTATGATGCTATTTTTATGGTTTAATGACGTCTGAACAAACAACGCAAATACGAAATTTATTTCCTCTTTTAAATCAAAAGGTAAATGGTAACGACTGTATTTACTTTGATAATGCGGCAACAACGCAAAAGCCCATCGCTGTAATTGATGCAATAAAAGCTTATTACCAGACGAGTAATGCCAACGTTCATCGCGCTGCACATACGTTAGCAAGTGCAGCAACTACAGAGTTTGAAAATTCACGTAAGGCTGTGCAAACGTTTATTAATGCTAAGCATGCACATGAAATAATTTGGACCAGTGGCACAACAGAGGCAATCAATCTTGTCGCGCAATCGTGGGGTAGTTCGCAATTAGTTGCTGGCGATGAAGTTATTGTTAGTCATGCGGAACATCACGCCAATATTGTGCCATGGCAACAGCTTGAGCAACAATTAGGTATTCAGGTTAAAGTCATTGAGCTATTAGATACAGGAGTGTTAGATCTTTCATCGTTTGAACGTTTAATAACTGACAGAACGCGATTAGTAGCTGTTAGTCATATTTCCAACGTGATTGGAAAATGTAACCCTATCGAGCACATTATTCAGCGTGCTAAACAAGTTGGCGCTAAAGTGCTTATAGATGCTGCGCAATCCATTGCGCATTATCCACTTGATGTCCAACAGTTAGATTGTGACTTCTTGGTTTTTTCTGCTCATAAAATGTATGGTCCAACTGGAGTAGGTTGTTTATTTGGTAAATCTGAGTTGCTTGAGCTTATGCCGCCGTATAAAACTGGTGGCGAGATGATTAAGAAAGTGAGTTTTAATTCAGGCACTACGTTTAATGTACTACCACATAAATTTGAAACAGGGACGCCAAATATCGCAGGTATAATTAGCTTTAGGGCGGCGATATCATTTATTCAAGCGCAAAAAGAAGCAAGTGGTTATGAAGCGTCTTTAACGGCATATGCCTATCAGCAATTGTTAAGTATTCCTTCGCTTAATATGCTAACAAATGGGCAACCAGATATCGCTATTTTCTCATTTAATATTGCTGGAGAACATCAGCAAGACGTAGCTACTTATTTGGATAGTAAAGGAGTTGCGGTAAGAGTAGGGCACCATTGTGCCATGCCATTAATGGAATACTTAGGTGTTCAAGGGTGTATTCGTATATCTCTTGCACTTTACAATACAAAAGCAGAGGTTGATCACGTCGTAGAGCTACTGCGTAATTTTCTAAACCAAGGTGTGAAAAAAGTAGCGAAAGCTAGTGTGAACCATTCTAAAGAAAAAATCATGACACTTTTTGAAAGTGCGAAATCTTGGGACGCAAAACACCGGCAAATTATGCTTTTAGGTAAAACCTTGCCCACAATGGCCGATGAACTAAAAACAGATGAAACCTTAATTAATGGCTGTGAAAGCGCCGCTTGGATACATATTACTATTGATAGAGAAAGTAAGGTAAATATCGTCGCATTTTCACAAGCAAAGATTATTAAAGGGCTACTTGTTATCGTGTTAGCTGCAGTCAATGGAAAGACTGTTGAAAATGTGTCAACATTTGATTTCCACGAGTATTTTAATGATTTAGGATTACTTCAACATTTAAGCCCATCAAGAGGCAATGGGCTACTTGCTATCGTTGAAAAAATTAAACGCGCTGTTAATAAACCGCTGTAATGCTTATTGTTTAGTGTGTGCTTTATTTGCTAATTTTTCTAATGCTCTACCTACGGCAAAAAAAGCAAAACTGGCCGTTACATGGGTTGCGGCACCAAAACCGCCGCTACAGTCTAATCTCATTGCACCCTCTGTTGCTTGTTTCGCTTGGCAAACTTCGCCTGAACCATCAGGGTATTTTAGTTGCTCTGTTGAGAAAACAGCATCTATGCCGAACTTACGTTTAGTATTGCGGCTAAAGTTATACTCCCGGCGCAGTTGATTTCTCACTTTAGCAAGTAATGGATCTTGATAGGTCTGGCTCAGATCTGTTATGGCAATTTTCGTCGGATCAATTTGACCGCCTGCACCACCAATAGTAACAAGGTTGATTTTATTGCGTTTACAATGGGCGATTATGGCGCTTTTTATCTGCACAGAGTCGATTGCGTCAATGACATAATCGTACTCTTGATTGATAAGTTCACGAAGGTTTTCTTGGGTCACAAAATCTTCTATGCAATTGACCTGACAACTCGGATTAATGAGTTTAATTCGTGCCGCCATAACCTCAACTTTACTGTCGCCTACCGTTGTCGTGAGCGCATGGATTTGACGGTTAGTATTTGTGGTACAAATGTCGTCAAGGTCAATGAGCGTAATGTTATTAACACCGGTTCTAGCAAGCGCTTCAGCAACCCAGGAGCCAACACCGCCAATACCGACAACGCAGAAATGAGCATTTTTAATGGCAGTTGTACCTACTTGCCCGTATAAACGTTCGATACCGCTAAATCTTGTTTGATAATCTGACATAACATGACAACTAAATGGAAAGTTGGCGCATTATATAGTCAGTATTTCTAATAGGCAAAAACGAATTTCGCTAACAACAAATACCTTTGATAAAAGGACAAGCCTTAACATGTTTTTTTAATGATAAAGACACTGTATCGATACTACCGAGCAAGGTATTCAGTTTACTATCTATTACGATTGCAAATGCAATGACTAAGAGCATTAGTAACGGTAATATCACAAATGTGCCAAGCGATGTAATTGGATAATAAAATGGAATAACTGCAAATGTGGTTAACACAAGTAATATAAAAATACCGTGTACTGCTTGAATAAAACGTATTGTCTTTTTCATGTCTATTTCTTCCTGAACGCCAACATCGCAAAGTGTAACGCTTGCATAGTAACCCAACAAGTGTCATATTTGCCATATTAGCTGTCAAAAGTGACACTGATTTTTAGGGTATTTCGATGAATATAGGCATAATTGCAATAAATAATTGCATGGTTTCTGGCATTTACGGTGTACTGGATATTTTCGTTGCCGCTAATTTTTGCATAGAAAAAAAATATGGGAAAAATAGCCAACACGTCATTAATTGCCAAATTTATACGACAAATGGTCTACCTGTTCGAGGATTTAACGGTGTCGAAGTAAAACCTACTGCATCAATAGATGATGAGAAACCATTAGATATTATTATTGTTGCTGCTAATGCAGAAATTGTTGTTGAATGTTGTCAAGAAGCCACCGACTTTGAACATAAAGATAAAATAGATCATTGGCTTAATAGACATTATCAGGCCGGAACAATTATAGCGAGTTACTGTACAGGGGCGTTTATGCTAGCAAGTGCAGGGCTACTCACAGGCAAAGTAGCCACAACACATTGGCGTAATGCAGAGTTGTTCAGGCGCCTATATCCGCACATTAAATTAGCCTCAGACGAATTGGTTATCGATAATGGCGACATTATTTGCTCTGGAGGATCTATTTCTTACATTGATCTATCGTTACACCTTATAAATAAATATGTTGGTAGAGACATAAGTTCTGAATGTGCAAAATTATTGGTATTTGACCCCATTAGAGAAAAACAATCTCCTTATGTAAGTTTTGAGAAACATAAAGATCACAACGACCAACCGATATTGAAAGCCCAGGAATATATTGAAATTCATTATAAACAAGAAATATCAATCGATATGTTGGCGCAAAGAGTAGGGTTAGGTGCTAGAACGTTTAAAAGACGTTTTAAGCAGGCTACAACCGAAAACCCATTAAATTACTTACAACGGATACGTGTAGAACAAGCAAAATTAAAATTAGAAAAAACAACAGAGCCGATTAACAATATTATATGGTCAGTAGGTTATGAAGATGTTGGTAATTTTCGACAATTATTTAAAAGATTTACGGGGTTAACACCGAAAGATTATCGCCAAAAATTTGCGACGTAATGATATGGTTAAAATGAATAGTTATTTGAGTAAATATTTCAAATAGGTGTTTGATTAATTAATGGTTTAGCATAAAAAAAGGGAGCTATTCGCTCCCTTTAATAATTTTGTTTTTTGCGAGTTATCTTTCAGCTAATGGCTTAAACTCACGATTAATTTCACCCACGTAGTTTTGACGAGGACGACCGATCTTCTGACCAGGCTGTCCTAACATTTCATCCCAGTGTGAAATCCAACCAACAGTACGTGACATAGCGAAGATAACGGTAAACATATTTGTTGGAATACCGATAGCTTTCAAGATGATACCTGAATAGAAGTCAACATTAGGGTATAACTTCTTCTCAATGAAGTATGGATCTTCAAGAGCCACTTTTTCAAGTGCCATTGCTACGTCTAGTAGTGGATCTTTAATCCCTAACTCGTTTAAAACTTCGTGACAGGTATCACGCATAACTGTTGCGCGAGGGTCGAAGTTTTTATAAACACGGTGACCAAAGCCCATTAAGCGGAAAGAGTCATTTTTATCTTTAGCACGTGCAACAAATTCGTCAACACGGCTCAAGTCGCCAATTTCTTCAAGCATATTTAAGCATGCTTCATTCGCGCCACCATGTGCAGGGCCCCACAATGAAGCTACACCTGCTGCAATACATGCATACGGGTTAGCGCCAGAAGAACCTGCTAAACGTACTGTTGACGTAGAAGCATTTTGTTCGTGATCAGCATGAAGCGTGAAAATTCGGTCCATTGCGCGAGCAAGCGTAGGACTTACTTTATATTCTTCAGCAGGTACCGAAAATAACATATGAAGGAAATTTTCAGCATATGTAAGGTCATTTCTAGGATAAACAAATGGTTGACCAATGCTATATTTATACGCCATTGCTGCAATTGTTGGCATTTTTGCAATCAAACGATGTGCACTGCGCATACGCTGTACGCGATCATTAATATCTAAGTCACTGTGGTAGAACGAAGATAATGCGCCAACAACACCACAAACCATTGCCATTGGGTGCGCGTCAGGTAAGAAACCTTGGAAGAAGTGTGCTAACTTCTCGTGTACCATCGTATGGTTAGTGATTATTTCTTTAAATTCATTATATTGCGCTTCTGTCGGTAGCTCACCGTTTAGCAATGTGTAGCAAACTTCTAAATAATCTGCTTCTTTCGCTAAGTCGTCAATTGCGTATCCACGGTGTTGTAATACACCTTTACCGCCATCGATAAAGGTAATTGCTGATTCACAAGAAGCCGTAGCTAAAAAACCTGGGTCGTAAGTGAAGTAGCCCGCACCGCCTAGTGTGCGAATATCAATAACAGGATTGCCAGCAGTACCTTCAAGCACTGGTAATTCGGCAATTTGTTTGCCATCAATACTAAGAGTGGCTTTTGATTCAGCCATATGTTTTATCCCCTATTTAATTCGTTTTCTGATCACCTTACATATTATAGAATGAAAAGATAATCAGTTTTTATGAATATAAAACTGCGCCGTATTCTACTTCAAAACGCCCCCCAAAAGTCAATCTAATTGTTATAAGATTAGACTAAAGTCATATTATAATTTGTTATCGATTAAAAATTAGTCGCAAGCCCTTAAAAACAAGGTAAATTCTCGGGTAAGAAAATTGTAATTAAAAATTTAGGGCTATATAATCACGTTGATCTGAGTAAAAGTTCTACAGACTGAGGAAAGTTTTAAAATTTTTGACTAAGATCGTTGGGGGGTTGCTCATTTATATCGTAAAAAGTGAGTAGCAAAAAAGAAAGTTGAAGGCTCTAAAAGGGCACTTAGGCAACAATCGTGAAAAAACAACGTCCTGTAAACCTAGATCTAACTACGATAAAAATGCATTCGGCAGCACATGCATCTATTTTACACCGTATATCGGGTGTAATTATGGTCTTTGCTATCGGTATTTTATTGTGGACATTATCCTTATCATTAAATTCTGCAGATAGCTTCGCGCAAGTAAAAGCATTGCTTGATGGTGTTTTCTTTAAATTAATCATAATTGGTATTATTTCAGCGCTTTTATACCACTTGCTTGGTGGCATTCGTCATTTATTGATGGATCTTGGGCACTTTGAAGAAAAAGCGTCAGGAATTGCAAGTGCAAAACTTATCATTGCTCTTTGGTTAGTATTAACTGTCGTATTAGGAGTCCGCTTATGGTAAACAACGCAGCTACTGTAGGCCGCTCTGGCGTACATGATTTTATTCTATTACGTGCAAGTGCCGTTTTATTGGCCGCTTATACGTTATACCTTTTAGGTTTTTTCGTCACGACACCTGAGATTACTTTTGATATATGGCAAGGTTTCTTTGCAAATATCTGCACGAAAGTATTCACTGTTCTTGCACTTTTTGCGTTACTTATTCATGCATGGATTGGTGTATGGCAAGTATTATCTGATTATGTGAAACCTGCTTTTTTACGTGGTGTTTTACAGTTTTTATTTGCCGTGTTGTTATTAGCATATTTAATAACAGGCTTTTTAACAGTGTGGGGTGTGTAAGTGAGCGTATCAGTTCGTGAATTTGACGCCATAGTAATTGGCGCAGGCGGCGCGGGTATGCGCGCTGCATTAGCAATTTCGGAATCAGGCAAAAGTTGTGCACTGATTTCTAAAGTTTTTCCTACTCGTTCTCACACAGTATCTGCTCAAGGTGGTATTACTGTTGCGCTAGGTAATGCGCATGAAGATCATTGGGAACAACATATGTATGATACCGTTAAAGGTTCTGATTATATCGGTGACCAAGACGCGATTGAATACATGTGTAAAACAGGTCCAGAGTCGATTATCGAATTAGAGAATATGGGGTTACCTTTCTCTCGTTTTGAAAATGGCAAAGTTTACCAACGTCCATTTGGTGGACAATCGAAAAACTTCGGTGGTGAACAAGCTGCACGTACAGCGGCAGCAGCCGATCGTACTGGTCATGCATTATTACATTGCCTTTATCAGCAAAACGTTAAAAACAAAACAAATGTGTATTCAGAATGGTATGCATTAGATTTAGTGAAAAATGACGATGGTGCTGTTGTTGGTACAACTGCTATTTGTATTGAAACTGGTGAAGTTGTTTATTTTAAAGCTCGCGCAACAGTTTTAGCAACAGGTGGTGCTGGTCGTATATTTGCTTCAACAACTAACGCTCATATTAATACGGGTGATGGTGTTGGTATGTCGCTTCGTGCTGGCGTACAGATGCAAGATATGGAAATGTGGCAGTTCCACCCAACAGGTATTGCAGGTGCAGGTACACTAGTAACTGAAGGTTGTCGTGGTGAAGGTGGGTATCTGCTTAATAAAGATGGTGAACGTTTCATGGAACGTTATGCACCTAATGCTAAAGATTTAGCGGGGCGTGATGTTGTTGCTCGTTCAATGATGACTGAGATTCGTGAAGGTCGTGGTTGTGACGGCCCTTGGGGACCACACATCAAACTTAAGTTGGATCATTTAGGTCGTGAAACGTTAAATCAACGCTTACCAGGTGTTTGTGATTTATCGAAGACTTTTGCTCACGTTGATCCTGCTGAAGAACCGATTCCAGTTATTCCTACCTGTCACTACCAAATGGGTGGTGTACCTTGTAATGTTAACGGTCAGGCTATCTCATTCAACCCTGAAACGGGTGAAGATACCATTATCGAAGGTTTATTTGCGGTGGGTGAAATTGCCAACGTATCAGTACATGGAGCAAACCGTTTAGGTGGTAATTCATTACTTGATTTAGTTGTATTTGGTCGCGCAGCGGGTAACTTCTTAGGAACTTACCTTAACGAAACTCAATCAGCTAAAGATGCATCAGATTCTGATATTGAAGCGGCTCTTGCTCGTTACAACCGTTGGGAATCATCTGATAAAGGTGAAGATCCAGTTCAAATTCGTAAAGACCTACAGAAATGTATGCAATTTAACTTCTCGGTATTCCGTGAAGGTGATGCTATGGCAGAAGGTATGAAAGAATTGACTGAAATTCGTGAACGCCTTAAACATGCGAAACTTGATGATAAGTCTTCTGAATTTAACACCCAACGAATTGAGTGTTTAGAATTAGACAACCTTATGGAAACTGCTTTTAGTACAGCCAAAGCGGCTAACTTCCGTACTGAGTCTCGTGGCGCACATGCTCGTGAAGATTTCCAAGAGCGTGATGATGAAAACTGGTTATGCCATACCATTTACAGTCCTGACACCGAAGATATGTCTAAGCGCACTGTAAATATGGCGCCAATTCACCGTGAAGCTTTCCCACCGAAAGCACGTACATACTAAGGAGCGTCGCTAATGAAACAGGTATTTTCGATTTATCGTTACAACCCAGATGTTGATAACGCACCTTATATGAAAGATTATGAGTTAGAGATCCCAGAAGGCTCAGACATGATGGTTTTAGATGCCTTGATCTTACTTAAAGAGCAAGACTCTACATTGTCTTTCCGTCGTTCATGTCGTGAAGGTGTTTGTGGTTCTGACGGTCTGAATATGAACGGAAAAAATGGTCTGGCTTGTATAACGCCTTTATCGGCTGTAAAAGCAAACAAGATCGTATTACGTCCATTACCAGGTTTGCCAGTTGTTCGTGATTTGGTTATTGATATGACACAATTTTATAACCAATACGAAAAAATAAAGCCGTATTTGATTAATGATGGCAAGGATCAACCTGCACGTGAACATTTACAGTCTATAGAAGACCGTGAGCAACTAGATGGTTTATATGAGTGTATTCTTTGTGCTTGTTGTTCAACATCTTGTCCTTCATTTTGGTGGAATCCAGATAAATTCATCGGCCCAGCAGGCTTATTACATGCCTATCGATTTTTAATTGATAGTCGTGATACAGCAACTGACGAGCGTTTAGATGATTTACAAGATGCCTACAGCGTTTTCCGTTGTCATGGCATTATGAACTGTGTTGATGTGTGTCCAAAAGGGTTAAACCCAACTAAAGCTATCGGCCATATCAAGTCGATGTTATTATCACGCGCAGTTTAAAAAATAATCAAGGCGAGTTGCAGAAGCAACTTGCCTTGATTTTGTTCAGGGATATTAATGATTTTTAAAGAAATTAGGCTATAGTCTAATGGACTTTACTCTCATTTTTATTTAATTTTTAATTGCTTTAACCCTATTCAAGGAACAGGCAATGCCAGAAGGTGTAATGAAGGCTTGGCTAGAGTCTTCCCATTTAAGCGGTGCAAATACTGCTTATATAGAAGAACTATATGAATCTTATTTAGATAACTCGCAATCTGTTTCAGAGGAATGGCGTGCTGTATTTGACGATTTACCAAAAATCGAAGGTGCAGATGTTGAATATCGTCATTCTGAAATTCGTGAAGAATTTCGTGAGCTTGCTAAACAAACACATAAAACAGTTGTTGTGTCAGGTGGTAGCGATGCTAAGCAAGTCAAAGTACTACAGCTGATTAATGCGTTTCGCTTCAGAGGCCATCAAAATGCCAATATAGACCCATTAGGTTTATGGCAGCGTGATCAGGTTCGCGACTTACAGCTATCTCATCACGAACTATCTGAAAATGATTTCGATCGCGAATTCAATATCGGTTCGTTTGCTAGTGGACAAGAGCAAATGAAACTCGGTGATTTATACAAAGCGCTACGCAAAACTTATTGTGGTTCGATAGGCGCTGAGTATATGCACATGACTTCTACTGAAGAAAAGCGTTGGTTACAACAGCGTTTGGAATCGGTGCAATCTCAAGCACAATTATCAGTAAAAGAAAAAGAAGAAGTCTTAAAAGGATTGATCGCAGCTGACGGCCTTGAAAAATACCTTGGCGCTAAATTTCCTGGTGCAAAAAGATTTTCATTGGAAGGTGGTGATGCACTGATCCCAATGCTTAAAGAACTAATTACCCGTGCCGGTGCTCATGGTACCAAAGAAGTTGTGCTTGGAATGGCACACCGTGGACGGTTAAATGTATTAGTTAATGTGATGGGTAAAAACCCATCAAAACTGTTTGACGAATTTGCCGGAAAACATGATGATTTAGTCGGTTCTGGTGACGTTAAGTATCATATGGGGTACTCATCTGACTTTGTTACACCAGGTGGCAATGTTCATTTGGCATTGGCGTTTAACCCCTCTCATCTTGAAATTGTAAATCCAGTAGTAATGGGCTCTGTTAGAGCACGTTTAGACCGTCGTGACTGTAATGGTGGTGATTTGGTTTTACCTATTACCATCCATGGTGATTCGGCGATAGCCGGTCAAGGTGTTGTACAAGAAACTTTTAATATGTCACAAGCACGTGCCTTTAAGGTGGGTGGTAGTGTACGTATCGTTGTTAATAACCAAGTTGGTTTTACTACATCTAACCCAGCGGATACCCGCAGTGGTGAATACTGTACTGAAATAGCCAAAATGGTTCAGGCACCAATTTTCCATGTAAATGGTGATGATCCGGAAGCGGTTATTTTAGCGACACAGATTGCATTAGATTTTAGAAATAAGTTTAAGCGAGATGTTGTGATAGATCTTGTTTGTTATCGTCGTCATGGACATAACGAAGCAGATGAACCAAGCGCTACTCAACCGTTGGTTTATAAGAAGGTTAAAAAGCATCCTACGCCTAGACAACTCTATGCTAACCAACTTGATCAAGAAGGAAGTATTCGCCTAGACCGTTCAAATGAACTGGCCGAGTACTACAGAAAGTTACTTGATGAAGGTCAATGTACTGTTGAACAGTATCGACCAATGACTGAACATTCCGTTGATTGGACACCGTTTTTAGATCATGACTGGGATGACCCATATGATGGTGATATTCCGCTAGAAGAACTTAAAGCATTAGCTGAAAAAATCTCTTCATATCCGGAAGATCACGCTGTACATTCACGTGTTAAGAAAATTTACGATGATCGTAAGAAAATGGCGAGTGGTGAAAAGTTACTCGACTGGGGGTTTGCAGAAAACCTTGCTTACGGCATGATCGTTAAAGGTGGAGATCGCGTACGTATTACTGGTCAGGACTCTGGTCGTGGTACTTTCTTCCATCGTCATGCAGTATTGTATAATCAAGATGATTCTAATGCTTATGTACCATTAAAAAATGTTAGTGAAGATCAAGGTCCTTTTGATGTGCATGACTCGGTATTATCAGAAGTGTCTGTGTTGGCATTTGAATATGGTTATACCACAGCAGAACCAAATGGCTTAACGATTTGGGAAGCTCAGTTTGGTGATTTTGCCAACTGTGCGCAAGTTGTATTTGATCAGTTCATTTCTTCTGGTGAACAAAAGTGGGGTAGGTTATGTGGTTTAACTATGCTTTTACCGCACGGCTATGAAGGACAAGGCCCAGAGCATTCATCAGCACGTTTAGAGCGATTCTTGCAACTATGTGCCGATCACAATATGCAAGTATGTGTTCCTTCAACCCCTGCTCAAGTGTTCAATATGCTTCGTCGTCAAGTAGTACGTCCTATGCGTCGTCCATTGATTGTTATGTCGCCAAAATCACTTTTACGTCACCCACTTGCAGTATCTTCACTAGAAGACTTAGCAACGGGTTTCTATCATAATATTATTGGTGAAGTTGACGACAATATTAAAGCTGAAAATGTAGATCGTGTTGTGTTCTGTAGCGGTAAAGTATATTACGAATTGATTGAACAACGTCGTAAGAATGAGCAAGAGAACGTAGCGATTATACGTGTTGAACAGTTATACCCATTCCCAGAAAAAGAATTAGCAGCTGAGTTAGAACAATATCAGCATGTAAAAGAATTCGTCTGGTGTCAGGAAGAGCCACAAAATCAAGGTGCTTGGTATTGTTCGCAACACCACTTTAGACAGGCTATCCCTGACGGTACTTATTTGACATATGCTGGCCGAAAAGCTTCTGCTGCACCGGCTGTAGGTTATATGTCTGTCCATGTTAAAGAACAGCAAGCGCTAGTAAATGATGCGCTAAATGCTAAGTAGACCATTGTTGTGGTTAAGAGATTGTAAGGAATAAATGAATGACGACCGAAATTAAGGTTCCAGTATTACCAGAATCAGTTGCTGACGCGACAGTTGCTACTTGGCACGTACAGGTAGGTGATAGCGTTAAACGTGATCAAGTATTAGTAGAAATTGAAACTGATAAAGTAGTGTTAGAAGTACCAGCGACTTCTGACGGTGTAATCAGCGAAATTCGTGAAGGCGAGGGTGCTACTGTGCTAGGCGAACAAGTTATCGCTATTTTGGAAGCTGGTGCAGCGGCTGCTCCGTCAGCCGATAAGGAAGATACGCCTGCTAAAGAATCAGCTCCTGAAGGCCAAGTACAAGATATTTTGGTACCTGTATTACCAGAATCAGTTGCTGATGCAACGATTGCTACATGGCATGTAGCTGAAGGTGATTCGGTATCTCGTGATCAAGTATTAGTCGATATTGAAACGGATAAAGTTGTTTTAGAAGTACCAGCTACATCTGACGGTGTGATGGGGAAAATTATTCATGCAGAAGGTGATACGGTATTAGGTCAGCAAAAAATCGCTGAGTTAATTGCTGGCGCGTCGGCTACATCTGCTCCAACGGCTGCTCCTGCAGAAGAAGCTTCATCTGGTGATGAAGTTGCTAGCCCTTCAGTTCGTCGTTTAATGACTGAAAAAGGCTTATCTGCGAGTGATGTAAAAGGAACTGGCAAAGGCGGCAGAATTACCAAAGAAGATGTTGAAGCAGCGGTACATAAATCAGCGTCTGCTGAGACAAAATCTTCTCCTGCAGCCGTTACACCTGCTAACAGTGCATTAGGTGAGCGCAGTCAAAAACGTGTACCAATGACACGTTTACGTAAAACTATTGCTAACCGCTTGCTAGAAGCTAAAAACTCAACAGCAATGTTAACCACATTCAACGAAGTAAACATGAAACCGATCATGGATCTTCGTAAACAATACAAAGACGTTTTTGAGAAAACACATGATACACGCTTAGGTTTCATGTCGTTCTACGTAAAAGCGGTTACAGAAGCATTGAAACGTTTCCCATCAGTTAACGCTTCAATTGATGGTGATGATATTGTTTATCATAACTTCTTTGATATTTCTATCGCTGTGTCTACACCTCGTGGTTTAGTTACTCCTGTTCTACGCGATTCTGATCAGCTTTCAATGGCAGGTATTGAGCAAGGCATTCGTGATTTAGCGATCAAGGGTCGTGACGGCAAGTTAACAATGGATGACATGCAAGGCGGTAACTTTACCATCACTAACGGTGGGGTATTTGGATCATTGCTTTCAACGCCTATCATTAACTTACCGCAAACTGCGATTTTAGGTATGCATAAAATCCAAGATCGCCCAATGGCGGTAGATGGTAAAGTTGAAATTTTACCAATGATGTATTTAGCATTATCTTATGATCATCGTTTAATCGATGGTAAAGAGTCTGTTGGCTTCTTGGTAACGATTAAAGAGTTGCTTGAAGATCCAACACGCTTATTACTCGATGTTTAATAAGTAATATTTGTGAATAAAAAACCGCTCTTATGAGCGGTTTTTTGTATCTATCAACTTGGTTCTATTTTAACGTTATTGCTTAAGTTCTTTTTAAACTTCCCTGGCGTGACGCCCGTATACTTTTTGAATGCTTTATAAAACGAAGATTTTGCATTAAAGCCAGACGCCATCGCAATATCAAGTAATGACGTGTCTTGTTTCGTAATAAGTGTCTTAGCATGCTCTGTTCGCAATCGATTTACATAATCAAAAAATGATTCTCCAAGATGTTCATTTAATGTTTGAGAGAGGTAGTTTGGCGGCACAAGTAAATATTTTGCAAGTTCAGGTAATGATAAATTGGCGTGTAAGTAATATTGTTGACTTTGCATTGCTTTATGTAATTTATTGGCAATACTTTTAGATTGATCTTTTCCTAAGGCCGAGCGATGGTATTTACTTTGGGGGGATGAAATTCTAGGTTTTTCATTCGGTAATCTTTCGTTAACCGTGCTAATCGTGCTTAAAATATCGATGTTATTTACTGGCTTACCTGCTTCAACGTTATGCGATTCAAATCCAGGTTTTTGTCTTAGTCCCCAAATGCTTAATGTCCAGATCATGGCAAAGTAGCATAATGAGATAAAGTCGCTGCTAACTAACGGTGAGTTATTGTATATGAAGGGGAACATATGCAATAGCACCGCGATCCATGTCAATGCAAAAATAGATACTAACCATATAACCCACAGTAATTCTTTTTGCTCTGTTGAGGAAAATACAGCGTGTAATTGTTGTCTATATCGGATCAGCCTTTTAACTATGACGATTAAGTATGTGGTTGTTTGGATCATAAAAATAACAAACAAAATAAACAACATGAGTACTAATACAATTGCGTGTTTTTCTGTCGGTTGCTGACCTGTAATAACAAGGTCTATAACCATTGAAGAAGGTATCGTTGCAATATAAACAGCTGACAATACACCTAATAAGGCTGGAATAAAGTGTGGCCAATAGTGACGATTTATGCGCCACGCCTTTGTGGTTGTTAGCCCCTTAATATAAAGCCATAGAGAGACAGGCTGGATAAAAATTGTCGGTAGCAATAAATACAGAGAGTAGTACGTAAACTTAGGCCAAATTGTATTGATTGCAGGCAAAGAAAACGTAAGGCCGCTCGAAATAAAAAATAACGTTAAAGGTAAATAAATAGGCGCTTTGTTAAGCCGTGGTATCGCTAAAGATATGGTTAATAAAATTTGACCAAGCGCGATAAGCAATACCGTAACCGACAAAGTGTTTTCGTACATTGAATGTAAAACCTTTTTACTAACATCACGATGCTCAAACACCTGTGACAATGATTCTATTGTTTAATATACACAAATCTTTGCAGAAAAAGCAGTTGAAAAAGTCTTCGCGTATAGGCGCGGACGACAAAGCTAACCGTAAACCTTAATGATTAATACAACAGAATAACCATGTGTTTATTTGAATAGAGTTAATGTTAGGAACTTTTATGAGCATTCGAGAGAAGTTGTCCCCTTGGCGAACCAGTATATTATTATTGTTATTAGGCATGATTTCTATTGCATTAGGTGTTTTACAATTGAATAGTATTGGTAATGGTACGACTAATAGTACGTATACAGAAACGCCGTTGCCTATAGTGATTCATATTGTATTTGGCATTTTTTTCAATTTATTATCACCATTACAATTTGCAGAACCAATTCGTCGAAAAACGCCTGGCTTTCATCGTATCCTTGGTAGATTATTGGCGGTCAGTGCTATTCCTGTTGTTTTGTCAGCGTTGTGGATGAATCAGTTTTTTCCTAGTTACGGCGGCGCATTAAAATATGCGGGGATTGTCGCATATAACCTTCTGCTGATAACGTCGTTGGTTATTGCTATCTATGCGATTGCTCAGAAAAATATTATCCGGCATAAGCTTTGGATGATGAGAGCGATGGCAGCAGCACTTGGGCCGGCGACACAACGACTTATCATTCTTCCTATTTTTATGCTGTTCGGGCAAGAAATATTAACTGACTTAATTATTGGTATTTTAATATGGGCAGGCTTGATTGTTAACTTATTATTTGTGGAATATATACATCGAAAATCAGCAAAAGAAAAAATGCGTAAAAATGTAGGAATATTGTCGAAAAGCCTTGCTAAAACCCACTAACGTTCATTTTAAATGATAAAGATTTCTACACTTAATTAAAACTTAATCGAAAAAGTCTAAGACTAGACTATAGTATAGCTTCTAAGGGGTTTGCTCTTTAGAGCTTTTGTACTATAATCGGTCGACTTTTCGATGGTAATGACAGTTAGAAAGTCGTTACCTCTTCATTTACAGATAAGTGGAAAAACACCATGAATTTGCATGAGTATCAAGCGAAACAATTATTCGCTGAATATGGTTTACCAGTTTCTGAAGGTTTCGCGTGCGATACCCCTCAAGAAGCTGCTGAAGCTGCTGACAAAATTGGCGGCGATATGTGGGTAGTTAAGGCACAGGTTCACGCTGGTGGCCGTGGTAAAGCTGGCGGTGTTAAGCTAGTTAAAACTAAAGACGAAATCAAAGAATTTGCACAACATTGGTTAGGTAAGAACTTAGTAACTTATCAAACAGATGCAAATGGTCAGCCTGTTGCTAAAATTTTAGTAGAAAGCTGTACTGATATCGCGAACGAACTATATTTAGGTGCGGTTGTTGATCGTGGTACGCGTCGCGTTGTTTTCATGGCATCAACTGAAGGTGGTGTAGACATCGAAACAGTTGCTGAGGAAACGCCACACTTAATTCATAAAGCGGCGATTGATCCATTAGTGGGTCCACAAGCATACCAAGCACGTGAATTAGGCTTTAAATTAGGTTTAAACCCAACGCAAATGAAGCAATTCGTTAAGATCTTTATGGGTCTTGGTAACATGTTCAATGATCATGATTTTGCGTTATTAGAAATTAACCCATTAGTGATCACAGACGAAGGTAACCTTCACTGTCTTGACGGTAAAATTGGCGTAGACTCAAATGCGTTATATCGTCAACCAAAAATCCGTGGTTTCCACGATCCATCTCAAGAAGATGAGCGTGAAGCACATGCGGCACAATGGGAATTAAACTACGTAGCATTAGATGGCAACGTAGGTTGTATGGTTAATGGTGCAGGCCTAGCAATGGGTACAATGGATATCGTTAACTTACACGGCGGTAAGCCAGCTAACTTCTTAGATGTAGGTGGCGGTGCAACAAAAGAGCGTGTTGCTGAAGCATTCAAAATCATCCTTTCAGATGACAATGTAAGCGCAGTACTCGTAAACATCTTCGGTGGTATTGTACGTTGTGACATGATCGCTGAAGGTATTATCGCTGCTGTTAAAGAAGTAGGCGTTGAAGTACCAGTTGTTGTGCGTTTAGAAGGTACTAACGCTGAAGCTGGTCGTGAAGTATTAGCAAGCTCAGACGTAAACGTTATTGCTGCTGAATCATTAACTGACGCTGCGACTAAAGTTGTTGCTGCTGCGGAGGGCAAATAATGTCTGTATTAATTAACAAAGATACTAAAGTTATCTGTCAAGGCTTCACTGGTGGTCAAGGTACTTTTCACTCAGAGCAAGCGATTGAATATGGAACGAAAATGGTTGGTGGTGTATCACCAGGTAAAGGCGGTCAAACTCACCTAGGTCTTCCAGTTTTTAACACAGTGCGTGAAGCTGTAGAAGCAACTGGCGCAACAGCAACAGTTATTTATGTTCCTGCACCTTTCTGTAAAGATGCAATCTTAGAAGCTATCGATGCTGGTATCGAATTAATCGTTACTATCACTGAAGGTATTCCAACGCTAGACATGCTTGACGTTAAAGTTAAGCTTGAAGAAACAGGCGTTCGCATGATCGGTCCTAACTGTCCAGGTGTTATCACGCCGGGCGAATGTAAAATCGGTATCATGCCAGGTCACATCCACAAGCCAGGTAAAGTAGGTATTGTATCTCGTTCAGGTACATTAACTTACGAAGCAGTTAAGCAAACAACTGACGCTGGTTTTGGTCAATCAACATGTGTTGGTATTGGTGGTGACCCAATCCCAGGTACTAACTTTATTGACGTATTGGAAATGTTCCAAAACGATCCACAAACTGAAGCGATCGTAATGATCGGTGAGATCGGTGGTACTGCAGAAGAAGAAGCAGCTGAGTACATTAAAGCTAATGTAACTAAGCCTGTAGTTTCTTACATCGCTGGTGTTACTGCTCCTCCAGGTAAGCGTATGGGCCATGCTGGTGCTATTATCGCTGGTGGTAAAGGTACAGCTGATGAGAAATTTGCTGCTTTAGAAGCGGCTGGTGTTAAGACTGTACGTTCATTAGCGGACATCGGTGTTGCACTTAAAGAGAAAGCAGGTTGGTAATCGGCTAACCTTCTTTTTGAAGATTTGAAAAACCCGCCATTAGGCGGGTTTTTTGTTTTTACAACATTTATTAAATGTTTCTCCAGAACCACAAAAACACTTTAAATTATCCTGCGAGTAGATTTGTTCTGGATTATAACTGATTTGTTTTGCGCAGAAGTACTTTAGCCAAAAAACTAGATGGGATATATTTTTTGTTACCTTTGTAATAAATTCTTCAACTGATTCATTATTTGGCATTATAGGCTTTTGAATTAAGTCAAAGTCTTTTTTAGGTATATCAACAAGATCTATAGCCCAATTAAATTGGTTTACTAAGCCACCATGATGCACTGATAGATTTCTAATTTTTATAAGTTCTTCAATCCATAGCTTTTGGTTAAGTGTTATTAGCTTAATTATTTTATTTGCTTGTTTATTCTTTATGGATTTTTGTTTTATAGATTCGATAAATTTATCGTTGAAAGACGTTTTTTCAAGCTGAAAGGTTAGGGATGTTAGTTGAGCTAAGCTGTCTAACAGTGATTTTGTTTTAGTTATAAATGATTCTATTTCAATTTTCGTTTCAGGATAATCAAATACGATTATAAAATCACTTCTTTTAGAGTTTTGAGCCATTTTTATACAATTAGTAATGCCACCACTGCTCTTAACTACCTCTTCATAAGCAATTTGATTGTCAGAAGAACGTCTATGAATTCCTTCAAGAATAACAAACTTATGTAACACACATGATTCTAGTTTTAAGTAAATACCATCTAATATTGCTCTTATTTGTTGATTATCACTAAATTTTAGAGAGTTTATCGGCGAGTAAGCGTAATTCAAATGTTCGCTTTTCGTAAACTTATGATCTCTAAATAATGCGATTTTTGAGGTGTCTTTGATTATATTAATCATAATGATGAGTTATAGATATTTAGGATAAGTATAGTAATAACGAGGAGGGTAGTATATAGAATCTTCATAGTAGAGAATGGATGATTTATTCTTGTTAAATACTTTAAGGTTTAGTTTTATTTTCTACTTATATTGTCGAGGGTGCTCGACGGCACCCAGAAGGGGCTTTGCGCGAAGCCCCTCTGGACTCCCTGCGCGCTGCTTGCAAATGCTGTCTCTAAAATCAAGATCTCGCTTTCGATGTAACGCTAAGAACGCATATTCTATGCTACTTAGCTTTGCTGGCGTCGTGCCAGCAATACATGCAGCGAGCTTTTCGATTTTAGGCATTTGCTCAAAGCAGACTTAATGCTTCGTTCTCGTTTGGAGTTTAATTTCGTTGCTTTCCCTCTGAATCACTTAGCGTTGATTCAGTCTAGCTGAAACCGTTTGACTTGTTATCGATAATCGAAATATATTGTAAGATGAATCTAGGCAATTGATTATGCTCGATTCTGTATTCGCACTAAAAGGGACTTTTCAAAATGAATCAATTTCTAATTTATATTGTAGTTATAAGTAGCTGTTTATATTCAATTAACTCTTCAGCAGCTGATCTACAAACTAAAATAAATGTTGAGTCACTTGCACTTCCAAAATACTTAACTGCCCATGATTCTCATGAGTTAAAACAAGCTTATATTGCTTTAATGAACTCTGACGCTAAATTGGATGGACATGACAGAGAATTGATAAATGCCTTTGAAAGATTACCTAATTTCGAATGGTGTAATACTGCTTTAACAATGGCATTATTTGAAGAGGCTTTGAGCGTGTTAAATAGTCATAATAAAACTCTATTGAAAAAAATTGCAAAAGATAAAATTGAAAGTGACTGTCTGAATATCAAACTTTTGAATGCAATTCACGCTGATGGTGAAGATAAAATTTTTGGAATATATGAATATATAAGCTCAGCAATGTCCAATAAGATTGATTTAGTTGACGCAGTAAAAAACAAAAAATACCTTACAGATGAATATACTTTTTTAGCTACAAAATATTATGACAATATTACCTACAAAGCGCTTCTACAGACTTACCTTGTACTTAACATTCGCAATTACAAAAAAGTTATCTTTGATCGCAATAACTTGACTATTTCTCTCTATTTACTTGCTGACTCTTACTTAAAAAATGACGATGAATACAAATACAGAATGGTTATGTGGAGTATTGTCAGAGAGTTGCAAAATTTAGGGATAATTGGAGAGTATAGTTACAGACAAGATTCTGAAATAAAATTTCATTAAAATAAAAGGGGTCGGTGACGTTTATGGTGAAATAAATAGGGTCAGATACAAATTAAAATACTTTAGAATTTGGTGTTTTAGTTCTGGCTATGTTGTCGCGGTGGCGACGGCACCCAAAGGGAGACTGCCTCCGGCCTCCCTTTGGAATCCCTCGGAGCTGCTTGCAAATGCTTTTTCTAAAATCACAATCTCGCTTTCGATGTAACACTAAGAACGCATATCCTATGCTACTTAACTTTGCTGGCGTCGTGCCAGCAATACATGCAGCGAGCTTTTAGATTTTAGGCATTTGCTAAAAGTAGACTTAATGCTTCGTTCTCGTTTGGTGTTTAATTTCGTTGTTTCTAACTAAGTTAACGATAAAAGTGAGCAGTGCAGTTAACACCAATTCCCATGTCAGCGGTTTGTTAAATGACTAGCAAGGGTAAGCCTCGAGCCGAAACATCGATGTTGAGGGCTGCCGTGCAGAGGGACGAGCATTCGGCAGGTATCGAGGTTTACGCTAGTGATTTAACAAAGTATTCCGCTGTTTGGGCACCGAGGGGGTTGCAAGGGGGAAACTGGTGTTATTTCCCCTTTGCGTGCTGTCGGCACACCGACAATAACAGTACTCCCCTGTAGGATAGGACGCTTTTCATGCTTTAATTTGCAAACCTATGTGTTCATACATTTTGAACATATAGGAGACGTATAGTGCTTACGAATAAATTAGTGAGGTTAGCAGGAGCGAGCTATTTGATATTAATTATCAGTGGTATTTTTGGCATGGTATACGTGCCATCTGTTATGTTTAATTGGCACGACTCATTACAGACAATGGTTAATTTCGAGCAAAATCTGGGTTTATTCCGATGGGGGATAACGGGTTGTTTAGTAAGTTTTATCGCGTTTACTGCTATGTCAGTATTACTTTTTGTCATATTTAATAAAACAAATTATACCTTAGCACTATTATTATTGAGTGTTGGTTTGGTCGGGGCGGCAGCATTTTTAGCTAATACCTTATCTTATGTAGAAATTGTCAGCTTGATAAGTAGTGGTATTGAACATTCGGTAGAAGTTGCTCAACGCATTTTGTTGTTATCATTATCATTTTCTCAAGGCTTTATGCTTATTCAAGTATTGACTGGTGTTTGGCTAATTTTGTTTGGTGTACTAGCGATTCAATCACACTTGCTTCCTTCAATAATCGGTTGGCTGTTGATAGTGTCGGGGATCATTAATTATATAACGGAGTTCGTTTTAAATTTTTTACTTACCAGTGACAGTTTACCCACATACATCTCAATAGTAGGCACAGCCGGAGAATTTATTGCTTGTCTATGGTTGTTAATTCTTGGCAACTTTTGGAAGCAGAAAACACAACAATAGGTGTTTAATTTCATTGTTTCTAATTTAAGTTGACTTTAGAAGCGAGCTGGGCAGTTGATACTGGTTCCCTTCTCTGCATCGAGAGGAAAATGACGAATACGAATTATCGACGCGAGATAGGGTGTCGAGCGCTTGCGTTTAGGCTTGTAGCCGTATCGCAAGGTATCGATAATATCGTCGATATTTTTCGAGAGGTAGTTGCAGAGCGGGGCGGTGAGGGTTTCCAAAGGGAATTCACCGACCAATTCCCTTTGGGTGCTGCGGCCACCGCCGCAATATAATTTAGCTAGTACACCGAGTAGGTAAGTATGTTTTTAGAGAGGTTGCAAAAAGGGAGATGACATTTTTGTTTAATTTATATTCTTTTGTGCATACCTTGTCCTTGGCAAGTATATGAATAACGTAACTTGCCAATTTAAAAACCAACATGCAGCTATTGAATATTGGGCATAAATTGGTTTAAACCTGCTTCATAATGAAAATTAATTTCAGCGAGTCTATTTTCTAGTTGCTGCTCTTTAACATCCATTAGTGCTGCAAGGCTGTGTAGATTTGTGCATTCATGTCGTAACCTATCATTAGCAATACCCAGTAGTATGTTGGCATCCATATCAATGTATTTGCACACTTTCATCACAGACCTTATCAATCAATAAACTACTCAACTAAGTGTAGTGTTGAACAGATAATATCGCCAAAAATAAGGGCTAGTAACACAATAATTGACAATGTGAGGAGTAATGAAATAGATGTGTGCTTATACTCTTGTTATTAGGTTGCGCTGATTAATTTAAGCGGAATTCGTAAAATAATCAGCGAAAACCTATTCCCTTGGCTAGTTATGCTAAGGTGCTAATAATTAACGTTTATGTACCGACTAAGGGCGAATGATGTCGATAAACATTAGCGCTGAACCCAACATAAAAAGCCAAACTCCTGTTGTGGCGTATTCTGCAAAAGTAGGTAAAAATAATGAGCTGCCAAAGAAGAAAGACAAGCTTGCCAATATACCCAGTTTATTTATTGCAATACGATCGCGTATTTTTGTTGTCATCGCTCACCTCATGCTTTAATTTCTGGCTGAAAACCAAAACCCACAGATATTCGGTTCCAACTATTTATTTCAAGGATTACGGTTGTTAGCTCTACGACACCTTGCTCACCAAATGCCTCAGTAACTTGTTGATAAGTTTGATCGGTAATCTCTTCACTTGCTATCAGGGTTAATGCTTCAGTCCATGCAAGTGCTGCGCGTTCTTGCGCAGTAAAACAAGATAGCTCTCGCCAAGCGGACAATACATCCAACCTAGATTGTTGTTCACCATCTGCTCTGGCTTCATCGGCATGCATTTTTTGGCAGAAACCACAGTGGTTTATTTGCGAGGCTCTTAACTTCACTAAATGAAGTAATTGTTTTGATAGCGTTTCATTGTCTGCGAGCTTGCCTAAACCAATAAGGTGAGTTGGCACGCGAGGGCAGTTTTTGTATAGGTTTTCGGGTGAAAGTCTCGGTTGCATATTGTGCTCCTTAAAATAATTAACGTCATTTTAAGGACTGATAGATATTACCGATTGGAAATTTGCGACAATTTTCTTTTTCGATATTGCAAAGGCGTTTCTAAGGTTTTCTCATGAAAAACATTCGTAAAATGCGCTTGATCATAATAGCCACAGTCTAATGCTATTTCACTTAAACTATCACTGGTGGTAATTAACCGTTGTCTTGCGCCACGAATTTGAGCAAAGCCATATAATTGCAGAGGTGAACACCCTGAGTATTTGCGCAACTGCCGTTCTAAAGTACGGCGACTAAAGCCATATTTTTCCGCCAGTTGATTCGGTGCAATCAGACAACTAGAGGCTTGCGTTAAAATAGCTATCCATTTATTAAAACGTTGTTGAACGTGCATTGCACGTTGCAAAAGCCAACATTGTATTTTCTCTAGTTGTTTATCTATCGATAATTTGTCCATAGATTCGGCAAGTCTTTGTAACTCAGCACGAGTTGAAAAATTATTCGTTATCAAATCGATTTCTTCATTCTGATTCGACAAACTATCAATATCTAGCAGAGCTTGAGCCGCTCCAGGCTTGAAACGTACACTAATATAATGAACCGATGTATCCCAACGGTGAGTAATAACCTGCGTATAATGATAATAACGGATATCTACGCTGTTATTGTTAAATATAAACATTAGGCTTGAGCCAGCATCGGGGTATAGTTTTTCTTCGATTAAAGGGGGAGTGGCATTCATAGGGTTGGTCGTCCATAAACATTGTACCCAGTTAGCAAGCAGCTTATTGGGCACTATCATACGAAGACCAAAATCATTAAAGCTAGCAGCAGGTATTATACTTGATTGTTTTAATAACACTCCTAGCTTCTCCTAACATACGTGCCTGATCGAACTTCAACCTATTTTGATGTGATTCATTATCAAGATCAAGAAGGTGAAATACAGAAAATAAAAGGAGGTGGACATTTTTGTCATTTAAAAAAATCACCGACCCCTTATTACTTTATATTTTAATCGTCTGCAGTAATGCTTTCACTTGCTAAACGCTTGGCAACTCTTGCTTTATTCTGTTCAAAAAGCGCAATGTTTCTGTTATTTGGTGCTGCCATTTTCAATGCTTTTGAATAGTTTTTATAAGCCTTATTTAACTGGCCAACGTTTTCTTGTGCTTCAGCTAAGCTATCGTAAACATTTGCTGAGTTTGGATACATTTTCACGTTATAAGCAAATATTTCTAATGCTTCTTCTAATTTTTCATTGCCTAATGCTATGTAGCCCAAATTGTTAATTATTCCTTCGGGTACTTTTACATCAAAGCCAAACTTAGATGAAATATTTTTATAGTGAGCTTGAACAGCACTTAAGCCTTGGGTAAAAGCCTCACGTGGCATTAGCCAGCCATCCCATGCTTGCTTAAGCCCAAAATACTGACTACGCAATACCGTTGAGCCGTGATCTTCATCATCAAACTCTTTGTGAGCAAATATTAAACCGTCAATATTGTTTTCTTTTGCGACGTTAAGGAAATTGTTATAAGGGACGGTCATTCTATCACCTTCATCAGCCATGGTGACAAAGAGGGTGCGTTCAAGTGATCTAGTTTGCGTAAAAAACTTTTTCGCATCATCCACTAAGCGTTGTTCATCCCACCACAAACTAGGGCTTACTGCAATGTAAGCGTTAAATAAATGTGGTTTTGTTAAAAAAGCGTTTATTGCAAATAATCCGCCGAATGAGTGACCACTGAAAATGCGATAAGGTTGAGTGCGATAGTTTTTTTCAATATAGGGGATTAACTCCTGTTCAAAAAAGTTTAAAAAGTTATCGGCACCGCCGCCATTTTGAAATCGCTCATCTTTTGATATTAATATTTTAGGTGTTAAGTCACGAGCTCTGTCTGTGTTGGCAACGCCTACAATGATCATTTGTGGCATACGACCATTTTCAGCGAGAAAGTTCATTGTACCAACCGTATGGTTGAAGTGTTCTGGGCCGTCGGTAAGATAAAGTACTGGAAAGTTATTTTTGCTGGTGAGGTAAGCATCGGGTAAGTGGATTTGAATACGGCGTTGTTCTTTGAGAATTTCAGATTCAATTTTTATTGTATGTCCAATTGAAATATTATTATCTATCGCGACTGCTAAGTTTGGTATTGACAATAAAACCAGTAGGATTAATCGTTTCATCGTTTGTCGTCCTTTTATCATTATATTTTTGGATTTGTTGTTGGTTTTTTATACATGTACGACACCTATCGTAGTTTATTTCTTTTCATTTGCCAAGTTTGAATAAAAAGGGCAGTGACATATTTATTATTTAAAAAGCATGAAAATTCGAAAAATGTTACTAGCCTCTTTTTATCCGTTTTAATAATGAATAAACTATTGGGAAGTTGTACTTAAAAGGATGTATATTTTAATGGAAAAAACAATTGATCAAAAATCATCAAAAGAACTGGTCATTGGCCCTCGTTTTTCTCTACGTATTGCCATATTGCTGACAATTATAGTGTTTTTGAGCATACAGGCTCTTTGTTGGATTTTTGTTGGGGAGTATAGCTTTCCTAATGCACCATCTATGCAAGATGTCGCTGCGACAACATACAGTCGCTGGCTAATGGTTGACCTTGGCGTACCATATAAAATTGCACATGCCTTAGATTTTACCAATCCTGCGCCTCGAGGGATCATTGCCGTTATATTAGCATTTTGTACTTTTAAGCTTGCACGAGCGAAGGCGATAAAATAGCGTATAAGTTAAGAAGTAAATAACAACTAGGGTTGCCTATATAGTTTTAGGTGTCCAAGAATGTAATGTTAGCTTGGTCCATTAATTGAGTGCTCACCAAACCATAGCGCTTTTTCTTCCATATTGTCTTTCTATTTTATATGTACGAAAAACTTAGTATATTTGCTTGTTTGATTTATAAACGGATGCTATAAAAATAAGTGAGGATAATAATAACGGATAAAAGATGGATTACCGAGAATCGATATTATGTTTGGGAACAACTGATAAATTGCAATGTTCTGACTGTGGTGGCCAAACGCATCGCGTTAACTCTATAGTTACTTATGGCTATTATTTTCTTGAATATTTACCAATAATACCAATTAAGCGAAATACTCAGGTTCATTGTTTGCAATGCCATAATATTGTTGATATTCCACGTAATTCAACTGATTTAACGTTAATTTTTTCAAATTTTGCCTTAGCATTGCTTAATAATTTACGACTATTAAGCACTTTTACTGGCAGTTTTTTAATTGTTTTACTTTTAATCTTTTATTTCTCTGAAGAACAACAACAAGTTCGTCAAAGCCAAACGTATATTGATGCACCTAAAGTAAATGACTTTTATTATTTAGACTACCAAAAGTCCGTCGGTGATTTTCGTCCACATCAAAAGTATCGTGTTGCAAAAATTGTCGATATTACTGGTGGAATGGTTTCTCTTGTTTATGGAAATTACTTTTATCCACTAAAATCTACGCTAAGCAATGGTGTTAGCCTAGGGCATACAGTCAGTGATGATTATTTCGAGAAAAAAAGACACCACTTTTCTTACACACAATTAGATCAACTGTTCCAGCAAGGTTTTATTTATCGTGTTGTTAGACCTGAGCTGAATTATATTGGTCGAAATAGAACGGCCTATATGATTGATGGCCATGTTGTAACCGAGCTTGAAATAGCCGAACAAGAATGGCGCTTCATACCCGGAAAGCGGCAAAACACTCAAGCGATGGCTTATTTGAAGACAACGTATATTGAAGATAGGTTTGAAAAAGCCTTTACTTTATTAAAGCATTCGGCAGAGTTAGGCTATGCACCTGGGCAAACTAATTTGGCTGAACTTTATATTACTGGGATTGAAGGACAAAGAGATGTTGAAACTGCGGTTAATTGGCTATTTAAAGCAGCATTGCAAGGCTACCAACCTGCAATTGAAAAATATCGTGTAATTTGTCAATTAGAAGAACAGTGTCAAATAGAGGATTTTTATCAAGCGTTAGAAGACTCTGGCACGTCATTTACGATTTATTAGCCTGTATTTATAGTAAAAGTAATAGAGTTTTGAGTATTTGATAAAAGATATACGCTATTTAACGCAAAGCTTGTAAGGTTATTGTCATCAAGTAGTTGAGAACGGGTAATGAGAGAATATGTCGTTAATCATTGCGTTCAATTTACGCTCATCGTCGTCAATTTTTGCAAAGCTTCGTAAACCTGCAATTTGAATTTGCACATAATCTGCAAGTTCGGTTGAAGTTTTCTGTGTGCTTATTTCACCTAAGCTTTGCGAGTGTTGAATCAATTTACTAAACTCTTGAGCTACTTCACGTAAATGTTTTTTTGTCAGTTCAATAAGATCTTGGTGTTCATTCGTTAATTCGCCAATCGTTTTTGTAAGTAAACAGATGCTATTGGGGGCGGAGTCTTTACTGTCTATCACCTGATATTTCACAAAAGCTTTCAAGGCTTCTAAGGGGGAATCATGCGCCAAGCGGCATTTTTCAACCTGTGCAATCCCCATATCCGTATAGTATCTTAATGCCTCAATAAATAAGCCGTCTTTACTACCAAATGCCGCGTAGATACTACCTGGGCGCATATCTATTTCATCTTGTAAATTTCGCATCGACGTAGCATGAAAGCCTTTCTTCCAATAAAGGTTAGTTGCTTGTTTTATCACTTCTTGACGATCATATTTTGTTGATTTAGCCATCACAATCATTGAATTTACTATTTTGAACACATGTTCAATTATAGGGTTTAGCTAGTAGAAGGTAAAGGTATTGCTCCCTTTTACTCATAGCAAAAGGGAGCAATATCATTATTGAATATTAAAATTCAATATTATTCAATGAGTTAAATTCCAATCAAAATGTTTATGAACGATCGTTCAATAAATTAGTTGAACGATCGTTCAAGTGTGAGTATAGTTTGTTTTGTCAATTCACCTTGATAGTAAGTTTTATCTTTTAATTTTTACTCTTTATACGGAATCAAAAAATGAGCGAATTTATTAAACACACAATCGAATCTGCGCCGAAACAAAGTAAAGCATTTCTAGAAAACTCGAAAAAAGAGATGGGGGCTATACCTGTGTTATATGCTGTTATGGCTGAATCACCAGAAATTTTACAAGCCTATAAACAATTGCATCAGCAGTTTACCTCTACTTCTTTCAATAACGAAGAGTTAACCGTTGTTTGGCAAACAATAAACGTTGAGCATAATTGTCAATATTGTGTTCCTGCACATACTGCAATAGCTAATATGATGGGGGTTGCTTCGGAAATATCAGAAGCGTTAAGAAGTAGAAAAACGTTGCCTAACGAAAAACTGCAAGCTCTGCATGAATTTACGCTGTCGGTTGTTCGCCAGCGTGGTTTTGTAACTGAAGATCAGTTAAGTACATTTTATGCCGCGGGTTATGGTCAAAAACAAGTATTAGAAGTGATTTTAGGCGTGTCACAGAAGGTGATCAGTAATTACGTAAACCATATTGCTAAAACAGAAGTGGATCCTTTATTTGAAGATTATGCTTGGACTAAATAAATAACGCTATTCACGATAAGAGGGAGTGTTAATGCTAAACACCCTTTTATCGTGTTTTTACATAAAAATAACTGGCAGAGTATATACGATCAAATATTTAAATCAGTACAGGTGTTAATTTTGATTTTTTATATTGATGGTATTTATCATCTAGTGAAGCAGGGATCCATAAAGTCGCAACAAATAGTGCACAAGCAGCGAGATCCCAATACCAGTAATGAGTAATATTAGGATGAAATGCAGGCAGTAAAAAATACACAACGATAGTATGAAATGAAAATACTGGAAGTGCATGTTGTCCCAAAAATATAGGATACTTCAAATTAAAGAGCCAAGGAAAATGGCGCATCCACAACATGAATACATAACTTAGCACTAATAAGTTGATTACCAAGCCAATTGGTGCATAACCAGAATTTGCCACAAAAGGTGATAGCCACGTAAATTGATGAGTGTGTTTAGCGATCATAAATACGACAGCAAGGCTAACGAGTGTTACTTTAACGATTGGCGTAAATTCAAAATTTATATTTCGTTCAAACTTCGCGTAAGACAATAGTACACCGATATAGAAATAGAGTTGCCATGCCATAGGGTCAAAGTAACTGATCTGCATTGTTAGTGATGGAAATAACACGTTATACAGGTTGTTAAGGTCAGACAGCTCTATAATCGGCGCTAATAGCCAACAGAAAATACTGACAATAAGCACCAAAAACCAGTGGTTATGTTTTAGCGCAACCATCGTTAAAGGTAGAAAGAACATGGCAAATAGGTACATGATCAAAATATCGTGATAGCCAGGATGCTCTAATAATAAAGCACTCGCTAATGCAAACTCAGAGACTGACAAATAGAAATTACCTGCAAGAAAAAATTCGTTCCACATTGTTTTATAAAATGGAAAAAAGAAGATTAATGTAAAGGTGATTGTGATAGCACAGATATGAAAAAGATAGATTGTTAACGTTCGAAAAAGTATTTTCTTTGCCTGCTTAATTGGCGTTAAATGCAGTTTTCGATAAACAAAATAAGCAACATAGCCTGATAAGAAAACAAATGCTTCGGCTGCAGATACATATCCCAATGGAGCGCGAGTAAAGTCAGAAACAAACTCACCCCACAAGTGGTTACATGCAATGATGATTAATAACCAACCTCTTAAACCATCATATTCAGTAACTCTTGCCATAGGTTATTCGATTCACATTAGCATAAAAAAGAGTTTAACTATAAGTTTTTAAAGAATATTTTTCTAGTACTTATTGAAGAAATGATAAAAATGGATTGAGAGAATAAATAAAATACATCCGTGTATCTTATTCTTTTTGACTAGGTAAAACGTTATTCCAGAGCTACTATACTCATTGTGTCTTATTTTTTAAGCTTGCTAACTCTAGCTAAACCTAAAAGGCTCAGGCCAAATAGTAAAATAGATGAAGGCTCTGGTACTCGTGCAGGGTTAATTTCAGACAAAAGACAGCTTTCATTATTGCCAGAACGTGCGCAAAATTGAAAGTCGCCCATTGAACCTTCCCAAGCCGCATAATCAGACATTAATGCAGCTTGCGCTTCTGCAGGGTCACTCGCATTGTTGAAACCATATGCTCCCCACCATGCCATACCTGATGTGCCAATTACGCCACCATTAAATTCGATCCAGCTAGTTGGCTCAACCCAGGTTTGTGTGCCAGGTGCCGTGTTATTATATATGTCATACCAAGTACCGTCCCAGTCTGCGAGTAAACTGACTTCAAACATACCTGCTACAGAGTCAAGTGTTTGACCAGGTAACCAGTAAAAATACTGCATTCTTTTACCTAAATCATCAAAGCTGTAAACAACACCGTCTTGCATTTCAAAGTTAAGCGTACCTTCATTTGCGGCGTTACTACTACTTCTCATGTTAACAAACGTGCCATTTGCGATGTCGTTGTATGCACTATCTAACCAACTACTCCAATCAGGAGAGCCATACGCGTTAGGACCACTATCAACGTAAATTTCAAAGTCTATCAATTCTGCAGTTGAGTGAAATGATATCGATAACAGTGCGGCTAATAAGAGTGAATATATTTTCATCTTGTATCCTTGTTGTTTATTATTGGTTTATTGTACTCAAGTACAATCATGAAAAAATCGTGCCTGTTTTTTAACTTTATGATAATCAAGGGGATATTAGTGTTGAACGCTAATGTAATTGTACATTTGTAAAATTACCTGACGGTTTTAATGTTGGTTAGGCCAACTCGTTGTCGAATAAAAAAATAGCTTTTAAAGGAAAATAGGGAGTAGTTATTTCCTTACCCAGATTAACGCTTTTCAGTTAAATTCCAATGAGCTAATACCACACCAATATTAAAGAAAGAACAAATGCTGAAGGTTTCTTAAGCGTCGGTCGAAAAGGGATTTGATGCAAAATAACACTTGATGACGTTGATATCATTCATAGAAATTATAAGAGGCTAATACGTAGTTAGACACAATTTCATTCACCTTTTGCAAGCGTATTCGCGCATTTTATTACAATTTTTACAAAAAAATAACGAGAAATATCAAGAATTTTTCTTTGTACTTCATTATGATGTCCGCTGTAAATTTTTTGTAAAAATTCTAGAGGACTACATGGAGTATCAATCCTACTCTCCCACGCAGGCAAGCGAAAGACTCGTTGCTATTGACTTAATTCGAGGTGTTGCACTATTGGGTATTTTAATTATGAATATCCAAGCCTTTTCAATGATATTTTCTGCATATAGTAACCCAACTACATATGGAGATCTCAGCGGTATTAACTATTACGTGTACTACTTTTCTCATATCTTTGCTAATCAAAAATTCATGACGATTTTTTCTTTGTTGTTTGGTTGTAGTATTGTGCTAATGGCCGAAAACATTGCAAAGAAGGGCGGTAATGCGACAAAAATTCATTACAAAAGAATGTTTATTTTAGCCATCGTCGGTATAGCCCATGCTTATTTATTGTGGTTTGGCGACATTCTATTTCCATATGCTATCGCGGGTGTTTTGGCCTATTTAGCGCGCAACTTAACGGTGAAATCGCTCGTTCTTCAAGGCTTTTTTTGGGTTGCGATAAGTGCTTTGCTCATGTGGTTGGTTGGTATGTCATTACCACACTGGGAAGCTTCTGAACTTGAAATGATTAATGCTATTTGGTCACCCAACGCAGAACAGATCGCACAAGATTTAGCCAATAATCGTGCGTCTTGGTTAGGGCAAATGGAAACGCGCCATTTGATGGCGAGTAAAATGCATACCAATATTATTTTTTATATTCCTAGAATACTTGGTTTGATGTTAGTTGGTATGGCGCTTTATAAGATGGATTTCTTTGGTAAGCGGTTTTCAACGAAATCATTAGTAACTTTTGGTGTTATAAGTTTGCTTATTTCCGTTATAGCAATTGTTGTAGAAGTTGAGCAAAACTTTGCTCAACAATGGGCAGTTGAATTAATGTTTTTTGGGGTTCAGTATAATTATTGGGCTAGCATTCTCATGGCACTGAGTTACATGTCTTTATTAATGGCTTTTTCGCGTATGAATGTGTTCACGGGTTTTACTCGTAATGTTGCGAATGTTGGTAAGATGGCATTAACGAACTATTTATTACATACCCTTATTTGCTGTTTTATTTTTTACGGTTGGGGGTTAGGGTTATACGGGTCGCTCGAGCGAATTGAGCAGATTGCTGTCGTTGTTGTTGTCTGGATATTCCAATTAGTGTTTTCAACATACTGGATGAACCGCTTTAAGTTTGGTCCATTTGAATGGATAATGCGTTTGTTAACTTATGGCAGTTTTCAAACGATTCAAAAATAGCATTGAGGGTGGTCTTCTCTATGTTGAGTAGACTACCAGTAAGTATATAGCGCTTAACTGAAGGTTCATCATCTGATTTTTAGTTTATTGCTTTAAGTGTCTGTATTAGTCTATATTTCAATCAAGGTCTGCTAAATATGTTTCGAGAGGTAATAACATCATTTAGTTTAATTAATTGTTTATTAACAACATACGGATATGAGGATGTTGAAGAACGTAATTAATCGAATTAAAGGTAAGAAAGCGTTTATTGATAAGTTTAAAAATGAAGACACTATTTTTGTTTATCAAATGGGAAAGGTTGGCTCTACGGCATTAGAAAGTGCCATCAGTAATTCACTGCATATACATGCGTTTTATAGTAAAAATACTACGTGTTTGCCGCGTTTAAAGGGACAGGCAAAATTTGGCTTTCGTTATTTTTATTTTAGGCTAGAACAAGAGCTTATTAGTTATTTAGTGCGTAGAGTATTCAGAAAACGTAAAAAAACCAAAATTATTACGCTAGTGCGAGCACCTCTGCAACGTAACATCTCAATGTTTTTTCATGATCTTGATGCATATTTATTTGCTGCGCATACCAATTGTTTGGGGACTCGTACAACTGCGCTTCCAACACGAAGCCAGTCTGCTAATTTGTTAACGAACGTTTTTAATCAAGAATTTGACCATCAATATCCGCTGACTTGGTTTGACCGCGAATTTAAAGAAATGACGGGGATTGACATTTACGCGTATAAGTTTGATAAACATGCGGGGGTAAGCCGTATTGAAACTGAACATTTTGATATTTTATGCTTACAGATGGATAAACTGCCAGAGCAAGAACAATTGCTGACTACGTTTGTTGGAAAACCTGTTTCACTTAAACGGGAAAACAAAGCCAATAACAAATGGTATGGAAGCTTATATCGCGATTTTAAGCGTGATTACCAACTATCGGATGAACAAATACAAATAATGCACAACAGTAAGTATTATCAACATTTTTTTGCAAAGTAAGGTGTAAATGTAAGAACTGCTTGTATAGGTGTTGATTAGCAACAAAAAAGTGCTAATCAACCTCGATATTATTGCTAGCGACTACTCTTCTATTTCTTCGTTGTTACTTTTAGTTGTTCTATAGCCTGGTTTGGCGATAATTTCTAAATAAAAGTTATCAAGCTCTTCACTGACTGCGTGATCAATAGATTTATTTAATTGAGAGACATGCACAACTTCTGCATATTCTGCTGCAGAGCCATATTTACAGTCGAAATCCCAATAATCTGCGCCTGTTGGTAGTTGTTTATTTCTTTCTCTTCTCAGGTATTTTTTTACTTCATGTTTAATTGCATCTACGAGGCGAGGTTTTTTAATTTTTTCATGGTGTAGTGAAAATGTTTTTTTCATTCGGTGAGCCTTAAGGTCATTAGCTTTTGGAGTAAACCTCCATTACAGCGCATTTTACCATAGTAAAATATAAACTAGCTAACTAAAATTTCCCCAAGGATTAGCTTTGCCATTATTACGTTTGGCGCCATGATTACGAGATTTTTCAGCACGTTTAAGACGCAATTTCTCCGCGTCTTCGAAACTTAGTTCTTTTGGTGGTCGAGGTGTTAAACCTTGAGGAATTATGCGCTCTCTAGGGGGCTTTTCAAATTCACTGTCACTCGCTTTTGGTAAGCTTTTATATTGATAAAGATAAAATGATTCTACTTTTTCTCTTGCCCATTGTGTTTTTTTCAAAAACTTCATGCTTGCGGCAATACTGGGGTTTTTATTGAAACAGTTAATATTCAAATACGCATAAAGCAGAGGAAAGCCATAATGATCAACAATTTCATTAAGTACCGTTGATAAGCTTGTACCGTGTAAAGGGTTAGTTAAATAAGGGTTTTCATTGTCCATGGTAAAAAGCAGTAAAAAGACATAATTGCGCGAAGTATAGTTGAACCTCGCGTGTATTTATATCTTTACTGCTAATTCTTTTGGGTGAAAGTGAACAAGTGTCTACTTTAAACGATGATTACCGTTCATATTCACATTTCCTTTAACATTGCTGATATTGACGGAGCCAGAGCCGTCATCAAGCAAGGTGAAGCTTTCGGCATTATTAACGGTGATACTGCCTGAACCGTCAGAAATAGTGACGCCTCTATCAACATTAATTATATTGATACTGCCAGAACCATCTTCAATATTGACGGAACCTTGAACTGATTCAACACTAATAGAGCCAGAGCCATCGTCGATGTTTAATAATCCTTGTATGTCTTCAACTGTGATTGAGCCTGAACCATCGACTATGGTTAAATTGCCAGCAACTTTACTAACAGTAAGACTGCCTGAGCCATCTTTAATATCTGCGCTTTTTACATTTTTCAGCGTTATTGAACCAGAACCATCTTCAATATTGACGTTAAAACGACTTGGCAATTGTACTTCTAAGTCAATTCGAGTGTTTTCGTCATTATGTTGATTTTCGGCTTTCAAAACAGCTTTGTCACCACGTTCACTCAGTGACAATAGGTATTCACTATGCGCTTCTTCTTGATAGATATGAGCGATAACATTAATGTCGTTAGTGTTACTTCCGGTCATAAGTAGTGAACCTGAACCCACATCTAAGTGCATTTCACTCAAAGATGCGCCATTTAAGCTTAATGTTTTAGTCTCTTGTAACGTTAAGTCTGAATGCCAATTGGCAAATGATGCGGTAGTTATTAAGCTAGCAGCAATTGCTACCGATAATTTTTTTATTGTTTTCATTGGTATGTCCCTTTTTGAGCTTTCTATAGTTAGTTGTATCAAATACTCAAAAGGTTTAAAAATTTTAATTATTTTTTATGGGAAGGTGAATTAAGCTTTAAAGCCTATTCGAAACCCTCCCCAATGTTGGCCATTTACCATGATGGGGGCTGATACATCATGCATGACTTCTCCAGTATCACGTTTATAGGTTTGCATTAAAAATTTTGACGTATGTTGACCGCAACGAATGCCCGTTGGATCATTAAATATGCGCTTAGTTCTGTTGTGCATAATGTCGTGGTCGTAATTACCGGTTAGAGGTTGTGAAAAACATTTGTTGTGTGTTGGAAAGTAACCATTGATATCAACGGCACCGGCGTAAATAATTTCTGCATGTTGGTTTAATAACGGTTCTTGAATTGCGGGTAATGCAGTATCTGTAAATTGATCAAACGCTGTGTGGTATTTTTGCGGGTTTGTATCCGCTATTTCACGATATGAATAATCAAAAAGTTGCTGTGAACTGATCTTACCCTGCAATATGCTTTGTTCAAAGAGTTCACCGACTTCTTGTGCTGCTGTAACTGCAATTTTCGCTATGTTCTCTATTAATGAATGTGTTTCAAAGGCCGATAACGCCACAAAAATAGCCTCAGTCGTTGAAGATAAATGGTCAGCTTTCTCAGAAATGCTTTGTGTTTGCGTGCTTTTGTCAACCAAAAACGTATGTAAATTGGCAATGGCATTAGACACTTCTGCAGTCGTTGCATCATGTTCTTTTAGTGCAAGGCTAATATGTTCATTCGCGTCTGAGGTATCGGAAATTAGTTTGTTAACCTGTTGTAGAGACAAAGATAAATCTCCCATGCTTGTTACAATGTGGTTGGTTTTGGCAACAATATTTTCCATCGCCTCAGAGGTACTAACAGATTCTGAACTTATTTCTGAAAGCATTGTTCCTATTTTACTTGTTGCTTCTGCAGTTTTTGATGCCAGCGCCCTTACTTCATCTGCAACAACTGCAAACCCTCGACCCTGTTCACCTGCCCGCGCGGCCTCAATGGCGGCATTAAGTGCGAGTAAATTTGTTTGTGCAGAAATACCATCAATTACATTTGTAATATCTTGAATCGCAGATGCTTTATTTGAAAGTGTTTGCATTTTTATCGATGCGTCATTGATACCACTGTTTAAGTCTTCTAGTGTTGACACGTTATTTTGTAATTGCAATGCCCCCTCATGTGTAGCTTGTTGTGCCTCTGTTGCTTGTTCTGAAGCACGGGTGGCGTTTTCATTAATTTGGTTTGTATTTGAAGACAATTGTTCTGCGGCGGTGGCAAGACGGTTTACATCATCACTTGAATGTTCAATTGCGTTTGACAATTGCGCTAAGAAGAAGCTGATTTCCGCAGAGTTGATTGCAAGTTTACTTGATAAGTTGTCAATATCTCTGCCAGCAGCACTGATTTCGGGTGCAACAGTATCGTTATTCGTGTTTGTATTGTCTTTTGTTTGCGTGTCTATCTTGTTCATCAGCAGATATAGCGATATAGAAATCAAGATAAAGAGCGTGATTATGTTGAAATAGGTATTATTGAAAACACTTGTTAAGAAGAAGTAGCATAAACAAACAATGCCACTGTTTAGTATTATTTTTGTTATTTGAGATCCATCTTTAAACATAAGTCACCATAATGTATAAGTTACAAGCAGCTTACGAGAGAGTGGGGGCAGTTTTCCATTCAACTTTAGTATATAGCGTTGAAATTAACGTTAGCTTATTTAAACAAACGCTTAGTGTTCTAAAGTAAAAGGTTAATCTTTATTCTTGTTCAAGCAATTCAAGTTTTTTACCAATTAAGCTAATTAACGTACCGTTTAATGCGGTTAGTTCAGATGACAATAATTTACGTTGTTCTTCTGCCTGTTCTGATTTGTCATTATTTAACGCGTTAATTTCACGTTGCTTTTGCTCTATTTGTTCTTTGATTTTTTCGATAAGTTTATCGATTTTTTCTAATTCACTCTCATCAGAAACAGCTTTATCTTCCGAAGATTCTGACGCAGTAGAAGTTAATTGTTCACCTAATTTTTTACCAAGCGCTTGTTGTTCTTGTGCTAACTTTTCAAGGGCGTTGTCTGAAATTGATACTTTAGCGTTGGGCACTTCAGCTTTCGCTGACACCTGTTCAGTGTTTTTGCTTTTAATATTTCGTACGGTGTCTAGGTTCAAATTGCCTTGTAAATATGTCGACGTCGAAATTTGCATAATGATTGATAGGATTAATTGGCCTGATCTCATTATCGGCCTTTATTATAAATACTTAAGTGAAAAGTTATTAAAAGGTAGTATTTGACTGCTTTTTACTTATTCAAGAAAGTGATATTGAATTTAGTTTGTTAAACGTTATAGACGCTGATTAGTAAAGATGGTTTAACCTCATACCAGCGGGGTATTAGCTAATACTTCATTGACAGTATAGGGTTATCACCTATAGTGAATATATTCGCTGTTAAACACTAGCTTGTTCAGGGTGAGATCAATTAGCGAAATATCAAACTGGAGACTCAATTTGTCGTTGAGTTGATTGCTGGTGTCTATATGCTTTTAATAGCAATGCATAGATAAGGTGTACCATGCAAAAATTTAATAAAGTACTAGGGATATTAATCCTATCTTGGGCTTCATTGAGTATTGTTAACTCGACGCTAGCCGCTAATGAAAAATCATTTGGTAAAAGCAAGCCTTTTGCATTGGATGAGCTGCCACCTGGATTATTAAAACAACAACTAAAACAATTGCCCGAGCCAGCAAAGAAAAGAGCTGTTAACTGGCTACACCAGTTTGATTTTACTTCTCAAGACGTTGCTACATTACGTGCCGATATGCGTGGTGGTATTTTTTATGAGGATCCTATAGCAACAGATCCTGCCGAGTCTTTTAGTTCTCCTGTTCTTGATGAGCTTTCTGAAATTCAAACTTTTACGTTACATTCAAAACCTGGCGCATCTAGAGTTGTTTACCTAGATATGGACGGTAGAGTGGTTACAGGAACTCAATGGAATGCAAATACAGGTGTTGATCCCTTATATATGCGCCCGTACGATTTAGACGGTAATGATGCAAACTTCTCGCAAAACGAATTAAATGCTATTGCAGAAACTTGGCGACGAATTGCTGAAGATTTTGCGCCGTTTGATATTGATGTAACAACTGAAGAACCCAGTTCATTTGGTCCACAAGTTGGTGTTATACTCGTGACCCCAAAAACAGATATCAATGGTAATCAAATTTACAATTGTTCATGTGGTGGTGTTGCTTATGTTGGTGTTTGGGGGGCCTCATATTATGAAAGCTACCAACCAGCTCTTGTGTTCACCGACGGTGTGGGCAAAGGTCCTCATAATATAGCAGAAGCGGCTTCACATGAGCTTGGTCATAACTTAAGTTTGTCGCATGACGGCACGAGTAGCCAAGGTTATTATAGTGGACACGGTTCAGGTAATACATCTTGGGCTCCTATAATGGGAGTAGGGTATTATAAAAATGTCACACAATGGAGTAAAGGCGAGTATCAAGGGGCTTCACAGCTCCAGGATGATTTACAATTAATTGCTGACCGTTTGTCTTACCGGCTTGATGATCATGAAAACAATAACGCGACCTTCGCTACTCCGTTAATTGTGACAAATAGTACAGACGTCATTGCTACAAATCCTGTTAGTGATCCAAGTAATGCTGTAATGGCTAATAAGGGAATTATTGAGCATAGAAATGACGTTGATTTATTTAGTTTTGATGTTGGTGAGGGTGATGTAAATTTAGTCATCAGTCCTGCATGGATAAGTTATTATTATGATCAGTCATTGCGAGGGATGAACCTTGATATAAATGCCGTACTATTTGATGAAAGTGGAAATAATATTGTAGCAAGTAGTACTGTTGTAAATGATACCTATGCACAAATAAGCGCAACTGTATCTGCAGGGCGTTATATTTTATCGATTAAAGGCGTAGGCGATGGTGATGTTTCAACAACAGGCTATAGTGACTATGGTTCTATAGGGCAATACTTTATTAATGGTACCGTACCAGCACCTGTAACGTTAACGGAAAAACCACCAACACCTAGTCAACTTATCGCGACATTGTCAAACGACACTGAGGTATCACTATCTTGGATAGACCCTGTTGCTTCAAATGAAAACAATGAATCAGGTTATCGTGTACTGCGTGCTAAAGATGCTGGCGTTTTTGTTGAAATAGCAACAATTGCTAGTAACAGCGTTAGTTACACTGAAAATATCACGGTGTCTGGGAATTATGTATATAGAGTGGTTGCTTATAATGCGTTAGGAGAAAGTGCATCGAATGACTCAAATGCTATCGTTGTGGATGTTCCTGTTGCTGCTTCGGTTGCTGTAGCAACGAGTGAACAAAATAGTAAAGGTTCTATTATCTCTGGAACTATTACTGACACGCATCAAATGAGCGGTGAACAAGTGATTGGTGAACAACACCAAGGCGGTAAACCTTCACGCAGAATAAGCGAACTTAACCATATGTGGACGGTTAGTGATATAGTAGCAGGTAACTCTGTCATGCTAAATGTCGTAGCACAAGCCACTGAGAATAGCGAAAATGATAATTTTATCTTTGAATATTCAGTAAATAATAGTGCTTATCAACAGCTAGGTATTTTGTATCAGGGTACGGGCATGAATACATTTGTTGCCAATCTACCTGCTGATACTGTCGGCGAGTTGACTTTACGCGTAACAGACACAGATAAAACAACAGGTTATGGTAGTATAGATAGTGTTTCTGTTAAATATATTGCTGTGATCACCAATGGTGATGCGGTTAATACTCCTCCTGATATATCAATAACCTCACCAAGTGATAATGACGTCTTCTATGTAGGAGAGGCAGTTAATTTTATTGCTCAAGCTAATGATGGTAAGGATGGTGATCTTTCTTCAAACATTCAATGGTCCTCTAGTATAGACGGAGCTTTAGGTCAAGGTAGTAACTTGATAGTCGATGATCTGACAGCTGATACACATCAAATTACTGCACGCGTTAGTGATAGTGAAGGCAGTTCAAGCGCCGTCGTTACAACAATTGTTATTGCTGAGAACAGCAATGGTATCGCACTATCAGTAAGCGCCAATAAGCAAAAAGGTCAACATGTTCCTTTACTTAGTTGGAGCAATGCACCATCAACGCTTGTTGATATTTATCGCAATGGTAATTTACTAACCGTGGTTGAAAACAATGGTAGCTTTGAAGATAAAACCGGAAATAAAGGATCTGCGACATACCGTTATCAAGTGTGTGAGCAAGATACAAGCCAATGCTCTTCGGAGGTTACCGTAGTATATTAAGCTATAGGTTTATTAGTAAGGAGGAGCATGCTTTAGTGCTCCTTTTTTATTTGGTGTGATTGAAAGTCGTTTATATTGCACATGTGTACTATATTAAAGGTGATTATGTTAAAATTCGCTAGGTTTGCCTTTTATGATGATTGAATATAAGTGAGACTGTAATGAAATGGACAATCTACATGTGTTTATTTCTGCATATTTCTACTTTTGTCTTTGCTAGCACTTCTGATCCGCTATCCGAAGAAGAGTACAAAGCATTACGTAGTGATATTCTCGATAATTATTCCCAAAGCCCCTTAGAAGCCGTAAAAAGAACTAAATATTATCTCGCGAGATACAGCCAATCGCTTACTTTACGTCAAACATTAAGATTACGTTATACGACGGTTTTTTTTCTCATTGCAGCTTCTGAATTTGAACAAGCATTCACTGAGCTAGCAATCTGTAAGTCACTCGCGGATCAACTAGATGAACCGATGTTGACATCTTATTACTATAGTTATTTAGCGGGTATGTTGGAAAAGCTTGAAAACTTTGATTTGTCACTTGAAACCTATAGTGCAGGGTTAAAAGTTGCATCAAAAGCAGATAACCCTAATATGATTGCTCGTATGAATAACAATATTGGTCATGTGTTAATTAGACTAGGAAAATTTGAAGCAGCTAGACCCTATATTGAACATTTTTTAGCATTCGCACAAGCACATGATAACCAAAGTTATATGTCGACAGCGTATAATAACCTTGGTGAAGTTGAATTAGGGATAGGTAATACCGATAGTGCAGAAGCGTATTTTCGTAAATCCCTTAATATGCGCGAAGATAACGATGAGAGATTAAATGCTGCATGGTCATATTACAATTTAGCCAAGTTAGCGTTGCTGTCTAATCAACTATCTGCAGCGGTAGTGCATTTACAACAGACAATAAAAATTTTTGTAGAATATGATCGTGTTATTGAAGCGTTAGCGCCTAAAATTACACTAGCAGATACACTCTTTAAGCTTGAAAATTCTGAAGAGGCAAAGCAGTTAACATTGTCTACGATAAAAATTGCTGAGCAATTTGATAATTATCAAATCCTATCTAAAGCTTATTTATTGTTAAAGTCACACTACTTTGAAGCTGAGAACTTCAAACAGGCGGCAATAATGGCTGATGCCTACATTAAAAATAAAGAAGCATTTATGCACCGACAATCTAACCAAGCGTTAATGCATTACATTGCTAAAATAGATTTAACGGCGAAAGAGCTTCAAAATGAGCAGCTTAGAAAGCAAAATATCGTTGCCAATCAGCAGGCGAAAGCAACAGCTTATCAATTATATTTAGTAATAACTTTTTCGACGCTCATAATTGTTATTATTTATGTCTTTATGCGTTTTCTTACACGTAAAAATAAAACACTTTCGACAACGGTAGAACAATTAAAAAGAACACAATCGGAGTTGATTGAATCTGGCAAGGTATCGGCCATTACAACATTAGTTTCAGGTATGGCTCATCAGTTAAATACACCGCTTGGTATCATAGTTACCGCCAATTCAGTATTGAAAGAACGCTTAATGTTGCTTGACGATAAGCTCAATGAAAAGTCGTTAAATTTAAATGCTTTAAAAGAGTTTATCAGTAATGCTAAAAATTCTCTTGCGTTATCTGAATCAAGTAGTGATAAAGCAACACAATTAATTCAACAATTTAAACTGATATCGGCCGAGTTAAAGGATGTAAAATCAAGTAGTGTAACACTAAAACCATTTCTAAATGAAAAGACTAAAATAATGGGACAATTTTTTGAATGTCCTATTACTATAGTAGTTGAAGGGGGCGATGTTACTGTACAGACTTATCCCGATGTACTAATTGAAGTGATAGAGCAGTTATTAAAAAATAGCGTAGAACATCAGCAAAAAAATAACCCGACACTTCATTGTTCTTTTAACGTTCATTTATTGCCAGACTCAGTTGAAATTATTTATCAAGATAACGGTGTAGGTATCAGTGACGCAGATCGCAATAAAATTTTTAACCCATTTTTTACAACAAAAAATATGAGTAATTCTTTAGGGCTGGGGCTTAATATTGCCTACAGTTCTGTAACGCAACTGTTACAAGGTAAATTAACCTGTGAACCTTCAGACGACGGCGCCAAGTTTGTGCTAAGGCTGCCATTGTCGATAGCGTAATTATTATTTATTCGTAACATAAGCATATAAATAAAAAGCGCAATAATTGAATTTTCAATTATTGCGCTTTAAAGCAGATGATAAGTTGTTAATCGTTGTAAATGAGATATTGTTAGTTATTCGGCCATTGCGCCCAATTACTGCAATGCGAACCTTTGTCTCTGCCCGTTAAGTCTCGTAACATGCCACCATAGATTGCATTCATTATTGCTCGAGGTTTTGCAAATAAAGCCCCGTTTTTAACGGCAATCATACCGAAATGGGCGGCGCTGATCCCATGGCCGACTTCATGTATTGCAACGGTTGGAAAATCTATAGTGCCAGGCACAGCAGTATCGCTGTCAGACCATGTATATTCATCGTTATAGTAAATCTCTCTAAATGCGACATCTGTTTTACCGTTATTGTCAATATCGGTCGGATTTCCTTCTCCATCTACCCAAGTCAGTGTAAAGGTGACACCAAGAACATTAGGGTTTGCTAAAAAGTAGCTAAAATCAGCAGCAGATCGAAAACCAACTTGTGTAAGATCTGCCCCCCAATCACTGTTAATCACGCCTGTATTGAAATAACGTTCTACGATACCTTTATTGCCATTATGCGATGTTTCGCTAATATTGGCGCCAGAACAATTAAGGTTTGTCCATGTATAAACGGATTCGCTCATCCAATGTGCTTGATTTGTTAAATCTGGATCTACACTAACTGATGTGTAATCGACTGCAAAGTTGACTCCAGCTTCACCACCGTTAAATGAGGCGCGTCTTGGATCATTGAATACAAAATCAGCCGCTAATTGGCCATTACCATTGTCTTTTTGATAAACAGTAATACCACCTGCTTCATCACTATCTGGGTGATTAATAAATTCAGCGTATGAAAGTACGACTCTGTGGTCGCTGTAATCGTCTGCTGCTAATACTGTGGTCATGCTTACAGAGAGTAAACTTGTTGCACATACTATTTTTGTGAGGGCTATTGTCATTGTTCTTACCTTTTTATATTTTTGTTTTACATTGTAGTAATGCTTGAACGTTTATTAGGTTCGTTGGTTAAAAATAGTAGAAAAGTAAAAAAAAGCGAACAAGAAACGCTAACCCATTACTTTGTCACCTAATGTATTTATATCTTTTAGATAGTTTATAGTTAGTTATGTAAATTTGGGGAGCGAATCAAAATTGAAAAATAATATTTTTTTAATCGTTACTGTCGAAATAAGTAAATGCTGTTAGGTTTGTATTTTTACTATTTATGCCTGCACGATTTTCTTCTCGTTTTAGTGTATAATTAAAAGATCGTCAAAAATTGCTTTTTATCTATGAGATTGTTGTTAATTGTGCTGTGGTTAATTAGCACAGAAGCTTTATCTGTAGATCAGGTTGATAAAACTCGTTGTTATAAGTTTGCATCAATAGAGAATCTGATTGAGCAGGAGTTAGGACGACTCATCTTACCCGTTATATATCGAAACTTAGGAATCGATATTATTGTCACCCCTTTACCAGCAGAAAGAGCACAATACCTTGCCAACGCGGGTATTAAAGATGGCGAAATAATGCGGATTTGGTCGTATGGAGAAGAAAACCCTAACGTTATTCGCGTACCTACACCATATTATTATCTCGAAACAATGCCCTTTATTTTAAGAAACAGTAAGGTATCGATTAATCAAGTCGAGGACTTAATTAATTATCGTATTGCAAAGGTAAGAGGTGTTAAGCACACGAACAATATTACCAAAGGTTTACATAAAGTTTCGAATACCAATAGTACGAAAAACATGTTTATGTTGCTGAATAATGGCGTTGTAGATATTGCAATTACCAACACCATTGACGGTGTATTGAACGCAGAAAAAATGGGTTATAAAGATATCATCCCCCTTGATGAGCCGCTTGCTGTAAAACCTCTGTATCACTATATCCATAAACGCCACAAGGGGCTGGTTGAGCTTGTTGATAATGAAATCAAGCGACTACAAGAAAACGGTGAGTTAAAAAGGTTAATTGAACAGGCTGAAAAAAAGCTAGCTCACGAGTAGTGATTTAGCTGTTGTTAAATTTTACCAGGCTGTTATTTTTATTTAATGTTTGCTTGAAAGTTGAGCATATCGTCCTTATAACTTACTTATAGGTATTAATTTAAGAACATATAAATGTATAAAGCATTGCTTGCAATTATCATCTTTATTACTTCAGTGACATTGTTTGCTGAGGAGCGTTATATTGATGAAAATGCTCAATATAATATTGCAGCCTATGTTTTAGATATTGGCAGTGATGAAGTAGATTTAGATGATCAAAAGGCATTAGCAAGTACCTATAACAGTCAAACTTGTACCAAGCAATTTTACTGTGCGCAATCGGCTAAACAAATTAGCCCTTTTAAAACATCCCCAATTTCAATACAACCCAGAGCTCCTCCTGTAGAAATGTAGTTTAACAATACGTTTATACATTTTTTTCAGTAGAGGTTGCTATGAAAGCATTACATTTATTTGATATCGAAGAAGTCGATCATATTATTTCACCAGAAAATTTTTCACACACTACATTAGAGTCTCCTGCATCTAAGATATTTACAGACTTTAAGCGTGCTAAAGCGTTGGTTATTGACGCTGACACAACTGCCGCAATGGCACTTGAAATGATGATGCAAGAACATGTAAGAATGAAAATTGTTGTTTCGGAATTAGGCGACGTATTAGGCGTGATCAGCGCTAATGAACTGACAGAACGTCGCCTTGTGAGTGAAATTGCCAAAGGTGTTACGCGAAACGACGTGCTTGTGAGTGATTTAATGGTACCTTGCCGTGACTTGCGTGCTTTTGATTATCAAGAATTGCGTCAATCCAAAGTTAGTGACGTTATACAAGCGTTGAAAGATAACGGTTTACGCCATTGTTTGGTTATTGATCGCGAACATCACCATATTCGAGGCGTTATTTCTTCCAGCGATATCGCTAGAAAATTACGTTTACCGCTCGAAATAAGCAGTGAAGCTTCGTTTAAACATATTTTTGAAGTTGTGCGTGGTTACAAACAAGCGTGCTAATGAGTCTTAAGGACGAGTTTGTTTATCACGAGGGCGCATCGTGCGCCCTCGTGATGAGTTAAGCAGGTCGATTTTTAGTAAACGGTTTGGTGATCCCAGCATATTCATTTGCACCTAAACGTGCTAAAGGGGATATACTTTCAGCACAAATTTTTATTCGTCCATTGTCTTGGGTTACTTTATTTTTATTGACATATAATGTTTTTACTTCAACAAATATTAACGTTTGCGGTGCATTTCCTATTTCTTTTACTTCATAGAGTTCACAGCCATAAGCGATATCGCATTGAGATAACCTTGGTAAGCAAAAGTGTTCAAAGGGCACTGTATTAAGTTCATTTTGAGCGATCATACTGAGCTCTGATTCATCATGAGGTAAGGTTGCTGCCGTTTGAGTCACGAGATCTGCTTGATCTTGGTTAGCGATGTGTATAACCATTTTTTTGTTTTCTAATACATTTGTTAATGTATCTTTTGTTTCGCTTGTTGGCTTTTTGCCTACGGATAGCATTAACAATGCAGGATCACTACTTATAGCGGTAAAATATGAAAAAGGGGCTAGGTTAAGTATTTGTTTTTCTGTGCCTAAATGTGAGGCGGTTAATGCCCAAGCAATTGGCCGTGGAATAATGGTTTGTGTCATTAAGTGATAACGCTGACTTGCGGAATATTCTGAAAAATTGAGGATCATAAAGAGATGTTCATTCGCTGATAAAGAGTATGTGCTTTATAACAATTTATCTTAGTTAGGGCTACCTGCGCGTGCTTGTTCAATTAAAACAATATATCTATCGAGTTAATCTCGCCAATTGCATCTCGATTTATTGCCGTCTGTCTTTCTTCTTCGTTTAGTATACCTACAAAGGGGGTTCGTCGGCGAAGTTTTCTCATTTTTGGTGTATCTTCTGTCATTGCTTGAATAAATACACTCGGCTGATCAATGAGCTCTAGTATGCTGTACCAGTTTATAAAGTGCCCATAGCTAATCTTTCCTTCATTTCTTTGGGTTTCTAATCGGCTTTTTACTTGTTCCGCAAGAGACAAATTTGCCAGTAATTTATCAGCAATTACTTTGTGTATTGCCGTAATTTGCCGATCAATATACTCGTCTTTTATACCTGTTTTCTTGATCGAATACGGTTTTCTACGTTTTTGTTGTTTATTATACATTAATGAAAGTCTCTTGATGTTATATTCAAATGAGTGAGTTCATGCGTTAAATCAATTAACTTGCCAGCAATAACGTGTATAACGTCACCGTCTCGTTCTAGTACCCCTTTAACCATTAGCATTCGTGCTGTCATGTAGGCTTGCTTTTGTGAACGCGATGTTGCTGACCACACAACAACATTGATATTGCCTGTATCATCTTCTAGTGTCATAAAAGTTACGCCCGATGCTGTACCAGGAGCTTGTTTTCCTGTTACAACGCCAGCAACCGTTACCAGAGCTTTATGTTGTTTTGTTGTTAATTCAGCCATGCGAGTGAACGCTTTTAGTTTTCCAGCTTCATCCATTAGCGTGATCGGATGCTTATTTAACGTTAACCCGATTGATGCGTAATCTTCCTTTAAGGAGGCTAGTTCATCAGGTACAAAATTAAATGTTTCTTGTGTAGAAGGCGTTTGATTAGCAAATAAGGGCATTTCACCTTCACTATCCATAATTTGCCAACGAGCAGTATAACGATTATCTGACATGGTATGAAAAGCATCAGCACTTGCAAGTTGCTCTATGGCGTAACGGTTAATGTTAAGTCTTTTAAGTTCATTTATCATGGTAAAGCCTTTAAGAGGACGATGTTTTAGTAAGACATCTGCTGCTTGCTTAGAAAAGCCTTTTATAATGCGTAAACCTAAACGTATTGCTTTGTTATGTTGATAATCAACAATACAATGATCATAATCAGAATGGTTTATACATACGGGTAATACAACAATATTATGGCGCTTTGCATCTTGTATAAGTTGCGAAGCTGAATAAAAGCCCATAGGAAGGCTATTAAGTAACGCGGTATAAAAAAGCGCAGGGTAATAATATTTAAGCCAAGCTGAAACGTAAGCAAGCACTGCGAAAGAGGCAGAATGACTTTCAGGAAAACCATATTCACCAAATCCGAGAATTTGATTAAAGATTTGTTCAGCAAATGCGGTGTCATAACCTTTTGCTTGCATGCCATTAATAAGTTTGGCTTTAAATGGCAGTAACTTCCCATTTTTTTTCCAACTTGCCATTGCACGGCGAAGTTGATCCGCTTCCCCACCGGTGAAACCTGCTGCAACCATTGCAAGTTTTATTACCTGCTCTTGAAATATGGGGACGCCTAGTGTGCGCGACAATACTGCTTTTACTTCTTCGGATGGATACTCGATAGGCTCAATACCATCACGTCTTTTTAAGAAAGGGTGTACCATTTCTCCTTGTATAGGGCCGGGACGCACAATGGCAATTTGAATCACTAAGTCATAATAATTTTTAGGCTTTAGCCTTGGTAACATGCTCATTTGCGCGCGAGATTCAATTTGAAATAGGCCAACTGTATCGGCTTTTTGTATCATGTTATAAACGTTTGGATCATCTTTCTTACGGGTAATGTCAGCAATACTGAGTTCACGTTGATTATGCTTTTTAATCAAGGTAAAACATTTTCTTATTGCACTGAGCATACCTAAAGCAAGTACATCAACTTTAAGTAGACCTAACGATTCTAAGTCATCTTTATCCCATTGAATAACCGTGCGTTCTTCCATGCTCGCATTCTCGACGGGTACTAATTCATACAAAGGACCTGCTGAAATAACAAAACCGCCTACATGTTGAGATAGATGACGAGGAAAGCCTTTTATTTCGTTAACTAGTTCTATGAACTGCTGTCCTTTGAGCGAGTCAGGTTGTAAACCTAATTCGATTAATTGTGATTGCCAATCTAGCCCGCTATCACGGCGATTGATATTTTTTATAAAAAATTCAAGTTGCGTAATATGTATGCCGAGTGCCTTGCCTACTTCACGGATAGCACTTTTTAATCGGTAAGTGACCACGGTAGCAGCTATGGCAGTACGTTCTCTTCCATACTTTTGATAAATGTATTGAATGACTTCTTCACGGCGTTCATGTTCAAAGTCAACATCAATGTCGGGGGGCTCATCTCGTTCTTTACTAATAAATCGTTCAAAAAGTACGTTGATTTGCCGAGGGTCAACAGAGGTGATCCCTAAGCAATAACATACTATTGAGTTTGCAGCTGAGCCTCTTCCTTGAAAGAGTATACCTTCGCGCATTGCAAACATGACGATATCGTGAATTGTGAGGAAGTAGTAAGGGTAATTTAGCGCTTCAATTAAGGCTAACTCTTTGTCGATAGTGTTTTGAATGCCCTGGTTGATACCTTCAGGAAATCGCTTTTTAATGCCGTGATTGACGAGTTCTCGTAAATAATCCATGGGTTTTTTATTGCTGGGAACAAGCTCTGTTGGGTATTCATAACATAATGTTTGCAAGTTAAAGTGACAACGTGCAGATAATAACAACGTTTCATCTAGCCATTGTTTATTAAAAAGTTTAGTAAGTTTTGGTATTGATCTTAGTGAACGCTCTGCATTAGAAAGCTTTTCGTACCCTAAGGTCTCGACAGTTGTTCTTGCTTTGATCGCTGTTAATATGTGTTGTAAAGCTTGTCGGTTAGCATGATGAAAAAGTACGCCACCACATGCTGTAATCGGTAAATTAAAGTTCTGAGATAATGTCGTGCAATGTTGAATATATGATCGGTCATTATTAAGTAGTCGCCTTTGCACGCCTAACCATAGTCGCGAGTGGTGGTATTTTTTTAGCCATTCTCCCCAATGTTGATCACTGGTGTGCTCGGATGGTAACCAAATAATCAAACAGTATTTGAGTGACATAAGATCCCATTCTTGGAGGTTGTATTTCCCCTTATTACCACGTCTTCGTGCATTTGTAATAACGCGGCATAATTCTGCATAGGCTTTACGACAAGGACAAAGTAGCACTACTTGCAATGTTTTACCAAGCCTAAACATACTACCGACAATGAGCTTTATCGCTAAATTGTGCTCTTTAATTGCAGTATGCGCTCTAACGACACCTGCAACTGAACATTCGTCTGTGATAGCAATGGCTTGATAGCCAAGAAAGTGAGCTTGTACTACTAGTTCTTCTGGATGAGAAGCGCCTTGTAAAAAGGAGAAGTTACTTTGACAAAACAGTTCACTATAAGCCATTAACTAAATACTCCATGAACAAACCAACGCTTATTTTTATCCTTGTATAGCCATAGCCATTTTCCTTGTGTTGTTCGGGCAATGAAGTAATCTCTTGCTACTTGGTACTCATCCCACCAACCAGTAACGATGCGTTCAGGGTAGGGAAGCAAGGTTACTTGCTCTCTTAGTGGCAAAGGAGAAGGTAATAGTATGCTAGGTCGTAATGTCTGTTTGATATTAATATCAGTACTCTTAGTGGTTAACTGTTTCTGTAAAGGAGAGCAAAGCTGATTGGCTATTTCGGGCCTATAATCTTCTTCGAGGTTAATACCTTTTACGCTATGTTGACCTAATTTAGCAATGAGCATTGCTATGAGTTCTTTTGAAGTGTACTTACCTTGAGGACCATAAAAAAGGTCTGTACCTTGTGCATATTTACTGATCGTGCGCTTTGTTTTGACGGTTAAACCAATAACAGGTGCTGATAGTATTGAAGACTCAAGACTCAGTTTCGTTAATTGTAACCACTTGTCTGCTTTATACTCTCCTTGAATTGCTGATATACATAACGTTAATTCTTCGGCGTCTCGTTGCTGAAGTAACAGTTCAATTTCAGTGGCCAATTTATCCTTTAATGTCAAATAACGTTCGAGTAGGCGGTAGAGTTTTAATATCGGTTTTTCTAATCGGTTACTACTTGATACTTCGTAATAGAGTTCTAAATATTGTTCGAAGCTTTCGGGAGGAATATAAAAATGTACCTGATGCTGAGTATTACCTTTTAGTTGGGCAACATAATTAACCACCTCAACATCAAAGCGCTTAGCGAGTGAACTGAGTGGAAGTGCTAATAAGTGAGAGAAGTGCGTTACTCCAACCTTTTGTAATCTCATTCGTGTGTTAGTAGCTAGATCTGAACTTGATAAAGGCTGTTTTTTTATTTGTTTTAGTAGCCACGCTTTGTCATCAGTAATATGATTTATCTGCTGCTTTGCTAAGATTTTTGCCATGTGCGGTGAGTAACCAGTGGCATAGCAATAATTAAAGGGGAGTCGATTTAAGTGTTGAGATAGCGTTTGCCAGTAACAGTCTAAGTTTTGATGTAAGGTCAACATATTATTGACTCGAAGGAGCAAGCCTTTTGGTGGGCATAATGCAATATCTGCTGTCACTGAATACAGCCATTTTGCGATACGTGTTAAGGTTCGCTTCTCTAACGTTTGATCGTAGGATTTAACGTGTAATCGACTACACAGTGAAGATGCGGTGCCTAAACCCATACCCACTTGTAGCCCCTCTGTACGAGCTGATGAATTTAGCTGAACAATTTCATTTTTATTCTCATCGATAATACTTAATGGCAAAGCTGGTTTTTCTTTGTGTAAGTACATTGCATCTAACTGTAGTGTAGGAAAATAAAGATAAAGCCATAAAGTCATATTAACTCACCTTTACCTTGGGAAATGGTACTAAATTATTTGGTAATGGCTGTAGCGTTAGCATTGGCCAGTACTTTTCCATGTTGATAATAAACTTATCCGAAGGCCAGCCACCTTTACGCTTGTTTATACAAGCTATTAAACCTTGAGGGTGAGGTTTTAAAGATAGACTTAACTCTACGGGTAATGACAAAGATTCTTGTTTGTTGGTACGCAAAATAAACTGATGACTATTGCCAGCTTCGCTAGCAATTTGTAAGCGTTTTATTTGGTGCATTGCTAATGATTTATCGAACCACATCACTACACTATGACAAACGCCACTACGAAGGCATTGCTCTGCAGTCCACAAAGCGTCTTGGTGTTTATCTGGATATACGAGTAAAAAGTTCTGGAGATCAAAACCTTGAGTTACCAACATTTGCGGACTAATTAACCCACGAGGGGCAATAAACACGACTAATCGTTGTTCTTCAATTGCATATTTAAGTGTTGGTAATAGTAATCGCAGTTCGCCAATGCCTTCCATGCTCCTTATTTCAGTAACACCTTGTAAGAAACCACCATCAAGGTGTTGATCCAATTCTTCAAAGCCTGTTGATTGTTTTTTTTGTGCTGGCGTTTTGATTGAACCTTGCCAAACCAAATGCTGATGTTGGAGTAATTCAATTAATTCATTCATAATAATACCTGTATTTATATACAGTATAAATGAAAGGTGGCGATTTTCTAGCACAAATTTGATAAATTTTAAGACAATTCGTTTTTCTTTATGAAAGTAATTGAATTTATTATTAAAAAATTACTTAGTATTTTTATCCTTACTTGCTTTTGGAGGCGTAATGTGTGGTCGATTAAATATTACAGATGATCAGTTTGTTTTGGCGTTGATAAAACAATTAGGTGTTGATTTAAATTTATCTCCTGTGCAACCCAAGCGCTTTGTACGCGCGGCGAGCCCTGTGCAAGTTATTGTTCAACAACAGGCACAACGTTATATGAAACAAGCGCTATGGTGGCTGTTACTAGAACCATCAAACAATGGCTTTAAACCTTCTAGATATACTAGCTTTAATACACGTTATGATAAGTTGAATGTACCTAGAACAGCCGGTTATCAACCATTTAGACAGTCTCGTTGTATTATTGTTGCTAAAGGCTTCGGTGAAACAGAATTTATACAACAAGGAAGTAGAAAAGTACCTCAACATTATTATGATATGACCGCGGTTAATGGTGCTATCGCATTTGGTGGTTTGTATAAAGAGTATGTGTGTAAAGAAACAGGGGAAGTGACTATTGGCTGCAGTATTATTACATTACCCGCTCACGAAAAACTTAAACGGATTCATACAAAAGCAAGCCCACTGATGTTACCGCAAGATACAATAACACTTGATGCATGGTTAGATCCTAACTATCAAGACGTACAAGCGTTTACACACTTACTTAAACCCGCGATTAGACAAGATTTATCTGCAGTAAAAATTGATAAACCCAGTACCTTTAAAGCGGTGGCAGATCCTATTTTTATTGAAGCCGATGCATACTAGCTTTTATGTTTATGTGTAATATTCGTAAAATATAATTGCTTGTTGGCTTTGTTTTCATGTTGCTTGCGATAACAAGTTATATCATTATTTTATGAAAAATAGATGCAGGGAATGCGACGTTAACCAAAAGGGTAAGATGCGATATGAGCGCCTATATCTTAGCTTGTTAACTTTTCATCTTGATGAAAGCTACGTTTAGCAAGTTCTTTTTGTGCAAGGCTTTCTTCAATGATTTTCTCTTTCATTTTTTCTAACTCTTCAAGCGCTTTTTGTTTTTGTTCTGGACTAAGATTTTCGTTATTTGCTATTTCTTTCATCATGGCTTCAATTTCTTCGAGTTTCTCACGATCAATACCCAATCTTTTATCCAAAATGCTTTGCATCATTTCATTGAAACGTTGAGATTTAGGTGACAATGAATCTTCTGAGGTACCTAGTGCTTCTGGTCTTGACGAAGATTTGCTTGGTTTGTCGTAGGTGTTAGCAACATTAGTTGTTTCTTGTCCTGCTAATTTATCTTGTGCTTCTTTTGAGAGTGTAACGGTATCTTGTGATACTGGCGTATTAATTGGTTTTGATAAATCTACAAATGTTGCCCCGCTTTGCCTTGCAAAGGTAACTATGTCGGCGTAATTGTTGTTGATAAGCATGTTTCGTGTCCTTACGTATTAATTCGTCAGTCATAAGTGTCATGTATTTACTCGGTAAAGTGCATGCATAAAGCAAGCCATAAAACTTTACTTTGTATATGCTGTTTTATAAGGGAAAGCGATTAATTGACTTATATGAATTTCATTTAAAAGGGCAATAATTGCCGTTTGTGGAAATTACGGCAACAAAAAAGGCCGCATTAGCGACCTTCGAATATATACTATGTTAGCTACTTTTTCACTGAAAGCTTAGTTCTTGCTGCTAAGCCAACTAAACCTAATGCAAAGATAATAAAAGTGCCTGGTTCCGGTACTTGCGTACAAGGTACACCCGGTGTTGGATTACAGCCGCCAGTATTACCGCCTTGGCCATCATCAACAATTAACACAGATTTTGCTAAGGTGACAAGCCAGCCTTCACTATTAGCATCAATATCCATTTTAACTTGAAGCCCAGCATTTACTTGATCGTTTGCCCAAGCGTAACCAGAAAGATCAAATTGTGTAAATTCCCAAGAATCATTAATACCTGTTAATGAGCCTAAGCTTATAAATGCATTACCATCCCAAACACTAATATTGTCAACTTCGTCTGGTGAATCAACATCATATGCAGAAATATCTAAAGTAATTGAAGTGAAAGTACCTGCGATACCGTTATGCATCCAACCCCAGTCTTCACCAGCACCTCTATAGTAAGGTGAATTATCTTTGTTGCTGTCTACATCAACAAAATATTCTGTTGCGGTATTGCTTGAGTGGTCTTGTTCATCAATGATGAGTGTCGCGGCGGCATTTAGTGAAATCATTCCTGATACTGCTAAAATTAATGTTCTAACTAACTTCATATTGTTCTCCATTACACCTGTTGGTAGTTATTGTTCAATACAGCGACTTAACGCTTAACGTACTGTAGTTCTTAATTTGGATTAACTTTAGCACTAATAATGCCATTTTAATTTTTTTCTTTATATTCAGTTGATTAGGTTGGTTTTTTGCCTGGGCTAACTAATTGTATTGGAAAAGTGTAAAAAAAACAGACAGTAAATTAACTGTCTGTTTTTTTATGTAAATCAAGCTAAAAATAGATAGATCAAATAAGGCAAGCCAGGCAGGCATAAGATGCCTTAACTTGCTTAAATTAATGGTGCATTTAATTACATATCACTCATTAAACAGTACGGTGAAAGAAGCGTAATGTTAAAAGCGCTATCGTAAATATAAAAATTGTCGATGGCTCAGGCACTTCTGTGGCCTCAAAATCAAAGGTTTTGTCAAAGTTTCCAACATTGATATTTACATTATCGACATAGCTAGTAACGCCTTGATTATACGTACCAATACCTATAGCTACATTAACAAGGGATGCACCTTCAAAATCAATATTAGCAGCTGTACGTGTATCAGCTAAGCTAATACAGCCAACTGAACCGCAGCCGCCAGCACCACTTGCTAATCCGAAACCACCTGTATTCCAAAAATTGCCTACATTGAGATCTATTTGCACATTTTGCCATTGCTCATCAACGAGTTGACTATTGAAGTAAGGTTCAAATATGAGTTGGAAATAGCAATCTCCGAGGCAGTTACTTTTATAAAAACCGAGTTTTAATGCAGGAGCAGCAAAATTGTTACCACTAGGATCATTTGTACGATAATAGTCATAAGAAAATGATAGATCCTGATTGAAAATATCTGAAACCAAGCCAAAGTCATTGCTTATTCCTACTTCTGCTTTATCATTATTTGCTAAACCAGTCGTTAACATTAATGCATCATTACCAAGCGGAGCATTTGACTCTAGATTACCGCCTAGCCCTGTTAGGCTGACGATATTGGCTGTACCGCCATCCCTCATATCACCATATTTCCATACATCTAAACCACTACTTTCGATAGTGTCTACAGGAGTGATGATACTAGCACTCGCATTGATAGCGAATAACGATAAAAGGGTGAAGCCCAATATTTGTTTTATGTATTGCACAGTATATTCCTTATTGATTGTTATTAAACGTGATGCATAGTTGCGTTACCGCTTCTTACAACCAAGCTAAATCAATAAAGCAATATTAATTCCATTAAGAAAAAGTGTTATAAAATCAGTTGGTTAAATTTTTCTCTATCAAGGTAGGGAGAGTGAATGTAAAATAATTGGACAATTGCACAATAAATATAAAATTGACCTAACGATTAAAATAGATAAGTTTAAATTTGCTAACTTATAGCTTCACTTTATGACGTGTTTAATCGCCAATGAGTTGATATTTATGTCTTAATTGTCGATATTGTTCAGTGCTTAAAAATATTTCTAATTGCTGATTAAAGTCGTTTAACAAACGACTATTTTTAAAGGCTGCACTGTAGTGTGTTTTTGGAAAAATTTGGTGAATAGCTAAATTTGTAAAGTCTTCACTTGGATAAAGTTTTTGTAAATAATAATTAAAGATATTTAAGTCCATGATAATCACATCGACACGCTCTTTAAACAGCATTTCCAATTGAATTTTTTGTTTTGCAATTTGAATATATACAGGGCTCACCTCAGCAGCTTTTGCAAATTCGTTGCCTAAAACTTTATGGGCAGATTGAAACGTTGCTAGGGAATGGTTTTTAAGATCTTTAATGGTATTGATAACAAAGTTATTCTTATTCAACGAAATAGCAACGTTTTGATAAGTGATATAGGGTTTTGAAAGATATGCTTTATTTTTAATAATAAAGTCATTTACCGTTAATATCATATCAATATCATGTTCTTTTAACATACGCTCTGAACGACCAAAAGGTACGTAAATAAATTCGGGTGATTTATTTTGTTGCGCTAATACATTTTCAATAAGCTCTAGCTCAAAACCTGAGTTTAAATCAGCAATAACGTAAGGGGGTTTAGTTAGACCTACCACGACATTTAGTGATTCTTTCGCTGATACAGAAAGCGAAATAAACAATGAGAGTGTGAAGAGGAGTGTCTTGGTAAAAATCGTCAAACGCATTTGAATATCCAAATATACTCGATAACTGTATTGTAATGAGGAATTTAATAATTCGCTAGCTTTAGCTCGCAAAGAATTAAAGAACGTTAATCAAAAGTTTTTCTTTCAATAAATTCACTTTATAATCGGTGTCATTGAAATTATGTATAGAGACGGTTATGAACCCTATTATCCAGTTACTAAAAGAAGAAAACATTGCTGACGATGAAATAGAATCTATTTTTGTTGAGTTAACGAACAACCCATTAATGGCAATGAATACTATTGCCCAATTGGGTATTGCTCAAGAAAAATTACAAGCAGTTATGATGCAGGTCATGACTAATCCACAACTCATACAAGATGCTGTAGCAGAACTAGGGTTGGACAGTGAAGCACTTGAAAAAGCAAAACAAACGCTTAATCAGTCTCAATAAGTTGCGGCATGCTTGTTTTTCACATGTTACGTAATGTACGTTTTATTGTATGATCGCTTCGACTTTTTGTTGAAGTACGGGTAAAAGTGTTGTTTCGAACCAATGATGTTTCTTAAGCCAAGGGTTATTTCGAGGGCTTGGGTGCGGTAAAACCACAATGTTGTTGTCGAGTAATGTTTGCCATTGGCGCACAAGTTCTGTTAATGAAGTGGTGTTTGACAAATGCCAGTTAGCAGCATGCTTCCCTAGCAAAATGGTTAATTCACAGTTTTTGAGATGTGAAAGCAATTGCTTTCTCCACGTATCAGCACATTGTTTAATTGGCGGTAAATCACCTGACTGTGCCTTTCCTGGGTAACAAAATCCCATAGGTAATATAGAAAAAAACTGTGAATTATACAGTTGTGATGAGGTGATATTTAACCAAGTCATAAGCCTTATACCACTTTGATCTGCAAAAGGTATTTGAGCTTGGTGTGCAGCAGTTCCAGGAGCTTGTCCTGCAATTAAAATTTTACTTTGAGGGTTAAACTGAAGTACAGGGTTGGCACCTAGTGGTAATGAATGGTGGCACAACGCACATTGCGTAATGTTATTCAAAAGGTTGTCCGCAGCATTCGTCATAAGCTTACTTGTTAATAACACCGTAAAATTTGGAAGTACTATAACAATTATGAACAAAGATGCATTAATTCAATATTTCCCAGCAGGAGGTGTTGTAGACCATGATATTGAAATTTTTGATGCCGTTAAACTGTCGTCTAATACTAATAGTGTATGGCGCGCAAATGCAGCATTACCGCCTGCGCATGTCGAAAAGGCCATATTAATCTTTGAATTAGAGGATGGAGAGCACAGGGAATATCGGGCAATTCCTGCAAAATGTCCACACCAAGGAGCGGATCTTTCTAATGATACGCTCAAGAAAGATGGCAATGTTTATTGTCATTTACACAAACGACCAATTTGTGTGTTTAGCGAATATAATTACGCATTTAATGTCGAGAAACGGGGTGATAACTTTGTGATCACCCCTTAGTCACTGTTACAGAAATTGAGTCAAGCTATTTGTCATTTCAGCTCAGTTTAAAATTTCTTCTATTCCTTCTTTTATCAAGACAAACTTTGAAGACTTATAAAATTAGTAATAGATAAAGGTCGCTGGTAAGCCTTGGTATTGCTAATAAAGCTTTTATATTCTGTTGACTATTAACGGTGTAGAAACGCGATCAGGTGTGTTGTAAACGATTGGAAATATAAAAACACATTTTTAGCAACGTTTACCTGTATTTGAACAACGATTTTTGGGGCATTGCTATACTCATTAAGTGAACTTACTATCAGGAGCAACAAAATGGTTTCTTCAATTTCAAATGATAATGGCTTATCGCAAGTATTAAGAGAACAGCAGCAAAAAGCATCGCAAACACAAGAAAAGACTCGTCGAGAGCAATTAGAGATTAAACGACAAGAAGAAAGGCAATCTAGTCAGCCTACGGAGCGTCAGACAGGTGAAACCAAAGGTATTAATATTGATGTTTCTGTCTAACGCGTTGTGTTATGAATCGTGATAAATTGCTGAGATATTTTATTGAGTATAAAAGGTGATGATACACATATTAAACGGTGATGCATTATTGCAGCGTTTTCCTGAATTGATTACAGGAGAGCGGATTGTTGCGCGTGAATGCTTAGTAGATGGAGATCTCGCTGGTAACACTTTCGACGAGTTTATGGTAATTCGCGCCAAGTTTATTGATAATTATCCGCAATGCAGTAAGCAACAATATTTATCAGAGTCTAAACCTGAATTTGCTAAAATAAAAAAGCTGCCTGAAAATAGTGATGTTGTGCTGTGGTTCGAGTTAGATTTATTTTGCCAAGCTAATATGTGGTATGTCCTACATTTATTGCAATCTGTTGGTGTTTCCTCGATTCGCTGGGCTCATCCCAATAAAGGTAACGAGTATAACTTTGCTGGTATGGCAGACGATGATTTGCTTCAGGCATTAAGTCATGCGAAGTTGTTATCTAACGAAGACGTTAATTTCTTTAATTGTTGCTGGCATGCGTTTAAACAACGTGATGTAAATGAATTAACGCAATTAAGAGATTGCATACCTACCAATATTAAATCAGTAATTGCAGCTATCGACGCTGAACTTGCACGACAACCTGATGAACATGGCTTGGGCTATCCAGAACGTGAATTATTGAATATTATGCATCAGGTTGCTGAAAAACATGCGCTAAGTTTTGCTGTTGTCTTTAAAGCGTACTATCAAAAAATGGCGGTTTATAGTTTCGGTGATCTCCAAGTACACCGAATGTACCAACAGCTAAAGCATCAATATTTTCCATCAGTTAAGTAACTAGTTGTGTAATTGAATCGGTGTTTTTGACTATATGAACTCGGTTAATTACGGTGAAAAAAGAGAAGACTGTATAACAAATATACCGTTGATATTAATAGCAACAGCTAAAGTACAAATTTTTGTAAAGCAGCTTTACTCCGATTGGTTAATTGTATAACGTGCAAGGCTCATGGTTTTTAAATTTGGATTTTTCAATGCAGCAATTAATTTCTCTTAAGCTATCCAAATCGCTTATCGGTTTATCAGCATCGTTAGCAATTTTTCATAGCACAGCCAGTGAAATGGAAACTTTTGAACAGTGCCAACAACGGTTTTCAACTCAAGCGAGTCAGCAAGGTTACTCAGAGCGTATTCAGCAAGTTATTCAATCACTCTCGCCTGTTGAACGTGTAATAAAGCTTGATAAAAGCCAACCAGAATTTGCGCAAAGTTTTGCTCAATACGTAGATAAGCGTGTAAGCCAATACCATATAAAGCATGGGCGTAAAATGCTTAAAGAGCATGCAAATTTATTGGCTCGGTTACAGAAAAAATATGGTATAGCCCCCCAATATTTGGTGTCTTTTTGGGGGTTAGAAACGGTATTTGGCCGACACAAAGGCAAGATGTCTATCCTAAACTCTATCGCAACATTAGCCTGTGATAAGAGACGTAAACAATATTTCACGAGTGAATTATTTAATTTGTTTACATTACTCGATAAAAACACTGTTGCTGTTGAGCAGCTTTCAGGCTCATGGGCTGGCGCAATGGGGCATATGCAGTTTATGCCTTCGGCGATGCTAAAGTATGCAATTGATGGCGACGATGATGGCAAAATTGATGTATGGCAAAGTGAAGCGGATGCATTAACGAGTGCTGCAAATTACTTGAGTAAAATAGGGTGGCAACCCTCCGTTCGCTGGGGGCGTGAAGTATTATTGCCTGATAACTTTGATTTCAGTCGTTTTAATTTTGATACACAATACCCGTTAAGTAAGTTTGCTGAGGCAGGTGTAAAGCAAGCCAATGGTCATTCACTGCCAAAGGCCAGTATTAAAGCAGAGTTAGTTTTACCTAATGGTCATAAAGGGCATGCTTTTTTAGTTTATCGAAATTTTGATATCATCATGAAATGGAATTTATCAAAAAATTATGCGCTTTCTGTTGGTATACTTGCCGACAAGTTAGTTGGTGCGCCTGGCGTACAAACGATTAAAGATCCTAAACCATTAAGCTTTAGCCGCAATCAAATGGAAAAACTACAAGCAAAACTTAATGAGATTGGCTTTGAAAGTGGTAAACCCGATGGAATTTGGGGGCCGAATAGCCGTAAAGCTATTAGAGCGTTTCAGTTAAAACATGCGTTAGTCGCTGATGGCTTCCCTAATAAAGAAGTATTTTCGGCATTGGAGTTAGCGGCTGATAGTTAACATAACACGCTAAGGTAATAATGGGAGGATTGCATCGACAATATACTCCCATTTTAACTAAACATGTCGGTGTGACTAAGTACACATTTATATACGCTAGCTTCTAGAGCGTGTTGATCTTTCATGTTTACTTTTGCCGCAATTGGTTTGGTATATATACAAGGCAGCGCTTACGCCGTGTAGTTATTCTACTCTAGTCAAGCGTTAACACAGTAGAAATGCCAAACAGATGCAGCCCGAAGGGTTCAATTAAACGCCTCTTGCTCTTTGTTACATGAGCTAACCATAGAATGACTATGCAATAATTCAAGTGCCACGATCAGAAGGCGTTTAATTTAAACAAAACTCAAACAGCAAAGAGCAACACGCTCTAGTTAATGAAATGTTGTCAAATCCCCATATTGATAGGTTTATGCATACAAGAAAAGAATTTCTTGTATGCAGCATTTTACGCTGTAAGTTCGTAACGCTTTTTGACATAATGCGCGATTAGTTTATCGCTTTTTTAGTTTTTTAAGGATTAACCGTTCATGTCGGAAGTTGAAAGCCGTCCAAGCAACTTTATTCGTCAAATTATTGATGCTGATCTTGATAGTGGCAAGCACACCACTATTCAAACACGTTTTCCGCCTGAGCCTAATGGTTATTTACATATAGGCCATGCAAAATCGATTTGTCTTAATTTTGGATTAGCTAATGATTATCAAGGTCAATGTAATCTGCGCTTTGATGATACTAATCCTGAAAAAGAAGATATTGATTATGTTAATTCGATTAAAAATGATGTTCATTGGTTAGGCTTCGAGTGGGCTGGTGACGTTCGCTATTCTTCTAACTATTTCGACCAACTATATGGTTTTGCCGTAGAATTGATTGAAAAGGGTTTAGCTTATGTTTGTTTCTTAAATAATGAAGAGACACGTGAATATCGTGGTACGCTTAAAGCGCCAGGCAAAAATAGCCCATATCGCGATACTAGCGTTGAAGAAAATCTAGCGTTATTCGATAAAATGAAGCGTGGTGAATTTAAAGAGGGTGAATGTGCATTACGTGCCAAAATAGACATGAGCTCAAGTTTTATGTGTATGCGTGATCCTGTTATTTACCGAATTAAGTTTGCACATCATCATCAGACCGGTGATAAATGGTGTATCTACCCAATGTATGACTTTACGCACTGTATTTCAGATGCGATTGAAAATGTAACTCATTCATTGTGTACACTAGAGTTTCAAGATAATAGGCGCTTATACGATTGGGTAATTGAACATATTACAATTGATGCTGAGCCTCACCAGTATGAGTTTTCTCGTTTAAACCTCGAATATACGGTAATGAGTAAGCGAAAATTAAATGCCTTAGTAGAAGAAAAACTGGTTTCAGGATGGGATGATCCTAGAATGCCAACTATTTCTGCATTACGCCGTAGAGGGTTTACTCCACATTCAATTCGTGAATTTGCTAAACGCATCGGTGTTACTAAGATGGATAACACCGTTGAAATGGGCGTATTAGAAGCTTGCATTCGTGAAGACCTTAATGATAATGCGCCGCGTGCCATGGCCGTGCTTGACCCAATTAAACTTGTTATTGAAAACTATCCAGAAGAACAAGTAGAAGAGCTAACGGTTAAGAATCATCCTAGTGATGAATCGCAAGGCACACGTATCGTGCCTTTTAGCAAAGAATTACTTATCGAATCAGAAGACTTTCGAGAAGAAGCGAATAAAAAATACAAACGTTTGGTATTAGGAAAAGCAGTTCGTTTACGTGGTGCTTATGTGGTTACGGCAACCCGCTGCGATAAAGATGCTGATGGCAATATAACGACGGTTTATTGCTCTTATGATGATAAAACATTAGGTAAAAACCCGGAAGATGGCACTAAGCCTAAAGGTGTTATACATTGGGTGTCAGCTGCTCATGCGCTTGATGCAACAGTGCGTTTGTATGATCGTTTGTTTACGGTGCCAAATCCTGGGGCTGCAGAAGACTTTCATGCAGTGATTAACCCTGAGTCTTTAGTTGTTATTGAACATGCTAAAGTAGAGCCAGCATTAGCGAGTGCTAAGCCTGAATTTGCATATCAGTTTGAACGTCAAGGTTATTTTTGTCTAGATAACAAAGACGCAACAGATGGCAATTTAGTTTTTAACCGCACTGTTGGGTTACGCGATACTTGGGCAAAAATATCAGGTTCGTAATCACGAACGTTTGTTTTTATAAAAAGCGCTACTCTTAGGACAGCGCTTTTTTTGTTTTTGAGTTCGGCAATTCATATCTAAGATACAAAGGAATAACATGTTACAACAGACCTCATCAGTTAAGAAAAACATTGCCTTAATAGGGTTAGGAGATATTGCCAAAAAAGCTTATCTACCTATTGTTGCTGCACATGGTGCTATTGCACCAATACTTGTGACGAGGAACCTTGAAACACTTGATGTGCTGTCAAGAAAGTATCGTATTGATAAAAAATATCAAACACTTAATGAACTGTTTATATCACAACCTGACGCGGCAATGATCCATAGTGCAACGCCGACGCATTTTACAATGGCTAAACAATTGTTGGCGGCAAACATACCAACTTTTGTTGATAAACCATTAAGTTTTGACATAGATGAATGCCGACAACTTGTCACCTTAGCGAGAGAGCAAAACGTTCCCTTGTTTGTGGCTATGAATAGACGTTATGCGCCATTAATTGGCACATTGAAATTAAAAAAGCCTGTTCACGTTAGATGGCAAAAAAACAGAGATAATATTCTATCATCGGCAATTGATACCATTTTCAATGACTTTATTCATGTGGTTGATGGTTTACTGTTTCTTTCAGGGGCTACCTTAACTGAAGCCATAGAAACGCTAACCGTTGATACTTATTTTGTTGGAGAAGCGCTAGGTAATATAAGTATTCGTTTTAGTGCTGCAGGCGCACTATTTGAAGGTAGTATGAATAGAGTAGCAGGCATAAATGAAGAAAGAATTGAGTATTTTTCTGAGCATTGTAAAACAGAAATTGAAAATTTGACCCATGGATACCATGTGCAATCAGGAAAACGCACTCAGCTAGGTTTTTCTGATTGGCAAAGTTATTTGCATACAAGAGGGTTTGAAGACATGTTAGCTGACTGGTTAAGGATGATTGATAATTCTGGGGGAGCGGATCAAACTCACCTCGATAGTGTATTGGCTACACATGAGTTGTGTCAGGTTATTGCGGATAAATCGCGTATTGATTAACGATAATGCTTTATGGAAGGCTGGCATACGATAGTATTTTTTAGAAAAATGTTCGTAGGGGTGTAATAAACCCGGTTGCCGATAGACTAATCGTTTAAATATAACGAGTAATTATTTACGAAAATATCAAAAACAACGTAAGTTAGGGGCAACTTTACTTTGGCCTACGCTTTTTACATCTTTGGCTTCTGCCATTTCTTAAAATGTTGAAAGCCGCTTGTTGGAATTTTTACTCGAGTTGTATTATTTCAAGGTTGTTCTGAATCAAAAGAGATAAAATAAAGGTTTAACATGGAACGAATTGCATATTCAGTTTTTGCTAAGGCTATAGGTACGTGCTTGCTAGTTTGTAGTATTATTTTAGCGTTTAATTTATTGCAAGGTGAACCCGCGGCTATTGTTATGTGGTTGACGCATCAAGCATTACATATTGAAGTTGATTTATACGGTTACTTCGACAAAATGCTCACTGTAGCCTTGATCACGATTATTGCTTATTGTGCAGTTAGAGCATTGTTTTATAATAAAAGCGCTAAAGTATAGGTCTATGGGCCTACCAGATTAGGTGGTAATGATTGCGCTTATTATGCATGTAAATTACTTAGGTTAAAAAGCCAACTAGTTTCACTAGTTGGCTTTTTGCTTTCTAGCCACTATTTAGTTGCTGCTTTCATATCGCTAATAAAATCATGGAGAGCACTTAACATAGTCTTTTTATCATTCAAGTTATTCTCTATCACTTTAACAACCGCGGAGCCGCTTATTGCTCCTCTTGCTCCTGCTTTTAGCGCGTCTTTCACTTGTGATGGTGTTGATATACCAAATCCAATAACAGCTGGTGCAGCTTGATGCTTAGCTAATGTTGTTATCAAGTGTTCAGCTGGCGTACTCGCCTTAGTTTCAGTGCCTGTTACCCCAGCTCTACTTAATACGTAGGTATAGCCTTTACTGTGTTGGGCTACAGCAGCAAGCTTTTCGTCGCTTGCATTAGGTGGAGCGATAAAAATAGGGGCAATGCCTGCAGTATGAGCTGCCTCGACAAACGGTTTGCTTTCCCTTATTGGAAGATCGGCAATTAGTACTGAATCTACACCCGCCTGCGCCATATCCTGATAAAATTTATTTATCCCTCGCGCAAAAACAAGGTTTCCATAAAGTAATAAACCTATGGGGATATCTGGGGCGTAAGCGCGAATTTCAGCTAAAATTTCTATGCAAATATCGGTATTTACGCCTGCAGCTAAAGCACGCTTTGCTGCCTCTTGAATTGTGATACCATCAGCGCTCGGATCTGAGAAGGGAATACCTAATTCGAGTGCATCTGCGCCTGCGTCTATCAATGTTTTAATGATCTTAACGGATAGCTGAGGGGTGGGATCTCCGATAGTCACAAACGGAATAAATGCCCCTTGTTTTTGTTCTGCAAGTGAAGCAAAGCAATTTGTGTAGCGTTGGCCTAGGGTATTTGTTGATACTTGAGTCATCTTTATTGTTCCTCTCCATGTAACACTGTGTGTACATGCGCTAAATCTTTATCACCACGTCCCGATAAATTCACTAAGAAAATTGTTTCTTCGGTTACGTCTTTCGCCATTTTTAGTGCTTGAGCAAGCGCATGCGACGACTCTAACGCCGGTATTATACCTTCTGCTCTGGCTAGTGTTTGAAAGGCCTCTAACGCTTCATCATCGTTAATTGGCACATACTGTGCTCGACCTGTCTCTTTTAAATGCGCATGCTGTGGCCCAACTGCTGGATAATCTAAGCCTGCAGACACAGAGTAGGACTCCTCAATTTGGCCATAATTATCTTGCATAATATAGGTGTAATTGCCGTGTAGCATACCTTTAGTACCAGCAGACAATGTTGCGCCATGCTCATGAGTATCAATACCTTTACCGCCTGCTTCTACGCCAATAATGTTGACACTTTCTTCATGTATAAAGTCGTTAAACATACCTATGGCATTTGAACCGCCTCCGACGCAAGCAATAACGTAATCAGGTAAACGTCCTTCTTGGCTCAATAGTTGTTGCTTTGCTTCTTCGCCAATCATTTTTTGGAAATCTCGAACAATGGTTGGGAAGGGATGTGGGCCCGCTGCTGTGCCCAATAAATAATGTGCGTTGTCGTAATTTGCTGACCAGTCTCGTAGCGCTTCATTAACGGCATCTTTTAGCGTGCCTGCACCAGCGGTTACTGGAATTACTTCCGCCCCCATTAATTTCATTCTAAAAACATTTGGTTGCTGACGTGAACAATCTAATGCGCCCATATATACGCGACATTTTAGCCCTAAGAGTGAACAAGCGATTGCCGTAGCTACACCATGCTGACCAGCGCCTGTTTCAGCAATAATTTCGGTTTTTCCCATGCGTTTTGCAAGTAGTGCTTGCCCAAGTACCTGATTTGTTTTATGTGCACCACCATGCAATAAATCTTCACGTTTAAGATAGATTTTGGCTAATGGATTTGGCGAAACATTTCGCGTTAACGTTAATGGTGTTGGTCTACCCGCGTAGTTCTCCAGTAGGTCGTTAAACTCTTTTATAAACGACTCATCTTGCTGTGACTCGAGATAGGCTTGTTCTAATTGTTCTAAAGCCGGTACCAATAGTTCTCCAACAAACATGCCACCAAATTCACCAAAGTAGGCGGGCAGTGTTGTCTTTTTCTGTGAAATTTTAGTCATGTTAATAATTCCGTATCTGTTTGAAAGTGCGAGTCAATTTTTCTCGACTTTTAATACCCGGTGATGTTTCAACACCTGAGTTGATATCTAGCCCAAAGAGCTCTTGTTGTGTAAGAAGTTGCAATGCCTGTTCAATATTGTCTGGACACAACCCACCGGCCAAAAAGCTATCTGACAATGAAAAATGCGTGTTTTCTAACAACTGCCAATCAAAAGGCTGTCCACTGCCAGGGTTGCTACCGTCTAAGACTAAATGCTCTATGTCTGAATGTTGCATATTGTTTAACGAAGAAGACACTTTGTTGGCACGCCAAATTTGGCAGGTGTCGCCTAATAACGCTTTTAAGTCGCTTATATAGCTGTCGTCTTCACTGCCGTGCAGTTGCACAGCATATAATCCGAGCGACTTTGCTAATGCTGCAACAAATGTAATATCACTGTTGACAAAAACACCGACATAATTCAACAAAGGCGCGTTAGTAACAATATCCTTTGCTTGTTGCTCATCGATAGCCCGAGGCGATTTTTCAGCGAAAATTAATCCTCCATATATGGCGCCTGACTTGGCCGCCTGTTGCGCATCTTCCGCGCTCGTTAAGCCACAGACTTTATTCTCTCCATAAATTAGCTTACGACACGCTAAGTCAATATCATGTTGAGCCATGATAGAACTCCCTACTAAAAAGCCATCAACAGCTGGCGCTAACTCTCTTACCTGTTGATTGGTATAAATACCTGATTCTGAAATAATGATTCGATCATCGGGTATTTTTGGGGCAAAGTCGAAAGTACGAGAAATGTCGGTGGAAAGATCACGTAAGTTACGATTGTTGATGCCAATGAGTTTCGCGTTTAGCGTTACGGCTCTTGCGAGTTCTTCATCGGTAGATACTTCGGTTAACACATTTAAGTGCAGTTTCTCAGCAACCCTTGCAAGCTGCGAGTATTCTTCATCGTTTAGGACGCTAAGCATTAGTAAAATAGCATCAGCACCATAATATCTCGCCAAATAAACTTGGTAAGTATCGATAAAAAAGTCTTTGTTAAGCACAGGGCAACTCACCATTTCTGTAACGGTTTTTAAGTATTCAAAGCTACCCTGAAAGTATTTTTCGTCAGTTAATACTGAAATTGCTGCAGCGTATTTGTCATAGGTACGGCAGATATCTGCCACGTTAAAGTCTTGTCTTATTAACCCTTTTGACGGTGACGCCTTTTTACATTCTAAAATAAAGCTTGCATGTGAGGAACCGTGTTTTCGATCTAGCGCTTGATACATATCTTTTGAGGATGGTGTTAATGTATCAACAAAAGACGCTAACGGTTTTTGCTTCTTTAAGGCGTCAATTTCAATGCGCTTATCGGCAATGATTTTTTCTAATACATTAGCCATTAAGGCAGTCCTCTTGATTTGAAAGTTTTACGAGTTGTTCTAATGTTAATAAACCTTTACCTGAGGCAAGTACTTCACTGGCAATGGTTGCAGCCATGGTTAAATCTTTAGCTTTACCGTGTAAGTAGAGTAAAGCAGCACAATTAATGATCACTGCACTATTATGTGCTGGTTGTCCTTCGCCTGACAGTATTTGTCGTATGATATCTGCGTTTTCTTTTGGTGTGCCACCTTTAATATCATCTAAGGTATAACGACTTAAACCAAAGTCTTCAGGTGTAATGATTTTGTCGATAAGTTGACCATTCGCTATTTCACAAACTTGCGTTTCTCCGTGTAGCGCTATTTCATCAAGGCCACTGCCGTGAACAACCCAACCACGTTCAACACCTGTGAGCTGTAAACTCTTTGCCATCGTGTGAATTAGGCTAGGTGTATACACGCCTAATAACATAACATTTGGCGATGATGGGTTAACTAAAGGGCCTAGAATATTAAACAAAGTACGAATTCCCATTGCTTTACGTACAGGGCCAGCATATTTAAATCCAGGATGATACGCGGGCGCATATAAGAAGCAAAGGTTCGCTTTTTGTAAGCAATTATTCGCCGTTTCAGGCGACATCGTTAAATTTACGCCGAAAGCCTCCAGTAAGTCTGCTGAGCCAGACATGCTCGAAACGCTGCGATTGCCGTGTTTCGCCATTTGAATTCCACATGCAGCCGCTAAAATAGCCGCCGTTGTTGAAATATTGATAGTATTAGCGCCATCTCCTCCGGTGCCTACGCAATCGCTTACTGGTGCGTGTTGTGTCGGGAATGTTGTTGCAAACTCTCGAACTGCAATAGCAGCGCCAGCGATTTCTTCGGGAGTTTCACCTTTAACCTTTAAAGCTGTTAATACCGATGCAAGTAACTCAGCAGATACTTTACCTTGCATCACATCACTAAAAAATGCCTGTGATTGTGTTTGGTTAAGTGCTATACCATCTACAAGTTGTTGTAATACGTTCATTGAGTAATCCTTTATACAAATTCGGTTAAACAGCGAATGCTTTGCGCAAGTAATGTGCTGCCATAAGTCGTTAAAATAGATTCCGGATGAAATTGAAAACCGATGGCTCGGTCAGTTGAATGTTCTATTGCCATTGGTAAAATGTCACCTTGGTCGGTAGAAATTTCAGCAGTAATATTTAAACAATCAGGTATGTCGATACCGACAAGAGAATGATAACGGGCTACAGGCAAAGGTTGTTGCATATGAGCGAAAGTACCAACGCCGGAATGGCTAACACTGCCTGCCTTACCATGGACAATCTCAGGGGCACGGCCAACGCTGCCACCATAATGTTCTATTAAAGCCTGATGACCTAAACATATACCTAGCATTGGATACTTTCCTGCTGCTTTGGCGATAAGCTCCATTAAGCAACCTGCATCCGCAGGTGTGCCAGGACCAGGTGATAACACGAGTAATACTTTAGACTGGCATGCTTCAATTTGTTCAAGGATAAAGGATGCTGACAGTGTATTTCGGTAGATTACAGGATCGAAACCTAATACTTGTAGTTCATCAACTAAGTTATAAGTAAATGAATCTACATTATCGATCATAAATACTTTAATGTCTTGGCTCATTATTCATGCTCCTGCAGCGTTTTAACATTTTCTAACGTGGCTGCCTTTTGAATTGCATTTATTACCGCTTGTGCTTTTTGACGTGTTTCATTAGCTTCTGCTTGCGGATCTGAGTCATAGACAACACCAGCACCAGCTTGTATATAAGCTGTTTGGTTATTAACAAAAGCGCTACGAATAACGATGCATGTGTCCATATCTCCTTCACCGGTAAGGTAGCCTACCGCGCCGCCATAACTGCCTCTGCGTTTACCTTCATGTTGCCGTATGAGTGACGTTGCACTGACTTTTGGTGCACCGGATAGTGTGCCCATATTCATACATGCTTGATAGGCGTGTAAGGCATCAAGATCGTCTGAAAGGGTGCCACATACGCGTGAAACTAAATGCATTACGTGGGAGTACCTATCTGTTTTCAATAAATCTGCTACGTGCCTTGTGCCAGGTTTACATACTCTTGCAACATCATTTCGAGCAAGATCAACTAACATAATATGTTCCGCTAGTTCTTTTTGATCTTGGCGAAGCGCTAATTCAATACGACAATCTAAGTCAGGTGAGAAACTTCCATCTTCGTTAAAACCTCGTGGTCTTGTACCCGCGATAGGGTAAATTTCAACTTGCCGGTTATGTTGTTGGTATTTTATCGCCGATTCTGGCGATGCCCCAAACATACAAAAATAATCATCTTGTAAGTAAAACATGTAAGGGCTTGGGTTACTCTCTCGCAAACACAAGTAGCCATTAAAAGTATCTTCACAAGGTAAACTAAATGTGCGGGATGGAACGACTTGAAAAATGTCTCCAGCGCGAATATGTTCTTTTAATTGCTCAACGGTTTGACAAAAATCTTCGTCACTTACATTAGTATGAACAGCTAATGGTGGCTGTTTTTTCTCTATGGTTTGAGGTGGAGCGATATCTGATTCAACAAGTGATTTAATAGCAGATAGACGTCGCGCGATTTCAAAGTGACATTTTTGTTGTTCAGGCCCTGAAAAAACATTACCGATAACTTCACTAGAACGTTTTTCGTGATCAATAACAACAAGTGTTTCAGCTAAATAAAAGACAAAGTCAGGGCATGTGTTTTCGCCTTTGTCTACTGCAGGTAGAGACTCTGACATGGTAATCATGTCAAAAGCAAAAGCGCCAGCTAAAAACACGGCAAAAGGGTGATGATTTTTATTATCAAAAGCCTTGAATTGTCTTAGTGCTTGAAAAGCATTTGCGGCTAACAAACGTGATTTTTCATCTAACTGGTGGTCAACTTCTGGAAACGTAGCGATTAATGACGTTTCTTCCATGGTAAGTTGAGCACAATCAAAGAGTTTTTCTTTAGCGAATGCTATTGCTGCTTCGCCATTGAGTGATAACGGGATAAAACGAACCTTGTTACCTTCACAAACTACTTTTAGTGCAGCATCGATCAATAACAGACTTTTTAGTTGATGTTTTTTGTCTATTTCTGCCGATTCAAGTAATAGGTTATTTTTCTTATTACCACATAACTTTTTAAACAACGTTAAAGGGTCTGCTTGATATTTTGCTTTGCCCGATAATGTCGTTACTTTACCAAATGATGTATCGGTGTCTGGTGTAAGTAAGGCATTCATAAGGTTTTACCTGCAGCTGTTACGAAAGGCTTAATATCAGCCATTAAGGTTGCAAAATCATCACCAGTTAATGCTTGGTGACCGTCAGAAAGTGCCTCTTTAGGATTAAGATGAGTTTCAACAATGATGCCATCGGCACCGACAGCCACGGCAGCACGTGATAATGGGTTTATTAGTGATTTAACGCCTGTTCCATGTGAAGGATCTACTAAAACCGGTAGGTGAGTTTTTTCTTTTAATAGGGCAACTGCATTAAGGTCTAATGTATTTCTGGTTGCGGTTTCGAAAGTGCGTATACCACGCTCACACAAAATAACATTTGGATTACCGGCATTAATAATATATTCAGCAGCTAATAATAATTCTTCTATTGTCGCACTCATTCCTCGTTTTAATAGCACAGCTTTATCTGGATGTTTGCCAACGGCTTCTAACAACCGAAAGTTTTGCATATTGCGTGCGCCAATTTGGTAGCAGTCGATGTAGTCGTGCATGAGCTCTGCATCATTAGGGTCAATAATTTCTGAGACGATACCAAGGTCATACTTTTCTCTTGCCGCTTTAAGTAAAGTTAGTCCTTCAACACCTAATCCTTGAAAGGAGTATGGGCTTGTTCTCGGTTTAAAAGCTCCGCCTCGTAAAAGCGTAATATTTTGTGTGTTTAGCATTTCACTAATGCCAAAAAGTTGCGTTTGACTTTCGACTGAGCAAGGTCCCGCAATTACGGTAAATGCACCGCCGCCAACTTTTACACCACCGATGGATACGATAGAGTCATGTGATTGTAACTCTCTGCTTACAAGCTTATAAGGACTAAGAACGGGTTTGATCTCATCAACCATTGGGTAGGCATCTAGGTGTAGTTGACTGAGAATACGTTCATCACCTAATGCACCAAGAACAGTACGTTCAATACCGGGCATATAAAGGGGCTTTAAGCCAAGACTTGCTATTTTATCTAATATTTCATTGGCATCTTTTTCAGATGCTTGGGGTTTTAATACAATTATCATTTTTTAATTCCTAATTTATCTGTTTGTGTGTCATCCGGCATAAATTGGCTGAAGCCACCAGATAAACCAGCTTTTTACTTTCGTTGTTAGCATGTTATTTCTCTTTAATATACGGATAATAAAAAACCCGCTTAGTAAAACTACGCGGGTTTTTCTTGAATTTTTCGCAAATACAGCAAACGTTCACAACCCACTATGTTGAGTTATGCCACCACCAAATGTTTGTCATTATAGTTTTCATTGATTTCATGTTTTTTAGTTGGCTATTTGCCATTTCCCATTTACAATGCGTTTGCTTAAATCCCCTATAGAAAACCTTATTATGACCTTGATGTCAACCGAAAATTTAGCAAGCTTATCAACTCAACGTGTCGACCTACATAGTCATACAAATTGTTCAGACGGTTCGCTATCGCCCAAAGAGCTGATAGACAGGGCGATTAACTTTCAAATTGATGTGTTAGCGATTACTGATCATGATACGGTGGCAGGTCTTGATATTGCTAAAGGTTATATTCAAGAAAAAAATTATCCAATCACACTCATTGATGGTATCGAAATATCAACCCGTTGGCATAACTTTGAAATTCATATTGTTGGCTTAAATATTGATGCTAGCGATCCTAAATTAACCGCTTTAATTGAGGAGCAGCAAGCAGCAAGGGAGTCTCGTGCAACTCAAATGGGTGAAAAGTTAGCCAAATGTGGTTTTAGTGATGTATATCTGCAAGCGAAGCAGTTAGCGGGGCAAGGATCAATAACTCGCGCTCATTTTGCTAAGGTGTTGTTGCAGCAAGGTCATGTAAATCACCTACAGGCTGCCTTTGATAAATATCTAGGTAAAGGCAAGCGAGCCTATGTAAAACCGCAGTGGTGTGACATAGAAACTGCAATAGCGGCGATTCATAGCGCTGGAGGAACAGCCGTAATGGCTCATCCGATACGATATGATATGACAACTAAGTGGTTAAGGCGTTTAGTGATTGAGTTTAAAACACATGGTGGTGATGGTTTAGAAATTGTTTTACCGCAAATGAATAACGAACAACGAAAATTAATGCTAAGCTTTTGTTTAGAGTATCATTTACTTGCTTCGCTGGGGTCTGATTTTCATTACCCAAGCAAATGGTCTGATCTTGGCAAAAATTTGGTACTTCCAAGTGAGGCAAAACCGATTTGGCAGGCATGGCAACAATGTGGCTAACCATTGAATAAATGACTAATTTTCTATGTATGATTAGTTAATTAACAAGGATTTCATTATGAGTCAGTTTTTCTATGTACACCCTGATAACCCGCAAGGTCGTTTGATGAAACAAGCCGCTGAGATTATTAACCAAGGTGGTGTTATTGTTTACCCTACAGATTCTGGTTACGCTTTAGGTTGTCACATCGGAGACAAAAAAGCGCTGGAACGTATATGCCGTATTCGTGATATCAGTAAAGACCATAATTTTACGCTAGTATGTAAAGATTTATCAGAATTGTCTGAATATGCGCGTGTTGATAACACCGCATTTAGGTTGTTAAAAAACAATACACCTGGTGCTTACACGTTCGTGTTTAAGGCGAGTAAAGAAGTGCCGAAAAGGTTAATGAACCCTAAAAGACGCACAATTGGTATTCGTGTGCCAGATAACGCTATTGTGCAAGGTTTACTCAGTGCACTTGAACAACCGATCATGTCTACGAGCTTAATAATGCCTGGCAATATCATGGCTGAATTTGATCCTGAAGAAATTCGTGACAAATTAGAACATCAAGTTGATTTAATTATTCACGGTGGGCACTTAGGAGAACATCCAACAACAGTTGTTGATTTTTCTGATGGAGACGGGCAAATTATCAGGGTAGGCGAAGGTGATCCTAGCCCCTTTGAGTAATAAAGTTTTCAATGCAATTGAGGCGTAAGTTTGATTGAATCAATGAGTAGAAAAGGGGAGATGCAACAGCAAGCGTTACCCTTAGCATTTATTCGTGGTGAAGCACTCGTTGAGAAACCTCAAGATCTATTTATACCCCCTAATGCCTTAGAAGTTATTTTGGAAGCGTTTGAAGGGCCGCTTGATCTCTTATTGTACCTAATAAGAAAACAAAAGTTTGATATTCTTGATTTACCCATCGCGCCTATTACAACACAGTACATGCACTATGTTGAGTTGATGAAAGAACTTAACATGGAACTTGCATCAGAATACCTCGTTATGGCGTCAATTCTGGCAGAAATTAAATCTAAACTGCTACTGCCAAAGCAACCTATGGAAGATGAAGAACATGACCCTCGCGCCGAACTTATTCAACGATTAAAGGAATATGAAGTGATAAAGCATGCCGCAGAGTCACTTGATCAATTACCGCGTTTAGAGCGTGATTATTTATGTGCAAGCGCGGTATTGTCTTCGGATCTAGGTATTGAGACAATTCTGCCGAGTGTAAGTTTAGTTGATATTACTGACGCTTTACTGAGTGTTTTACAACGGGTTCAAGCGTTTGAACATCACCATATTACCAAAGAAGTGCTATCTACTCGTGAACGCATGAGTGCGATTCTTTCAACACTTGAGCACTCCGATGATCAGACTTTTATTAGATTCGAACAACTCTTTGCATTCGATGAAGGACGCCAAGGCGTATTAGTAACTTTTCTTGCAATACTAGAATTATTAAAAATGCAGTTGATAGAATGTCAACAATCTAGTGAGTTTGGTGTTCTTTATGTCCGGCAGAAAAGGTAATTAATGAATACGCCTGAAAAGTTGCAAAAGCAACAGCAAATGAAGATGTTAGTAGAAGCGGCATTATTTACTGCCAGTAGCCCGCTATCGTTACAGTGGATTAAAACACATACTCTTGGTCAATATCGGGTAAATACTAAAGTGTTACAACAGATACTTGAAGAGTTACAACAAGATTATGAAAATCGTGGGGTACAATTAGTAGAGGTTGCTTCAGGTTTTCGTTTTCAAGTGCCCATAGGCATTAGCGAACAACTTGTAGATATTGCTCAGAGTAAACCGACAAAATATTCACGTGCATTGTTAGAAACCCTTGCGTTAATTGCTTATAAACAACCAATTACGAGAGCAGAGATAGAAGATGTGCGTGGCGTTGCTGTCAGTAGCCATATAATGAAGACACTACTTGAACGAGAATGGATCAAGGTTATTGGTCATAAAGAAGTGCCCGGTAAACCTTCACTGTATGCTACAACGAAAGAATTTTTAGATTATTTTTCACTAAAATCACTGGATCAGTTACCTGATTTAGTGCCGATAGCAGATTCTGCTATCAACCAAGAGGGGATACAAGATATAATGCATTCCTATGATACACTGACAAAAGAGACAGAGACTTAGCAATAAACAATATTGTGATGTTACTGCCGGGAAACTAAACGATGTCAGAAAAACTACAAAAAGTACTTGCAAGAGCTGGTAAAGGCTCTCGCCGTGAATTGGAAGCTATGATAAGCGCAGGACGCGTAAGTGTTGATGGTAAGGTTGCTAAACTGGGCGACCGTGTTGAAGGCAATGAACAAATCCGCCTTGATGGCCACAATGTTAACATTCAACAACCAACTGAAGATATTTGTCGCATATTAATGTACCACAAACCTGAAGGTGAAATGTGTACGCGAAAAGATCCAGAAGGTCGTCCTACCGTTTTTGATCGTTTGCCGCCAATAGAAGGTTCTCGCTGGATAGCTGTAGGTCGCTTGGATATAAATACCTCTGGTATGTTGTTATTTACAACTGACGGAGAACTAGCCAATAGGTTAATGCATCCTTCTCGTAAAGTTGAACGTGAATATGCGGTACGTATCTTTGGCGAAGTAGATGATGCGATGCTTCAACGCCTTAAAAACGGTGTTAAATTAGAAGACGGCCCAGCAAAATTTCAGCAAATTTTTTATCGTGGTGGTGAAGGTAGAAACCATTGGTTTCATGTGGTTATCTCTGAAGGGAGAAACCGAGAAGTTAGACGCCTATGGGAAAGCCAAGACGTACAAGTAAGCAGGCTTATCCGCGTACGGTACGGTGATATTGAACTTCAGCGTCAATTACCATCAGGTGGTTGGACCGAGTTGTCGTTAAAAGACGTGAATTATTATCGTCAACTTGTTGAATTACCACCTGAACGTAAATCTAAAGTGAAAGTGGACGAAAAAGCGATTGATAACGCAAAGGCAAGACGTATTCGTCGTAGCGTTAAAAAACACCAACATCGAAACATGCAAAAAACAAGAAGACGTAGAAATTAGGTAGGTTGTGATCGAGCACTTAATCATAGAACAGCAAACGCTCATTGATATTTGCCAGCGCTTTGCAGAAAAAGACGTTTTAGCGGTTGATACTGAGTTTGTTCGTACAAGAACATATTTCCCTAAGCTTGGGTTAATTCAGTTATGTGACGGTGAAGAAGTCGCGTTAGTTGATCCGCTATCGGTTGACGACTTGTCACCTGTTTGGCAATTATTTGAAAACCCTAATATCGTGAAAGTGCTTCATGCGTGTTCAGAAGACGTAGAAATATTTGTTAATCAAGGTAAATGTAACTTAAAAAATATTATAGATAGTCAAATCATGATGAGCTTCCTCGGACATGGCTTGTCTGTTGGATATGCAGCAATGGTTCAGCATTACCTTGATATTGAGTTAGATAAATCAGATTCTCGTACAGATTGGTTAAAGCGCCCTTTAACACCGAGTCAACTCGCTTATGCCAGTGCTGATGTTACCCATCTAATAAAAATATACCCTAAGTTGCTTAACGATCTTAAAGCAACATCTTGGTTTGAAGCTGCAATTGATGAAACTAATCTATTGATCGAAAAAAAGCAGCAAGTAATAGATGAAAATACCCTTTATAAAAACATTAAAACAAGTTGGCGGCTTTCACCAAAGCAGCTTAATAACCTGAAATATTTAGCACGTTGGCGATATCAACAGGCAATTAAACGAGACTTACCATTAAGTTTTGTTGCTAAAGATACGACACTGATCATGTTAGCTCAACATGCACCTAAAAGTACGAGTGCAATGCTAAACCTTGAAGGTGTTGATACGCTAGATGTCAGACATAAAGGCAAGCAAATGTTGATGGTATTAAAAGAAGCACGTAATGTTGAGCCGGACAATTATCCAGAGAAAATAAAGCGACTTGATCAGTTTCCAGGTTATAAACAACTTTATAAAAAGATAAAAGATTTTGTTGCAAGTGTTGCTGAAGCACAACAACAACCTGTTGAGAACTTTGCCTCTAAAAAACAGATTAATCAATTATTATCATGGTATTACGGGCAAAATTCATCTACAGAGAAAATTGAAGTCCTCGCGACATGGCGTGCTGAATTATTTGGTGATGCATTACTTGAGCATGCAAACAATCAATTTAAATCATTACCACTATAATTAGCGTAATGTAGTTCTCAATAAAGGCATATAATTTGTTAAAGGTTTAACATGCTAACTGCAATATATAAAAGTACGAAGAAAGAACAAACATACTTATTTGTAAAACAAAGAGATGACTTTACAGATGTACCAGAAGCGTTAATGGCTATGTTTGGTAAACCATCACTAGTCACTATTGTAAATCTACAAACAAAAGAAAAACTCGGTTTTGCAGATATTGATAAAGTGCGAGAGAGCCTACTCGAACAAGGGTTTTACTTGCAATTACCTCCTCCTAAAGAAGATTTATTAGCAGAACATAAAGCGGCGAACAAAGCTGCAAATTAAGAGTAATACTATGAAACACAGAATTTCACGTTACCTCGTTGCTACTGTCCTTTTATTTACAACCTTCGTTAGCGTGGGTGTTGAGTTAACAAAAGAAAATTTTCTTCGTTATGTTGAAACATTAAAAGTAGAAGCGAAGAAAAAAGGATTTTCAGATCAACTTATCGAGAGTAGCTTTAAGGGAGTCACCTTTCACAAAAGAGCAGTTAAAGCAGATAGAAGCCAACCTGAAATTGTAGAAACGCTTGATACCTATTTACCTAAACGTGTGCCAACATGGAAGGTAAATAAAGCCCGTGCTTTGTATAAAAAGCATGAGGCATTGTTAAAAGAAGTGACAGAAAAATACGGTGTACAACCGCGGTTTATTGTTGCACTTTGGGGGCTAGAAACAAATTTTGGTAAGATAACGGGTAACTATAATGTCATCTCTGCCTTAAGCACATTAGCGTTCGAAGGGCGCAGAGAGGCATTCTTTAAAAAAGAGCTCTGGGCAGCGATGACTATTCTCGAACAAGAGCATATTACTGTTGATAAGATGAAAGGCTCTTGGGCAGGCGCAATGGGACAGAACCAATTTATGCCAAGCTCATTTCTAGCTTATGCCGTTGACGGCGACGGTGATGGTAAAAAAGATATTTGGAATAACTTGGCTGATATATTCGCGTCGATGGCGAATTATTTGGTGCAAGAAGGTTGGAATGGTAATTACACTTGGGGTAGGCAAGTGAAACTACCGCCAGGATTTGACCATACGTTAGCGATCCCAAAAAAAACCGGTGGTAGGGCAAACTGGTTAAAAGCTTGGGCAAAGAAAGAAAAAAACATGTCACAGTGGCAAGCGTTAGGGGTTAGACGAGCGGATGGTACTGACTTACCAAAAGTGAATATAAAAGCCGCTTTGGTTTACCCTGATGATGAAAATGGTCGTGTGTATTTGGCGTATAATAACTATAAGAGCTTAATGCATTGGAACCTTTCTTACTATTTTGTTAGTTCAGTTGGGCATTTATCTGATCGAATAAAATTTCCGCCTATTCAGTAAAATAATAGACGCGCAGTAACGACAGTAGTTGAGGCTAATTACATGACGATACCTTTTTGGCAAGCTAAAACGTTGAATGAAATGACGCGTGAAGAGTGGGAGTCTTTATGCGATGGTTGTGCAAAGTGCTGCTTACACAAATTTATTGACGACGAAGAAACGACTGACGATACCGAGCTAAAACCAACAGATTATATTAAAGAAAATGAGCAAATGGTGTACTCGAACATTGCTTGTCATTTGCTCAATGATAAAACATGCCAATGTTCACAATATGAAAAAAGAACAACATTAGTGCCAGATTGTGTGCAATTAACACAGGATAACCTTGATGATGTGTTTTTTATGCCGCCAAGCTGCACATATCGACGGATTAAAGAGGGAAGAGGTTTACCATCTTGGCATCCTTTGTTGCATAAAGGTAAAAAATCGGCAATGCATAAAGCAGGTATGTCTGTCAGAGGGAAAGTGATTAAAGATAATGAGGTCGACGTAGAGTTTTTTGATGAGTATATTGTTACATGGCCCTTAGCTGATTTAGATTAAAGGTACTATAAATGATCATTAAGCGGTTTTATTGGTTTCAACTTTTAATTTGGTGCTGTTTGTTATCGTTGAACAGTGCGCCTGCTAAAGCAGAAAAAGAAGTCTTAACTTTTGCAATGATGGGGTTTTCAAAAGTAAAAGAACAAATATATCGCGATCAAATTAATGCTTTTGAGCAAGAATATCCGCAATATAAAGTTCGCATGGTCAAGTTAATCTCTCGCAGTTACCCCGAGCTACTAGCAGAGACACTCGCCTTAAAAGATAAAATTGATGTAATTAATTGGTTTGCAGGTGATCGACTTCATAGCCTTGTAAAAGAAGACATGTTGGTGAGTCTATCTCATTTTTGGCAAACACATGATCTTGAACAGCAATTTAACAGTGCAACCAAAAGTGCTGTGACTTATAACGGCGAAGTGTATGGGGTGCCGATTACATCTTATGTCTGGGGGTTTTATTATAAAAAGGCCTTATTTAAACGACTATCATTAAAAGAGCCACAAAATTGGCAAGGGTTTCTTGATGTATTAGAACGTCTTAAAGCTGAACGTATTGCTCCTATTGCTCTAGGGAGCCGCTATCCATGGCAAATTGCGGGATGGTTTGATTATATAACATTGAGATTGCATGGTGAAAAAATTTACCGAGAAATTGTAAAAGGCAATCGCTCTTTTAAATCACCTGAAGTGTTAGAGGTTTTTAAGTATTGGCGTGAGTTATTAACAAACGAATACTTTTTTCCTCAGCATAAGTTTTATGATGGCGAAGAATTGATGCCACTGCTATATCGTGAAGTGGTTGGTGTTAATCTTATTGGTACGTTTGTGCTAAGCAGTTTGCCAGAACATACACAAAAGGAAATTGGTTATTTTGCTTTTCCGCAAATGGGTACACGTAACAATAATAGTGTATTAGCACCTTTGTCTTTAATTGCATTAACAAAGCAAGGCCAGCAGAAAAAAAGTGCCATGCAGTTAGTTTCATTTTTTACATTACCAAGCGTACAAAGAAAGTTAAACGAAAATTTTTATACGTTTTCACCGATAAAAGGGATTGGAACACCGAGTAATGAGCTCATGAGTTCTGCCTACCAAACGTTATTGCAGGCAGAATATCAAAGCCAATATTTTGATATTGAAATGCAATTTGAAATGGCTGAATATGCCAAAGAGAAGTTCGCAGAGTTTATTGAACATTATGATATTGATAAAGTAACAAGCGAGCTAGAAAGTAAAAGAAAACAATTGTTTAGCATTGAAAACTAGCAAAGTAATTATTGCATTTATGTTAAGGCTCTTTAATATTAAGGGTATTTATTTGCGAAAAGTTACGTAAAGTAATACTGATGGGGTAATGTGAGTCTAACCAAAACTATACTTATCGCAGTAACCTTGTATTTTGCGAGTTGTGTACATGCAGAGCAAAATATTGTTAATTTTGCTGTTCTTTCGCAATCTGAAAAACAAGAAACAGTTCTACGCCAACAAATTCGGATATTTGAGCAATTATACCCAACCGCTAAAGTTCGTCTACGTATGTTAGACGGTAAAAATTATGTAGACCTCCTTGAAAACTATAAAAAGATTGCTGACTCGGTTGATGTTGTAAATTGGTATGCAGGAGAGCGTCTACAATACTTCATTGAGAAAAACTATGTCGTTAATATCGATGCTTTCTGGCATAAACATAACCTAGAACGGCGGTTTAGCAATGCTGTCGTAACCCAAGTAAAGTATCAAAATAAAGTCTATGCGATACCTCTGAGTTTGTATGTTTGGGATGTTTTTTATAAAAAAAGTGTATTCTTGAAGTTAGGGTTAACCCCTCCGGTTAATTGGCCAGACTTTTTAGAACTTTTAACGACACTTAAAGCACATGATATTACGCCTATTGGCCTTAGTACCAACCCTCCTTGGCATGTCGCTGGCTGGTTTGATTATTTAATGTTGAGGCTTAATGGTGCTGAGAAATATCAAAAATTAATTGAAGGTAATTTAGCTTTTAATTCACCAGAGGTTATTAACGTATTTGTTTATCTAAAATCACTACTCTCACGTGAATACTTTAATGAAAACCACAAATATATTCATGGTGGCAAAATTATGCCGATACTTTATCGTGAATTAGTGGGCGTTAGCTTAATCGGAAGTAGTTCTTTGGGAGGCATTGCGCAAGAGGTAAGGGACCAAATAGGATCTTTCCCTTTTCCACAAATAGGTGATTCATCAGACAACAGCATTATTGCACCCATGTCGATACTTGCTTTGACACCTAAAGGGGAAGGTAAACCGTATAGTGAAGAATTACTTGCTTTCTTTTCACAACAAAAGGTACAGAAAAAGCTCAATTTGGCCACAGCAACAATATCACCAATTATTGGTAGTAAAGGTTCACAAACATCGGTAGAAAAAGAAATTAATAGTGCCGATTATATCTTTCAATTTTTAGACCGAGAAATGCCATATGATATGGCTGAATTTACAAAAAACGCGTTGGCAGAGTTTGTTGTGCATAGAGATATCAAAAAGGTAACGGAGTTACTAGAAGCCTACCGAAAAACACAACCTTAAATGTGTTTGCTAAAAACATATTTTTAAAATAGCTTGAATTTTAAACACCAAACGGTTAATTATTTAACAAACAACAATAATTAACTTAAAGGTCTTTTTATGATCATTGGTATTGTAAAAGAGTCTTTGCGGGGCGAAAATCGTGTCGCTGCATCGCCTTCAAGCGTTTCTTCACTCATTAAACTTGGTTTTACTGTCACAGTGCAAAAGGGAGCCGGCACCAAATCAAGCTTTGAAGAGCAAGCATATATTGACGCTGGTGCTGAAGTTGTACCTAAAAAGAAATGTTGGCAAAGTGATGTCTTGCTAAAAGTTAACCCACCATCGCTTGATGAAGTAGACCACATTAAAGAAGGTGCGATACTGATAAGTTTTATTGCACCTGCACAGTCACCTGAACTGCTAGCTAAGTTAAAAGAAAAGTCGATTACAACCCTTGCTATGGATATGGTTCCTAGAATGACACGTTCACAGTCATTAGATGCATTAAGCTCAATGGCTAATATTGCAGGCTACCGTGCTGTTATTGAGGCAACCAATGCCTTTGGTCGCTTTCTTACCGGTCAAGTTACCGCTGCTGGTAATTTGCCGCCAGCAAAAGTACTGATCATCGGTGCCGGAGTTGCAGGGTTAGCAGCAATAGGCACAGCTGGAAGTTTAGGGGCAATTGTCCGTGCTTTTGATACTCGCCCTGAAGTGCAAGAACAAATAGAAAGTATGGGAGCAACATTTTTATCTTTAGACTTTGAAGAAGATGATGCAGGCACAGACGACGGTTATGCAAAGGAAATGAGTAAGGCCTTTATAGATGCTGAGATGGCGTTATTTGCAGAGCAAGCTAAAGAAGTTGATATTATTATAACAACTGCAATGATCCCTGGTAAAACTGCACCAATACTAATCACTGAAGCCATGGTAAAATCAATGAAACCTGGCTCTGTTATTGTTGATATTGCTGCTGCAGGTGGTGGTAATTGTGAATTAACTACTGCAGGTAAAGTTGTTAATAAAAATGGGGTTACCATTATAGGTTATACTGATCTAGTCTCAAGATTACCTAACCAATCTTCTCAGCTTTATGCGAATAACCTGGTGAATTTAGTCAAGTTACTTTGTAAAGAAGCAGATGGCGTTATAGAGCTTAACTTGGATGACCAAGTCATTAGAAATATGGTCGTCGTAAATAAAAATGAAATTACTTTCCCGCCCCCAGCGATTAAGGTTAGCGCAGCTCCAACTATTACTAAAAAACCAGAAACTATCAAAAATGAGAGTAAAGAAGAAGTTCAGCAGAGTAACCCAGTTAAAAAGCTTGCCTTTGCAGGGGGAGGAGCACTTTTGTTTACTTGGATTGCAAGTGTAGCGCCAAGTGACTTTTTAGCACATTTTACGGTGTTTGTATTGGCATGTGTGATTGGTTATTACGTTGTGTGGAATGTTACTCATGCTTTACATACGCCGCTAATGAGCGTTACAAATGCAATATCAGGCATAATTATCGTTGGTGCTTTGTTACAAATGGGTAATCAAAGCCTTATTGTGCAAGTGTTGTCCGGCATTGCAATATTAATTGCGACAATTAATATTGTCGGTGGCTTTGTGGTGACTAAACGCATGTTAAAAATGTTTCGGAAGTAGGGGCGGCACATGGAATTTAATCAAGGAATCATTGGCGCTGCTTATTTAGTTGCCGCATTGCTGTTTATTTTTAGTCTTTCAGGCTTAAGTAAGCAAGAGTCAGCGCAAGCGGGCAATAACTATGGTATTGCTGGTATGGTTATCGCGTTGCTTGCAACGTTAGCAGACCCAAGAGTAGACAATATTGTTTTTATCTTTATTGCGATGGTCATTGGCAGTGTTATCGGCTTAAAGTTGGCCAAGAAAGTTGAAATGACACAGATGCCTGAGTTAGTTGCAATACTTCATAGTTTCGTTGGTTTGGCTGCGGTTTTAGTCGGTTATAATAGCTACTTTTCTATTGAGCATACCACTGTTCTTATGTCAGATGAGCAGTTAATTAAAGCCAATATTCATTTAACTGAAGTCTTTTTAGGCGTATTTATTGGCGCTGTAACGTTTACCGGCTCTGTAGTAGCGTTTGGTAAATTAAGGGGAGTTATTAATTCTTCTGCATTAATGTTACCGCATCGACATAAAATGAATTTGGCGGCGGGCATATTTTGCTTTTTATTAATGATAGCTTTTGTTCAACAAGGAGGTATGGATTCTGCCTTGTATTTAATGACAGTTATTGCGCTAGTTTTTGGCTGGCATTTAGTGGCATCTATCGGCGGTGCAGATATGCCAGTTGTTGTTTCTATGCTCAATTCTTATTCAGGTTGGGCTGCAGCAGCAGCGGGCTTTATGCTCAGCAATGATTTATTAATTATTACGGGGGCGTTAGTTGGTTCATCAGGTGCAATTTTATCGTATATTATGTGTAAGGCGATGAATAGATCCTTTATCAGTGTTATTGCAGGGGGGTTTGGTACTGATGTTGTGGTGGATAACGATAAAGACTACGGTAGTCATGTAGAAATAAGTGCTGAAGACGTCGCGAATCAGTTGTCAAAGGCTAAATCAGTTATTGTTACCCCAGGTTATGGTATGGCGGTAGCGCAAGCACAATATCCTGTTTTTGAGTTGATAAAAAAATTGCAAGCGAAGGGCATTGATGTTCGGTTTGCTATTCACCCTGTTGCTGGTCGTTTACCTGGTCATATGAACGTACTACTTGCAGAAGCTAAAGTACCTTATGATATTGTTTTTGGTATGGATGAAATCAATCAAGATTTCAAAGAGACAGATGTCGTTTTGGTTATCGGTGCTAATGATACCGTTAATCCTGCTGCCGCAGAAGATCCTTCTAGCCCAATAGCGGGTATGCCTGTATTAGAAGTATGGCATGCAAAGCAAGTTGTTGTATTTAAGAGAACGATGAACACTGGTTATGCAGGCGTACAAAACCCACTGTTTTTTAAAGAAAATAGTAGGATGCTGTTTGGTGATGCAAAATCATCCGTAGAGAGTATTACGGCTGCGATGAAGTAATGTGTAACGTTTAGTGATAAGCTAGGCGCTTGTTATTTTTTGATCACTACCTTAGAAATAAACCTTTGAGCAGTCGTTTTGGGCTAATAAACGTATATAAAACCTATGTAATGACATGTCTGTTAAGCAAATGAATATGAAAGCGTCAATTTAATATGGTTAGTCGAAAATCAATATATCAATTTGCAACACTCTTTGGTTTGTTTGGGCTTGTTTTAGCTGTTCTGGCTCACACCATTCATTTTTACTTTGCAGATATCACCATGCCCGGCTACTCAGTTTTTATGGCGCCAGGCATGTTATTACTTAGCTTTTTTACCGAAGAACTCAGTTATAAAGTGAAAATGATTTTACTTTTGAGCGGACAATTTATCGGTTATGCAGTTATATCGGCTTTTATCGCAGTAATTAGACGTAAGTTATTCAGTGAATAACTTAGTCGATATTGAAAACTGAAAGTAAGTAAATTCTTTGATATCCTACCGAAAACAATTAAATAGAGTAAGTTTGTGATTTTTGATGCTGTTAGCCAACTCAATGGTTATTTATGGGGTAGTGTTTTAATTTATCTGTTAACCGGCTGTGGAATTTGGTTTTCCTTTAGGCTCAAGTTCATTCAACTTCGCCATTTTTTTCATATGTTTACTTTGTTACGTCATAGTAGACAAAAAAGTCATCATGGTATTTCCTCCTTTCAGGCATTATGCACCTCATTAGCGGCTAGGGTTGGCACTGGTAACTTAATGGGAGTCGCTGTAGCTATTACACTTGGTGGTGCGGGAGCTGTATTTTGGATGTGGGTTATTGCTTTCGTAGGTATGGCAACGGCTTTTGCAGAAAGCTTATTAGGTCAGCTCTATAAAGAAAAGGATATCTTAGGTAACTATAGAGGTGGGCCCGCTTATTATATGCGTAAAGGGCTAAACAGTAAGTTTCTCGCGATTACTTTTTCTCTCTGTTTGTTTTTTGGCTATGGCTTTGTATTTAGCTCTGTGCAGGCAAATTCCATAACAAGTGCATTTTCAGGTTCCTTTGGTGTAGAGCCAATTTATACCGGCGTGTTTATTGCAATTTTAACTGCTTGGGTAGTGTTAGGTGGGTTAAAGAACATTGCTCGCTTTTCTGAAATTATTGTTCCATTTATGGGGCTTGCCTATTTTGCAATTTGCATTGTAGTGATGGGGATGAATGCTGAACATTTACCAGGTATTTTTTCTTTAATCATAAAATCTGCATTAGGCTTAGAGCAGGCGGGTGGTGGCTTAGTGGGAGCCGCGATTGTTCAAGGTGTAAAACGAGGGTTATATTCAAATGAAGCTGGTATGGGGAGTGCGCCTAATGTTGCAGCAGCTGCAACAACATATCCAGCACACCCAGCATCACAAGGCTATATTCAAATGCTTGCGGTATTCTTCGACACGATTATTATTTGTACTTGTACAGCGTGTTTAATTTTACTGTTTAATAATACAGAGCAAGGTATACAAGGTATTCAACTTACTCAACAGGCGTTAGCGTCTCAAGTTGGTGCTTGGGGCAGTGACTTTATCACGTTAGCGATATTATTTTTCGGGTTTACTTCAATTATTGCGAGTTTTGCTTATGCAGAGACGAACCTTAAATATTTAAATCTTGATAGTCGTTTAGGGCACTGGATATTAAGAGTTGGCTTTTTGTTTATGTTAATTTTTGGTTCTGTAGCAAGCTTACCGCAAGTTATCGCACTAGCTGATTTGTCTACAGGTGTAATGACTGTTATTAACGTAACGGCATTATTTTTACTTTCAAAAGTTATCGTTCATGTTACTAAAGATTACCACCAACAATTAAAAAATAACGTGATACCAAGTTATCAACCAAGTGATGAAGAAAAAGCTAAATTTAAGCTGACTCCGAAAATTTGGTAAATGCTAAAGGTAATATTTACTACTGCGCGGATAAAAGTACTGCATCGTGAGTGAAACTTGCTATAATTCGCGCGATTTTTTATGGCTAAGGTGAATAAAGTGAGTGTAGATGCAATTGGCTTGTCGGCTGAACTATTAAGGGCAGTGAAAGCTTGTGGTTATAAATCCTTAACACCTATACAACAAAGAGCAATTCCTGCGATTAGAAGTGGGCAGGATATTTTAGCGAGTGCGCAAACAGGCACAGGTAAAACCGCGGCTTTTACATTGCCGTTACTTGATTTACTAGCACAGCAAAAACATGAACAACAGTCTGTTTTACGTGCTGTTATTTTAACGCCAACCCGCGAGCTTGCTATTCAAGTTGCTGAAAATATAAAACAATATAGTCAAAATTTGCCGCTCAATTCTGGTGTTATTTATGGTGGTGGAAAAATGGCTGCCCAGGCAAATATGCTAAAGAGTGGTCTTGATATTTTAGTAGCGACACCTGGTCGTTTATTGGAACATTTAACATTGCGTAATGTTTCTTTGTCTCAGGTAAAGTACTTGGTACTTGATGAAGCTGATCGTATGCTTGATATGGGCTTTCTTACCGACATTGATAGGATTCGAGCCAGTATTAAAGTGGCGCCACAAACCATGTTGTTTTCAGCAACGTTTTCTGAAAAAGTAAAGTCACTTGCAAAACAAATGCTTAATACGCCTAAAACCATTGAAGTTTCAAAGCAAAATACAACATCCGGTAAGGTAAAACAGTTTGTTTATCGAGTGAGTGAGTCGAGAAAGCGTGAACTGCTATCCGAACTGATTGGTGTTAATAATTGGCAACAAGTTCTTGTGTTTGCAGGGACAAGAGAAAGTGCGAATCAACTAGCGAAAGAATTAAAACTAGATGGCATTAAAGCTGTACTGTGTCATGGGGAAAAATCGCAAGGTGCACGTAATAAAGCGTTAGAACAATTCGCTACTGGTCAAGCTAGAGTCTTGGTAGCCACTGATGTTGCAGCGCGCGGATTGGATATTCCTGATTTACCTTACGTGGTGAATTTTCATTTACCATTTCTTGCAGAAGATTATGTTCATCGTATCGGGCGTACAGGTCGAGCTGGCAAGTCAGGGACCGCGGTTTCATTAGTAAGCCCTAAAGACGAAAAATTTCTTGGTAATATTGAGTTACTTATTCAACGAAAATTTGATTATGTGGTATTACCCGGCTACGAATTTGATCCAATGAGTGAGAAAAAACAAACTGCTTCACCTAAGAAAGTCTCTGAGAGCAAAAATCGTTATCAAGCAACACGTGAAAAAAATATTGCCATAAAACAAAAGCAGAACATTAAAGCAAAGAAGAAACTAAAAGGTAAAAAGAAACGTAAATAGTCATGACGGTGGAATATTTAGCGACAGAAACTCCTTTTGCTTTTCGCCATCATTGTTGGTTTTGTGGTGAGCCTTGTGACAAGTTTTTCGCTTTTCCACAAGGTAATCATTACGTACCTTCTTGTATTCATCCGCCACTTACTATTCCGAGTTGTACAGAATGTTTACGTTTCGCTAATGCCAGTAAAGCCGATAATATTTGGCAAGTAAATGTTGTAGTTAAAAATAATTTAATTAAGAAATATCGTAACCATTTGGCTATTGGCATAAATTGGACAAAGCAAGAGCTTGAAGATAGTCAGTTTGAACATGGCAACTTTGCATCTTTTCAGAAAAGTGCGTGGAAGATGTATGAAATTGCACGTGAACGCGTGAATTTTACTGGTTGGCGGTTAGAAATTAATGGCGTTAAATTAGAAGTAGAAGGGGCTTTTGCAGAGCAGTCCTATACATTTGATGGGGTTACTTATCCTTCCATTGATCGGGCTATTGAACATTATGCAACGACGTTTTCATTACATAAACAATATCTTAGACAGGTACTTTCTATAGTCGGCATAGCGCAGTTTTCAAAAGCAATTCGGTTTTGTCGATTACAAATAAACGCAACGCCTCAAGAAAGAGCACAAGCATTGCGAACATTGAAACAGGATTAGTCACGGTTAAAATGTTCGCTAAACGATACTAAATGACACTAAGTCGACAAGGTTGTTTTAACTTTTGTTGATATAAGTGGCTGTCAGCGCGCTCAAATAACGTATCTTCGTTGTCGATACGCGTCATTAACGTACTGCCAAGTGATGCACTGACTTTATAATTATTTAGCAGTGTGTCGCAACTTACTGCGTGGTGTATTCGACTTTCGATAATTGTTAAAGTCTGCTCGCAGGCATCTTCTACGATGATGGCAAACTCATCACCACCAAACCTAAATAGACTTTCAGAGTCTCGCACACATTCTGATAATGCATTAGCAAAGTTTATTAGTACTTGATCACCAATATGATGGCCAAATGAGTCGTTTACTGCTTTAAATTTATTAAGATCGCATACAATTAAGCCTACTTTGCTACCTTGCCTGTTTGCATGATGCATCGCTCGTTTCAACTGTTGATCATATTGGCGTCTGTTACCAAGGCCTGTTAAACCATCTTGCATTGCTAGGCTAAGTGCTTGCTGATACAGCATTGCATTATTCAATGGATGCACGAGCAATTTATGTAACTTTTTTAACTTATTAAAAGTGGCCAGACTCATAGGCTTGTTTATTGCGTAGCTTAGCGTACCTATATAGCGATTGTTGATTTTTAGTTCAAACAGTCGCTCTTTTCTCGCCAGTTTACTACCGCGCATTTCACCACTAATAGCATCACTTTTAAAGTATAATCCTGTAAATTCTACAAACCTCGCTGCTTCCATGGCAAAGATATTTAAAATACTGTTTAGCTCCAAGCTTGTTTGTAATTGCTCGGCTAAGGCAAGTTTCCTGTTATTTTCTTGGTGATCTTGCGTATCAAATAACGTAAACGCGTTAAACTCAACGTGATCAGTATTGACCAAATTTAGCGTTTGCATAAAAGCACCTCTATCGTGTAATTAAACTTTTTTTGCAAGATAAGTGCCAAAAATATAACCGCATGATTATGCTTGTAATTGTTTGTGAGTAACTAAATTTTTAATGCGATAGTACCTGTTTTAATTGGCGTTGACGGCAATTTGACGGCAACGATTGCCGCAAAAATTTTTAAACAGCATTGCCGTTTATTTATGTTGGCATGAAAAAAATTTCATCGTCCCTGAAAGAGTTTGAGCTTAAACGGTGAGCAATATACTATGATTATAGTTAGTTTATATTTTTATTAGGTTTTTTGTGACTTCTCATATCGAAATACTGGCAATTTTAACAAGTGCAGTGGTTATTGTTTGGCTGTTTAGAAAGCTACATTTACCCGCAATACTCGCTTATTTAGTGGCTGGTATGCTGGTAGGTGAACATGGATTAGCATTTGCTCAAGAGCATGTAGATTATGAGCATTTTGCAGAGCTTGGTATTGTATTTTTACTGTTTACGTTAGGGCTTGAGTTTTCATTACCTAAATTAATGGCTATGCGTCATTTAGTACTTGCTGTTGGTAGCCTTCAAGTTGTCTTATCGCTGACATGTTTTACTGTCATCGCCATGTTTTTTGGTCAATCATTTGGTAGCGCGCTTGTTATTGGCGGAGTGCTTGCGTTGTCATCAACAGCAATTGTTATACGTCAGCTAAGTGAATCTGGCGCCATGAAACGAAAATCTGGCCAAATTGCCGTTGCAATATTGCTTTTCCAAGATGTTGCCGTTGTACCACTGCTTATCATTATACCTATGCTTGCACCGAGTACGGAAGGCTCAATGGTGCTTGCTCTATTTTCGGCGTTAGTGAAAGGTGTTTTTGTAGTTGGTATTTTACTCGCAGTTGGTAAGTGGGTTTTACCAAGATTATTCAATTTAGTCGCACAAGTAAGAACTGATGAGTTATTTGTATTGACTACCTTGTTGGTTACGCTTGTTGCTTCTGCATTGACACAATGGTTTGGTTTATCAATGGCGTTAGGAGCCTTTCTTGCCGGTATGATGTTAGGTGAAAGCCAGTATAAGCATCAATTAGAAGCGGATATTCGTCCTTATCGAGATATTTTATTGGGGTTATTCTTCGTTACGGTTGGTATGAAGTTAGACATAAAGGTATTGATTGCTTCACCTTTGATGATTGTTAGCTTAGTGATGGGGTTTATGCTGTTAAAAATCATACTTATTAAGGTGTTGGCGATCAAAGCAGGAGAGCAAGAAAAAGACGCTTGGGCCTCAGGTATTATGCTTGCTCAAATGGGGGAGTTCGGTTTTGTATTAATTGCATTAGCTACTCAAGTTCAAGTGTTACCTTTAGACGTTGCTTCGATGTTACTCGGTGCTGGTATATTGAGCATGGGGGTTACGCCTTTTATGATCACTAATGCAAGACAATGGGGTGGTTGGTTAGCAAATGAAAAAACAGTAGATCTTGATGAACATCAGGAATTAAAAGAACTACACGTAAATACTGAGCTTAAAGATCATGTTATTATTTGTGGTTTTGGTCGTATCGGGCAAACGGTTAGTCGCTTTTTAAAGCAAGAGCACATTGATTTTGTTGCGATAGATATTGATCCACTTAGAACAACAAAAGCGAGAGAAGCTGGTGAACATGTATTATTTGGTTCATCTAGAAAAACAGAGCTTTTAGAAGCGGCTAGGTTATCTAGCGCTAAACTTGTTGTGATTGCATTTGGTGAAGATAAGCAGTCAATTGAAGTGATAAGAAAAGTACGAAGTTTATCACCTAAAGTACCAATATTAGTGAGAACACGAAATGATGATCAGCTTGATAAATTGCAAGCTGCGGGGGCTGATCAAGTTGTACCGGAAAGCCTAGAGGGCAGTTTAATGCTTGTCTCACAAGTTTTGTCACTTTCCGGTGTACCTTTCTCTCACATTGTAAAAAGGGTTCAAAAGGAGCGTAAAAACCATTACAGCCATCTTCATGGCTTCTTTCAAGGTGAGCATACTGATATGAGTCCAGATGCTATTGATAGGATCGAGTTTGCTAACGCGATCAATTTAACCAATGATTCTTTTGCAGTTGGGCGTACTTTAGAATCTTTAAAGCTGCCTGCTCGTCGAGTAACAATAGTTGCCTTACGCAGAGGGGGTATTGAAGAGGAAGAACCTGACGACCAAACAATTTTAGCGCCACAAGATACGGTGATTATTCGTGGTAAACCTCGACGTGTTGAGCGCGCAGAGCGTTATCTACATGAAGGTGGTTAATGCTTTATCTGATAGGTAGTTAAGAGCGAACAACGGACACTCAGGTTTATAAATTGATGGATATAAAGTAAGCTATTTCGTACTTTTCTGATATTGTTAGGTATCACTACGATAGCTTGTGAAACTTTTAGAGTTACAGCTTACAAGGATGTATAAACTATTGTTTTTTAATACTTCAAGATTTCCATTGAACCGTAAACATAATTACGATGCCTTTGGCAACAGCATCGTAGGTCATATTCAAGAACGTGAAAATACACGTAAACTTCAAGAGCAAATCAGTAAAGCGTTCTCTCGTTCAGGCGAGCAAGGTGCTGTTAACCTTAACCTCGGTGAGTTTGAAAACCCTGTCGCAGAATGGAATCGACTTGAGCAATCTGGCCAATTAGATTCGTTACCTGATGATGAATACTATGCACTGGCAAAAGCTGCAAATTCTGTTGAGTACCTAGCAGGTACAGAAGGTAGAGTTGAAGCTGCCAACAATGCATCACTTGCAAGAAATGCGGCTCGTTCTCAATATGTTGCTGATTATGGTAATTACCTAACAGACATGGCTAATTGGAGTAGTTACAAATTAGCTTATGACACATTCCAAGACAGAACAGAAAGCCTTAATAATAGGATGGAGCTAGCTGCTGCGCAGCAAAGACGTTTTGCTTATGGTAATGCTCAAGCAGCGGCTAGTTTTGATGCGTTAAGACCAACCGGTTTTGATGGTAACTTTACTGATGCTGAGTGGCAGGCAAAAATTAACAATAAGGTAAATCAGTGGGCACAACCTGTTTATGACACGTTTGGGTATGTAACAGATGCTGCGTTATTGATGACTGGTGTTGGTGCTATAGCGCCCTTTAGCGATAACAATACCAAATTCAGATAACAAGCCTCGCAGTTGATTAATCATGGTGGTGCGCTCTTTCACTAACCCTTGGCGTACACGATGTAACGTCATGACGGCTTGTTGGTCAGCTGTTTTCACTGGCACATGCCAAATATTAGGTCGCATTGCTGCTTCACAAATCGCTTCGGCATCGTTATTATCGTTTTTACCGCCAGTGCGAAAAGGTTCGATGAACTTGGCGGCAATAATCGCGACTTGGTGTCCGAGAGATTTACACTGACGCGCCTAATAATGCGCGCCACTACATGCCTCCATGGCAATGAGGCAAGGATTGAGTTGAGCAATAAAGGGAAGTAGTTTTTTACGTGATAACGTTTTCCTTAATACAATTTTTCCAAACTCATTCATGCCAACCAGGCTAAACGTATTTTTTGCTAAATCGATACCAAGTGTTTTAATGTTATTCATGATGGGCTCCTTTTTTAAGTTTCGCACCTTAAGTTTGGCAAAATTTTACAAAGTCAGGGGGAGTCCATCTCATTCGTTATGTTTCCGTAAATTGAGAGTGGCTAATTTATGAATGTGTTCCTATTATTGGCAGGTTTTTTAACGATATTAGTTGGGTTAGTCCACTCATTCTTAGGTGAAAAGCTAATATTTTCCCATTTAAAAAGGGGGCAAGTAGTGCCTACGCACATTGGTACACCACTTAGAGAGCGGCATATCCGTATAATTTGGGCGACCTGGCATATCGTATCAATACTTGGCATTGGAATGGCTGGCCTCCTGTTCTGGTTAGCCTTACCCTCAACAAGTATTGAAAATGTGCCGTTAATAAAAAATATTATTGCGATTCCAATGTTCATATCCGCTATGTTGGTTCTATGGGCAACAAAAGGTAGGCACCTAGGCTGGTTAGGTTTGTCGCTAGTGGCTATATTTGTTTGGGCCAGTTGAAAATGAATAAAAAACATAACAATCGCTTCAAAGGCGACGCTTGTAACTCGCGGGCGTTATATGGGTGAAGTTATTTACCTCATTGATTTTTTTAGAAGAGAATTTATTAAGTGCTTGAAGTTATAATTTTAGCAGTGGCATTAAGTATGGATGCTTTTGCGGTATCTATAGGCCTAGGATCAAAACATGTTAAGCAAACAAAGTCTCTGGCTCTTATGTCAGGTATATATTTTGGTCTATTTCAGGGGGGAATGCCTTTAATTGGCTATATGGGGGGAAAGGGAGTTCTCGGTTGGGTTGAGGAGTATGCAAAATGGGTAGCATTTGCTCTTCTGATATTGATTGGCGGAAAAATGATTTATGAATCAATTACCGAAGGTATCGAAGAAGATATAATAAAAATCACGCATAAAGTAATGCTTATTCTTGCTATCGCCACAAGTGTAGATGCAATGGCTGCTGGTTTTACGCTGACCCTTATTGAAATAAATCCATTATTAGCCTGTGCAATTATCGGGGCTGCTACACTATTCTTTAGTTGGATTGGCGTATTTATCGGAGCGAAAAGTGGAACATGGCTTGAGAGTAAGGCTGAGCTATTGGGCGGTATGGTACTTATCTTAATAGGCTTTAAGGTATTACTCTTCTGAAATATAGCAGTTCCAACAAACCTCATATAATGCTCGCTTTTGGTTGTGAGATTTGATGAAGTTCTGTTCATCGAATCTGATGGATCACGTTAAAACTTACTCGCCTTATTTTAATGCTAAAAATGCCCTAATTTTTGTTTCATTTTCTAAAGCGTCTTGATAGCCAAGTTTGATCAATTGTTGGCAATAAGTTCGGTCAAAGAGTAGGTAACTTACAATACTTGACTCGGAGTCATTTGTTATGCCAATTGCTCTAAGTAATAGCCGTATAGCCAACGGTAAATTGTGATAGTACTCAACAGCAATGGCATTAAAGTCATGGCTAGGGTTAATCACAAGAGTTTCAATTGGCTTTAACCCCTCTTGTGAGTTTTTATCTTTATCTGATATTAACGATAATGTTTTATTAACGCGCTTAAGGCGTTCTAAATCACTTTGTAAAGTATCAGAAAATATACCATCAAGTAGGTGACCCGCAATTGTTGCACTTGTTGGCGGGTGAGGATTATTCTCTGTTTGATGTAAAGGCTCTGAAGGTTGTTCAACGCCGATAATAAAAAGTTTCTCTCCCCCTAAATGAATAGCAGGGCTTAATGGAGATAACTGGTGTATAGAGCCATCACCATAATGCTCTTTACCTAATTTTACCGATGGAAATACTAACGGTATTGCCGCAGATGCAAGCAAATGGTCGCTATTTATTTGGCAAGGCAATCCTTTTCTTTTCTCTCTAAACCAAGGTGAAATTGTTGCGTTTGATTGATAAAAGCTAATCGAATCACCACTGCTATAACTGGATGCAGTGACTGACAACGCGCTTAAATGCCCCTTTAACAAATTGTTGTCAATTCTATTAAAATCAACGACTTCGTTTAATAACTCTCGTAATGGTGCGTTATTTAATAAACTACGTGCTCTTTTATTGGCATAATCTGCTTGAAAGCTTGCAAGCGCACCTCGCGTGATATGGCTGAATACGCGAGCAGGATCACTGTGATAAATTCTGCTTGTGGTTAGATTTTTCCATATCCATTCAAGTTTCTTCACCCCAAGTTGAAAGCATGAGGCGTAACAAGCTAAACCTGTCGAATTAATTGCGCCTGCCGACGTACCACAAATGATTGAAAAGGGCGTCGGGTAATGTCTTGGTGAAAATTTGGAAACAGCCGATAATACACCGACTTGATATGCTGCTCTTGCACCACCACCTGTTAACACTAAAGCTGTTTTTTGATGTTGGCGTGATCGATATGTCACTGGTTAATCACGTATACTTAATAGTTAATTAGCTTAAAGTTTATCGCTTATTAATAAGATTTCCAAATGAAATTAGCGAGGATATCGCTAATTCGCAGATAAAAAAAAGCCAGCATAAGCTGGCTTTTTTAAATCGACAGAAGAATTATTAACTAGTAAAGCTATTTACTAAACAAATAACGCCTACTAAAAAATAATTTTTAGCTGCTAACGCGTTCGTTAGCTGCATCTATCAATGGTTGCGATCCATTCTGGATATTTGCAAGATTATCTGAAACAACTTTCTTTGGTAGCTTACTTACTATCATTGAACCTGTTTCAACTGAACCTCGATCTGAAGCAAATACCAGCAAGTTTTTACCATTACACTGAATACCATCAAAAACTCTACGGATTTTAATTTTATTCGTTCTTAAAAATGAGCGCATACGTTTCTTATCGTCTGCTGCTACATATTCACATAAGCTCTGAGCTATGTTTGATGCTTCTGCTTTCGGAGCAGAAACGATAGACGTCATTGTTAACGCTGTAATAGTAGAAACTAGTAATAATTTTTTCATTTTAATAACCTTTAATTCATGAATGAGTTTATTAAAAGAAAAAACCACAGGACGTACCTAATTGAACTCGGTAACTCCGCTGTCATAGATAAGATAACTTACCCTTAGACCGGTGGTTTTGCGTAACATGTTTTCGCATGTTTTGCCTTTTCTTTGTCAATTTTAGTATTACGAATTTGAAAGATAAAATCAAGTCTTGTGAAAATTATGTAAATCTTAGTGTGTCAATAGTATTTATAATAATATAAATTACAATGAGTTAGCGTTAAAAACCTCGTGAAAGGGGATGCGGATTATTACATAAGCGTACAAAATATTATGACAAAGGAGCACTAAGGCTCCTTTTAATATTCTGATTTGTTATAGGTTTATTCTTTTTGGTTATTTAAATGTCATTTCTGGTACGTGCTCCGGTATAATAAGTTCACCTGCCGTTAATGACTTAATTTCTTCGACTGATACACCCGGTGCGCGTTCAATTAGATGAAATTTATTATCTTTAATTTCAATGAAAGCTAAATCAGTTAATACTTTATTGATACAGCCTTTACCGGTAAGTGGTAGTGTACATTGTGGGAGTAATTTTGATTCGCCATGTTTAGATGCGTGTGTCATGGTGACGATTATATTATCAGCACCTGCAACTAAATCCATAGCTCCCCCCATCCCTTTTATTAATTTACCTGGGATCATGTAAGAAGCAATATTTCCTTGAACATCAACTTCAAAAGCACCGAGTACAGTCAAATCAACATGACCACCACGGATCATGGCAAATGATTCTGCGGAATCAAAAATAGAGGCGCCTTTTGCTGTGGTTACCGTTTGCTTACCTGCATTGATAAGGTCTGCATCAATTTCTTCTTCCGTTGGAAATTGTCCCATACCCAGTAACCCATTTTCAGACTGCAACATTACTTCCATACCTGTTGGTACGTAATTAGCAACTAAAGTAGGAATACCAATGCCAAGGTTTACGTAGTAACCATCTTGTAATTCTTGTGCTACGCGTTGCGCAATTTGTTCTCTTGATAAAGCCATGTTAACTCCTTATGCGCTTCTCGTTGTGCGTTGTTCTATACGTTTTTCGAACGTGCCTTTGATAAGACGATTTACGTATATACCTGGTGTGTGGATTTCATCGGGTGCTAATTCACCAGGCTCTACAATTTCTTCAACTTCAACAACGGTTATTTTACCTGCTGTTGCTGCCATAGGATTAAAGTTACGTGCTGTTTTTCTAAAGATAAGGTTGCCATATCTGTCTGCTTTCCATGCTTTTACAATGGCAAAATCACCCGTGATCGCTTTTTCAAGAATATAATGTCGTCCGTCAAATTCGCGCTCTTCCTTACCTTCAGCAACAGGGGTACCGTAACCCGTTGCTGTGTAGAATGCTGGAATTCCAGCACCACCAGCACGCATTTTTTCTGCAAGTGTACCTTGAGGCGTTAACTCTACTTCCAATTCACCACTCATCATTTGACGCTCAAACTCGGCGTTTTCACCAACATATGAAGCAATAATTTTTTTAATTTGGCGGTTGGGTAATAAGACGCCTAAACCAAAGTCATCGACACCGCAATTATTGGAAACCACGGTTAAACCAGTTGTGCCTTTGCGTTGAATTTCGGCAATAAGGTTTTCCGGAATACCACATAGGCCAAAGCCACCCGCGATAACTGTCATGTTGTTTGTTAATCCAGCTAACGCTTCTTCATAGCTTGACACCACTTTGTCAAAACCTGCCATGATTTACTCCTTGATAAAAGTAAGAGCACCAATACGTTTAGTTACTCTCAAATTAAATTTCAATTGTTGTTGATATTATTTATTCGCATTTTGCTCTAAGCGCATTGGATACCTTAGAAACAGGCTGCTTACCAAGCTTGTCACTAATAAACCAGCCTGCTTTGAGCAACTTGTTCAAGTCAATGCCTGTTTCAATAGCTAAACCATTTAGCATGTATACAACATCTTCTGTTGCCACATTGCCTGAAGCGCCTTTAGCATAAGGACATCCACCTAAACCGGCAACGGCTGAGTCAATAACACTGATACCATGTTGTAATGCCGCGTAAATATTCGTTAACGCTTGGCCATAGGTATCATGGAAGTGCACAGCGAGGTATTGTATGGGTACTCGGGCGCTTACTGCCTGTAACATTTTATTGACAGAGGCTACTGTGCCCACGCCGATTGTATCGCCAAGTGAAATTTCATAGCATCCCATTTGGTAGAGCTTCTCGGCAACATTTGCAACTGTATTTGGTGAAATCTCACCATCATATGGGCAGCCTACTACGCAGGAAACATAACCTCTTACGGGAATATTATGTTCTTTGGCGGCATTAATAACGGGTTCAAATCTCGCTAAACTTTCATCGATTGAACAATTAATGTTTTTTTGGCTAAATGCTTCAGATGCCGCACCAAAAATAGCAACTTCGGTTACACCTGCAGCGAGCGCTGATTCAAAGCCTTTTAAATTGGGGGTTAAAGCAGCATAGGTAACACTAGTATTACGTTGAATCCCTGCCATGACTTCCGCAGATGTTGCCATTTGTGGCACCCATTTTGGGGATACAAAGCTAGCGGCTTCAATGTAACTGAGTCCAGTTTCGCTTAAAAGGTTTATCAGGTGAATTTTATCATTTACGTCAATGGAAGTTTTCTCGTTTTGTAGGCCATCTCTAGGGCCTACTTCAACAATCTTAACCTTACTTGGCATTGCCATTATGATAACTCCTTTGGTGTAAATGCGAGTAACTCTGCACCACCATCGACCATTTCACCTGATTGATAAAAGATAGTATCAATAGTGCCATCAGTTGGCGCTTTGATTGTGTGCTCCATTTTCATCGCTTCCATGATCATTAAAGGCTGGTCTTTTGATACCGTATCGCCAGCAGAGACAAGTACACTTACCATCGTACCGTTCATTGGTGCCGTTAAACCATTTGTTTGGTCTTCAGTATTATTCAAGCCGCAATCAGGACGAATATAAGTGAAATTAAACACACCGTTAGCTCTAAAGAGGCTGATATTGTCATTTTCTCGACTGATTGTTGCTTGGCTTCTGTAGCCATCAATACTTGTGTATAGCTCGTCACCATCAATCCAACCTTGGCAGTCTAGTGCGCGTTCTTGGAAGGTTTCATGTTCAACTCTAATTAGATAATAACGACGGTTTCCCATGCGTTTCTGCTCAACAATAACCGGATAATGTATATCGTTGTGCGCCAATGTTAGCTTATGAATATGCGCTTCATTTAACCGCCATGCGTTAGTATGATTCCACGGTGAAAAGGGGTCTGTTGTGTCTTTTGCAATCGACTTAGAACGCTGTGCTAAAGATAACACCATATAAAGGGCTGCCATTGGCAATTCGTCCGTCAAGGCTTGCTCACTGTTATGGAAAATGTCGTCGTGATTTTTTTCGATAAAACCAGTATCGATATTACGTTCAATAAACGCCTTACTTGTCGCCAAGTTATATAAAAAGTCTAAATTAGTTACCACACCGTTTATACGGTATTCAGTGAGTGCTTTTGAAAGTCGTTGTAACGCTTTCTCACGGTTTTCATCCCATACAATGAGTTTTGCAATCATAGGGTCGTAATAAACACTGACTTCATCACCTTGTCGTACACCAGTATCAACTCTTACATGGTTACTTTCTTGAGGCGTACGTAAAAAGCTTAAGGTACCTGTTGCAGGTAAAAAGTCGTTATTGGCATCTTCAGCATAAATACGTGCCTCAAAAGCGTGCCCATGGATCTTTAGTTGATCCTGACTCTTTGGCAGTACTTCACCAGCAGCAACACGTAATTGCCATTCAACGAGATCTTGACCAGTAATAAGCTCTGTTACAGGATGCTCAACTTGTAGACGAGTGTTCATTTCCATAAAGTAAAAAGAACCGTCTTGATCTAGCAAAAACTCAACGGTTCCAGCACCTCTATAGCCAATGGCTTTCGCCGATTTTATTGCCGCTTGACCCATTTTTTCACGTAATGTTTGTGACAAATTAAAGGCTGGTGCTTCTTCAATTACTTTTTGATGTCGACGTTGCACTGAACAATCACGCTCAAATAAATAAACAGCATTATTGTGATTGTCACAAAATACTTGAATTTCCACGTGGCGAGGTTGTGTTAAGTATTTTTCAACTAACATCGTGTCATCGCCAAATGAAGATTTTGCTTCGCGTTTGGCTGCAGCAAACCCTTCGGCAAATTCGGCTTCACTCCATACTTGGCGCATGCCTTTACCACCGCCACCAGCAGTGGCTTTTAATAAAACGGGGTAACCCATTTCGTCTGCGGCTTGTTTGATTACCGCTTCTGATTGATCATCACCATGGTAACCCGGTACCAATGGTACCTTTGCTTTCTCCATGATGGATTTCGCTGCTGACTTAGATCCCATTGCTTCAATTGCGCTAACAGGAGGACCGATAAAGATAATTTTTTCTTGCTCACATAAGCGGCAAAATTCAGCATTTTCCGATAAAAAGCCATATCCAGGGTGAATTGCTTGTGCGCCTGTGCGTTTCGCCGCTTGAATGACTTTTTCGGATAATAGATAGCTTTCACGGGAAGGAGAGGGGCCAAGGTAAACTGCTTCATCGGCCATACTTACGTGTAATGCGTTTGCGTCGGCATCCGAATAAACCGCTACGGTAGAAATACCCATTTTTCTAGCCGTTTTAATGACTCTACAGGCTATCTCACCGCGATTGGCGATGAGTATCTTGGTAAACATTGTTGAAGACTTATGCATATTATTGTCCTTCATTATGTGGTTCTTTTTGCCAAAATGGTTGACGCTTTTCAAAAAAAGCATTGAGTCCTTCTTGGCCTTGCTCAGAGACGCGAATTGAAGCAATACGTTCACTGGTTATGCCCATCAGCTCATCATCAATTTCTTGGTAAGCAACATCTAAAGCCAGTTGTTTTGCTTGAGTTACAGCGTCCGGTCCATTAGCTAAGACCGTTGAAACCATGTTATCAACCGCGCTATTTAACTCTTCTAGTGGGACAACTTCATCAACCAGGCCAAGTTGTGCGGCTTTGTCGGCAAAAAACCTTTCTGCTGTTTGAAAATAGCGTCGTGCAGCTTTCTGACCTATAGCAGCAACAACGTATGGGCTGATAGTCGCAGGGATCAAGCCTAATTTTACTTCACTTAAACAGAAACTAGCGCGATCACTTGCAAGCACAATATCGCAACAACTTGCTAGCCCAACGGCACCACCAAATGCTGCGCCCTGTACTTTTGCTATTGTCGTTTGAGGTAAGAAGTTTAGTGCATGTAGCATCTGTGCTAAGTTGTTGGCATCATTTAAATTTTCTTCATAACTATAGGTTGCCATGCGTTTCATCCAGCCTAAGTCAGCACCCGCTGAAAAACTTTTTCCATTTGCTGCTAAAACCATGATACGAATATCACGACGCTTGGCGATATCAATGAACAAAGTTTTTAAGGTGTCAATAATAGCGTCGTCGAAAGCGTTATGTTTATCGGGAGTATTTAACGTGACTGTAGCGACACCATACCTATCAACATCAAAAAGCACGGCTTTATCGATTGTATTCATGTTGTCTCCTACATTCTGAAAATACCAAACTTGGTATCTTTGATCGGTTTATTTAATGAAGCAGAAATTGCAAGGCCTAATACTTGACGCGTGTCTGCAGGGTCGATAACGCCGTCATCCCATAGTCTAGCCGACGCATAATAGGGATGCCCTTGATGTTCATAGGTATCGATAATAGGCTTTTTAAAGGCGTTTTCTTCTTCTGTTGTCCAAGACTCTCCGCGTTTATCTTTTTGATCACGTTTTACCTGAGCGAGCACACCTGCCGCTTGCTCTCCTCCCATCACCGAAATACGGGCATTTGGCCACATAAACAAAAATCGAGGATCATAAGCACGGCCGCACATACCATAGTTACCAGCACCGAAGCTTCCGCCTATAAGTACGGTAAATTTAGGTACCTGCGCTGTAGCAACGGCGGTTACCATTTTGGCACCATGTTTTGCTATGCCACCTGATTCGTATTGTTGACCAACCATAAATCCGGTGATGTTTTGTAAAAATACCAGAGGGATTTTACGTTGAGCACATAGCTCAATAAAATGTGCGCCTTTTTGAGCTGATTCGCCAAAGAGAATGCCGTTATTGGCAATAATGCCGACCGGGTATCCAAAGATGCGAGAAAATCCACATACTAATGTTGTACCGTACAATGCTTTAAACTCATCAAATTCACTACCATCGACTACTCGAGCAATAATTTCTCTAATATCAAAAGGTTGCTTAGTATCCTTTGGAATAATGCCGTAAATTTCTTCGGCAGGGTATTCGGGTTCAATAACGGGTTTGATATCTATTTGTACAGGCTTAACACGATTAAGGTTTTTAATTGCTGTTCGTGCTAGTTCCAACGCATGATTATCATTTTGGGCGTAGTGGTCGGCTACACCAGAAGTACGACAATGTACATCTGCTCCGCCTAAATCTTCTGCAGATACGACTTCTCCGGTTGCAGCTTTTACGAGTGGAGGACCTGCAAGGAAAATAGTACCTTGCTCTTTTACAATAATGGATTCATCAGCCATTGCTGGTACATAAGCACCACCAGCTGTACATGACCCCATCACTACAGCAATTTGGGGAATTGCATTGGCTGACATGTTTGCTTGATTAAAGAATATACGACCAAAATGTTCCTTATCAGGAAATACATCATCTTGATTGGGTAAGTTAGCTCCACCGGAATCTACTAAATAGATACAAGGGAGGTTATTTTCTTGCGCTATCGTTTGTGCTCTTAAATGTTTTTTAACAGTGAGCGGGTAATAGGTTCCACCTTTTACCGTAGCATCATTAGCAACAATGACACACTCTTGTCCACCTACGCGGCCAATACCCGTAATAATACCTGCTGCAGGCACGTTATCATCATAAACTTCATATGCAGCAAGTTGCGAAAGCTCAAGGAATGGTGAACCTCTATCGAGTAATTCGTTAACGCGATCGCGTGGTAAAAGCTTTCCTCTCGACAAATGGCGCTCTCGGCTTCGCTCACCACCACCTTGCTTTATTTGTCCCAATTTTTCTTTTAAGTCGTTGACTTGAAGCTGCATATGTTCAGCATTTTCAATGAATTCAGGGCTTCTAGCGTTAACTTTTGAAATGATCTTAGCCACGTTGCTACCTTTATAATTTTATAAACAACTACAATGTAAGTTGAAACGAGAAAGACGACGTAATAGGGTCGCCTCTTTCAATGCAATTTATTTACTTTCGTTGAAGAGTTCTCGCCCAATTAACATTCGACGAATTTCTGAGGTGCCAGCACCAATTTCATAAAGTTTTGCATCACGCAATAAACGTCCAGCAGGAAATTCATTGATATAGCCATTACCCCCCAATAATTGAATAGCATCTAATGCCATTTTAGTTGCTAATTCCGCCGAATATAAAATGACAGCAGCGGCATCTTTACGCGTTGTTTCACCGCGATCACATGCTTGTGCAACCATATAAACGTAAGACTTAGCTGCATTCATTTGTGTATACATGTCTGCGACTTTCCCTTGTACAAGTTGAAATTCGCCAATAGATTGACCAAACTGCTTGCGATCATGAATATATGGGACAACAAGATCCATACAGGCATCCATGATGCCTAATGGGCCGCCTGACAGTACTAAACGTTCGTAATCTAAACCTGACATTAATACGCGAACACCTTTGCCTTCTTCACCAAGGATATTTTCAGCTGGTACTTCACAATTTTCAAAAACAAGTTCACAAGTGTTAGAGCCGCGCATGCCTAATTTATCAAGTTTTTGATGACGACTAAAACCAGGGAAATCACGTTCAACAATAAAAGCGGTAATACCTTTTGAACCGGCCGAAACATCAGTTTTCGCATAAATGATATAAACATGTGCATCAGGACCATTCGTGATCCACATTTTATTACCATTTAAAATGTACTTATCGCCTTGCTTTTCGGCGCGCAGTTTCATGCTAACAACGTCAGAGCCAGCATTGGGTTCTGACATTGCCAAGGCGCCAATATGTTCACCAGTACAAAGTTTCGGTAGGTATTTCAATTTTTGTTCGTGGCTGCCATTTTTACGTAATTGGTTTAAACATAAATTAGACATCGCGCCATAACTTAAACCTACAGATGCAGATGCTCGAGAGATTTCTTGCATTGCAACAACATGTTCTAGATAGCCAAGTTCAGAGCCACCATACTGCTCTTCTACGGTCATACCAAGTAATCCCATATCACCAAATTTTCGCCATAGGTCATGAGGGAATTCATTGTCTATGTCTATTTGGGCTGCACGCGGAGCAATCTCATCGCGAGCGAATGCATTAACTTGATCGCGGATCATCTCAACGGTTTCGCCAAGATTAAAGTTAAGTGATGAAAATGTAGAAATCATGTTGTTTCCTTAATTTGTAATATTTTGCCTAGCATTGGGTGCGTTATTTATCTTTTTAATTATCTTGTATTGCTTCTAAAGCAACTTTACAGTTTTCTTCTAACCCCGTTAGTTCTACTAAAACTGCTTTAATATCTTCAAGTTGCTGCGTTAGATCAGATTTCTTTTGGTTAATTAAGTCCATAATTGTTATTAATTGCGTAGCACTTGATTTATCAGCGTCATATAACTCGAATAACCTGCCTGTTTCTGCTAATGAAAAACCTAGACGTTTCCCTCGTAAAATTAACTTTAGACGAACTTTGTCTCTTTGGTTATAAATTCTTGTTTGGCCTTTTCTTGTTGGATGAATTAACCCTTGGTCTTCGTAAAAACGAATACTTCGCGTGGTCACATCAAATTCTTTTGCCAACTCTCCAATAGAGTAGGTTGCATTATTTTTCTTGCTCATTTAGCACCCATTATGAATAATAGTATTGTTAACATAGCATGAAGTTTACGTTTACGTAAACTTCCTTTTCTTCAAAATCACAAATCCTCTAAAAATATGACTATAGTGTGATACGCAGAGTGGAAATTTTCTAATACACTGTTACTAGATTTCAATTTTTATATACTTAAGTTTACGTTGGCGTAAACGTAAATATGAGTTAGTCTGTTTTTAAGTCGAATGACAATGTTTTAATTTTGGAGAATTTTATGTCGACACATGACCCGGTTGTTATTGTTGCTGCGAAGCGCACGCCTATGGGAGGTTTTCTTGGCGGCTTATCCGCTGTTGCTGCGCCAAGCTTAGGAGCTACGGCGATAAAAGCTGCTGTTGCTGAATCAGGCGTAAGTGCAGATCAAATTGATGAAGTCATTATGGGCTGTGTTTTACCAGCTGGTTTAAAGCAAGCACCTGCACGTCAAGCTGCGCTTGAAGCAGAACTAGACCTTTCTACTGTTTGCACAACGATTAATAAAGTGTGTGGCTCTGGCATGAAAGCGACGATGCAAGCACATGACGCATTATTAGCAGGTTCTATTGATATTGCTGTTGCAGGCGGAATGGAAAGTATGACCAATGCACCACATATATTACCTTCTGGCCGCTCGGGTATTAAAATGGGAAGTGGACAGCTACTTGACCACATGATGGTCGATGGGCTTGAAAATGCATATGATGGTATTTCAATGGGGTGTTTCGCTCAAGAAACCGCCGATGAGGCAAGTTTTACCCGTGAAGAAATGGACGATTATGCAATTCGTTCATTATCTCGCGCCAATGCAGCGATAGAAAAGGGCGCCTTTGATAGTGAAATTGCCCCAGTATCTATTAAATCCCGTAAAGGTGAAGTTATATTTGATACCGACGAACAACCTGGTAATGCTCGACCAGACAAAATCCCTTCTTTGCGTCCGGCATTTAAAAAAGATGGGACGATCACAGCAGCTAACTCAAGCTCAATCTCTGATGGCGCTGCAGCATTAGTGATGATGAAGCTGTCAGAAGCAGAAAAGCGTGGATTAACCCCGTTATGTAAAGTTGTAGCACATGCGACGCATGCTCAAAAGCCGGCTGAGTTTACGGTTGCACCTGTTGGCGCGATGCAAAAAGTGTTAAATAAAGCTAACTGGAGCACCGATGATGTGGAGTTATGGGAAATTAACGAAGCGTTTGCAATGGTAACGATGCTAGCGATAAAGTCACTTGAATTAGATGTGGAAAAAGTGAATGTTAATGGTGGAGCTTGCGCATTAGGCCATCCTCTTGGAGCGAGTGGCGCACGAATAATGGTGACGTTAATTCATGCCTTAAAGAATAAAGGACTAACCAAAGGCGTAGCATCACTATGTATTGGTGGAGGAGAGGCAACCGCCGTTGCCTTAGAAATGCTATAAGCTGTAGTAGTAGTTTTAAAATAATAGCCACCTAATTTTTGGGTGGCTTTTTTGGTTAAATGCCTAGTTGGTATGTGTTTTGAATAAAAGTATATTAATACTTTATTTCGTCAATTTATTAACACTATGCTTGCTATTATGTCTGAAACATTACCTATTTCGCTTCATGTTGCCAGCGACGCTCAACATTCATTAGTGAAAATCTGCTCAGTAGCAAACAGATTAGAAGCACAACTTAATTTCATTACCATGACTGCTGGTTGGTTTGCGGATCCTGAAAATGAAATATTGATTGAATTTTATATCAATAGCTCGCCGTATTTCCCTGAAAAACAATTTCCAGCATCTGACGAGTTTATTGTTTTAGCCGATGATGTTCACCTTGCGTATTATAAATCCGAGCACTGTTATCAATGTTACATTGAATTAACGGTTGCAGAGGTTAATGCAGCTAAACAAAAAAATGCAGTATTAACAGCAATACTCGATAAAAAGCTATCGATTGTACTAAATAAAATAGCGAATAAGCATGAGATGCCGAGCATTTAATCTTTTTGTGTATATAAAACTAGTAAAAAAGAATACTTATTCACATTGGTGGTGTTTTTCGTTATGCTACAACCATAATTAAAATAACGACATGCTGTTGAAATGTATCAACTTCGGGTAAATGCTACTTACATTTAAATCTTCTCTTTTCCTTAAAAAACATTCATTGCGCCTGTTCTGTTTGTCTATTTTTTTATTGTTACCCATTGGCAACTCATTGGCATTCAATAGTGGCGAACTTAATAAATCTCCAGCAATAATGGGGTACTATTCTCAGTGGTCTATTTATAGCCCCAATATACATATTCGTGATCTGCCAACCCACTTAATGACACACCTTGTTTATAAGAGTGCTGACTTAACCAAAGAAGGCGACGTTATTCTTGGTGATTCGTATGCTGATATTGAATTTCTATATCCTGGTGCTGATAGAAACGATCAATTTCTTGGTAGTTTTGGGCAATTAATAAAGGTAAAAGAACGCCAACCTGAGTTAAAGGCAATAATTAGCATTGGCGGGTGGGGGCGTTCTGAGCACTTTTCGACATTGGCATCATCTAAAAATGGTCGAATTAAGCTTGCTAAAAGTGCTATCCAATTTATGCAAAAATATCAATTTGACGGTATAGAAATTGACTGGCAGTTTCCGATATATCGAGCATCAAGTACAAAAATTACTAGTTATCGTAAAGAAGATGCTAAGCACCTAAACTTGTTGCTCGCTGAATTAAAACGCCAATGCGAACAATTGAACATAGACTGTTGGATACAAGCAGTATTAGCTCCTTATTCACTTGAAAAGCCATGGGATGCATCTCTACTTAGTAATAGTGTTGATGCAATTGTTGTCGATGTAACTCGATTACCTGGTGATGTTGGAGAATTAGCTGAACCGCAATCTCCATTGTTTGCTAAAGAGGGTGAACGCTCAGTTGATACCGTTATTAATACCATGGTTGGCTATGGTATGAAGCGAGATAAAATAGTGATGTCGATTGCATCTTTTGCCGTTGGTTGGGAAGGCGTACCGGCAAAGAACAATGGCTTTAAGCAACCCCATAAAACATTGAGTTGGGGCAGTTGGGATAGTAGAAGCAGTGGGGCGACAGGGATATATAATCAAAAGAATCTGACCTACTTTTTAGCGACTGGAGAGTATAAGCATTACTGGAATGAGTTCGGGAAATCTGATTATGTCTATAACCCTGATAAATATGATGGACACTTTATTAGTTATGAAGGTTACAAATCGATAGCGGCTAAAACTGATTATGTAAAACAGAACAAACTTGCAGGCGTTGCGATTATACAGTTACACCATGGTGATGCAGCTTTGTTTAATGTTTTTGCTCAATTCCATTTTGTAAAAAGTAGCTATTACAAATTGATTCAATTTTGGCAAGATAACAGCGCGGCTTTGATTGTATTATTTCAAATGCTTACTGTTATGGTTATTGGTATTACTGTTTTTATTCTTTTGCATACCAAAAAAACTAAAGAGTCTTATTTGCAAAAACAGCAGTTTAAGCGCATACAATATTGGATGCAAAGTATTGAGTGGCCTTTACTTAATGTCGTGACCGTTGCCAAGCATGCACAAGAAAAAAGACTCCTAAGAACAGAGCAAGTGGAATTACTATCGAAATTATCTGCTGAGGTATTGCGTCCTATCTCTTCAATTATTTCAGAAACAACATTAAAGTCTTCAGTAAATCAGGGGTTGAAGGAGGTTGTTGATTTACAACAGATTATCCAAAATGTTGCTACACTATTAGCGATAGAAAATAAGCGACTTTTAACGTGGAATAAAGACGTTAAAGCGCGTTTATTGATTAATCCTGACAAATTTCAACAATTTTTATTTTACATCTGTGATTATGTAAACCAGCAATCGAGTTCAAAAGAAGCGATTGTATTAAACATCGTTGCGATAAATGAACGTTTACAGCTTAACGTGCTATTGCCGCTTGATACTGAAAATAATCACGTTAGCCATACGCGATTAAATACGTTATTTCATCAGGCAAAATTACTTGGTTTGACAATAAGTTTTGACAAAGGTGAACGGCAGTTATCTGTACTAATTAGCAAAGATGTTTTTGCGAGTAGCAAGTATTTAGATGCACTAATTTTTAAGTTCGATCAGAAAGTGATGCCAATATCTTCATTGCAAATAGGTGAAGATAAAAGCGAAGAGCACAATGAAAAACAAGCATTAGTCACGCAAGAAGGCCCAAAAAGTATAGAGGAGTATTCTACTCTTTTTACTGCTATCACCTCATTTAATATGTCGGCAGAGCCAAGTAAGGATATTTATAAAGGCCTTGAACAAGCCTGTCAGTATTTTATTGATATATTGCAACAAGACGCAAAAGTTAACATCATTCATCATGAGCATGTCGTTTCAAAACTGGGCAAGGAGACATTGATATCTCGTCATGAGATCCTCGTTAACTCGGACGATGTAACCGTCGAGGTTGTTACTCAGCAAGAGCTTAGTGAGGCCGAACAACAATTAATACAAGTATTGGTTTATCAAACGTTGATGGTGCAAAAAGCCATACAGTCTCTATTAAAGGAGCCGTCAATTTTAGCCGAGCTTTATGAGTTAACAAGGTATAAAGAACGAATAAAGTACCTTAAGGCCGAATCTGGGTATACAGGAATATACATTCAATCACTTAAAGAGCCACGTTATATTTCGATGCGCTTACGCACAATTAAACAATATTTTGATGATATTACATTGGTGCAAGTGCATCGTTCTTATTTGGTCAACCCGAAGAAGGTTAATAGAATTAATGCAATTGCCAAATTGAAATTTGAGTTAGAATTAGGCACTACTAAAATTCCCGTTAGTAGAACATATATTCCCATGCTCAAAGAAAATTTCCCACACTGGTTTTCTTAAGCGCTCGCGTCTCTGGTTAATCATTTCATCGCTTTTCCTTAAAACAGTGGTTCATTTCATGATTATATAACAAATCAACATTGCTGATTTAAATTAAATATATCAAAGGGTTATGTTGTTCTTAAGTACGCTTCGTGATGGATACTGTTGCGCAATATATTACTTCATAAGGTTGATTGATATAGTCAGAATCGAGGTGACAGCGCTGTCAAATGTTGTTATTAATATGTATAAGAAATAAACAAGTATTGTTATGTAATAGGGGTTGACTAAAATTACACCAAGCGCTCCCTCAAAGACAAATTAACGCTAATGAGAGTGGAACATGACTAAACAATTTAACAAGAATTTATTATCGATAGCCGTTTGTAGTGCATTAGCATATTCAAATACGGCCATTGCTTATCAAGAAGAATCGCAAGAAAATAAAGCTGAAGATAAAAGTGTTGAAGTCATTGAGGTGCTAGGGATACGTAAGAGTATTGCTTCAGCTCAAGACCTGAAACGTATGGCTGATACGGTTAAAGATGTTATTACGGCAACAGACATTGGTTCCTTGCCTGATAAGTCAGTAACAGAAGCGTTACAACGTGTACCAGGGGTAACTATTGAGCGTTTTGCAGCTTCGGATGATCCTAAGCATTATGCCGATGAAGGTACGGGCGTGTTAGTGCGTGGTCTTGATCGTGTGCGTAGTGAAATTAATGGTCGAGACGCTTTCTCAGCAAACCCCAGTGGTGGTTTAAGCTACGAAGACTTTCCAGCAGAATTACTTGGTGCCGTAGAAGTTGTTAAAAACCAAACTGCTGATCTTATTTCAGGCGGTATTGCTGGTACTGTTAATCTAATTACACGTAAGCCGTTTGATTCCCCTGACAGAATGTTTGCCTTTGGTGTTAAAGGAAATTACGGTGATTACCGTAAAGAGGCTACACCATCATTCAACGCGTTATTTTCTGATAACTGGGAAACAAACTCAGGTAAATGGGGTTTACTCGTTGCAGGCTCTAGAACTGAATTTAAAACTAAAGGTGATGGTTTTGGTTTAGGTAATTATCATAGTCGCGGCCCTTTCTCTGCTTTCTCTTATGAAAGTTGGGGGGAGTTAAGAGGTCCTGGTGTAGAGGCTGGCTTTTGGGATGGCCCTTGTTCGCCTTCTGTTCAAGCTTGGGATGGTACCTGTGAACCGTCAAACCTTTATACCGAAGAAGATGAAGAAAACTACGTAAGCGAGTATGAAGGTGGTCCCGTAGAAGGGCAACCAGATGGCGTTACTTATTACACACCCGCAGCGTTAACAATTACGACGGCTGAAAATGAACGAAAACGTACTGGGCTTACTGCATCTGTACAATGGGAAAGTCCAGATGAAAGAACGTTAGTGACAGTTGAGCATATATACTCGAAAGCATCGTTAGATTGGCGAGAGTATGTTATTAATAATGGTGAGCGAGGTTTTATATCAACGGTACCAGACGGTATTAAATGGTCTGCAGGCAGTAATCGTTATCCTTTAACGGTAGATAAAAATGGTTACGTAACCTCAGGTGTTGGCGATTTAACCACGACTCAATACCATCACAATTTCTTTTCGCGTTATAACAATACAGAAAGCGAGATCGCTGACTCTTCAATCAATATTAGATTTAAAGCGACTGATAGCTTAACAGTACATTTTGATTATCAGAACGTTGACTCTGAACGAACTGTTGATAATTATCAGCTTACAGCTTCAATGCGTGGTGGTGATTATACTGACCAATATGCACCATTTTTCTTAGACCTTCGTAATGAAACGCCATCTGTGGAGTTTCTCAATCCTGGGATTTCTAATCCACCAGATGTTCCTGGACCAACATTGAACGATGAGGGTGATCTTGAATTTACCCACCCAGTATTGAGTTTATACTCAGGCTTGCCTCACATAGAAGCGAATGATGCTGAGTCAGATTCATTTAAATTAGACTTAGAATATGTGATTGAAAAGGGCGTGTTTACGCGAATTCATGCAGGTGCGTATTACTCAGATAAAGACTTAGTGGCACGCAGTACTGAGTATGAAGGGTGGCAACCGCTAAATAAGCGGTGGGTTGCAGAAGAGGCATATCTTTCTTCAACGCAAGTTGCACCAGAATTATTTGAACGAGTAAATTTTAGAGATCATTTCAGAGGTGATACGTTTGAAGGGCCGTTTACCAGTTTCTTATTCCCGAGAATGAACTTAACTGAAAACTTTAATCAAACACTACGTGAAGGTTGTGGTACTTACTTTTCACCCGATAATGCTTGGGATCAAAGTGGCAATTGTGCGCTACCCTATGATGACATGACGGGCAGAGTTGATGGGCCATTTGCTGCTCGACATATTAGTGAAACCAACACTAAGCGCACCGAGTTCTATTTACGTGCAGATTTCGAAGTAGATTTATCAGATGATGTATATCTTACTGGTAATATTGGCTTACGCTCTGTCGATTATGATCTTGAATCAACAGGTGCTGTTACACTGCCAGCGCCTGCTTCGGTAAGTGAAGTAGGTAGTGTTCGTCATCAAGTTTGGCAAGATCTTTATCCTGAATTAGTTAGTCTATCAACCGGTGAAGCATTTTTCTCCACGGTAGATCATAATTATTCAACTGTATTACCAAGCTTAAACTTAAATTTTGGTATTGGTGATGACTTTGTTGTGCGTTTTGGCGCATCAAAAGGGATTTTCTTTCCTAGTTTAACAGACTCAGTGAATAAGATGTTTGTCAGTTTAAGTGCGGAAAGTGTACTTCAAGATCCAAACCAAGCAGAGAACGATGAAACAAATCCCGTTATTGATTATAAAAATATAGAAATAACAGCGAATGCCCGAAACCCATATTTAGATCCTGAAGAGTCGGTTAATTTAGATGTGACCGCTGAATGGTACTTTGCAGAAACTGGTTCTTTGACGGCTGGTTTATTCCGTAAGAAGTTAGACGGTATTATTCGAAATAAATCTTTTGCATCAACTGTTGAAGCGAATGAACAAGACTATACGGTGTCTGCTTATGGGCCAAGTAATGTAGGTTCAGGAACCATTCAAGGTTATGAAGTTTCATATACCCAGTTTTACGATATGTTACCTGGTGCATTGAAAGGTTTGGGACTACAGTTGAACTACACCTATATCGACCAAGATGGCCTTGAAGATCCAAATGAGAATCCAACAGTACAATCTCGTTTCTCAAATGGCTCATTGGAAGCACCTGATGGTCGAAATACTTTTAGGCAATTCAGTGGTTTACCCTTGGTTGGCTATTCAGATCAAAATGTCAATATTGTTGGTATGTATGAATATGAAGGTATTTCAGCACGTTTAGCATATACATGGCGTTCTGAGTACTTATTGGCACTGCGTGAGTCGACAGAGTTTGTCCCTGTATATTCAGAAGCACAGGGCTTGATGGACTTTAGTATACATTACAATATTAGTGACAATTTTAAAGTTGGTTTCGAAGTAAGTAATGTTCTTGGGGAAAATACAAATACTAAGTATCAACAAAATCAAGAAGGTACTTTGACCGATGCATTTACCTTTACGACTGATCGTCGTTATGCATTATCACTAAGAGGAAGTTTTTAATTGAAATATCATTAGTGATGTTTATTGCCACGCAGTAATCGCTGCGTGGCAATATAGAATGCTAAATTAAAAAGATTAAATTCTTCAACAATGATTAACATGGTAAGAGCATGCAGCAAGGTATTAATTCAATTTGTATTGTAGGTGGTGGCACGGCGGGCTGGATGGCAGCCTCGTTGCTATCTAATGTACTTAAAGGATGTCAAATTAAGATCACCGTTGTCGAATCTCCCGATATTTCAACGATTGGTGTCGGTGAGTCCACAGTACCTTCGATCACAGGGTTTTTAAATACCAGTCAAATAGATGTAAAAGAGTTTATAAAAGCCACATCTGCTACGTTTAAGTTAGGTATTCGTTTTGACGATTGGTATAGCGTAGATGAGCAGTACTTTCACCCATTTGGCCACATAGGTAGAGATCTAAATGGTTTTGATTTTTATCAGGTATGGCTTAAGTCATTATCGGAAGGAAATCCCGCTTCTTTGATGGATTATTCTGTAAATGCTGAAATGGCTAAAAATAACCGTTTTGTTTTCAGACCTAAGCAAACGAAAGACTGGGTATTGGCTAATAGTTCACATGCTTTGCACCTTGATGCGACACAAGTTACTTGTTTTTTACGAGATGTTTGTTTGAAGCGCGGTGTTGAGCGAGTTGAGGCGACTGTTAACGAGGTAGAGCTTAATGAGGACGGTTTTATAAAGCAATTGCATACCGATTGTCAAAAGCTAATAAGTAGTGATTTTTTTATTGATTGCACCGGATTTAAAGCGTTACTCATAGAAAAGTCATTAGGTGTTTCCGTTGAAGAGTGGTCACAATATTTGCCATGTGATCGCGCTGTAACTATACAAACAAAAACTGACCAACCGCCCGTACCTTATACCATAGCAAAGGCTCAAGCAGCTGGTTGGACATGGACTATCCCATTACAACACAGGACGGGTAATGGTTATGTCTTTTCAAGTCAATATTGCAGTGATGAACAAGCAATAAAAACGCTCACTGACAATATACAAGGCACAATGCTGACTGAACCTAAAATTATTCCATTTACCACTGGCAAAAGAAAAAAAGTATGGCATAAGAACTGTTTAGCTTTGGGGTTAGCTGGTGGCTTTTTAGAGCCATTAGAATCTACTGCTATTCATTTGGTTTACAAAACATTAGTGAATTTTATTCAGCATTTTCCTGATGCTGATATTGGCATACAAAATGAGCAATTATTTAATAAAAAGATGGATTGTGATTATCTCGAAATAAGAGATTTTATTATTTTACATTACGCGACAGCACAGCGCACGGATACAGACTTTTGGCGATGGTGTAAAGATATGCCAATTCCAGACAGTCTTGACCATATAATATCAGTGTTCAAAGAACGTGGTGAACTTCAAAATGTTTATGGTGATTTCTTTACTAAAAACAGTTGGTGTGCAGTGTTAGAAGGGATGCATATTCGTCCTAAAAAATATAACCCTTTAATCGACGGGTTTCATCAGCAGGAGCTTGCTAATATGTTGATGCGAAGTGTCAAGTCGATTCAAGACACGGTAAGTACCATGCCACTTCATGATGAGTTCATTCGACAACATTGCCGAGCGAACATGCCAGAAACTTGAGGGTTGTAAAGCGCAAAAAAATAGTACTTATCAGTACTACTGTAACGAAGTTAAAGCATTTAATCTCTCCAAAATAGTTAAAACTTTTTGTCATCACAATGATGTGTTTTAGCGTTTAATAATATGCAAAGCATTGATTAGCCTGCATATAAAACTTAGCGTTCCTGTAGGTCCTGTGGGCTTATTCCCGCTAATTAAATTTTTTAAACATCAGGTTAACTGATGATGTATACAAGGTTATTGAAATATGTGTAGATTGTTAAAAAGTATGTCTGTAGTGATAGGACTCGTTTTGCCAATATACGGACATGCAATGCCAAAGGTGATCGGCTATTTACCGAGTTATCATGGCATAGAGAATCAACTAGAACGTATAAATTTATCGAAAGTCACGCACTTAATGCTCGCTTTTTTACACCCTAACAAGCAAGGTAAGTTTGTTGAAAATAACCAGCCGAGTTGCATGGTAGGACAACATGGTTTTCCATTAAGGTTAGGGGAAATACATCATCTAATTGATAAAGCACATCGCTCAAATGTCAAAGTGCTGGTATCTATTGGTGGTGCGGCTTATCCAGATTGTGCCGGGGATTGGCGTATATTATTATCGTCAGAAAATCGTGACAAAACGATAAAAAATCTGTTGGCTTTTGTCGATGAATTAGGTTTCGATGGTCTGGATATAGACATTGAAAGTAAAGTGTTAACTGACATTGACAACAACGGCGACTTTTTACCTTTCATTAAATCATTACAACAAAACCTGATATTGCAAGATAAATTACTGACTGCTGCAACTGGTTCATATGTTGGTGGAATGTTACCTGAGTCTACTTTGCCTTACTTTGATTTTGTTTCCGTTATGTCATATGACGCCGTAGGTCCAACTTGGGGAAACGTGGGGGTTGAGCATTCTACATTAGCAAAAGCTAAAGCTGATCTAGCGTTATGGCGAAGTAAGGGACTCACTAAAGAGCAATTAATATTAGGATTACCTTTTTATGGCTATGGCTTTGGAAAATATAAGAAAAATTATACTTTTGACGATATTTTAGGTGAGTTTGGACCTGAAAAAAGCCAGGGCGATTTGATTGGAAAAAATTGCGCTCAGTGCGATTACATTACCTTTAATGGTTACCAAACAATCAAAGCTAAAACCGAACTTGCGTTACAATTTGGCGCTGGTGTAATGATTTGGGAACTATCGCAAGACTTACCTTCTAGTTTAGGGTTGCTTCACACGATTAACGAAACGATCAATAAAAATAAAAATGAGAGCAGGTGACCATAGTTCACACCTAGGCAAATTAGACTTTCCCTAATATATGCCACCGTAAATACTTCGGTATTTACGGTTTTTTTATTAAATAAAGTTGTGTTATTGCATCTCTATGACCTTATTATAATAAACGAAGCGTTTCGCCTTTTATTCATACGATATATCAGCTTCTATCCAGCAATCAGTGTTACCCCTTATTGTTTTATTTCAATGTGTTACAAATTGTAAAAAAAGTGTTAACCTTTGACGAAACATACAGCAAAGGGATTTGAAATGCTCAAACACTTTTTATTTTTAATATTGATTATTCTTACTGCAAACAGCCTTGCATTTGAAGGTGAGTACCTGTTTGATAACCCTACCTATACCGATGTTCAGCTGTCACCTGATGGCAAAATAATGGCTGTTAAGGCAGAGGTAGAAGAGAAGTTTGTTATTATTTTTATTGATACCAAACAGAACAAACCTGTAAACATTGTGAGTTTAGCTGGAAGCCAAGAGGTTGGTGATTTTGGCTGGGTAAACAATGAACGCGTTGTCATGACAATTAAGTATCGAAAACCTTGGGTTAAAGAGCTTTCATCTTATGGAGAACTGTTTGCGATTAATTATGACGGTAGCCAAAGTGAAATGATTTATGGCTACCAGAGTGGTGAGCAACAAGTTGGATCAAATATTAAGAAGAAGAAAAGTATAAGAGGATGGGCAAATATTATCGATATGTTGCCTGAGGACAAAGAGCATATTCTCATATCATCAACCCCTTGGAGTGCTTCTCGCGACAAATTAAGTACCGTATATAAGTTAAATACTTATAGTGGTAAGTTGGTAAAGAAAATTGCTAAAGCGCCTATTTCATATGCTAGTTTTGTGACAGATGAAACAGGAGAAGTCGTGATTGCTACAGGCAGAGATGAGGACAATAACCAACAAGTCTTCATTCGTCGGGGTGAAGAATGGCAAAAATTATCTCAATCAGGCTTTGGTAGTAGTTTTATACCGTTAACTGTGACTAAATCGGGAAATGAGCTCTATGTGCTTGATCGTTATCAACAAGACAAAACGGGTTTATTCACGTTTAATTTAGACGATTTAAGTTTTAAGCATATTTATACCAATAAAAATGTTGATATTACAAATGTTTCTCGAACGATTGATAAACGTAACATTTATGCGATAAGAGTTGATGATGGTCGACCAGCGTATGTATTAATTGAACAAGAGCTAGATGAAGCGAAGATATTTCGCTTATTAACACAGTCGTTCCCTGGTAAGAAACTTGATATTACTAGTCATACTGAAGATGGCTCTAAATATGTTGTTAGGGTATCTTCAGATACAGATCCGGGTGCTTTCTATTTATATGATAGTAATAAAAACCAACTAGGATTAATTTTTAAATATTACCCTAAAATTGATGAGCGTAAACTTCAAACAATGGAACCAATAACATTTACGTCTTCTGATGATTACAACGTTCATGGGTTTTTTACACAGGCAGTCGGTAATAATACAACAAATCCGCTCGTTATTTTGGTTCATGGTGGCCCTCACGCGAGAGATTATTGGGGCTTTTCTGCACAAGTTCAATATTTAGCTCAAAATGGCTTTTCAGTGTTACAAGTAAACTTCCGTGGTTCCACTGGCTATGGTGAGGCTTTTAAGGAAGCAGGCCATGAACAGTGGGGGGGAAATATTCAACGAGATATTTATGAGAGCTACTTGTGGGCAGTAAAAAATAAAAAGGTAGATGAAAATAATGTATGCATTATGGGAGCAAGTTTTGGTGGCTATTCAGCCATTCAGAGTGCGGTAAAGTATCCTGATGTTTATCGTTGCTCTGTTGCTAACGCAGGTGTTTATGATTTACCTCACTTGTTTAACGAAGGCGATGTGAAAGACTTAAGCTTTGGTGAAAGTTATTTATCAATGACACTAGGTACAGATGAGGAAAAAATGAAATTATTTTCTCCTAATTATCACGCCGATAAAATTAAAGCTGCTTTATTTTTAGCACATGGTGAAAAGGATGTACGTGCACCTTATGAGCATGTTGTTCGTTTAAGAAAATCACTCGATCGCATTGATAAACCTTATGAATGGTTTGTATTAGAAAAAGAAACACATGGCTTTCATGATCCTGTTAATCAATCAGCTTATATGAAAAAAGTTGTACATTTCTTAAAATCACATCTAACAATGAATTAACCTTAATTGGTGTGTATAGCGCAGGTTAAACATGCTCTATGCACACATCATATATTAATTTTCTCTATATCGTTTTGGTGACATACCAACGATTTTTTTAAATAATCGTGAAAAGTAATATGGGTCATTATACCCTAACGATTCACCTATCTGTTTCACCGTATCTACAGTATTATCTAATTGAAAGCACGCTTGTTGCATCTTCATATTGATGAAGTATTGAATGGGTGATGTATCCGTGAGTTCTTTAAATTTTTTAGCGAAATGAAATTTCGATAATTGACTGTAGTGGGCAAGCGTATCTAAATTGAGCTCTTGATGCAGGTTGTCTCTCATAAGCTCGTCGATTGCATCAATGCTAAAACTTGTACCCTTATTGAATGACTCTATTCTCAATTGCAACGCTAAAAAGCTTAATGTTTGTTGAAGTACATGAACAGCATGTATAACATTTGTAGCCGTGTAACCTCGACTACCTAATGCAATCAGATTATCGTAATCTTTGTAGATATTTTCTTGTACATTTACAAAGCCTAAACCATCCTCCATTTTCATTAATAAACGTTCAGCAAAATCATCAGCTAGTTTCCCTGTAAAGTTAATCCAATATACGGCATTTTTACTGCCCGTTTTTCGTTTATATTGAAACGGTTGGTTTGGCGATATCAACACAAGATCACCACGTTTTACGGTTCGTGTTTTATTCTTATAGTTCAAACAACCTTCACCGTATTGACAATAAATCAGTTGGTGCTGCTCAATTTGTGATTGTTCGATTTGAACGGAAGTTTGCTGTGAATATTTTCCTAGTGCAGTAGGATAAAGTCCTGCAGTTAGCGGATGTATTCTTAATTTTTCTAGCAGAAACTTAGGTATAACTAATCGAATATCGGCAAATGAGCGTGTATTACTTAGAGTATTCATTAGAAGATAACTTGAAGATGTAATGACAATATAGTCCATCATTGAGACAATAAAATCAATGTCGTCCAGATTCTATATATGCTTAAATGTGTATTAATAGCGATTTAAATAACAAACAGGCACAAAAATAACGCATTGCACATGAAACGCTAGTTATTGATTAGCGAAAAAAGCAATTGTGAGCAATAGTTGTAATTCAACGCCTGTGGTTTGATGTTGCGGTACTAAAGCAACGTGCATAACGGAAGAGACTCAAAATGACGACAGAAAGATATCAATTGAAAAATAAAGTACGAGTTGTAACAGCCGCATCTTTATTTGATGGTCATGATGCTGCAATAAATATCATGCGAAGAATATTGCAGGCGAGTGGCGTAGAAGTAATTCACCTTGGCCATGATCGTAGTGTGGAAGAGGTAGTGAATACCGCTATTCAAGAAGATGCAAATGCTATCGCTATGACCTCATATCAAGGCGGTCATAATGAATACTTCAAATATATGTATGACTTGCTAAAAGAACGTGGTTGTGAGCATATTCGCATTGTCGGTGGTGGTGGTGGTGTAATATTGCCTGAAGAAATTAAAATGCTGCACGACTATGGTATTACGCGTATTTATTCGCCTGATGACGGTAGAGAGCTAGGGTTACAGGGTATGATCGACGATATGATCATGCGATGTGACTTTAAAACAGGTGTTAATGTTAAAAAAGATGACGTTGCTAATTTAAAGAAAAACGATAAACAGGCAATCGCACGGTTGATTTCAGCCACCGAAAACGCCCCCGAAGAAAATAAAGCTGCATTAGATAAAATTAAAAAAATAGCCGCTGTAAGTAAGACCCCTGTTTTAGGTATTACGGGGACCGGTGGTGCAGGTAAATCGTCATTGGTTGATGAATTAATAAGACGTTTTTTACTTGCTACAGAAGACAGCAAAATTGCCATTGTATCTGTTGACCCATCCAAACGTAAAACCGGTGGTGCATTGTTAGGTGATAGAATTCGTATGAACGCTGTCAATAATGATCGTGTTTATATGCGTTCATTAGCGACACGTCAATCAAATTTGGCGTTGTCGGTTTATGTTAATGATACCTTAGACATACTTAAAGCGTCTGATTTTGACTTAATCATCCTTGAAACATCTGGTATCGGTCAATCAGATACAGAAATTGAAGAACATTCTGATGTTTCGCTTTATGTAATGACGCCAGAATACGGTGCGGCAACCCAATTAGAAAAAATCGATATGCTTGATTTTGCTGATATTATTGCTGTAAACAAGTTTGATAAGCGTGGTGCCCAAGATGCGTTACGTGACGTTAAAAAACAATATAAGCGCAACCGCGGTATGTTTGAAGCGGGCGATGATGAAGTACCTGTATTTGGTACAATTGCCTCTCAGTTTAATGATCGTGGTATGACAGAACTTTATAATAAAGTGATTAGTGAGTTGGCGCAAAAGTCAGAAGCACTTAAGGCTGATGTATTAGAGCTTTCAGGAACACAAGCTGAAAAAGCAAGTGTTATTCCAGGAAAACGTACGCGTTATTTATCAGAAATTGCTGATAATAACCGTGGTTATGATGAATGGGTAGAAGTTCAAGCAAAAGTAGCACAAAAACTTTACGGCATTCAACAAGCCATTGATGCTGCGCTAGAAAGTAACGAGGAAAGTGGCAAGGCACTGGCTGAAAACCTTCAAACGCTATTTGATACCGTTGCGTTAGAGCTTGATCCAAAGAACAAGCTAATTATCGAACAGTGGCATGAAAAAGTTGAAAAATACAAAGCCCCTTTATTTAAATTCCAAGTCAGAAACAAAGAGCTTGCGATAGAAACACATTCTAAATCATTATCTCAATTGGATATTCCTAAAGTCTGTTTGCCTAAATATCAAAGTTGGGGGGATATTCTTAAATGGAGCTTACAAGAGAATGTACCCGGTGAATTTCCGTATACAGCAGGTTTATTTCCATTTAAACGCGAAGGCGAAGATCCAACGCGTATGTTCGCAGGTGAAGGTGGACCAGAACGTACAAACCGTCGTTTTCATTATGTATCGAAAGGTATGCCTGCTAAACGTCTTTCTACTGCCTTCGATTCAGTAACACTTTATGGTAATGATCCTGATATTCGTCCTGATATTTACGGTAAAATTGGTAATGCAGGTGTATCGATATGTTGTTTAGATGACGCGAAAAAGCTTTATTCAGGCTTTAACTTGGCAGATCCTGCAACATCTGTATCTATGACGATTAATGGTCCTGCGCCAATTCTTCTTGGCTTTTTCTTAAACGCAGCAATTGACCAACAATGTGAACTTTATATAAAAGAAAATGGTTTAGAGAAAGAAGTTGAAGCTAAAATCAAAGCCATTTACAAAGAGAAAGAGGGCAAACGACCAAGTTATCAAGGTGCTCTACCTGAAGGTAATGACGGTTTAGGGCTTATGTTGCTCGGTGTGACAGGTGACCAAGTTTTACCCACCGATGTTTATAGCGAAATAAAAGCGAAAACATTGACGCAAGTACGTGGTACGGTTCAAGCAGATATATTGAAAGAAGATCAGGCGCAGAATACTTGTATTTTTTCCACTGAATTTGCATTGCGTCTAATGGGGGATGTACAAGAATACTTCATTGATAAAGGTGTACGTAATTTTTATTCGGTTTCTATATCTGGGTACCATATTGCTGAAGCTGGTGCCAATCCCATCACGCAGTTAGCACTGACACTCGCAAATGGCTTTACCTTTGTGGAGTATTATTTGAGTCGAGGTATGGATATCAATGAATTTGGTCCAAACCTATCGTTTTTCTTCTCAAATGGTATTGATCCAGAATACGCGGTAATTGGCCGAGTCGCGCGACGAATTTGGTCAAAAGCAATGAAGATGAAATATAGCGCAAATGCTCGCGCGCAAATGTTGAAATATCACATTCAAACATCAGGTCGCTCATTACATGCGCAAGAAATTGACTTTAACGATATTAGAACAACATTACAGGCATTATACGCTATTTATGATAACTGTAACTCTCTACACACTAATGCTTATGATGAAGCGATCACAACACCAACGGAAGACAGTGTTCGTCGTGCAATGGCTATTCAACTAATTATTAACCGTGAACTAGGGTTAGCAAAAAATGAAAACCCCATTCAAGGTTCATTTATTATTGAAGAGCTGACGGACTTAGTTGAAGAGGCGGTATTAACTGAGTTTGATCGCATCACTGAGCGTGGTGGTGTATTAGGTGCAATGGAAACAATGTATCAACGTAGTAAAATTCAAGAAGAAAGCTTGTACTACGAAAATTTAAAACATACAGGAGAGTACCCCATTATTGGCGTAAACACTTTCTTAAGCTCAAAAGGTTCACCGACAGTGATCCCTGCAGAAGTTATTCGAGCAACAGAAGAAGAGAAAAACTATCAAATTGATATGTTAGCAAATCTACATACTGCGAATGCAGAGAAAGCGAGTAAGGATCTATCGGTATTACAAGAGGCGGCAATTAAACATGAAAATCTATTTGAACACATGATGAGTGCCTGTAAAGTTTGTTCTCTTGGGCAGATTGTTAATGCTCTATTTGATGTTGGTGGTCAATACCGTCGAAATATGTAGTTTGTTTATCGCAATAGGTAACAATACTTATTGCGATATCTCCAAGGACTAAAGTCGTGTAGTTGAGTGTAGCTTTACGCAATAGCCTCAAATTAATGAGAACAATTCAAGGAGCAATAATGGCTGAACTAAATGTACCTGAAAAATTTACTGCATTTCGTATTCATCGAAATGAAGATAAGTCTATTCGTAGTGGCTTTGAACAAATTACGTTATCGGATCTAACTGATGGCGAAGTAGTGATAAAAGTAGCTTACTCTGACATTAATTATAAAGATGCATTAGCGGCTACAGGTAAAGGACAGATATTACGTACTTATCCACTTGTTGGCGGCATTGATTTATCAGGTGTTATTGTGAGTTCCGCTGATCATCGTTTTTCTTCAGGAGATAAGGTGCTCGTTTGTGGGGCGCAATTATCTGAAGTCTATGATGGCGGTTATAGTGAGTTTGCTCGTGTTAAAGCAGACTCAGTTGTAACTTTACCACAAGGTTTAACGCTAAAAGATGCAATGGCATTGGGTACCGCAGGCTATACGGCGGCAATCGCTGTTCAACGAATGGAAGACAATGGCCAAATACCAGAACGTGGCACAATATTAGTTACAGGTGCAACAGGAGGTGTTGGCAGTTTTGCCATTAATATGCTTTCAAATATCGGCTATCGCGTTGCAGCTTTAACGGGAAAACCAGACCAATATGATTACCTAACCAAGTTAGGCGCGAGTGAAATTGTAGATCGTCATGAAGTAGAGATGGGTAAACGACCTTTAGAAAAAGCTATTTGGGGAGGAGCCGTGGATAATCTCGGTGATGAAACGCTTTCATGGCTGACGAAAACTGTTGTGCCGTGGGGAAATATAGCATCTGTAGGGTTAGCAGCAGGGTTTAAACTCGATACAACAGTAATGCCTTTCATTCTTCGTGGAGTAAGCTTACTTGGTATAAATTCAATTGAAATGCCGTTTTCAGTGCGTGATAAAGCATGGCAACGAATAGCAACTGATCTAAAGCCTACTCAACTTGAGCTCATTGCGCCTAGAACTATACCATTTAAAGAATTAGAAACAGCGTTTAGTGCATATATAGATGGCACAGTAACGGCAAGAACGATTGTCGAAATAGACGCTTCATTAGATAACTAGAGGAAATTATGAATATTCAAGATAAAGTCATTGTCATTACCGGCGGTGGGCAAGGTTTAGGCCGTGCAATGGCGGTTAATTTAGCATCAAGTGGCGCTAAACTCGCGTTAATTGACCTAAATGAAGAGTTGTTAAAAGAAACGGTTACATTGATAGAAGCTGCAGGATCTTCAGCCAAGTATTATTTAGCAAATGTGACTAATGAAACGGAAGTTGAACAAACGTTTAATCAAATTAATAACGATTTTAATGGTTTTGATGGCCTTATTAATAACGCAGGCATTTTGCGAGACGGCATGTTATTAAAAGCTAAAGATGGTGAAATTGTTAAGAAAATGTCTTTAGAGCAATTCCAATCAGTCATTGACGTTAATTTAACTGGGGTATTTCTGTGTGGTCGTGAAGCAGCTGCGCATATGGTAAAAAATGAGCGTAAGGGTGTAATTATTAATATGTCGTCAATTGCTCGAAATGGCAACATGGGGCAGACGAATTACGCAGCGTCAAAAGCAGGTGTTGTTGCTATGACGGTATGTTGGGCTAGAGAGTTAGGTCGCTATGGTATACGTGTTGGTGCCATTGCTCCTGGTGTAATTCGCACAGCAATGACTGATGCGATGAAACCAGAAATGCGTGAACGTCTAGAAAAAATGAAACCTGTAGGTCGCTTAGGTGAAGCCGATGAAATCGCTCATACCGTAAAGTATATCTTTGAAAATGAATTCTTTACTGGCAGAGTTGTTGAAATAGATGGCGGCTTGTCGATGTAATCAAGAGATAATTGGATAAAAAGCGAGTTTTACTCGCTTTTTTCCTCTAAGCTTTTAAAAAATAGAGTTTTCTAGGTAAAGTATGAATAAAGCGTTATTTTTAGATCGTGACGGTATTATTAATATTGACCACGGTTATGTTTATCAACAGCAAGACTTCGAGTTTGCAGAAGGTATCTTTGAGCTTTGCCAACATGCAGCTAAATTAGGATATCTGCTTATTGTGATCACCAACCAATCTGGTATTGCGAGAGGGAAGTATAGCGAGTCAGATTTCCACGCTTTAACGCAATGGATGAAAACTGAATTTAGCCAACATCATTGTTCTATAACAGATGTGTATTTTTGCCCTCATCACCCAACTAAAGGTAAAGGACAGTATCTGAAAGCGTGTGAATGCCGCAAACCAAAGCCGGGTATGATACTTAATGCTGCAAAAGCACATAATATTAACTTAAAGCAAAGCGTCTTCATTGGTGATAAAATTTCCGACATGCAAGCTGCAGAATCTGCTGGTATTCATAATCGTATCCTTGTTGCTAGTCATTATGACGATTACCAACAGATAACAGCTCATCGAATAAGTAATATAGGTCAAGCGAGCGCGTTTATTGACTAAATTGGATGATAATTAACCGAATGAACGTTTTTTTTTAATTATATGAAAATAGTTGTTGACGTAGGTGCAAAAATCCCTAAAATGCGCATCCACTTCTCGGGGACAAGCCAAGAAGCTGTTTTGATAAGTTTAGTGAAGCGAAAGCGACATAAAACACATCACCAAACATTAAAAAATAAATTAAAATTTTTTAATAAAAAGGTTGACATCAAAACTGGGTTGCGTAGAATGCGCATCCTCGCTTGAGGCAACGGCCACAAGCAAGATTGACAAGCGAATGTGACTTATCAATTTATTCGAAAGAATAGTTCTTTAACAATTAGTTATCATGCAATTTGTGTGGGCACTCACAGTGATGATGTTTTACCAGTAACTTAGGTTACAAAAATGTCTTAGTGAATGTTCATACAAAAACTTATTTAAGTTTTTACTTTTTGTCTAACTTTTTAAAGTAAGTCAAAAAGATGTACAGAATTCATTGAGCAGCATCTTCGGATGCACAAACGATTTTTTAATTGAAGAGTTTGATCATGGCTCAGATTGAACGCTGGCGGCAGGCTTAACACATGCAAGTCGAGCGGAAACGAAGAGTAGCTTGCTACTCTGGCGTCGAGCGGCGGACGGGTGAGTAATGCTTGGGAATATGCCTAGAGGTGGGGGACAACAGTTGGAAACGACTGCTAATACCGCATAATGTCTACGGACCAAAGGGGGGGCTCTTCGGACCTTTCGCCTTTAGATTAGCCCAAGTGAGATTAGCTAGTAGGTAAGGTAATGGCTTACCTAGGCGACGATCTCTAGCTGGTTTGAGAGGATGATCAGCCACACTGGGACTGAGACACGGCCCAGACTCCTACGGGAGGCAGCAGTGGGGAATATTGCACAATGGGGGAAACCCTGATGCAGCCATGCCGCGTGTGTGAAGAAGGCCTTCGGGTTGTAAAGCACTTTCAGTCGTGAGGAAAGGGTGTAAGTTAATACCTTGCATCTGTGACGTTAGCGACAGAAGAAGCACCGGCTAACTCCGTGCCAGCAGCCGCGGTAATACGGAGGGTGCGAGCGTTAATCGGAATTACTGGGCGTAAAGCGTGCGTAGGCGGTTAGTTAAGTCAGATGTGAAATCCCGGAGCTCAACTCCGGAACTGCATTTGAAACTGGCTAACTAGAGTATTGTAGAGGGTGGTGGAATTTCCAGTGTAGCGGTGAAATGCGTAGAGATTGGAAGGAACATCAGTGGCGAAGGCGGCCACCTGGACAAATACTGACGCTGAGGCACGAAAGCGTGGGGAGCGAACAGGATTAGATACCCTGGTAGTCCACGCCGTAAACGATGTCAACTAGCTGTTTGTGTTCTTGAAACGTGAGTAGCGTAGCTAACGCGCTAAGTTGACCGCCTGGGGAGTACGGCCGCAAGGTTAAAACTCAAATGAATTGACGGGGGCCCGCACAAGCGGTGGAGCATGTGGTTTAATTCGATGCAACGCGAAGAACCTTACCATCCCTTGACATCCAGAGAATTTTCTAGAGATAGAATTGTGCCTTCGGGAACTCTGAGACAGGTGCTGCATGGCTGTCGTCAGCTCGTGTTGTGAAATGTTGGGTTAAGTCCCGCAACGAGCGCAACCCCTATCCTTATTTGCCAGCGAGTAGTGTCGGGAACTCTAAGGAGACTGCCGGTGATAAACCGGAGGAAGGTGGGGACGACGTCAAGTCATCATGGCCCTTACGGGATGGGCTACACACGTGCTACAATGGTACATACAGAGGGCAGCAAGACCGCGAGGTGGAGCGAATCCCATAAAGTGTATCGTAGTCCGGATCGGAGTCTGCAACTCGACTCCGTGAAGTCGGAATCGCTAGTAATCGTAGATCAGAATGCTACGGTGAATACGTTCCCGGGCCTTGTACACACCGCCCGTCACACCATGGGAGTGGGTTGCAAAAGAAGTGGCTAGTTTAACCCTCGGGGGGACGGTCACCACTTTGTGATTCATGACTGGGGTGAAGTCGTAACAAGGTAACCCTAGGGGAACCTGGGGTTGGATCACCTCCTTATCTTGAAGTAAGACAGATTATTGTTGAGTGTTCACACAAATTGCATAGATAACGAATATAGAAGAAGTCACCCTGACTAAGTCTAAAAGGGGCTATAGCTCAGCTGGGAGAGCGCCTGCCTTGCACGCAGGAGGTCAGCAGTTCGATCCTGCTTAGCTCCACCACTTTTTACCTAGTGAAGGGACGTGAAATAGGTCTGTAGCTCAGCTGGTTAGAGCGCACCCCTGATAAGGGTGAGGTCGGCAGTTCAAGTCTGCCCAGACCTACCAAATTTTGCGTTATGCTTCGTTACTTCAAAGCTCATTTGCAGATGCAAACATCGCTTTAAAGTGCCTTGCTTAACTGAAATTGATTTTACTTCTTCATAAAGAACGAAAGACCAAATTAAAGGTTACTTTTTAGTGATTTTCAATTTGGTTTTTTTAACCAAGTTTTTAACCGAATGTGTGTTGATTACTACTTCTTTAACAATCTGGAAAGCTGATATTTATATCCCTTAAACATAAAGTTTTATGTTTAAAACCCTTAATAACGTGTCGCGCGTTGTTAAGTGAATTCTAATTCAAGTGCTATTTATAGTACGTGAAAATGTCAGACATACATTTACACACTGGTTTGTCTCAGTGTGACTTAAGACTACTTAGGGTTGTATGGTTAAGTGACTAAGCGTATATGGTGGATGCCTTGGCAGTTAGAGGCGATGAAGGACGTGTTAATCTGCGATAAGCTGTGTTAAGTCGATAAAAGACGTTATAGACACAGATTTCCGAATGGGGAAACCCACTTGCATAAGCAAGTATCTTTATGTGAATACATAGCATAAAGAGGCGAACCGGGAGAACTGAAACATCTAAGTACCCCGAGGAAAAGAAATCAACCGAGATTTCGTTAGTAGCGGCGAGCGAACGCGAATTAGCCCTTAAGCGGCATGGCGTCAATGGAAGTATCTGGAAAGGTACACGATACAGGGTGATAGTCCCGTACATGAAGACAAAATGTTTGTGAAATCGAGTAGGTCGGCACACGTGAAATGTTGACTGAATATGGGGGGACCATCCTCCAAGGCTAAATACTCCTAACTGACCGATAGTGAACCAGTACCGTGAGGGAAAGGCGAAAAGAACCCCTGTGAGGGGAGTGAAATAGAACCTGAAACCGTATACGTACAAGCAGTGGAAGCCTTCGGGTGACTGCGTACCTTTTGTATAATGGGTCAGCGACTTATATTTAGTAGCAAGGTTAACCGATTAGGGGAGCCGTAGCGAAAGCGAGTGTTAACTGCGCGTTTAGTTGCTAGGTATAGACCCGAAACCCGGCGATCTACCCATGGGCAGGTTGAAGGTTGAGTAACATCAACTGGAGGACCGAACACACGTATGTTGAAAAATGCGGTGATGACCTGTGGGTCGGAGTGAAAGGCTAATCAAGCCGGGAGATAGCTGGTTCTCCCCGAAATCTATTTAGGTAGAGCCTCGGACGAATACCATTGGGGGTAGAGCACTGTTAAGGCTAGGGGGTCATCCCGACTTACCAACCCTTTGCAAACTCCGAATACCAATGAGTACTATCCGGGAGACACACTATGGGTGCTAACGTCCGTAGTGAAGAGGGAAACAACCCAGACCGCCAGCTAAGGTCCCAAAGTCATAGTTAAGTGGGAAACGATGTGGAAAGGCATAGACAGCTAGGAGGTTGGCTTAGAAGCAGCCATCCTTTAAAGAAAGCGTAATAGCTCACTAGTCGAGTCGGTCTGCGCGGAAGATGTAACGGGGCTAAACTATGCACCGAAGCTGCGGATTCAAAATTTATTTTGAGTGGTAGGGGAGCGTTCTGTAAGCCGTTGAAGGTGTGTTGTAAGGCATGCTGGAGGTATCAGAAGTGCGAATGCTGACATGAGTAACGATAATGGGGGTGAAAAACCCCCACGCCGAAAGACCAAGGTTTCCTGTCCCATGTTAATCAGGGCAGGGTAAGTCGGCCCCTAAGGCGAGGCTGAAAAGCGTAGTCGATGGGAAACAGATTAATATTTCTGTACTTCTATATATTGCGAAGGAGGGACGGAGAAGGCTAAACAGGCATGGCGTTGGTAGTCCATGTGAAAGATTGTAGGCTGGAGACTTAGGCAAATCCGGGTCACCACTAGGCTGAGAGTCGAGACGATACTCTACGGAGTAGAAGCTGTTGATGCCCTGCTTCCAGGAAAAGCTTCTAAGCATCAGATATATAGGAACCGTACCCCAAACCGACACAGGTGGTTAGGTAGAGAATACTAAGGCGCTTGAGAGAACTCGGGTGAAGGAACTAGGCAAAATAGTACCGTAACTTCGGGAGAAGGTACGCTGGCTTTGGTGATGGGACTTGCTCCCTAAGCTGAGGTCAGTCGAAGTAACCAGGTGGCTGGAACTGTTTATTAAAAACACAGCACTGTGCAAAATCGAAAGATGACGTATACGGTGTGACGCCTGCCCGGTGCCGGAAGGTTAATTGATTGGGTTAGCTCTGCGAAGCTCATGATCGAAGCCCCGGTAAACGGCGGCCGTAACTATAACGGTCCTAAGGTAGCGAAATTCCTTGTCGGGTAAGTTCCGACCTGCACGAATGGCGTAATCATGGCCACACTGTCTCCACCCGAGACTCAGTGAAATTGAAATTGCGGTTAAGATGCCGTATACCCGCGGCTAGACGGAAAGACCCCGTGAACCTTTACTATAGCTTGACAGTGAACATTGCTCCTACATGTGTAGGATAGGTGGGAGGCTTTGAAGCATGCACGCCAGTGTGTGTGGAGCCAACCTTGAAATACCACCCTTGTATGCGTGATGTTCTAACCTAGGGCCCTTATCGGGCTTGGGGACACTGTCTGGTGGGTAGTTTGACTGGGGCGGTCTCCTCCCAAAGAGTAACGGAGGAGCACGAAGGTTGGCTAAGTACGGTCGGACATCGTACGGTTAGTGCAATGGCATAAGCCAGCTTAACTGCGAGACAGACACGTCGAGCAGGTGCGAAAGCAGGTCATAGTGATCCGGTGGTTCTGTATGGAAGGGCCATCGCTCAACGGATAAAAGGTACTCCGGGGATAACAGGCTGATACCGCCCAAGAGTTCATATCGACGGCGGTGTTTGGCACCTCGATGTCGGCTCATCACATCCTGGGGCTGAAGTCGGTCCCAAGGGTATGGCTGTTCGCCATTTAAAGTGGTACGCGAGCTGGGTTTAGAACGTCGTGAGACAGTTCGGTCCCTATCTGCCGTGGGCGTTTGAGAATTGAAGAGGGCTGCTCCTAGTACGAGAGGACCGGAGTGGACGAACCGCTGGTGTTCGGGTTGTTATGCCAATAGCATTGCCCGGTAGCTACGTTCGGAACTGATAACCGCTGAAAGCATCTAAGCGGGAAACAGGCTTTAAGATGAGTTCTCACTGGAGATTTAATCTCCCTAAAGGGTCGTTGGAGACTACAACGTTGATAGGTCAGGTGTGTAAGTGCTGTGAGGCATTGAGCTAACTGATACTAATTGCCCGTGAGGCTTAACCATACAACACCCAAGTGGTTTTGTTGTATGATGTTTGACAAGTATATTCACGTACTGTGCATTGAATTAGAAAATATAAATATTAGATTTCCGAGATTGTGTTTACGAAAGTAGACAATAAAAGTTTATGCTTGATGACAATAGCATTGTAGAACCACCTGATCCCATGCCGAACTCAGTAGTGAAATGCAATAGCGCCGATGGTAGTGTGGGAGTTCCCATGTGAGAGTAGGACATCATCAAGCTTCTATTCCAAAGAAAGGCCGCCTATTTAGGCGGCCTTTTTTATGTCAAAAATTCAGGAGTACTCTCACAGGAGTAGGGTAAAAAGGGTTGACTGACAACATGAACAGTTTCATGTTGGCCGCTTTTTACCGAATGAGCTCTGCGAGTTCGCGGGCCTGAATCAAGCTTCTATTAAAAGAAACCCGTAGCGAAAGCTGCGGGTTTTTTGCGTTATAGGTGTTAAAATAAACAATGATAAGGGGGTACTTGGTCTAATATCTTATTATACAAGAATAGTTATCATAGACGTTCAGTTAGGGCGAAATCCTCAAAAACTCCAATATATTAATATTTCAGGTTGTCGTAGGTTAATGGCAATAACAGCAGTCGCCACGACTTCATGCATCTATGTATTTCAAGTAAGTATCACTAACGTTTGGATAATGGCTAAAATGAGAGATTAGGAAAATTCCTCTTGATATTCAATTGATGCAAAAGAACAATGAATGTTACTTAAAAACAACAAAAAATTTATTGTAGAATAAATATGTGATTGAGTATTTCTTAATTAGTTAAAACTAAATCTGTTGTTATTTACTCTGTTGCTTGTACAAGCCTATTGATATTTTTAAACGTTTAAATTGTTGTAGTTCATCGAGCACTGTCACTACACGTTGATAATTTGTTTCTTTATGCGGGAGAAAAATGATATTTTCAGTAGCATGATTTGCGACAAAATTTTCTACACGAGCTGTTAACCTCTCTATATCAACAGGTTTAGTGTTGAAATAGAGAATATTATTTTCATCAATGTGGATCATAATGTTATCAGATGGAGCACTACTCGCCTTATTGTTTTCAGATTTGTTGATTAAAAAACCTTGAGATTTCGCAAACGAGGTTGTGACGATAAAGAATATTAAAAGAATAAAGATAATGTCGAGCATTGGCGTCATATCAACAGACGCATCTTTTTCTGATAGTTGCACCATGTTTCGTCTTCGCATGACAGCACCTGCCTTGCTAGTTATTTTCTAAATCAGGCTTAACTCATTACAAGCTTGCAAAGGCGTGTGAGCCTTTTGTATTGCTTTAAATCAATGTTTAAGATGTCTTTATAAGTATAGACAGTAATAATGGAAGTAGGCTAAACAATTAAATAGCTTTAACCGTAATTTTGGGGCAATAAAAAAGCCAAGACAGAGCTTGGCTTTTTGTTTACATAATTGTTAAGTCGTTAAGACTTCGATTTACCAATTGATATGACTAGTTGATCAAATAGCTTTACCTGATCCATCACTTGTACTACTTTGTCGTGTGCTGTGTCATATTCTGGAATAATAACTGCGCTATTAGTTTGGTTTTCAGCTAAAAAGCTTTCTATACGTGCCGCTAGTCTTTCAATATCAACCGCTTTACCATTGAACTTAACTTGTCCACTTTCGCTAATCTGCACCACTACAGTTGGAGAGGCGTTATTAGGAGGATTATTTTGTGCTTTTGGTCTATTAACCAAAATACCTTCTTCGCGGACAAAAGACGTTGTTACGATAAAGAATATTAATAATATAAATACAATATCCAACATTGGCGTCATATCTACATCGCTTTCGTTGGTTTCTTCTACGTGTCTTCTTCTACTCATGTTAACCCTTATTCTAATCGCAATTATGGAGAATATTACGATTTACTTCGTATAGTTTTGATGTAATGTACTGATAAATTCTCTGGTGGTCAATCTTTAATCCTAGAAATTATCTATTAAAAGGCCTTTTTTTTGACGTTGTTTATTTCTTCGTCGGTTAAAATTCTCCATTTACCAATTCCGAGTTGAGTATCAAGCGCAATGTTGCCTACGCTTATTCTATGGATTGATAAGACCTTATTTTTAAAGCGACCAAACATTCTTTTTATTTGATGGTACTTACCTTCATTTAAAATGACGAGTGCTTTATGTGACGATATTATTGTCAATGTTACAGGCAATGTAACAATATCTTCAAATTGAAAATAGATGCCGTTGGCAAAAGCATTAATATAATCTGACGTTATGGGCTTTTCTACGGTTACTATGTAGTGCTTCTCGACTTTAGATAATGGGTTAGTGATCGATTCAGACCATTGACTATCATTCGTTAACAATACTAGTCCTGAGCTATTAAGATCTAATCGGCCGACAATATGTAAGTCTTCACGTTTAGGGTGATCTATAAGATCAATAACTGTTCGGTGCTTGTCATCTTTTGTTGCCGATACAACGCCTTTTGGTTTATTTAACATTAAATAGCACGGACAATCATATGGCAATGTGTTTTCTTCAATGGTTATTTTGGAAAAGCGATTTACGATTAAATCAGCGTCTTTGATCACTTTACCATTAACAGTAATTAACTGCTTCGCTAGCAGGTATTTTACTTTTTTTTTATTAATATCGAGCTCAAGCGATACGCGTTTGTCTAGGCGTTGCGAGTTCAATGATTTGTTCTTAGTTATTTTCTTAATCCTTTTATCTTAAAAAATATTTATCTTATGACTTTATCAACAAGAGATTGGTGGACGATATAAGGCTTGAACCAGTGATTCTGCCTATGTAGTTAGAGTATAAGGTGCTTAGACCGTAGTATTCAATTAATTAAATAAACAAAAGATTGGTGGACGATACTGGGCTTGAACTAATGACTCGGCGCGGGTGGTAAAGAGTAGAAGGTGCTTACACCATAGTATTCAATTGATTATATAAACAAAAGATTGGTGGACGATATTGGGCTTGAACTAATGACTCGGCGCGGGTGGTAAAGAGTAGAAGGTGCTTACACCATAGTATTCAATTGATTATATAAACAAAAGATTGGTGGACGATATTGGGCTTGAACTAATGACTCGGCGCGGGTGGTAAAGAGTAGAAGGTGCTTACACCATAGTATTCAATTGATTATATTAACAAAAGGTTGGTGGACGATACTGGGCTTGAACTAATGACTCGGCGCGGGTAGTAAAGAGTAGAAGGTGCTTACACCATAGTATTCAATTGATTATATAAACAAAAGATTGGTGGACGATACTGGGCTTGAACTAATGACTCGGCGCGGGTAGTAAAGAGTAGAAGGTGCTTACACCATAGTATTCAATTGATTATATAAACAAAAGATTGGTGGACGATACTGGGCTTGAACCAGTGACCCCCGCCTTGTAAGGGCGGTGCTCTCCCAACTGAGCTAATCGTCCATTTAAGAACAAAATATAATAAAGTGGTGGACGATACTGGGCTTGAACCAGTGACCCCCGCCTTGTAAGGGCGGTGCTCTCCCAACTGAGCTAATCGTCCGTATTATATCTTTCAGAAACGTCCACTTGCTATTCAGAAGTGGTGGACGGTACTGGGCTTGAACCAGTGACCCCCGCCTTGTAAGGGCGGTGCTCTCCCAACTGAGCTAACCGTCCGTCTCTGTGGGGGCGTATTATAGGTAGTTCGAATTTACTGTCAATACAATCGAGAGAAATTTTTTAACTTTTTTCATAAATTTGAATCAAGTGCAGAATATTTCAGCAGAGTGAGTGAAATATCGTCTTTTTCGCTAGCAACTGCTTGTAAAGGTGTTATCAAAAGAAATTGCCTGTTAAAATAACGTCAAAATCTAAAGACGGTTTTGTAACCGTCAAACCTTTATCAGTTTTAGTGAGAATTATATGAGCTTAACAACTCGATTTGCACCAAGCCCAACTGGGTACTTACATGTTGGCGGTGCACGAACTGCGCTATATAGTTGGTTGTATGCGCAAAAGAATGGTGGTGATTTTATACTTCGTATTGAAGATACTGATTTAGAGCGTTCTACACAAGCTTCTGTTGATGCCATTATGGACGGAATGAATTGGCTCAATTTATCTTGGACCAAAGGCCCATATTTTCAAACAGAACGCTTTGATCGTTATAAAGAAGTCATTCAACAGCTGATAGCATCAGGTAATGCATACCGTTGTTATTCAACAGCAGAAGAAGTTGAAGCAATGCGTGAAGAAGCTCGTGCTAAAGGTGAAAAAGAAAAGTACAACGGTATGTGGCGTGATAAAACAGATTACCCAGATAGTAAACCATATGTAATTCGTTTTAAAAATCCATTAGATGGCAATGTTGTTATTAATGATCTAGTGAAAGGTGAAATTGTAATTTCAAATGAAGAGCTTGATGACCTAATTATTGCTCGTTCTGATGGTTCACCAACTTATAATTTGACTGTTGTGGTTGATGATTGGGATATGGGCGTTACACATGTAGTGCGTGGTGATGATCATGTGAACAATACGCCGCGTCAAATTAATATACTTAAAGCGCTAGGTGCGCCATTACCAGAATATGCTCACATTCCTATGATATTAGGTGATGACGGTAAACGTTTATCTAAACGTCATGGCGCCGTTTCTGTCATGCAATATCGAGATGATGGTTATTTACCTGAAGCATTACTTAACTATTTAGTTCGCTTGGGTTGGTCACACGGTGACCAAGAAATCTTTTCACGAGAAGAAATGATTGAGTTATTTGATTTAACCGGCTGTAACAGAGCACCATCAGCCTTTAATACTGAGAAACTCATTTGGGTAAATCAACATTATATTAAGTCTTTAGATCCTGAATATGTTGCAAAACATCTCGCATGGCATATGCATGATCAGAATATTGATACTGATAACGGCCCGGCATTAAGTGATATTGTGAAAGTACAGGCAGATCGTGTTAAAACGTTGAAAGAAATGGCAGAAATATCGCGTTATTTCTACCAAGATTTCACAGAGTTTGATGCTAAAGCTGCGAAGAAACATTTACGACCGGTTGCAGAGCAGCCATTACAAGTCGTTAAAGAGAAACTTGCAGGCTTAACTGAGTGGCAAGCAGACAATATTCATAAAGCCATTAACGATACTGCTGAAGCATTAGAGCTTGGTATGGGGAAAGTGGGCATGCCACTGCGCGTTGCGGCTACTGGCGCAGGTAATTCGCCATCATTAGACATTACCCTTGCGCTTTTACCACAGGATAAAGTTCTCGCTAGAATTGATATGGCATTAGCGGTTATTGAAGAACGAAAAGCTAATAGCTAATCGCAATTATGATGGGAAATTAAAGCGCTTTTTTGGCGCTTTAATTTTTTGAGAGGTTAAAAAATTAATAAAAACAGGTTAACCAGTGTTGCACTTGTATCTCTTGTGCTGTGAGTGATGTATTGCGTATATTCGCAAATATATCTAGCTGTTCTATGATATTCCTAGGTTGTCCAATTTATTTTTATGTGCTAAATACTGGTACGATCAGATAAAAATAAAAACACTATATCTCTTGGGGAGTTAGAACGTGAAAATGAAGATACAAAAAGCGTTAAGGCCTGCTATTGCTTTAAGTATAGCCAGTTTAGTTACTGCCTGTGGCAATGATTATAAATATGAAAGTGTAAATCAATTAACACCGGAAGAGCCTGATACACCGACAACACCGGTTGTCAGCGATCCTTTACCTGCATTTGCACCAGAAGGTATGTTATCTGCTAATATACGTTGGACAGATTACGGCGTACCGCATGTAAAAGCCGATAACTTGGAAAGTCTAGCTTATGGAGTAGGCTTTGCGTATGCAAAAGATAATATGTGTATTCTTGCGGATCAGGTTATTAAATATAATTCAGAGCGTGCTAAATATTTTGGTCCTGATTTAGTCCCCGGCTCAGGAGATTCTGAGCACCTTATCAACGACTTTGGTTTTCTTACTCTTGGTATCAGGAAAAAAGCCGAACAACAATTTAACGGTATGTCTGAAAACAGCCGAGCATTGTTAACGGGTTACGCGGCAGGTTATAACAAATATTTAAGTGAACATGCTGATGAAGTTGACATTAGTTGCGCAGGACAACCTTGGCTAAAGCCTTTAACTAACTTAGATATTCTGACGTATTCTTTAGGGGTTGCATTATTACCTGGTGCGGCAAACTTTTTAGGCCCTATGTTTATCGCTGCCCCTCCAGGTGAAAGTTATTTACCTTACCCTAAAGCATCAGGTGCTCCTGCACCTAGGATGAATTTTTCGCCTAACATTAAAGTGCCTGAACGAAACCCACTAGATCTTGGTTCCAATGGCTGGGGCTTAGGTAAAGATAAAACAGAAAATGGTAAAGGCATGGTGTTAGCTAATCCTCATTTTCCCCATACGGGCAACCTAAGGTTTTGGCAATTCCATAGTATTATTCCAGATCACATGAATGTAATGGGTGGCTCTTTAACTGGAATGCCAGGGGTTGTGAATATTGGTTTTAACGAAAATGTTGCTTGGACGCACACATTTTCAACGGCGGAACACTTTGTTGTTTATCAACTTACACTAGATGAATCTTTACCAGGTCATAACCAAATTATTGATGGAACACCAAGAGCAATTGAAGAACAGGAACTAGTGATTGATGTGGCCATTGGACCAGGACAAACCATACAGCTTGCAAAGAAAAGCTATTCAACTGTGCAAGGACCTATGATTGTTGTCCCCGGCAATTTTGAATGGTCAGAAACTGGTGCTTATGCAATAAAGGATGCGAATTTAGGTAATTTTGACATTGTAGATCATTGGCTAGCAATGAATGTTGCAAGTAATATGGAAGAATTTAAGCAAGCCTTTAAAGCACATGATGGTGTAATTTTTAATAACACCATGTCAGCTGATAAAGATGGTAACGTCTTTTATATTGATGACTCTACGGTACCACACTTAACGGATGTTGCGATAAATGAACTAACAACAAATCCACTGTTGATTGGTGCTAAGCAGTTAGCTGGTTTTACAATTTTACCTGGCCATATTTCTGCATTTGTTTATGACGATGCGGTACCTTATGAAAAGGCACCAAAATATGAAGGTAGTGATTACGTCCAAAACTCAAATGATAGCTTTTGGTTGACCAATGCTGAATCACCAATTACAGGCGTTTCACCGTTGTACGGAAAAGTGGGTAATCAACAGTCACTACGCTCTAGAATGGCTCATAAACTGTTGGCAGATGCTGCGGGCAGTGATGGCTTGTTCAACCCTACTGAAGTTGAGAATGCTTTATTAGGTAATCGAAACTATTTAGGCGAAGCAATTTTAGACGATTTATTAACTGCGTGCGCAGCACAAGGTGATGTACTTGTTGGTACTACTGATATAAGTGCAGGATGTGGTGCTTTAGCTGCATGGGATGGGAAAATGAACCTAAATAGTAGTGCTGCGCACTTATTTAGAGAGTTTGCGTTTCAGTTTGCGACAAGCCCACAATGGTCAGTGCCATTTAGTGCGGAAGACCCTATTAATACTCCAAATACTTTAGCTTCTAACGCGACGATTTTATCGCACTTCGCAACAGCAGTGGAAAAAGTTGAGCAAGCGGGAATAGCTTTAGATGCCACGTTAGGCGAAGTTCAGTTTGTAGAGCGCAGTTTACCTAATGGACAAGCATCTGGGGTGAAATTTCCTTGGGCAGGGGCGCATAATATAGAAGGTGGTTTTAATGTCTTTAATAACCGTCGTCACTCAGCAAATAATGGTACGTTATTACCTAACCATGGCTATGAAACACAAGACAACACATCTATATTAAGTTCAGATGCTGGTGGCTATCATATTGGCTACGGTAGTAGTTGGATGACGGTTGTAAACTTTACTGATGAAGGGCCTAAAGCGAGAGGGTTACTTACCTATTCTCAATCTAGAGCTTATGGAACGGAGCACAGCGCCGATCAAACCGCGTTATACTCTATGGAACCTCAATTACGACCTTTACGCTTTACAGAAGCTGAAATTGAAGCCCATAAGATTAAGGAAGTAACTATTAGCAATGCGCAATAGTTATGTAGTTTATTAATTAAAAACGAGTGCTAGTCACTCGTTTTTTTATGTCTAGCAATAAATTCATCACAATTTCCTTGGTGTGTGTTATCGATAAGGTATTGAATTTTCCATTTATTATTTACTTTTATTAATTGAAAACTATTTACGCCACAGTGGCTTAATTTTTCATCCAAATAAAATGCATAAGGTGTCCAAACACTTGCAAGATTATCACTGGTTCGAACATCGATATTTAACAGATGTTCATCTAAATATTTTGGGGTTTGTTTTACAAACTCGGCAAATTTCTGTAAATCTGATACTTCAATTGTGTCTTCTTTTGTTGCTCTTTCAAGCATTGCACCAGCAGTAAATTGGGCCAGTAACTTATCGCCATCATGTTCACGCATAGCATCAAACATGTTAGTAATTGGTTGAACGATTTGAGAGTCATTTGCAAAAGTTTGTTTCATGGCAAAAATAAGAAACAAAGCGATCGTAATTTTTTTCATTGTGTATCCTTTTTTATCGTTTTAATGAAAATTATGGTACCTGAACAAGACAAAAGTTAAATAGCGAAAGCATCTGAATTTGTAACGAGTTATAATAACCCAGTATTAAAGTTAATAAGGTAAACATTTTGCAATTTAGTGATTTTGGTTTTGATAAACGTTTGATGTCAACGATTGAACATTTAGGCTTTGAACAACCAACTGATATTCAACATCAATCTATCCCGCTTGCTATGCAGGGACATGATTTAATAGCGTCTAGTAAAACAGGCTCAGGGAAGACCCTTGCCTTTATATTACCCGCAATGCATCGTGTTGCTAAAATGCGGGCGTTATCTAAAAAAGATCCAAGAGTTGTTATTTTAACGCCAACTCGCGAGTTAGCTAAGCAAGTTTTTACCCAATTACGTTTATTTACCAGTGGTAGTTCATATAAAGCAGCGTTGATTTTGGGCGGGGAAAATTTTAATGATCAGGTTAAAACATTAGAAAAAGATCCCCATTTTGTCGTTGCAACACCAGGTAGACTTACTGATCACTTAACCAAAGGGCATTTTTATTTAAATGGCTTAGAGATGTTAATACTAGACGAAGCTGATCGTATGCTTGATCTTGGCTTTGCTCGTGAATTAAACATTATTAATGATAGAGCTGATCATCGAAAACGCCAGACACTGATGTTTTCTGCAACATTAGATCATGCGCAAGTTAATGAATTTGCGCTTAAATTGCTAAAAAATCCAAAACGTGTCGCGATTGATGCTGCTCACACAGAACATAAAGATATTGTTAAACGCTTTTATTTAGCTGATAACTTAGACCAAAAGCAGGAATTATTGGAACACTTCATTACCTCTGAGTCATTTCAACAAGCGATTATTTTTACTGCAACAAGAGCAGATACTGAAAGGTTGGCAATTGAATTAGAGAAACAAGGCCATAATACTGTTGCTTTGAGTGGTGAACTGTCGCAAAGCAAACGTAATCAAATCATGGAAAGCTTTGCAAAAGGACAACATAAGATACTGGTAACCACTGATCTTGCTTCACGAGGATTAGACTTAACGAATGTATCTCATGTTATTAACTTTGATTTACCCAAACATACAGAAGAGTTTGTTCATCGTATTGGTAGAACGGGAAGAGCCGGAAACAAAGGTGACGCAATTTCATTTGTTGGCCCTAAAGACTGGTTAAGCTTTAAAAATATTGAAGGCTTTTTGCAACAATCCTTTGAGTTTGCATCAGTTCCTCATATTAACGTAAAGTTTAAAGGGTTAAAGCCTAAAGTAGATAAAAAGGCGTCAGTTAAAAAAGCTAAGCCGATTAAGTCAAAAGCAGCGCCGAAGAAGTTAGCACCGAAAAAAGTAAAGAAAATTACCTTTGCACAAGATGCTGGCGACTTACCTATATTGAAACACAATAAACCAAAGGCGTATAATGATATTGATCGCGATGATGAAAGCTAAATAAAGTTTTATTATCACTAAAAAATGTCTTTAAGTAGTCATGAGGAAGGAAAATGGCAAGGAAGTTCGAAATCATAGAAAAAGACTGGTATAAGCGGCGTACTTTAATGGGTAGGGAAATTAAACCTGTTCATGTTGCAATACCCGATTATCAACCGATCCATAATTACATTTGCAATATGATAGTGAGTTACAATGATGACTCGCTTAAAACGTTGATTGCTCGTGTATTATATAATGAACTTACAGGGAAGTGGACGGTAGATGGTATGGAGGTATCTGTAACGGTTATTGAGTTATCTAATGAAAATGCCGGTGATATGTTCAATCAACGGGTAGGCTAATTGTGGCCAATATAGCAAGTTGCTTATGTGGTAAAATAGTATTTAAGGTTGAAGCCTTTTTACCAGCGGTAGCTCATTGTCACTGCTCTATGTGCCGAAAATTTCATGGGGCTGCTTTTTCTACATTTGCGGAAGTCAGTAATGACAAATTGCTTTTTGTGCAGGGAAAGCCATATCTACAAAGTTATGTTGCTGATAATAATACTGTAAGAAAATTCTGCAAATGTTGTGGGTCAAGTCTGATCTTTGAATCTACCTACAATAGAGCTGATAACACGATTGAAGTGGCGTTAGCTGCTTTTGATCAACTTGAGGCGATAAAACCTACCGCACATATTTATGTTGCAAATAAAGCAGCATGGTTTGAAATCACAGATAAAGTACCTCAATTTAAAAACTTTAGGGAATAAAAGTTAATCGGTACTTTATTACTCAGTAGCGATTGTGCTGTTAAAGATTAGCTGGCGGCAACAAAATTACCGTGAAACCCTAATGGAATATGGTAAGGTAACCAGGCTCTACATACAGGACCATTTGATAATGCTTTCACATCAAAAATGTTTAAGCAGGTTCTTTTTGACGGAACATGTAAAGCGGTTCCAACAATATAGCCTTCACCTTCTTTATTCGTTGGGCTAACTGCGATATGTTCCTCTACTAAAAAGTCCTTGCCGTAATGATATTGTTGAATTTTTCCTGTTGAGATGTTGTATTTAGAAACGGTATCATTCCAAAGTCCATTGTTAGTCGAACCAACCGTATAAAGTTCATGGTTTCTTAAACCAACGTTCATATTATGAATACGTGGAAATTCACTATTTTCGCCTATAACTTCTTGTTGTACAACGCCATTGGGTTTTAGTGTAAAGAGTGTTGTTTTAGCGTGTGTTAACGAACCCGAATTGATACCTTTCATTAACTCACTCATGTGGTGCAGTGCATCTGTATTTGGATATAAACTTGCATCAAAATGAATAGTACCATCACTTTCTTCCCATGCATTTCCGTAATGAAAAGCAAACCCTGCTGGTAAGTCAAAGCGCTTTGTTAATGTTAACGTTGCTTTGTCGACAACGAGTACTTGCATAGGGGATTGGTCATTAAATTCAATGGCATTAAAAAATCCTTTTTTCGTTTTATCGGTTATTAATGAGGGTAAAATGAGTAATATATGTTTATGAGTAATAAGGAAATCATGCAGCATGCCACCACGATAATCAGTGTTAATTAGATTAACATGCTTAGTTTTACCTTTGGCATTTAATTGATAGAGAACAATATGACCTGTAGGCGACATACCAAAATTCCATATATCTCCATTAGCTTCTATTTTTGGGTGTGCTGAAAAGGCCATGCCTTTTAATTTATCGCCATATTGACTGTTCTCGCCAAGGTTCACAAAACCATTAGTCGTTAAACTATCTGCAGATATTGCTACAGGAGAGCCTGCTTCCCATAATGCCCATAATTCACCATTGACAGGAATTACATTAGTATTTGCTGTGTTGATGTCGTCTGCATTAGTCACTGATCTTGAGTGTTTAATGTAACTATCTGGACCAGAATACAAAAATTTTCCAGCTTGCTGCTCTTGGATGAACTTCTTTGTTTTGACAAATTTGCCACGATGATAAATTTCCCCGTCTTCAAAATGAAAAGCTTGGATCATACCGTCACCTTCAAATAAATGATGATAACGTTGTTGAGCTCGTTCATGTAATGCAGCCCCATTTCGGTAAAAACTTCCTTTGAGCGCTTTTGGGATATCACCTTCTATGTATAATCGTGTTTTAGAAAACTCTTGATGAGTGCCTTGAAAACCGATAAGTTTTGGATTGTTAATCAATGCGTTATCAAATAACGTTTTATTTTCAGCAAGTGAATCTGTGTCATCCGGCATAAACGCTGCAATAGATTCAGTCACTGGTAGCATTGTTGTAGCTGCGCCTACGACTATAGACTTTAATACTTGGCGTCTTTCCATAACCTTTTCCTTAATACATGATTGTTGACTGGGTAACTACGTCACCATCTATAATATTAACTTTCATATCTTGGTATTTGGCGGGGCCAAAATTGCCCGTGGCATTGTTTGAGTATCCATAGCCTTCAGTTGGAATGCCAAATAGGTTAGTAGCAAGTTGGTTATCATTGTTTTCATCATGAAAGTACCGAATGGCGTATTCACCATTTTCTAAATTGTTAAAGGTTAGTACCAACGTTCCTTTTTTAGCGACTGATTGCAGAGCCATAATAGGATCATTAGTTTTATAACTTGTTTCTCCTTTAAACAATTGCGCTAAAATTTTGCCTTGATCACTTTTAACATCCTGTATTTCTAATTGTAATGAATGGCTAAAAACGTTGGTTGTTACGGCTAATAATGTTGTAGTAATGGCTAATTTAATTTTCATTTCTTCTCCTAAGTTTTACGTTAATTATTTGTGGATTACTTACGCCTAAAAAGACGTTAAAATGAAAATTAATAAACAACGAGTAAACATTCGTTTAGCATGACAATTACTTCGTGAAATAAACATGAAAGGAAGAAAGCGATTTGACGAATCGTGAAATAAACATTAAAAATCATAAGTTAATAAAAGCTTTTCGTTTTAGAAGTGTGGTTAGCGAGTCGGTACTTTTACTGATATTTAGCTTTTTTATGGCGTTTTTAAGGCCTTTTGGCATGGATGAAATAAGTCTAGCGTATGCTTGGTTATTCTGGGTGGTTGTTTGTTTTTGTGGTTTTACTATCTATAGCCCAATCATCACTTATGGTAATAATTTTCTCATTCAATATCTTCCTAACAAGCTTAACAAATATTGGTTAAGAGTGGCCATAGCTACATTTGTAGCTAGCATCGTTATGGCCTTTGTTGTGCCTTTGATTATTATATTATTCTTCGATATATCAATGTCATACTTTCAATCAATACCGCAACACTTTATAGCAGGTCTTTTTATTGGCGGTATTATTACGTTTATATTGACCGTATACGATTTATATCAGGAACAAAAAGCAATAGTTGTTCAGCAAAAGGTTGAACTTGTTAATCAGCAGAAAAGTGGTAATGATCGCCAGTCACCCTTAGTGAAAAAATTTATGGCGAAATTACCTGTAGCAATTAGAGGTGACTTGCTCTGCTTACAAATGGATGATCATTATTTAAATGTTTATACGGACAAAGGTAAACACTTGTTGTTAATGCGCTTTAAAGATGCATTAGCCATGCTTGAAGAGTACCCTGGATTACAAACACATCGCTCTTGGTGGGTTGCCCATCAGGCGATCATTGGTAGTAAAAAAGATGGAAGAAAACTTATCCTTAAGTTAAAAGGCGATATTGAAGCACCTGTGTCTAATACTTACTTAACGAAAGTAAAATCTCTTTTGTAGAGTGCAATTACGCTTGATTTTTTGTAATACTGTGGTTTACTGAACGCATGAGTCCGTACAAAGGTAATCGAAAGATTAATATTCCAATAAGCATTTTTGTAGTTGTATTTGCTTTTATCTTATTAGTTATACCTACCTCAGGAAATACTGAACAACTGATAACACTAGATAAACAAAAGCTACCACATAAGTTTTCAATTGCTGCGCCTGAAATTCGTCCTTTGGTTTATATTGATAAGCAAGGAAACATCGCTGGACAATTTATAACGATGTTTGAACACTTTAGTGAACAAACGGGTATAAAGGTCGATATTAAAGTCATGCCATGGGGAAGGGCAGTTCAACAAGCTAAGTCAGGTAATAGCGATGCAATTATGCCTGCGCTTTATACAAATGAACGTGCTGCCTTTTTTGCATATCCTTCTGAGCCACTTGTTATTTTTTCGGGTAGTGTTGTTCTACAGCATAGACAAGATACGCGCAAAATTGATTCTTGGCATGATATTCACGATAGTCAAATTGTAAAAGTGAGATCAATGAACTTAGGTGAAAACGTAGGACGCTTATTTGTTAACAATAGAAATGAACTTGTTGAAGTAGTAAGAATTGTAGATGGATTGCAGATGTTGCAACACAAACGCGTTGATTATGTAGTAATGGATGCCTTGATAGCGAGTTCACTTATCGAAGAATTAAAATTACAGGATGAAATAAAAGTGATTGTACATCCTGAAGAGTCACGTTTGAGTAACTCTTATTTGGCTTTTTCAACGTCATTTGCCGCTCAATTTGATGTTGAAAAAATCATGGCGTTAATTAATCAATATAATGATCCAGATAAATATATAAAACAACTAGAAATTTATTCACATTAAGTGCCCCTATATGTTTTAAAGGGCACTTAATGTTTCGCGTTAGCTTGTTTGACTTGCCAAATATTCGTCATATCCACCCGCAAAATCAACAATACCATTTTCTTTAATTTCAATGATACGCGTTGCGAGGCTAGAAACAAACTCTCGGTCATGAGAAACAAATATGAGCGAGCCTTCAAATTGTTCTAATGCCATATTTAATGATTCAATAGACTCCATATCTAAATGGTTTGTTGGTTCGTCCATGACGAGAATGTTTGGATTTTGCATCATTAACTTACCAAACAGCATTCTACCTTGTTCACCACCAGATAATACTTTGACTGACTTTTTAATATCGTCAGCTGAAAATAACATACGGCCTAATGCACCACGAATTGATTGCTCATCATCGCCTTCTTTACGCCATTGGCTCATCCAATCAAATAAATTCATGTCTTGTTCAAATTCATGTGCATGATCTTGTGCGTAGTAACCAATGTTATGGTTTTCTGACCATTTTACTTCACCACTATCGGGTTCAAGTTCGTTCATTAACGTACGCAAAAAGGTCGTTTTACCAACACCATTTTCACCAATCACAGCAATGCGTTCACCCACTTCTGCCATTAAGTTAATGTTCTTTAAAACATGGTTATCGTCAAAACTTTTGTTTAAATTTTCAATTTCTAATACATTACGAAACAGTTTCTTTTCTTGTTCAAAGCGAATAAATGGGTTTACCCGGCTTGAAGCTTTCACTTCATCTAATTGAATCTTATCAATCTGTTTAGCGCGTGATGTTGCTTGTTTCGCTTTAGATGCATTAGCTGAAAATCGCGCGACAAAGGCTTTCAAGTCAGAGATTTGCGCTTGTTTTTTCGCATTATCAGCAAGTAAACGTGCACGAGCTTGCGTTGCAGCAAGCATGTATTCATCGTAATTCCCAGGATAAACACGCAACTCACCGTAATCTAAATCAGCCATGTGTGTACAAACTGAGTTTAAAAAGTGGCGATCATGCGAAATAATGATCATGGTTGAATCACGTTCGTTTAACGTATCTTCTAACCATTGGATTGTGTGAATGTCTAAGTTATTGGTAGGTTCATCAAGTAACAGAATATCTGGGTCTGAGAACAGTGCTTGTGCGAGAAGTACCCGTAATTTCCAACCCGGCGCTACTTCACTCATTTTTCCATAGTGTTGGTCAACAGGAATACCAACACCTAGCAGTAATTCACCGGCGCGACTTTCAGCGCTATAACCATCCATTTCAGCATACAATGACTCAAGATCACCAACGCGCATACCATCTTCTTCACTCATTTCAGGTAAAGCATAGATACGATCACGTTCTTCTTTTACTTGCCACAACTCGGTATGTCCGAAAATGACAGTATCAACAACGGAATATTCTTCAAAACCAAATTGATCTTGTCGTAATTTACCTATACGGTCATTTTGATCAAGGCTAACATTGCCGCTAGTTGGCTCTAAATCACCACCAAGTATTTTCATAAAGGTTGATTTACCACATCCGTTTGCCCCGATAAGACCATAGCGGTTACCATTGCCAAACTTTTGTGAGATATTTTCGAATAAGGGTTTTGCAGCGAATTGCTGCGTAATGTTATTGGCGACTAAAATAACAGACTCCTAACGAGCTTGATTGAAGTAAAGAAATTGCGCGCGATTATACAGCAACTAATTAGTAGGTGAAATTATTAATCCAACAATGTGTTATTTTACCAGTTGATAAGTGATGTTAGATAATAGTGAAGATTTAACAGTGCGTGCACAATCATAACTGTGATTAAGCCATTTTTTTTCTTAACAAATACACAAAATATGATACCGCTTATAAACAGCGCTACATAATAGAATGGTGTCGCATTACTTTGATAATGCATAATTGTCCACAGTCCAGTTGACAACACGCTGGAAGAAATAAAAGAATGATGGGTAAATAGTTGTTTTAATAATAACCACCTAAAGCAAAGTTCTTCGGTAATAGGACTGACAATAACTATCGATAAAAAGATAATAACATGCTGATTGTTATTGATTTTATTTACTTGTGTAAAGGGTTCCCCGAAAAACCAGAAGAGTATTTTATCTATAAGAAATATAAGTAAAAAACATAAAATGATGTCTTTGGTTAATGTTTTTGATATCTGTGGTTTTTGTATTGATTCATCATAAAGATAGTAAAGCCAAGCACCTATGGCCATAAAAACACTTATTAGAATATCATTTGTGCTATTTGATATACTTAGTTCATTGGGAAGTAGGACAATCGCGATCATGGGAAAGAGAACAATTGCCAACAAGCAAAGTAAGGTATTGATAATTTTCACAATGCAGTCCTCGTAAAAAGGGAGCTTGCTCTCTTAATAATTATCTTATATAAGAATTGATTTCTTTTGCGATGGGTCAACCAAGCATCGATAACTCCTTCAGCCCTATCAGACAAAGCTTCTCCTGCATTTCTCATTGCGTGAGCCTGTTTTACTGTAGGTGTTTTGATCGTAATATCAATTGAATGTCGTTCTGTAATATTATTTTTTATTATTGTGTTGTTTAAAGGTATGAATTTATTGGGTAAATTTTATAATGTATTTATATTGTAAAATTATTGTGAAACGTTTTAAGTAGCGGTTTTTTGCTGCGTAATATTATTAGCGACTAAAATAACTGACTTATAACGCGCTGATTGAAGTAATAAAAATTGTCCGCGATTATACAGTATAACAGTGTTCGAATATGTTAATCTCAATTAACAGGAAATTATATGGGAAGTTAATTGCAAGTTAGCGCAAGCGTAAAATGAAGGTACTTATTTTGCGGTCAATAGAATCGATAGTGAAAACATCAACCAGTCATTAATAATGTGTGCACCGGCTGATACCCATAAGTTTTTAGTTCGTAAATAAATAAAAGTAAGCATAACCCTCGCAAAGCCTACGCCAAACAATACCTGTACTAAATGCCATTGGTAAGTTGGCAAATGGATCAGTGCAAACCAGACACTTGAAATAACCCAAGCACTAAAAAGTGAAGTAGATCTTGGCCACTTAACATGTTGATTTAAAAAATAAAATATAGCAATGAGTGGAATTATCGTAATGACTTCCTCGCCAAACAATTGAGGAATTGAAAACAGAAAAAAGAGTGCTTTATCTATTGTAGCCAACTCTGCTAGCTTATTTACAGTTTGATTTGGTACAGTATCTAAAACTTGTAACATTAAATATGAAGATAAAATTGATATGGCAAATACAAGTAGTCCGTAGCCAAACATTTGCGCAATTGCATGCCGATTAATTTTTCTAAACAACGATTTAGCACTATCTGGTGTAAGCCATATCAATGTGCAAATTGGTAAAACTGTAAAAATAACGATGGCAAATTTGTCAATTAATGGCAGTTTTATGACCAGGTTGGCGCCCATCAATATTGCAACAGAAAGCAATACACTTAAACATAGTACTCCCCATCGTTTTAATGACAGTACCGTAGGCGGAGAATTATAGGGTAACATTGTCAATGTATTATCTAACTTTGTCATATCGCGAAACACTCTATTAGTTTGTCGTTTGTGTTGGCGTATTTTCTGTTGAAATCTCTAACGTGTGTAATTGGTCTTTCTTGAAATAATGAACACCAAATAGTAGTGCGCCAGCTGTGCCAGCAACCGTCATATCACCGCTGTGGCGAAAAATAACGTAATCTTGACCTTCCTCAATTAATTGTCCATCAGGTAAATGCATCATGTAAGGAGAGGCAATACCACCTAAACGGCTCCCATAAATATATAAACTGCCAAAATCAACAAGTTGATTGGTTGATTTTAACGAGTCAGTAATATCTCGCTCTATAAGACCTGTAAGTATTGAGAAACCTTTTTCAATTTCATTCGTTAATATCGATAATTCTTCTTCAGTCGGCTTTTCAATGTCATCGGCTGGTATTTTGAAGGGAACGTGATAGAGATATCGTCCTTGCCAAGTTTTTGTTTTTGTTTTTGTTTTTGATTCAAGGTGAAATGCCAAAGTAATACGAAAAACATCATCAATACATTCCTGAATATATGCTATAGGGTACAATTGCATGGAAGATGGTGTTGAAGTATAAAAGTTACTTTGCGACAGTGCTTTTTTTGCATGTTGCATGATATCTATACTGGCATAATGTTGTTCATATGAATTACTTTTTTGGGTTTTAATTTCGCTTTCGATGGCGGTACCAATAAAAGGAACTGGCATAAGCATTGTCGCTGCGCTGTCAGCGAAGATCATTGCAAAATGAGTATTTGGAATGAATTTAGCGTCAGATGGGATCGACTTAGGAATATCGCTACTTATTGAAACTTTTAAATTAGGCTGACTCGGTATTGGCGTGTTTTCCGCCATAGATACACACCCAGTTAACAATATTACTCCGAATAAAAGTAAAATACGCATCTAAAATCCCTGTAGGCAAATGAAGTCTCATCAGCATTATAAACACGACTCATGAAAAAGCTAATCTGTTATTTTTTGTAGCGCTATCCATAACTATGCGTAATAGCGCCGCTTTTGGCATGTTATTTTCTTTTTGTAAACTGATTATCACTAAAACGGGTTAATCCTTGTTTTCCTTTTTTAATGCCACTACGTTTATTGATACCTTCACCTTTTTTAAAGCCATGGGCATTATTTTTACCTTTGCCAGATTTTTTATAATGTTGATAATTGCCTTCTTGGCGACCTTCAGGCGGCACTAAACAACCAGGCTTTGTACCAATAAGTTTTCGCGCTAAGCCCATTTTTGTTAGAGCTTCACGAATTATCGGCCAGTTATTTGGATCATGGTAACGTAAAATGGCTTTATGTAGCCGGCGTTGACGACCGCCTTTAGGTACAACAACAGAGTCGCTCGTTTTTTTAACATTTCTTAACGAGTCTATTTCTGTATGATACAAGGTTGTAGCGTTGGCTAACGGAGAAGGATAAAAGTTTTGCACTTGATCTAATTTAAAGTCATTTTCTTTGAGCCATAGGGCTAAATTGACCATATCCAAATCTGTGGTGCCAGGGTGGGCTGAGATAAAATATGGAATGAGATACTGTTTTTTGCCTGCAGCTTTTGAATATTTATCAAATAACGTTTTGAAGGCATGATAACTCCCCATTCCAGGCTTCATCATTTTGTTTAATGGGCCGTCCTCAGTATGCTCAGGCGCAATTTTAAGATAACCTCCAACATGATGTTCGGCCAATTCTTTTACGTAATCAGGATCTTCAACTGCCAAATCGTACCTAACACCAGATGCAATAAGTACTTTTTTAATGCCTTTTACTTTACGTGCTTTACGGTATAGGTTTATCGTAGGAGTATGATCTGTATCTAAATGGCCACAAATAGTTGGCCAAACACAACTAGGTTTTCTACATGTTGCCTCAGCCTTAGGGCTTTTACAGCGCAGCTTATACATGTTTGCCGTTGGACCACCTAAGTCTGATATAACACCAGTAAAACCAGGTACTTTTGCTTTAATATCTTCTATTTCATCAAGAATAGATTGTTCTGAACGAGACTGAATGATCCTGCCTTCATGCTCAGTAATAGAACAGAAAGTACAGCCACCAAAACACCCACGCATAATATTGACCGATGTTTTGATCATATCATAGGCTGGGATTTTTGCTTTGCCGTACTTAGGGTGAGGTATACGTTGATAAGGCAAACCAAACACGCCATCCATTTCAGACTCACTTAGCGGGTACGCTGGCGGGTTTAGCCAAATTATTCTATCACCGTGACGTTGTACAAGCGGTTTAGCTGAACCTGGATTAACTTCTTGATGAAAAATGCGTGAGGCATGCGCATAAAGCATTTTATTGTCTTTTACTTGCTCATAAGTTGGCAGGTTAATATAAGTTGTCAACCAAGGTTTTGTTTTATTTTTCCAACTCTTGTTTTTGTGCTTATCGCTTTTAAATTCAACAATATTTACCACTTGCGTGTCTGAATTTTCGTCAACCGATTTTTCTTTTTCTGTGGCGCAGTTAGTTTGATTAATTTCTTGGTATGGGCTTGCTATTGGATCGATTTTTCCCGGTTTATCTATTGCCCGTGAATCAATACCATGCCATCCAGGTAGTGCTTGCTTGGTTAAAAATGCTGTACCTCTAATGTCGGTCAGCGTCTCAATAGCTTCACCTTGTGCTATGCGATGACTTAATTCAACTAATGGGCGTTCGGCGTTTCCATATACTAACAGGTCTGCTTTAGCGTCAAATAATACCGAGCGACGTACTTTTTCAGACCAATAATCGTAGTGGGCAATTCGACGTAAACTTGCTTCAATTCCGCCGATAATAACAGGAACGTCTTTAAAGGCTTCTTTACATCGCTGTGAGTAAACTAATACCGCTCTATCGGGGCGTTTACCTCCCTCATTATTCGGCGTGTATGCATCATCATGGCGTAATCGTTTTTCTGCGGTATAACGATTGATCATTGAATCCATATTGCCTGCGGTAACACCGAAATATAGGTTAGGTTTGCCAAGGGACATAAAGGCATCTTTAGATTGCCAATCAGGTTGCGCAATTATTCCAACGCGAAAACCTTGCGCTTCTAGCATTCTGCCAATTACAGCCATGCCAAAGCTAGGATGATCAACGTAAGCATCGCCCGTCACCAATATAATATCGCAACTGTCCCAGCCTAGGTCATCCATTTCCTGTTTACTTGTCGGAAGAAATGTTGATGTGCCATAACACTCTGCCCAGTATTTTGGATAATCAAACAAAGTGGTTTTAGGTAATGGGATCATTGTATTGCCTATAGCTGATGAAAACGCTTATATCGAATAAGTACAAACCGTAAGCCCAATTAAGGGTTGGGCGCGCGATTATAGCAATAATTAATGGCCTTTGTAAGTTTAACGAGAGGTTGTTTCCCCGTGATGCTAGATAATTCAGCGTTAAAATTATACAGGTTAACCTGTTCTTGTTGCCAAGTGTTTGCTTTTTACGTCACACTAGCGCCATCGCTAATTTCATTATTTCGACTAAATATTAAGAATAAACTATGAAAAATAATACCTTACTTATGGCCGCTGTCAGTGTTGCTTTGTTTGGCTGTGTTGCCACAACAGGAGAGCAAACAGCTGAATCTGTGTTAAATGAACCGGTTAATACAGTGCAACCAATAAATACAAACATAGAGCAACCAGTGTTTGATCAAGAAACGCAATCTACGGTTGTTCAAAAGGTTACACCTAAAAAAACAATTGCTCAAAAGACGCTTGCATCCGGTGATATTGAAATCACTTTAGAGCAAATTATGTCAGACCCTGATTGGATGGGGCGAAGCCCAGAAAGTTGGTACTGGGGTGACGATAGTCAAACCATTTATTATCAGCAAAAACGAGAAGGTAGCCCATTGCGTGATTTATATCGCAAATCGCTTTTAGAAAAGGGAAATGGTCGTAAAGTTTCACTTGCTGAGCTTCATGTTGCTAATGATAAATATGCCGTTAAAGATAAAGCAGGGCGCCGTGAAGTATATATCTTTGAAGGTAATGTGTTTGTTAAAACGTTAGCAACAGGAAAAGTTAAACAGTTGACTTATACCTCTGCGGTTGAACGTTCTCCAATGTTTTTAAATAATGGCAACGTTGCTTATCGTGTAAAAAATAAATTTTTTGAGCATAGCTTAACAACGAATACTATTCGAGAGTTAGCGAGCTTAGTTTTATCTACAAAGCCTTCAGCGGATAAAACATCTAGTTATTTAACACAAGAGCAGCGTAAATTAATTGACTATATTGCTCTTCAGCAGAAAAATAAAGCGTTAAGAAAAGAACAGAAAGAACAGTTAAAGGCGCAGAATAAGACGTTAACCAAGTCAGAATTCTACTTAGGTAATGGAAAAAGAATTGTTCATGCGTCGTTATCACCAAAGGGTGATAAACTTATTGTAAGTATTGCGTCGAGCAAATCAGCCAGAGCCGCAACGGATATAATGCCAAACTATATTACTGATAATGGTGATATTGAGGCGAAAAAGGTAAGATCTCGTGTTGCAAATAACCGTAAATATCAAGAAGAGATTTTTCTGCTAGATCTGAAGACAGGCCAACAATTCCCTTTAAATTACGAAACACTCCCTGGTTTTAACGAAGACGTACTTGCTAGCGTTAAAAAAGAAAACTACCAACGAGATGGTAAAGAGTACCAAAGTGAAAAATCGCCTCGTAATATCCACGTAATGCGCACAAGTGGTGCGATTAAATGGCATGAAAATGGTGATAAAGTCGCTATTTTATTAGAAGCATGGGATAACAAAGACCGATGGTTAACTACCGTAGATCTTCTTGAGAATAAGCTCGTGTCGCAACATCGCTTGCATGATGATGCTTGGATTAACTGGGCATTTAACGAGTTTGGATGGTTAGGTAATAAACTTTATTATTTATCAGAAGAGAGTGGCTATTCACATTTGTATATTAAGCCTCTTAAAGGTAAAGCCAAAAAGTTAACAGCAGGTCAATTTGAAATCAGCAACGTTACATTGTCTGCAGATAATAAGCACTTTATTTTTAAAGCAAATAAGAAACACCCTGGTATTTATGAAATTTACCAAGTAGCCGTTGATTCCGGCAAGTTAACTGCTTTAACTGAACTTGGTGGTATGAATGATTATGCGTTAAGCCCTGATGGTAAAAAGCTTTTAATTCAGCACTCAGAAGTGACTATGCCTCCAGAATTGTACATTAAAACCATTGGCGAAAGTTCGAATGCCCAACGAATTACTCATACGGTATCAAAACAGTTTTTATCAATGCCTTGGGTCGCTCCAAGTGTTGTAGCTGTTCCTTCGTCTTATCAAGATGCACCGGTATATTCACGCGTATATTTACCCAAAAACTATGATAAAACAACACAGAAAAACAAAGCGGTTATGTTTTCGCATGGTGCAGGTTATTTACAAAACGCACATTTAGGTTGGTCTGGCTACTTTCGTGAATTTATGTTCCATAGCATGCTCGTACAACAAGGATATGTAGTTATCGATATGGATTACCGTGCGTCTAAAGGTTATGGACGTGATTGGCGCACAGCAATATATCGTCATATGGGCAAACCAGAGGTTGAAGATATGCGCGATGGCGTTGAATGGCTTATTGAAAATGCCAATGTAGATCGTCGACGTATTGGTACCTATGGTGGTTCGTATGGTGGCTTTTTGACATTAATGGCAATGTTTAAAGAACCTGACTTATTTGAATCAGGCTCTGCGCTAAGGTTAGTGTCTGACTGGGCTTACTACAATCATGGTTATACGTCTAATATTTTAAATACACCTGAAGACGATGCTATTGCGTATGAGCGTAGCTCACCAATTTACTTTGCAGAAGGCTTAGAAAAGCCATTATTAATTAATGCCCCAATGGTTGATGATAATGTCTTTTTTGAAGATACTGTTCGATTGGTACAGCGTTTAATTGAATTAGAAAAGCAAGATTTTGAGACCGCTATTTACCCAGTAGAACCACATGGTTTTGTGCAACCAAGTTCATGGTTAAATGAGTATCGTCGTATTTATAAGTTGTTTGAAAACACGCTATAAATAAGCGAGGTTAGTAGTAAAAAATCCAGCTAATTAGCTGGATTTTTTACTTTTATAATACTGACTTCGGTCGCATTAATTTGACTAGAAATAATAATGCGTATTTCGTCTTTTTCATGACTAAAAGTGAGTTGACGATGGCCACGTTTTAGTTCATTTACACTAGGTGTACCTAAGTGAGATTGATAGTAGTTGACGAGTTCTGTTTCTGTAAATGTTGTAAAAAAATTAATAAGTTGAGGGTAGTTATCCGATTGTTCATAAAACACCTTCGCTTTCGCCGGAATTGGTATTTCTTCAGCAATACAGTTACTCGATAATATTAATACCAGGGCAATTTTTTTTAACATACCTCTACTCCACCTCATGTTTTCTATATATTAATGACTACTGCCAATAACTTGTGTTCTATATCTGTCTACCCAGAGTGCAGTGGCACCGCAAATTGCAACTGGCATAATAATTAGGTTTACAAAAGGGATCATTGAAAATACCGCTGTTGTTATACCGAAACTATAGCTCAACCCTTTATGATCAGCTAATACACGCTTCATTTGATCAAAGGGAATTTTATGGTTGTCAAAAGCATAATCTTTGTATTGAATAGCCATCATCCAGGCAACAAAAAAGAACCACATTATTTGGCCCAATAGAGGAATAAAACTCAAGATAAAAAAGCCAACAGCCCGTGGTAGATAATACCTAAATTTACACCATTCTCTAGAAAGCGTGCGAGGAATGTCTTTAACAATATCCACTGTAGATCCAGAAGGAGGTGTGTTGTTAGTTAATTTAGCTTCGAGCTTTTCAGCTAATAAACCGTTAAAAGGTGCAGCAAGCCAGTTCGCAACAGAGCTAAAAATAAATGAAAAAAATACTAAAAAGAAAAGCAATGTTAATGGTTGTGCTATCCATGTAAGCCACTGTAATGAAGTGGGCAGCCAAGCTTCAAATGCGGCCATCCATTCTCCTAACTGTGTAAAAATGTAGCTAAATGCAACGGCAAATAAACATAAATTGACAGTAAGAGGAATAAAAACAAACCGTTTAATACCTTTGGATTTGATTAAAGAAAAACCAAGCATTAAATAGCCTGCGCCACTATGTGCTAAAGGAGAGTCGTGTTTATTTTTCATCATTTACCTTCTGTTAAATTCAGAGAAAAATAGTATACCTAGCAAATGATGTGCAGAGAAGGATACGCAGGTGCTAAAAGTAACATTTTCTGATAAAGTCATTGTATAAAAATAACATCTTATGCAGGCTATAAGCGTTAATGCGTTTAAAATATATCAAACTGGCAGGATTTAAATCTTTTGTAGATCCGACAAAAGTGCCATTTGAGCAGCAAATGACAGCAATTGTAGGCCCTAATGGCTGTGGCAAGTCTAATATTATCGATGCAGTGCGTTGGGTATTGGGTGAAAGCTCAGCTAAAAACCTTCGTGGTGACGCGATGACAGATGTTATTTTTAACGGAGCAGCAAGTCGAAAGCCGGTAGGGCAAGCAAGTGTTGAACTTATGTTCGATAATATGGCGCAAAGCATGCAGGGTTCTATGGCAGACCGCAATCAGGTTTCTATTCGCCGTGTTGTTAATCGAGATGCACAAAGCACCTATTTTTTAAATGGTACCAAATGCCGTCGTAAAGATATTACTGATATCTTCTTAGGTACAGGCCTAGGACCTAGAAGCTACGCGATTATAGAGCAAGGTACAATATCACGTTTAATCGAGTCAAAACCGCAAGAACTTAGGGTTTTTATTGAAGAAGCTGCAGGTATTTCTAAATACAAAGAAAGACGACGAGAAACTGAAACTCGTATTCGCCATACGCGAGAAAACTTGGCGCGATTAACAGATATCCGCTTTGAGTTAAATCAGCAAATTGATAAATTGTACCAACAAGCTGAAGCTGCCAAACGTTTTAAAACTTTAAAAGCTGAAGAGAGACAATTAAAAGCAGAGCTTGCTTGTTTACGTTGGCAAAATTTTGATCGGCAAGCGCAATTAAAGCGTGAAAAAATACAACATCTTCTCGACAATATTAATGAGTTAAATCAGACCCAGAAGACTGACCAAGCCTTACTTGCAAACACTAAAATGCAAATTCAAGTGGCGAATAGTCAAATTCAACATTGCCAGCAAGATAAAATTAAATTAACCAATAATATTGCTAGGGCTGAACAAAAGCTTGCGCATGAACAGTCGCAAAACAAGCAACGAGAAGAGCGATCCCAAGCGTTAAAAGCCCAAATGGCAAAAACGCAAAAAATGCTTATACATGAACAACAGCACCATGCCAATACTCAGAAAAACCTTGATAATTATACTCAGCAAATAGAGATATTAACTGCACAAGTTGCGGAGCAAGAAACTACTCAAGAAACACTGCAAGACGAGTTACACCAATTTCAGCTTGATTGGCAGCAATACAATATACAGTACCGAGAACGTTTAACCGCAAAGAACAGCGTTGAACAACAACGTTCGGTGCTAACATCAGCGTTACAACAATTACAGTTACAATACACGAATATTAGTGAGCAACTCTCAACATTAGCCAATGAAAAAGCGTTACTGGCAAATGAATCTTTAGAAGATGAAAATGCGCTAAAAGGTACTATCTTAACAAGCGAAGAAAAGCAGCTAGACATTAAGGCTGTTTTAAAAGACACAACCACTCAGAGTCAATTACAAGCTGAAAAGCTGTCTGAATTACGTGCAAATATTGCCAGTAAGCAACGACGCCTTGATGACATTAACCATCAACTCGCGCAAAAAGAGCAGTGGCAAAAAGTACAACAAACAGCATTAGCGCCTTTATTGCAAAATGAAATGTCGCGTATACAAGAGCTTTTAGAGGTTGAGCCAGGTTGGGAATTGGCAGTGGAAATGGTACTTGAACATGTATTGCAGGCTCATGTTTTTGAAAGTACTTGGAATGATCAATGTTTTGATAAAATTGCGTCGCTAGAATCTTGCTTTATTTGGTTTACAGATGTGTCAAAAGACAACACAGACAATGTAAGTGATGCATCTCGGTTAGCAAGTAAAATAAAGAGTGAACATATTAAGCTCGACGTGTTTTCTACGATATTTATAGCCTCTGATGAAGCAGCCTGTATTGAAAAAAGGGCAACGTTATCAGCGCATCAATCTGTTATTTGTCAACAAGGTTTTTGGTTAAGTCATGAGTTTGTTCGGAAAGGAAAGTTAACTCAAACAGATAGTGCGTTGTTGTTAACCAATGAGCAACATCAATTGCAACAAGATATTTATCAATTAGAAAAACAACTGACACAAGCGCAACTTATACATGAGAACATTGCTAGTAAAATTGAAACGTTAGAGCAAGAACAGAATGATAATTCAAAACAGCAGGCGAACGCTCAAGAACAGTTATTAGCTGTTACGCAACGAAACGCTACTTGGCGACAGAAGTGTCAACATATTGAGCAGCAAGAGCAAAAATTAGCACATGATCTTAAATTGAACACTGAAACGATTGAAGATAAAGAACGTCAAATAAATGATATCGATACAGAAGAAGGAGGTCATCATTCACTCGATGATAGTGAATTAATATCAACGATGACAAACATTGAAGCACATATGGAACAACATCGTGAAACATTAAAAGATGTGACCAGTCAATGTCAGTCGCTCAAAGAATCATTACACCACCAGCGTATTTTAACGGAAAGAAGTAAACATCAATGCCAGCAGGCTGAGCAAAATATTTCGCGTTATCAGTCAACAATAGAAAGTATTGCAGAGCAACAACATAACCTTGAGCATCATGAAGGAATGCCAAGAGAGGAACTGGAAGCACTTAACGGTGAATTACAGAAATGGCTGTCTGCGTCGAGTTCCCTTGACAAAGAAATAGAGCAACAGCATCAAGTAATTGTTGATCAGCAAGTTATTTTTCAACAGTTGGAACAAAATGCATTCAAAATCGTCGAACAGATTGATCAGAAAAAACAAACATTGTCACAGTTGCAGTTAAGTGCTGAAAGTTTCGTGATCAAAGCTGAGAATGCACTGGAACAACTTGAAGAACTCGGTAAAAATTCATCAATCATTGCTCAATCTTTGGCGGAAAATGCAAATGAATCTTTATGGCAAGCGAAGTTAACAAAACTTCAAAAAGATATTTCAATGCTTGGACCGATTAATTTAGCAGCAATTGATGAGTATGAAAGTCAATTAACGCGAAAAAACTACCTTGATCAACAAGATCAGGATTTAAATCAGGCAATTTCAACGTTAGAATCAGCGATAGCAAAAATTGATAAAGAAAGTCGACAGAAGTTTAAAATGACTTTCGACAAGGTGAATCAAGATTTACAGTCTTTGTTTCCAAAAGTGTTTGGCGGCGGTGATGCCTATTTAGCATTAACGGGTGACGACTTATTAGAAACAGGTGTAACAATAATGGCTAGACCTCCGGGTAAAAAGAATAGTACGATTCATTTACTTTCAGGTGGTGAAAAAGCATTAACAGCTTTATCATTGGTATTTGCCATTTTTAGGCTTAATCCTGCACCGTTTTGTATGTTGGACGAAGTAGATGCACCGCTTGACGATGCAAACGTGGGACGATTTTGTAATTTGGTACGAGAAATGTCGAGTACCGTACAATTTATTTATATTAGTCATAATAAAATTGCCATGGAAATGGCTTCACATTTAACAGGGGTTACTATGTTTGAACCGGGAGTATCTCGCATGGTAGCTGTCGATGTTGATGAAGCGATTGCTATGGCTGATGTATCATAAACAGGCTAAATGATGGAAGATAATTTTAGAAACGTATTAATTATTATCAGTGCTATTGTGATAGCAGCTATATTTGTTCATGGCTTTTGGACAATTAGAAAAAATAAGAACCCATACAAACTCAAGGCTAAACCAGATACGCTACCGACTGCTGAAAAAGGTATTGATAGCGAAGGTTTTGATCAAGACGGTATAGGTAAGGTGCGTGTCGTTAATGAACACAATTTATCGGATGATGAAGTGCCTACGGCGCCAGCTCCTGCACCTGATTATGATGAAGAACCGTTACCAAAAGATATTGATAAGCCTTCACTCGATGCTCCGTCTTTAGAGCCATCTTTGGGGGATTTGTCTGATATTACTGAACAGCCGCCTCACGATAACCCTCCACCACAGGCACAGGCGAGTACAATACAACCCGAACTTGACTCAGAAATCGAAACATCAACAGATGAAGCGGTTTACCAAGAGCCTGTTAGCCAACGAAAACCAAAAAGATCGGTAAGAAAGGCTGTAAAAGATAAAATTAAACGTAACCAAATGGAAATAAATTTTGGTGATGAGTTTGAAGAAGAGAAGGTTTCAAACTCAACGGAAAGTGATAATAAAAAACAAACCAATATCGACATTGAACCTGAAGTTATCGTTGTATCCGTTGTAATGCCAGAAGAAAAGCAAATATCAGGCGCTGCCTTGTTGCCAACATTGCTTACGTTAGGCTTACGTTTTGGTGAAATGGATATTTTTCACCGTCATGAAGACAACGCTGGGAATGGTAAAGTTACCTTTAGTCTTGCCAATATGATGAATCCAGGCACCTTTGATTTGGATAATATGGAAAGCTTTACTACACAAGGTATTACTTTATTCATGACATTGCCTAATGCTGGTGATCCATTCGAAGTTTTTGAGCATTTGATGAAGGCGGCAAAGCACTTGGCAATCGAGTTTAATGCTCAGTTACTAGACGACAAACGAAGTGTCATGACAAAGCAAACTGAACAACATTATATAAGTAAAATTAGAGAATTTGAGCGTAAGCACCGCATTGCATCTGCATAGGCTCAAACATAAAAAATCAACATATTAAGCCTCATTTGAGGCTTATTTTTTCGCGTAATTATTATGACAGAACAACAAGCATCCCAAAGAGTAAGCGAGCTTCATCGTTTGTTAACGACGTATAACCATGAATATTATGTCATGGACCAACCCAGTGTACCTGACGTGGAGTATGATCGGTTAATGCGAGAATTAATCTTGTTAGAAGCTGAGTTTCCGCAGCTTAAGCAAGCCGACTCTCCGAGTCAACGGGTTGGTGGCGAAGCACTCAAAGCCTTTACTCAAGTAACACATCAAATACCCATGTTGTCACTTGATAATGTTTTTTCACCTCAAGAGTGGCAAGCGTTCGCTAAGCGTATCGAAGAAAGAGCGAAGTCTGCCAATACGATTGCATTTTGCGCAGAGCCAAAATTAGATGGATTAGCGGTAAGTTTACGTTATGAAAATGGTTATTTGGTTCAGGCTGCAACGCGCGGAGATGGAGCTGTTGGTGAGAATATAACGGAAAATATAAAAACCATTAAAGCAATTCCACTAAAACTTTCAGGCGAGATTTACCCTTCTGTTTTAGAAGTGCGTGGGGAAGTGTTCATGCCCAAAGCAAGCTTTGAAAAGCTAAATGAAGCGGCAATAAAAAAAGGGGAGAAGACATTCGCCAATCCTAGAAACGCCGCCGCTGGTAGTTTACGTCAGCTCGACTCTAAAATAACGGCTAAGCGAAATCTCTCATTTTATGCTTACGGATTAGGGTTTGTCTCGGAACAAGTGCAAGGGCAAGTTGAACAAAATTGGTTGGCAACAAGCCATTATCAACGGTTACAGCAAGTTAAATTGCTAGGTTTACCCGTTTGTCCTGAGGTTAAGTTATTAGATGATGCGGATCAAGTTGAGGGCTTTTATCAGCATATATTACAAACACGTGAAGCGCTTGATTATGAAATTGATGGCACGGTGTTCAAAGTTGATGATATTCGCTTACAAGAAAAGCTTGGCTTTGTCGCTCGAGCACCAAGGTGGGCAACTGCATATAAGTTTCCTGCACAAGAAGAGTTAACGACCTTAGACGATGTGGAGTTTCAAGTTGGAAGAACGGGGGCAATTACGCCTGTCGCAAGGTTATCACCGGTTTTTGTTGGTGGTGTCACTGTCAGCAATGCTACATTGCACAACCAAGATGAGATTGAACGTCTAGGTATAAAAATAAAAGATACTGTTGTTATTCGTCGTGCGGGTGATGTTATTCCACAAATTGTGAGTGTGGTCTTAGATAAGCGTCCTGATAATGCACGCACTATTGAATTTCCAACACGTTGTCCTGTGTGCCAGTCTGACGTATTAAGACTAGAAGGCGAAGCTGTTTTAAGGTGTACTGGCGGCTTATATTGTGGTGCACAAAGAAAAGAGGCGATTAAGCATTTTTCATCTAGAAAAGCGTTAGATATTGATGGTCTAGGTGATAAGTTAGTAGAGCAATTAGTTGATGAAAAGTTGATTCAAACACCAGCAGATCTATTTAGCTTAACTGAGTTAGATATCAGTACGATGGAACGTATGGGACAAAAATCTGCACAAAACTTAGTACAAGCTATTGAAAAAGCACGACATACTACATTGGCAAAGTTCATTTATGCACTTGGTATACGTGAAGTAGGTGAAACGACCGCGGCTAACTTAGCGCAACACTTTTTAACATTTGATGCGATTAAAGATGCAGATGAAGATGCATTGCAAGATGTCCCCGATGTAGGAAAAATTGTTGCAAAAAACATCGTACAATTTTTTGCGCAAGCCCATAATGTAGAAGTCGTTGAAGCGCTTGAAGGTATAATGACGTGGCCTGACATTATTGTTAAGACAGAGGCGCAACAACCTTTAAAAGATCTTACTTATGTGATTACAGGTACCTTGAGTCAAATGGGGCGTAGTGATGCTAAAGCGTATTTACAATCATTAGGTGCTAAAGTTTCAGGTAGTATCTCTGCTAAAACGGATTACTTAGTTGCGGGTGAAAAAGCGGGGTCTAAATTGACTAAAGCGCAATCTTTGGGCGTAAAGGTGTTAACAGAAGAAGATCTTATAGCGTTACTTACTGAGCATGAGGTTTCGTTATGATCGAATTACTTACCTCTTTAGGGCAATGGTTTAGGCCTTATCAATATCAAACTGCTTTGGCCATTATTGCAACGATCTTAGTTTTGTTCGGTAATGATATTAATGGTGCGATTAAGCACTTGATCAGAAAGCAACACTTTGTAGTACGGACTATTGTTTTTATTATTATCTGTGCTTTTGGTTATGGTTTGTTAACGGTTTGGCTAACGGCATTATTGGCACAGCAACTGGCCAACATACCTACAGCTTATATTGTTCCGCTTATTGTTTTAATTTTTGCAGTGCTAGGTCTGTATGCACAAAAACAAAGACATATTTAAATGGTTAAAAGGGCATAAACGAATAGTAATGTTGGTGCGGGTAAAATAAAGCCAAATAATGCAGCTTCGCACCACTCAATATAACGATAGAATTTATGCCATTTTTTATCTTGAACTTTTGATGAAGGTAATACTTGAAAGAAAAAGATAAAGGCCGCAATGACTAAGGCTTGCAGTGCTGAAAATAATATAAAGATAGCTAACCAAATTAATAGTTCAGGCGTAACGTTGGTAATTTGGTATTGCAAAACAAAAAATAAAATAAAGGCAAATATACTCCAAGTTAAAAGCTTCCATCGATAGGTAGCTAGGGTAATTGCAACATTATTAAATACATCAGGGTGAAACCAATACTTCATTATTACTCATTATACTCGTAGAATAAAAATATCACTTAACGTTAAGTATAAAGAAAGAAATGGCAATACACAGTAAAAAACGTATATTCATGGCTAATATAATATTTTTAATGCCATTTATTTTTTCGACATCAGCTTATTCAAGTACAGTGTTACCTTCAGAGCAAGTGCAGCAGGTTGAAATAAGGCCCGGACACGCAAGGGCATTGAAATCTTTAGATGATGAAAAATATAAAGATGACAATACTAAAGTATTGGTTAGCACAATAAGTGAATTAACAGATAGTACGGGATTAACCTATCTTGGGGCAAAAATTAATCGCGTAGAACTAGAAAAATTTTTGGCACAGTTAAAGCTTATTCTTGGTAAAAATTATCAACAATATCGTTTAAATCAAGCAACAAGAGATACAAATTCTTTTCATGTGACGCTCGTTGCGCCAGCTGATTATCAGATGCTTAATAAATCGGAAGCGCCACTAGGGCAGTCAATGCGTATTACGTTGCATGGTTTAGGCCGAGTGAGTCAAGGCAACAACACCAGTTATTTTGTCGTGGCTTCATCTAATGATGGCGACTTTATGCGACAAAACTTACGCTTGCCGGCAAAAGATTTTCACGTAACGTTAGGGTTTGATAAAAGTGATGTTTATGGGGTGAGTAAAGGCATGGATACGCTTATTGAACAATAAGGTCGATGTGTATTCAGTATTAATTATGCCTGTTTATTGATTGTTGGGTTTAGCTTAATACTATGTTCTATTATCATTGTAGGTATATTGGCATTTGAAAAAGGTTGAAGTATGAAAACAAAATTACTGTTAGTTGCCGCGATCGTTGCTATTACTGGGTGTGCAAAATCATCTACTGGGCGGAGCCAAATTACGTTATTTTCAGACAGTGAGCTTAACAAAATGGGGGCGACGTCATTTGAAGAGCTAAAGCAAAAAGAAAAGATAAGCCAAGATGCCACCATTAATAAATACGTGCAATGTGTCGCGCGTTCAATCACAAAAAATGTGTCAAAAGCTGCTCACGCAGGTGATTGGGAAGTTGTTGTTTTTGATTCAGACCAAGTAAATGCGTTTGCTTTACCTGGTGGTAAAATTGGCGTGTATACGGGTATTTTAAATGTTGCTAAAGGGCAGGATCAATTAGCTGCTATTATCGGACATGAGGTTGCTCATGTTACTGAGCGTCACTCAAATGAAAGATTATCTTCAAATCAGTTGGTGCAAATGGGGGCTGCTGTAGGTGGCGCTGTCATGGCTCAACAAGAAGTTGAAAATAAAGAGACATGGCTGATGGTTGGGCTTGGTATTGCGCAATATGGTGTACTTATGCCTTATAGTCGTATGCATGAAAGTGAAGCAGACATCGTTGGTCAAGAATTAATGGCAAAATCAGGCTTCAAGCCATCAGCAGCAATAGCTCTGTGGCAAAACATGGCAAAACAATCGAAAGGGGCGCCACCTGAGTTTTTATCAACACACCCATCAAACAAAACACGCATTAATGACCTCAGCAAGCATTTATCAAAAGCTGAACGTGTTTATCAACAGTCAACAATGAGACCTCGTTGTTAACATAATAATTTATATTAGTTTCTACGAAGTCGGTGAAAGTTGTATCACCGACTTTTTTGTTACAAAGGCAGAGACGACTGTAAAAATATCCCAATATTGTTAACCCTTGTCTAAACGTTACTTATACTAAGGAATCTTAGGTTATGTTCCATCCCCGTTTTCGTACAATTATATTTGCGTTCTTTATGGCGCTATTTATGTCAGGATTTATGTCTCTGGTGATCAGTATTTTTAATATTGGCTTAGTTGAAAATATATTGTCAGTATGGCTTACAGCCTGGCTATTTGCTTTTTGTGTTGCTTTTCCTACGGTTATATTTGTCGCGCCAATTGTGCACAAGTTAACTAATAAGCTCGTAAGAAGTTAGCTATAACAGTCGTTACTTTTTGTTAATTGAATCCATTTTGTGCGGTTTCTTATTCGAGCGTGGAAGTGTTTCCTCTAGATCATTTAAACTCTTTTTACGTAAAGGTGTTTTTGCATTTTTACGTACGGTACTAAAGTTACCTATGAGGACTAAAGCAACAATAATAAATATTGTAATAATTAACCAATTATCCATGTGAGGCCTCATTGATGTTGTAAACATATTGATTCATCAGCTGTTCTATATTAGCGATGATAAAGTCTTTACCTTCAATATGACATGCTTTAAGTGTCGATGTTAGTACATCAGGTGTTAAAACGGTTAAGTAGGATGAAGCCAAAGGCTCGTATGATACATGCCATGGCTCATATGCTACCCCACCTTGAAACTCTATGTATGGGAAGTAAAAACCAAATTTTTGCGCATTTTTATTGAGCCATTTAGTTAAAGGCGCGAAAGGACCATTCTTTTGATACTCCCACGCTTCAAGAGCGAGGTGTTGGCCCTCTGGCAGCAATGTCGGATCGTAAACATCAATATCTGTTCCCCAATGGTGGCGGCTTGAACCTGGTAAGGCGGAAAAAGTCATAATAGCGTGTACTTTTTCTTCCATTGTTAACGTTGCCATATCAACTTGATGTTGTTTCATGTCATAAACGGGGATTTTCCCCGTCATTTTTCTATTCCAAATATTTAATTGGCGTTCAAAACTTCGATAGCCACTGGCAATAGAGAGCTGAAATCCTGCGTTATTCGCTGCATTTACTAAGTTAGTCCAGGGCTTTACCACATCTTTGTGTATGCCCGTTTTTTCAGAGAAATAGTAGATATGTTGATCTGATACTCCTGTTACGAGCGAATGTTGAATCATTGCAATGTTTTACCTTAGCTCAATACATTGACAAGTGTATGGTAGTAAATTTCGACGAGATCTTCTAAATCTGAACATTTTACACTTTCATTAACTTGGTGAATTGTTGCGTTACAGGGGCCCAATTCTACTACTTGTGCGCCGGTCGGTGCGATAAATCGACCATCAGATGTGCCCCCTGAAGTAGATAGTGTGGTATCAAAGCTTTTAACTGATTTGATTGCTTTTGAAACAGCGTCTACTAACGTACCGGGTTCTGTAATAAATGGTTGACCATTGAAGGTCCACTTTATTTCATAGTCTAATTGATGATCAGTTAAAATAGCGTCAATTTTATTGACAATCTTTTCATCAGACAATTCTGTACTATAGCGTAAATTAAACCAAGCAGTTAAATGACCTGGTACAACATTTGTTGCACCGGTTCCTGATTGAATATTTGATAATTGAAAGCTTGTTTCAGGAAAGTAACTATTGCCGGTATCCCAATGTGTTTGACTAAGTTGCGCTAAAGCAGGCATGGCTAAATGAATTGGGTTTTCAACGTGTTGCGGGTAGGCCACGTGCCCTTGTTTTCCAAATATTTCTAACTCACCTGAAATTGAACCTCGACGACCATTTTTAACAATATCGCCAACTTCGTGCGTACTTGAAGGCTCTCCTACAATGCAGTAATCGATCTTTTCATTTCTAGCTTCAAGCGTATCGATTACGCGTGTTGTACCATTAATAAATGGGCCTTCTTCATCACTTGTAATTAAAAACGCAATTGAACCTTTATGACTAGGGTAGTCAGTAATGAATCTTTCGGTTGCTACTATCATGGCTGCCAAGCTACCTTTCATGTCGGCAGCGCCACGACCGAATAAATAACCTTCTTTAAACGTTGGCTCGAAAGGGGGCGTATGCCAGCGTTCTAAATTACCAGCCGGAACGACATCAGTATGACCTGCGAAACAAAATACAGGACCTGATGATCCCTTACGACACCACATGTTTGTTGTGTCTTCAAAAATCATTGATTCAGTATTAAAACCTAGCGCTTCTAATCGCTCTGCCATTAATGTTTGGCAACCAGCATCTTCAGGCGTAACTGATACGCGAGATATCAATTCGGCGGCTAACGAAAGTACAGGCGTGTTGTTAGCACTCATTTGGCAAATATCTCCTGATACTTTTCTTTTTTGAAGCCAACATGCAGCTCATCATTAATAAGCAATAATGGGCGCTTTAATAATGTTGGTTGGAGTAACACTTGTTCACTAGCAACGCTATCTGACAAGTTAGCTTTAATGTCATCGGCTAAGTTGCGAAATGTTGTGCTACGTTTATTTAATAATGTGTCCCAAGAAGATTTTTCTACAAACAACTGAAGTTGATTGTTATCTAAACCATCAATACGCAGGTCATGAAATTGATATGTGATGTTTTGTTCATCTAACCATTTTCGTGCTTTTTTCACCGTGTCACAATTTTTAATGCCATATAATGTCGTCATGTTAAATCACTAGATAATTGTTGTTAGTTAATGCTGTAATCGATGCTTCTAGTTTATTACTTTTAACCAGAATATAATCGGTGTCGAATGTGGATATTGCAAAAATACTGATTTTTTCCTTTGCAAGCACAGATGAAATATTAGATAAAATACCTGTTAATGAAAAATCGAGAGGACCCACAACTTCGAGCGCTTTCCAATCTGTTTCACAATCTTCACTATTTAAGGGTAAATCATTCGGTACCACAACCGAAACTTCTTCGTATGTTTTGGCAATAAAGTAAATATTCTGTTGAAAAACAGCAGGTGGTATTTCACAGTTGGCAGGAAAACTATGTATGGTAAATACTTCATTTAATCGTTTTAACGTTAATGTTGCCATAGGTTAATACCGGTAAATTTAAAGCAAGTACTATAACGCGTCATCGAGATAAACTCTACCTACAAAGCAGGTTTCACTTGTCTATTACGCTTCGATATAAGTTTAGATAAAGTATGAATATCCACCTTTTAATTTAAAATCCTATCTAAGTTAAGAAATTATCTACTTTAACACGAAAAATTAGGGCAAATTTGTTACTTTTTACTTTAAGGTTGTCGCTAGGGATATCCACAAAAGATGTGGATATCTTTGTGTGCAAACTATGTTTATGTTTATAAGTTATTGTAAATTAACGCTATAAATGCTTGTTTGTTTTTTGACTAATGATGAGTTATTCACAAGTAGCATCAGAACTATTAAAATTTGTTGTTTAAATGCGCAGCGTATTTAACTTGTGCTTTTTTATTGGTTAAATACGCTGTTTTCAGGCGAATTCATGCTTTAAGCTTGAATGGCTGTTAACGCAATTGTATAAACAATATCATCAACCAACGCCCCTCTAGAAAGGTCATTTACCGGTTTATTAAGCCCTTGTAACATTGGCCCAATACTGACAACATCAGCAGAACGTTGCACGGCTTTGTATGTTGTATTACCTGTATTAAGATCTGGAAAAACAAAAACAGTTGCTTTACCGGCAACAGGGCTAGAAGGTGCTTTTTGTTTTGCAACGTTCTCCATAATCGCAGCATCGTATTGCAAGGGACCATCTATCACTATGTCTGGTCGTCGTTCCTTGACAAGGGCAGTTGCTTGTACAACTTTTTCTACATCAGCCCCCTTACCTGAGCTACCTGTACTGTAGCTGATCATGGCAACGCGCGCTTCAATACCAAACTTAATGGCAGAGTCGGCACTTTGTATTGCAATTTCAGCGAGTTGTTCTGCATTAGGTTCTGGGTTGATTGCACAGTCACCGTAAACCAATACTTGATCAGGTAGTAGCATGAAAAAGATAGAAGAGACGAGTTTGCTATCAGGTGAAGTTTTGATCAGTTGTAATGCAGGGCGTATAGTATTTGCCGTTGTATTAACTGCGCCGGAGACCAGCCCATCTACCTGTCCTAACTGCAGCATTAGTGTCGCTAACACAACATTATCTTTGAGTTCCTGTTGTGCTACAACGTCTGTCATACCTTTATGTTTACGCAGTTCAACAAGCGGTGCGACATAGTTATCTCTGACGAGTGCTGGGTCAGTGATGATGACACCAGCAGGTAGCTCTATACCTTGTTGTTTAGCTATTGTAAGTATCTTTTCTTTATCGCCGAGTAATTGGCAACGTGCAATGTTTCTTTCCACACAAATAGCAGCCGCTTTTATTGTTCTTGCGTCAGTTCCTTCGGGAAGAATAATTAACTTATTGGCCTTTCTCGACAACTCGGTAAGCTTATGGCGAAAGGCTGGTGGTGAGTACTTTGCGTGACCACTGACATGTTGCGATAACTGTGTTAGCCAATTTCTATCTACTTGATCAGCGACAAACTGCTTTACTCTTTCTAGTCGTTGACTATCATCTTCGGGGATTTCAGGATTGAAATTCATCAGATAACGTGAGGTTTGCCAAGTGTCCCAGGGCACTGATAGCACGGGGAGTCCCGCTTGTAATGCTTGTGCACATAATTCAAGTACAGGAGGTTCTGGTTGATATCCATTCGTTAATAGTAACGCACCTACTTTTGTGCCATTTAATGCTGATAAGCATGTGGCAATAATGATATCAGTGCGATCTCCTGGCGTCACAATTAGCCGGTTTGGTTGGAGGTGACTCATAAGGTTTCCAACACTGCGGGCGCAAAAACTAATGCTTCTAATACGCCGATGCGCTATATCACCCTTATTTATGACGCTTGCACCAAGATAATTTTTAATATCAATAACCCGCGGCGCAATGAGATCTAATTCCCAAGGTACCGTTGCAAGTAATTTAAAACGTGACCGTTGAAATATTGAAAGTGCATGCCACTGCTCAGGCGGATATTTAACTTGGCAGTCTGTTTCACGGGGTAACAAGCCAACGTCATCTTTATCAGGCGAATTAATTTTATTAATAATGCATCCGAGCAATTTAGTATTTTCAGTGCCACCAAATGTTTTAGCGCTAACCTCTAATCTATCTTCAAACTCATGCGGCGTATCTTCATCTGGAGAAGCGACTAGAATAACCTCTGCCGATAGAGCTTGGGCAACATCACGATTGATGCGCGTAGCATAAGGTTGTCTTGTTGTCGGTAGTAATCCTTCTATAATAACGATGTCGTGTGACTTGCAAGCATTGGTAAAGTTTTCGACGATTTGTTCGAGAATAATATCACTGTTACCGTCACCCATTTGTTGTTCAACATAACTGAGTGGTATTGCGTTAGTATTTTCAGAATGAGAAATAACTTGCTGTTTGTTTTGTAAAACATTTCGAGAAGGCTGACTAATGGGTTTAAAATAGCCAACACTTAATCCGAGTTGTTGGCAAGCATGCTTTAAGCCAAGCGCTACACTTGTTAAGCCAACGCCAAAACCAACAGGTATCAACATAATAGGGCGAGACATTATAGCGTCTCCTTTATAACTAATTGGTTTGTTTGTGTCGCTATTACGGCTTCTTCATCCGTAGGTATAACCCAACAAGAAAGACTTGTTGAATCGGCTATATTACCACTTTTGCCAAAACGCATAGCGAGATTAGCTTCGTTGTTAAGTTGCAGATTTAGTAAAGAGAGTTGTTCTACTATGTTTTTACGAATATAACTTGAATTTTCACCTATACCACCGGTGAAAATTAAACTATCTAGGCGAGAAAAACATACGGAAAAACTAGCGATCATTTTAGCGGCACGATAGCAAAACATATCCAAAGCAAGTTGCGCATGCTCATGACCATTTTTTGCAGCATCTTCTAATTCTCGACAATCATTACTCAACATTGAGATACCTTTCAAGCCACTTTCTTTATTAAATAAGTCATTTACTTGTGCTAGGCTATAGCCTAATTTTTCGACTAAATGAAAAACAATACTCGGATCAATATTTCCGGTGCGTGTGCCCATCATAAGCCCTTCTAAAGGGGTAAACCCAAGACTAGTATCTACACTCTTTCCTTCTCTAATTGCGGTGACACTGCAACCATTTCCTAAATGTGCGGAAATAAGGTTACATGCTTTTATTGGTTTATTAAGTAAATCGGCTGCTCGATTCGCAACAAAATAATGACTTGTGCCGTGAAAACCGTATTTTCGAATATCATGCGCTTCATACAAATGATAGGGAAGGGCATATAAAAAGGCTTTTTTAGGCATTGATTGATGAAAGCTAGTATCAAAAACAGCGACTTGAGGAAGATCTCCCAAAGCCTGTTCTGTTGCTTCTATCCCGAGTAGGTTTGCGGGATTGTGTAATGGCGCTAGAGTTGAAAGGCGATTAATTTCTTGCTTAACCTCTTTTGTAATTAATGCTGGTGCGCTGTATGTTTCACCGCCATGAACAACACGATGACCAATGGCATTGATTGTCGATGTAAGTTGCAATTGGTTGAGCGTATCAACAAAGAAGTTAATAGCCACTAAATGATCGTAGGGTGAAATTAATCTGCTTTGTTGTTTGTTATCTTTTTGTTTAATGGTGATCGATGCTTGTTCTGACGTTAATTGTTCAGCAATACCAGCAACTAATACCTGGCTTGTTAACACATTAATAAGTGAAAACTTTACAGATGAACTACCACAATTGATGACTAATATATTGTTTTTCATTTATAAACTGAGTTTAATGATTTAAAACGTAGTATAGCTGACAGATTTAGCCTGTTACTTTGATTTAATTCAATAATTGTTTTGTTGGATTAAAATTTAACCTACTGCTGAGTTTGTGCTATCTTTTTAGTAACAGTTGTTATAGTGTATGGCCTATGAAAATGAGTGTTGTAGAAATTGTGAAGTTAGGTCGCAAGTACATGTTGCTTTGGCCAGAACGCGTTGAATTAGCTGATTACTTTGCTGAGTATCAGGCTGTAAAAATGAGTCGTTTGGTGTGTAAATACCTACCCGGCGTAGCATTGTTTAGCTTAATTATGCAGCTCTATTTTGGTGGCATGGCTTCTTTGCCTCAGTCAGTTGTTTATACTGTATTTATGCTAAGTGTTCCGCTTCAAGCTCTCGTCATGCTTGGCTTAAAGGCTGATAAGTTTTTACCCCCAGCATTAGCAGCATGGTATAAGGAAGGCGTAGCAAAAATAAATCAAAATGGAGGCGATATTAAGTTAAGTGTTCATAAGCCTCGCTATTTAGATTTAGCGCAGTTATTGAATGTTAGTTTTCGTCACGCCAAGCATTAATTGAATAAAAAAACCGCTTTTTAAGCGGTTTTTTTATAGATGCGAATAATAAAGTCTGCTTGACAAGCAAAGTCACTTTGCTGTGACAGTTGTTGCGTGACGTTTTCATCCGCTTTGAATGCAAATGGTGTCATGGATAATAAGTTTAGAACGTCATTTCCTGTTTTTAGTATCATTTTATAAGTCAATTGCTGTTGTTCTAGTAACACCATGTTATCTACCGGTACTTTATCTTCGTCATGCAATAAAGCGTGTTGATATATTTTTTGTTTGAGTGACAGGAGATGATTTTTACCTGGTGTAACCGTTATCAAGTAACCATTTGTCGTTAAGATGCGGTCAAATTCGATAGGCAGTATTGGTGCATATATCGAAACAACCGCATTTATTGAGTGGTCGTCAAACGGCAATTGTGACAGTGTGGCGACTGAGAAATGGCAATGCTTGTATTTTTTGGCCGCTTTTTTTATTGCCTCTTTTGCAATATCAACACCATAAACGGTATGGCAACTTTGCTTAAATTGATCTGTATAAAATCCTTCTCCGCAACCCGCATCTAATATTGAGCCCTTTTTAAGCGCCAGTTTATCGAGTATTAAAACAAGTTTATCAGCCAATGGTTGATAATAACCTTGTGTTAAAAACTCGCGCCGAGCGTTAACCATTGCTTTGTTATCGCCTGGTTGTTTGGAGTGCTTAAATTGAACCGGTAGCAGATTTACGTAGCCTTCTTTTGCTTTATCAAAGCAGTGCCCTAGATCGCAACGATAGATTTTTTCTCGTAATACCAATCGTGATTGACAAATAGGGCAACGATATTGTGCATTCATTAGTTAAACGTAGACCAAATTGGTGCATGATCTGAAGGCTTTTCAATACCCCTTAGTTCATAATCGATATCAGACTCAATACAGTGTTTTGCTAGGCTTTCTGTTGCTAGTATAACGTCGATACGTAATCCACGGTTATCATCAAATCCTCTAGAGCGATAATCAAACCAAGAGTACTTTTCCGTAGCGGTGGGTGACAGCTCTCTAAAAGTGTCTTTAAAGCCCCAATTCATTAGGGTAGAAAGCCATTGACGTTCTTCAGGTTGAAAGCTGCATTTACCTGTTTTTAACCAACGCTTTTTATTGGGTTCGCCAATCCCGATATCCAAATCGATTGGTGAAATATTGATATCTCCCATTACAACAAGCTTTTCATCCGGTGTATGATGTTCGTTAAGGTATGTCATTAAATCTTTGTAAAATTGGCGTTTATAAGGGAATTTTGTTTCATGAGCAATGTTATCTCCCTGAGGAAAATAACCATTAAGCACGGTGACCTTTTCACCACGTTCATTGGTGGTTGTTACCATTATCATGCGCTTTTGTGATTCATCTGTGTCAGTAGGAAAGCCCTTTGTAACCACGTCTGCAGGTTTTTTACATAACATGGCGACACCATAATGTGCCTTTTGACCATGAAAGTAAACGTGGTATCCCATCGCCTCAACATCCGCAAGCGGAAAAGCGTCATCGTGTACTTTAATTTCTTGAAGACCAATAATGTCTGGTTGATGTTTATCAATAACTGCTTGTAATTGGTGAAGTCTGGCTCTTAAGCCGTTTATGTTAAAAGAGATGATCTTCATGGTGTATGCATAATTCGTTGGTATAATTTAACATGAAATAATACCATAAGACGTTATTAGAGTTGAACTGCGTCAAGTTAATTTTATGAGATTAATCATTAAGTAACACTCATTATAGATTGCACAGTTTAAAACCTTGTGTGCAATCTAAATTCTCAGAATTATTCAAAATAGCTCTATATCATCATCAGACGCCGTTTTATTTGCGTTGAACTCCTGTCTAAAAAGGAGTAATGCTTGCTCAACAGGCATGCCAGAGAGTACATTGTCAAACATACGCCTCTCTTCCTCCATGGTATATTTACTTCTAATTGAGGTTTGTAATGCTTGCCATTTTACTGGTGAGTATAATGAGGAAGGATCAGCAATTAGCGTTGTTAAGTCAGCTAAACTTTGACTAACGTGATCTAAGCGTTGACTAAGTTTGTCATAAAATTGAAAAGCTACGATAGAAGACTTTACATTATCTGATGCTGTGATGGCTGAGGCCTGAATACTCTTTTTTAAATCTTCATTACTGCGGTGTGTTTGTTCGCTGTCTAATTGGGCAATAGCGGTTTGAATATCACTTAAATTAGTCGCTAAAACGGTAAAAGAGCTTGAAAGGGTACTGACCGATGCACTTCCTTCATTCATTGACTGATCTATCTGCGCAATAGCAAGGTTCAACATTAAGATTGTCTCTCTTAATTGACTCCAGTCTAAATCAGGGTTCGCAGCTGATGTTCCAGATAACGCGCTCATACTTAACTCCTTTTAACAAAGAAATTATTTAAGTATAGAGTCTTAGATTATTTTTGCAGATTCTAGGTTACACGCTCTCAGAGCGTGCCAAATATTTTGTCTCCAGCATCGCCTAAACCAGGTAAAATATAGCCTTTTTCGTTCAACTTTTCATCGCATGCAGCAACATAAATATCGACATCAGGGTGTGCTTGTTCAAGCGCCTGAATACCTTCTGGTGCGGCAACCATAAAGAGTGAAGATATACTTTTACATCCTGCCTTTTTTAGCATATTAATACAAGCAATCGCAGAACCTCCAGTTGCTAACATTGGATCAATAACAATCGCGTGGCGCTCGTCAATATCAGTAACAATATTTTCATAGTAGGCTTCAATGCCAATATGTACATGTCCTTGTTCATCAGTGGAAATATCATCGTCGTTGCGCTTGAGGCCAATAATACTTACCTTGGCACACGGTAAAATTGACAATGCACCATCAAGCATACCTAGGCCAGCTCTCAGGATTGGCACCAATGTTGGTTGTTTGTCAGCCAATAGTGGTGTATTTATATTACCAGACCAACATTGCAATGGCTTATACTGAACGGAAAGATGTTGTGTTGCTTCAACCATAAGCATGGTTGATATCTCATTGGTTAGTTCACGAAAAGATTTTGATGAAAGATTTGCCTCTCGGGCAAGAGAAACTTTGTGTTTGAGTAACGGGTGCTCACTAATGTAAACGGCCATATCGCTTCCTTATAACGCCTAAAATAGATGAATAAATATTTCGTGTCTTTTATTTATTAATGTTATTACCAAACGAGAGCTTTGAAGTGCTTACGGCAAAGCGACTCATAGCGCTCATTACCGCCAACTTCAATTTGTGCGCCCGCCGTAACGGCATGACCTTGCTCGTCACGTCGTACAACAAAGTTTGCTTTTTTCCCACAATGGCATATCGTTTTTAATTCAATCAGTTTATCTGCCCAGGCAAGTAATGCTGCACTTCCGATAAACGTGTGCCCCAAAAAATCTGTTCTTATGCCATAGGCTAATACAGGTATCTTGAGGTTATCAACAATATCTGTTAACTGCTTTACTTGTTGTTCTGTTAAAAATTGCGCTTCATCAATGAGCACACAATGTACTGGAGTATCCGTGTTAGCGTCGGATACCTGTTGGGCAATATTTGTTTCAGAAGAGAATAAACGTGCATCGGCATTAAGGCCAAGTCGAGATGAAATTTTACCTTTAGAAAATCGATCATCAATTTCAGCAGTGAAAAGCAAAGTATTCATACCTCGCTCTCGGTAATTATATGAAGATTGTAGTAAATGCGTTGATTTACCTGCATTCATCGTTGAATAGTAAAAGTAGAGTTGAGCCATAAGATTAGTAACGTTCGTTATTCGTCTGTTGAGACTTACCTTCAATAGTAGCGATTAAGTTATTTAATAAGCCACTCGCACCGAAACGAAAATGTGTTTCGTTCAGCCAAGATGCTCCTAAACTATCCATAACTAGCGTGAGGTACTTTTCGGCATCTGCTACTGTTTTTACGCCGCCTGCCGCTTTAAAACCAACATTTGGATTTAAATTTTCAATAACTTTAAGCATGATTTTAGCTGCTTCTGGTGTTGCATTTACTTGAACTTTACCTGTTGAGGTTTTAATAAAGTCAGCGCCTGCTTTTATTGATATTTCACTTGCTCGACGAATGAGATCATCGGTTTTAAGTTCACCAGATTCAATAATAACTTTTAAAGTGATATTTTTACCACAAGCGCGTTTACAAGCATGAACAAGTTCAAAACCAATGTCCTCATCGCCTGCAATCAATGCATTATACGGAAATACAACATCAACTTCGTCTGCACCTAAAGCAACTGCTTCGGCGGTTTCTTTAACGGCTTGGTTTACATCACTACCACCATGAGGAAAGTTGGTTACTGTGGCTATTTTTACTGTGTGATTATCATTAGAAAGTTTTTTAAACGCATTTTTTGCCACTTTAATGTACTGTGGGTAAATGCATATCGCTGCTGTATTACCGTGCGGTGTAATGGCTTGTTGGCAAAGTGATTCTATATCTTCGGTTGTTTCATTGCCATTTAAGCTCGTTAAGTCAACTAATGATAAAGCCAGTGAGGCGATTTGTTGCTGTTCAGTCATAATAACTCCTAAAGGCTTATAAAAACGCCTGCAATAGCTGCGCTCATAAGGTTTGCTAACGTCGCTGCAATCATTGCTTTCATGCCTAAACGCGCGATATCTGGTCGTCTTGATGGCGCCATTGAACCAATGCCGCCAAGTAAAATTGCAATAGATGATAAGTTTGCAAAACCACATAATGCGAATGTGATGATAGCTTGTGTGGTAGGCGTCAATGTTTCTTTTATTTCGACAAAATTAACGTAGGCGAAAAATTCATTTACGACAACTTTTTGGCCGATAAAGCTGCCTGCTTGTAACATTTCGTCTGCTGGCACGCCAATAACAAACGCTAAAGGTGCAAATAGATAGCCTAGTAGCCATTCTATCGACAAGTTATCCATGCCAATTAACGTCCCTAAACCACCAACAAGCATGTTGAGTAAAGCAATTAAAGCGATGAATGCGAGTAGCATCGCACCCACGTTTACGGCAAGTTTTACGCCTGAGGCCGCACCAGAAGCGGCTGCATCTATAACGTTAACGGGCTTATCTTCTTGATCTGATAGCGACAGATCACCAGAGTGAATTTTATCTGGTTGTGTTTCTGGTAGCATAATCTTAGCCATTAATAGGCCGCCAGGTGCAGCCATAAAAGAGGCTGCGATAAGATACTTTAATTCGACACCTAAGCCAGCGTATCCAGCAAGAATAGAGCCTGCAACTGAGGCAAGGCCTCCAACCATAATGGCGAAAAGTTCAGATTGTGTCATTGTAGAGATATAGGGGCGCACAACCAGAGGCGCTTCTGTTTGACCAACGAATATATTTGCTGTAGCTGAAAGTGATTCTGGTTTACTTGTACCGAGTAATTTTTGTAATCCACCACCAATTATGCGAATAACCCACTGCATAATATTAAGATGGTATAGCACAGCAATAAGTGAAGAAAAGAAAATAATAACGGGAAGCACACGAACGGCAAAGACAAAACCAACGCCGTTGCTAAACATTTCATCTGTACCTAAACCACCAAAGATAAAATTAATACCAGCTTTCGCACTATCAATAACATTTTGTACGCCATTGGTCATTGATTCAAGCACATCTTTACCAAAGGGAATATAAAGTACAAATGCACCAAGAACGAGTTGGAGTAAAAATGCAAAGCCAACTGTTCGAAAGTTAATGGCTTTTTTATGACTGCTTAAAGCATAGGCAATTGCTATTAGCAGCACTATGCCAAAGATCCCGTGTAACGGCCCCATGTAATTTCCTCTATTATTATTGTTGTATTAATTGTCTAATTTTAGCTTTGATAACTTCTATCGCCATGCGATTTTTGCCACCTTTATTGACGATGATATCTGCCCAAGATTTTGAAGGTGCTATAAATTGGTGATACATCGGTCGTACGGTTTGTTCGTATTGTTGTGTAATGGAGTCGATATCTCTATCGCGTTCTTCAATATCTCGCTTTATTCTGCGTAATAAACAAATATCTAACGGTGTATCCATGTAGATTTTTAGATCAAAGCAATCCCTTAATTGTTCATCGGCGAACAGCAGTATACCTTCTACTAAAATAATAGGAGACGCGTTAATTTCAATCGTATCAGATAAACGGGTATGCGTTTTATAGCAATATACAGGACACTTAATGTCATTGCCTTGTTGTAGCTCTTGCAACTGTGACGTAAGTAAAGAATGTTCAAATGCATTAGGGTGATCGTAATTTGTTTCGATACGCTGCGCTAAGGGAATATGATCTTGTGCCTTGTAATAGGCATCCTCTTTTATAATAGCGATCCCTTCTTTGCCAAGTTCTGGAAAAAGTTCTTGAAAAATGGTTTGTGCAAATAATGACTTCCCCGATGCTGATGCACCAGAAATGGCAATAATCGTTGGTTTATTGGTTAGCAATCTTAGCCGCCTATTAAATAAAACTTGGAAGAATAGCTGATGAATAGTCGACACATGGAAAATTTAGGTGTGTAGCATTCACTATTGCTTATTTCTTTTACTATAACTAAAGACTTAATAATGGTAAATTACCATAACTTGACTAAATGGTCATGAAAAATTCATTTTTTGATGATAATAGGTGTGAATATGGCGCGAGCAATTGTATTAGTTTTAGATAGTTTTGGAATAGGGCACGCGCCTGATGCGGATAAGTTTGGTGATATTGGTGCCAATACATTTGCACATTTAGCTGAAAAGCATTATCAAATTACGGGGAAAAAAATAAATTTACCTCATTTAACGAGCATGGGCTTAGCTGAAGCGAGTTTTGCAGCGGGTAACACAACATTTCCTATTGAACCTTATGCTGTAACAAAAGGAGCGTATGGCTACGCTGCTGAGCTTAGTAGTGGTAAAGATACGCCCAGTGGTCATTGGGAAATGACAGGTGTACCGGTATTATTCGATTGGGGATATTTTACCGATAAAGAAAATGCGTTCCCTAAAACGTTAATGGCGACAATAAACCAGAAAACCGGCTATGCTGGTATGTTGGGTAATTGCCATGCCTCCGGCACAGAGATTATTGCTAGGCTAGGTAAAGAGCATATTAAAACGGGTTTACCTATTTGTTATACCTCTGCTGATAGTGTTTTTCAGGTAGCTGCTCACGAAGAACATTTTGGTTTAGATAATTTATATGCTTATTGTGAAATGGTACGCACGTTACTTGATGACTATAACATTGGTCGTGTAATTGCTCGGCCATTTGTTGGTAACAGTGCTGAAGACTTTATTCGCACAGGTAATCGACGTGATTATTCTGTACTACCTCCTTCTCCAACAGTATTAGATAAAATGGTCAATGCAGATGGTCATGTGATCAGTGTAGGTAAGATTGCTGATATCTTCGCCCACCAAGGCATTTCGGAAAAAACTAAAGCGACAGGTATCGATGCTTTAGTAGATGCCACTATTTCTCATATTCAATCAGCCCGAACAAATAGTATCATTTTTACAAACTTAGTTAATTTTGACCAAGACTACGGTCATCGTAGAGATCCTTTAGGCTATGCACAGGCTTTAGAAGCGTTTGATAAGAGGCTCCCTGATATTATCGACGCAATGACTGATGACGACATACTCTATATGACTGCAGATCATGGCTGTGATCCGACGTGGCAAGGCTCTGATCACACGAGAGAATTTGTACCTATGATTGCATACCACCATAACATTGGTGATGTAAATTTAGGTCAACGGAATAGTTTTGCAGATCTTGGTCAAACCCTCGCTGAAATGTTTTCTCTGGAAGCATTAGACTACGGACAAAGCTTTTATCAACAATTATCAAAAAATGAATAAGCGAATTATAAAAAATTAGCTATAATTCATGGCAATAGCGACTAATAAGTGTTCTAAATACTCACGCTAGAACACTTGTCGTATTACTGATAAAAATTTATTTCAAAAATAGTCCTTGGGAGAGAACTACATGAAAATGTTCGGACAAAGCATACTTGTGCGCAGTGTGCAGTTAGCGTTGTGCACAACTGCGCTGTCGCTTTCGGCTGTAGTGGCCGCAGAAGAAAGTAACTCAGAAGAAAAAGTTACTGGCTTAGAAGTGATAGAAGTTACCTCGCGTAAAAGAATTGAGACTGTCAAAGATGTTCCTGCAACTGTGACCGCTATGTCAGCAGAAAATATTAATGATTATTTAGGCTCTGGTGAAAACATTCGTGCATTAGCTGGCAGAGTACCAAGTTTGCAGATTGAATCGTCTAATGGTCGTCAATCCCCTAGATTTTATATCCGTGGGCTAGGTAATACTGACTTTGATGTCAACGCTAACCAGCCTGTTTCTATGGTGTTAGATAACATTGTATTAGAAAATGCGGTATTGAAAAGTATTCCACTTTTTGATGTCGAGCGGGTAGAAGTTTTAAATGGTCCTCAAGGTACTGTATTTGGTCGAAATACAACGGCAGGTATTGTGAAAATTGATACCGTTGCACCTGATTTCACAAATGAAGGCTATGTTCGTGGTGGCTATGGTAGTCGCGGCACTATGTTTTTAGAAGCAGGTAAAAACTTCGAGTTATCAGATACATGGGCTGCTAGAGCATCTTTTAAACATCAAGAACGTGATGAATGGGTAGATAATATTACCACGGGCGACGAAGTTGGTGGTTATGAAGAATTTGCCTATCGTTTACAGTTTCTTTATGACAATGGCAGTGACACACGTGCACTATTGAAGTTTCATGGCTTTGATCAAGATGGTGACATGCCGCAAATTTTCTATGCAAACGCTTTTGAAGTGGGTAAATCTGGATTAAGAGACTCATTTGATGAATCTAAAATATACCATGATAGTACTTCTGGTTTTGAGCTCGATCATCAAGGCGGTAGTTTAGAAATCGAACATGACTTTGAAAATGTTACTCTAACTAGTATTACGGGCTACGATACATTAGAAAGCTGGAGTTACGCAGATATTGATGGCGGTGTTACTGACTTTTCAGGTGTACCAAATCAATTAGGTAAACAACTTTGGTTTAATGTCGCGTCAGGTGACGGCTTGTCAGATCATGAACAATTGACACAAGAATTACGTCTTTCTGGTGACAGTGATGATATCTATTATCAGGTTGGTTTATTTTACTTTAAAGAAGACTATACCGTTGATAATAAAGACCTGGATGCTGAAGGTAATACGACTAACTTTTATCAAATTGATCAACTAACAACATCATATGCCTTATTCGGTCAAGTAGAGTACAAGCCTGTTGAAGATTGGGCATTTACATTAGGCTTACGGTATACCTCTGATGACAAAGAATTGGATATACGAGAAGGGGGCACATCTAATGTTGTCTTTGAAATTGATAAAGATGACAGCTATGTAAACTGGGATTTAGCAGCTCGTTATACCATCGATAGAGATTTGACTGCTTTTGCCCGCGTTGGTAACGCTTCTCGCGGACCTGTAACCATTGGTCGTTTTGGTTTTCCAAGTGAAGCTGATACTGAAACGTTAACGTCTTATGAGGTAGGTCTTAAAGCAGATTTATTCGACGGTAATGCGCGTTGGCATATAACTGCTTATACCTATGATATTGAAGATCATCAATTAACTGCCACTGGTGGCGAAGCAAATACAAATTCACTACTCAATGCTGATAATACTTATGGCGCTGGTATTGAAACTTCATTTGAAGCCATGCTAACGGATCAATTGCGAATAAGTACAAATTTAAGTTACAACAAAACAGAAATTCAAGACAAGACCCTAAAAGCAGAGCGTTGTTCATCAACACCAACATGTACAGCATATGATGAAGTGGCTAATACGGTGGAAGGTGATTTTGGACCTGTTGTTACGGTATTTGTAGACGGTAACCCGTTACCAAGATCGCCTAAATGGTTAGCTAATATTAACATTAATTATGAGCTTCCAGTCGACTATGGTTATTACTATGTACAAACCGATTGGAATTATCGCAGCAAGTCGAATATCTTTCTTTATGAAGCCAAAGAATTTTACGCGGATGCGCGTTGGATTGGTGGTTTAAGGCTAGGTTTCAACAATGATGACGGTTTTGACGTCGCAATTGTTGGCCGTAATATTACTGACAAAATTGTTGCAGATGGTGCTGTAGATTTCCTGAACTTAACGGCTTTTGTTAATGAACCTAGGTTTTGGGGAATAGAAATTGGTTACAATTTCTATTAGGCGTAAATTAAACAGTTAAAAAAACCGGAGCATGCTCCGGTTTTTTTACACCTTTGTCAGTTCGTTCTTTTATCGATAGCTATAGTATGCGTTATTTCGAACTCAGCACTTAGCTTTACACGGTACGCGTTAAAATTTGTACGGTGTAACTAAATGCCTTTTGGGCACTATAAAATACTTTCTAGTGTCAGTTCCATCATGTCTTTAAAGGTGTTTTCTCTTTCGTCCGCCGTTGTTTGCTCACCTGTTTTGATATGATCACTAACAGTAAAAACTGCAAGCGCTTTTTTGCCGTACTCAGCTGCAACGCCATAAAGACCAGCCGCTTCCATTTCAACGGCGAGTACTCCCATATTTTCCATTGTGGTAAACATCTCTGGTTGCGGTGTGTAAAATAAATCCGCCGTAAACACATTGCCTACATGAATAGGTTTGCCTAACTTGTCTGCCGTGTTCACCACTTTTTGTAATAATGAAAAGTCAGCACTAGCAGCGAAGTCGCATTGGTTAAATCGTTGTCGGTTTACATTTGAATCTGTACTCGCCGACATACCGATAATTACGTCACGAACTTTGATGTCATCTCGAACGGCACCACAGGAGCCAATACGAATAATATTTTCAACACCATAGTCTTTATATAATTCTGTAGCATAAATTGAGATCGATGGGATCCCCATGCCTGAACCCATAACCGAAATTTCTTTGCCTTTATAGGTACCAGTGAACCCGAGCATGTTTCTAACGCGGGTTATACACTTCGCGTTTTCAAGAAAATTTTCAGCAATAAACTTTGCTCTAAGTGGATCACCGGGCATTAATACCGTTTTTGCAAAATCGCCTGGATTGGCTTCTATGTGAGGAGTTGTCATGAGATATACCTTTATATTAAAAATTTATCTCAGTAAGTTTCAAGCAAGTGTGTTAGCACTTCTATCAAGGGTGATTTACTGATTTGTTATTACGTTTTAAACACCTATTTTAGCTAAAAAATTGTTCGATGATCCAGTGGTAAAGTGAACCACCGAGATAAATACCGACAATGCCTGCTATTCCTGATAGCACCGGTGGTGCTGGAAGTGGTAGCTTGACGATTGAAAATATCAATCCTACAAGCGCACCTGCAAATAGTGCGAGTGCAATTTCTGCCATAATTTATTCCTTAGTGCGTTGGTGATTAAACATAGACTTATTTAATAACGATTGTTTTTCAGTCGTTGATAAAAAGCTCGCGTTAACACCATTTTGTTGTATTGTTGTTATTTCTTGTGTTTGCAAATTAAACAATGTATTTGCTAGTTTATATTCCGCGATTAACTCGGTATTTTCAACTGCTGGATCATCGGTATTTAATGTGACTAAAATGCCACGCTCTAAAAACATAGGTAAAGGGTGCTTTTTCAGATCTTGTATAGTGCCTGTTTGATAATTTGACGTTAAACACGACTCAATCGCAATATTGTGCGTAATAAGGTAGTCGAGAAGATTCTCGTCGTGCTGACACGCAACCCCATGGCCGATGCGTGTTGCACCTAATTGTTGTATTGCTTGCCAAATACTTTCACTTCCTGCTGCTTCACCAGCATGCACTGTTACTTGCAGGTCAGTTTGCTTTATTTTATTGAAGTGTTCAGTAAACATAGTGCCGGGATAGTTTAATTCATCACCAGCAAGATCAATGGCAACAAAATGCTTTTTACAAGCCATAATTGCATCGAGTTCTTGCATGCATATTTGTTGGCCAAATGTTCGGCTCATGATACCGATAAGGTTTACATCGACATTAAAGGCTTGTTTACCTTTATTGATACCATCTACTACAGCTTCAATCACGCCTTCTAGTGGTAGCTTGTTTGTCATCGCCATATAGTAAGGTGAAAACCTTAGTTCTGCGTAATCTATACCTGCCATTACTAAATCTTCTACATTTTCATAAGCAACTCGTTGGCAGTCTTCTAAGCTCTTAAGCACGGCAACCCCCCAATCGAGTTTCTTCAAAAAGGCAAGTAAATCTGGTTCAGATTCTTGAATTTGCACATGTGAAATAAAATTGTCATAGCTATCTTCGGGCAACGAAATATTATGTTGTTGTGCAAGTTGCCAAATAGTTTTAGGGCGGATATTGCCATCTAAGTGACGATGGAGATCTACTAACGGTAGCGTAGGGTTTATCATAAATTAGAAACTTCCTTAAGCGCTTGCTTCATTGATGTATTATTTACTATTTAATGTTCTTAATTATATCGTTTTTTTACGATTTTATGTTGGTATTGTTTAATCAACGCTGTTAAATTAGCCGGTGGGATTATTATCTAGGTGTCTAGACGTATAAAACGATAAAATATTAGTTGTAATAAAGAGAAAAATTATGTTCTACCAAACAGACGATGTGCGCATCGAAAAAATTAAAGAATTGTTACCTCCAGTGGCGTTATTGGAGCGATTTCCTGGTTCAGAAAAAGCATCTGAAACAGTGTTTAGTGGTAGAGCTGCTATCAGTAAAATATTTAATCACCAAGATGATCGATTGCTAGTAGTTATTGGTCCTTGTTCAATTCACGATCCAGAAGCTGCAGTTGAGTATGGCAAACGCTTAGTCGCATTGAGAGAGAAGTATAAAGATAATCTTGAAATCGTTATGCGCGTATATTTTGAAAAACCGCGTACAACTGTTGGTTGGAAAGGGTTAATTAATGATCCATATTTGGATAATAGCTTTAAATTAAATGATGGTTTACGTATTGGCCGTAAATTACTTGCTGATCTTAATGATTTAGGATTACCAACAGCTGGCGAGTTTTTAGATATGATCACGCCACAATACATGGCAGATTTTATGTGTTGGGGCGCGATTGGTGCTCGAACGACAGAGAGCCAAGTGCACAGAGAGTTAGCCTCTGGATTGTCTTGTCCTGTTGGTTTTAAAAATGGTACAGACGGTACCATTAAAATTGCCATCGATGCGATTGGCTCTGCTGCAGCATCTCATCATTTTTTATCGGTGACTAAATTTGGTCATTCGGCAATTGTTCAAACGACTGGAAATCCAGACTGTCACATCATCTTACGTGGTGGTAAAGCGCCAAATTATGATGCAGATAGTGTAAAACAAGTAACAGATCAACTTGAGGCTTCAAAATTAAATACCAAAATAATGATTGATTTTAGCCATGGCAATTCAAGTAAAAAATTTGAAAATCAAATGCTAGTAAGTGCAAATGTTAGTGAACAAATTGCTAATGGAAATCATAATATATTTGGTGTAATGGTAGAGAGTCACTTAGTAGAAGGTCGACAAGATCTTGTCGACGGAAAAGCTGAAGTATATGGTCAATCTATAACTGATGCGTGTATCGGTTGGCAAGACACTGAAACATTATTAGCTCAGCTTAATGATGCGGTCGCTAAACGCAGATTGTAGTTACTAAAATGTTATGGAACAATCAGTTACTGAAACTGATTGTTCTTATTTAGCGGCGGGAATATATTCACCGTCTAGTGGCTGTTTAACACGACCGTTGACTAATGATAATAGCCATTGTTCATACTCTTCTAATGACATTGGTTTTGCGTAGTAATAACCTTGACCAATATCACAACCAAATTGCCTTAGTGTTTCTTCGTCTTGCTCACTGTTTATGCCTTCCGCTACAACTTCTAAACCTAATCCTTTAGCCATCTTAACTGTGGCTTCTGCAATGACGAGTCGTTTTTTGTCTTGGTTAATGTTTTCTACAAACTCCCGATCTACTTTCAACTCCTGAAATGGTAAGTGACTGATCTGTGACATTGAGGAGTATCCTGTACCAAAGTCGTCGATACTTATGGTTATGCCAAGCTCTGTAAGTTGCTCTATCACATGCATTGCGAAGTCGTTATCAGTAAAGCTTGCTGACTCCGTAAGTTCGAAGATAATTTTGTCAGTCGCAACGTCACATGATTCAATAATTGCGAGTGTTTTTGCCAAGAAACCTTTTGAACAAATGTCTTTGCCACTAATATTTATTGATACTAAATGATTAAATCCATGGGTATCCATTAAGTATTTTTGTTGCGTTAATGCTTTTTTAATGACCCAAAAAGTGAGCTCATGTATTAAGCCCATATCTTCTGCGATAGGCACAAAAATTGATGGTGGAATAAAGCCTTCTTCAGGATGCTGCCATCTTAATAGGCATTCACTACTACATACTCTTAACGTTCTTAAGTCTACCTGCGGTTGGTGGTATAAGGCTAAAGTATCATGCTCAATTGCTTGCTTTAAATCATTAGATAGCTTGAAGAGATAGTTGGTGGTGTCGTTAGCATTGTCTGCGTATTGCGCCCATTTTTCCACACTGTTTTCTGCATTTTTTGTTGCAATGAGTGCTCTATTTAAAAGTTGATGGCTTTTATTGCCATGGCTTGGATGAGTAGATATACCGATAACAGCGCCGAGTGGTAATTGTAAATTAGTTAAGTGAAAGTTTTCAAAGACAATTTGTTGAATCGATTGTACTAATGTTTCAAGTGGTTGCTCATTGATCGTGTTATCAAGAATAAAGGCTAAACTGGTATTGTTTATTAAGCACAGTTTTTCGTTCTTATCTGTCAGTGGCACTACGGCGTCATTATAATTAAATAACGAAGAGAGTTTTTTATAGAGCCGTTTAAAAAGCGCTGTATTCATATCGTCGTTTATATATAGGGTAACTTTCTCAATATGCTCTGGTTTTATAATGATGACGCTAAAGTCACGGCTTTTGTTTAGCGCTAAGGTGTTAATAGCACCCTCAATGTTTGATTTTCTAGGAATACCACTCGATAGGTGATAGGCAATGTTTTCAATTTTATCTTGTTCATTACGTTTCATTCTTTCTGCGAGTGCAAAGGCCATAAATGAAACTTCTAAGATCATCGCAATTAAAAAAGCATTACTCGTCAAAAACGAATAATTGATAAAGTTTAATAGTACCGCGGGTTGTATCGCTGCACCAATGATTAAGGGGACCCAAGATGCTAAGTAATACTTAGCCCACGAAAAGTTAGTATTTATTTGTTTTAATAACAAGGTTAACGCTAACAGTAATACCGCGGGTTGAATTGCAAAAAATAATGTTGCTTGTTGTATTTGGTCGAGTGTTAATGAGAATACCGCAAGTACCATTAGTATCCCGCAAGAGAGCATTGTAATGCGATACCAAAGCCCTTTGCTGCGTTCATAACGTAAGAAAAAAAGTGTGAATGACAGTAAAAAGAAGACTAACAAGAAATGTAAAATGACAAGGTATTTATCAATCAACTGATTGAGTGCAATGTTAAACATGAAATAGCCAAAACCAGTAATACTCGACATGATAAAAAATGCAGAGATTAAGTAGCCGATATATAACAAATACACTTTGTCTTTGACCGCAAAGTAAAGCACGAAGTTATACAGCGCCATTAAAAGTATTACACCAATAAAAGCGCCATAGAGCAACTGTGCAAAGAGTACATGTTGTGTAAACGCTGTTTTTTGAATTAACTGTATCGGCATATTAGGGGGACCATCAGTACGTAATTGTACTAAAAATGCTTGTTTACGCTTTGTCGACATATCGATATCAATATGTGGATAGGCCTGATTAAGCAAAGATGGTACTGATATTATTTTTTCAATAGACGTTTCATTTACCATTCGATACACGTTGAATACATCAAGTAATTTATTATCGACATACAACACATATGGCTTTTGATTTTCTTGTACATTTTCAATTGATACGATAAGCCAATAGGTTTGGTCTTTTAAGGCAAATGGAATTTCTGATCCTTTCACGTGCTTAAACTGGTGAATGTTTTCACGGATTTGTTCAAATGACATTGCATTATCATTATCAATAAAGTATTGAAATTTCACATTAGTATTGTCGTTATTGTGTTCATTGGTTAAACGACTTAAATTATTACTAAACTGGTATAAAATGATGGCTAAGGTAAGCACCATAGTTAAGATAAAAACGGTACGTACTGAATACGACAGCTGGGTGATAAACTTTGTCATTAAGTTATAAATGGTTAGACGATTAACTGTTTTAACTGTAGCAAATAAATGATGACTTGGTAATAAAACAAGAAAAATAGCATATAACTTATCTACTTAGCCCTATTATTATGTTTTTGTAAAACTCATCGAGACGAAGTGCATCAAGCTATATTTTATACTCGCCAAATTGGCACATTTACGGTAGGGTATTTGGCACATTTTAAGGTAATATTTACACAAAGATAAAAGACACCTAATTCGTAGGTTTTAGGGGTTAAGTCAAAAATTGGATTGAAATAAATGACAGAGCATATCGTTTATAAGGATATAAAGCGTATTTTATTCGTTTGTATGGGCAACATATGTCGCTCGCCTACGGCAGAAGCGGTATTTCGCGATAAAGCGACTCAAAACAAATTAACAGTGAGTTTAGATTCAGCAGGAACTATTGGTTCACATGCTAGAGAAAAACCAGATCATCGCGCGCAAAAGGCGGGAAATTCCCGTGGCTATAAATTCGATAATATACGGGCGAGAAAAGTCACCGTGGAGGACTTTGCTGACTTTGATATTATTTTAGCAATGGATGAACAGAATTTACGAGATTTGAAAAAACTAGCTCCTGCTGGTTATCACGATAAAATACACTTGTTTTTGCAATACGCTGAAAACTTTGAAGATATGGAAGTACCAGATCCATATTATGGTGGCGCCAGAGGGTTTAAGTATGTTCTTGATCTTGTTGAAGATGCGAGTGATGGACTTATTAAGAAAATGAAGGCAAAAAGCTAACCACAGGCTAGCTTTTTGCTAAATAGAAAGCGTTATATTCGTAACGCTTTTTCACCGCGTGCTACACCAACTGTACCTGAGCGGGCTGATTCGATAATTTCAGTTTCATTAGCTAGGGCAGTGATAAAAGCATTCAGCTTCTTATCATTGCCTGTTAATTGAATGGTGTATACCTGCTTGCCAATATCAACAATAGCTCCTCTAAAAATATCAGTGATTCGTGTTACTTCAGTACGTGATTTGTCATTCATAGCGAGCACTTTAATTAACAATATTTCGCGCTCTACATGATCTCTATCTGTTAGATCGGTTATCTTTATTACATCTATAAGCTTATTTACTTGTTTTACTATTTGTTCCAACACCCGATCATCACCGCGTGTGGTAATTGTGATCCGAGATAAACTTTGATCTTCAGTTGGTGCAACCGTTAAACTTTCTATGTTAAACGCTCGTTGAGAAAATAAACCAACGATGCGTGACAATGAACCAGGCTCATTTTCTAATAATATTGCAAGTATACGTCGCATTATGCTTTTACTCCTTTACGTAACCACATGTCATCTACTGCTCCATGTCTAATTTGCATTGGATAAACGTGTTCTAATTCATCAACTAAAATATCTACAAACACTAAACGATCTTTTATCTCAAATGCTTCCGTTAATTTTTCATTTAACTCGGACAATTGATTAATTTGAATACCAACGTGACCATACGCTTCTGCAAGCTTTACAAAGTCTGGTAATGATTCCATATAAGACGATGAGTGACGTCCCCCGTAAATCATATCTTGCCATTGTCGTACCATACCTAGAGAACGGTTATTTAATGATACAATGACGACAGGTAATCGATATTGCAAACAAGTTGATAACTCTTGAATATTCATTTGAATTGAACCATCACCCGTAACACAAACAACATGACTTTCCGGAAAGGCGAGTTTTACGCCCATCGCTGCAGGTAAACCAAATCCCATGGTGCCAAGCCCGCCTGAATTAATCCACTGTCTTGGTTTCGCGAAAGGATAGTATTGTGCTGCAAACATTTGGTGTTGTCCTACATCAGAACAGATATAGGCTTCACCCTTTGTAATTTCGTACATCTCCTCAATTACACGCTGTGGTTTTATTTTGCCTTCATCTTGCTGATAACTAACACTATCATGTGAGCGCCATTGATTAATTTTTTGCCACCAATCATCGTTAATTTGCTGATCAGGGACAAAATTTACCGCGTCTAATTCTTCGAGTAACTGTTCTATAACGATATCAATTAATCCGACAACAGGAATATGCGCATTGATGGTTTTAGAAATAGAGGTAGGATCTATATCTACATGTACTATTTTTGCGTCAGGACAAAACTTTTTAACATTATTTGTTACTCGATCATCAAATCGTGCACCTAACGCTAATATAACATCAGCATTTGCCATGGCTTTGTTAGCCTCCAAACTACCATGCATACCTAACATACCAATAAAATTATCGTGTGTGCCAGATAAACCACCTAACCCCATAAGCGTATTAGTGCAGGGCGCATTTAACTTCTCAACTAATTTCGTTAATAACGCTGATGCATCCGCCAGTACTATACCTCCACCTGAATAAATAACTAAACGTTGTGCCTCAGTGATCGCTTTAATCGCCTTTTTAATTTGTTTAGGGTGACCTTTTTTGGTTGGGTTGTAAGAGCGCAATTTGACATCTGTTTCGATATGGAAAGAGGCTTTATTTTGCGGTACCAAAATATCTTTAGGTAGTTCCACCACCACAGGACCTGGGCGCCCTGACTGGGCTATATAGTGCGCTTTTGCGATAATATTTGGAATTTCTGATAAATTTCTACAATTAAAACTATGTTTGACGATCGGGCGTGAGCAACCAACAATATCTGTTTCTTGAAAGGCATCATCGCCGATCAGGTTAGTGGGTACTTGACCGGCTAGAACCACCATTGGTATAGAATCCATATAAGCTGTTGCAATACCTGTTACACAATTTGTTGCACCAGGGCCAGACGTGGCAAGTACATACCCAACTTCGCCTGTTGCCCTGGCAAAACCATCAGCCATGTGAGTTGCTGCTTGCTCATGTCTAACAAGTATATGTTCGACATCTTCCTGCTGAAAAATAGCATCGTAAATATCGAGTACTGAACCACCGGGGTAGCCAAATACGTATTTTACGTTAAGTGCTGATAGCGCCTTAACAACCATTTCAGCACCTGTATACGTTTGTGTCGCCATTAGATTTGCCCTTAAAGTTGTTTTCTTGAACGTATAAAAATAAAAAACCCTCGGTCTTTGCAGAGCGAGGGTTTCGTGAAACTGTATTTAATTAAACTTTACGCACGACGCTTTCCTCGCATTGGTTCTAAAACCACCACGACTGTGAGGACGACGTTGAGTAAAGTTACTAATTGCATTTGATTATTTATTAAATTTTATTCTTGTATTGCTCTTTATATTAGGGAACTCGTGTTGCTTGTCAATAGAAAAGCCAATATTAGCTGTCTTTCAAATATAATGATTTGTTATGAAAGAGTAAAAAGTAGCTATATGAGAATAATCTTGTGGTTAAATCGTTGAAACATATAGGGCAATTTAGTATTTATAAGCAGTATTAATAAAGTAAGTAATGAGTAGAGATGTCTGTTTATTTTTAGTATAAGCTAATAATATTTATAAATTTTCAATTAAAATATAAAAAATTAATCTACACTTACTTTTAAGTAAACTTGTTAGAACGTTAATGGAAGAGTTACTACGAAGACAATGTCTAAATTTATTTTTAAGGAAGAAGCACCAGAAAATTCAATCAATGAGCGCACGACAGCTAGTGACAAAGTTTGGCGTATTTTGGTTGTCGATGACGATGAATCTGTACACCAAATTACCAGGTTAGTGCTTGGTGATTCAATTATTGAAGGGCGAAACCTTGAAATCGTTTCGGCTTTTTCTGCTATAGAAGCGAGACAAGTGTTAGCAGAAGATGACGATTTTTGTATGGCGTTCGTCGATGTTGTAATGGAAACCGATCATGCGGGCTTAGAATTAGTAGAATGGATTCGCAAAGTTAAGAAAAATCAAGCGATTAGATTAATCTTGCGGACAGGACAGGCGGGTAGTGCGCCAGAAGCTAAGGTGATCAAAGAATTTGATATAAATGATTATAAAGAAAAAACTGATTTTACTGCGGGAAAAATGACAACAACGGTGTATGCGGGCATTCGCGCCTATCGCGATATTATGACCATACAACGCAGTTTAGATGCATTTAAGCAATTGATTCAATCGACGCATGACTTATTACGAATAAATCAATTTAGACCATTTGGTTCTGCTGCATTGAATCATTTATTGACCTTAATGGATGTGGAAAGCTCGGCACTATATATTGCACGAAGTCAGAGAGAGTTTGATCATCCAAGTACTAATCTCATTATTGCGTGTACGGGAAAGTACGTTGTGGAATCTGATAGTTTAGACACTTCAGAAATTGATGAATCGGTTAAGCTTTTAATACAAAAAGCGTTTGATGAGAAAAAGCATTTTTATGAGAATCAGTGCTTTGTTGGCTATTATGAAACATCTGCTAGCGCATCTTCGGTGCTATATATTGAATTCGAAGACGACGCTGAGCATTTTCGTTCTAATTTAGCCGAGTTGTTTGCTACTAATGTCGCACTTATTTTAGAAAGCTTGACCAAGCAACATGAATTAGAATCTACGCAAAAAGAACTGCTATGTATAGTTGGTGAAGCTATTGAAAGAAAGTCACAAAAAGCTAGTGCACACGTTCAACGAGTTGCAGCGATTTGTGAATTGATAGCCACAAAGTTAAACATGGAAGAAAAGTTTGTTGCGGCGATTAAAATAGCGGCACCGTTACATGATATTGGTAAAGTGGCTATCCCTGAAAAAATACTGCAAAAACCTGAACAACTTGACGAACACGAATGGCAGCTAATGAAAAGTCACACTGTCGTTGGCAGTGATCTTCTTGAACGATCTAAAGCGAAAATTTCACGTATTGGTGCTCGCATGGCGAAATACCATCATGAAAATTGGGATGGAACAGGCTATCCTGATGGCTTGGCAGGCGAAGATATCCCACTTGAAGCAAGAATTATGGCGATAGCTGATGTCTTTGATTCATTAGGTACAGATCGTGTGTATCAAAAGCAGTGGCAAAATGAGGATATACTCAACTTTTTAAAAGCTGAGCGTGGAAAGAAGTTTCAACCTGAATTGGTAGATATCTTTGTTAATTGCTTTGATGAGTTTGCTAAGATCAAACGAGATATTCCAGACTAAATATTTGTGCGGTTAAAATGGCAGGTTGATAAATATGCTTTATGGTATCATCAACCATTAAGTCTGTGATATTACACTTTCTAACGATTAAGTCATTGTAGTGGTGGTTAATCATTAGTATCTTGCTAGTGTAGTTATATTAATTGTCAGACGTGATTAATCGCTATTAGCACCTAATGCTATGATTTTTCATAAAAACTAAACAAGGAATGTGTATGCGTAATGTTATTACATTAGTTTGTATTGTTTTATTTTCTTCCAGTTGTGTTGTTGTACCGGAAGTTGCTGATGTTCCTCAGTACAAATGCGGTTTATCTACTGATCAAAAAACGTTAAAAGTTGTTAATTTGATGGCTGGAGATACGAGCTTTTACGAATGGAATGATGAATTTCTATCAATTATTAGTATGCCCACGTCAGCAATTTTGTCTGGTGTTTATGTCGCTGTAAACAACGTTTACCATATCGGCGAAAAACAAATAAAGTGTAGTGGTAAATCACTATAATGGCTGATAGTTTATTAAAGTGAGCCGTTAAATAAAACCGCACATTTATTTGCTTTATTCGATATATATTTACTAGATAGGAAATAAAATTGTCCATTCCATGTGTTATTGTTTCTGATATTTTTGGACGAACAAAGGGGCTAGAAGACTTTGCAAATCTTCTGCCATGTAAAGCAATTATCATTGATCCGTATGATGGTATCGAAATGTGTTTCAAGGATGAAAAACAAGCATATGATTACTTTGTCACTAATGTTGGTATAGATGCATATATTGATAAACTCAAGCAAACATTGTCTGATAAAAGTACTGTGAGGGTCATTGCGTTTAGTATTGGTGCTTCGGCGATGTGGGTACTATCAGAAGAATTATCTAAAACTCATGTTGATGCAGCAGTGCTTTTTTATGGCGCTCAAATTAGACATTACACTGCTATTACACCAAACATACCGTTAACGTTAATATTTCCCATTAAGGAAGTACATTTCAGTGTGTCAGATTTAATGTATCAGTTGTCGAACGTTAATAATGTCACCGTTACTCAGTTGAGCCTGTTGCATGGCTTTATGAATCCGTGCTCAGTTAATTTTGATCTTAAGGCTTCGTGTATTTACCAACAAAAACTCGCCCATTGGTGCCAACAACCAAAGAAGAAGCAACTATTTTGCTAACTGGTTAGTATTTTATCTTATTGAATCTATAGAAAATGTTGATGATACAAATAAAACTGTTAGATTAATTACTCTCAACTTTACGTTAAAAGCATAGAAATTAATGTCACTGGATACACTCAGAACAACATTTGAACAAGAGACTAATCGTTCAATATCAATGCCTTTATCTGGCGCATTTGTGTGGTTAATCGTTGCTATATTATCGACACAATTTTCTGAAAAAACTGGCTTGCTTATTTTACTTTTTGGTTCAGGAACTATTTTTCCAATTGCGCTCCTAATTGCTAAATATAGACATGAAGCCATCACATCGTCTAAAAATCCACTTGCCAAACTTATGGGCATGTGTGCATTAATGGTGAACCTTTTATGGGCTGTACATATTCCACTTTTTATCTACGCGCCTGAGTTTATCACGCTAAGTATTGGTATAGGGCTAGGACTGCATTGGGTAGTATATTCCTGGATTATTCAGCATCCTTTGGGCTTGATTCATTCAATTTTACGTACCTTGCTCATTGTTATTGTTTGGTATTTGTTTCCAGAAGATAGGTTGTTTGCTGTTGGTATAACAATTGTGCTTGTTTACATGCTAAGTATTTACCAAATGCTAACGCGTAAAATTGAACTATAGGGTGTGTAACGTCATACAAATTAAAAAGGAGTTACATTGAGAACACAAATACGTGAAAAGATTATTGCTGTATGTGACAAGAAAATAGCACAAAAAGGCGATAATGTTGGCCTTTCATTCTATGCTTTTTTTGCCAATAAAAATGGTGATCCTGAGTTGTTAATGGAGGTCGCGACCTGGTGGATCAAATTACATCAACTTGATCACTTTGAAAAAGCGAAGAAGATTAAACAAATGGTGGGAAGAGGTTTATAGGGTTCTACATTAAAACTAAAAAGGAGATTTTAATGAACAAACACGAAAAACTAAACTACGTCGAATTTGCAGCCAGTAACTTATCCGCGACTAAGCAGTTTTTCTCTGCTGTGTTTGGTTGGCAGTTTGTAGATTATGGCCCTGAATATACGGCTTTCAGTAACCAAGGCTTAGATGGTGGTTTTTATTTGGTCGATAAATGCAGTCGTATGGATACAGGTGGTGCGTTACTGGTGTTTTATAGCCAAGATATTAAAGCTACGTTAGCCAAAGTGCAGCAACATGGCGGTGAAATAAACCAACAGATTTTCGATTTTCCGGGCGGTTGTCGCTTTCACTTTATAGAACCTAGTGGCAATGAATTTGCTGTTTGGTCGGAAACAAAATGAATATGAATATAACTCGTACTCAAATGTAACGTTTATGTTGTTAAGTTGAAAAATTAAGCGCTTTAGTGGGCGCTTTTTAGTATTTAAAAGCGATTGTGTGTGTCAAACTTAATTCTTTTTTACTTAAACACAGCAAGATCGTGAATTATTTATTAAAAATCGTTGAATTGATCTACTTTAAACGATCATTTTTGTGTAAAATCTCTGACCTTTATTTTTACATTGAATAAGTCTAGCCAACGAACGGTGGGGTTCACCGCTTTAGAGGAAATCATGAATTTAGACGACATTATATTGCAAGCAGAGCAGGCAATTACTGCTGCTAATACGCCTGAGGAATTAGATCAGGTTCGCGTAAGTTTTCTTGGGAAAAAAGGTCAGTTTACTGAACTAATGAAAGGCCTTAGCCAATTGCCCAAAGAAGAAAAACCTAAAGCTGGACAAGTGATTAACCAAGCCAAACAACAAGTTCAGAAAACGTTAACGGCGCGCGGTGAATTATTACGTACCGAAGCGATTAACAAAAAACTTGCTGCTGAAACGATTGATGTGACTTTACCTGGGCGTAGTAATGAACAGGGTGGCTTGCACCCGGTTACACGCACCATTGAACGCATAGAGAGCTTTTTCGGTGACTTAGGTTTTGCAGTGAAAGAAGGCCCTGAAGTGGAAGACGACTTCCATAACTTTGATGCGTTAAATATTCCTGAACATCATCCAGCACGTCAAGATCATGATACTTTTTATTTTAATCCAAAGCTGGTTTTACGCACACAAACTTCTGGTGTTCAAATTCGTACTATGGAGAAAGAGCAGCCACCTTTGCGTATCATTTCACCAGGTAAAGTGTATCGTAACGATTACGATCAAACACATACGCCAATGTTCCACCAAGTTGAAGGCTTAATGGTTGATAAAGACGTATCATTTACTCATTTGAAAGGTATTTTGCACGACTTTCTTCACCACTTTTTTGAAGAAGATCTTGAGATTCGATTCCGTCCGTCATACTTCCCATTTACTGAACCATCAGCTGAGGTTGATGTGAAAGGTAAAAATGGTAAATGGTTGGAGGTGTTAGGCTGTGGTATGGTCCACCCAAATGTATTGAAAGCAGTAGGTATAGATCCTGAGGTATATTCAGGCTTTGCTTTTGGTATGGGGGTTGAACGTTTAACCATGCTTCGTTATGGCGTAAATGATCTACGTGCATTTTTTGAAAACGATCTTCGATTCTTGAAACAATTTAAGTAAGGCAATTCATCATGAAATTTAGTGAATCTTGGTTACGTGAATGGGTAAACCCCGCGATTTCGTCAGATGAATTGACGCACCAAATTACTATGGCAGGTTTGGAAGTAGACGGTATAGAGCCGGTTGCTGGCGAATTTAAAGGTGTCGTAGTCGGTGAAGTTGTTGAATGTGGACAACACCCAGACGCAGACAAATTACAAGTAACAAAAATTAATGTGGGTACAGCCAGTGACGACGGTGAGTTAATCGACATTGTTTGTGGCGCAAAAAACTGTCGTTTAGGCTTAAAAGTTGCTGTTGCGATGGTCGGTGCTGTGCTTCCTGGTAATTTTAAAATTAAAAAAGCGAAATTACGCGGTCAACCATCATTTGGTATGTTATGTAGTGAATCAGAGCTCGGCTTGGCAGAGGCAAGTGATGGTATTATTGAACTACCACAAGAAGCTCCGATCGGTACTGATGTGCGTGATTATTTAGATCTAAACGATGTAACTATTGATGTTGATTTAACGGCGAATCGTGGTGATTGTCTAGGCCTGAAGGGCTTAGCACGCGAGGTTGGTGTTTTAAATGGCTTGCCTGTTTCTGAACCTGAAATAACTAGTGTATCAACGACGATAAACGATACACGAGACATTCAATTATCAGCGCCTGACGCTTGTCCAAGATATTTGGGCCGAGTAATAAAAAACGTAAATCTTAATGCGCAAACGCCATTATGGATGGTTGAAAAGTTACGTCGTTGTGGCATACGTTCTATTGACCCTGTCGTTGATATTACAAATTATGTTTTGTTGGAGCAAGGCCACCCAATGCATGCCTTTGACCTATCAGCGATAGAAGGTAAGATTGATGTTAGGCTCGCAAAGCCAGAAGAGAAGTTAGTGACACTCGATGAAGCCGAAGTGTCATTAAAAGAAGGTACGTTAGTGATTGCAGATGACAATAAAGCATTAGCAATTGCTGGTATATTTGGCGGGCTAGATTCTGGCGTTACAACCAATACAAAAGATATATTCCTCGAAAGTGCTTTCTTCTCGCCATTAGCGATATTAGGAAAAGCGCGACAATATGGCTTACACACAGATGCATCACATCGATATGAACGTGGTATTGATCCAGAGTTACAGCATCAAGCAATGGAAAGAGCAACGGCGCTACTATTAGATATAGTCGGCGGCGAAGCAGGGCCGATTACAGAGGCGGTATCGCAAGAACATTTGCCTAAAGCAAAACAGGTGAGTTTACGCAGAAGTAAATTGGATTCACGTATTGGCCATCATATTGTTGATGACAAGGTAACTGAAATTCTAACACGATTAGGGTTTGATGTTAGCTTTGAAAATGATGTTTGGCACGTTAAGGTACCTAACTATCGTTTTGATATTAAAATTGAAGAAGATTTAACCGAAGAAGTTGCACGAATATTCGGTTATAACAATATACCGAATGTATCGCCACAAGCAACATTGGCTATGTGTGACCGAAAGGAAGCGCAATTGCCTCTTAAACGTTTACGACAAACACTTGTTACGCGTGGTTATCAGGAAGCAATTACCTATAGTTTTGTAGATCCTAAAGTACAACAGCTTATTCATCCTGACAAAGAGGTGATGACTCTGCCACATCCTATTTCATCTGAAATGTCGGTAATGCGCTTAAGTTTATGGACAGGGTTGTTGCAATCGGTTGTCTATAACCAAAATCGTCAGCAACAGCGCATGCGTTTATTTGAAACAGGACTGCGCTTTGTGCCTGATGAAAATGCTGAAAATGGTGTACGTCAGGAACAAATGATCGCTGGTGTTTTAACGGGAGCTCGTAACCAAGAACATTGGGATATGGAAAAAGCGGCGAGCGATTTTTACGATATAAAAGCTGATGTAGAAGCCTTACTTGCAAGAACTGCCAATGCAGAAGCATATTCGTTTGAACAAGGGCAACATGATGCGCTTCATCCTGGCCAAACAGCTGCTATTTATAAAAATGGTAAGATAATTGGTCATGTTGGTACCTTACATCCTGAATTAGAAAGGAAATTAGGTTTAAATGGCCGTACATTAGTTTTTGAAGTTTTATTGACTGAAATTTCAACACTTAATATCCCTCAAGCTGGCGATATTTCTCGCTTTCCGGCGAATAGACGTGATATTGCTGTTATCGTCGAAGAAGATGTAAATGCAAAAAAAGTGTTACAACTCATTGAAAATGTTGGCGGAAATTATTTAGTTGATCTAAACTTGTTCGATGTATACAGAGGCAATGGTATAAATGATGGCTTTAAAAGCCTCGCTATTGCAATGATACTACAAGATCATGAAAAGACTCTTGAAGAAAAAGATATCAATGATGTTGTAAATCGAGTGGTCGAAACATTAAAAGATGAGTTAAATGCATCACTGAGGGATTAAGCAATGGCGCTAACCAAAGCAGAAGTCGCAGAACATTTATTTGAAAAAGTTGGGCTAAGTAAGCGCGACGCAAAAGACATTGTTGAAATGTTTTTTGAGGAAATTCGAGAAACACTAGAAGCCGGTGAACAAGTAAAGTTATCTGGTTTTGGTAATTTCGATTTACGCGAGAAAAGCGAACGCCCAGGTCGTAACCCAAAAACCGGCGAAGATATTCCTATCTCTGCTCGTAGAGTGGTTACATTTAGGCCAGGACAAAAGTTAAAAAGTCGTGTTGAAGACGGCAACGGTTAGCTTTAGAGTCATAAAAAAGGTTACTTCGGTAGCCTTTTTTATTGGTTAAAATTAAATATTGGCTTAATTATATGGTGGCAATTAAAACTCAACCTACTAAAGCTGATGTTCTTCAATTTATCTCGTCAATTGAAAATGAAACACGGCGTAACGACGCATTAATACTTGTTAATATTTTCACTGAACTCTCGGGTTTTGAACCCGTAATGTGGGGCAATGCCATTATAGGCTTTGGTGAATACCACTATAACAACAGCCAAGGTAAGCAGCGTTGGATGTTAACAGGCTTTTCACCTCGCAAACAAAATTTATCATTATATATTATGCAAGGGTTTGATGATTATCAGGCAGAGCTCGGTAAAATTGGTAACATTAAAACCGCTAAGTCTTGTTTGTATATTAAACAACTAGCAAAAATTAACATGTCTGCATTGAAGCACTTTTTAGCGAAAGCGATCGCAGATATGAAAACTAAATACCCGTAAATAAGGTATCGGTTATTACATTACCTTAGTGGGCTTTATTTTTGTAAATATTTTTTTTAGCCCTAAAGCTAGCGCTTGAAGTAAGCCTACAACTAATATTGCTATACATAAGCCCGTTGTAAGAGCTTCTAACGTTAGGGGGACGGTAAGCGAAAATATGTTAAGCGTTTGTTTTGCTATTTCAATGTCTACATGACGAAAGAAAAACACCAGTTGTTCCGTATAAGATGCGTTTGTCATACCAGATAACTGAAATTGTAAATACTCATTGCGACTAATAAGTGAGGCGATAATTTTACCGGTTTCGTTAATTACAACATCGCTATTCTTTAAATAATGATTAGTAAGTTGTAATAAGCTACCTTGAAAATGTAAATCTGCGAGTGTTTGGTATTGCGACAGTTGGAGCTTTGCTTCATTGAAGTGGCCAGTAAGTTGTTGTGTGTACTGGTAAAGAAATGCAGGGCATTGGATGCCAAGAATAAAAAAAAACGTAAACAAACCTCTATCGACTATGTGTTGAACAAATGACAGCATATAACATTGCTTTTTATGACCGTAGCCTCATAATACACTCATTGTTTGTTAGCACAACGGCTAACGGTGTTTTCACATCATATCTGATGGTCACATCCCATTAATAGTTAAACACTAGAAAGATAATATAAGAGCATGATATGCGACGTTCTCAACAAAGTGACCACGAGCCAACACATTTTAATTGGCGCATTGTCACTTCACTAATCCCTTACCTTTTAGAATTTAAAGTTAGAATAGCTATAGCGTTAGCTTGCTTATTAGCAACAAAATTTGCGAGTGTTTATTTACCTTTTATTTTAAAGGATATTGTTGATTTACTTGATACACAGCAAGAGAAAAATATATTTATCGTGCCATTCGGATTAGTTGTTGCATACGGAGCAGTGCGGTTAGGCGTTGTATTATTTGCAGAAATAAGAGATACACTCTTTGGTCGAGTAACTGAAAGGGCGATAAGAAGGATAGGTTTACAGGTATTTGAACATCTACACTCACTTGATCTTGATTTTCATTTAAATCGGCAAACAGGTGGTTTATCAAGGGATATTGATAGGGGTACTTCAGGCATTAGTTTTTTAATGCGTTTTATGGTGTTTAGTGTGATCCCTACGTTGATAGAAATTGCAATGGTAATTGGCATTTTATTGTTTAATTATGGCATTTGGTTCGCATTAATCACTCTAGCTTCTATTGTTTTTTATGTTACTTATTCTGTGATTGCGACAAATTGGCGTACAAAATATGTGAGAGCTGCGAATAAGGCTGATTCGTCTAGTAACACGCGTGCAATAGATAGCCTATTAAACTATGAAACCGTTAAATACTTTACCAATGAAACATATGAAGCTAATGCTTATGATCAACAGTTAGCGAGTTGGGAACAGGCTAAAATTAAAAACCGCTTGTCATTATTTGCGTTAAACGGTGGTCAAGCGTTTATTATTTCCATCGCAATGACGGCAATGCTAGCGTTAGCTGCGTATCAGGTGACCTATGAGAAAATGACGCTTGGTGATTTTGTCTTGGTTAATGCCTTTATGATGCAGTTATTTATGCCGTTAAACTTCTTAGGTTTTGTCTATCGTGAAATTAAAGGAGCTTTAGCAAATATAGAACAAATGTTTGGTCTAATGCACACCAATGCCAAAATTACCGATGTTGAAAATGCACCAGACCTTGTGTTAACAAAAGGTGAATTAACCTTTGAAAACGTATCGTTTTCTTATCACGACGAGCGTCCAATCATAAAAGATCTGTCCTTGACTGTTCCACCTGGGGCAAAAGTCGCTATTGTTGGCGAAAGTGGTTCAGGTAAGTCGACATTAGTGAAATTGTTGTTTCGATTTTATGACTGTAAACAAGGAGCGATAAAAATCGATGGGCAAAATATTGCACATATCACGCAACATTCATTGCGTAAAAATATTGGTATCGTGCCTCAAGATACGGTGTTATTTAATGACACCTTGTTAGAAAACGTGCGTTATGGTAACCCAGAGGCTAAAGATGAGCAGGTCATTGAAGCGATAAACCTTGCACATTTAAGTCACTTTGTAGAACAGTTACCTAAGGGTCTTGAAACTGAAGTTGGCGAACGTGGATTAAAATTATCTGGTGGTGAAAAACAAAGGGTTGCTATTGCTCGTACAATTTTGAAAAAACCAAAAATTCTCGTTTTTGACGAAGCAACTTCTTCATTAGATAGCCATGCTGAGCAGGCTATTCTAGGCGCACTGCGCCAGTTATCACTAAACCATACAAGTATCTCAATAGCACACCGTTTATCTACTGTTGTCGATGCGGACAACATCATCGTTATGCACCAGGGAGAAGTTATTGAACAGGGTGATCATCAGGCATTAATCGCCTTGAAAGGTAAATATTATAACATGTGGCATTTACAAAAAAGTGATAACAGCAATGAATAAATTAACCGCGCAACAGGCAGTAAACATGACGCGCCAATGGTTGGAGCAAGTTGTTATTGGACTTAATTTTTGTCCGTTTGCAAAAAAGGAATTTATCAATAACACCATTCAATTTCATGTGTGCCAGTCTAGTAAGTTTACTGCTACCCTTGAAGAATTTATTCAACAAGTAGAAAAATTGGCTGAAAAGTCGGATATAGAAACGACACTTTTTATTTTAAGTACTGGGTTTGACGATTTCGATGCTTATTTATCATTGGTCGATTATGCCAACGATTTATTAGTAGAATGTGGTTACGAAGGGGTGTTTCAAATAGCTACTTTTCATCCTGATTACTTATTTGACGGTGAAGATGAATCAAGTGCTAGTCATTATACTAATCGTTCACCATTGCCAATATTGCACATTTTAAGGGAAGAAAGTTTGGCTAAAGCTATTGCTAGTTACAAAACACCTGAAAAAATACCTGAGAATAACGTGATGTTAGCAAATGAAAAAGGTACGTCTTTCTTTGAACAAACACTCGCGTCAATATATAAGCAAACAAAAGATAACATAAAATAATTTTTATAAAGTTTTGCCAGTTAGGTATAATTGCACTTTTGAAGTTTTACAAAGCGTTGTATGAGCCTTGTAAAACTGTAATTCAAATAGAAAGGTTTATATGGAAGAGCGTTCGGTTATAAAAGTTGGTGGTGATTTAGAAAAAGCCATTAATGGTGATTATAAAATTGATGTTAAAAGCGTATTAACTGAAGCGTGGGAATCAACTAAGCGTTCGCGCACGGCAATTAATATAGGTCTTTTGTTTGTGTTTATTCTTGGTGTTACGATTTCATTAGTCGTTAGCCAATACTTTGGTGGTATTGAAGTTGTGTTACAAAACCAACAACAGTCGGCGTTATTAAATATTATTGTGACATTAGTGGTTTATCCATTTCTTGTTGGTGTAGAAATGATGGGGATTTACCATGCTATCGGACTAAAAACACACCCCAAACTTGTGTTTGGATTTCTAAAACGCGGTAGTTGGGTAGCAATTTGCGCATTATTTACGTCAACGATTATTGCTTTAGGCATGGCACTTTATTATCTTCCTGGTATCTATTTAGCAGTGGCATTGTCGTTAGTTCTACCTTTAGTTGTTGAAAAACGTTTGTCGCCGATGAAAGCCATTTTAATTTCGTTAAAAGCAACAAGGCACCAATGGTTTGCAATTTTTAGTATTTACCTTGTATTAATGTTGCTGCTAGTGGCGAGCTTTCTACCTTTAGTTATATTCGCTAAATCGTCTATTTCATTAGTTGGCGGTATTATGACGATTTTTGCGCTCACCTATTTAGCACCTTTGTTTTATAATGTTAAAGGTGTTTTATACCGGGAAATTTTTGGTATGCAAGTTACACTGCAAAAAGGCAGTGATTCTCCAGTTGACTCAACTTTTTCAGCATAACTTAGATAAACAGGAAGTGATTACTTAATGAGGTATGTTAAGCATTATGTGCTAAGTGCACTTTGGCTAATCGTATTATGGGCCTTGATTAAGCCTTTGCTTGAGCAAGACAAATATAAAGTTGAGCAAGTCTCTCCTGAAACAAAAAAGCCATTAGAAAAAACATTAGAAGAGCAACCTCTGCACAACGTTGCATTACCTGATTTTGAAAATTTTAGAAATATTAAACATAAAAAAACAGCATTTTTTAAGTTTATTAAGCCGGCTGTGGAAAGAGAAAACAAACGGCTAAGCGAACTAAGAAACACCTTGTTACAATGGCAAGATTCAATAACGTTCAATAAAGCGTTATCTCGTCAAAATGCATTAAAAGTTGAAGCGTTAGCGCTTAAATATAAGCTCAATACACGCTTATCTATTGCAGATAAAATAGATATTTTATTGACACGAGTTGATATTGTGCCAACACCATTAGTGTTAGTTCAAGCGGCTAACGAATCAGCATGGGGCACATCACGTTTCGCACGAATAGGGTTAAATTTCTTTGGTATTTGGTGTTATCGAAAAGGTTGTGGCATGGTACCAAGTAGCAGGGATGAAGGGCTAAAACATGAAGTTGCCGCTTTTCAAAGTGTTGAACAAGCGGTTGCACATTATATGCTAAATATAAATACTAACGCTGCCTATAAAGTACTGAGAAACATAAGAGCACAGTTACGAGAACAGAAGTTGCCTGTAAAGTCAGATATATTGGTGACAGGGCTATTACCATATTCAGAACGTGGTTCGGATTATATTTTGGAAATATCTGAAATGTTGAGGCACAATAAAAATTATATACATTAAGTATTACTTAGCGTTCAAAAAGCCATTGTTTATACAATGGCTTTTTTTATTGAGAACTCAAAACCGCCTCCTATGGAGGTGTAATAGTGTATTCTGGGCTTTGCCTGTAAAGCTTAGTTTAATAGTATTTATTGAATTGTTTTCAAGTAGCTTTTTAATGCTAAATTGCAGTGACGGATCCGATAGGAATGGCGTATACCATCCCCCATTGAAGCGATAACCGCAATTGTTTTTTAAAGACGCTAATGTTTATCAGCCAAGGATGGCTGACACTGACAGCGCAGGGATGGGTATTTGTCAGAGCGGCTGACAGTCTATAAATATTGCGGTTATTGTTCGCTGTATAATGCGAAGAGGGTGTTGTCAGAGGGAAACAATCGATTTTTCTTTCTGTCGTGCTGTCGGCATAACGACAATTTAACGAGAGTGATAAACAATAGATGAACGTATTTTACGATGAACTCAGTAGTCGCTGAAAGATATAAGCTCCCTTACAGGGAGCCTTGTCAAAGTCACCTTTATTAGAGGTGGAGTATTTATTTATATGGCTGTTTATGCGAAGTATATAAACTTTAGTAAAAATAGCGTCGCAAGTATCAATACGCTGAGAGTTATGTCTTTAAATTGTCCACTAAAGGCTCTTACGGCAACGTAACTAATAAAGCCAAATGCAATACCATGGGCAATTGAAAAAGTTAAAGGCATGGTAATGCATATTACTGCAACAGGAACTGCTTCAGATAGGTTATCCCATTTTACATTGACTAAACCCGCTAACATTAACACTGCTACGTAAAAAAGAGCTCCGGCGGTAGCATAAGCAGGTACCATAGCAGCAAGGGGAGAGAAAAAGAGCGATAATAAGAATAATACACCGACAACAACAGCAGTAAGGCCTGTTCGCCCTCCAGCGGCAACCCCAGAAGTACTTTCAACGTAGCTAGTCGTGGTTGATGTACCAAGCATGCTCCCAGCAACCGTGGCCGTTGAATCGGCTAATAACGCTTTTCCAAGCCTTGGTAAATTACCACTTTTATCAAGTAACTTACCACGTTGTGCAACGGCGATTAAAGTGCCAGAAGTGTCGAATAAATCAACGAATAGAAAAGCAAAAATAACACTAAGCATGCCAACTTCTAAAACACCTGCAAAATCAAGTTGCATAAACGTTGGTGCGATTGAAGGGGGTAATGAAAGTACCCCGTTATATTCTATTTGACCGGCTAAGACACCAAGCGTGGTGATGATGACAATCGCGATCATCACTGCGCCATTAACTTGTCTGTTAACCAAACCAACAATGATAAATAAACCTAGCGCTGCCATAACGGCTGAAAAGGATGTGATATCGCCTAAACTTACAAAAGTTGCGGGGTTATCAACGATAATACCGCTATTCTTTAGTGCGATAAATGCTAAAAATAGACCTATTCCCGCAGCAATTCCATACCTTAGAGAGTGTGGAATTGAGTTTATTATCCACTCTCTAATATTAAATAAACTTAAGATAATAAATACACAGCCTGAAACAAAAACGGCGGCAAGTGCAACTTGCCAGCTGTAGCCCATATCGAGTACAACCGTATAGGTAAAAAAGGCATTTAATCCCATCCCTGGCGCAAGAGCGATTGGGTAGTTAGCAATAAATCCCATGACGAAGCAGCCTATGGCAGCAGCGAGGCAAGTCGCTACAAAGACCGCATTTTTATCCATACCTGCGTCAGCGAGCATTGCTGGATTAACAAAGATGATATAAGCCATCGTTAAGAAGGTCGTTATACCGGCAATACATTCTTGTTTAAAATTTGTATTATGAGCAGATAAGCTAAATAAACGTTCTAACATAATTATTCACTGTAGTAAGTAGAAGGAACAGTGAGTCGCCTTCCTAATGGTTACTCGATTGTTTGTGTATTAGATATTTGATACATCAATAATTAATGATTCATCTATGTTTGTAGATGAAACGGTCTCTTTCGAAAAATCATAAGCTTCTCTTGGTGTTTCACGATCAAGCGGTAAATTTACGAAATCAAACAAGGTGTTATCTGCTAATTGACTAGGACTTACATTGCTAATAGATTTGAATATATTTTCTATTCTACCCGGCGTTTGCTTATCCCATTGCGTAAGCATGGCTTTAATGTTTTGACGTTGCAGGTTTTCCTGTGAACCACATAAGTTGCAGGGAATAATAGGGTATTGTTGAATATCAGCAAAGGCAACTAAGTCTTTTTCACGACAATAGCTCATTGGACGAATAACAACATTGCGATTATCATCGGAGCGTAATTTTGGCGGCATGGCTTTTAATTTAGCACCAAAAAACATATTTAAAAATAAGGTTTCTACGATATCATCCATATGATGGCCTAAAGCAATTTTAGTGGCGCCAATACTTTCAGCAAATGAATACAACGTGCCTCTGCGTAGGCGTGAACAGAGCCCACATGTGGTCTTTCCTTCAGGAACTTTTTCTTTAACGATTGAATAGGTGTCTTTATCAACGATGTAATAAGGAATATTCAGTGATTCAAAATAGTTTGGTAATACATGCTCTGGAAAACCAGGTTGCTTTTGATCAAGATTAACGGCGATCACATCAAATTTGATTGGTGCTGACTTTTGTAAACTCAACAAAATATCGAGCATGGCAAATGAGTCTTTACCGCCACTGATCGCAGCCATAATAACATCACCTTCTTCAATCATATTGAAATCGGCAATCGCTTTACCTACTTTACTTCGTAGTCTTTTTTGCAGCTTATTGGCTTCGTACTGGTTTTTGCGATTATCGATATTTTTCATCATTTATTGGCATGTCGTTTAAAAAATGGTGCGTATTATAAAGAGATTATCTAGTGATGATAAGTAAAAAAATAACCAGCAACGAATGCTGGTTATTTTATTTATAAAAAACTTGCTTATCTTACATTGCAATTATGTTAACTTTGCAATGGTGAAACATAGCCTTCTGGTTTTAACGCTAAAACATCACAATTTAATCGATCAATAACATGTTCAGCTGTGTTACCGATCAAAGCAGCGGATAATCCTGTTCGTCCAATTGTGCCTAGTACCACGAGCTCAGCATCAAGTTGTTGTGATATTTCGTCAATAACATCTTCAGGAAGACCTTCTTTTACATGTGTATTCCCAGCGTCAATATGATACTTTTTCGCATGTGCAGTCATGGCTTCTTCATGGTGTTGACGCATAGAGTCGTTATACTCATTAGCGTTAAATTCTGGTATCTCTATGGCGATATTAACGGGTGTACCCGGATAAGAATTTACTAAATGAACATTACCATTAATAATCGAACCTAGTTGCACCGCTTCTTGTGTAATTATATCGTTAAGAGAGGTATGTTCAATTTCTTCACTACCCACATTAATAGAAGCAACAATATTACCGTTCTCAGGCCAGCTATGATCTTTAACAAGTAATACCGGGCACGGACATTTTCTGAGAATATGCCAATCAGTTGGTGTAAATATTACTGATTTTAGCTTATCGTGTTCATGCGTGCCTTTGATAATAATGTCAACGTCGTGATGAATTGCTTGTTCAATTATTGGTTCGAAAGGACGATTGTGCCAAACAACTTGATGACGTATTGATATACCTTGAGGGTTTTCAGTGGCAATAATATTTTCTAACCACTGCTTTCGGTCATCGATTAATGACTGGCGCATTGCCTCTCTTTCTTCGCTAGACAACATCGTGGTCATTTCATAGGAGAAATCATAAATAGATAAAAATGCGGTAATACTTCCATTTGTTTTTTGTGCAAGCTCAATCGCTCGCTTTAACGCTTTTTGTTCTTCGGTCGTTGGATCTATCACCGCTAATATATTTTGATACTTTTCCATATTATGACTCCAAAATAGTGTCTTTATTGATCAATTATAGTGATTATAAGAAGAACCGCACTTAAATTAATTGTTTTAAATCAAAGCTTGAAATAAAAATTGTACAAACAATCCTTTAACCTGCACTTTCCACTAATTTATCCAGATCTACAATGGTAATAAATTTTCCATCAACGTTTATGATACCGTTTTTATGGAATCTATTGAGTAAACGACTTATTGTTTCTACCGTTAAACCAATATAATTTCCTATATCACTTCTCGTCATTGTTAATCTAAATTCTGTTGCAGAAAGGCCACGATCTTTATAACGATTACTTAAACTTGATAGAAATGTGGCTAATCGTTGCTCAGCATTTTTTCGGTTTAAGAGTGTTAACATTTCTTGATCTGTTTTAATTTCTGCACTCATCATTCTTAAGATTTGCTTTTTTAGTTTAGGCATCGTATTTGATAGCGCGTCAAGCGTATCATATGGAATTTCGCAAACCATAGATGTTTCTAATGCCGTAGCAAAGCTTGAATGTTCTGAAAGTGCGATGGCTTCAAACCCCAATAAGTCACCAGCAAGATGAAAACCTGTGATTTGTTCTTCACCACTTTCGTTTACGGTAAATGTTTTAAAGGTGCCAGATCGTACAGCATACAATGATTTCATTTTATCGCCATCATGAAATAATTGCTCGCCTTTATGAATAGGGCGCTTTCGATCGATAATTTGATCCAACGTTTGTAGCTCTTGTTCATTAAGAGAAAAGGGTAAACAAAGTTCACTAATGCTACAATTTTGACAATGAATATGTTGTTGACCTGAACACTGATTGTTATACATAACGTCCCTAGGTACAGCTATTTGATTGCTCGAATAGTATTAAAACATGACGTGATATGCAAACTTTAGTGTAATGAGTCCATAAAAGATTAAGCCTATCGCAATTAAACGCCTGACCCAGCGTTTTTTAAAGAATAACGTCAGGCTTTGAAACCCCAATGAAACAGTGAGTAATGCGGGTAATGTACCAAGACCAAAGAAAAACATGATGCCCATACCGCTAACTGCACTGCCGGATGCAATAGACCAGGTCAGTGTAGAATAAATTAACCCACAAGGTAACCAACCCCACAACATGCCTAGTCCTAACGCCTTAGGCATTGAATTAATAGGTAATAGACGTTTGCTTAATGGTTGTAATTGTTGCCAAAAGCCACGTCCGAGTTTTTCCACATGATTAAGCCAAAATAGCCATTGACCAATGTATAGGCCTAAAAGAATAAGAAAAATACCCGCAATGACTTTTAATATAATAACTGGAAATCCAAGCGCTTGTACGCCCAAGGAACCTGTCCAACCGGCAATGAGACCAAGGAAGGAATAGGTAATAATGCGTCCTAAATTATATGCTGAGATATAATAAAATGACGTTTTACTTTGTTTCTCAACGGCAGCGGTTAACATAGTTGAAATACCACCACACATGCCAATACAGTGTCCCGCGCCTAGTAAGCCAATTAAAATAGCTGAAAAGTAATCAAGTGTCATTTGTCGCGAAGGTCATTTTGATCGTGTTCAGGTTGAGGTTTACGATCATTTTTATTTTTGTCTTCTTCAAACAAAATACTTAAACCTTGCTTTTCTAGGTCATCGAATTGATCAGATTTTACCGCCCAAAAGAATATATAAATGCCAAGTGCAGTTAAGAGAATTGCTATTGGGATTAAAACGTAAATTACACTCATAAGTTTCTGTCTATTTTACTTTTAATAGGCGTAGTGAATTTGTAATAACTAATATCGAGCTTAACGACATACCAATAACTGCCATATAGGGAGTTATGTAACCACATACCGCCAATGGAAGTACAATAGCATTATAACCAAAAGCCCAGCCATAGTTTTGCCAAATAATAAGTTTTGTTTTCTTCGCAATATTGCGTAGTAAATTGATTGAATTAAGTCGATTACTTAATAAAATTACATCTGCGCCACTTTTTGCAACTTCAGTACCACTGCCCATAGCAATAGATACATGTGCTGCACCAAATACTGGTGTGTCATTAATACCATCTCCAATCATAGCGATGGTATAGTTATCTTGCAGTGCCTTTAATGTGTGCATTTTATCTGTTGCTGTTAATTGGCTATGTACTTGTTGCAGTTGCAATGCTTGTTGTACTTTATTACAGCCTTCTTGATTATCACCCGACAGCATTATCGACGCGATATTGTCACGCCTTAATGAATCAATAACGTTTTTTGCGTCATCTCTTATATTATCGATAAGTGATATAGCGGCAATAGTTTTGTTATCTATCGTGATGATACATGCATAGGAAGAAAACTGTTGTAGTTCAGTATTATTTAACAGCCACTTAGGTTTACCTATTTTAACTTGCTTGCCATCTATAATCCCAGTAACACCGTTACCAGCATCTATCTCTACTTGATCACTGATAATTTTAAAGTCACGATAACTTGCGAACGCTTTCGCTATAGGGTGCTCTGAATGCGCCTCGATACTCGCTGCGTAAGCTAATATCGTCGATTTGTCATAATCATTAGTGAGTAACTTTACTTCAGCGATTTCGAAGTCGCCTGTTGTAAGTGTACCTGTTTTATCAAAGGCTATGGCATTAATTTCTGGTACGGTTTCCATAACATGTGAAGATTTCACCATGATACCTGAGCGGTTTAAACGGGTGGTTCCACATGTTAGTGCAGTGGGAGTAGCTAGTGATAATGCACAAGGGCAGGTTGCTACTAATACTGATAAGGTAATCCAAAAAGCTTCTGAAGGCATGTGTTGTTGCCAATAAATGGCAGTGCCAATAGCTGTTAGTAATATTGTTGCGACAAAATACTGTGCAATGCTGTCAGATAGTTGTGCAATTTTTGGTTTATGCGCCTGCGAAGCTTCGCTTACACGAATTAGTTGGCTTAAAAATGATGCATTGCCGGCTTGTTTCACTTCAACGAGTAAGTTGCCATCGCCATTAATGGTACCTGCAAATACGCTATCGCCTACTTGTTTGTCGACAGGCATTTGCTCCCCCGAGAGCATTGCTTCATTGATTGGGCTTTTCCCTTGAGTAATGACGCCGTCTGCTGGGATCACTTCACCAGGTTTTACAATGACGATATCTGAAGGGATAAGCGTGCGTGCAACAACGTATTCTTCTGCACCTTCAGAAAGTTTAGTTGCAGTCATTGGCATTAACTTTAGTAAATTTGCTGATACTTCTGCCGCTCTATTTCTTGCTCTAAATTCTAAAAATTTTCCGATAAGCAGTAAAAAGGTAAACATAGAAACAGATTCAAAATACACTTCACCTGTTTGATAGATCGTTGCCCATGTACTGGCAATAAAAGCTAAGATGATTGCGATAGATACTGGTACATCCATTGATAAGCGTTTAGCCTTTAAAGCATTGAATGCCCCTGTATAAAAAATAAATGCGCCATAAGTCACGATAGGAAACGTAAGAAATAGACTCGTATATCTGAGGTAAACCTCAATATGTTCATCCATATCTGAGAATGCGCCAAAGTATAGGCCCACAGCTATCATCATGACTTGCATCATTAAAATGCCAGAAATACCTAAACGTTTAATAAATGCTTTACTTTGTGCTTTATTAGATTTTTCAACGTCATTTGCCTTAAAAGGTAGCGCGTGATATCCCACTTTTTCTATGGCAATTAAAATATCGCTAAGTTTTATGACATTGTCATTCCAACGAATGTTTGCTCTTTGTGTTGTTGCATTGACACTGATACTGCTAACACCAGACAGTTGATTAATCTGCATTTCAATTAACCAAGCACAAGCGGCACAGCTGATACCTTCTACAGTTAAAATGGCTTCTTTAAATTCACCATCTTGATAGATAAACTCACTTTGTAAGCTTTCTTCATCAAGTAATGTGCGTTTTTGTAACTGTTCAGGAATTAACGCTTCACCTTTTGGTGCTGATTCAGTTCTAAATCGATAGTAATCTGTTAATTGGTTGTCAACAATGGTTTGAGCAACTGCTTCACAGCCAATACAGCACATTGGTTGAGGGGTATTATCGATAGTGACAAATGCAGAGAAGCCTTTAGGGATGGCTTCTCCACAATGGAAACAAGATGTGTTCATAGCTTAATTAGCTTCGATAGCTTTAGGTATTATCTCAATAAAATCAGATTGTGGTAACGTAATAACGTTTTGTATTTTCCAATGCTGTTCAAACGGTGTAATCGTTACACGCCACTTTCCTGACACGTCCTGCTCAACAAATTGTCGATAATTACCGGACGCATCTGGTGTAAGTGCAAAGTAAAAATCTTTATCTTTTAAGGTCGAATGATAAAAATTAACATTTAACAATGGAAACTCTTTGTCTATACCTGTTGGTTTTATTACTAACTCTTGCTTATCAAGTTTTAACTCGAATTTCATACCGAGTTTTTGCGCAAGTTTTATTTTAGAAATTTCTAAATTTATTGCTTTACCTTTTTTGTAATAATCACCAACAACTAATGGATCTGGATCCGTATTGGCGATAATAACCGTTGTTATACCTGCGACAACGGCCGAAAAAGGAAGAAAAAATACAAGCCAAGCCCAGGGCTCTTTATACCAAGGTGTTTTCATGAAGTAATAACAGTTACTAAATAATGTCGCTATTATACTGATTTTAAATAGATGAGACTATTGAATTAAGTGTATTTGTTACTTTAGATCAAATTCCATAGTGAACAAGAAGCGCTTCTGCTTGCTATCGCTAAAAAAAAGGCCAGCATATTGCTGGCCTTTTAATATGACGTAATACGTATTACGCTGGTTTTACCGGACCAGACTGGCTTTGATTTGTCGCATGAGCACGTAAAGCTGACCTTCCTGAAGAGGCTACTTTCACACGGTCTTCACTATTAATAAACGCTGTTGGAATTTGACCAACGTTATGGTTTGTTAATGGTTTAAACATCTCTGCAAAAGCATGTCCTTTTATACGCTTACCACTGCTGTTTTCTTTAGCGTTTGTATTTAACGGTGACGCTTGTTTTACAATCTCTTGAATAACAGGCTCAACCTTATCAGCTTCCTGGTTATCCGTTACATTTTCTACTGTTTCACTAACCACCTCGACAGTAGTTTGGTTATCAGCTGGCTTTTCGCTAGATTCAGAAGCTGGTTGTTTCGCTTCTTTTACCGTCTCATTTGTAGGAGTAGAAACTTCCGTATCTTGGTTACTATCTGTAACTTTGTTTATTGAAGGTTCCACCGTTGTCGACGTTTCAACACTTTCTTGTGCTTCATCTTTTTGTAGCGGTTGTTCAACACTTTCATCCGTTACTTCATTTGATGTTGTCTCTGCTTGCGCTGAGTTTTCCGAAACAACAGGTGCTACCGGTTGTACTTCGGTTGCACTATTGGTTGAGGAAACGTCATTATTATCTTGAGCTACTGGTGTAGCTTCATTTGCTGGCTCTAAAGGCAAGTCCTGTTGAATTTCAACGTTTTTATTGTCTTGCGCAACCGCTTCTGGATATCGGGCTTCTACTGGATCAAGTGTTGGCTCGTTATTAACTTGCTCATTATTACTGTTTTGGCGTCTACGTTGGCCGTGAGAGCGTAAATGCCTTGGAGAACGTCTATTTCTAGTACGTTCTTCTTTGCCTTTTTTTGCATTTACGTCTTCAGTAGATGTTTCAGTTGTCGCAATTTCTTGAGCATTTGTAGCATCTTTAGTTAAATTTTCTTTAACTTTCGGTGTCGTTTCTTGTGCTTTTGATGGTTTTTTCGACGCATTTGCAGGTGACTTTTTAGTGTCTGCCTTTTCCGCGTTATTTGTTTGATCAGCTACACGTACCTTTTTGCGTACATTACGACGTTGCCTCTTCTCTGCAATTTTTTCTTCTTTAGGCTTTTGGTTTTTAGCCTGTTGGGGTTTTTTATGTTGCTTAAGCGGCTTATCTTTTTGATCTACTACCGGTTTCTCATTACGTCTATCAGCACGTTTTTCATGGCCGCGCTGATTTTTATTTCGTTGGTTTCTGTTACGTTGACCACCTCGACGTTCATAATCACGTTTGCCGTTTTGTCGTTGCGGCTTCTTATTACTTTCTTTAGTAACTTCTTCATTAGAAAATAATGATGAAAGCCATTTACCTATTGCAGCAAATAAACCTGTTTGTGCTTTTGGTTTTTCGCTTGTCTTCTTGTGATTAACTGGCGCTTGTTTAGGTGCACTCATACCTTGTAATAAAGGTTCATCTTTTTGCGTGCTCTTTGTATCAAACTTAGGCATAACGGCCAACTCAGGTTTGGCTTCTATGACTGCAGTTTGATAACTTGCTTCAGCAATACTCTCATCTTGTCTGACGCGCAACACTTCATATTGTGGTGTGTCTAAATGTGGATTAGGAATAATTAACACGCGGACACTGTGATGTTTTTCAACATGCATAACAGAACGGCGTTTTTCATTGAGCAAATACGTTGCAACAGGTACGGGCACTTGTGCTTGAACTTGCTGAGTATTATCTTTAATTGCTTCCTCTTCCATTAAACGTAAAACAGATAAGGCTAAAGATTCGACACCGCGAACATGACCAGTACCATTACATCGTGGACATACACCTTGGCTTGTTTCGCCGATTGAGGGGCGTAAACGTTGTCTCGACATCTCCAATAGGCCAAAACGAGAAATTCTGCCTAATTGAATACGTGCTCGGTCAGATTTAACTGCGTCGCGCATGCGATTTTCAACTTCACGTTGGTGACGTACAGGGGTCATATCAATAAAGTCGATAACAACAAGACCACCTAAATCACGTAGGCGTAATTGACGCGCAATTTCATCGGCTGCTTCTAAGTTGGTATTAAAAGCTGTTTCTTCAATATCTCCGCCTTTAGTTGCGCGAGCAGAGTTAATATCAATCGATGTCATTGCTTCTGTCGGGTCGATTACGATCGAGCCACCAGAAGGCAACCTAACTTCACGCTGGAATGCAGACTCTATTTGCGTTTCTATTTGATAATGCGTGAATAAAGGTACATCGTTTGTATAGAGTTTAACTTTACTAATAAAGTCTGGACGAACTACTTCAATATGATTGCGAACGCTTTCGAATGTTTTCGGGCGATCAATTAAAATTTCACCAATATCTCTACGTAAATAATCACGAATCGCACGTAAAATAACATTTGATTCCTGGTGGATTAGAAAGGGGGCTGGGCGAGATGCAGCTGCTTCTTCAATCGCTTTCCAGTGATGAAGTAAAACACTTAAATCCCACTCTAACTCTTCATAATCTTTACCAACACCAGCTGTACGAACAATAAGACCCATGCCTTTAGGCAGGTCAAGTTTGCTCAGTGATGCTTTTAGGTCTGACCGTTCATCGCCTTCAATGCGTCTCGAAATACCACCCGCACGAGGGTTATTGGGCATTAAAACTAAGTAACTGCCAGCTAAAGAAATAAACGTTGTTAAGGCTGCGCCTTTTTGTCCGCGTTCTTCTTTATCTATTTGAACGATTACTTCTTGTCCTTCCTTGAGTACATCTTTTATATTTGGACGACCTTGGAAGGTGTAACCGCTAGGAAAATATTCACGGGCAATTTCTTTCATCGGCAGGAAGCCGTGACGCTCTGCACCATAATCAACAAATGCAGCTTCTAATGAAGGTTCAATACGAGTGATTTTTGCTTTATAGATATTGGCCTTTTTTTGTTCGTGACCTGGACTTTCAATATCCAAATCATATAGTTGTTGGCCATCAACTAGTGCTACACGCAATTCTTCCGATTGTGTAGCGTTGATTAACATTCTTTTCATAGTTTCTGTGACTCATTTATATTAGTCACAGCACACCATGTGCTTAGTACACAAAGCAATCTTTCGCTTATGTAACAGCAGCTTGTCAGCCTCACGGGTGTCAATCTTATTACGCCAAAACTACGTAGTAAGCTGTTATTGTATTCCTGATTGTTGCTCAGTAACGCTTATTTGAAGCACTACTAAAAATTCTGTCTTTATGTGCTCAGCTTGTGTGCTGTGCTCAGTTAAATCGCTAATTAACCTTTATTTCTTTAGGTGTCATATATATTCGAGAATATAGCGATAATAACAATTGTTTAATTACTGCAATTTGCTCTGGACATTTTTTTATGTACGTGTTGACAGGATTCTCAAGTCAATCTCTACAATTAGCCGTTCAGTTAATAATTCATTTTGCGATTATTAAAGTAGCCATTCAATGCCTCTTACGATTCGCTAAAAGCAAGTTTTTTGCCTGTTGCATGTTCAAATATAGCGCAACTTTTCTATTATCCCACTTTTTATTAGAAAAAGGCAATTAAATCGTCAGTTTATTTACGCGATTATTCTATATTTTATGATAAACTTGCGCATTATGAACGATATTACAAAACCACAAGTTCGATTTATTACTGTAGATGTTGAAGATGCAGGTCAAAGAATCGATAACTTTTTATTAAAGACCCTTAAAGGGGTACCTAAAAGCATGATATATCGTCTTCTAAGAAAAGGCGAAATTCGTGTTAACAAAAAACGCACTAAACCCGATTACAAGTTAAATGATGAAGATGTACTTCGTATTGCACCAATTCGTGTTTCAGAGAAGTCTGCCCCCGTTTCTACTCAGTTAAATGTAGTTGCAAACCTAGAAAAGCAAATTTTGTTTGAAGATGATAGGTTACTAGTGATCAATAAGCCCTCAGGTATGGCTGTTCATGGTGGCAGCGGGGTAAATTTTGGCGTGATCGAGGCATTACGGGCATTAAGACCTGATGCACGGATGCTTGAACTTGTGCATCGTCTTGATAGAGATACTTCAGGGTGCTTAGTTGTCGCTAAAAAGCGTTCTGCGTTAAGAAACTTACATGAGCAACTTCGTCATAAAAAAGTTCAAAAATTTTATCATGCATTGGTAAAAGGTCGATGGTCATCAAAATTAACACGGGTAACAGAAGGCCTCAAAAAGAACGATTTGAAATCAGGTGAGCGGATTGTTGTTGTCGATAACATTAACGGCAAAGAGTCAGAAACCCGTTTTAAAGTTTTGCAATACTTTAAAGATGCGACCTTAGTGCGTGCGTTTCCTGTTACAGGGAGAACACATCAGATAAGGGTACATTGTCAAACAAAAGGTCATCCTATTGCAGGTGATAATAAATATGGACACCCTGAATTTGACGCACAAATGAAGTCATTAGGGTTAAAACGTCTTTTTTTACATGCTGCGAGTATTGAATTTACCCACCCATTAACAGAAAAACGGGTAAAAATAGAAGCGCCGCTAGAGAAATCTTTAGAAATACTACTGACGAAATTAACCGCAGAGAAACCATCATGAAACAATACCAACTGGTAATTTTTGATTGGGATGGAACATTAATGGATTCTATCGCGCGTATTATTTCTTCGGTTCAACAATTGGCAATGAGTGAAAACCTTGCGTTGCCAAATGAAGACGCGATAAAAGGAATAATTGGTCTAAGTTTAGATGAAGCATTAACAACGTTATTTCCTAATGCCGATAGCCATGATGTAGAACAACTTAAACGGGGTTATAAAAAGCACTATGTTGACCTTGATCCTACTCCTGCACCAATATATGACTATGCTCACCAACTGCTATCAGGGTTAAAAAATCGAGGCAAGTTTCTCGCTGTAGCAACAGGAAAAGCTCGAGAAGGACTTCATCGTGTTTGGCAAGAAGCTGCGCTCTGTGATTATTTCGACAGTTCGAGATGTGGTTGCGAATGTACTTCTAAGCCGCATCCAGACATGATCGAGCAGTTACTTGAAGAGTTTAATATTGCACCTGAGAACGCAGTTATGATTGGTGATTCTATTCTTGATATGGAAATGGCCAAAAGAGCCGGTGTAGATAGCATCGGGGTAACACATGGCGTGCATGAACGAGAAAAACTAAGTCTATATTCTCCCACAGCCATCGTTAATTCGCTTCAAGAAATAGAAGAACTCATAAATTAAAAGCACCCTAAGGTGCTTTTAATTAAATCGCTTTAGTAACATCTACCGACAGTTTTATTTTTTGGCCTGGTTGTAAATATTTTTTGCGGCTAAGGTTATTCCAACGCTCAATTTCTCTAATGGTGACGTTAAACTTATTTGCAATTCGCGCAAATGAATCACCTTTACGTACTCTATAGGTAATATTTCTTACGATTGGGTTTGATGATGGAGAGTTAGCGTAAGCAACTTTCGCTTTACGCCAAATAACCAGTTTTTGACCTATCCTGAGCGAGTCGCGCGGTGCCATGCCATTCCACTTCGCAAGTTTACGATAGTTAACACCGTAAGCACGGCTCAAGTCCCAAAACGTATCACCGGCTTTAACGATATGGGTAATTTTCTCTGAGCCTCTCGGTTTATTTTGTTTTTTCGCTAAACGTTGGTCACTTGATAAGATATATTTATCAAGTGACTTAGCTGCAACAGGTATTAATAAATGCTTACCTTCACGAATTTGCGTGCCGCGTATATTATTAATTTGTTTAATAACACTAATATCTGTATTGAAGCGTTTCGCAATTATGCCAAGGCTATCGCCACGTTTAATTTTATATCGTTGCCAAGCAAGTCGTTCTTTGGTCGAAAGTTTACTTAAACCTGATTTGAATGCGTCGACTTTATTGTTTGGTAATACTAAATAATGTGGACCATTTGGATCAGTTGCCCATCGATTAAACCCTGGATTTAAATGCTGTAACTCTTTTAAGGATAATTTTGCAAGTTCAGCAGCTTTTGCTAAATCAATCTGAGAACCAATATCAATGGCTGATATTACAGGTTCATCTGCAATAGCATAAAAGGAAACATTAAACGCTTTAGGGCGTTTTACGAGATCAGCAAGTGCAAGTAACTTTGGTACGTAAGCACGAGTTTCTCTGGGTAAATCAAGTGACCAAAAGTCAGTTGGCTTGTTTTTTCTTTTATTGGTTCTAATCGCTCGTTGAACACGACCTTCACCTGAATTGTATGCCGCTAATGCATGCATCCAGTTACCATCAAAGAATTTATGTAAATATTTTAAATATTTAATAGCACCTTTAGTTGATGCAACAACATCACGTCGACCGTCGTACCACCAATTTTGTTTCATACCAAAGCGCGTACCAGTACCAGGTACAAATTGCCACATGCCAGATGCTCTGCCGTGGGAGTATGCAAATGGATCAAAGGCACTTTCTACAATAGGTAACAGTGCGATATCCATAGGAATACCTGATGCCTCTATCTCTTGAACGATAAAGTGCATAAATGGTTCGGCTCTTTTTGCTACGCGATCTAAATATGACTGATGTTTAGCGTACCAATTACGTTGTACAATAACGCGTTTGTTTTGTGGTATGTCAAAGACAAGTTGGTTCCGTATGCGTTGCCAAATACCATCATTAATGATGGCACTATCGTTTAATGGAATATTGACATCAGCAACTGGATGAATAACGTCTGCTGTTTCGTCTGCCAAGAGCGCATGACTAACGTCTTCAGGTGAGGCAAGCTTATTAGCAATGTGCGCAGGGAGCTGATTTTTTTGTGCTAGTGTACTGTTGTTACCACTGATTGATTGGCAACCCGTTAGCATCACTAGTGCAGATATAGATAAACTTAAATACTTCATGAAAGCCTTTTTTCTAATTCGTTAAGCTAAGTGTCACTTATTTCAATGTGTTATTCAATAACGTTGCCGCTATTGTTTAGAATTTGTCTTTTAAAGTACGAATTGTTGTAAAGACAGACAATTCATCTTGATGTTTAATTTGCGCATACTCATCTGCACTGTGACGTATTTCATCCTGTTGACATCGAAGAAAAGGGTTTATTGCTAATTCTTGTTTAATCGTAGAAGGTAAAGTGATCATATCTTGTTCTCTCATTTTCACCACTTTATTGTAGTAATTAACTAATTCAGTATTGCTTGGTTCAATTGTTAGCGCAAAATTAACATTAGCAAGGGTATATTCATGAGTGCAATACACGCGCGTATTTTCTGGCAATGAGGCTAAATACTTCAATGAGTTGAGCATTTGTTTAGGTGTGCCCTCAAATAAGCGGCCGCAACCAGCTGAAAATAACGTATCTCCGCAAAATAACATGGTATTATTGAAATAAGCGACATGTTCCAGTGTATGTCCGGGTAGTGCGATTACCTTTAATCGTAAAGATAGTGTGTTGATTTCAATGGTATCATCATTATTTACAAAGTGAGTAATGCTGGGGATTTTGTCATGTTTTGGTCCAAATACGTCGACATTCCAATGTTTCTGCGCTGAATATTCGATTAATTCGTCAATGCCACCAACATGATCAGGGTGGTGGTGAGTAATAAGAATGGCGTCTAATTCAAGATTGTTTCGTTCAATATAATCAATACAGACCGAGGCATCGCCAGGATCGACTAACACTAATTTAGAAAACCCAGCGATATGAAGTGCCCATATATAATTGTCAGTAAATGCTTTTATTGCATTAACTTGTATGGCAAGGGGGTGTTGAGACTGTGACATAACAAACCTTAAGTGATAACATTCTAACCTGGTAATTGTATCTATTATTTACTATGAAGAACACTATAATAGTGTGAGAGTAAATATCCATTATTCACGTTTTATTGGCATTTATAATCTATGAAACCTGCACTTTCGTTCAGACAGCCACATTCTCCCTCATCATGGGAAAAGTTACCAAACGGGAAACTCATTGTTGAAGCCATTGATACAGTACTAGCACCTTGGTGGCCTAAATTTTTTGGCTATCATTTATTAAAAATAGGAGCCCTTAGCCATAACATAGATACAACCGCATCGGCTATACAACATCAAGTGACAATATCAGATCATAAACAACACGCAGACATATATGCTGAAACTGATGATTTACCTATTTTAGAGCATAGTGTCGATGTATGTTTACTAAGTCATGTTTTGGAATTTACACTAGACCCACACCACGTGATCCGAGAGGCAAACAGAGTATTAATTCCTAACGGATACCTCGTTATTACTGGCTATAATGCGTTTAGTTTGGCAGGCTTAAATAGTTTTGTGCCATATCGACGGCAGCAACCACCGTGGAATGAACGTTTTTTTTCACCAATGCGGGTTAAAGACTGGCTACATTTAATGGGATACGAAATTCTGAGTGATGAGCGTTGTTTGCATTCAATGTTAGCGTCTAATATCAGCCATAACTTTGTCGCAAGACATTGGTGTCAATTTACACAACGATTTCTACCGGGGCTTGGCTCTATCTATGTTATTGTCGCCAAAAAACGTGTGTTGCCGTTAACACCAATAAAACCTCGATGGAAGCTAAAACCAAAGCTAGCACCCATTAATGTTTCTTCCATGCATTCAAAAACAAAGCCAATTGAAAAATAATACACAGAGTTGAGAACATCTATGAAAACCGTTGAATTTGAACACTATTTGAATACATTATTAAAACCGGAGCAAATTAAAGATTTTTGTCCTAATGGATTACAAGTGCAAGGAAAAGATAGCATTAATAAAGTTATTACCGGCGTTACTGCGACACAAGCACTAATTGAACGCGCTATCGATGAAAACGCAGATGCAATTGTTGTTCACCATGGCTATTTTTGGAAAAATGAATCCTACGTTATTCGTGGCATGAAACACCAAAGAATTAAGGCGCTATTGATGAATGATATTAATTTGTTTGCCTATCATTTGCCACTTGATATTCATCCAGAGATCGGAAACAACGCACAACTTGCGTCAATATTAGGTATTGACACAACAGGACCTTTAGAAGATGGCAATCCTTTAAGTGTATCTTTACAAGGGCAATTAAAAATAGCGCAATCAGGCGAACAATTTGCTCATTTGATTAGCGAAAAACTTGCTAGAACCTGTTTACATATTGCTCCAGAAAATAATAAAAAAATCAAAACCGTTGCGTGGTGCACTGGTGGTGGTCAAAACTACATTGAATTAGCTGCTGAACAGGGAATAGATGCTTTTATTAGTGGCGAGATATCGGAACAAACAACTCATGTGGCCAAAGAAATGAATATCCATTACTTTGCAGCCGGTCATCATGCAACAGAGAGGTATGGAGCTAAAGCACTTGCTAAAAAAGTAGTATCAGATCTTTCACTTGATGCAACGTTTATTGATATTGATAACCCCGCTTAATAAAAAAGGGGCGCTAATTTTGCGCCCTTGACTAATTTACTGTTAACTCGAAATAAACTGAACAATTCTGCCCATAGTTTCATACCAGGCATGTGATGTTTGTTTTAGGCTTTCAACTTTAGGCACATAATAAGACCAGTTCTTTTCTTGTTCGAGACCTTTTACCCAAGGACTTGCTGGCGCCGGGATTACTTCAACGCCTTGTAATTTAAAGTAGGTTACACTGCGCGGCATATGGTCAGCGTTTGTGACTAACACAACTTGCTTGCCTTTAACCCTCGGTGCTATTAATTCTGATTCTTCTTTTGTATCTTTTGGAAAACTTTCAACATATATTTTTTTACTTGGTACACCAAAACTCATCAATGCACGTTTTACCATAACTGCATTTGGTGTTGGATCTCCTAACGCTGCCCCAGAGGTTATAAATTGTGCTTCAGGGTGTAGCTTCGAAATGCGAAAACCTTCTACCATTCGTTGTAATGAACATGGTTTTAATTGCGATGTAGGAGGTAGCTTAGCATCGGTTGTGTGACCACAGCCGAGTATCACAATATAATCAATAGGCGTATGGTGCTTTTCGAAGGCGGGGTAGCTTTCTTCTATCGGAGCCATTAATCGATCGCTCACCCAAGGGGTCGATAACACGACTAAAAGTAGTAATGCTGATATTGCAGCTCTATAACTCCATTTACGTGATGAGCTCCATAATATCGCAGCAGTAACTAATAGTAATATACTGATACTCATTGGCATAAGTAAAAAACCGACTAACTTTTTAAGAAAAAACAAATCCATAGATAAAAGCCTATATAACCCAATAAAATTGATACAGAAAACGCTTATAGCATATCAAGTTAACGAGACATTTTGTATGGCAGATCAGTAAAGAGTATTTTTATTAAAAGAGGCTTGTAATTTAATTTCATATAACGTTTAATAGCGCTATCTCAAAATTAGAATATTTGCTCAATTTTGATGATCCAGAAGAGGTGCGATAGCCAGGTAGTTAACTCTAGGAACCACATTCCAATGAGAGTTAATGAGGGGGACTATCGCCGAGGACTTATTTTTAGTGGAAAAATAATGTTCGGTTACTAAGGTTGAATCCTTAGGGCTGTCACCTCTGTTGCAAAACAGATGGGGTGGAGGGCTTCTGGCTGATAGAAAAGCTGTATCTTCACACTTGTTCTTCTCAGTCATGCTCTTCCTAATGTATTAATTGCCAAGAATTTGGCCAATGGGGAGACCTTTTAACATGTTACTTTTAACAATTTATACTAATACTTTTCAATGCGTTGAGGTGTCAATATGACGTCATTAACGGTAGCTAAGTTTGGCGGTACAAGTGTCGCTGATTATGCAGCAATGTTACGTTGTGCTCAGATTATTAAAAATAATCCTGACAATAAGCTCGTTGTAGTGTCAGCAAGTGCTGGTGTTACGAATTATTTAGTACGTTTATCACAAGCGAATGTACCTGAAAGTGAGCAGCGAGAAATTATTGAAAGTATTGCTAACATTCAGTTTAACATCACACAATACCTTACTGAACAAACGATTATTGATCGAGAAATTTCAGTGTTACTTGATGAGTTAGCTGCTTATGCAAGCGCTAACGCTTTAAACCATAGTGCTCGTATTTCTGATGCCATATTGTCATTTGGTGAGCAAATGAGTTCGCGTATCTTTGCAATGGTATTGCGTTCTATTGGTGTACCTGGCCAGTATTTTGATGTACGACAAGTCATGAAAACCAATGACTTGTATGGACAGGCAGTCGTTAACATTGAAAAGTTACAACAAAACGCAACAACAATCTTAGCGCCACAATTGAGTACTAACGTTCTAGTAACACAGGGCTTTATCGGCCAAAATGATGCTGAATATACTACTACATTGGGTCGAGGTGGATCTGATTATAGTGCTGCACTTCTTGCGGAAGCATTGAATGCAGATAATCTCGCTATTTGGACTGATGTTGTCGGTATTTTTACCACCGATCCTCGTATTACCGATCAAGCACGTTCTATTAAAGAAATTAGCTTTGGTGAAGCAGCAGAAATGGCGACATTTGGTGCAAAAATATTGCATCCAGCCACGTTAATACCTGCTATGCGTAAAAATATTCCAGTGTTTGTTGGCTCCAGTAAAGAGCCTGAAAAGGGAGGAACTCGTATTCAGCAGTCAGTGGCATCCAAGCCGACTTATCGTTCTATCGCATTACGACGAGAGCAAACACTGGTTACGGTTAAAAGCCCAGCAATGCTGCATGCAAGTGGTTTTCTAGCCAAGGTTTTTACGGTACTAGCAAAACATGAATTGAGTGTCGATTTAATCACGACAAGTGAAATTAGTGTGGCAATGACTTTTGATAATCCAACGGGGTCTACGCAAGCGCTATTAAACTCTACCGTTGTTGAAGAGTTAGAACAGTTGTGTGAAGTAACGGTTGAACATGGCTTATCGTTAGTTGCCGTTGTTGGTAACAATATCCATAAAACAAATGGTGTAGGTACTGATATTTTTGACGCTTTATCGGGTGTAAACGTGCGTATGATTTGTCAAGGTGCGAGTGAACATAATCTATGCTTTTTAGTTGATGAGCAACAAGCTAATTTAGCCGTAGAACAATTACATACGAGTCTTTTTAACGTGGCTTAATTTATACAGCGCCGACGGTTTAGTCGGCGCTGTAGCTAAGTAGATAGGATACTTAGCTAATCTCATAGGCTAAAGGGTCGACGGCTTTATTTTCACTGAAGGCTTCAAGTCGTTCTTGGCAAGCCCCACATTTTCCACAGGCTTTTTCTCTACCGTTATAACAAGTCCATGTTTGGCTGTAATCGAGTCCCATGGCTAATCCATCGGTAAGAATAGCCGTTTTACTGACAGTCAAATAAGGGCTGTATATTTCTACTGCTTCATAATTTGCAATTTGGCAGACGTCATTCATTTTTTGTACAAATTCGGGGCGGCAATCTGGGTAAATAGCATGATCACCAGAGTGAGCACCATAATATACTTGGCTTGCGCCGACAGATACAGCATATCCAACAGCTAAAGAGAGTAAAATCATATTACGATTAGGCACTACTGTTGATTTCATCGAAGACTCTTCATAGTGACCTTCAGGAATGTCAATATCGTCTGTCAATGATGAACCTGCTAGCAATTGGTTGATTGCTGAGATGTCGATAATTTTGTGAGCAATGCCCAGAGAAGAACAAACATTTGCTGCGCAATCTAGCTCTTTAATATGACGTTGACCATAGTTAAAAGACAGCGCGTAAACTTCTTTACCGTCTTGCACGGCTTTATTTAATACAGTAAATGAATCCATCCCGCCTGAATAAATTACTACGACTTTATTACTCATATTTGTTCTCACTAGGGTATAATAGAAATCCTGCGCATTTTACTTGAATTCGTTTAACCATTAAATAGGCAATCTGCAAAGCAACATGAGCGTTACATATAAAATCAATGAATTATTTGAAACTATCCAAGGTGAAGGTAGTTTTACCGGGCAACCTTCAATTTTTTTAAGAATCCAAGGGTGTCCTGTTGGATGTGCTTGGTGCGATACAAAACATACCTGGGATATTGAGGTTGTCGATCAAGTTACGCCAAACGAAATGGTAAATAAGCAGGAAGAGTCAAAAGCTTGGGCGAACCTGTCTGAACAAGATATTTTAGAGATATTCTCACAACAAGGTTTTAATGCGCGTCATGTTGTTATTACTGGTGGTGAACCATGTATGGTTGATTTAACACCACTTTGTAAGCTTTTAGAATCAAAAGGTTATTCTACACAAATTGAAACCTCTGGAACCTTTGAAATTAAAACCACGGAAAGTTGCTGGGTAACGGTTTCACCAAAAATTAATATGAAGGGTGGATACCCGGTATTAAAAAGTGCATTAGATCGCGCCAATGAAATTAAACACCCAGTGGCAACAGATGCGCATGTCATGGATTTAAAGGCGTTACTTTCACAACATAACATTGTTGATAAACCCATTTATTTGCAACCAATCAGCCAAAAGCAGCGTGCAACTGAATTAGCAATAAACACCTGTATTGAGAATAATTGGCGCTTATCAATTCAAGTACATAAATATATTGGTATCGAGTAAACCCAATAAAGTCATGTTAGCTTCGTATCATTGCGCTGTGTTTATTAGTTACTAATCTACTATGGGAAGTTCTATCGTAACCGTAACACCACCAGGGCTGTGATGATCACTCGCAATGATGCTACCATGATGAAATTCACAGATCAGTCTAGCGATATAAAGACCTAGACCTAAGTGAGGGCGTTTGTCCCGCTCTAAATCATGCCTGTTATCACGAATAGAGACCATTGAATCAAATAACCGTTCTGCCATTACTTGCGGTAGGTGTTCGCCATTGTTGCTGATATAAAGGCAAAACTTTTGTTGCTTTATCGCTGTACTGACAGTGATTTGTTGATCACAACTAAATTCAACGGCATTTGAAAATACTTTATCAAGCAGCTGTGCAAAATGTTCAGGAGAACCATTAATGACTACTGCGTCTATTGTATTGTGAAAATTAATATGATGATCAGTATAAATTTGTTGATAGCCCATTAAGCAACCATCTAAAACTTTAATAATATCAAAAGGTACAGTTTCAGTATTCTTGAGCATTTGCGTTAAGTTAGTTGCTTCACTCATATTGGTTAAAATTAAATTGAGGCGTGTTAACCCCCCTTGAGCGCGCTCAACCGTTTTTGTTGTTGATTCAGGTAATGGTTGTAGTGATAGATTTTCTAACGACGTTCTTACAACAGCAATTGGTGTTCTAAGTTCGTGTGACAATCGTGAAGACATATTCTCTAAGTATTGGTTATACTGATTTAAACGGCTAACTGCAGTTGAAAAACTACGAGACAAATCACCTATTTCATCATTAGTGGTCGCTGCAGGTACAAGCTGCTTAATACGTCCATGCTCATCTATCGCTTGTTCTGCCTGGTTTCTTAACGATCTAATTCTATTTGTGATCCGACTGGCAAAAAAGAAAAATGCTAAAATACCGAATATCATAATAGCGAGAATGCTAGTGAACAGCTTTTCTAAAGCTTGGTTGCGCACCGTTCTTATGCCATTGTTAGTTTCTTCAACAATAACAGCGCCCTTTACTTGGTTATTGATGTAGATAGGGTATGCTGCGGTTAAAATCACAGCTTTTTTATCTGCTGACAAGCGCCATTGGCTTTTGGGCGTGCCAATCAGTGCTGATTCTATGTGTTCACCCGTAACGTTTTGGGCATCATAAAGTTGGTCAACAAAATCTCGAGGAGGTTGTGTGAGTAACTTTTCAAAGAGTGGGGTCAACCAGTCTGCAAAAATTTCATGCCACTCATTTTGCTCTGCAATACCTGATGTTTTGTGCCAAAGGCCCTCAGCATTTGTAATGTCTCCTGCACGGGCTAAAACGCGATTATGTTGATCGACAACCCATATACTTGATTGTGTATATCGCATACCTTTTACGATTCTTTCAATCTCCGGTGAGGGTACTAAAATTGTGCCGAGCGTTTGAGCACTAGTCGTGTCTGCACTAGCTATAGTAGAACGTGTTTCCCCAAACTTTTCATCAACATCATGTACAGCGAAAGCCAGATTATCGCTAATATTATCTTGAGGAATACGCAATTCAATATTGTAGCCTTGATTGGTATTTAACCATTTTCCCTGTATGAACGGTGCTCGTTTCGGATATTTTTCGCCTTCAATCAGCCTGAATGCATCAAGCCATCCTGCCGATTTATTACTAATGATGTATCGTTGAAATTCACCGTTTGGTGTAATAAACGCGAGCTCGATTCTATCGTTTAGTTGTATGCTAATGGCATTTTCATCTCTAAAAATAACCTTATCATCAATAATACTTAAGTAGAAATAGAGGTATTTGTCATATTTGCCAACAGCCGCAGTGTAATTTAGCGTTAATGGTGAAGTTTGCTTATTTTGTGATAAAACGTTTTCAGCTCCGTAAAAATGCGCTTTAGTGAGGTAATTTGGCCAATCAAAATGTTGACCATCTAAATTAATGGGTTGTGACAGTGGATACGTATATAAGTCTTTACCTTTTTCGACACTAGGTAAAAAGCTTGCTTGGTTATTAAAGAGGTTAGGCCGTTCATGGAGCGCTGTAGCAAGAGCTCGAGCTGTACCTAATATTGTTTGTTCTTGTCCAAAACGTAGGTATTTTTCCATTTCCCACACGTATTGATAACCAAACCATGGAATTGTTACTAAAAAGCTCGATAATAAGAGTAGTTTACTTCTTAAGCCAAAACGCAATGACATGATTAGCACTCGGCTTTCTTAGGTTCATTCCAACGATATCCCATACCATATACTGTTTCGATACAATCAAATTGTTGATCAATTTGCATAAACTTTTTACGTATACGTTTGATATGTGAGGTGATAGTACTATCGTCGACAAATATTTTTGAATCTTGCATGAGTTGTTGGCGATTTTTTACATGACCAGGAGATTTGACGAGCGCATGCACCATCCAAAACTCTGTTATTGTCAGGTCAACATGTGAAGTATGCCATTTTACTGTCATTCGTTGTGTATCAATGATTAATTGGCCAAAGGACAATAAGTGATCTTCCTTGGTAGGTTTATGCTGAGCTTCCAAGCGCCTGAAAATAGCGGCAATGCGAGCCGTTAAATGCGGTAAACTGATATCCTTAGTTAAGTAATCATCTGCTCCGATCCGTAGCCCTGATACTGTGTCGACATCGTTATCTCGCGCTGTTAAAAAGATGATGGGTAAAGTTTGCGAAATGCTCCGTAACCATTGGCATAATGTAAATCCGCCATCGTATTCTTGTTCGAGGCCTATATCTAAAATGACCAGTTGAGGCAGCTTGATACTAAATGCTTTTGTTGCAGTTTCTCTATTGGCATATGTTTGAACTTGATATCCCTGTGCGCGTAAAACTTCCGCGTAATTTTCGCGAATAGCCGCTTCGTCTTCAACAATAGCTATATGCTTCAATCTATAAATCTCTTTTTCTATTTAATGAATGCACTATATAAAAATTTTTTCCTAAAATCGCGAAAAATTGACAATTGCCATATTGTTGCCACATTTGATCGCCACATTGCCATTTTAGATACGCATAATTGCCTGATTCTTTTGGTTAAATAACTTTCATCAACGAAATAGTTAACTAACCATAAATAGGAAGAGATAATGAAAATTAAAAATAATGCGAAAAGAAGTCTAATAGCAGCGATAACGTTAAGTGCAATGGTTGCTCCGACAACTTATGCGAGCGAACAGGAGAGCGATGAAACTAAATTGTTAACTCATGAACAAGAAAAAAATAATGTGCATATTGGGTTTGGATCTGGTGCTGTAATTGGCGCCGTCGTCGCCGGGCCTTTAGGCGCTATTGTTTCGAGTGCAATTGGTGCTTTTGCTGCAAAACATTATAACGCAAACGAACAAAGAGAAGGGCTAAGCGCTAAATTGAGTCAGTCTCAAGAGAAATACCAACTAGCCCTTAAAAGCTATCAAAATAAGCTACAGCAGGCTGAGCAAGAGTATCAGCAAGAGTTAATGGCAATGCAGCGTGAACATCACAACACTTCGCAGTTACAGGCAGAAAACTTACTTATGAGTATTCAATTTTCAACGGGGGAAAGTGAATTAAAGCCTCATTATAAAAGCCAGTTAGATGCATTAGCTCAGTTATTGGCAATATCGCCAAAAGTTAACGTTGATTTGTCTGGTTACACAGATTTACAAGGTAGTGAAGAGCGTAATAAAGCATTATCGATTGCACGTGTCAATGCAGTAAAAAAAGCGCTGATAGAACGTGGTACTGAGCCCGACAGAATCAACTTGTTTGCATTTGGTGAACAAGCACCTGTTGTAGCGAATAATGAAAACGAAGTGAGCTTTTATGATCGACGGGTGGTGATAAAGCTTCAGCATAATGAATCTTCAAGCACAGACATTAAAACGGTAAGTAATAATTAAGGAGGTGAACATTCTAATAGCCAATTGTTAAACCAGAGCTTTGCTCTGGTTTTTTTCTTCTGCAACGAGTGTGTTATGGTGTATGGGATATATCGTCAATAAAATGTGAGTAGCAATGGCAAAATTTTGTGTACCGTTATTAACTGGCTATGTGCTTTTCATTTTGTGTTTTAATACCTTTGCACATGATCAAACGCTTATACTTAAAAGTGTTGAGAGTGCTGACCTACAAGAGCAAACGCTAACAGGAAATACAAAAATCACCTATTTAGGCAATGAAGCTTTGCTTATTAATGCATCAGGGCAAAAAATACTGTTTGACCCGTTTTTTAGCCATGACTTTGGTATTTATCAATTAGTTCCTGCACCAATTACTCAGGCTATTTTGACAAATAAAGCGCCATTTGATGATATTGATGCAATATTTATTAGTCATGCTCATCGCGATCATTTTTCAGCTGAACAAGTTGCTAAATATCTAGCAATGTATCCAGGTGTAAGGCTGTTCGCTTCTCAACAGGCAATTTCACAAATTAACGCAGTTAAATTGTATAGCGATGATATTTTACCTAAACAGTTACATGCTATTGCGCTTAACTTTGGTAGTAAACCTTGGCAAAAAACGTGGCAAAACTTTGTTATCGACGCTGTTAGAATTCCTCATGCTGGTTGGCCTGCGCGCGCTGATGTTGAAAATTTTGTTTTCAGGGTTACATTTAGTAATGGCGACTCTGTCATGCACATGGGAGATGCAGATCCTGATGATCAACATTATATTCCTTATATGTCACATTGGGCGAAAACACGTGTTGATGTAAATTTTCCACCTTATTGGTTTTTTATGTCAGCAGAAGGCCGAGATATTTTATTTGAAATACTAAATGCAGATAAACATATTGGTATTCATGTACCGAAAAAGGTACCTCGTCAATTGAATAAACAAACTAAAGATTATTTTTCGATACCTAAAAGCACGCATTTCATTAAGTAACCGCTATACTTATTTCCGATGAATAATAACGAAAAAGGACTTTTATGCGCATAATAAATCTTTGTTTATTTTTCATATTGTTAACAGCAAGTAGCGCGACACGTGCTAACGTAAAAACAATGAATATTAGTATAGTAAATGACTCGCCTGTCTTGCTTTGGTATAAAAAATATATAGAACATGCATATAATCTTATGCAGTATCGTGTTGCGTTTCGTCAATTACCGGCTGGCAGAGGAGCGGTAGAGGCAAATAAAGGAAATATTGATGCTTTAACGATCAGAACGTCGGTAGTAGAGGCGTCGTTCCCAGACTTTGTTCGTGTACCTATATTGTTAGCTAAAGGCAAGTTAATGCTATATTGCCAACATAATATTGAATGTAATGAAGCCATTGTAAATCAAGCAGGTAAAACAATTGGTACCGTGGCAGGTGTTAATGTCACCATGCTTTATATGGCTGATAAAAAAGCTAATATTTATGAAGTAGCATCAGGCTTTAAAGTGGCAGAAATGTTTCAGAAAAATCGTTTAGACTATATTTTAACGATTAATTCTCCTGACTTTGGAAACTATGTTTCTATTGAGCATGGAAGTTATCAAGAGGTAACATTAATGGAAATAAATGCGTACCATTATATTCATAAACGCCACAGCAAGATGCTTCCTGAACTTGAAAAAGCGTTATCGGCAGCAGTTAAAGAAATTGGCTCAATACCTAAATCTTTTGTTAACCGAGTAACGAACGAATAGTTTTCTGTTTAGCTGCGTTTGTAAGGAGGCAGTGCAGCTAACAAGTCTTGACCATAACGTTTAGTTTTCAAACGTTTATCTAAAATCGTGATCACACCTGTGTCTTTTTCATTTCGTAAAAGTCGCCCCGTTGCTTGGACAAGTTTTTTACTTGCTTCTGGAACACTTATAGACATAAAGGGATTACCCCCTTTAGCGGTTACATACTCAGCATGTGCTTCTTCGACAGGACTTGTAGGCACTGAAAAGGGTAATTTTGTAATGATCAAGTTTGTTAAATACTTTCCAGGTAGATCTAGCCCTTCAGAAAAACTTTGTGTGCCAAACACAACGCTTGCTTTTTGCTCATCACAGCGCTTTTTATGGTTTTCAATAATATGTTGTCTAGACTGCTCACCCTGTAATAAAATAGTTAACTGGTGCTTTTCGCGCAATGCTTTTGCTACCGCCTCCATTTGCCAATAAGACGAAAATAATACCAGTGTTGCTTTATCCTGTTTAATCAGCGCAGGTAATCGCCTAATGAGTTCGTCTGTAAAACGGTCATCACTTGGTTCATGGTCGGTATCGATAATGTTAAGGTGAGCACTGTTTCGATAATCAAAAGGAGAGTCAACCTTTTGGTATTGTGTACCGTCAGTATTATCTAATCCTACTTGGCGTCGAAAATGGTCAAATGAATTTAATGCCATAATAGTTGCAGAACATAAAACAGCTCCTTCGCATTTTGACCATAATTTATCCTCTAATGTAAAGCCAACTTCTATCGGTGAAGCTGCTAGCAAATAATCAGTTTGCTTATGCTCGGTTAATTCGCACCAACGGGCGATAGGCGCACCTTTTTCGCTATCTGTTTTTGCGTACATTGCCCATAAGGCATGAAAATTTTCTAACCGTTGATTTAAAAACCCGTATTCAGAGAGTAAAGGCTCAGCTAGATAACTTGCTACTTCACCATCTTTCACGGCTTCCATGAGCAGAAAGTAAAGCTTATTAGCGTTGTTTAAGCACTTTTTACTTAGCTCTTCCAAATCTTCTGCAGGTTGTTTAATTGCCTTAGGCAGTACACCGTGCTCAAAGCGGTAAATAGTAGCGTCTTTTGCTGACGAAAATTTAGTGTGTTTTTGTGAGGTAAAGTAGTGACTCTTGTTGGCTTCAACAAACGTAAGTACTTTTTGTAAGTCGGTTAATAAATCAGTGCAGTCATCGGCCAATTTTAATGAGGGAGATATGGCACTTTGTGACTTGATTAATTTTGCCATTTTTGCAGATAAGTCTTTTAATTTTTCTAGCCATTCTGTTGCGCCCTTTAAACCAATTGCAGCACTTGAATGATCACGCGTGATTTTAGGTAAATGATGTGCTTCATCAATAATGTAATAAGTATCTTCTGGCTCTGGTAATATTTTACCCCCACCCATTTCTAAGTCGGCTAACAGCAAACTATGGTTTATTACCAATACGTTACTGTTGTCCATTGTTTCCCGCGCCTTATGGAATGGGCAATGCGTGTGTTCAGCGACATTGCGTAAACAACTATATTTGTCTGATTGTATTAACTGCCAAATATGTTGTGGGATAGGATCTGTCCACGAGTCCCTATCTCCTTGCCACCGGTTTTCTTTTAATGCCTCATGTAAATGTTTGAGCAGTTTTAAATCAAATTCAGAGGGCTTTTCAGCAAAGGTAAAGCCTGCTTGAGGTGTGTCTTGAGCGCTAACCGCAGCGGCTAACTTTTGACGGCAAACATATCGCTGGCGTCCTTTTACGAGGGTGAACGAAAAATCAATACCACTATGTGACTTTAAGAATGGGAGATCCTTTTCTACTAACTGTTCTTGTAACGCTACCGTTGCAGTTGAAATACAAACTTTTTTATCTCGTGCGATAGCAAGAGGAATAGCACCTAACGAATATGCAAGTGATTTACCTGTGCCTGTTCCAGCTTCAATCGCAATAAGTTTACGGTGTTTGCTGTATTCACCCGCAAGGGTTTTTGCGATTTCGGCAATTAAAAAAGTTTGCTGTTTTCTCGGATTAAAGTTCTCTAAATTTTCACCAAAGGCTTTATAAGCCGTTCTAATTGCTTGTTTTATTTTGTCGGAAAGCATAGAAAGCTTTAACTCCCTGTGACAGTTTATTCTAACGTCGTTTTAATTTACAATGCTGTATATAATAACAGTTCGATTAACTGATTGATAACGTTTTAAGGAATTTATTTGCTGCAGTTAAGCAACACGATTAAAGGCTTTATTTTAACAAGGCATGCCTATGATAGTCGAAATGGCATTGTACTGTCTTATTGGGTTAAAACCGTTGATAAGATATGCCTTGTTAATGTTTATGGTGAGCAAGCTTTATTTTTTATCGAAAATGATCAGGTTAATAAGGCGCTATCCATTCTAAAAACTGGCAATGTTAACGTGAGTAAAACCGTAGCGTTAGCGTTAAAAACGTTTTTACAAAAGCAGGTTACTGGTTTTTATTTTGATTCGATGCAACATTTTTATCGCGCAAGAGAATTATTATCACAACATCATATTAAACGTTACGAAGATGATATTAGACCTGATGAACGATATCTTATGGAACGTTTTATAACTGCTAATGTAGAGTTTGTCTGCCGGCACGTCTCACCCAATGAGTTATCTGTCCCTGCTAGTTATGTAGCAATTAGAAGCCGAAGTCTTGTTGAGGGTAGGTTACGTTTCCCTATCAATTTCTCCATTGTATCGTTAGATATTGAGTGTGCGTTGAGCGGAGCCTTGTTTTCAATTGGACTGCATTTGAAGACCGATCAGCAAAATACTGTTAATACTGTTTTTATGATAGGCAATGATACCGGTTGTTATTCAAAGAAATTACAACATGATGAGGCCCATGAAATATACCAGCATGTTGTCTGGTGTAAAAATGAAAAGCTTCTACTGGTAGCATTACTAGACTGGTTTAATCATTATGACCCTGACATAGTTATTGGCTGGAATGTCATTAATTTTGATTTTCAAATATTACAGCAGCGATTTGATTTATATCGTATAGATTTTTCTATTGGTCGAGATGGACATTCACCTCGATGGAGAAAAAACCGAACCAGTGAGCAACAGTTTATTGATGTTCATGGCCGCGTTATTCTTGATGGTATTGATGTACTTAGAACAGCGACATACTCTTTTGCGAGTTTTTCATTAGATGCGGTTGCTTCCGAGTTGCTTGGGGTGGGAAAAAAAGTAGAAGATGTTGACAATAGGGTAGCAGAGATTGTTGATAACTTTCAAAGAGATAAGCTTGCACTCGCCGCATATAACTTACAAGATTGTATATTAGTAACACGAATTTTTGAGCAAGCAGATTTACTGTCTTTCGCTAAATTACGAGCTGAGTTAACCGGTTTATCAATAGATAGAACAGGTGGCTCTGTTGCCGCTTTTACAAATTTATATTTACCCAAATTACATCGTGCGGGCTATGTTGCGCCAAATTTAGGCGATGGCATGAAAGATCTCGTATCTCCGGGCGGTTTTGTGATGGATTCGTTACCAGGTCTCTATCAAAACGTATTAGTACTCGACTTTAAAAGCCTGTATCCAAGTATTATCAGAACTTTTAAAATAGATCCAATGGGGATGGTAGAAGGACTTCTAGACAAGGATCATAGTATAGAGGGCTTTGACGGAGCGTACTTTTCTCGCGAGGAACACTTTTTACCAACAATTATTGAAGAGCTTTGGGCAGAGCGAGATAAAGCCAAGGCTGAACAAAATGACGCGCTATCGCAAGCGATAAAAATTATTATGAATTCATTCTACGGTATTTTGGGTTCAACAGGTTGCCGCTTTTTTGACCCTCGATTGGCGAGTTCTATTACTAAACGTGGACATGAATTACTAAAAACAACAAAAAGCTGGATTGAAAAACGTGGCTACCAGGTTATTTATGGTGATACCGATTCTATATTTGTCAGTGTGCCAGACCACCTTGATGAGCAAGCATGTCGAGCTAAAGGTGAAGCGCTTGCAACCTATATTAATCAACGTTGGCAAAGTGATTTAGCGGATCGTTATGGAATTAATAGTCAATTGGAAATTGAATTTGAGACGCATTTTCTCAAATTTTTTATGCCGACAATACGAGGTACGGATGTAGGTACCAAGAAACGGTATGCCGGTATAATAAACTATCAAAGTAACAATAAGATTATATTTAAAGGTTTAGAAAGTGTTAGGTCTGACTGGACGCCACTTGCTAAACAATTTCAAAAAGCGCTGTATTTAAAGGTTTTTAATGACGAACCCGTTGCCGATTATGTTTTAGATATTGTAAAACAGACGTTGCAAGGAGAGTTGGATCATCTATTGATATACAGAAAGCGCATTAGACGAAAATTAGAATTATACGTTAAGAATGTACCTCCTCATATAAAAGCGGCACGTTTGGCAGATGAGTTAAATCGAAAAAATGGGAAACCACTGCGCTTTCAAAACAAAGGGTGGATTGAATATGTATTAACAACAGCGGGCCCTCAAGTTGTCGGCTATGTTAATGCACCTCTAGATTATCAATTGTATATTGACCGTCAGCTATCGGCAGTTGCAGATGCCATATTACCATTTATAGGAGAGTCTTTTGAGCAGATCGTGGCACCGCAACAATCTTTATTTTGAATATTTGAACACTGCTACATAGATCACTAACGATTAACTAATAACAGAACTAGCTGAAAAAAAGCGTGCGTTTCTTGCCAATAAGCAGTAAGTTGTATTTAGATGGCTAGATAGCTAAAAAAGATAAGTGAATGATATGAAAAAACAAACTCAGATAATAAATGCAGGACGAGATAGTAAGTGGACACGTGGTGTTGTAAATCCACCCGTTGAACGCGCGTCTACTGTTGTATTTGATTCCGTTAAAGAAATGAAGCATGCAATTGCTAATCGTGGCAATCAAACCCTTTTTTATGGCCGTAGAGGTACATCTACCGCGTTCGCCTTCCAAGATGCAATGGTTGAATTAGAGGGCGGAGAGGGATGTGCGTTGTACCCGTCAGGTACCGCAGCAATTACGAATGCCATCCTTGCGTTTGTAAAAGCTGGAGATCACATATTGATGGTTGATACTACCTATGAACCAACTCGTGACTTTTGTGATAATGTACTTGCAAAATTTGGTGTGGAAACGACGTATTATGATCCGTTAATTGGTGAAGAAATTGAATCACTTATTAAAGATAATACACGGCTTATATTTTTAGAGTCGCCAGGCTCGATCACGATGGAAGTGCAAGATGTACCAACCATCGCCAAAATTGCTCATCAACATGATTGTATTGTAATGCTAGACAATACTTGGTCTGCGGGCATTTACTTTGATCCTTTTGCTCACGGTGTTGATATTTCTATACAAGCGGCGACCAAATATATTGTTGGCCATTCAGATGTTATGTTAGGTACGGCTGTCGCAACTGAAAAATATTGGCCACAATTACGTGAAAATAGTTATTTAATGGGGCAATGTACTTCTCCTGACGATTTATATCTTGCTTTGCGTGGTATTCGAACGTTAGGCGTACGCTTAAAACAGCACCAAGAAAACGCATTAAAAGTTGCGCGTTGGTTAGAGAGCCGTGATGAGGTAGATGTTGTTTTACATCCTGCTTTTGAATCTTGTCCGGGTCACGAGTTTTTTACACGTGATTTTACAGGCTCAAATGGCTTGTTTTCTTTTGTGTTGAAAGATAGCAATACGAAAGCATTAAATGAATTCTTAGATGGTATGCATCACTTTAAAATGGGCTTTTCATGGGGAGGTTTTGAAAGTTTGATCTTAGCAAACAATAATATGGCGCGCTTACGAACTGCCACTGATGTTCGGTACAATACAGCGGTTATTCGATTGCATATTGGTTTAGAAGATCCCGATGATTTAATAGAAGATTTAGCTCAAGGGTTAGAACGCTTGAAGGCGTCGTTATCGCAATAATGAGATTATGGCTAAGGTCAATGTAGTGTGTATTTCTAGGCATTGAAACAAATATAAGGAAGTTACAACATGAAAAAAGGGTTATTAGTAAATGCGTTTGTTTTATTTAGTGTGATGAGTCAAGTGAGTTTAGCTGGTGAATATACTGAGCAGCTAGGTAAGTGTTTAGTGTCATCAACCACAGAGGATGATCGCAATAAACTCGTGCGTTGGATGTTTGTCGCTGCGTCTAATCACCCAGCAGTTGATGATCTCGTGCAGTCATCCGCTGACAAACTTGATATGGCAAACAAGCATTTAGGGCAGTTGATAACACGTTTGGTTACCGTTGCTTGTAAAAATGAAACTAAGCGCGCAATTGAAAATGAGGGTGAGGTTGCACTTGAAGCTAGCTTTAACGTACTTGGGAAAGTAGCAGGGCAAGAGCTTTTTTCTCATCCTTCAGTCGCTATTGGTCTTTCAGGGTTAAGTCAGTATGTAGACGGGGCAGCGATAAATAACAGTATTAATTAGTCACGAGTGTTTCTTAAACGCAAAAAGCCAAGCGAATGCTTGGCTTTTTATTAATCATTACAGGGTAGCAAGACTAAAATGCAGATGTATCTGTGAATAAGCCAACTTTTAAGTCTTTCGCTGTATATATCTCTTTACCATCAACAAGTACGCTGCCATCAGCTATACCCATAAATAATTTGCGTTTGATTACACGCTTTAGGTTAATTTTATAGGTTACTTTTTTTGCCGTAGGAAGTATTTGGCCGGTAAACTTAACTTCTCCCACACCTAATGCTCTACCGCGACCTGGACCACCTGCCCAAGCAAGGTAAAACCCTACAAGTTGCCACATTGCGTCTAAACCTAAACAACCTGGCATTACTGGGTCGCCTTTAAAGTGGCAATCAAAAAACCATAAATCTGGTGTAATGTCTAGTTCGGCAATGATTTCACCTTTGCCATATAAACCACCTTCTTCAGTAATAAGGTTGATACGGTCCATCATCAACATGTTATCTGCAGGTAATTTACTGTTTCCTTCGCCGAAAAAGTCGGTTGTGCCCGCTAAAACGAGCTCTTCTTTTGTATATGAATTTTGTTGTGCCATTCGCTTTTCAATTTACTAGACTAAATTTTAAAGGCGCTACTTTAGCGAACACTTGTACACTAAACAACTCTGAGCAGTGAAATTTTTTAAGATTTGTTTGTTTAAAGCACTGGAGAAGGTTAGAATAAAGTAACGCATAACCATTTTAAATTAGTCAATAATGTCAGCTAAAGATATGAATGATAAGAAGAAAACTCGATTAACAAATGCAGAGAAACAAAAACGTTATCGAGAAAGGCAAAAAGAGCGTGGAAAACAGGAAATTCGTGGTTATATGTCGAAAGAAGCAAAAGAGTGCTACCGGTTAATCACTGAACAAACAGGATGGAATGACAGTGTCATTATGAGTAATGCTGTGCGCCTTACCTATGCAGCCTATAAAAATGGACAGATAGCGTTGCTAAACAACTGGTTGAAAAAAAATAATTTATAAGCTGTTCGGTCGTCTATAATTCATCAATGAGTTATAAAATATAAGTCACAGCAGCCATATTTTCCATTGTGTTGCTTGAGTTTTAACTATATTCTAAAGAGCTTAGAATCTTAGTTTCGCAAATAACAACAAGTAAATTTTAAAGTGTAAGGTAGTCCTCCGTTGATTAACGTTTTATTAGTAGATGATCATGAGTTAGTACGTACAGGTATTCGAAGAATACTTGATGACGTTAAAGGTCTTAAAGTTGTTGGTGAATGTAAAACGGGTGAAGAGGCCGTTAGTTTTTGTCGTAAGGACGAACCAGATGTTGTATTAATGGATATGAACATGCCAGGCATTGGTGGATTAGAAGCGACTAAGAAAATAATTCGCTATGCGCCGGATGTTAAAGTCATCGTGTTAACTGTGTATTGTGAAGATCCGATACCAACAAAAGTCATGCAAATAGGTGCTGCTGGGTATTTAACTAAAGGTGCGGGCTCGGATGAAATGGTAAATGCCATTCGTGCAGTAAATAGTGGTCAGCGTTATTTAACTCCAGAGATTGCTCAGCAAATGGCTTTGAATCAATTTAAATCTCCTGAAGAAAACCCTTTTAATGTGTTATCTGAAAGAGAACTCCAGATCATGTTGATGATTACACGCGGAGAGAAAGTCCCTGATATTTCTGAACAACTCGTTTTAAGTACTAAAACAATTAACAGCTATCGCTATCGTATGTTTGAGAAATTACATGTTAGCAATGATGTTGAACTTACTCACCTTGCTATTCGTCATGGTATGTTGAAAACAGAAACCTTGTAATTTGTTTTGTCTAAACAATTAACTCCTTTTGATCATAAAGCTTTCCTCGCATCTGTTACGGAACAGCCTGGCGTTTATCGCATGTATGACGATAAACGCACGGTTATTTATGTTGGAAAAGCAAAACAACTTAAAAAAAGACTTTCAAGCTATTTTAGAAAAGATGTTGGTAGTAATAAAACTCGCGCTTTAGTTAAACAGATCTGTGCGATTGACGTAACCGTCACTAATACAGAGGGTGAAGCGTTAATACTCGAAAATAATTATATAAAAAAATACCTGCCTAAATACAACATCTTATTACGGGATGATAAATCATATCCTTATTTACTGATCACCGATCATAAACACCCAAAACTTGGTTTACATCGCGGTGGTAAGAAAGTTAAGGGCGATTATTTTGGCCCATACCCGAGTGCGGGCGCTGTTTGGGAAAGTTTACGATTAATGCAGAAACTCTTTCCTATCAGGCAATGCGAAGATAGTTATTATCGCGCACGAAGTAGGCCATGCTTACAATACCAACTAGGTCGCTGCTCTGCGCCATGTGTAGATAAAATTAGTGAACAAGATTATCGTGAGCAAGTAAATCTTGCTAAATTATTTTTGCGAGGCAAAAGCTCCACCGTCATCGCGGATTTAGTAAAAAAAATGGAAGTAGCAAGCGAAGCGTTAGCTTTTGAACGTGCAGCGGGATATAGAGATCAAATATCGACTCTTAGAAAAGTACAACAACAACAATACGTTAGCGGTATCGCGGCTGAAATGGATGTCATAGGTTTTTGCCGAGAAAGAACTCAGGTTTGCATTCATTTGTTGTTTATTCGAGATCATAAGGTGTTAGGTAGCAAAAGTTATTTTCCTACGGTACCTGGTGATACTAATGACCAAGAAATAGTAGAAGCGTTTATTCAACAGCATTATTTTGGCGATACCTTAGATACAGGTAAAACGCCTAAAGAAGTAGTTGTTCCGTTAGCCATTGAAAACAGCGATGAATTAGCCGGTTTATTAAGTCAACAAGCAGGGTTTGATGTTAAAGTTTCACATAGAGTTAAATCAGAGCGCGCCCAGTATATAAAACTTGCGACAACAAATGCACAAATCGCACTACAAAGTAAGAATGCTCATAAAGAATCGATGCAAAGCCGGTTTGATGCATTAAATGAAGTCTTTGAAATGGCAAACGGTATACAACGTATTGAATGTTTTGATATCAGTCATACAATGGGTCAGCAAACAATAGCGTCTAATGTTGTATTTAATCGAGAAGGGCCGTTAAAGAGTGATTATCGCCGTTATAATGTTGTTGGTATTACACCTGGTGACGATTATGCCGCGATGGCCTTTGCGCTTAATAAGCGTTATGGAAAGCTTACTAATGAAGATAACTTGCCAGATATCGTTTTTATTGATGGCGGTAAAGGTCAATTAGCGAAAGCTGAACAGTTTTTTGCTGAGTTAAATATAGAAAACACACCTTTACTTGTAGGTGTTGCTAAAGGTGAATCTAGAAAACCAGGATTAGAGACGCTTATTTTAGCAGGTTCTCATCAGTTAATATCTTTACCTGGTACTTCACCGGCACTTCATCTAGTACAGCATATTCGTGATGAGTCACATCGATTTGCTATTGCAGGTCATCGCGCTAAAAGGCAAAAAGCAAGCAAAAAATCTACGTTGGAAAGTATTCCTGGCATTGGTGCTAAAAAACGTCAAGCCTTACTGAAGTTCCTCGGTGGATTACAAGAAGTACAAGCTGCAGACAAAAATACTTTGTCAAAAGTACCAGGGATCAGTAAGGCGCTTGCAGAAACTATTTATGATGCATTACATGACAATTAACACCAGTTGTGTAAAATGTCCCAAACGATTGTAGACGTTGGCTAAAACGAACCACGTTAATCGATATTATAATGAGCCTTGAAGTAATATGTGGACCATCCCAAATCAAATCACTTTGTTTAGAATTATCTTAATTCCTATTTTTATTACTGTATTTTATTTACCGATATCGTGGAACCATTTTGGCGCATTTGCGGTGTTTTGGTTGGCTGCAGTAAGTGATGCACTGGATGGTTATTTAGCCCGTAGACTGAATCAATCATCTGCTTTTGGCGCTTTTATCGATCCAGTCGCTGATAAACTAATGGTCGCTGCAGCATTAATTATGATTGCGGCAGATTTTGAAGTTTGGTACATCGCAGTACCTGCAATGATTATGATCTCTAGAGAGATATTTATCAGTGCTCTACGTGAATTTATGTCGTCAAAAGGAAAACGAGATATTGTTGCCGTGTCTACTTTGGGAAAATATAAAACAGCAGCGCAAATGTTGGGTGTAATGGGGCTGATATGGCAACCTGATTATGACATTCCATTGATCTTGTTTAATTTTCCTCATGAAATACTTATGTTTGCAGCTTATGGCTTTTATTATATTGCTACGATACTTACCGTTATAACAATGGTCAGTTATTTTAAAGCGGCTTGGCCTGAGTTAAAGCACTAAAATGGACAGAAATTTAGTAAAAAATCGACAGATTAGTCGGTTTTTAACCACTTGAAATAAAATTGATATTAAATTGTTGACTCACATAATTTTCTATGTAGAATGCACCTCCAGTTGACAGGGAGTCAGCGAAATGAAGCGGCTGTAGCTCAGTTGGTAGAGCATCACGTTGCCAACGTGAATGTCACGAGTTCGAGTCTCGTTAGCCGCTCCAATTTTTATAAGGAAATAAATTTGACTACCCACGTGGTTGATGAAACGGCGGGTTGGCAGAGTGGCTATGCAGCGGATTGCAAATCCGTGGACCTCGGTTCGACTCCGGGACCCGCCTCCACTTTGCCCGGGTGGTGGAATTGGTAGACACAAGGGATTTAAAATCCCTCGCTGGTAACAGCGTGCCGGTTCAAGTCCGGCCCCGGGTACCATTTCATCTAACGTTTGTAGTTGAATTATAAAAAAGCTTGCGCTATTATGCGCGACGCTGAAAATAAAGCGGCTGTAGCTCAGTTGGTAGAGCATCACGTTGCCAACGTGAATGTCACGAGTTCGAGTCTCGTTAGCCGCTCCAATTTTCGAAACATATAAAATAAAGCGGCTGTAGCTCAGTTGGTAATGCATTGTTTTCAATGTGATTGTCACTAAGGTACAGAGAGTGAGTCTCGTTACTTGCTAACGCTGCTCTTTAAATAGAGTAAATAACATGAAGCGGCTGTAGCTCAGTTGGTAGAGCATCACGTTGCCAACGTGAATGTCACGAGTTCGAGTCTCGTTAGCCGCTCCAATTTCTTACTAGTAGTTGAAGGTAAGAGAGTAGGTCAAACCAATACCTACTATAAAAAAACTCCCTTTATGCCCGGGTGGTGGAATTGGTAGACACAAGGGATTTAAAATCCCTCGCTGGTAACAGCGTGCCGGTTCAAGTCCGGCCCCGGGTACCATTACTTTATGTAATAGCAAAAATACTTTTTAAGTATTAATAAGCGGCTGTAGCTCAGTTGGTAGCGCATTTTTTTCAATGTGATTGTCACTAAGGTACAGAGAGTGAGTCTCGTTACTTGCTAACGCTGCTCTTTAAATAGAGTAAATAACATGAAGCGGCTGTAGCTCAGTTGGTAGAGCATCACGTTGCCAACGTGAATGTCACGAGTTCGAGTCTCGTTAGCCGCTCCAATTTCTTACTGGTAGTTGAAGGTAAGAGAGTAGGTCAAACCAATACCTACTATAAAAAACTCCCTTTATGCCCGGGTGGTGGAATTGGTAGACACAAGGGATTTAAAATCCCTCGCTGGTAACAGCGTGCCGGTTCAAGTCCGGCCCCGGGTACCATTAGCTATATCTTTTTCATCGAAATTAAATCTCTTTGTTTAAAAAGTATACGTTCCAGGAATAAATGATTTAAAGCTTTTCTCTCAGTATTAGATTGATGTTCTAGTTAACTCTTTACTTCTATTGATAAAATTTAATATTTCAATTTTGTTCACATATACGACGTAGCAGTGGTTTCATGTGTCACTGTTAATAAAATTAAAAATTTAACTCCCAAAACGTTCTCATCATTCGTTAATACCCTCGAGCGGCACAAATATTATGTGTCATTTCACCTTGTTTAATTTAATTGGGAACCTTGAGGAAATCTTCTGTGAAACTAAATACAAAAATATCACCTATAGCACTTGCTTTAGCTACTACCATTGCTTCAACAAACGTTACACTCGCTGAAGAGCAAGTAAAACAAAAAGAAAATAAAGCGTTATTAGATTTAGAAAAAATTGTTGTAACTGGTTCTACGGGGAGAGGCGTTACTAAATTAGAATCGTCAGTGTCGATAACTACATTAAATGAAGAACAACTAGCGAGAGAGATGCCTTTAGGAACAGCGGACTTATTAGAAGTTATTCCCGGGTTTTGGGTTGAAGATTCTGGCGGAGAGACTAACAATAATGTTGCACCGCGTGGTTTAAGAGGTGGTGAAGGCTTTAGATATATTGGCGTTCAAGAAGACGGGTTGCCCGTAGTGTATGATGGTGTATGGGTTGATTTTTATCAGCGTCAAGACATTACAATTCAAACTATGGAGGCGGTTCGAGGAGGCACAAGTGGTTTGTTAACTACTAATGGACCAGCTGCACTTGTTAATTTTATAACTAAAAAACCGGATGACATTAATGAAGGCGCCTTAAAGCTCAGTGCAACTGACTATGGTATGTATCGAGCAGAAGGTTTTTATAGTGGGCCAATATCTGATGATTGGAAAATGCTAATTGGAGGTTTCTACAGACAATCAGATGGTGTGCGTGATACACAGTTTACTGCTGACAGAGGCGGCCAACTACGAGTAAATTTAGTGCGAGATTTAGATCGTGGTCAATTAACTATATCTGCAAAGCACTTAGATGATCATACAACGTTTTTTGTGCCTATTCCTTTGCAAGATCAGAGTAATCCTAAAGGAATTCCTGGCTTTGATCCGCAAAGTGATACGATGATTGGTAATGGTCAGCGAAAATTAAAATACTTAAAACAAGATGGAAGCTATAAGACTCGTGATTTAAAAGATGGTCAACACACTATTCACAGTACATTGGGAGCCCATTTAGAACTTGATCTAACGGATAATTTATATCTTGATGCAGCTGCGCGATATTCAAAGTTTGAAAATGATATGTACATATTGTTGAATTTTGATAATTCAACCTTAGTTGAAGCGCAATCGAGGTTACTTGCTGACGATGCAAAAGCGTTGGTTGAACAGTTCGCAAATCAAGGTGCTACGTCAGCAAAACTAAGATATGTTGATACTCAGCAACTGGTAGAAGATCCAAGTACTTTAAACGGCAATGGATTGGTAACAACAAGCTATCCATTATTTTCAAGATATGAAGCAGATCAATTTGTCTCAAAGTTAAGTTTAACTTACGAAAATGACCGTCATAGTTTAACCGCTGGTTGGTTGTATGCGTTTGTTGATGCTGATGACCTACCTGTTGATAAATGGGAATCATTTTTCTTAACAGATGTCTCAAACAATGCTCGGTTGCTCGATATCGTTGCCGTTGATGATGAAAATAATGTTATTGGTCAGTTAACTGATAATGGCTCTACAGGTTATGCACCTGGGTGGGGGCAGGCAACCGCTTATGGTGAGTCGAGTTCACATTCATTATTTGTTAATGAACAATATCAGGCCACTGAAAACCTACGTTTAGATGCGGGTATAAGAATAGAGTGGCTTGATTTAGATAGTACAGCATCAGGCACAATGTTTGCGCTACCTGTTAACGGTGCTTTTGACGAATATGGTCAAGATATCGATAACAATTTGGCAAATAACTATACAGATGCGCCATCAAACGAATTTTACAAAAAATCACTTAGTGAAACGGAAACAGCTTGGACAGTCGGTTTTAATTATAAATTTAATGATAATGTATCAACATTCGGTCGATATGCAGATGCATTTGAAATGCCTCGATTATTAAGTCACGGACAAACGATTCATGCCGGTGAAAGTGCCAACTTTAATGACGTTGTTAATCTTACCTTTTCAGAATTAGGTGTACGTTATGCTAGCCAAGATTTTGGTACGTCAATTACGCTATTTAATACTAAATTTAAAGATTTAACGGAGCGTAATTTTACGGGGGCTGATGGCACTGTTGCCAATCAAACTATAGATACGGTCACAAAAGGTATAGAGTATGAAGTAAGCTGGCGCCCTACAAGCAATATAAATGTTGAAGTTGCGGGTGTAGTGCAAAGACCAGAAATGGAAGGGTTTACCGGTAACTTTTCAAGTTGGGAAGGAAATCAAGTTAAGCGCACACCAAAAATACAGTTACGAGTAACGCCAACCTATTATTTTGATAATGGTAATGCTTATCTGACGGTACATCATATTGGCGATCGTTTTTCTGATGGTCAAAATCAATTTGAACTACCCGCGTACACTACATTTGATGCGGGTGTTAACTATGCGTTTTCAGATAATGTTAATTTACATGTTAAAGCAACCAATTTAACTGACGAGATTGGCCTTACCGAAGGAAACCCCAGAGCGATTAATGATGAGCAGGCCGGTTACGAGTATTATTACGCGCGTCCCATTCTTGGCCGAACATTAACAGCTTCTGTCACTATTAATTTCTAACTTTACACACGTTTAAGGCATAGATGCGTTGTTATTATTTTTCAACGCCCATTATTTTTATTGCCCCCGCAGGTAACTGCGGGCTTTTTATTTTAGGAATAAATTGTGAAATATCTAATTGCGTTAATTTTCATTATTTTTAAAAGTCCAGCGTTTGCTGCACAGCATAAGTTACCTGTACTATTCCCATACCCTGAGGAAGTTCGTTGGCAATCAGGCCACTTTAGCTTAAATAGTCGTACGAGTATTTATGTTAATGAGAAAGGGGCACATGCAACTGCAATGCTCTTTTCTCAAGAAGTTCAGCCAACAACTGGGTACTTATTTCCACTGTCAGAAACCCCTAAGAAAAACCAATTGCGTTTTGTTATAGATAAAACAATTAGCCACCTTGAAGGCTACACCATTGATGTAACTGACAACATTGTTTTGCTAAAAGCGAGTACCCCCAAAGGGCTCTTCTACGCAAGCCAAACATTGAGGCAATTATTAGACGCTGACATTGAAACAAAAACACCTATTAATCGGTCTGCTTGGTTGATCCCTAACGTTATTATTAAAGATAAACCCGCCCATCAATATCGTGGCATGCATTTAGATGTCAGTAGACATTTTTATGACGTTGACTTTGTAAAGCGATACATTGATTGGTTATCACATCATAAGTTTAACAAGTTTCAATGGCACTTAACGGATGATCAAGGTTGGCGAATTGAGATTAAATCGTTTCCTAGATTAACTTCTATTGGAAGCGCGCGTAATAAAACCGTTGTAGGACATACATACGACTATCAACCTTTATACGATGATTTACCGCATCGTGGCTTCTATACACAAGCCCAAATTAAAGAAATTGTTGAATACGCAGCGATCAGGCATGTTGAGGTAATTCCAGAAATTGATGTTCCTGGACATTCAACGGCGATACTTGCTGCCTATCCCGAATTTTCCTGTCATGGTAATAATATTAGCGTTGAAAGTCATTTTGGTATCTTCGAACAGGTACTTTGTCCAACAGAGAAAACAATGAATTTTTTAGCTGATGTATTTCAGGAAGTAGCGAGTCTTTTCCCTAGTAAGTATATTCATATCGGCGGCGACGAAGTGATTAAAAAACAATGGTTAGAAAGTAATTCAGTGCAAAAGCTAATGCGAACGTTGAATATTACGTCGGGCGAACAATTGCAAAGCTATTTTATTCACAGAGTAACGAATATTTTAACCGAGCTAGATAAAGTAGCCGTTGGCTGGGATGAGATTTTAGAAGGAGGCGCACCAAACACAGCGCTTATCACTTCTTGGCGCGGAACTGAAGGAGGTATAGAAGCAGCTAAACGCGGTAACAAAGTAGTAATGACACCTTATCAGTTCACTTATTTTGACGCATATCAATCTCGTTCTATTGACGAACCTAAAGCAATTCATGGTTTCTTGCCGATAGAGAAGGTTTATCAATTTAATGTAATGCCTGAACAGTTAACACCTGAGCAGCGCCAAAATATAATCGGCGTTCAAGGCGCACTATGGACAGAATATATAAAAACAGAGCAACATGCGCAGTATATGATCTTTCCAAGATTAGCTGCACTTGCAGAGGTTGCATGGTCTACTAATAAAAGCTGGGCTCGATTTAATGAACAGTTAGCAGCGCTATCTGATCGTTATCACGCAATGGGAATTAATAGCAGTAAATCTTATTTAGTCCCTTGGGTTAAAAAGGTGAACGCTACTACAAAGCAAGTATCGGTGTCTTTTGCTCAACTTAACAAAGAAAGGCAATTGGTTATCGAACATGACAACAATACGAACAATAGTCGAACATACGCTAACGTACAGACTATTGATGTCAGTGGTGCTCGTTTACACACGATTAAAGCACACACTAGAAACAAAGGTGAACGTTCAAAATCAGTACATTTAACAGTCGCACCGCATAAAGCGATTAATAAGCCGATCAGTTTTAAATATGCACCTGTTGAGAATACTGCACATCGAATTAATGACGGTATTTTCGCGTTTGATCAATATTATGATGTTAATAAATATACTATTTTTGAAGCAAAAAACTTAGATGCTGTCATTAACTTTGAAGAGATAACGCAAGTTTTCCGTGTTGTTTTTGGTATCGATGCAGGCAGGCATAGACAACTGGTGCCTCCAGAAAGTGTTGAAATACATAGCTCTGTTGATGGGATTAATTGGCAATTGATTAAAATGCTAAGTAACAATGATATTCATGGCCCCGTCATTGATATTACATTTACGACAATCGCTACACAGTATTTAAGAGTCGTAGCAGTAAACAAAAAACAATCTCTAGATGCTCAAATACCACTTTTACCATTATACATAGATGAAATAGCAGTATTTTAGAATTTTAAATTATTTATTCCCAAAAACAATAACTCGTTCGTTACTGTTACTATAGGGTAACTTCGAGAAAGTAATTTGTTAAATGACTAATACATTAAGGAAAATCGAACAGTCGTCACAAGATGAAAAATATAAAGCGCGAATTAAAGCGCTTTATGTTGACCACTACAAACGATTGATACATCACATTGTGAAAAAAGGTTTGTCGCATAAAGAAGCAGAAGATATTGCACAGGAAGCATTTGTTAAATTACTGGGTCTAGAAAGCAACGGAATTAGTAATTATATACAAGCGTACTTATATAAAATAGCGACTAATTTGTCTATCGACAAGCTTAGAAGGCAAACCAGAAATCCTGTCGAAGCAGACAACAATCAGATTTCACAGGGTATTCATTACACATCACCTGAAAGGTCAATAGAACACCAACATGCGCTAACCTTGGTAAAAGAGTCACTTCGTAAATTACCGTTAAAATGTAGACAAGCATTTGTATTATATAAAATTAAGGGTATGGAATATCGAGAAATTGCTGAAATAATGCAAATATCTGAGAGTATGGTACGTAAGTATGTCTTACAGGCAGTGAGAAGTTGTTACCAACATATAGCAGTGAACTCGTAGAACCGATCAAACATGAGAAAACAAATGAACAATGTAACGACCGATAAAGCGCAACAACTACATGTTGAAGAAGCTGCTGCTAAGTGGCTATTATTGCTTGAAGAATCGCCTACAAAAGAAAATACCGAAGCGCTGAAGTGTTGGTTAGATCAAGATGAGCGCCACAAAAACATTTACCATGATATGAAACTAGCTTGGTCTGAGGCTGCTCTTTTAACGGAAAGTGATCTATTGCAACCTCACGAACGAATAGAAGCTTTAACAGATAAAACGCCGATAATTCAAAGGTTATATTCGCGTTTTAGTTGGCCAGTTGCTTTTGCCAGTTGCGTGTTATTAATTGTGGCTTTTACATTCATAGAACTATCCCCAGTTCTACAAAAAGGTGAACTTACACAAAAAGTAACTACTGTTAATAAACCTGAATATTATACGACTCCAATAGGTGAGTCGAGAATAGTGAGATTAAGCGATGACTCTACTATTGCAATAGCGTCAGGAAGCGCTATTTCGGTAAATTATACCGAGACAAAAAGAAGCATTGAGTTACTTAAAGGCGAAGCGCTTTTTACTGTCAGTAAAAATAAAATAAAACCTTTTGTTGTTACCTACAAAGGTCGAATTGCGCAAGCTTTAGGAACCGCATTTAATGTTAAAGAATCGCAAGGTGACATGCACGTACAAGTTTTAGAAGGCACTGTTAAAGTTGCATCTATTGCAAACAGTAATTTATCGAAGAAAATTTTAACAGCAGGACAGGGTATTTCTGTTAATCAAAATGGCAGTATGTCCGATGTAAGTCGACATACCAATAGTACACAAATGGGGTGGCAAAAAGGCCGTTTAAGCTATGTAAATGTGGCACTGTCCTCTGTTGTGTACGATATAAGCCGTTATGTACCCTTACATATTTACATTCAAGACAAAAGTGTGGCAGACATGCGGTTTACAGGCAATATTAAGCTTGAAAGGATTGAAGAATGGTTCGCAGATCTTCCAGATATTTTTCCATTAGATATTCAACAATATGGCGATACTAAGGTGATGACAAAGAGGGAATGACCTTAATGTCCTAATAATAAAAATGAAAACTCTGAAGGACAATATTCAAACAATACACTACCAAGCCAGATATCCAATATACTGGCTCTTTTTGATCGTATTACTTATGCAATCATTTAATGTTAGAAGTATGTCAGTTACTTCGCTACACAATTATCAATTTATTGACGAAAGTATCGAACAGGCATTAATTGAAATTGCAAAGTTAAATAATACTCAATTAATAATGCAATCTGGGGAGTATTCTCAACAATATGTTACCTTGACTTGTTTATGCAGTCTGACAGAGGTTTTGGATAAACTGTTTAAAGATACTCACTTTCAATATCGTTTATCAAAAAACGGTAGTTTACTTGTTTATGTGCAAGCGAAAACATCTAAGCAATCACAAGCTATAAACAAAGAAAGTTATGAACGGATACTCGTTACAGGGTTTACACATAAAGCCAAGTCTATTTTGAGAAGCTCAAGTGCTGTAACTGCTTATAATAAATCGACCTTCATTGATCAAGGGCAACCCAATAGTGCTGATATGTTGAAGCATGTGCCTGGCTTTTGGGTAGAAGACTCTGGAGGTGAAGCAAATAATAATGTTGCCCCTAGGGGCCTTAGAGGAGGCGAAGGCTATAGATTTATAAGCGTTATGGAGGATGGTTTACCTATTAGCTACGATGGGATATGGGTCGATTTTTTTCAACGTCAAGATATTATGACAAGCTCCGTTGAAACTATTCGAGGCGGTAACAGTGGTATTCTTAGTGTAAATGGGCCTGCAGCCGTAGTGAACTTTATTTCAGAAGATGGAACGACTTCTCAGGACAATGAAATAGTGTTGAAACAAGGGGTTGATCACAAGTCAACACGTGTAGATCTAAGAATCGTAGAAAAAATCAGCGATAGTTGGCACATAGCATTTGGAGGCTTTTACCGTAAAAGCGATGGTATACGAGAACCAGGTTTTACTGCTGACAATGGCGGTCAATTGAAAATTGTCAGTAACTATCAAAAAAAAGATACTAGCATTAGTGTCATTGCAAAAGTGCTAAATGATAAAACTACTTTTTATTCTCCAATCGTTTTTACTGGCGAAAAATCACCTAAAGCCGTCAAACACCTATCTGCTACGCATGGTACTATGTTAAGCCGATATTTTTCTAAGTTGACTTTTACGCCACCTATTGAACAGTCAAATGTCATTGAAGACTATGATATTCGAGATGGACAACAAACTAACATGACGTCATTAGGCATATTTGGTCATCACGACGTAAATGAAAATTGGCGGTTTTCTTATAAAGTACGTTATTCGGATATGCAAAATGACATGCTTGCAATGATCAACTTGGATAACAATACTATTTTCACTGCAAATGAGTACCTATCATCACCAGAGGTTCTAGGTTTCCTTAATCAAAACAAAGCGGTTGGCGCTACTGAAGCAATTTTAAAAAGCGTCAATGATAACTTTCAAGTTCAAAGCGATAGTACAAAACTTTTTTCAATTGCCTACCCATTATATTCAAATTATCAACAATATCAGTGGTTCAGTAATGGTAATATGTCCTTTGATTATGACGTGTTAAGCGGTAGTTTAGGGCATTATTTTGCACGTAGTAAATATACATCATTACCTTTTGATAAGTGGCTTGGACAATACTTAATTGATGTGAAACACCAACCTCAAAGATTCGATATTATCGGGCTAAATAAAGTGGGCGATGAGGTAGCTAAAATGACAGAAGAAGGCCAACTTTCATCATTAGGTCCTGCTTACATTGATGGAAAAGGTTTCGTAGAATCGCATTCTCTATATGGGCAGCTTAGCGCTAACGTTTTAGATATGTTGACGTTTGATGTTGGCATACGACTAGAAAATTTATTATTAGAGTCAACCGCAAGTACTGACAAACTCTATTTTGAAGAACACTCTTTACCGATCAGGTATATTTCTAATTATCAGTTTTCACGGAAGAAAAAATTCAAGGAGTCGGCTTGGAATATTGGTGTGAATTATACGCCAAATGAACATATTGCTTTATTTGCGAATACTGCTGATGCGTTCGAAATGCCAAGAGTGACAAGTTTTGGAAACGCTATAGGTTGGTCAGACTATGTCGATAATGTGCCTGATACACTTTCATTTGAACAGCCAGTAAGGCTTACTTTCAGTGAGTTAGGGTTTAGATATGATCAAAATAATTCACTTATCACCGCAATATTGTTTAAAACAAAGTTTGATCCCTTATTGGTCAATGTCTATCGAGGAAAGTCTGCGTCTGAAACAGTGTTTATGAATACGGAAACAATAGGCGTCGAACTAGAATTTTTCCACCAATTAAACAAAATTCTTACAGTTAAGGGCACTAGTGTTTGGCAACGAGCTCGTTTTAGTAATATTTCACAACGCTTTGAAGAAAGTATTTATAATCATAATCAGATAACTAGAACACCTGAACTACAACTTAGGTTGGAGACTGTATTTGATATTGAAAATATCAACATGGCAATTCGTTATCATTATATAGGCGATCGTTATTCAGATATCGCAAATAAACGTAAATTGCCAAAGTTTCAATATGTTGATATGAATATTAAATGGCAGATTTCTCCGCAGTTCGCCGTTAATTTAGTGGGTAACAATATATTCAATTCTTATGGTTTAACTGAAGGCAATCCTCGTACTAACCATGAATTAACATCGTCTACTTATTATTACGCGCGACCAATTTTTGGTCGCTCATTTAGTTTATCGTTTCAGTATCATTTTTAGTGTGTAAGGGTCTCAACTAATACATTTTCATATCGTTTATCAATTAAAATTAACCCATTATTTACTTACGTTATATTGAACATCACTGATTCTATATTAGAGAAAAAACGTTAACTCGTTTAGCTTAAAGGTCATACCACTTAGCATATTTAGCGACGAGGAAAGTGAAATGACAACAGCAATAATACCCCCTGTACAAGGGCAAGAAATTTCTATAAATAGTCAAGGAGCACTCGTAGTGCCTAACTTCCCGATCATTCCATATATTGTTGGTGATGGTATCGGTGTAGATATTACACCAGTAATGCTAAAGGTCGTTGATGCTGCTGTTATGAAAGCTTATGGCGGAGACAAAAAGATTGCATGGCTAGAAACATATGCAGGTGCAGCCGCTATAGAGCACTACAACGATGATATTTGGCTACCTGAAGAAACCGTAACAGCTTTTAAACGATATAAAGTTGGTATTAAAGGACCTTTAGATGCGCCTATTGGAAGTGGGCTGCAATCTTTAAGTATTCAACTACGAGAACAGCTTGATGTTAAACATTGCCTAAATACATTCCAGTGTTTTGATGGTTTACCCAAGTGTATTAATCATCAGCAACTCATTGATATCGCAATTTTTCAGTCAGAACCTTCGGTGGTGTCTACAAAGAATATGACGATTGAAAATGAAGAAGAAACCTATGCAAGCACTATTTCTATTAATAAGTTGGATGTAGAGCAATTATTAACTCGTGCGATAGAGCATGCAATTACCCAAGATAAAACCAGCGTTGCAATTGTACATGATGGTGGAGATACAGCACAGTTTAGCGACGCTATCTGTAAATGGGGCTATCACCTAACGAAGGCTTCATTTGACGGACGAGAGATAAACGGTGGTCCATGGGTAAATATTAAAAACCCTATAACCGGCAAAGAAATTACGATTAAAGATTTAAGTATTGAATCATTAATACAACAACTTATTTCTAATCCTGCTGAGTATCAGGTGTTAGTTGCACCATTTGCTTATGGTTCAAGTCTACGAAGTTTACTGTCAACGATAAGTAATACTATAGGTATTACGCCTGCATGTTACTTGAGTAAAGAAAGTGCTATTTTTGAAGCAACACACGGAACGGCACAAAAATATGCTGGATTGAATAAGGTCAACCCTAGTTCATTACTATTAGCCTCGGTGTTAATGTTAAGGCATATTGGATGGCATGAAGCAGCAAATTATATTGTTACTGGCATGAGGGGAGCCATAAGTGCGAAAACCGTCACCTATGACCTTGCTAATAAGATCGCTGACAGCACTATTTTAACGAGTTCGGGTTTTGGTGATTGTATTTTAGAACATATGAACTAGTGGCGAATAAATTGGCCATAAAAAAACACAGCAATTGCTGTGTTTTTTTATTACAGATATTACTATTCGCTAATATCATCTAAATCAGATGGCTTGATTACCGATGCATGATGACCCTTAGGCCCTGCATTTAGTTCGTAATCAACATCTTGACCTGCTTTTAATGTACGATAGCCGTCCATTTCAATTGTGGAATAGTGTGCAAAAATGTCTTCGCCACCATCATCAGGGCGAATAAAACCGAAACCTTTTGCGTTATTAAACCACTTAACTTTACCGTGAGCCATACATCTACTTCCTTCTAAATTCATCGGTAATTAGGTATGCTTCCCCAGAAACACTAAAACACTAATTAGTGACTAAAATTTAGTCACTAATTAAATCGTAGATAATAAAATAAATTAGTCAAGTATATTTCACAACTAATTAACGTTTTATTTTTAATTTTTAACAAAAATGTTAAAGCAAATTTTTCTACCACAGACTAATATAAAAGTATGAGTAATTGGAAAGAAATATTCGACAACCAAGAGTTGTTAGAAGACGAGGTTGTAGAACAGTACCAAAAACCACCTATGTATACCGTGGTGCTATTAAATGATGATTACACGCCGATGGATTTTGTTATCGACGTTTTAAGAAAGTTTTTTGGCATGAACGAAGAGAAAGCAACCGATGTTATGCTTGAAGTTCATTACAAAGGAAAGGGTCGTTGTGGCACATTTACTGCAGATGTAGCAGAAACCAAAGTCAGTTTAGTATGCGATTATGCAATGGAAAATCAACATCCATTGATGTGTACTATGGAAAAAGCGTGATTTTGCGTAGTGTTGAAGTGGAGTAGCCGATGTTAAATAAAGATTTAGAAATTTCGTTAAATATGGCCTTCCGTCAAGCGAAGGAATCTCGTCATGAGTTTATGACGGTAGAACACTTGCTGTTGGCGCTGTTGGATAATCCGTCATCATTACAAGCATTGAAGGCTTGCGGTGCAGATATGACGAAACTTAGACAAGAATTACTCGATTTTATATCAGAGACAACGCCTGTAATTCCTGAAGGGGAAGAGGAGAGAGAAACACAACCTACTTTAGGGTTTCAACGTGTTTTACAACGCGCTGTATTTCACGTGCAATCTTCAGGAAAAAGTGAAGTTAATGGTTCTAACGTTTTGGTTGCTATTTTTAGTGAACAAGAATCGCAAGCTGCTTATTTTCTTAAAAAATCAGACATTAATCGTTTAGATATCGTTAACTATATTTCACATGGTATTGCCAAGGTCGATGGTCAACAAAGCACTAAACCTCATGAAGAGCTTGGACAACAAGAAGAAGAGCCAAGAACGGTAGAGAACTTTGCCACTAACTTAAATGAGCAAGCTAAAAGCGGCAGAATTGATCCGCTTATAGGCAGGGCAAGTGAATTAGAAAGAACATTACAGGTACTTGGGCGTCGCCGTAAAAATAACCCTTTATTTGTTGGAGAAGCAGGCGTTGGTAAAACAGCAATAGCAGAAGGGCTTGCTAACCTTATTGTCTCAGAAAAAGTGCCTGAATTTTTAGCTGATACGACGATCTATTCTTTGGATCTTGGTGCTTTATTAGCGGGTACTAAGTACCGAGGTGATTTTGAAAAACGATTTAAAGCACTGTTAAAAGAATTGGAAAAAGAAGGTAATGCAATTTTATTTGTTGATGAAATTCATACGATTATTGGTGCCGGTGCTGCATCGGGCGGTATGATGGACGCTTCCAATTTAATTAAGCCGCTACTTTCTTCAGGTAAACTACGTTGCTTAGGTTCGACGACTTATCAAGAATATCAAAGTATATTTGAAAAAGATCGTGCGCTTGCACGTAGATTTCAAAAAATAGATATTGTTGAGCCTAGCGTTGACGATACAACAAAAATTTTACAAGGCTTGAAAGAAAAATACGAGTCTCACCATGGTATTCGGTACACGAACAAAGCGTTACGGGCCGCTGCCCAGCTGTCAGCAAAATATATAAACGAACGCTTTTTACCGGACAAGGCCATTGATGTTATTGATGAAGCAGGAGCTAAGCAACAGCTTCTAGCAAGCTCTAAGCGTAAGAAAGTCATTAATGATGGCGATATTGAAACCATTGTTGCAAAAATTGCGCGAATACCTGAAAAATCAGTATCGTCATCTGAAAAGGACAGCCTTCATACGTTAGATAGAAATTTAAAACTGGTCGTGTTTGGTCAAGATCATGCAATTGATGAACTCACATCTGTTATTCGCCTGTCTCGTGCAGGACTAGGTCAAGAGAATAAGCCAATAGGCTCTTTCCTATTTGCAGGACCAACTGGTGTTGGTAAAACAGAAGTCACTCAGCAACTTTCAAAAATACTAGGTGTAGAACTATTACGTTATGATATGTCTGAATACATGGAAAAACACGCCGTAAGTAGGTTAATTGGGGCGCCACCGGGGTATGTTGGTTATGAACAAGGTGGGTTATTAACAGATGCGGTTATTAAACATCCTCATGCTGTCGTTTTACTTGATGAAATAGAAAAAGCTCACCCTGATGTTTACAATATATTATTGCAGGTAATGGATCATGGTACGTTAACAGACAATAATGGCCGTAAAGCTGACTTTAGAAATATTACCTTAGTGTTGACTACAAACGCAGGTGTAGCTGAAACGACTCGTCAATCTATCGGTTTTAAACAACAAGATCATAGTGTTGATGCGTTAAACGAAATTAATAAAGTCTTTTCGCCAGAGTTTAGGAATCGATTAGACAATATCATTTGGTTTAATCACCTTGATGATATTGTAATTCAACAAGTTGTTGATAAGTTTATCGTTGAATTACAGGCGCAATTAGATGATAAAGGGGTTTCTTTAGAGTTAACGAAAGACGCGAAAAAATGGCTTGCTACCAATGGATATGATAAAACGATGGGCGCACGACCTATGGCAAGAATTATTCAAGAGCATCTTAAAAAGCCACTTGCTAATGAACTATTGTTTGGTGAGCTTGTACAAGGTGGCGTTGCTAAAGTAGGCGTGAAGAAAGATAAACTCGTGCTAAGTTTTGAATCTAAAAAGGAATTAGTAGAGCATTAAAAACTGAGTATTGTTGCTATAGCGCTTATGTAAAAAAACGCCACATTATCGTGGCGTTTTTTATACGTTATTTTATCGTCTTGCGTTTTAATAACATACTCATAGTAAGTAAAGTTAGGAGATACCATAACGTACCTCCACCGCTTCCTCCTCCGCTTGAAGAAGGAGGCGTAGCAGTTGAATCGTTATCTAGTATCGTAATCGTGGTTGTATTTGTTGTGCCTATCACGCCTTCGTTATCTGAAGAGATCGTAACGGAAAAATTTTCGTTACTTTCATCAACGTTATCGTCAATAATGCTAATAGTGATACTTTTTTCTATCTCGCCATCTGCAAAAATTACTGTACCATTTTTAGATGTGTAGTCACTGCCGCTTAATGCTGTTCCATCTAGGGTTTGATACGCTACGTTTAATTCACCATATGAGCCATTTTCACGAATTAATATTAGTGATACTTCACTGGTATTCTCGTTTACAGACGCAGTAGAGCTTGATAGCGACACTGAACCTTTGGCAGGTTGCTCATCATCCACTATGGTAATCGTTAATAGCTTGTCCTCGCTGGTTACAACTGCGCCGACAGCGTCGGTCAATGTTAAATAAAAGGTTTTGTCTCCTGAATAAACATCATCATTCACCAATTCAATATTAATATCCTTACTATATTCACCGTCAGCAAAGGAAATGGTTTGCTCGGTAAACTGATAATGTTCACCATTTATTGCGCTATAGTCCGTATAGCCAACTTTAACCGATGCAGCATTTTCTGCTTTCTCAGGGCGTTGCAATGTTAAAGTTAAAAAGCCAGCATTCTCTAATACTTCAATATTACTTTGTAGCCATGCAATATTTGCTTGATCGTTGTCTTTCATCGTGACATCAATTGTATCAGGAGAACCTACGGTACCATTTAATACATTTTTTAGGGTGATGCTAAACGATTTGCCGTCATCATAGCTGTCGTCATCGACGGCACGTAAATTTAACGTCTTGAAAAACTCATTTTCAGCAAAATCTAAGGTTTGAGTTATACCTACGTAATCACTTCCAGCAATCGCTGTTCCAGAATTGGTAACAATATCAACACTCAAAAAACCTTTTCCGCCTTGTGAACGGATCACGTTAATTCTTGTTGGGCTCGCGTCTTCATTGAGCACGGCACTGCTAAATTGAAAATGTACATTTCCTGGTTCATTGTTATGGTAAATTGGATAGCTGCCGCTATCTATTTCATTTCTATTAGATACACCATCACCGTCAAAATCTTGCGTGTCCTCTGTTGAACTACAATTAGCTGAAGCCGTAAAGGTAATAACCGTTAGATAGTTTTTAACATAGTCTTGTTGCCAACATTTGATTTCGTTAACGCCTGAAAAGTTAACAACTTGCCATGTGTTATGAAGTTCAAATATGGCACTTATGTCACTGATATCTGTATTGCTTAAATCGAAATTGTTTAAAAAGTAAGCATTTTTAAGAGGTGTTATATCAATAACATTGGTATTGCCGATATTTAAAGAGGTTAGCGCCGGTAGTTGTTTTACAAATTCAAGCGAATTAATCGCTGTATTATATAAAGAAAATGTTTTTATATTTGTTAAATTTGATAATTCTGGTAATACCGTTATTGGATTTCTATCTGCATATAAACTTGTTAGGCCTGATAAGCTTTGAATTGGTGATATATCGGTAATATTATTACCACGAATTTCTAATGTTACTAACGATGTAAAAGCATTTAATAACGAAATATCCTGAATATCGTTATCATCTATGGCAAGTTTTGCTAATTTGGGTAATTGGCCTGAATTAGGTAAGATCGTTATTTGGTTGCCATCCAATTCTAAATCTACTAATGATTTAAGCGCAAATAAAGCATCAACATTTGAAAGTTGATTGTAGTAAAGCGACAGCGTTTCTAATTTAGGTAGGTTAGTTAACGAGGATATATCATTAATTTGATTTGAGCCCAAATTTAGTGTTTTTAACACCGGTAGATTACTAAGTGGAGACACATCGCTAATTTCATTAGCGCTTACATAGAGTTGTGCTAGAGCATCAGCGTTTTTCAACGGCTCTAAAGATTTAATGTTATTGTCAGATGCGTAAATAAAGCGCAACGATTGCTTGTTTGATAATGCAGCAATATCCTCAATATTATTATCGCTCATCCAAAGCATTTGCAGGTTGTCACTTGCGGTTAGTGCCGAAATATCGGTAATGTTATTATGATCTAAATAAACTTGCGTTAACGATGTTAGTGATGACAACGGTGAAATATTACTGATAGCGTTACTGTCAAGATAGACAATAGATAGTTTAGTTAAGTGAGATAGCGATGTAATGTCACTTATATTATTGTTGTTTACAACTAAACTTACGATATTTGGAAAGTTTTCAATGCCAGTTAATGAATCAATATTACTATAAGCGCAATATACGTTAGTTACTTGTCCAGCATACTTTATATTGTTGTTGTTTACTAAGTTGCTTAAGCAGCTTTTTAAATTGTCATCCGATATATTTGATAACGCATCACTCGATAATATCAGGTTCGGATCTTGTGTATATAAATTTGCTAGGTCACTATTTACTTGGTTAAGGGCAAATCGAGCATCTGCACCATTAATGGGATCATTTCTATCGACACCGCATGGTAACTCAGTACAAAGAATCTCTGGGTTTGAAAATTTATATACTTTACTTGCATTGTTAACAGCATATGCCATAACAGAAGAAAAACCATTTTCAGGATCAGCTACGCGATGGCCGAGCGCGAATGGAAACGTATATCCTGTATCTCCTTGTGCTCGAGAATGGGCAAGCCCCATATTATGCCCTAATTCATGCGCTAATACATAGTCCCCACAGTCTATACTTGTATGGCTATACATGTAATTTATTGAGGTCGTGATTGATGCATTTCCCCAGGCAAGTCCACAAGCAGAATCGCCATCAACATATGGGCGCAACAACGCGACCATGTCTGCACCTTTTTCATAGCGTAAGTTTTTAATATCACTGAAAGCTGCATGATCATTAAATGTGATATCGTCCAATGCGGCATCAGAGTCTAAATCAGATGGATAGTCGACAGAAATAATATCTGCGGCAGAAACAGTTAGGTTGACGTTACTATCAACATATATTTGATTTGTTACTTCGATAAGGTGTTGAATACGAGTTAGCACGTCGCCATTATATTCGCTGTCAATAAAATCTTGCGGTATAGCATAAACAAACAGTACATCAACATTGGCAATATCAGATTCGTTACTCGCACTTTTGTTTGGTTTACTTACAAAATCAGCGTTATTTGCTGTGATCTCAGATCTATTTGTTAATCTATTTAACTGTGCATCTTGGTTTTTCGTAACTTGGTGTTTGGGGATTTTCACATCATTATTAAGCGGCGCAACCTGCTTAACGTTTTCATTAATTAACCAACCAGAGTGCGTCTTCCCTTGCGCAACCCATGTTTGTTCTGGCGATACTATTCGCATAAAAAACTGGCTTTTACCCTGAGTAATAACAACAGGGAGTTGTTGCTGATCTGTTTTTATATGGGCAATGATATGTTTGGTGTGCTTTTTGTTCTTGATGTTGGTGACAATAGCCTGATAGCTTGCACCGTTTTTGAGATTAATCGTAAAGTTGTCGCCGATACTATAAGAAGACAGGGCAGTTGAATCAATTGAAAACTTTTCACCTTGTTGATACTTGGTACTTATACCAGCGTTAGCTTGTTTATCAGCGCTAACGTCTCGCCACGTAAATAAGTTATCTGCAGCCAAAAGCTGTGGTGCTATGAGTAAGGATAGGGCACCGAGAATGTTTCTCATATAAACTCCATATTAAAATGATACACCTAAAGTGTATCACACCCTATAAAATGTAAATATAAAGTTAATATAAAAATGGCTAAGGGATATTTCCTTAGCCATTTATGAAAGCCTTATTATTCAAATAGGCTTAAAACGTCACTTATATTTATCAATGACTTGTCACCTGTGATGCGGTTTTTAACTTCGATTTTATTTTCATCTAAGTTGCGTTCACCTACAATCAACAATAGCGGTGTACCTATCAATTCATGATCAGCAAACATTACGCCAGGGCGTTCTTTACGATCATCAAATAATACGTCAACACCAACATTTTTTAACTGTTTGTAAAGGTTTTCAGCGGTTTCTTTTACGCGTTCTGATTTCGCCATGTTCATAGGCACGATTGCAGCCTGAAAAGGCGCTATCGCTTTTGGCCATTTAATCCCGTACTTGTCGTGGTTCTGTTCAATTGCGGCCGCTACAATACGAGAGACGCCAATGCCATAACACCCCATTGTTAAGGTTTGGTTCTTACCAGATTCGGTTAATACGCCACAATTCATCGCTTTGGCATACTTATTACCAAGTTGGAAAATGTGCCCCACCTCAATTCCTCGTTTAATAACGATATTACCTTTGCCACATGGGCTTGGATCACCCTCGACAACGTTACGAATATCAGCGACGTCATAGTCAGTGATGTCTGTATCCCAGTTTACACCTGTAAAGTGAAAACCATCTTTATTAGCACCACAAATAAAGTCCGCTAAATGGGCGGCACTATGATCAACAATAACAGGTATTGATAGTCCAACGGGGCCAATAGAACCTGCCTCGCACTTCACGGCTTGATTGATTTGCTCTTCGCTTGCAAAAGTAAGCGGGCTAGCAATTTGTGGCAAGTTTTCGGCTTTGATCTCATTTAGTTGATGATCACCGCGTAACACTAAAGCAACAATAGGCTGACTTTCGCCTTCTGATTGCCCTAAAACAAGCAAGGTTTTAACTGTTTGTTTAGCATCAACTTTTAATTGCTGAGCCACATCATCGATTGATTTTGCATTTGGGGTCGATACTTCAGTTAATGATTGTGTGCTTTCTGGTCGTTCACCGCTTGGTGCTAAGGCTTCTGCTTTTTCAATATTTGCGGCGTAATCACTGCTATCAGAAAAGACTATGTCGTCTTCACCTGATTCTGCGAGTACATGAAATTCATGAGATCCTTCACCACCAATGGAACCATTATCTGCTACAACAGGGCGGAAATCTAAGCCTAAACGCTCAAATATTTTGCAATATGCTTCAAACATTGTTTGATAAGTTTTCTTCAAACACTCTTCAGTAATGTGAAATGAATAGGCGTCTTTCATTAGGAATTCGCGACCACGCATAACACCAAAACGTGGACGTATCTCATCACGAAATTTCGTTTGAATTTGAAAAACATTCAGTGGTAATTGTTTATAACTGTTCACTTCGTTTCGCACGATCGCTGTAATAACTTCTTCATGCGTTGGTCCTAAAACAAAAGGGCGCTCATGACGGTCATGTAGTCGAAGTAATTCAGGGCCGTAATCTTCCCAGCGACCAGATTCTTGCCATAAATCAGCCGGTTGAACCATTGGCATTAGTGTTTCGATAGCACCGGCTTTTTCCATTTCTTCACGAACAATGTTTTCAACTTTTCTTAAAACACGTAAACCTGTCGGTAACCAGGTGTACAGTCCAGAGGCAATATTACGTACTAGACCTGCACGTAACATTAATTGATGGCTAATTACTTCAGCGTGCGCTGGCGTTTCTTTCAATGTTGAAAGTAAATATTGGCTTGTACGCATGGATGTGTGTTTCCGTTTCTGTCATGAATAGATTAATGTCCCTATTCTAGCAGGGGCGCTGAATGTGCAAAAGAGAAAATTGCACTAAATAAGGTTGGCGATTCGTTTTTTTCTATCGCGTCATTTTCTTTACAAATACAACCACGAATAAAGCGATTGTAAAACTGCCTGTAAAAGCTTGAATTGCGGCAATCGCTCTTGAAATTCCTACAGGTGTAAAATCACCGTAACCCAGTGTTGTGAAGGTGACAACAGAATAATATAAACAAGAGATAAAAAAAGAGAAGTTTTCGATAGCTGTTTTACTTGCATCAAAGGTAAGCACTTCACCGCGAAAATTTAAGCCAGTGAAAGTATAACAAAGTGCACAAATAAAAATTATTATCAATGATAAACCTACTATTCTTAACGGATCTTCGCCATAGCCACAAAACAAATCAACTATTTTAGAACCTATCCGTTTAAAAGAATACTTAGGCATTTGATAGCGTCGCATGGTGAGCTCTTTTTGGATTAGTGTACCACCAATGCTAAATAAACCTTCTTGCTCGGCATGTTTTCGTAAATCCCGGTATATTTCTTCTGCTTGTTGAAAGTAATCTAACGCAAGCAATGGCTTATTGGCCTTTAGTGCTTGCTTGGCATTAATTTCTTGCATCAGTTTTTTACCGAAATTGATATTTTCGATTTTACAGCCTTTCCATTTAACGCCAAGCAAGTTGCAACGTGTTAAGTTGCCACAATTTAATTTAGCGTCGCTTAGGTCAGCTTTCATTAAACTGGCGTTTGATAAATTGATGTTAAATAAGTGTGCACCCGATAAATTGGCGCGATAAAAATCTGTATATGAAAAGTCGTAACCAACTTTTTGATGATGATTGACTAAATCAATACCTGTTAAGTTTGCTTCTTTCAAACAAATACCTCTCGTCAACCCTCCTGAACGAACATATTGCGTTAACTTGTCTTGGATATTGTCATGCGTTTTATCTATTGTTTTATCATGCCAAAAACAATACCCAGAAGGTTCAGCCTGCGCTTTGCATTTGTAACCTTCCGGATCGTTATATTGACATAAGTTATTTATAGTACTCATGTTTAAGAGTATAGATATTGAGACGTGATCTTTCTAATCAGTTAAATATTAAACGTGTTTTTGTCGTTAAAGTTTCAACGCTAGAAGTTAATTTTCTTTCTACCACCTTTAACTTGCCTAGGTGCAGAGCTTTTTTCTTTAGGCAATTGTTTGGTTTTTTTTATTCGTTTTTCGGGAATCTTTGGAGCTTGGTGACAGATCAACAAGATATTTTCACCATTAAAGCTGACAATATCTTCATGATAAACTTTTTTACGTTTCTGAACTACTACTTCGCCGTTAAGCTGAACATAACCTTCCATTATAACTATTTTAGCTTCACCACCACCGCTAACTAAGTTTGCAATTTTAAGTAATTTGTATAATTCGATGGGTTGCGATGATACTTCTATTTCTATAGTCATTATATATCCGGTGAGTATTTATCATGAAGATCTATTTTAACGATTTGTCTGTTGAGTTGATAGATTGAATTATTGAAACATAAAAGAAACAAAGTTTTACTTGTAATTTTGTTTGATATCTATACAATGCGCGCAACTAGAAACGGCAAGGTACTTGAAAGGGTATTACGCAAAGCCACCAGTCTACGGATTTATCTATGACAGTGGGGCTACCTAAGTGTTACAAAAGCTTTTCATGCTTGTGGTTTCTTAAAAGTTATTAACATACTTTAGAAAGGGTAATCATGAAAAACTTACTAATCGTTGCTTCTTTATCATTAGCTACATTATTTGTTGCACCACAAGCCAAAGCAAACGTTGTTGCGCAAAACTTATGCGAATTTGTTGCTGCGGATGCTAAATCAGACTTACGTAGATACTTAAAATCAAATCGTATTAAAATTCGTAACGTATTTGACACTGTTCAATGTAACGGTAAAAACTTATTACAATTTGCTGCGACAGCTAATGCTACAGAAACAGGCACAATGATGATTGGTAAATTATCAAAAAAAGTTGTATCAGCAAACCTTGCAAGTATTACAAATACTGGTCTTAAAGCTGCTGCTAATGAGCGTGTAAACGGTTAATCATTAGATTACAAAAGATTTTAATAAAGCGGGCGCTAAATGGCGCCCGTTTTTTGTTTTGTACGAGTAAATTTTCTTCGTCAACGCTTAAAAATTATTTAGCTATAAAACATCCTATTGCTATAAGTATTCGATCTAAATTATTTACCCTACGTAGATCAACTTTAAAATAATGTACTTACCTGATTACTTACATCACTTTAACAATCAATTTACATGTTGTTGTTTGAAGCATTCTCAATTTTTCTCTATGGTTATTGATAAAGGGAATTAAGTTTAAACGAGGAATCTTGTTTAACTTTGTGATGACGATGAGAGGTAACGTTATGTATTTTCGAGCGTATAGTCGATTAAAGTATGACATGGTTAAGCTTGTGTCAGTATTATCTTATATAACCATTATCGGCTGGGTCATTGCCGCTTTTATTTATGGTAATAATCGTTCTGCCTTAGCTAAGTTCCATCTACGTGACTCTTTAGGCTTAACCTTAACTGGGGCATTATTAGCGTTAGTTCCTTTTGTCGGATGGTTATTATGTTTGGGCGTCGCGGTGTTATGGTGTGTTGGTCTTTTTCATGCCTTAATAGGGCAACGCACGGCATTACCAATTGTTGGTGATTTTTATCAAAAACACTTAGATTTCATTCGATAAATTGCTAAAAATTAAGTTTATTACTCATATACTTATGAACGACATACGTTAATACTTACGGTAACAAGTATATTTATCGGGCATTCAGTTAATCGTTGCTAGTGTTTCTTGAAGCGATATGATTAAATTCTCTGTAAAGAATACGATTAAATGGATGCCCTTTGATATACCTTTATCCTGCTAATAAGACGGAAAATTTATTGGCATTGGCCAATAGAATACAAGAAATATCTCCACTTCCTATTTTTTCAAAAGATGTATATATCGTGCAAAATGCCGGTATGCAGCATTGGTTAAATATGTCTTTGGCAGACTTATCTGGCATTAGCTTCAATCATGAATATGCATTACCCGCCCAATTTTTATGGAAATTAATGCGTTCGTTGGTTTTACCAAAGCATATGATTGAACAGGATCCATTTACCCGTGAAGCGTTAAGTTGGCGCATCTATCAGTTACTAGACGACAACGAAATAACGGATGATCAAGACTTTCTAGAAGTTACACAATATTGGCGGAATAACAGTGACAAGGTTGATAATTTAAAACGATATCAACTGGCCTGCCAACTCGCTGATTTGTTTGAACAATATTTAATTTACAGACCTGATTGGCTATCGCAATGGCAAGTTAACCAGAGGCCACAAGCGTTTGATAACCAAGAAGCATTACACAAAGAAGAATGCTGGCAACGAAAGCTTTGGGCAATATTGACGCGTGAACAATCCTATGACCCAATTGCTTTAGTCGAAAACGCAATAGGGCAGCTTGCTGAAAAATCACATGTATTACCTAAAAGAATCAGTTTTTTTGGTATTAATGCAATGGCACCTATTTGGCTGTCGTTTTTAGAACAAGTAAGCAATTATACGCAAGTTCATTTTTACCACCTGAATCCCTGTTTTGATTACTGGGGTGATATAATTAGCGAAAAACAGGCAATGCGCCAACTTGATAGGTGGACTGAAAATTTAGATCAGTTAAACGAATCAGTGGGAAACCCTTTGCTTGCAAATTTGGGGCAACAAGGCCGAGAATTTTTATCATTATTACAACAATACAGTACAGTAAGTATTGATGCTTTTGAAACCGATGTTGGCGGTAATTCCTCCAAACCAAGCGTTTTACAATCGTTACAGCACGATATTTTAACCTTAACCGACCGGCGGCAATTACCTGAAAAAGTTAAAGATGAATCTATAGTGATCACTAGCGCTCATAGTCCTTTACGGGAAGTACAAGGATTACATGATTGGTTGTTGCACCAATTTAATCAAGACCCAACGATGACACCTAAAGATGTCTTGGTTATGTGTCCACAAATAGAAGATTATGCGCCATATGTAAATGCTGTATTTGCTCAAGGTTGGCAAGATTACGCAAATGATGTACCACCATTACCATGCTCCATAGCAGACCGTGTAGCGAAAGACTCAGATCCTTTAGTTATCGCGTTTAGTGAAATGCTTGCTTTACCTGATAGTCGGTTTCAAGTGAACCAAATCGTTTCTTGGCTACAATTATCTGCACTACAATCTCGCTTTAAGTTGACAGCTTCAGACATTGATAAAATGATAATTTGGCTGAATAAAGCGACCATTCACTGGGGATTAAACGCTGAACATAAATCTCAAGTGTTAAATACCAAAGGCGTTTCGCCACAATTTACCTGGCAATATGGCTTTGCTCGTTTGTTAGAAGGGTTTGCATTTGGTGATGTTGAAACTATTTTTGATGATAAGCTGCTTATACCTGATGTAGAAGGGCAAGATGCGTTGTTACTAGGGCAATTGATGGAAATCATCGAACGCTTGCAAGCTTTTAGAAGTGCGTTAAGTCAAGCGAGATCTCCTAAACAATGGCATGTTTTGTTAACGACTATGTTGGGAGATTTCTTTGATGAAAGGGATGACAGTATTGCTATAATTTCTCAAGCAATTGATAGTTTATTGCAATTTACAGAACAAGCTAAGTTTGAGCAAGATATTGAACTGAGTATTGTTAATGAATTTTTAACAATGCACTTTAGTCAACCAGATCCAGGTCGTCAATTTATGATCGGACAAGTAACATTTTGTTCGATGTTACCAATGCGCAGTATTCCTTTTAAAATTATCTGTGTACTTGGGCTCAACGATGGAGACTTTCCTCGTATAAGGACACCTTTTGGTTTTGACTTACTCGCTAAAACCAATGCAAGAATAGGGGACAGATCGCGCAGAGGCGACGATAGGTACTTATTTTTGGAAGCCTTACTTTCAGCGCGTCAATCTCTTTATTTAAGCTACCAAGGAAGAAACATTAAAAACAATAAAGAAAAGCAGCCTTCTTTAGTATTGAATGAGTTATTGGAGTATTTGCACCTAGGCTATGGTTGGCAATGCTTTAATGAGCAAGTTAACGACATCAGACAGTTACCAATGCATCCGTATAGTTTAGCGAATTATAATCACGAGCTTTCTAGTTTTGATGCTAATTGGCTTAGATTGGGGCAACAGGTATCTGCATGTGAAAAGCTTCGAGATAACACTGTTGAGCCATTGATAATCGCGCTACAAAGAGAAAATGAATTGACGCTAGATGTTAAACAGCTCTTGCGGTTTTTATCTCATCCAAGTAAGTATTTTGCAGAGCAGTCGCTATCGTTGTATTTAGATCAACAAGCACTTGAGCTTGAAGACAGCGAACCTTTTGACGCTGATCATTTGAGTAAATATTTACTCAAACAAAATGCACTACAAGGGTTATTGAACCCTGAGCAAGAGCGTACCCAAGATTTTGAACAACAAGTGTTATCATATTGGCAACGATACGCGTTGTTATCTGGCAAGTTTGCTGATTCATCAACTGGCCATGAAGATATAGAGAAGCTCTTATCTGATAGTGAAGCCTTATATCGAAATATCCAACAGTCGTTGGCGAGTGAAATTATTGAACATGATTTGTATACGTCAATAGCCATATCTTTAGCTCAGGAGGGTGTTAACGTAAAGCTACAGCATCGCATAACAACTGCAAATAATAAATTGGTTGTTATACGGGCAAGTACGCCAAAAGCTAAAGATTACCTACAGATGTACCTTTCAACTGCATTGTTACAACATGCTCAACAATCAACTGCGTTAGATCACCCAATACAACAGATAGATGCAACTCGTTGCGTTGGTTATTTTTTTGATAGCAAAGCGCAGAAAAACATTATGGTAACATTGAGTAGCGTTGAACTCTCGCATGTTAAACAGTTTTTAGAACACTTTTATCAAGGGCAAATATCGCCACAATTAACTAATGCTGAATTTGCATTAAATATGGCGAGTGCTAAATCATTTGAAGCGACACAACTAGAAAAACTTTGGCAAGGCGACGGTAATAGTGGTGGTATCGGGCAAGATCCTTATATTCATTATTTTTGGCAACAGTGTCCTGATTTCCATGAGTTTACTCAACCTTTGATGCATGTATATGACGATATTTTCACCCGTTTTACAAAGGAAAAACAATAATGTCACTTGTTGAATTTTTCCCTTTAGAGGTTGAAACCATGCCTCTGCAAGGTAGACACCTTATAGAAGCAAGTGCTGGTACAGGTAAAACGTTTAATATTACTCGTATTTATTTGCGACTATTGCTCGTAAAGGGCCTTACGGTACAACAAATACTCGTGATGACGTTTACTAAGGATGCTACGGAAGAAATAAGGGCGAGAATTGATAACTTTTTACGCCACGCTTTGAATCATTGGCAAGATGCAATTACACGAGATCCTTATTTTATTGCCTTAGCAAAAGAGCTTAAGGAAGTTGGTGTTACTGATCGTCAAGTAAGTATGCAATTAAAGCGTGCTTTATTATTTTTAGATGAAGCATCAATTTACACCATTCATGGCTTTTGTAAAACTGTTCTGTCTCAGCACGCATTCGCTACTGGAACGGCGTTTAATGCTAACTTGGAAGCTCAACAACAAGATATTCAGCAGCAAGCCATAGAGGATTGGTATCGACAACTAGCGGTTGCTGATCCTAAGGCATTTTCGCTTGTATCGGAGTTTTGGTTAACCCCAGATGCGTTTGCTCAGCAATTTGTCAGTCTTATTGGACATCGTGGCCAGTTAGAAGTTAATGATCCGAAAGCTGAAATAACGCAGTTTTGTCAATTGTCAAAACAAGCATCTGAAGCGCTAATAGCAAATCAACCTTTTTTATTTGAACACTTGGTGGATGTAAAATCTGGAAAGGAAAAAACGTCAAGAAAAGAAGAGTATAATCAGCTAATTCAATGGTTAAATGCAGCTAGCGAGGATCATCTACATAGCCAAAAAACAATGCCTGTCAGCTTTATGGATGGTAGAAGGTTTAGCCGCTCAAAAGTAAAACCTCAGTTGGTAGAGATATTTGCACAGGCGAACAACGTTAAAAAAGCAAAAGATAATCTATTAAGCAATATTCGTAAATTATCGGCATTGCAACACATAGTTTCAGGGCTGACCATAATTTCACAACGCGTTGAGCAACAAAAGGCGTTACAAAAACAGTTAAGCTTTGATGATTTGATACAAACGCTTGCAGATACCTTACACGGCGAAAATGCTGCTCAACTTATTGCTACTTTAAGTAACCAATTCCCTTTTGCGCTCGTAGATGAGTTTCAAGATACTGACTTTGATCAATACCGTATTCTTAACGCATTGTATCAGCATAATGATACAACTGGGTTAATTATGATAGGTGATCCAAAGCAAGCGATTTATGGATTTCGAGGTGGAGATATATTCACTTATATGGCTGCTAGAAAAGATGCTCATTACCGTTGGCGAATGAATACGAATTGGCGTTCGTCTAAAGCAATGATCACCAGTTACAATCGTCTATTCTATGGTAATACGTTAACTGCAAAAGCCTTGCCTGTCTTTGGCTATGGTATCACTTATACGCCAGTAGCGTCTTCTCCTAATGCCTCTAAAAAAGCTAAAGATACTGAATCTGCACTCAAATTTGTCTATTTTCCACCTGAAGATCAAAAGGCCGTTGCTCAGCCTTTTAGAAAGCAAATGGCATTATGGTGTGCGCAAAAAATATCAGCGTTATTGTCTCAAGACGATACGTTGGTAGCAAAAGACATTGCGTTACTTGTGCGTGATGGCGCTGAAGCCCAAGAAATAAAACAAGCTTTGCATGATGCAGGGTTAGCATCGGTTTATCTTAGTGATCGTACAAACCTTTGGCATAGCGAAGAAGCTAAATATCTTATTCCGTTGTTACAAGGGATAATACATTGCGAAAAAGATCGCGAGTTTTGTCGCGCAATGGCAAGCCCATTATTAGCAATATCTGCCAAAGACTATTATCAAATTCGTGGTGATGACGCACAATGGCAAAATTATAAAGAACAGTTTACTCAGTTAAAAGAAACGTGGTTCAAACAAGGCTTTGTTACCATGGCGCTTAAGCTGATGCACAGCTTAATTGCTGTTAATGGCCAGGAAAGTGAGCGTTGTTTAACCAACTTATTGCACCTGTTCGAATTATTGCAAACGAAAAGCCAACAACTTAGACAACCAGAAGAGTTACTGTATTGGTTTGAACATCAATATAAGCTTGATCTTCCAGAACAAGAAACAGAATTAAGATTAGAAAGCGAAGAAAATCTCATTAAAATAGTGACGCAGCATGGCTCTAAAGGGTTAGAGTACCCTGTTGTATTTATCCCGTTTAGTACACGTCATAAAAATCCACTTAAGTTTGGTAACAAAAATATTCAAGCGGTCTCCTACCATGATGAAGACGGCAAATACCGGGTAAGTTTATCAGCGGATCAAAAAGCGTTAACTGCCATGTCTGATGAAGCCTATGCAGAATCTATTCGCTTACTTTATGTAGCGATAACTAGAGCAGAGCAGCGATGTTATATACTCGCAACCCCCTTTGATAAGTTTTATTTGTCACCATTGGGGAAAACACTAGGTTTAACCAGTGAAGATAATTTAGTGGATTGTATTCAACAATTGGTAACCGATCAGCCTGATGAAATTTCATTAGAAGTGGTTGAACAAATTCCCCTTGTTAATCATAAGCTAACAAAACAAGTAATAGCGAATGCTGAAGTCGCTTGTTTTACGGGGCAAATTGAACGTGATTGGTGGTTAAGCTCTTTTACTGCGCTTAATCGAAACATACGGGATGTGGGTGTGTCACAACCAGAACGAAATGATGATTCCAATGTTGTTACTCCACTAGCCTTAACTCAAAACAAATCAGATCATCAAGGGCAGTTAAGGTTTGCGTTAACTAAGGGGGCGGCAGCGGGTAACTTGTTGCATGATATTCTGGAAAATGCGCATTTTTCACAGCCAAACTGGCCAGTAGATTGCAATTGGCCATTAAGCAAATATGGTAATTTACCTGATGGTTTCGAGCAGGAAGATCTTTATCAGTGGTTAAATGAGATAATATCAACACCGTTAATCATTAATGAACATGAAAAACCTTTTAAATTGGCGAATATTAAAGATACGTGTTGTTTAAAAGAAGTAGAGTTTTATTTTCCGCTAAAAAATGCCAGTACGAAAGCATTAACTAATTGCTTATTAGCACACCGTAAACAACAATGCCAAGCATATGGTATAGCGACAACAAGTCGTCATTTTTATCTACCAGGCTATCAAGCCCTTAAAGGGATGATGCATGGTTTTATAGATTTAGTTTTCGAACATCAAGGTAAATTTTATGTTTGTGATTATAAATCAACGCATTTAGGTAATAGTTTCAATGATTACCAATGTGCATCGCTAGTCAATGATATTCAGCGTCATCACTATGATTTACAGTATTTGATTTATTCAGTTGCGTTGCATCGCTACTTAAAGAGACAACTACCAGATTATAATGTTGAGCAACATTTTGGAGGCGTATTTTATTTGTATTTACGTGGTATGGAACAAAAACAGGAGAAAACAGGCGTTTTCTATACAGAGTTAACCAAACAGTTACTTAACGACCTTGATAACTTATTTGGCAATATTAATGAACAAAGCAAGGTAGGTTAAACATGTTACATGAAGCTAAACTTGAAAATGTTGATGTTAAGTTACCTTATAGTTCTATACAGCACGCAAAAACACAATTATACGGTATTGAATCAATAGATTATTATACTGCGTCACAACTTACTCCGTTATTAATTTCAAGGTGTAAAGCGAAAGAAAGACTCACAATTGAAGCTGTTAGTCAATTATTTCACCTTGTTATAGCGTTGAGTCAAGCGCTTAGAAATGGCCATACTTGTTTACCTTTATTACAAGTTGCAGGTCAGTGTTTATTTAGGTCAGCTGATAATCAAGGCGTTATTTTACATCAGGGTTATTTATTCCCTAATACCTCAACATTACAAGCACTATTATCATCATTAGATCGTATAGAAACAACAACATTACCGATTGTTTATAGTAAGCAGGCATTGTTTCTGCGTCGATATTATTGCTTCGAACAAAGCGTACTTAATTATTTAGAAAATTCATCTAAGATGGAGTCGTCGTTGCTATCTACTGATCATAGTGAAATTAAGCAAACGCTAGATACGCTTTTTCCTTGTGGTGATGTAAACGTAGCAAAGTTGCCTGACATTGATTGGCAAAAAGTTGCGGTTGCTAACGCACTGAATAAACCATTTAGTATTATTGCTGGAGGGCCTGGAACCGGCAAAACATATACCGTTACTAAGCTATTAGCCGCTATTTTGATGCTTTCTAATCAAAGTGAATTAACCATTACGCTCACGGCGCCTACTGGTAAAGCCGCGCAACGATTATCAGAATCAATTGTCAGTGCTGTTGCTAGCTTTCAAGGTGATATTTCTCCTGAAGTTCTCAAAAATATACCGAGCAAAGCGCAAACTTTACATCGATTGCTAGGAGTAATACCGCATTCACCAAATTTCAAGCACGATGAACAAAATCCGTTAGCTATCGATGTTTTATTGATTGACGAAGTGTCGATGGTTGATTTACCAATGATGTCACGTGTATTACGTGCGCTTCCTCAAACATGCCGTGTTATTATGCTTGGAGATGCTCAACAACTTCCTTCCGTAGCAGCAGGAAGTTTGTTAACAGACCTTGCACCTTTATTTTCGGCTTCCTACAGTCAACAAAACGTAGACTATTTGAGTAGTGTTACAGGATTTAGTTCACTCCCTAAACATAAAACGACTTTTATTGATCATGTTACTTATCTCACTTATAGCCGCCGTTTTGCCGGTGATGGTGGTATAGGGCAGTTAGCCAAAGCGGTAATCGCTGGCCAATCTGAACAAAGTTGGCGCTTTATTCAGCAACAAGATATACAGCAGTCATCAGAGTTGTCTTACTTTACACATGAGCAAATTGCAATATTATACAAACAAGCGGTTGATTATTACGCTCAAGTTGCACAATGTTGCTCCATTGAAGAAGCATTCAAGGCGTTATCTCAGTTTCGTATTTTAACGGCAATGAGGGTCGGTCCATTAGGCGTTAACGAAATCAATCAAACAATTGATGAACGCATTCGCAATACGTTGCCCCAACAACAAGCATTTGCTGAGCATTACCATGGTAAACCCATCATGATCACAACCAATGACTATGGCTTGGGCTTGTATAATGGTGATATTGGTATAATGTGGCCGAACTCGAATGGTCAGTTAGTAGCTTTTTTTGAAGCTGAAGCTGGTGAATTTAAACAGTTTATACCATCGAGGTTACCTACTTATGAAGCTGTTTATGCGATGACGATTCATAAGACACAGGGCAGTGAGTTTACTAACGTTGTATTAGTGCTACCAGAGGTAGCAGACAATCAGTTATTATCACGTGAGCTTATATATACAGGTATCACCAGAGCAAAGAAACATTTATCCCTTGTTGCCAATCAAGAAGGCTGGTTCGCTGCCGTAGATGCAAAAGTAACAAGATTTTCAGGAATTACATTAGTAGATTAATATGCAGTTACAAAAGATAGAAAAAACCTTATATCGCCAACGATTAAATCGCATTATTATTGGATTTATAGTGAGCTTGACCTTACTGTCGGTCTTATTCGGAACACTTTTTATTAGTCTGTTTACAGACAATAATATTAACGTAACACTCGCAAGCGATGCAGAGGCACCAAGTAATTTTAGGTACAATCTTGCCGGCGTTATTTTTGCGCTTTTCGTTTGTGGTGGCGTTTTACATCGACTCAGACAAACGGAATACTTTTCTCAGGTTTATTATGTTTGGCAGTTAAAACAACTACAAAACAAAATTTATCGCAGACTTGCTAGGATCAATCAAGCAGCCTTTGATAAAGGAGAGACAGAGGCGCTTATTATTTTAGATTTTTACTATCAAAGTTTGAAACAGGTTTATCAACTTGATGACAATACGATCACGATGTCGACAGTTAATCAAGAGCATCAAAAAGTGATAGAGAAGGAATCACAAAAACAGGTAAGTTTTGAGCAACGAGAATTCACAGAAGAAATGCTAAATCAATTTATACAAGGAGAACAACCATGATCGGATACGTAACGCTAGGCACGAATGATCTTCCTCGTGCTGTTGCTTTTTATGACGAGCTACTTGAAACAATAGATGCGAGTCGTTTTATGGAAACAGAAAAGTTTGTCGTTTGGGCTACGGCACCAGATAAGCCAGGGCTAAGTATTACGTTGCCATATAATGAAGACGCTGCAACCGTGGGCAATGGCGTTATGGTTGCGTTAGAAATGAATTCTAATGAACAAGTAGATGCGTTTTATAAAAAAGCGTTAGCGTTGGGGGCCACATGTGAAGGCGCTCCAGGACCAAGAGATATAGGGGGCTTTTACGCCGCATATTTTAGAGATTTAGATGGTAACAAACTTAACGCTTTCCACTTTAATCAGAGCTAATAGTGTTTAGAGGATAAGATTATTTGCGCACTGTAGCTAGGTAAGGTGCGATTAATGTTAAAGAGGTGATATTACCTCTTTAACATTGCTTCTTCTCGAGGTATTGTTATATTCATTCAACCATGCCAAATGATAATAATAAGCCTATGAAAAATACGTCTTTATTTACCCTTTTGACCGCTGCAATTTTTGCTGCATCTAGTATGCTTTCCTATGCTGATGAGAAAGTAAATTTTGCCATTGCGATACATGGCGGAGCGGGTGCAATTAGCCAGAAAAAAATGACACCTGCGATACGTGAAAAATATGAGAACAAGTTAGCTGAAGCGGTTAATAAAGGTTACGCGTTACTAGAAAAAGGGGCGTCGAGTGAACAAGCAATCATAGCTGCCATCAAGGTTATGGAGGATTCTCCGTTATTTAATGCTGGTCGAGGCGCTGTTTATACTTATGACGAAGAACATGAGCTTGATGCGTCGATTATGAACGGTAAAACGTTAAATGCTGGCGCTGTTAGTGGTGTTAAAACGGTTAAAAGTCCTATCACCTTAGCCCAGTCTGTTATGAATAATTCTGTGCATGTTATGTTAAGTGGCAAGGGGGCTGAAACTTTTGCTCGTCAAGAAAATTTAGCGCTTGTTGATAATCAATACTTTAATACAGAAAGGCGTTATAAATCACTTCAAAAGGCAAAAGAGAAGTTACAAAAGCAGTTACGTGAATTAAAAGACTATCAAGCTGCACACCAAAAACTGGATGTTGAATATAAGGTAGGTACGGTTGGCGCTGTTGCACTTGATAAACAGGGAAATTTAGCAGCAGGCACTTCAACAGGTGGTATGACAGCTAAACGCTTCGGCAGAATAGGAGATTCACCGATTATTGGTGCTGGTACATATGCAAATAACAACAGCTGTGCTGTGTCTGCAACTGGCCACGGCGAATATTTTATTCGTTATCATGTTGCCGCGGATATATGCGCACGCATGCAATATCAGAATATTTCCGTTCAAGAAGCTGCGGATACGGTGATTAATAAAGTACTTTTAGAGGCGGGTGGTACAGGTGGTGTTGTCGTCATTGATAAACAGGGTAACATTACTATGCCTTTTAATACTGAAGGTATGTATCGAGCAAGCCGTTCTTCGACAGGTCAATCAACAATAGCGATTTTTAAAAATGAATAAACGACTTTTACTTTTGGCAACTTTTTTTATCTCCGGCTGTTCTGATGATGTTGGTAAAGTGAGCTTGGGATTATTTACCACAAAAGACGTTGTTATTGAGGCTAAGAAAGATCCTAAAATACCTGGGGTAACCTGTCATATTAGTCATATTGAAGCTGATCTCGATTTTTCTGATCCATCTGATATGAGCATTGCTTGTCGACAAACCGGTGATATTTTACCTGAGCAAATAGCGCGAATTGATACCTCTAAAAATGGTGAAGTTGTATTTAAAGAATCTAAAAGTATTTTGTTTAAGAGTTTAAAGGTACGTAGAATTTACGACGCTAAAAATCAATCACTTATTTACTTATCTTATTCAACAAAAGAGTCGAGCGGCAGTCATCATCATTCAATATCGACTGTGCCATTATATGGAAGCAGTGCTTGGAAAAAGGCGCCTATAGGAAATACGATAACGGATAACCCATAAAATGTTATTAAGGCTCTTTGCTCGTAATTCTCTTATCGATGTAGAGACTCAACAGTGGCTTTTTGCTTGTGCTGATTGGGCGATTAAACACTTTGATCAAGATTATTTTACCCATCAATCTAGGCTAATATTACCCACGAACACCTTTTATCCTGGTCGTGTTGCTAGCGTTGAAGAAATGGCGACTGCAATTTATGACAATACGCTTAATTATTGTGGATTAACGCAATGGCCATTTACACTCAAGGCTTTTCATCATAAATCACAAGTTGAATTACCTAAGGTAAGGGTTGAAGGAAAATATAGAGGGATACGGGCTAAAGTCTCAGTGGTTGACGCTATGCCGTCTGTTGAAATTGGCTACGCTTATGCTCAAATTAATCAACCCCAAGATATGATAGCAACCTTTGTTCAACAGTTTGCAAGTGTATTAGTAATGTCAGCAAACGTATTACCGCCTGGCGGTAAAGCTATGTTGCCACAAGCTATTGATGTGCTGTCTTGTTTTATGGGCTTTGGTGTTATTTTTGCTAATACTGCGTATCAATTTAAAGGTGGATGTGGTTCATGTTTTAATCCGCGAGCTAATCGACAAGTTGCATTACCTGAAAACGATATGTTGTATGCATTGGCAATTTATTGTGTCGTTAAAAATGATCCAAAAAGCGATGTAATAAGCCACTTAAAAAAACACCTAAGATCTCCTTTTAAGAAAATGTATAACGAAGTACAGGCGCTACAAAAGGAACAAAAAAAATTTTTACCGACAATCGCATGATAATCTTGGGAATTTTTAATGTTTAGGTCTACGCTTAAAGAGAACAAACAATAAAATCAAAGTAATAAAGGGCAAAGGCATGGAATCATTACAAGTTAAAGACTATATGAACCATTATCCTGTAACATTTACTCCTGACATGGTTATTGAGGAAGCGTCGCTTAGATTTTTGAAAACGAAACAAATTGGTGGTCCTGTCGTTAATGATAAGAATAAACTTGTGGGATTTCTTTCTGAAAGCGATATTATGCGAAAAATGATCGAATCAAGTTATTACAGTGAACATATATCAGATGTTGCACAGTTAATGAGTAGTGACGTTTTAGCAGTCAAACCGTACGACAGTGTGTTAGATCTTGCGGAAAAAATGTTATGTAATAAACCTAAAGTTTATCCAGTTATTGATGATGATGATCATCTGCTTGGTACCATTTGTCGAAATGATGTGTTGATGGCAATGGACAAACATTTACGAACAAAGTTTCAAGCGAGTAAATAGTCAGTATTGGTATTGCTTAACATACTTGATAAAATAGACTTTTAAATTGTTGTTTAGAGTCTATTTTGCCTTCTGAAAATTCTAATATCTCCTTTCCAGACAATAATACTGCTGATTCATCCCTTTCGATAAGCCAATTGCAGTCTCAGCTTGCTGATGTAAGACAATCAGATATTGGTTTATTAAAAAAACGACTTTTGGGTTTAGCCAAAATATCTGACGTTAATAAGCAGCAAAAAGTGCTACAACAAATAGCAAGGCAGATAAAAGCGTCAATTGAGCACAAACAGAGTAAATTACAACGGAAATTATCGATTGATTACCCTGATGGTCTGCCTGTTTCAGAAAGTGTGGAGCGTATTTCACAGGCAATAGAACAAAACCAGGTTGTCATTATTGCGGGTGAAACAGGCTCAGGCAAAACAACACAGATTCCTAAAATTTGTATGGCATTAGGGCGTGGTATAGAGGGCATGATAGGCCACACACAACCACGTCGAATAGCTGCCCGAACAGTGGCAAGCCGTATTGCTGAAGAACTTGAATCATCGGTTGGCGATTTAATTGGTTATAAAGTACGTTTTACCGATCAGGTGAGTGAAAAAAGTTACGTTAAGCTAATGACAGATGGTATTTTATTGGCTGAAATGCAACGAGATAGACTACTCAGACAATACGATACTATCATTATTGATGAAGCCCATGAACGAAGTTTAAATATCGATTTTATCTTGGGTTATTTGCGTCAAATATTGCCCAAAAGACCTGATTTAAAAATTATTATTACTTCAGCAACCATTGACCCAGAAAGATTTGCTAAGCATTTTCAATTACCTAATCAAAAACCGGTGCCGATTATCGAAGTTTCTGGACGTACTTATCCTGTTGAGATGAGATATCGTCCTTTAAGTGAGCAAAATGAAAATGTCGATATTATTAATGGCATTATTCAGGCAATTGAAGAGCTTTCTGCGCTGCCTATGGGGGATATTTTAGTCTTTTTAAACGGTGAACGCGAAATTCGAGACACTGCTAATGCACTTGAAAAAGAGCACTTTGCTCACACACAAATTTTACCGTTATACTCTAGGTTGACTGTACAAGAACAAAATCGGATTTTTCAACAGCATACTGGACGAAACATCGTATTAGCAACGAATGTCGCAGAAACATCATTAACAGTTCCAGGGATTAAATATGTTATAGACCCCGGTACCGCACGTATATCAAGATATAGCTATCGAACTAAAGTACAACGTTTACCAATTGAACCAATATCTCAGGCAAGTGCTAATCAAAGGGCTGGTCGCTGTGGTCGTGTATCTGAAGGCGTATGTATTCGTCTTTACTCAGAAGATGACTATCTGAATCGTCCTGAATTTACTGATCCGGAAATTTTGAGAACTAACTTAGCAACAGTTATATTACAAATGTTAGCGCTAGATCTTGGACACATTGATGAATTTCCTTTCGTTCAGGCGCCGGATAATCGTAATATTAAAGATGGCGTAAGACTTTTAGAAGAACTTGCGGCTATTCATACTCGAAAAAACAAAACAACACTCACCCAAAGTGGTAGACAGCTAGCTAAATACCCTGTTGATCCACGTTTAGCAAAAATGGTGTTAACAGCAATTGATTATGGCTGTGTTGACGAGGTGTTTGTGATAGTCAGCGGTATAAGCATTCAAGATCCGCGAGAAAGGCCACATGAAAAACAGCAAGCAGCAGATGAAAAACATAGTCGCTTTAAGGTTAAAGGATCAGATTTTTTAAGTTTTCTAAGCTTGTGGCAATATATTAATGAACAGCAAAAATCACTTACAAACAACCAGTTTCGAAAGCTTTGTCAGAAAGAGTATTTATCTTATGTTCGTATCCGTGAGTGGCAAGATATTTACAGTCAACTGAAGTTAACGTTAAAAGAGCAAAATATCGCTTTAACATCGGTGAATTGGTCAGCTGAGAAAGAGTCGTCGGGTGATACGATACACCAAGCAATATTATCTGGCTTGCTGAGTCATTTAGGGCAACTTGATGAAAACCGTGAATATAAAGGTGCAAGAAATTCACGCTTTTTCGTTTTTCCAGGCTCAAACTTAGCCAAAAAGAATCCTAAGTGGTTGATGGCTACAGAGCTTGTAGAAACGAGTCGGTTGTTTGCCCGTGTTGTTGCTAAAATAGACCCTGCTTGGGTTGAACCTATGTCGGCGCATCTTGTTAAGAGAAATTATAGTGAACCGCATTGGGAACGAAAACAAGGTGCAGTAATGGCCTTTGAACAGGTAACCCTATACGGCTTAATATTGGTTGCTAAAAGAAAGGTTACCTTTAATAAAATTGAGCCTCATACCTGTCGAGAAATTTTCATTCGAGAAGCTTTAGTTAATGGCGATTCGACTATCAAGGAGTCTTTTTTCCAACGAAACCGTGATCTTGTCAAAGATATTGAGAAGCTAGAGCAAAAAGCACGACGAAAAGACTTCTTGGTTGATGAAGAACTATTATGTCAATTTTACGATGAACGCCTGCCGGCAGAGGTAATTTGTCAGCGAAGTTTTCTGAGTTGGTGGCAAAAAGAAAAACGTAAAAGCCCTAAATTATTAAATTTTACTAAAGCATTTTTATTAAATGAAGACAGTGCCGTTGTTTCAAAGGCAGAATACCCAGATGTATGGCAACAGCAAAACTTTACCTTACCGTTAAGTTATCATTTTCATCCAGGTGATGAAGATGATGGCGTTAGCGTACACATACCAATAGGCGTGCTAAATCAAATTAGTGATCAAGGCTTTGATTGGCAAATACCGGCCTTACGTTATGAATTGATTATGGCCTTGATAAAAGCGCTTCCTAAAAGTGTACGTCGTAATTTTGTGCCTGCTCCAAATTATGCCCAGGCATGTTTTGATGCTATATCACCAAGTGAACTTACCTTACGGCAAGCAATGGAAAAGCAATTATTACGCATGACTGGAGTAAAAATTCCAGAAGAGGCGTGGCAGGAGGTGGAAATACCCGTTCACTTGCAAATGAATTTTAAAATTTTTAACGAAAAAAATAAATTAGTTGCACAAGGACGAGACATACTAGAACTGCAAGAAAAGTTACAAGGCAAAGTAAAAGCATCGATACAAAAAGTGGCCGATAAGGGGATCGAGCGCGATGATATAACGGTTTGGGATTTTGATAATATTCCCAATTACTATGAAAAGAAAGTCGCTAATTTGTCAATTAAAGCCTTTCCTGCATTGGTCGATCATAAAAAATCTGTTGCGATTGAGCTTTTTGAGCATAAGCCCTTAGCTGATAAAGCTATGCATTTTGGTGTTGCAAGGTTAGTGTTACTTAATATTCCGTCACCGATTAAATACCTACAAGAAAAGCTCCCTAATAAAGCTAAACTAGGGTTATATTTCAATCCATTTGGCTCTATTGCTGAATTGCTCAATGACTGTATTCTTGCTTCTTGCCAACATTTAATCCAACAACAAGGTGATTATCCGCGAGATAGAGTGGCGTTTGAACGAGTAAAGGAACATATTCGTGTAGAACTCGCTGATGCGGTATTATCGCTTGCGATTCAGGTAGAACGCGTTTTAAGTTTAGCGCATGATATTAGTAAAAAGTTGAAAGGTAATGTACCCCTTAACATGATCCAAGCTCATGGCGATGTAAAAACTCATTTGGCTTCACTTGTTTACAAAGGTTTTATTACTAATTCAGGATATCAGCGTATTAGTGATATTGAACGTTACTTAAAAGCATTGATGCGTAGATTAGAGAAACTTGCTATCGATGTTAATCAAGATCGACTAAAAGTAATTGAAATAGATAAGATACAACACTTATATCAAGAGGCGTTACAAAAGCAAAAGCATGATCTTGCACTTGTTAATGAATTGGGTGAAGTAAGATGGATGATAGAAGAACTGCGTGTTTCATTGTTTGCACAGAACTTAGGAACCGCTTACCCAATATCTGCAAAGCGTATTAAAAACCATATAAATCAATTGTTAAAATAGTTTGCTTTTGCGCTATTTGACATGCAATTATTGCTTGCGTATAAAGAGTACAAGGGTAGTACACCTTGATCAGGTTTTTAATGAGCAAATATTAACGGTCAACGTGTAGCTTAAAAAGGTAATTTAGTGGAGTGATGTGATGGTTGTAAGTTACGATGATAAACGTGATTTCTATCGTATGATGCTAAATAGTGACGTTACAGTCACTATTATTGATGACGAAGCAAATAGTACTATTTTAGCGACATGTAGAGACTTAAGCGCAACAGGAATGGCAATAGAGATGGCACATCCTATTGAAATGAACACTGATGTGCGGGTAAATATGGAGTCGTCTGGTGGCAATGTACAACCGTTAGATGTACGTGGAAAGGTGGTTAGAATAGAAGAAGAGTCTGCCGACAATTATCTTATCGGCATAAACATTTCTGAAATTGACTAATCGAGTAAGTTAAAGGGTATGCCTTTAACTTACTTGGCACACTAATCCTTTTAAGTAATAGCCCTCTGGGTAATTACTGGCAATGGGATGATCGGCAGCTTGCATTGTTCTCTCTACAAAATGTACTGTTTTATTGGCATCTAATGCCGCGTCAGCCACTACTTTTTGAAATAAGCTTACATCGAGTAAACCTGAACAAGAAAAGGTTAATAATAACCCGCCAGGGTTTAACAACTGCATAGCGATCATATTGATATCTTTGTAACCTCTACATGCTGATGTTAATTGTGCTTTAGCGTCTACAAATTTAGGTGGATCTAAGATGATCATATCAAACGTAATACCTTGTTTTTTGTATTGTCGCAAAAGTTTAAATACATCTTCTTTTACATAGTTAACATTACAAGCTGATAAGTTATTTAGTTCGATATTAGCTTTCGCAAGATCTAATGCTTGTTGTGACACATCAACATTAGTAACTTCTTTTGCGTTATTTGCCGCACAATGCAAAGCAAATGTGCCAGTATAAGAAAAACAGTTCAGCACAGATTTATCTTTTGCATACTTACCTGCAATTGCACGGGCGTCTCGTTGATCTAAATAAAACCCTGTTTTGTGGCCTTTAGCTACATCAACATGAATTTTCAAACCATGTTCTTCGATAATCGTTGCAGTAGATGGTTGCTCCTCTGTTAACCAACCGGTTGTAAGTGGTAACCCTTCTTTTCTACGAACATCTACGTCGGATCGATCATAAATGTGACAGTCTGGGAATAGCTCAGTTAATGCGTTCACAATGGTGTAGCGGTGAAACTCTGCGCCAGCACTTAATAACTGACATACGATTAAATTTTCATATTTATCAATGGTAACGCCTGGCAACCCATCCGATTCACCAGCGATAAGACGGTAGCCTGTTAATCCATCACGATCAATAAACCATTGACGTCTGGATTGAGCATCCATAAGTTTTTTGTAAAAAAATGTCTGATCAATTTCTTCATTTTCATCAAACGACCATACCCTAATGGTGATTTGTGATTCAGGAGAATATGCGCCTTTGGCTAGCCATTTCCCTTTATTATCAAATAGATCTACGGTATCTCCTAACATAGGGTTACCTTTAACTTTATTAATCGCTTTAGAAAATATCCAAGGATGTTTTCTTAATAGTGATTTTTCTCGACCTTCTTTTAAATAAATTCTTGCTGACATTCTATACTTAACCAAAGCGGTAAAAATTGCGCCGAGTTTAGACAATCGGCGAATAAGGTGCAATGAAGAATTTGTATTTTCAATAATTGAGGGATGAATTTATGAATGTTAGTTACCTAGCTCACGTTAGAGGCGTTGTACAAGGCGTTTATTTTCGAGCGTCTAGTCAACAGATGGCAATTGAGTATGGATTAAGTGGTTATGCTCATAACCTTGCTGATGGTGAGGTGGAGTTACTTTTGTGTGGTGAAGAAGAAAATGTTGATAAAATGCTTAATTGGTTAAACACTGGCCCTCCACAAGCTAAAGTAGCTGAAGTTAAGGCCAAACAAATTCCGTGGCAGCAGCATAACCACTTTTCAATTGGTTAAATTGACCATTAAACCGTTTAACACCATGCGATATTCGTTTGGTGTTAGTTGTGTTTTTATGCTCTGCTAACAGTGTATTAAACTTAAGCGGTTTTATTGCCAACGAACTTAAAGCGTTTAATCATTTTTCCATCTCTTTCTATCGTTTCATCAAACATGCTAAGTGGTCGAATCCATACCTCTCTCTCTCCGTATTCAGGTTGATATACAACATGTAACTCTTCTGTTTCGCTATGTTTTGCAATATGAAGTACGTTATAAAAATTGCCTTTAAAGTGTTGATAACGACCTAAGGTAATAGACATAAAACATCCTAATGGTTAAGTGTGGCGGCAGAATCGTACAAACCTCCGACTAAAAATACAAGGATAATTAGTTCAATCATTGCGTGTATAAAAGTAGGGATTGTTTATTAAAATAGGATGATCATATACATGCATAGTTACAGGGGAATAGACGTGGCTGCGGGAGCCCATTTCTAATGGAGAGTGAACTGACGACAAAAAGGTTGTATGGTCAAAGCTATAAAATACTGTTAGAGAATTAAGCAAGTAAGAAGTTGGTTGCGGGAGCCCATATCTGATGGAGAATGAACTGACGACAAAAAGGTTGTATGGTCAAAGCTGTGAAATACTATTAGAGAATTAAGCAAGTAAGAAGTTGGTTGCGGGAGCCCATATCTAATGGAGAGTGAACTGACGACAACAAGGTTGTATGTTCAAAGCTATGAAATACTATTAGAGAATTAAGCAAGTAAGGAGTTGGTTGCGGGAGCCCATATCTAATTGAAAGTGAACTGACGACAACAAGGTTGTATGTTCAAAGCTGTGAAATACTATTAGAGAATTAAGCAAGTAAGAAGTTGGTTGCGGGAGCCCATATCTAATGGAGAGTGAACTGACGACAACAAGGTTGTATGTTCAAAGCTATGAAATACTATTAGAGAATTAAGCAAGTAAGGAGTTGGTTGCGGGAGCCCATATCTAATGGAGAATGAACTGACGACAAAAAGGTTGTATGTTCAAAGCTGTGAAATACTATTAGAGAATTAAACAAGTAGGAGTTGGTTGCGGGAGCCAGATTTGAACTGACGACCTTCGGGTTATGAGCCCGACGAGCTACCAGGCTGCTCCATCCCGCGTCCGAATGACTTAATAAATAAGTTTTATTAAGTAAGCCTTGAAAGATTGTTCTTTCAATGTGTTCCAACAAGTTAATCAAAGAAATGGTTGCGGGAGCCAGATTTGAACTGACGACCTTCGGGTTATGAGCCCGACGAGCTACCAGGCTGCTCCATCCCGCGTCCGAATGACTTAATAAAAAGCTTTATTAAGTAAGCCTTGAAAGAAATCTCTCTTTAATTATACCACATATCGGTATAAAGTTGGTTGCGGGAGCCAGATTTGAACTGACGACCTTCGGGTTATGAGCCCGACGAGCTACCAGGCTGCTCCATCCCGCGTCCGAATGACTTAATAAATAAGTTTTATTAAGTAAGCCTTGAAAGATTGTTCTTTCAATGTGTTCCAACAAGTTAATCAAAGAAATGGTTGCGGGAGCCAGATTTGAACTGACGACCTTCGGGTTATGAGCCCGACGAGCTACCAGGCTGCTCCATCCCGCGCCTGTCTCTTTACAACCTTGTTGAAAGCGAGGCGTATGTTAGAGATACTTGCGTTAGAATGCAAGGCGTTTTGGCAATTTTTTTCTATTCGTACGGAAGTTAATCAACTCGTTCTTTTTTTGTGCTTTTATTACTGTCTTTATTAGAAAAGCACTATTCGTAACTATACGGATTGTTTATAATTGCGGTCTATTCTCATAGGAAGCTCTGTATGGAAATCAAGTCTACACATCAATTTTTAGCGTTAACATCACCTGGTATCGAAATTTTATTGGCGCAAGAGTTAACGTCGTTTGGTGCCGACGACGTTGTACAAAAACCAGAAGGTGTTTATTTTTCCGCTGCAATTGAAACCGCCTACCGAATTTGTATTTGGACAAGGTTTGCTTCTAGAGTGTTATTAAAACTAGCATCAAGTGATGCTGATGACAAAGATACTTTGCATGCGGCGGCAAGTGATGTTGTTTGGTCAGACATTTTTGATAGTGATAAAAGTTTTGCTATTGACTTTGTTGGTAAAAGTCGTGAAATACGTAATAGCCAATTCGGTGGATTAACCGTTAAAGACGCCATTGTAGATCATTTTCGCGATTGTGGATTAGCTCGCCCTAATGTAGATAAATATCAACCAGATATTCGTATACAAGCAAGGTTACTGAAAGGAAATGTGAGCTTTTATTTAGATTTTTCAGGCCGGTCATTATTCCAACGTGGTTACCGTGAAAGTACGGGGGCTGCACCGTTAAAAGAAAACCTTGCAGCAGCTATTATTACCCGTAGCGGTTGGTTGGATGATCAAACTAAACCACTTATTGACCCAATGTGTGGCTCAGGTACTTTGCTGATAGAAGCGGTGTCAATGGCTATTGGATGCGCACCGAATATTCATCGAGATACTTGGGGGTTTGAACATTGGTTAGCACATGAAGTCGAAACATGGCAACACGCTTTAGCTGATGCTAAAGCCAATACAGAACAAGCACTAGCTCAATTTTCTGGAAAGGTATATGGCTATGATGAAGACGGTCGTGTACTAAAAGCGGCTAAACAAAATGCACGTAATGCTGGGTTTTCTGATTTTATTGAATTTTCTGAAGCCGATGCCAGCCAACTAACAAATAAGTTCAGTGATGCAGGTTATATCGTTTTCAACCCGCCTTATGGCGAGCGTATTGGTGAACTTCCTGAATTAGTTGAAACCTTCGTACATTTAGGCCAGTCATTTAAAGAAAACTTTGATCAATGGCGAATTTCAATATTTACGGCCAATATAGAACTGTTAACGTTATTGAAATTAAGTAGTGATAAACGTTATAAATTTAAAAATGGTCCGTTAGATTGTCAATTAGCTTGTTATCAAATAAACGATAAACAGCGTGCTAAAGACGAACGTACGCCACAAGCTGACTTTTCCGGTATGGATTCAGCATTTGCTAATCGTTTGCTAAAAAACCGAAAAAACTTAAAAAACTGGCTTAAAAAAGAACAACTAGATTGTTACCGTTTATATGATGCTGATATACCAGAATATAATGTAGCGGTAGATGTTTATGGTGATTACCTTGTTATTCAAGAATACGCGCCACCAGCTAATATTGAACCCACTAAAGCGGCTAAACGTTTGCAAGAAGTGATTTACTTCGCGCCAAAAACGCTAGAAATTCCTGCCGATAAAGTCGTCTTAAAAACGCGTGCAAAGCAGAAGGGCACAAATCAATATCAAAAACTTGCTCAAAAGCAACAGTCTATAACCTTAAGCGAGTATGGCGCCAAATTTAAAATTAACCTCTGGGATTACCTCGATACAGGCTTATTTTTAGATCACCGTAAAACACGACAAATTGTCGCACAGAAAGCGAAAAACAAATCATTGCTCAATTTGTTTGCGTATACAGGCTCTGTTTCCGTTCAATCCGCACTTCATGGTGCAAAATCAGTCACAACAGTAGATATGTCAAATACCTACTTAAGCTGGGCGAAAGAAAACTTTGATTTGAATAACCTAAGCGGTGAACAATACAGCTTTATTCAAGCAGACTGCTTAACATGGTTAAAAGAAAATAAAAACGGATTTGATGTTATTTTTATTGATCCGCCTACGTTTTCAAATTCAAAACGTATGGAAGATAGTTTTGATGTACAGCGTGATCATTTAGACGTAATAACTGACGCCGTTGCCAGTTTGAATGAAGGCGGCGAGATTATCTTTACCAACAACAAACGTAACTTCAAAATAGATCATGATGGACTCGCAGCGATTGGGTTAAAGGCAACTAACATTTCTGAGCAAACGCGAGATAGAGATTTTCAGCGCAATAAACATATCCACAATAGTTGGTTAATCACGCGGGTGAATAGTTAATGACAATTGAATACTATTTATATAGCAGCGAAGGCTGCCACCTTTGTGAACAAGCATTATCGATGTGTTTGGCGCGAATTGAGGAGCAAGCGCTAAAGGTAGTTGATATCGTTGACGATGATCGACTTGTTGCAGAGTATGGCGTACATATTCCTGTATTAGAACATTGTAAAAGTGGTGAAAAGCTTTTTTGGCCATTTACTGAACAACAAATAAATGAATTAGTAGTCTAATGGAATTAATAAGAATTACACAAGGTGAATTAGCCTTTGGTACCGATCATATTCTCGACAAAGCAGAGTTACGTATAAAACAAGGTGAGCGCGTATGCCTTGTAGGACGCAATGGTGCCGGTAAATCATCTTTATTAAAAATACTGAATAAGAAACAACAGCTAGATGATGGCGATTTTGTCATTTCTAATGATGTTCGTGTCTCAATGCTAGAGCAAGATCCTCCAGAATCGTGTGATATGTCAGTATTTGACTATGTTGCACAAGGTATTGCAGAAAATGCTGTATTAATACAAAAATACCACAACCTTATTGGAGTGGTTGAGCAAACACCTTCGGAAGAAAATTTAGAGAAGTTGTCTGTTGTGCAGCAGGCATTAGAGCAAGCTAATGCGTGGCAAGATGAACAACGTATCGAACAGGTATTAACAAAGTTATCATTGAATGCCGCAAGTAAAGTGAGTGCATTGTCTGGTGGTTGGTTGCGTAAACTTGCATTAGCTAGAGCATTAGTATCGAACCCAGAAATTCTTTTGTTAGATGAACCGACTAACCATTTAGATATAAATAGTGTCTTATGGCTCGAACAATTTTTAAAGGAATTTAAAGGTACTATAGTTTTTATCAGCCATGATAGAGCCTTTATCCGTGGCCTTGCTACGCGTATCGTCGATCTTGATAGAGGTATATTAACGAGCTATCCAGGTAACTATGATATATATGTTGAGCAAAAACAGCATGATTTACAGGTAGAAGCACAGCAGAATGCGTTATTTGATAAAAAATTAGCTGAAGAAGAAACCTGGATTAGACAAGGTATAAAGGCAAGAAGAACACGCAATGAAGGCCGGGTTAGGGCATTAGAAAAATTGCGTTTAGTACGAAAACAACGTCGTGAACTTAATCATCAAAGTGATATGAAAATATCAACGGGTGAACGTTCAGGGAAGCTCGTTTTCGAATCCAACCAATTAACAATTGCTTTTGATGATAATGTTATCATTAAAAACTTGGATCTATTGATCTCTCGTGGTGATCGTTTAGCGTTAATTGGCGCAAATGGTACGGGTAAATCAACTTTAATTAAATGTTTGATGGAACAATTAAGCCCCACCAAAGGTAAAATGCGAAGTGGTGTAAATTTGGAAATTGCCTATTTTGATCAGCATAGAGAAGCGTTAGATCTAAATAAAACGGTACAAGACACAGTTGCTGACGGCAAGCAAGATGTCACCGTTAATGGTAGAACGCGTCATGTATTAGGCTATTTGCAAGATTTTCTATTCAGTCCAAAGAGAGCAAGAACACCTGTACGCGCACTTTCAGGTGGCGAAAAGAACAGGCTATTACTTGCAAGGCTGTTCTTACGTCCAAGTAATTTACTTATCTTAGATGAACCAACAAACGATCTAGATATAGAAACTTTGGAATTATTAGAAGAAGTCGTTGCAAATTACGCAGGAACCGTTATTTTAGTCAGCCATGATCGCGACTTTGTTGATAATTGTGTCGATACTTGTTTGTATTTTGACGGTACTGGCCAGATAACACAAATTGTTGGTGGTTATGATGATGTAGAGCAGTATGTTGCTCGTGTCGATGCGTCACGAAAGGCGCACGCAAGTGCAGTAGAAAAAATAGAAACACCTGCCAACACACAAGAGACAAAGAAGGGTAAGGTTCAAGAAAAGCCCGTCAAGAAAAAGCTATCTTATAAAGATTCAAGAGAGCTAGAGGCTTTACCTGACCTAATTGATAGTCTTGAACAAGAAATAGCAGCATTACAAGAACTGGTTAATGACGCTGGATTTTTTACACAAGATCCAAATGAAACGCAGAAAACATTGAACCAGCTAGAAGAAAAAGAGTCGAAACTCGAAGTTGCCTACGCTAGGTGGCAAGAACTAGACGAAATATAGAAATCATAAGAGTTACGTAGTTACATGAAAATATTGGTAAAATCGGTCTTAACACTCAGTATTGGCAGTGCATTAGCCTTGACATCAGCACAAGCAGCTACCTATAAAATTATTGATAAAGGGGCCGCTGATAAATTTAAATATACTTATTCACAACAAGAAAATAATTTTGGTCAAATGGCCATATCAGGTACAGATGCGTACAACTTTCCGGTGCAATTTAAGTATTTTGATGAAAATGATTACGATAATATTGTGCGCTACGCTCAGCGTAGTCATGATTTAGTTAGCGGCATCAATGATATTGAAGATGAAGATGCGCTACGCGCTGGAACGCCAACAGCAAACGATTTGTTTTGGGCTGAATATTATTTAAAAGAAGTGCAAAACAATAGTTTATACCATCAAAAATATGGTGATATTGTTGCAATGATAAACGTTGGTGGAGAATCAGAAGAATTTACTGTGTTTGATGTTGCATTCGAAGACACTGAAACATTGACACGTTCTACGGTTGATTATATCAATGGTATTACCGATGATGGTTGGGTATACGGCAATGGCTCAGCGCCATTTTTACCAGTACCTTTTACGGAAGCTGACGGTAGTGAAGTAACGGTTTGGTTAAGTGAATTTACCACGCGAGCATTTATGTCACCAGATGCAGGTGAAACCATTATCCCTATTTTTCCACCTGAAGCGACTTACGGTGGTGAATCAGCTATTCTAGATATCAGTGACAACGGTATTGCTGTTGGCTATGCAAGTACTAGCATTGTAGAAGAAGTTTTAGAGGTGATTGAAAGTGAAGACGGTGGTTGTCGTGATCCTGATGTGTTAGATGACTTACCGTTTGAAGCATGTGTTCAATTACGTGCAAACGGCATGTACAACAATGAAGCATTTAAATGGTATTTAGATGCTCAAGGTGAGATTTCTAAAGAGTCATTAGGCTTTTTAGTAACACCTCATCCGGATGATCCTCGTCAACATATTAGTATTGCGCAGGCTGTTAATAGTAATGGTGTTGCTGTTGGTTATGCGACCGGTTGGCAAGATGAAACGGAAACGGATCCGAGTGAATTAGAGCGTACTAGTTTATATGCTGTAGTTTTTAAAGACGGTGAAGTTAAAGATTTTACCGAAGACCATACAGAGTACTTTGATTCACGTGCTTATGATATTAATGATGCGGGTATTGCTGTAGGTCATGCAACAACATTAAGTAATGGTTCCTATCGTAAGAAGTTTTATTATGTAGATACCAATGAAGAAAATCCTCAAATGGTACTACCAAAAGATTTTTTCACTGGTTCATCAAGTTCTGCTCGTGCTATCAATGAACACGGCATTATTGTTGGTCAAGGTGAAATAGAAACGCATAATGACAGTTCATCTAATCCACGTCGTACGCATGGTTTTATGTATGATATAAATACTGATACGTTTACCAACTTAAATGAATTATTACCTTGTGATTCACCATATACGGTGATTGAAGTACGAGATATTAACGAAAATAACGAAATATCTGGCTCTGCTGTGATCAGAGTAGAGCGTCGAGATGCAAAAGGTGACATTATGTATGACGACAATGGTAATGCCTTGATGGAAGACGTTATACGCGCTATTAAGCTACAACCAGTGTCTGGCGAAGTTGAAGACTGTGCAAAGGTTATTGAAGATGTTGAGCGTAAAGGGGCATCTACTGGTTTATTTAGTTTAATGTTGCTAAGTTTATTCGGCTTTGCAAGACGGTTTACTAAAAGTTAGTCACACAACTTTTTTAATCGCTATAAAAAACGCCACTTAATGTGGCGTTTTTTTTCATCATTTTAAATGTAAAGCGGCAACTTAATTACCGCCTTATGGGGATCAGTCAGATTTAGTTATTTGAAATATATGCAACAAGATCTAATACCTTGTTTGAATAACCAATTTCATTATCATACCAAGAAACAACTTTAACAAAGGTATCTGTTAGGGCAATACCAGCACCAGCATCAAACACAGAAGTACACTTTTCACCAACAAAGTCGTTTGATACAACTTGATCTTCTGTGTAATCAAGTACGCCTGCCAATTCACCTGCAGCAGCTTCTTTCATTGCGGTACAAATTTCTTCATACGTTGCTGGGTTTGCTAAATTAACAGTAAGATCTACAACAGATACGTTTGGCGTTGGAACGCGGAACGACATACCTGTTAACTTGCCATTTAATTCAGGAATAACTTTACCTACAGCTTTTGCTGCACCAGTAGAAGAAGGAATAATATTTTGGCTCGCACCACGGCCACCACGCCAATCTTTAGCAGACGGACCATCTACTGTTTTTTGCGTAGCTGTCGTTGCATGAACTGTTGTCATAAGGCCATCTGTAATACCCCATTTATCGTTTAACACTTTAGCGATAGGTGCTAAACAGTTAGTTGTACAAGAAGCATTAGAAACAATGTCTTGTCCTTGGTAACTCTTGTTGTTAACGCCCATTACAAACATAGGGGTTGAATCTTTTGAAGGTGCAGACATCACCACTTTTTTAGCGCCTGCTTCAATATGTTTTCGTGCAGTCTCGTCAGTTAGGAATAAGCCTGTAGATTCAACAACTACATCAGCATTTACTTCATTCCACTTTAAGTCAGCAGGGTTGCGTTCAGCAGTAACGCGCACTGCTTTACCATTCACGATTAATTGACCACCTTCTACATCTACGGTGCCATTGAAGCGCCCATGAGTAGAGTCATACTTCAACATGTACGCCATGTACTCAACGTCAATTAAGTCGTTAATACCTACAATTTCAATGTCGTTTCTTTCTGCAGCTGCTCTAAATACAAAACGGCCGATACGACCAAAACCATTAATACCTACTTTAATCGTCATAATAATTCCCATAAAATGATAATGTAGTAAAATTACATCATTTGAGAAAAAAAACAAGAAAAAGTTATAAAAACGTAAAAACAACCAGCATTAACGTGAATTTAATTACAGCTAAATAAAAAAATACTACATTTTTAAAAAATATCGATAATTTGGCTAGGAACTATTAAAAGTACCGTGATAAAATATACTGCAAAGTTAAAAAATATAACTATTCTTGAATTTATATTAGCGACCCTCTGGAAATTACATGACACAAGAACAACAACTTTGCGATATAGGATTTATCGGACTCGGCGTAATGGGCAAAAACTTAGTGTTAAATCTTGCCGATAATGGTTACACCATTGCCGCATTTGACCTAGACCATGAAAAGGTAAAGGAAGCTATCGCGCTAGATAAAGAAGAAAATACCTCAGACCTTGAACGAGTTATTGGTTGTTTTTCATATACTGAATTACTGTCAAAGCTTAAAGCCCCACATTTAATTGTATTATCAGTGCCTGCCGGTGAACCAGTTGACCAAGTATCTGAAAGCTTAATTGGTGCTGGTATTCAGCCAGATGATATTGTTATAGACACAGGTAACAGCTTGTGGGTCGATACTGTTGCTCGAGAAGAAAAATACAAAAGCAATTTTATTTTATTTTCGTCTGCAGTGTCCGGTGGCGAAGAGGGTGCTAGATTTGGTCCTTCATTAATGCCTAGTGGCTCACCTTATGCTTGGACGCGTATAAAACCTATTTGGGAAGCAATTGCCGCTAAAGTGGATCCTAAAACAGGTAAACCATTAGAAAGAACTAAGCCTGGCCAAGTTGTAGATTCCGGCGACCCATGTACTGCTTATATTGGTCCTGCAGGAGCAGGCCATTATGTAAAGATGGTACACAATGGTATTGAATATGCTGATATGCAGATAATCTGTGAAGCATACCATGTACTGCGTTCTGGATTATCGCTATCTACGGATGAAATCGCTGATATTTTTGACCAATGGAACAAAGGTCCTTTAGATAGCTACTTAATGGAAATTTCTGTTGAAGTTTTACGCCATAAAGAAGAAGGAAAACCATTAGTTGATCTGATTTTAGATAAGGCAGGGCAAAAAGGAACAGGTCTTTGGACCGCCGTGAGTAGCTTAGAAGTAGGCGCGCCTGCTCCAACAATTTCTCAAGCAGTATATGCACGATCAATTTCTTCATTTAAGGCATTACGCGAACAGGCTGATGAGCTATTAACTGGTCCTGCGCAGCAAAGCTTTACAGAAGAAGAAAAAGCAACCTTCATTAATGAGCTACATGACGCAATTTACTGTGCAAAAATTTGTGCATACGCTCAAGGGTTTCAATTAATGAAACTTGCGGAAAAAGAACATGGTTGGAAACTAGACTTTGCCAGTATTGCTAAAATTTGGCGAGCTGGCTGTATAATAAGAGCTGTATTTTTACAATCAATTACCGATGCATTCGAACGACATGATGATTTAGAAAACTTACTTTTAGATGAGTTTTTTGCTAAACAGCTCAATGACAATCAGCAAACATGGCGCAGAGCGATAGCCAATATTACGTTAATGGGAATTCCTGCAGGTGCTTTGTCTTCAGCACTTTCTTATTATGACTCAATGCGCTCAGGTGTATTACCTGCTAACCTTTTACAAGGGCAACGAGATTACTTTGGTGCGCACACTTTTGAACGTGTTGATAAGCCGAAAGGCAAAAAATATCATGTTCAGTGGTCGAGTAATAATAAAGAAATGGTAAAAATCTAATATGAAATCTGATGACGACTATAAAAAACAGCTATCGCCAGAGGCTTATCAAGTATGTCGTCAAGGGGCAACAGAGGTGCCTTTTTCAGGAAAATATAATGATCATTGGCAACAGGGTGTGTATTGTTGTGCATGCTGTAGCCAACCATTATTTGAGTCAAATACAAAATTTAGTGCCGGTTGTGGTTGGCCAAGCTTTTATCAAAGTATTAATGATCAGGTAAGTTATTTACCTGATCATTCTCATCATATGATCAGAACAGAAATTCAATGTAGTCACTGTCAATCCCATTTAGGCCATGTATTTGATGATGGCCCTGAGCCAACAGGTAAAAGGTATTGTGTAAATTCGTTGAGCTTAAATTTCGAACCATCTTCATAATCAATATTAAAATTTTGGTTTTTTGAACTCTAGCGATTCTATTTTATTAAGCGTAGCTTCTGCTACTTGATCTAAAAATTCATAATCTAATTTGTGTGTTGCAATGTAATTCTCTAGCGCATTATGGGCTAGTACTGGATCTTCAGGGTCATATAAGCTCAACACTTTTAACCAAATATAGGCTTGTTTAGGCTCATTACGTTTTGCAAAAATAGATGACAATGATTTAAACACTTCATCGTTAATATCTTCACTACTGTCCAAGACCTCTAACGAATGAAAGAGTAGTTGTAAGGTTTTAGCAGGGTCTCGCTTTATATAATAAGTGGCTAATTCATATAGAGATTCTGAAGTCTCCATTTCTTTTGTGCCCTCTAAAGAAAGAAACTTTTCTAGTGCTCTTTCATCGAGGTGCCGAGTCCAATGGTAATAGAGTAGGCGAGGATGGTTTGAATTTTTTGTTTGTTCTGATATCTCGTCAATTCGCGCGCGCGCATGCATCATATTGTTAATGCGCCTAGTCTTTTTTTCTTTTAACTTTATATGCTCTATTTTTGAGGCATGAGAAATACATTTTTCATAACCTTCATATGCAATAAGTTGATGAAATTTAGGTAGGTCATCAGCAGGTGAAAGCTTGGCATCAACATTGGCAATACCTACGGCAATTCTTTCCCGTTTACACCAAGAATCTTCTGTGAATTCTTGACAAATTTCAGGGTTATCTTTACATAATGCCGCAAAGTTCGTTCCAGAATCACAAGAAGTTATAAGGAAAAGCACTGTAAAAACAGTAAGGTAACGGAATATCATTTTAAATCCTATCATTTAATGATAAATATTGTGTAGTCTGTGGCGAAAACTTTCATATTCGATTACAATACGCGCCGCAATTCACTATTGTTAATAATTACTATAATTAATAATAGTACCTGGTTCAATTGACTGAAATAAAAAGGTTTAAGCAATGACTTCTCATTTAGAGGAACAATACCAAACAAGCTGGTTAGAACGCCAAACTTTCGCGGAAAACATGCAGCCAATTATTGGCCAATTATTTCGCAATAAAGGCATTGAAATTACGGTTTATGGCCGTCCTTTAGTAAATGCATCAGCAATCGATATTATTAAAGCACATAAATCAGTTGCGCTGCACGAAGAAAGTAAGCTAAGACTTCGTGAAAGCTTTCCTTTCATTGAAGCACTTACAAAAATGTCATTAGCGCCTGCTCGCATTGATGTTGGTAAACTTGCTTATCGTTACCTTTTTAAAGGCGAAGCTAATGGTCTTTCAATTGAACAATTTTTAGAAAAAGAACTTACCGAGATTGGTAAAAATGTACAAGAAGAAGATGCGCAAGATGTTGTACTTTATGGTTTTGGTAGAATAGGGCGTTTATTAGCGCGTTTACTTATCGAACGCACAGGTCCAAGTTCTAAGTTAAGATTGCGTGCAATCGTGATTCGCCCAGGTAAAGATGGCGATTTAGCTAAACGTGCTAGTTTACTTCGACGCGATTCGGTACACGGTGCTTTCAATGGCAGCATTACAATTGACGAAGAACATAATGTAATAAAAGCAAACGGTGCATTTATTCAGATTATTTACGCTAAGTCTCCTTCAGACATCGACTATACACAATATGGTATCAACAATGCACTTGTAGTCGATAACACAGGTATCTGGAGCGATGAGGAAGGATTAGGACAACACTTACAATCAAACGGTGTTGCAAAGGTGCTATTAACTGCACCAGCAAAAGGTGATATCAAAAATGTTGTTTATGGTGTAAATCATAAAATGATTTTACCAGAAGATACTATTATATCAGCAGCAAGCTGTACAACGAATGCTATTACTCCTGTATTAAAAGCGTTAAATGACCGCTTTGGTATTAAAAATGGTCACGTTGAAACAGTGCATTCTTATACCAATGATCAAAACCTTATTGATAACTACCACAAATCGCCGCGTCGTGGTCGCAGTGCGCCATTAAACATGGTAATTACCTCTACAGGTGCTGCTAAAGCTGTTGCTAAAGCACTACCAGAGCTAAAAGGTTTGTTAACAGGTAACGCAATTCGAGTACCTACGCCTAATGTATCAATGGCGATAATGAACTTAAACCTTAAAGAAGCGACAACGACTGCAGAATTAAATGACTATTTACGCAATATTTCGTTGAATTCTGATTTACAAAACCAAGTTGATTACACAGCTTCTACAGAAATTGTTTCAACTGATTTAGTCGGTTCAAGATATGCAGGTGTTGTAGATTCTCAAGCAACGATTGTGGAAGATGATAGAGCAGTACTTTATGTTTGGTATGATAATGAATTTGGTTATAGTTGCCAGGTAGTGCGAGTAATGCACGAAATGGCAGGTATTAATGTGCCTACATTACCGACTAAATAATTGATACGTAAACAGTATTAAAAAAAGGCGCTTAGGCGCCTTTTTTATTTAAGAATTTTGCGCTACAGTCGATACAGTAACAGGTAATAAAACGTAGTACTTAATAGAGAGGTTTTATGTCTATCACAATTTCAGATAATGTTGATTCAGTACAAACCAATACCACTAAAGGTGGAGGCGTATTGGTCGCAAAAAAAGCGAATAACCAACAAGAACTAGAAGGTCAAATGGCGTTAAAGTTAATTGAGTCTGCTAGTATTAATACGCAAACACCTGTAGGTAATAGTGGTAATAACATTAATATCAAAGTATAAGCATTAAATGCATCGCGCAGGTTTAGGTAAGCCTGCGTATTTGGTTGCTTGTTTTGCAGGCCCGTCTGGAAAAAGCCGATAAAGATAACGGCTATTTGCTTTTTCTGCGCCAAACTCCGCTTTCATCGCTTTAGTTAACGCTCTAATTGCAGGTGAAGTGTTATATGTTAAGTAAAATTCACGTACGAAACGAATAATCTCCCAGTGATTTTCAGTAAGGGTAATGCCATCACTTTCCGCGAGTTTAATCGCTAATGCATCTTCCCAGTCATCAATGTTAAGCAAATAACCTTGCTTGTCTAGTGCTATTGTTTTTCCATCGTGTTCAATGTTCATTGTTAAGACCACGTAATATTATTTTCATAATTAAAAAGTTGTGCCGGTAATTGCTGAGCTGATATTTGATTTATATGATCGGGTATAGATAAACCACGTGCCTGCATATGCTCAGAAATAACAGTTATATTTGTGTTATTTAATGTTAACAACCAAGGAGTAGAAAGGTTGTAACAGCCATCGTCTAGAAAAATAATACCATCTTCTTTATTTACTAAAGATAAATAATGAGTAAAGTTATTTTTTAACGCTGATTCTCTAATTAAGTGTAATGTTGCCATATGCTCAAAAGTTTAAAATAAAATGGTGACGTTTTAGCGAAGCAGAAAATTCAATGGCCGGTAATATACTTAAACCATCAATTTCATTAATAGCGGTTAACCCACGCTGTAATAAACTGTCCTGGCATACATAGATATGTTCGATATCGTAAAAAGCTAACGCATCAAAGGTCTTAATAAAGTTTTTAATGTTAAGTTTTTCTGGCTGGCTTTCTTGTACAAGTTGCCAGACTCCATCGCCGTGAAAATAAAGGCTTGTTGGTTGTTCATAGCTCCCCATTATTAAGGCAACATCTAAGGCATCTTTAGCGTTAGCATGGCCAAAAGGGGCTGTTTGATTGATAATAGCTAATGATTTGATACTCATAGTTGAATCATCCTATCTGCGCTGTTTATCAATGCGACCATTTCACCTAAACCTGAAGGTTTAAAACCTTGCTGTATTGTTTGTAATGATGGTTGCCCATCGTCTAGGAAACACGTTAAACCGAAGCGCTCTGCAGCAGTACTGCACAAGTGTAATGAAATATTGAGGTCTTGCGCAATATTACGCCATGCGATAGATAAGTTGACTTCGTCGCTTGGTAGGTCAATATTTCGTGCACCATTTAGTACACCAGCTTGATAGAAAAATACACCGGTAACGTTAAATTGCATTGCGGCATCTTTAACAAATTCTAATGCCGTTTTTGTAAAATGACTCGTCGGCGGAGTGGTGACAATAATTGCAATATTTTTCACATTTACCTCATAAAAAAAAGCCTCGTTAAACGAGGCTTTTCATTATATACAATTTATATACTAAATTTAATCATCACCGCCAAATGCGCCTAATAAATGCAGTAGACTTGTGAAAATGTTGTAGATATTAAGATACAAACCTACCGTAGCGCGGATATAGTTAGTTTCACCACCATGGATGATGCGGCTAGTATCAAATAAAATCAAGCCAGACATTATCATGATAATTGCAGCACTAAGCGCTAACGATACCGCTGGAATAGCGAAGAAAATATTTGCTATTGCTGCAACGATAACAACAAGTAAACCAACCATTAAAAAGCCACCCATAAAGGAGAAGTCTTTTTTACTTGTTAATGCATAGCCTGAAAGTGCAAAAAAGATAAGGGCAGTGCCACCTAGCGCTTGCATGATCAAACTACCACCATTAGCCATTGCTAAATAGTAGTTAAGAATAGGGCCTAATGAGGCACCCATTAAACCTGTAAAAGCAAATATCCAAAAAATACCACTTGCTTTATCGGCTTGCTTATTTACAACAAATAACAAACCAAATGCCACTAGTGTCATCACTAAACCAGCCATATGAGACAAGCCCATGGCCATAGAAACACCGGCAGTGACGGCACTAAAAGCTAAGGTCATTGACAATAACAAATAGGTGTTTTTCAACACTTTGTTGATTTCAATAGCAGAGCTTCTGCTCGCCGTTTGAAAACTCATATCAGGTCTCATATATATTCCTCTAAGAACTTTTACGTTGTAATTTTAAGATAAGGGCAAATTAAAGAAGTTCAAGTTAAATAACATCTTTATTGACACCTTGTGACATATTATGACATAGGATTTAAAAATTACCATCGCTTTTTTATTGATTAAACTGCTTAGTAATTTGTTGCTTTCTATAACAGTTCATACTGTGATCGTTAATCATGCCACAGGCCTGCATATGAGCATAACATATTGTAGAACCAACAAATTTAAATCCACGTTTTTTTAAATCTTTGCTAAAAGCGTCAGACTCTTTGCTAGTCGCTTGATATTCTTCGAGTGTTTTTGGCGTGTTTACTATTGTTTTATTGTTTACAAATTGCCATTGATAAATACTAAAACTACCAAATTCATGTTGAATCTCAATAAAACGCTGGGCATTGTTAATAGTCGCTTCAATTTTTTTTCTATTTCTAATTATTCCAGGATCACGCATTAATTGTTCTACGTCGGTTTCGGTCATTTTAGCCACTTGATGGACATCAAATTGTTTAAAGGCATTTTTATAGCCTTGTCGACGCTTGAGTATTGTATACCAACTTAACCCCGCTTGCGCTGACTCTAACGTTAGATATTCAAAAAGTTTGACATCATCATGAACAGGGACTCCCCATTCTTGGTCATGATACTTAACATAGTCGTCTTTAGATGTATCTAGCCAAGGGCATCGACATTTAGTGGCTTTTTCTGTCATAAGTAACGGTTTTATGCCTTATTGTGGTTGATTGCTATGCAAAGTGATTAAATTTTTAGCAAACGAGCAATCATAGTGAAATTAACACTTTACAAGCGAGTAGGGACACTTTAATATTCGCCCCGTCTTTAAGCAAGACAAGTTTTCAGGTGAGATGGCTGAGTGGTCGAAAGCACCGGTCTTGAAAACCGGCAAGGGTTTGTAGCCCTTCTAGGGTTCAAATCCCTATCTCACCGCCATATATGAAAGCCTCGAGAATTCGAGGCTTTTTTCTTCAAGAAAACTGTAAAAAATAGCTTTACATCTGTCGAACGAATTATTACTATTCGCACCGCTTTTGAAAAAGCAAAAAAATTTGGTGAGATGGCTGAGTGGTCGAAAGCACCGGTCTTGAAAACCGGCAGGGGTTTGTAGCCCCTCTAGGGTTCAAATCCCTATCTCACCGCCATATTCAAAAAAGCCCGCCTTTATGGCGGGTTTTTTGTGTCTGTAGCAAAATACGTTCAAGTATGGGCTAAATCACTCTTTCACCGATATATTCTGAAGTAAATAACGTGTACTCGTTCTGTATCTATGTAACAATTTAAACGCAGTAGTTGTATAAACTTTTACACTTTCATGCATTGCGCGCTAAATCAATGTACCTGACCTAACAATAATCCTCATCTCTACCATCTTATAGCTGCAAACATTCTTCTAACCGTTTTTGATAAGTTGTTGCACTCAAAACACTTTAGTTTGATATTTCAACGTTAAGTGTTTAAATTGTAATCTGTGATGGAGTTTTTATTTACTAAAAATAACGATAAATTATTAAAAATAGAGAGGTAAATATGGGGAAAGCTAAAAACGATGTATTAATAGAAAATGAAAACCTATTCAGGGCATTATTCAGTGCATTGGCTGCAGTGTTATTTATCGTGCTTGCTGTTAATTACGTTGGCACGTCAGGCCTTTTATTATTTAAAGTGTTATTTGTACTTGCAGCACTCTATTTTACATTGAGTACATTGGCATATGCGGCTTACTATACCAATGATTTACAAAGTGAGTAGCAATTCACGAAAATAAACACAGTTATGTGACATTGTATAGAAAGGATGCATATAACTGTGTTAGTAAATTTTCAACACATAAGGCTTAAAGAGGAACAAGAGTAGTCAGAAATATCTTGCTTGCTTTGAAAAAATGGTCGGGATAGCAGGACTTGAACCTGCGACCTCACGTCCCCCAGACGCACGCGCTACCAGACTGCGCTATATCCCGATAGCGCAGTATAATAGCGCTTCTTAATTTTTATGCAAACATTAATATGGCTGAATCATTTAATTGATTTTTTATTGACCAATTAGCGTCGATTTTTGCCTAATTTGTTTGGTTTGCTTGATTATATTGTTTAATAAAGTGAACACCATCAATCATTAAAGGAAAGTCTTTATTGACCGTTATAGGAGCTTCTAGCTGTCTAGAATAACTTTGGAAGTTACCATTTTGATCAACTAAAACAGATTTATCTTTACTAAACACCATAATACCGTTGTCTACAGTATTCGCGATGATGCGACTGCGTGATAATGTTGCGATATCTGAACCAACGCTATGATTAATGCCTTCAAGTGGACATTTTAGCCAATTCTTTAACAGTGAAGGAACAACGTCAAAGTGGCTCGTTAAGCGATTAAGTGCTTTGTTAGTACCATTAGGATTAATAAACAGTGCCGGTTTAATGTTTAGGCCATCTTCAATACTTTTATTACCAACAGAGCTTATCCAAATATAATCTTTGGTTGTTTTAGTACGTTGGGCCAATAGTAGGGCATCTACAAACAACTCAAACTGATACTGATCTTCATCTGCAAAATAATAGATATAAAGCGCTTTTTTTGCTGACACTAACTTATCACCTACAACAAAGTTAGCTATGTCGTTGTAATAATGTGTGGTGTCAAAAAATGGTTGATAATGTGCTAAGTTTTCAACGTTACTCTCTGAAAAAACCGTTAACTCAGTTGATATATTCTTTGCTGATAATACCTGAAACAACACAGGCGTGTTTTTTGCGTCTAAAATTTGTTTTTCGTAGATAGATGGCAGGCTGTAGAGAAGGTTGAACCATGAGTTTTTTGGTAACGCGTTATCAATATGTTTTAATAGTGTTAAGGTACTTTCGTTAGTTCTGTTAGAAAACTGTTCAATTTGTCGCTGTGAAATATCGCTGCTAGTTAATACCAAAATAGTACTATTATTTGGTGTGCTTTCGTTTGAACAAGCTGCTTGTATGTTCGGATAAACAGGTGTTTGTTTGCCAAAAGATAATGGACTAGTACGTCTCGCCATATAGTCTTCTTTGTCAAACATGCCATATTTGGTTAACAGCGTTTTTGCTGTTGCAGGGTAAGATAAAGGTAATACAGTATCTTGTCTTAAAACGTCATATTCAAGGTTAGCATCAGCCCAAATATGAGTGATATGGCTAAAGAAGAATGATACAACCAAGCCAAAAACAACAAATTTTGCATATACATTTTTTTGTAATTCGCGTAAATGTTTCCACGCGTAGTTACTGACAACGAGTTCAAATGTAAAAATTGCGAAAAACAATAATAAGCTAACAAACCAAAATGCGCGGTTGTTTTGACTTATTTGAGTTTGTATTAACGCTATTATTTGATCACTTGATGAGGCGTTTAAATGATAGCCTAAACGCGCGTAAATAAACGCATCTAACAATAAGAGTAGTAAGCCAAATGTGAAGACAATTGACGCTGTTGCCCGAATAAAACGCGTTTTAGGTAATATGAGTGTTAATGGAAAAATCAATAACACGAAGCCTATAAAGGTAAGAAAACCCATATGGCTAAGCCAGGTAGTTATTAAATATGCTTTACCTAGTAGTGTTTCAGGTAATGATTCAGTAAATAAATAAAACGTCGACAGTAAAATTGCTGCCAGAATATTAAAAAATGTAAACCAATGGCTCCAGCTTACTAATAGCAGTAATCGTTTACTGTATGTGGATGATTTGTTTGTAACCATTAAACTTTGTTACTCTTATTCTTGTTTATAGGACAAAAACGAATTATTTTTTTATCGACTGTTTTAAAGCATGCGTAAAATTTTCAACAATAGCTTGTCGTTGAGACTCTTTTATATCATGCTGAATAATATTAGTAACGACATTGCCTAAACACATTAATGCGAGATCAGCGGTTACTTTTTCATCAACCAATACATTTTGTAGGTCTTGGATAATTTTTTCTACACGTTCGTTCGAATACTTAGATACAATAGGCATAATAACATTTAAAAATCTTTAATAATTGCGTTAAGTTTATCAAAAGCTTACTCAATATCATACTGACATTACTTATGAGTTTAATAATTTCTAACATTGCACTTCATTATATCACCCGAACTGGCGAAAATAGCGACGTTCAAGTAACGTTTGGTCCAGAGCAGGTTGAAATAACACCGCGAATTGAAAACTTCGTTGATTCACTACATAACATATACAATGGTAAAGGTAGCAAGGCGTACGGCCATTTTACCGACGAACCAACACCAACCGATCACAAGAACTTTATCGAATTGATCACTGACTATTTAGATGAAACTGAATCATTTAATGACTTTAGTAAAAAATCTACAGCGTTATTAAAGTTAGAGTTAGAAAAATATGACATAGAAGAAAATGGCTATTTAGTCTTTTGTCATTATGAGCATATGGGAGGGCGATATTTACTTGTTGCTGTTATCCCAGTATCGGAACATTACTCTGTTGATGGTGACTTAACGATTTCAGCGAATAAACACTTAGATACGTCGAAGTTGCAGTTAGCTGCTCGTATTGATTTATTTGATTTTCAACAAAATGCCCAAGGTAATCGATACATTTCTTTTATTAAAGGACGTGCAGGACGTAAAATTTCTGATTTCTTTTTAGAGTTTCTTTCTTGCCAAGAAGGTTTAGACGCAAAAGAACAAACGCAAACATTGGTAAAGGCAGTTGAAGATTTTGTTTCTGTTAATCAACTTGATGCACAAGAAAAACAAGAAACTCGTAAAGAGTTACTTTCTTATTGTAAAGATCAAAAAGAATCAGCACAGGAAGTCTCCATCAAGGAACTCGGCAATGTCATTTCAAAAGAGGGGGCTAAGCAGGATTTCTATAGTTTTTGTCAAAGCAATGATTACCCTTTAGAAGATTCATTTCCACATGATCAGGCCATTGTAAATAAGGTAACTAAATACTCTGGTTATGGTGCGGGTATCAGTATTAGTTTTGAACGTAGTCATTTTGGGCAAGATGTTGTGTATAATGCAGCTAATGATAGTTTAACAATATATAAAGTGCCGCCAAATTTGAAAGATCAGTTATTAAAGCTGCTTCAAGATGAAGATCGTGCGACACAGACCAGTCAGCCTTTTGAATAAGTGGCTTGGCAAATTAAGATTTAAAGGATATTCATGAACACATTAACAATTACAAGACCTGATGATTGGCATGTTCACCTGCGTGATGGTGAATCTCTAAGTTCTACCGTGGCTGATATAAGCCGCTATTTTGGTCGTGCTATTGTTATGCCTAACTTGGTTCCGCCAGTTACTACAGCAGACATGGCGCAAGATTATTACCAACGTATTATGGCTAACAACCCGTCATCTTCGTTTAAACCGCTAATGGTGCTATACCTCACTGATAATACTACTGCTGAAGATATTCGTCAGGCTAAAGAGAGCGGGCTAGTTTATGCTGCGAAGTTATACCCAGCAGGAGCAACGACTAATTCATCTTCAGGTGTAACACATGTTGATAACATAGCGAACGTCATTGCTGAAATGGAATTATTGAACATGCCATTACTTGTTCACGGAGAGGTGACTACTTCAGATATTGACATTTTTGATCGAGAAGCTGTGTTTATCGATAGCATATTAAAGCCACTCGTCGCAAAACACCCGAAATTAAAAGTAGTGTTAGAACACATCACCACTAAAAACGCAGTAGATTTTGTAACCAACGCAAGTGAAAATGTAGCAGCAACCATTACAGCACATCATTTACTGTACAATAGAAACCACATGTTAGTTGGTGGCATTCGCCCACATTATTACTGTTTGCCGATTTTGAAGCGTAATATACACCAACAAGCGCTTATTAAAGCGGCAACCAGTGGTAGTAGTAAGTTCTTTTTAGGTACTGATTCTGCACCGCACCCAATAGGTGCTAAAGAATCAGCGTGTGGGTGCGCAGGGTCGTATACAGCGCATGCCGCAATTGAACTTTATGCAGAAGTTTTTGAACAGGAAAATGCTCTTGATAAATTAGAAGGATTTTCAAGTTTGCATGGTCCTAAGTTTTACGACTTACCAATTAATAAAGATACCATTACGTTAGAAAAATCTGCTTGGCCTGTACCTGAAACGATGTCGCTTGGAAATGACGTTGTCGTACCAATAAGAGCGGGTGAAGAAATTCAATGGCGAGTAAAGGGTTAATAGGTTAATGCAATTATTTGTCAAAGATTTAACTGTTATCGACTTTTCTTACTGTTGCTCACAAAGAGGTATTGTAGGCGAAAGTTGGATAGTTGACGTGTTATTAGATGGCACATTAAATGATATGAAAATGGTATTAGATTTTGCTGTGGTTAAAAAGCAAATTAAAGCCATAATTGATGATGCCGTAGATCACAAATTATTGATTGCTGAACAGTGCTCTTCGGTGACTGTTACTCCATCTAACTATCATGACAACCATGAGTTTGTTGATCTCACGTCTGCACGTGCAAGTTATTTTTTACAATCTCCAAGTTGTGCGTTTGCTAAGTTACCTTGTGAGAACATTACAACAACATCAGTAAAACAATATTTAACGGATATTATTCTTGCGCAATTACCTAATAACGTTCAAGGCTTAGTGTTAACGTTAAGACCAGAGCAAATTGACAGTGACTTTTATCATTATACCCATGGACTTAAACTACATGACGGTAATTGTCAGCGCATAGCACATGGTCACCGTTCAAAAATTGAACTTTTTCACAATGATAAACGCTCTGAAGATCTTGAACATTTTTGGTGTCAACGTTGGCAAGATATATATATTGCTTCGGAAGCTGATCGGGTAGCTAAAAGTGATATTCAGTTGTCTTCAACAGCGGAAAACTTGCTAACGGAAAACCATCAACTTTTTGCTTATCAAGCACCACAAGGGCGCTTTGATATTGCTGTAGACAGTAAAGTGTTAGAAGTGGTTGACTGTGACTCAACGGTCGAGTTACTCGCAGATTACATTGCACGGCAATTAAAAATGCAACAACCTAAAGATCATTTTACCGTTATTGCTTATGAAGGAGTAGGTAAAGGAGCAATAGCGCATGCTTAATATCAAGGCACTACGCTTCTTTACCGTGTTACCTTACTTGGTAACATTGGCTGTAACAGCACAAAATTTACAATTAAAAGGTGAAATACAGCAGGGTGGTTTAATCATTGGCAAAACGTTACCTAAAAGCAAAGTAACGTTGGATAATGAAAACCTTATGTTATCGCCAGATGGTGATTTTGTTTTTGGGTTTTCACGCGATGAAAATAAAACGCATACGCTAATAGTAAAACACCCTAATGGTAAGGTAATCACTAAGACCTTAAAACCGAAAGCACAATCCTACAATATACAGCGTGTTGAAGGAATTGCTAAAAAGATCATGAACCCTGATCCTGAAAGTGTTAAGCGAGCAAAAAAAGACGCAGAACAAGTGTATTTAGCACGTAATCACGTGAGTAAACGGGTTGATTTTGCTAACGGGTTTATTGCACCTGCTAAGGGCACTATTACAGGTGTTTATGGCAGCCAGCGTTTTTATAATGGTAAACCTGGTCGTCCACATTATGGGTTAGATTACGCGGGACCAACAGGTACACCCGTAACTGCACCGGCTTCTGGTGTAGTTACGTTATACGTGCCAGACATGTTTTACTCAGGTGGAACAATGATAATAGATCACGGTCACGGTGTTACGTCAACGTTTTTGCACCTAAGCGATAGTTATGTTAAAGAAGGTGATGTAGTAGAAAAAGGTGAAAAAGTCGCCGCGATGGGAGCTACCGGACGAGTAACAGGGCCGCATTTAGATTGGCGGATTAACTGGAAACATGTCAAATTAGATCCAGCGCTAGCTTTAAAAGTGTTCGAATAATAAAAATACTAAATAAATGGAGTGTTGTTGTGAAATGTAAAATGCTTATAACCTTTATATCAACACTCTTAATATGCCTTACTGCATGTGCAAATCAGCGAAATAATTTGTCAGTCGGTTGGGAACTCTGGTATCCCTATCAATATCACAATAATCAACATTTACTTGTTGGCCTAGATGTAGACATTTTTAATAGAATCATAGAAAAAGCCGACTATAAAGTGGATTACACAGAGTTACCCTGGAAAAGACATTTACAATATATCAAATTAGGTAAAATGGATGTTGCTATGGGAGCTTCTATTTCTTCTGAACGTCAAAATTACGCATATTTTACCCAGCCTTATCGCACTGAACAAGTGAAGCTCTACGTTCGTAAGGGTATGAAAGATAAAATAATATTGCCTAACCTACGGGATTTAATCGCGAGTGATTACTTAATAGGTGTTGAAAGTGGTTATTACTATGGTGAGACCTATAAAACTTTAATGAAACAACCCGCTTTTCAAGCCCATATTAGTGAAGTTATTGACCTTGAACAAAACGTAAAACTTACATTAAAAGGGCACTTAGATGGCTTTTTTGTTGATCCTGTAACTATGCGAGCGTTTATAGATAAGTACAAACTTTTTAATGAATTTGAAGCACATTCAGTAGAAATTTATCAAGACGATATTTACATTATGCTCAGTAAAAAAACGATGAATGAAAAAGATCTTGAGCGTTTTAATTCAGCAATTGAACACTTAAAACAGACGGGGGAACTCGATCAAATAAGTCAGCAATGGACCAGCGTACAAATGTTAAAACGGTAGGGCTTTAGCAGCTTTATTTTTGGCGACATCTGCTCGTTTATCATAGTTTTTGGTGGTTTCCACTGAAGAATGTCCCATTAAGTCTTGTACAACGAAAACATCTTCACCATTTTCTAATAACTTTGTCGCATAAGTTCGACGAAGATCATGCGGAGTAAGTCGTTTTAAACCTGCTTCTTGATAACGCCTAATAATAATATCGTAAATTGTTTGCCCAGAAATAGGTTCATTAACTAAGCGGTTTCCTTTACGTGCTCTTAAAAATAATGGACCAGGCTCTAAACCACGTTCTTGCAGCCATACATCTAATATCTCAAGAATTCTATTGTGTAATGCATTAACACGTTCCTTATTACCTTTACCAAGCACACGAAGTGTAGCGTCTTTTAAGTTGAGATCACTTAATAATAAGTTTGCAGCTTCATGACGACGAAGACCGGCACCATAAACTAAAGCAACCACGGCAGCATCACGCATGGCAATAACGCCGTCTTGCATCATGCAGTAGTCGATAAGTTGATTAAGTTCAGATAATTCTAAAGCCCGTCCTTTAACACTGCGAGAACCACGTACTCTGCGGATCTCCTTAATGTGTTGATAAGTTTCTACATCAATATCTTTTTTACGCCAAGCTTCTTTAGCGACACCTTTAAGTGCTGACAAATAAACATTGATCGTTGAAGGTGATTTTCCTTGCGAAGATAAGTCTGATAATAAATGTAAAATTTGTTCATAGTTAAGCACTGACCAGTCAACATCGCTATGTGATTTTTTATTTTGTAATTTTAGTGCAACAACATTAAGCAATGAACTCATCGTGACTCGACTTTGTGAAGATTGTAATGACAAAAGATAAACTTCAGATGCTGATTTGTTGGCAAACATAAAAATCCTACAAAATAGTTAGACAAAATAACGTCTATATAAAACAAGTTTAATACATGCGTTAATTGACACGAATAAAACATATTTAAATTAAAACACCCGATCACCAAAATCAAAAAGTGATGAATACGTATAAAAACTCGTTACGCTACGTAAAAAATAACGCGTGTTTGGCTACTATGATAGCTAAAATTAACGTAGAAGCACGTAAAAAAGGAATGTGAATTGGTTGATAGCCTTATAAATAAAGGGCTTACAGCGAGGTTATTTAAAAATAAACACCAGCTAAAGCACGTCAAACCAGTTAACAAACCTTTAGAACATGTATACATAATAAGTAATGTACCATGAATTAATGTACATTTGAATATAATCTTTTAAAATCGTGATTTTAATAAGTAATAAATATGAGTGTATATAGATATAGTCTCATACTTTTGGTTATCCAATCTTATATCTTTGGAATTGGTTGTTGCTGATATCACTACTTCATTGCCGTCAAATTGGGCATACTATGCCTAAAACTGTTTTTATATTACTTTTGGCAAACACTCTAAACAGATATGCGCGCTTTAGATTCTTTTAATCGCGATAATTTGAGGTTTGTTAAGTGACTTTTTTATCGGGTTGTTACATTGTTATTTAAAGTTTGTATTAACACTGCACCTGTATTTTTTCCCGAACTATCATGATTCGGAGCTGTTATAACGGCATTATTATTAGACAAAGCTACATTCCATCCAATCCTATCATAAGGAAAACTTAGCTCCGCCAATATTTTTTCTGTATATCTCCAACCCTTTCTCCCTTTATTATATATGTAAACCGCTCCAGTATCAGTACCATTAGCGTCATGGTGCATTGCACTTATAATGGCGGTATCTTCATTTAAAGCGACACCTCGTCCAAATCTATCATCCGCTTTTCCATCGGGAGAAGTAAATTTAGCTATTTCTGTCCAATGATGACCGTGTCGTTCAAAAATATATGCAGAGCCTGCGTCAACCCCGATACCTTCAATATCATCACGTCTTGCTGAGATCAAAGCGGTGTTTCCTGAAATAGCCACTCTGACTCCAAAAATATCTGTTTTACCACCATCAGATGCCAAAAGTTTTGCTTCTTGTTTCCACTTATTACCGTCTAAAACATAAACATAAACAGCACCTGCATTTTCTGCTTTTTCATCGTGCAAGTCCGCACCAACAAGAATAGTATTACCACTTATCGCTACACTAATACCAAATAAGTCTCCTTTTTTGCCATCAATCGCACTTAGTTTGGTTTGGTATCGCCAAGCTTCATTAACACGTTTGTAAATGTATACAGCCCCGGAGTCTTCTTCCAGTACATCGTTTCGTGGTGATCCTACTACTAGATAACTATCATTGAGTGCAATAGCTTGACCAAAAGCGTCACCTGATTTTGCGTCGGGTGCTGTGACGACTTGTCTTTGAATCCAACTATTGGAACGGCGCTCAAAGAAAATAACAGCACCTGACGCTTTTGCTTTAGTATTTCTTCCTATTGCGCCTAACATAGCTACATTGCCTTTTAACGCGACATTGCCACCTAGCGTATCGTTTTTGAAAAATGGCTCAGCGACAAGTTTTGCTTGTTGATACCACCCCTTTTCACCCAATACGTAAACGTAAGCAACACCAGCATCTTTAACCGTATCAATGTCTGCTTTATGCGCTCCGACGAGCAAGGTGTTGCCATCAATAGCTGCGTGATAACCAAAATTATCCGCGAATTTGCTATCATGTGCGGTGATAATATCCTGATTAGCAAAACTGTTGAGTGCTACAAAAGCGAGCACAGCACACATATATATTATGCTATTGATTAATACATCCACTTGTTATCTCCTTAATGTTTCAAACTCTACTATAAAGAGAGAAAACCTATAAGCTGTTTTACAATACTGCACCAACAAAATGCGGTGATTAGTCTTCATTATATGTACCCAAACCTGCTATTTAAGAACTTTCGAAATGACTTTAAACAGATACTTAAATACAAACTTGTTCTTTACGATCATTGTTGTTCTTAATTAGATACATATTAAGGAGAGATATGATCAAAGAATAATTTTATAATGGTATTTAATTCATTTATAAATATGATGAATAAAGTGAAATATCTGCTTATGTATAAAATTATATAATGTGTTAATAGAGTGATTAAGGAAGTTAGAGATGCGTCCAGATGAGTTAAAATTACTTGTTATCTTTGATGTGATAATGATAGAGAAATCCATAACGCAAGCTGCTTCCAGCCTTTCAATGACTCAACCAGCTGTGTCAAATGCTGTATCTCGAATGCGTGTTTTATGGAAAGACAAACTTTTTGTTCCAGATGGTCGAAGGATCCAACCTACAACATATGCCAATAATCTTTGGGGAAAAGTGCGGGATTCGCTGTACAATATAAACCAAGCCCTTACTCCCGATATATTTGAAGCAAAAAGTGCAATACGCACCTTTAGAGTAGCTTTACCTGATATTGCTCTTAATGCGCTTTGGCTAGATCTTCGAAAATTATTTGAAAAGGAAGCTCCTGGACTTAACTTACACGCAGTACCTTACACCATTAACCGTACTAAACTGCTACTCGATGCAGCAGATGTAGATCTTGTTATTGGCCAAAGTAACAGGTCATTGGAAAATATCTGCACTGAGCATTTGTTTGATACAGACTATGTCTGTGTAATGCGAAAAAACCACCCCTTGTCCAATAAGCATCTAACCGTAGAAGAATTCTCGCTTGCCGAGCATTTGTTAGTTTCATTATCAGGTGATATTGCTAGTCCAACAGATCAGGCTTTACAGGAATTAGGGTTAAAAAGACGTATAGCTTTTACGGTCAATAGTTTTACCTCTGCGGTGCCTATTATTAAAGAAAGCAACTTAATTGCTATTTTACCCACTGATCTTATCCATGAACATATAGAGGGCTCAGAGCTAGCTATTACCGCACCGCCCTTCAATATTCCTAATTCCTCAATTTCAATGTTATGGCACACAAGGCAAAGTGCTGATATAGGTTTAAGTTGGTTACGAAAACACATAAAGCGAATATTCATTAAGCGAAGAGATTTTCAAGTTAAACAAGTCATGAAATTCATTAATTGACGGTTTAAAATGTGCGTAATCTGTTCATTTATTTTGATTAAAAACTCAATAGTTAAAGTTGATATGTCAGAGCTTGTTTAAACTTATTTACTTTAGTAACCAAAGAAATAGATGATTAGTTATGAGATTTAACTAAAATCTTTTTAGGATTAACTGATATCTGACAACTGTATAACAAAGTACTCAGGCCAAAGCTCTCTGACTTCTGTTTGCCATTGGCTATCAATAGCGCCATCTGGATGTTTCAATAACCAGTACTTAGCCCATTTACGAACAACTTTGCCTGACTTACTCAATTTGAGCGGCGAAAACCGTCGCTCATAGTGGTTACCGTTGTGCTCGACTACTTCTTTATTTTTGGCTTTATTAAAAAGTGCTGTAAGCTTTTGTGTTGTTATTTCAACTTCTGAATAGGGTAATACACCGGCAGCTTTAAGAGACAACAATAGCTGTGCTCTTTTTATTAATAGTTCATTGTATGCATCAATATGCGGTGTATGTAACAAACCCGTTAAACCGCGGATTGCTTTTCTTTCTCGATCTGCAAGTTTTTGCAAGGGCTTTAATGATTCATTTATTTCTGATAATTCATCAATTGAATTCATTTGTACCCTTTTCTCCGTTTTATTGATACTGACTATATTGGCTACTTAGTGGGCAACTAACCACGTTAAAAATGCTTTACATTCACTAACATTGGCGAAACGAATATTACTCGTCCCCTTTACATGATTAACCACAACACGATTTTTATTGACAGATATTGAATGCACAGGTTGCATTATACGGATCTGTTGACCGTTATAAAGATAAGACATTATTAAACTCTATAATAGGTAGGCACATTTGGCCTATTTATAACAATAACCTATTTACTTTATTTATCTAGATTGATAACCCAGGTGAAATTGAGCTTAACTTACAAATATTAAATAGGTAATACTTTCTAAAGATGACTGACGAGATTAAGGAAAGGCATTTCATTAGCGTATCTGATAGACACGTGTGAATTAGTTGTACTAATTCTGGCATCATAATACAGTTATAATAAATATTAAGCAATGATTATCTTTAAATGTATTGATGATGAGGCAACAAGTATTCAACTTGCTACCTCAAATGGATTGATTAGCCGTTGATTAGGAAATGAACGTAAATACTCGCAGCATAGCCTAACGCGATTGCCCAACTCCACTTTAAATGACCAATAAACGAATATTTGCCTTTCGTTTGCCCCATTAATGCAACGCCTGAAGCAGAGCCTACCGATAACAAGCTACCACCAACACCGGCCGTCATCGTTACTAATAGCCACTGCTGCAGATCCATTGCTGGGTGCATGCTTAATACGGCAAAAACTACCGGTATATTATCTACTATGGCTGATAATATACCCACGGCAATATTGGCATAAGTTGGGCTCCAATGAGTATATAGCAACTCTGATACGAGTGATAAATAGCCCATAAAACCTAAACCACCTACACACATAACCACACCGTAAAAGAAAAGCAACGTATCCCACTCTGCCCGTGCAATTTTATCGAAAATGTCGAACGGAACAATATTACCTAGGCGTTTTAGTGCTTTTTCATCTTTGTTTATTTGTGCCTGAGTGCGCTTTTTACTCAGTGAACGTGGTAGGCTTTTTCGTAAATAGAATCCAAGAAATTTTAAGTACCCTAACCCCATCATCATCCCTAATACAGGAGGCATATGAATAAGACTATGGCATAAGACGGCAGTGATGATGGTTAATACAAACAACGCAACAATTCTTTTCGCGCCACGCTTTAACTGAAATTCATCGTCAAATATAGGTTGAGATTTATCATTTGAAATAAAAAGACTCATAATGGCGGCAGGAATAACAAAATTGACAAGCGACGGTAAGAGTAATACAAAAAATTGTTGGAATTTAATAAGTCCTGCTTGCCAAATCATTAACGTAGTAATATCGCCAAATGGGCTAAATACGCCACCTGCATTAGATGCTACAACAATATTTATACAGGCAATATTAATAAAACCTAGGTTTTTAGGAGCGACTTTTAATACAATCGCACACATGAGCATTGCCGTCGTTAAATTGTTTGCAAAAGACGATATACCAAACGCAAGTATACCTGTTGTCCAAAATAAACTACGTAAGCTTAACCCCTTTGATACCATCCAAATGCGTAAGCTTTCAAAAATTCCACGTTCTTCCATCGCATTGATATACGTCATCGCAACGAGTAAAAATAATAGTAACTGTGCATATTCAAGTAAATTATGATTGAACGCTTCTTCTGCTTGCTCTGCTATGCCATGCTGCGTATAAATATAGCCGATCATTAGCCAAATTATACCGGCTGCTACTAACACGGGTTTAGATTTTCTTAGATGAATAAATTCTTCACCAATAACAAGCATATAAGCAACGGAAAATATCACTAAAGCGGATAATCCTATTATTGAGCTTGTTAAATCTATTGAGCCTGCGCTAGAAGCGTAACTAGGAAAAGAGAGGAAAATACCAAAAAACACAAATAGTAACTTGATCAAAATGAAGTCCTTGCTTGTACTCGGTTAAAGTTGTTAATAAAAATAAATCGGCTAATTTTAGAGCAAAACATCTAAAAATACACGAAAAGAAATAACTTACAGTAAAATAAATTATCTATTGTTTTTCTGTTTGTTTCCGCTTCATTTTTAAGGCTTCACCTTATCAAGGTTTTTATCTTGTTTTTTAATGTGGCTATTTTTGGATCTTTAATAAATACAACAAGGTAAGTTGCTTAAAATATAGGCTTATAATTTTAACAGCATACAAGTAGTTACATTAAACTCCGGTAAAATTGGCTAATTGGTCAATTTTTGTCTATTTTTATTGTGTGGAGAGCCAAATTTTACAGGGAAAAATATTATGTTTAATGTACTGGTCGTAGACGATTCTTCTATCGATATAATGTTGTTAAAAGATATTGTAAAAACTTCACTACCTTTTAAGCAACATATCGATACATATACTGATAGCGTAAAAGCGCTTGATGCGTTTAAGAACAAAGACTATCAGCTCGTGATTACCGATATTGAAATGCCACATTTAGATGGTTTTGAGTTTATTGAAAAAATAAAATCTGATGCGAAAGGCAAAGTAATTGCTGTTTCAGGAAGCGAAGCGGCTGAAAACTCAAATGAAACGATTTTATATGCTGCCAATTGTTATGGTGCAGATTACACAGTTTCTAAGAAAAATTTATATAGAAACTTAAGTAACCTGCTATCTGAAATTTATACAGAATGCGAGCCTTGTTAGATTACAACACACCTAGCTCTTCACACCAACGGCACGCTGCAACAAACTCATTATGAATAAAGCTTGCTTCTAAACCATAGGCGTTGATCAAGTCAGATATATTTTCACCATTACCCGTAATGTAATCTGTTGTTAATACTAACAATTCACCCAGTAAACCATCATGGCTTACCAACGCTTTTGTAATAGGATCTGCTAATGGCATTGTTTTGACAATTTCGTCCATTGGCATACTTAATATCACTTCAATCGCACTTAATAAACCGGTAATAAATGCGAAATCACTAATTTCTTTGAACGCACTTTCTTTGGCTAAAGATGTCATTAATCGTGCAGTAATTAATGCTTGTTTTGACGCTTCATCTGTTTTTTCGCTCGTTAACTTAGATAGCGCAAGTATGGTTACAAATTGCTTTAACTTTTCTTCGCCTAAATAAGCGGTTGCTTGCTTTAATGATGTTATTTCAACGCGAGTGCTTGTTGCTACGTTGTTGACCATTTTCAACAAACCAACACTTAAGTTAACATCATGGCTAATGATCTTAGCTATTTTGTCGTAATCTAATGGTGTGTTGAAGGTTTCACTGATCAAGTGCAGCATTTGTGTTTTGATTGGCGCAAGCGTTTGCCCTTCTACCATCTCAGGTTCGTGATAAAAGTAACCTTGATAAAAATTAAAGCCAACTTCTGCCAAAGACTGTAATTGAAATTTAGTCTCAACCTTTTCGGCTGTTAATTTAATATCAAAGTTTTTCAATCGTTGAACAACAGGTTGTAGTCTTTTTGGATTCTGCTTTTCAATATCGACTTTTATCATAGATAAATAAGGAAACAAAACGTCCCAACGTTCATCAAGGTCATACTCAGTAAGCGCTATTTTATAACCCTTGTCGCAATAGTATTTTACTATTTTAAGTAACCTTTCTGTAGGAGATGAATGCCCAACGAGTTCAATAACAATTGAGTTTTTATCGAACATCAAAGGGTATTTGTTAATTAAACATTTTTCCGTGAAATTTATGAAAGCAAGTTTGCCTAACACTATTGCTTTAATATCACCTTGTAAGTGATTTTGAATAATGAGTTTGGAACTGGCAACATCTTGATCGATTTCAGGAAATTTATTATCAGGACTGTCTCGAAATAAAAGCTCATAGCCTATGGTTTTTGAGTTTCTATCTAAAATCGCCTGTCGAGCAATATACGTACTATACATCTAATTATTTTATCTTATTATCATATAAACCTAACATACCCATTTTATTCTTAAAAATAAAGTATTAACAATCTAATAAACAATTAATAACAAATTTAAAAGATTAATTGATAAGTAGTTGTAAAAACGCGTCATTGTCATAGTCATTTTCAAGGTTTAGTAATGTTGCGATTAAATTAAATACATAGCGATTATCAAGATGTGCAATTTCTTGCCCTTTTTTAATATCTGGACCAAAAGCAATTAACATGGCATTGAGTGCTTTACGGTTTTTTGGGTCGTAACCATGCGTTGCTAATGGATATTTTTTACTTGGTTTTAGAAAGATAGCGGGTGGTATCGCTTCTACAACTAAGTCGGGTGTAGCCGCTGAATGTTGGTCAAAATACCAATGTTTCGGAAAATCTTTAGCTAAATAAATTTGGTAGTGGTGGTGATTTTTATTGTTTTTTAATGTCGTTACCATTTGATTTAACGCGGTTGCATTGTCACTGTAAACAAATAATTGTGTTTGTCCGTTAACCACTTTTATTTCTGGGTGCCCTTCGCCTATTAAATCACTTTGTAAAAGCTTTTTACCTTGATCAATATTAATCATGCCATGGTCTGAAACTAAAATGATATTTGGCGTGAGTTTTGTTTTGCGTTTTATATCAGAAACAAATGTTTCAATCAGTGCATCGATTTTTAAAATCGTATGTTTTGTTTTTTCTGAGTGTGTTCCATACTTATGACCAATTTCGTCAAGCATTGAAATATAACTAATGAGTAACTGTGGTCGTTCACCTTTTGGTAGCTGAAGCCAAGAAATGAGTTGATCAAGCCTTTTTTTGTTTTCTGTATCATGTTTATAAGGCTTTACATAAGTTGGTAATACACCATCAACACGCGTTTCAGATTCTGGCCAGAAATAAACACCCGATATTAGCCCTTTCTGTTCTGCGAGCGTCCAAATTGGCTTAGCCGTTAACCATTGACTATTATGTTTTCCCGCGCCTAAGGTGTAGTTTTTTTTAATATCACGATGATAAAAACTATTATGCACGATGCCATGTTGATTTGGGTATTTACCTGTCACCATTGATAGATGATTAGGAAAGGTTTTGGACGGAAAAACGGGTAAAAGTGCTTTTGTATAGCTACCCTGGTTAGCTGCCTTTAGCAAAAATGGTGGTTTATATTGTGTTAAGTAATCACCAGCAAAACCATCAATAGACAGCAAAATTACAGGGTTTTTATTTTGTGCCGCAACAGGCAATGTTATTGCAAGCAATAACAAAAGAGATTTAAACATAACAAATTGTATATAAAAGCATAGTGATCACATTCTATGCTTTTTTATACAAGGATTGCTAATGAATCAATTATGAAAATAACGACTTAATATTTCTAAGGTCTGTTTTACCTTCGATAATCTCTTCTGGCGTTAAGCCTGATATTTCGTGTGGAAACACCAACCACTCTGATGATTGATGAATAAAATAATCAGGTTCAAACCCTACTTTGTTATTTTCTGGTTTAAACCAAGGGCAAGCAACACGAATATCTTTAGGTATATTATTACGCATTAACAGTTTCAGTTGTTTTATCAGTGCGTCAATACTTCGACCTGAGTCAAAAACATCGTCAACAATTAACAATGAATCATCAGTATTGGCATTTTCTACAATGTAATGTAAACCATGCACTTTAATTTCTTTGCTTTGTTGGTTTATACCGTAATACGAAGATGTGCGAACAGCAATATGGTCAGTATCTACGTTTTTATAATCAAAGTACTCTTGAACGGCAATGCCAATAGGTGCACCACCGCGCCAAATACCAACAATATAATCCGGTTTAAATCCATCTTCAAATACTTGGTGCGCAACACGAAAAGAGTCTTCTAATAGCTCTTGTGCTGAAATAAAGCGTTTTTGCATGTGTGCTCTCTTTATAATTTCTAAACTTGCTTATTATAACCAGAACCAAACAATAATTTAACTAATTGGTCAACTTTTTGTTATTGCTAGACGTTAAGTATAAAACATGTTGCGTAATTGTTTGTACTACCTTTACATACATTGGCTTATTAATGTTGTTATAGGTATCTTCTGTAGTGTGATAATAACGGTGCATACCGGTACCATAATACATAATTGGAATACCTAGACGATAAAACACGTAATGATCACTGGCTCTCAACCACTTCACTCTTTTGTCTTCAATATAGCGACTTCTTTTAAACCCATTAATTAAATTTATTTTGTTAGATAGCTGTTTAAATTGTTTAAAAGTCGCAATTGGCAACGTTGCTTTATCTAAACGATGCAATAAGTATAGCCGATTACTTTTTTTACTTGTTGCTAGCATGTCCAAATTTATATTGAGTATAGTTTGCTTAATAATATTTGGAAAACTGGCACTAAATGCTTTTGCACCTTTTAATCTTTGCTCTTCTGCGTCTGTAAACAACAAGATTACGTGGTGCTTTAGGGAAGCTTTTGTCAAACGTTTTGCAAGATACAATAGCGCTGCAGTACCTGATGCGTTATCGTCTGCCCCATTATAAACAGCATGTTTAGATGATCCTATATGATCGTAATGTGCCGTGATAATAATATAGCTGTCGCTAACAACTGATGCTGGTATATGCCCAACAATATTGGTTCCTGATAAAAGACTCCCCTTATAAGAGAACTCAAAAGGCATTTTATAATGGATAGACCAAGGTTTGATCTTTGCCAAACGCAATTTTTTAATAAGGTAGGATTGTGCTACTAAACTTCCGTGAGAGCCGGTAAATCGACCTTGTGTGTGATTTGACGCGAGAAATTGTAAATCTAAAAGTAACTCTGCTTCATATTGTGCTAATTGTTGACTATTTGCTTTAACCGATAATGTTAAAGCAAATAGTAGTAAATAACGCAGAATAACAAACTTAGTTACCTTCATTCATTGTTACGCCTGATAAAATTCAATTTAGCCACATACTGGCTTTCAGTGGAGGGGAATTGGTTAAATGAAATGGCCTTTTTAATCGCTTTTTCAGCCTTCGCTGCCTCTCCCAATGCATAGTAAACCTTCGCAAGACCATAATAAAACTCATGTCCCGATTTTTTCAATCGTATTGCTTTATTAAAAAGCCTTTTCGCCAGTAAATACTCTCCTCGAAACAGTGCTTCATCTGCTAACATTGCTTGATAATAAGGGTTTTTATGACGTTTTTCATTTAACATGTTGTTGATGCGTTCTACAGCCTCTAGATCACCTTGACGACGTAATACATAGGTTAAGTTTTTATAGGCGGTTAAGTTATCTTTATCTAGACTTATTGCAACGTTGTAGCTTTTCTCTGCGAGATTATAATGCTTATTAAATCGGTATAATATGCCTAAATTTCCCCAGGATGAAGAAAATGTAGGGTTTGCTTTAATGGCACTTTTAAAATAGGCGTAGGCTTTATCATAGTTTCGCTCAACTAACGCGTCCGCACCTTTGTTATTATAAAAGATGGCTAACATGTCTTGTTTTGATATCGTTTTCTTTGGAAATCGACTTCGATATACACTTGGATCAAAATCTATAGCCATAATTTCTTTACCATATACAACTAGCATATGTGGATCTCGATCTTCAGTTACGGATAGATTTACATGGCCAGTAAGCATATTATGCTCTCCGTTTCTAATCCAATATTCAGGTACTTTAACACTTTGAAATTTAACGTTTAATCCTGCTTCAGTTGCTAATGCGTACGCCATGATTGTTAACGACATACAGTTTGCGGTTTTACTGTGATAAGCCTGAGCGGCAGTTAAATTGGCATTGTTCTGATAAGCAAGATCAATATCTTCTTTAGAGAAAATGTGTTTTAACAACTTGCTAGCTCTGCGTAGATAATATTTTTCTGTAATTAACTTGTTTCTTACGAAATCCTTCATTTCTTGATCTAAGGCAAATACTTCTTCGATTGTCTCTATTCGATATAGTTGATAATCAGGAAACACTTGATCGTTTAGAAGCTGTTCAAAGTTTGTAGGAGCAGTTTGCTTGACTGTTTGTGTCGAACTGCAACCAGTTAGCAAAATAGTAGTCATTAAAAGTGCTGGATATATTTTAGATATAAGCATAAAGCCTCCAAATGCAACAAACTTATGTGCATAATTTAACTATAATCCATGAACGGCAAATGAGTTTAAAAATTGCCGCTTATACATCTAAATTTACAAATTTATGACCAAAGGTATTAAACGAGGGATTAACGGTTATTTACGACTGAACGTTGAGTCAAGAAATCAATTCTCAACGCTAAGTTTTTACTGAAGCAATCAGATTAATTTTTTATAAAAGTAACGTTTAAATCCACAATTTGTAGATTCAATTCAAAAGATAACACTTAAAGCGAAACACCTTTTATAACCCTAATGTTTCTAAATGATTAATGAGTATTTTCTATAATCAACTATAACGGAATTTCGCTTCTTATCCTTTTTATAAGAACTATCCACTATGTAACTACTTACTCATTTTTTATTGGAGTTATCAGGGTTGTTAAAGTTGATAACCAAGGGGTTATAAGGGTTATTATTGAGTGTGATGGTGGAGTTATTAGGGTTGTTTTATATATTGCGTTACGGAGTTATAAGGGTTACCATGGTTTTTACTAAAATGGAGATAAATAGAAGATGAACTACCCCGCTAAAATTCAGTATCGAACAGAGCATCAAAATTGGTTGTTAACACTGCCTGACCTCAAAGGATGTGATGTCGTAGGCGTTTCAATAAATAGCGTATTAAAAGATGCAGAACAAGCAATTGCAGATCACCTCGCTATCTTGGCTGAGTATGGTGAGAAAATTCCAACGGCAAGTGCAATAGAGAACTTTATAAATATGGCGCCTTCGATAAATGTTGTTTGGGCTGTAATTGATTTTGATATAACCCCTTACCTAGGTAAAAGCCATAAAATAAACGTTACGTTACCAGAGTTATTAATTAAACAAATTGATGATCGGGTAAGTAAAAATGAAAAATATAAGACACGTTCAGGCTTCATTGCTACAGCATGTTTGAGCGAATTAAACCTATAAATATTTTGAATTCTCGGATTTTTAACATGAATAAAAGAAACCTACTTTTGTTAAGTAGTTCAAAAGTGGCCAATACGCCCTATTTAAGTCATGCCTTGCCAATGATTAAACAACAACTAAAAGAGACAACCAGCGTTATTTTTGTCCCATATGCCGGCGTAGGATTCACATATCAAGCGTACACAGAGAAAGTTAATCAAGCTTTATTACCTTTGAACATACAGGCAAAAAGTCTTGACCAATTTAGTGATAAAAAATCGGCTATTCTCAATACAGATGCAATTATCGTTGGTGGTGGAAATACTTTTACACTTTTAGATAAGCTATATCATTACGACTTAATTGACACGATAAAATATGCAATAAACGAAAATGCTGTGAAGTATATTGGTTGGAGTGCTGGTGCTAATATTGCTGGTTCAAGCATTAAAACAACGAATGATATGCCGATCGTACAACCTCCTAGTTTTAAAGCACTAGGGTTAGTTAATTGCCAACTTAATCCGCATTATAGTGAATATATACCACCAGGGTTTAATGGTGAAACAAGAGAACAACGATTAAATGAGTTTATGGTAGTTGCTCCTGAAACATTGGTGATAGGACTCGTCGAAGGTTCTGCACTAAAAGTTATTGGTAATAAGTACCAGTATCTTTCATCTGAAGGTATTGAGGAACCAATGTATCTATTTAAAGGTGGCGTTAAACAGAAAGTGACGAATATTCCTGAAGCGGAAATTATTTAAATATCATTAACTGAAAAAATTTCAAGCCTTGTTTTAACGGGGCTAAAGAGTCGATAAATCAAGGCATTGAGCGACCTTTTCAATGCTGCTTTCATTGTGTATCACGCCTAATAGTGGCATTGAAAACAGCGAGAAAAGTTCGTTAAGGTTATCTTCTAAATAAGGCATTGGTTGTTGAACATTTGCAACCCACCCTACACATTTAATGCCATCACGTTTTATCGCTTCATAGGTCAGTATTGCGTGGTTTAAGCAACCTAACTTCATATTAACAATCAAAATTACACTTTGATCTGTTTGCTTGACAAAATCGGATAAGAAAGCGCCTTTCCCCAACGGTAAACGCCACCCTCCTGCACCCTCGGTTAAGGTTATATCTGCTCGTGCAGAACACATTTCATTGTAAGCGTTGCTAATTTCAATCAATGAAATAGTTTTGTTTAATTGTTGTGCTGCAATATGTGGCGCAATAGGCTCTTCAAAGGCTATTGGGTTTACTTGGCTTAACGATTGGTTTGCATTGCTTTGCGCCAATAATTTAGCTGCATCTTCGTTTATCAGATGACCATTTACTCTTTCACAACCGGCAGAAATAGGCTTAAAAACTTGTACTTTTTTACCTGCTTTAGTCAGCTTATGTACTATTGCGCAGCCGATATGCGTTTTACCAGCATCTGTATCTGTTGCAGTTATAAATATCTTTTTCATTTTATCCATTTAATTTTACTACCATGCCTGAAAAAACGCGATAAGTTGCAGGATAAACGCCATCAGCATCTACAAATGCTTTATAAGCAGCCATCATTTGTTGCCATTTATCTTTACCTGCAAGCCCTCGGTTTAGTTTTTCTGGCACATGATTAGCGCCTAACCCTTTTAATTCTTTAGCTAAATGCATGACATTTTCATATTCTAATACAATAGGCTGCTCGTTAAATTCTAACAGTTTACTGTTATCTAAACTGCAGGCGTGCTTCAACTGTGCAGTAGTTTTGAAGTCAATTACATGCCTGTCATTATCTACTTGTTGCCAAGACGATTTTAGTTCATGCAACGTTCCATCTACGAGTGTTGAAAAAATAAATAAACCACCGGGTTTTAAAACTCGAAGTACTTCTTGAACAACATCTTCTAAAGCGTCACACCATTGGATCATTAAATTAGAATATACTAAGTCAACTGATTCTGTAGCGAGAGGTAAGTGATAAGCGTCTGCCTCTAGCCAAGAAATCATGTTATTTCTATTACTACTTGCAAATGAAAGCATGTTAGAAGAAATGTCTAGCCCAATGATTTTTTGATATCGGCCCGCTAATATATCGGTAAAAAATCCTGTACCGCAGCCCAAATCTAAAACAGTTAAGTCATGTCTATTCGGTAACCAAGTCATTAATTGTTTACCACTGAAACGCTGTAATCTTGCAGAAATATCGTAAGATTTACTTGCTAACCCAAATGACTTGGCAATATTAATGCGTTTACTTAAATCAACCATTATTTAATAGGACCTTATTGATACAATCTGCTAAGTGTTTGATATCACTTTCTTTATGGGATGCTGTTATGGTTACGCGTAACCTTGAAGTGTCCTTAGGAACAGTTGGCGGACGAATAGCCGTTAACCAAATCCCTTGCTGTTTGAGTTCTTCTGCACAACTTAAAGCCTTTTGTTCTTTACCAACAATAATGGCATGAATAGATGACGTTGAAGGTAACATTAAAATCTGTGGTGCTAATGATGCAGTAAAGAGTTGGCTTAAGTGTGCAATTTTTTCTCTTCGCCAACTTTCTTGTTGGGCTATTTCAATACTTTTAGCTGTAGCCCAAGCTATTGCGGGAGACATTGCCGTTGAATAAATATAGTGACGAGCAACGTTTACCAAATAGTCATAAGTTGTATTGTTACATGCCAATAGCGCACCACTCGTCGCTAATGCCTTACCAAAAGTTGCCATTACGAAATCAATATTTTGATTGGCGCTGCTACTACCTTGCCCTTCTTTTCCTGTTACACCAATACTATGAGCGTCATCGATATAAAGCATTGCTTGATGCTGCTGTGCAATAATTGCGAGTTGTTCAACATCAGCACTATCGCCATCCATACTAAATACACCTTCAGAAACGATCAGGTGATCTTCTAGTTCAGAAGATGAGATCAAGGTAGCAAGTTGTTGATAGTTATTATGCAAAAAACGTCTTACTCGGCCTTTATCAGACAAAGCACCATCGATAAGTGAAGCATGAGAAAGTTTATCAAGCCATAAACTAACGTTTGGTTTCGAAAATGCGTTCAATGTAGCAAAGTTCGCAGAGAAACCACTATTAAATAAAAGGCACCGTTCTTTGTTTAACCACTGACAAATAACATTTTCAAGATGTTGATGGGCATAGTTATAACCCGTAATTAAACTTGATGCGCTCGCACAAGTGCCATATTTTTCTGCCCCTAATGCGAGTGCTTTATTAATTTCTGGGTGGTGATTAAGCCCTAAATAATCATTCGATGAAAAATTTAGGTATTTTTTACTATCATGTTGTAGAAAACGTGCATTTTGTTGTTCAATTAGCGATCTTTGACGATACAAATGCTTGTTTTTTTGCCCGTCAAGATGCTGCTTAATGAAACCAAAAGACATTTAGTTATTTCGCAGCATTGTAGAACATGTCTTCATTTTGCTGTTCAGCAACTTTTGCTTGTAATACCTGCTGTTCGACCTCTTCATCAACATTGTTTGCGACAGTTTCAGTATTAATACCAAGTTTGTTAAACAAAGCGATGTCAGCATTTGATTCAGGATTACCCGCAGTTAATAACTTGCAACCATAAAATATTGAGTTTGCGCCTGCTAAAAAGCACAACGATTGCATTTGTTCATTCATCGCATCGCGACCTGCAGATAGTCTGACATGACTATGTGGCATCATAATGCGTGCAACAGCAATACAGCGAATAAAATCAAAATCATCAAGATCTGCAACGTCTGCTAAAGGTGTACCGTCAATTTTAACTAACATGTTAATTGGCACACTTTCTGGTTGTGGTGATAAATTTGCCAGCTGCGCTAACAATGAAGAGCGATCTGTCGCTTTTTCACCTAACCCTACTATGCCGCCACTACATACCTTCATGCCTGCTGCGCGTACATTGCCAAGCGTATCAAGGCGATCTTGATAACTGCGCGTGGTAATAATTTGGTTATAGTGTTCAGGTGAAGTATCTAAGTTATGATTATAATAATCTAACCCTGCTTCTTGGAGTTCAGTTGCTTGGTCTGAAGATAACATACCTAAGGTCATACATGTTTCCATGCCTAACTTTTTCACTCCTTTAACCATTTCAACGACATAGGGCATATCTCTTTCTTTTGGATTACGCCAAGCAGCGCCCATACAAAATCGTGTTGAACCTTGCGCTTTAGCCTGTTTTGCAGCTTCAAGCACTTTTTCAACTTCCATTAGTTTTTCTTTTTCGATGTCTGTTTTATATCGTGCGCTTTGAGAACAATATTTACAGTCTTCTGGGCAAGCTCCGGTTTTTATTGATAACAAAGTGCTTACTTGTACTTCGTTAGCATTAAAATGTTGCCTATGAATACTTTGCGCATAAAACATCAAGTCATTAAAAGGTAACTTAAATAATGCATTTACCTCGTCATTTGACCAGTTGTGCCTAAGTTGCCCTAATTCGAAATTTAGTGCTGAATTCGCTTGTACCATGAATATTGCCTGCTGTTGAGTGTTTGCAACCATAATTGAATACGGGTAGTCTATGCACCATCGACGACTTGTCAACAACTTCTCGCAAACAAAGTTTACAAATGACCAATAAGTATACAGATATAATCAATTTTGATAAAAATCACGTTTGGCACCCCTACACTTCAATGAGTAATCCTTTACCTTCTTATGTAGTTGATACGGCGGAAGGTGTGCATATTAATTTAAAGTCAGGCGAAAAACTGATTGATGGCATGTCATCATGGTGGTCGGTACTTCATGGTTACAATCGACCGGAATTAAACAATGCAATAACGTCGCAATTATCTAAAGTAGCACACGTTATGTTTGGTGGCTTTACTCATGAACCTGCTGTAGAGCTTGTGCGTAAATTAGTATCACTTTCACCTGAAGGGTTAGATAAAGTATTTATCTCTGACAGCGGCTCTGTTTCTGTTGAAGTTGCGATGAAAATGGCTATTCAATATTGGCAAAGTAAGGGCCAAGCAAATAAGCATAAGATGATGACGGTAAGAAATGGCTATCATGGCGATACTTTTGCTGCGATGTCAGTTTGTGATCCCGTCACCGGCATGCACCAAATATTTGACAATGTATTAATGAAAAATATTTTTGCGCCAGCCCCATCAATTATGTTTGATGAACTTTGGCACGAACGTGAAATGGAGCCGTTAACCGCACTTTTTGCTGAACATCATCAGGAACTAGCAGCCTTTATTATCGAGCCCATCGTGCAAGGAACTGGTGGCATGCGTTTCTATCACCCAAATTATATTAAGTCAGTAAGAGCGTTATGTGACCAATATAATGTGTTATTTATTGCTGATGAAATTGCGACCGGCTTAGGTCGTACAGGAAAGCTTTTCGCTTGTGAATGGGCGGAGATATCACCTGATATTATGTGCTTAGGTAAAACTCTTACGGGGGGATATTTATCTTTAGCTGCTACGTTATGTTCCACAGAAATTGCAGAAACAATTAGTAATGGTGAAGCAAGTTGCTTCATGCATGGCCCAACTTTTATGGGTAATCCACTCGCTTGTAGTGTCGCTAACGCAAGTATTGATTTACTACTACAAAACGATTGGCAATCACAGGTTAAGCAGATAGAAACCTGGTTTAAACAACATTTAATTCAATTAGCTGAGCATGATAGAGTTAATAATATACGTGTTTTGGGGTCAATTGCAGTTGTAGAAACACATCAAGCAGTCAATGTAGCTACTATTCAGAAACACTTTGTTGAGCAAGGGGTATGGATCAGACCATTTGGTAAATTGATATACATGATGCCACCACTTGTGATCTCAGAAGCACAAATAACAGCACTAATAAAGGCTATAGCAACCGCTTTACCGCATGATGATTATTTTATTGAGTAAGCTGAAAAACGATATATAACGTCCACGCAATTGAAACGATAAATAATAACAATATATTGAAACGTGTATTATCGGATTTACGTCGACTTCGAAATTTATGAATAATAAGTGTGATGTAGCTGAGTAACGCACTTACCCATAACAGCAAATATAGGTAACCCGTCAGTGGCGTTAGCCAGAATTTTCGTACCGCAATACCATGATAACGTAACACACCAAATTCACTATCAGGCGCAGCGTAATATGAAACAACAAGCGCTATAATAAAAATAGCCCATGCGACAATTGTTAGTAGCCGAACGATTTTTAGCCAAATATCGGTGTGGGCTCGGCGTTCTTGACCTGAAAATCCACTCATCTGCGAATTATTTCCTAATATCTCATTATTATTGCGATAAAATCGTGCTCTGATGTAAGTTTTACTTGTGAAACCTATTGATCACGGTAACATATCAGCCCTTAATTTAAGAACAAGTTTTTACGCATACAAGAGGTTTGATAAATGTCAGTTATCGCTATTTCTGATGTATTAGCAGGTAAGTACCCTGTTGATAAAGAAATTTCTGTGCATGGTTGGATACGCACTAGACGCGATTCGAAAGCAGGAATTTCATTTTTAGCCATCCACGATGGTTCATGTTTCGACACTATTCAGGCAATAGCGCCAAATAATCTAGATAATTATCAAGATGAAATACTAAAGTTAACGGCGGGTGCAGCGGTTAAAGTAACAGGTATTTTAGTAGAATCTCCTGGACAAGGTCAGTCTTTTGAAATTCAGGCGACGCAGGTCGACGTTTTAGGTCTTGTAGACGATCCTGATACTTATCCAATGGCGGCTAAACGTCATTCCATAGAGTTTTTACGCGAGCATGCACATTTGCGCCCTCGCACAAATATCGGTGGCGCAGTTACCCGTGTACGTAACTCATTAGCTCAAGCTATTCATCGTTTTCTCCATGAAAAAGGCTACATGTGGATCAGCACGCCTTTAATCACAGGAAGTGACTGTGAAGGTGCTGGTGAAATGTTTCGTGTTAGTACACTTGATATGGAAAACTTACCAAGAACGGATAAAGGCGATATCGATTACACTGAAGATTTTTTTGGCAAAGAGACATTTTTAACAGTTTCTGGTCAGTTAAATGTAGAAACATACTGTTGTGCCCTATCTAAAGTATATACATTTGGTCCTACTTTTCGTGCAGAAAATTCAAATACGAGTCGCCATTTAGCAGAGTTTTGGATGGTTGAACCAGAAATTGCTTTCGCAAATTTGGCAGATGCAGCCACGCTTGCAGAAGAAATGTTAAAATATGTGTTTAAAGCACTATTAGAAGAACGCGCTGATGATATGGCGTTCTTCCAACAACGTGTCGACAAAACGGTTATCGATCGATTGAACTCAGTGATTAACAAAGATTTTGTTCGAATGGATTACACTGATGCCATTGAAATATTGCAAAACTGTGGTAAGAAGTTCGAAAACCCTGTTTCTTGGGGCGTTGATTTAAACTCGGAACACGAGCGCTACTTAGCTGAAGAACACGTTGGTGGCCCTGTTGTACTACAGAATTACCCGAAAGATATTAAATCATTTTACATGCGTTTAAATGATGACGGTAAAACAGTTGCTGCGATGGATGTATTAGCACCTGGTATTGGTGAAATAATTGGCGGAAGCCAGCGTGAAGAACGTTTAGATATTTTAGATAAACGTATGGCCGAAATGGACTTAGATCCTGCTGATTACAGTTGGTACAGAGATTTACGTAGATACGGTACCGTGCCTCATTCAGGTTTTGGTCTTGGTTTTGAACGCTTAGTTGCTTACGCAACCGGTATGCAAAATGTTAGAGATGTAATACCATTTCCACGTACGCCAAAAAACGCTGCGTACTAGCAATTTATATCGCCCTAAAATAGGTTGATGTTTTTAAAGCCAGTTTTTAAACTGGCTTTTTTGTGTTTACTTGATTGTTGAGTATTAACGCAGCTATCGGTAATAGCCATTAATTCAAATACTTCTGATAGTGAAAAATACCAACCACCAGATAATTACGATTATTAAAAGTTCATGCCATTTTCGAATTCTTCATGTTTAGCTAAACGCCATTATAAACAACTTAACTTGCGATAATAGAGACCCGATCATCGAAATAACGCTCAGGCTTCAACGGCATTGCTTTTGCTTTTGTTCCAATGTAAAGAAAGCCTGCAATATCATTATGTGGTGCTATATTGAGTAATGTTTTTACATCATCATTAAATGCTAAATCTCCTGTGCGCCACATGGCACCGTAACCCAATGAGAATGCAGCCATTTGCATTGCGTGTACCACACACCCAGCGGTAATTAATTGTTCTTTTTCAGGGACTTTATCATGGGACTTATAGTCGGTACTTACGACAATTACCATAGGTGCTCTAAACGGCATTTTTGCTGCTTTGTCGATTTTACTCTGATCGGCGTTTTGTTTAGATACTGCGCTTACATATGCAGTACTCAGCTTTTTTAACCCTTCTTCTTTATATACAGCAATATGGTATGGTTTTAATGCAGCATGATCTGGTACTCTCATACCCGCAGTTAATATAGCTTTCAAGTCAGGTTCTGAAGGTAATGGCTCGATTAATAAAGGATCTGATTGTCTTGTTAATAGCAACTCTACTGCATTCATAAATTTTTATTTCATTTCTAGCTTTGGTTTTAGCCAGTAAGTATAAAGGTAATGGTCGACACTAGTAAATCTTCCGCCACCAATAAATAGCAATGCTAATAGCATAATAAAGTACGTTGCTGCTATTTCGATACCGTTATTCATAACGCCTATATTACCTTTTTCAAATAGCCAGTCAGTATTACCATTTTCTTCTAACAGTTCTCGCATCTTATTAAGCCTTACGTACACTTGATCGCTATTTTCTAAGCTCTCTTTTGCGTGATCAAATCCAAGCCAGTCTGCCACATTTGCTGTACTCACATTTGAATTACTCGGCGCTACAGCATACCAGCCATGCTCTAAATGTACTGTCGTTGCAGCAACAATCATGGTAAACATTAATGGAATGCTAATGAGTCGCGTCATTAAACCAATCAGTAACATCCAACCACCAATAAATTCTGTCCATGCCGCTACGTTAGCGAGTATTTCTGGAAAAGGTAAACCCAGACCCCATTCGGTATTGCCAAACCAGCTAACGACGTTTTCACTCGCGAATAAAGCGTTTAAACCTACTATATCTGGATCAGATAAATTTAGTTTACTGTACCCAGCAATAATCATAATTGGGGCCAAAAATAACCGCAGCAGCAACGCAGGAAACCCACTAAACCAAGGTAGTTTACTCACTAATTGATGGTAACATTTGATTAAATTCATAACGCTCATTTATAAAGTTGATATGAAATAAAGAACGTCATATCAGTAAAAAGCTTTCATTTACATGACAATTACGCACGGATAAGCCGAAATTATCGCCGTAAGTGGCACTATTATAAAAATTATTTACAATTTCCCCTACTTAATCAGTACATATTCTTATAGCATATATATAGCTATTGCATTTAAAAAAGATTGAAGGATTTATGAGCGACCATCACCCAAGTGCTATTGTCCGTATAAGCAAAAGTTTATTTCAATTGCTTAACGTTTCTAGAAAAATTATCGTAAATATTGTTTTTTTCATTGTATTGTTTGCAATTATTATTGCGCTATCAAATGATGAAACCGAAATTATCGTCCCCAATAAAGCCGCGTTAGTGTTGAATATTGAGGGTGAAGTTGTCGAACAAAAACACGACATCAACCCATTTGATGCTTTTTTAAATGAAGCGATGGATCAGCCAGATGAAAGGCCAGAAGTTTTATTACAAGATATTTTAGATGTCATCTCAACCGCCAAAACAGATGATCGTATTCAGGTCATTGTTTTAAAGTTAGAGAATATGACTCGTGCTAGCATCACTAAGGCAAAAATTATTGCTAAGTACCTTCAAGACTTTAAAAGTACTGGTAAACAGGTCATTGCAATCGGTGATCAATTCACACAAGACCAATATTATCTAGCGAGTTATGCGGATGAAATTTGGATGAATCCAAATGGTTGGATGCTCCTAGACGGTTATGGCCGTTATCAAATGTATTTTAAATCGGCGTTTGAAAAGCTCGCGATTTCGCAACATATTTTTCGCGTAGGAACCTATAAATCAGCGGTAGAACCTTTTCTACGTGACGATATGTCTGAAGAAGCTAAAGAAGCAAATCGTTTATGGCTTAATGAACTTTGGATGCAATACAAAACCGATGTTGCGAGACAGCGCGAATTTAGTATTGATAACTTTGATGAATCAATTGACGTTTTATTAGATAAACTAGAAAAAGCTGATGGCAAGGTAGCGCACTATGCACTTAATAATCATTGGGTAGATCAGTTAAAAACGCGCAATGAGATGCGACAAGCGCTTATAAAAATAGTTGGCAAAAAATCTCGACAGAGCTATAGCCAAATAGGATTTAAACAATATTTACGTGCCACCTCACCCATCGTCCCTTTTGAAAGTGATGCTGATAAAGTCGCGATTATCGTTGCTAAAGGCACGATACTAGATGGTCAACAAGCGCCAGGGAATATTGGTGGTGATACGCTGGTAAAATATTTACAGCAGGCAAGAAATAATCATCAGGTTAAAGCGGTCGTCCTACGTGTTGATAGCCCCGGTGGCAGTGCTTACGCATCAGATATTATTCGACATGAAATTGATTTACTTAAAAAGGCTGGTAAAACAGTTGTTGCCTCAATGGGCACTTATGCTGCTTCTGGTGGTTATTGGATTTCAGCACCAGCAGATATCATTGTTGCTTCGCCAACAACAATAACAGGGTCTATTGGTATCTTTGGTTTATTTATGACCTTTGAAAAATCACTTGAAAAATTAGGTGTATATACTGATGGAATTGGTACAACTGACCTAGCAGGATTGAGTGTTACTCGCCCTATCAGTGATAAATTAGCAAAAATTTTCCAACTAGGTATAGAGCGAGGTTATCAAGACTTCATAGAATTGGTAGCAAAACATAGAAATATGACACCACAAGAGGTTGATAAAATAGCACAAGGCCGAGTATGGTCAGGCATTCAAGCACAACAACTTGGTTTAGTTGATGAGCTAGGTGATTTAGATGACGCTATCGCTATTGCTGCGGAGCATGCTAACTTAAGCCACTTTGACACAATATTGATTGAAAAGGTTAAATCGCCAGAGGATCTTTTCTGGCAAAATGTATTTGGTCAAGCGACTGCATTTATGCCAACACAGACGACCTACAAGCCGGATGTTGTAGATCAACTTTTACATAATTTAAAAGCTGAATTAAACACCGTTTATCAATTGAATGATCCGCAAGGTATTTATGCTAAATGCCTAGCCTGTGAACTGAATTAGCTTATATAATTAAACCATAATTCTCATAAAGCCCCATGAATACCATATTTAAGGGGCTTTTATTTTTAGCGTGCCTCTTATTAACATGAAGAAAAAAATTTATATAGCCTACACTGGCGGTACCATAGGTATGAAAACAAGTGAACATGGCTACATTCCTGCCAAAGGTCATCTCATTGACTCAATCCAGAATATGCCAGAGTTTTATCGTGATGAGATGCCTGAATTTACATTAAAGGAATATGCACCTTTAATAGATTCATCAAATATGACGCCTAGCGATTGGCAACGTATCGCTGATGATATAGCAGATAATTATCACACTTATGACGGTTTTGTTGTACTGCATGGCACGGATACAATGGCGTATACTAGCTCTGCATTGTCATTTATGTTTGAAGACTTATCTAAACCTGTCATTGTAACAGGATCGCAAATTCCATTTAGTCAGTTGCGTTCAGATGGTCAGGTAAATTTATTAAACTCACTCTATATTGCTGCAAACTATCCAATTAATGAAGTAGGTTTATTTTTTAATAATCGACTTTATCGTGGAAATAGAGCCATTAAAGCCTATGCAGATGGCTTTAACGCGTTTGATTCACCTAATATGGAACCTCTTCTCGAAGCAGGTATAAATATCAAAGTACTATCAGGTAAGATTGCGAATACTTTTGATGATAAACTCACAATGTCACGTATAACGCCGCAACCAGTTGGTGTCGTTCATTTATACCCTGGGATCAGTCATGAGTTGATTGCTAATGTAATCAAACAACCGGTTAAAGCACTCATTGTTCGAAGTTATGGTGTAGGTAATGCACCACAAGATGAAAAGTTACTTGCCCTACTTTCTGACGCAAATGATCAAGGCATTATTATTGTGAACTGTAGCCAATGTATTAAAGGTAAGGTAAACATGGAAGGTTATGCGACGGGTACTGCTTTAAGCAGATGTGGTGTGATCAGTGGGCAAGATATGACATTAGAAGCAACACTCACCAAATTGCACTATTTATTAAGCCAATCATTGAGTATCACGGAGGTAAAACGATTATTCGTGCAAAACCTGCGAGGGGAATTGACCGACTAGCTTTTGTAACACCTCAGTACTATTAAATGCGCGTGCTGAGGTGAAGCTTATTACTCTAGTGCAGTTAACATTTGCCCAAAAGAAAAGTCGTATTGTGCTTGTTTAGTGTATGTTCTAGAAAACCTTTTAAAATCAATTTTTTGCCAATCAACTTTGGAGGCTAAACGTTTATATTTGTGAATGTTTTCATGAGTTATCGCTTCTAAATCATATGTTTTCCCCATATCACCACCATTAAAAATTTTAATGCCTTGGGTATGATCATAAAGCTTAACTAAAGCCCAAGCTGTTTGCATAAAATGTCCTCCTACACTTACCGCTAAACCACCTTTTTCAACTTCCTTTATGCCTTCTACTGTCCAATCTATCCCGCCAATTTGCATGCTTTGATTCAAGTCTCTATATTCACTTTTAACGGAATCTAGTACACCTAATGCCATGCCATCTGAAGCGGCCCAAGCAACGTCAATTTGACCAAACCTCGCATTCAAACTAAAGATAATATTACGACTGCGCTCTCTACTCCAAATTGCAGGGACAATTTGCTCTAAAGAAACTTCTTTATCTGCTGCTATCGCCTGTTTTAAGCCAGTGTTTCTTTCTGAAGACTCTCCACTAAAACTACCTGCTATACCTACCGCCACTAAATGTTTATTTTCCGGTTGCTTTTTCTTAGCAGCTTTAATCAGTTCGTTAGCGAGTAGCCTGCCAGCATAAATATTGTCATGAAAGACTTCTCCTAGCCAATATTTAAACCTTTGTTGAGGAAAACCGATAAGCGCTTGCTCGTTTTTTTGTAATGTTCGTTCAATAGTGATGAAGGGAATATTTGCTGACTCTAATAGCTCGAAGGTTGCAACGGCATTGCCATCATATGGCATAAAAATAACAAAGTCTGGTTTTTTCTGCGCAGCAATTACTTTTTGCATGGCCTCTAAATGATAAACTCTATTATCTTTTCCATAAACAATATTGAGATTAATAGATAAGTCTTCAGCAGCTGCTTTAGCAACTGCTGTTACACGATCCCAAAAAGGTGTGCCGGGTATTGAGGGGTTTACAAAAACAACATCTAAAGCATAACTGCTTAAATGGACAATCGATAAACTAATAGCTAAAAATAATTTCATGCTAATTCTCCCCCCTCTGCAATTTAACTATAGCAGCTAAATTTTACAGAATAGAAGAATTAGCACGATTTAACATTAAGCGACAAAAGCCGATTTGATACGAGCAAGCAGCGCGCAATCTTCTATCGCTAGATTTCCTTGTTCTAACCATTCATTGAATACTTGTTCAATATTTAACGATGCTTTAGTCGTCATCTGTGTTTGCATTAATGCCACTTGAATGGCGAGTCGCTGCTCAGCATCTGTATCTGGCGATGGTAACTCAGCCAAAATTTCAATAGCGATAGTCTTTTCAACACGGGCAAGTGCATTGCGTGTCTTTGAAGATACGCATGCCGCAACCTGCTTTTGCCAACGTTTTGGCAATGCGAACATTTTATCTTCACTGAACTCAGCGCCTTTGGCTAATTCGGTTAAAAGCTCAAACAAGTTTTCCCATTGCTGTTGTCGTTGTACATTGTTAATTTTAATAATGTTCGCTTGTAATGATGACAGCTGTTTATCAATCTTAGCAACGATGGTTTTTGGCAAATCTTTTTGAACTTCAATTTGTTGACGCAGTGCATTTAATTGATTAATACTTTGTTTTACCGCGACTAAATCATCAGTGTTTAATTCATTTAATATGGTATTAATCTGTTGTTCAAATTGAGCACTTTGCTCTTGGAGTTGTTGCTCTTTCTTTGCCGTTACTTCCGCTCTATTTGCAAAGATTTCATCGTTTATCGTTCTAAAGCGCTGCCATAATTTATTTTCCATTGCATTACCGCAAAAACCGATTTTTTTCCACGCTTCTTGTAATGCTATCGCTTCTTTTGCAGCATGAACGCTATCTTCGCTCGCCAACAATAAATTCGCTTTTTCAATAATGCTGCGTTTTGCTGCACCATTTTCTTCATACTGCACACCGAGTTGCTTCTTTAACGGAGCCAATGTATTTTTAAACGTTTGTGCAAGAGGACGATATTTGTCGCGTTCTACTTCACACGCTTGACGCCATTTTTGTTCAAGTTTACGTAATGAAGAGGCAATATGGCTTTCTATTGGCTGGTTATCATCACTTTCTTCCACTAAACGCTTTGCTTGCTCGACTAGTTCAATGCGAAGGTTATAGTTTTCAGCTCTCAGAGCCTCTTGCTCAGCAAAGTACTGTCTACATGGCGCAAATGCTTTTTCACAAAAGATATTGAACTGATTATTTAAATCTGACTCTAGTTCATCTTCGGCATGGCCTAAACGATTCCATTGTTGCCGATACTCTTTAACTTTGTCTGCTTGGCTTTTTGGGTTGTCTAGTGGTTTTTCAGCAAGTTGTTCCATTTTACATAACAACGCTTGTTTTTTAGGCGTGGAAACATAATGTTCCCAATCATTTAATTCATCAAGTTGTTGTTCTATGCTGTCATATAACTTAACTAAACGTGCTTGTTGTTCAGGTAAAAGCTGTTCAAATGTTTGTTTCGCGCCTTTAAATACACCAAAGGCGGTATTGTACTTGCCGTCAGTAATTAATCTTTTAGTGTCATTTAATTTACGCTGAGTATCTTTAAAGTCGTTAGCTCGTTGTTTTTTAAACGGCGCCATTGATTGTTGCCAGCGATTATTAATTTCAACATACGCTTCTTTTATTGACGCTGGAATATAGTGATTGGCTATTTTTTCACATTGCTGCCATTTTTCTTGCCAAACCTTAAATTGTGGTGCCAAATCATCATGTTGCGCGAGTGTTTCAGGTAAACTTTTTTGCGCAAAAGACGTAACTATTTGGGTGGCTTGCGCATTGGCGTCAATAATTTCTGGAATGAGTGGTAAGGTACTTTTGATTCGGCTTACACTTTTTAGCAACGTATCCTGTACGTTCTTTTTTAAGTTTGTCTGAAGCAATAGTGCTTCTATGTTTTTAATTTCTGTTGTTAACGCTTCAGTGTGTTCCGTTGATTCGTTAAGGATCAAGTGATGTAATTGCTGTTCGAGTTTGCTGATCTGCTCTTCAATGTTTCTCTGCTGAGCTTTACGTTCTTCTGCTAATTGTGCTTGTATTTTTTGTTGTTGATATGCTTCCGCATTTGCTGCTTGGGCCCGTTCAACTTGTTCAGTAATGTCTTGATATTTTGCAAGCAAAGTATCTTTCTGTTGGCTTGATAAACATGAAAAACTTTCCAATTGTTTGCGCCATTGTTCAACATACTGTTGTTGTTTATCTAAATAACCTTGGTAACTTTTTTCTTCTTTTAGTGCTAGATATTTTGCAAGGAGTAATTGTGCTGCCTTTTCAACTTTAATCGGCTTCTCTAATTGTTCGTTAATGGTATTAATTAGAGTCTGAATGTGTTGTTCAATTTCATCATTACACGCGAATTTGCTTAACTTTTCTAACTGTTCTTTTGAAAGTGAATCAGTTAACAAACCACGTTGTACATCTCGATGAGGATGTTTTTTAAAAGTGTTTAACAGTAATTGCGGTTTATCTATACGATTGAATAGGGATAATACCAACGCTGGTTCTACTTCATGTTTTAACCATTGCTCTAATAACCCTTTTGTTAAACGTTCATCATTTATAAGGTTCTGTTTTTCAGCCGTTGTTAAAGAAAACGAGCTGTTATTTATTAACTGTTGCTCAAGTTGCTCCGATGCAAATTTACGTATTTTATTTTGATCGTTACTGTGTGCCGCTGCGATATATATTTCAAGATCATTTAATTTCAATAAAGCGGCTCGCCGCACTAGTTCACTCGCATCTTGTGTAACGAGAGATTGTAGAATACTTCGTTGTTTTTGATCTTCTACGGATAAGTCATTTGCTATCGCTTTGATACGTATATTTGCATCTTTGTGTTGCCAGTTTTCTTTAAAAAATCGGTCAAATATCATTGTGTTTTAAACCTAGCTATTTCTAACTCATTCTTATCGCATGCCGCTATATTTTCGGGTGAACTGCCAGTAAATTCTTCTTTTAATTGACGTTTAGTTTTACTCACTATTTCACCATCTGCACCAACAGATAGCATCTCTTGTGAGTTTAGATGTTTTGCTTGGTATGCCATTGATAGTTGCAGAGCAGACTCTCTCTGTGCGCTATCTACTGGCGTACCCTCAGGCCATTTACCTGTTTCAGCAGCATATTGAAGTCTCTCGTACATTTCAAAAGACATGTTTTCAACAAGTTGTAATATATCCATGGCTATTTATTTCTTCTTTTTAACAAAATTAACTGAATGCGTGTTGTTATGTACATAAAGAAGCCTACGATAATAGCGCTGACTGATGCATAATATTCTACGGTACCTGGTTGAACATTTTGCCAGTAAAAGTATAAAAATCCGCCACAAAAAATTAACATAGCAATAAATGAAAATGTCATTATTCTTTGCGATTTATTAATAATATTTACCTTTTTAATACTTGCCAGTTTATCTTCATCTACGTTAACAAGATCAAGCTCACAATATTGACAGCTTTTCGCTTTATCAGAAATTTTTTTATTGCACTGTGGGCAGTTGATTACAGCCATTTTCTACTCCCTAATTATCGTCGTTGGTATTCTACAAAAAAACGCCTCGAAAGGCGTTTTTTATTTTACAAATATTACTGAATTTTTCGTCAATAGTTTACTTATTTCTTTTTTCCCAAAAATCAGCATTTTTAATGTCGAGTGCTTTAGGATCAAAGGTAAACTTCTCAACACCTTGCTTTTGCTGTCTTTCGTAATCTCTCAGTGCCTTTATTGCTGGCTTAGACATAAAGAAGATAATAATAATACCTAAAATGTTTAACCACGCCATCAGGCCAACACCAATATCACCCATTCCCCAAGCAGCGCTTGGCTCTGCAACCGTACCATAAAATACTGCGCCCATGATCACAACTTTTAATAGAAAACGCATTGCAGGCATTTTTATTGTTCGGTTGATGTAGGACACGTTATTTTCAGCGATAAAGTAATACGCTAATACTGTTGTAAAGGCGAAGAAGAACAAGGCTAAAGCAATAAATGGTTTACCAACACCTTGAAGTACACTATCTACAGCCAGTTGAGTAAAACCTGGACCATTAATAACAACATCGGCTGCAACGTTTTGCACGATAAAGGTTGAACTTCCCTCTGGCATTACATTGTACTGCTGCGTGATCAAAATCATGAAGGCTGTTGCTGAACATACAAATAATGTATCTATATAAACCGAAAATGCCTGTACTAAGCCTTGTTGTGCCGGATGATCCACTTCGGCCGCTGCAGCAGCATGAGGGCCTGTACCTTGTCCAGCTTCATTTGAATAAACGCCACGTTTAACGCCCCAACCTATCGCCGCACCAAAGCCGGCCATTGGCGTAAACGCATCTGAAATAATGCTCATAAATATAGACGGTAGCATGTCAATGTTTAACGCGATAATTGAACAAGCAATTAAGATGTATGCTAACGCCATAAATGGCACAACAATTTGTGTAAAACTCGCAATACGTTTTACACCACCGAAGATAATAAAACCAAGCATAAGTACAATAAATACTGCCGCATATACTTTAGTTAACGGTAGTTCTCCCATAAATGAATTTACCGTACCTCCTTGCCCAAACACATTGACGAGTGCATCACCAATGCCATTTGATTGAACAACAGGGAGTAATAAACCACAGGCTACTATTGTTGCAATAGCAAAGATCCAGGCATACCATTTTTGACCCATTGCTTTTTCAAAATAGTACGCAGGACCACCACGGTATACGCCGTTCTCTTCTTCTTTGTAAATTTGAGCACTGGTTGACTCAATGTAGGCAGTTGCAGCACCTAAAAATGCCACAACCCACATCCAAAACACAGCACCAGGTCCACCAAAGCCAATAGCCGCAGCAACCCCTGCAATATTACCCGTTCCAACTCTTCCTGACAGAGATACAGCTAATGCTTGAAATGATGAAATACCTTTTTCCGAACTTTTTCCTGACATTAACAAGCGCCACATTTCTCTAAAATGACGTACTTGGGCAAAACGTGTTAACAATGAAAAGAAAATACCTGCACCTAAACACAAATAGATGAGATATGGGCTCCAAATATAACTATTGAGCGTGTTTACAAACTGTTCCACTACAAACTCCTGAAATTATTATAATTATTTTTTATTATATTTATCTTAAATCATCTACAAGATGATAGATAGCGGTTAATACATCGCGACCTAAATTACGACTACGGTTGTCTGACCAACCAACATCAACATCAGGTAGTAGTAAATTATCTTTAAAAGGCATTTCCAAGGTATAAGCTAGACAGTTAAATTGTTCACCGACCCAATTTGAACCAACAGTTAAGTTCGCTTGGCCAGGCGCATCTTTATCGTATCCTTTATCATCTTGAAACTCTGGAGTAATGGCTAATAAAATGTTTTTGAATGCGTTTTCTAGTGCTTCTAAACGCTTATCATAAGAAGGGATCCCTTCACAACCAGCAACAAAGTTAAAAGGTAGCGCTTCATCGCCGTGGATGTCGAGATGCATATCAACACCGGTTGAAAGCATTTTCTCTCTCACTAAATAAACTTCTGGGCTTTGCTCCATCGTTGGGTTTTCCCACTCACGATTTAAATTTACACCCGCAGCATTAGTTCTTAAGTGGCCTCTTACAGAACCATCAGGGTTCATGTTAGGCACCAAATAAAACACCGCACTGTTTAATAAGCTTACTGCCGTACCATCGTCTACATCTAATAATCTATCGATGAAACCTTCCATAAACCACTCTGCCATGGTTTCGCCAGGGTGTTGACGGGCGGTTAACCAAATAACAGGTTTACCTTCGACCTCTTCCCCTACTTTCAGAACGCTAATGTCTCGACCATCTAAAGTCTGGCCAAGTACTTGTAGTTGGCAAGATTCACTAAGTTGCGCGTTATGCAGTAAAGACAGGTGTCTCTCATAACTGTATGGTGCAAAATAGGCAAAATAAGTGCTATCACACTCTGGCGTAAACGTTATGGTAAGGTTCTGACCATCAAAAGACGTAGGTACTCGAAACCAATGCTCACGATCATAAGAGGCAACCGCTTGGTAATTTTGCCAACCTTCAACATAAGCCGCTTGACCGGCATTTGTTATATGAAAAACATGCTCAGTATGTTCGTTATTATGAACATTAAAGTGAAACCATTGGTAAAAGTCTGAATTATTATCTTTTTTTATCGCCAATTTAATATCTTGAGTATTTGAGGCGTCAATAACGTCAATGTTACCGCTATCGAATTGTGAGGATATATGCATTGTTCGAATTAGCTATTTTTGATTTTATGAAACTATAAGTGTACACAATCAAGCGTAAGATCAGAAGAATTAAAGTGATCTAAAATAAAGTCCGATTTCTGTTGAATATCCCATTGATTTAGCAATGACTGTATTTTGTTCATTTACAATGTAATAACTCGGATATCCGAGTACTTGATAAGCTTTCTTTACCGCCTCATTTCCGTAGGCAACAGGAAAAGTGAGTTGATGACGACTCATAAAGTCATCAACTTCGTTTGTTTCCATATAGTCTAGTGCTACAGCGATAACATCTATATTTTGATTTTTCTCGTATATGGCTTGTAAGTTACCAATACTTGCATGACAAATACTGCACCAAGGTGCGAAAAAATAGATAATTGTTTTCTTCGTCGGCGTAAGTGAAATGTCACTCCCCATGGTTGTCGGCAAGGTAAATTCTTTTGCCGCCATAGAAGTGTCAGTTGAAAGCATATCAATTTGTTTAAAATAAGATAACAACTGAAAAATAAGAAAAAATACAATTATTTGTATAGCAATGCTTTTCAAAAATTACTCCAATTAAATCAGTTTTACGCTTGAGTAGACCTTGTATGCAATAAGATAATTTCCTTTAAATGACAGCTATTACAATCAAAAAGGGGTCAGGTACATTAAATAAACTGTACCTAACCCCTTTTATAGAAACTAAATTGGTAACGAACACTTAGCCGATTTTCGTTGCACCTTTCATATAAGGGCGCAATACTTCTGGTATTTCAATGCTACCATCTTCTTGTTGGTAATTTTCTAATACCGCAACCAAGGTACGACCAACGGCCAGTCCTGAACCATTTAGTGAGTGTAATAGTTCTGGTTTATTCGTTTCGGCATTACGAAAACGTGCCTGCATTCTTCGTGCTTGGAAATCACCCATATTTGAACATGATGAAATTTCACGGTAAGTATTCTGTGCTGGTAACCATACTTCAATATCAAAGGTTTTAGTTGCGCTAAAGCCTATATCACCAGTGCACAATACGACTGTGCGATATGGCAATTCAAGTTTCTCAAGGATTAGTTCAGCGTGACGTGTTAACTGATTTAATGCTTCCATTGATTCGGCAGGCTTAACCAGTTGAACCATCTCAACCTTGTCAAATTGATGTTGACGAATTAAACCTCGAATATCACGACCTGAAGAGCCCGCTTCGCTACGAAAACATGGCGTATGCGCACACATTTTTATCGGTAATACATCTTCATCGACAATTTCGTCACGTACTAAATTCGTTAATGGCACTTCTGCCGTTGGGATTAACGAAAACTGTCTTGACGCCAAGTCTGTATGAAATAAATCCGCGCCAAATTTAGGTAGTTGCCCTGTGCCATAAAGCGAATCGTGATTCACTAAATAAGGTACATACATTTCTTCATAACCGTGCTCTTCGGTATGTACGTCGATCATAAATTGTGCAAGTGCACGATGTAACTTAGCGATATTACCGCGCATAACAGCAAAACGAGTGCCTGCAAGCTTTGCTCCACTCTCAAAATCTAGACCTTTATCAAGCGCTGTTGCAAGATCTACGTGATCTTTAACGTCAAAATCAAAAGATTTCGGTGTTCCCCACTTTCTAACTTCTACATTGTCGTCTTCACTGCTACCTGATGGCACAGATTCGTCGGTTAAATTTGGTATCGCAGAAGCAATATCATTTAGTTTTGCAAGCACTTGGTCTTGCTCTTGTTTCGCTGCTTCCAACTCATCACCAAGTTTACCAACTTCAGCTAATAATGGCTGAATGTCTTCACCACGAGCCTTAGCTTGGCCTATTGACTTTGAACGGGAGTTGCGTTGACTTTGTAATTCTTGGGTTTTTACTTGTATTGCTTTACGTTGTTCTTCTAATTCGGTTAGTAAAGCGGTATCTAAAGTAAAGCCACGTTTTGCTAATAAAGCAGCCGTTGCTTCTATGTCTGTTCTTAAATATTTTGCATCAAGCATTTTTCATTCACGTCTAAAGTTTATTTGTGTATAAGAGTAACTAAATACATACCCAAGCCAGCAGCAAAAATACATAAGCTTACATTGAGTAGTACATTGATTATCGCTTTCATTATTTCGCCTTGTTGCATTAAGAGCAAGGTATCAAGCGAAAATGTTGAAAATGTTGTGAAGGCACCTAAAAATCCAATGCCGATAAGTGTACGATAAACACTTACCTCAATAACACCTTGTTCTATTAAACCGTACAAAGTACCCATAATCAACGAGCCGGAAATATTAACCGCCAACGTAGCAAAAGGGAATCCCTTTCCTAACCAATTTAAGATTAATTGCGAAAGAAAAAACCGTAAACTGGCTCCCGCAGCGCCACCAAATGCTACGAGTGCATATAAGGTAACTTGATTAATAGCGCTGTTCATCTGATTGCCCGTTGAGTTGTTGTAAAAAATTTAACTTTTCTTTTAGCTGTTTTTCCAAACCACGATCTGTTGGCTGATAAAAGCACGTTTGACTGAGCTCTGGCGGAAAGTAATTTTCACCTGCAGCAAAGGCATTTGGTTCATTGTGAGCATAACGATATGCTTCGCCATGGCCGAGTTCTTTGGTTATATTACTGGTAGCATTTTTTAAGTGTAACGGTACATCTAAAGCACTCGTCTCTTTGGCAACACTGAGCGCTTGTTTAAAAGCAGCATAAACGGCATTACTTTTAGGCGCTAGTGCCATATACACAGCGGCTTGAGCTATCGCCCTTTCGCCTTCTGCTGGACCTACACGTTGAAAAGTATCCCAAGCATTAATCGCTAGTTGCATCGCTCGAGGATCGGCATTACCTATGTCCTCACTGGCAATTGCTAGTAATCTACGGGCAACATAAAGTGCATCACCACCACCGATTAAAATTCGAGCGTACCAATATAAAGCAGCATCAGGGTCTGATCCTCTCACTGATTTATGAAAGGCACTAATCAAATCATAAAAGGCATCACCGCCTTTATCATACAAGGCAATTTTATTGCCTGCGACTTGCTTGATGGTTTCAAGTGTAATTTCAACTTTGCTTGTTGTATCAATTAAATCTATACAATTTTCAAGCAAGTTTAAAAGTCTTCGTGCGTCACCGTCTGCAAGCAAAACTAATTGTTTTTCAGCTCCATTAACAAACGTTACTGTTAATGTTTTTGTAGTTAAAAGGTGTGATACAGCTCTTTGCAATACTTGGTAAAGTTCGCTTTCAGATAGTTTTTTTAAGCTATATACGCGAGCACGAGAAAGTATGGCTTTATTCAGTTCGAACGCTGGATTTTCAGTCGTTGCACCAATGAATATAATGGTCCCGTCTTCAATAAAAGGCAAAAATGCATCTTGTTGACTCTTATTAAATCGATGTACTTCATCTACAAATAATATCGTACGTTTTTGCTGATGAATAGCACGTGCCTTTGCATCGTCAATAGCCTGTCTAATTTCTTTAATACCGCTGGTTACTGCCGAAACTCTTGCAATATCTGCGTTAGCATGACTGGCGATTATTTCCGCCAGAGTTGTTTTACCAGTTCCAGGTGGCCCCCAAAAGATCAGTGAGTGGCATTTACCTTGTTTAATGGCAACATTTAACGGCATACCTTCTGCTAAAATATGTTGCTGACCAACGTAGTCCCCTAACGACGTAGGGCGTAATTGGGCTGCTAGTGGCAGGAATTCAGGATTTTCATCGAAGCCAAGTGCAAGCTCACCATTAGCGTTGGTCATCTAAATAAACACCTTCGGGTACAGTAAAAATAAATAAATTAGGATTAATATCTTTCTGGTGTTCGACATCCGTCAAGAAAATATCACTGGTTTGCCCTGTTACATCAACAATCGTAAATTGTTTTATTTCTACGGTGTCTTGTTCAAAGATAATTGCAAGCGACTTTACTTGAGCATTTTCGTCAAGAGACATCAGTGAAAAATGTTGCTCTGATTGTTTAGTAACCTGATATTTATGCCAAAGGTTTTCATCGTTACTTGTTAACAGCAATATCGGGGTATTAGCAATTGAACTCGCTAAGCTGTATGCCGTTGCTTGTTCAATAAAGGGATCAAATAACCACAGCGTTTCACCGTCTGACACAATTAGTGATTCTTCAGGTTGTGTTGTTTGCCAATATACTAAATTAGGTTTCTGTACTGCTAATGTACCACGAGAGCGTTGTAATTCAGTACCTGACTCATCAGTAACAAGCTGTTCAAAATTAGCCGAAAACTTTTCAAGTTTTTCTAGCCTTGCTTTAAGAAGCTGTTTATCAGACGTAATTTGCGTATTTTTATTTTCGCCGAGCGTTTGGCTTGCGATAATAGGAGAAACATTACCCAAAGTAGCGGCGATTGCTACCGTTAATAATAATGGGAACTTCATCTGTATTAATCCTTGATTGGCGGTGGTGCTAACACTTCGCGTGCACCATTTTGACCTGGTCTACTTACAACACCTTGCGCTTCCATATCTTCAACAATACGTGCAGCTCTGTTATAACCAATTCTAAATTTACGTTGAATGCTTGAGATTGACACTCTTCGTGTTTCTGTAACAAAGCCGAGTGCTTCATCATAAAGCGCATCTAGCTCAGCATCTTCACTCGCTTCTGCCATCTCACTTGGCAGCAACACATCTTGTTCACCATCGCCCGATAAAATATCGTCTATATAATCTGGTTCAGCACGCTCTTTCCAATCTGATACAACGGCATGCACTTCGTGATCATCAACAAAGGCACCATGTACACGTACTGGAATGGCTTCACCAGGTGGTAAATAAAACATATCCCCCATACCAAGTAACTGCTCTGCACCTTGTTGATCAAGAATGATGCGAGACTCTATTCGAGATTGTACTCTTAATGCCATACGAGTTGGTATGTTGGCCTTAATTAACCCAGTAATAACATCCGCTGATGGTCGTTGAGTAGCGAGTATAAGGTGAATACCTGCGGCACGAGCTTTTTGCGCTATTCGTGCTATTAACTCTTCGACCTTTTTACCGACAATCATCATCATATCGGCAAACTCATCAACAATAATAACAATTGAAGGCAATTTCTCTAACGTAGGAGGCGTTTGTGTAAAAGCATCAGTTGGTTGCCATAACGGGTCTATAATAGGTTCACCAGCATCAATCGCTTTCTTCACTTTATCGTTAAAGCCTTTTAGGTTTCGAACGCCAAGCTTAGACATTAATTGGTAACGGCGCTCCATCTCTCCTACGCACCAGCGAAGTGCATTGGCTGCCTCTTTCATATCTGTTACAACTTCAGAAAGTAAGTGTGGAATGCCATCATAAACAGATAGTTCAACTTGTTTAGGGTCAATCATGATCATACGTACATCTTGTGGTGGAGACTTGTACAAGATACTAACAATCATTGTATTAACGGCAACTGACTTACCTGAACCTGTTGTACCAGCAACAAGTAAATGTGGCATTTTCGCTAAATCGGCAACAACGGGGTTACCTGAAATATCGCTACCAATACCCATTGCTAAATTTGATTTAGATTGTTTAAAAGCGTCACAATGCAACACATCGGCAAAAAATACCGTTTCACGAAATTTATTGGGTAACTCAATACCAATAACAGATTTACCTTCAATAACCTCAACAACTCGCACGGATTTAGCTGACAACGAACGTGCAATATCTTTTGATAAATTAGTAATTTTGCTTACTTTAACGCCTGGCGCTAAATCTAGCTCAAAACGCGTGATAACCGGGCCTGGCAACACATCTACTACATCCGCCTTAACACCAAACTCAAGCAACTTTTCTTCCACTAAGCGGCTAACTTGTTCGAGTTCCTGTTGAGAAATGGGGTGTTGCTTTTTATTTGGTTTATCTAACAAAGACAATGACGGTAGACCAACATCTGCAGTTTTATTTACGTTATCCGTTGGAACTTGATCAGGTTTGGTAAGAGGTTCTTCTACGTTAATTTTATCAACGGGTTCAAAAGCTGCAGTGATTTCATCTGCACTAACGTGCTCTTGCACATTAATGGCTAGGGGTTCACCCATTAGGTCATCAATATCGAGGTATGGTTCGTTATCACGAAACGGCACATCATCTTTACTTTCAGCAAATGGTTGCTCATTTACATTAGAAGTAATATCACTAAGGTCGGCTAATGTTTGTTTATCTTCTGTTATCTCATCGAGCGTATCGTAATCTTCGAGTGGCTGCTCTGTGGTTAATACCACAGAATTTTTATCGGCATGGGCAATATTATTCGGTTTTACCTCTTGCATCGATGCGCTAAATCTATCTTTAATCCATGCAGGTAAATCGGCCAACGAGACTACGCCTCTAATGGTATATTCGCCTAATATGTCAATAAGTCTTATAAGTGATAAGCCCGTTAAAAGTACAAAGCCTGTGGCTAAGCACATCAGAAAAAGCAACGTACTACCAACAAAAGAAAGGTAAGGGAGAACTCCTTGGCTGATAACATCACCAATAATTCCACCGGCAGAGAAATAAAAAACATCGTCAAAATTCATGCTTGCTATGGCTGTTATGCCAATAAAAAACATAATAAAACCGATGAACTTAAGGCCAAGTGTTAGGTAATCGATTTGCACAAGTTTGTAGTATTTTTGAAAAGTTAACCAACCAGTTAAAGCAATAACAAATGGCAAACCATAAGCAACAGCGCCAAAGAGGTTAAGAAATAGATCAGACAAGAACGCACCAACTGAGCCACCTAAGTTACGTATTGGCGATTGATAACCAGTTTGCGACCAGCCTGGATCGGCAGGATCGAAACTGTACAATGCGATCATCATAAACATGGCAAATACGCATGATACGAGTAAACCTGCTTCTAATAGCCTCTGAATACCATTTAATTTATTGTTGGGGGCTACTTGATCTGACAAGCTAGATTCCTTTTTAGTTAAACTTCACTATATATAGATAAAATACCAAACTAAACGTGCTAGATAAATGCTTTATCGTTTAATTGGTAGGATATTCGTCAATTTTACTTCTTCCATGACTACATATGTACGACTTTCACTCACCGAAGGTAACTTAAGTAATGTATCACCAAGTAATTCACGATACGCCGCCATATCAGAAACACGCGTTTTCAATAAAAAATCGAAATCACCAGACACCAAATGACATTCTTGTATTACATCGATTTCTTGTACTGCTTTAGAAAAGTCGTCAAATACATCAGGGCTCGTCCTTGTCAGGGTAATCTCAACAAACACCAACAATGCCGCTTCTAATTTCTGAGGGTTTAATGCCGCCTGATAGCCAGTAATGTAATTATCTGCTTCTAGCCTTTTTACCCTCTCTAAACAGGGAGTCGGACTAAGCCCTACCCTTTTAGATAATTCAACATTAGATAAACGTCCATCTTGTTGCAGTTCTGACAAAATATTTTTGTCGATGCGGTCAAGTTTCTTTTCATTGTCGGCCATTACTTTATATTTCTCTATTAAATTCTATTTATATAGTGATAAATTCTTAAAATATGCAAATAACAACAGGTTATTCTAAAGAATCGCAACTATACTAGCACCATATTTCAACAGAGCAAAACTAAGAGTAATTAAATATGATTATTGGTGTACCAAAAGAAATAAAAAACCATGAGTATCGTGTTGGTATGGTACCAGCGAGTGCTAGAGAGCTTATAGCTCATGGGCATCAAGTCGTTGTAGAAACTCAAGCAGGTAGCGGTATCGGTTTTACTGATCAGGATTACACAGATATTGGCGCAACTATTTTACCAACGGCAAAAGATGTTTTTGCCCAAGCTGATATGATCGTTAAAGTTAAAGAGCCACAAGCCATTGAACGTGCAATGTTACGTGAAGGCCAAATTTTATTTACCTATCTTCACCTAGCACCAGATTTACCGCAAACACAAGATCTTGTGAACAGTAAGTCTATTTGTATCGCATATGAAACCGTTACTGATAATTTTGGTGGTTTACCTTTGTTAGCTCCAATGTCAGAAGTAGCGGGTCGTATGTCTATTCAAGCAGGTGCACAAGCGTTGGAAAAATCTAATGCCGGCCAAGGTATGTTACTTGGTGGTGTACCAGGTGTAGAGCCAGCTAAAGTTACTATTATTGGTGGCGGTATGGTTGGTGCTAATGCGGCTAAAATGGCTGTTGGTTTAGGTGCTGACGTTGTTGTGTTAGATCGTAATGTAAATGTGTTACGCAAATTGGATGATCAATTCGGCAATCGCATTAAAGCTGTATATTCAACTGCAGATGCTCTAGAAAAGCATGTACTAGAAGCTGATCTTGTTATCGGTGGTGTTTTAATTCCTGGTGCAGCTGCGCCTAAATTAGTAACTAAAGAGCACATTAAAAACATGAAGCCGGGTTCAGCAATTGTTGATGTTGCTATTGACCAAGGCGGTTGTATCGAAACATCAACACCAACGACTCACGCAGAACCAACGTTTATTGTTGATGATGTAGTACACTATTGTGTAGCGAACATGCCAGGTGCTGTACCAAGAACCTCTACTTTTGCATTAAACAATGCAACATTACCGTACATCATTCAACTTGCGAATAAAGGTTATAAGCAAGCATTGAATGATGACAAGCATTTACTTAACGGTTTAAATGTTATTAACGGTAAAGTGACAGTAAGAGAAGTTGCTGACAATCTAGGTTTTGAATATGTTGAACCATCGATTGCGTTAAATAGTTAATTATTCAACGCTCACATTAGTTAAAAAAGCCGGGTTCACCGGCTTTTTTCATTTTATTAAACTAACGTTTTTGAAAAATGATGACTTGCAATAATAAAGCCTTCCCTTAAATAAAACTTATGTGCCATAAATCTCTGTACGCCTGAATCTAAATGAAGTTGCGTACATTCTTGCTCTTTGGCAAAATCTTCTAGCCAAGTAAGCACCGTATGGCCAGCACCGCTTGAACGGAAAGCTTCATTTGTCACCAAATCATCAACATACAAATACTTACCCCAGGCTAATTTTTCACCAATAACAAAGCCAGCAACGGCAAGGATTTTACCATTATCCTTTATATAAACGACATTATAGCCATCTTGTTGCTGTTTTTTTATTTGCTCAGTCAATGATGCTCTGTTGTACTGCGGCCTTAGTTGCAACATAACATCTAATACTAACGGGTAATCGTTATTGTCTGTTAAAAGCGTTATTTCCATTGGTCGTACTCCCGTTATAATGTCACTGCATTTAGTTGATATTTCTCTCGAACTTCGTCAACAAGCCGATAACGAGAGCTAGTTTTTCTTTCATGTGGCGCAAACAGTGCACTTGATTGATCAAGTAAATCTACTGCGCTAGCTAGTTGTTTAATGTCTGGTGTTTCACTATTTTTAGCAAGGGTTTCTTTAATTATGGTGATGGCTAGTTCCTTTTTAGCGATGTCCTCGACTAATCCTGACGCTGTACAAAGCCCATAGGTACCATTTAAAAAATGTTGCCATTCTTCAGTAATATGTTCCGCTAATTTATCGTTTAATTTTGAATCCATACAATTAAAACCATGTTGTTTTAGCGTATTGATAGTGTGTTGATAATTATCTTTAAAGTATTGAAAAATGTCGTTAGGCTGTGCGATTGCGTCAATAATCCCTATCCACTTAACGTACCCTTTCGCGTAATATTCTTGCTGGTATGACTGTTGATGTTCACCTAAAAATGAATGGCAACTAACTTGTGTGGACAAACGATAAGATGCTGCTGGCATAACCCCCTGTTTTTGTATCGTTAATAATTTTTCTTGCGAAATACCCGCTAAGGTTAACAAAGTTTGCTTGGTTAAAAAGTGCTTATCCAAATATTCATATAATGCCATATATTTGCGTACTCTTAGATGAGATTTATTAGTTAATATTTAGAGCGTTTAAGGTTATTAACACGTTCAATCTATAACGTTAATTCGTTTATTTAACGTCGCCCAAAATAACTGAAAACGTTAACAAATGCTTTCAACGCGCTTTTTAATACGACTAAGGCCTACTGGTGTTATACCTAAATAGGCTGCTAAGTCGGACTGAGTGATTTTATCTAACAGAGAAGGAGTAGACGCTTTTATTGACTTATAGCGTTGCTCAGCTGTTAAACATAAAAATTCATATTCTCGTTTTTCTTTTTTCAAGGCAAGCATTAATAGAATATTATTCAGTTCATTCGCAAACTCAATATCCTCTTTACTATGGCTAAGGATGGCGTTAAACGAGACACGAATTAAAACAGTTGTCTCTAAACAAATCAGGTTAAAAGAACTTTCTTGTTTTAAATAAAGTGCCGACAAGCTGCCAATAGCATCATTGGCTAATAAAAAAGATTTGATAAATTCTTTTCCATGTTCTGCACAATAGAATGCTTTTAAAAATCCTGATTGCACAAAATAAAGATTCTCATCGTTGTCACCTTGTTTAAAGACATAATCGCCTTTTTGTTTGGTAATCAACTTGCCTTGTGATTTAACAAATTCAAAAAATGTTGTCACCGTTAACCTCGGTTAATGTTAAGTCTATTTCATCACGCTAAAGTTCAGCTCAGCTTATCATAAATAAGGAGTATAGCGATGGAGCTTGTTAACCGGCGTATTTTAATTACGGGCGGAACATCGGGTATTGGGTTGCAACTAGTAAGCATGTTGTCAAAACAAAACGAAATTATTGTCTTGGCTCGAGATGAGCATAAACTCACGCAGCTAAAACAACAATTTAACGATATTACCGTTTTTAAATGTGATTTAAGAAATATTGATCAAACACGTGAGGTCGCTGAACATATTGCTTGCAAATATCAATATCTTGACATGCTTGTTAACAACGCTGCTGTGCAATATTGTAAGAAATTTACTGATGCTGATTTTCACCAGCAACTTATCATTGATGAAATAAACACTAACTTTACCAGTGTTTGTACATTAACGTTACAGCTCTTGCCTACATTATTGCACCAAGAAAAATCAATCATTTTAAACATTAACTCAGGTTTAGCACTCACACCCAAAACAACCTCTGCTGTTTATTGTGCAACTAAAGCGGCCCTAAATAACTTTACTCAATCTTTAAGATATCAACTTGAAAACACGAATATTCACGTACAACAAGTTTTTCTGCCACTTGTTGACACGCAAATGACAAAAGCTAGAGGTCATAACAAAATTTCGAGTGAAAATGCGGCAAAACAAATAATTGTCGGTATAAAAAAGAATAAAGTAGACCATGCTTTTTCTAAAGTTTCGTTACTCATGTGCTTACTCCGGCTTGCGCCTTCTTTAGCTAAAAACATTATGAAGAAATATTAAGGACGATATATGTACAAACACCTTCTATTGAGCACGATACTTACGTTACAAACACCTGTATTAGATGCAAAACAAGTTACTATCGAAGTAAACAACATTGATATAAGCAAAAAAGGTAATGTAATTGTCATGATTTTTGGCGAATCAGGTTTTCCTAAAGATCATCAACAAACATTAGCTAAACAAACGCAACGTGTACAACGCACTAAACAGACCTTTACGTTTACTATTTCTGCTAAAGAGTTTGCCGTTAAGGTGCTGCATGACGAAAACCAAGATGGAAAAGTGACGAAGAATTGGACCGGTATTTATCCCAAAGATGGATTGGGCTTTACCAACAAGCAGCGTGTAGGATTGACGGGCCCTCCTTCCTTTCAAAAATCACGCATATTGCTAAGCGAAGTAGATAGCAACTTAGCGATTGATATTGTCTACCCTTAACGAGGATACTATGGTTTCATTGAGCAAAATTATACTTATACTTGCCAGTTGTTTCGCACTAACATTTATCGTGATCAAAGCAACGGGTATTTTAACAGTAGATCAAATTCAAGCCTGGCTTGAAATGGCAAAATCAACGCATAAGGTTTATGTTTTTGTCATTGTCATAGGCTTACTCTTTGCTGATTTGTTTATTGCAGTACCCACACTTAGTATTGTCATTCTATCAGGCTATTTTCTTGGTTTTCCATTAGCAATAATTGCAAGCTTACTAGGCATGTCGTTAGCAGGTATTGTTGGTTTTTGGTTAAGTTTACGTCTTGGTGATGTATTCTTACTAAAGCTGCTTAACAACGAAAAAGAACGTGAAAACGCGATAAACGCCTTTAACCAACATGGGTTTATTTTTATACTTTTATCTCGTGCAATGCCAATATTACCCGAAGTTTCGGCCTGCCTAGCAGGGATAACGGCAATGCACTTTAAACGCTTTTTTATGGCATGGACATTTAGTATGGTGCCATATGCAACAGTAGCAACGTATGCAGGCTCTATTAGCTCAATTACAAATCCTAAGCCAGCTATTTATGCCGCTATAGGTATCTCTGCAACACTTTGGTTAAGTTGGGTTATTTATCATCGTTATAACAAAACGCCAACTACAATAAACAATTAATACCATCTTATTAACTGTTGTTGAGTTACTAAACATAAAATGGTGATCGGGGATCAAAACCTATAAAGGCATAACTAACGTGTTGCCTTGTTATTTTGTTCGATCACCTTTTTACGTAATTGTTTATATTCTTTATAAGTCATTGGTTTATCTTGAATACAAGCAGCATATTCAGTTTCATTTTCAGCATGGTTAATACATTCACTTTTTTTGATTTCTGTGCCCATTTGATAAAGTTGTTTATTACTACAGCCCATTAAGAAAACAGTAACATATACAAAACAGCATAAATATTTCATTTTACCTACCATAATGCTCACTCAAATCAATCAAACATTCGCTTTTTAAACGTCTTTTCAATAGTAACTAAATTAAGCATTGATATGAGTAAAAAATTGTAAGCAATGTCAGTAAAAATGTAGGTGAATTAATATTTACACTGCTTTATACCAGCCATTTATAAATGCTTTTTTTATTTGGCTAATCGGCGTTCTCTTAACCGCAATCGTCTGTGTGAGCTATATACTTGCTGAAGGTTATTATCTTTATTTAACACCGCGTCTATTTCAACTGACCACATTGTAGATATTGGCATGATCTCTAATACACCGTGTTCTCCAAGATTTGCTGAAAGCAATGCTTTATTACCGAATGCAAAAAGGGTCTTGTCCTGATCCCTAACATCGCCATCAATATATAGCTTTGCCCCGCTAAACCATGAATTTACAACCTTTACCTTATGTCCTTTTACAATAAACTCAAATACTTTACGCATTTAATCTCCACATGCTAATTTTTGTGAAGCGCTACCTTACTTTTAAAAAGCGCTTCAAAGCCTTGATATACTGCCAAATGCAGTGTATCACCATGATTTTGATTTTCGAAGAATTGATAATGTACGTTATTCGCTTTTTTAGCTGACAGCTTTTTAAACAGAGCATATGCGTCACGCTCCATTATCTCACCCTCTTTTCCAACGGCAATAAACACTTTGCCTTCTATCGTTGGTTTATCGATACTATTAAGCAGAGCGCCATCATTCCACCATAGGCTTGGACTTACGATCAGGTAATGATTAAACAAGGTAGGCTGATTAATTAAAATATCAGTAGCTAATAGTCCACCTAACGATTGGCCAATTAATGTTTTTATATTATTAGTACGATATTGGCTTTCAATTAAGGGCTGTATTTCTGATGCGATCGCTTCTATAAAAGGTTTAGCGCCGCCATGACTAGGAAATTCTTTAATATCTAATGGATTTTCTGATTTAGCTGTAAAATCTCGTTTTCGATCAACATTAGCAATGCCAACAACAATGGACTCTGGTATTAAATTAATCCAGGAAAATGAACCAAATTGTACTAAACCAGCAATATGAATAAAGTCTTCTGATTTTGCGCCATCTAGCAGATAAATAACGGGGTAATCTTGAGTATTATTTTCATTATAAATTGCAGGTAGATACACATTTAAGCGACGTTTCTCATTGAGTATTTTTGAGTAAAACTCAATTGATTCTCCGATAACGAGTGGTGATGTTTTTATTTTACCGATTGAATTTGCGCTTGTTGTACTTGAAAGGCACAGCAGTATTATACAAATAAGCTTACGCATGAATTTAGTCCCTTATTTTTCATCTTGTTTGTTGTATTGAGCAATATTTTCTTTTTCTCGCACTATTGCAACTTTTTCGTGTGCAATTAGTGCATCTAATTCTTGTTTTGGCAAAGGTGTTATAGCACTAACAAAGTTAAAACTAATGTTCGGTAATAGCTCACTAAATATTAATTTAGCACGTTCCATATGAAAATCAGAAGTGACCAGTGTCGCCGACATTATTTGATGCTGGATTAAAATAGCCTGAGATAACGTACAGTCTTCAAAGGTAAATCGGCTCAATGCAGGAGTTAAAAAACGCTCTTTTTCAACGCCATGTTGCTCTAAGTATTTTTGAGTATAGTGCGCGTGAGGCAGCGACGTTACGTTAAAATGTGCGCCAAATCCCCCAGTACACAAAATGTATTGATGACTGTTTTGCTGATATACTTCCAGTGCTTTGTCACAACGTGCTTTAGCAATTAATGATAAGCTGCCCTGCGCGTCGTTTGGTGCTCCTAATATAATAATAACTTGTGACATCTCTTCCCTTTTTCGTTGTCAAAATATGTTCAACAACTATTGATTACAAGTGAATCCTGCGTTATCTCCCTCATGCTAACTGTTTTACACGCAGTATATTTTAACGCCTACCTAGCCATGCGATTATTGTCGTTGTTATAACCAATAAACCGGATAATGGCGTTTGGGGTTGCGAGACATATTATTTACAAAAAGCGCCACAAATAACAATAACAACGAACCAATTAGTACCGGAGAAATAACATAAAAGTACCCAAGTTGATGGATAGATTGTGGCCCTATAACTGCGATGAGAGCAGTAGCGCCGCCAGGCGGATGCAAGGTTCTCGTTATTTGCATCATTACAATTGATAAAGACACTGCTAATGCACTTGCAAACATAGGGAATGACGGTATTAACAAATAAACGCTTACACCAACAAAAGCCGAAAAGACATGTCCTCCAATTACGTTACGGGGTTGTGAAAATTCAGCGAGTGGTGCGCCGTAAATCAAAACAGCTGATGCGCCGAATGAACCAATTAACAACAGCATACTTTGATTATCGTAACGAAGAATTTCACCTAAATATGCGACAAGTAAAATACCAATAAAAGCACCTAACCATGACCATAAAATTTTTTTAAACGGCTTACGCGGTGGACAATGCCCTTTGGCTCTCATTCTAGTAAGGTAAGTTTTCATTAGCTCAATCAACTCATTTATCGAATAAATATTACTGCTATAGATAGGTCAAGCGTTAAAAAGCTTTCAGTGGACACTAAGTTATAACAACGTGGTTTACGGAAACGCCCGACGTTATTAGCGCTGGGCGTTTCTTCTGACAGAATGGTGATACAAGGCGAGACTAACGTGACAAATGCAGGATTGGAAATGGTTTACCCATGTCATCTAACGGGGAACGCGATGTTATGTTAAAGCCCATGTGTTGATAAAAACCAACAGCATTAGGGTTTTGCTCGTTTACATCAACGTGTGTAACGGCGTATTTATCTATGGCGTATTGCAATAGCATTTTACCGATACCTTTTCCTCTTGCCTTTTCTAATAAAAATAACATTTCTACTTTTGTTTCATACAATCCAATAAAACCAAGTATATGCTTATTTTTATCTTTTACGCAGTGAAGCGTAACCGCAGGAAAAGCTTGTTCGATGATAATGGGTTTAAAAAACGCAATATCGTCTTCCGTAATAAAGTCATGTGTTGCTCGGACTGAGTTTTCCCACACCATTAGCATTTCTGCATAATCGCTAGGAAGCACATTTTCTACTATCATTCTGAATACTCTTATTTGATTGATATTAGCTGTGCAGCCGCGCGAATAAATATTATCAATATTATAAAGTTAAAACCAGTTGTTACCGATAAAATACATTGATAAAACGGTTAAAGTTGGCACCAATAGCGCTTTAGTGGTTTTGGATATACTTTGCCGATAACAACACTTTCTAATGTGCCATTGTTTGCTTCTATAACACGACAGGAAGCAATATTTTCTTTATCTGCGACAATTAGCAGTTTATTTAAACCAAGTTGTTTTGCTTCGTTAAAAGCCAGTCTCAGCATTGACTTTCCAATACCCTTGTTTCGGTAGGACGGTGCAACATCATAGCCGATATGCCCAGATTCGTATGTGTGATAAGGCGTATTAATATGATGTCGAACTCTAATTGCCCCCAATAAACGACCGCCATCTTTTCTTAACCAAAAATGGCTACAAGGTACACTCCCTTTGGGTAGGTTTAGCCCTTGTTTATCTTGTTCTAAACGCGAAAGGTACAGCGAAAAGTTTTTAAATCCCGGTAAATAAAATGCTGCGTTGTCTGGGTCGTGCTTAGCGAAATCTAAATAAAAGTCGCTAAAAGCGTCAGCTTCATCTTCAGTTAATGATATAAGTTCCATGCTTATTCCAAAGTGTTGCTTTTGTCATTGTTCAATATTTTCACGATGGGGAGTTTGCCAGTGCTCTAGAACGTGACTTTTGTTGATACCAATTGTTAAACACCAAGTCAAACTGACTAATATGATGATGCCTACACTGTTGGCAAAATTGATAAATCGTCTAAGTATTAAAAGTGGCTTACAACTTTACCTTCGTTATATTGTTAGTATTTATCGTGGTGGATCAATAGCATTCGCAATTGATGTATTAACACGAAACCAACCCGCAATAGAAAATCTGTCTCTTGTTGCCGGTAACACCTCATGAGGAAATTCTTCACTGAGAAATATTACTACAGTGCCGAACAAAGGTACCACTTTAGTTCCTTCAAGATCTTGATCATGGTGATAAATGACTAATTCACCGTTATCATTGTTATTCCAGCCAGGGTTAAGATAAGTAACCACAGACAAAACTCTATTTGCTTCACCTTTAAATGCATCATAGTGTCGTTTATAGTAATCACCAGGCGCATAATGTGCAAAATGACTTTCGAAAGAAAACAGCCCCAAAAATAGCCGCTGATTTAAATAGGTCTGCAATTTAGATGTCCAATCTATCCACTGTTTACAAGCATCAGCATCACCATTAATCCAACAAATTTCATCAGTGCGAATAAACTCGTTTTTAACAAAGTTTTCATGTCTACCTATACCTGCTTCACTATATTTATTTGCAGATAAACTTTGTTGATGTTCGAACAATGCTAATGCAATAGGCAAAGGTAAAGCACCATGCCTTATGCTGTAACCTTGCTGTTGAAGATCGTTTGCTATATGACCAAACAGTGTATCGTCTGGTGTGTTTCCATCACCGGAGGTTGGAAACTTCTTTAAAGCGACCAATGCGTTACCTTTTAAAAAACTAGGTGCAAATTGCACAGTATGTTGAGCCACTCGTTGCAGCTAGAAATGTGTACCGCTTGAGGAATTGCTAAACAGTCTTCGTCACAATAAGATGTGGCTTGATAAAAATGGATTTTATGTGACTTTAATCAATTATGGCAACTAAAACTTTGATAATTTACGCTTTGCACCTCGTATTGAAGTATCAAATTACTGTACGTTGAATGACGGAGTCAATAATTGCCAATTTAAAACACGATTTTATTACAACTGCACGAATAACATGAATATTACGTACAGTGTTAATAACAACACTTTACGTTTCGATTCATTATTATGAATTAGTAAAAGAATACTCTCGTTTTATTTCCACTACTTGAACAATGTATGACTCATACCACTTTTTCATACCTAACTGTTGGGCTATTGTATGCTCAGAATCAGACTTCCAACGCTTAATAGACTCCTCATCTTTCCAATACGAAATTGCGATTTCATCATTATTTTCAGTGACAGCGATAAAATCTAAGCAACCGTATTTTTCAAATGCAATATCTCTCATTTTCGCTACCATTTCACCGTATAGTTGGTCTTGTTTACCTGCTTTTGCGCGAAAAATAACGGCGTACATACTCACTCCATGTTGAAAGGTGGCTACCTTTCAAATTGTTGATAAAGATGAAAAATTTAACGAAATTATAACGATATAGATAAACTAAAGCGATCAATATTATTATAATTTTGCGTTAACAGCGTTTTCAGTTTAAAAGCCTTATTTATTAAATAATGTCTGTTTTCTTAAGAGTTAATTACTAAAGAAAACTTATTTCATTACTAAGTTTCATCGAACTTAGCGCAGTGTTAATCATTTTATTGTCAGTTTTTTTTACACTTTTTGTTTAACTATAATTGTTCAAATAAAATACTATTATAGAAACAACCAGTTAGTTTGATGGTGCGTATTATGCATAAGGTCTCTATATAAGTGGCAGTAGTTAACGGCCCAATTGGAGGAAGAAACCTATGATAAAACAATTATCACACCTACTTGCTTATGCCGTGATAATGAGTTTTTCAGTAGTGGCTCAAGCGGGTGTTATTTCTAATACCGCAACTTGTAGTACATCAACGGGTACATTAGATTCCATACATTTATCAGACTACGATATTTCAGATGGATTATCTGGTGGTGAAGTTGGCGGAAACTTACTATCACAAAGTTATAATTCAACTTCATGTATTGGCTTATTCGACGGTAACGATAATCACATTCCACCACTAGGTAATAATATTGGTGAATATGGTGACGGCCTATTAAATGGTGCCACGTTTTTTAATGGCCCATATTCTGGTGATCATTTAAGTGGTTTAGAGTTTATTACCTTAGATGACTTACAAGATGTAGACAATGATGGTAATGACTTTCCTGGCCCTGGCATTGCAGAAGGCCGTGATGACCCAGGTTGGATTAATTTAGGATCATTTGATTATGATGATGGTGATTTAGCAGACGCTGAAACTAACGCAGGTCACTACAACTGGTTAAACGTAACTGAATTAGCCATTTCTGATGTACTTCGATTAAGTTTTAGCTGTAATGAAGATTGTTCACAATTAGGTTGGACACTTTTTACTGATAAAGACATTGTCGGCTCTGTACAAGATATACTGGGTAAATCTACATTTGATCATTTGGCGTTTTCAATCAAATCAGGCAATAGCAGTGATGAGGACTCCACGGGTGGTTGGGGCGTTTACGATTTTAATTTTAAAGAAATCTTTCAAATGGAAGTTGATAATGGCAATGCCATTTTTGGAGATCCAAATGCCTTTACAACAGCTTTTGTATTAGGTGGTACGTTAAATTTAGGAGACGATTTCTACTCAACTAACGGCCAAGGACAGAAAAAAGCTCGTGGTATTTCACATCTAACTGTTTATGCGCGTGATCCCGCAGAAGCGCTAGTAGTAACAGAACCTTCTACTATTGGAATATTAGGAATATCAATTGTATTGCTTACGCTAAGACGTAAGACTAACAAATAGCTGATAAACGTTATTCAAATGCCCACTGTTTAGTGGGCATTTTTTGTTGTTTTACGTGACTTTATGCTTTTATTGGTTACCAGCATTAGAAAGACATTAAAAAACAGACCAACCTGTGCGCTGAACCAACATTTCTAAAGCGATTGTACCTAACATGCTATTACCTAATTTATCTAAACCTGGTGACCAAACCGCAATAGATGCATTATTAGGTGCAATGGCGAGTATACCGCCACCAACACCACTTTTACCTGGTAAGCCAACACGATAAGCGAACTCTCCGGAACCATCATAATGACCACACATCATCATTAACGAGTTAATACGGCGTGCTCTATGTGCAGATACCACTCTACGCCCAGTGCTTTGATTAACACCTTCTGACACTAAAAATAAGCCCGCTTTTGCCAATTGCTCACAGCTCATTGAAATTGAACATTGATGATAATAAACGCCTAATACTTTTTCGATGGCATGTTCAATACGGCCAAATGACGCCATAAAGTGTGCTAAAGAAGTGTTGCGATGAGCGGTTGCCAATTCAGACAATGCGACTTTCTCATCGATAGCAATGCTGCTATCGTTTGCAATGTAACGCACAAACTGTAAAATTTCTGCCAATATTTCTTTTGGTTCATGCCCCATCATAATGGCGTCTACTACAGCAATAGCGCCAGCATTAATAAAGGGGTTTCTTGGTTTTCCATGTTCTTTTTCAAGTTGAACGATTGAGTTAAATGGATCACCAGACGGTTCTCTACCAACATTTTGCCATATCGCATCACCGATTTTTCCAAGGGCAAGTGTTAAACTAAACACTTTAGAGATACTTTGGATTGAAAATAGCTGCTGCGCACAACCCGCACTATATATTTCGCCAGTTGGCAACGCGACAGCAATACCAAACTGTTTAGGATCTATCGCTGCAAGCTCTGGAATATAATCAGCAACTACACCCCTTTGCTTTTGCGCTTGTATGGTCTCAGCAATGTCGTTAAGAATATTTTGCAATTAATGGATCCTTTAACTTACGTTGCAACCGTTTTTATCATGAATAAGTAGGCAATGACAAAAAAAATTATTGAATGTTAACCTAACGATTGCTCACTAGGTTAAACTCAATATCAACGAAAAGACGTTAAAAGATTTAAACGAAAACTTAGCGCACAACAATGCATTATTACGCCACGTAGACCAACTTACTGCGCAAATGTAAATTTAGCCCAGGTAGATTTGTCTGTATCTTTTGCCTGCTGAGGATAAAAAAATTCAGCTCCATATTTGCCATTATGATTAACAGCACTAATGCGAAACATCATTTGCCATCGTTTATGCGGAAATTTTTTACGTAGTACTTGGATCTCACGGTGAGAACCTTCTAAAAACAACGTACGTTTGCCTTCTTCGGTCTCTTTTTCACCGGCATATGGCACCCAAAAACCACTCCAATCTTTGTGATTCCAAAATACCGACTCGCTCCATTTTTTATCAACGAAAACGCGTTCTGTTAACTGTGCTGAGGCATGTAAATTATATAACTTGCCTGTATCTGCATCTTCAATATAAAGGTCTATTACTGTGTAGTCATTAGCCTTACCTTTAGCACAAACAAATAAGGCGTCATTATTGTGCATAAGGTAGACTTCTGTTTGCGCAGGTAACGCTATTTTAGTTGCCGTTTGCCATTCGTCTGCATCACAACGGCCATCAATAAGCGGTGTGTTGTGAGTAACATTAATCATATTATCATTAGCGGCATTGGCATTTATTGGTAGCATAAGCATTAGCGCTACTATCGAGAGTATAGTGTTAGATTTGTGTAACATAGAGTGCAAGTATTTTTACGTTATTTTAGTTGCTTTAACTATAAGTACTTAGCCTTTAACCAACAATCTGTTTGTGACAAACGGTTACAAAAATGTGATGGTAAATTACTCTCCCCTTATCCATTTATGTGACAAAGTGCTAAGAAAAGTTAGGTCAAATTAGCACCGTTCGGTAGTGGCCTATCAACAGTAGAAAGCTCAACAGAACCATCAGATTGATGCATTTAATTATGATCGGGTCTAATTCTAGCCATAAGCTGCATATCTATATACTTACCATTTTTAAAGGTACTTAACCTTTTAGTGCCTTCAATACTAAAACCTACACGCTCATATAATGCTATTGCTGCCTGATTGTCTGAATGCACTTCTAACTCTAATCGTATTAGGTTGAGCCAATTATCTGCTTGGTTTATGGCTTCAAGTAATAACGCTTTGCCAATACCCTTGCCATGTGTATCTGGGTGCACTGCTATTGCTAAACCAGCACTATGCTTATCTCGCACCTTATTCGTTAATAACAGCGTAATGTGTCCGACAACCTTTGAGTCTTTTTCAGCGACTAAAGTGTAGTGCTCTGGATGGTTAAATAGTTGTGTTACGATTTCTGTGTTCAAGAAAGGCACCTGAGACGTGTTCTCTGTAACCGATGAAAAACTATATATTTCATACAAGTCATGACTATCTGAGGGTTCTAAACGTCTAATTTTCATTAACTTCTTTTATCCTTAATAAATAACAAACTCGTAGCGTTTACGCTCAAAATAATTAGGCGAGATTTACTAAAGCTCACCTAACTTATAGCGTATACCTATTGCTTTATATCGTGTTTCACTAAGAATGCTTGCATACGTTCCATTAATTTTGCTTGTTTAGCTTGAGCCTCTTCCATGCCAATTTGAGCCCCTTGCTGCATTAAATGCGATGACTTTTCTAGAAACTTTACACCGACGGGTGTTTTATAAAACTCGGTAATTTTAACAATTTCTGCATCGGTAAAGTTACTGGCATATAGCCTTTTAAATTCATTTTTCATTTTTTCACGATCGAGGTCTTCATTAAACCAAGTTCGAAAAACATTTTTAAGTTCTTCCTTTTGTTCACTGTCCAATTTAAATTTTATTGTCATTTGATCAATCATTGGCAACATTGCCTCAAAACCGCCTGACATTTGTTTGTCCATCGACATTACCTTGAACATTTCATCAATAGGTTTGTTTTGCGCCAAAGCAGCCGTGGAAAACGTAAACACCATAAGTGGCAACAACAATGCTTTTTTCATTTTATATCCTTTCCTCTCTCGTTAGCGCTATTTTAATTCGGCGCCCAATATGTGCTTGCTAAAACAAATAGTTATACGAAATTGAGCAAGCAGTTGGCAATTTCGCAATACGTCATGTTACTCCTGTTGATTTAACATCGAGCTAAGTTTTTTTACGGTATTCAAATTACGACCAGTAGCATCTTGCTGCAAACAACGTTCTATATTTGCAATTAATTTAGATCTGCCTATGCCATCGGGCGCGTGCAGATAAAACACATTATCGTTAATGTGATATTGTTCAGAATGTGAAATGTACTTAGTTAGTTTCTCGCTATCTAACACAATAGTATTATTACAAAAATAAAGATGTACAAATTTACCTTCAAATGCTGTGTAAGGGTTATTATCAAAGGCATTTAACCATTCATCTTCTTTAAAAGAAATCACCTTGGGTGTAAATCCAAAGTGGTTCGTTACAATGTTTTGAATGTTAACCGTTGGGTCTTCTTGGCTTTCAAGTACTACATTACCACTCTGAATATATGTTGAAATATTTTGATAATGATTGTCTTCAAGTAACGGTACGAGAGCTTTCATTGGTAGCAGATTATTGCCACCAACGTTTATTCCTCTAAATAATACAACAAATTTTTCCATGGCGGCCCCCTTTTAAGCCAATACTAATGCCGATACACTCACGCGAATTAATGAAATCCGGTAACAGATACACTATAAACTATTGTTAGATACAATTACCCGTGCTTAGAAACTAATAATTCACGTAATGCTACAGGCAAAAAGCCTCTCGCTTTTTTTGTAATGAGCGATTCATTTTTTTGCCAAAGCACACCCAAATAAATCACGAACAACCCAAGCAGTGTTAGTGTGATAGGAAATAACCAACTGTCTTGAAATATAGTTGACGCTAAATGTCCTATGTAACCAGAACAGCCAATTGCCCCAAAAACAACAAACACCCTTCTTACAATGAGCACGCCGGCAAAGATCATGAAAAGGTTAATGGTAAAATATAGAAACTTAGACAATTCACTATCTGAATGTTGAAGTGACATGCCGCCCCAAAAAGCGATGACGCCAAAAAGATATAGCCAAAATGAATAGTCCGCTTTATTGCGCGATCTAATATCCACCCAAAAAGCGAGTGCTATCATAAGTAACCCTGAATACATAGAAACTAATTTTCTTAGCTCCCAGCTATAATCCCCGCCATTGATCATTACGGCAACATCCATGGTTAAGTACCAAAGCGTAACGGCAATAGGCATGATTAAGAAAGGATATTTATATTTCCAAGCAATAATAGCCCCTACTGCTAAGGTACTTAATTCCATGTAAAGCCAATGCCATTTTATATATCGGTGGTATTCGCGATAAACACTTTCATCAGGCCAAACGCCTAGTGCTTGCTGCAGTCCGTAAACCGCTAATGGTGTTAACGCGATAACAAACGTACCACAAATACCAGCAGGAATTGCTAACCCTTTCGCTTTAAATACATTAGTCAGTTTTAAGCCAACGGCACCATAAAATAAAGAAATAAAGAATATGCCAACACCGCCGAAAGACTCCCAACCTAAGTTCATAAAAAGTGTCATTGCGCCAATTGCAATCATCCCGCCTATGTAATAAAGAACGTGGGTAAAATCAAACTTAGGGGTAATGGTTGGCTGTTTTTCTAAAAACTCTATTAATTTTTCAGCTTGTGCTAATGAAATAATATTTTCATTTACAGCATCGTCTAAATTTTTTTTATTGAAGTTCAATCAAGACTCCTTTCTCTGATCAGCATCTAATGCCCCTCTGGAGCTTTTAATAGCTTGCTAAAATTGTAAAGTGAAGTGGAACCGAAGCAAGCATTACGTGTCCGACTTTATGGCCTTGTTAGACATTTTTATAGATACTCTAGAAACCAATTAACTAGCTCTTTATTTGCCTTTTCTTTGTTTTGCATTAAACCATGATTGTCTTCAGGGTATACAACAAGTTTATGAGGAATATTATTTTTTGATAGCGCAGCGGCTAAAGCAATAGAGTTATTAACAGATACGCGTTTATCATTTTCACCATGTAGAAGTAATATAGGGACATTAGGTGACAATTCATTTACCCATTTCAGCACAGAGCGCTTATTTAACTCTGTAACCTTGTTTTTATCATAGTTTGGAATTCGACGAGAATAAACCTTCTCCATAACTGGGCGAAATTCTAGCTCCTTTAAAAGATCTGTAGCGCCAGCAATAGTAGCTACAGCTTTTATATTTTTTGCATTTTTTAAAGCTAGGAATGTTTGCATTCCACCTCGACTAGCGCCATACATACCAACTCTTTGCGAATCAGCCCCTTCAATACTTGGGATGAAATCTAATAATGCTGTAACATCATTAACATCACTTCCACCAAATTCATCGTGAGCCGAAGAATTCTTCGTGAACGTTCCTCGATATTGACTACCAATAATAACAAAGCCTTCCTTAGCAATAGGAAACAAGTTATGCATCATTGAGCCAAAAACAACACCGCCAAAGTTACCATTTCCACCACGGTTATAAATTAATACGGGCAATTTACCTTTTGAGGCTTTTGGCTTGATTATATAGCCTTTTACAGTGTGTCCATCAACAGAATAATTAAAGGTAGAACACGACAAATTGTTCTGGTAAAAATCGAATTTTTCTTTGCCGAAACGCGAATCAAACCGAGTCAAAGCTTGATTAAGCTTTTCCTCTGATTTTATTTTTCTTTTGAATTTTTTCTCCATGCCATTACGCCATGAAGCGTAATCAGTAAAAATCCAAGTAAAGCAACTTTTTTGATCTGTAACTCGCTCATCATTGATTAAATTTGATGCTGTAGTGTTAAACGATGAAATGGCTAAAGACATTATTAATAGGTATTTATTCACATGAACTCCATGTCGGTGATTGAAACTTCTAAAGCCCGAATAATGGACAAATTACAATTGGTTAAAATAAGCGACGTTGGAACAATAACCAACTGTTATTTGTACTGATTTATTTTCTTGTTAGGCATTACTCGTATAGAAACATACTTTATTATTGTCTAAATCCCTTATATAAGCGGAATGCATATTAGAACGTATTCTAGGTTCACCTTCACTAACACCGCCTAAATCAAGAGCTTTTTTATGTAATCGATTTACTTCATCAATTGAATCAACATGTAAACCAAGCATAGTGCCATTTCCGTTCGAGGCTGGATTTTCATCAAACGGTTCGGCTATGGCAAACATGAAGTCTTCGTTTCCCCAGAGTGTCATTCGCCCTTGATCGTGTATTTTATTTAATCCACACCCATCAAATAAATCATCATAAAACGCAACGGCTTTTTCTTTATTATTTGTTCCAAACACAAAATAATTCATTTTCATTGTATATACTCTAATTGGATAAATTGATGCCTAACGCCCACATAAAAGGCCGAGCGTTAGCGACGTCCAGCGTAACGAAGTGGAGCGATTTTTAATGTAATTGTTATTCCTTTTTTCCTGCATTTGGCTCACTAATGTTTTCAATGTCTACAAGATTCCATGGCATATTCTTTTGACGATAAATACGTTTTTTCAGTTTAGGGTAATCACCAACATCGTGATCTAGCCGCTGGCCAACTACGATACATTTTAAAAGGCAATTGCCAGTATTACGTAGGGCGTGAGCCTCACCACCAGCTCGATAACCTAAGAAATCACCGGCCTTTACTGAATATGTTTTGTCACCTACTTGTGCTTCAGCGTTACCTTCCAAAACATAAACGCATTCATCCTCATGGTAGTGCTTATGAAATTCTGTAGATTCATAGCCCGGTTGAATTTCAATAATGTGGAATCCGAAACCAGTTAAACCTACTAGATCACCGAGTGATTTATTAATCCTTTTGGCATTCTTATTAAGAAAATGAGTTTTTGAAATGCCTTCTAATTCCCCTATTTCTTCTTTGGTAACTAGATATTTATCCATCACTCTCTCCAGAGGCATAACGCCGCGCTAAGCGGACTAAAATTGTTGGTTATAATGTGTAGCAAAGCGAAACCTAACCAACTGTTTTAGTTCCGTTTAAGCGCCTTGTTATGTCTATTCCATGCCCATGCTGCAAGATAAGCATTCTTTTTAGGTTTTGAAAACTCACCACAACCCTTACAAATAACTATAAAGTTAGCCAGTGGGGTTAATACCCCGATAATATCAAAATATTTTTCTATAAATGGTTCTGAATTATCACAATTACAAGGATTTAGCTTTATTTTGTTTCGCTTTCTTTGTTCTTCTTTTGTTTTTTCGCTTTCTATTTCAACAAAATGACCGAGAGCACTATCTGTTGTTAATTGATAATCTTCTTTGCCTTGTTCTTCCTGACTTTTATCCCACAGGCGTCGTTCACAATACAACCAAATTACTGATGCTAAGACTGGCAAAGTTGATAAGCCAGTTAAGGCTTGGATTGATGAAAGCAAACGAATGTTTCCAATAGGATTTATATCTCCGTAACCTAAAGTAGTCCATGTTGTAGCACTAAAATATAAGGCATCCCAATAATCTTCAAATTTCCCACTTAATGCAGGTGATTCGTTGTAACAGATAGCGTATGAGATTATCGAAAATACTTGAAAGAAAAATACGCGAGTAAAAACGGAGCCATATAAGTTACTAGACCAATTTAAGACTAAAGGAATTCGCACAATAGCCAAGTAAAGCAGAAACAAAAGTAGCACCGCATTTACATAACCAAAGCCAATCCAGTACTGAGTTAGAAATGCTACGCCAATACTAATCGCAGATATCAATAGATAGCTCATATCAATTAGAGCCATACTCACAACTCTCATTCAAACTCCATAGACATAACGAATGAGATGGACTCCCCCTGACTCTGGCAAATTTTGCCAAACTTAAGGTGCGAAACTTAAAAAAGGGGCCCATCTTGAATAACATTAAAACACTTGGTATCGATTTAGCAAAAAATACGTTTAGCCTGGTTGGCATGAATGAGCTTGGAAAAATTGTATTAAGGAAAACGTTATCACGTAAAAAACTACTTCCCTTTATTGCTCAACTCAACCCTTGTCTCATTGCCATGGAGGCATGTAGTGGCGCGCATTATTGGGCGCGTCAGTGTAATTCTCTTGGACACCAAGTCGCGATTATTGCCGCCAAGTTCATCGAACCTTTTCGCACTGGCGGTAAAAACGATAATAACGATGCCGAAGCGATTTGTGAAGCAGCAATGCGACCTAATATTTGGCATGTGCCAGTGAAAACAGCTGACCAACAAGCCGTCATGACGTTACATCGTGTACGCCAAGGGTTAGTGAAAGAGCGCACCACCATGATTAATCAACTGCGAGGCTTGCTATCTGAATTTGGTATTGTTATCGCTAAAGGGCGCTATAGCTTGCAAGGTGTAATTCAAGATATCCTCGAAGATGCAGAAAATGGTTTACCGCCTTTAGCCCGGCAGATGATTGATAACCTGTGGCAACGTATCAAACAAGCCAACGAGCAAATTCTCTGTTATGACCGCGCGCTTGCACAGCAAGTACGCGAAGATAGTATCGCACAACGCTTAATGACCATTCCTGGTGTTGGTGAGCAAGTAGCCACGGCCGTATCAGCCAATGTGCCTGACCCTCGACTATTTAAAAACAGCCGCCAGTTCTGTGCTTGGTTAGGCTTAGTTCCTCGCCAGTTCACTACAGGAGGAAAAATTCGGCTCGGTCGCATTACCAAGCGAGGTGATAAATACCTGCGCATGTGTTTAATTCACGGTGCGAGAGCAGTCATGGCCAACCTTAGAGACAAACAAGATAAAGTGAGTTGTTGGGTCAGAGAGTTAATCACTCGACGCGGTTACTTAAGAGCCGCCGTCGCGTTGGCGGCAAGAAATGCGCGATTGATTTGGACGTTGATGGTTAAAAAAGAAGATTATAAAGTCGTTGCTTAATGCGTAGTAAGAAAAAACATAAACATGTAATACACAGCTGTATATTACACAAAAGGTTTCCAACCGAGTCCTGCGAAGGCACTGATGACAATTAGTTCAGACCGAGGAAGCTAAAGTCTGTTGAATTGGGGTGAGCTTTAAGAGCTCGTCTAACGAATAAGACACGTTTCCAAGCGAATACTCATCTTGGTCCGAGTGAAACACTCAACGAATAGGCCGAATGTAGAGGTGCAGTCTTATAGCTAATTATCAAAGTGAATTCTTTGACAATCGGGGGAGTCCATGTAGCCCCATTCAGGGGCTTTTAATTGTTGGCTAAAATTAGCGACGAAGGAGCAAAAGCCAACTGTTTTTTGTCCTTTTAAACGACTTGTTAGGCTTTACCATCTGTTATTGTAGAATTCATATTTTTCATGGCTATTAGCTTGACCAAAACCATCTAAATCAGGGAATAACGTTAAATGGCGAATATCGAATGCTTCCTGAAGAATTGTAAGAGCCTGTTCTTTTAGGGAAGGGCTAATAGCGTAGATGGCAGTAACACCTTCTTCTTTTGGTAGCGCTAAGCTACCCCATTTGTCTTTTACTACTTTGCTATACAAAAATTGAGAATGCTGTGCGGCTATGCGCCTTGTAACCGATGGTGGTTCCCATGTTACGGGATGGTCGATTTCTTCTAACACACTTATTACTTCTTTATAGGGAGCTAACTCTGGTTCACCTTCATACCCACCAAGATAATCAGTATGTACACCAATTAACGAACCAGTTTTATTTGGCTCCGAAACACAACAAAACCAAAGAGCGACTAATGCATTTCGGCTTGTATCAACTAAACGAGTTGCTGCACCATGATGCTGTAAACGTGCCAGAAGCTCCATATCGGAAAGCTCTCTACCTTCATGGAAACGATAACCTTTATGAGTAGCTTGCAGTAAAAGCCTTTCTTCATAACGAGCCAAGCTTTCGTCTGAAGATGGTTCAATTCTTCTGTAGCCAGAACTGTGTACAGGCCAATCTAAATCACCTTGGCCTCGCCACATACGAGTAATGAATGAACTACTATCCAAGCTGCCAGTTGTAATACCTTTTAACAGATCATCAAAACTTGCTGGTTTGAGAACCTTACCAAAAGTATCTGAATTAATTATTTTCATAGTGCTCTATTGATTGTGAAGCCTAACGCCCTGTTAATGGGCAAAATATAGTTGGCTAGAATAAGCGACAAGGAAGCAAAAGCCAACTGTATTTTGTCCTTGTTAAACAGCTTGTTATGTTATTGTCGCGAACATCATTAATGAAACTACAAAGTTCATTAATATAAAAAATCCGCCGACAATAGTGAGTATTTTGTCACTGGACCAGCCTTGTTCATTGACTTTATTTTCTTTGAAAACACCTAAGACAAAAAATACTGTAGAAATTATTAATACAAGAGGATAAAGAAGATCATAGTAAGGATTTAGATATTTAAATATTGGAAATTGAAATCCTCCAAGAAATGCCATTCCATGAAACAAAGGCAGCATTAAAATGCCAATCAATTTTAATTTGTGATAACTCAACTTCAACTCCATTTGAAAACATAAGCCCACGTTAAGGGGCTTTTTATTAGTTTGCTAAAACTGTGTAGCTAAGCGGAACCGAGCAAACTGTTACGTGTCCGTTATTTAATTGCTTTGTTAGGTAAATTAAACCTTGGGTGATTGCTTTGTAAATGGAAGTAGTTGCTTATAAACACCTAAAACTGAAACAATAAAAGCGAGTAATGTTGATATTAAAACTGCGCTTTGGCTCTCAAAAATAGCGTTACCAGAAAGACCATTCATTAAACCACCAACAAAGGCAAAGATAAGTGATAACCCTACAAACCAAATTAAAATCATTAATGCCTTTTTCATAATATTCTCCTTAATATATTGATTACGCGATTTACCTAACGCCGCCATATGGGGCGCACAAATGCTTGGCTAAAATAAGCGACGAAGGAGCAAAAACCAACTGTTTTTTGTCCTTGTTTAACAGCTTGTTATGTTTCAACTTGCGCCTTTGCTTCGTTTAAAGCCTTTTCCTCTAAAGTATTGTACGCAGAACCTTGTTTACCACGAAGTAAAATTAGATATTCTTTAGACGACAATATACCAACATTTAGACTAATTGCTTCAACGTATTCCCAACCTAATTCACTAAAGTTATTTAATATTTTTTCAAATTTAGAGTCGCTTCTAAACAAATTGTCAACTTTCGCAAAACCTTTAGGTTTAGGTGCATATGTAAATGATTTGTAAATCCATGTCATGATTTTAATTCCAACTTAATTTGAAACCTAACGCCCGCATAAGGGGCTGATAATTGTTTGCTAAAATGTGAAGCGTAGCGGAACCGAGCAAACAGTTAGCAGTCCCGTGCTTAATGCGCTTGTTATTTTTTTAAACAACTACAACCCTATCTCTTTAATCGATGTAGTATCGTAGAACTGAAATTGAATAGCACAACTACTTTTTATCATCTTACGCCAAACTTCAATATAGTTTTTTGCACTTTCAGTATTCCAAAATGACTCTGCCAATCTCAAATACTCTAAAACAGCTTCATTGTGTCCTCGTTGATATAAAGCCCTAACTAGAGTTTTATCTGGCCCAAAACTACCTAATACAGGTGACCCCTTAGTATTAGTAGAATCTAACAAATAATTAATCGCAGCCTTTTCATCTCCTGCATTTAATGCCATCCAGCCTCGTGCAATGTTAACCAAGTGAGGCATATCACCTGATTTAGCATAAAAAGGTTTTTGCTTCTGAATCTCTTCAAATCTTTTGATGTTTTTCACTGCAACTTTTTTCGTATCAAATCTCGCACTGAGCACTGTATTTGAACTTAAAAAAAGCTCTTTTTCTGGCTTACTTAGACTTTCAAACGGGGTTTCTTGTAGCTTGTCCAACGCCTCTTTATAACGTTCTTTTTCGAGCTTTTCATAGAAGGCTAGCCTCTTTGCTACATAAGCTTTGTATTGTGGATCTTCACAACTAGAGTATTTGCCTGAAAGAGCAGGCAAAGCAAGTAAAACTAAAAGACCTATAAGAATAAACTTCATTTGTTATCAACTTCCTTATCGACGATTGCAGTAAAAAATATAACGCCCTGTTAAGGGGCTTTTTATTAGCCTGCTAAAATGTGTAGCGAAGCGGAACTCAGCAGGCTATAAAAAGTCCCGATTAAACAGCTTGTTAGGTGAATTTTACGTATTAGTTGGTGTTTTAGATTTATTAAATGCTTCATGTTCACCTTGGACCAACTCGAATTCATATTTAGCTAATTTGTCCAATACCCTATGCAAAAGATTTTCAATTGCCCTCACCTCGGATTCATTTAAGTATAAAGATTCATTAAATACAGTCATTGGCACTCTAATATCACGATCATCAATTGGCTTAAAAGAATATGATTTATAATGCATCTGCTCTTCATCAGAGTGACTAATAACCTTATCTCTCAACTTTATGATTTTGTTTTTTAAAATTAAATCTTCTTCAGTAAATGTAAAACCTATTTTTGATAAATCTAGGTTTTCTCTGCCCCACCCTGCTTTGAATGGCCTAGCAAAGGAAACTATTAATGTGGTTTCAAAACATCGAAAACGTCTCATTTCAACTTTGCTATACCTTTTATCGTACTCGCACTCTTCGAGTAAGAAAGTCAGAGCAGATAAAGCTTGCTGAAAGTCCCAACCAGAATAAATTAATCGATGAGAAATTTCTTTTCTATTTTCATTCATAACTCTGACTCTAATAGGCACCTAACGCCTCATTACGAGGCAATAAAATAGTTGGTTAAAATAAGCGAGGTACGAGCAAAAACCAACTGTTTTTTGTCCTGCTTTAATGACTTGTTAGCTATTGCTCTCGCCACTGCCAGAATAGAGCCAATCAGTAAATTTAGAAATTAAGTAATGGAACGGGATAAATATTATTAGATATAAACCTAAATCCATCAGGAATGATAGCTCTTGTAAATCAGTAAAACTGTCTTCTACAGTTCGTTTCATATAAGTAGTAAATAAGACTGATAGAAATATTGCTATATATTGAGAAAACTCATTACGTTTTTTAGGCTTTACTTCCTTGTGCACCACATACTCTCCGAAATAGCTAACGCCCACATTAAGGGGCTTTTTATAGTTTGCTAAAATTGTGTAGCGAAGCGAAACTGAGCAAACTGTAAAAAGTCTCGCTTTAATTGCTTGTTAGGTGTACATACTTATACTGACAATAATAAATAAAATACCAATAGCTAACCCCATAATGCGAAAAACAATTTGCGCGTTATTTGATATTGGAAAGTACAAACCATAAATAGTTTTCTTTTTAAAGTAAGCCCAAACACAGTTTATACCCCAAAGCAGAAATATTGGAGCTATATATTTGAGCCATTGCTCCTTTCCTGACAAAACAACTGATAACAAAGCTAATACGGAAATTAAGCAAATAACAAAACCAAATTGGTTATCTGAATCATCCATTATTCGCATATTCTTCAGTACACCTAACGCCAAGCTAAGGGGCGCAGATACGTGGGGCATAATGGCGAAGCCGCCCCGCGTATAGGCGTCCCAGCGACCGAAGGGAGTGACTTAAGCGTTTTGTTATGTGACGATTGATTACACTTATTTCGTCTACTGTAACATAATACGATTTTCTTGCTAGCTGGCAAGATTTACTCTACAGGCTTTCCTCAGCCATTATCAAAAGTTTTTATAAATTCAGTGCTTTTCATACCATGACCAAAATGATGAAGTATTTCATTTTCAAAATAGCTTTGCTGGGATTGAGTAAAAGCACCCGTAGCGTCTGTAACCACAAAAGTGCGATAGCCTTTGTCATGAGCATCCCTTAGTGTTGATTCTACACACACATGAGTTGCAAACCCTGCAAGAAAGATGGTGTCTATACCATTATTACGTAAGAAACTGTCTAAGTTACTACCAGCAAAGCCTGAAACGCCCGTTCTTTCAGTAATAACGTGTTCATTCGCCGTAGGCATAAAGTCGCGATGAATAGACTGCATATCACCCTGCCATGTTTTAGCATTAGGTATAGCCGCTCTGATACCAAATTCCGCATCACCAAAAATTCGATATTGGGCATCTGGCTTTAGCGTTACATGAATTACGGTTATTCCTTCTTTTCTGGCAGTAGCCAAAAGAGTTTTCGAATGTTGTATGGCAGACTTAAAGAGAGTTTCGTCCTTAACAAGAAGATTACGCAGAGTTCCATCACCAGCTACCCACTCATTTTGATACTCAATCATTACTAACGCCGACTTTGACTTGTCAATAGGTGCTGCATATAGTTTCGACGATAGAATAGCTAATGTAACAACCAATATTTTACTAAATAAAAATTTTCTCATAGGTATAACTCCTCACTTCTGTAAATGGAGGAGCATTATAGATAGTGAGCTAAATTAGCTCCTTAACATTTGTTAAGTCAGCTTTTTCTCCGAATACGCGATAAAGTTACATCCGTCATCCCGAGATAAGAGGCTAAATGGTGGAGTGGAACTCGCTCGTGCAGATCAGGAAAATCTGTGACAAACCCCTCATAACGACCTCTTGCATCTAACTGAAGGAACATAACTTCGCGTCGAATTTTATCTTCAAGAAGGTTCTCAGCCAGGCGGTTGTAAAAGTTTCTCCCACCAGAATACTTGTTCAGAAGCGTGGCCAGCTGTTCATAATCACAGCTATAGACTTCAACATTAGTCAGCGCTTCAACGAAGAATAATGAAGGCTTTTTAATAGCAGATTGAGCTATCGGGGCAAGAATTTGCTTTTCGCTAAAAAAGCCTTTATTGGATTCTTTCCCACTGGAATCCAAGTAGTACAGCCTGAAAATACCTTGACGAATCACCATCAGCTCATTCCAACGCTGCCCCGGAGATAACACTACAGTACCTGAGCAAATGTAAGCTTGCCGAAATAGCGGAATTATTTCAGGAATGGAGGCCGCTATTACTCCATTGTCAAGCAGGACCCTAGAAAGACTTTCAGTCATAGTTCGCGTAATCCTTAAGCTTTCCCATACGGAGCAGATCCCGATGCATGTTTAACCTCTTCGAGCTTGAACACAGCCACATAACGCTAAGCTAAGCGGAAAAATACAGTTTGGCTAAAATGCGCGAGGTACGAGCTGCAGCCAACAGTAATTTTTCCGTTTAAGCGCCTTGTTAGCATTTTTAGTACTCTTTGCCTTCTAAGCAAGAGTTAGTTGATAAAGTAATTTCAAAGCGTTTGAACAAAGCAAGAAATGCAGTAATTTCCATATCTACGTTTACTTTACGAATTTCATAATCGCTAGAGTTTTGCCCTAGTGCTCTAAAACCTGTTTCATCGGTTATTAAAAACGTTACACTCACTGGGTCTCGATGCTCTCCATGGTTTTCACCAGCAAACATGCTAATACCTACAAGGAATTCGTTTTCTTGTATGTGGCCATTATTCCTTAACCATTCAGTTGCGTCAGAGTTATCTGCTCTATCGGCGGCACAAGACCCTTTTAAATCATTATATTGAACAGATGCTTTAAAAACTTCCATTTTACTCTCCATTGTTGATAAAAATGCTAACGCCGCGTTAAGCGAACTAAAATTGTTGGTTATAATGTGAAGTGAAGCGGAACCTTGTCAACTGTTTTAGTTCCGTTTAAACGCCTTGTTATATGCCAACTATGTAAATACTTTTTTTACTTTTTCCATAGAGTTTATTAATCCATCTACGCCTTCATGCACTGGCGTCTTATCACCATGATTTTTATCAAGTGTATCTGAGGCATTTTTGGATACAGCATCAATAGCAGAGCTAAGTAATTTTTTCATTAGCTCTGGGTCTGATTGTTCTAGTGCTTCAATTTGAGTTTTAAAGTTTTGATAAGACTTTGCAAGAGCCTCTTTATGGGCATATTCCTGTTGTAATCGCAAAGTTTCACTTCGCCTTTTGGATGCAAATAGAGTAAGCCAAAGGACTGGTATTATTAAAGGCAGCTTGTATATAATATTTGAAAATAACTTTGTTAAATCAGTTACATCAACAAATTTAATGTAAAACCACCCCAGCTCTTGGGTTATTGATATAAATGCGATCAATATCAAAAACGAAATAGAGCCATAAAACAATTTAGAATAATTTTTTATTGGGTTATCAAAAGAAACCTTTAGATCATGGTACGCAGAAGCTAAACCTGCACTAGTAGCTCCCGGTAATAAACTTTCAATCTCATCGTTTAATGCTTTATATTTTGTTTCTTGCTGTTTTTTAAACTCTTCCAAGTGATTTTCTCTGGCTATAATTTCAGCTTTTAAACCACCTTCAAAGTCACCTTCATCATTCTTTTCACCAAAAACAACGGTATGATAATTTTTGAAGTCTGATAGTTTTGATTTAACTTCATTTAATAAATTAGTTATTTTCTCGGAACTGGAATTAGCTGTTTCATGTGCAGTTTCAATTTCGGATGATATAGATTCAGAATATGAATCACCGTCGATTAATTTGGTTTTATAATTTTGTATTTTTTCGTAGTTTTCTTCTAGTGTCGCTTCAAGTTGATTTATCCGAGAGCTCAAACTTTCCTCTTCAGAATCATCAAAGTAGCTAGTTTCTAATTCCTTAATACGAGTATTTGCAACTTTTGATTCTTCCGCGCTCTCAGATGCATGTTCTTTTAATGCATTTATTTCAGCTAAAATACCGTTAGCTTCCTCTTGAAAAGCGCTTAGGTTCTTATGTATTGTCTTTGTGTAAGCTACATATGATGCACTTGCAGATTTCGCTGCTTTTCCAGAGACCACTTGATAAGGCCTAATATAAGTTAATAAGTTATCCAAATTAGCATTTGCGTTAGTGATATGAGTAATATTCCTATTACTTTGATAATTATTAACTTGTTGCAGACAAGCGTTAGATTGCTTATGAAAGTTATCCCATGTTGAACTAGGGATTAATTCTGGATCACATGCTTGCAATAATTCATTAACAAATGTCGATACCTTGGTAAACCTAGCGACTTCTTCAACACTAGTTGTAACTGTGTCGTCATCGACAACAATCTCGTCTGAGATCTCTAAAATTTGTTTCCATGACACCTGAAAAGGATGATTGTTAAACGACTCGATCCACCGACTCATATATTTCCTTATTTAAGATTTAGACCTAATAACATTTTAATAACACCCTATGGTGACATGTAATTGGCATATAACGCCGTGTATTAAGCGGCAACGTCCAGTTTGTTAAAATTAGGCGAAGCCTGACAAACTGGACGTTGTCCGACTTGAATCCCTTGTTATGTTGCTTGTTCTTGAGCCCTTGATGGTTAACCGTGGCCTTTTAATACGCGAAACATTAATGTTTAACCGCCAAATGGGAATAGCTGAGGCTTTTTAACACTACTACCTTGAAGTGATGCTTGTCCGCATTTAAGCCAGCCGTGTCTTAAGCGGCAAAGCCTTGCTTCAAGGAATAGCATGAATTTTAAAAGGGCTCAATCCGATTTCGCTCTTAAAAATCTCTTAATATCACCGTTTCTTATAACCCCGATAAACATCGCGGTTTTTCAAGCAATCATAACGCCCCATTCAGGGGCTGATAATAGCTTGCTAAAATTGTGAAGCGAAGCGGAACCGAGCAAGCTGTTAGCAGTCCCGTTACTGTAATGGCTTGTTATATGCGCACTACTTGCAAGCTAAACATTCGGACTCATCAACTGTTGAGTATTCTGCGTACCAATAATGAGAGTCTTTAATTTCTCTATATACTAAGCCGCTACTTTCATATTTTTGATTAAATCTATTACTCAGAATAATTAGAGTTTCACACTTTGGCGGCCAAGAAGAGCTTTCTGCAATTTGATTATCGCTTTTCAGCTCATTTTCTAGCAATGAATTTAATTCTTTAGATTTAAACACCACTTCTCCATGTGCATATAACGAATGATATGGACTCCCCACTCAGCATCAATGTGCCATAGTGAAGTTGATAAAGAGCTTCAATTGAGGAGAGTCCATATGTCACTAATTAAAGCAATTGGCGTTGATTTAGCCAAATCTGTGTTTAGTATCCACGGTGTGGATGCTCATGACAAGTGTAAATTACGTAAAACTGTTAAGCGAAACAAACTGTTACCTGAAATTGCTAAATTGCCACCATGTATTATCGGCATGGAAGCTTGCTCTGGCGCTCATTACTGGGCAAGAGAATTTACTAAGCTTGGTCATGACGTGCGTATCATGGCCTCTAAGTTTGTTATCCCATATCGCCAAAATGAGAAAAATGATGCCAATGACGCCGAAGCCATATGCGAAGCGGTAACACGTCCTAAAACACGGTTTGTGAGTATTAAAAGTGAAGAGCAACAAGCCGTATTGTGTTTACATCGTATTCGCCAAGGGGCTATCAAAGACAGAACAGCACTGATTAATCGCCTTAGAGGCTTACTCGCTGAGTTCGGTATTGTTATGCCTAAAGGTAGATACCCAGCACAACATGCTATCACCAGTATTTTAGAAGATGCAGAGAACGGCTTACCTATGCTCGCCAGAGAGCTATTGCATGATTTATGGCAAGAGATAAAAGGGTTAAACGAACAAATCCTTAAACATGACAGAAAACTGTATCAATTAGCCCATCAAATGCATGCCGCTAAACGCTTAATGAGTATTCCTGGTGTCGGCGAAGTGACCGCAACCGCGGTAGTTGCTACTGTCTGTGATGCCAAAGACTTCGACACCTCTCGTGCCTTTAGTGCATGGATTGGTTTAGTACCAAAGCAATACACTACAGGTGGACAGGTAAAGTTAGGAAGAATATCCAAACGTGGCGAAAAACATATTCGCACCTCACTCATTCATGGCGCGCGAGCCGTGATTGCTAACTGCAGGCACAAAACTGACAGAACCAGTTTATGGATAAAAGACCTTATCGAGCGACGAGGGTTTAAGCGTGCCACCGTGGCATTAGCGGCAAAAAATGCCCGATTAATTTGGGCATTATTACACTCAGAAAAAGAATATCAGATTGATTATGTAAAATAGAAAAGGTTAAACCAAACGGTTAACCCCACCGAGTCGTAGCATTAGCAATTGACGATAACACGGTCAGACCGAGCGCATTAAAGCCTGTTTAGTCGGGAAGTATTTAAATACTGTTTAACGAATGAGGCCATGCGCAAGCGCAAATCATCAGGGCGATAGCGTATATAGCTAATAAACGCCGAATGTAGAGCTGCTGTCAGATCTTCTTGTTGTCATAGACTGCTTGTGCTTGACAAAGGGGAGTCCATGTAGCCTCACTAAGAGGCAAAAAAACAGTTGGTTAAAATAAGCGACGCAGGAGCAAAAACCAACTGTTTTTTGTCCTTTTAAGTGACTTGTTAGCATTCAATTGCTCGGTGTTTTCACGTCTTTTACATCGAGACTAAACAGTAATTGAGATATATCTGATGGCACTAAGTCTTTATCATGCATACCGACAGCTCTACGAATCTCAGTACACAAATGAGTAAAACTTAATATTTCGGTTTCTGTTTGGAGAGTTCCGCCTTCCCTTAAAAATATGGCGAGAAACTTAACAACTGTTGCATTACCGTAAACACAAATCCTAGCCTTAGCGTCAGCTAAATTAGATAACTCTAAAGTTACTTCACTTCGTTTATTATTTCGCTGAGCAACGGCAATTTTTGAAACTGAGTTTAAAAAATCAGAATAAGCTTTATTTTGAAGTTCTGATAAATTGTTAACCTTCTGATTTTTTCGGTTGAAAAAACCTTGTAGGAAAGCCCCTAAAATTACTCCGAGCACTCCAATGAAAGGGATTAATACGACAAACTCATTTTTCACTCTAAACCTTCCTTGAATGCTAACGCCGCAATATGGGGCGTATTAAGCTTGGCTAAAATTAGCGAAGAATGAGCGCCAGCCAAGCTTTAGGCGTCCCATCCATAATTGCCTTGTTATGTTGTTACTTGCTCTACACTATCAGCTTGCTTTTTTAACTTATGGTATTTAAAAGCACCTCGAATACCGTTAAACCAAAAGATCATGAAGAAAACAGCTAGAACACTAAAACCAGCCCCCTGAGTAGTTAACATATCTACTTGAGACCAAATATAAAAAAACAAACCGAGTATCGACACCAAACGGTTAATTCGAAACATACCATAAGCAATTAACCCAAATATTGAGGCGTCTATTAATGCCCAAGGCGTTATTCCTAATATAGGACTAAAGAAGTATCCATAAAGCACAACAAGAATAGTAATACTTGCAACAAAAATAGGTATACCACAAGAACCTTTTGCAACCCCTTCGGCTTTTTCTAATGTTGAGATATCAGGCCAAAACATATTCTCTGATTTATCCGTACTCAATGAAACTCTCCTTTAACAACATAACGCCCCATTCAGGGGCTTTTAATTGTTGGCTAAAATAACGAACGCAGTGAGGAAAAGCCAACGGTTAAAAGTCCCGCACTGTAATGGCTTGTTAGGTAATCATCGATTCGTGATAATTTTAAATAATACATAAATTGAAAAAAATAAGATTACAAAGTGCAGGATAACAGCAACAACAAAACCTATAGGAAACCCTTCATAAGTAAAGTAAGAACAGTTCCAATTTCCGCACCACCTAATTTTATTATAAACAAGCAAGTCATACAGGTTGTTAACCTCATAGATAAAAACTAAGAAATAAGCGATAAGTGCTACTTTAGGATTTCCCTCATCATCGTCTTCAGCAGGCTCAACCTGTATGTTTTTCTTTCTTTGTTGCACACTTTTGTACTTTTTATACGCTTTCCCACAATTAGGACAAGCCCAATTTGGGGAGCGATCATCTTTTATTCTTTCGTAGTGACAAAAAGGGCAAATCATCCTGATTACCTAACGCCCTAATAATGGGCAAATTGTAGTTGGTTAAAATACGCGACGAAGGAGCAAAAACCAACTGTAATTTGTCCTTATTTATTAGCTTGTTATGTGGCTTTATCACCAACTTTAATGTTTTTATAACCTAATATAAATAATACGCCACAGTTAACAATTGAAGCTAGAAATAAAATAGACGCAATGTAAGGTTGTTTACACCTAAACTCTTCATGAAATAGAGAAAAATTACTCTCACAATAACCGCTAGCTAAACTTGATGAAGAAAACACCCACATCAAGCACCACAAACTAGCCAAGAAAAAGAACGAAGAAAATGCTAGTTGAGTAATTCCTTTAGTTCGATGATTCATAAATCCCTTGAGACACATAACGCCGCATTAAACGGCATAAAATAAGCTGGCTAAAATTTGGCGACGAAGGAGCACAAGCCAGCTATTTGTGTCCGCCTTTTTAAATGCCTTGTTATATTTTTAATTTATCTCTTAATCCTTGAGGAGCTAAATAGAGAATTGTTTTGCCCCTTTTACTCTTAGTAGAAATAAGCAAATCTTCATCAACAAGCCCATTTAAATATGTCCTAGCCGTACCCTCGTTAATATCAAAATCTGTTGATACCTGTTTTGAAGTAAATATTCTCCCGGGTTCTTTTACAGCATCTTTTAATAATTCAAGCTGGGCACGTTTAAGCTTCTTAGACAGTGGGCTTTTTTCAATCCATTCCATAAACTGATAGAACTCACTTTTCTTAGCTTCAATATGTTTTTGAAGAGCATCCACAGCCTTTCTAACAATTTCTGTTTGATGATAAATAAAATACGTTAAATCTAAATCATCTGTCTCAGTATAAATATAGGCAGTATCGTAATCGCTTCTCTTCTCTTGAATTAACTTACTAATTGAAACGTATTCAAAAAGCCAATATCCACTTCTTAGCATAAACCAATAAAACAATGCTCTCGCTGTTCTACCATTTCCGTCACCAAACGGATGGATAAAACCTATCATAAAGTGAAGTATTATCGCTTTTACAAGAGGGTGAATGAAACTATCACTGTTTTCACCATCATTACATTGATTTGCGAATTCACAGAGAAGAGTTAGCCTTTCTTTTAAAGATTTATAGCATGGAGGTTCATGCGCAATTTCGTTGTACATATCTTTAACTGTAATATCGTTGTCGTTCCTAATCTCTCCTGGAATTGCATTATTATCAATTGCATTGTGTGTAGCTATTTCATGGAGTTCCAATAACAAAGCTATACTTAATTCTTCATCTTTTCTTTCAACTACCTTTTTCATTAGCAGATAATTATTAAATATCATTTGCTCTGATTTGTCAGAGGGTTTTCTATTATTCTCTAACATGTCTTTTGCCACTTTTCTTGTGGTGGATGCCCCTTCGAGTTGTGATGATGTTATCGCTTCTTCCATCATCAAGTTCTTTACTAAGTAACGATCTTTTTCTCGTGCTGTAATAAATGAACCATCACCAATTGAATGACCACCACCAGTTAATTTATCGATATGATGTAGTTGAGAGAATAATGAGTCAGGAACACAGTAACTAAATACTTCTCCTTCTTTTTTTCCTTGCAAGGCCTTTATGTATTTAGTAATAGTTTTTCTAGAAAGCTTAGTTGCTATCCAAGCAGCAGTTTCATCATCTCCTTTCTCAACCTTCCACTTAAATTTATCCCAGTGAAGGTAGTTGCCTTGAGTATCAGTGGCTTTATACTTTGCCAATAAAGGAACAAACTTTTGTGGGGGAGTTTCTTCCATTAATTTATTAAATGGAATGGGAGTTCTAATCCGTGCCATAAAACACCTAAAAACAAAAATGATAAATTGAGTTTACCTTAAACTTATAATTTTTCAACTCAAATATAATATTTTGTGTTTTAGTGTTTATGTTTGAATAATAAAATTAAATTTCCATAATTGATTTTAGGAAGAAGAGAGATGGAAGATTAAAAATATAACAGCTTATTAGAAGGAATAATTCTCGCTTTCTACACGAAGTCATTCCCTCTACTTCATTAAAAATTAAACAACAAACTACCCTGTTATTACCAATTAATCAATTAGATAACGCTTTTACTTATGCACACCGTTTGTAGAAAGCGAGAATTTTTCTCTCTTTCTTGTAGAAAGTTCACTTTTTACCGAACTGTATTTAAATACAGTATCAAAATTATTTACTATAAAAAAAAGCAATAAAAAACCCCGAACAATGTCGAGGTTTTACAAAATATATTTAGTATAAAAATATACGTTAATCAATTAACTGATATTGCTCTTTTAACACAGCAATAATTTCTGCTTTAGGGTCGTCACTAAGAACGATTTTTTCGCCGGTAATTTTTTCAGCGATGTCTGTATAGGTTTTAGAAACCTTCATTAACACCTCAACAGGTAACGCGTTACCCTCTGCAAGTGCCGTACGTTCAGGCATGCGCTCTTTATTAAGTAAAATATCAGGATCTGGAAAATGCGACAGTAATAATTGTCTAAAGCCCTCTTTAGAGTTCTCAACAACCTCACCATTACGATAAGAGGCACCGTCCCAAATACGAGATGAATCAGGTGTACCTACTTCGTCCATGTAAATCAGTTTATTATTACCCACTTTATCTTTAACGTAACCAAACTCAAACTTAGTATCGACAAATATTTGATCCAGTTTACTTAACGCTGAAGAGATAACATCAAAACCTTCTTTAAGTAACTTTTCGTATAAATCAACGTCTTCGATAGATTGAAAGTTAAAAGCCTTGTGGTTATTTACAATGTTTTCACGCGTAATGTTTACATCATCAGCTTCAGGCACACCTGGAATACCCTTTAATATGCCTTTAGTTGACGGCGTCATTAACAATTGAGGTAACTTAGTATCTCGCTGTAGCCCTTCTGGTAAATTTATACCGCAAAACTCGCGTTCGCCCTTTTCGTATGCACGCCACATTGAGCCGGTAATATAACTACGACAAATCGCTTCAATCATCACTGGTTTTGCTTTCTGTACAATCCATACAAATGGATGCGGAATATCGAGTATATGACTATCTGCTAAGCCTTGCTCTTTAAATAATTTAAACCAATGATTTGATATCGCATTAAGTGCAGCGCCTTTGCCAGGTACGCCACGCATATTGCCTTCGCCATGCCAAATACAATCAAACGCAGAAATACGATCACTAATTACCATGATAGCAAGTTCTGTATCAGCTGGTACGTTGTAGCCTTTTTGTTTAATTAATCGGGCACTGTCTTGTGCTGTTAACCAATAAACAGAGCGAACTTTACCGCTATGAACGGGTAAATCAGTACGAATAGGTAAATCGTCATTGACGGCTAAAACGCCATTAGCATTACTCATCGTTTAAACCTTTTATAAGTAAGAATCTATTTGTTTAACATCAAGCGATGGTGATAAACGAATAAGTTCTCTAACGTATTCACTATGGTTGCCAATTATATCTGAACTTTCACGATAAAATCGCGCAAAATTTTATAAAACAACCTAGCTGCATAGTTTTCAGCTTTAATAAGAAGCCACGCACTTTCAACTTAAAACCTAAAACCACTTAAACAATTTAGATGAAAATTTTTGCCGTTAATTGATTTAAGAGCAAGGAACTAACGCGCAGTTTACGCAGGTAAATGAGCATTAGTGACGACGCTATTAGAGCAAATTAACAATAAAAGTTATCTGTCTAAAAGAAAAAGGACGCCCATTGGGCGCCCTTTTCATATATCAACGTCTCAATTAAGCTAAAGAAGCTTGCGCTTTTTCAACTAATACAGAGAATGCTGCTTTGTCATATACTGCAATGTCAGCTAGGATCTTACGATCGATTTCAATCGACGCTTTTTTCAAGCCATTGATGAAACGGCTGTAAGATAAACCATTTTGACGAGCTGCTGCATTAATACGAGCAATCCAAAGTTGACGGAATTGACGCTTACGTTGACGACGGTCACGGTATGCGTATTGGCCAGCTTTAGTTACAGCTTGGAAAGCAACGCGATATACGCGACTACGAGCACCGTAGTAACCTTTCGCTTGCTTTAATATTTTCTTGTGAGAACGACGTGCTACTACACCGCGTTTTACTCTTGCCATGTGCTAATCTCCTCTTAATTAAGCGTTGCGAAGTAATTTATCAACTGCTTTCACATCTGAAGCAGCAACCATGCTTTTAGCACGAAGATGACGTTTTACTTTAGTACGACGCTTAGTCAAGATATGACGAAGACCAGCTTGTTTGCATTTGTAACCGCCAGAAGCAGTCTTTTTAAAGCGCTTTGCAGCACCTTTATTAGTTTTCATTTTAGGCATTGATGTAAACTCCACATTGCCATTGAAATTTAGCAACTTAGGCGAAAACAGGCGTAATGCTGTTCTACTTGTAGGCCTAAAGTTACCCGTTAAAAACAATAGTGGTGAGTAAAAATTACTTTTTACTACTTGCTAAAACCAGCTATTGATTATTTTTTCGGTGCAAGCACCATCACCATTTGACGACCTTCCGCTCTACGAGGGAAAGACTCAACTGTTGTAAGCTCTTCTAAATCGTTTTTAACGCGAGTTAAAAGCTCAATACCCAGTTCTTGGTGGGCCATCTCACGACCGCGGAAACGTAAAGTTACTTTCACTTTATCGCCACCTTCTACGAAGCGCTTCAAGTTACGTAATTTAACTTGATAGTCACCTTCATCTGTACCAGGACGGAACTTAATTTCCTTAACCTGAATCTGTTTTTGCTTTTTCTTTTGCTCTTTTTGCTGCTTACTTTTCTCGTAAAGGAACTTACCGTAGTCCATTACACGACAAACTGGTGGTTTCGCCGTCGGGCTAATTTCTACTAAATCAACACCCGCTTTTTCCGCTTCATCTAAAGCTTCTTCTAGTGAAACAACACCAAGCGCTTCATTCTCTAAGCCAACTAATCGTACTTCAGACGCTGTAATGGCTTCATTCAGTTTGTGTTGCGGTTCTTTTTGACCGCCTTTTAAACTACCTTTGATAGTTTATTCCTCCAAGCATTTAAACAAACAATTTAGCAAAAGGTTTGAGCGTATTCTCAAACAGCTTTTATGCCCGCGAACTTACTTCATCACTTAGTTTAGCAATAAAGTCGTCTACCGACATTTTTCCTAAATCTTCCCCACTTCTTGTGCGAATGGCAATTTCGCCATTTTCCATTTCTTTGTCACCTACGACTAAAAGATATGGAACACGCTTTAAAGTGTGCTCGCGGATTTTAAAGCCTATCTTCTCATTTCTCAAGTCTACTTTTGCTCTAAATCCATTTTCTTTTAGTTTTTTAACAACTTTTTGACAATATTCCGACTGTTTGTCGGTAATATTCATCACAGTTGCTTGAATTGGAGACAACCATGTTGGGAATTTTCCTGAGTATTCTTCGATTAAAATACCGATAAAACGCTCAAGTGAACCTAAAATTGCACGGTGAATCATTACCGGCATATATCTTTCGTTATCTTCACCAACATACGTTGCCCCTAATCGCTCAGGTAACGCGAAATCTAATTGTACCGTACCACACTGCCAGTTGCGACCTAAACAGTCGAGTAAAGTGAATTCTATTTTCGGACCATAGAAAGCGCCTTCGCCAGGCAAGTATTCAAATTCAATACCTTTAGACTTCATTGCTTCTGCTAAGCCAAGCTCAGCTTTATCCCACATTTCGTCTGTACCAATACGTTTTTCTGGGCGTGTTGATAATTTTACAATAATATCTTCAAAGCCAAACGTTTGATAAACGTCGTAAACCATTTCAATACATTTGGTTACTTCACTTTGCACTTGGTCTTCTGTACAGAAAATATGTGCGTCATCTTGGGTAAAGCCACGCACACGCATTAAGCCATGCAACGCGCCTGACGGTTCATTACGATGACAACAACCAAATTCAGCCATACGCAACGGTAAATCACGGTAAGATTTCAAACCTTGATTAAAAATTTGCACGTGTCCAGGACAGTTCATTGGTTTAATCGCGTATTCACGCTTTTCAGACTCTGTAGTAAACATAGCGTCTGCGTATTTGTCCCAATGGCCTGACTTCTCCCAAAGTACTCGGTCCATCATTAATGGGCCTTTTACTTCGTCGTAATCATATTCATGCAGCTTTTCACGAACGTATTTTTCTAACTCAGTATATATTGTCCAACCATCGTTGTGCCAAAACACCATGCCTGGCGCTTCTTCTTGCCAATGAAATAAATCAAGTGTTTTACCAATTTTACGGTGATCACGCTTTTCAGCTTCTGCTAAACGTTGAATATACGCCTTAAGCTGCTTTTTATCTGCCCAAGCTGTACCGTAAATGCGCTGTAACATTTTGTTGTCTGAATCACCACGCCAATAAGCACCTGCAACTTTCATTAATTTTAAATGATGGCAGTGGCGCATACTCGGCACGTGAGGACCTCGACACATGTCTACGTATTCTTCATGATGATATAATCCTGGACGGTCATCTTTATCGATATTTTCGTCAAGAATTTCAATTTTATAGGTTTCGCCTCTAGCTTCAAAAGCATCACGGGCTTCTTGCCATGACACTGTTTTCTTAACAACGTCGTAGTTTGTTTTTGCTAGCTCAAGCATGCGCTTTTCAAGCTTAGCAATATCGTCTTCATTGATTGAGTGGTCTAAATCAATATCGTAGTAAAAACCGTTATCAATAACTGGCCCTATCGCCATTTTTGTATCTGGCCATAATTGTTTAATGGCATGGCCTAATAAATGTGCACACGAATGACGAATAATTTCTAAACCATCTTGGTCTTTATTGGTAATTAATTGTAATTCAGCATCTGATTCGATTAATTCACATGCATCAACAAGTTCACCATTTACACGACCGGCAATAGTCGCTTTGGCTAAACCTGGACCTATATCTAACGCAACATCCATTACAGACACAGCATTTTCGAATGAACGTTGACTTCCGTCAGGGAGAGTAATAACAGGCATGAAATTTCCTTTCTACAGTGGCGGCGCATACCAAGCGTCGCATGTTTTTGTAACTAAAATTAAGATAATTCAACAAAGAAACATTTACACCAGTTAAACTATTAACTCAACTGGCTTGTTTAATCGCGATTTTTAGCGTGAGAATATAGGCGATTATTACCTTGAATGCAATGGAAAATAACGTTTAAGCAATATAATTTAGCAGTCAATTTTACCAAAAAGGTGATAACCTAGCCATATGAAATTTTTTATCAGTTTTACCTTCATTTTTTGTGTTGCTGTGTATGCAGAAGCACAACCATACTGTTTAGAAAAACCTGCATTAGAATGGCGACTTTGGCAAAAGAATGAACACTTTTCAGTAAGTACTGCGAAGCACCCATCGTTCAAAGTAAGGGCTTTGCAAGCAAGAATTGTTTTGCCCACAACGATCGAATACTTTTATGAATTTCTTCATCAAGAAGCGAAGGTTGCCTCTTGGTTGGAAAATGTTAGCCATGTAAGTATAGAAAAACACTCCAAAACGCAATCTGTTATTACCTCGTTTTTTGATGGTATGCTTTTTATACGTCCGCGTGTTATGCAAGCAAAATCAACGGTAGTAAAACATACAGAAAAAATCATGATCATAAATGTTGCTAATAAGCCCTCTCCTATTTTTTTACCGAAAAAAACAATATTAATGACATTACACTTCGGTTGTTGGCAAATAAAAAAAACATCAGACCAAACCATAGATGTGACTTATCAATTCTCAGCTTCCCCTAATGGCAGCATTCCTGCGTGGTTAGCCAACAAAGTTGCGCAAAAAAGTCTTTGGAAGTCATTAGAAAACTTACAACAACATTTTAATTAATCACTATACTTATCTGTAGGTAAAAAAGTTGAGGTAGGCACATGTGGAATAGCATTGGCAAAGCAATTGAACAGGCATTATCAACCTCATTTAGTATTGAAGAAACGACTCCAATAACAGGTGGTGATATTAATCAATGCTTCTTAGTATCAGGGCAAAAGCAGCGGTATTTCGTCAAGATTAATGATAAATCTGTGCTTGAACATTTTGAAGCCGAAGCTTACAGCCTAAATAAAATAAGGGAAAGTGAATGTATCGCCTGCCCAGAAGTGATCACAACGGGTATTGCTTTTGACCGTGCGTTTTTAGTCTTAAACGTTATCGATTTTCACCAACCATCGAACAAAGTTTGGCGCTTGTTCGGTAAACAATTAGCCGAAATGCACAAACATACAACCCATGGTCAATTTGGTTGGCAACAAGACAATGTTATTGGCAGTACGTTGCAAACAAATCGGTGGAGTAGCAATTGGCGTCAGTTTTTTGCTGAGCAACGTATCGGGTGGCAATTGCAACTGCTAACTGAAAAATCAATTGTGTTAGGCGATATTGATTTTATTACCGACACTTGCCATCAGATCTTGTTAAATCATCAAGTAAAACCTTGTTTATTACACGGCGATTTATGGCGTGGAAACGTGGGGTTTTCGCATCAGCAACCGGTTATATTTGATCCGGCGAGCTATTATGGTGATCGGGAGGCAGATATCGCGATGACTGAATTATTTGGTGCTTTTCCTGAAGCATTCTATCAAAGCTATCATGAATATTACCCACTACCACCCGCTTATGATGTGCGTAAACACGTCTATAATCTGTATCATGTGTTGAACCATGCCAATTTATTTGGGGGTGTATATATCGACCAATCTAAAGCCTGTATTCACCGTATTTTGTCGTTTGACCAATGAAATAACTAATAAATTCAAAAGCTAATATTTATAGCAATAAAAGGTGGTCTGGAAAGTAGCAGATTTGGCATTTGTGATCATACTTAGAAGTAAGGCTACCATTGTGATGTAACGCATCTTGGAGGACATATGCCTCATGACTCTTTTCCTCAAAAAGTCACTGATCTGAGAATAGAGTGCCCACATTGTGGACACCATGTTTTTGTTACCATAGACCCAACATCGGGCGACCAAGATTATTATGACGAATGTTCGGCCTGTTGTAATGACATTCATCTAAACATGCACATTGATGAATACCGACAAAAAATAGAGCTTGCGGTAAACTGTGACGACGAACAAATATTTTAATTGGTGGTTATCTTCATACGCTCGATAGTGTTAACGATGGTGATCGTTTGCTGATCACACTCAATATTTACATAACTTTCAGTCGTTAAATAAGCCAAATTAGTGCGCGCTAATGTTTCCGGTATTAAGTGCACGTTAAATTGATTATCAGTAATATTTCCGACAGTTAAACTTATTCCGTTAATAGTAATGAAACCTTTTTCTAGCACATACTTTTTCCATGCAGTATCCATTTCAAACGTTATTTGGCAGTTCGTGGGGGTTTGCGAAATATTATTAACTTTTGCTGTACCATGAATATGACCGCTAACAATATGACCACCAAGCTCGTCGCCCATTTTTAACGAACGTTCAATATTAACAAACTCGCCTACGGTTAATGTTCCTAAGTTTGTTAGTCGCAATGTTTCATCGATAACATCAAATTCAATAACGCTTTTATCCTGCTGCTTATAAAAATCGACAACCGTTAAGCAACAGCCATTTACCGCGATACTTGCTCCTTTCGCTAGACGGTCTACCAGTAAAACATCTCCTGAAACGACTAACCTCATTAACGCATTATTTACATTAGCAGAAATAATTTCAGCTTGTGATTGCACAATACCGGTAAACATATATGATCCTACTTTATTAAAAGTACCGCATTTTAGCGCCCTGTTATTTTAAGTACCACAACTAATGCACATTCAAGGTTTTATTGATAATACGAAAAGGTTAATGACCTTAGCGTATCCCATTTTGATCGCCCAACTTATCCAAACATTAATGGGCTTTGCCGATACCGTTATGGCCGGTCGAGTGAGTTCAACTGATATGGCTGCTATCGCTGTAGCAAGCAGTATTTGGTTACCTATTATATTAACGATTTCAGGTGTCATAATGGCGCTTGCAGCGATTGTATCTCAATATGCTGGCGCCAAAGATTATACAAAAATTGGTGCAGCTACACAGCAAACAGCTTGGATATCTGTATTCATGTCGGTAGTACTTATTGCCATTTACTATGCAATAGCGCCGTATTTGTACACAACTGTTCCAATAGAGCCGCAACTAAAACAGCTGCTATTTGATTACTTAGAATATGTGGTTTGGGGTGGACCAGGTTTTTGTTTATATTTGGTCTTTAGAAATTATTCTGAAGGTTTGTCTCATACCCGCCCTACCATGATTGTTAGCGTTGTAGGATTACTGATCAACATTCCTGCTAACTATATTTTTATCTATGGTTATGGGGACATACCCGCTTATGGTGGCGCAGGGTGTGGTATCGCAACGGCTATTGTTTATTGGGTTATGTGTATTAGTATGTATCTTTACTGTATTTTCAGTAAACATTTAAAGCATGCTCCTATTTTTGACAAGCTCTATTTACCCAATTGGCATGAAATCAAATATATATTAATACTCGGTGTACCAATTGCTTTATCTTTACTGTTTGAAGTAAGCCTATTTGGTGTTGTTGCTGTGATTTTAGCACCTTTTGGTGCTGAAACAGTGGCTAGCCATCAAATTGTGATTAACTTTTCCGGGTTAATTTTTATGATCCCACTAAGTTTAGCGATGGCAGTTACTATATTAGTAGGCACCGCAATAGGTAATAAGCAAATTGAACAAGCAAAACAAGTATGCAGTTATTCAATTGCATTGGGGTTATTAATCGCCGTATTTACAGCACTATTTACCTTAACTTTTCGTTATGAAATAGCAGAAATCTATAGTCGAGAAGTCGTTGTTATTGAGTTGGCAGCTAGCTTAATGTTTCTTGCAACACTGTTTCAATTTTCAGATGCAATACAAGTTATTGCAGCCGGAGCGTTACGTGGCTATAAAGATACTACGGCAATTTTATACTTGACCTTTATTTCATATTGGTTGGTCGGATTAAGTGTTGGTTTAGTGCTAGGTCTGACAGACTGGATAATGGAGCCTATTGGCGCATATGGATTTTGGATTGGTATTATATCAGGCCTCACTACTGCTGCTGTCCTATTAGGATGGCGTTTAAAAGTTGTTCAACATCGATTTGCGATGCAAGCCTAATGTTACTTTTAACACCGATATGTGCATTTGTTAGGCAAACAAACATTTATTTTAAATAAATAATTTAAAATTGCTTGCAAGACGAATATCAGATCGCTAACATAGCGCTCCGTTGAATATCAGGGTTTATTTTCAACGAAGTGCTTGCGTTAACGTCAAGTTACAACGGTATGCACCGTATTCGATTAAGAATAAATAGCACAATTTTACGTCCGTAGCTCAGTTGGTTAGAGCGCGTCCTTGACATGGACGAGGTCGGTGATTCGAATTCACTCGGACGTACCATCTTCAGAAAGAGCTGCCTTAGGGCGGCTCTTTTGCGTTTATAATGTTGAATAAAAAAGTGCTCACGATTTTTTAATAAATACAATACCGCAAGGGAGTAACGAAAAAACGCTATTTAATGCGTTATAAACGATGGAGTACGGAATGCACAGTTTGACTTTTGTCTCCTCTGCATCCCTACTTTGAGCGACTTATTTTGAGGTACTTACTTTAAAGTGTTTTAAAGTAATGCAGAAAACCATCTGCTATTTCATAGCCTAATGATTCATATAATTTTTGTGCGGAAACATTGTCTTTAGTTGTCTCTAACCCTATGCCTTTAGCGTTAGAAGCTACAGCTAGCGATTCAGCCCGTTCAAGTAGTAATTTGCCAACACCTAATCCCCTTGCCTCTTCCACAACAAACAAATCATTTAAAATCCAGGTAGCTTTTGCCGACACAGACGAAAAGCTTGGAAATAACTGTGTAAAACCAAGTACGTTATTTTCATTGTCAATCGCAATGTAAATTGTTGATTCACCTCGTGACAGGCGGTCTTCGATAAAATTAAATGCAAGCGCTAAATCTGACTCCTGAGCATAAAACTGACGGTATAAATCAAATACTGGTGCTATATTTTTAGCATCTGCACTTGTTGCTTCTTTTATTGTTATATTCATATATTTTTAAACCAACACTTATTTTTACTTAAATTACTCTATAAAACTCTAACTCAAAGCGGTAATTGTAGTCACGGATATAAAATTTAGTACACTTTATTTGTAACAAACTCGTTAAAGAGAGTCTTTTCAGCGACCAATAACAGTGTAAAAAAAGTGACTTACCATAGAATACTTTTATAACTACTTAAAAATGGAACCCTACATGTTAAAGCCTACGCTTCGCAAACTACTTTGGCTAACAGCCCTTGCCCCAAGCATTACGTTGGCGGCAGATGTTTTTAATGCTAAAGACATCTTCTCGCTTGAGTACGCATCAGATCCACGCCTTTCACCTGACGGTAAAACCGCCGTTTATGTACGTAATGCCTACGATATTATGAAAGACGGTAAGAACAGAGATCTATGGCTGTTAGATATAACCTCAGGTCAACATATGCCACTCTTCTCTGATGAAAAGCAATATTCTCAACCACGATGGTCTCCTGACGGTAAAAAACTAGCATTTATTAGTAATTTAAGTGGTAAATATCAAATACATATCCATTATCTCGATAGCAATCGCACAGCAATGGTCAGCCAGTTACAATCAGGTATTTCCAGTTTAACTTGGTCTCCTGATGGCAAGTGGTTGGCCTTTAGTCAAAAAGTGAGTGCGCCAAGCACTAAACTGGCTAAAATGCCGAAAAAACCGAAAGGCGCTAAATGGGCAAAACCTGTTATCGTTATAGACAAAGCATACTACCAAGCTGATGGCCGCGGCCTAATCGAACCTGGCTACAGCCATGTTTTTGTTATGCCCTCAGATGGTGGTACGCCACGCCAGCTTACGCAAGGAAACTATCATCATCGTGGTACGTTAGCGTGGACTGCGAGCAGTGATGCAATCGTTTTCTCAGCTAACAGGCGTGATGACTGGGAATATAAAGGATTAGAAGGTGATTTATTCTCTGTAGCAATTAAAGACGGTACATTGACACAACTTACTAATGCACCTGGACGTGAATATGGCCCTAGCTTTTCAGGTAATGGCAAAACACTTGCTTATTTGGCTACTTCAAATGCGTTAAACCCTTACAGAAACGCAAAGTTAACACTGATGCAATGGTCGACAAAAAAAAGCACGTTAATTGCGCAAGAATTTGATCGTTCTATTAGAAGTCCTAAATGGTTAAACGACAATAAACTTGCCATTGCATATGACGATTTTGGCAAACGTAAAGTTGCGACAATTACCACCAAAGGTAAAATTGAAGACCTAACAGACACCTTGTCAGGTACAACTTTAGGTCGTCCTTACATTAGTGGTGAATTCCATGCGAATGATTCAGGTAACATTGTGTTTACTAAAGGAACGAGTCAGCGTCCAAGTGATGTAGCGATGATAAATGCACAAGGTAAAGTTAGACAGCTAACGAAACTAAATGAAGATCTACTGGCGCATAAATCGCTTGGCCAAGTGCACGAAATAAACTATAAATCGTCGTTTGACGGTGAAAATATTCAAGGTTGGTACATCACTCCGCCAAACTTTGATCCGAATAAAAAATATCCATTGTTATTAGAGATTCATGGTGGCCCACATTTAGCTTATGGCCCGCACTTTTCAGCAGAATTACAACGTTATGCTGCGCAAGGTTATGTGGTGTTTTATGATAATCATCGTGGTAGTAGTTCTTATGGTGAGCGCTTTGCAATGTTATTAAAATACAAATATAGCTCTAAAGAAGACTTTGCAGATCATAACAGCGGCGTAGACGCTATGATAGCTAAAGGGTTTATTGATAAAGACAACCTGTTTATTGCCGGCGGTTCTGCAGGAGGTATTGCAACGGCATACGCAATTGGTCTAACTGATAGGTTCTCAGCAGCCGTTGTTGTTAAACCTGTAATCAATTGGCTAAGTAAAGTATTAACTGCAGATAGTGGTTTACGCCAAATTCCAACACAGTTTCCAGGCATGCCTTGGGAGCACGTTGAGCATTATTGGCAACGATCACCCATGTCTTTGGTTGGCAATGTTACAACACCAACAATGCTTATGACAGGTGAAGAAGACTTACGTACGCCAATGGCACAAACTGAGCAATATTACCAAGCGCTTAAATTACGAAAAATAGATACCGTTTTAGTAAAAGTACCAGGTGCTTCTCACGGGATAGCTGGCAAGCCATCGAGAATGATCGCTAAAATTGAAAACACGCTTGCATGGTTTGAAAAATACAAAAAATAGTGTTGGAGTAAACAACATAGCCACTTTTTAAGTATATTGTTTTTAATATTGCAATCACGAAGGTGGCTAACCCTTTTTAAAAGATAAAATCCTTTCATGCAAAAGCTATTAATTGATAACACCTATTGTAGATAATAGTTTAAGGCTGAAAACGAAAAAGCCACCTAGTTAACAGGTGGCTTTTTACTTTCAACAACCTAAAGATCTTATTTCATCATTTCATCGCGCATAGCTTTAAATTCAGTACCTTCACGCCAGTTAGGCCAGTCATTAGATTCAGCAAGCAAGTAACCTGTTTCGAAAAATAGCTGTAATTCAGCAATTAAACCACGCCACCCCCAAGCTTCATTGTATTCATCACAGGCCTGGTGATAGCAGCGAGCAACGTCTCCTTTAACACGTTTACCAATTTGTTTTTCTTCAGCATTTAACCAAACAGAACCGCCGCCCGCACTCAACGCTGGCACCCCTTTTTTAGCTAAACTAAAGTGATCTGAACGATAATAATAACCACGCTCAGGTGTTTGTTCTGGTGTGAGCGTGCGAATTTGACGTTTTGCTGCTTGCTCTAGGTACACTTCTAACTCTGATTTGCCAAAACCCACTACGGTGACGTCTTTTTTCTTTCCAGTAATATCTAAGCTATCCATGTTTATTAAGCCAACAATTTGCTTTAATGGGATCGTAGGATGATTAGCAAAATAACGAGACCCCAGTCTCCCTTGTTCTTCAGCCGTAACAGCAACAAAGGTTATTGAGCGTTTAGGTGCTTTTCCAAGTGTTTGATATGCTTTCGCTATATGCATTAAACCTGCGGTACCTGTAGCATTGTCATGCGCACCGTTGTAAATTACTTTCTTACCGTCCGCAATATAACTGCCAAGATGATCCCAATGTCCCATGTAAAGGACATGCTCATCTGGACGTTCGCTCCCCTTTATAGTTGCGATAACATTGTTTGAGGTTGACGATTTAATCTCATTCTCTAACTTAATGCTTGCGGTTAAATTTAGTGGCACTGCTTTAAAGTCTTTCTCTAACGCTAACGCTTTCATCTCGTTAAAGTCTTTGCCAGCTTTGGCAAATAATGCCTTCGCTTTGTCAACACTAATCCACATTTCAACATCAATAGCAGGTTCATTAACTTCTTTCGCTGGTAAATGATACTGCGCGCCTGTCCAACTGCTTTCTATAACGTTCCAACCATAGCTAGCAGGCTTTATTTCGTGAACAATAATCGCCCCAGCTGCGCCCTGTCTTGCGGCTTCTTCGTATTTATAAATCCAACGGCCATAGTATGTCATCGTATTGCCATTGAAGAGCTGGTTATTTTGCGTTGCAAAGCCTGGATCATTAACCAATACAACAACCGTTTTTCCTTTGACATCAATATTTTGATAATCATTCCAATCATATTCAGGTGCATTTATACCGTAACCAACAAACACTAATTCAGAATCTGTTAACGCGATGTCTTTTTTTGTTTTACGAGATGTAGCGACAAAGTTTGTCGGAAATTCAAAATCAAGATCGGCAATATTAAGCGATGTAGTAGGCTTACTCGTAATGCTGACCATAGGAACGGCTTGTGTATAATTATCACCGTTACCAGGTTTCAAGCCAAGCGCTTTAAAACGCTTTATTAGCATATCTGTTGTAAGTTTTTCACCTACACCAGAAGGCTCTCTCCCTTCAAATTTATCTGAAGATAATGTTTTAATGTCTTTTTTTAACGTTGATAACTCGAAAGAGTTATATGCTTGATTAAACTCGTTATTCGCAGCGCTTGTTGCGCAAAAACTAACAAAACAAGCCGCGATTACAGTACGCATTTTAGTTTTCACTTGTTATTATCCTAATACTAAAAATGAATGGCTAGCTTAGCGATTATCTAACGAGAACACCAGACAACAGGATGATTTAACTGTTGCTTTTGTGTAAAGTGAATAACTAATTGGTTTACCATACTTAACAGGGAAGCGTAATGTTTGAAATTGCCGTGTTCAGCACAAAAAAGTATGACATTGAATATCTCAATAAATTTAACGTTGATAATAAATTTTCGTTTAATTTTATTGAAGCAAAGTTATGTCAAGAAACGGTAGCATTAGCTAAAGGCGCTGATGCTGTATGTGTTTTTGTTAATGATAACATAAACAAAAAAGTATTAGAGACCTTAAGTGATTTCAATATTAAGACGATTGCATTACGATGTGCAGGGTTTAATAACATCGACTTACCATGCGCCAAATCTCTTGGTTTCACCTTATGTCGTGTGCCCGAATACTCTCCCGAGGCGGTTGCAGAACATACCATTGGTCTTATGCTAACGTTAAGTCGAAAATATCACAAAGCTTATAATAGAGTAAGAGAAGGCAACTTTGCTTTAGACGGCTTAATGGGGTTTAACTTACATAAGAAAACGGTCGGTATAATTGGTACTGGCAATATTGGCAAAGCAACGGTTAGAATCCTGCAAGGATTTGGCTGCCATGTATTGTGCTATGACCCTTCGCCAAGTGAAGAAATAACGCAACTAGGTGCTAATTATGTCGCTTTAGATGAATTGTTAACAAATGCAGATATTGTTAGTTTACATTGCCCTTTAACCCCCCAAACCCAACATCTCATTGATGAACAAGCCATTGCCAACATGAAAAATGGCGTAATGTTAATAAATACAAGTCGCGGTGGTTTAATAGACAGCCATGCTTTGATAAATGCCTTAAAAACCCGAAAAATTAGTTTACTTGGTTTAGACGTTTACGAACTTGAAAGTGAGCTCTTCTTTGAAGATCTTTCTAATACCATTATTCAAGATGATGTTTTTGAAAGATTATTGTCTTTTCCTAATGTCGTTATCACGGGTCATCAAGGTTTCTTTACCCAAGAAGCACTTGAAACAATTGCGCAAACTACTATAAGTAACTTGACCTGTTTACTGAATGGAAAATCTTCAGGTAATGAACTTTATTAAACGTCAAATGCGCTAACAACAAAAAAACCAGCCTAAGCTGGTTTTTTTATCCGCAAATAACATTATTTCACATGCGCTAATGTTTGTTTTGCCAACTCGGTAATTTTGCCCCAATCTTTAGCGGCAACAATTTCGTCAGAAACTAACCATGAACCACCACAGCACAATACATTTTTCAATGCTAAGTAGTTCTTTATGTTGTTTAAATTAATACCACCTGTAGGACAAAAACGAATATCAGGGAATGGCCCGCCAATTGACTGAATGGCTTTTACCCCACCCGATGCTTCCGCAGGAAAGAATTTAAAATGGTCATAGCCATAGTCAATACCATCCATCAATTCTGATATCGAAGAAATACCGGGTATTAACGCACATTCACCTTCATTACCCGCTTGTAATAAATCTTTAGTCAAGCCCGGACTAATAGCAAATTTGGCACCTGCATCTGCTGACCTTTGCAATAATTCGCGGTTAGTTACCGTACCAGCACCAACTACCGCTTCGGGCAGCTCTTTTGCAATCGTTTTGATCACATCCAATGCAGCAGGTGTTCGAAGTGTAACTTCCAACACTTTTACGTCTGCAGCAAGTAAGGCTTCAGCGATTGGTAATGCATCTTCGACATTCTTGATCACTAATACTGGTACAACTGGCCCAAGGGCAAACAGATCTTTTGGCTGAATTTGCCAATTTTTAGCTAACGTCATAATTCCTCTTTATTATGTTGTCGAAGATAAGCTGAAGCACCTAATATCCCTGGCTGCGATTCTGTGATCACAAAGGTTGGAATGTTGTGATTAAATGGACTTAGGCGCCCTTTACTCTCAAACCTGCTTCTAAACTCACTATTTTTAAAAAACTCAATAAAACGTGGCACAATGCCACCGGCAATATAAACACCGCCAAAACTTGACATAGTTAAGGCTAAATTACCGGCGAAACTACCCAACGTTTTACAAAACTGATCTAATGTTTGTTTACAAATACGGCAACTTCCTGCAAGGCCAAGTTCAGAAATTTCACTGGCTGACCGTGTTGGCAATTGCGTTTGATAATATTCATTTAATGCTTGATATATCTGCTCTATTCCAAGCCCTGACAGTAACTGTTCATATGAAACATGCGGATATTTTTTATCAAGATATTGGAAGATTTTTACTTCCACTTCGTCGATTGGCGCAAAGTCTACATGGCCACCTTCACCGCTTACCGCATGCCATTTATCACCTACTGGTATAACATTAGCGACACCTAAACCTGTACCAGGTCCACAAATTGATATCGGTTTATTATTGACAACGTCACCTTCACCAATTTGTATTTTTTGATCATCATTAAGATACGGCACCGCATAAGCAATGGCTGTATAATCGTTAATTAACAGCAACTTATTTAAATTTAGGTGTGCTTTAATTTCACTTACCGAAAATTGCCAAGGTAAGTTTGTCATTTGAATGACGTCTTTATCCACAGGGCAAGCAATAGCGAAACATGCATTTATGGTATTGTTAGCGATATGATTTTCATTGATATAGTGAGCAACAACCGCTTCTAAGCTATCAAAGTCACGACATTGATAAACGGTTAATTCATTCACTTCACCATTCGCTCTAGCAATACCTAAACGAATATTTGTACCACCAATATCAGCAACTAAATTAATGGTCGCTTGACTCATAACGTAGAACCTTCATCAAATAATGAACATGCACCTGTGTCAGCAGTACTTAAATTGCGGCGCATAAAGCCAAACAATTCACGTCCCATACCCTGGTGATGACCATTAACTTGGAATTGTGCGTTATCGCGCTTTGCAAGTTCAGCTTCATCGACAAGTAGGGTTAATTCGCCCGACTCACCATCAACCAAAATCATATCGCCAGTTTGTACTTTTGCGATCAAACCACCATCAAGTGCCTCTGGGCATAAATGAATGGCAGCTGGCACTTTACCTGATGCGCCAGACATACGGCCATCTGTAACCAATGCCACTTTATAGCCTTTATCTTGCAATACACCTAACGGTGGCGTTAGCTTATGTAATTCAGGCATACCACGCGCTTTAGGCCCTTGGAAACGTACAACAGCGACAAAATCCTTATCTAGAGCGCCTGATTTAAATGCTGCATCTAGTTCGTGCTGATCTTCAAAGACAACTGCCGGCGCCTTGATAACAAAACTACCATCGCGTAAAGAAGATGTTTTCAATACTGAAGTACCTAAGTTACCTTTGAGTACTTTTAATCCACCATCAGGTTTGAAAGGAGATTGAGTTGTTGCAATAACTTCTGGATCACCTGACACATCTGTGCTGTCTACCCATTGTAATTTGCCATCAACTATTTCAGGTTGTTTGGTATAACGTTCAAGACCCGAACCACAGATTGTTTCAACATCTGGATGTAATAGACCTGCGCCTAACAATTCTTTGAAAAGTAACGCCATACCACCAGATTGTTGGAAATGATTAACATCAGCATGACCGTTTGGATAGATACGTGTGATCAGTGGCACAGCATCAGATAAATCATTAAAATCTTGGAAGTTAATAATTATACCTGCGGCTCGCGCAAACGCGATTATATGCATAGTTAAGTTTGTAGAACCACCTGTTGCAAGCAATGCAACAATGGCATTAACAATAGATTTTTCATCAATCATTTTACCAACAGGCATATAATTGCCAGATTGTTGCGTTAACCGCGTAACCTGACGTGCTGCAGCTTTTGTTAATTCTTCTCGTAATGGAGTATTAGGCGGCACAAAAGACGCACCTGGTAAATGTAACCCCATCACTTCAACAACTAATTGATTAGAATTGGCTGTGCCAAAAAAGGTACAGGTGCCTGCAGTATGGTATGAAGCAGATTCTGCTTCAAGTAGCTTATCTTCTCCAATTTCACCTTTAGCAAATTGCTGACGAACACGCGCTTTTTCTTTATTTGGTATACCTGATGGCATTGGTCCAGCAGGAACAAAAACAATGGGTAAGTGGCCAAACGTCATTGAAGCGATGAGTAAGCCGGGTACTATTTTATCGCAAATACCAAGCATTAATGCGCCATCGAACATGTTATGAGATAACGCTACTGCGCTCGACATTGCTATAACATCGCGGCTCATTAAGCTTAAATCCATACCAGGCTGGCCCTGTGTAACACCGTCACACATTGCTGGCACACCACCTGCAAATTGTGCAACACCACCCGTTTCAGCAACAGCTTCCTTAATCACTTCTGGGTAGGTTTCATAAGGCTGATGAGCAGATAACATATCGTTGTATGCCGAGACAATCGCAATATCTGAATGGTTTATACCACGCAATACATCTTTTTCTTGCTTACTACATGCTGCGAAGCCATGTGCTAAGTTACCACACGATAAGTTCGCACGATGAACCGTCGTTGCTTTTTCACGTTCTATCTTGGCAAGGTAAGCCTTGCGAGAGTCTTTACTGCGCTCAATAATGCGTTCAGTAATTGCTAAAATCTTTTTATTCATAAGTTACTCCGCCCAATACACTTGAGTGTTAATTTCAGGGTCGTGCAAAAATGCTCTGATTGGCATTGCTCGTCTATCTGTTTCTGATAGTGCTTTTTCCAATACCGCTTTCTTATTTAGACCACTAATATGCAAAATAGTGTTTTTACTAGGCTTTAAGTACGCAAAACTAAACGATATACGTTCATGTGGTGCAGTTGTAGGCTTAACCTTTAAAAGCGGTGATGTTGACGAGGCCAAACATTCGTCAATTTGTTCACTGCAAGGAAATAGTGAAGCAGTATGCCCGTCTTCACCCATTCCCAAAATCAAAACATCTAGCGGCAACAACGCACTTTTAGCCGCTAAATTTAAATCTGCCAATGTTTCTTGCGTTAACGCTTCACCTTGCTTGAGGTGAAAAAATTTAGCGTTAATGGCATTATTTTGCAGTAAGTTTTCATGCACTAGACGCGTATTACTCGCATCACTATCAATACTCACCCATCGTTCGTCAGCAAGTGTGACGGTTATATCTGACCAAGGTAAGTCTTTCTTTGACAAGGCATGAAAAAAACCTTTCGGTGTAGAGCCTCCGGATACTGCAATACTTGCACGACCTTTAAGTGCTACAGCATCCGATAAAATATTCGCGACTTTATCAGCCAGCGCGGCATCTAAAGCTTCTCGTGTATCAAATTCATTTAATTGATGCATATTATTCTACCCATTGACGATCATCACGAGCGATAAGTGAAATTGAAGACACTGGTCCCCAAGAGCCCGCTGCATATGGTTTTGGTGCTTCATTACTTGACTGCCAAGCTTCAATAATACCGTCTGCCCAACTCCACGCCGCTTCAACTTCATCACGACGAACAAATAGAGATTGGTTACCGTTAATAACTTCAAGCATTAAACGTTCATACGCATCAACAACGCGTTGATCTTGATAAATTTCAGAAAAACTCAAATCGAGTTTGTTTTCATGGATATTAAGTTGTGAAGCAATACCTGGAATTTTATTCATCATTTGTAATTCAACCCCTTCATCAGGTTGAAGACGAATAGTTAACTTATTCGCAGGTAAATCCGCGTGACTGTCTTTAAAAATATTATGTGGTTGTGGTTTAAAGTGCACAACAATTTCACTGTGTTTTGCCGGCATTCTCTTACCTGTACGTAAGTAAAATGGCACACCAGACCAACGCCAATTGTCAATTTCTGCTTTAATTGCAACAAACGTTTCAGTGTTACTATTTTCGTTCGCACCTTCTTCATTGAGATATCCAGGTACAGGGCCACCATTTAAGAAGCCATCGGTATACTGACCACGAACCGTTGTATCTTTTACGTTTTGACGTGTTATCGGCACTAATGCCTTAATCACTTTCAATTTTTCATCACGAATACTATCAGCACTTAAATCAGCAGGAGGTTCCATTGCCAATAAAGATAAAATTTGTAATAAATGATTTTGAACCATATCACGCATTTGACCGGCTTCATCATAAAAACCCCATCGCCCTTCTATACCAACACTTTCAGCAACAGTTATTTGCACATGGTCAATACAGTTACGATCCCAGTTTGTCGTAAACAATGAATTTGCAAAACGTAGCACAAGTAAATTAAGCACCGTTTCTTTACCAAGGTAATGATCAATACGGTAAATTTGATTTTCGTTGAAATAACGCGAAACTTGATCATTAATAACTTTTGACGACTCAAGGCAATGTCCGATTGGTTTTTCCATCACGACACGATCTGCGTCTGTGACTAACCCAGCATTTTTTAAACCGTCAGTAATATCACCGTAAATAGCCGGTGGCGTAGAAAAATAATAAATACGTGTTTCGTGACCATCAGCAAGTGTGTCAGCAAGCGTGTTGTAGCTTTCAGTTTGCTTGAAGTCTAATTGTTGATATACCAAACGCGCTTTGAAGCGAGCTAAAGTTTTTTCATCTAATCCCTCTTTAACGAACGTCGTTAAGTTCTCCATAACAAAGTCAGTAAATTCTTCAAGAGAGATGCCTTGTCGTGCAGCGCCAATAATACGACTTTCGTCATTTAACAAGCCAACATGATCTAATTGATATAACGCGGGTAATAATTTGCGGCGAGACAAGTCACCAAGCGCACCGAAGAGTACAATTTCACTAGCCGACTGTTGTTCAGTATTTTTCATAGGGATAATTCTCTAATTTTATCTTTTCATTGTAACTAAACTACATTTAGTCCTAATTTAGCGCTTGTTGAACGCCCAGTAAAGAACTTTTTGTAATTTTACTACAATTTTAAAATAGTTCGAAATATTTGAGCGCTACAATCAATAATCTCTGCTTTATAGTATTAAACATTTGCAAAATTTTGCCATTTTGATTTATATTGATAAGGAAAATGAAATAAATTTTCAGTTTTACTGTTTTCAACACAGAAAATTAATTACAGCTAATAAAAAGATCTAGGGTACTATGTTAAAAGATCTAGGGTACTAATGCATGAATATATTAGAAAAAATTGCCAATGAACTAGACACTTTCAGTAAGTCTGAACGAAAAGTTGCCGAAGTGATATTGTCTTCTCCTAGCACTGTGATACACGCTAGCATTGCTGCGTTGGCTAAACAAGCCAACATCAGTGAACCAACGGTTAATCGCTTTTGTCGTCGTTTAGATACAAAAGGTTACCCTGACTTTAAACTTCATTTAGCGCAAAGTTTGGCCAATGGAACACCATATGTAAACCGTCATGTTGATGAAAACGACACTGCAGACGAATACACCGCCAAAATTTTTGAATCAACCATGGCAAGTTTAGAGCTTGCTCGTAAAAGTTTAGATACAACCACAATAAACCGTGCCGTAGATCTACTTACCCAAGCCAATAAAATTTCTTTCTTTGGCTTAGGTGCTTCAGCGGTTGTTGCACACGACGCATTAAATAAGTTTTTCCGCTTCAATGTGCCCGTTGCTTACTTCGATGACATATTAATGCAACGTATGAGTGCGATAAATAGTCAACAAGGTGATGTAGTCGTGTTGATTTCACACACAGGTCGAACAAAATCTCTTGTAGAGGTGGCAAGTTTGGCAAAAGAAAATGATGCGACTGTCATTGGCATTACAACAGAGGGAACGCCGCTTGCAAAAGAATGTAGTATCGTGCTTTCGGTCGATGTTGCTGAAGATACCGATTTATATATGCCAATGTCTTCACGCATCGCACAACTCGCACTTATCGATATTCTTGCGACAGGTTTTACATTACGCAGAGGAACAAAATTTAGAGACAACCTGAAAAAAGTAAAAGATAGTCTAAGAAGTTCTCGTTTTGAACGTAAAGACTAACATTGCTCATGTTGTCTGAAAATTACATAAAGGTCGCTAGACTCTTTATTCTTTTCATATAGATGCAATTTAATAAGGATTAAAATGCCTAGAAGAACGAAAATTGTTGCGACCCTTGGTCCAGCAACAGAAGATAGAGAAACGTTAAAGAAGGTGCTCGCTGCAGGTGTTAACGTTGTTCGTTTGAACTTTTCTCATGGTACTGCCGATGACCACATAGAACGTGCTAATATGGTACGTGAACTTGCCAAGGAATTAGGTATATATGTCGGTATTTTGGGAGATCTTCAAGGACCTAAAATTCGCGTTTCTACGTTTAAGGATGGCCCTATCGTACTCAATGTAGGCGATAAATTTGAACTAGACGCAACATTACCGAAAGGTGAAGGTTGCCAAGAAAAAGTGGGAATTGACTATAAACATTTACCTAAAGATGTGTCTGAAGGTGATATTTTGTTGCTTGACGACGGACGTGTTCAGTTAAGAGTTCTAAGCGCAACTGATAGTTCAGTCTTTACCGAAGTCACCGTTGGTGGCCCTTTATCTAATAACAAAGGGATCAATAGACAAGGCGGTGGTTTAACGGCGCCTGCCTTAACAGATAAAGATAAAGAAGATATCAAGACTGCGGCAAAAATCGATGTCGACTTCTTAGCCGTTTCTTTTCCACGTGATGCAGCAGACATGCGAGAAGCACGTTTATTAGCCCAAGAAGCTAATTGTAATGCGCGCTTAGTGTCAAAAATTGAACGTGCAGAAGCTGTTAACGATGATAAAGTGCTAGATGATATTATTTTAGCATCCGATGTTGTAATGGTAGCTCGCGGTGATTTAGGCGTAGAAATTGGCGATGCAGCTCTTGTTGGTAAGCAAAAACACATTATTGCTCGCTCACGTCAACTGAATCGTGTTGTGATTACGGCAACACAAATGATGGAAACGATGATCACACAACCAATGCCTACTCGTGCAGAGGTAATGGATGTTTCTAACGCTGTTCTAGATGGTACCGACGCCGTGATGTTGTCAGCTGAAACTGCTGCCGGTAAATACCCTGTTGAAACCGTTACAGCGATGGCCAACGTTTGTTTAGGTGCTGAACAACATCGTTCTGTGAATACGTCTAAACATCGTCTTGAACTAATGTTTAACGAAGTGTCGGAAACCATTGCTTTATCTGCAATGTATGCCGCCAACCACTTAAATGGCGTTAAGGCAATAATTGCGTTAACTGAATCAGGTCAAACGGCTAAGTTAATGTCGAGGATCACATCTGGGCTACCTATTTATGCCCTATCACGCCACCAAAAATCACTGAATAAAAGTGCCATTTATCGTGGTGTCTATCCAGTTGAATTTGACTCAACGGCTAGTAACAACGACCAATTGTCTACCGATGTGCTTAAAGCAATTATTAAGCAATCTTGCCTACAAGAAAATGATAAAGTAATTTTCACACATGGCGATTTAATGGAAACTGTCGGGGCAACAAACACCCTTAAAGTGTTGACTGTTAATAAATCTCACTTTGCTTAAGTATTCCGTTACTTACAAAAAAAGGTAGCCTAAAAGCTACCTTTTTTTGATTAAGATAAACAGTTATTCGTCTTCAATTAATTCCATTATATCTTCTCTTAAATTGCTTAACTTACGATTAAGCTTTTTTCGTTGTTTTGCTGTCAGGTCATTTAATAAAGTAACAAAAATTTCATGAGTAATTGCATCATTTTTTCTCGTTAGCGATTTAAACTCTTCGCTACGTAAACGTTCTCTACCGTTAATCATTAAGTCTGTAAACGCAACGACATAAGCTTGATCAAGTTGCTCAGGTGCTAATAATTCAAAAAATGACTGTTGCCAAGACTCACGATACGTTAGCCAATAAGACCTTTCAGTTTGAAAACCTTGAACAAGTTGATGAATTTTTTGCTTTTGCGTGCTTGTTAACTTACCTACCCATTCTTTTAACTCTTCAATTTGCTCTTTTTCTCTTAGCTCTAACCATTCTTCTCGTGAAAGCTCTTCATGATCATCTATACGTTTTTGTCTTATTTCTTTAATATTTTCAATGAGTTCATTTCGCTGCTTTTTACTTAACAGAGTAGATAACTGGGCAACTTCAGGTGCTATTTTATTCATTAACACCTTCCAATGACCTGTTACTTTTTGTTGATGTTCTTTTAAGTCATTTATGGTCAGTCCATTCGCAACCTGTGTTTGAAATGTTGTCAGTTGTTGCAAATATCGCGAAAGTTGCGTTTGACGATGCCATTGATGAAGCTCTGTTAACGTTTTATCAAAGGCCTTTTGCTGCACTCTATTTAAATCAACATAGTCATCAAGGTACCAATCGATCCACCAATCAATGTGATTATATATAAATGTCGTGCTACACCCTGTAAGTAATGCAACAAATGACAACACCAGAATATTTCGTTTAAACATATTATAAATTTCGTAAACCCGTGAATATTTTAGCAATCTAGGTTAACTTAATAATAGATCTATTCAAGTACTGGAATGTAACAGCCGATGTCTCTCACTCAAAATAATAACAACACAAAAATAAAACGTATTGCGGTATTAACAAGCGGTGGCGATGCCCCAGGTATGAACGCTGCTATCCGAGCTGTTGTGTTAGCAGCAACTGCAAATAATTTTGAAGTTATTGGTTTTTATCATGGTTATAACGGACTTATCAATAATGAACATTGTGTTCTTTCTAATAATGATGTGCACGATATCATTCATTTAGGTGGTACAATTTTAAAAAGTGCTCGCTGCCCTGAACTATGTACTAAAAACGGACAACTTAAAGCCGTTGAAACCTTGAAGATTAACAATATAGACGCGCTTGTTGTTATTGGGGGCGATGGCTCATTTAAGGGGCTTCAAGCAATTGCCGAATATTGGTCAGGCCAAGTGATTGGTATTCCAGGTACAATTGATAACGATGTCGATGGTACTGACTTCACTATCGGTTTTTCTACCGCGGTAAATACCGCTATTGATGCCATCGATAAAATTCGAGATACCGCTAATGCATTTGATCGTGTTTTTGTCGTTGAACTGATGGGCAGACACAGTGGTCATATTACTTTTAATGTTGGAATTTCTTGCGCTGCTGAACAAGTGATTTCGTTTGAAAACTTTCAAGTGCAACAAAAGCAAGCAATATTATCCACATTAGCAGAAAACATTAAACAAGCAATTCAATACAAACATCGAAGTTATTTAATTGTGATTGCTGAGAATTTATGGCCAAACGGTAGCCAAGCATTTGCTAACGAGTTGACAAAAATTTCAGGAATTGATGCTACTTTATGCACCTTAGGTTATATACAACGAGGTGGTTCCCCTGTTGCCAAAGATCGCATTCTAGCAACAAAAATGGGGGTAGCAGCAATTCAAGCAATTAACGCTCAAGAAACAAATATGATGATCGGGGAGCAAAACAATGCCATGGTTCTCGTACTACTATCAGAAGCAGTGCAACATCAAAAACAAGTCAGTCAATCATTAGTTGATGCACAACAGAATATATTAGCAATGACAGCACAAACGGAAACTTGACAAGTATAGTTATTGCATTTACGTGGTAACAGCTTGTTTAACTCTCTCTTTGTAACTTCGACTTACTTTAAGCTCTTTGCCATTATTCATCACTAAGAAGTATTCGCCATTTAATTGGCTACAAAACTTATCAACGTAATTTTTATTAACAATTGTTGAACGATGACTACGAATAAATAGACGAGGATCTAAACTCTCTTCAAGCTGTTTCATTGTTTTACGTAATATATGCGTTGCATCTCCAGTGTGTACACACATGTAATCGCCAGCTGCATCTATCCATAATATATCTTTTACAGGTACGCGACTAACTTCGCCACCATCTTTAATAGCAAGCACATCTGAATAATGAGAAACAGAAACAGGGTTATTATTTTCCAGATCATTAATAATGCTTTGGCTATCATGACCGGTAACGTCGCTGACCAATTTGACTAACTTTTCAATATGTTCAGCATGCTCAGAACTCGACAGTGTCAATCTAATTTTATCTAATGTTTGCCCGAGTCGCTCTTCGTCTGCAGGTTTCATTAAATAATCGTGGGCGTGTACATCAAACGCTTTTAATGCATATTGATCAAAAGCAGTAACAAAAACAACAATAGGTAAAGTAAGTTCTTGTTCAATTAACTCCTGCATCACTTCAAAGCCATCAAGACCTGGCATTTGAATGTCTAGGAACATTAAATCAGGTTGGTAGGCTCTTACGGCTTCAATTGCTTCTCTACCGTTACTACATTCCATAACAATATCAATATCGCTATGTTCTTGTAGCCTAACCGCTAAACCTTTTCTTGCAAGTGCTTCATCGTCAACGATGATAGTAGAAAGTTTTTTGCCCATCTTTTTATCCAATTTCGTAAGGCATTCTTATATTAACTTTAACACCATTTGGTTCGTTATTGGATACGACAAGTGAAAAATCTGCATCATATAATGCTTGTAATCTTTCACGCGTATTCGCAAGACCCACACCATTTTCACGATGCAAATTACCACGCACGATTTCGGCGCCAGGGCCATTGTCTGACAGCTCTAGAAGTAAATCATTGCCAAAACTAGATACGTTGACATTAATCGTTCCACCCTTTTCCTGAACAGCAATGGCATGTTTAATTGAATTTTCCGCTAAAGGCTGCAAAATCATGCTTGGCACCAATGCCTTCTGACAGTTTTTAGCCACGGTAAAGTTCACTTGAAGACGTTCTTCAAAGCGCACCTTTTCGATATCTAAGTAAAGTTTTAAAGCCTGCAATTCACTCTCTAACGTTACTTTTTTCATAGGATCTTTATCGAGCGAATAACGGAGAAACTCACTTAATTTGGTCACCATACCATTAGCGGTTTTATTTTCATTAACCAAGATCAAGGTTGAAATGGCATTTAAGGTGTTAAATAAAAAATGTGGATTTAACTGATACCGCAACATTTTTAACTGTGCTTCATGGGCAACAGTATTTGCTTTTAATACATTTTGCTTTTCTTTTTGCAGCATCTGGTAGTACTTAGTACCAAAATACAACAAACTCCAACTTAATACGATGAAGAACGAAAACATAGTATTTCTTGCATAATAAATTAAATTATCAGGGCGGTAACCATGTTTGTATATTTCCCAATAGTTAATATTTTGAACTATTTGCCAAATTAATCCCGTAAAGTAGGCACAAGCAAGAACAACCAAGGCTATTTTAACAGGCGTAAAGTTCCATATTTTCCGATAAACATAACGCAATGGAATAGTAAACAACCAGCCAGCATAGGCATTAAGTAGAATTATAACCGTAAAGATGTCTCTTAAATCATGTAGTAATGATCCGAGATAATGTACTAAGGCGAAACCAAACCAACCGGCGGTATGCATTAACCAAAATAATCGGTTTCTATCTTCTATTAACTTCGTCCAATTCACAAAAACAACCTACTCTTCTCCGTTACTATTTATTATGGAATACAAGGTGGTTAAGTGCATTGCCGCTAATCGTGACAAACGTACGATTTATCTCATTTCGGCCAAAACTAGTGTTTCATGTGATTATAAACAAAATAACGTTACGCTTGGCTTGATGTAACTGCTAACTGCTCGCATCACGATGCGCTAACGCAATAGATAAAAAAGTGTATTATTTCAAATTATAGGTAAGTACAACTAAGGCGACAAAAGCCGCCTTAAAGGGTTATTTTAATGCCAGCATTTTACCCAACGGTTGCCCACCAACGAGGTGCATATGAATATGATAAACTTCTTGTCCACCATGTTGATTACAATTCATAATTAAGCGAAATCCATCTTCTGCGATACCTTCTTCTTTAGCAAGTTGCTTTGCGACGGTAAACAAACGCCCCATTATTAACTCATCACTTTCTTCAATATCATTAACGGTGGGAATTAATTTATTAGGAATAATCAAAATATGCGTTTTTGCCTGTGGCGCAATATCCCTAAATGCTGTAACTAAGTCATCTTGATATAACAACTCTGTTGGTATCTCTTGACGAATAATCTTTGAAAATATTGTTTCTTCGGCCATTTTTATCCCTATGCAGTTACTAATTTCTGTTTCGCCATTCTAACAAAGCTTTTCGCATCTTCTACCAATAAATAGTTAACCGGTATTAAAATTAACGTGATGAAAGTTGCGAATATAATGCCAAAGCCCAGAGATACAGCCATAGGTATTAAAAACTGAGCTTGAGTAGCTTTCTCAAACAATAATGGCATTAACCCAATAAATGTTGTTAACGACGTTAGCATGACCGGTCTAAAACGCGATTGACCTGCGGTTAATACAGCTTCCATTAACGCCATACCCTCCGCTCTACGTTTATTGATAAAGTCGACTAACACTAGGCTATCGTTAACCACTACACCAATGAGTGCCATCATACCGAGTAAGCTCATAATGGTTAAGTCCATGCCCATTATCCAATGTCCCATTACAGCGCCAATGGCGCCAAAAGGAATTACTGACATTACAATCAAGGGTTGAATATATGACTTAAACGGGATCGCCAATAAACAATAAATAATGAAAAAGACAAATGTTAGCCCCAGCTGCATACTGCTAAATGAGTCGCTTTGCTCTCGTGCTTCGCCTTCCATGGTAAAGGATACACCTGGATATTTCGCAACAAGCTCTGTCAAAAAGGGGCGAAGATCATTATTTAACACCGTCATGTTGGTACTTTGTTTATCAACATCAGCGGTCACATTAACGGTTCTAAACCGATCAATACGATTTATGGCCGATGGACTTTTTCCAGGTATCAAACGCGCTACATGGGAAAGTGGTACTTGCCCACCACTTGGTGTTTGGATCAGCATGTCGTTTAAATTAGCAATAGATTTACGTTCTGCAAGAGGGAACTTGATCATAACCCGAACATCATCTCTACCACGCTGAATGCGTTGTATTTGTGCACCGAAAAATGCGTTACGTACTTGTCGAGTTATAGTTGTACGTGAAATTCCCATTGCATGACCTTGGTCAGTCAATGCTATTTCAATTTCCTGCTTTCCGTTTGAAAGGCTATCAGAAATTTCAAAAACTGTTGGATACGTTCTAAGCCGTGTTTTTACTTGTTCGGAAACTTCTTTAAGTGTGTTTAAATCGTTTGCAGATAATTGAATATCAATAGGATCTCCCCCACGCCCAATTTCGGCTCTAAAGGTAAGGCTTTCAGCACCAGGAACCTTGCCAATCAATTGACGCCATTCATTCACTAACTGACGAGTACCAACACCCGATTCATTTTGATCTGCGGGTAAAATTTCAAAACGCACGCGACCCACTTCATTTCTCGTTATAGCAAGTACATTTAATATTAAACTGTCGCCATTTTCATCTCGGTACTTGTCTTGTAAAAGTTTGGCTGCATCAGCCATTTTTTTAACGTAGCTGTCAACAACATCGTAATTGGTACCAACAGGCATGTTTAAGTTAGCTCTGGCAGTTTCACTCGCTATTCGAGGGAAGAAGACGAACTTTGTCCAGCCCGACATAATAAACGCCAGAATGATGAAAAATAATCCGAAAAATAGACTTACTGTTGTTAACCTATGACGCGTAGCTACCGCTAATAATGGTTTGTAATAGCGGATAATGGCATTTTCAAAACCGTCTGCGAATTTTCGCTGCCATTGGCTAAACCCACCAGCTTTTTTGCTTTCTTGGGTTTTGTTTCTAATTTTCAAATGTTTTAAATGCGAAGGTAATACGAACTTTGACTCAATCAGTGAAAAAAGAAGTACGGGTATTACAATTACAGGAATTTGCGCAAAAATAGCGCCTCGAAATCCATCGATAAAACCTAAAGGGAGAAAAGCGGCAACGGTTGTTAAAATACCAAATGTTACAGGTGTTGCTACTTCTTCTGTTCCTTTTATTGCGGCCTCTAAACCACTTGATGCCGTTTGGGAATGCCGATATATGTTTTCTCCGGTGACAATAGCATCATCAACAACTATACCCAAGACTAAAATAAAGCCAAATAAACTCATGATATTGATCGATATATCAAAAATGGGCATCATAATAAACGCCCCCATGAAGCTTACAGGTATACCAATAAACACCCAGAATGCAATGGTAGGACGTAAGAATAGCGTCAGGAGTACAAGTACAAGAAACCCACCTTGCAGCGCGTTACTAATTAATGTGTTTAAGCGACTTTTTACAATTTCTGAGTCGTCATCCCAATAACTTAATTCAAAACCCTGCGGTAACGTATCTTGACGCTCTTTGATATATTTTTTAACCGCATCTGCAACATCAATCGCGTTTTGATTACCAATACGATATACCTCAATCATTGCACCCTGCTTACCATTAAAGCGAGCACGCATTGGCTTTTCTTCAAAACCATCATTAACAACAGCGACATCACCTAAGTTAATAATTGAGCCATCAGGATTAGTTTTTATAACAATTTGCTCAAACTCATTTTTGCGATATGCCTGCCCTTTACTGCGTACCAATACATCTCCGCCTTCAGTACGTATGTTACCTGCAGACATGTCTGTAGAACTGTTTTTAACAGCATCTGCGATATCAGCTAATGTTATTTGATACTGGCGTAGTTTTTGTTGGCTAACTTCGATATTAATTTCATAGTTTCTAACAGCATCAAGCGACACTTGCGTTACTTCTGTTAACCCAAGTAAATCATCACGAACCTGTTCAGCAAATTCTCTTATTTCTTTTTCACTATAATCGGAAGCAACGGTTACAGCGATAACCTCTCGTTTCCGTTGTAATATAGAGATTACTGGTTTTTCTGCCTCTCCCGGAAAGGTATTAACAGCATCCACTCTACTTTTAACATCATTTAGCAATTCTCTTGCATCGTAACCATTGTCAGCTTCAATGCGAACACGGGCAGATCCTTCTGTTGATGTACTACTAATTTTTTTTATACCTTCGAGGTCTTCAACAGCTTCTTCAATACGTATCGCGACACCTTTTTCAACATCTTCAGGTGTTGCACCACGTAAGCTCACTGATACATTGACCACATCTGATTCAAATGAAGGAAATACTTCAAGGGGTATATTGCTTTTGATGGATAAAACCCCCATCAGCAATATGCTGATCATCAGTAAATTGGCAGCGACATGATTTCGGGTAAACCACGCTATCATAACTGACCTCCTTCGCGGTTATCACGCGTAGTCTGATTCTGTTTCCCTACGTGTTGACCATCTCGTTCATTTATGGCGACAAGTGTGCCTGATGTTACTTGTCCAAGGGGCGTTAATACCAGTAGCTCTCCGTCGATAAGTCCGTGTTCAATAATAGCTACTTGGTCATTTTGCCAGCTAATTTTAATCTCTTTACGCTTCAAAATATCACCATCGACAACATAGACGTAACTTCCTTGATAAATCGCTTTATTAGGAATTGTTATCGCGTTTTTCACGGTTTTACCTAAAATTTCTGCACTAACATATTGGCCAATTTTTATTGGCATACCATTTGCCACGTCTACACCGTATGGATCATCTATTTGCGCAACGACATAAAGTTGTTGTGAATTAGTGTCATAAGCACCTTCTGTACGTACAACTTTTCCTTGCCAGTATTGGTCTTTGATTAAACTTGAATTAAAGCGAACTTCAGGTTGTAACTGCGTTTCTGTTAATCGTGTATTTTCCGGCAAATCAATATATGGCAGATCTTTATTCTTAAGTGGTAACCTTATTTCGACATAATCTATCGCATAAATTTCTGCTAATTTTGTACCTGAAGACACTAACTGTCCTATGTCAACATTTTTGGTTAAGATTCTGCCAGCAAACGGCGCTAATATCTTTGTACGCTCTAAAGCAAGCTCTGCTTTATTTAAACTTGCTTGTGCTGAATCAACCTTAGCTTGTGCTGCGAGAATTTGAGGTTCTCTCATCACAAGTGCTGGCGCTTGTTCTTTATTGCCTAATCGCAACCAATCTTGCTTTGCTTGTTCAACACGCGCTTGTTCTTCGCTAAAAGACTGTTTAGCATTAAATAAGTTAGATCTAGCAATTGCCACTTCAGCCTTTAGATCGCGATCATCCAGCTCTACCAGCACATCACCTTTATTAAAAAAACCACCCGCTTGAAATTTTTCCGAGATATTCACGATTTGACCTGAAACTTGCGGGTATAAAATACTTTGTGTTCTAGGCTTTACCGTTCCGTAGCTTTCAATTTTTACCGTAAAATTTTCCGGCACTATCGTTTTCACATCTACATTAAGCTGTGCAACACGTTTAGGTGCTTGCCGTTTACTTTCTGGAGGGTTTCCTAAAATAACACTGGCGATCCCTACTGAGGCGACGATGACGATGATTGGAAGAATAAATTTTAACTTGATATTGTTCATATTAGTTACTCTGCGCTCCATAAAAACGATCAGCAACTTCATTTGTGTTACCACCAATGGCTGCATGCAGTGTTATTTTATTTTGAATAAGTTGATTGGTTAATTGTATGAGCTGTGTTTGTGTTCCAAACGCTCTTCGTTGCGCCTCTAGTACCGTAGAATAAGTCACAAGACCTTTAATATATTGTTCAAAAGCGAGTTTTTGCGCGGCCAGCGCATTTTCTAATGATTTGTTATATTGACCATAACTTTCTTGCAATGATACGCGTTCACTTAATGCACTTTCGACATCTGTAAGGCTTTGGTGTAATTTCTGTAAATACAGTTGCTCTTTTTGTTTTACCGTTAAACGAGTCTTTTCTTCTTCGGCAGCTAACCTACCTGCATTAAAAATAGGCGCTGTAATACCACCAATTAAAGACCAAGCGAGTGGGTTACCCGTTAAAAGGTTACTTAATTCATCAGCATTATCGCCAACATTGGCGCGTAATGTTAAACGTGGAAAACGTGCTTTATGCGCAATAGCGAGGTTAGCGTCTGCCGCGAGTAGATCATACCAACTGCTTTTAATGTCAGCACGTTGCGCCAACATTTGCGACGGAGTTCCTACAGTCACATCGTCGATTAATATGGGTAAATTAATTGCGTTAAATTGCTCTTTGCTCTCTGGCGCACCAATTAATAGGTGTAATTGACGTTCGATTTCTTTAACTTGATGTCTTTGTTGCGCGACACGGGCAAGTTCATTACTTACATCGTTCTGTGCAAGATAAACATCTAATGCTTTGTTTAACCCTAACCGATATGAACGTTGCATCATTTCGAGGTTGTCACTTAAGTTTTGAGCCCTCTCTTTGTAGAGTGTTAATAATTTTTTAGCCTCAGCGAGATTAAACCAAGTGCGTGTTAAGTCGGTGATCAAAGCTAGTCGCTGTTGTTCAAACTGAGCCTTTGCTGACGCATATTGTAAATTAGCAAGTCTCTGCTGCTCCGACAGCTTTCCCCATAAATCGATTTCGTAGCTTAGCTGTAAATTAATATCGGCACTATTCGATATGGTCTCATTCGTTGATGTTACCGATTTTCTGCGCGATTGTTCAGCCGACACGCTTAATTCAGGCAACAGTGTGGCACCAGATATTGTTACCTGTTGCTCTGCCAACATTAGCGCATAATAATTACTTTGGTATTGTTGATTATGGTGTAATGCACGTTCGATTAATGGGTATAATGCTTGCTCTTGTAACGAGCTTACCCAATTATTTACAATAGGCATTTGCTGTTTCGTTACGAGAGTTTGCCAATTAGACGGCGCTTTAAATTCACTGGTTGTTTTGTTTATAGCTGATGGCACACTACATCCAACCGCAATGACACTGCAAGCAAGAGTACTGAATAGTCGTCGTGAGGAGGCTAATTTCATTCTTTTTTCACTGTTATTAGAAATTGATTTAAAAACTTTTTGTTATTACGAATCTTACTTAAGCAAATTTATACTGACAATTGTCTTTACATAGCTTTACGCTTACTAACTTTGCTTGCGCTAAAGTCACAAAAAAATAAGATAAACAACAAATAGATAATGTTTACAATACTGTTAGGTTAGCTTTATGGATCTCTCTGCAATTCTACTTTTTATTCCAACATTTTTTCTTATTAGTCTAACACCTGGTATGTGTATGACATTGGCGATGAGCTTAGGCATGAGTATAGGTGTCAGAAAAACATTTTGGATGATGTACGGAGAACTATTAGGCGTTGCATTAGTTGCGATTTCAGCGGTACTTGGTGTATCTGCATTGATGCTCAGTAATTCTAACATATTCTTTTTCTTTAAACTCATTGGCGCCTGTTATCTCTTTTTTATTGCCATACAAATGTGGCAAAACAAAGGGAAAATATCGGTAACCAATGACAATAATTCAGCACTAAACTTCTCAAAAAGTAAACTCTTGAAACAAGGATTTATTACCGCTATTGCGAACCCTAAAGGTTGGGCATTTATGGTTTCTTTACTACCACCTTTCATTAACAAAAGTTACGCGTTACCACTCCAACTCTTTGTATTAGTTAGTATAATTCTACTATCAGAATTAGTGTGTATGATTATTTATGCAACAGGCGGCAAAGGTTTAGCTATTTTGTTATCGAGACAACAAAACGTTCAAATACTCAATAAAATATCGGCAATATTGATGTTTTTAGTTGCAATATGGTTACTAGTAAGTTAACGCAGATAACTTGGTACTGTAATGGAAAAAGTATGAGACTTATCCGACTGTTCAATAAAAGTGATCCAAATTCGCCACTGCATATCTTGTTTACCACAACTGCCAATAAATCCCTGTGCATTAAACTGGTGTTCACCGTTTTTAGCGAATAATAATGGTACTTTCCCCATATACATATTGTCGCCTTCCATAAAACCACTTATGTTTTTGATGTTCTGTTTTTTGTTAGCGTAAACTGTGAGGGTAAATGGCGTTTCTGCAAGCAATACTTCGCGATTAAACTTTACAAAAATGCGCATATCAGCCATATCAACAAAACATGCACTTTGACCAGCTATGCATGTGGGTTCAACTTCAGCGTGTTTTGCTACTTTTGAACATGAAAAAAGCAAAATTAAATGAAAAAAAATGATATATTTGTTGAGCATATTGGCTAAGTTAAGTCTTTATAAAACGTGGAATTTACATTGAATTGGCGACAATTTAAACACTTCTGCAATTTTTTTTGATTTAAAACAAATTTTCCCCTATCTACGGGTGACTTTTTACTGTCAAATGTCTATTATTCGCGCGGGTTTAAGACTCGCTGTGTGATTGCGTAATTTTTAGGCTATAACTATTACTGTATATCACTTTTACTTGAAACTATTTAATAATTATAACTGCGGAAACCATACCATGACTCAAAATGATACGTCAGCAGTAGACTACAACTTCGATGTTGTGCGTCAATTTACTGTAATGACCGTAATTTGGGGTATTGTAGGTACTCTCGTTGGGGTTATCATTGCCGCGCAGCTAATTTGGCCTGCGTTAAACTTTGATACACCATGGCTAACCTACTCCCGATTACGTCCTCTTCACACCAATGCGGTAATTTTTGCATTCGGTACGAGTGCGCTTTTTGCTACCTCATACTATGTAGTACAACGAACGTGTAAAACAACGTTGTTTGGCGGCTCTTTAGCAGCCTTTACGTTCTGGGGTTGGCAACTTGTTATTGTGCTAGCAGCAATAACGCTACCTCTCGGTTACACTTCTAGTAAAGAGTACGCTGAACTTGAATGGCCAATTGATATTTTAATTGCTGTTATTTGGGTCGCATACGCTGTCGTATTCTTTGGTACTATTGTCAAACGTAAAACCTCACATATTTATGTGGCTAACTGGTTCTTTGGTGGCTTCATCATAACCGTTGCGGTTTTACATATTGGTAATAGTATGGTTATTCCTGTTTCAATGATGAAATCGTACTCTCTTTATTCAGGCGCTATCGATGCAATGATGCAATGGTGGTATGGTCATAATGCAGTAGGTTTCTTATTAACAGCGGGCTTCCTGGGTATGATGTATTACTTCGTACCTAAACAAGCTGAACGCCCTGTTTATTCATATCGTTTATCAATCGTTCATTTTTGGGCTCTTGTATCTCTTTATATTTGGGCTGGACCTCATCATTTACATTACACTGCACTTCCTGATTGGGCGCAAAGTGTAGGTATGGTTATGTCTGTTGTATTATTCCTCCCATCTTGGGGTGGTATGATTAACGGTATCATGACGTTGTCAGGCGCATGGCATAAACTTCGTCACGACCCAATTCTTCGTTTCTTAATCGTTTCTTTATCGTTCTACGGTATGTCGACGTTTGAAGGGCCAATGATGGCGATTAAATCGGTTAATGCCCTTTCTCACTACACAGATTGGACAATTGGTCACGTTCATTCAGGTGCATTAGGTTGGGTAGCAATGGTTTCAATTGGTGCAATGTACCACTTAATTCCTGTGCTATTTAATCAAGGTCGCATGTACAGTGTTAAATTAATTAATGTACATTTTTGGATGCACACAGCTGGTATCGTTTTGTATATCGTTGCAATGTGGATATCAGGTGTAATGCAAGGCTTAATGTGGCGTGCTGTTAATACAGACGGTACATTAACTTATAGTTTTGTTGAGAGTTTAACAGCCTCTTATCCGTTCTACTTTATCCGCTTCTTAGGTGGTGTATTAGTTGTAGCTGGTTTCTTATTAATGGCTTACAACATGTTTAAAACCATTGCTGCTGAAGATGGAAGTCTTAAGCGCGTAGAACAGGCATAAGGAGACAACCATGACTAATAAACATGAAAAAGTCGAAAAAAGTGTAGGCTTGTTCTTTATCATTACCATTCTCGCAATTAGCGTTGGTGGTTTAGTAGAGATAACGCCACTATTTTTCCAAAAAGAAACAACGCAACCTGTTGAAAATTTACGCCCATATACTGCACTAGAAATGGAAGGTCGCGATATATACATTCGTGAAGGCTGTAACGTTTGTCACAGTCAGATGATCCGTCCATTTCGTGCGGAAACAGAGCGTTATGGTCACTACTCAGTTGCAGGTGAACATGTATGGGAGCACCCTTTCCTTTGGGGCTCTAAACGTACAGGTCCAGATTTAGCACGTGTTGGTGGCAGATATAGTGATGATTGGCATCGCGCTCATCTTTTAGATCCTCGTTCAGTTGTACCAGAGTCAAATATGCCGGGTTTCCCTTGGTTAGCGGAAAATACGCTTGACGGTGCTTTAACAGCGAAGAAATTAGAAACGTTTAATTTCTTAACGAGAAATCGAAGCCACAAGGACGAAAATGGCAATCCGATCCCATTGTATTCAGCTGAAGATATCAAGAATGCGAAACAAGCAGTGAAAGGCAGAACTGAAATGGATGCCTTGATCGCTTACTTGCAATCTCTTGGTCATGCATTGAAGTAGAAAAATGATGGATTACGGAACGCTTAGAGGTTTAATTGCCTTATTAATTTTGGCTTTATTTATCATCATTGTGGTCTGGTCATATAGCAAGAAGCGCAAGTCAAGTTTTGACAAAGCTGCTAACTCAATTTTTGAGGAAGACCGCAAAGAAGAAATTAACAAACAGGAGACTAATAATAATGTCTAGTTTCTGGAGTATATGGATTACTGTTCTAACTCTCGGTACTTTGGTAGGTTGTTACCTATTATTGCGCTGGTGTTTAAAGAACTTTGCGGGGGTAGAAGAAGGTGAATCAATGGGTCATGAATTTGACGGCATTGAAGAATTGAACAACCCACTACCAAAATGGTGGAGCACCTTTTTCTTAATTACAATTGTTTGGGGTTTTGGTTATTTATTAATGTACCCTGGATTAGGCAACTTTAAAGGTTTGTTTGGTTGGTCTAGTTCAAACCAAGGCATTGTAAGTATTGAAGAATCTAAAAAACTAGCGGCAGAAGCAAAAGAAAACGACCTTATCGTGCAGTACGATATGGAAGTTAAAGCTGCTGACGCGCGATTTGGTCCAATTTTCGATAAGTTTGCCGCTATTAGTATTGAAGATATTGCTAGCGCTAAAAATGAAGAAATTGACTTTGACACTGATGGTGAGTTAACGGCAGAGCAACAACAACTTGTTGACCGTAAAGAAGCTATTCGTGTAGGGCAACGTTTGTTTTTACAAAACTGCTCACAATGTCATGGTTCAGACGCTCGTGGTACAACAGGCTTCCCTAACCTTGCTGATAAAGACTGGTTATATGGTGGTACACCTGAAGCTATAAAACATAGTCTGATGGAAGGTCGTAAAGCTCAAGGTATGATCGCTTGGAAAACAATGCTTGGTGGCGAACAAGGTGTACAAGATGTTGCGGCCTATGTCCTTAGTTTAAGTGGTCGAGAAGCGAAACAAGGTGACGTTGAAGCTGGCAAAGAAAAATTTGCAATGTGTGCAGCATGTCATGGTGCAGAAGGCCAAGGTAGCGAGGCAATGGGTATCGCACTTGGTGCTCCTCGTCTTAACGACAACATTTGGCTATATGGTGCGTCTGAACGCGGTATTCAAGAATCTATTCGTCATGGACGTGCTGGTGTAATGCCTGCTTGGAAAGATATTTTAGGTGAGAAGAAAATACACGTGATCAGTGCATACGTTTATAGTCTTTCGCATGACTAATTATCAATAGTTTCAAGATCTATTCGTGTAAAGCCCCTTTTAAAGGGGCTTTTTTATTTTCAGCCCTAAACCACCTACTTCAGTAGGTGGTTATCATTAAAAGGGCTTTGCCTGAAATATCTGCTCATGTTAAATCCACCTTTTGATTTTTAGCGAAGTCAAAGAGGAAATAGTAATGAGCAGATACGAGCAAGCATCGCTTATGTATTGGTGATGTCAATATAATAGAATTAAAGGGGTCAGGTACAATAAAAGCGTTATTTTAATTGTACCTGACCCCTTTAATTTCTTGGAAAGATATTTTAGGTGAGAAGAAAATACACGTGATCAGTGCATACGTTTATAGTCTTTCGCATGACTAATTATCAATAGTTTCAAGATCTATACGTTTAAAGCCCCTTTTTAAGGGGCTTTTTTTATGGTTCAATAAAAGGCGCGCTTTCTAGAGCACGTTGTAAATCTATATTTTCCAATCCATTATCTCTCAGGAAATGGATAAATTTTAGTGTTTTAAATGCATCAAACCAAACAACAAATTGTTTATCAAATTGCGCTTTACTCACGTTTTGCTGACGCGATATAAAGGTTTTAAAACCAATAGCAATCAATGCGTTTTGAGTGAGCATTGGAAACTGCTCTAACCACAATTGAAGATTGTTAGTTTGCGCAAATAACGTATCCGCCTGGCCGAGTACTTCTTTTAAAGCAACGAACACCTCTGGATGATAGTAGCGATATTTATTGCCGATAGTGTTCTGTGCGATAATTTTTTCTACCGCTGGCCCTGTACCAAATGGTACACGATCTGATAGGCGAGCCTGTAACTGTACAATACACTTTTCTAAAAAAACGACCTGACCAAGCTTTGCAAGTTTATTGATTAAATAAAAATCCTCACCAGCACTCCTTTTTGGAAAACCTCTAACCTGTGCGTACGCTTTCACTTTAAACACCAACAAACTGCCGATAGTAAAAAAGCTATAATGCGAATGTGCATAACTGAGTCCAGCAACGTAGTACCGCATCGCCTGTTCATATAAACGATTTGCATCGTTAATCGTCTCATCTTCACTGTAATGCTGAAAGTTATACGTTGCGACAACAACCTTGCTACTAAGTTGATCTACAGCGGTAAAATAGTTTTCAGGTAAGCTAGCATCTGCATCAGTTGAATGAATCCAGGTCTTTTCAATGCGCTTTTCTTGGATCAAATAACTAGCGATATCTGCACCTACCTTCCGGGCTAAGCCTACGCCTTGCTTAAACGGTATTGGTACACTAAAGCGATCAACAATTAAAATTGCCGAGGTAGTGTTAGCTATAGACGTTAATGTTAAATTTTTCTTGTGCCATAATATCTGTCCATAGCGGTGTGTTGCAGTTACCAATGCTTGCTGAGGCGCTTTATTGTTATCTGTATCAGGTTGATTTATGACTAAGATTAGTAATATGCCCTGTTTTAATAATGTACTCGTACAAATACTATCAATAAAGGCAGGTGGTTCTTTGTAGGCAGGTATCACGACAACATGTTGAAAATTACAGCCTGCAGGAAACTCAGTTAATGTGCTTACTTCAGGCTCTCCGTATTGTGATAGATACTTTTCAACAACGTTCATCGTCATTAATTAGTGCAAAGCCGCTCTAAAAGGCTGTTTTTCACATATTCTCGCTTCGGCGATCAAAATTTCTTCTAAACGCTGATCAACCTCAGCCTTTTCAAAGTACTCATAAGCAAGTTCTACAAATAAGTTTTTATGCTTCTCTTCTGATTTGGCAATACTGACATAAAAGTCTTTTTCTTTGCCTTCAGGTAACGCTTCTGCGACAAGGGAAAAGCGTTCATGTCCTCTAGCTTCAATAACACCGGCAACTAATAGCCTGTCGAGAAAAAATACGTCTTGCCCATGTCGAAATAAACCTCGTATCTCCTTTATATAAGGATCTTTTGCGTCATTAGCTAATTGAATATCTCTTGCCTGCATTAACTTGATCACTTGCTTAAAATGTATTAATTCTTCAATAGCGAGATCGGTCATCGCACGGACGAGCGTTTTTCTATCCGGATAATGCGATAACATTGAAACTGCCATACCTGAAGCCTTTTTCTCAGCTGCTGCATGATCCTGTAAAAATGCGTCAAAGTCAGCCATTACTGCTTTTGTCCATTCAAATGGCGTGTGGTATTTTAATTCAAACATAACTTCCAATCTTAACTTCAGATTTAATTGCGCGCTATTTTACCCTGCTTTTTGAGAACAACAAGCTCGGCGTTTATTTTACGGTAATTGCTTTTTGTAGCATGTTTTTAAGTTGTCTTACGATGGCCTTAGATTTTTGTGGTTCATATCCTGAAATACTCGGTGTATGAATGTGCCCAACCGGTAACATTGGGTTTAATTCATTACGCAGTAAAATGCTCCGATATGAAACTTCATTAGATAAATAGCCACCGCCAGATCCTTCAACAGAAATTTGTCCTTTGAGTTCGCTAATATGCTTTACATCAAGCTTACCTTTTGTTGTTGTGACTTTGGCATTGTCGATAATATCAAAAGGACCAGAAGCTTTACGCATTAGCTCAACAGGTAAACTAAATTCAACAAATTCGGCACCATTTAGGGGGGTCTTTGCTAACAAAGGCAGTAGTGGATTTTTACGCGTCGCCCCGGTGTAAAAATTCACATTGTCTGGCGCTTTTGCACTGCGTCGTAAACCAGGGTATCGTTCTAAATCAAATTGTTTTCGCCCCATACTCACAGTAATTATCATATCTACTTTGTTATAATATGGTGCTAGCATTTCTTCAACGATCCCTTGATCAAAGTCGGTAAACCTTACGGGGAAAATAACAGTTTCAATTTCGGCACTGACACCATCAGCGCTAATCAGTAGATCATCAAGTGCAAGCGCAACAACGCCGGAAGGATTACTCTGTTGAATGTTTCGATCTAAAAAAAATGGGTCAAACCCTGTTAGCAAAATTTTTTTATCTGCCTTTTTGTTAAAAGCAATGTCTTGTTGGCCTCTTGAAATAAGCTCAAACTTCCACATTAACTCAGTCTTTTGACGGGCTAGCGCTTCAATGTAAGCGGGTGCCTTTTTTAATGCGCGCGCCATTTCGAGCCTTGCCCAATATAAGCTACGATCATCAAAGCGTTTAGATTGTTCAAAAGACAAGACACTTTCTTGCCAAAGCAAATTAGCATGACGAATGACAAGTTGCGTTAAAGCGGTAATGTTACTTGCTTGATTAATTTGTTTCCCGAACGCTGCAACTCTTTGTTTCGAAACATTAAACACATTAGGTAAGATTGACGAAGCCATTACCACTCTTTGTTCTTCAACATTTAAAGTATCTGTTATGCTTGTATCCTTGTTTACTTTCGAAATGCCATTATCGTCAGTCGCACTAAAAGCGTTAGGGCTTGATAAAATCACCAAGAGGAATAGCGTAGTAGGCACAGAACGTATCATTAAAAATCCTTGTATTTGTACAGCATTATTACAGTCTATATTAATAATAGGCGTAATAATGTCGCGGTTAAAGCGCATTATTGCTTCGGACGCTATACGGCTTAACAGTAGAACAATAGAATCAATATATAGACATTTTAGCGTCTTCGATACTCCAATGATAATTTACTTTTTTAATTTTCTTGTAAGAAAATAACAATCGAGTGTTGCTTTTTTTTATTATCATGGCAAAGTGGTCGCTCAGGTATTGAGCCTGCATATATCTTTTAGTTGTCGTAACCACACTTCTTTCTTTATAGCATTCAATACACTGTACTCACAATTTGGTTTACATTATATACAAGAGGTAGCGCTTCAATGTGTTCGATATTTGGTATATTAGATATAAAATCTGGGGCTGATGCCCTTCGCCCTAAAGCAATTGAATGTTCTCGTTTATTACGTCATCGTGGTCCTGACTGGTCAGGCGTTTACAGTAATGATAACGCAATTTTAGTTCATGAAAGATTAGCGATTGTTGACACTGAACATGGTGCTCAACCACTCTACAACGAAAATAAAACACACGTCTTAGCGGTTAATGGTGAAATTTATAACCATAAAACGCTAGAAGAAAAACTTACTATTGATTATTCATTTAAAACCAACTCTGATTGCGAGGTAATCTTGCCACTTTACCAAGAGTTTGGCAGTGCGTTTATCGATAAATTACAAGGAATGTTTGCATTTTGTTTATACAATGCAGACGACAATAGTTACCTTATCGCACGTGATCATATTGGTATTATTCCACTCTATACCGGCCGTGATGAAGAAGGTAATTTTTATGTTTCTTCTGAGATGAAAGCGTTAATGCCATTGTGCAAAACGGTTGAAGAGTTTCCTCCTGGGCACATGTTAGACAGTAAAAATGGCGAATTGGTAAAATATTACAACCGTAACTGGATGGAATACTCCGCAGTAAAAGATAACTTCACTAACCAAACGAATTTAAGAGAAGCGCTTGAAGAATCAGTTAAAAGTCATTTAATGACCGATGTACCATACGGCGTATTACTGTCGGGTGGCCTTGATTCATCATTAATATCGTCTATTACGCAAAAATTTGCTGCTAGACGTATTGAAGAAAATGATTTATCGGAAGCTTGGTGGCCAAAAGTGCATTCATTTGCCTGTGGTTTAGAAGGTTCTCCTGATTTAATTGCCGCGCAAAAAGTAGCAGACAGTATAGGAACAATACATCACAGTGTTGTTTTCACTGAGCAAGAAGGCATAGATGCACTAAAAGAAGTTATTTATCATTTAGAAACTTATGATGTAACAACTATTCGCGCTTCTACTCCAATGTACCTAATGGCACGTAAGATCAAAGCCATGGGGATCAAAATGGTACTGTCAGGCGAAGGTGCGGATGAAATATTTGGTGGCTATTTATATTTCCACAAAGCCCCTAATGCACAAGAGTTTCATGAAGAATTATTACGTAAGTTAGATAAACTCCATATGTTTGATTGTTTACGTGCTAACAAATCAATGTCAGCTTGGGGGGTTGAAGCCCGTGTGCCATTCCTAGATAAAACATTTATGGATGTTGCTATGCGCATAAACCCTCAAGATAAAATGTGTGGTAATGGTAAAATAGAAAAAAGCATTTTACGTTCATCTTTTGAAGGCTACTTGCCAGAAGAAATTTTATGGCGACAAAAAGAGCAGTTCTCTGATGGCGTTGGTTATTCATGGATTGACGGGTTAAAAGAGCACGTTGAATCACACGTAACTGATCAACAACTTGCCAATGCAAAATTTAAGTTTCCGCATAATACGCCAGATACAAAAGAAGCTTATTTCTATCGCGCTATCTTTGAAGAACACTTCCCGCTGCCTTCTGCGGCAGAATGTGTTCCTGGTGGCAAATCTGTTGCTTGTAGCACACCTCAAGCACTTGCATGGGATGAGGCATTTAGCCAGATGGCTGACCCTTCAGGTCGAGCCGTTCAAAATGTTCATAACGATAGTTATTAGTATTAGTAACATCTAAATCATATAAAAACCGGCATTTATGTCGGTTTTTTGTTTTTAATTAAATTATTTAACTGAAAACTATTAAAACTTTAGCTGAATTGATTTAAAGTTGATACTTAGTAAAGTTAACAACAAAGAAAGGCGTTATTTTGTCAAATCGCGTTGAACCAGAAATCCCAAATATTACCTTAGATGATGATTTAGTAAAACCATCACAATCGAAATCGACTTCCGCTAACACAACTGTGCCACAGAAGCCTAATACTGTTAATGCTAAAACATCAGGTGCCACTGTATTTTTTACTGTTGCCATTTATCTCGCGCTAGCTGGTACAGGTTATTATTTCTTTGAGCAAAATAAACAACTTACGGCTGCGATTACTGAGTCAAATGAAAGAATTCAACAACTTGAAAACCAACTATCTGCAACTGGCGAAGAAATGGGCGAATCAACGGTTGCATTGAAAGCAAAGCTACAAGCAATCTCAGAGAAAACTGAAAAACTTTGGGAAGAAATGGATAAACTATGGGCATCGGCTTGGCGCAGAAACCAAAGTGAGATAAAAGAATTACGCGCACAAAGTAAAAAACAAATAAGCGCGAATAGCAATGTCACTAAAACAGTTAATACGTTGGCCACGTCGGTAAAAGATGTAAAAGATAAGCAAACATCCACTGAATTTACCGTTGAAGCATTAGCTGAACAAGTACAACAAGCAACAACATTAAAAAATCAGATTAACCAACTAAGCGACGATATTGCGGGTGTTCAACAAAAACTCCAAGGCAGAGACAGTCAACAAATTGAAGTCGCCAGTAATGTTAATTCACTTGATATGCAAATTAAGATGTTATTAGAACGTATTGATGCGTTGGAAAACAAAAAGGCTGCTACGATACAACCTGGGAGTGCTAATCAGCCATCCGCTAACTAAGAAAACCTTTAATAGAGTGGTATAGAACGCCGCTAATGCCACTCTATTTCAACTGACTATTTTATCAAGTCATTACAAGGCACGTACAATATCTTTAATTAGATCTGGGCCTTTATATATAAACCCAGTATAAACTTGTACCAACTTTGCGCCAGCTTCTATTTTGTCTTTGGCATCTTGTCCACTACTAATCCCACCCACACCAATAATAGGAAGTTTATTGTCTAATGCTGCTGCTAGCATACGGATCACAGCTGTACTTTTATCTTTTACAGGATCTCCACTTAAGCCCCCTGCTTCATCACCGTGCTCTAAATGAGCAACTCCGTCACGAGCTAATGTTGTATTTGTGGCAATAACACCATCAATATCATTGGCAATTAAACATGCTGCGATTGATTGCACTTCTTCTTCCGTTAAATCAGGCGCAATTTTTACCGCGATTGGTACATATTTATCGTATTTGGTAGCAAGTGATAATTGCTCAGCCTTTAAAGCAGATAATAATTCGTTTAGTGCATCTCCATACTGTAATGAACGCAGCCCAGGAGTATTTGGTGAAGAAATATTAACGGTAATATAACTCGCAAAGTTATAAACTTTCTTCATACAATGGATATAATCGTCTTTCGCGTTCTCTTCTGGTGTATCTTTATTTTTACCAATATTAATCCCTAGAACACCGCTAAACTTTGCTTTCCTTACTTGATCAACTAAGTAGTCAACTCCCTTATTATTAAAGCCCATACGATTAATAACAGCATTCGCTTGCGGTAGCCTAAATATTCTCGGCTTTTCATTACCAGGCTGTGGGCGAGGCGTTACCGTGCCAACTTCAACAAAGCCAAAACCCATGGCGTCAAATGCTCTAATGCACTCGCCATTCTTATCTAAGCCAGCAGCCAAGCCACACGCATTAGGAAAATGAATACCCATTACCTGAACCGGTTTACTCGGTAAGGTTTGTTTATAGGGGAAATTTAAAAATGATGCGCCTGTGTTTTTCAGTGCTTTAATAGTAAAGTCATGTGTTGTCTCTGGGTCCATTTGAAACAATACTTTACGGATCGCTGAATAAAACATAGTACCTCTAAATATGCTGACAATAAGAAAATAGGCATGCAAAAAAGCATTATCACCTATTAGTTTAACAATGCTGGTAATTTTAATACAAAAATCCCCGCAAGTGCGGGGATTTTTTAACTTTTTTTATTTCGTTGGATCGCTATTTAAACTTAACAGCATTAACTCTCTTAATGCAACAGAGAACTTAGCAAATTCGTGAGTTTGCCCAATTCTAAAGTCATCAAGAATATGTTGCCAACGTGACAATGGTTGTTCATATGTCTCAAACCAAGAATCTAATAATGTTTGCACATCATCACAGTCAACGTCTGTACGCAATATCACGCCCGTTAGAGCGCGCTGTTGCCAATCTAACTCTTCTCTAAAAGATGCTCGTGCAAGAGCTTGCCAGTGGTTAGAGACAGGTTGCTTATTGATTTGATCTAAGAACCAATGCAAATCTAAGCGCGCGCCAAGTTTAAAGTACAAGTTCGACACTAAACTTATTGAACGACCGTCTTGCTCAGCTAGTTCTGCTAGATCCATTGCAGAGAATAACGTACTCAATTGAGAAATGCGCTTAGCAATATTTTTAGGTGCACCTGCATTGATAAGATCTTTTTCAACCCGTTGTAGCATTTGAATTTCATCTTCAATTAAGAAGTCATCTAAATTATCAGACATTACTTCAAACGTAGAACGGAAGAATTCAATTGTTTTCGCAATATCCATCGATTTATTACGATGACGCAAGAACCAACGCGTTGCACGACGTACTGTTCTTCTTAACTGAAACAGCATTTCTGTTTGAACCATCGTAGATATTTTATTATCCAAATCGCTAATTTGTTCCCAATATGATGAAAGTTCAAAGACTTCACTAGCCATGGTATAACAGTTAGCGATTTCAGCAACAGAAGCACCAGTTTCATCACTCATTCGATGAACAAAGTTGAACCCCATATCGTTACCAATATTATTCGCTAATTTAGTAGCGATAATTTCTGCACGTAATGGATGTTCCTGCATTTGTTCACGATACTTTTCTTGCAAATCATCAGGAAATGCTTCGATCAATAATCGATCATGGAATGGGTTATCAGTAATTTCAGGACAAACAAGATCTTCTTTCAGTACCATTTTGCTATAAGCAAGTAACACTGAAAGCTCTGGTCGAGTTAATCCTTTGCCTTGGGCTAAACGATCCGCGATTTCCTCATCATTAGGAATAAACTCTAATGCTCTATCAAGTTTACCTGTGCGCTCTAAAGCATTAATGAAACGCGATTGTTCTTTTAACTGAGATGAGCCTCTTAACTCAGTAATTGAGATAGAGTGTGTTTGTCGATAACAATCATGAAGTACGATCTCTGCAACATCATCAGTCATATCATACAGTAACTTATTACGCTGTTTTAGTGTTAGGTCACCGTTTTGTACTAATCCGTTCAATAAAATTTTAATGTTAACTTCGTTATCTGAACAATCAACACCACCAACATTATCAACAGAGTCACTATTAATACGCCCACCGTTTGCACCATATTCTATACGGCCCAATTGGGTAAAGCCTAAGTTACCGCCTTCACCAACGACTTTCGCCCTTAGTTCGTTACCATTAATTCGTAAGCCATCATTAGCGCGGTCTCCCACTTCTATATGTGACTCTTTACTGCCTTTAACGTAAGTACCAATACCACCATTCCAAAGTAAATCAACTTTCATTTTCAAAACGGTTTGTATTAACTCAAGCGGAGACATTGATTGCTTTTGCGTACCAAGCATTTTCTTAATTTGTGGTGTAAGTTTTATCGATTTAGCTGACCGACTAAAGATTCCACCACCTTCAGAAATTAGCTTTTTGTCGTAATCTTCCCAAGTACAGCCAGGTAGATTAAATAGTCGCTCACGTTCTTTATAAGAGCTTGCCGCATCTGGTGACGGATCAATAAAAATATGCATATGGTTAAAGGCAACTTGCAATCGAATGTGCTTCGACAACAACATGCCATTACCAAAGACATCACCAGCCATGTCACCTATCCCAATGACGGTAAAGTCAGTCGTTTGACAATCAATATCCATTTCACGGAAATGACGTTTTACAGACTCCCAAGCGCCTTTTGCGGTAATTCCCATACCTTTATGGTCATAACCAACACTACCGCCTGAAGCGAACGCATCACCCATCCAAAAATTGTATTCTTCTGAAATACCATTTGCGATATCGGAAAAAGTTGCCGTTCCTTTATCAGCAGCAACAACTAAGTAAGGGTCATCTTCATCGTGACGAACAACATTAGCTGGCGGAATTACATCGCCTTGAATAATATTGTCTGTAATATCTAATAAACCACGAATAAATGTGCGATAACACTCTTTACCCGCTTCAAAAATTTCATTTCTGTCACCATTAGGTAACTGTTTACAGACGAAGCCACCTTTTGCACCAACTGGCACAATAACGGTATTTTTAACTTGTTGTGCTTTAACAAGGCCTAAGACTTCAGTACGGAAGTCTTCACGACGATCTGACCAACGCAAACCACCACGAGCAACTTTACCACCTCGCAGGTGTACACCTTCAACTTGTGGAGAGTATACAAAAATTTCAAACGCTGGAACCGGTTGTGGAATATCTGAAATGTCCTTCGGCGTTATCTTAAATGAAATGTACGCTTTATCTTCACCATTTTCGTCTGGTTGGAAATAGTTGGTACGAATCGTTGCATTAATCATTTCAACAAAGCGACGAATAATACGATCGTCGTCTAAGTTAGCAACGTTATCAAGTGACGCCTCAATATCCTCTAATAATTTATTGATGGTTTTTGAATTTTGTTTTCCCTTAGGGTTGAAACGTAAGACAAATAACTTAATTAAATGCTCTGCAATCGATGGATATCGAGCAAAAGTATCTTCGATATAATTTTGGCTAAATGTACCACCAATTTGACGTTCATACTTTGCATAGGCACGTAAAATAGAAACTTCACGTCCGCCAAGTTGTGCACCTAGAATTAGACGGTTAAACCCATCATCCTCAAGCTTGCCTGTCCACACTTTCGCAAATGCGTCTTGAAACAATGATTGCACTTTTTCTAAATTAAATGTGCCATCGCCCGTTAGCAACATTGAAAAGTCGAGTATCCAACACATTTCTCCGTCGGCTGTTCGCACAGCAAATGGGCTTTCACCAATGACACGTAAGCCAAAGTTTTCCAACATTGGTAATACATCTGATAAATGCAGTGGTTCTCCAGTATGGAATAACTTAAGTTTTACAAAGTTACTGCCTTCTTTCTCTTCTTGTGGTTGATAGAACAACATTTCTAAGTTGCTAGTGCCAGATACGGCTTCTAACTTCTCAATATCAACAATTGCAGTACCGGGTAACACTTCATCTTTGTAAGCTTGTGGGAAGCTCACATATTTACGACTTAGCGCTTTTCCCGCTTCTTCACCTTTGTGTGAGTTTAACGAATCAGCAAGTTTGTCATCCCAACTGCGAGCAGCTTGGTTCAAATTATTTTCAAGTTCTTTCACGTTGATATCTGCTTTTGTTGTATTTACTCTAACGATGTAATGAGTTCTCGCTTGAGGAGACTCTGAGAAAAAGGTAGTAAATTCGACCTCTTCATCACTACCAAATGCTTCTTGAAGAAGCTTTTGGGTTTGAATACGCAGTGCCGTGTTATATCGCTCACGACGTACATACACCATACATGAATAAAAACGATCAAACGCGTCTCTACGAATAAACAAGCCTGAATAGTCACGCTCTTGCATTTGAAAAATACCAAGCACATTCTTGAGCAACTCACTCGAACGAGATTGCAGTATTTCATCGCGAGGATATGTTTCTAAAATATTAATCAGTGTTTTGTATGCATGTGTTCCTTTTGCATAACCTGAGTCTTCACAAACGGCTTCAACCTTTGATTTAATTAAAGGTAACTCCATCGCACTATTGGTGTAATACGCAGAGCCGAATAAGCCAACAAATCGCTCTTCACCAAGAATATTTCCCTTACTATCAAAACGTTTTACACCGATATAATCCAAATGGGCTGGGCGGTGAACACGAGAGCGAGAATTAGTTTTCGTTAAGATAAGTAAATTATCACCTAAGGCTATTTCGCGAGCCGATTGACTTAAGGTTGATAACAACCTTTCTTTAGTGCCCTTAGATTTTTTCATTAAACCTAAACTGGTCTCAACATTCGCGCAAAGTGCCTTATCGCCTTTTAACGATTTAACATCATACGAACGGTAACCCAACAAGGTAAAATTATTATTTAAGACCCACTTCAAAAACGCCAAACTATCTGTTTTTTCACTATCCGAACACGGTAACTTAGATTTTTCTGTCAGTGCAATGACATCTTTTAACTTATCAGTCATCGCTTGCCAATCAGTCACGGTAATTTCAATATCACTGACCACCGACTGTAGTTCTTTGGCAATGCAATCTAAATCAGATTGTTCAGTCTGACGGTCTATTTCGATAAAAAATACCGTTTCCGTTGATGTCGCTTTAAAACGCTTATTTGACGAAGATGTTAGTTTAGTAATGTTACCGCTTTTATCTCTTACCAACTTAATTGGGTTATTAATCATCAGATGTGGAGATAACCCTAAGCGTGTTAAGGCAATTCGCACCGAATCCACTAGGAAAGGCATATCGCTAACAATAATTTCAATAATGGTATGACTTGATTTCCAGCCATGTTTAGACACTTGGGGGTTAAACACCTTGATAACAGGTTTGTTATCCTTATGACCATTTAATGAATTCCATAAACTTAGCGTTGCGCCATACATATCGCTATCATTGCGATGTGCTAAATCTTTATGAGAAATATTGTTATATAAAAGCTCAGCGAATTGCTCAACCAATGGAGCCGTATCTGCAGGAACTTTTTGTTTTATTAACTGTGCTACGTTTGAGAGTATCACTGAGGGTAAACCATCTACTAACGCCATGCCGTTTTCCTTTTGGATAAAACGATTAAAATAATTTGTATAATATTTTTCTAATAATTGTCTATGAGCATAGACTATTAAGTGAATTTTATTAATAAATTTAGGCTATTGCGAGCGATTTTTTCTGATATTTACAATGTGCGTAGGTGTAATCGTAAAGCTTTATATGCAGTATTAGGTGTTTATTCACTTGTGTTAAATAGAAAACGGCCTTTCGGCCGTTTTTACGTTTATTTATGCAATTTGAATTTGGCAAAAAATATTTAAATTTTTCGTTTATTTTCCTCGCCATAGGTAACTTGCAATTGCTGGTAATATGGTAATCGCACCGAGCATGTTTACTAAGAACATAAAGGTTAATAATATTCCCATATCCATCTGAAATTTCAGATCGGAAAAGAACCAAGTCGATACGCCAATTGCCAGCGTTACACCGGTAAATAGCACAGCACTACCTCGTTCCTGTAAAGCGATTAAATAGGCTTCGTTTAAGGACATTCCTTCTCGCAAACGAACACTCATGGTAGAAAGAATATAAATACCATAGTCAACGCCAATACCAACACCCAAGGCAATTACAGGTAGTGTCGATACCGTTAAGCCAATATCTAATACCGTCATTAACCATTGTGCTAATGTTGAAACGATAAATAATGGTAATACCACGGCTATAGTTGCGCGCACACTTCTAAAGCTAATTAAGCACAACAAAATTACCGCACCATATACATATAGCATCATGGGTAATTGCGCTTCTTCTACGGCTTCGTTAGTTGCTGCCATAACACCAATAGGCCCTGACGCAAGTTTAAAGGTTAATAAGTCATTATTAAGCTCAGCTATTGTTAATTTCGCTTGTTCTACAACACGATTAATCGTTTCCGCTTTATGATCTTCTAAAAATAGGATTATCGGCATGACCGAGCATTCATTATTCAATAAGCCAGTAGAGCTCGGTATATTTGATAATGCTTGTGCAATTGCATATTTATTCGGTGAAATAATACGCCACTTTAAGTTACCTTCATAATAGCCCGCATTTATCACTTTAAGTACTGACGCTAAACTTACTGCAGACTGCACCCCTTCAACATTTTCCATCTTCCATTGCAGTGCATCCATCGTTTTTAAAACTTCACTATTAGTACATGCACTTTCTGTGGTTTCTACAAGTACAGACATATAATCAACACTAATAGCATAGCGATCTGTAATTAAAAACGTATCTTGGTTATAACGAGACTCTTCGTGAAGCGCCGGTGCCCCTGCATGAAGTTCACCAATTTTTAATTGTTGCGAATAGTAAAAACCAAGCGCAAATAATACCGCACTAATAACTAATACAACCGTTGCAGGACCTCGCTTACTAAGGCTCGCTAACCATGTCCAATCTACTTGCTTGGTTTCATTACCATGCGTTTTAGCACTATGCTTACTTACATCAAGATATGATATCACTATAGGTAACAGCAATAAGTTGGTAAAAATTATCACAGCAACACCTAAAGATGCGGTAATTGCTAGCTCGCGAATAATACCAATATCAATAGACAACAAGGTAATAAAACCTACAGTGTCTGATAATAATGCCGCTACACCGGGCACAACAAGCGATCGAAAGCTGAACTGAGCTGCAGCTTTAGTAGAAAAACCATTTGCTACACGCTTACCCACCGCATTGATCATTTGAACGCCGTGACTTACCCCTATGGCAAACACAAGAAATGGCACCAAAATTGACATGGGATCTAGACCGAAGCCTAACGTCGATAATATGCCCATTTGCCAAATAACAGCAACAATTGAACACGCGATAGGTAATAGCGTTAACGATAAGGAGCGAGAAAACAAAAAGACCATCACCGCAGTAATTACAATAGCAACGCCGAAGAATGTTACTACCCCCTTCGCACCGTCAGCTACATCACCTACCATTTTAGTAAAACCAATGATATGAACGGTAATATTGCCTTTTTCAAATGGCTTTCTAACGTCGTTTTCTAATTTATCAGCTAGTGCAATAGAGTCGAGCTTCTCACCTGTTTCTGGATGGTGTTCCATCAAGGTCGCTTTTACCATTGCACAACTATAATCATCGGCAATTATTCGACCAACGATACCTGCCTTTTCAATATTGCCTTTGACAATAGCTAAGCCTTCAGGCGTTGGTTGAAAATCTGCTGGAACGACAGGACCACCTGCAAAGCCATCTTCAACCACTTCAACAAATCGAGTACTTGGCGAGAATAACGATTGAACTTGTGTGCGGTTTACGCCAGGAATAAAGAACAGTTGATCATGCACACCTTTCAAGGCTGAAAAGAATTCCTGGTTAAAGATATCCCCTTCTTTATGACAAACGGAAATAAGTACATTATTCGCACCACCGAAATTTTCTCGATGCTTTAGATACGTTTGCATGTACTCATGATTTAATGGAATATTCTTAGTGAACGCTGCATCGAGTTTAATTTGTGAAGCTTGGAAAACAAGAAAAGCAGTAATCATCGCAAAAAGCGCTAATACAATACCACGCTTTCTAAATACACTGACTTCAATGCGACTGATAAACGAATCTACATTCATGCTATTTAGATACCTGTATTAATTTAATGCCAACTTCTGAAGCGACTATAAGCTCATTGTTGAACATCACTCCTGCTAATATCGCTTTTCCATCTGACTGTATACGTTGTTTGAAAGTAACACCATCATCATCACTTACTAATAACACGCCATTATTTCCAACAATATAAATAATATTTTCTCCACCTAATATGATGTCATTCAATAACGCAGTCACACCAGTTTTGCTGTTATTCCATGGCATGCCATTTTGTAATGTTCTAAATACATTTCCACGTAAGCCCACCGTTAACAAATTACCTTGTTGCGTTCTGATAATATCGTAAAACGAACCGTGATAAATTTCTTCAAAGCGTTGCCATGTTTTACCAAAATCATTACTTTTGGCTATCAAACCTAACTCGCCAACTAAATATGTAGTGCGCCCATCAAGGTAAATTCGGTTAAAGTGTGGCAATATATTTGCGCGCTCATCTAAGTACGCTTGCTCATCTTCTTGCTTGAGGTCATCGAGATATTCTTTATCTTCATCAGATAATAAAGACACATGGTATTCGCGTTCCCATGTATTACCACCATCATACGTACGATAAAACAAGCCATATGAACCTATTGCAACACCTTCCTTTTCGTTTTTAAATACCACGTCCATCAGCGGTTTTTGCTGACTTGGTAAGTATTGTTGAATTTGCCAGCTTTTACCGCCATCTGCGGTGTGTAAAATCAAACTGTCATGACCAACAGCCCAACCAACCTGCTCATTTACCATAACAACGCCAGTGAGTGTTGTTTGTACTGGTACTGGCATTTGTTCAACTGATTCTATAGAAGTACCACGAATAATGTGGCCTCGTTCTCCAACCGCGATAAAAAATTTATTATCAACAGCAGTAACATCTAACAGCAACTTGTTAGGTGCCATTGCTGACATTATGGCCGGTTTAGTCACTTGCTGGCTATGTGAAGCACTTGAGATTAAAACCAAGACCGTTACCAAAATTCTTATCATGAAAAACCTTTTAACCCTTGTTACAAAAAAGGCTGGCATTTAGCCAGCCGTTTACTCGTTGATAATAAAATTATCTGTTCTCAATACGTAACGCTCTAGATCTAAACTTCGATTTTCTAAGTTTAGCTGAAAAGTCATACATTTTGTGTTCGTTATCTAAACCAATAGCAATATAGCGTTTAGATTGTAAATCGTGAAATACATCTAATGTTGACCAATGTGTTGGTACTTCATAGTAATTAATACCATGTGCCATTCCTACACGATACATTTCATCACGATCATCGTAGATATCAGTTACTGCAATTTGCCAGCTATCTTCATCGATAAAGAATACACGCTTCTTATAAATATGACGCGTATTTTCTTTTAAGTTAGCTTCAACAACCCAGACACGGTGCTTTTCATAACGCACATATTCAGGGTTAATGTGGCCCGCTTGAATAATATCTTCATATTTTAGCTTGTCACTGTGTAAACGATAATCGTTATAAGGAATCAGAAGCTCTTGTTTACCTTTTAGTGTCCATGTATAACGATTCGGCGCACCATTAAACATATCAAAGTCATCAGTGGTTCTTAAACCATCTGAAGCTGTACCTGGGGCATCATAAGCAACGGTTGGCGCTTTTTGCTCTCGACCAATACCTTTGTTATATATCCACGCTTGACGTTCCGTTTTGATTTGATCCATCGTTTCATGAACCAATAATGCCGTACCAACGCGAGAATCAGGCTCTGTAACCTTCTGTTTAAACATAAACAGTATGTTACTCTCTTCTAATTCTTCAGGAGACGCACCTTTTACACCGTATGGGATCATCAATTGTTCGTCAAAGCCAATATACGTATAATCACCAGACGCTGTCGGCATGACCTGCCCACCTTCACGTGTTAGTGCTTCGCCACGGTAACGAAGAATGTGGTTCCAAATTGCTTCTAAACCATTTGCAGGAATAGGAAATGGAATGCCAACGGCAGCTTGAGTAATACCATTACCATCTTGGATAAGCTCACTGCGAGCAGCATTTTTTAACGTTTCATCATAGACATGTTGTGGATATGATGCAGTACGCCTAGTTTGGTATACGTTCATTTTAAACGTACTAGGATACGTCTCAAACAATTTCACTTGACCTGGCGTTAATATATCTTTGTATTTATCAATGTTTTCAGCCGTTACCGTATAAAGAATTTTATCTTGTGGAAACGGATCTGGATGATGCATACCTGGCTTGTAACCAGAAGGAGGTGTAGTAATACCACCATTCCAAGCTGGAATACTACCATCAGCACTTGCTCCACGAACAGCACCAAAAGGCGTTAATTCATTTGATAATTTCTTAACTTGTTGTTCATCAACTTTTGCTTGTGCACTGGTTGCAAACGCAAGACTAACAGCAAGAGATAATAAGGTTGTTTTCTTCATCTTGTTTTGCCCTTATAAAGAATATTTAACATTAAACGACACGTAGTCTCTATCTTCCATCTTATTTGTAGTTCCTACACCACCCCAAAAGCCGTTATAGGAAATATTAGCCGACCAGCGGCTTTGATAATCAAACGTGACACCTGCACTGATTGATTTTCTATCTTCAACAAACAAGAACAACGGATCAGGTGTAATTCCACTCACATCGTGTGAAAACACAATTCTTGGTGAAATATTTACACCGGCAAATACATTGTTGTAATCAAGCTTGGTTACTAAGCGATAGCCCCAAGCAAAGTCATCAGGAAATGGGTTTGTTTCAACACCACCTTGAATAGCCATTTCTAGCCCTTCTTTTCCTTCAATACCACCATTCCTAGCAGTACCTGGACCATTTAAACGCAGCTCATCTTCGCTTGGCATATCGTGAATACGTATACCACCCACTTCCAATAATGAGGTAAACTGGTCTGCACCTAAGCTAGGTCCCCAAAATTTTGAAAATATTAGCTGTGCCTGCGTTGTATCAGTTAAGATAAACCCGTTAGCTTTTTTACCTGGCTCAAAAACAGGCATTTGAGAAATACCGTCTAATTCAGGTCTAAAGCTAATAGAATCAGGGTGTGCTAATTGCTGTGGCATTGCAGCGAATAACAATTCAACATCATCTATTTGTAATGGTTCATCTTGACGGTGAGACATTTCACCTGCGACAGCAAAGCCACCAATTGACGTATTAAAACTTAAACCATAAAGTTTAATATCTTCAGGGTAATCAAGTTGTACTTTAGAAAACGCATGTAAATCAGTATAGTTTTTCTCAGTAATTGTTGTATCTTTCAACATTGCTAAGTCTTGCATTACAGCTTCCGTGGTAAAGTTTGCGGTAATACCACTAAAAACTGGGCGTCTACTATGATAATTAATATGATATAAACTTAATTCTGTATCATTGAAATCAGGTAGGAACCAAGAGAATCGAACACCGTACTGCCCACCGTCATCCGGTGCATTTACGCCCTTAGCGCCAGGCCCTTTCAAGGTGATCTTTGTTGGGTACGCTAAATATCCAGCACTTGCACCAGCAATCATCGCTGGATCACCTGAATTTAACATGCCACCTATTTCGTTCAATCCAGCAATTACATAATCAAGATCCATATCTGGATTACCTGTAAAGCCAAGTTGTACGTTATTGTAGCGGCCACCGTCACCAGCAAAGTCATTTGTAGAGAAATAAGTACCTGGTGCTGGTAAAATGGTTTCTTCCCACGCGTATTGATAAAACATCTCTACACTAAAATCTTCAGTAACCCCTAAAGAGCCCCAAACTGCACCAAATGGAATAAAAGCTTCTGTTAATTCGGCTCCCGGTGCTTTCACGCGAGAAATATCAATTGGGTTGATCTCACTAATACCGTGAGAAATGAGTAACCCTTCACCCCATCCAATTGTCTGTTGACCGATACGTAACGAAAATGGCATATCATCAATGTAATAATCACCAAAAAAGTATGCATGCAATAATCTTACATCTTGGCACACTTGTTCTTTAGCTTTGCTATCGCGACAAGGATCATTGCTCGCACCTGATGCAGTATTATTCCACGCGCGATCGCCATCTGACATTTCAAAATCATAAAAGTACATACCACGGAGGAATACACCCCAGTTATCTTTCTTTATTTCTAATTCGTGGGTACCTTTGAACAATTGTGAAAACATTTCGCCCGAATCGAAATTTAAATTACCAAGGTCACCATTATTTGAATAACTGCCTTGTCCTTGCCAAATGGTATTGGACGTAGGAGTGGGGTTCAAAATAGGATGGTAGTTTGAAAAGTCTAAACCGTTTTTCAAATTATTTGAAATACCAACGTTATCACGCCAGTTACGGTCTTCAACTCGCCAACTTGCACCAACTGAAAATTTTGAAGTAAATCGAATATCAAAATCGCCAAGTTCATAATTACCAGCCGTTGATTGACTAGCAACTGTCGATAAGATAGCTGCCGCTATTCCTACCGATAACGGCTTTTTACAAAATCGTTTTAAAGGGCTACGTTTCATTTTTTTCTCCCCAGACTCGAAACGGCAATATTATTGTTTTTATTTCATTTTTTATGCTTTGAGTGTTAACGCTATTTTTCCTACGGTCAACAATCTACATTTGATTGTGAATGTTAACTTCATCATCAGTGTAGTATAAAACAATAATTGCATCATTTTACCACTGAGGCAAGTGTAAAAATAGCGAATAAATCTCCCTAATTTTAAAGACTTGTATACAACTCAACCATAATTACACTCACCTGTTTAAAACAACCGTTTAAAACAGCATGACAAACATCCAGCTTTAGTTATCAACGAACTATTTTCACAAGGTTATCCATAAACATTCTAGCCGTTTTAAAACATCGGATGGTCTGACCACTGTTTAAAGCAATAACTCTATTCACGTTAACTTTTTTAATGAGACAAACTTTTTGTTTTCCGTTTCTAAACAAAATCGCCCCATAATTCCGGTTGGTGTTAGATAGCTTCTTAGGTGCATTGCGGGAAATTGAATACGTTGTCCCTGCTCAGATGTAACAACAATATCTTTTACTCTTCCCTGATAATAAGGAAGAAATTCATACGCTGTAATATTGATAAAAAAATAAAAACGTTGCATTAATTTAAGGCTGCATCCAGTTTTTCTTTCAAATCTCTTGATAAATCATCAATTGCTGCAATCTCTTTTAAAGCATTTAACATAAGGTTTTTATGATGCTCATTAAAACGCTTGTACTGAATTAATGGTGTTAATAACCGAGAAGCGATTTGAGGATTAATTTTGTTTAACGTTTTAATATGTTTAGCAAGAAATTGATATCCTTTGCCACTTTCCTGATAAAAATGTTTCGGATTTCGATGGCTAAATGCACCAATTAAAGCACGTGCTCTATTTGGGTTGTTAAGAGTAAACAGCTCATGTTGCTCCATTGTTGCTAACACATGAAAAATGTCTTCTCTGTCAGCAACGGCTTGTAAGCTAAACCATTTGTCCATTACAAGCGGCGTATCTTGCCATTTAGCTTCGAAACCCGACATTAAATTATCGAATACACCCGTATTATGCATTGCAGAAGCATTAAGTGACGCTAATGTATCAGTCATGTTATCAGAATGATTGTATTGCCTACTTAATAATAACTGATGATTACTTAGCTTTGATAAGTAATATAAACAGGTATTTTTGAGTGATCTTTGAGCAATATCTTTACCCTTATTTGCATACGGTATATCTGCGAAACCTAGATATATTTCAAGCAATTCATTTTCTAAATTATGTGCAATAAAGGCTTCAACGGTTTTAATTGCGGCAATTACTTTTTGTGGATCTACCTGTTCAAGGTTTACTGATACTTCATCAAACGATGGTAACTTTAATGCCACGGCTTTTAGCGCGGGATCAAGAGTAGAATCAAGTAAATACTTATACGTAGTAACAATATCGACTGGCAAAGAATATGAATCATCTTTCACAAGTCGAGTAATATACCTTGTTAATAATGTCTGGCCCGCATCCCAACGATTAAAATCATCCTCTGCTTGTTTCATTATGGCAATAAGTTCTTCGTCTGGTTGCTCAAAATGAACTTTTACTGGTGCAGAGAAATTTGACAGAAACGCTACCACTGGCTTTTTTTCAAAACCATCAAAACGCCAAGTTTGTGTTTCTTCTTTTAATGCTAATAAGTGGGCTGATGAATTATGGTCAGTAATTAGCTCGATACGAATTGGAATGTGTAAATGATGCTTAACGGATTGTTGTTCGCTTGGCTCATTAATTTGTGAAACCGATATTGTCAGTTCACCTGTTGCATTATTAAACGATTCATTAACGCGTAAAATAGGTGTACCTGATTGACTATACCAATATTTAAACTGTGTTAAATCTATACCTGAAGCATCAGCCATTGCATCAACAAAATCATCACAGGTTACAGCCATGCCATCAAAGCGCTTAAAGTAAAGATCCATACCTAACCGAAACTTCTCTTCACCGAGTAATGTGTGGATCATCCTAATAACTTCAGCGCCCTTCTCGTATACTGTCATGGTATAAAAATTGTTCATTTCTACCACTTTTTCAGGTCTTATTGGATGAGCCATGGGGCTTTCATCTTCTGGGAATTGCATCGCTCTGAGGTGACTCACATTTTCAATGCGTGTGACTGCCGCTGAATTCATATCAGCACTAAACTGTTGATCACGAAATACAGTGAGACCTTCTTTTAAGCTTAGTTGAAACCAATCTCGGCACGTTACTCTGTTCCCCGTCCAATTATGGAAATATTCATGGGCAATAACAGCTTCAATATTAAAATAATCTGTATCAGTCGCACTTTCATGATCGGCCAAAACAAACTTGCTATTAAATATGTTTAAGCCTTTGTTTTCCATCGCCCCCATATTAAAAAAATCAACGGCAACAATCATGTAGATATCAAGATCGTATTCTAAACCAAACGTATTTTCATCCCATTTCATCGAATGCTTTAACGACTCCATTGCATGATGGGCTTTGCTCGCGTTGCCTTTATCAACAAATATCTCAAGCGTGACATGCTTACCTGAAGCGGTTTGATATTGATCAGTAACCAAGTCAAAGTCACCAGCGACGAGTGCAAATAAATAGCAGGGTTTTGGGAATGGGTCATGCCAAACTACAAAATGTTTATCGGCACCTATATTGCCTTGATCGATTTTATTACCATTAGCGAGTAAATACGGATACATAGTTTTGTTTGCAATAACTTTAGTGGTAAAGGTCGACATTACATCAGGGCGATCTAAGTAATACGTTATACGCCTAAACCCTTCCGCTTCACACTGCGTACAAAAAGCACCACCAGACTTATATAAGCCTTCTAATGCCGTATTGTTAACAGGGTCAATAGTTGTGACAATCGTTAACGTTAGTTGGTTTAACTCTGGTGAAATTGAAATTTGTAAGCCATTATCTACTTTTTGAAAACTTGCCTCTGCTAATGGTTTATCGTTGATACTAATAGCATCTAACGATAGATGTTCACCATCAAGCGTTAAGTATGGCGCGTCTTTATCTACACGCTCAATGTGCATTACATTGGTAACACGAGTTTGGTGATCATCGAGTTCAAATGTAAGTTGTGTAGTATTGATGGTAAAACTACTTGGACGATAATCTGCGAGAATGCGTGCTTGAGACGAAGCCATAAGCTCTCCTTTGGTTACGCTAAATCAAAAAAACCTGTTAACTTATTTGAAATTAACAGGCTTTATTTGTCTGTAACGGGCAATGCCCGTTAAATGTTATACCTCTGCTATTTTTTTGATCTTAAATTCGAAGTATCCATATGCAATAGCAATAATTGGATTAATAAGATTAAAAAAGCAATACATAATATATTCATAATCTGCTAAGGCTAGTGTAGCAAACATAAATGCACCACACGTATTCCACGGAATTAACGGAGACGTAATTGTGCCAGAATCTTCAAGTGTTCTACTTAAAACTAAGGGAGATAAACCTCGACGTTGGTATTCTTCTTTATACATTCTACCTGGCATTACAATAGCCATATATTGATCTGAAGTAATTAAGTTTGTACCAATACATGTTGCTACCGTACTTGCAATTAAACTACCTGTAGATTTAACCGCAGATAAAATAGATTCAACAAACTTACGCAACATGCCAAGATGTTCTAGCACTGCGCCAAAGCTTAGTGCACATATAACAAGCCAAATGGTATTAAGCATGCTAGACATGCCACCTCGACTTAATAATTGATCGACCTCTTCATTACCAGTATTTAACACAATACCATCAAAAAACGCTGTCCAAATAACTTTGATATTAGCCGTACTGACGGAAGGCTCCTCTCCCGCAATCGCTAAGATGAGATCCTGTTGAAAGAACAGTGCCCAAATGCCGCCGATCAACGCCCCTATACCTACAGCAGGAAAAGCAGGCATTTTTTTGTAAGCCAATACCAATAAAACAACAAGCGGAATTAAATTAAATATAGAAATATCATAGGTCGCCTGTAACGTATTAGTTAGCGAAAGAATATTTTCTGCAGTACCTGTTTCTACAGAAGAATGATTAAATCCAATGATCAGAAATAATATCAAAGCAATAGAAATTGAAGGAATTGTTGTCCATAGCATATATTTGATATGAGCAAACAACTCACTGCCTGCAACAGCAGGCGCTAAATTAGTTGTCTCGGAAAGCGGTGATAATTTGTCGCCGAAATAAGCACCAGAGATCACAGCACCAGCTGTCACCGCCGCAGACATTTCAAAGCCGCCAGCAATACCAATAAAAGCAACCCCTACGGTTGCTGCCGTTGTCCAAGAACTACCTATACTCATAGCGACAATACCGCAAACGATACAAGCAGCCGCATAAAACCAAGTAGGATCGATTATTTGTAAACCATAATAAATCAATGTAGGTACTGTACCTGACAATAGCCAAGTACCAATTAATGCCCCCACGGTGAGTAAAATTAATACGGCGCCCAATGATAAAGAAATACCACGAACAATGGCATCTTCCATTTCTTTCCATGTATGACCATTACGCAAACCAATAACAATAGCAACGCCCATACTAATCATGAGTGCAATTTGGTTTGGACCGTAGGAAGAGTTATCTGAGAAATAAGTTACTGCCGCTGAAAGCAGCGCTATCAATACTACGATCGGTATAAAAGAGTCTAACGTAGATGGTGCTTTATAGGGGTTTTGGTTTGTCATAGAAACTGTCTTTATTTTACTTAATTATAGTTATAAGTTTGCATGCATAACATGCCGTGACTAGCGACATAGTGCAAGTAGTTTATGTTAAAAATAGGTTAGAGCGCGCAATTACTGACATATTTGTATATTTATTAAACACAACATCAAGTAGAAATAATAAAGCCGCCTAACAGGCGGCTTTATTATTCTCAGTGTTGCTTATTTTTTTGCCACTTTGCCAAGTGAAACATAGTCAAAGGTAATTCTTGCCGTTTCTTCTAATAATGGATCTAACTCTTCAAGCTCATCCGGTAAGTCGTCAAGATTTTCAACTTTGTCTAAGCCCATTGCTACAAGACGTTCATTCGTTCTAACAAGTTGTTTTGCTTTTCGTGCATCACGTTTAGCCTTGCGTTCAGCTAAGTTCAATGAGATTGCTTTTTTATCTTTTTCTTTTTGATATTCAACAATATCATCGAGTAAATAATTAAATTCTCTATTCGATTTAATACGCTCTTGATGAAGCGAAGTAAGGTACTCCACATCCGTAGACACATCGGTAATCGACTTATAGCTTGCTTTAGGTACCATGTCCCATGGTAACGCGTTTTCTTCTTTACTTTCGCCCCAGTCTTCCGGTGCTACTGCCGTTGGAAAAGCAATATCAGGTATCACGCCTTTATGTTGTGTACTTCCGCCATTTATACGATAAAACTTTGCTATCGTGTATTGAATACTACCATACGGCTGTTCGTTAATATCATAAATTCTGGCAATTGGGCGATGTTGCTGTACCGTACCTTTGCCAAAAGTTTGCTCACCTACAATTACACCACGACCATAGTCTTGAATCGCTGCTGAAAAGATTTCAGACGCCGAAGCGCTATAGCGGTCAACCATCACTGTTAATGGCCCTTCGTAAAAGGTAACGCCGTCTTTATCACTGTTAATAGAAATACGGTTGGCGCCATCACGAATTTGAACTACCGGCCCCTGATCAATAAACAAACCTGTTAATAATGTTGCTTCAGTTAATGAACCACCGCCATTACCTCTTAAGTCGACAATGATACCTTCAACCTCTTGAGCGGTTAATTTATCGATCTCTTTTTTTACGTGAGCAGAAAGACCATTGTAAAAACTAGGAATATTGATAACACCTAATTTTTTGCTGGTTTCATCACCAGGCTTCTCATAAAGCACCTCAGATTTAGCAGCGCGATCTTCTAAAACTATCTTATCTCTAACAATCGAAACGACTTTAATGCTTGCTTCGTCAACGGCCTTTCCTGGTAATACTTGCAAACGTACCTTGGTGCCCTTCGGACCTTTAATAAGATCCACAACATCATCAAGTCGCCAGCCAATAACATCTTCAAACTTATCATCACCTTGAGAAACGCCTACAATACGATCTTTCGGTTTTAGCTGATTGGACTTATCAGCTGGACCACCACTAACAATGCTTTGTATAACGGTATAATCTTCTTCTGCACGTAATACTGCGCCTATGCCTTCAAGCGATAAATTCATTTCCATTTGGAAACGTTCGGCATTTCTTGGCGACAAATAAGAAGTATGGGGTTCAACAACGCGAGCAAAACTGTTCATCACAAGTTGAAAAACGTCTTCACTTTCGCTTTGTTTTAAACGTTTGATGGCATAGTTATATCGTTTTGTCAGAATTTCTTTGACTTTATCCCACTCTTTACCGGTTAAGGTTAGATTTAAAGCATCATATTTAACTTTTAAGCGCCATAACTCGTTAAGTGCCTTCTCGGTTTCCGGCCATGGCTCTTCTTCTCTATCGAAGGTATACGTTTCATCTTTAGTAAAATCAAAAGGTTTTTCTAAAAGACTCAACGCATATTCATAACGTTCTAGTCGTCTTTGTAAGTTCAAATTAAATATTTGATAAGGAATATCTAGCTTACCACGGGCAACGACAGTATCAAAAGACTCACGATACTGTTCAAACTCTGCTATATCACTGGCAAGAAAAACATTTCGTCCATAATCTAATTGCTTAATATAGCGATCAAATATTTGCTCAGAAAGAGCATCGTCAATCTTGATAGTTTTATAATGAGAGCGGGAAAATTTAGCGGCAATTCTCTTACTGGAGACAGCATGCTGACTCTCTGGCGTTAGTATGGGCAGAGGAGCCTCTTTGTCAACGGTGTATGCAAAAAGACTAACGCTAGAAAACGTTAATGATATGGCAAGTGCGGTACGACAAATTTTTAGCATGCTTGCTTCTCCAAATTATTCAATGTATATGTTCTTAACCTGTGTTTTGACAACCATTCCTGAACTAAGTTGCACTGAAATATCATCACCTGATACTTCGGTAATTACAGCGTCCATAGGTGCATTACCTAATTGAACTTTCACGGCTTTGCCAACATTAATATTATTTACGTCTACAGGCTTAAGTTTAGCGGCTGGTTTAGTTTGTGCACGTTTAGAAGAACTAACACCTTTAAATTTCGCTTTATCTTTAGCTTTGTGTTTTGTCTGCAAACCCTTAGTATCAGTAGACTTACCTTTATAAGGCTTTTTCTTGAGGCTGTCTTTAGGATTTTTGTTACCAAACTTTTCTTGGCTCTCTTTTAATGTTTTGGCCGCGTAGTCAGCTTGCTCTTGATCGATTTCCGCCACTTCATTGCCATCAACATCAATACGTTGTGAACCTAGTTTAATTGCTTTGAGGTAACGCCAGCTGCTTGTGTAATGTCTTAATGCTTGACGTAAACGTGTTTTACTGACCACATCGTCACCATCTAAACGTTCTGCGAGCTCTTGAAAAATACCAATTTTCAAAGGTTTTGCTGGGCCTTCAACAGAAAAACAAGCAGGAAACTTCTCTGCTAAGTAAGCAATAATTTCTTTTGCGCTTGTTCGTTTGTTTTCAGTTTCTGCAGCCTGTGTTGATGCCGCTTCTGTTTCAGTTTTCGTTTCCATAATAACTACTTAATTAATAAATTTATTCGTTTAAATATTGATCACGATTCGTAAGTAAATGATGACACCAATCAATGATATCATCATGCGTTAACTCTGCTAATGCGTCTTGCCCAATCCAATGTTGCCAGATGAGTTCTAAAAGTTCACCTAACTCTGCAGGATCAATATCCTCTTCTGCAAAATCATAGAGTGTATGATAAAGCTGATTAATATTCTCTGTAACTTGCTCTTCATTGCCGTCCCAATCCCCGACAACTTCTTCAGAAACAAGATAGTCGTGTATTATCACGAGTTCTTTCATATCTATCGTTGCTCAACTAATAAGGTTTTTTCAAACTCATTAACGAGTGCTTCTAAGCCTTGTTGGTCTTCGTGATCAAACCGATTAAAGCTTGGACTGTCAATATCAAGCACAGCCACTACTTTACCTTGATATTGAATTGGGATCACTATTTCAGCGTTACTTGCGGCGTCACACGCTATATGACCGCTAAATTGGTGTACATCCGCAATTCGCTGAGTCTTAGCTTCTGACACTGCGGTACCACAAACGCCCTTACCAATAGGAATGCGTATACACGCAACTTTACCTTGAAATGGACCTAATACAAGTTCATTTTCAACGACTCGATAAAATCCAACCCAATTAATCTCAGTTAATTGCTCAAATAATAAGGCACTGATATTAGCCATGTTGGCGATCATATCATGTTCCGTACTTATTAACGCTGAAACCTGAAGTTTCAACTGTTGGTATAATTCAACTTTCGACATTCTATCACGTCAGCCCTGAAAATTGGCATAACATACCTTGATAACACCTTAAGTTAAAGCTTTATGTGCAGTTCTATGGAAATAAATAACAATTCTATAAAATAATTTGAAATGTGATGACAACTTGTGCAGAAATTGCGCGTTCTGTTGCCTGCGAACTAAAGCCAGCTTTAGACTCCATCATTGACATACGATAAACAGATGGTGCGTGATAACCTGTTTCTTTGATTGAAATGACTGTGCCAACAGAAACGCCCAATTGTTTTGCGATGTCGTTCGCTTTACTTTTGGCATTATCAATCGCTTTTTGTAATGCGCTAGTATAAAGCGCTTCAGGATCGCTAAACCCTAGTTCAATGGGCGAAATATTACTAACGCCAATTTTTACTAAGTGCTCTAACACTCGATCATATTGCGCTAATGAATTTAGTTTTACCGAAATAGTACGAGCAACATCAAACAATCTCACTTTTTGCACTTTTTGTTGTTGCATATTAACAGGTAGGTTCACTTGATTTTGTTTGTTTACGTGACGCTCAATTTCAGCCTTAGATAGTGTTATTTCTGGTTTTTCATAAATGGGATACATGTGTAACATTGAAGAATCAATATGAGACTCTGAAACCCCTTGTTTGACAAACATTTCGATAACTTGTTGACTCTTGTTGTCAACAATTTGTTTTACTTTGCTCGCCGCTATACCACGTTCTTTAATACTAATAGTTAATGAAAACTGATCGGGGTGTGCCTTAACTTGTGCTTTGCCTACAACCTCAATGCCTTCATCTGCATATGTAATTGCTGAAGTAAAAATGGTCAATATTACACATACTTTTGCCAGTGATTTCATACTACTTTCCTTTTTCTAAATCTCGATTTATTTCACGCAAAAACTCAGCTCTTTGCTGTTTTGACGCATGTTGCCACCAATAATGGAGCATAGTAAGTGGCATAGTATCGTTCAAATGATGAATGGAATCTGAATGGGGTTTATCAGCCTTATTTTCTGATACCACATTAAGTAAATCCTGTTGTTGAGTTTGTGGATATGAACGACTTTTTTGTAAGGTCAAATTAACGTCTTGTTGCGTTTGAAAGCGTTTCAAATCCTGCTGATAAATATCAATCTCTTGTTGGTCGTCATTAACAATGCGTACAGTAGGCTGTTTTGCAAACAAACGAATATCTTGTTCATTCTCAAAACTTGGTACTTGCAATGTTAGACGTTGAATAGTATCTAAGGTAAGTAAAACCACAAAAGGTTTAGAGTAAATGGTCGTGTGGTCATCATTTTCAACATCCTCAATTAACTCTTTATACTGAAAATGTAATTCGTTTCTGCCTTTTTTAAGCTGATGTGTTGTACTTCTGTCAAACAAGTCCATCGAAAAATGCTCATCATTGACTTGCAGCACTTTAATATTTGCAGGAACTGTTAATTCACTTGCATAACTCGATAGGGACATCAAAAAAAGGCAAGATATACGAACAAAAGCAATCAATTGCATTTCAACTCCTTTTTAAATCAGCCTTGTTAAACCAAACATATAAAGAAAATGGCACTACTTACCCTTTAATGACATTTTAGCCTACTTGAACCAATAAAGAATAACTGTAATCAAAAGTAATTACCGCTATTCTTTTTGGTTGCTTTGAACCGGAAAATTCAATGAACTAAAAGCTGTCTGATGGCACCCTTACCCAACCTTCCATCAATATGCGTGCACTTCTACTCATCGTGGCTTTTTCAATGAACCACGATCCATCAGTATAGCTTGCAGACGCGCCAACTTTTAACATACCTGACGGATGACCAAAATTTACGTTTTCACGATCACCTCCGCCGGCGGCCAAATTAACAATCGTACCTGGTATTGCCGCTGCTGCACCTATAGCTACAGCAGCAGTCCCCATCATTGCATGATGTAATTTACCCATAGATAATGCCCGCACATTTAAATCAATTTCATTGGCTGCTATTTGCTTGCCACTAGACGCTATATAAGACAAAGGCTTTCCTACAAATGCAACCTTAGGCGTATGTTGTCTATTTTGTGCCTCATCTATGGTCGTAATCAACCCCATTTTTAACGCACCATAGGCACGAATTTTTTCAAAATCAGCCAATTTATGTTCATTGTTATTAATGTCATCCTGCAACTCTGTGCCGGTATAACCTATTTCTTCCGCGTTTATAAAAATTGTTGGAATACCTGCATTAATCATGGTCGCTTGTAATACCCCAATACCAGGCACTTCAAGTTCATCTATAATGTTACCTGTAGGGAACATTGCTTCACTAGGGTCGACAGGTGCAATAAACTCAACAGGTACTTCTGCCGCTGGAAACGTTACACCATCAAGTTCAAAGTCTCCTGTTTCTTGCACTTGTCCATTAGTAATAGGCACATGAGAAACAATGGTTTTACCTATATTTTTCTGCCAAATTCGAACAGTACAAATACCGTTTTCAGGGATATTACTCTTATCAACTAAGCCTGCATAGATAGCAAATGCACCAACTGCAGCTGTTAAATTTCCACAATTTCCTGACCAATCAACAAACGCTTTATCAATAGCGACTTGACCAAACAAATAGTCGACATCATGATCTGAACTGTCTGCTTTAGCGAGAATAACAGTTTTACTTGTGCTTGACGTCGCACCGCCCATGCCATCTGTTTGTTTACCATAAGGATCAGGGCTACCAATGACACGCAACAATAAGTTGTCTCTCGCACTACCTGCTACCTGACAGTTTTCAGGTAAATCACGTAGATTAAAAAAAACACCTTTAGATGTGCCACCACGCATATAGGTAGCAGGAATTTTGATTTGTCCAGGAAAAGACATATTGTTCTCCATAATCGTTGCACTTCCTCGAAATGATATGCCCAAGAAATAACGAAGAAGTGTGTAAAGTTCTTCAACTAACTGTTAAAAAGGCGACCAAAGTCGCCTCTACAAGGATTGTTATCTTTTACTACGTATTAGATTCTAAAAAGTCATTAGCAAACTTTTGTAGTACGCCACCAGCACGATGAACAGTTACTTCTTCCGCAGTATCTAGACGACATTTAACTGGTATTTCAACTTGCTCGCCATTGGTTCTGTGCATGATAACGATCATATTGCCACCAGCTGAAGTTTCCCCTTTAACATCAAAGGTTTCTGTACCATCAATACCATATGTTTTACGCGTTTCGCCATTGGTAAACTCAAGTGGCAATACACCCATACCAATTAAGTTCGTGCGATGAATTCGTTCAAAACCTTCTGCAACAATGACTTCTACGCCTGCAAGTCTAACCCCTTTAGCAGCCCAATCCCTTGAGGAACCTTGACCGTAATCAGCGCCTGCAATAATAATTAACGGTTGTTTACGTTTCATGTAGGTTTCGATTGCTTCCCACATGCGGCTTTGAACACCCTCAGGTTCTATTCGAGCGAGTGATCCTTGTATTACGTCACCGTTATCATCACAAACCATTTCATTAAATAATTTTGGATTTGCAAATGTTGCTCGCTGTGCCGTTAAATGATCACCGCGATGTGTAGCATAGGAGTTAAAATCTTCTTCAGGCAACCCCATTTTATCGAGGTAAGCACCCGCTGCACTATCTAACATAATGGCATTAGAGGGAGATAAATGGTCCGTAGTAATGTTATCACCTAATACTGCAAGTGGACGCATGCCTTTCATGGTTCGCTCGCCAGCTAATGCACCTTCCCAATAAGGCGGACGTCTTATGTAGGTAGACATTTCTCGCCAATCGTAAAGTGGGCTTTTCGCTGGTTCGAAAGAGCCTAAATCAAACATTGGTGTATAAATCTTTTTAAACTGTTCCGGTTTTACACAACGATTTACAATATCGTCAATCTCTTCATCCGTTGGCCATAGGTCTTTTAAGGTAATGCTATTACCAGCGTTATCTGTCCCTAAAATATCTTGCTCAATGTCAAAACGCATGGTGCCAGCAATCGCATAAGCAACAACTAAAGGTGGCGATGCTAAGAAAGCTTGTTTCGCATAAGGGTGAATACGACCATCAAAATTACGATTACCTGACAATACTGCTGTAGCATATAAATCCTTATCGATAATCTCTTGCTGAATATCTGGCGCTAATGCACCAGACATGCCGTTACACGTTGTACATGCATAGGCAACAATACCAAAACCAAGTTTTTCTAATTCCGTCAACAATCCTGCTTCTTCCAAATAAAGTTTCGCAACTTTAGAACCAGGTGCAAAGGAAGTTTTAACCCAAGGTTTACGTACTAATCCAAGTTCATTAGCGCGCTTTGCAACTAGACCAGCGGCAACAACATTCCTTGGGTTAGAAGTATTAGTACAAGAGGTAATAGCGGCAATAATTACGGCACCGTCAGGCATTTCGCCTTTAGCTTCTTGTGCTTGGCAATCAGCTAGATTTTTCGCAATATTTTTTGAAGAAAGATCAGATGTAGCTAATCGGCGATGAGGATTAGAGGGACCCGCCATATTACGCCCTACAGATGATAAATCAAAGGTTAATACACGCTCATAATGTGCATCTTTTAGATCATCAGCCCATAAACCAGTATGTTTCGCATAAGTTTCAACAAGCGCTACTTGCTCTGGCTCTCTACCTGTTATTTTGAGGTAATCTATCGTTTGCTCATCAATGTAAAACATGCCAGCTGATGCGCCATATTCTGGCGTCATATTAGAAATCGTAGCGCGATCGCCAATAGACAAGCTACGTGCGCCATCACCAAAAAACTCTAAATAAGCCCCAACCACTTTTTCATTTCTAAGAAATTCAGTGATTGCTAAAACAATATCGGTCGCTGTAATACCTGGTTGTCGTTGCCCAACTAGATTTACACCGACAATATCTGGCAATCGCATCATAGATGGTCGACCTAGCATGACAGTTTCAGCCTCTAAACCGCCAACACCAATTGCTATAACCCCTAAAGCATCTACATGCGGAGTGTGAGAATCGGTGCCAACGCAAGTATCAGGAAATGCGACACCATCTCTTAACTGAATAACAGGTGACATTTTTTCGAGATTAATTTGATGCATAATGCCATTACCCGCAGGAATCACATCAACATTTTTAAAGGCCGTTTTGGTCCATTCGATAAAGTGAAAGCGATCTTCATTTCGTCGATCTTCAATAGCGCGATTTTTCTCGAAAGCGTCTGGGTCAAACCCTGCTGCTTCAACCGCAAGCGAGTGATCTACAATTAATTGTGTTGGCACCACTGGGTTGACTTTTGCTGGATCTCCACCTTGCTCTGCAATAGCATCGCGAAGACCTGCAAGATCCACTAATGCGGTTTGCCCTAATATATCATGACAAACAACACGTGCTGGATACCATGGAAAGTCTAGGTCTCTTTTACCATTCACGATTTGCGATAACGCATCTTGTAGTGAATTCGGATCACATTTACGTACAAGTTGCTCTGCTAATACACGAGCAGTATAAGGTAGAGTTGCATAGCTACCTGGCTTAATTGCTTCTACAGCAGCTCGCGTATCAAAGAAATCAATTGGAACTCCCGACAAAGAAAAATCGGGTAAAGGTTTGCGGTATTCGTAGTTCATAACATGGTCCACAAAATTAGCAATGGCAGCACGTTAGCTGCCATATAAATTAAACATATGTAAGCAATGCAATTAATCGCGGTCTGCTATAGCAACCCATGGCATCGATTCTGGGCCTGTATAATCAGCCGATGGGCGAATAATACGATTATTTTCGCGTTGCTCCATTACGTGCGCTGTCCAGCCAGAAACACGTGAACAAACAAATATTGGTGTAAACAGCTTCGTAGGAATACCCATATAATTGTAGGCTGAAGCATGGAAAAAATCTGCATTACAAAAAAGCTTTTTCTCTCGCCACATTACCGCTTCACACCGTTCTGATACATCGTAAAGGCGCGTATCTCCATTAAGCTTTGCTAATTTTTCAGACCACGTTTTAATAATGGCATTACGTGGATCTGATTCACGATATACGGCATGACCAAAGCCCATAATTTTATCTTTACGTGCAAGCATACCCATAATAGCGTCTTCAGCTTCATCTGCTGATTGCCATTGTTCGATCATATCCATAGCAGCTTCATTTGCACCGCCATGTAATGGCCCCCTTAATGAACCAATCGCACCTGTTACACAGCTATGGATGTCAGAAAGCGTTGACGCACAAACACGTGCCGTAAACGTCGACGCATTAAACTCATGCTCTGCGTATAAAATTAACGATGCATGCATAACATCAACATGCATTGGTTCAGGTTTTTTATTGTGAAGCGTCCATAAAAATTGTTCAGCAATTGAGTCGGCTTCTGTTTCTACATCAACACGAATGCCGTTATGACTAAAGTTATACCAATAGTTAATTAACCCTGGGAAAATTGCTAACAATCGATCGATATGATCTAACTGTTCATCAAAGCTATTTTCTGTTTCAAGGTTCCCCAACATAGAACAACCGGTTCTCATTACATCCATTGGGTGAGCTGATGCTGGGATTAATTCTAACGCCGCTTTTAAAGCGTCTGGTAAAGCACGAAAACCTTTTAATCTTGCTTTATAATTTGTTAACTGTGTTTGGTTAGGTAATTTACCGTATAGTAATAAGTAGGCAACTTCTTCAAATTGCGCATTTGCAGCAAGATCATTAATGTCATAGCCACGGTACGTTAATCCTGCCCCTGTTTTACCAACGGTGCATAATGCTGTTTCACCAGCGCTTTGTCCGCGCAGACCAGCGCCACTTAGTTTCTTATCAGTCATATTCTTTCCTCACTTTTCTTTTGGTGCTGTGTACTTATTTTAATTTTATTAAATTATTTGTTCTTACCTTCAGCAAATAATGAATCGAGTTTCTTTTCATACTCGTGATAGCCAAGGTAATCATACAACTCCATTCGTGTTTGCATGTTATCAATCTCAGCCTTTTGATCGCCATCAGATAGCAATGTTTTATAAACAGATTCTGCGGCTTTGTTCATCGCTCTAAACGCAGATAATGGATACAACACCAAAGCACAACCCCACTCACCTAATTGTTCTTTGTTCCATAATTCTGTTTGGCCAAATTCAGTAATATTTGCTAATACCGGCACATCTAACGCTTCAGTAAAGGCACGATAATGTTCTTCTGTTTTCACGGCTTCTGCAAAAATGCCATCTGCACCTGCAGCAACATAAGCTTTAGCACGTTCAAGTGCTTTTTCTAGACCTTCTTGGGCAAACGCATCTGTTCGCGCCATGATAAAGAAGTCTTTATCTGTACGGGCATCAACTGCAGCCTTGATACGGTCGACCATTTCTTCTGTTGAGACAATTTCTTTATTTGGGCGATGGCCACAACGTTTTTGCGCAACTTGGTCTTCTAGATGTACAGCTGCCGCGCCCGCCTTTTCCATGTCTCTAATCGTTTTGGCAATGTTAAATGCTCCGCCCCAACCTGTGTCGATATCAACCAATAAAGGCAAACTTGATGCAGCAGTAATGCGTTGAACGTCAACAATCACGTCATTTAATGATGTCATTCCTAAATCAGGTAAACCATAAGATGCGTTTGCCACACCACCACCTGATAAATAAATTGCTTGATGACCCAATTGTTCAGCCATCATGGCGCAATAGGCATTTATTGTACCTACCACTTGTAAAGGTTTATTATTTTTAATTGCCTGACGAAATTTAGCGCCAGGTGATAATGTAGTAGACATCGTGAGCTCCTCACTTGCTAATGTATGAATTATGTCTTTGCTAATTGCTTTATTTTTTCTTCGATATTCCTACGTGATGCGCCGATGTGTCTTCGCATCAACATTTCTGCTAATTCGCCATCACCATCAATAATGGCTTGTAATATATTTGCGTGCTCATTAAAGGCTTTGGTCGCCCTTGGGCTATTCATACCAAACTGAATTCGATACATACGCACCAAGTGGTATAGTTGACCACAAAGCAAGTCGATTAACTGCCGATTATGGCTTGCTAAGATGACCTTATAATGAAAATCAAGATCACCTTCTTCTTGATAATAAGCAATGCCGTCTTTTAGTGCCTGTGATTTCGCGTGCATATCAAGCATAGCTTGCATGTCGACAATTTCATCTTTTGTCATATTTTCTGCTGCTAATCGACAAGCCATTCCTTCGAGTGCTTCTCGTACTTGGTAAATTTCTAATAAGCCAACGATCGTGCACTCCACAACGCGAGCTCCAACATTGGGTTTACGCTCAATTAAGTGACATTTTTCTAAGCGATTTAATGCCTCCCTGAGTGTAGCCCTACTTACATCAAAGCGTTTTGCTAATTCAGGTTCACTAATTTTACTACCAGCGACAATCTCACCTTCAACAATGGCAAATTGTAATTGTTGAAAAACTTTATCTGCCGTTGTGATGGCTTGTCGATGTGTTGGGTTATTGTTTGGCATAAATTGTCGACAATCTTTAAATGAATGTCAGGATGATAACGTATATACAAACTATTTCAAGTGTACAGCCATATTAATTGTCGACACTTTAGTCTAATAGCAAGAAATTTTAGCGCTATATCGTAATATAACGCTAAATCATTGTAGAGGTTCATGTATCGCATAACGTCGCATCAATCTATCGTTGATACGACAAGTACATGTTAAAAGATGAGCTGGAGCACTAATGGGCTAACTAATAAAATACCAGCACAATAGCCAAGGAATCTCGTATTTTTTTGATACTGTTTTTGCATTTTTAAACCGAAAAATGGTCGTATAATGTCAACACGCCTGATCACCTCAAATAAAGCAAAACACACTATTACTGTAGACATTATAAGTATTAGCGCCTCAATCGCACCGCCTAAGGATAATTGAGTTAAATAATAACCTACAAGTAAAATGACGGTCTGATGCAAAATATATAGTGGATATACTGCCTCGTTAAAGTACGTTAATTTTGATGATCGAGTACGTAAAAAACAATACCCTAATGAAAGGATTAATAATACGCCAAACACACGCATTGCGCTGTATAAAAATAAACTCAAAACTTCAAATACAAGTGGAATACTTCTTCCTTTGATAATTTCAAGGTAATACACGTTGTACAGTACTAAAAAGCACATTGAAATTATTATGTAGCAAACAGATAAAGGCGTTAAATTAAGATGCAATTTTCGCCAAAATGTACGTTGCCAACCGAGCAAATAACCTAATAATAAAAACAAAAAACCAATCGGGTATCTTGTCTCACCTGTGATCCATATTAACTGAATACTAAATACCAGTATGATTAACAATGAAATTGTAAATATACCATGACTATTGCCTAACCATGTTTTAATAGCGACTAAAAGCTTACTGTTTAATAGTGGTAATAATATCACCAAATACAGCGAGTAATACCATAGAGATCGCAGGTACCATAGATGGTTAACATCAATATGTGGCCATATACCAGCTTGATAGTTTTCAAAAATTGTTGATTGTTCGTTATAAAATGCTTGCATAAACTGCCAGTAGTTCATGCTGATATCACCATTAGCTGTCATTTCTATAAAAAGTTGAGGTGGCACGATAATAAAGATCCCAAAAGCTAATGGAAGCAATAACCTTAAGGTGCGCAAGGAAACAAACCGTACGATGGACACTTTCGCTAAAACAAATCGTATGGCAATACCAGAAATTATCCAGATAGCAGGCATTCGCCACGGCTCTACCAGTAACATGAGACTTTCTAACCATTCATAGCGGTATTGGCTTTTTGCATGAAAGCCCCAATTGGCCACATAGAACATACCAATATGGTGCAAAATTAATAAGCCAAATAATACAATGCGTAACCAATCTAAATCTAACCTTCGAGTTGGCATGTTTGAAATGTCATCAGGTTTAAAGACCTGCGATTCACTAAAATATTTTAAAAATACACTAAACACGTTACCATCGTTCTCTTACATTAAAAGATTGATATCTTGTGGAATGTACACCACAAAGATAGTGTAAAGTGCTTAATTAACAGTAAGTAGGGATAAGCGGTGGATTACAGGGATAAACATATTTTGAACGGGAGACGTGGTTACCTTGGGTAAATTGCAGCACTATCAGCGAAATAAGTTTGCTTACGAAGTTTTCTTATTACTTTGTTATTTTTTTATCAATGCGACTATTTTAGCGACATCCGCCATTATGGAAGCGCAACGTAATGGTGAGCAAATGTCGTTCTTACTTTGGGAGCCCTTTGTATGGGAATACTCGAGTGCTATAAGCTCACTGTTGTTATTCCCTTTCATTGTCAAATTATTAAATAAAGTGCCGCTTAGTTGGCAACGTCTAAAACAAACACTATTTGTTTATTTTGGTGCTGCTACGCTATTTTCAGTACTACATGTCGGTTTAATGGTCGGCATGCGTAAAATCGTTTATTTCACGCAATCAAGATATTATGATTTTGGTAATATTGGCTTTGAAATGCTTTACGAATATAGAAAAGATTTGTGGTCTTTTATATTTTTTGTCGTATTAATACATGCATACCGTTTTATTATTAGTCGGTTACAAGGCGAAGCTAACCCAATTCAAGAGGGCGAAGCGTTGGCAACAAATCAAGTAACACCGGCAAGTATTGACAGATTAATTGTCAAAAAACTAGGAAAAGAATTCATAATTAATGTTGAAAGTATCGAATGGATGGAGTCTTCTGGTAATTACGTCAATTTATACATTGGCGACCGCGTGTATCCATTACGTTCAACATTAACCCGGTTAACTCAGCAGCTTGAGACAAAAGGATTTTGTCGAATTCACCGTTCTAACGCTGTAAAACTAGATGCTATTGAATCTATAACGCCCCTAAGTAGTGGCGATAGTGAAGTTAAGATGCACTCAGGTAAAGTACTTACCCTCTCTAGGCGTTATAAAGATAATTTAAAGCTGATGTTAAATTAACAGATTTAAATCTGTGAATCAGTCACGCACAACATAAAAACACAAACGCCAAAAAGAGGTATCCCATTAATTTTTAATGCCGAAAACATTATCTAGATTTATACCAAAGCGTGACACATTCATCGTATAAGATTTAGCAGCGTAATTGTATAAAGCAACTATAAAAACTAAAATGTTGTTTATACAAGATATTGTCTGCCCTTCTCAATAACACTTAATGTAACGTCGGCTTGAGCACGCCAGAAATGAGTACACTTACATGCTGAATAACTCTGTGCATAACATGTGACTAGCCCGTTAAGAACAAAAGGGTAACTTGTGCACTAATACGATAAAAAAATCAATAAAAACTATTAAATACAATGATTTATAAATTTATAGAAATTTATCTAGCAATTCAAGTTGAATGCACTACAATTAACTTAACAGTTCAAATATTAACCAATGATGCTCGCTTACTTTATTCATGGTATGGCTATAGAACTTGTTAATTAGCGCACGGCTCATCTCCTTTTTTGAGCCATCCCCTGAGCCCGAAACATCTAGTTTCGGGCTATTTTTTTTGGACTAATTGCCTAAGAACGTTTGAATAAACGATTAAAATTGTCGGTCGACAAACGTGCAATTTCTTCTACCGATTGTCCTCGAATACTCGCGAGGTGTTTTGCGACTTCAACGACATAAGCGGGTTGGTTTTGTTTACCTCGGTGTGGTACCGGGGCTAAATAAGGGGCATCTGTTTCAATCAAAAAGCGTTCATTCGGCACACGTTTTGCCACTTCTCGTAAAGCGCTAGCATTCTTAAAAGTAACAATCCCCGAAAAAGAAATATAAAAACCGAGTGCTATGGCTTGCTCAGCCATCTCCCAAGACTCAGTAAAACAATGTAATATGCCCCCTACTTCGCTGGCTTTCTCTTCATGGAGTATATCTAATGTATCTTTTTGTGCGTCTCGTGTATGGATAATAAGTGGTTTACAACATTTACGGGCAACACGTACGTGCTTGCGAAAAGAATCTAGTTGTAGCGCTTTTGTTTCAGGGGCATAAAAGTAATCTAATCCAGTTTCGCCTATAGCAATAACACGGTCATTGGTGGCTAGTTGAGCTAGGTTAGTTTCATCAACAGCATCTTCTTGGTTTAATGGATGTGCACCACAAGAAAGCATAACATTATCAAAATGCTTGGTCTTTTCGACCATTGCTGGAAAGTCTTTTAGCGTTACGCTTACGCATAATAACTCGTTAACACCTGCATTTTTAGCCGCTTCAACAACATTTTCTAATTTATTATCAAAATCTTTTAAATCGAGTCTGTCTAAATGACAGTGAGAATCAATATACAACTAAATTTCCTTAAAATTGATCACATGGTCAGTGTAGGATCAGACGAATTTAAGAGTCGTCCAATCGATTTTTCTATCAAATTACGAGTGTTTTCTGGATCTTCAATAAAGCTAATACCGATACCAGCTGGCGTACCATTTTGTGCACCAACGGGTGTAATCCAACACACTTTTCCTATTACCGTTGACGGCTCTAAAGAGTCAGGTAATAACACCTGCAATTCAATATCTGTATCTAATTCAAAGTGCTCAGTTGTTCTTACAAATAAACCGCCTTTTTTTACAAATGGCATATACGCTTGATACAGATCTCTTTCTGTAACAAATTCAAGATATAGCGGTTCCATATTCTGTGTCCTCGTTCATTATTAACAACTGCATATCAACTAACAGCTTCTCCAAGCCAAATTCAGCATTAAATTGGCTTAATTGCATCGTATTTTTGTTAAAGCATTTGATCAGGTTATACACATGCCAAAGTGTTTGTGGCTTTACCTTAGTGTAAGTCAGTTCTTCCATTGATGAAACTGGCACCTCAACTTTACATGACCAACCTGCTTGTTCACGCATTAAATCGCTTACTATTTTCTCTAACCATCGCCCGCAGAATTCGCTACTTTTTAGTATATCAAATAGCGCCATTCGCCCGTCGCCTGTTTGCAAGAAACGATACAACGTTTCTCTTAACTGACTAAATTGCGCCATCACTTGTGTGTCGCTAATTTCTGGTAAATGAGACAGGTTTACAAACGGATCATTGCTTTGATTACCAAGTTCATTTAGCAGTTCTTTGCCAATAGGAGGACGAATCGATACAACACGACATCGACTTATTAACGTTGGTAACAAACGTTGCTCATCACTGGCAACAAGAAATATGTAGCTATTTTCCGTCGGTTCTTCTAATGTTTTAAGCAACGCGTTACCTGCGGATTCTGTTAATTTATCAGCGTCAAAAACAATCGCCACTTGATGTTTACCAAATTGTGCTGTTTTCTCTAGAAATCGACTTAGTGACCTTACTTGTTCTACGCCAACATGATTGCCTGTTAACTCAACATGCAATAAATCAGGGTGTGATGTTTGCTTCACTAAGTGACACCCCTTACATTGCTGACAAGGTATCTCTCGCGAATTTACATCATAAGGTTGGCACAGTAACGATTGCGATAACCAATTAACTAATGTTGTTTTTCCTGCGCCTGCAACACCTGTCACCAATATGGCATGTGGCAATGTTTTTTGATGAATTTGCTGTAATAGCTTTTGTTTATGTGAATTTAACCAAGATGTTGCCATAACATTAGCCTATGGAAAAGGTAAGTAAAAATCGTTTTCAACGGTTTATTAAATAGCATCAAACACGCCAGCATCAATATTAGCATTAGTTATTTTTAGAAAAAACGGTTTACGCAAAGAATATAGCGATACCAGCTTTACATATTTTTAATAACAAGCGCTAGATGAGCCCTTTTTCAATTAATAACGTTTCAACACATGCTATCGCGTCAGCAGCCACTTGTTCTTTGCTGTTGGCTGCATCAATAATGGTAAATAACTCAGGTGTTTCTCGCGCCTGTGTTAGGTAACCTTCGCGTGCTTTAACTAAAAACTCAAGTTTTTCATTTTCCATTCTATCTAATTGATCCCCTCTCCCATGCACTCTTTTTAGTCCAATTAGAGGGTCGAGATCCAAGATAATGTTCATATCTGGTTGAAAGCCGCCCTTAGCAATATCATTTATTGTTTTTATAAGTGACAAATCTAATCCGCGTGCAAAGTGTTGAAAGCTAATCGTAGCCGCATCAAATCGATCACAAATAACAACTGCACCTTGTTCCAATGCAGGGAGTATTTTTTCATTGACATGTTGAGCCCGAGAAGCAGCAAATAGTAATAATTCTGTTAGGTCATGCATTTGTGAGTTGGCTTTGTCGAGAATAATTTCTCTTATTTTCTCACTGATTTCGGTACCACCTGGCTCCCTTGTTAAGATAACGTCTAATCCTTTACTTGTAACATAATCCTTTAATGTTTCGATGACTGTTGTTTTGCCTGCGCCGTTACTACCATCGCAAACAACCATTAACCCTTTTCTCATTTTTACCTTAAATTTACTGCATGTAATCGATCATGGCTACAATGATATACGCATCATAAAAATTAGCTAGCTAAAGGTTGCATTTCTCTTGATTCTTCGCTTTCACAAACAATTAAAAAAGTAAAAAGCACAACATCACTGTTGTACTTTTTTTACTTATATCACAATAATTTATTACTGTGGATTAACACTAGAGATATCTACAGGTGGTTGCGGTAGCCCTTTATTTGCAACATTTTGATAACTTGCATTCGTCACATCTACCCCCCATTTTTTAAAATGTGTCGTTAGATCATAACCGGTAATATCGCTTAATAATTCAAATGTTGTACTAAAACTTGCTTGCGTACTTTGACAGACTTCTGCTTGCTGTTCAGCATCCATTTCTCTAAAACGTCGATTTAATTGTCTAAACATATCCCAGCCGATATTTGGCAATGCATGCTTTATTTGCATTAAAAATACTAACCGGTCCCAGACATCAGCATCCGCTGAAAAAGTGAAGTTGTCATCTAACTTATTGATTGCATTTGTATAGCGATTTTCGGCTTGAATTCTAGACGTTTGATTAACCTTCTCTTGCACATAAAGCGAAAATAAATTAACAGTCGATTCAGTACCAAAAGGACGACTCCATAAGCAAAATTGTTGATAATTGTGACCTGTTTCATGCCAATTCCCCCAACCATCATTTTGCGCAGTATCGAGTGAGTATAATTTCCAACCAGGGCTTGTCATTATTGGAAACCCTGCGTGAGCAAATCCAGCGGTAATTTGTACATCAGACACAAAGCGTTCTTTTAATGTAGGCATTTTATGTACACCAGTCGCATCATACTCAAAACCAGCTAAATCACGCACTAGTTCAACTGTTTGATCAAATGTTTTTAGTAATCGCTCAGGATCATCTATCTTATTGAGCTCTTCTTTAGACATATCTAAAACTGCATGTTTTCCTTCAAGTACCCCCCATGGTGCACTTTTTTCACGTATTAAAGGCCAGTCATTGTAACTATCTCTACCTAACTTAAAATGAGCCGTTTCAACAACGTTAGCGATATTAATCGTTACCTCTAGATCTTCTGCTAAATTTGACACGATAACGACCTGTCCACCATATTGGCTTCTTACTTTATTATTACCATTGTTCAAGCGTACTTTTGTAGAAACGCTTGGAAAGCGTTTTACCATATCGTCAGCAACAACATTAGCTGAATTCAACCCTAATGCATCGGTATGCACATTAATAATGGCATACAACTCTTCAACATCTCTTTCCGCATTTACATTAATCTCAATGATTTCATTAGCGGCAGCATATGTACCCGTTGATATCCAATGTTGACGATTCATCGTGTCAGAGGAAGTATCTTCGTAAAAGTAACGATTGAAAGTAACTTGTTTTGAGATGCGCGATTTAGATGCTGAAACATCACCAGGGAAACTACTGACATCACGCGGGAAAGGAAACGCTTCTATTATTGGCGTTCGCCTATTGATGATATCCATAGTTTGTTCCATGTTATACGCATTTTTATCTGATCGTGGTATAGGGAATTTACTCACATAATTATCATCAATAGACTCTGCGGCAACCGAAGGTACAAACCACTGTTGATTGATGCCTCCGTGCGTCGCATAAACAATAAGTGTAAGTTCACTCATATTTACGTCAAACGATTGTCCATCTTGCGAAAATATATTGTCTTCAAATGTCCAGTTTTGGTTCGACGCTTCTTTACAAGCCTCTAGTTTTAATAACCCATCAAGGTTTGTTACACACTTTTCAGATTCACTTTGAATCAACTTTTTTGTCTCTTTATTGTAACTCCATAATTGATTTTCATTTGTATTTTGACAATCTGTTAGCAACACATCAGTACCATCTTGCGACACGTCAACACACAAATTTGCATTGGCCGCCGTTACAATAAACTGCTTTTCAAATAAAAATGGCTGAGGTTCTTGAGTATCTGTTGTTTCAGTTGTTGACTCAGGTACCGTGTCAACAACTGTTTCGCTCTTTTCGCTACCACCACTGCCACATCCTATTAATATGCTAGCCATTACGCCTGTTAGAGCAAATAACGTCATTCCCGTTTTATTATGTTTCATTTTCATTGTTATTTCCGTATTTAAAAGACAAACTAAACTTTCATTAACTTATTAATAACAAATAAAACACGAAACATCAACCAAACGAAAACATATGAAAGACACATAATATTTCATTATTGTTTTCAAGTTGTAATATTCACTTAGGGTATTCATAGGTTTTACACATAAACAGCAGCGATAAAGTGCGTTACAGCTACTGTTTTCGTATAACTATAGGTAAGTAGATTTGTTCAGAATAAATGCGAACATGGATAATTAGGCTGCCAACATTTTTATAATATGAATAACGTTACAATTGCTTTCGTTATGGCAATTGATATTTTACCACAGCTTTATTATGTTCTTTTAACGTACGTGAAAATATATGTTTACCTTTGCCATCACTTACGAAGTAAAAGTAATCTGTTTGAGCTGGCTGCATTGCAGCCATTAATGCCGATTTTCCTGGCATCGCGATGGGTGTAGGCGGTAATCCATTAATTCGATAAGTGTTATATGCTGTTTTTTCCCTCATATGCTTACGTTTTATATCACCTTTATATCGCTCTCCTAACCCATAAATAATGGTAGGGTCAGTTTGCAAACGCATGTTTTTCTCTAATCGATTAACAAAAACTGAGGAAATAATTTCGTGCTCTGCAGCTTGTCCGCTTTCCTTTTCAATAATAGAGGCCATGATCAAAGCCTCATACTTATCTTTGTATGGCAAATTACCGTATCTTTGTTGCCACGCACTATCTAAATACATCTGCATTTGTGAATACGCTCGTTTCAATATATCAATATCGCGTGTTTTGTGTGTAAATGCATAGGTTTCAGGAAAAAAGAGCCCTTCTGGGTGAACATTTTCGAGCGATAACGCTTTAGCGACCTGTTGATAAAGCGTAGCCTTATTTTGATAGTTGAGCGTTTTAGTAATATTTGGATGTTGCGCTAGCAGCATCAACCACTGTTTTAACGTAGATCCTTCTATAAAGGTGATCTTATATTGATGTTCTAGACCTTGCGTTATCATCAACAAAATGTCTTTAATACGTTGATCTTGTTCTATCTGATAATTACCTGCTTTGATATTAGCAAACGCAGGGTTAAATTTAACATAAACCTTGAGCCAAAAAGACTCTTTAACAATACCAAGCATCTCAAGCTGACGAGCAAAATGATTAAAACTGGTGCCACGTTCTATTTCAATCATTAGTGGTTTATCAAGTCGATTAAGCTGTTCTACTTGATATTCAGTAACCCTAATTAAAGTAAAAAAAACAACCAGCACGGAAATAATGCCGATAATCAGCAACTTCTTTATAGTACTAAGTGCAGTAAACCTTATAAATTGCATGGTAACTTTCCAATAAAATCTACAGCTAATGAGAGAGGCAATGCATTGCCATTATATTCTTTGACCGGCACGCAGCCCATAACGCTATTACAAACAATCATTCCATCTGTGTTTTCTAAATCACTGGAGTCTACTTGCACTATTTCAATATCAGGGAATTGATCAAGAATTTTATTTCGTAGTAAGCCTGCTACCCCTGCTCGGTCTAACTTTGGGGTAAATATACGTTTATCTTTTAACCAAAATATATTAGCGCAACTGGTTTCAACAACAACGCCATAGATGTCACAAACAATAAGGTCTTGCCAGTCACTTTCATCTAGCTCCTTTCGTACTAATACCTGTTCAAGACGATTTAAATGTTTAATACCCGCTAAAAGTGGATTAACACCTAATTGCGTTTTTGCCTTACCTAACGATATGCCACTTTTTTGCCAAGGCAGGTAGTGTTTTGGAAAATCATGCAGAGATACAATTACATTGGGCTTGTTCGCACCTATACGAGAATAGCCTCTTCCGCCACTCCCTGCTGTAATTATCACTTTAGCAACAGCAAGAGAAAGTGACGCTGCTTGTGTGGTAAGTTCTCTCGTTAACGCGTTCCAGTCAACTGCGGTTATTGTTAACACCTCACAGCTATGCTTTAGACGAGCTAAATGCAATGAAAGATCAGTAACTATGCCATTGACGATTTTAGCTGTTGTAAATACACCATCACCGTATGCTAACCCGCGATCACTAATTTCAATAACTTCGGTACTCTTACCGTTTAACGAACAATACAACATGCAAAGTAGAGATAATAAAAAGCCTGAATACACAGTATTCAGGCTTATTCATTGAGTTTCAAGAAATTTTCTAGATTCTTTTTAATACTAACGAGCCATTAGTACCACCAAACCCGAATGAATTACATAACGCATACTCTAAAGAAACGTCGCGAGCTGTATCTCGAATATAATCAAGATCACAACCTTCATCCAAGTTCTCAATATTTATAGTAGGTGCTACTTTTTGCTCAAATAGTGATTGCGCTGTAAATATAGCCTCAACTGCGCCTGCGGCACCTAAAAGATGACCAGTCATTGATTTCGTGGAACCTACCATCGTTTTATAGGCAAACTCACCAAAAATTGCTTTAACAGCATTCGTTTCTGCAATATCACCTGCAGGAGTTGACGTGCCGTGCGCGTTGATATAACCAATTTGCTCAGGGTTTACGCCTGCATCACGTAAAGCGTTTGACATTGCTAATGCAGCACCTGCACCATCTGCAGGAGGAGACGTCATATGATATGCATCGCCACTCATGCCAAAACCTACGATTTCAGCATACATAGTTGCACCGCGCGCTTTTGCATGCTCATATTCTTCAACAACAACCATCCCTGCACCATCACTTAGTACAAAACCATCACGGTCTTTATCCCAAGGCCTACTTGCACGCTGAGGGTCATCATTTCTTGTTGATAATGCTCTTGCTGCACAAAAGCCACCAATGCCAAGCTCTGTTGAAGCTTTTTCTGTACCGCCCGCTATCATCGCATCAGCATCGCCGTGAGCAATCATACGCACAGCATGTCCAATATTATGAACGCCAGATGTACATGCGGTTACAATGGAAATATTGGGACCTTTCAATCCTAATCGAATTGATAGGTTACCTGCTGCCATATTTAAAATAGTTGATGGACAGAAAAAAGGTGAAAGTTTTCTAACGCCACCCTGTAAATATTTTGTATGATTTTCTTCAATAAGACTTAAGCCACCAATGCCAGAGCCAACGGCGACACCAATGCGATGTGCATTGTTATCTGTTACCGTTAATCCAGAATGTTCCATGGCTTGTATACCAGCTGCTAAACCGTACTGGATAAAAATATCCATTTTACGGCCATCTTTTTTCGTAATACCGTATTGTTCGGCATCGAATCCTTTTACTAAACCGGCAAATTTAGTAGGAAAGGTACTGGTATCAAAATGTTCTATGGTATCTATGCCACTTTTACCCGCTAATAACTGCTGCCAAGTTGTTTGAGCATCGTTACCTAATGGGGAAAGCATACCAAAACCGGTTACTACAACACGTCGCATGGGAAGAGTTGCCTCCGATAGAATTGAATCGTTGATGGGCTAGCTGTTGATTTTAATACGACAGCGAAACGTATATAAAACTCAGGCGGTATTAAACCGCCTGAAGACATTACATATTACTGGTTAGCAGTGATGTAATCGATCGCAGCTTGAACAGTGGTAATTTTCTCTGCTTCTTCGTCTGGGATCTCAGTGTCAAATTCTTCTTCTAACGCCATTACTAATTCTACTGTATCTAATGAATCAGCACCTAAGTCGTCAACGAAAGAAGCTTCAACTTTTACTTCATCTTCGCTTACACCTAATTGCTCAACAGTAATTTTTTTTACGCGTTCTTCGATAGTACTCATTTTTTTTCCTTTAGTAGAAAATACAATTTTTCAAAATTGCGTGTAGTGTATTCGCCTACAGGCTAGCTTGCAAGCTTATCGTTTTGCTTTTATTGCTGGTCTAACCTGTTAGACATTATAATATTATGCTTATTTACTGAATTTTATCAATATCTTAATAAACCGTTATTAAACCATATACATGCCACCGTTGACATGCAATGTTTCACCCGTAATGTAACCAGCAGCATCTGAGGCTAAAAAAGCAACAGATTTTGCAATCTCTTCTGGTTTACCTAGGCGGTTTGCAGGTACCTGTGAAAAAATACCTTCTTTTTGCTCATCAGTTAATGACTGCGTCATATCAGTGTCAATAAAACCAGGTGATACAGTATTAACGGTGATACCACGTGAAGCAACTTCTCTTGCAAGAGACTTAGTAAAACCAATTAAGCCAGCTTTAGCTGTTGCGTAATTAACTTGTCCTGCGTTCCCCATGGTACCGACAACTGAACCAATGTTAATAATACGACCAAAACGTTTTTTCATCATTGGACGCATAACTGCCTTACTAATTTTAAATACTGATGACAAATTAGTATCGATAATATCGTTCCACTCATCATCCTTCATGCGCATAAATAAGTTATCACGTGTTATGCCAGCATTATTAACAAGAATATCAACACTACCAAATTCCTGTTTGATTGTTTCAAACATATTATTGATAGAATCATCATCTGTTACGTTTAATACTAATCCTCTACCCGCACCTAAATACTCACTGATATTATTTGCTCCATGCTCTGATGTAGCAGTACCAACAACTGTTGCCCCTAATGCTTTTAATTGTTCAGCAATTGCTTTACCGATACCGCGACTAGCGCCTGTAACCAAAGCGACTTGACCATCTAATGAAAACATATACGTTCCTATTGTAATAAGTTATTTGCTTGCTCTAATGAAGCGTTGTCATTCACAGAAGCACAAGAAATTGTTTTACTAATTCTCTTTACAAGCCCTTGTAACACTTTACCAGGCCCTATTTCTAATGCGCACTCAATACCATCTTGCGAGATTTTCTCAATGGTTTCTGTCCATCTTACAGGGCTATAAAGCTGCTTAATCAATGCTGTTTTAATAGCCTCTACATCAGTTTCAATGGCTACATCTACATTATTAACGACCGATATTTTAGGTGTATTAAACGTAGTAGATTCCAATTGCTCGGCAAGTTTATCTGCTGCACCTTTCATCAATGCACAATGCGATGGAACACTAACGGGTAAAGGTAAAGCTCGTTTTGCACCGAGTTCCTTACACAAGGCTCCCGCACGTTCTACAGCTTCCTTATTTCCGGCGATAACGACCTGACCAGGTGAATTGAAATTAACAGCTGAGACAACTTGACCCTGCGCAGCTTGTTGACACGCTTCTATAATTTTATCGTCTGCTAAACCAATAATGGCGTACATTGCACCAACACCTTCCGGCACAGATGCTTGCATAAATTCGCCGCGTTTCTCAACTAACTTAACAGCATCTGTTAACGAAATGACATCCGCACAAACTAACGCAGAATATTCACCTAAACTATGCCCTGCTAAAACAGCTGGCATTACGGTAGATTGGCTTTGCCACAAACGCCATAATGCAACACTCGCAGTTAATAGTGCTGGTTGCGTATAATTGGTTTGATTTAACTTTTCAGCAGGTCCTTCATTAACCAACTGCCATACGTCATAACCTAACGCTTGAGATGCTTCTTGGAATGTTTGCTGTACCACTTCATTCTCTACAAAGTCACTTAACATGCCTATGGCTTGTGAACCTTGACCGGGAAAAATGAACGCTAAATTTTTTTGCATTGTATTACCTATATAATCTATATGGTGACAAAACCAATTAAGATTGAATCTGTTTATTATTAATGGGTATCAATTACGCTAGGCTCAAGTCTTTTTGTTATTTTTTCAGGAACTTGACGCTCCGTTTCTTTAACAGCTTCAAAAATGGCATTCGTAAAAGCAGTGATACCAGCATTGCCATGGCTTTTAATGACAATGCCGCGCAATCCTATCAAACTTGCGCCGTTATACTGGTCGGGGTTCATAGCTTTAAAGAGTTTTTTTAAGGTAGGGGCGAAAATTCGACCTAATAATCGCGCAAAAATGTGCTGAGACAGTACACTTTTTAGTTTCTCATAAACTAACCTAGCAACACCTTCACAAGTTTTAAGAGCAACATTACCAACAAAACCATCACACACAATAACATCTGCTTTATTGTTAAAAATATCATTTCCTTCAATAAAGCCTACATAATTGATATTAGGATTTTCGCTAAGCAAGGTGGCGGCCATTTTTATATGATCACTACCCTTTATTTCTTCAACCCCCATGTTCAATAATGCAACCCGTGGCTTTTCAATATCATCAACTTCTTCAGCCATAACAGTACCCATGGCACCAAATTGATACAAAACAGAAGAGTCACAAAATACATTAGCCCCTAAGTCCAGCATAAACACATGTTTATTATCATAATGTGTTGGTAATGCAGAGATAAGCGCTGGTCTTTCAACTGTCGGTAGTGTTTTTAATACAAAGTGTGCAATGGTAAACAATGCACCTGTATTGCCGGCACTCACACAAGCATTTGCTTGACCTGAATGTACGAAGTCAATTGCTTTGCGCATTGAGGAGTCTTTTTTGGTTCTTAATGCAGAGCTGGGCTTTTCATCCATAGTTACTATGTCTGTCGTATGATGGACAGTGAGCCTAGGATTATTTTGCTGATGATGTTCTTGAAGAAAATTAGATATAATTGACTTGTCACCACATAAAATCAACCTAAGTGTAGGTGATTTGTCAATGGCTAGCATTGCTGCGGGCAATGTTACAAGGGGGCCTTGATCGCCCCCCATAACATCGATTGCGATGGTTAGATCGCTCAATGTAGTATCCGCTATTTAGCGACTACTTTAACACCTTTATAAAAGCCATCAGCGGTAACGTGATGACGACGGTGTGTTTCACCTGATACTGGGTCTACTGATAAGTTTTCAGCTGTTAATGCGTCATGTGAACGGCGCATGCCACGTCTTGAACGAGACTTTTTGCTCTTTTGAACTGCCATTGCCTAACTCCTAAAATCGATTAATTACTTAAGTTTTTTTAAAACATCAAATGGGTTCGGCTTCTCGTGCTCTTCAGGCAATTCTCCCCAAACACTATCAGCGGGTGACTGACATTGTTCAAGTTCATGCCTTGGAATTAGAGGAATAGAGAGTATTAACTCGTCTTCTACTAACTCACGCAGGTTCACTTCACCATTTTCATCTAATTCAATTGCGTCATAATATGACGGCAAATCGTCAGCAGCTTCCTGATTTTTCACCGGACTGAAAACAAAATCGATTGGTAAAATCGATTCTAAAGAATCAGTACACCGCTGACATGTTAATGTAGCTGGAACCGACCCTTTACCTGATATAGTTATCAAGCCAAGTTCATCCACCCCAAAGGCAACACTAACATATATTTGTTCGCTGCAGCTTTCACAAGCAGCCAACAATCTATTCATTTCCGATGATTCAAAGAACCCTTCGCACACTAACCTACGTTGTGCACTTTTAAATGGATCTATCGTTACCGGAAGTTTCAGATTCTGCATAAGGCGCGCATGATATAGCCGTTCAAGTCCTGTGTCAAAAGAAAATTAGCGAATTTGATTTAAAATCTCTTTATTGCCCTCATATTAGCAGAAACCGATTAATTTTTGAGTCATTTTAATGAAAAAAATAGTATTAGGATCAACTTCACCCTTTCGAAGAGAAATTCTAGAAAAGTTGCATATTCCATTTCAATGCGACAAGCCAAATATCGACGAAACACCTTTACCAAATGAAACAGCATTAGCACTCGTTGAACGCCTCGCGATAAAGAAAGCACAAGCCGTTGCAAGCAAACATAGTAACGCATTAATTATTGGCTCAGATCAAGTCGCCTTGTGTGACGATCAAATCCTCGGTAAGCCACACACTGTTGAAAACGCAGTAAAACAGTTAATGGGATTTAGTGGTAAATGTGTTACATTTTTCACTGGTCTTTGTGTTTACGACAATGACACACAGCGCATTGAATCAACTGTAGAACCGTTTCATGTGCATTTTAAAGAATTACATAAACAAGACATAGAACGTTATGTAAATGCTGAAATGCCACTTAATTGCGCAGGCAGTTTTAAAAGCGAAGGCTTAGGTATATGTTTGTTTGAAAAGCTAGAAGGCGACGACCCAAATTCATTAATCGGTTTACCGTTAATTAAGCTCGTTAAGTTACTAGAAAAACATGATTTTAACGTATTACGTGAAATAGAGTCAGCGTAACTGTTTAAGTTAAAAGGCGTTTAAACGCCTTTTAACTTTTATTGGCTAGTTAGCTATTGATAAGTTAATTGTTTTTAATACCTGAGCTGGTTGAGCGGCTTTAGTAATAGGTCTTCCAATAACCAAATAGTCAACACCGTCTGCCACTGCCTGTTCAGGCGTAACAATACGTTGTTGATCATCACTATCAGCACCTTTGGGCCTAATGCCAGGAGTCACTAGCGCAAACTCTTTACCAAGTGTTTCTTTAAGTAATTTAGCCTCTTGAGCAGAACAAACTACACCATCAAGCCCTGCTTTTTTTGCAAGCCCTGCAAGAAATTGTACTTGTTCAGCTGGCGTTTTATTAATGCCAAGGCTCGTCAAATCATCTTGACTCATACTTGTTAATACCGTAACACCAATAAGTAATGGCGCTTTATCGCCATAAGGTTCAAGCGCTTCTTTGGCTTTCTGCATCATAGCAAGCCCCCCAGAAGTGTGAACATTTACCATCCATACTCCTAACTCGGCTGCTGCAGCAACAGCTTTTGCTACGGTATTTGGGATATCATGAAATTTAAGATCTAAGAATACATCAAACCCTTTATCGACCAGTGTTTTTACAAACTCAGGTCCAAAGTAGGTAAACATTTCTTTACCTACTTTTAGTCGACACGTTGCGGGGTCAATACTGTCTACAAACGCTAACGCATCAGCCTGATTATTAAAATCTAATGCAACCACTACTTTTGCATTACTCATAGAATGTTCCTTTAAGTAAACTTACATCGTATTTTACCGTAAAAGCATTAATTAAAAAAATAGCTTTAAAGGGCAAAATAATAAAATTGTGGAGAAAATAATTGCTAACTTTCAAAATTAAATGGGAATTTAGCAAAGAAATGGCGCGCAGTTTATAACTATAAATGAGCACCATTGATGCAGATAAAGTTCAATTTAATAAAGAAAGTTGAAATTATTCGCCTTCTAGGCCCCGCACAGGTTTTAGCTGTTCCCAATCATGGCAGGATGGACATGACCAGTAATGCGTACTGCTATTAAAGCCACATGTACGACAGTTATATCGTTGCTTTACATTAAGATAAGCAGAAATTAGCTGCTTGATCATATCTAACGACTCTGTATCACTTTCAGTCGACTTATCTTGCATTTGCATTTTAATAAAATGCTTAAACCCTTTTATCGTCGGCCTACGCTTTAGCGCTGTTAATAAAAACTCTTGTGCTTTTTTATTACTATGCTTTTGTTCAATAAATGAAAGATATTTGATCAACGCACTACTTGAACCTGTTTCGTCGTAAACTTTTTTAATAAAACTATAAAAGTTATCTAACTCACCTTGCTCCGCAAAGCAGTGTTCCATATTATCAATAACATCGGGAAAAAACTCACTGTCTTGACCATAGATACTTTTATAACATTGGCAAGCTTCATTATACTGCTGATGATTTTCATATACTTGAGCAAGTAACCAATTGGCACGACAAGAGTTTTCATCATGTTTTAACGCTTCTTCTAGTAACTCTATCACATCAATAAACTGATCATTTTCTAAAGCGATTGTGGCTAACTCACAATAGAAATTTGCAAGTACATGTAATAACTTCTTATCTTTTGATTTAACGATGACTTTTTTAAGCGCAATACCTTGCTGCCAGTCATTTGTCGATTGGTAGATTTGCAATAAATAATTAAGTGACTTTAAACCAAACCCTTTGGATTTTAATAACCCATGGAACATGGACTCAGCTCTATCATATAAACCTGCACTGAGAAAATCTTTACCAAGCTCATAAGCCGCCTGTTGTTTAGCTTTTGTCGGTAAATGTTTTTGTCTAACTAAGTGTTCATGGACTTTCAACGCACGATCTAATTCACCACGCTTGCGAAACAAGTTTGCCATAGCAAAATGTGCTTCAACGGTATCATCCTCTAATGCTAAGGTTTCTAACAGATATTCAATGGCTTTATCTTGTTGATTCGAGAGTAAGTAGTTTAATCCCGTAGAATATTTTATAGACAGATCTTGTTTTGCAGTATGTTGACTTTGTTTTACACTGTTACGCCCCATGAACCAGCCATAGCCCATTGCAACAGGTAATAAAAGGAATAAGAGTTCCAACATTAGTGAGTTATAACCTTACTTTGCTTGTAGCGGTTGTTTACGACGCTTTCTTATTGCCGCGGAAAATTTCCAGAGTAAAGAAAATAAAATACCTAATAAAAAGCCTATCGTTGTAAATAAACTTACAGCAGATGCCACTGTCATCTCTTGTTTAGCAATTAAGTAGTTTAAGGTAAGTTCTTGATTATTTTGACTGCCAAAAATAAATGCTACAAGTAAAAGAATAACAATCAAAATTAACGTTATATATAAACGCACAGGTCGTAACCCCATCTAACTATTTTTTACATTAAAACAAAAACGGCATGCTAATGCATGCCGTTTCTACAATTTTTTGCTGTTATGCTAATGATTCATTAACACGTTCGCGTAATTCTTTACCGGGTTTAAAGTGAGGAACATATTTACCAGCCAAGTCAACAGACTCACCAGTTTTTGGGTTCCTACCAACGCGTGGTGCTCGGTAATGTAACGAAAAACTACCAAACCCTCGAATTTCGATACGGTCACCTTTAGATAAAGTTTGCGCCATCATTTCAAGAATTTCTTTAATAGCTTGTTCGACATCTTTTGCTGACAAATGATTAAGTTTATCAGCTAATCTTTCAATGAGTTCTGATTTGGTCATTCGACCCTCCAGTGTTCATCCTACATCACGACAATGGTAAAAGTATGGAGATGTGACTCTCCATACTACCGGTTAAAATTAGCTCTTAGCGTTTTTAAACGCTTCAGCCATTGCACTTAAACCAGTATCATCTGATTGGTTTAAGCTATCCATAGCTTCACGCTCGTCTGCTTGGTCTTTCGCTTTGATAGATAAGCTAATAGTGCGGTTCTTACGATCAACACCCATAAACTTAGTTTCAACATCGTCACCAACAGATAATTCAGTTGTTGCATCTTCAATGCGATCACGTGAAATATCAGAAACGCGTAAGTAACCTTCAACGCCTTCCGCTAATTCAACTTTAGCACCTTTTGCGTCAACTTCAACTACTTTACCTTTTACAATAGCACCTTTTTTGTTATCTGTCAGATACATATTGAAAGGATCGTCTTCAGTTTGCTTAACGCCTAGTGAAATACGCTCGCGCTCTGGGTCAACTTGAAGTACAACAGCTGAGATTTCATCACCTTTCTTGTATTCACGAACAGCTTCATCACCGCCATTCCATGAGATATCAGATAAGTGAACAAGACCATCGATACCGCCGTCAAGACCGATAAAGATACCAAAGTCAGTAATTGACTTGATCTTACCAGATACTTTATCGCCTTTGCTGAAGTTCTTAGCAAATTCTTCCCAAGGATTTGGAACACATTGCTTAAGGCCAAGAGAAATACGACGACGTTCTTCGTCAATTTCTAATACCATTACTTCAACAGTATCACCTAAGTTAACAACTTTAGATGGGTGGATGTTTTTGTTTGTCCAATCCATTTCAGAAACGTGAACTAAACCTTCAACGCCTTCTTGGATCTCAACGAAACAACCATAGTCTGTTAAGTTTGTAACGCGACCAGAAAGCTTAGAACCTTCTGGGTAACGGTTAGCAATAGCTACCCATGGATCTTCGCCTAACTGTTTCATACCAAGTGAAACACGTGTACGCTCACGATCGAACTTCAATACTTTAACTTGGATCTCGTCACCAACGTTTACAATTTCACTTGGGTGCTTAACGCGCTTCCAAGCCATGTCAGTGATGTGTAGAAGACCGTCGATGCCGCCTAAGTCTACGAATGCACCGTAATCTGTAAGGTTCTTAACGATACCTTTTACTTCGATACCTTCAGCAAGAGACTCTAGTAGTGCATCACGTTCTACGCTGCTTTCTGATTCAATAACAGCACGACGAGAAACAACAACGTTATTACGCTTTTGATCAAGCTTAATAACTTTAAATTCTAAATCTTTACCTTCAAGGTGAGCAGTGTCGCGAACAGGGCGAACATCAACTAATGAACCCGGTAAGAAAGCACGAATGTTGCTAACTTCAACCGTGAAACCACCTTTAACTTTACCGTTGATAACACCGATAACAGTTTCTTTTTCTTCGTAAGCTTTTTCAAGAACTTGCCAAGCTTCGTGACGTTTTGCTTTTTCACGAGAAAGTATCGTTTCACCGAAACCATCATCAGTTGCATCTAATGCAACATCAACTTCATCGCCAACATTAATTTCAACTTCACCAGCGGTGTTTTTAAATTGGTCGATTGAAATTACAGATTCAGATTTTAAACCAGCATCAACTAGAACGTTATCTTTGTTGATAGCTACCACAGTTCCTTTGATAATAGAACCTGGGCGTGTTTCGATTTCTTTTAAACTTTCTTCAAAAAGTTGTGCAAAATTTTCAGTCATAATAGGTATATGAACTCTATGATTTATCCAATCCACATTCGTGTGTCATGGGGTTATTAAAAACGCCTAAAGCTTCCTTACTTTTGGCAACCTCGTCAAAACTTACGATTAAAGTTCTGATGATTGCGTTAGCTTTTCATTGGTAAATGAAAGAATTTTATCGACCACCTGCTCTATAGAAAGCTCAGTAGAATCAATAACTAACGCACCCTCTGCTGACACAAGCGGTGCAATTGAGCGGTTCTTATCTCGCTCATCACGCTGACGTATGTCATCCAAAAGGCGCCCGATTTTAACATCATAGCCCTTGTCTTTCAACTGATTATATCTACGATGTGCACGTTCTTCAGCGCTCGCTGTTAAAAAAACTTTTACAGGGGCATCGATAAACACAACTGTCCCCATATCACGGCCATCTGCAACAAGGCCTGGACTAACGCGAAATGCTCTTTGTCTTCTTAACAATGCTTCACGTACTCTTGGAAACGCTGCGACTTTAGACGCTAGCGCACCAATTTCTTCTGTGCGAATAGTATCGGTAACGTCTTCGCCTTCAAGGATTACCTTACTCTTACCTTCACTGCTGATAGTAAACTGTACATCTAAATGCGCTGCTATCGGAATAAGGGCTTCTTCATCACTTACATCTAAATGATGATATTGCGTCGCAACAGCTAAAACACGGTAAATAGCGCCACTATCTAAAAGGTGCCATCCTAACTGTTCTGCGACTAATCGTGCAGCAGTACCTTTACCAGCACCACTAGGGCCATCTATTGTGATCACTGGAATGTTTTCCTGCATACATTTTTCTCCTAATGTCGAAAATCGGCGAAATTATACGAGATTTAATTCTTAAAATCGCGTAAAAATTTAATAAATTATTTTATCGCTTTATAGACAACATGTTTGTAAAAATCGTTCAACATTATGCACTTTGAAAAAACAAAGTATTATGCAGGCTCGATACGGCGAGCAAAGGGCCTGCATTTATTAGTAAATTTAACTTGATAAAGTAATGGAAAAACTCAACGACCTTAACAAGAGACTTCTGCTAATTTCGTAAAGTAATCAGGGAATGTTTTAGCGGTACATTTAGGATCGTTAATAGTCACTGGTGTATCGCTCAATGCAACAAGAGAAAAACACATCGCTACACGATGATCATTATAGGTATCTATTTCCGCATGCTTTAATACACTGGGCGGAGTAATGCTAATGTAGTCCTCCCCCTCAATAACCTCTGCACCCACTTTTTTCAATTCCGTTGCCATAGCAACTAAACGATCTGTTTCTTTTACGCGCCAGTTGTAAATGTTACGAATCGTTGTAACACCTTGTGCAAATAACGCAGTAGTAGCAATCGTCATCGCAGCATCCGGAATATGATTCATATCCATATCAACCGCAAAAAGTGGCTTACCTTTGACAGTTATAGATTCATCATGCCAAATGACTTCTGCCCCCATTTTTTCAAGTACATCCGCAAAATGCTTATCACCTTGTACACTCAATTTACCAACACCGTGAACTGTAACTTCACCACCTTTTATTGCGCCGGCCGCTAAAAAGTATGATGCTGACGACGCATCGCCTTCAACCATATACTTTTCTACAGCGGAATAACGTTGCTTGCCTGTAATGGTAAATGATTGGTAATCATTATTTTGAACATCAACGCCAAACCTACGCATAATATCAAGGGTTATATCAATATATGGTTTAGAGACAAGTTCACCTTCAATAATAATAGTCGTATCAGTATTTAATAAAGGCGCTATCATCAGGATTGCCGTTAAAAACTGGCTAGAAATTGAGCCATCTATTTTTACGATATCACCTGTTAGTGCTTTACCCTTAATTTTTACGGGTGGATAATCCTTACTTTCTAAATACTCTATATCAGCATTTAGCTGTGACAATGCATCCACTAAATGGCCTATAGGTCTTTCCTTCATTCGCGGTTCACCCGTCAAAACGAATTCTCCGTTGCTTGCTGCCAACGCTGCACAAAGCGGTCGCATTGCCGTTCCAGCATTCCCGAGGTATAACTCAACGGGTTCATTCGTATTAAAAAAGCCACCGTTACCAACAATCGTACATTCTGTGCCACAACCACTTAACGTATAATTGACACCTAATAAGGAAAGTGCGTTAAGCATATGTTTAATGTCATCACTTACCAGTAAGTTAGTTATTTTTGTTTCACCGTCTGCCAATGCAGCAATTAACAAAGCACGATTAGATAAGCTTTTTGAACCTGGCAAGAACACCTCGCCATGTATTTTACCGATGGGTTCTATCGTTAATTGCTCCACTTATTGATTCCTCTCTTCAAACGATTGCATAAATTCAATTAATTTCTCAACACCTTCGATCGGCATTGCATTATAAATACTGGCACGCATGCCCCCAACTAAACGGTGACCTTTAAGCGCTACCAAACCTTGCTCTTTAGCTTCTGATAAAAATTTATCATTTAACGACTCATCTGCTAACCAAAAGGGAACATTCATTCGACTTCTAAACTCGGGATCTATCGTATTCTTGTAAAAAGTGCTGTTATCAACGTAGTCATAAATAAGCTTAGCTTTACGTTTATTAACATTTTCAATTGCTGAAACACCACCGACACTTTTTAACCACTCAAAAACTAAGCCCGCAAGATACCACGCATATGTTGGTGGCGTATTATACATAGAGTCATTTTCGGCTGATGTGGTGTAGTTCAAAATACAAGGAGTATTAATACGTGCATTACCAAGTAAATCTTCTCTGACAATAACAATAGTTAAACCAGATGGACCAATATTTTTTTGCGCACCCGCATAAATAAGCGCAAATTTATTAACGTCGATATCATGCGATAAAATTGTTGATGACATATCTGCCACAATAGGCACATCGCCAAATTTAGGGATATCAAACATTTCGATTCCATCAACAGTTTCATTCGGACAGTAATGTAGATATGCAGCATCAGGTGACACTTGCCATTGCTCAAAGGGTTTAACAACTTTTCGGCCATTAAGTTCGTCAACAACATTTTGCTGGCGGATATTACCAAAGTTCTGCGCTTCCTTCGCTGCAGCTTTAGACCATGAACCAGAGACTATATACTCAGCATGACCATTTTCTGGCAGTAAATTCAGCGGGATCGCTGAAAATTGACCGCGTCCTCCACCATGACAAAACAACACTCGGTAATTAACAGGAATATTCATCAGTTGTCGTAAATCAGCTTCAGCTTTAGCAGCCAAAGCCATGAATTCTTTACTACGATGGCTCAGCTCCATGACAGAGCACCCTGTATTTTGCCAATTAATAAATTCTTGTTGTGCTTTACTCATTACCTTGGTTGGTAACATTGCTGGTCCGGCACAAAAGTTGTAGACCACTGACATGCTGTTAATTACCTTATATTAAAAATTTATCAAAAAAATAGGCGGTTATATAACCGCCTATTACTACGCTTTTTTAGCGGTGATTATTCGTCATCACCTTTTTCGAGACTTTCAGAGCTTTGCTCTGTATCAGGATCTGGTGAACTTTCTGATGTTGATTCTGCTTTTTCAGCTTCCTCATCGGAACCTTCAATAAGCATTTCAACATCTTCAACTTCGTCAATACGTTGCAGAGCAACAACTTGCTCTTCGTCTGTTGTTCTAATAATACGAACACCTTGAGTATTACGGCCGATCACACTCACTTCATTAACGCGTGTTCTAACCAGCGTACCATTGTTGGTAATCAACATAATTTCATCGGCGTCTTCTACTTGAACCGCACCAACAACTTTACCATTACGTTCACTTACCTTAATTGAGACAACACCTTTGGTTGCCCTACTTTTAGCTGGGTACTCGTTCAAGTCAGTACGTTTACCATAACCATTCTCTGTGATCGTTAACACCGGACCATCATTCTTAGGTACAATAAGTGAAACAACACGTTGATCACCTTCTAGCTTAATACCTCGTACACCTGTTGCCGTGCGCCCCATTGCTCTTAAGGCTTGCATTGGTTCACCTGACTCTGGATCCATTTTAACTTCACCAGTTTCACTATCACGTGCAAGTTCATTAAAGCGAACAACCTTACCTTCATCAGAGAACAGCATGATATCGTTTGTGCCGTCTGTAATATCCACACCAATTAATGTGTCATCATCACGCAAGTTTAAGGCAATAATACCGTTTGCACGCTGATTTGAGTAAGCAGTTAAAGGTGTTTTCTTCACGGTACCTGAAGCCGTAGCCATCACGATATATTTACCTTCTTCGTATTCACGCACAGGTAAAATTGCAGTAATTCGCTCATCGTTTTCAAGTGGTAATAAGTTCACAATTGGACGACCACGTGCAGTGCGACTTGCCAGTGGCAATTGATAAACTTTCAACCAGTACAATTTACCGCGGTTAGAGAAACACAAAATAGTATCGTGAGTATTAGCAACAAGTAATCGTTCAATGAAGTCTTCATCTTTCATCTTCGTTGCTGATTTACCCTTACCACCACGACGTTGTGCTTGATAATCAGTTAATGCCTGGTATTTCACATAACCTTCGCTAGACAAGGTTACAACGACATCTTCTTCATTAATCAAATCTTCTAATGACAAGTCATGCGAAGCATTAGTAATTTCAGTTCTTCGCTCATCACCGAAATCATTACGGATAACTTCAAGTTCTTCTTTTATCACTTCCATCAAACGTGATGGATTTTCTAAAATGTGCAACAATTCTGCAATTAAGTCTAATAACTCTTTGTACTCACTTAGAATCTTATCGTGCTCTAAGCCCGTTAACTTATGTAGACGAAGATCTAGAATTGCTTGAGCTTGTTGATCAGTTAAAAAGTATTGGTTATCTCTAATACCAAATTCGTCTTCTAACCATTCAGGACGAGCCGCATCGGTACCTGCTCGAGCAAGTAATTCACCAACGTTACCTAATGCCCAACCTTTAGACATTAGCTTCTCTTCAGCTTCTTTTCTTGAAGGAGAGGTTTTAATTAGCTCAATAATTTCATCAATATTCGCTAAGGCAATGGAAAGGCCTTCTAAGATATGCGCGCGTTCACGAGCTTTTCTCAATTCGAAAATCGTACGACGAGTAACAACCTCTCTTCGATGAAGTACAAACGCTTCTAGCATCTCTTTAATGTTAAAGAGTTTTGGTTGTCCATCGATTAATGCAACCATGTTTAAACCAAACGAGACTTGCATTTGCGTAAGTTTGTATAAGTTATTTAATACAACCTCACCTACTTCGCCACGTTTAACTTCAATAACCATACGCATGCCGTCTTTATCTGACTCATCACGTAAGGCTGAAATACCTTCTAAACGTTTTTCTTTAACCAGCTCAGCCATCTTTTCAATTAAACGTGCTTTGTTTACTTGATAAGGTAGCTCATGTACAACAATTGTTTCTTTACCCGACTTTTCGTCTACTTCGATTTCAGCACGGGCACGAATATTAATTTTACCACGGCCTGTTTTATATGCTTCTACAATACCTGCACGACCACTAATAATACCGGCAGTAGGGAAATCTGGCCCTGGAATATATTCGATCAATTCATCGATGGTAATCTCTTCATTTTCTATTAATGCTAAGCAACCATTAATAACTTCTGTAAGATTGTGCGGCGGAATATTTGTCGCCATACCAACGGCGATACCGGATGTACCATTTACCAATAAATTGGGTATGCGAGTAGGCATAACGGCTGGAATAATTTCCGTACCATCATAGTTAGGTACAAAATCAACCGTTTCTTTATCTAAATCAGCTAATATAGTGTGCGAAATTTTCGCCATACGGATTTCCGTATAACGCATCGCTGCTGCGGAGTCACCATCAACGGAACCGAAGTTTCCTTGGCCATCCACTAGCATATAACGCAATGAAAATGGTTGAGCCATACGTACGATAGTATCATAAACAGCGGTATCACCATGTGGGTGATATTTACCGATTACATCACCAACCACACGTGCTGATTTTTTATAAGGCTTGTTGAAGTCATTGCCCAATACATTCATCGCATAAAGTACGCGTCGATGCACGGGTTTCAAACCATCTCTAACATCCGGAAGTGCACGCCCTACGATAACGCTCATAGCGTAATCTAAGTAAGAACTTTTAAGCTCATCCTCGATATTGACTGGAAGTAATTCTTTTGCCAGATCGGTCATAAATTGACAGTATCCCTAAATGTATTTTTGGAAATTATTATTTTATAAAGGCGATAGTTATTCGCTAGTAATTAGCGGACAGTATACGGCCATATAACCTGACATTTTGCTCTGGTTAACGCCGTATTTCAAGTGATTATTTTAATTGAATGAGAATTAAGTTAACTTTCTGAAAAATATACTGATCTCAAAATTTTCTTCTGACTATAATTTAACCATTACCGTAAAACGGTATTTTCGCTTAACCAACGCGGTTTAATATTTAAACAGCGCTAGCGTTTAACATTAACTACTGGCCCTCTTTTCTTCAAATTGCGTTCTTTTTACTAACGCTTGCTCTGTTACTTTCTTATTTAACTGCGCTAGCCCTCCACAAGCAAAATAAAGCTCAGCTAAAAGAAATAATGGACCAATTAATAATTGATTTAAATCATCGATAAAAGCAGGCTTTGCTTTTTCAAAGCCATGACCAATAAATTGAAATATCCAACCAACAGTAAACGCAGCTAAAGCAACTAGCCATTTATTATCAATAGAAGACAACATTAATGCGCTATAAATCAATGGGCCAAATAATAGCAATGCCAATACTGCAAGTTGTGGTGAGAGTATAATGTAATAACATAAGATCACCAGTGATATCACCATCATAAGGTTTACATGGAAAGTGAGCTCAGTTAACGTGACGGTAAAACCAAGTGATGAGATCATAAGTGCAACAGCCCAAATAATAAGTGGGATGCCAATAAAGTGTGTCCAAATATTTTTATGGTTTAAATGTACACTTTTATACGTAGAAAGTTGTTCCGTTAATGATTTCATCTCATCACCTTTTTATTATACATATGTACTAAATTATAGATGACGTTCAACTACGTCAACTAACGACATTAATTTTTACTGCCGATTTAATGTAGATTAGTTTAAAATAGGCCGCCTAACATGGATAAGAAATCGATACTATGACCAATGCTGTAAATGTAAATGAAGATGAAATTGCTAAATTCGAAAAAGTAGCGCAATTTTGGTGGGATCTCGAAGGTGACTTTAAACCTTTACATCAAATAAACCCCGTGAGACGTCAATTTATCATTCAACATGCACAAGATATTTATAGTAAGAAAATTATCGATGTTGGTTGCGGTGGCGGTATTTTAGCAGAAAGCCTTGCTAAGTTAGGAGCAGAAGTAACAGGAATAGACATGGGAGAAGAACCATTAAATGTTGCCAAGCTTCATGCGCTAGAATCAGGCGTTAACGTACAATACATAAAAAGTACTGCCGAGCAACATGCAGCAAATAATATCGCACAATATGACATTGTTACTTGCATGGAAATGCTCGAACATGTGCCAGATCCGGCTTCAGTTATAGCCGCTTGTGCCCAACTGGTTAAGCCAGGTGGTTTTGTATTTTTTTCAACATTAAACAAAACAACAAAAGCTTACCTTTTAGCAATTTTAGCAGCCGAAAAGCTTTTAAAAATAGTCCCAGAAGGAACACATGAGCATGATAAATTTATTCGTCCCTCAACGTTAATTGGCTGGGCAGAAGAAAATGGCTTGAAATGTATCGATGCTGCCGGTATTCATTACAACCCAATTACTGAAAATCATAAATTAATCAACTCTCTCGACGTAAATTATATTCTGTGTTGTCAAAAGGAACTGGCATGAAGAACGAATCATTCAAAGGTGTGCTTTTCGATTTAGATGGTACCCTACTAGATACTGCAAATGACTTAGGTGCAGCATTAAACCATGTGTTAGCACAACACGAACTGCCATCCATTGAACGTTCAACATATAGACCTATAGCGTCTGATGGAGCACAAGGTTTATTGAATTTAGGGTTTGGTGAAAAACTGTCACAATTCGACTTTCAAGCGTTACGTCAAATGTTTCTCGGATACTATGAAGCGAATATTGCGCGAGAAACCTGCTTGTATCCTGAAGTGAAAGAAATGTTGCAATCTCTTAATGAGCAAAGTATTCCGTGGGGTATCGTAACCAATAAACCGGAATACTTAACAACAATGCTACTGCCTAATTTTTCAGAATTTGATCACTGTAAAGTAATGGTTGGTGGAGATAGCTTAGCTGAGAGAAAGCCACACCCTTTACCATTACAGCACGCTGCAAAGCAGTTAGCCGTTGCACCTGAAGATTGTTTATATGTTGGCGATGCGCTGCGTGACATTCAGGCTGGTAATGCTGCAAATATGACGACTGTCGTTGCACAATGGGGATACATTAAATCACAAGATAACACAAAAGATTGGCAAGCAGACTTCATCAATCAATCTCCTATTGAAATCTTATCGATTATATAACAACCAACCTGTTTAAGATTAAAGCAAATAATATAACTTATTGTATTTTAAAGACTAATATCTCTATATTACTAAATGTAATATAGAGATAACTATAAAACCTAAAATAAATCTATTAGCTAAAAAAAAACAAAAATAATGATTGCCTTTTACAATCAAGCAAATCAATTACTCTTACTAAGTTAGTTGTTACTAACAAAAGAATTTGTCAATATTTCCATGGTAAATTTATGGTTTTTTTTATGCTTGCAATGAAGGTCAAACCTCATTATCTTGTGATCAGTTAAGTATTCACCCCCTAGATATTGTGTATTGAGTTTTTTCGAGACACTAGGGTGAACAAACAATCTACAAAATTAAAAAAACAAAACACATATACAGGTTTTTCATGAACAACAACCTTTTTGTCACCAAGCGCAACGGTAAGAAAGAACCCATCGATTTAGAGAAGATTCATCAGGTAATTGCCTGGGCCGCAGAAGATTTAGAAAATGTCTCTGTTTCTCAAGTCGAATTAAAGTCTCATATACAGTTTTACGATGGTATAAAAACTGAGGATATTCATGAAACCATAATCAAGTCTGCTGCTGATTTAATTTCTGAAGAATCTCCAGATTATCAATATTTAGCTGCTCGACTAGCGATATTTCACCTCCGTAAGAAAGCCTATGGTCAATTTGAGCCACCGAAACTTTACGATCATGTTGTAAAATTAGTTGAATCGGGTCGTTACGATCAGCATATTCTTGCCGATTACACCGCCGCAGAATTTGAAGCGATGGAACAATTCATTGACCATCGTCGCGATATGAACTTTAGCTATGCCGCGGTAAAGCAACTTGAAGGTAAATACTTAGTTCAAAACCGTGTAACGGGTGAAATCTATGAAAGCGCACAATTTCTATATGTACTAGTTGCAGCTTGTTTATTCGCAAAATATCCCGCTGAGACAAGACTAAGTTACATCGAAGGTTTCTATAACGCGATTTCGATGTTCAAAATTTCATTACCAACTCCCATTATGGCAGGTGTTCGCACCCCTACTCGTCAGTTTTCATCATGTGTACTTATCGAGTGTGATGATAGTTTAGATTCAATCAATGCTTCTTCAAGTGCTATTGTAAAATACGTTTCACAACGCGCCGGCATTGGTATTAACGCGGGTAAAATTCGCGCATTAGGCAGTGCAATAAGAAACGGTGAAGCGTTCCATACCGGTTGTATTCCATTTTACAAACACTTCCAAACAGCTGTTAAAAGTTGTTCTCAAGGTGGTGTGCGAGGTGGTGCTGCGACGCTATTCTATCCACTGTGGCATTTAGAAGTAGAAAGTTTACTGGTATTAAAAAATAACCGTGGTGTCGATGAGAACCGCGTTCGTCACTTAGATTATGGTGTTCAATTTAATAAACTAATGTATCAACGCCTGATCAAAGGTGAATATATAACTTTATTCAGCCCGAGCGATGTGCCTGGTTTATACGATGCGTTCTTTGAAGATCAAGATGAGTTTGAAGCGCTTTATGTAAAATATGAAGCTGATGAAACAATCCGTAAAAAACGTATTCAAGCAATCGAATTGTTTAGTTTATTTGCTCAGGAACGTGCAAGTACTGGCCGTATATACTTACAAAACGTTGATCACTGTAATACTCACAGCCCATTTGATCCAAGCCAAGCACCTATTCGTCAAAGTAATTTGTGTTTAGAAATTGCATTACCAACAAAACCATTAAAAGAGATTAATGATCCAGACGGTGAAATAGCACTTTGTACGTTATCAGCTTTTAATTTGGGTGCCATTGAGAGCTTAGACGAACTAGAAGAGCTCGCAGAGCTTGCAGTAAGAGCTTTAGATAGCTTATTAGATTATCAAGATTATCCTGTACCTGCTGCATACAATGCGACCATGGGACGAAGAACGCTGGGTATCGGTGTAATTAACTATGCATATTACCTTGCGAAAAACGGTGTGTATTACTCAAACGGTAGTGCAAATAACTTAACACACCGCACTTTTGAAGCTATCCAATATTACCTGTTGCAAGCTTCTAATAAGCTGGCACAAGAGCAAGGCGCATGCCCCAAGTTTAACGAGACACGTTTAGCCCAAGGTATTTTACCTGTCGATACTTACAAAAAAGAAATCGATAATATTACCGCTGAGCCACTCCATTTAGATTGGGAAACATTACGCGAAAACATTAAACAACATGGTGTGAGAAACTCAACATTATCGGCATTAATGCCTTCAGAGACTTCTTCACAAATATCAAATGCTACAAATGGTATTGAACCACCGCGCGGTTTGATCAGTATTAAAGCTAGTAAAGATGGTATTTTGAAACAAGTAGTGCCTGAGTTTGCCACGCTTAAAGATAACTATGAGTTGCTTTGGAACATTCCAAATAACGACGGCTACCTTCAACTTGTTGGCATAATGCAGAAGTTCATCGATCAAACTATTTCTGCAAATACCAATTATGATCCGGCAAAATATGAAGGTGGTAAAGTACCAGTAAAACAAATCATTAAAGATATGCTGACTGCGTATAAACTAGGCGTAAAAACGCTTTATTACCACAATACAAGAGATGGAGCTGCCGATGGTCAAGTTGAAGCAGCAGACGAAGACTGCGAAGGCGGTGCTTGTAAAATATAAGACGCAGTTGCCACCATTATCGTGGCACATGATAATTTAAATTTTTCAGAAGAATTTAACGAAGCAGTTTACGACTAACAATGCTAAAAGCTGCTTCAAGGAGCGATAAATGACCTATAGTACCTTTAACCAAGTTCCCAATAACCCATTGCTAGAGCCAATGTTTCTTGGAAACAGTGTTAATGTTGCACGCTATGATCAGCAAAAATTTTCTGCCTTTGAAAAGCTTATAGAAAAGCAACTTTCTTTCTTTTGGCGCCCTGAAGAAATTGATGTTTCAAAAGATCGTGCTGATTGGCAAGGGTTAACCGACTCAGAAAAGCATATTTTCATTTCTAATTTGAAGTATCAAACACTACTAGATAGTGTTGCTGCCCGCTCTGTCAATGCCGTATTATTGCCAATTGTTTCGTTACCTGAATTAGAGACTTGGATAGAAACCTGGGCCTTTAGTGAAACTATTCACTCTCGCTCTTACACGCACATATTACGTAACTTATTCACCGACCCTAGTGAAGTGTTCGATGATATTGTTGTTAATCCAGCAATACTTAAGCGAGCAACAAGTATCGCAAAATATTTCGACGATGTTATTTTGACCACGCAACTTATGCAAGCGCAAGGTGAAGGGAGCTACGACGTTGAAGGTAAGCCATACGAAGTTAGTATGCGTAAGCTTAAAGAACGATTATTTTTAGCGATATGTTCCGTTAACGCCCTCGAAGCAATTCGCTTTTACGTAAGTTTTGCCTGTTCTTTTGCATTTGCTGAGCGTGAACTTTTAGAAGGTAATGCAAAAATCATTAAGCTCATTGCTCGTGATGAAGCATTACATTTAACAGGCACTCAGCATATATTAAATAACTGGTTTTCTGGAAAAGATGATCCAGAGATGAAAGAAATTGCACATGAATTAAAAAATGAAGGTTTACAGATCTTTTTAGATGTTGTTGAACAAGAAAAAGAATGGGCGCAATATTTATTTAAAGATGGTTCAATGATTGGTTTGAATGCACAAATATTGGATCAGTATATTGAATATATAAGTAACCAACGATTAGCTGCAATTGGTTACGATATGCCATTTAATATAAAAAGTAATCCATTACCGTGGATGAATGCTTATCTTGTTAGTGATAACGTTCAAGTTGCACCGCAAGAAACGGAAATATCAAGTTATTTAGTTGGTCAGGTTGATTCTTCCGTATCCAGTGATGACTTTGATGACTTTGACCTGTAAATATCATTTGTGTAATCACTGTTTAAAACAGTGATTACATGCCTTGCCTTTCACATGTCAGCATCAGCCACTAAAAAAGTAACCGCCAATAACCATCAGATCGACTTTCAAGATCAAGATAAAACGCTACTAAATTGTTTAGAAAAACACGACGTAGAAGTACACTACCATTGCAGAGATGGTTTTTGTGGTGCCTGTAGAGTTACCTTAAAAAAGGGGCAAGTTATGTACCCACAAGGTGAGCCACTTGCTTTTGTCGGTGACAATGAAATACTACCCTGCTGTTGTATTCCCGTAAGTAATATCGAAATAGAAATTGACTAGGGTCTTTTGAGATTAAATTTTGTTCGAACTAAACACTTTTTGTTCAAGGCGTGAGCAATGTCGCATGGTTATTCCATGTAAATTGCGAACAACGATGAAGAAATAGCGTTTAGCTGAACCCACAGGGCAGCGTTTTTTGTCATTTATACGTCGTTATTGCTTTTTCATGTGGAATAACCATATATTAATCGCACTGCCTTGTCTAAATACCAATAAACTGCTGCAAAAATAAACGCGAAAGATAAACAGACCCTAAAGCTTTTCACTTAAGTTTTTCACGATACCCTCAATCACCGTCTCAAGTTCTTTCTCCACAGGAGAAAATAATTCAGCATACTGCGCGTCATTTTGCGTATTAATTGCAACATCTAATGCTTTACAGTATTCAAATAGATTCATTGCACCAATGGAGCATGCCACACCTTTAAGCGTATGCACGAGTGATTTAAGCGACGCATAGTCTTTATCATTAATCGCGTTTGCAATATGTTGTTTATCTTGACCATGATCTTGATAAAACATGACGAGAATTTCTTCAAATAACGCATCATCTCCTAATACATTTTTTACACCAATACTGTAATTTATACCCGGATAAGCGTTACTATCGTCTGCGTTTACATCAGAGGTTACACTCGACATTAATTCACTTGCATCAATCGTCATATTATTTGTACTACCTTTAATATCTTCATCTAATATTGATTGGTTTCTGCCGCTTTGTTTTGCATTGTATAATGCATTATCAGCACGTCGCAATAACTGCTCAAAATTCATCACTTGCTCGTTTTGAGCGCTAATACCGATACTAACCGTAAGCGTAAATTCTTTCACACTCCCTTGATGATCAATCTTTATTGAATGTTTTTCTAAGGTAGTGCGGCAACGTTCACATGCTAGAAACGCTTCATCAATATCTGTTTCTGGCATACAAACCGCAAACTCTTCGCCACCTACACGCCCGATTACGTCATAGTCACGAAAACAATCTTTCATAATTTTAGCAAATTCTACTAAAGCAAGATCACCCGCTTCATGTCCATAGTTATCATTAATACGTTTAAAGTGATCAAGGTCAAACATAGCAATAGATACAGGTTGATTGCTTCTTTTTGCTTGACTAAGTGCGGCGCTGGTTAGGTCATTGAAGCTACCACGATTATTCAAACCGGTTAAGCTATCTGTTTTAGCTAGCAATTCTAGCTGCTTTGTTTTTTCCATAAAACGAAGTGAATTTCTAATGCGAGCTAATAGTACTCTAGGGATATAGGGTTTTGTTACGTAATCATCTGCCCCCATCTCTAATGCTGACACTATCGCTTCTTCTTGCCCTGATGCGGAAAGCATTATAACGGGTATATCTTTATAGGCTGCCGTTGATTTTAATAATTCAAGCAAAGATAACCCAGACATACCGGGCATATGCATATCTAGTAGAATCAAATCAACATTAATGTCCTCAAGTAATAACAATGCTTGTTCACCAGATTCTGCTGTTAAGACCTGATAACCAGATTCAGACAAATCAAAATCTAACAACATTAGACTATCTTTGGCATCGTCCACCGTTAAAATCGCATATTGACCGTCTTTATTCACATTTGATCCTATAGTTATGTACAATAACTTTTAAATTGAATAATACTACAACCCATAACATTGTCTAATATTAACTTATTTATCATTTACTTGTTTGCATAGTATTTCAAATTCATCGATTAAAGATTCGACATGCATATTAACTTTTTCAAGATTTTCATCTATTACTTCTGACTCAATAGCTTTTGCAAGGTTGCCAAGTTTATTCGCGCTTAAATTAAAACTACTGCCTTTAAGTTTGTGTGCTAGAGCTTGCACTTTATCTAAGTTTTGCTCTTTTATCGCTAAGTTTATCTCGTGAATTAATTGAGGTGCCTCAGACAAAAATAAATGAATCAATTTTTTAGCCAATTTAGTGTTGTGACGAACTCTTGCATAAAATTGCGTTTTGGCCCAAACCTCATCACCAAAATGTTCATCGTCGATTTGATTATGCGCTGTTTTATCCCCTTCGTTATTATTTTTCACGGTTTTACCGGTGTACCTTATTTGTTGGTCTTCAACACCTAACCAACGACATAATTTTTCTTGTAGCAAATCTGCATCAACGGGCTTTGCAGCGTAATCATTCATGCCCGCAGCTAAGCATTTTTCCATATCACCTTTCATTGCATTTGCGGTCATAGCAATAATCACAATCTCCCGATAATGGTCTCCAGCTTCTCCTTGTCTAATGGCGGCAGTAGTCTTATAGCCGTCTAAAACAGGCATTTGACAATCCATAATAATAAGTTCATATCGCGCATTATCAGGGCAGTTTTTTAATAAATCTAACGCTTCTTCACCATTTCCAGCTATATCTGCTGATAAATTTATATTTGATAACATTCCTTTAAGTACAACTTGATTAATACGGTTATCTTCAACCACCATTATTCTGGCTTGTCTAGGTTGGTTTACTTCAGGTGACATTCTATGCATACCAAGTAGTTGTGTTTGTGTGATGATTTTACTCTCTTTTAAACGGCTTCTATCATCCATAACAATTGCTAATACGTTAATTAAATCAGCGGTGGTTGCCGGCTTTGGAAAATACGCTGAAAATCCTAGCTGATTAAAATATGTGGCATCACCAAACTCATTCATTGATGTCATCATAATGAGCGGCACATCCTCACTTACTGGCTCTTGCTTTAACTTTTTACCGAGCATTGCGCCATCCATTTCGGGCATTTGACCATCAAGTATTGCCGCCGAAAAATCCCCTTTATCAGCATTCGCCACGATAGACAATGCTTCTTTTCCACTGGTCGCTTCAATGACAATAGCCCCCCATTGCTCTAACTGCCCTTTCAACACTTCTAAGTTCGTTTTATTGTCATCTACTATTAATATTTTTTTATCTGAAATATCGATATCAGGTACTACGATTTTTGATTTGTTACTTTTTGCTAGGCTAATATGAAAAGAAAATGTACTGCCTTTACCTTCAACACTTTGTACACTGACCTTTCCCCCCATTAATTCACACAATTGCTTTACAATTGCTAAGCCCAGACCAGTGCCGCCATATTTTCTTGTTGTAGATGCATCTACTTGCGTGAACGAGTCAAAAAGCGATGGTACTTTTGCAGGTGGAATACCAATACCAGTATCTTTAATATCACAATATAACATCAGCCCTTCGCCTTCCTCTTTAACAGAGGCACTAATGACAATCTCACCTTTGTTTGTAAACTTGATCGCATTACCGACTAAATTAGTTAAAATTTGTCGTAATCTACTCGGGTCACCTTTAACAACTGAATACTCTATATGCGTCAAATCAAGGATCAATTCAATGCACTTGTCCTCAGCCTTAAATGCCATGGATTCAGCGAATTCCCCTATTTGACTACGTAGATCAAAATCTACTAGCTCTAGCTCCAATTTACCCGCTTCAATTTTAGAAAAGTCTAAAATATCATTTATCAAGGTTAATAACGATTGTGCACTTGATAATGCTAACGACACATAATGCATTTGTTGTGTTGATAATTCACTGCTTTCAAGCAATCCTAACATACCTAACACTCCATTCATTGGTGTTCGAATTTCGTGGCTCATACTTGCTAGGAATTCTGACTTTAATCGCAATGAACTTTCCGCGTTTTCTAGCGCAGTTTGTTTTAATTTTTGCAGTTGAACTTGCTCAGTATTATCTTGATTAGTGCCAACAATATGTGAACGTATGCCGTTTGCATCAAAAATAACTTGCGCATGACTTTCAATGTACTTTTCCTCACCGTTATCCAAGACTATTCTAAAGCTATAGTGTAATTCCTGTCCCTCTTTAGAGAGCTGAGCCAACTTACGTTCTACCGATGAGATATCTTCACTATGTACTCGTTTATGCAAAGCATCTCTTGCTGATTGACACTCCGCAGGATCAATATCGAATAATTGGTACATTCGGTCATCCCAGTGTAAATGCCCAGTACTTAATTCAAGTTCCCAGACACCAATTTTAGGGGCCGATAAAGCAAAGTTTAACCGCCAAACTGCATTCTGTGCTTCTGTAAACATTCGCTTTCTTTCAGCATCGATAATTTTTACTTCCGTAATATCGCGGATCAACCCAGTATAAATTGCACCATGTTCAGTTTTTACTTCACTAACACTTAAATGCATTGGAAAAATTTCACCATCTTTTCTTACCGCAGGTAACTCTCTACCAATGCCAATAATATGAGCGACATTATTTCGAGCATAACGCGCTAAATACCCATCATGAGAATGTGCATATTCTTCGGGCATCAATACCGAGATATTTTCATAGAACATTTCATTTTCTGTATAGCCAAACATACTTTCTGCTGCTTTATTAAAAGATAAAATTCGACCTTTTTCATCTATCGTGATCACGGCATCAATAATTGAATTTAGAATTGCTTGCAGGCGTAACGAGGTGTTTTCTGCCTCAACCATCAAAGATCTTTGACGCTCTACCTGTTCCTCTATAGTTAACACGAGATTATGAAAGCTTCTCGCTAACACACCAAGCTCATCTTGTTTAAGTGTAGGTAACAGTCCTTTTACTTGTTGCTGGCTAAACGACCTTACATACTTCGTCATTTCAACTAGCGGTTTAGTTATTTTTTTACTCAAATAAAAAGTCAGAATAAACCCTAAACAAGCTAGACCTAAAGAGAGAAAAACAGCATCATTCTTAATCTCGTTGATACGGTTAAGATAAAGTTCATTTCGGTTTTCTAACAACAAATGTAATGGTGATAGGTTGGGAAACATTGGCATCGTAATCGGCGAATAATACGCCAAACTGGAATCATTTTCTCCATGTTGATATTCACGAATTTGAAACTGATTAGTGAACATTCTTTGCTCAAAGTCTTTAATTGGAAAGGTATCAAACTGCGTTGGCTTATTTGAATATGAACTAATTAACCTTCCCTGATTGTCGGCTAGATACATCGAAATGTTTGCAAGAATATCTTTTCTAAGCGTATCAATATAATCAGAAAAGTCTATGTCGATAACCACCATACCAACTAGTTTATTTGATTCGTTAAAAATAGGCATAGCTGCGTAGAAATAAGCGAGTCGATTATTGTATTGCTGACGATTAAACTCAATATTGGAAAAAAACACTTGCGACGTATTCATATCTAACACACCGGCAAGTGCTTCTAGTGTTACATTTTTGGCAAGATTTGCTTGAGGGACCACACTAACACTATCCTCAATATGTAATGCACTAAACACCACATTTACATTATCATCCAGTTGAAATATTGAAATTTTCTTATAATAGCTAAACGTGTCTAGTCGTTGTGTAATTAACCTAGATACATAATCTTTATCGCGCGCTATCACTATATTTGACTCGTGATAAGCGTGCTTAATGATATTTTTCGTAGCATCAATTGAAGATAAGAAAGTAACATCTTGTTCTGCTTGTTTAAGCAAATGATTTATTAACGGCGTAATAACAGCAACTTTCAATGAAAGCTCGTCCATCTCTTGTTCGATTAATAAATTTCGACTTTCAAAATAGAATAATAAGCTACTCGCTAACGTGATACATAAAACAAAACAAAAGCCAATTAACGGTAATTTTACCGTTAAAGGACGCTTCACTTTGCCAATTTCAAGTTTTTCAGCCACATTTGATTGTGATTTTGGACTCGTCATTTTTTATTTATGCTCTTTCAGAAAGCTAGCAAGCTCCTTTGAGTTAAATGGCTTTCGTAATACTGGATAGTGCCATTCGTTATTTTCTTCAGCAATGTAGCCGCTCATCGAATAAACTTTAATATCGGGGTAAACAGCTTCAACCATATCAACCGCTTCTCGACCTGATAAATCGGGTAGAATCATATCGGTAATAAAAACATCATATTGTTGTTTACCGTTAAGCTTGGCCTCTAGTTCGGCTTTATTAGTTACAAATTCGGTTATTGCCCCCTCGCCTGCTAAAAATAAGGCAACAAATTCAGCAATACTTACTTCATCATCTAATATCAGAATTGATTTTCCTGCGATTCCAATGTCATTAGCGCCGGTTTTCACGAAGTCATTCTTTCCATCTAAAAGTTTGCATGGAAATAATAAAGAGAATTCAGCACCACCTAAATCACATGTTCCTGCAACTTGTATTTCTCCGTCATACTTGTACATTGTGCTATAAACATTAGCTAAGCCAATGCCATTACCTTTATTTGATGATTTACTACTGTAGAAAGGGTCAAAAATTTTCGATAGGTTTTCTTGTTTAATCCCCACACCACTATCTTTGATACGAAGGCGCAGTTTATTGGAATCGATAATATGAGCGGTTAACTGAATCGTGCCATTAGGTCCTTGTTCTCTAATAGCATCTTGTGCATTTAATACCACATTCAATAAAATATTAATAAATTCCCCTTGGGGAAACATAACAACACACCTAACATCACTATGTTCAACGTTAAACGTTATTGTATTTAATAATAATTGTTTAAAAAGATATAAGTTATCCTCAATTTCCTTTATTGGATCAAACTCAACAACCTTAACAGTAGGTTTACGTGTGAAGGCGAGCAATCGCTCTGTCACTGTTTTACCTTTATCGATGGCATTTTTTACACGTTCAATATATTTTGATATATCTCCTTCACCCTTCGCCGCTTTTAATTCCAACATCTCTGTTGCACCTAGCGCAACACCAAGAACATTATTAATATCGTGAGAAACATTACCAAAGGTATTTCCTAATAACGCCAATCTGTTACTAATAAACTGTTGTTGGTCTTGACGAAACTGTTCTGTAGTATTTTCTACTATCCAGATATAAATACCTTCATCGGGTTCATAAGTCACAGATAAGGAAAAAACAGAATTATATTTATCAAAACTAATGTCTTTTTCTATAACCTGACCTTTTTCTTTGGCTAATCGTTTAAAGTATAAATAGTCTTTAATACTGAAATTAATATAGTTAAATAATACGGCATTTTGATTGCCCTTTTGTGGAGATAAATCTTGATAAACCACATTGTCTTTATCATCGATAAAAAATATCGGTACTGTTATGGTGTAGTTTACCAGAGCTAATAGTTTAAGCTTTTCAAATACTTCTTCATTTTTTGTTATATCTCTAAACACGCCATATACCGCCACGACATCGCCTTTAGCATTCGTTTCAATATCGCCAATGACTTCTACTTTTACTTTTTTACCAAGTGCGTGAATGATCGAACTTTTAAAATGAAAGCCACATTTTCCTTCAATGGCTTGGTTAATAAAGTGTTCTACCTTCGGGCGTTCACTAATTTCATAAAAATCAATTGCTGTTGCTAACGTGGGTGAATAATCTTGTTTGTTTACACCATGTATTTCATAAATACCATCTGACCAATAAACCTGTTCGTTAATAAGATCTAGGCGCCAATGCCCAGAGTTGAACAGTTTTTCAGTTAACTTTAAATACGCACTTTGCAGGGTTGATTCACTACTACTGGAAACATTTGATAGCTGAGCGAAATAAAGTATTACGTCAGCATCATACTGTCCTACATTAACGCTACAACGTACTGTTTGTTTATTTTTACTAATAATATTTGTCGTATGGGTAACATCTACGTCAGAGTATTCAGCTACCGCTCCTTTCAATAGCTGTTCCAGATTTTCTAACCCACTTGCGACAAGATGCTTAATAGGAAGACCAACTAATTCTTTTGACGTATATCCAGTTAACTTTTCTGTGGCAGAGTTGCATTCAACAATCAATAAGTCATTGTTTACACGTATAACAGCAAAAGGGATGCTATGTAAGTTTAACTGGGTCATTAGAACAACACATCTTCATCGTTAAACTCGTTGTCGTCCTCTCCCTCTTCTTCTGTTCGATTTAATGCTTTTAATTCATCAACTTTCTCTAATGCACCATCAAGTAAATTTGAAACTTCAAAAAAGTTTACATCATCTTGCGTATGCTTTTTAAGCGCATTATGAACGAGTTCAGTTAAATATTCCTCTTGTTCAATCGTCATATCTAAAACATGAAAACTCATACCAATACTTTGCACAATTTCATTCATAACTTCTTGGTTATGATGCTTAGATATTTCAATCATTTTCTTAGTTTTTGACACAGCCTGCTGGATTTGTTCTTGTACATTAATAAGTGATTCCTTATAAATAAGAAATTCCATTCGCGCGCCCACGCACTCAATAACAGAAGCAAATGCATCAACATAAATGTCAGTATCTATACTGTCTTCTTCTAAATTTAAAACAAGAATAGATACCAAAGGATGATTGAATATGGTGCGATTACCAAAGCGATGTAATCTAGGCTTTATCTTTAGTAATTCCATTACGCTTTTTTCAACGGGCGAGCAAAAGCCATTTGTTGAGCTAAAGTATTCAGCCTCTTTATTTAGTGGATAAAAGGCAATACACCCCTTTAGTGACATGGTATAAAAAAAAGAAAAGATTTCATCGCGAATTTTCTCAATAGAAAAGCAACTATTCAATCGTGAAGTAAGTTGCATACAGGCACCATATTTAGACGCTTGTGCCATTGATACATTAATGACATGCTCTTTTGATGAAATCTCATGCTCGAATTGACTAATCTGCTGTTGGTAGGTGATTAATTTTTCGAGTTTATTGGTAAGTGCTAGCAAAGAGATTGGTTTTGCTAAAAAGTCATCAGCACCACACTCTAAACCTTTTAAAATAGCTTCTTCAGTAGCCAAACCCGAGTATAAAACAAATGATCGCGCGACATTACCGGTTGCAGAGTGATTTTTTATCCATGCGGAACCTTTTTCTTCACCTATATTCTCATCGACAAGTGCAATATCAAAAACATCATAATCTTGAACGAAAGACTCTGCCTGAGATAACGTAGAAGCAGTAACAACTTGAAAGGTATCCTCAAGAGCTTCTGCTAATAACTCCAAATAACTAATATCATCATCAATCACCAGCACTGTAGGCTTAGACATTTTTAAACTCCTTTTTATTTAATAGCATTAAAATAAAAAAATAGGCGATAATTACATCATTTATTGAGCTATTTGCTGAATCCTGCCTTACCTCAGTATAGCCAACTTAATTGCTTATATTGATAGCATCCTATTAATTCCATACGTAACTTGCTTGTACTTGATTTCCCTGGTCAAAATATTGTAACGATTCACAAAGCTGACTCACTAAATGAATACCTCTACCACTTAACTTTGACCTTTCTTCTTGTTGCATTTGATGGTCACGAATCATGTCATTGTATTTATTAACATTAAAACCATTACCACTATCAGCAATACCAATAACGACACGACCACCCGATGCATTCGGATAAAAACTCAAATTAATCTCTACAAAACCATCAGTTATAACTTTTAAACGGCGCTCTCTTTCCATAAAGTATTCTGCAAAACCATCCGCACAAGACTTCATTGTGGAGTCAAGCCCCAACACACCATGATCTAGTGAATTAACAAAAAGCTCTGTTAAGATAGTAAATAAACTTTGTAGATGATCTTCATTACCCTCAATCTCTTGGATTTGGTTCATTGCAAGCGGGATAGGGTTAACATGAGAAAGTCGACTACCGGTCAACTTCAAACGCCATTGCCAAGCGGCTTCAACATCAAATGAATAATCATGACCTTGATCGGTTACAGGAGCTGCACTAACAGCAAATGTTTGTTGCCACCCATCGCATGGAATATCAATAAGTGAAATGTCGTCCTCCTGCTGCATATTTTGACAAAATTGTTCAACACTTGATAACACTTCATCCTTAATGTTATTTTGTATAATCCCTTTGGAAGCAGCCTGTTCAAAACGTTCGAATTCATACATTTCGCCCTGTGCATTTCGCGCTTCAACAATACCATCGCTGATCAATACCACACGGTCTGTTTCCGCGACAGAAAAAACACTTAACCCAATATCGTCTAATAATGCAGGCATAACACCTATAGGGGGATGATTTGATGAAACGCGGTGCTTAATGCTGCCTGACTGACCAAAAATATAAACGTCAGGTATGCCAGCATTAAAAATATAAACCGTATTGTCATTACTTGATACTGTTACAAAAGCCGCAGCGAGAAAAAGATCAGGCGGTAAAAGTTGATGTAATTGTTGATTAACCTGACTAATAATTTCTATTAAAGAAAACCCCTTCTTCGTCATCGTTCTAAACGTTTCAGACAACGGTATTGCCCCTATTGATGAACGTAATCCATGACCAGTAAAGTCGCCTAGCATCACATTAACATCACCATTAGGGCATAGCGCTGTCAGTTGAATATCGCCACTAAATAACGTTGCGGCCTTTTTAAGAATACCAATTTTATCCCTTGCATAATTCCTAGACTCTATAACACCTGACATCAATTGCTCAGCCAGTTCTGCATCCTTTTGTTGCGCTTGTTGCAAGGCTTTATTCTTTAATATTAGATCGCTAATACGTTGAATTGACTTTATTTTTGCTTTAAACACTTCAGGTGAAAAGGGTCTCACTAAAATACCATCGCCGCCCGCTTCTATACTGTCGATATAAGCCTGATCAGTCGCCATACTGGTAATAAAGATCAACGGGCAAAGGCTATTATCTTTAGACAATGCTTTTATTTTTCTTGCCGCTTCATGACCATTCATTATTGGCATATTAATGTCCATCAATACCAAATCAGGTTGATATTTGATATACATTGAAACACCTTGCGCACCATCATTTGCACTTAATACTCGGTAGCCTTCTTCTTTTAACAATATCCCTAACACTTTGCATTGCATTTCAGAGTCATCAACAACTAAAGCAAGTTTCTCGTTACCGAACGCTTCATTCATGTTAGAGCTCTATGGTCATTAATCGATGAAATTGCGCAATTTCTAAAATCTTATTAACGGCTTCATTAGGGTTTACGATTTTCAACTGCCCTGTCACCTTTTCTGCGTGGTCTTTTAATAACAAAATCATCCCTAAAGCCGAGCTATCCATATATGAAGTACCTGACAAATCGAGTATAAATGAAGTACCTGACTCATTTGCATCAACATAAGCTTCTTTAAATTGTTGATGCAAAGAAAAGTCAAATCGATCATCGATCGAAATGGTGATTGTTTTGTTATCGGCTGACACTTGTTTTTTTACGTTCATTTTAATTCCTACATCGGTTACTTAAAATAATTCTACATCGCCTTCATCCATTGAAGACTGAGAAACACTGCGTTTACTATCCATTTCATGTGTATTGTCGATAATAGTTTGACAATCATTTGCGAGTGCAATTAGTTGACTAGACGCATCATCACTTTGCGCATCAAATGATTCAATACGCGTAGATAATTGTTTTAAACTCGCTAGATTATGCTCAAGTGACGCTAAAGATTGATAGGTTAAATCTTCAAACTGTAGTGATCTTACCGCTAATGCTACCGTCTCTGAAATTTTTGGTGAAATTGTAGCCAGTTCTTCAACGATGTGCGCACTTTGCTCGTTCATATCTCGCACTTGCTGCATCATGACACTGACATTGTTCTTAGCTTCTAAGGTCGATGTCATATCCGCAGAAGCCATTTGTTCAACAGAACCTCGCAATTTCTCAATAATGGCTTTTGCATCACTTATTTGCAGACGTATATCATTGTTTAGTTCGGTTGAGCTAACAGACAGCGTTCTCACTTCATTAGCAACTACCGCAAAACCTCTCCCAGCTTCACCCGCACGTGCAGCTTCTATAGCAGCGTTAAGCGCTAACAAATTCGTTTGACTTGCTAAGTTCTCAACCTGACTGATCAAGTTAAAAATACCGTCAAATTGTTCAACCATGTCATCAGTATAAGACATCGTTTGTAAACTTTGCTTACTCGTATTAACAATCACTTCAACAAAACTTTCTAATGTTTTACCAGAATCTAGAACAAACTCTTCCAACGTCGTTGAATGATCATCTCCGATACCTTGGCTATTCTCTAATACTGAATTAATCATTTGTTGTTGCTCAACACTAAGACTTTGCAAATAATGAAAGCTATCAGAAATACCTGCGACGGCATCTTTCACCAATGTTTTAGTACGAGAGATTTCTTTTTCTATAACACTTACTTGTAACTCAATAACTTGCTCAACTTTATTCAAAGCATCTTTAATCGAAGCGTCATCGTGTATAATCTGTGGCGTCTTATGCGCTAACGTAACTTTTTCTTGCTGTTTTTCTAGCCAAAACAGCCCCATTAAACAAATAAAATTTGTGGCCAAACATAAAATGCTGAGTATTCCCCAGTTCAATAGCAGTAAATTAATACTCAATAATATTGTTGACAGTAACAATGAAATAAATAGAGGTTCTCTATTGATCATGAGGGTACATCTCCTGCATTTTGATACGATCTAAACCTGCATACATTAAAAGTTGTCTAGCAATCTCGTTTAAATCAAACGCTTCGCACTGTGCATTTAAACGATAAGCACTGCCTGGCATGCCCCAAATAAGACTACTTTTTTTATCTTGAATGACCGTTCTTGCACCCAATTTTTTTAAAGACAACATACCTTGCGCGCCATCTTGTCCCATCCCAGTTAGTAATACCGCTTGCACATTATCAGCAATGTCTACTAATGAGGAAAACAATACGTCAACCGATGGTTTATGACGATTAACCGGTGGTGAATCTTCTAGTACACAGAATAAACCTCCACCTTTATGAGCAATAGTTAAGTGTAGATCACCTGGCGATATATAGGCGTTACCGTCCTTTATTTTTTGGCCATGCTTGGCTTCTTGTACTTGAATCTCACAACATTCATTTAATCGGTTGGCGAACCTTTCACTGAATGTTTTAGGAATGTGCTGTGTTATTACAATACCCGGTGCATTAGAAGGCATAGACATTAAAACCTGTTTAATCGCTTCAGTACCGCCAGTAGATGCACCTATCGCAATAAGATGATTCGCTCTTTTAACACCTGTAAAGCGAATCGCAGTGTTTCCTTCTCGCTTCAGAGAAGCTTTTGCTAACGCATAGTTTTTTTGATCTACCGCTACAGCAGATTTAACTTTTTCCAGTAACAAGGTTTCAAAACTGTCTTTGCTACTTAATAATTCCTCAAAGGTAGGTTTGGCAATAAAGTCTACAGCACCTAATTCAAGTGCTTCTAACGTTATATCGGCGCCATGTGTAGTCAACGTCGATAACATTACGACAGGCATTGGTCTTAACCGCATCAAATTACTTAAAAATGTAATCCCATCCATTTTGGGCATTTCAACATCAAGTGTTAACACATCAGGGTTTAACAATTTAATTTTCTCGCGAGCATCAAAAGGATCTTTCGCCTCGCCTACAACCTCAATGAACTCGTCTTGGTTTAGAATTTCTGTCACTATATTGCGTATAACGGACGAATCATCAATGACTAGCACTTTGATTTTATTCATTAATACAACCTTTAAAAGAGTTCAATTTCACCATCAACCTGTTGTGTATCAATACTAGACCTGTAATTAGTTTCACGCTTGGCAATTGTATCGTTATGTAAATTATCAAGTTTCTTGACAAACGCGCGGCCGCTTTTCGGATCAAACAATACTTTTCTTGGGTAATATGAGCCGATATCTGATCCCAGTATTTTTATGTTTTCTTTCTCTAAGTAATCTAAAACAAAGGTAATATTTTTTTGTCCGACATCTGACATTTGCTTTAATACCTTACCGCCACCAAAAACCTTAGCGCGTAAATTTATTCTTCGGCCACCGTTTTTCAATATGGTATTAACGAGGTGTTCCATAGCAAAATTACCATACCTCGTCGCATCACTCGCTTGCCCTCTTTGTCCCCAATCTACTTCATGAGCTTCTTTATCTGTCAGCGGTAACATAAAGTGATTCATGCCTCCCAAGCCGACTTTATCATCCCAAATGCATGCTGAAATACAGGAGCCTAACGTCGTAGCAATCATGACGTTATCCTGAGTCATATAAAATTCACCAGGTAGTATTTTTGCAACCACGGTTTGTCGGTGTTTATCCCAGTAATGATTAATATGCTCAAACTCAGGCAAACAATGGATGATGCATTGCTGTACCTCATGTTGATGGCTAACTAAGCTCATAAATATTGCCCATATACATTGTTGCTACTCCGGTTTACGAAAAATAGTTCGCCCCACATTAGTAAAGTATTGCTGATAACTTCCTAAGTTTTCGCTGTGTCCAAGTATTAATAAACCACCAGGTGCTAACATTTCATAATAACGCTCAAACAATTCAAGTTGTGTTGGTTTATCAAAGTAAATAATGACATTACGACAAAAAATCACATCAAATGGGCCAGACATAGGCCAACCATTAAGTAAATTTAGTTGTTTGAATGTAATAAGCTGTTGGATACAACCATCAACTATAACGTTATCGCTATTTTTTCCTGTTCCACGTTTAAAAAACGCTTTCTTATAGTCGTCAGGTAAATCCTCGATACGGTTTTGTGCATAAATGCCCGATTTAGCTTTTGCCAATACTTCACTATCAATATCAGTTGCTAGCACTTTCACATCCCATGAAGAGAAATAAGGCTTCAGCACTTTATAAAGTGTCATTGCTATGCTGTACGGCTCTTCACCTGTAGAACAGGCGGAAGACCAAATCCGTATTCTTTTACTGCTAGCATTTTTCTGCACTAGCTGAGGCAATTCATGGCTTAACAAATAATCAAAGTGGTGCTTTTCTCTAAAAAAACTTGTTAAATTAGTCGTGATCGCATTAATAAAGAACGGCGTTTCTTGTTCACTGTTATCTCTCAATAAACGACAGTAATCACTAAAAGACGGCAATTTACGTTCTCTGACAATTCGCGTTAAACGACGATAAACCATCTCTCGCTTACTATCGTTGAGCACAATTCCCGTGTTTTGGTAGACAAATTGACAGATAAAATTGAATTCTTTATCCGTCAACCTAAACGCCTTCTCCCTAACTTGACTCATAGATGCCGCTTAAAACTCTTCCCATTCCTGATCAGACGCAATTGGATCACGTCTCACCCGCGCTTTAGTCGCCGGTTTTTCGATCGCTTTTCGCGTAATGCGAGTTACTGGCGCAACATTGGCTGGCGCTGCTTCATGCTCATTGTTGTTAAAGAAAGAAACTTGTTCTAATAAGCTTTGTGCTTGGTCTTCCATTGATTTACTCGAAGCAGCAGCTTCTTCAACCAAGGCTGCATTTTGCTGCGTCATTTCATCCATTTGACTGACAGCTGCACTCACTTCACCTATACCGGCAGCCTGCTCTTTACCTGCACTATCAATATCACTGATCATTTTGCCAACTTCTTCGATAGATGACACAAGTTCTGTAAACGTTTGTCCTGTTTCGTCTACAAGCTTGGTACCTTGACCTACAGCTTCAACACTGTCATTAATTAAGCCTTTAATCTCTTTTGCAGCACCAGCTGAACGCTGTGCTAAGTTACGTACTTCTGCAGCTACCACAGCAAAGCCTCTACCTTGTTCACCAGCCCTTGCAGCCTCAACCGCGGCATTAAGCGCCAACAAATTCGTTTGAAAAGCAATTTCATCAATAACACTTATAATGTCGGCAATTTTCTTACTCGACTTATTAATATCACTCATTGCTGTAATGGCATTTTTAACAACAGCACCACCATTTGTCGCTTTATCCATAACTTCGAGCGACAGCTTACTCGCTTCAGTGGCATTATCGGCGTTTTGTTGAACAGTACTGGTAATTTCTTCCATTGCCGATGCTGTTTCTTCAAGGCTAGAAGCTTGGGACTCTGTACGGTGGCTTAGTTCGTTGTTGCCTTCAGCTATTTCTCTCGCAGAATCGAATACATTAGTCGAAGCAGCTCTAATTGCGTCCACCATATTATTTAAATTATTAATAGAACCATTCATGGCATTCGATAAGGCTAAAAACTCACCTGCATATTCACCATCCATAGTTTGCGTAAGATCGCCATCAGAAAGTGCTTGCGCAACATTAATTGCCTCAGTGATTGGCTCAACAATCGCATTCATCAAATTATTAATTGACTCACCTAAGCCTTTCATGAAGCCCGAGTATTCTTCTGTGGCAATACGACTATCTAACTTTCCTGAAATCGCGTCGTTAATCAGCTTCTCTACTTGATTTTGCGCATCTCTTTCTTCGGTCAAATCTAGCCATTGAACGGCGGTTCCTACGTGATTACCATCTTCATCTTTTAACGCTATAGCAATAAGTTCAAAAGTTAACCCTGTCACTGATATTTCCGTTTTATAAGGTAAATTATCAGGGTTACCAAGCAAGTTTTGTTGATGTGCGGGGTTTTGATGAAAACTATCAAAATTGGTACCAATCATAGTGTCTACACTAAATGACGGTAAAACTGCTCTTAACCTAGTTTCGCGCCTTCTAAGCATTGCTTTTACAGCGGGATTTGCATAAACAATATTGCCTTGTAAATCAGCCATCATTAAATTAGTCGACATGCCTTCTACCGCAGATGTTAAACGCCCTACTTCAACTGATTTTGCGCGTGCTACCGTGACGTCTTGCCACTCAAGGCTATTACCAATGTAATTACCACGCACATCCATCACTGCTGTTACATTCAATTCAAAGATCAGGTGTTCGATTCTAATATCAGTTTTAAAAGGCAGGTTATTAGGATCACTTAATAACTCGCGTTGATGTGCTGGGTTTTTATGAAAACCATCGATACAGGTACCTAGAATTGATTCTTCATCTGCTTTAAAACCTGGCCATTTTTTAGCAAAGGTCGCCTCATGTTTTTTCAAAAGTGCTAGTGTCGCGTAGTTGGCATAAGTAATATTGAAATCTCGATCAATAAGCATACTAGGCGTGCCAGATTGATCTATAGCACCTTGTAATTGTGCCGCTTTATCTTCAGCAGCCCTTGTTGCGGTGACATCACTCCACTCCAACGAATTACCTATATAATTACCCTCTGCATCATTTATCGCCGTTACATTCAACTCTATTATCAAGTGTTCAATTGTAATATCAGTAACATAAGGCAGGTTACTTGGATCAGATAATAGTTTACGTTGATGTTCTGGGTTAACATGAAAAACATCAATACATGTACCCAAAATTTCATCTTTCTCTGCTTTAAAACCTGGCCATTTTTGTTGAAATATAGCTTCATGCTTTTTCAATAATTTCATCGTGGATTCATTAACATAATTAACAATGAAGTCTCGATCTATCATCATAAAAGCAGTGCCAGACTGCTCTATCGCAGCACTAATAAATAGCCCTTGGTCGTCAGTTTTACGGTTCATAGCTTTAGGTTTCCTTGTCGAGTTATCTTTTTCATCTACTGCATTCGCAGCTGCAATCATGGTTGTCGATAGTTTTTTATAAACTGCGAGCCAAGCTCGCTTAACGGGCGCTTTAAAGTCATCACCTAATCCAATTTCCAACGTTTTAATTAACGCTTCTCCAACCGTGTCGTAATGCTCAGGTTTTACACCATACTTAACGTGTCCCTCACCTAACTTTTCTACCGCTGGTAGCAATTTATCGGGTTCATTCAAAAGTTTTACTGCGGTATCTAACATTGCCATTAATTTTTTACCTTGAGCTTTCATATCGTTTTTAAACATAGGTTTTAACGATGGATCTAACTCAAATAAATTACTGTAAAAAATTTCAGCTGCCTGAGGGGCAATTGGTAAGACATTTTTCCAACTTTCCTGTACCAGACTAATTTGCTTTGGTGTCATATGTATTGCTCCTTTAATCAGCTGCTTGGCATTCGTTTACCGGCTGTGTCGACGCTTTAGAATGAGAGGATGGTGATAAACTATAGAGTTCATCTTGATCGAGTAATGCATTGCTATCTAAAAGAATAATGAGTTTATTCTCTATATTTGCTAATCCCTTTAAAAAACAGTCATCAACTTTACTGCCAAACTTTGGTGGTGTTCTAATCGCATTCAAGTCAAATTTATACACTTCAGAAACAGCGTCTACGACAATACCTACAACCATAGGTTGTTCTGTTGATTGGCTTTTTAAAATAATAGTAACAGTCTGTTCATCATACTCTAAAGGTTGCAGACCAAAGCGTTGCCTTAGATCAATGATAGGAATGATGACACCTCGCAGGTTTATCACGCCTTTTAAATAGTCGGGCTTGTTAGGTAATTCAGTCACATTTGACCAAACTCTGATCTCTTGAACACAAAGAATATCGACACCGTACTCTTCGCCATTAAGCATAAAGGTTAGGTATTCTTGATCCATTGCTCCCCCCTTACTTTTGACGAGTGTGGTTCTAATTGTTTAAGTGCTTCAACATTAAGTAAGGTAACAACGTTGTCACCTACATTTACAAGACCTGCGATGAAATGCTGAGGTACACACCCACCGAAGGCCGGTGCATTTTTTATATCCGTATCTTCGGCATTTAAAACATCGGAAACAGCATCTACGACAAAACCTATGGTTTTCGAACGTTCATTGCCTTCGATGGATAAAACAATCACAACGGTTGTTTCTGTGTATACGGCTTCTCCAATAGTAAATTTCAACCGTAAGTCAATGATGGGGACAATAACTCCCCGCATATTAATAACACCGCAAACATGCGAGGGAGAATTTGGAATAATCGTTGGTTTTTCCCAACTGCGTATTTCTTCGACACATAAAATATCAACAGCGTATTGCTCTTTTGCAAGTGTGAATGTGAGGTATTGTTCACCACTAGTAATAAAATCAATACCTTCAAGTGAATACTCTCCCTCAACGGGTATATCACTAACAAGTTCTTGAATATCCATTAAATCATAGCTCCTTCTGCACTTGGACTATGCGTTTTCGATGAAAGTCGATGATTAGCATTTTGCATCGCTAACTCGATCAATCCTGGAATATCTAAGATCATGGCGACAGAACCGTCGCCTAATATTGTTGCTCCTGAAATTCCTTCCACTTGTTGGTAATTTTCATCTAGACTTTTTATAACCACTTGCTGTTGAGCAAGTAAATCATCTACAAGTAACCCAACTTTTTGACCATCAGCTTCAACAACAACTAATAATGCTTCTTCTAAAGAGTCCGCATCGGCATCGCTTGCAATACCAAAAAGTTTATAAATAGGAATAATAGGTACATTGTCTTCTCGTAAACGATACAACACCATATCGCCTGAAACACGATTGATTAATTCAGCTTTTGTTTGCAATGATTCAACAATAGTAATTAGCGGTACAATGTAAGTTTCAGAGCCTACTTTAACGAGTTGACCATCGAGTATTGCAAGTGTTAATGGTAAGTTAACTTTAAACGTTGAGCCTTCGCCTGGCGTCGAATCAATTTGAATTCGCCCCCCCAGTGCTTGGATATTTTTCTTAACAACATCCATCCCGACGCCACGTCCAGAAATATCGCTAATTTCTTGTGCGGTTGAAAAGCCAGGTTCAAAAATCAATTCGAAAACTTGGTTATCGGTTAATGAAGTACCCGCATCGACAATACCTTTTTCAACAGCTTTGTTATAAACAGCATCTCGATTAATACCACCGCCGTCATCTTTGATTTCAATAACAATATTGCCCCCTTGATGATAGGCATCAAGGACAATTTTACCTTTGGTTGCTTTTCCATTCGCAGCTCTAACTTCAGCAGTCTCTATGCCGTGATCTACCGCATTTCGTACCAGATGAACTAAAGGATCACTAATTTGTTCCATCACCGTTTTATCGAGTTCGGTTTGTTCTCCTTTAAGCACTAACTCAATATCTTTACCTGTTTTTTTACCCAGATCATGAATCAATCGAGGAAAGCGATTAAAAGCAAAACTAATGGGTAACATTCTAATACGCATCACACTTTCTTGGAGCTCTTTTGTGTTTTGCAACAATTGTTCTAAGCCCGATGTTAAACGCTCAACTTTTGACAGATCAAAATCAGAGCCTAGCTCTGAAAGCATAGATTGCGTGATCACCAATTCGCCAACAAGATTGATTAAACTATCGACCTTATCAACACCCACACGAATTGAACCAGCATCAACTTTAGTTTTAGACGTTGATTTAGTTGGCGCTTTTATAACTTGCTTTTCTTGTTGAGTATTTTCTGCAACTTTTTCAACTGTAAGGCTTTCATCAAGGTTTGCAGTATCATTACTATCAGCAGGTTGAGAGGCAGTAAGCTTTTCTTCTAGGTTTGCTGATTCGACGTCACATTCGGCGGGTTTATTTTGGGTAATAGTAAGTTCACATTCATCTTCTACCCATTCAAATACTTCCCTGATAAGCGCTTCAGATGCGTTTTTTGAATGCAAGGTCAAGTTCCAGCTTAAATAAAGCTCTTGTGGATCTGCATCTAAGATCGAAGGTAAGTTGTTACAATTAGCCTCAACTTTCAACTCACCGAGTTCTGCTAAGGCGTTAAATAATAATAAAGGGTCATTGCCTGTTTGTACTAGGTGGTGTTCTGGAATAAACGATATATTCCATTCCGTCATACCATCGGTGCTTGTAACACTTTTATCAGTGCTATTATTCGTTGTTGGCAGTAAATCGGGTTCTTTTCCCTTTAATGCGACGAGCAAGAGTTGATAAGTTTCGTCAATTTTATCCTTGTCATAATCACCTTCGTCTCGAATTGCTTCGATTAACATTCTCATGCAATCAACTGATACCAATAGCAATTCAACGTCATCCTGCTTTATCGCTCGTTGACCATTTCTCATTTCATCTAATAAAGTCTCAACTAAATGAGTAAACTCAGTAACATGATCAAAACCAAACGTACCTGCTCCCCCTTTAATTGAGTGAGCTGCACGAAAAATAGCATTCATTGTTTCGTCATCACCTTGCTCTAGGTTCAATAAACTTGACTCCATTAGTTCAAGTCCTTCGAAACTTTCAGCTAAGAAATTAGGGATAAATTGAGAAAGATCTACGCTCATGGCATGTTACCTAACGACACGTTTAATTGTGGCCAATAACTTCTCAGGATTGAATGGTTTTACTAGCCATCCTGTTGCGCCAGCCGCTTTACCACGCATTTTCATATCACCTGAGCTTTCAGTCGTTAACATGAGAATAGGCGTGAACTTAAATGAGGGTAATTTTCGTAACTCTTGGCACAAGGTAATACCATCCATTATTGGCATATTGACATCTGAAATCACAAGGTCGAAAGTGCCCGCTTGTGCACGCGTTAACCCTTCCTTACCATCTTTAGCTTCTACGGTTTCATAGCCCGCACTTTTCAGAGTAAAGCTAACCATATCGCGTATAGAGTTAGAATCGTCTACAACTAGAATTTTGGGCATACTTTTTTCCTTCTAAAATTTTTATTTTTAAAATAAGTACTTATTTTTTATCTTTTCAATCAAGGTATTGATGCAATGAGGGATCATGAATTCCAAGCTGCTTAAAGCTAGAATTTACAACAGATGATTTGTTTTGCCAGGTAAGAGACTTTTTTAACGCTACGCTATGAACAACCATTGCAAGCAAAAGTTGAACACCAACAGTATCAATACGATTAACGTCACTATCGTCAAGTTCTATGTCGTCATGCTTATCAATATACGTTAAATATTGTTCTCTACATGCTTCAACTTGTGCGATTGTTAAATCACTGGGTAATTTAAACATTAGCGCTTTCCCTAGACATTTTTCTCATTACTTTGAAAGATATAACAAAATTGGGGTATCGCAAGTTTACGACTAAAATATTTGATAAATATCACTAGGTTAACAATAACGTAACAAACACCGACCTTTTTTAACGTAAATATTTCTTATTGGCGCGGTTATCCAAACTACCAAACGGCCACCAATATATTGTATACGATATTTCATTATTGCTTTTGTCATGGCATAATTCCGATTTACCCAAATAGATAAAAAAGTGAGTAAAGTGATGATAGGAATTGGTGGTTCAACGGCAGATATTGAACTCAAAAAACTTAAAAAACTAGCACCAGACATTGCAAGTATTTCAGCTGAGGAATACCAAACGCGTATACAAAAAGCCACAGAGTTGATGTCGCTAAACAACATTGATGCTGTTTATTTAAATGCAGGAACAAACCTTTATTATTTTACCGGTACAAAATGGTACGCTAGTGAGCGATTAGTGGGGGCTATTATGACGCAAGATGGCACCATTACTTATATTGCTCCACATTTTGAAATAGACACCTTAAAACAACACATGGTTATTGCAGGCGATGTACAGGGATGGCATGAGCATGAGAGCCCCTTTCATTGCTGTATAGAAACACTTTATAAAAAGGTACCTAACTGCCAAACGCTCGCCATTGATGAGTCGACAGCTTTTTTCATTTCAAACGGTATTCAAAATCTTGCTGAAAACTTAAACCTCATTGATGCAAAACCAGTCACCGCTGGTTGTAGAATGCAGAAATCTGAGCATGAAATTGCCATTTTGCAAACCGCAATGAATATGACGTTAGAAGTTCACAAAGCAGTCGCAAGAATCCTTAGAGTAGGAATATCAACAAAAGAAGTTGAATCATTTATTGATCAAGCGCACCGCGCAGTTGGTGCCGTTAATGGCTCTTATTTTTGTATCGTTTTGTTTGGCTCAGACTCTTCATACCCCCATGGTGTAAAAACACCTAAGAACCTCGAACAAAATGATATGGTTTTAATTGATACCGGCTATCAATTACACGGCTATAACTCTGATATCACAAGGTCATACGTATTTGGCGAAGCAACAGATAAGCAACGAGAAATGTGGCAAGTTGAAAAGAACGCACAAATCGCTGCATTTAATGCCGCACACATAGGTAAACCGTGTGGCGACGTTGATATTGCAGCTCGAGAATACTTAAAAAACCAAGGGCTTGGTCCTGACTATCAAACACCAGGTTGCCCTCACCGCACAGGACATGGCATTGGTTTAGATATTCATGAATGGCCTTATTTAGTTCGCAGTGAACAAACACCATTGGCTCGTGGTATGTGCTTTTCTAATGAACCAATGCTGGTATTCCCTCAAGAGTTCGGTATTCGACTAGAAGATCACTTCTACATGACTGATGAAGGAGCCAAATGGTTTACTGTACCTGCGCATAGTATTGATGATCCATTTGGTTATCAACAAAACGTCATTTAAATAGCAGCTTATCGCAACCTCAATACAACTTGCCGAATAAGTGGAAGGATTTCTAGAATTAAAGTTTGGAGATCTTTCCCGCATTCGTTAGAATCATCTACCACCAATTATCAATAAGTTTTAACATGCACGCTTTTTTAGAATATTTACCGCTTATTGTCTTTTTTATCGCGTGGAAAGTGGCAGGCATTTATTGGGCAACAGGCGCATTAATTGTGGCGTCTGCGATCCATCTTTTATCGTTTGTAGTAAGAAAAAAGCCAATACCAAAACGCCAATGGATTTTTTTCGCATTAATTGCGGTATTCGGTGGTCTCACTATCTTTTTCCAAAATGATGAGTTTTTAAAGTGGAAAGTCACCATTATAAATGGGCTATTTGCTATTGTATTATTTGTTAGTGATAAGTTTTTTAATAAGAATATCATTAAACAATTGATGGGTGAGTCTCTAGAGTTACCTAATAATATTTGGCAAAAATTAAATCTATCTTGGGTCGGCTTTTTTGCCCTTTGTGCAGTGTTAAACATTTACATTGCGTATAATTATTCTCAAGAATTTTGGGTGAATTTTAAGGTTTTTGGCTTGATGGGCATGACCTTTATATTTGCCATTGCAACGGTATTTGCTATTTATAAATATTTACCACAAGAAGAATCAGAAACCCCAGAAGATCCAAAGTAAGAGTTAACATGTATTATTTGATCTATAGTGAAGATGTAGAGAACAGCCTTTCTTTAAGAATGACAGTGAGAGATAAGCATTTAGCACGATTATCTGAATTGCAAAATGAAGGTAGATTGCTCGTTGCTGGCCCTTGTCCAGCCATTGACAGTGAAAACCCAGGAGAGGCAGGTTTCACTGGTTCATTGATAATTGCCAAATTTGAAAACCTTGAAAGTGCAAAAAATTGGGCTGATCAAGACCCCTATATTAAGGCTGGTGTTTATAAAAACGTTACCGTTAAACCATATAAAAAGGTACTTCCAGCGTAATGAAGCAACTAACCATTTATGCTTTTTACATATGTATTAGTTTTGCATGCTTATTTAGCCAAAGTGCAATCGCTGTCAATGAAAAATCAATTGCTGTATGCGAGAAAAACTATAATGCAGTAAGTGAACTATCAATGTGTTTTGATAATGTAAAAACAGCGGTAGATAAAGAAATGCAAACATGGATTAATAACCAAACATTTGTACTTGAAGAATTTGCTATTGTTACAGGCCGAAGAGCAGCCTTAGATATGTTTAAACGCTCTCAACGTAACTTTATTACCTACCGAGAAAATAACTGCCGTTGGCAATATTTACATATATCTCCTGACACAAAAGCAGCTTCTGCTTATAAAAAATGTTATATATTGATGACGAGAGACAGAATTAAAGAGCTAAGCCGTTTAGCTAAATAACCTCGTCATGAAGGGTTATGCATTCAGTTGTGTAACCCAGTAACTTCATATTCCTCACGACAAATGCTTGGTGAAATAACCACTCACAAGCTAAATGCGTTCTACCAATTTACCGCCAAAGATTATTTAAATACAGTCATATCGTTGAGTAATACATAGTCAAAACATTACGATACTCTGTTGCATTAACTTCCCACCTATCTTTTATGCCTGTACAAACATTAAACACCTTTTGTTTATTTTTAATTAAAATTTTGCTTGATTTAAGATAAAAATACATATACTGTTGTTTTATACAGTATATGTACAGGTGAACAGTATGAATAATATCTCTTTAACATCAAAAAACAATAAATCACGTTTTCACTGGCTTAACGTCCAATCAGTCGATGAGAGTCATCAAGCGTCGATGCAATATGTCGAAATTTGTCAGCGTCATGCGTTAGATAAGAAGTGGGTATTGTTAGTAAATCCTGAAGGCGCTTCTTTAACAGCATTAAATGAACTTAAGCACTTAGACACAAGTAAAATACTAAAAGTAAATACCGCAAAAACGCCCGTGAGTTTAGACAATATTAAGTCAGCCCTGCGTAAAGGTAACTGCTCTGCTGTGGTTTTATGTAACCCTTGCTTAAAACAAGAAGAAATAAAAGAATTACAAGAGTATGCGCGATTAGGGAAAACAGAATGTGTCGTTTTAACAAAACAGAATACATTGCATTAAGTGAAAGTATTATTGCAAATATTTATCATCTCCATAAAATGGCAGCCTGTTTGATAGAGTGAGCTCAAAACATGCTTTGTATATGCGGTAGTGGCCTTGATGAAGATGTATGCTGTAAAAGCATTATAGAAAAAAAACGCGTGGCAGTATTTCCAGAACAGTTAATGCGTTCTCGATATTATAGCTATGCACATAATAACGTTGATTACCTCTATGAAACTTATGCAGATCATGCCAAAAGCGCGACGTTAAAAAGCGAAATTGCAGATTGGTGTCAACAAAGTCGTTGGATAAAACTTAATATACATCGAGCTGATGCTGTAGCAATTGATAATGTTAATTGCACTGTTGAAAATGAAAACACAGCACTAAAGTATCCAATAGTGAACTTTACTGCCTACTACATTTATAATGATACCTATTGTCAAATGACCGAACAGTCACGTTTTATTGTTGAAAATGGTCAGTGGCGCTACTACGACGGTGACGTAATTGAGCAAAAAGCATGTGTTAAACTGACGCGCAATACATCATGCCCTTGTGGTAGTGGGAAAAAATACAAGCGTTGCTGTATAGGTTAGTTTAAGCAAAGTTCAAAACAAATATTGCTGGTTACCTCAATGTTATTTTACAGCTGTGGTAATAAGATGTGATAAACACTTAAATGCCTCAAGCCTTTTACCCGTTAAAGGATGACTAAAACTCATTCTAAGATAATGTGTATAATGTCCTGAAACTGAAAATAGTTGACCGGGTGTTAATGTAATACCTTGCTTTTTCGCGTTTAAATACAACTGATAACTATCAACCTCTTTCGGTAATGCTATCCATAAGCTGTTTCCACCTTCAGGGTTTGTATAAGCTATATATTCTGGTAGATAAGAGGTAATCGCTTGAATAAGCTGCTGTTTATGACGAACCAACGCTGAAACTAATTGCTGTAAATGTCGACGATATCCTCCTTCAGCCATGAACATGGCTAATCCTTGTTGATGAGCTTTACTTGAAGCCAAACTAGTCGCTAGCTTCAAACGAATAAGTCTGTCCTGATACTTTCCACCAACAATCCAACCAATACGTAAATCTTTTGATAACGCTTTAGACATTGATCCACACAGTATTACATTACCTGTTTCATCCAATGCCTTTAGTGGGCTTAATGTTCCATTAAACGACATATCTCCATATATATCATCTTCAATGATGGTAAAGTCAAATTTTGTCGCCAAGTTCAGTAACATTTTCTGCTTGTTTAATGGCATGCGTGCGCCTGTTGGTGTAGCAAAACTCGGTGTAACAATACATGCTTTAATTGGCCACTTATTAAGAGCCTGCTCTAGCGCATTTATGTCCATTCCTGTTTCTGCGCAAGAAGGTATTTCAATGATGTTTAAACTTAGCTGCTCAAGTGATTGCAATACCCCGTAAAATGCAGGGCTTTCCACCGCCACATTGTCACCTGGTTTTGTAATGCAGAGTAATGCTAAAAATAAAGCATGTTGGCAACCAGACGTAATACAAAACTGCTCTTCGTTGAGTAAAGCACCACGTTGACGGTATCGTAGGCTAAGTTGACGCCGTAGTGATATATCACCGAGTGGAGCATCATAATACATTGCTAGATCATGTGCTTGGCTTCTCGTTACCCTTCTGATAGCACGATTTAACGACAATAAAGCATTATCAGGTTTTGCCCTTTCACTTTTGGGTAAAATGTCAAACGCAGCACCGGTTGCCATAATATCGTAAAAAAGCACCGGTAAACTCACTTTTACCAGAGCAACTTCATGAGCTAAAGACATGGAGTTTGCCCCTTGATTAACTTTACTTTTGACAAAGTAACCACGTTTAACCGAGGCTTCTACGATTGACTGCGCTTCTAGCTCTCGAAGTGCATGTACGACCGTATTTATCGAAAAACCAAACTTGCATGACAATGCGCGAATAGACGGTAATTTCTCACCAGCTAACCAGCGTTGTTGATTAATTTCACGTTTAAGCGAATTCGCTAACTGTTTATATTTGTGCACATTAACATCATAACAACCAAATCTGTAACCATTATAATTAACTATTCTGTATCTGTAACCATTTGATATTCATCTTTACAATTTTGCAATTACGTAATTGTTGAGTGTAAAGAAATGTCACAACCTGCAAAAAACCAAGTTATTTTTCAAACAATTAATACTGATAATGCAATTTATGTAAAAGAGCAAAAAGGACATTACCAACGCGTTAGACGCCTTATATCTGTTTTTTTAATGATGCTCTTTATTGTAATACCATTTTTGCAACATCAGGGCGAACAAGCGATACGCTTTGATTTACCACGCCAAAAACTACATGTATTTTCATTCGTTTTTTATCCTCATGATCTTTTACTGTTTGTCTTTATCTTCATCATTGCCGCATTTTTACTTTTTGTTGTGTCAAAAAAATATGGACGTGTCTGGTGTGGTTTTACATGTCCTCAAACTGTATGGACATTACTTTTTATATGGGTTGAACACAGAATTGAAGGCACTAGAGCAAAAAGGATCGCGCTAACTAAAGCGCCTTTAAGTTTGAATAAAATCGCGATTAAAACTACAAAGCATATTATTTGGCTTACCATTTCATTACTGACAAGTTTGGTTTTTATATCTTATTTTTATCCTGCGCACCGACTTTATGTTGAGATATTTAATGGCCAATTACCTAGCATAACCTTATATTGGGTATTATTTTTTTTGCTGTGTACTTATATAAATGCAGGTTGGATACGTGAAAAAATGTGTGAGCATATGTGTCCGTACGCACGTTTTCAATCCGTTATGTTTGATGATAATACTAAAATAGTAACCTATGACCGAACACGAGGTGAAAAGCGAGGAGCACGTAAGCTCAATCAAACCAAGCCAGATGACTTAGGCGATTGTGTAAACTGTAATTTATGCGTACACGTTTGCCCTGTAGGGATAGATATTAGAGAGGGCTTACAATATCAATGTATTAGTTGTGGCTTGTGTATTGATGCGTGCGATCAAGTAATGGCTCGCTTTGGCTATAAAGAAAGACTTATTGCATTTGCATATTCAGCCAAGCAATCTAAAAGTCTTACCATGATATGCTATGCATTCACGATAGTATTATTAACCATCGCTTTTTCACTATGGTTAGCGAATAGAAACGCGCTAGAATTAACGGTAATGAAAGATAGAAATTCCCTCTACCGCCAACTTGATACAGGGGAAACGGAGAATGTATTTCAAGTTAAACTTATCAATAAGTCAACACAACCAATTAGCGTAAAATTAACAACCACCCTCGCACCTAGCTTTTCAGTAACGGGGGAAAAAATTATTCACCTGACGAGTCAACAAAGTTATCACAAAACACTTGTCATCAAATCACCCGTGAATTATCACGATGTAATACGAAATTTTAAATTTAACATTCAAGACAATAAAACCAAAAAAGTACTTATTACGCGTAAATCAAGTTTTCATGCACCATCAAAACGATGATATCAGCTAACGATTTCAGGTAGCGCTAATCATTTTATTTGTCGAATGTAATTAAAAAGCGGCTTTTAATAAGTATGTCGCTAACTGTTGGCGTCGAATATTCAAATGCCGCAACGTTTACCAATGCGGCTTTTGACTATACTTTTGTTTTAGCGGGCTCACTACGCTTTCTTAACAAACTTTGCAGTAACCAAAATTTCACCTGCACCGTCTACTTTACAGTCTAACTGATGATCTTTGCCTTCTTTAATACGCTTTATAATCGCTTTAGTGCCTATTTTCAGTACCAAAGAACTGCCTTTTACTTTTAAATCTTTAGCTAGTGTAACTTTATCGCCCTCTCCTAATAAGGTGCCATTGGCATCATGTACTTTAAAGTCACTTTCATCGCTAAGTTGTTCTGTAGGGTTCCATTCATATGCACATTCAGGACAAATAAAATGATTTTGATCTTGATAAACAAACTCAGATTGGCATTTAGGACATGGAGGAAAAGACATAAATAACTACTTCTTAAAAAATAACAATACGATCAAGGTTGATATTCAAACTACCCACTTATAACGCAGTAATACCTATTATTCATTAACCTATAAGTGCTGCCACTGCTGGTAAAGGCCGAGTATATGAATAATACCAACAGATAAACAAATAAGAGAACTCCATATCCAAAAATCTGGGGTTCTTCCCATAGGCGCATAAATTAAAAACAAGCCTGCGATACCGCGCAACATATAAATACCAGTAATCACTACTAACCCAATACGCAACCAAGGTAATTGGGTGATAACACCTGCTCCAGAAAACGCATATGCAGCCCAAACAGATAACATAATAATAATACCAGTGGTGATCAAAGTTGGCTGTATACTGCCCTTTTCTGCAAGTACTGCCATGTGCTCACCCGCTCCGAAAAAGCGGTACCAAGATGCACCAAAATAAATACAACCAATATGCATAACAGCCGCGACCGCGCTTAACACACCGGCAATCATTAAATAATTCATAACGTTATACTTCCTTATTGTACGCTTCTAACACCTTTTCAATCATGCAATATTGCACCGATTTAATCCCCTTGCCAAAAAAACTCGATACGAATTCCACTGGGTTCAAAACACATAAGGTGTTTAGCAGGTCCTTCTTTAACAAATTCAGGTTTAAATTCAAGATCAATATTAGCTCTGATTAACGCCTGCTCTACTAACATTAATTCTGCTTCTGTATCCACCTGCAATGCTAAGTGATGAAGGCCAATATTAGCGTGGCGATCAAATGACACAGGAAAATCACTCTTAGTCTGCCATAAGGTTAACATTACCTTACCATCGCTAACGAATATTGCCGGATAATCGAGGTTCCTTTTTACTTCATGCCACCCCAAAATATCAATAAAAAAAGCAGCGCTAGCCTCCAACCGCGAAACGGTTAAACCTAGGTGGTGAATACCTGCTGTCATTGCCATGTAAACGTCCTTATTAATGGTTAAATTTCCACTATAATTGTATAACAATATCGCTTGTATTAGTAACGGTAACCATTAGATATTGTACGCATAATTTATGACGAAATATTAACAACCACCATCTGCACCAGAACTTCCGCAGTCGGCACTAGAAGAAGCACTACTGCTCCCCACAACACTAATTACACTAGCATCTGTTTTACTTCTTGTTGAATTTGAAGCACGCCTTTTTGCGAACGTGACAATCAAGCACAATGTAGATAAGGCAATAACCCCTATCGGTAAATCCCATGCTTTGGTTGCAACTCCGACAAATAATGCGATGACTATCGTTAACAATAAAAGAAATCTAAATACTTTTTTCATGTATAGCTCACTAATTGTGTAAGGTTTCATTAGAACTAGTCTACACTTTGCTTAATTTATTACACTTTACAATAAACTGATTAAGCGCCTTAGTTGACCGAATTACATGCAATGTTTTTCCATGAGAAAGCGCGTTAAGTTCTCGCATAAAATTAGCATTCCAAAAAGCAGGACATCGTTTTAATGTGCGATAACTTTGCAACGAGCCATTGATAACTGAGCACCCCTTAGGCCAGCTATCAGGTGTACATATTATTCCTCTAAATAAGCGTTTAGTAACAAACCAATAACTAACACGATAAGGAAGGTCGATATAAATGAGCGTGTCAGCCTTAGTTAACCGATCATTAAATGTATTTAGTGGACCTAAGCCATCAATTATCCAGCTATCTTCAGCCAAAATGTCGTTATGGTTTTGCTCAAAAACATCACGCTCAACACGTTGCCCATTGTGTTGATAAGCAATCAAATCAAGCTGATACAACGGCAAACCTGTTGCCTCAGCTAACAACTTGCTAAGCATCGACTTGCCACTTCCTGGCTTTCCAAAAACAGCTACTTTGTTCATCCTACATCCTTAAAAGTATTTACTAGAAGGCAGGAATAAAAAACCCACCTTAGTGGTGGGTTTAAAAATCAACGTCGCAACAACAATCCCACCATACCTAAGGTATGATAATAATTAATGTGCTTTGTTGAGTGCGATACGTTTTCATTTCACTATATTTTCAGATTATCTTTTGATGAACAATGTAACATATTAAGCAATTATTGAAAGATTTGTTGCTTTTCAAAGTAGGTCTTTAAGTATTGTTCGCTTGAAGAGTTATCTCTTAAACGGTTATTTTCCCATCCCTTACTTTTAGCAATGGCTGACACTCTGCCTTGACCATTAAACAATACATCTGGCACCTCGGTTGCAATAGGATCTTGAAACGCCTCTTGTGCAGAAATAATCTGCCACCCTTCTGCTCTGAGCTTGGCAACCAAGTCTCCAATAAACAACGCAGCTATATCATTTTCATGCAATAACAGTACATGTTTAGGCGATCTACCCAATACACTCTGACCAATATCATCATAAAAGCGAATTGCTTCCCATAATATCGAAACATACGCCTGCTTTAATTTCTCATAATCAACACTTTTCCCGTCTGCTAGCGCATTTTGTAATAAGCGGTCCATGTACCAATCATAATTATCAACCGTTACATAACCATTTTTGTAACCTAGCGATTGCAAGTGTTGTCGAATACGGTCTCGAGTCTTCCTGTCTTTGCCTTCATGCAAGTAAGGATAACGATAATAAGGTAAAACATTGTCAAACCCCGCTAATATATTTTTCGCTTTAGCGATATCATGTAAATAAGTGTCAAGCGCTGTGTTGTGCGCAGAAAAATGACTGTGGCTATGGTTTGCTAAATGAAATCCAGCATTGGTATAGGCGTTCACTCGTGCTTTAGATTGTTCATTTATATGACCTGTAGTAATAAAAAACAACGCATCTTCAACCTTTGCTTTTTGCAAATTTTTAATCAGCTTTGCTGTTCTTTCTTTACCAGTAAATAACCTTGTGTCAGCACGAGGCCCATCATCAAATGTAATTGCAATTTCATTTGCAGCAATATTAGTGACGTAGAGTAATAAGAGTAAATAGATAACGTTTTTCATAAGTTCAAATATTTAATTTCGATGTATTCCTTTCAACAACCAGTGATCTTTTACTAACAGCCAAGATTGGTATTTGGCACCTGTCTTAAACTCTCAAACCACCCCATTTTTAGTCTCAATAATTATAAGCTTACACCCAAACATCTTCTTCAGCGGTAAGCTCGCCACCAGCATCGCCGGTGTTAACAACACCTCTAGGTTCTACAAACATTATTTTACATTCGTCTTCGGCAAATGGCTTATGTTCAACCCCTTTTGGCACAACGAACATTTCGCCTTCTTTAAGATCAACCTTGCCATCACGAAAATCGATGCTCATTTGCCCTTCAATAACAATAAAAACCTCGTCTGTATCTGCATGACTATGCCAGACAAAACTCCCTTGAATTTTAGCGAGCTTAAACTGATAGTCATTCATTTCAGCAACCACTTTTGGCGACCAGTGTTCCGTGAATTTGGCATATTTTTCGTTTAAATTTATCGGTTTTCTTGTCATTTTACTTTCCTTTTAAACACTAACATTCAATTAAATGAGTGAAAACGACTGGCAATAATCCACTGCGAAACTAAGCTAAATATTGCTAGCTTCTTCATTTAAGGCTTTATTAACGGCATTATTGACTCGCAGCTTGTAATACCTTACGAATGAACGGCCACTTATTTATCGTATATCGCTCTCTATCATCTTTAAATTGAGCAGCAAGTTTATATTTTAAATGCGCGTACTCTTTTGCTATCGATGGGTTTTCGCGTAAACAGTTTCGAAAGTTAATTCTCTCATGCCACAATGCACTTTCAAAAGGGACTAAGTGCAAATGATGAGTACGAAACGCTGGCGTTGGTTTACAAAACCAATGCATTACCTCTTTTTTATAAGGATAGTAACAATAGCCATTGCGTGTTAACACATCGATAGCGCCACTTGATGATTGTAAAGATTTAACACCAACCATAATGTCGATAACAGGTTTTGCATCTAACCCTACAACAGATGTACTGCCAACATGTTCAATTGAACTAAAAATCCAAGGCTTGATTACCCTTGCTAAAAACGCCTTTTCCAGCGCAAACAAAGACGGCCAATTTGGATCATACTTAACCAATGCCACTGCATTTTCATTCATAACTGATAAGTTCGGCTCATCATTATGCTTACTCGTTTGCTTTAAACATGCTGGTCAAAGAGTATCGCATTACCATCAGGATCTTTGATTGAAAAACTTGAAGGACCGCTTTCACCGTTTATCGATTGTTGAGCAATCGTTATGCCTTGAGCTTCAAATGCTTTTAAAAGATCTCTTACATCCGTATACGATTCTAATGTGTTACAGTCTTTATCCCAACCAGGATTAAACGTCATGATATTGTTTTCAAACATTCCCTGAAACAACCCTAACGTATGATCACCATTTTTAAGTATTAACCAATGTTGAGATTGCTCACCGCCAACCACTTTAAACCCTAACTTTTGGTAGAACACTTTAGATTCTTCAATATTACTAACCGCTAAACTTACTGAAAATGCACCTAATTCCATTTGACACTCCAATGTTTGATTAAAACGATAACGCCGCTGTATACGGCAATTTAATGCTTGCTAACACTGTAATTTAAGCTGACTCCGAACAAGCGAAACAGCTTCAACGTTTAATACCGTTACTTATTCCACTTCTTTTTTCATAATACCGGCAAACTCTAAACCACCTTCAAGTTCACGAAAATCAACATTAACAAGCTCCCAACCTTTCGCACCTAACGAACTTAAGTAAGCTTCAACATCTTCACGTTTTCTGCCTTTAAAGAGTCCTGCTGATTCCACATCTCGGGTATCTACTATTTTATAGTCATATTTTTTCATGAAAGCTCCAATGCTAATTTAACGTAGGTTTACCAACGTGGTTAATTATAATTCCCTTTTACTAAACCCTTGAGCTGTGTCCATTCAATTACGATTGAACACCTATCTTGCCAGTCGTTGTTCTTTTAAGCTTAAACGCTTATGTGAACTATAAACATGTTGTCTTTCAGTACCACTAATTAGGAACGCATCCATTTCGACTGAAATGAGTGCAGACACAGGAAAAATTTCTAACATTCCATGTTCACCAAGATTAGCAGACAGCAACGCACGCTTACCTGATGCCAGGAAAGTATAATCTTGATCGCGACATTCACCATCAATATATAATTTAGCGCCACGAAACCATGAATTAATAATTTTTACATTATGTGCTTTAACGGTAAATTCGAATTCTTTTCTCATCTTTATTCACTACTTCCTAAAACATTTGCCCATTGAATAGAGCAAAAAACCAATTTGCTTACTTTATTAATGGTGTTAAAACCAAGTAACCTATTAACAATCCCACATGCAATTATTATGGTGCACTCTTACACTTAAAGCCTTTCGCATTAACGTTAGCAATATTGTCTTGTGAACCACACTCAGTCAGCGCCATTTCCATATGACGACGCTCATTAAAACCTTTTGCTATTGTTCCAAGCCCAATAATAATGAGCGCTACGATAAGGGCTTTTTTCAAATGAGACATAAATATTCCATTGAAAGTGACCATTGCAAGTATTAGTCTTTAACTTTCGCATTTCATTACACAATTATTTATTTAATTTAAACCTATCTCACTTTTTAACGTTCAACACGATCTAGATTGACGGCTTCTTTTTAAATAATTTAGGCTTGGTAATCGATAAATATAGAAAAATTGATAAGGCCAACATTCCAACACTTTTAAAGGTAGCAAGCCCAAGGTCAAATCTCACAAAATCCATAATAAAATCGACACTTGAAAATGCCGCTAAAAAAATAGCCAAATATGCGGTGAACTTTGCTAATTTAGTTGAATCCGACATTATGTTTCCTCTCAACCTAGCGCCCATTAAAGAGCTTTTAACTATTTGTTAAAATAAACAGCATCAGTGCAAAATCCAACTGTTAATTATCCGGTCTATTTTGCTTACTAACATGTTTATTTATTTGACGCCTGATCATACGAATAATAATGGCTTCATCTTTACTAAGCGCTTGGTTGCCAATAGCGGTTGAACCGCCAGCTTTATTTTTATTTTCTGCTTCACGACGCGCCTCTTCAAAAGCGACTAATTCAGTTTCGGTAAGCTTCGACCAAACGCCCTCTCTAGCAGAATTCAACGTGCATTTTCTCGGTAAAAACTCTGTAATAAGTATTGAGCCTAAAGAGTAATATTTATTATTATAAATACACCCCATTATTTTCCCGTTATCAATTACCAGTTGCCAAGGAAATTCAGACGTAGATAAACCAATAGCATCATCATCTGTTGCTTGTTTAGCATACAATGACAAACTAAAAAGAACACCGATTAAAAAGATATATTTTCGCATAATAACTCCTATCCCTGAGTAATTTATAAAGCACGTTAAGGCAGGTATATTAAAAATTCAGGCTGCTAATGGGTTTATGAAGTTCCTAACCATTTATACATAATGTAACTATCAATAAGCCCTAATTGTGGATGGTTATAAGCCTTAGGTATTGTACCTATGATCGAAAAACCTAACTTTTTCCATAGTCTAATAGCAACGTTGTTGGTTGATACTACACTATTAAATTGCATTGCATCAAAACCAAGTTCAATAGCTTTCCTTTGCGAATGCTCACACATGCTACGTGCAATGCCTTTGCCTCTTGCTTCATTTGAAACCATGTAACCACAATTGCAAATATGGCTACTTGGGCCCATCGCATTTTGCTTAATATAATAAGTACCAAGCACTTGGTTATTTTCAACAAAAGCATAAGCCTTAAGCGGTGTTTCACACCATAAATTGAACGCCTGTTCTTGCGTCATATCAGGATCAAATGCATAGGTTTCTTGCTCCTGTATAACCTCAGAAAATGTTGGCCAAAACGCAGCGAAATCTGATGTTGTGATTTCCCTAATCATAAAAACTCCTACTGAGAACATAAGCCCTAATGATAGCGTCTTAATTATTGGCTAGTTAGCGGCGATCTCATTGCTCAATTTTTCAAGCTGTTTATATAAGTCGTCTCTGCCCAAATTATCTCGCCAATAGTTAATATAGTTTGAAGAAGCTTTATAAAGCTCCAATATTAACCTTCCTCTAAGATGTTCAATCGACTTTCTATCAGCGACCCCTTCCCAATAGAGACGCGCAAGAAATTCGTAATAATCTAATATAATGATTAACTTTTCTTCGAGCTCTTCACTTAACTCATTGGGTTTAAAATCATTATTTTTTTTGAGTTCATTTCTGATCTTCAAGTCAGCATCGAGTAAATGACTAACAATAGAGAGATTATTTACAACCTGCACCGTATTACTCACCTTTTGATCTTTTCTTGTTTTCAAATGGGTAAGTAACCATGTTACAAATGCCACTAACAACCAAAGTAAAGTCAATAGTTCTGTTACGCTTATTTTCAAAACTTGCTCCTGCTGCTCAGATCCTGCTTAAAGGCTATAGATATTAGTTAGAATAAGCGACAATACTCCAAAATCAACTGCTATTTTTCCTGCTTTAGTTACTTTTTATATTTTATTTTTAACAGCTTAACTACTATATCAATACGTTAGTTAGCTGTATTTCCCACATCCGCGATCTAACTTATCGGGTAGCTAAAGTTGCGTCGTCTTTAACCAACTTAATTAAACGCTGCATTAGCGACATAAAACAGCGTGTTGTTATTCTATTTTTCGCCTACCCTTCACTAACTTTTTGTTTCAACCAAGCTAGCTGCTTAAGGGCATGTTGATTGTTCGGTAATAACTCGAGTACTTTTTCGTAATTAATTATCGCTTCTGTTATATTTCCAAGCGCAGCATAAGTTTCAGCTAAGCTATCATAGGCATTGGCATTGTCAGGAAACAGATGAACATTTAGCTTAAATATCTCTATAGCCTTTGCTAGTTCATTTTTAGCCACATAGCGATAACCCAAAAGGTTAATTTCTTGTACATCAAATTGAACGCTTGCTTTTATTTTATCTGCTAGCACAATGGCCTGGTTAAAGCCCTGTTTTTTCATTCCTTGGAACAGTGTGAATAACCCTTTTGACAGTCCCCAGCCATTTTCAGCCTTCATCTCTGGGTAATAAAAGCCGGCAATCTCATCGATAAAGAAAATCGGTAAGCTACCTAATTTATTGGTTAATACAATAATGGCTAAGTTATCGTCAGGATAAATCACCATCGAATTGGAGTCACCACCACTGGCACTCACAGCTGGATGCTGAACTCGTCCAATCGTTTGCCAGCCAAGGGCATAGCCATTTTCTAATTTACTAAAGCCTGCGGTTTTACCATTATCTAAAAGTGTAGGTGTCCACAACGCTTTAAGATGTTCCTTATCAAGGAGTTTTTGTTGTTGAAGCGCTATTACGTAATTCGCGAGTTCTGTCGCGGTTGCACTCATTCCAGCTGCAGTTCTAAAAAATGGATCGAAAGTAATTTGTAATGTCTTTAGCTCACCTTGATTGCCTGCAACGTAAGGACGAGCTTGATTGGGAACTATGTTTTCAGTATGGCCAAATCCTGCCGCTGAAGTAATTGGCATATCTAGTTTAGCTAACTGATTTTGCTGAATATAGTCTGTAAATGGCTGGCCCGATAATTTATCAATAATTTTACCTAACAAAATGTAACCTGTTTGGTTGTATTCAAACTTGGTATTGCTTTTATAACGCATCGGTAAGGTAAGTACCTCCTGCCACGCTTGGTCAGGTTGACCATTGGCAATCAAATCAACCCAATGGCCATTTAATATTTTTGGTAGCCCAGAGGTATGGCTTAACAGTTGACGGATAGTTAACGGTTGCCATGCTTTCGGCAAGTTATCTAAATGCTTTGAAACAGGATCGTTAACAGATAACTTGTTCTCTGCGACAAGTTGCATAATGGCGACACCAGTAAAAGCTTTGGTCATTGAAAAAATAGGAAAAGGGGTATGATTTTTTACTGTGACTTGGTCTTGCAAGTTTGATAGACCGTAACTAGCTTTTTTTATTAATTTATTGTCTTTGACGATTGCCAGTTGTAACCCAGGGATATTGGCTCTGCGCATTTTCTCTAGCAGAAATTCGTCTATTTCATCGGCTTTTATCTGTGGCAGTGCGATCGTTAGTAGTAATGTGCTTAATGAGAGAATTTGTAAGTGGTGACGAATGCTTTTCCTAAACATTGGAACGCGGTTTCCTTAATTGATTTGGCTGAGGTAAAACACCTTTATATAAGTAAAAATAGTATATGATGCAGATATGATGCTCGAAATTAGTTATATACTTAGGCGCGAGTTATTGCGCATAGTTTACCTGCATTTTCATTAATGACAATAACTTAGATATTCTACACTTGTAGAGAATGAACAGTTTCAATACACCAAAACTGCCCCAAAATCGAATGAGGGTAATACGTTTGATAGCTGTAACATAAAGATAGTAGTGCTCTTACATTTAATGCTAATAGATGGTGCAATATGGCAAGCGCCAGCGAGTTACTTTTCCGGTGAAGCAACTTGTTAAATGTCGCCCGCTACACCATACCAATGTAGTTCTGATTTTTCTGTATTCTGTCAATCCATGCCAAGACTGACGGGTACGCTTTAAGATCAAAGCCACCTTCATGAGCAACATGGGTGTACCCATATAGACTGATATCTGCTGTAGTCAGGGAATCACCAGCTAAATATGGAGAAGTTGAAAGCTGATTCTCCATAACTGCTAGTGCCTTATGCCCCCCAGACTGCTTAGCCTCATACTCGGCCTTACGTTCGTCAGGTAAACCAAGGTACTTAGCGATAAAGCGCGCAACCGCTATATATGGTTCGTGGCTGTACTGCTCGAAAAACTGCCACTGCTGCACTTTCGCAAGTTTGAAGATGTCTGACGGAAGCAACTCACTCCCTACAGACAAATAATTGAGTATGGCATTGGACTCTGACAGACATCGCCCGTCTTCTAACTCAAGAAGAGGAATCTTCCCACTAGGGTTCTTCTTTAAAAACTCAGATTTCGTTGTGTCGCCTGCCATTATATCTACATGAATCCATTCGTGCTCAACACCCAGTAACGAGCATAGCAGCTTAATTTTGTAGCAATTCCCAGACTGAATATCTCCGTAGATTTTCACAGACTCTCCTTTCAGCATTTAACGCCGCCATATGGGGCGCATTAAGCTTGGCTAAAAATTACCAAAGAATGAGCGTCAGCCAAGTGTAAGACGTCCATTTTTAATGCGCTTGTTATTACCTATACACCTACAACACTGCTTCGCCTTTCAATAAGCACAACATCTCGCCAAACACCATTCATTTTACCAAGCTTTTCACGAATGCCAAGTTGACGGAAACCGTTATTTTTGTGAAGTTGTAGACTTCCAATATTTTCAGGAAAAATACCTGCTTGCAGCATCCAGATGTTATTTTTCTCAGATTCCTTAATTAAACTAGATAATAATTTCTGACCTACGCCTTTTCCTTGAGCAGACTTCGCAACATAAACACTAACCTCTGCAACACCAGAATAGACTTCTCGACTTGATACAGGAGAAAGAGCTGCCCAACCTAAAATACTGTTATTTTCGACTGCAACGATTCGAGAATGACATAGCATTGAGGCATTCCACTCTTCCCAGTTTTTAGCCGTAATTTGAAATGTTGCATTTCCAGTATCAATTCCTTGTTGATAAATTATTTTTACAAAAGGATAGTCTGCTGGCTCAAATGTACGAATTAACATCTAATTCTCCTAAGGCTACTAACGCCGCGTTAAGCGGCTAAATAAAAGTTTGCTAAAATTGGCAACGAAGAAGCACAGCAAGCTTTTATGTGTCTAACTTTTTTAAAACGCCTTGTTAGGCGAACTATTAATCTAAATACCTTCTCATTTGAGTAATTAAGCCTTGATCGTTAAACTCTAAAACAAGAATATTTCTTCCTTTAAAATGTTTTAATTTACCATTCTTATAATATTTAGAGTCTTCGTTTACAACCACAACGGCCGTATCAGTTCCTAAAACAATATCTTCAATAGTCTCAACTACTGAAACCATTGAGGCACTTTTTCCAATAATCCCTTTTCTCAGGTTATCTTTTCCAGTGAAAGAAACTCCATATGCGATATGGTGATCTGTAAAGTCATCCGTAAAAAAAGAAAGATAATATTCTAAGTCTTTGGCTTTAAAATCTGGCTGGCGTGCTTTTTCAGAGGCCGAAATAAATGCTTTAATCAAATCAGATGAAGGTTCAGCTTTAACTGAAAATGTAAAAGTTAAAGTCAAGAAAATAAAAACATAAATAATTAGATTTCTGTTCATTTCATTCTCGTCCTAGTAGATAAAGTAATTGGTAAACGCTTTGATCGCCTAACGCCGCAATATAGGCAAAAAATAGTTGTTTAAAATTAGCGACGTAGAAGCAAAACCAACTATTTTTTTTCCTGCTTGAGTGGCTTATTAAGCATACTTTGTCGCAGGTCATGTTCTTACTCCATAAACAAAACTGCAATGTGGGTAAACACTATGTGAGCTTAATGGTTTTAGCTCTAGCAACTCTACTTTACCTATTAAATCAGTGATGATGTTTTTATGAATTTCAAAATAAAAAGTCCAATAGCCATTTGATGAGGTTAATTGAATATATGGGTAACCAGTTAACTCCCATTTACCACTTTTATGTTCGGTTTTATTATTAGGATCATTTTCGTAGGATATTTGGTAAGTGTTATCTTGGTTAAGTATTAGTTTGGCTGAAAGATCACATTTGTCACTCATATATTGATTAACTAAATCTTGACTGAGCACTTTATCATTTTGCTCCATCCCCTCAGTAATCAAAAACAACCCAATGCTGTTTTTTGAATACCAATGATTACCTTTAAAAAGAGGTTGTACGTCTACATCAGGCCAACCAAGTTGGTTGATTACGCTTATAAAATCATCTAGGTTATCTTTACCTTCAACGAAAGGTGAATAAAGTATTGTAGACTTTTGAATTTCATCAGGAAAAGCAAGAGTATTATTTTCAACTTTATAATCTAATGCTTCTAGTTTTTGAGTGATTAAAAGCACATCTTCATCTGATAAGTACCGTTTATATAAATATACTTTTGTTGTGGAACACCCATTCAAAAAAATAAAAATTAGAATAATACTTATAAATTTCAAATTATCACTATCCTTGTTTATATGCCTAACGCCGCCATATAGGGCGCACAAATACTTGTCTAAAATTAGCGAGGAAGGAGCGCAAACCAAGGGTTTTACGTCCTTTTGAGTAACTTGTTATAGCTACCTTTCGCCGCTTTCTTTGTCTTTGGGATCACCATTCTCATCTTCTTCTTTTAATTGCTCCTGCTTTATTCTTTCTATCTTCTTAATCTCCTGTGGAGGGATAGGAAATACAAACAAAATAGGAAAAACTGCCAAAAATATAAATGCTCCTTTTGGCATTCTTTTACTCCACACAACTAGCCTATACAGCCCTCGACTTATAAGAAAGACAAGTAATATGAGTGCAAAGTGGAAATTAAGATCTATCAAAATAGTAAAATCATAAAGTTCCATCTAACAAACATCCCGTTATAAAAACATATGGGGAGACTTTCACTGACATTCAAGTAGTTATAACGCCCCACTCAGGCGGTGATAATAGCTTGCAAAAATGTGCAGCGAAGCGGAACCGAGTAAGCTGTTAGCAGCCCCATTTCTAAATTTGGCTTGTTATATGAAAATGCCTCCTAAAAGAGCACTACAATAAATTACACTCACTACTAACCCCAGAAATAAAATAAATTTTTCCTTTAAAGTTTGCTCTGGCTTTTGTAATAAAACAAAAACAACTCTATAGAACGTACTAGGTACTACTAGAACCATCCCAAGTATCGCAGGTAAGCCTCCCAAGATAAACCTAAAGGCAAATCCAGAACTTTCTGTTTGTGAAGTTAGCATAACGAACAAAAACCAAGCGAAAGCTACACAAAAGAAAATAACTCCCATTGAAATCGAAAACAGAGCCATTGTTAAAAATTCCTTTTTACATAACGCCTGTGTAATAGGCACGAATTAATGAGCGTCCTTATTGACGCACTTGTTATGTGTTTATTGTGGTAATTTTTCATATGATGGAATTTTTTCTAGGCCACACTCCCAGTTTGCACGACTTGATATAAAGATATGTGCATTGGGTTTAATTGATATATCTTGATTGATACTACCAGCAGGTACAACGAGCAGCTTACCATCCATTTGCAAGCTTGGTACTGCCGAACCACAGTTAGAACAAAAACTTTTTATATGTCTCGTTGAAGGTAATTCATAAATCTTAATTTTATCTTTTCCAGTTACCCAAACGAGTTTTGCTACAGAAGAAAATAAATTTGATGCATGTGTAGAGCCTGTATCTTTTTGGCAATACTTACAATGGCAAAGATAGAAACTTTCAAAGTCGCCATGGATTTCGAAATTAACCTCACCACATAAACAAGAACCTGATGTACTCATCTGGTTTATCTTCCCTTCATACACATAACGCCCTCAGGGGCTGTTAATAGTTGGCTAAAATAACGAATGTAGTGAGGAGAGCCAACTGTTAAAAGTCTCACACAGCAATGGCTTGTTATGTGTTGATTAACACAAAAGCCCCAACAAAAAATAGTGTTGAGCATAGGATGCCAAAAAATGGAATTTTAAACCAATAGTTTTTTGCTAAGAATAAATATGAAAAACCAACAATAGAAGGTAAAACAGCAAACCAATTATGACTAGAAAGAAACTGAAAATGTGAGAAAGCTAAAGGAATGTAAATAGCAGCAAAAGTTATTGCACCTAAACTATGGCTAGCATTGAAACCTATCCATGCACGCCAAATAGTCGTTTCTTTTGTGAGTCTAGGTGAAGTACTATTCATAGCGTCTATAACATCAGATTGATACGGATTAAACTTGTTAGTGAAGAAAGTATAAAAGAGATGTATAAAACCAAGTAAACCGAAGATTGAAGCTCCAATTATAAATAGTACTTGTGAAATCATACCCAACTCCATTTAAACACATAACGCCGTTTTAAGCGGTGAGTAATAGCTTGCTAAAATGTGAAGCGAAGCAGAACCGAGCAAGCTATTATGAATCCGACTTGAAAACCCTTGTTATAAGGCGACTATCACTCTTTTTTACTGATATACACAGCCGCTAATTTAGTATTACCATCAGCTATTATAAGATCACTTTTACCATCTTCATTTAGATCAGCTAATGCAACTCCCCAAGGATTTGGAATACTTGGCAATTTGAAACTAGAAGCTTCAACTTTAGTCTTTCCACCAAAAACAGCATATAATTCTCCAGACCAATTACTAACCAATGCGTCTTTAAGACCGTCGCCATCAATATCTCCAATGGCTATTTGTTTTGCCCCTGTTGCCGTTTTGATTTCTGTTTTATTTTTTTCTAGAAAATTTCCAATCCCATCACCAGGGATTATAGTGATTAAGCTACCATTAGATGCAACAATTAAATCTATCTTACCATCACCATTCATTTCAGCCAGTTCAACAGCAAATGGAGCATCATATGGTGCAAGCGTTTTCAAATTAAATGACAGCTTATTTGAACTAGTGTTAGTAGCTATTCCTATTTCACGTTGGTTCGGTGTCACTATATCTAATAACTCGTCAGCGTTTATATCATTAATGGCAAATCCTCTGTACGGATCTCCACCAGTGTCAATAAGCGTACTTACCGATTCGAATCGTCCATTAGCGTGTCCTTTATAAAAACGTAATCCATTATGAATACGGCTATCTACAATGAGATCAATTTTACTATCACCATCTAGGTCTTCTAATCGAACGAGATGTGGATGCGGTGATAAATCGGTTTTAAAAACGGAATGAGACGATGTTTTAAAGCCGCCCTTTCCATCACCAAAAAGTAAGGTAACATACGATGTTTCATGATTAGCTATGGCGACATCAACATTTCCATCATCATTGATATCCGAAACAGCTATGCCGGTAGGGTTTTCACCAACAGGGAAGCGACCTACCTCCAGTAAATCACCATTTCCATTCCCTTTAAAAGTGATAATATTATTATCAGAGTAATTTGCAACAATAACATCTAAATTGCCATCTGAATCAAAATCACAAACTGATATAGAGGGTTGGCCTGACCCAACGTTTAGCAATGAGTGCGAATAAGTTGTGACATCTATTGCGTTCGCTCTAGGCTGGTAAAAACAACTTAATGAATTGATTAAAAAAAATAGCGCAATCTTAGATTTATTCATGCATCACCTGAGTTTGATTAGCCTTATAACGAATGATATGGACTCCCCACTCAGCATCAATGTGCCATAGTGAAGTTGATAAAGAGCTTCAATTGAGGAGAGTCCATATGTCACTAATTAAAGCAATTGGCGTTGATTTAGCCAAATCTGTGTTTAGTATCCACGGTGTGGATGCTCATGACAAGTGTAAATTACGTAAAACTGTTAAGCGAAACAAATTGTTACCTGAAATTGCTAAATTGCCACCATGTATTATCGGCATGGAAGCTTGCTCTGGCGCTCATTACTGGGCAAGAGAATTTACTAAGCTTGGTCATGACGTGCGTATCATGGCCTCTAGGTTTGTTATCCCATATCGCCAAAATGAGAAAAATGATGCCAATGACGCCGAAGCCATATGCGAAGCGGTAACACGTCCTAAAACACGGTTTGTGAGTATTAAAAGTGAAGAGCAACAAGCCGTATTGTGTTTACATCGTATTCGCCATGGGGCTATCAAAGACAGAACAGCACTGATTAATCGCCTTAGAGGCTTACTCGCTGAGTTCGGTATTGTTATGCCTAAAGGTAGATACCCAGCACAACATGCTATCACCAGTATTTTAGAAGATGCAGAGAACGGCTTACCTATGCTCGCCAGAGAGCTATTGCATGATTTATGGCAAGAGATAAAAGGGTTAAACGAACAAATCCTTAAACATGACAGAAAACTGTATCAATTAGCCCATCAAATGCATGCCGCTAAACGCTTAATGAGTATTCCTGGTGTCGGCGAAGTGACCGCAACCGCGGTAGTTGCTACTGTCTGTGATGCCAAAGACTTCGACACCTCTCGTGCCTTTAGTGCATGGATTGGTTTAGTACCAAAGCAATACACTACAGGTGGACAGGTAAAGTTAGGAAGAATATCCAAACGTGGCGAAAAACATATTCGCACCTCACTCATTCATGGCGCGCGAGCCGTGATTGCTAACTGCAGGCACAAAACTGACAGAACCAGTTTATGGATAAAAGACCTTATCGAGCGACGAGGGTTTAAGCGTGCCACCGTGGCATTAGCGGCAAAAAATGCCCGATTAATTTGGGCATTATTACACTCAGAAAAAGAATATCAGATTGATTATGTAAAATAGAAAAGGTTAAACCAAACGGTTAACCCCACCGAGTCGTAGCATTAGCAATTGACGATAACACGGTCAGACCGAGCGCATTAAAGCCTGTTTAGTCGGGAAGTATTTAAATACTGTTTAACGAATGAGGCCATGCGCAAGCGCAAATCATCAGGGCGATAGCGTATATAGCTAATAAACGCCGAATGTAGAGCTGCTGTCAGATCTTCTTGTTGTCATAGACTGCTTGTGCTTGACAAAGGGGAGTCCATGTAGCCCACTTAATGGGCAAATAATTAGCTTGGCTATAATATGGAGCGCAGCGACAGGAGCCAAGCTTTATTTGTCCCTATTGAAGTGCTTGTTATGTTTTTAAGCTCCTATGAAACAAGAAAACTTAACCTCTCGTCCGCTTTCTTCGGATCAATTTCTATAATTTCAGCAGATACAACATTATGTTTTACAAAAGGGTCAGCATTAACTAAAACCTCTAAAGCTTCCTTTGATGTATTGTGCGCAATAACTGAACCACCTAAGCCAGGTTGAAGGCTACCAACTAACAGGAAAATTCCATCATTGAAGCCCTTCTTTATCCAATCATTATGACTTGCCATGTATTCGCTAGCTTGTGATTTGTTCTCTGAAAACTTAAGTAAAACAATAAACATTAATAACTCCTTGTAAAATGCACTCGATATTAGATTAAAACATAACGCCACGATAAGCGGCAAAAAATTGTTGGCTAAAATTAGCGAGGAACGAGCAAAAGTCAACTGTTTTTTGTCCGTTTAAGCAACTTGTTAAATTGCATTAATCCTCTTCAGTTAGAAGCTCAGACATAACATTGAGAACCTCTATGCATAATGCTAATAGATTTTCCGCCTCAGAAGAAGAGTATTGTTTTTCAGGGTGATTCGTAGGGTTTCTATATAAATCTCTAATATAGTCTAAATGTTTAAACTGCATTGCACTGATGCAATTATTATCTTTCAGGCTATGAATTAAGTTACCCCATGTCATGTTTTCACAATTTGTATCTAGTTTATCTAGATGAATTTTTTTTAATAAATCCTCTACGGACCTTAAAATATGAAATGCGGATGCTGTATAGCATTCAAATGCGAGGCATTTGCAACCTTCTTTAAAGTCAACTTGGCTCAAGGTTGGCAATTTATTAAATGTGCTTTCACCAACAATACTCTTTGCGTTTGACTGTAAATCAGAAATTTTGAATTTTTTATTATCTACTGTTGTAAATAGTGGAAAGTCATTCATTTCTTCTTGAATAATAGCGGAAATGACATTTAATGAATTCCTAATTTCCTTATAGTGTTTATTTAGCAATTCATCTCTATCATTTTCTAGTTCTGACTCTAGGCAATCTATATTGTTATTTAAGTTTTTTAGGCCAAGCCTTTTCGTATAATTAAAATCAATGTCATCAAAATTAGATATTAAATCCCGTAAGTGCTTAATTGCAGTTTCTTTAACCAAAGATTCTTGAATACAATCGTTACTCAAATAAGAGGAGTACATTGCGTATATCATAAACGGATCTAATCGGACTTCTTTCACGGAACCTTCCTTTGCAATTTAACGCCTCGCTTAACCGACGCAAAATAGCAGGCTAAAATTAGCGACGAAGGAGCGCAAGCCTGCTGTTTTGCGTCCTTGGTTGAAGCGTTTGTTAAGTTACCTTTAAACTTATATTTTGCAGTTCATCACTAATGCTCGTCAGATGTTTATACTTTGTTTTAACCGTTAGTGAAAAGATGAGTATTGGATTCAAAATAGTACTACTAAACCCTTCCTTGAATTGGTCACCATCTCCATGGTTTTCTATGCACTGCCTTATTGTTTCTATGTCTTTGCCATTTGTGCAGTTGGCACTATGTAACAATAGCGCACCTCTAGACTGGTCTGAGAAATAAAAACCGATATAGTCTACTATCGATTTTTGCAAGCTTTGATGATGGTCCAAATCAAAGTTTGCTAATATAAATTTGAGTTCGCTTACAAGCTCATCTTCGTTATTGTAAAATGCTTCAATCGAAGTGGTAAAACCATTCTTATATTTTAATGAGATATCAAACATACCGACGAGATCTTTTTCCTTGAAATCTTGATTCAATTCCAATGATGCTCCTTCCCTATCTACAACAGGAGTTGTAACTTCAAAAAACGAATGTCTCATGTTGTTAAATACCCATGAAATAGCATTAGAATAGGCTTTTAGCTTTCGGTCATTTTCTAATTGAGCTTGATGTTTTAATGCAGTTTCTGTCTTCTTTTCAACTTTTTCAGCATAGTTTGACCAAGCCGCGTTAATGAGCATACCTAGAATAACAATCCCTAGTAATGCTTGGACCGAGATAACTAATTGCATGGGTTCAGAAGTTGGAAGAATATCTCCATAGCCAAGGGTTGTTATTGTAACAATACTAAAATATAGAGCGTTTATTGGCGATAACTCTTGGTTGAAGTTTTGCAACGCTGTAGGTGAGCAATAAAAATAGACAACAGCGAAAAATATTATGCATGCAAAATATGCTAAAACTAATTTTTTAACCGAAATAGAATTTAAACTCATACTATCCTTGGTAACTTAACGCCCAAATAACAGGCTAAGTAATGGTTGGCTAAAATTGTGTAGCGAAGCGAAACGTAGCCAACTGTTACGTGTCCTTGTTTATTTTCTTGTTAGGTACCGTTGCGACTTGGTTAGACGCTAAATAATATAAACCAACAGCAGCAATATTTAAACCCAGCCCCCACGATTGACCATTAAAGATACCAAAATTAAAGTCACTACCCATATTGTATAGAAAATTAAAACCACCCGCATGAAAAAGACCTGATAAAGAGAAACCAGCAGCAATTTTATAAACTAAGATTGGTGAGGACACCCAAGGTATTTGGAGTAAAAAGGTAATTTTAAGGTGTTTATTATTTTCATTGTTTGACGCGAAAACCAAGCCTGCATAAATAAAGTAACCAAAAAAAGCTAGCGCTGATCCAAAAATTAAAAAATGTCCTAACGTGAAGTAGGAAACTTTTAACAACTCCGCAAGTACAATAGAAACTCCCATAAAGCCTCCGCCAATACTTGCAACTATTAATAATGCTTCAGATTTTCGATTCATCCGTGAGGTACCTAACGCCCGCCTAACACGCAATGTGTTGGCATGGCTTTTTGCGTTATTTGCCAAAACCATGACAACATTACATTGTCGGAGTTTAGGCGCTTGTTATGTTTACAAAGCTCGAATTTTCTCAGCGAGTTCATTTATCAACTTAACATCAATACTGTAATTGATAACGGGATTAGCTAGAAGAAAAATCATATCTCTTAATTCATCTTCATAATCAGATTCATAACCAAGGTCGTCTCGGCACTCTAAAAAGTTTGCCCAATTTTCAATAGCATCGCTATCTAATTCTCCTGATTCGAAGCGACTAAAGACTGACAACAGATCTTGTTTAGTAAGAAAGTACAATTCTGAATCGCAGTCCCAAGGGTACTCCTGAATTTCCTTCTTGTAGTCGCTGTAGTTAGCCCCTATTTGAGCTATTCCTTTTATTAACTCAGATCTATCGGTCATAAATGTAAACATAACGCCGCCTTAAGCGGTGAATAATGGTTGGCTAAAATGTGAAGCGAAGCGGAACCGAGCCAACCGTTACGAATCCGACTTTAAGGCCTTGTTAGGCTTGTATTACAAATAACCTTTTTCACGACGTAATCTCTTAGCTAAAGAATCGAGATCACAATAAATTGTATCTTCAACAATGCCTAGCCGATGTAACTGCTGTAACAATTTATTTCTACTATGAAAATCAATATCAATATACTCCACAATACCTGAAGCCACCTGTTCTTCGAGAGTTTTAGTGCATTTTCCGTGAACGGTAAATGCACTTTGTTGAGCAGACATTCTTGAATCTAGCGGAATAGTTTCAATTGCCATTGGAAAATCAAGTAATAAGTGCTTTTCTGAAACGGTAAGGTTAGCTGGTAAATATGAATCAAATAACAATTTCACTTTAATATCCTGTGGATATTTTTCTAAGCTTCTTTTCTCAGCACTAAAATATGTATTAGTTTCAATATATCTCATTTGAGTATCTACCTGAGAGGGACAAAAGACTCTCTCGACACCAGTAAAGAAACCATTAAGTTTATATGGGTTTATTATCCAAACCCTATGGTCATCTTCATTTACCGCTTTTTGTGTTAAAGCAAAATATAAAGCAATTAAAGGAGATTTACTCCAATCTAAAAGCCTTGTTGGTAGACCGTGATGTTGCATTAGTGCATATAAATACCAAGGGTTACTATTAATTGATGAGTGATATTTAAATTGTTCTCTCAAAAAACCATAAACTAAGTCATCTTCACTAAATATATCTATATTATCCCAGTGAATTCGAGGTCTAAGGTCATATATAGGAGAAGATACGCCTCTAAACCAAGAGTTTTCATATTGGGTTACTATCGTTGTAAACTCTTCGACAGAAGTTATTTTCATATTCGATTCAACTCTAGCCTAGTAGCAAGCCTAACAGCTTATTAGAAGGAATAATTCTCGCTTTCTACACGAAGTCATTCCCTCTACTTCATTAAAAATCAACTACAAACTACCCTGATATTACCAATTAATCAATAAGATAACGCTTTTACTTATGCACACCGTTTGTAGAAAGCGAGGATTTTTCTCTCTTTCTTGTAGAAAGTTCATCCTCGACTAAACTGTATAAATATACAGCATAGAGAGATAAAGGATTATCAAATGTCATCACCATTTTTAACTGCAGTAAAAGAGTATATGTGGACAAGGCGCTACGCCAAAAGAACAATTGAAACTTACCTTTATTGGATAAAATACTTCATTCACTTTAACAACAAGCAACATCCCAAAAATTGTCACGATCAGGACGTAGAAAAGTTTCTTAGCTATCTATCAAATAGCATGAATGTGGCGCCAAAAACCCAAGCAGTTGCATTAAATGCCCTGCACTTTCTTTATAAAGACTTTTTAAAATTACCGCTATCGTTAGAGTTAAGGTTTAATAAATCGCGAGTACAACCGAAACTGCCAGAAGTATTAACAAAATCAGAAATAAAACTATTTTTCGACACCATCACACCAGACTATAAGTTGCCGTGTCAGTTAATGTATGGAAGTGGGTTACGCCTAATGGAGGTCGTAAGGTTACGAATACATGATATAAACTTTAATTTTAATTGCATTCAAGTATGGAATGGTAAAGGCGGCAAGCATCGAAGAGTAACCTTAGCAAAAGAGCTTAGAAAACCACTAAAAGAACAAATACGATTTGCCAGTGTTTTTTATCAGCGAGATATGCGAAACCCCGCATACAATGGTGTTTATATGCCCTTTGCATTAGCGAGAAAATATCCGAGTGCTAAAAAAGAATTAGGTTGGCACTACATCTTTCCGTCTAATCGTCTAAATGAAGACCCACAAGCCCATCAACTAAGAAGACACCATATTCATGAATCAGCCTTACGAAAAACTGTAAAGCAAACAGCTCATTTAGCAAACATCAAAAAACAGGTCACTTGCCATACATTGCGCCACTCTTTTGCAACGCATTTATTGCAGCGAGGGGCTGATATTAGAACAGTACAAGAACAGTTAGGACATACAGATGTGCGAACTACACAAATTTATACACACGTAATTGAACAAGGTGCAAACGGTGTAAGAAGCCCCTTGTCAGACTTATAGCTCAATAAATAAAGTGGTTATTAATTTGTTTTATTGGGTTTATTTTCTTAGCAAGCGTGTGAATAACAATCGCCAAGCCGCCAACTAGAAATACTACTAACGCAGTTAACATCTAAAAATCCTTTTTTTGATGAAGGTGAATGTAAACATATTATAGCTCGTTACAAGCAAGTTTTACTGCAAAAATTGCAGAAAAACACAACTAAATTCATCTTTGTGTCACAAATCAACACATCAATTACAAAAAGCCCGCGTTAAGCGGGCTTAATAATACAATGCTCTTTTCGCGCTTATAACAGGCTAGAGAGAATTGTGTTTAGCGTTTCACTTGGACGCATAGCTTTATCAGCAAGATCTTCAGCTGGTTGATAATAACCACCAATATCTTGTGAAGGGCCTTGTGCACCATTTAACTCGGCAATAATCTTATCTTCTTGCTTGGTTAATGCTTGGGCAAGTGCCGTAAATGCAGATTTAAGATCTTCATCTTCATTTTGTTCAGCAAGTTCTTGCGCCCAATATGTTGCTAGGTAGAAATGAGAACCTCGGTTATCTAACTCACCTACCTTACGAGAAGGTGATTTGTTCTCATCTAAAAATTTACCTGTGGCGGCATCTAACGTATTAGCAAGTACTTGAGCTTTTGCATTACCCGTTGTATTGCTTAAATGTTCAAGTGAAGCAGCTAGCGCTAAAAACTCACCTAAAGAGTCCCAACGTAAATGGTTTTCTTTTTCAAATTGTTGCACGTGCTTAGGTGCTGAACCACCTGCACCAGTTTCAAATAAACCACCGCCATTCATTAATGGTACTATCGAAAGCATTTTAGCTGATGTACCCAGTTCTAATATTGGGAACAAGTCAGTGTTATAGTCACGTAATACGTTACCTGTAACAGAAATGGTGTCTTCACCTCTACCACAACGGTCCAACGTAAATTCACACGCTTGAGTAGGTGCTAAAATACGAAGATCTAAACCATCAGTATCGTGCTCTGGCAAATACGTATTTATCTTTTTAATAATTTCAGCATCGTGTGCACGATTTTCGTCTAACCAAAACACTGCTGGTGTATTTGATAAACGTGAACGCGTAACCGCTAATTTCACCCAATCTTGAATAGGCGCATCTTTCGTTTGACACATACGGAAAATATCACCTTCTTCTACGTCTTGAGAAAGTAACACATCACCCGTAGCAATATTTACCGCGCGAATAACACCTTTGCCTTTTGCTATAAACGTTTTGTCGTGTGAACCATACTCTTCCGCTTTTTTCGCCATTAAACCAACATTTGGAACAGTACCCATTGTTGTTGGATCAAAAGCACCATTTTCACGGCAGTAATCAACAACAGCTGAGAAAACACCAGCATAATTGCGATCAGGGATCATAAACTTAGTATCTTTTTGCTTACCATCAGGACCCCACATTTGACCAGAAGCACGAAGTGCTGCCGGCATTGACGCATCAATAATAATGTCGCTTGGTACATGTAGGTTAGTAATGCCACGATCAGAGTCAACCATCGCAAGTGGTGGTTGAACGTCGTATACCGCGTTAAGGTCTGCTTCAATTTCAGCTTTTTTATCAGCAGGTAAACGCGCTATTTTTGCGTAAACATCGCCAATGCCGTTATTAACATCAACACCTAATTGCTCAAACGTTGCAGCATGTTTAGCAAACACATCTTTATAATATACTTTAACCGCATGACCAAAAATCACTGGATCAGATACTTTCATCATAGTTGCTTTCATATGAAGTGAAAGTAATACGTCTTCATCTTTCGCTTTTTGCGTTTCTGCTTCGAAAAATTCAACAAGTGCTTTTTTGCTCATTACCGATGCATCAATCACTTCTTTATCTTCTAACGCAACTTTTTCTTTTAATACGGTAACGCTACCGGCAGTATCTACGTATTCAATACGCATATCGGTTGCACCAGTAACCGTCATTGACTTTTCACTACCGTAGAAATCACCAGACTCCATGTGTGCTACATGAGACTTAGAATCTTTTGACCATGCGCCCATTGAATGTGGGTTTTTCTTAGCATAATTTTTAACAGCACTTGGCGCACGACGGTCAGAGTTACCTTCACGCAAAACAGGGTTTACGGCTGAACCTAATACTTTTGCATACGTTAATTTAATTGACTCTTCAGCTTCGTTCTTTGGTTCTGCAGGGTAATCAGGTAAAGCGTACCCTTTATCTTGCAACTCTTTAATAGCTGCTTGAAGTTGTGGAATAGAGGCTGAAATATTCGGTAATTTAATAATGTTCGCTTCAGGTGTTTTTGCAATATCACCTAATTCAGCTAATGCATCACCAATACGCTGTTCTTCTTTTAAATATTGTGGAAAATTAGCAATGATACGACCCGCTAATGAAATATCGCGTGTTTCAACGTCGATGCCAGAAGATGCTGTGAAAGCTTGAATAATCGGTAGTAATGAATGCGTAGCAAGCGCTGGCGCCTCATCAGTAATGGTATAAATGATTTTAGATGATTCTGTAGTCATTTTTGATCCTAGTTATTATCAGCGAGTATGCAACAAAATGAATAAAAACCCGCAAATTAAAAATTAACATTCATTTTGTTGAAAAAAATAATTGCGCGCGCATAGTAAAGGAAACCATGATTTAACACAAGATTTCACTGTATAAAGCTAGAGCGTTGAATGCTTTGTTGCTTTACCAATAAACGTTGCTAAAGACTTCGTAATACAAAAAGTTCGCGCCAAAATCGAGCAAATATTAACACTAAAAGGCCAACACGCTCTTATAAAAAAGCACGCTATCCTACAACATTTAGTTATTGATGAGTAGCGTTACCCAGGTGCTATGTATTGGGTCGACGTTGCGATATGTCAAGTTTTATAAACACGGTAATTTTTCTTTTTAGCCGCATTCTCATTTAAAACCGTAGATCTCGAATTCGAAACTTTAATAGATATTTTCCCGTCTCGATTTCGAGACAACAACAACATACCAAAAACACAACAAAAACATAATCCATTGATAAATATTGAATTTATCATTTTGGCATTAACTTCGCTTTTCGTAGTATCAACAACATTAAATTTAATCGTGACCACTACTAAAAAGGACAACGATGGATATCGTTAGAAAAAAACAAAACAAACCTATAATTTCCGGTAAATGGCTTGTTATCAGTGTCATTGTAATTGGTTGCCTTTGGGCGCTTGTATATGCGAGTACCGCAAACAATAAAATCTCCGCAAGCAATGTGATGATGGATACCGTAAAAGCGGGTGATCTAACATTAGATGTACGCGGTATTGGCGTGTTAGTCCCTAAAGAAGTTTATTGGGTTGCCACAGAAACCAATGGCCGGGTAGATAAAGTCTATATAAAAGCAGGCGCAGCCGTTAAAAAAGGTGATTTAATCATCTCTATGAAAAACCCAACACTTTCTCAGCAGCTAGAAGAAAGTCAATGGGAACTTGAAGAAACACAAGCACAATTAAATGCACAACGCGTCGCACTTGAGTCGCAAGTACTCGACCAAGAAACATTAGTGATTCACAGTAAATTAAACTATGAAAGCGCCCTACTCACTTTAAGTGCACAAAAACGACTATTACAACAAGGCATTGTGGCAATTTCAAAGGTTGAGCACGAAGAAGTAAAAATTGAAGTTGAACAGCTTTTACAACGCTGGCAGTTAGAAAAAAAGCGATTAGCCAAAGCACAAGAGAATTTAATCGCACAAAAAAGAGCTTTTAATGCGCGTTTAAAACGTATGGAACGCAGCACAGCAAGAATTCAACATTTGGTCGATAGTTTACAAATACGTGCCTCAATCGACAGTATTGTACAAGAAATGCCTCTTGAGATGGGGCAACAAATAACCGCAGGAACGAATGTTGCGCGTTTAGCACGCAATGACGAGTTTATTGCTGAGATTCGCGTACCTGAAAAACAAATTTATCAAATAGGCTTAACACAGGCCGTCACCCTTGATACTAAAACAAGTAAAGTAAGCGGTGAAGTTATTCGAATTGATCCCTCGGTCGTTAACGGTTCTGTACAGGTTGATGTGGCAATAACGGGAACACTTCCTAAGGAAGCGCGCCCAGAACTAAGCGTAGACGGCATTATTCATGTTGCGCATTTAACTGACACACTTTATGTCAAACGCCCCATGTTTGCTAAGGCCAACGTGACCAGTAATGTTTATATCGTGAACCCTGAAACCAAACAAGTAACAATGCGTGAAGTTACCTTTGGCCGTTCTTCACAAACTCAAATCCAAGTGCTTTCGGGCCTTACCCCTGGCGAAAACGTGGTAATCTCTGACGTCTCGTCATGGAAAGAAAAGCAAATTAAAGCGATACAATAGCCAAAAAATAATAAGGAAAATCCAATGCAAGACCAAGTAAATACCCTAGTCGCGCTTAATGCGCTCGATAAAGTTTTTTATACTGACGACGTTGAAACGCATGCATTAGAAGGTATAAATCTTACCATCAATAAAGGCGAGTTCATCTCAATTTCTGGGCCTTCGGGCTGCGGAAAGTCCACACTATTATCGATTTTAGGGTTACTTGATACCCCCACAAATGGCACCTATCAATTAGCAGGTCATGATGTTACAAGCTTAAACAAAGATGAACGAGCATTGATCAGAAATGAAAAAATCGGGTTTATTTTTCAAGCATTTAATTTGATCAGTGACCTCACCGTACAAGAAAATGTAGAACTGCCGTTATCATACCGCTCAGACATTAGTAAACATGAGCGCCAAACGTTAGTTAAGCAAGCGCTTGAACAGGTTGATATGCAACATCGTGCCAATCATTTTCCTTCACAATTATCAGGGGGCCAACAACAACGTGTTGCGGTTGCCAGAGCCATTGCAGGAAAACCTGATATTCTACTTGCCGATGAGCCAACGGGTAACTTAGATTCCAAGAATGCCGGGGCGGTTATGGAGTTATTAGATAAATTGCACGCTAATGGCGCAACAATTTGTATGGTAACACATGATCCTCGTTCAGCCAGTAGAGCGGATCGTATAATTGAAGTATTCGATGGCAAAGTCGTTGCCGATCGCCCTTCTGAAACACCAAGCGCTATCGCAATTTAGTAAGCAGAGGAACATAATATGAGCTTATCTATCGAGTTAAAATACTCTATGCGAATGCTGCTGAAAAAGCCGTTATTTACCGCATTAACCATACTAATTGTTGCGATTGGCTTAGGGTTAACTGTTTACACCTTTTCATTGTTAAACAGTTTAGTTTTTAAGCCAATGTACCTTAATGGAGACACAGAAGTTGTCGCCATAGAAGCGCAGTTCGATCGCAATCATTTATTTCGACGGTCAGCCGATCCTTTTCACGTAAACCTTGCGGTAAAGCAACTTGATATTTTTGATGATCACGGTTTCTATACAGAAGGTACTACATTTATTGGTGGAAACAACAGCAAACATGCAGCTTTGTTTTCAGCTAAGAAAATGAACGCAAGTTACACAAGCGTTAACATTTTTGACATGGCAGGTGTTCAACCTCATTTAGGCAGAGGGTTTATCCAAGATGACTTTGTTGAAGGTGCAGAGCCTGTTGTTGTGCTAAGTTATGAAATCTGGCAACAATATTTCAGTGCTGATCCCGGTGTTATTAACCAACAACTTGCTCTTGATGCTGTGCCAGGAAGAATTATTGGTGTTATGCCTGAAGGTTTTTCCTTTCCTGATAAAGCACAAATTTGGCAACCACTAAGTGAGCGTACAGTAAACCCAACAGAAGCCTCTTATAGCAGTTTATTTGCCTATGCTCGAATACGTGATGGCGTAAGTATTGAAGAAGCACAGGCAGGTTTAGATACCGTAAACCAACAAATTGCAGCAACATTAAAAGAAGATTTCAAGTTTCGTATACCTGACAACGGCAGATATTTAAATGTTATGCCTTATAAACAGGCTAGTATTGTACAGTATTACAATATCTTTATTGCCTTATTGATCGTTGTGTTCCTTATCTTATTACTTGCCTGTATTAACGTAAGCAACCTATTGTTAGCGCGTGTTAATGAACGTATCAAAGAAATTGCTATTCGTGTCGCGTTAGGTATTCCACGCAAAAAACTAATGATACAAATGCTATGGGAAAGTATATTTATCTGTGCCATTGGTGGCTTACTTGCCCTGCTATTTGCCGCTTACGGTATTGAATTAACAAACCAGATGTTTAACCAAACGTTTGCAATAAATAATGAAAAACCCTTTTGGTGGACATTAACAATAGACAGCCAAGCCATTGCTATTTTAGTTATTTCAATAATCGCAATGGTATTAATTACCGGTTTGTTTCCTGCTTACAAGTCGCTTAACAATGATTTTAATGCCGTTATTCGTGATGGAACACGCGGCGCATTAGGTAAAAAAGCGGCAACGGTTGGCAAAGCACTGGTTATCTCAGAAATAGTGTTGTCTTGTGTAGTGCTTGTTATGGCAACCGTTTTATTATCAACCGGTTATTTTGCGAGCCAAGCAGATTACGGTGTTGAAACGGAAAATCGCATCACAGCGCAATTACAGATACCACCTGATAAATACCCTATTCGCAGAAATACAGAGCATGAGTATCAAGACCGTTATAATCGTTCACAAGTGTTCTACCGCATTAAAGCAGCCATTGATGCAATGCCAAATTTAAAAGCAAGCGCGATGATGACACAATTGCCGGGCACTGGTGAAGGTACAAGCTTTTTTGAAATAGAAGGCCGCCCTGCTGCTGTTTACAACGAAAACCCATATAGTAATAATGAAGTGATTTCTCGTGACTCATGGAAAGCACTCGGTATGCGTGTTATTCAAGGGCGTGACTTTGATCATAGAGATGGCGCAGAAGGCGCGCTCAGCATTATTGTTAACCAATCCATCGCAGAAGCGTTTTTCCCCGATGGTGACGCAGTAGGTAAACGCGTTCGTCGTGCTGGTCGTGGTGGCTATCGAGGTGACTGGTATACCATTGTTGGTGTTGTGTCTGATACCTATCATGGTTCTACCATGCGTACCTCAAGTGCGTCATACAACAGTTATCATGCAATGGATAATATCGGCGTTATGCGTCAATATGTTGCGGTTCATTACTCAGGTGATATGCAAGCAGCAACCGCAGCTTTGATGCAAGCGGTAAACAATGTAGACCCTGATGTAGGTATTTATCATGTGCAATCTTACGACAGTTTAATACAGCAACCAATGATGCTATTACTGTCAGTCAGTAAAATATTCTTATTTTGCGGTATTGTTGCCGTTATCCTTGCGGCAAGTGGTATTTATGCCATGGCATCAAATAATATTTTGACTCGCACGCAAGAAATAGGCGTGCGCCGCGCGATTGGAGCACCCGACGCTAAAATTATGGCGATGTTTTTAAAACAAGCAGGAATTCAACTGTTTATCGGTTTGGCGCTTGGTGTTACGCTATCAATAGCTTTATCAAGTTATATGTCTAACACCATTGTCATCAACAATGAAAGCTATGGCATTGCGCTTGTGGGTATTCCACTGTTAATTGTTTTTATGGTGCTTATGGCCACGTTTATTCCTACGCGTGCTATTTTGCGTTTGGAACCAAGTGATGCCTTACACTATGATTAATAAAGCTTTTATCTTTATGTATTAGCTATAAAGACAAAAAAGATAGCTTAAATGTAAAAATAATTGGGCGGTCATTGACCGCCTTTTATGTTAACTCACTGTATAATGATGTCACCGTAGAGTGATTGAAAACAAACATGACACGATCAATTCCTAGTATTTTAATTGCCGATGATGATGAAAATGTTATCTCAGCGTTATCGTTAGCGTTAAAACACGAAAACGTAAAAATAATCACTGCAAGTACGCCACATCAAGTACTAACGCTGTTATCACGTAAACAGTTCTCTTGTTTGTTGCTAGACCTTAACTACACCCAAGATACAACGTCGGGCTCAGAGGGTATGCAGCTAGTTAAAGCGATAAGAGACATTGATAGTCATGTACCGATCATTGCAATGACAGGATACAGTAGCGTTGATATTGCTGTAGAAATGATGAAACTCGGCGCAAGTGACTTTATTGAAAAGCCATGGCGAAATGCACAACTGCTTAACAAAGTAAGACAACAAATAGCACATGTTGATACCTTACGTAGTAATGAAAAACTCGCGCAAGAAAACGCGTTACTTAGCCGTGAAAAAAATCAAAATGTTATCGCACACTCGGCATTAATGCGCGAAGTGCTTGAACAAATCCAGCGCATTGCGTTAAGTAACATGAATGTACTTTTTACTGGCGAAAATGGTACGGGTAAATCAATGCTCGCCCGTTACCTTCATCAACATTCTGAGCGACAACATAATAGCTTTATTTCCGTTAATATGGGGGCAGTCACCGAATCACTATTCGAAAGTGAAATGTTCGGTCATATTAAAGGCGCTTTCACTGATGCCAAAGAAGATCGCATTGGTCGTTTTGAGCTTGCCTCGCAAGGGACACTATTTTTAGACGAAATTGCCAATATAAACTTAAATCAGCAAGCTAAATTGTTACATATTTTAGAAGAACAAAAATTTGAGCGTGTTGGAAGCCATATTACCATTGACGCTGACGTACGGGTTGTTTCGGCTACCAATGCAAACCTCGATGAATTAGTGGCGAATCAACAATTTAGACAAGACTTACTATACCGATTAAATACCGTAGAAATACGTATTCCCGCGTTAAAAGAGCGCGTAGAAGATATACTGCCACTGGCAGAATATTTTATAAACGTATTTTGCCAAAAATACCGTATACCGGCAAAAGCATTAAGCCAAGAAGCGAGTCAAGCCATCACATTTTATCATTGGCCAGGTAACATTAGAGAGCTTAGCCATACTATTGAGCGTGCCTTATTTTTATCGACTCAAGATAATATTCAAGTGAAAGATTTAAACTTACCTATAACGGCTACGCCTGTTAGTCAACACCTTCACGAGCAAACATTAGCAGACATAGAAAAGCAAATAATTATCGAGCGCTTACAACGCTTTAAAAATGATCCACATAATACTGCAAAGTCTCTTGGATTATCTCGTAGTTCGTACTATCGTCGACTTGAAAAGTATCAACTAAACACTGAATAATGACTCATAAACCAACTGCCTTATCGTTTGAAAATAAACTTGCTCAGCAAAGTTTATTCATTTCTCTTATTCCCTGTGCATTACTGTTCATTTTACTGAGCTTTAGCGCTATATCATTGTATTTAAAAATTATTATTGTCGTGTTTACTGTTTCGTTTATCGCAATCGGTAACTTACTGGTATGGCGACGTATACGTAATCAATTAAGAACAACCACCAATGTCGTTGAAGCCCTTATTACAGGTGATACCACAATGCGGCCCAGTTCATCAGTTAACACTGGCGCATTAGCTGAACTTAATAACGTGATAAATACCGCAGCGCTGCAATTAGCAGAACAGCGGTTGGTATCGAAAGAACACCACATCGCGATGGCAAAAGTATTAGAACATATTAATGTCGCGGTGATTTGTTTAGACGACCATGCCGTTGTTACCCTGCTAAACCCGAAAGCCAAGCAACTGTTTTCATTACAAGACGACATGATAGGCATGCCATTGAGAAGTTTGGGAATTGACAAAACGTTACTCGCTCAGCCGTTACAACAAGTAGTTAATTTAACCACAGATAGAGGCCAAAAACGTGTCTATTTACAAACAGATAGTTATCGACTTTATGGCAAAACCTATACCTTATTATTTCTCAACGATGTGCAAAAATTATTGCAAAATGAAGAACGTGTAGCATGGCAACGATTGTTACGCGTGCTCAGCCATGAAATTAATAATTCGCTAGCACCAATAGCGTCTATTGGAGAGTCATTATCGCAAATAGTAACTACTGCTGATTTAGAAAATGAAACCAAGCAAGACCTAACTGGTGGTTTACGTATTATGACCGAGCGAGCATTAACGTTAAACGGCTTCATTAGAGAATATCAATCACTTACCCGGCTTCCTGAGCCTCAAAAAACACTCTTTTCTTTGCGCGAATTTATTCAAGATCAAGGTAACTTTTTTACTGACGCGAAAATAAAGATTGTTACACCGCAAAACATCGACGTTTTTGCTGATAGCAACCAATTATCTCAAGTTTTAGTCAACCTAATAACAAATGCTGTACAAGCATGCTCAAACACAACAACATGTCAGATAGAGATTAGTTGGCAGGCAAGCGGTGAATTTATTCAAATTATGATTTGCGATAACGGTGATGGTATCAAAAACCCAGACAACCTTTTTGTGCCCTTTTATACAACTAAAAAACAAGGTAGTGGTATTGGTTTAGTGCTATGCCGTCAAATAATGTTCAACCATGGTGGGGATTTAACATTAACAAATAGGACACAGCAAACAGGCGCAATGGCAACCATTTCTTTGCCCAAAATGCGCTAACAGTAGTCATTCGTAAACCTGATAAGATAAGTAATACATTTAACGCTAGCGAAAAAAACGTCGTCACCCTAAAATACCACCATGAGACAAAATCTTAAAAGCGCTAGCGGTAAACCCTTAGCCTTAAAAAAACAGCAGCGTAATAAATACCAAAGACATAGAAAAGTCACTAAGCCATCAGTCGATCCTAACGATCGCGTTATCGTACTACTCAATAAACCTTTTAATGTGCTTAGCCAATTTAGTGATAACAATGAAGCGTTAAAAAACAATCGCCAATCTTTAAAAACATTTGTCCCCATTAAAGATGTATACCCTGCGGGAAGACTAGATCGCGACAGCGAAGGTCTTTTGTTACTTACCAACGATGGGAAGCTTCAACATAAATTAGCAAATCCAAAACAAAAAACAGAGAAGACCTACTGGGTTCAAGTAGAAGGACAACCAGATGAAGCCGCGTTAGCACAATTACGATCTGGGGTGATGTTAAAAGATGGTAAAACACTACCTGCTAAAGTAGCTATTATTGAAGCGCCAGCACTTTGGCCCAGAAACCCGCCGATAAGAGAACGCGCCAATATTCCTACAACATGGTTATCAATAAAAATTACTGAAGGTCGTAATCGCCAAGTACGCCGTATGACTGCACATGTCGGCTTTCCAACTTTACGCTTGATCAGATATGCCATAGGTGAATACACAATAGACGGCATTAAAAACGGCGAATACAAGGAAATTAAGCCCCATGATTGAACCTACACATAAACTGTCCAATGAACACGGCAGTGATCAGTTTAAACCAAATACCACCGTAGCTGCGGTCATTTATGCAGATAACAAGTTTTTATTAGTTGAAGAAAAAGAGAATGGTAAAACGGTTTACAATCAACCAGCAGGTCACTTAGAAGCAAAAGAGAACTTAATTACCGCCTGTAAGCGTGAAATACGAGAAGAAACAGGTTTATCATTAGCACCACAGTGTTGCACAGGTATCTATTATTTTCATCGGTCTGAATTAAACCTGTATTTTTTAAGGTTTTGTTTTGCTATCACGCTAACCGAAACAAAACCCTGTATACCACAAGATAACGAGATAATTGCTTGTCATTGGCTTACTTATGATGAAATAGTGGCGAAAAAATCAGCGTTGCGAAGCCCAATGGTTCTGCAATGTATTGATGACTTTCTAGCGGGTCACCACATACCTCTCGATAACTTTTCGTCAAATCTATAACCGTACTACCTGTAAATAACGTACGATGTGGTAAATAAGGGTCCATTCTTTTGTAAACTCACGTTTTTAAAGCGTTGCGGTTAGACCGCTATACTCACGCGCCAAGCTGTATTAGGTAAATATCCATTTAAACTTCTATAATAAAAACATTGATATATAAATAATATTAGATAAATTAAACGATAATGCTAAGCGTAAGTGCGTCCTTATTTCAGTTGAGATTGTTTAATCAAGCAAGCCAAATGAAGCAGAACACTTCGCTTTATTCTCATAAGCAATCATTGCTTTTCGGCCTACTTAAGGAGCATTCATGGTGTTTTTTCAGCGGCTAATGATATTCGTTTTAGTTGGCGCACTGCCACTAAGCACACTATCTGCGTCTGATAATAAGCACCAGACCACAATTAATATTGCAGCCATCGATAAAGAACATATATTCAACGAAAATGGTCCAGTCAGGCAATTACTAAATAACCATATTAGCCATTATTTACCTCAATACCGTTTAAATTATATCGAAACTAACTTCCTGGCATTTTGGCGAAACGTACAACAAGGAGAGCCGCTCTGTCATGTTTTTGCTCGTGGCCATATCAGCAATATTAATACTATCAGGAGTAAACACGCGACATTACTTACCCCTATGCCTGCCGTTGTTATTCACAACAGTGCATTAAAGAAACTCGAAAACCAAACTCTCAGTGCAGAGTCTATTATTGCCAATAAACAATTAATGGGTGGCTACAACACTGGTAGGAATTACCCTGTATATGTGCAACAACTTATAGAAGAAAAAATTACCGATAGAAAATCCACCTTATTTGGTGGCCATTTCTCAATTCATCAGTTGCATAAACTCACCCACCAAGGTCAACTAGACTACTTCGTCGGTTTACCACAAATTATGCCGTTAATATCCGGCATAACCTTAGATGATTTCACCATTGTTCCCTTTGCTGAGCAATCTCCGCAGCCACTCTATTTTATTTGTAGCGATAATGACACGCACCAACAGTTTTTAAACGATTTTGATCGTACGGCATTTAGTTGGTATCACAACCAACACTTTAACACCCTTTGGCAATTCCTATACCCTGAGGATAAAAAGAGCCACTTTAAGCAGTTAAATAGATTTATTGATCAACAAATGCGTGAATAGCTAAACTTTCCATATACGTTTTAGCAGATTATTTTCCTTTTAAATGTCGGTTTTACTCTTGTTTTTCAGTCTTATCGCTTCACAAATTGCATACGATAAACTTTTGTATGAATTAATCACGAAAGTTATCACTACAGTAGTGAATTTGCTGACAATAAATGCTACAATCTCGCGCCATTTTTTAGTGAGTTTGATTAAATTTCAAAATGACCAATAGCTGTTTAACTGCAAATTCTCCTGATGCACGTGAGCCAAAAGATATCCGCGTTATTGTCGGCATGTCTGGCGGTGTTGACTCTTCTGTTTCGGCATATTTATTACAAGAACAAGGCTATCAAGTAGAAGGCTTGTTCATGAAAAACTGGGAAGAAGATGACACTGACGAATACTGTGCAGCAGCTGATGACTTAAAAGATGCGGAAAAAGTATGTGAAAAATTAGGTATCAAACTTCATACAATTAATTTTGCTACCGAATATTGGGATAACGTATTTGAGTATTTCTTAGCAGAGTACAAAGCAGGTAGAACCCCTAATCCTGATATAATGTGCAATAAAGAAATTAAATTTAAAGCATTTCTTGAGTTTGCCTGTGAAGATCTAGGCGCAGACTACATTGCAACTGGTCATTATGTTCAGCGTGAATTTCGTGATGGTAAATGGCATATGCTACGAGGCCTCGATCAAAACAAAGACCAAAGTTACTTCTTATATACGCTTAGCGATAAACAAGTAGGTCAAACGTTATTTCCAGTAGGCAATATTGAAAAACCACAAGTGCGTGCCATTGCGGAAAAAGCCGATCTTATAACCCATAATAAAAAAGACAGCACCGGTATCTGTTTTATTGGTGAACGCAAATTTAAAGACTTTCTACAGCAATATTTACCCGCGCAACCAGGCAAAATAGAGTCTGCTGACGGTGATGTAATTGGTGAACATGATGGTTTGATGTACCACACACTTGGACAGCGAAAAGGCCTTAGAATAGGCGGTTTAGCTAATGCCGGTGAAGCCCCTTGGTATGTTGTCGAAAAAGATTTAACACGTAACGTGTTAATTGTTGGACAGGGTCATGACCACCCTCGCCTATTTTCAAATGGATTAGTTGGTAATCAACTGCATTTAGTTAGCAGAGAGCCTTTATTAGACACTATAAAATGCACCGTAAAAACCCGTTATCGTCAACAAGATGTGCCTTGTACTTTATCTCCAATTAAAAATGGTGATGAACTTACAGATGAATACACCGTCATTTTTGATACACCACAAAGCTCAGTCACTCCCGGTCAATCCGTTGTATTCTACCAAGACGAAGTATGCTTGGGTGGTGGTATTATTAACACTTTAATTCGCCAATAGCGCTGACGAGTCATATGCAAAATTTCCAAGAACAAACGATTACACTGGCAGCGATATGCCAAGTAAGCTACCTCGTGCAAAAGCTTGCACGCCAAGGTCAATCAGATGAAGAAGCATTAACCACAATGTTAAAAAGCATTATGGTGGTCTCTCCAAACCATACACTTGAAGTTTATGGTGACGATTTAAACAACATTCGTGCAGGGCTAACAATGCTTGTTAAACACTTAGGTAACGGTGAACATCAAAAAGATCCAGAGATTACCCGTTATGTTGTCAGTCTGTTAAGTTTAGAGCGTCGATTATCAAAGAATAATAAGCAACTACAAGCATTAGGCAGTCGCATAGAGCAATGCCAGCGTCAACTAGATCACTTTACCATTGAAAGCGATACAATTATCGCCAGTTTAGCGAGTATATATAGTGATATAATCAGCCCATTAGGCTCACCAATTCAAGTTGCCGGTAATCCAGAGATTTTAAAAACCTCGTCAAACCAACATAAAATTAGAGCACTGCTACTTGCAGGTATTCGCTCTGCTGTACTTTGGCGACAAGTCGGCGGTAAGCGTCGCAGTATTTTATTTTCACGTTCAAAAATTGTTGAATGTGCACAACAGTTACTTAAACAAATTTAAACACTATCAGGAATCTACTATGGAACTTTCAGCATTAAGTGCTATTTCACCCGTTGATGGTCGATACGGCAGTAAAACAAAAGCCTTACGTCCTATATTTAGTGAATTTGGTCTGATCAAATACCGTGTTACGGTTGAAGTTCGTTGGTTACAAAAACTAGCTGCAACCGCTGAAATAAAGGAAGTGCCTGCTTTCGGTGATGCTGAAAATGCGCTCCTTGACGCAATTGTTGCAAACTTTAATGAAGAAGACGCACAGCGCATTAAAGACATTGAAGCAACAACAAACCATGACGTAAAAGCGGTTGAATACTTTTTAAAAGAAAAAGTAGCAGCTAATGAAGCGCTAAATGCTGTTTCAGAATTCATTCATTTTGCTTGTACTTCTGAAGATATTAACAACCTTTCGCACGGTTTAATGTTAAAAGAATGTCGAGAGCTGGTTTTATTACCGATTATCGATGAGATCTTAACTGAAATAAAAGCACTTGCTGTTGAGTATCAAGCCATTCCTATGATGTGTCGTACGCATGGTCAACCAGCATCACCGAGCACAATGGGTAAAGAATTTGCGAACGTTTATATTCGTCTAAAACGTCAACGTGACCAAATTGCTAATGTAGAGCTGTTAGGTAAAATTAATGGTGCTGTAGGTAACTACAACGCACACTTATCTGCTTATCCAGAGGTGAATTGGCACCAGTTTTCAGAACAATTTGTTACGTCTTTAGGCTTAAGCTGGAATGCATTCACTACGCAAATTGAACCACACGATTACATTGCAGAACTTTTCGATGCAGTTGCTCGATTCAATACCATTTTAATTGATTTTGACCGTGACGTATGGGGCTACATAGCATTAGGCCACTTTAAACAAAAAACAGTAGCTGGCGAAATTGGTTCATCAACTATGCCACATAAAGTGAACCCTATTGATTTTGAAAACTCAGAAGGTAACTTAGGCATTGCCAATGCATTATTCGCGCATTTAGCACAAAAATTACCAATTTCTCGCTGGCAACGTGATTTAACAGATTCAACGGTACTACGTAATTTAGGCGTTGGTTTTGGTAATTCACTTATTGCTTACGCGGCTACACTTAAAGGCATGAGCAAGTTACAAGTAAACGAAGAAAGTCTTCTAGCTGAATTAGACAAAAACTGGGAAGTACTTGCTGAACCTGTACAAACCGTTATGCGTCGCTACGGTATAGAAAAGCCTTATGAAAAATTAAAAGAACTTACTCGTGGTAAACGTGTTGATGGCGACGCAATGCGTGTCTTTATCGACAACTTAGCACTACCAGAAGAAGCCAAAGCAGGATTACGTGAAATGACACCAGCAAGCTATATTGGGCGCGCTGTTTCATTTATCGCTGAGCTTGACTAAGCTTTGTAAGCAAGTTCAGAAAAAGGAACCCTAGGGTTCCTTTTTCTTTGCATTAACAGAAATGTATTATTAAAAATAAATTAAAATTTAGGAACATGTAACACATGATCAAGATTTCTTGGGGTGACTTAACACCCGAAAAATTTTTGCAAGAATACTGGCAGAAAAAACCGCTACTTATAAAACAAGCGGTTCCAGGGTTTACAGGCACCATTGAAGCTGATGAACTTGCAGGTTTGGCAATGGAACAAGAAATTGAATCTCGTATTATTAGTCATGATGGAAATGAACAATGGCAAGTGCACCATGGTCCATTTGAAGACTTTAGCCAATTTGGAGAACAAAATTGGACCTTACTTGTACAAGCGGTAAATAATTGGTCCCGAGAAACAAACCAATTACTTTCCCTTGTTAATTTTATACCTCGCTGGCGCGTTGATGATGTAATGGTAAGTTTTTCAACCCCTGAAGGTGGTGTTGGCGCTCATTTAGATCAGTACGACGTGTTTATATTGCAAGGCGAAGGTCGCCGTCGGTGGCAAGTTGGAGCGCCTGATGCGAGCTTAAAAACATTGTTACCTCACCCAGATCTGAAACAAGTGTCTCCTTTTGACCCGCTGATTGACGAAATAACAGAGCCAGGTGATTTACTCTATATTCCACCAAACCACCCACACAATGGTGTATCTGTTGAAAATTCGCTTAATTTTTCTATTGGTTTTCAAGCACCAAGCAACCAAGATTTATGGTCAGGCTTTGCCGATATACTCATAGATAAAAATTTAGGAGAAGCACGTTTCACTGATCCAAATAGAACAGCATGTGTTGATTCTAGTCAGTTAACTGAAAAGGATACTAAGGCGCTACATGCTTTTATGCTTTCGCAGTTTAATGATACGGCGATGTTTAATGAATTTATCGGAAAATACCTTACACAAAATCACCATGCACTTGAGCTACTTATACCTATGGAAGCTTTTGAACAAGCGTATGTTGTTGAGATATTAGATAATGAAGATATTCATCTTGCGCCAGTTTCAGGCATTAAAGCGCTTATTATTGATGAGCCATCTCCATGCTTATACATCAATGGAGACGCTTTTACATTATGCGAAGAAACAAAACCTTTAGCAAAGTTATTGGCAAGCAGTGACCCTTTGACCACAAAAACATTAAAAAGTTTCACTGATTGTTTGAAAAACACTCAGTTGTTAACTAATGTTTTAAATAAGGGTTATTGGTTTATCGAAGAATAGTGGAATGTCATCATTTAGTATTAGCCGTGTGCAGTGGGAGCAAGCAGCTCCCCTTTTAAAAAATGTCAGAGAAAAAGTGTTTATTTGTGAATGGCGCATTCCAAAACACATTGAATTTGATAAAAAAGATCGCTTTGCATTTCACGTGCTAGTATGTGATGACAAAACGCAAGAGCCCATTGCTACAGGGAGAATTCTCGCCACAGGTGAGATTTCTCGCATTGCGGTTTTGTTACCCTATCGAAAAAAACAGGTCGATAACATCGTTGTGCATGGTCTACTTAGCATTGCAAAAGAAATTGGCTTAGACGAAGTATTCATTTACAGCCCTCTTGACACTGTAGAGTACTATCGACGATTTAATTTTATAAGTGCCGGTGCTGTTTTTATGGAAGCCGGCATGCCAAGACAACGCATGAGTTGCCAGTTAAACAATGTAACCAACGCAAACTACTGTTTTACTCATTAATGCTCTACTAGTGCTTACGCAGTTTGCCAAACCTTTTCATCATCAAACAATTGATACAAGCCTTCTGCTCTTGAAATTAAATGTTCCGCAAGCTTCTTACTCTCTTCTGCTTCGTCTTTCAGTAAGTTTTCTGCTTGTAATTGCCACTTCAACGAAAAATGTCTAACCGCTTCTCGAGCGTTTTGTGCCACTACCTCAGGCGAATAATCTGTTGGTAAATCTCCAGAAATAGCCCACACACTTGTGTTATCCGATAAGTTTATCTTCCAAACCGACATGAGCGGTATTAAATAGCGACTTTCAGTATCGGCAACACTTTTGGTGATCAAGCCACGGTCAGCAAGAAATTTTGTTGCTGTTTGGTATTGTTCTCTTACCCATTGTTGTTGTTCTTGTTCGCTCATTGCAATTTGTTCAGTCATAACACTCATGTTTTTCTATACTACTTATTGATGTAGCTTAGACTAGCCAAAGAGCACATGAGAAACAAGCGGTAAATTTTAAGCATTGCAAGCTTATGTTCAAATTTGTGAACAATTACATTATTTACACGATAAGTTTAGGCAAGAAAACGCACTGGTTCGACTGGCTAAAGGCCCAAACTAATGGTATTGTGCGCGCCAAGAAATATTACACCTACGGTTTCATTTTGAAACGTTTTAATGCACGGAGAAGTAGAAGTGGCTTTTTTCGATTTAGTTGATTTTGATAACCACGAGCAAGTCGTTTTTTGTAGTGATAAAGCAACAGGCTTAAAAGCAATTATCGCAGTTCATAGCACAGCATTGGGGCCAGCAGCCGGTGGTTGTCGATTTTGGGATTACGCAAATGATGAACAAGCATTAACCGATGTATTGCGATTGTCAAAAGGTATGACTTACAAGAACGCTATGGCGGGATTAAAACTTGGTGGCGGTAAAGCTGTTATCATTGGTAACCCAAAAGCACTAAAATCAACAGAGTTATTTGAAGCCTTTGGCCGCGCAGTTAATAACATTGGTGGTAGATACTATACTGCTGAAGACGTTAATATTACCACGAGCGACATGGCTACAGTTAATCAAGTAACCGATTATGTTGCGGGCTTAGATGGTAAAAGTGGCAACCCTGCTCCCTTTACTGCGCTCGGTACCTTTTTAGGGATTAAAGCCGCGGTTAAATTCAAACTTGGAAAAGATGACTTAAACGGTATTAAAGTTGCCGTACAAGGTCTTGGCAGCGTAGGTTATGACTTATGTGCTAAATTACATGCTGCGGGTGCTAGCTTAGTTGTTACGGATATTAACCACGAAACGCTAGAAAAAGCATCGGCTGAATTTGGTGCAACAATTGTTGAGCTTGATGATATTTACAGCCAAGATGTTGATGTTTTCTCACCGTGTGCACTAGGTGCTTCTATTAATGATGACACGATCCCACAGTTAAAAGCATCTATCATTGCCGGTTGTGCAAACAACCAGTTAGCTGCTAATAAACACGATCAGATCTTAAAAGATAAAGGTATTTTATACACACCAGATTACGTCATAAATGCTGGTGGTATTATCAATGTATCATTAGAGATTTATCCAGAACCATACTGTGCTCAAGAGGCCACTCGATTGGTAGAAAATATCTATAATACGTTAACGACAGTATTTACCAAAGCAGCTGAACAGGATAAACCAACAGGTATTATCGCAGATCAAATGGCTCAAGAGATTATTGCTAACGCAAGTAAATAAATAGCCTTTATTAAAACAAAAAATAAGGTGGCCTAGGCCACCTTTTTAATTACTTCAATTTGGAATGAAATGTGAGTGCAAGACAACCCTGTCTTGCTAACAACAAGCCTATGCATTCAAGCAACTAATAGCCAGTCAAAAACATTATATTAATGTTGTAAAAACCTTGTTTATTTGAACAATCAATATTATTTACGTAGTTGCGCAACTAATACTTCAACCGGATGTTTTGTTGCCTTATTAGCAAGACGTTTAATTTGCGAACGACATGAATAACCTGTAACCACTAATTGTTCTTCTTTCGCATCATCAACTTTTGGTTGCCAACTCATACCATATAATGATTTTGAATTTTCAAAGTTAACCTGCTCATGGCCATATGTACCCGCCATACCACAACACCCCACCGATTGCTTTTCAAGCGATATGCCAAAGTAGCTAAAAATATCAATCCACTGTTGTTCACTGCCAGCAAGTGCTGTTTTTTCTGTGCAATGAGCAAAGAGCTTATACGTAGTTGTACATTTAGCCGCCAACATTGGTTTATTTTTTGATTTTAGATGCTCGATCACCGTTAACAACCATTCATGAGCCAACTGCACATGAAAATCACCGCGTTTATCGCCTAGCACTTGTTGGTACTCATCACGAAAACACAGCACTGTTGATGCGTCAGTACCAATCATAGGAATTTTAAGTTGCTGTAATTGGTTGAGAAAATCGGCTGTATTCTTCGCTGTTTTAGCAAATTTGCTTAAAAAGCCTTTAACGTGCTGTGGTTTACCGTTAGGTTTAAAAGGCAGTAAAACTGGGCGGTAACCAAGTGTATCCACCAACTGCATAAGTTTTTCTACCACATGCGCATCATAAAATGAGGTAAACGGATCTTGAACAATAAAAACATAATTCGCTTTATCAGCATCAGTTAACTGTTGAAATCGAGTTAATTGGAACGGCTCAAACTGCAATGTTTCTACACGTTGCATTAATGTTGGCACAGATAATAACGGTGTATCAATATATCCAATAGTTGCTCGGCTGACTTTATCATAAGCTTTAGAGCTTAAAACCTTATTAACTAACGTTGGTGATTTTGCCATTAAGGGCGCCATTCGTTCTACATTTGCAACGAGGTGGTCCTTTAATGGTCTAAAATAACTACTGTGATAAATATTTAAAAAGCGCGCTCTAAAGTCGGGTACATCTACTTTTATAGGGCATTGGCTCGCACACGCTTTACAGGCTAAACAACCTGACATTGCTTCCATCACTTCATGAGAGAAGTCTTGATCACGTTGTGTTGATAATGCATTTTTAACTTTGTCAATTAACCGTTTTACTGACCAACCATTAATATCTTGCTCAAGCTTTAATACATCTACACCTTTGTTTTCAAGTAATCGTAACCACTCACGCATTAGTCCTGCTCTACCTTTAGGAGAATGCCTTCTATCGCGCGTTACTTTACTCGATGGGCACATTGGACTTGCAGTATCGTAATTAAAACATAAACCGTTACCGTTGCACTCCATTGCAGATTTAAAAGAGTCTTTAACACTAATAGGTATTTGACGATCAAAGGTTCCACGTTTAACACCATCCACAGACACGAGCGATTCACTTGACTTGAGTGGCGTACATATTTTACCCGGGTTCATTTTATTAAGCGGGTCAAACGCAGATTTTATTTTACGTAACTCAGTAAATAGCGCTTCGCCAAAAAATTCCGGCCCATACTCGCTACGATATCCTTTACCGTGCTCGCCCCACATTAAGCCACCATATTTTGCGGTTAACGCAACAACTTTGTCGGAGATAGCACGCATTATCTTTTCTTGCTCAGGATCACACATATCAAGTGCGGGCCTCACATGTAATACGCCAGCATCTACGTGACCAAACATACCATAGTGAAGTTGATAGCTATCGAGTAGCTCGCGAAATTCAACAATAAAATCCGCGAGTTTTTCTGGCGGCACCGCAGTATCTTCAGCGAAAGCTAATGGTTTCTGAGCACCTTTCGTATTACCGAGCAAACCAACCGCTTTCTTACGCATTGCGTAAATTTTGCCAATACTAGCTAAGTCGGTCGTTACTTGATATCCAATTACGCCAGTTTTGTTCTCGATGTCTTTATCTAACTGTTTCGTTAATGCTTCAACTTGTTCTGCTAGCCCTTCGATTGACTGACCGTTGTACTCAACGATATTGATACCATCCATATTTTGGCCTTCAACATCAGTGATTAACTCACTCACGGAATGCCAAATAATATCTTGTTTCGCCAGATTTAATACTTTGCTGTCAATCGTTTCAACAGACGTTGCTTTCGCTTCAACCAACGTAGGTGAATGTCTCAATGCAGAGTCGAAACTATCGTATTTAATATTAATCAACGTTTTTGCTGGCGCAATAGGCGTTAAATTAAGTTTCGCTTCGCAAACAAAGGCTAAAGAACCTTCAGAGCCAGTGATCAAACGTGATAAATCAACCTGTGTTAGATCGTCAGAAACAGCATGTTCCAAATCATAACCCGTGAGAAAACGATTTAGTCGTGGAAACTTAGCTAAAATTTGTTCTCGTTTGCCTATGCTTGTTTCGAGCACTTGCTTAACTATTTTACCTAACGTTGAGTCTTGTCGCGCAAGAGATTCCGCCGTGTCAATTGCCATAGGAGAAGTCGATAATATCTCTCCAGTTGCTAATACACTTTCAAGTGCTAAGACATGATCAGATGTTTTGCCGTAAATCAACGAACCTTGACCAGAAGCGTCAGTATTGATCATGCCGCCTATTGTCGCTCGATTACTGGTGGATAAGTCTGGCGAAAAAAAGAATCCATAAGGGCGTAAATAATCATTAAGCTGATCTTTTACCACACCTGCCTCAACGCGCACCCAATTTTCTTCAACATTTATTTCTAAGATGCGATTCATGTATTTAGACATGTCTACCACGATACCAGGCGTTAAACTTTGCCCATTAGTGCCGGTTCCACCGCCGCGCGCACTGAATTTAATGTCAGCAAATTTTGCTTGATGCGCCAATGCGGTAATTTCTTGAACGTCCTCTTTACATTTAGGATGCAACACCAACTGCGGAAGTTGCTGATAAATACTGTTATCAGTAGCAACAGCTAATCGAGCACTATACTGATGACTAATATCGCCTTTAAAAGCTTTTAATTTAAGCGCTTGCGCGAATTGTTGATATAGTGGTTCAACGAGTTCTTGAGGATCTAACCGAGGTAACATAAGGCCTAGTATATATTTTTTCGAAAGATAGTAGACGCTTAGTATATCACGGTAAATTTTTAAAAAGAAAACGGGATGTTATATTGTTTATCGTTTTTTAAATATCGATATCTTCTAACGCGGTACGCCTAACTTTAGTGATATTATCGATACTTAGCATATATTCTTTCTATCTCACCATTATCCTTCATTTGTTTTAAAAGGCGATTAATCTCATTGATAAACGAGGCTTTCTTGGGGTGTACTCGCATTTTGATTGTTGACTGATGAACAATATTCCCTATTTCAAGATTTTGATATTGAGGAAAATGTTTTTGATAGTAACGAATGGTTTTATAGCCAATAAAAATATATTTTAATCTATTCGCTTCTAGCTGCTTAAGTAAATTTTCTTCCGAAATGTTTTCAACTTTTTTAATTTTCCCTAACGTTAAATAGTCATCAAATCTCGGATAAGAATAGCCCCTTACAATACCTACTCTTTGCCCTAATAAGTCTTCAGGCCGATTAACCTCTATCATGTTTTTGGGGCGAGAAACAACGACCTCTGTTGATGTTTCATAACCAATAGAATAAACACCAGGTACTTTTTCACCTAAACGCCATTCATCAGAAATACCGGGTTCTATATCTACAACACCTTCGTTAAAAGCAACCAATGCTCTCGCGACTGGCATCACCTTAAAAACAAACCGATGATCTGAATGACGTTCAATATAACTAAACAAATCAACAAATATACCTTTCGGTACATTATTCTCTAAAATGGTATAAGGTGGATTACCACCGGAATAAAGCACTACCGTAAATGTATCCGCTTTAGTCGTTAAACTCAGTAAAAAAATTAGTACGATTAAACTCTTTTTAGGCATCTTTCACTCAATACTTCTACCAGTTTACGGGAAATTGGCAACAAACCTTAGTTTAAGTATAGACAGTAAATACGGGGGATAATGAATAAGTCATAAATTATTGATAAAGAAAAAAGGGGTCAGGTACATTAAACGTTATCATTTGAATGTACCTGACCCCTTTTTTACTTACTACATCAAAGCATTGGCATTAACCATGTTGCTCTGCGAGGTACAACCAAGTTGGCAGTACAGTATCAGGGTTTAACGATACGCTATCAATTCCTTGTTCAACTAACCATGCGGCAAAGTCTGCATGATCAGATGGGCCTTGCCCACAAATACCCACGTATTTACCACGCGCTTTACACGCTTTAATAGCCATTTCTAATAACTTTTTAATCGCAGGGTTACGTTCATCAAACAGATGTGCAATTAAACCAGAATCGCGATCTAAGCCAAGCGTAAGCTGTGTTAAATCATTTGATCCAATTGAGAAACCGTCAAATATATCTAAGAACTCATCAGCCAATAACGCATTCGATGGCAATTCACACATCATGATCACACGTAATCCGTTTTCTCCGCGTTTGAGGCCATTCTCAGCAAGAATATCGATCACCGCTTGACCCTCTTCTAAAGTACGAACGAATGGGATCATCACTTCAACATTTGTTAAGCCCATCTCATTTCTAACACGCTTAATTGCTTCACATTCAAGTGCAAAACAATCACGAAAATCTTCCGATACATAACGAGATGCCCCGCGGTAACCAATCATAGGGTTTTCTTCATCTGGCTCATATTCTTCACCACCTACCAGATTAGCATATTCATTTGATTTAAAGTCTGACATGCGCACAATGACTTTTTCTGGTGCGTATGCGCAAGCTAACGTGGAAATACCTTCGGTTAATTTAGCGATATAGAATTCAACAGGATCACTGTACCCTGCCATATAATCACGAATTTCTTCCTGTAAATCTGCAGATTGCTGCTCGAAATTAAGTAAAGCTTTAGGATGAACACCGATCATTTTATTAATAATAAATTCTAAGCGTGCTAAACCTATACCTGCATGAGGTAATTTCGCAAACGCAAAAGCACGATCTGGATTACCTACGTTCATCATTATCTTTAAAGGAAGTTCAGGCATTTCATCTACTTGAGAAGTAGTCACAGTAAAATCTAACTTTCCTTGATAAATAAACCCAGTATCACCTTCAGCACAAGACACGGTAACTTCATCACCTGCACTAATTTTACTGGTAGCATTACCACAACCAACAACTGCAGGAATACCCATTTCACGGGCAATTATCGCTGCATGACACGTGCGACCACCGCGATTAGTAACAATAGCCGATGCCTTTTTCATGATTGGTTCCCAATCAGGATCTGTCATGTCGGTAACTAATACGTCGCCCGGCTGAATTTTATCCATCTCTTCAAGTGAAGCTAATACCTTCGCAGCACCACTGCCAATTTTGTGACCAATTGAGCGACCTTCACAAATGACTGCACCTGAACCTTGTAACTGGAACTGCTCCATAACATTTGCTTGTTCACGACTGCGCACAGTTTCAGGGCGCGCTTGAACAATATATAACTTACCATCTAACCCATCTTTAGCCCATTCTATATCCATAGGTCGCTGATAGTGTTTTTCGATAATCATTGCTTGTTTAGCTAATAACTGTACTTCTTCATCCGTTAATGAAAATTTATTTGATAAGCTTTCATCTACGTCAACAATTTCAACTTGCTTACCGTGTTCTTGCGTATCAGCATAAATCATTTTAATTGCTTTGCTGCCAATATTTCGACGAACGACGGCTGGTTTTCCATCAGTAAGTGTTGGTTTATGCACGTAAAATTCATCTGGATTAACAGCACCTTGCACGACCATTTCACCTAAACCATAACTCGAAGTAATGAAAACAACATCTTCAAAGCCAGATTCAGTATCGATTGAGAACATAACACCACTAGCAGAAATATCACTACGCACCATACGTTGAATGCCTGCTGACAACGCAACACCTCGGTGGTCGTAGCCTTGATGCACACGGTAAGAAATAGCGCGATCGTTAAATAATGACGCATATACGTGTTTTATTGCCGTCATTACTGCATCTAAACCGCGTACGTTAAGAAACGTTTCTTGTTGACCAGCAAAAGACGCATCTGGCATATCTTCAGCAGTTGCAGAAGAACGTACAGCAAAAGATGCATCATCAGAGAATTCGCCTGCAAGTTTTGCGTATGCTTGCTCAATATCTTTTTGCATCGTTGGTAAAAAGGGCGTATCGATAATCCACTGGCGAATGGTACTACCACATTCAGCTAACGCATTAACATCACTCACATCCAATTTATCAAGAAGTTGATGAATTTTTTCGTTCAAACCACTTTGTTCAAGAAACTCATTAAAGGCAAAAGCTGATGTAGCAAAGCCTCCAGGTACTTGAACACCAACATTTGCTAAGTTTGATATCATTTCACCCAGTGACGCATTTTTACCGCCTACACGGTCTACATCACCCATCCCTAACTCTTCATACCAAAGAACGTTTTCTTGCACGGCTTCTTCTCCAAAATGGACAAATAAAATTAAGTATAGTTATATCTACAGTTCACGTGCATTTTACACATAGCAATTTAGAACTGAAAGTATTAATGTAAACTTTCAATTTTAATTTCACATATTTAATAAGGATAAGGAATACTCATGAGAACAGCGTTTTACATTTCAGACGGTACTGCTATAACGTCGGAAGTTTTTGGCCACGCACTTTTATCTTTATTTCCAATGGAGTTTAATCACGACACTATTGCTTTCGTTGAATCAGAGCAACAAGCAATTGCTGCAAAAGAAAAAATAAATCGTGCAGCAAAATTAACCGGCGAAAAGCCTCTTGTATTCCACACCTTTGTTAATCCTAAAATTAGAGAAATTATCGATAGTTGTGATGGCATTATTTACAATTTCCTTGAGCATTTCATTGCGCCAATAGAGCAGGAACTTGGAATTTCTGCAAAGCCCAAAGCGCATAGAACACATAGCATCCATGAAAATAGCTACGATAATCGTATTGATGCAGTTAATTATTCGTTAGCAAACGATGATGGTTCAAATATTACTAATTATGACCAAGCAGACTTAATTCTTGTTGGCGTTTCTCGCTCTGGTAAAACCCCAACCTCGCTTTATCTCGCGTTACAATACGGTATTAAAACGGCCAACTACCCTTTTATTGATGAAGATATGGATGCGTTAAAAATACCTGAATTTTTAAAACCTTATAAAAAGAAAATTTTTGGCTTAACAATCGATGCACAGCGCTTAATGGACATTCGCGATGGTAGAATGGCAAACAGTAAGTATTCTTCAGCGAGACAATGCCGCATGGAAGTACGTGCAGTAGAGAATCTTTATAAAAAGGAAAAGGTGCCCTATATCAACACCACTAAACTTTCGGTTGAAGAAATCACGGCTAAAATACTCGCACAGACAGGTTTACAACGTTATAAATATTAGGGGCTGTTGACCTTTCAAAATTAAATTTTGTTCGAACTAAACGCTTTTTGTTATTTATACGTCGTTATTGCTTTTTCATGTGGAATAACCACACATTAATCGCTATGCCTTGCCTAAATACCAATAAAGTACTGCAAAAATGAACGCGAAAGATCAATAGACCCTAATTAATAGCAATTTATTCTTTGTTTAATGTTCACAACGCTGCTGAATTTAGGTATGTTAGCGCGATAATTTAATCGAGAGTATTGCGTAATAAGCGATACCTTGCATACCTAGGTTTATTATGACCATCAAGACCGACGAATTTAGAACGACGCTGATTGATAGTTTAGTGTCGCCGCAAGAGTTAGCAGATCAAATACCTTTGTCTGACAACACCGCCAATTTCATTATTGAAAGTCGTAAACAAATTGAAGCGATAATTAATGGTGAAGATGACCGTTTGTTAATTGTAATAGGTCCTTGCTCTATCCACGATATAGATGCTGCAATAGATTACGCTAAAAAATTAAAAGTATTACACGATAAATATCAAGACAGTTTGTATATTGTAATGCGCGTTTACTTTGAAAAGCCACGCACCACTGTTGGTTGGAAAGGACTCATTAGTGATCCTGATCTAGATAAATCATTTAAAGTGGCAAAAGGGTTAAACCTTGCACGTCGTCTATTGATGGAAATTAACGAATTAGGGCTACCGGCAGGTACAGAATTTTTAGACATGGTGACAGGTCAATATATTTCTGATCTGATTTCTTGGGGTGCTATTGGTGCAAGAACAACCGAAAGCCAAGTTCATAGAGAACTCGCTTCTGCACTGTCCTGCCCTGTCGGCTTTAAAAATGGTACTGACGGTAACATTCAAATTGCTGTTGATGCCATTAAAGCGTCAAGTGTACCGCATGTACTTTATTCTCCTGATAAAAGTGGACAAATGTGTATCTATCAAACGCATGGAAACCCATTTGCACATGTTATTTTACGTGGTGGTACAAAACCTAACTACCATGCAGAAGATGTGAGTGAAACGTTAGCTAAGTTAGACACTAATCAGATCCAAACGGGTATCATGGTAGATTGTAGCCATGGCAATAGCGATAAAGATCATCGTAAACAAATTAACGTTGCCCGTTCTATTGCTGATCAAGTTGCCAGTGGAACAAAAGGCATTTCGGGTGTTATGGTCGAAAGCTTTCTTGAAGAAGGTAAACAAACAGTAGACCCCGAACAACCACTCGTCTATGGGAAAAGCATTACTGATGCATGTGTTGATTTAACCGTTAGCGAAAATATGCTCGATATACTCGCTGAAGCAGTGCACTCCGCAAGAAAATAGAACGTTGATAAAGCAGGAATCATTTCCTGCTTTTTTCTTGCCATGTTATAAATACACATTCCAATTAAACACAATAATTCACCTGTAATGACACACTACCTATCTTCAGTTTTCGTTATTGTATGTACCGTGTTACTTGGCGCATGTAGCAGCCAATATGCCGTAAAGACCAATGTAGACAAAACTAACTTCTCTCGTTACTTTTCGCCAACTAAGGTAAAAATTTATCAAAATGAACAAGAGCTTCCATCTACATATCAATCACTTGGTGGTGTTGAAGGCGAATCTTGTCAGTCAAAATCGCACCACGAAATGCCTAATATAATAGACGCAAGAACAGACGCCCGTAGAACTGCATTTCAACAAGGTGCAAACGCAATTATTTTTACTAACTGTGCTTTGATTGAAAATAACCAAGCAGACAAAAAGTGTATCCGCACGCGAGTTTGCTACGGCAGAATTTTCTTTATTAATGATAAAAGTAACTAACATCATGGACAATTATCAATTCACCCCCATCGGTAAGGTGCACTCTCCCTATAAAGAAAAATTTGCCATACCACGCCAACCAGGTTTAGTAACTGCGGCTAAAGGCACCATTGAATTGATAAACAACGATAATCAGCTAGATATGTGTCGCGGCTTGAACGATTTTAGCCATGTTTGGGTATTATTTGTTTTTCACCAAACGGTAGAACAAGGCTGGAAACCCTTGATCCGTCCGCCTCGCTTAGGTGGCAATAAAAAAATAGGCGTATTGGCGTCACGCTCAACTTTTAGGCCTAATCCAATTGGTATGTCTGTTTTATCATTAGATAACCTTATATACGATAAAGACAAGTGTTGGTTACACGTAACTGGATTAGATCTATTAGACGGTACACCCGTATTAGATATAAAACCTTACGTACCTTATTCAGATGCTGTCCCTTCAGCATGTGCAAGTTACGCTGAAAAAGCCCCCAATAACTCACTAAGCGTTGTTTTTAACAACAAGGCTGATGTGGCGTTGACGAAAGTGCAAGCCCAATACCCAGATTTAAAAGCGTTAATTTCACAAGTGCTTGAGCAAGATCCACGCCCTGCCTACAAACAAAAACAGCGCGATGAGAAACATTACGGCATTCGACTTTACGACTTTAATATTATGTGGCGTCTTATTTCCGCCAGTATTATCGAAGTTTTCGACGTATGCTATGAAAAAATCATAGATTAAACAACCTGATGACAATACAACCTGCACTTGAATTTATATTACTCGCCGCTATTTGGGGTGCATCTTTTCTGTTCATGAAACTAGGTGTTCCAGAATTTGGCGCGGTTAGCTTTATGGCGATTCGTACTTTGATAGGCGCCATTGTGCTCGTGTCTGTTTTATTACTAAAAAAGCAGTTCAAAACGTTACGTAACGCACCATGGCAACTTTTTATTGTCGGTTTATTTAATACCGCGATTCCTTTTGTGTTATTTGGATGGGCAACGTTATCGCTAAGTGCGAGTAATATCTCTGTACTTAACGCCACTACACCACTCTTTGGAGCAGTAGTTGCCTACTTTTGGTTAAAAAGTCGCTTAACAAAATTGCAGGTTTTTGGGTTATTGCTCGGTTTTGTCGGCGTTTACGTCTTAATGTATCCACAGTTAACATCTGCCCCCAAAGAGACTTTGTTACCAACATTAGCTGTACTCTTAGCAGCATCATGTTATGGCTTAGGTGCAACAATAAGTAAACTCTACTTATCCAATGTTAAACCACTCGCCTCTGCTGCTGGCAGTCAAATTTCGGCAAGTATCGTATTAGTACCTATTAGCTTGTTTTACCTGCCGAGCACAATCCCTAGCTTAACGGCAATTAATGCTGCACTTGCTATCGGCATATTATGTACAGGTGTTGCTTATATCATTCTGTTTCGCTTAATTAGCCAGCTTGGACCGACGAATGCGATTTCTGTCACCTATTTGATCCCGGTTTTTGGTATTTTCTGGGGCGTTATGATTTTAAATGAAGAAGTTTCAGCATTTACGCTTTATGGCAGCATATTAATTTTAATTGGGGTTGCCTTTTCTACCGGAGCACTAAAGTTAAAAGCTTGGTTTGATACAAAACCGACCTTATAGCGTTAACAACGTGAGTTGGGATAAAACGGCACAGGTTATTACGGTTAATTAAATCAGCTAATAATAAGAAAGAGCATGACAGTTAAATACCGTCATGCTCTTTTATCGCTTGCGGTGTTAATAAAATTGATAGCTATTTTTGTTTATGGACAATACCTGACTTCATTACAAAGTCGACATCCATTAATTCTTTAATATCTTTTAATGGACTGCCATGCGTAGCAATAATATCAGCAAACTTTCCCGCTTCAATTGTACCTAATTGGTTTGATTTACCGATCAAGTCAGCACTATTAACCGTAGCAGAAACTATAATATCTTGAGCATTCATACCTGTTTCATGCATTAGCAAGGCTTCTTTACCATTATTGCCATGTGGGGATACGCCACTGTCGGTACCATAGGCTATTTTTACACCGGCTTTGTGCGCCCGAGTAAAGTTTTTGATCATATCGCCACCAACACGAATCGCTTTTTCACGAATGGTTTTGGACATAAAGGTTGTTTTTTTCGCAAGATCAACAACGGTATCGCCTGCCATTAACGTTGGAACAAGATAAGCGCCCGATTGCTTAAACAGTTTAATGCTTTCTTTGTCGGCATAACTACCGTGCTCAATACTGTCTACTCCTGCTCGTAATGCTGCATTAATACCAGCAGCAGCATGAGCATGACTTGCTATTTTTCGACCTAAGGCATGAGCAGTTTCAACAACTTCTTTTAACTCATCATCTGCCATTTGTTGACCCGTGCCGGTATTAGTGTCAGATAACACGCCACCTGTTGATGTGATCTTAATGACATCTGCGCCATATTTAATGGCATGACGCGTCGCTCTACGACAATCATCAGCACCATCACAAATAGTTTCAGGGGTGCGCATTTTTAAAATATCAGGGTTCATACCATCAACATCCCCATGACCGCCAGTAACAGCCACACTGCTTCCTGCAGCGACTATTCTTGGTCCGGTAAGCAGCCCTTTTTCTATACCGTCACGTAACGCATATATTTGTTCAGGTTTACTACCAAGATCGCGCACAGTTGTAAAACCGGCTAATAAGGTTTTTTCTGCAAAATGAATGCTTTTAACTAAGTAATCAGCATCAGAAGCACGCAAACTATCGCTATCATTATTAGGCCCAAGTTCACCTTGTAAATGAACATGCATATCCATTAACCCTGGTAAAACAAAACTATTACGTAAATCTATGACTTTCGCACTATCTGGCGTAACGAACCCCTGTTTGACTGCCGTTATTTTGCCATTGTCTATAATAACAGAGTAATTACTAAGAGGTGTTTCACCTGGCATTGCTAATAGCTTGCCGGCATGAATAACCGTTGTTTGAGCCGACGCTGCCCCCGTTATTAAGCAGCCCGTTAATAATGCTAAACAGCCAGTTTTTATTGTTGTTTTCATTTTACGCTTCCTCAGGAGTTGTTTATCTTTTTTATTTTTCTTATTAATAATAGCTACCATAGCAAGGTTCACCAGTAGTAAAAAGCGGTGATTAACCCCCTGTTCTTATCTTTAACCGTTCATTTGAGAAAAAGCACTCATTACAGAGGTCAATATCTACCTTCTAAAGAAGGGGCTTTGAATGAGCCCCCTCCAAGGGGCCTTTGTCTAGCTCAGTCAACCAAACGAATTTGGGCAACCCCTTCTAACTTCTCTTGTTTTTCTTGATGACGCACATAACGCCTTATTATTTCTTCATTAATCCAAATTAAAGGGGTCAGGTACAATAACGCTTTTATTGTACCTGACCCCTTTAATTATTTATCTTTTTTATTTTTCTTATTAATAATAGCTACCATAGCAAGGTTCACCACTAGTAAAAAGCAGTGATTAACATCATTGCTCTTATCTTTAACCGTTAGTTTGAGAAAGAAGCACTCATTACAGATACAAAAAAGCCAGCGTGTCGCTGGCTTTCTTCAAACGTCTTTTTACTTAGTGCTGATGACCACCAACGCCATGAGCATGACCATGTGAAATTTCATCTTCGGTAGCTTCACGTACATCAATAACTTCAATATCAAACGTAATGGTTTTACCGGCTAACGGGTGATTCACATCCACATCAACCATGAAGCGACCTGCTTTAATCACGGTTACTTGACGAGCACCTTGTTCAGTTTGTACAACTGCTTGCATGCCAGGTCGCCACTTTTTAGCGCCTTGTAAATGCTTTGCAGGGACACGCTGTACAGCGTTTTCATCGCGTTCACCATAGCCGTCAGCAGGTTCAACAGTGACAGAAAACTTATCACCAACTTTCTTGTCTGTTAATGCTTTTTCAACACCAACGATCATATTTTTATGACCGTGAAGATAAGCGAGAGGATCACTACCGTTTGAAGATTCAATCTCCTGCCCTTGATCATCTTTTAGTGTGTAATGAAACTGTACAACTTTGTTGTCTGAAATGTTCATAGATTGCCTTAAATACGCGGTTTTTAATGGCGGCGAGTTTATCAGAGTTATTGCGCTAACACTACGCCCAAAGTAAAAGAATCACAACACTCAGCATGATTAAAAACATACCAATATATTCTTTTAAACTAATCCGCTCTTTAAATATACGATAGGTCAATATGAGTGTAATAAAAAACTCTACTTGCCCAAGTGCCTTAACATAAGCCGCGTTTTGAAAGCTCGCACCAGTAAACCAACCAATAGAGCCTAGTACACTTGTAATACCAACAAACAAACATAAGCGCCACTGGCTCATCATTACGTTGATCTGTTGTTTGTTTTGAACATATACATAGGCTAGCGATAAAATTGATTGCACTGTGATCATAAATACCAGTGTAACCGCAGCACTAATCATTAAATCACTGTTTAACGCAAGACTTGATTCTCTTATCAATAACGTTGTAATCGCAAGTCCGAGACCTGATGCTAATCCAAAACCTGCGCCTGGGTTTCTAAACACATCATTAAACGTAAATTGTACCTTTGACACGATAAGTACACCTAGTACGCCAATGATAACCGACACCCAGCCTAATACACTTAACGAAGCCGAAAATAGCAACGCACCTAAAATGGCAACTTGAATTGCTTCGGTTTTCGCTAAACTAGTAGCGACGGCAAAATTACGGTAATTAAATGCAGCAACTAAGCAAGCAGTACCAATAATTTGCATAACACTTGCGATAAGCGCATACATTAGAAAGGTATTATTTAAATTTGGTATCGATTGTTCACGAACATCGAGTAACACGAATAAGTAAAGGTATGCAAAAGGCAATGCATAAACATATCTTACGCTTGTCGTTGCCATGGCATTTAAGTATTGACCCAGTTGCTTTTGCCCTGCCGTACGAACAGCCTGCATAAATGCAGCGAGTAAGGTAAAGTAAATCCAAATTTCCACGAATGTTAACTGTATTCCATATAAGATATCGCGTTAATTTATCATAAGTTAGCGTTAAGCTCTCCGTCTATTTCACTATAGTTAACATAAAGGTAATTTATACCTCGTAGTATTACTCGGTGTATATTCGTATGTATATAATGGTCAAGTTATTGAAAGAAACAGCCACGTTTATTAGGGTTTTATTAACGCAGTATCTACTATGCAACACCTGTACTTTTTGGTTAATCTAGCTAACGAATTATTCATTTAATAACTGCGCTAAATGTGATTTGGTATTTCGGGTTGCTTTATGGTTCTCACCTAATACTTGTATTCTAGTTTGAAGGGTCTGGCGAAATAATTTTTCAGCTTGCTCATATCTTTCAGTCGATTGATAAAGCACGGCTAAATAATGCTGTGCAGTTAATACTTCTGGGTGTTCATCGCCAAACACACGCACTGCAATGTCGATATGTTTGAGCAATAAATCTTCCGCTTGTTGATATTGCCCTTTCGCTAATTTAGATAAAGCTACCCCTTTCAAACAGTACAATGTATAAGGGTTGTTAAAATCCGAATTCGCTAACCATTTATCAACGCAACGTTGGTAATATTGCTCAGATCGTTCAAAGGCTTGTTGAGCATAGTAAAGATCACCAAGATTTTCGATAGAATACAGTGTGTGACGAAAGTCAGCACCAAATAATGCAGTTCGCCTTTGATATACCTGCATAAAAATATCTTCAGCCAAGGCAAATTCATTATTATCTAAATAATATGTACCTAGGTTATCTAATGCCCCTAAAGTATCTTTATGATCTTCACCATATACCTGTTTACTTACGGCAATGGTTTCTTTAATCAAAGGCAAGTTATTATCACTGCCATATTTTAATACATTCAGCCGACTAAGGTTGAATAATAACCCCAAGTAATCTTCATTTTTTTCTAATTGATTTTCTTTGTATATCGATAAACCTTTAAATAAGTGTTGTTCAGCTGGTTTTATTTTACCAAGGTCAATGTAAATCAACCCTAATGTTTTATGAAGTAAAGCATCAACATAAGGAGGATGATCTCCTTGATTGGCATCATTTAATTTATTCGTTGCCTCATTAAGCACGTCAATGAGTGATACTTCTTTACCTTTGGCGACAAATGGGCTGCTTGCCGCTAATGTTTCTGTTAAAAACTTTGAAATTGCCTTGGTACGTTGACTTTGAGATAGTGCAATGTCTCGCTCTTTCGCCACTTGTGTGGCTTGAAACCAAGAAAGTAAACTAAACCCAATAAGTGCAATAACCGCAAAGCTAAAAAACATTCTTCGTCGTTCTCGATAACGTTTAGAACGGGCGATAAACGTAAGTTCATCTTCGTTTAGTGTTATGCCGTGGTACGCTATTAATTCTTCCGCATCGAGCACCTTTTGTCGAGAGTTAAGCAACGCATCATTAGCTTTATTGTTGTTTAGCCAATAAACACAATCATCGGCCAGTTGTTCTCTACGATGAATCGCGACACGGTTATTGCTTAGCCATTGCTTAATGCGTTGCCAATGCTTCAATAATGCTTCATGCGCGATACTGATATATTGAATATCGCTGTTTGTCGTAGTGGATACTTCGTTATTTTCTGCGTTATAGCTGCGTTGTTCCCCTGTATTTGTCTGAATAATAGTGACAAATAAACGTGCATTGAGAAAATGCTGAATAAATTGTTTTTCAGCAGGCGCTTTAAAAAAACTCATTGGAAGCTTACGCGCCGTCACATTATATTTATTTTTATGATCGACTTGAATCAACGCATGCATAATATTATCCCAACATGCTTGAATGTTAGCAGGTAAACTATTGAACACTTTTTCGGCTTGTTGGGCTATTGCCCCCTCTATTCCTCCCATTTTATGGTATGCACTAAGTAATAAAACATTCTCGTCACTGCGTTGTTGGTAGAGTAAGTCCAAGGTATATTCTAAAAGAGGAAGCGCATCAGGATTTTTTACTGCGGCCTCAAGTAATATTTCATCTAAGTATTCTTTACGTGTTTCATCGTGTTCAAAGCTTAATCCCGCTGCAATCGCTGGGTTTCTGATCATTCGGGTAATTTCAACAGGCGTAGGGGCTTTTAAGTCATATTGCTTTCCTTGATCTTTCAATTCATAGAAGCCTTTTACATCAAGACATTCCGCGTAAAAATCATTTCTTAGCATTGCAGTAAAAAGCAATTGGTCACAGTGGGCTATTTGTTCTAAGCAAGCGACCAAATTCTGTTTTGCACTGATAGTAAGATTCTCGTCTAATAAGAAACGTTCAAATTGATCAATCACTAATAATTTATACGCGTGAACCTGTTGTCCTTTATCTAGGTTCATTTTTTCAACATTTACATCTTTATTACAATGTAACGCGCTTTTCAGTTGCGATGGGTCAGCTTCAACGCTGGAAATTAACGTTTGTATGGTTAAATGGTTTTTTATTAATGATAATTTTTGTAACGCATAAATCAGTGTTGCTGTAGGGGTTTCATCAATACTTTGGCTCGGCGTTACAATATGGTAATTAGTGACACGTAACTGAGAAAACCCAGATTCACTAGTAAGGTAAGGCAGTACCCCTGCTCGCATCAATGATGATTTTCCACTGCCACTTTTTCCCAAGACCAACAGAAAATTATTGGGCCTTTTTATACTTGCTTTTAAATGCGCAATAATATCAACAATCGCTTTAGTTCGACCAAAATAAATTGCACTATGGCGTTCATTAAAGGTATTTAACCCTAGATACGGAGACCCATCCGTCCAGTTTTCTAGCGCTTTACGTGGTGAGACTTGCTTAGCATTAGTTGGAAACGTTACCGTTGCAATAATTTTATAGCCACGGCGATAAATTGTTTCAATATAAGTAGGGTTTTTAGCGTTACAGCCTAACTTTTTTCTTAAGCCTGCTATGCACTTTTGTACAGGAGCATCACCATAAAAGGTGCCAGCCCAACAAGCAATAAGTAACTGCTCTGCACTCACTGTTTCACCCGCATTTTGACAAAGATAAATCAACACATCCATCATTTTAGGCTCGATGGTGTAGCGTTTATCTTCATTCAGAAGTTGGTTTGAATCGCCATCAACTGTCCAAGTGCCTAAGGTAAAAGTACGTGATTTTTTGGTTAGGCCTGAGGTGGCTTTAGCATCCATTCATCGACAACCTTTGGTCAGAATACGTTTAAAACTCAACCTAAAGCTTAAAACATAAACACAATATATTCCAGCCAAGATATCAATGAAAATAAAGAGTAACCATATGAATAAAAAGGAGATTTAATTATTCATGTAAATGGTAAGGAAACCGTAAGTCTTTTTTTTACTTTTTGAACCATAATGCTTAGACATGGAGAAGCAGTTTAATTTTAGTCTTTTATAGTAAAAACTAAGGAGCAAATGATGGATCATAAAATCAACGTTTTACTAGCAATTGGCTTGATGTTTTATCACATCACGGTTAATGCGTTTAATATTAGTGAACAAAGACCAAATAATGATGAAAAATGGAGTTTTTCTAAGGAATTCAAAGCACAATTTATCACCAAACAAAGTGTTAATTACCTCGTAGTTAAAAACGCTAAAGATAAAATTGTTGCAGAGCAATTAATTCCAAGAGCGCAAACATTAAATAATATTAATTGGTCGAGTAATGAAAAGTATCTTACGTTTACCAAAAATGATGAAAGTTTATGGCTTTTTAATGTAGAAGACAGTGCTGTTACGCTTGTTGACCATAAATTTCAACATAAAACACCGTTAAGTTTCAACGTTAAATGGTCACCTAATGGTCAGTGGGTGCAGTACTTATCAAGTAATAATGCGCATTACCTTGCAAAAGTATACTCTTTACAGCGTAAACGTTCTTATATTGTACCTGTTGCTTCTGGGCTTATTTCTGATATCGCATGGCATGATGTTAAAAATGAATTAGTGATTAATACCGTGCAAGCAACAGAAGAGCAAACAGAAATGTCTTTATACGATATTAAAATGACCGTTAAGCCAGATGAGCAACTCGTTAAACTGAATTAATAGTAATGTTATTAGGTGGGAAGCTAAGAGCCGATTTAACCCAGACGCTGTTCTTAGCAATGTAATATGACTATTACAACATACCTTTCGTCATTGTTAGGCTTGGTTCATCGGATGAACTAAACCTGACAAATGACGATAAACCTCGCCTACTCGCGCTTTACTTTGTACGTTGGCGATAATTCACTGTAGCCAAGTCCAGACTTTTTATGCACCTTAATTTGCACATCCACTCGCTCTTTTAAAGCATCAACATGACTAATAATCCCAATCATTTTGCCACTTGCATTTAAGTTATCAAGCGCATCTAACGCTATTTCTAATGTTTCGTTATCGAGCGTGCCAAATCCTTCATCAAGAAACAAAGAGTCAATTTGTGTCTTGGCACTAGCAAGATCTGAAAGTGCTAGCGCTAGTGCTAAGCTTACTAAAAATGACTCTCCACCAGAGAGTGTTTTGGTATCCCGTACCGTATCAGCTTGCCAAGTATCAATAACGGCTAACGCTAACTTTTCCTCACTATTACATTGTAATAAATAACGACCATGCAATTTTTCAAGACGATGATTAGCTAAGTAAACGAGGTGATTCAACGTTAATCCTTGGGCAAAACGCCTAAACTTGTCACCGCTTGCTGAGCCGATTAAGCCATTTAGGTGTGATAAATCATCATGGTGCTGCTGTGACTTTTCAATATCGTCAATCAAGGTTAACTGTTTTTTACGTTGTTTTTCGTCTTGTGCAAGAGTCGCTTGTATACGGCCTAAATTAAGCTGTAACTCTTTTAGCGAGCGTTCAATGTTCGCCAGTTTATCTTGGCATTGCGATACATCTTCCGCGTGAATTTCACGTTTTTTAAGTGCTGCTATTTCAGGTAATAACATGGCCTTACGATTGCTTACATCATTTTTTAAATGCTCAGCCTGTTGATGTTTTTGTTCTATTTCTTTGGCAATTGTCGCTATTTTTTGTCTTTCACTGCTCCCCATTAACGCACTTTCAACATCTTCTAGCGTAGTAAACTGGCTTTGCGATAACGCCTTTTCCCATGCTGTTGTTGCTTGTTCAAGTTTAACCTTCTGCTGTTGTAATTGCTCCGTAAGGTTAACAACTATTGCGCGTGTACTCGTTAATTGCGCATGTACCTCTTGTAACCCTTCTTGTTTAAGCTTGAGTACGTTATTTGCTTCCGTTTTTTGTAAATCAAGATCTGCACGAATGTCTTCAACGGCTGCTTCACCGACGAGCTCACTACGTTTTTTATATAAAGTATCTAACTCACTATTTATGCTGATAAGCTGTTGTTGTTGTTTTTCTTTTTCTTGCTTCAGGCGCTCTATCTGTTGTGTAAATTGTGCGAATTGATGGTTAAATTCGACAAGTGATTTTTCAATACTTACTAACATCTCTTTATCTTGGCGCCAACCTTCAAGCAACGTACTTTTATCTGCTAACCATTGACTAAACTTACCAAGCTCAATACTTTCACCATCAGTAGACATAAACGGCAGAGGCTCATCACCAACAATAGAAGAAATGTCAGCTTTTAATTGTTGCGTTGACGCTACACACTGCTGTTCGCTTTCCTGAATTTGCTGAGTAAGTTGTTGTAATGATTGTTGTTGCGCGGCTATTTGGTTAGTCGTCAATGTCTGTTGATTTATTTTCTCATCATATTGTTTTTGTGCAGCCTGAATTGTTTGTTGTAATTGTTCTACTTCACGATTGATAATCGTAAGTTTACCAAGCGCTTCATTGAGCTTCTCAATGCTCGTATTATTACTTACAAGTAACTGATTAAGGTTATTGATCGTTGAACTATTGTCAGTAACTACGGTATTTTCAGGTAAATAGTCTGACTTTTCAGCTAACTGTTGAACGTTACTCGCTTGTTGCTGTAAAAGACTTTGCTGCTGGTTTTTCAATGTCTCTATTGCACTTGCTAACCGGTCATAATCAGAGTTAATGCCCTTACCTTCTTTCTCAATCCGCTGTAAGTCACTGCTTAGCGCAGTTAACCTTTGTTGATGTTCGTCAGGTTGCACTTGCTGATATTCTTCAATTAAGGGATGCTCGGTAGCACCACATAACGGACAAGCGTCATTAGGCAATAAATTAGCTCGGTGATGTGCTAAAGACAATATTGCCTGCTGCTGATTTACAATGAGCTCCACATCTTTTAATTGTTGTTTAACGGCTTTAAAACGCTCACGACAGTCGATAAGCGAGCGCTCGGTTGTTTGCAACTGTTGCGTTTTCGCTAAGATTTGCTGATTTACTTCAATAACGTGTTGCTCTGTAGTCGCAATATTCGCGGCACTATTTAAACAATCGTTAAGTCGCTGCCCAAATTGTTGTTTCGTAGATGCTAACTGATGCAGTTCATTTTCAGTCTGACAATCAAAGGTTGCTAACAAAGCTTTTTGACGTTCAATTGTGTCTTGCAACTGTGATTGTTGTTGCTGTAAAGGCGTTTTTTCAGCTTCAATGTCAGCTAACAAGGATTTCTCTTGATTTATCGCTTGTTGATATTGTTCTTCATTTTTTTTGTATTTATCTAAAAGTGTTGTTTGTTGTTGTGCTTGTTGTAAAAGTGATTGCTCTTGGTGACGCCACAAAGGTAATTTATTGCTAAGTGTATCTGCATAGGCAACACGCTGTAACCTTTGCTGTAATTGAGAAAATTGTGCTTGCTGACGCTGCTGTTCTTGGGCAACTTGTGACAACTGCTGTTCGGCATTTTTTTGTGCTTCAATACTCTGGGTTATCGCCTGTTGGGTATTCTCTTTTTGTTCTTTTATTAACGATAACTGGCTATCTAGCGGTATCACCTGAGAGACTAACAATGACTCTTTGTTTGCAATAGTCTCAAGCGTACTATCATGCAATTTTTGGTAAGCAGCAAGAGCATCTTGCTGCTCGTTAACCGCTTTCTCTAGCTCAGCCATATTGGTATTTTTTTGCTCAATTGCACTATTTAGTTCCTGCAATTGAGCCTGATGAAGCTTAAAGTCTCCGAATACATTTCGCAGCTCTTCGGCTGGTTCAGCTAATGTTAATTTAGCCAATTGTTGTGCATTTTCTTGTGCCAATTCGTTCGCTGCCTTTAGCACATGTTCTGCTTTTACAGATTGTTGTTCAAGCTCATGTTGTTGTCTGAGTTTGTCTGCTAATTGCGACCAATCTTGCCTTTGTTTAATAAATGTAGCTTCTTCTGTCGCGAGTAATGCTTGTTCTTGTTCATACGATTGCTTTGTTGCTTCGTCTAGCAATTCAAGCTGCTCTAAATGGCTTTTCGATAACGTTAACTGTTCTTTAGCTTGACGAAAGTTTTCATAAACTTGCTGTGAGATAATACTGTAAATCTCAGTACCCGTAAGCTGTTCTAACAATTCAGCGCGATCTTTATCACTCGCATTTAAAAATGCCGCAAATTGTCCTTGCGAGAGCATCATTGACTTAGTAAAGCGTGAAAAATTTAAACCGGTGATTTGTTCAATGTGTTGTTTAACGTCAGAAATTTTATTGGCAATGATACGGCCGTCTCGATAAGCCAATTCTGTTACTTGTTTTTGTAGTTTACCATCGAGCTGGTTTTTCGCGCGACGTTGACTCCAAAACGCGCGGTATCCTTGGCCATTCACTTCAAACTCAACTTCAGCAAGACAATTAGCGGTATGGCGTGTCATTAATTGATTTTGACTTTCAGAGACAGATATTCGCGGCGTTTGATGATACAACGCTAAACATATGGCATCGAGTATTGTGGTTTTTCCCGCGCCTGTATCTCCTGTTATTGCAAACAAAGCACATTCGTCAAAAGGTGATGCAGAAAAATCGATAAACCATTGCCCTTTCAATGAATTTATATTTTCAAAACGTAGCGACAATATTTTCATGATACTGCCTCATTCTTTTCGTCTTCATCAGTATCTTTTTGCTCACATTGTGCTTTCACCTGTTCAAACAATGTTGTTAAACGCTGTGCTAACGCATCGTCTTCTGACCAATTTTCTAAGGCTAATCGCGCCTTAAAGACGTCATAAACGTTTAGTTCGTCTAAGGTAATTTTGTCTTGAGGTGTAAGTTCAAAGCGTGCTTTTTTCGCTTTTCTTACAAGTAATATTTCAACAGGGTATGCCGCTAAAATTTCTTGCACTCTAGCGGTTAAATCGAGTAAATAATCCCCCTGACTGAGCTCAACGTCTAGCCACAATACTTCGTCTTCATGCAAAGACAACTGTTCAAGTAACGCCTCAACCTGTTCTTCAAGCTGCTCAAGCGATGTTTTGATTGTTGCCATTGCTTGAAAATTAGGAATTTCAATCGGCTCACACGCAATCATTTTACCTTTTTCAAAACTGACTAAATTTACATGTTTCGTTTGCTGAGTTTCATCAAAGCTCAGTGAAATAGGAGATCCGCAATAACGAATATGTTCTTGTTTAGCGATGATTTGTGGCCGGTGAATATGCCCTAAGGCTAGGTAGTCAACAGTTGGAAACTCACTTGCAGGAAACGCGTCTAATGTACCAATGTATATATCTCTAACGGAATCGCTACAACTGGCACCAACGGTTGTTAGGTGACCTGTAGCAATAACTGCAGTATCAGGAGCCATGTCGTTTTTTGCTTTTGCGACTAACTGTTGGTAATGATTTGCAATCGCCTGTTGTAGTTGTTGCTGTTTTTCTTTAGCCGTTTGCCCTGCCATACTTGTCATTACATCGCGTGGACGAATAAAGGGAACAGCACAAACAACAGCACGTTCTTGCTCACTATTTTCTAAATAAATTAACTGTTCTGGTGCTTGTGTTATATCTTGTGCTCGAACCACAACATGACAATTCAACGTTTTTAACAAACTGGCTGATTCGTTTAGCATTGCTACAGAATCATGATTTCCTGCTAGAATAATAGCGGCACAATTACGTTTATTTAAGGCGACGACAAATTCAAAATATAACTCTCTGGCGTAACTTGGTGGTGTACCCGTGTCAAAAATATCACCAGCAACGATAACTGCATCAACCTTTGTTTTTTCTACTTCAGCAAGCAACCAGCGGATGAATTTTTGATGTTCTTTTGCCCTGCTTTTGCCGTAAAAATGCTGGCCTAAGTGCCAATCAGAAGTGTGTAGTATCCTAAATGCCATGTAAAACAACGACGTTATTTTTATAATAGTTAAAATTCTATCGCAGATCGCAAACAATAAGAATCAAATTTGCAAAAACTATCAAAGCTCGTTAGGTTGTTAGGCCACAAATAGTACAGACCATTATCATACAAAAAAGAAGGCTATCGAATTCCATTACATAGCACGGTTAGTTAACACGTTTAGGTATCACTATGACCCCTGCAGTAAAACTGCTTGATAAAGCAAAGGTTACGTATCAATTACACAATTATCAACATCAATCATCTGCGCAAAGCTACGGTCTTGAAGCGGCCGAAAAGCTTGGTATTGACAGTGATAAAGTATTTAAAACCCTAGTCACTGAGGTAGACGGTAACCAACTTGTTGTTGCAATTATTCCTGTGTCTTTGAAACTCAGCTTAAAAGCCGTTGCCAAAATGGCGCGAGGTAAAAAAGCAATCATGGCTGATCCTGCTAAGGTACAAGCAACAACTGGCTATGTGCTAGGTGGCGTAAGTCCATTTGGGCAAAAAAAACGACTTAATACATTCATTGATAATAGTGCTCAAGCATTCGAAACTATCTTTGTCAGTGGTGGCAAACGCGGACTTGAAATTGAAACCTGCCCGGCAACATTTGAACAAATACTTAATGCTAAATTTGGAGAAATAACAGCGTAGTTTCATAACGCTTTGCTGTTTATCCATTTTTCTTTATATACCTATTATACCCTCTAATTTAGCGCTTAGAGATGCCAATAAACGCTCATTGTTCTTTTGGGTATAACCTCGTAAAAAAGCTTATGTATAAAAACACTAATAAACCAGAACAATGCGTTGCTATTCCTCGCGCTTAATATCGAGTGTCGCATTTTCAAGAATTGCCGTGTAATTTTCATTTTTTCTTAACTTTAAAAGCATCGAAAAATTAATTGCGTCAACTTCAACGGGTACTTGCTCAAAACCAGAATTGATAGAAAAGCTAAATTTCCAACCTTCGTGCGTTGTTAATGTGCCCTGAAGATCTTTAAAATTTAACGTAGATTCAGTCGATAATTTAAAAGTGTATTCTGTTTTTGCTGCATTTGAGTAGAGCCAACCCGCGTTAGCTGGCACAGTAACCTGTTCAATTAATGATAGCGGAAAGTTATAGCTTCGACGTTGTTGTTGCGTTTCTGCATCAAGCGTTAAATCAACCTTTTCAATATCAATTTTAACCGGTTCATCAACAATAAGTTTTGCCTTGATCGCATGAGGTTCCAATGCAATAAAGTCTTTTTTATCAAAAGAAGAAAATTTCAACATTGTTCCTAACGGAACACTCGCGCAACCAGCAAGAAAAAGCATAAGAGTGAGGCGAAAATAATACTGCATTTAAAACATCCTTGTTTTGCCTAATTCCCCTAACAGGGGCTAATGTATTTCTGTTAACACTGCATACAAAGAACCCAAGCAAATAGATGCAGTGTGTAATTAATGAGTTTGTGTGCAATTGTCTCAGCTACAACATGGCACGATTACAGTAAGTCGCCTTTTCAAAGTCACTAACATTCATTGCAATACTAGGAATATCAGGGAATAAGGCAATAAGTTTAGTAACAACTTGTTTGGATAAGTAGGCTTTTTGCTCAGTTGTTCGCCCTTGCATTATATGCGTAAAAACATGAATAAAATCTTCTCGTTTATTACCTACAGAATATTTTTGAAACGGATTTATTCTTACTTTTATATCGCCCTCATCAAATAATCCGGTTGAATTTGCAACGAGGTGAATTTGTTCAATAATAAATTCTTCATCATGTGATTTAAGCACATTTGCAGAACAATCTATTACAAAATGTGGCATTACTTCTCCTAAATATAATGAGTAATAATTCAGTCATATCAACACCGCACTTGGGTGCCTAAAACATTGATTAGCATAAACAAGGTTGATAAAAATACCGACGGCATTGTTTTTTAACAATAACTTACGTAATTAATTAATCTAAATCGTCATTATTTTTTATCCAACGATAAATTGGGTAAGCTACCATTAAAGGAATAACCGTTAAAATAACAGATTTACCAAAATCCATGTACTGCAAGACGCCATTCACATAGAAAAACCATATAACGAATAAAGTAAAGGCTATCCATGTTACCCAAAATGCCATTTTTTTATTCATTACGTTAATCCTTAATATGACATATAGAGCAACTCAGGGTTAATAATATATGCCTGAAACAATGCGTTAACAATGAACAAACATCAACCAATATACAATGTTCTTTTTTTCAAGGTTTTACGCGGCAAATTTATATAAACTTGCACATGCCGTTACCTAACATATCATTGGGTCGTAACAGGTAACCATAACGCAAATAAAACGCTTCTTTACCTTTTGCAGCAAGCAAGCCAATCGTAGCGCCTTTCTTAGCAGCAACTGATAAATAGCGCTCTATATGATCCATTAATATTGAACCTAGTCCAGCGCCTTGATAGTCAGGGTCAACAATAACATCTTGAATATAAAAGTACATTGCACCGTCACCAACGATACGTCCCATGCCAATAAGTTGTGATTTATCGCGAACAATAATGTGGAACAATGAATTGTTTAAACTCGTTTGCGCCAGATTATAATCTAATTCACCCCAACCAACTTTATGTCTTAAACATAAGAATTCTTCAGTTTTAGGGCTTTCAACGCTAATAACATACTTATTAGCGTGCACTGTTTTATCCATTCGTTATCACGCTCACTTTATGGCATTGACATTGTCGCTTAATTCAGCGGCAAATAAACATGCATTAACTCGCTTTATCGCTGTTAAAACGCTTATCCTGTTTTATTTACCTAAACACTCTAAAGAGCGACGCTTACTTTCTTCCCCTGAAACAATAAGGGTAATATTTTTCGCAATTCAATTTATACATAAGCTGCTTTGGGACGGTATGCATTTGGTTTTCAAATGATGCGATATACCAGTACACCTTGTTCGCTCAAAAACCAACGGTACTTAGTCAAACCTTAACCCCGATTCTGTTTGCGTTAATACAGCATGGCTAACAGCCAAGGTATAGCAGCACCTAAGATGACCGAAGACACGCCAAGGAAAAATTTTGTATGATTCATAGAACTGCATTTGGAATACAAATAAATACCAACAAAAAAAGACAGTATCGACCATAAAATAGCACCCATAGAATATACACGAAGTGCGCCTTGGTTTAATCCTGTTGTATAAATAGGGCCTGCAACAACATTTAACAGCAGTGTTACAATAAAGCCAAGTGCGGGTAAGAACCCCACCAAAAATATTCTTTTTTTAGTCCACCATTTACTCATAATAATTCCATTTAATTACAAAGTGCTCCAAATAATAAAGAGCTGATAAAAAAGCTACGCTTCATTTATCTCATTAAGCTCTCTACTATGTTTCAATTATAACGATAACATAGACTGATAAAACGATGTTACTCTAGATAAAAGCCAAGCATCACGCATAACAACAATTATTGTTCACTCTTTAACTGCGCTCTATCTTCCGTACTGCTTAATATACCTTCCGTTTTTACTCACTAATTAGGTACTTTCTGTTTGATGGTTTCACTGCCATTTTCGCCGTACGTTTCGATCACGCTCGCGCCATCGTCAACAAATTGAAAGATAACAGGTTTTGCATTTGTTTGGTCGTAATAAAATCGACTATTACCTTCATACCTCATTTTTTGCGTGTAACCATCAGGAAAAATAACGGCTAGTTTGCCATCTTCCACAACAAATGAAAAAGCATACTTATCTTCTGGAGAAAGTTGATAAGTACCAACGTATTTTTTTAATTGCTCAGGTGGCACAGGTAGATCAATCAGTGTTTGATTAAAATAGCTTTTAAGTAGTTGTTGATAAATATTATGAAAGTTACCATTTGAGCCATTTGACGCTAACACTATCGTTAATTTTTCATCAGGAAAATAGGCAGCTATCGTGTTGTATGCGTCAAAAGTTCCACCGTGTCCAAACCCTTGGTGATCAAAAAAGTCAATCGGCTTAATGCCTAAACCAAAGCCATTTTTTATTTGTTTTAAGGTATCAACTAATGCCATAGAAACAACCTGACCGTTAAATAACGCGTTATAAAAAATAGCTACTTCCGTTGGAGTTGACTTAATAGAACCAGCTCCTAAGCCAACAGACAAGTGTGAGGCAGGAAACAAAGACCATTGCTCTTCTTTGTAGGAATATGAGAACTGTGTTTGAACCGTTTTATCCACCTGAAATGTTTGGGTAAGTTTTAACGGCGTTGTTATTTTTTCACGGAGAATATTATCAAAACTTTGCTGATAAACTTTTTCTAATATCAGCGCAAGCAGATAATAATTTGAATTACTGTATTTGGCTTTCGTATCTGGTTCAAAATCACTGCCTAGTGCTAAAATTCTCTTTAACATATCGTCTCTACTTTGTTCTTGTGTACGATAGTTAAAAAAACCTTTGCCTTTTTTAGTGTAATTGGCAATACCACTGCGGTGCTGAAGCATATTTTTTATGCTGATCAGGTGCCCATTCTCAAGTGTAGGAAAAAAACCTTCAACGGTTTCGTCTAATCTAAGCTTCTGCTCCTCAACAGCTTTTAAAACAAGCGCCGCTGTGTAAGTTTTAGACACCGAGCCTATTAAATAACCTGATTGCGTAGTGGATTTTGTATTCTTGCTTATATCATCGAAACCTGAACTATCAGAGAAAACCACCTTTCCCTTATGCATAACGGTAACGCTACCCATAAAATCTTTTTGATTGCGAATAGTTTCAAAGGCTTTGGTTAACCTCTCTTGCTTTGATTGAATATTGTCGACCTTTGCACTAGTGGTTTCTTTCTGACTACAAGACATGATAAACACTGTACAACACAATGCGGCAAATAATGTTTTTGTCATAAATTAGGTCCTTCGTTTTTATTATTAATTTACTTCATTTATGGGGCTAATCTTGAATCATTAGTACGCAATTAACAATTCTGTATACAGCCAACACTAGCTTAGAATACTTCCTATCTTTAAGTTTTCCAGCCTTCACTTATTAACCTGATCGCGCTAAAACATCATTACCCTTGATATTCATGCCGACCACTAATTGATTTTATTTAGTAGCAACAATAGCTAAGCATTACTAGTAAGACTTTAACTACTGTTTGCTCGCCATGTGCAATAAAAAGAAAGTTAACGCACTAAGTAGACACACACCAACAATCACCATAATTGTCAAACATTTTGATTGCTGCATTGATTCCCCTAAGCTTTTTACAGGCAATAAACCTAATGCAATGAGTGTATTTATAAAAACATCCATATCACGCCCCCCTCTTTTTCACATTGTCTCACTAAGTCATCGTTTTTTGGCAATAATAAATACCGTTATCCCTTGCGGACCATGATGCCACTGTCGCTCTATTGAAAACCCCGCTTGCTTAATTTCACTCACTAACTCTGACTCGCGAATTACAAAAATATCAGGCGCTAGCTTTAACAATTTTAATAACGGCATAAGTAACATCAAAAATCGAAAGTATGAATTACCTAGGCAACCCGTGCTACTGACAAAAACACCGCCAGGTTTTAGAATTCTTGCAACCTCGGCTATCAACGCTGTTCTGTTTGGTACTAAGTGAATAACGTTTAACCCGAGAACCGCATCAAGGCTAGCAGGCTTTGCATTAAAATCTTCCAGTGTTCCTAATGTAAAGGTAAGGTTGTTTACTCCAGCTTTTTCCGCTCTAGAGCGGCCGATGTCGATCATTTTTTGGGAAATATCAATCGCCTCAACTTTCCTTACATAAGGCGCATGTTCAATGGCGGTAGAGCCGGTGCCACAACCAAACTCAAGAATATGCATATCTTTTGAAAGAAACGCCTGCGTTTCAGCAAGTTTCTTTTGATATATTTTTTCATCGGGAACGGCTTTCTTAGCATATTTATCAGCAGTTTTATCCCAGAACTTATCGGATTTTATCACCATCTTTCCTTGTTGATTTCAACGTCATTGTTTCAATGGTAGTAGCGCATATCGCCATTACACGAGTGAACTACACAGACTTGCTTTGTATTATTTTTCGTTGATTTTACCTACGACTTTTTCTTCGCAATAAATGTTTTATTGACAATACGCCACTCATTTTCACGCTTATACATAACAAGGTAGTCAATGTAATGTGTTTTTGGTGTTTCAAAATTAAGTTTTACCATCGCCATTTTGTTATCAACGATATCAACAGAAAGAATATTCGCGGTCCAAGTATCTTGAGTCGCTTTTTTAAAGTAACCAGAAAACTCTTTTAAAGGAACAGTGCTAATGGTTTCTTTTCCTGTATCTTTGTTTACGGTGATCATCTTCACATGGCCAAACTCTTGATCAAACGCTTTTGACAGCAGTTTTTGATCACCATTTGCTGCCCCATTAAAATAATTATAAGCCGTATTTATAACTGCTTGGTATTCTTTACCTGTTAACGCCTCAGCATGACTAAACGATGACAAGAGAAACGATATAAACGCCACTGCCATTGCAAGTAATTTTACTTTAATCATTTTATTTCTCGAATATGTTAAATGTTCGTTTTCTTTAAGGTTCTATTTGAAACATAAATAGAAAATAAGTAAACCATTACAATTGTTACAATTTATGAGTGTAAAATAATCAGATAAGTTTGTACGATGAAGAAAGTCGCCTAATTTACGTGCAAAAACTCAAGCGCTTTTGCAGCTTGCGACATTAGCTTAACGAGGCGCAGTGTTGGTTTGTCCCAAGCAGTAATTTGTTAACCATTTTTTTTCATAATGTTTCGAATTCGCGCCTTAACAGATGGTGCTTCATCACGCATAGCCATTTCGAAGTATTGCTCGGTCTCATCTTTATACATTGAGTGCTGCCGGCTTAATTCATAAAACCCGTTGTATGACCATGCGCGCACAAAGTTATTTTGATCAGTAAGCGTTTGCCTTAAGAATTTGTATACGTTACTGCTTTCTTCATTAGTAATAGACATAAAGGGAAGGCTTTGCAGTATATGCAGCTTGGCCTGCCAGTGTTCCAACTGTTGAAGGGGCCACATATTTTCGCTACTTGTTGTTGATTAAGTTCATGCCCTGCTTCAAGCCACGCCTTCAACAACCAAGAGGCCCCCTTTTCACAAGCCTGTGTAAACAAAAGAGCAATTATGGTGTCAGAAAAACGGTGTTCGGCATTATACGATTCATATATCGCCTTTATATCATCAACAGATTTACCATTCCAAGAGACTATTTCTTGTTCAATGTGCATCGTTCTACCAGAGGTTTTTAACACCAAAATAAGCCTTGTTAGGTTACAATTCGCCTACAAGCGCTTTAAAAAGAACAGTAACAAAACACCAGAATAAAAGTAAATACCAGCCAAGCAACTTAATAGCGCGGTATTGGTTTTGATATAAAAGCAAAAAGGGCGTAAAAACGATAAAACAGTATATAACAGTGACTAATTTATGCTCTGTTGCTTTAATAAGCAGGATTGGAAAAAATAAATAACCGACAATAGCACTAACAACAAAAGCGACTATTTTTACAAAGTAACTAGCAAGTTCCCTGCCCTTATCAATTTTGTACACACCTAAACACTCCATGGGTTGCTTTACCAACTTGTTAAAGCATGAAATCCTATACCGAACGCTTTTTGAACGATTTGCTAGGCGACTTTTCGCGCTTTAATTGAATATAACAGTGGCACTTGCTGCCCTTTATACAACAACTGATACCCCAAGTTTGGCACTAACTCTAAGCCTTCAAAGCAATTATATGGGCTATAAGGATGCTCTGAAAAACACTCAATCGTTAACCCTGCATTGATTAACGCGCTTATTACCTCACTCATTGAATGTGACCAAGTTACCACTTTTGATGTAGTACCGTCGCAGTTTTCTGTATAAGTGCCTTCCACTTCAATATCTGGCTCGATTTTCGGGAAATACGAATAACCTGACAATAAGTCGTAAAATGAATGAAACTCCACCAGATGAAACTCTCCATCTGGCTTTAAAGCATGAGCGATTGTGGCTGCCCACGCCGATAAATTGGATAACCAGCACAAAGCGCCGTACGAAGTAAATACAATATCGAATTGTTGCTTACTTTCACGACCAAATTGAACAACGTCTCTTTCAATAAAGTCAGCTTTTAACCCCAATGATTGCTTCAATAAGTTTGCTTGCGAAATTGCTTCCGCAGATAAGTCTACGCCAGTTACGTCTGCTCCTAAACGTGCCCAAGACAAGGTATCAAGGCCAAAATGGCATTGTAGATGTAGCAACGACTTTCCTTGCACACTTCCCACTTGCTTCAACTCGATGGGGTTTAACGAACATTTACCCTTTTTAAATGACGCAACATCGTAAAACGCTGATTCAACATGTACTTTAGTTCTCTTGTTCCATGCATCTTTATTAATACTTAAATAGTCCATTCTATGTCCGCATGTTAACTGTTTCGCTCAACGCTTCATTCACTAGAGTATTGTTAGTTATGTGTTTTTATGTTCACACGATTTAGCATGAACTAAAAGTAGCAGTACATCTATTCTTTTATGAACACTATAATCTGAATTACCTGAACCAAACACAACATAAACCAGCATTAGTAGAATGATTGAAAATTAAATACTTTATTCATGGTATATCCCTAATCAAAAATTTAATTCCTTTACATAGTCGTGATTATACAAATATAGTTTGAATATTGTACAAGATTATTTAGTGCAAACGCCTGACTCTGGTACGCACAAGTGCTCGACTTAAGTTAACGAAAATGGGCGTAAGCCAAGCATTTTTCGCCCTTGATTAAAAACGATTATTAGAAGTGTTTTTTAGCATAAACACGATAGGTTACCGCCATCGTTAAACATAATGCGGCAGGAACAAATAACGCTTTAAACAAAAGTTCGGCATAAAGTAACGCGCCTACAGTGCCGCCAAGAATAAAACCAATAATTATAAAAATAAATAGCTTTGCTTTTCTCCATTCTGGCGTCTGCCCTCTTAAAACCGAACCTAGCATTATCCCCAGATCGGTAAAAATACCTGTAACATGAGTGGTACGAATAATTGCCCCACTGTAGGTAGTTGCCAAGGCATTTTGAAGACCACACGCGGCCGAAGCAAGAAAATGTCCATAATACGAACCAGACAATAAAAGCCATGAAGATAGACACAAAAAAATTGCCTCAATAAATAGTGCGGTATCGTAATGCCGCCCCAATTTTAGCGTTGAGCCATGAAGTAAAAAGCCAGCAATGCAAGCGCCCCCTAAAAATGAAAATAGAATACCTACAAGGTGAAATACTTTTAAAAATGGCAGGCTTAAAAATTCAGTGCCTATTAAGGTGGCAGTACCAGATAAGTGAGACACAGACTGATGCTCAAAACCAAGAAGACCAATTGCGTTAATACACCCTGCAATTAAAGCTAAAAAGAAAGCGCCAAGCTCAACCCACTTTGGTAGTTGTGAAATCAAATTTTGAATTCCCCTTTACAGCTAACGCCTAAATAATGTGTGAGCAGGGTTTGGCAATTGTAATACGCTGTTTGCAACTAAAAATGACAAACAATAGGTATTACCATTGATCCTCATGTTAGGTACGTTTAAAACATTGGTGTTTTAAGAAAAAATATACCTAATAAAACGTATGAGGTGAACATACAAATTAACTTCAATATTATACAACCATTAGCAAAATATATCGGTCTAGAACACTTAGTTGCGTCATCATTGTCTGTTTTCTTGAATTCTTTATACCAAAGCAAAGAACCAATAGCCTCTTGTAACACATCAAAAAATAGACTCAAAAAAGTAAAACCAAAAGAAAATTTTAATAAACAGTTTAAGTTAGTCAAAAGCGGGTTTTCACTGTCGATAGATTGGTTATGAAATAACCAAATTAAAGCAACGCTAATAATAGCAAGTTGTCGGCACAGTTTACCTGCACTTTCCGTATAGCTTCTATACATATCAGTTGGTGTAACAGGCAAGGGCCCCCCTTAAGTACCTAACGCTTATCTTAGGAGCAAAATATGGGTTCATAATCACGAAGCGGCCCCATGTTTTTGTCCCAGTGAGCAAAGCAAACGACTATAGTTTATTGTTAACCATTTGCTTCACTCTTTATTTGCAGTGACAGTGGTCTATGGTCTAGGTGGAATAGCATTACCTGAGCAAGAACCTCCATCTAAAGTTGCGCTATATTGAGATGTTCCGCCAGTATGCTGAGGGGTTGTTGATTGACAATAATACATTGTATACCCAACAACTTGACTCATTGATGAATCACTGTAATAAACAACTGTAAATGCATTTTTCCAAACTGCATAGCTAGCGAAAGACGCCAGTAAAACACTACAAAATAAAACGACTTTTGTTTTAATTTTCATATTAAATCTCCATATAATTTCCGTGTGTTATTAGTGAGGCTGTTGCCTCATGATTTATATTACATCGAAGAATGTGAAACGCAAGCGCTACCTTAAGAGCGAATTTTCTATAAATGCACTAGAATTACCTAGGTGGTTAACGCCCGCACAATGGGCGGATAAAGCTTGGCTAAAATTAGCGAAGAATGAGCGTCAGCCAAGCTATAGACTTCCCACACATAATTGACTTGCTACTTATTAAACCTTCTCCCCAAAGTTTAACCATAGGCTTAACTTCAAGACGACCAAACCAAAAAGAGAACGCTCAAAAATAAAGAGATACTCACCTGCCAGAGCCCTAATAAGCAATACTAAATTTTCAATGTAATCCTTTAAATATTGTTAGTGGCCAGTTTCAACTTACTGCTTATAAAAGTAAGCAGTATTATTACTCAAAGTTGATACCTAGTGTCGATATAATCTCGTAATAGCCAAATAGTACAAGCAGAAAAAAAACAAATAAGATCAATTCATGTTTAAATTGATGGCGAAAATAAAATACTCGATCTTTATGATGTAACACATCCATTAGCTCATCACCAAAGCGAATCGAAAGAAAAGTACCTATGCCAGACAATAAAATAACTAACCAATATGGAACAGGTGTAGTGAGTATTATTTTCATTGTTTGTGTCAGGTATGTTGTTTCATAAAGCTCAGCGAAATATACCAATGAGATTAAATTAATTATAATCGCAATAAGCCATACAACGACTTCTGACAGCACCATACGAATGCCAAATAATACGCGCAGAGGAAAGTCTAATAAAAAGCCAGCATCAGCAATAGGAGTACAAAGTACAAAAAAGCTCCACGTTATTAGAGATGCGACCCCTCCCGTTATAAAGTCATATTGGTAAGTTAGGTAGGCAAAGTACGATAATAAAATGAATAATAATAATATAAATTTTATCCATACTTGTTGACTCGGTTTATTCATATATCTTCTTAATTTAACAAATTAAACGACAATCGATACTTAAAGCGCTATAACGTTCAAGTTAAACACTAAAACAAAAAGTTAAAATAAAAACTGATTCTTATCTTAGTTTAATAACTTGTTTGTTATGATTAAAACGCCTCATCATCACTATAAACATTAATTAAAAGTTCGCCATCAACATCTTCAGAAATCAGGAAATTAATAGGTTTACAACATACTTGGCAATCTTCAATGTATTGTTGATCCAAATCGAATGGTTCAATTAGAATGTCGATAGTTTCTCCACAGTATGGACAAGCGATAGATTTCTCAATTAATTGATTCACATTTAAATACTCTCAATATGCCTATAAAACACATTCCTAAATAAGAACAATGTTAATGAATTAAAATTAGCGTGTAGCAGTAAGAAGCCCTAATACCACTGCATGAATCTTTAGGATGTTATTTTTCGTCCTTCCGAAACTACATGAGCAAAAATTGCCCCTACTGGTTTTCAATTATTTAGCGTCAAATACCACACTGTTAGCAACACAGTTTCTACCCTCTATTTTTAGATTAACGGTCGCCTCTTTATGCCTATAATCAATCGCTCTAACTTGTGACTTAGTAAGAGGTGAGGCAATAATTAGAGTCTTGTCGCAGCGTTCAAACAGATTCTCTTGTGTTATATCCCCCGCGTTTAGCTTTGACATAATTATGCGTGAGGGATACAAACGAGCCACTAAGACTTTTATTGTGCCTTCAAATTGATAAGCATTATCTGCAGTTGCTTTATTCTGCTTTGCCAGTTCTCTCTCCTGTTTATTCACCAATACGTTATAATCGGTAAACTTGCACCATCTGATAGGGCCACCACCACCCATAATTTTGACTTGCTGAACATTTAATAATTTCAGCTTCGAGCCAGCGAACTGTTCAAAAAAAGCCCTTGCCTCCTTGAGTGAAAAATCCTTATCAAGAAAATAGGTCGTACAGTATGATATTCCCGCTACGTCCTTATCAGTAACACTCAACTTTAGAGGCAAGGGACGCTTAGCATCGAAAACGCCTAAACTAAGTGGTTGACCGATTTTAAACTGGTAAGTCTGCTCAGCAACAAGCTCGTGAGCTGCCCATATTTTTTCATCGTTCAGAATCCCTTCAATATCACCGATACTTTCTGTAGATTTTTCACCTACTGCAAAGACAGAAAAACTGATAAGAATTGAGACGAAAAACAACATTATATTGAACATTTAATACTCCATGTATATTCGTTATAACCTAAGTAAGTTAACTTTTTAGATTGAATTATTCTTACTAGCTAAAATTTGAAGAACAAATAACAGCCCACTGTAAATTTTCCGGCTTGATTGGCTTGTTATATTCTAGTAATAATTGGCACGAATGAAGTCTATTATTTCGTTTTCATTAAATAGACAAAACCCTTTTTTACTAAATTCAAGTAAATCATTTACATCTGGAAATGAGAAATACTGACCTGAATTAGGTTGAGAGTGAGTTTCTAACTGTTCATTATTTTCAATGCGGGAAATAGCATTTGTAATTAGTTTCACACCTGCAATATACAGTTGTAACACGTGCCAGATGTATGACTTTTCCTTATTAACTTGAAACTTTGAACTAGAAACAATTCGCCCAGTATCAATACTATTATCATCTATATAATGTAAAGTTGTACCAATTTCGTTCTCATAATTTAACATTGCCCAAAATGTTGCCATTACCCCCCTATAGTCTGGTAACAAACCAGAATGTAAGTTCAATACTCCAAAGTGAGGAATTCTTAATACATCATCTTTTAGAATATTACCGTAGCGAATCGATATGATTAGGTCAGGTTGAAATTTTCTAACTTTTTCTACTCCTTCAGAAGAGTTAATTAAATTCAACTCCTCCATTGGTTGCGACAAATGACTATTTAGTTGTTCAAAACTTTTATATGCAGACTTGTTATTAACTTTGTCAATCAATGGTGAAATTAATTGATTAAATAAGCTTTGTTCAAAAAACGTCAGAGTATTTAAGTGATTCTTTTTGCTACTACCTCCAACTTTTGAGGATAGAAACACACAAAGCTCATGATTATTAAGCTCTGGAAGTAACATATTAAGAGCGTAGTTACTTGCGATATCTTTATTAGCTAAAATAACAATTTTCATTTAATACCAACTTATAATGCTATCGAAAAATACAGCTCCCAATTCAGGGACTGATAGTAGCTTGCTAAAATGTGAAGCGGAGCCGAGCCAAAAGTTATGCGTCCGCTCATAATTGCCTTGATACCTACTAATTTATACTAGAGCGTGTTGATCTTTGCTGTTTGAATTTTGTTCAAATTAAACGTCTTCTGATCGCGGCACTTGGATTATTGCATAGTCATGCTATGGTTAGTTCAAGTAACAAAGAGCAGGAGGCGTTTAGGTGAACCCTTCGGGCTGCATCTGTTTGGCATTTATACTGTGTTAACGCTTTACTGGAGTAGAATAACCACACGGCGTAAGCGCTGCCTTGTATAAATACCAAACAATTTGCGGCAAAAGTAAACATGAAAGATCAACACGCTCTAATCAATTAATTCTTCGTACCATATACCATACTTATCTCCTTGCCATTTAAGAAAGGTGAACAAATATGCTGTAAGTAACAAAAGAAGCCCTCCAACTAATGCAGCTTCATCAACCAAACCTAGCAAACAAAAGAAAAAGCCAAAGATATGGCAAATTACTTCTGAACGTTTCGCTGTATAGCGTTTAGGACGTAACTGTAAAAAGTTAAATGCAAACCAAATTTTCATAAACAGCGGCAAACTGTTCCAGTTTTCTGAGTTTTTATCGAACATAATAGTCTCCTGATGTAATGTTTCAATTGATACATCGAGAGCAGCTGCGAGGCATTTTTGAGACTCCAAACTAGCGTTTGCACCACTTTCTATTCTTTGAATGGTTCTGACATTAAGCCCTGACATTTGAGCTAATTGTTCTTGTGATAAATGGCGACTTATTCTTAGTTGTTTAAGTATCATTAAATTACTCCTGTACTCTCAGCTCAGGATTTTTGATTAAAATTATGACTGTCAGTTACGACATTAACCTGACAGTTGCCCGACACCAGCCAGTTTAGGTGTATAAACGCCGCAATAAACGGCTAAGTAATGTTTGCTAAAAAGTGAAAAGCGGAACCGGCAAGCGTTTGGAATCAACCTTAAACGCTTTGTTATATTCACGGCACTCCTACCTTTCCACCTGCTTACCAAAGTGATCGACAGAAAAACTAAATAGCACCTTAATTAAAAAGAACACACTAACCATCAGAAACCAATTTGAAAGTGGCAGATAGATTAACAACAGTATGCCATAGCACATTAAATTCGCAGCAATAAAGCATTGAACCCGCTTCCCTTTCAGAGCATTAACTACAAATGCTGATACCATAGTGTAACCCCAGATAATCATTGCACTATCAAGCGGCTCAGATAGCAGCCAAGCAATAGCTAAAATATGCACATGGATAGCAATGAATATAAGGCGTTTTTTTGGCCGCTTCGAATAGTATTCATTTGTTCCGTAGCTGAAGTTAGCAATGCAACCTGCCAGTACATCGGCAATGACTAGAAAAGCTAAAATTGATTTCCAGTTGTCTAGCTCTACGCCAGCAACTAAGTAAACAACCCAAGTACCAGCTAAAGCAAAGATTAACGTGCAACCAACTTCCAGTAGTGATTGTTTTTCCCCGAACACTTCGAAAAGAAACTCCGGCGTTTTTAAATACTTCATTATCGACTCACCACTTTGTTGTCTTATACCTCGCGGGATAAATTGCCCTAAATTCTAGGTGAATAACGCACCATACATAATTGCCTTGTTATAAACTTTACCACTCCTGCTCGAGGTTATAGAGAAAGCGACCTTCTGACTTCTTTAACTCCAAAATTTCACATTTTAATTTTTCACTGCACCATTGTTCAATGTTTTGGTCTTTAATTAATTCAAATACATTTTCATATTCAAATAACTGTATGAAGCCAACCCCATTAACTTTCATCAAGTCATCTAATTGTCGATATCTATGAGCTAACTCTAAATCACTTTTTACAGAGAGTAATTCAAATGCTTCTATTGAGTTGCCATCTAAATCAAACCAGTCATTTGCGGTTGCATACTCATAGATATGGTCTAATGCAGTTTCTGCAAAAGGCAAAATCCCCATCACTGCTTCATGAAAAGATTTATACACAAACCCAGCATTGTCACATACACCAAGAATTTGAAATGTAGCCAAATGAATTTTCATAGAAGTTTATAACGCTAAGCTAAGCGGAAAATTATGGTTGGCTATAATCGCGAAGCGATGGCCAACAATAATTTTTCCGACTTAAGCGCCTTGTTATATTTATTCTTTGTCACTGTTTGTATTTGGCATCATTGCAGCCGCACCAGAATTGTTACTTTGTGCAGTTGTTTGAGCATTAGTATTTGACTGTAAGTTAGCAGCTCCCTGAAAACTATCTTGAAAGCTAGTAGCTTGTTGATAGCTTTTTGTTAAATCGACAGCTTGGGTAAAACTTTCATTAGCAGGAGTACCCTGTGTTTCAATAGTTTTGCTTATATCGGTTTCTTTTGTCATTTCTTTGTCGCCTTTAAAAAAAAGTGTAGAGGAAGTCGAAACGCCTAAGCATACCGACATTATAATTGCTATATAGAAAGTTCTTATAGCCCATGTATCCAATTGTTTTAAAACATGCTGTTTTATAGTTACATCTTTTTCTTGCGCCAAGTCCACTATAAAATCAGCATTTTTGCCAAATAAGGTAACAATGCAGAATATTGAAATTAGAAAGCCCACCGTAGCGATTGAAAAAAACGCCATATCGTAATAGCCAAGGCTGTCAGATAGCTTTAACAAAGTTATTAGAAACCCGATTCCAGCAACCGAAAGCGTCAAAATACTCTTGTCTTTCTCCATCGTAGTGTTATAAAAAGATGAATAAGACTGACTTTTAAACTCTACAGCGTATAACCTTTGTAAGTCCTGATCAGAAATACTGTTTTCTATCTTCTTTGGCTCACAATTACCTGGTATCTCTTCTTTAATCTCTTTATTTATAACTTTACAGAAAATATTCACATAACTCCTTTTTGAACACCGATGCTGAATAAATATAACGCCCTCGTTAATGAGCAAAATATAATTGGCTAGAATAAGCGACGATTGAGCAAAAGCCAACTATATTTTGTCCTTGTTTAACAGCTTGTTAGCTGTATTTTCTTTTTAGATGGATTAACAAATTTGCCCGAGCTATTTCAAGAACAAATGAAACAACCACCACTAAAATTGAATGAATTATATAACCTAACCCGACCAATGGATCAGATGAACAACTTGACTTAAGGATTTCACAATACAAGAAATCGACAAAGAATGTAGATGATATAGCTAAAAAAATTAATAGTACAAATCGAAATAACGACACCAGTTTTAGTAAATGTATAATTAAAACTATTAAAATTGATGGTAATAAAACATTTAATATTCCTTCCATGGTATACCTCACATGCTTATACAGCTAACGCCGCAATATGGGGCGTATTAAGCTTGGCTAAAATTAGCGAAGAATGAGCGCCAGCCAAGCTTTAGACGTCCCATCCATAATTGCCTTGTTATAAATTTTAACCACGACAATACATTACGATAAATGAAAAAACACTAACTATACAAGCAATCGAACTTACCCAAAGTGAAATACCTGACTTTTTATTAGCGGATGACGCTATTTGATTCGCATCTTTTTGCAATGCGATTTTTAATTCTTCCAATTTATCATTTTCTACTTGCTCGATAATTTGAAAGCATAGTTCTTGAGTTTCAGGTGGAAAGCTAGGAATCTGCACCAGAAGTCCTGCGCGACCACAGTCATCTAGTAACTTCCTGATTTCAAAAGGTGTAGGATTATTCACCGCGTCCCCTAAATTTATAACGCCCGCATAAGGAGCTGATAATAGTTTGCTAAAATGTGAAGCGAAGCGGAACCGAGCAAACTGTTAGCAGTCCCATGCTTAATGCGCTTGTTATATGCACTTTAATACACATAAATAACGTTGTACAACTCATTGATTATGATGACAAATAAAAACCAAACCAAAACGCTTAATCCATTACACCAACGTAACGTATTTTTATCTAGTTTATCGTGACGATACAACCTAAGCCCAATATAACCAAATGTAAAAGATGCATTAGTAGCGTTATTCCATAACCCTGATGGATTACCACCTTTATCTAGGGCTTTGGGATGATTCTTCTTTAATTTACGAATAACGATAAAATTTACGATACTTATTGAAACAAAAAGGCTGACATAAAATAAGGTGATGATTGCATGCCTCCTTGTGCATATAACGCCGCGTTAAACGGCTAAGTAATAGTTGGCTAAAATATGTAGCGAAGCGAAACCGAGCAAACTGTTAGCAGTCCCGTTACTGTAATGGCTTGTTATGTTGCTTCAACAAAGAATGCCGCAAAAACAATAAATAAAACAATAAATAAAACAATTGAATAGATTATAAAAAATAGCCTCATAATAGAACAAGTTTTATTTAAATAAGTATCATCTACTTTCAGCCACTCCTTTTTTAATAGAAATTTAAGTAATGCATTATTATTTGATGGCGTACTATTCCAGAATAATGAAGGCTCTCCAATTTCAGAATATATTTGAGGATGGTTTATCTTTAAGTGTTCAAATAGCTTTGAACATAAATAGAACCAATAAAGTGTAGACGTAAGTAACAATGGAAATGATATAGCTAAAATTAGTTTCAAACGGCCTCCTTGCAACATAACGCCCTGTTAAGGGGCTGATAATGTTTGGCTAAACTTGTGTAGCGTAGCGAAACCGAGCCAAACGTTAGCAGTCCCGCACTTAAACAGCTTGTTATATGCCACCTAGTATATGGGCAGGAAATTCATTTTTTATAAGATTAAATTCTTTTTCTTCTAATTTTATAATTTGCTCTGGATACATATTTAGCCTAATAAAATAACGATTTTCTATAGGGATTGTATCTAAGAATTTATTGACCAAACTTAAAGATGACTCGGTACGTTTATCCTGTTCTCGTTCTACGGTACTTATTGCGTGCCATGGAATGAACAACTTTTTGAAACCAAAGTTAAAAGGAAATGTGATTTTAAGATAAACACCATTACTATTTACTGCACACTTTAGAACATTTCTAAATGCCTGTTCATCAAATACCGCAGTTATTGTTTTAAAATTTAGCTGGTCTTCATGAGGATAATTCGCGCTGTATCTTTCTGCTAATTTAGCCCAACCACTGGATTTAGAGATATGAAAACTTATTGCTAACCACATTGCAATAAAAACGACAAAGAACCATGAAGAAGTTAAAAATGCACTAAGAAATCCTTCAAATTTTGAAGCATACAAAATAGCTAATTCAGGTAATTCATTTCCAGAACTATCATAAAATTTAATAGCAACAAACGAGATAAAAGCTAACGCCCATAAATTCCCGATGATTTTGAAAATCGACTTCATACTTTTCCTTGTGGCATATAACGCCCGCATAAGGGGCTGATAATGCTTGGCTAAACTGTGAAGCGAAGCGGAACCGAGCCAAGCGTTAGCAGTCCCGTCACTTAATGCGCTTGTTAGGTGTACATACCAATACTGACAATAATAAATAAAATACCAATAGCTAAACCTAGAATGCGTAAAACAATTTGTGCGTCATTAGGTATTGGAAAGTACAAACTATAAATTATTTTCTTTTTGAAGTATGCCCAAATACAATTTAAACCCCAAAGCAGAAAGATTGGAGCTATATACTTAAGCCATTGCTCCTTTCCTGACAATACAACTGACAACACAGCCAATAAGGAAACTAAGCAAATAATAAAACCAAATTGGTTATCTGAACTATCCTTTGTTCGCATATTCTTTAGTACACCTAACGCCGCCTTAAGCGGTGAATAACAGTTTGCTAAAATGTGAGACGAAGTGGAACCGAGCAAACTGTTACGAATCCGACTTTAAGGCCTTGTTATGCCGCTGCTTTTCGAGTTTTAAGTGTTTCTCGTAATGACATTATTCTTGCTACATCTTCTTGGCAGACTTCCTTTATTTTTTGTAACTCCATTTCGACATAATTTTTATCAATTTCACGTTTGTCTTTGACAAGCTGTCTAAGGAACGTTTCATATGAGTTTTGTCGGAATTCTTTTTGATCATAAATATGATTAATATACAGTTGATAGCGTGATTCATAATCTATTGTAAGATCTTCATTGACCACTTTACCTTCTTTAACTGCATGAAAGTAAATTCGAGCACTTGCAATCGAATTTTTAATTATGTCGCATTCAACAGGAGTAGCGACACCGTTTAACTGAAAAGCCATTTCATGATATGCGCTCTGAAGAAACTTTCTTGACTGCTCTACACTTGCCTCATTTACGTCCTTTTTATAGCCCATGATGTTTTCCATGTGCTCAAGACAAGTATCAATATAATCAATTACCCTTTGAGTTTTTTCTTTTTGTTTAGCACTTCGCATCCCAAAAGCTTGCAGCGCTACTCCAATTAACTTTATCATTTTTATATTCCAAAATTTGTAGGCTGCTCATAGCTGCATAACGAATGATATGGACTCCCCACTCAGCATCAATGTGCCATAGTGAAGTTGATAAAGAGCTTCAATTGAGGAGAGTCCATATGTCACTAATTAAAGCAATTGGCGTTGATTTAGCCAAATCTGTGTTTAGTATCCACGGTGTGGATGCTCATGACAAGTGTAAATTACGTAAAACTGTTAAGCGAAACAAACTGTTACCTGAAATTGCTAAATTGCCACCATGTATTATCGGCATGGAAGCTTGCTCTGGCGCTCATTACTGGGCAAGAGAATTTACTAAGCTTGGTCATGACGTGCGTATCATGGCCTCTAAGTTTGTTATCCCATATCGCCAAAATGAGAAAAATGATGCCAATGACGCCGAAGCCATATGCGAAGCGGTAACACGTCCTAAAACACGGTTTGTGAGTATTAAAAGTGAAGAGCAACAAGCCGTATTGTGTTTACATCGTATTCGCCAAGGGGCTATCAAAGACAGAACAGCACTGATTAATCGCCTTAGAGGCTTACTCGCTGAGTTCGGTATTGTTATGCCTAAAGGTAGATACCCAGCACAACATGCTATCACCAGTATTTTAGAAGATGCAGAGAACGGCTTACCTATGCTCGCCAGAGAGCTATTGCATGATTTATGGCAAGAGATAAAAGGGTTAAACGAACAAATCCTTAAACATGACAGAAAACTGTATCAATTAGCCCATCAAATGCATGCCGCTAAACGCTTAATGAGTATTCCTGGTGTCGGCGAAGTGACCGCAACCGCGGTAGTTGCTACTGTCTGTGATGCCAAAGACTTCGACACCTCTCGTGCCTTTAGTGCATGGATTGGTTTAGTACCAAAGCAATACACTACAGGTGGACAGGTAAAGTTAGGAAGAATATCCAAACGTGGCGAAAAACATATTCGCACCTCACTCATTCATGGCGCGCGAGCCGTGATTGCTAACTGCAGGCACAAAACTGACAGAACCAGTTTATGGATAAAAGACCTTATCGAGCGACGAGGGTTTAAGCGTGCCACCGTGGCATTAGCGGCAAAAAATGCCCGATTAATTTGGGCATTATTACACTCAGAAAAAGAATATCAGATTGATTATGTAAAATAGAAAAGGTTAAACCAAACGGTTAACCCCACCGAGTCGTAGCATTAGCAATTGACGATAACACGGTCAGACCGAGCGCATTAAAGCCTGTTTAGTCGGGAAGTATTTAAATACTGTTTAACGAATGAGGCCATGCGCAAGCGCAAATCATCAGGGCGATAGCGTATATAGCTAATAAACGCCGAATGTAGAGCTGCTGTCAGATCTTCTTGTTGTCATAGACTGCTTGTGCTTGACAAAGGGGAGTCCATGTAGCTTTGCTAAGGGGCAATTGACTGTTGGCTATACTTGCGCGAAGCGCCAAGCCAACTGTTAATTGTCCCAGTGAGTTTACGAACGAGCTTGAGCAACTTGTTATAAGCCATTAGTTGCCACTCTTTGCCCGCAATGAATACAAACAATTGATCCAGAAAACCAACGCCAAACAACTTTATCCCAGCTCCCACTTGATGCAGGATGAGGCTTTTTAAAACCTTGAACAGTTAAACACTTATTGCAATGCGGGCAACGGTTGAAAAATGCCAAAACTATATGAATTAAAACTGCGCAAAAGAATGACCCAAACAAATAAACTAAATGACTAGCACTTGCGCTAGGTTCAGAAAACATTTTCCCATAAGCCAAAGATACAAAGAAAACGATTAAAAGTGCCCACGCTGCAAACACGCTTAACACATCCAGTTTTCCAATTATCGATTTCATCACCGAACTTCCTTTGGCTTATAACGCCCCATTCAGGGGCTGATAATAGCTTGCTAAAATGTGAAGCGTAGCGGAACCGAGCAAGCTGTTAGCAGTCCCGTTGCTGTAATGGCTTGTTATATACCGATTACCCGTAACCAACAAAGCGTGTGATCGTAAAAAACAACATTAGTATAAAGCATGCTAAATGTATAACACTATCTTTTAATGGGATTTTTTTAGAGTAAACACGATAAATAATATTAGCTGAAATTATTAATAGGCTCATTGGCATAAATACCAAGTAGGCAATCATTCCATAGGTTATATCAACAAACTCCGTACCTGTAATTTTTAAATACACCCTATCAATGGGAGCAATTATTATTGTTGGGAAAACAGCTAAAACCAACAAAGTCACAGGTAATATATTTTCTCGAAATTGATGCAAGTAGCTTCCTTCTACATAGGTATATAACGCCGCAATATGGGGCGTACTAAGCTTGGCTAAAATTAGCGAAGAATGAGCGCCAGCCAAGCTTTAGACGTCCCACACATAATTGCCTTGTTAGGTGAACTTACTTCTAGGCCAATACTTATACAAAAATGTTGATATTACAATAGAGTATAAAAAATAGAGCGCTATAGCAGTGACACCAAACAACGTTAATCCCAATTTACTTGCAAGTAAGGTTACAGGATAAAAAAACATTGAGCAGAATAAAAATACAGCTGAAGTATAAGGAGAGTACCAAGGTTCGTTACCTTCAGTGACAATTACAACACCATATTCTAAATTGTAAATACTCAAAAAGAGACATAGAAACAATATTGGAAATGATATTAAAGCTTTGCGCATCCGTTCACCTAACGCCTCATTCAGAGGCAAAAAATAGTTGGTTAAAATTAGCGACGAAGGAGCAAAAACCAACTGTTTTTTGTCCTTTGGAATGACTTGTTATGTGTTTGTTTACACTGAAGTTTAGTTACTCTTTCTCAATACTATCAGTTTGCTTTGCTAATTTTCGTTTGCCACGTTCAGTATTTTTATAAGAATACTTTTTACCTAGCGCCTCAACTTCGGGATCATTTTCTACAATCATTTCGTTGATCGTTGATTTAGATTTACCACCAAAAACACCCTTGATAGTTTTGTGAATACTTCGACTCATACTAAATCATCCTTAAAAACACATAACGCCCCATTCAGGGGCTGATAATAGCTTGCTAAAATGTGAAGCGTAGCGGAACCGAGCAAGCTGTTAGCAGTCCCGTTGCTGTAATGGCTTGTTATGTTTTGGCAACTTGAAAGTAACAGAATAAAGTAGATATATAATGAATAAAACCTCAACTCCCATTAAGACCAAAAACAAAATAGGGTTCGACTCAAAGTACACTTCACGAGTTAACCGCGTAATCACACGCCCATTATAAATACAGTAAGTGGCGTGCAAAGAAAATACAATAAACAAAACTACCCTACTAAAAAAGGCTTTATAATTTACATTTTGACGCAAGCCTGCACACCTTCGATGAAAAAACATAACAGCTTATTAGAAGGAATAATTCTCGCTTTCTACACAAAGTCATTCCCTCTACTTCATTAAAAACTAAACAACAAACTACCTTGTTATTACAAACTAATCAATTAGATAACACTTTTACTTTTAAACAGCGTTTGGAGAAAGCGAGAATTTTTCTCTATTTCTTGTAGAAAACTCACTTTTGTCTGACGTGTATATAAACACAGTACTTTCAACGTTAACTTGCAAATTAATCTACCTACTCATTAATCATTCGGGCGCAGTATTACTTTACCGTCACTTTTATGATTAGCGTAGTGATCTAGTGCAGGTGCAAAGTGCTCAAAATCAGTCACTTTAAATATGTCAGTATGGAAAACACCTTGTAAAAACAATTTTTGAACTTTCTTACTCAGCCGCAGTACTTTTAAAGGTGAAGCGTTACCAATATAATTTGCAAGCCAAAAACCTTCGATTTTAATATCTCTAAAAATAACATCTGAGACCGAAAACAACCCACCAATGGGATCATGCGTTTCCGTTAAACGTCCGTAAACAATTGCCGTACTACCTTTTGGCATTGCCTTTAAAACCATTGGCGTATCCTCAGCTGCTACAGCATCCAAAAGCACACTAGCGTTTAGTTTTTTACACGCTTCTTTTAAGTCATTTTGGTAACTATCAGACGTTGTAAGTAATACAACATCTGCACCTAGTTGCGTCAATACATCAACGTTATGTTGGCTGCGAACTGTTGCAATAACTCGAATACCAACAGATTTAGCGTAACGTATTACGCCCTTTCCTACTTGGCTTGCTGCCGCATTAATCACCAATGCTCTAGCGCCTAATGTTATCGCGCGTTCAACTAAACAAACAGACGTACAGGGGTTTACAATCAAGGTAGCGGCTTGTTCATCGGCAATATTTTTATCTACAGGCAAACAATAATTTGCTTTTGTAACCGCATATTGCGCCCATACACCATCACAGCCAGGTTGTGCAGAAAGTGCAACACGTTTACCGACTAAATATTTACCATAAAGACCAGCATTAGCCTTAACAACGACACCACAACCTTCAAAACCAACATAGGCGCCATCTTCTGCAGCCAAACCATACTTACCCAATAAGTGTACTAAATCAGAGGGGTTTACAGGGCTCGCAAGCATTTTAACAAGCACTTGCCCTGGTTTTATTGTTGGCATTGGTTTTTCAGTCAACGCTATGCGCTCTGAAGACATTAATTCGCTATTATCGCTAAGCTTTAAACTAAAGCCTTTATTAGTCGTGGGTAATGACATTGTTTATGTTTTTATTGCTTTAAATGGTAGTTAAAAGATTAACAGGTCGTACCTGTAAAGCAAAGTAGCAAATGTATCTGACAAGCCTGTGCCATAAATTGTATTACATAAGTGCGTTTTTCAGCGATTAAAAGTAAATAGATATCGATAAACACTGTGATATTCAATGTATTATAACTAATCGTGCTAGCGCAGTATTCAGGTAACGTGCTACGCTCAAGCAATCATTTCCCGCTACCGAGATTGCTATGGAATATAGAAAAATTATCGCACCAGCAAAAAAGTCAATTGCGTTAGTTGCCCACGACAATATGAAGCCAGAACTTATTCTGTGGTGCCTTAAATATCAAGAACAACTCGCAAACCATACCTTGTACGCCACAGGCACAACAGGTCTGCACATTGCTAAACAAACAGGCTTGGCAATTAACCGGTTGATCAGCGGTCCACTTGGTGGCGACCAACAAATTGGGGCACTCATTACAGAGCAAAAAGTTGATATTATGATATTTTTTTGGGATCCACTTGAAGCACAGCCGCATGACCCAGACGTAAAAGCACTTTTGCGTTTAGCAGCCGTATGGAACATTCCCGTCGCCTGTAACCGCGCCAGTGCTGACTTTATGGTTGAATCTGTTCTGTTCAACGAAAGCTATGAAAAATCTATTCCTGATTACGACAAGTACATAGAATCACGCAGTTAGCGCGCCCAACTACTCATACGCTAACGTTAATTAATTAACAATATTTGACAAATTTGATTTTCACTTCTAGAAATAATGCGTGTGCTGCACTTACGGCACACGATTGGAATTTACAACAACCATCAAGGATATGATGATGAAAATCAAAACACTCGTAGTTATTGCGACATTATTGTCGTTCAACACCTTTGCTGATGAATCAACTGATACTGAGCAAACTTCTGCAATTCAACCTGTTACCACTAAAATTGCCTTAAATAAGGCTGACGCTGAGCAACTATCAACATTAAAAGGTATAGGCGTTAAAAAAGCGCAAGCAATTATTTTATATCGACAGCAAATGGGTGAGTTTCAAACGCTAGAAGACTTACTCAACGTTAAAGGTATTGGCAAAAAAGTATTGGCAGATAATCAAGCTGTTCTTATGCTTTAAACTGGTAAGTAATACAACAGCTAAAGTGCGTTACAGTAAAGCATCTATTTGTGTACACGCTGAAACGCGCTTTATTTTTACTATATACTGGTTAAGCGCGTAACGGTTGCTATAATACCGCTTTTTATCAAGCCTGTATTTTCATGAAATATTTACCGCTAGAACAATTTAAACATGCTTGGATTTTTCGACACCAAAGTATGCCATTAACTGCTGAACAACTGGCAAAAATTCAACCAATGTCTGAAGAACGCGCTGCTACACTGTGGGATACCTTTATTAGCAAAACAGCCTTACATCCAGAACTTTTCGATAAAAATGACTGGCCAACGCAAGATAAATATTTACATCAGCACATCAATTGGGAAACTCGTTGGGAAAGTGACGAACCAAGCTTACCAGAAGCTTTATTGCTGCATATTAACTGGGAAGACAACACAACAGTATATTATTGTTTAAATCGACAAAATATCCTTGAAACAACTTGGGGCTTATTTAAACAATGCTGGAAGAACTTCTTGTTTCTTGACGATGGCAGCTTGCTGATCGGCAAAAAGCGCCAACAAGCTGTACAGTTTTCATCTAATGGGCAATGCCGTTTTGGTGAAAAACCAAATAACTAAGCTTTCTTTTCAACATCGCTGAGTTCGTCGCCAGATAAAAGTACGGCGAACCACCTACCTTCTTGCGTACTCTCAAGCGCAATTTTGATGATCATCGTTAACGGTACTGATAACAACATACCAACGGTACCGAGCAACCATCCCCAAAAGATCAGCGATAAGAACACCACTAACGTAGATAAACCTAGCCCTCTGCCAAGGTAACGTGGCTCAACCATATTCCCCATTACTGTATTAATAGTGAGATAACCTAAACCAATAAAACCAGCATAAGCAGGCCCTAACTGTAAAACGGCCAGTGACATCGCCGGTACAGCGGCAATAATAGATCCAATATTGGGAATGTAATTAAGTAAAAATGCCAGTACGCCCCACAACAGTGGAAAGTCTAAACCAATTGCCCATAACATAATAGACACACACGCACCTGTTGCTATGCTGACCAATGTTTTAATTGCCAAGTAATTATTAACCGACGACAAAAACTTATCAATTTGCTTTAAACGCATTTCGGGGTCATCAAGCGCGAGATGAAACTTGTGCGATAATGAAGGTGCTTCAAATAACATAAACACAACCGTAATGATGATCAGAAATAAATTGGCCATTACATTACCTAAACCGCTCAACATATCAGCCGCTAAGCCCATTGCTGCAGCAGGGTCAACATGCTCCATGACTAATTCTTTCGATAAAATCACGTTATACGATGCTAATTGCTCCACCACCCAAACAAGCTGATCATTAAGCTGTTCACGATAAGCAGGCATCAATGCTGACAACTGTGATAACGAGTTGCCCACTAACCCTGCTAGCGACATAACAATACTAACAACAAATATCACCACTAATAATACAGCGAGCGCTTTAGGGACTTTATAGCGCTCTATTTTATTCACCAAAGGGTTACAAATAATGGCGATAAATACCGACAAAAGAAAAGGTACCAGAATATTGGTGGCCGATTTGATCCCCGCAAATACAACAAACAATGCCGCGGTAATTAATAACCCTTTTAATACGCCAGAGCTTGGCTGTGATAATCCCATAATAGTTAGTTTCTTGTGCTTTTATCTCGGCAATATAACTGATTAATAAAAAAAAGTATCGTTATCCGATTAAAAATAACGATACTTCTGTGCGTTGATTAAAACAATGTTTACATCGTACGTCTGATCAAGGTAACACTTGTCAGGTTCAACAATCGCCAACAACTTATCATGCCAATCGTACCAACAAAAATCGCACCAGACAAAATACCTACTAACCAATAGCTAAAGTGAAATGTTGGATCCATTTCAAAGGTTTGTGTTTGCAGAATGAACACACCTATTTCCATACCAACACTTGCCATAAAACCAGCAATCGCACCTAGCGCAACAAATTCAAACAGTATACTGTTTCTCAATAGTGAGCCTTTTGCCCCTAGCGTACGAAGTATGGCTAATTCACGCTCTCTTTCTTCCATGCTTGCCTGCACTTGTGCAACAAGTACTAAGCTACCTGCTAGCACCACCAATACTAGAATTAACTCGATAGCAATCGTAACTTGCTCAATCATTTCATTGAGCTGTTTCATAATGGCATCAAAGTCGATCATTGAAATTGTTGGATATTGAGCAATTAGATCATAAAAGGCGTCTTTTTTCTCAGGCGCTACTTTCCAGGCAGAAATTGACGTAGTAGGAAAGTCTTCAAACACTGCTTGGTTAAACACCATAATGAAGTTAAGTTGTCGTGTTTTCCAATCAACCTCGCGAATACTGGTTACAGGTACGGTAAACTTACGGCCGCCTAAATCAAAAGACAGTTCATCTCCTAGTTTAATCTCTAACCGCTCTGCCACACCTGATTCAATGGAAACTTGCGGCGTAGTATCACCTTGTTGCCACCAACGCCCTTCTAAAATTTCATTTTGATAAGGCACATTATCACGCCATGTTAAACCCAGTTCACGCCCCATACCGCGACGACCTTCTTTTTCTTTCTCCTCATCAGTGTTTTCAGCAGTAGAGTTTTCATCTGCCTTTTCGTCATCGCGTTCAACCCTAACGGTTTCTTCACCATTAATCGCTGTTAAACGTCCACGATATACAGGATAAAAACCACGATGAGGAATATCGTATTCTTCCGTAAATGCTTGTAAAGGCGCTATCTGTTCTTCAGTTATATTGACCAAATATTGATTTGGCGTATCGTCAGGGAATTGTGACTGCCATTCATCAATAATAGATGTTTTCATTACCGTAATTAACAACAATAATTTAATGGCGATCGTAAAACTGACTAATTGCACACTATTTTCACTAGCACGACGTTTCAAATTCGCTAATGCTAAATGCCATGACTGCCCTGCTTTTGTTCCAACACTGCGCCCCGCACTCATAACCATGCGACCAATTGTTAGTAAAATTGCCGACACTAATAGCCCACCTGCTAATAATGAAAGGCTCATGACAAAATCACCACTAAACATTAGCAACAAAACAAACAACGCGATTAAAGGAATAAGTTGGTGGCTACCAAACTTAGGCAGTGTATTGGTTTTAAAACCACGAATAACAGATAACGGTGATGTTTGAATCAATTCTTTAATTGGGTGAATAGCAAAGGCAACCGCACAGATTAACCCCGTAACTATGGCTGTAATAAACGGTGTAAACGTTAATGGCGTATTATCTAATGACAAGTAGCTTTCTATTGCATTCGCCCCTAACAGTAATAAAAGATACCCAAGTAATAACCCTGCACCGATACTGATCACACTTAATAATGTCCAGTGTAAGCAATACAAATTTCTAACATGTGACATTGTCGCACCAAGTGCTCTAAAGACAGCAACAACCGATTGATGGCGTTGCCCGTATCTGCGGCTGGCAACAGCAACGGCTACGGCAGCAAGTACAATACCTAACATACTTGCAAGCGATAGAAATCTTTCTGCACTGTCTAATGTTGATGATAAACGGTTTTGAGCACGTTTAGCGTCATACCAACGCTGGGTATCATTTACTTGTGGCTTAATCCACGTTTCAAATGCATCAATATCTTCTGGTTCGCCAGTGAACAAATAAGCATGATAAATTCGACTACCTGGTTGTACTAATTCAGTCGCTGGTAAGTCATCCACATGCATAATGATACTTGGCCCTGCCACTAGAAAACGGTATGAGCGATCAGGTACATTCACTAGAATGCCAGCAATTTTAAAGGGGGCTACACCAATTTCGACTATATCTCCTACGTTGACACCTAAACGACTTAAAAGGCTACGCTCAACCCATAACTCACCGCGTTTAGGTCCACCTACAATTTCTTCCTCGCCATCAATTGAGCGTTTTATCGATAACTCACCACGCAAAGGATAGTTTTCGCTCACCGCGTCAAGTTCACTTAAGATCATATTATCGCCGTGAAAAACCATTGAGTCGGTGTACACTTTTTTGGCTATGTTTAAACGCAGTGATTTTGCCTTTTCAATATATTTTTCATCAGCAGGTCCATTACCACTAAACACCCTATCAGCGGCAATAGTATTGGTACTATTGGCGACAATTGCGTGTTTAATTTGCCCTGAAAAACCAGTTAATGAAAAGACGGTTGCAACGGCGAGTACAATAGCTAAAAAAATGATCGTTAGCTCGCCGCGTCTTAACTCATGATCAAGTAAGCGCAGAGATTGTTTAATCCATATATTGTTTTTTACTGTCATCATTAACCCATATTCGCTACGTTTGCCGCCGTTTGTTCCACAAAATCACTATCTGATTGAACATCGGTTAACACACCACTGTCCATTTCTACTTGTCGTTGACAACGGGCGGCAAGTTTTGGGTCATGCGTAACAAGTACAAGTGTTGTACCTGTTTTTTTATTTAGCTCAAAAAGTAAATCAGTAATCGTTAGCCCTGTTTTGGTATCAAGGTTACCCGTAGGTTCATCAGCGAATAAAATATCCGGTTCGGTAATAAAAGCCCTTGCAATAGCGACACGTTGCTGCTCACCACCTGATAGCTGGCTTGGGTAGTGATCCATTCGATCGCCTAGCCCAACTTGTTCAAGTAGTTTTTGTCCACGTGCTAGTGCGTTTTCTGTATTGGCAAGTTCAGCGGGTAACATAACATTCTCTAATGCCGTTAAACTATTAACTAACAGAAATTGTTGAAAAATAAAGCCAACGTGTTGCGCTCTTACCTGACTACGTTGTTCTTCATTAAGCTGGTGTAATGGGTGGTTTTTAAGATACACTTCACCTGAACTTGGTAAATCTAATCCGGCTAAAATTGAGAGCAACGTGGTTTTACCGGAGCCAGAGGAGCCCACTATCGCGAGGGTTTCACCAGCATTTACCGTTAAATGGGTTGGCTGTAATAGCGATAATGATTTACCTTCTAACTGAACCGACTTCGTCAGATCGTTAACTTTGAGAATTGTATCGGAACTTACCTGCATGAAAAACTACCTACTTTTTATTTACTTAATACTGTTTTCTTTAATCAATGGATCAAAGGCTCAAGCGTTTAACACCATTTTACTACTAGGTGATAGTGTCAGTGCAAGTTATGGGATGCAACAACATCAAGGCTGGGTTCACTTACTCAATGAACGACTTAACGAGCAAAAAGCACCATACACTATTCTTAATGCTAGCATAAGTGGTGAGACAACAAGTGGCGGTTTATCTCGACTTCCGGGCATTTTAGCCGATAATGATGTAGATCATTTAATTATCGAGCTCGGTGGCAATGACGGTTTGAGAGGTTATAATCCAAAAGCTATAAAAAACAATTTGTTACAAATGGTTTCGCTGGCTCAAGATAAAAATATACCGGTTTCGCTGATGCAAATAAAAATAACACCTAATTACGGTCCTCGTTATAACAATATGTTCGAGGCGGTATTTAAAGAAGTGGCTGAAGAAACCAATGCAACACTTCTACCCTTTTTTATGGAACAAGTCGCTTTAGATCCTGAGCTTATGATGAACGATGGCATTCACCCGAATGTTAAAGCGCAACCGATTATTGCTGACTATGTTGCAGAACAACTTGATACCCTAATGAAATAATGAGTAATACTTAATGGAATTTATTTGGATTTTATTCGCTTTTTTATGTGGTTTTGCCGCAAAAGTTATCACGCTTCCACCATCAATTGGCTACTTATTAGCAGGCTTTGTTCTCCACTTTATGGGTTATCAAGCCGATGATTTAGTGCTCTCTCTTGCCAATATTGGTATTACGTTAATGTTATTTACCATTGGCTTAAAACTAAACATTAAAGATTTAATTAAAACTGAAGTGTGGGCAGGTAGCTTATCGCATACCCTAATTTGGATGTTAGGCGGTGTTGCAGTATTCAAATTATTAGCCTTTCTCTCTGTGGCTTATTTTGCCGATGCAGACTACCAAATAGCGGGGTTAGTTATATTTGCATTGTCGTTTAGTAGTACTGTTTGTGTGGTTAAGCTGTTGGAAGATCATGGCGAAATGAAAACCAGGCATGGTAAGTTAGCGGTTGGTATTTTAGTTATGCAAGATATTGTTGCCGTTGCCTTTCTCGTTGCAGCTACCGGAAAAGTGCCAACCGCTTGGGCGTTTTTGCTGTTACTTTTGATCCCATTGAAGCCATTGGTAAATCGCATTATTTCTAAGGTTGGTCATGGCGAATTACTCCCGCTTACTGGCTTTTTCTTAGCATTTGGCGCTTATGAACTGTTTGAACTTGTAAAAATTAAAGGGGACTTAGGTGCCCTACTTGCGGGAATGTATTTAGCAAGCCATGTTAAGGCGACTGAGATCACTAAATCATTAATGAGCTTTAAAGATATCTTTCTTATTGGCTTCTTTCTGTCGATTGGCTTTACGGCGCTACCAACGTGGGAAATGCTTGCTATTGCAGGTATTTTAACCTTAATGCTGCCACTGAAATTTGCCTTGTTCTTTTTCTTATTTATTAAACTAAAATTACGCGCACGTACCGCGTTCTTATCATCATTGGCCTTAGGTAATTTTAGCGAGTTTGGGTTAATTGTTGCTGCATTGAGCACATCAGCAGGTTGGTTACCGAAAGAATGGTTAGTGATCCTCGCATTAGCAGTGTCAATTTCTTTTGTTATTACCAATGTACTGTACAATTTTGCTCATGAGTTTTATGCCAATCATAAAACGCTTATTAGTAAGCATCAGCACCCTAATAAATTACCTGAAGACTCATTTGTTCAACCCTGTGATGCACCCGTTGTTATTATAGGCATGGGGCGTGTAGGAATGGGGGCATATCGCGCTTTGCAAAGTCAACATCCAAACCAAGCCTGGGGCTTAGATACTGATAAATCAAAAATAGATTTACTGTCGGCAGATGGCGTACAAGCTTTCCAAGGTGATGCGGAAGATGCTGACTTTTGGGAAAATATTGATTTATCTCGCATTAAATTAGTATTACTTGCATTGCCTTCTGTACAAGATATTGTCAATATCACGGTTCAGCTTAAACATGCTAACTATCAAGGTAAAATTGCAGCGATAGCGCGCTATGATGATGAACGAAAAGCGTTAGAAGAATTCGGTGTAGATAAGGTATTCAACTTTTACAACGAAGCCGGTGTTGGTTTTGCTGAAGAAAGTATTAACTTATTTGATACTGCAGTGTAAGTGCAAAATTACTGAACCTAAGCGATCAATACATTACTTGTCGGTAACCAGTTCAGAAGTGCAAAATAGCTAAAGCAGCAAAAGATATTGTTATGGTATGACTAAACAGGATCGGAGCTACTATTGCGCTTCTAATCGCTCTTTAATGACGGCGTATATTTGGTCGTGTGAATACTTGTAGGTAGGTATACGATATAAAGGCAAAGTAACTTACACCAACCCCTCTTACAACTAAACATAACATCAACTTCATTACCTATGTTGCAATAAAGCTGTGGAATTAGTTACTACAAGGTTTTTAATGTGTATTAAGCAGCTCAATATTGACGGGGGATTGCATTAATTATCAGCAACAAAAAAGCCAGCATAAAGCTGGCTTTTTTGTACTTCAATGAAGTGGCATCCCTAAGGGGATTCGAACCCCTGTTACCGCCGTGAAAGGGCGGTGTCCTAGGCCTCTAGACGATAGGGACACTAAAACTGTTTAGCGAAATAGTTTTCGCTGTTTTAGTGTAAGATTTTTGAAAGCTATGCTTGCAAAAATGACCTTACAACTAATAAGTCTCAGCGCAAAAGTAGAAAACATGCATTTTTTACTTTTATCGCTTGTTGAACGATAACCTGCTCAACAAAATTCTTTTGGTTTTCACCAAGGATAAAACAAGACCTAGATTGCTTTACCCTACTCACGTTGCCGTGATTAATGTGGCATCCCTAAGGGGATTCGAACCCCTGTTACCGCCGTGAAAGGGCGGTGTCCTAGGCCTCTAGACGATAGGGACACTAAAACTGTTTAGCGAAATAGTTTTCGCTGTTTTAGTGTAAGATTTTTGAAAGCTATGCTTGCAAAAATGACCTTACAACTAATAAGTCTCAGCGCAAAAGTAGAAAACATGCATTTTTTACTTTTATCGCTTGTTGAACGATAACCTGCTCAACAAAATTCTTTTGGTTTTCACCAAGGATAAAACAAGACCTAGATTGCTTTACCCTACTCACGTTGCCGTGATTAATGTGGCATCCCTAAGGGGATTCGAACCCCTGTTACCGCCGTGAAAGGGCGGTGTCCTAGGCCTCTAGACGATAGGGACACTAAAACTGTTTAGCGAAATAGTTTTCGCTGTTTTAGTGTAAGATTTTTGAAAGCTATGCTTGCAAAAATGACCTTACAACTAACAAGTCTCAGCGCAAAAGTAGAAAACATATATTTTTTACTTTTATCGCTTGTTGAACGATAACCTGCTCAACAAAATTCTTTTGGTTTTCACCAAGGATAAAACAAGACCTAGATTGCTTTACCCTACTCACGTTGCCGTGATTAATGTGGCATCCCTAAGGGGATTCGAACCCCTGTTACCGCCGTGAAAGGGCGGTGTCCTAGGCCTCTAGACGATAGGGACACTAAAACTGTTTAGCGAAATAGTTTTCGCTGTTTTAGCGTAAAGTTTTTGAAAGCTAAGCTTGCAAAAATGACCTTACGACTTATTAACAACAATCAACTACCGAGTAGTTAACAGCTATTATAAAATCTATCTAAAAAACATTCACAGAACATTTCCTTAAAAATTCTTGGTGGAGCTATGCGGGATCGAACCGCAGACCTCTTCGCTGCCAGCGAAGCGCTCTCCCAGCTGAGCTATAGCCCCGCTACCTACAACATAAACGGCCTAGTGCTTATATTATAGACATCAACGTGCAATGTTCTACTCGTTGAAAGCGAGGCGCATTTTAGGCAGCCCCCTATTAACTGTCAACCTTTAATTTAGTGTTTAGGGCATTTTTTTCGCGTTTTTTGTTTAAGTGGCTAGATAAACAACAAGTTGACTATTTTTTATATATTCAACAGCTTAATTACCCATTATTTACCGAATACTAAAAAACTTTCATCACCAAGTATGAAGATAAACAATAATTATCTGCTTGGATGTGTAAGGTTACTTTATTTTTTGCGCAAAAATAGCTATGGTAGGGGCTACAGTAAAATATTAGAATCTTTCATGCTATTAAAAGACGCGAAAGTTGTTGCTATTGGCGGTGGTCACGGTCTTGGTCGTGTACTATCTAGTTTATCTTTTTTAGAAAAGAACTTAACGGGTATTGTAACAACAACTGATAATGGGGGCTCTACAGGGCGACTTCGTAAACGTAGTAGCTCCATTGCATGGGGAGATCTACGCAATTGTCTAACACAGCTTGTTGATGAAGATTCAATTGGTAGCCAATTATTCAATTTTCGCTTTGATGGTCAAGATGAACTTGGTGGACATAATTTAGGTAACTTAATCCTCTTTGGATTAGGGCAAATTCAATCTCGACCACTTGACTCAATAAAGCTTGTAAGACGGCTGTTAAGGGTTAAGACGCCAGTACTCCCCATGTCTGAAACGCCTACTGATTTAATTGCTTTTTACCCGAAAGGCAGGTGCAGAGTTGGCGAACTTTCTGTTGACGAAATGCCCGTGATGCCAAAAAACCTTATGCTTGCGCCGCTGGTAAAAACCCTTGATAGCTGTAAAAAGGCATTAGAAGAAGCTGACCTAATTATACTTGGCCCTGGTAGCTTTTTAACCAGTGTTGTTCCCCCGTTACTCGTACGGGATATTGTTAATGGCATTATCAAGAGCAAAGCACATTGTGTATTTGTTGAAAATGTTGTCGCAGAAAACAGCCCAGCTGGCAATATAACGCTTGATGAAAAGCTGAATTGGTTGGAAGAAAATCTTGGTTCTATGCCGATTAATAGTGTGCTAGCACCCGATAACATCGTTTCTGAACGGTTACCGGTGATTAACTGTCAACTCGCATCACAATCAGTCGCACACTATCATGACAAAGAAAAACTGTTGGTGGCCTTACAACAATGTCTTGATAATAGATTACCGAGCCCTACGCCGCTCACTCAAGCCGTTAATTCATAACACTGCATTAATTTGCAGTGTTATCATCTTCACTAATTCGACTCGCAACAGCGCCCATTTGCCCTTTGTACTTCGCATCATCGCGTTTATTGTACGGACGTAGCGCTTCACCAGACATTGTTTCAAAGTTAAGCGCTGCTATTTTCATTTTTGGACGCAATGCCAGTGGTAGCTTACCGCTATTATAAAACTCTAAGACAATTTGTCCTGACCAGCCTGGATCAATGCGGTGCGCGGTAACATGCACCATTAAACCAAGACGAGCTAATGAAGAACGACCATCTAACCAACCAACAATATCAGCTGGTAATGTAACCGACTCATAAGTTACTGCCAACGCTAGTTCACCAGGATGGAGAAAGAACGCTTCGCCATCAGGGATGACAATTTCATCACTCATCACAGAATTCATCGCTTTTTGTACAGATTCTTTCTGGCCACTTAAATCAATATAAGCCGCAGTATGATCTTGAAAAACACGAAATTCATTACCTAAACGAATATCGACACTTACTCCAGATATCATGCTTTCGTCTGGCATAGGTGAAATTACAATTTTTTCTTGATTTAACAAAAGTTGAATATCTTTATCACACAATCTCATAGGGCGTACTTTCTTATTATTTACAATAATACCAATGCTGGTAATCGATTAATCTACTTGCTTTATGAATATTTCATTACTGTCAGGACTATGTTCTGACTTTTGCTTAAACAGTTCAGCGGCGATGTTGCCCGCTATTCTACGGTATTGTTGCGCAATTTCACTAGCGCTATTTTCAATTATTGGTGTTTTACCATTGTCAGCCAACTTACAGATGTCAATATTAAGTGGCAATTGCCCAAGTAGTGGCGTTTTAAACTCTTCACTTAGGTACTTTCCACCACCATGACCAAAGAGTTGCGAAGATTCTCCGCAATGTTCACATATGTGATAACTCATATTTTCAATAACGCCAAGCACAGGAACATTCACCTTGTTAAACATTTCTATGCCTTTCACAGCATCAGCAAGGGCAATATCTTGAGGGGTGGTGACAATAACAGCAGCAGCCACTGGCACTTGTTGTGCCAACGTTAATTGTATATCACCAGTACCTGGTGGCATATCAATCAACAAGTAATCAATATCTTGCCAGGCAGTTTCATTCAGTAATTGGTTAAACGCCCTACTCGCCATAGGTCCACGCCATACGGTGGCATCTTTTTCATCAACAAGAAAACCAATAGACATTGCTGTAATATTGTCTTTATCAAGTGGTAGCATTTTCTTACCATCAGGCGACGTTACCGGTGTACCTTCTAACCCAAGCATTTTGGGAATCGACGGACCATAAATATCTGCGTCTAGTATGCCAACATTTGCACCTTCAGCCGCGAGTGCGTAAGCAACATTTACTGTTGTCGTTGATTTACCAACGCCACCTTTACCTGAAGCGATTGCAATAATGTTTTTTATACCCGCTATGTTATGTCGCTTATTGGCTTGCAATGTTAAATGACTATCAATAAGCACTGAGATCCCTGTTTCTGATAATAAGGCATCAGCAAAACGATCTAACGCACCATCGCAAGCAAATGGCATATCAATCTTTAAGCTAATAGTCTTTTTAACCAGTGTAATTTCGCTCATTTTGCAATATTTTGCGATGCCATCTGGAAAAATATCGTCATGGTAATGGTCGAAAAATTCAGTAATTTTTTCGCGTGTTTCAGTAGGTACAGACGAACCAAATAAAGATGAAAACATGATCAGGCCATCATTTCGTTATGGATAAAATAAAGAAAATCTAACAAATGCACTATTTGTCGATATTATTTAATGAAAAATTTAATTAAATTCTGTACCATTCACTCCTTAATTACCACCTAATTTTAGTCACATTTAAATTCAGTTAGAAATCTATATGCAATCACCAAATAAACGCAAAATTCTTGTTACTTGTGCTTTACCATACGCAAATGGTTCAATCCATTTAGGCCACTTATTAGAACACATACAAACCGATATCTGGGTTCGTTTCCAACGAATGCGTGGTCACGAAACTTACTTCGTATGTGCTGATGATGCTCACGGCACACCTATTATGCTAAAAGCACAAGAATTAGGCGTTACTCCGGAAGCCATGATCGCCGGCGTGCGTGAAGAGCATATGACTGATTTTAGTGACTTTATGATCAGCTTTGATAACTATCATTCAACGCATAGCGATGAAAACCGTGCGTTTGCAAGTGAGATATACAATAAATTGCATGATAGCGGTCACATAAAGTCTCGCGTAATTTCACAACTCTATGATCCAGAAAAAGGCATGTTTTTACCTGATCGCTTTGTTAAAGGTACCTGCCCTACCTGCAAAAGCGAAGACGAAAACGGTGATAGTTGTGATAACTGTGGTGCGACTTACTCACCGACAGAGGTTATTAACCCGCGTTCAGTCGTATCTGGTGCAACACCTATATTAAAAGATTCAGAGCACTTTTTCTTTGACTTACCTGCATTTGAAACAATGCTAAAAGAGTGGACCACAGGCGGTTCTTTACAAGAAGAAATGGCGAATAAACTTAATGAATGGTTTGAGCAAGGCTTGCAACAATGGGATATAAGTCGCGATGCGCCATATTTTGGCTTTGAAATTCCAAATGCCCCTGGTAAGTTCTTTTATGTGTGGCTAGATGCACCAATTGGCTACATGGGCAGCTTTAAAAACCTATGTGACAAAAACAATATTGATTTTGATTCCTATTGGAAAGAAGACTCAGATGCTGAGCTTTATCATTTCATCGGTAAAGATATTATTTATTTCCATAGTTTATTTTGGCCGGCAATGTTAGAAGGCTCAGGCTACCGCAAACCAACATCGGTATTTGCGCACGGTTTTGTTACCGTAAACGGCGCTAAAATGTCTAAATCTAAAGGTACCTTTATCAAGGGACGCACTTACTTAGATCACTTAAACCCTGAGTATTTACGTTATTACTATGCCGCTAAACTTACAAACCGTATTGATGACTTAGATTTAAATCTCGAAGACTTTACCCAACGCGTTAATTCCGATCTTGTAGGTAAAGTTGTTAACATTGCTTCGCGTTGTGCAAGCTTTATTACTAAACGCTTTGATGGCATGTTATCCACTAACATTAATGATCAAGCATTGGCTGATGAAGTAACTTCAGCGGGCGATAGACTTGCTGAACTCTATGAAAATAGAGAATTTGGTAAGGCCATGCGTGAAATTATGGCATTAGCAGACAAAGTGAATGAATACATTGCAGTGAAAGAACCTTGGGTGTTAGTGAAAGATGACACCAAGCAACAAGAAGTACAGGATGTTTGTTCTCTTGGCATAAATTTATTCCGTATATTGATGATTTATTTAAAACCTGTGCTGCCAAAATTAGCAGAGAGTACTGAAACGTTTCTCAATGATGAACTTGTTTGGCAAGGTCATAAATCATTATTAACCAATCACAAAATCAACAAGTTTAAAGCGCTATTGCAAAGAGTTGATATGGACAAAGTAGAAGCCATGGTCGCTGCATCAAAAGAGAACTTAGTAGAAAGTAAGCCAGCCCCAACAGGTCCGCTTGCTGACGACCCTATTTCGCCAGAAATCCAATTTGACGATTTCGCTAAAATTGACTTACGTATTGCCAAAATCGTTAAAGCCGAACATGTTGAAAAAGCCGATAAACTGTTACGTTTAGAGCTAGCGCTTGATAATGACGGCCAAGAAACACGTCAGGTATTTGCTGGCATTAAATCAGCGTACCAACCTGAAGACTTAACAGGTAAACTGACGGTCATGGTTGCTAATTTGGCACCGCGTAAAATGCGCTTTGGTATGTCAGAGGGCATGGTATTAGCAGCAGGCCCAGGCGGCAAAGATCTTTGGATATTAAATCCAGATGATGGTGCTCAACCGGGTATGCGAGTTAAATAAAACGAAGGCGCTCAATGAGCGCCTTTTTTAATGTTTAATCTTGCATAGATAGTTTGACAATGACACAACATTTTACCACTAAAACTAATGGCTATACCCTGTATTTAGCGCAAAAGTCAGATAAGAAAGCAATCATGCGCTTTTATAAAAACCAGCATTATTCAGCCAGTTTTATGGGTTATGATCATTGTTATTTACTAAAAGATAACAACGATGACATTATCGCCAGTGTGATTGTATCAACCTTGACTGAACGCAACACCCAAGCATTATTACATGCCTTAGTCGTGAAAGCAGACCATCAAGGTTTAGGGTTAGCAAAGACACTGCTCGAGCATTGTATACGCCAACACGCAACAATTGTTTGTTTTGCAGCACCAAACTTGAAAACGCTTTATACAAAGGTGGGATTATCAATGCTGCCGGATAATCAAATCGAGCAGCATTTAAATGAAGTACTAAGCTGTCGGTATCGTAGCTATCAAAAGCAACAACCGTTACTAAACGCTTTTATTACCTGCTAATGAAGTGTTATTAACACAATTAGCAAGATAGGTAATGATATCGTTTGACTCATATAACCATTCAACGCGATCGTTATCATGTTCAATACGTAAACAAGGCACTTTGCGTTTACCACCTTGTTCAACCAAAGCTTGATTAGCATCTGTTGATTTATTGATATTCTGTAAAGGTAATTTAATACCGTTACGTTTCATCGCACGACGCACTTTTACACAAAATGGACACGCAGGTAATTGATAAAGACTCATATTCTCAGTTGCTTGTGCAATTTCAGCCTGCTGTTCCAAGGTAAGTTTTGGCGAGCGTGGTGAAAATACAAAGTCAAAGAACAAAATAATACGGCCAATTACCCATCGTAAAATAAACATCTACAGCAATACCTTCGGTTAAATTTTAAAGCCGCGCATTCTAACAGTTGCAGTGGCAAACAACAATAAGGTGCTGTGCTGTCTCATCATGCCTCTGCTAGCTTTGTAAGTAATGCGGGTATACCAATAGCTGCCGTCTGTTCTAACACCGTTAATTTATCTCGTTGTCTTAACGCTTCGTTAAGTTGTGGTTTAGGATCAATATAGTAGACATCCGCCTGTTCAGGAGCGTAACTCACTAAATTTGCAGCTGGGTATACTTGCATAGAAGTACCAACAACAATAATGGTATCAGCACAAGTGACCTGTGATACAGCATGATTTATTTGGGGTACGTCTTCGCCAAACCAAACAATATAAGGTCTAAGTTGTGCTCCTTGAGGACAAACATCACCAAGTTGAATATCACCATCCCAAGGACAAACAAATTCAGGGTATAGTGTACTTTGTGCTTTTTTCAATTCACCATGTAAATGTATAACATTTTCACTGCCTGCTCTTTCATGCAAGTCATCAACGTTTTGTGTGATAATAGCGATATCAAACAGCGTCTGCGCCTTTGCTAATGCGTAATGCCCTGCATTGGGTTGGACTTCAGTCAATTGTTTACGGCGTTGGTTGTAAAAGTCGAGCACTAATGATTGATTTTGATACCAACCTTCTATACTGGCTACTGACATAACGTCATGGCCTTCCCAAAGGCCATCAGCATCGCGAAAGGTATTGATACCACTTTCTGCGCTCATACCTGCACCGCTCAACAATACTATCTTTTTTAGCTTGTCCACCATTGTCGACTCTTCAACTGCTTATTTATCAATTAAGAAATTGTATTGATTAAAGTTATCTGCAGCAACTTCACATTGAATTATTAATTCACTATCATGTAATTTTTTGCTGAACAACGTTATTTGGTCATTGGACCCTATAAAAAGAATGCTTAAGGAAAATACGTGTCAGAAAGCACCATTGAAGAAAAAATGGCAGCGCTTGAACTCAAGCGTTTAACATTAGAAGTTACCGACTTAGAAAAACCGTTTTACCTAAAATACCAATTTTTGAGTATAGCTACGCCTGTTTTTATTGCGTTAATTCCTTTTTTAACCGTAAGTGTCAACGCCTACTTTGATAAAACAAAGCGACAGTTAGAGCAAACAAAGCAAACATTAAGCGCTGAAACAAAGCAACTTCAAACCAAGAATGACACACTTAAGAAAGAACTTCTTTCACTATCAACGCTATCAAAACAATACTTAACTGCATTGAACAAGAAACACACCACTTATAACCAACAATTGAAAAATATTGGTGATTCGTTAGAGAGTACGGTTAAGCAAAACGAAAAACAAAAACTCGATAAAAAAGAGCAACAGCTCATTACACAAGACAATCTAGTAAGTCAGCGCATTAATACTCTCTCTAACGAGCACCTAACTAGTTTAACCAGTATGAGCCAACAATTTACTGACAAGTTGCAAGAAGTCATTGACGCCCAAGTAACAATAAGTAAATAATATCGTTGTGATATCGATAAAGATGTCAACTTCGCAAGCTATAGATTGACCAATGAAAAGGAGAAAAAATGATTGTTTTATTTACCCACCCGGCAGTGAGTCAAAACTAATTTAACAACGTTAAATAGCCCTTTCTTATTTCTGCCCGGTGTTTTCACAACACAGGGTTAATGCATACCATTATCCCTAATACTTCTTATTGTGTAAAAACACATAATCGAAGGGATATATCAATGAATAATAACTATTCATTAAGCCAACTAGGTTGGCAACCATTTTTTCAACAACAACTCTCACTTGAAGAATATGAAGACTGTCAATGTGGACGTATAACGGCGCACCACCGCAACGACTATATTGTACAACTTGAATCACAATCTATTACTTTACCTATAACCATGAGTTTGCCGGCAATGACGGTTGGAGATTGGGTTTTATTAGACGCAGAACATCGTTTTATGCGGCTGCTTGATAGAAAATCGCTATTTTCACGAAAAGGCGCAGGAACGCACGCCAAAGTACAATATATTGCTGCTAATATCGATACCTTGTTTGTCGTGATGTCTTTGAATCAGGACTTTAATTTAAGCCGACTAGAGCGGTATCTTACGTTAGCCTTCGATGCCGACGTCGAACCGGTAATAGTGCTTAGTAAATCTGATCTTTGTAAAGACGTACAAAGTAAAATTGCCCAAGTTCAATCATTGAATCCTTTGTTAATGGTACTCGCCGTGAACGGATTACTAACATTTTCAGCGGCACAACTTGCTCCGTGGTGTAAACCAGGACGGACCGTATCATTTGTTGGTTCATCCGGTGTTGGAAAATCAACCTTGATTAATCAATTGTTAGCTGAAAACGTTACCCGCACAAGTGAAATACGTAAAGGTGATGATAAAGGTAAACACACAACAACTGCACGTTCGGTATATATTAGCGCTGATAACGGCATTATTATTGATACCCCTGGTATGCGCGAATTACAACTCATTGGCAGTGAAGAAAGTATACAGCATGCTTTTTCTGATATAGAAGCGCTTGCTGAAAAATGTCGATTTAAAAATTGTAATCATGTAGATGAACCCAACTGTGCAGTTCAAAATGCGGTAATGGCAGGTACGCTTGATAGTCGTCGATTAACAAACTACCACAAGTTACTACGCGAACAGCTCCACAATAATGCGACACTAAAACAGCAAAGAGACAAGGATAAGCAATTTGGAAAAATGATAAAACAAGTGATGAAAGATAAAAAACAACATAAAAACCCGTATTAATGGTTTAGCAAACAAGCGATGTATAACATTGCTTGTTTGCTTTTACGAGCTAACGGCTAACCATACTGTTTATAACTTTTTAAAAAGCAATACAAACCTATCTGTTTTACGTCTAATTTCTGGTTTAAATGGCGAAATAACTCTTGAGTCATCAGGGTTTGCAAGTAAATCGCTTTCTTGTTCAAGTACAAAACCATGTGCGCTGACTTCATCAATGACATATTGCTTATCAATGCGATGTAAATCTTGTGCATATTTAACACCACTTTTTTCTAACGCAGAATGATCAACGATTACTAGCTTGCCATTTGGCTTTATGGCAGGAAAAACTTGGTCAAATAACTTTTGCTTATCAATGTCCCACCCTTGAGCTTTATGATATATATCGTGATAACCCAAGATAAAAAACACCGCGTCAAATTGTGCAGTGCTCACGCCTAAATCTTCTATTTCTCTGTCATAGCGAATAACGTTTGGTAATCGGTCATTTGCTAAACGTTCAACAAGCTCTTTGTTTACATACGGCATATACGCTTTATTATTATGTAAATATACACGCCCTTCTGAGCCCACGGTATTGGCAAGTAATTCAGAATAATAACCACCGCCACCAAGTAAATCTAAAACTGTCATGCCTGGTTTTACTCGGCTCATTTTAATAATCTCAAGACCTTTACTATTGATGTCTCGTTTTAAGTCTTGCGCTGAACGTGATACCGTTTCTTGTGCATTTATAAGAAAAGTAGGTAACACCATAAAAACTAAAATGCACACTTTTATATATTTACTCACCATAATGTTTCCTTGTTTAACCATTCGTTATCACTGTAGTCCATTTGACATAATGTACGCAGCATAGCTGTGATAAACGTACTGATATTTGTGTTGAAACGATAAGCTGTTAGATATTTGCGATTATCACCAAAGCATGATGTAACACAATAAAAGAGTGCAAACAGTAACGTCTCACTTGTATTGCTTTATTATCACGGCATAATGAGAGTTAGCAGACTTGAGTGGTAATTTCCGTGTCTAAAATGATTGATAAAAACTTCCATGATAAGCCGCTTAAAGCTGGTGGCCTATCTTCATTAACATCGACAATTAAACATGTTGTTCAAAGCCAACAACCAAACACCAATGTAAAAAACCTACTAAAAGCCAATCAAAATAAAGGCTTTGATTGTCCAGGATGTGCATGGGGTGATGAAAAAGAAGGTTTGCTTCAGTTTTGTGAAAATGGCGCAAAAGCCATTGCGTGGGAGTCAACCAGTAAAAAAGTCGACGCCGCATTTTTTGCCGCTCATACAGTAAGCGACTTAATGAAGCAAAGCGATTATTGGTTGGAATACCAAGGCCGACTAGTAGAGCCGATGCGTTATAATGCAGAAACTGACCATTATCTCCCTATTAGTTGGCAGGACGCTTTCGATTTAATTGCCACACATTTAAAACAACTAAATTCGCCTAATCAAGCAGAGTTTTATACCTCGGGCCGTGCAAGTAACGAAGCCGCTTTCCTTTATCAATTATTTGGCAGAATGTATGGTACAAATAACTTTCCTGATTGCTCAAACATGTGTCATGAGGCTAGTGGGGTCGCCTTAAATGAATCTATTGGCATTGGCAAAGGCACCGTTGTTCTCGATGATTTTGACCATGCTGATGCGATCTTTGTCTTTGGTCAAAACCCAGGCACTAACCACCCAAGAATGATGAATGCGCTTCGTAAAGCGGCTCGAAATGGCTGTAAAATAGTGACATTCAACAACCTAAAAGAAGTGGCGTTAGAGCGTTTTGCGAGCCCACAGGATCCGGTAGAACTTCTAACACCAAACGCAACAACGATAAGTCATGCCTATTTTACCCCAGTGTTAGGCGGTGATATGGCGGCTGTTAGAGGTATTGTAAAAGTAATATTAGAAACGAATACTAAAGCGTTACAACAAGGGAATAATGCAGTTATCGATAACGATTTTATTTCACAGCATTGTAAAAATTTTGATGAATATATCAGTATCGTTGATAAAACAACATGGCAACAAATAACGGAACAATCAGGCCTAACAGAACACGACATTCGTCAGGCTGCCAATGTTTTCTTAAACGCAGATAAGGTTATTTGTACTTGGGCCATGGGAATAACACAACACAAACATTCAGTGGCCACAATTCAAGAGATTGTTAACTTACAATTACTTAGCGGTAACATTGGTAAAAAAGGTGCCGGTTTATGCCCTGTTAGGGGGCATTCTAATGTGCAAGGTAACCGTACAGTCGGTATCAATGAAAAGCCGAGTAAAGCATTTGTCGATGCAATATCAGAAATAGCGCAACAGCCTCTTCCCTATAAGTCCGGTCATAATGTATTTCACGCGCTAAATGCACTGCTTGATAAAAAAAGTAAGGTGTTTATTGCGTTAGGCGGTAACATTGCTTCAGCGGCGCCAGATACAGCACAGACCTACAAAGCGCTAAGAAATACCACACTTAATGTTCAAATTAGTACCAAGCTAAACCGTAGTCACTTGTTGGTTGGGCAAGATGCATTGATTCTTCCTTGCTTGGGTAGAACTGAAATTGATGTGCAGGCATCTGGCGAACAAAAAATTACGGTAGAAGATACCTTTAGCATGGTACATGCGTCTCAAGGTAATGTACCACCTTTAAGTACAAAGCAAATGTCCGAAACCGCTATTGTTGCTCATATCGCTCATGCAACACTTGGTGCAACCGCAGTTAATTGGCTTTCGCTTGCTAGTAATTATGACAACATTCGTGAATTAATTGCCAATGCGTTACCACAGTTTTCACAGTTTAATGAAAAAATAAAGCAGTCCGGCGGATTTTATTTAGGCAATAGTGCAGTAGAGTATCAATGGCTAACAGAGAGTAATCGCGCACAGTTTAGTGTGAACTCCTTGCCTGATGCGCTCGTTAAAGATCTGATGCAAAGCCACGCACCAGAGAAAAAAACGCTATTTACATTACAGTCGCTACGTTCACATGATCAATACAACACCACAATTTACGGCATGAATGATAGGTATCGCGGTATAAAGAATTCGCGTAATATATTATTTATTAATGAGAAAGACGCTAAAAGACTAGGTTTTTCTGACGGTGAACGCGTTGATATAACGTCAATTTGGCCTGATAACATAACTCGAAAAATATCAGGGTTTAGTTTGTTTTTTTACGATATACCGCAAGGAAACTTAGCAGCTTACTACCCAGAAACAAACCCTTTAGTGCCCATTGAAAGTGTTGGTGATAGATCCTATACCCCAACATCTAAAGCAATCGCAGTATATCTCGATAAAAGCATTGAACAGCGTATTCTATAATGAACATCAGCCAAAGGTATCAAAACTAATGAAAAAACGAATAGTATTAACTGGAGGGCCAGGCGGTGGTAAAACAACAGCGCTAGACCTTATTCGTAGAGAATTTTGTGGCAAGATCGCATCAGTACCAGAAGCTGCGACAATGATGTTTAGCGGGGGCATAGATCGTGCAAAAAACGATACTGTTTTACGTACACAACAAGTAGCAATTTTTAACTTACAAAAGCATCTAGAAGATATTCAACGAGCTACATATCCAGAGTGCGTTGTATTGTGTGACCGTGGCAGTTTAGACGGCCTTGCGTATTGGCCAGACAGTAAAGAGGACTTTTTTAAAACAATGGGCTCCTCAATTGAAGAAGAATTTGCCCGATACGACGCAGTAATTTTCTTTGAAACAGCAGCAAAATCAGGTGAAAGTATTCGCAGTAATAACCCGATAAGAAATGAGTCAGATAAAGCTGCCATTGAATTAGACACAAAATTACAAGCTATTTGGTCACAGCATCCAAACTTTAATCTCGTCGGCAGTTCTGAATCTTTTATACGTAAAGTATTGTTCGGTATTATGACAATTGAAAATGTAATAGGCCAATATAAACATTATTAATGCACGATTACGCAATCCAAGTAACGTTAATTATTAACAATAATTGATTACTAATCACACATTACTGTAAAGTTTTCGTGCAAATTAGACAAAAGTCATAAATTAATAATTAAAAAGTTATTTTACCATCTTGAGTTATTTCCCTAGAATCCCAATAACAGAAGCTATTAGTATTAAATCAATTTGGAGTTTTTCATGAGCGAAGCAAGACATTGCCCATTACTCATTTTGGGTTCAGGCCCTGCTGGTTACACGGCTGCAGTATATGCTGCACGAGCAAATTTAAATCCTGTAATGATTACAGGTATGCAACAAGGTGGCCAGTTAACGACTACCACTGACGTGGAAAACTGGCCTGGCGACGCTGATGATTTAACAGGCCCAGCATTAATGGAACGCATGCAAAAACATGCAGAGAAATTTGATACTGAAATTATTTTCGATCACATTGAATCTGTTGATTTAAATACGCGTCCATTCAAGTTAACCGGCAGTAGTGAATATACATGTGATGCTCTCATTATTTGTACGGGTGCGTCTGCACAATACTTAGGTTTACCTTCAGAAGAAGCCTTCATGGGCAAAGGTGTTTCAGCATGTGCGACATGTGACGGTTTTTTCTATCGTAATCAAAAGGTTGCCGTTGTTGGTGGCGGTAATACTGCTGTTGAAGAAGCACTGTATCTATCGAATATAGCATCGGAAGTTCATTTGATTCACCGTCGTGATACCTTCCGTTCTGAAAAGATCCTCACTGATCGTTTAATGGATAAAGTTGAAAACGGCAATATCACCTTGCACCTTGATCGTACCTTAGACGAAGTACTTGGTGACGATATGGGTGTTACTGGTGTGCGTATTAAAGATACCAAGTCTGATGCAACTGAAGATTTAGATGTAGCAGGCGTATTTATCGCCATAGGTCACAAACCAAACACTGATATCTTTAAAGACCAATTAGAGATGAAAGATGGTTATTTAACAATCAATAGCGGCACCTCGGGTAATGCAACGCAAACAAGCATTGAGGGTGTTTTTGCCGCCGGTGACGTAGCTGATCATATTTATCGTCAAGCCATTACATCAGCGGGTGCTGGCTGTATGGCTGCGTTAGATGCAGAGCGCTACTTAGACGCTAAATAACCCAAGGCTACGATTTAGATGTCAGAGACTCTCCAATGGCTTGAATCAGGAAGTCTCTCCTTTCCTCCCCCTGACAAGGCTCTGCAAGATCCAAACGGCTTGCTTGCCATAGGGGGAGATTTAACACCTGAGCGTATCAAGAGTGCTTACCAAGCTGGTATCTTTCCTTGGTTTAGTGAACAAGATCCTATACTTTGGTGGTCACCTGATCCTAGGGCAATTATTTTTCTCGAACAATTAAAAATAAACCGCACATTAAGAAAGTTCATCAAGAAATGTCCCTATACTGTTAGTTTGAATCACGCTTTTGAAGAAGTCATTGATTATTGTGCTGACGCTCCTTTTCGCAACGAGGAAACCTGGATAGTTGATGATATGAAGCAAGGTTATATTGAGCTTCATAAACAAGGATATGCTCATTCAATAGAAGTTTGGTACGAGGATGAACTTGTTGGTGGTTTGTACGGTGTAGCAATCGGTGGTTTCTTTTCTGGTGAGTCAATGTTTTATACCAAATCTAATGCATCGAAAATAGCATTAGTTTCCCTGGCACAACTATTACAAACACAACAGATACCATTTATTGATTGCCAATTATTAAACCCTTTCCTTGCGGATATGGGCTGCATTGAAATACCTAGAGTAGCCTTTTTAAAGCAGCAACGCATTGAAACAAATCGTCAGTTACCTAACTCTTTCTGGCAACCAAGAACGCTACCCTTGGCTATACTGTAAATTATGAACAATAGTTATAAACTTGGGGTAAGTCAGGAATTTCCTTGTAATTACTTACCTGAAAAAGAAGAACGCTTATTAATTGCCGTAGACGAACGACTACAAACTAGTGAAAAATACACTTGGTTAATGCATCAAGGTTTTCGTCGTAGTGGTGATCAAATATATCGCCCTTATTGCGAAAACTGTAACGCATGTCAATCACTGCGCGTTGTTGCCGCCGCCTTCAAGCCAACAAAAAGCCAAAAACGATTACAAAAAAAGAACCAACATTTAGTTGTGGTAATTAAAGATACTTTACAAAACTACTATTACCCATTGTACGAACAATACATCAACGAAGTACATTTTGATGGCGCTATGTATCCGCCTAGCGAAAAGCAGTTTCAATCATTTCTTTCATCACAGTTGTGTTCACAGTTATTTATTGAACTATGGCACGAAGAAACATTAGTTAGCGTTGCAGTGACTGACGTACTCGAAGATGGTTTATCAGCAGTGTATACGTTTTATCACCCTCAATATCGTAAAACAGGTATCGGTAGTTATTCTATTTTAAATCAAATTCAAGTAGCCATTTCACACAAAAAAACCTTCTTGTATCTTGGCTACCAAATAGACGACTGTCAAAAGATGAATTATAAAAATCGCTACTTCCCGCACCAAATATTGCAAAATAATCGCTGGCAAACGATAAATAAATAGCAGTATAGCTTTACTTTAGCCGAACATTTGTGCATGATCTGCGCAGATTTTTTATCAATGCACAAAATAGAGGTTTAACGCCCAATGGCGAAAGAAGAAAATATTGAAATGCAAGGTACGGTTTTAGATACCTTACCAAACACTATGTTCCGTGTTGAATTAGAAAACGGACACGTAGTTACAGCTCACATTTCAGGCAAAATGCGTAAAAATTACATTCGTATTTTAACTGGCGATAAAGTTACCGTTGAATTAACGCCGTACGACTTATCAAAAGGCCGCATTATTTTCCGTGCAAGATAAGTTTTAAATAAGATTACGTTAATAAAGCCCCTTCTTGGGGCTTTATTTTTATCTACGACTTCAACGCACGTTTTAAGCGCCCAACCTTATACTTTAATGCTTTTTCTACTTGTACTTCCCTTTGGTTTGCAAACGTATAGTTATTATAAAGCACCAAAATGCCAGCAAACTCCTTTGATGCTAATTCATTTACCGTTTTTATACGTTTGATGTAGTCTCGGTCAGTTTCTTGGTGCTGTCTTAAGATCCCTTTATTCGCAAGTAATTTTAAGGCTCTCTCATATAGCTTTAGCACCGATGTCTTTTGCGATATATTAACTAGCGTTAACCACCGCACAAGAAAGAACAAACCAACACTCAATAAAAAACCAACAAGTATTAACAGTGCTGTTTTCGTTGCTATATGTTTACCAAACCAAGAGGTAAGCAAAGCAAACTGCGTATCACTCGAATAATTGATCACCAATTTAGTCCATTGATAATCAATGGTGTCTAAGTAGAGCCGCGCTGTTTGCAACAAGTTACCTTTGAGCCATTGTGTAACATTAAAGTCACTGAGTTGCTCACGTTCCTTCATAAGTTGAGGAGAAAACCCTTGCTCTACACGACTTGGATCTACCGCTGCAGTAGGATCAACCCTTACCCAACCACGGTTTTCAAACCATACTTCACTCCAAGCGTGAGCATCGCGTTGATATACGCTGTAATAATCGCCTTGTTTATTCAATTCTCCACCTAAGTAACCTAATACCACTCTCGCAGGTATTCCAGCAGCACGCATAATAAACGTAAAACTGCTCGCATAATGCTCGCAAAAACCCGCCTGTGTCGAAAAATAGAATTCATCCAAAGAGTTATTCGTTAATGGTGGAGGCTCCAAGGTATAACGAAATGGACTTAAGCGAAATTGCGCTAACACGCTGTCTATTATTGCTTGAGGATCATTATATTGTTGCTGCAACCTTTGTCCCAATTGATACAGTTTTGGGTTGCTAGCCCGATCAACTTTTACGTTACGGCGCTTTTGAAAGCGCGTTTTATAGAGTGTAAGGGGCTGGGTTAAGTTACTCCGCACGTTATAAGCGAAAGGACGGGTAATATCACGTTGTGAATAAAGTGAGTAGTCGTTCAATGTAATGACTTGTTCATTATCTGTAAACGACGCCAACTCGCCTACATCTAAAACAAACATCCAAGGTTGAAAACTCGGTGTTAACACAACTTGATAATCAATAATCTGTTGTTCTCCAATTGCCGCGATACGGGTTCGCGGTACTTTTTGGTATTGCTTTATATCAGCTTGATGTTGATGGCTACGATGCCAAGATTTGCCATCAAAGTCTTCTAGCACCATTGCTCGCCAATAAAGTTGTTGGTAGTCAGGTACTTGCTGTTCAAATTCAACACGAAAGGCCAATTTATCGGATAAAGCAAGCTTCGATATATCACCAATTTTTAACGTATCACTTAACCCCGTTTCTATACCTTTTGACTGAGGTACTTGCCAAAATGGTGGAATTTTTGGGAACACCACAAAGAGTAAAATGGCTAAAGGTACACTTTGTAATAACAGCTTAGCAGCGTAAAAAAACTGCACCTTCAATTGCTCCTTAGGACGAAATAAACTTGCTAAAAAACATAAGTTAACGATGAAAATCAATAAAACAATGACAGCGAAATAGATAGATTGTTGAAAAATTAATGCACAACTTAACAGCAATAAGCCAATTAGATACCACTGATAAAGATCATAACGCCTACGCAGCTCTAAAGGTTTAAGTACGTACGACAAACAAAGTAAATGCAACATGGCAGACAACAGTCCTAAAGACTTACCCGTAACCAGCAATAATAAACACCCTGACAAAGCAATAATGGCTTTTAACCATGTTTTAGGTTTAGGTAATGATTGTCTATAAATACCCCATTGCCACAGCAAACTGATTGCCGCTAACGCAATAAACCACTGTGTAAGCTCAGGCGCAAGCACGGCAAAATTGGCGATCGGCAATACAAGCAACCACATGGAAGAAAACTTAGGTAACTGCCCTCTTATCGTCGTCATCATCAAAGCTCCGACCTTTCTACCTGAGCCTGAGATGAATGCACACTTGTTTGTTGATTATATGTCGCGATGGCATGCAAGCATTGCTGGGTGTGTTTAACCCCTTTATTCGTTGCAATCTTACGTTTATCAAGTTCAACAGCAAAAGACTGTTGTCCTTGTGTAAGATCGAGCACAAGGTAACACAGTTGTTTCAACTTATTTTCTAATAGCGAAGCTGGCATATCCGCAAGTCGTAACACTAAATCATCATGCCTTACCGTTCTAGCCGTTTGTTTAATTTGCCACGCTTGACCCTTAGCAACGTTTTTCCAAGCAACACGACTTAACGGCCAACCTTGCTGATACGGTGTTAGTGCGAAAAAATCATCGCCATCAAATTCAGGTAACGCGCTTTGACCATTATCATCGTCGCTTAACATGGGTGATAAATCAGCCACCTGACATACTAAGGGTTTAGGGTATACGACAACAGAGACAGGAAATCTAATATGTGTCCAAGTACGAAACAAGCCAAGTGGGAATTCACTTTTCAAGGTAAAACGCGCTAATGAATGTACACCTCTTTGGTCATAGAACACCTTACTTTTCAATGTAGAATCGCCGTCAACAATAGAGCAAAAATCGCTTTGTTGGTCGGCAAAAAAATAACTCACCGCATAAAGCTTGTGCTGACTACTAATGTTGAGTGAGACATCTAAAGCCTGATCAACTTGCGTGTAAAACTCCCCTTTACAGGAAACTTTAATCCCCAATAAATTCTGAAAGCTATGAAGCATTACAACAATAAACAAGCTGGATAATAAGTAGCAGACAAACAAAATAAGGTTATTTTGATAGTTTGTGCCCAAGATGAACAACAAAACAATAAATCCCATAAATGACGAGCCAAACAAAGTTGGTAATATGTAGATAGTTTTATGCGTTAACTGATGGCTTTTTTTAACCTTTATACGATTATCTACAAAAGCAAAAAAGCGGCGGTTTAACGTATGTTTTAGCGAATTTAGCATAAATAAATACTCGCTAATCTAAACCAAACGGATTTTCACTACTCACTTTCGATAAAATAACATCAGCAAAATTACTCACACTTCCGTTTGCGCTATCTGTTTGAACAGCATGGCGACTTCCAGCAAGCCGATGCTCGCATACTGGCGCAAAAACAGCTTTAATATCGTCAGGTAAAACATGGTTTCGATGATGAATTATCGCCCACGCTTTTGCCGCAGCCAGTAATGACTTTCCAGCCCTTGGTGATAAGGGGTTTATCGCCAAGTCACTGTTTCGAGTATATTCACATAGTGCGATAACATAATTGATGATCTCGTCTGCGACAAAAACAGCTTTCACTTGTTGTTGTAGTAACTTTAATTGTTCAATATCTATTGCAGGTGCGATCGCGTCAAATAATGCAGAATTGTCGCCTTGCAAAATGGCACGTTCTGATGCCCTGTCAGGAAAACCAAGTGATATTTTCATCATAAATCGGTCTAATTGCGACTCTGGTAAAGGATAAGTACCTGAGTGAAACAATGGGTTTTGAGTCGCAATAACAAAAAAAGGATCGGGCAGCTCATACGTTTCACCGTCAACACTCACACGGTTTTCTTCCATCGCTTCTAATAATGCACTTTGCGCCTTAGGGCTAGCACGATTAATTTCATCGGCAAGCACCACTTGATTAAAAAGAGGCCCTTGATGAAAAGTGAAAGACATCTGTTGTTGATCAAAAATTGAGACACCAATTATATCAGCGGGTAATAAATCACTGGTAAATTGCACCCGCTGATAACTCAACCCTGAGGCACTTGCGAGCACATGTGCTAACGTTGTTTTCCCCATACCAGGCAAGTCTTCAATAAGTAAATGCCCTTTGGCCATCAAACATGCCAATGACAGTTTTACTTGTTGTGGTTTTCCTATAACAACTTTTTCAATTTGTTCGAGTATTGATTCAATATAATGCTGCATCGACATCCTTTCATTTACTGCTTGATAAGGCTAAGTATTAAGCATAGACGTTTTGTATATAAACTCACTTTATCGCAAATTGACCTGATAAAATAGGCTAATTTATGAGCCGCTTAAACACCACACATTACCTGTTCGTTTTTTGACCTCTATCAAGTTTTTAACCAATGCTTTAAATCATAATAACAATGAATGTAGCAAACGAGATCAGAAGCGATGGGACAACAAATTGAACGGACTAGCTTCACAGATAGAGAAAAAGAAACCTTTCAAGCTCGACTATTTGCTCAGCTCGAGCAGTTAAAAACGACTTTAGCTAAAAGTGGCTTTGGCGATGAACAGTTAAAAATGGGTGCGGAGCTTGAGATGTACCTTATTGATAGTCATGGTAACGCAAGCCCTTCAAATGAGGCAGTCATATCAAGTATCAATGACCAACAATTTCAACATGAATTAAATCAATATAACTTGGAGTTAAATTTAAGTGCCGTAAAGCAAACAGGTTCGCCTTTTAGTCAACTAAAGCAAGAAATTAATCACAAACTTGCAGTTTTAAATAAGGTTACAGAGCAACACCAATGTTCTGCCTTGCCAATAGGCATACTACCGACAATAAAGCATGAACAATTAAACAGTTCTTGTATGACCGGGATAGCGCGATACGCCTGTTTAGCTGATAAAATTTCAAAGCAACGAGGTGAGCACTTCCGCGTTTCAATTAACGGCGATGAATCTTTAGATATCGACTTTCGTGATATTTGTGCAGAAGGCGCAAACACGTCTTTCCAGGTACATTTAATGTGCCCGCCTGAAAATATGGTTAAATTATTCAATGCCGCGCAACTAACACTACCATTCGTTACAGCAATAGCAGCAAACTCACCAATATTTTTAGGCAAAAATTTATGGCATGAAACAAGAATCGCTTTATTTAAACAATCCTTAGATGTAAGAAGACGAAATCAATATCCTTGGCACCAACCAACACGTGTTAACTTTGGTCATGGTTGGGTAAGAAACTCAATTTGGGAGCTCTTTGCACAGTCAGTTTCATTGTATCCCCCCTTAATGCCCTATCTAAGCCCTGACAATACAAAAGATAGCTATCACGAGCTTTGTTTTCATATGGGTACCATTTGGCCATGGAATCGCCCTGTTTTTTCAACCGAAGGTAATGGCCATATAAGATTAGAATTTAGAGCAATTCCAGCGGGACCAACGCCTGTAGATATGATCGCTAATGCTGCGTTTGCCATCGGCCTTGCCAATGGTTTTATCGATAAAATTGATGAATATTGTGCGTATATTCCGTTCCAATTTGCCGACTACAATTTCTACCGAGCTGCGCAATACGGTTTAGATGCGAAAATACTTTGGCCACATCAAAACCAATATCAACCACAGGAAATTGATATAAAACAAGTAATGATAAAATTATTACCAATAGCTCACCAAGGTTTGACGAATCTCAATATTTCCGCCAAAGAAGCAGATTATTATCTCAACATCATTGAACAACGTTTAATCAACAATGTTACCGGTGCGATTTGGCAAAAACAGCGTTTTAATCAGTTAACCAGTTCCTTATCAATTGATAAGGCATTAGAGCAACTCGTTAAAGATTATCAAACCCAGTATCAAAGCCATGCCCCCGTATCAACTTGGGAGTAATAATGAACATTGATTTTAAAGATATTGAGTTTTTATCAAACCCTGATCAAGTAACACTCAAAGGTGACTTTCAGCAATTCTTGTTATCACTTGACGTACCAACTGTAATTGATATAACGGGTAAAAACCCGCACAAAACACGTGTAATTGTTACATTACTGCACGGTAATGAACCTTCCGGACTTATTGCGATACATCGTTGGTTAACAAATAATGGTTCATTGCCAGAGCCAGAAACCAACTTACGTTTTATCATTGCCTCTGTTGAAGCCGCAACAGCACCACCAATGTTATCGCATCGCTACTTGCCAGAGGGATTGGATATTAATCGATGTTTTGGTAGTGGCTTAGATCATGGTTATTTCCAACGGGCGAATATTATTGAAAACGCGATCAGAGAAGTAAACCCAGAAGTGGTGGTAGATTTGCATAATACGTCGGGCTCAGGACCCTCTTTCGCCGTAGCCCCTTTAGTCTCTACCAAGGGATTAACATTAACCTCATTTTTTTGTGACACTATTATTTTATCAGGGATCACGTTAGGTGCTTTGATGGAACAAAATTTTGATTGTCCAACCATTACTGTTGAATGTGGAGGTGCAAGTGACGAACAAGCGCATATCACTGCCTATGAGGGCATAAATAAACTAGCAAATTGTTCCTCTATAGAAAATCATCATCAAGATAAATCCGTTGAAATTGTTTACAAGCCCCTGCGACTAAAACTAAAACCCGAAGTAAATTTATCTTATGCGCTCCATGATGAAGGCCATAGCGGTGTAACTTTAGTCAGTAAAATAGAACAGTTTAACTATGGTAGTGCCAAAACGGGACAGATGCTTGGCTGGCTAGATGAACACGGGTTAGATAATTTAGCACTCGTTAATGATATTGGTGAAAATGTCGTTGATAAATACTTTGCTGTGCGCGACAACCAACTCATCTGTGCCACACATCTAAAAATGTTTATGGCAACAAACAATATGGACATTGCAAAGAATGATTGCTTATTTTATGTGGTAAACATGCCTAGTACTGACTCTATCTAAGGCGATAAATCAAGTGACATAAAAGTACTATGCGGATCAGCGCAATAATGACCAAATGGTTCACACACATTAAATCCATGGCGTTGATACAATGCTCGCGCGGGTTTAAAAAACGCCGTTGTGCCTGTTTCTAGTTTAAGTTCCTTAAAACCACCTTGTGTCGCCATTTCAACAACATGGGCTAACAACCTAGTTGCTACACCGAGGTTTCTTGCCACCTTTATTGTTCGCATTGACTTTATTTCAGCGAATGCATCGTTATGCTTTTTAATTGCAACACACCCAAGTGTCTGCCCATTATCCTTTAGCGCCCAAAAGGTAATATCTCTACTTTTCAATGCATTTACATCTAAAGCATGAACACTTTCAGCAGGAGAATTTGCATACATATCTTGTAAGTGTTCTGTGAGTATATCGACAATTTGTCCATCCGATAGGTCATCTTTAACAATTAAGAAATTAGTATGTTTAGCCATGAAGCAAAGTAATCAAATGAGTAAAAAGATTTTGCAGGTTAGCAAACCAAAATGTACTTAAAAAGTGAAAATAATTCATCTCTAATTTTTTTTGAGCTGCTATAAATAATCCAATTGCGTAGAGGGTTGAGTTAACAATAAAAAAGGGGCTATTAGCCCCTTCAATAAAATATTCAAACGATTAGTTAGTTTGAATACACTTCTAATTCGTCAATTTCGATAAAGCTATCACCTTGGTTTGAGTTAACTTGGATTCTAAAAATTTTAGCATCAACTTTTGTTGGTAAGTTGGCACGTTGATCTATAGATTTACCCAAATTATATTGCCCTTGTTCTTCAAATGTTTCACCATCCAATGATGTTAAAATAGTCACATGACGCGGACCTCGGCCTAATTCAGTTGCTTTCGCATTTAGCATAACTCTAAAGCCAGAAACGGTAACATTTTCCTCAAACTCGACTTGCAACCAATATTCAGTCTCTTTGTTTTCAGAATCCTTTTTAACCAACCAAATACCGCGATTTATCAGGCTGCCCTCACCATCAACAATTTGTTCATTAAAAATATGGCCATCAAATGCGGCAGCGGGTACGTCAGCACCATAATTATCACTTGCATGGTAACTCGACTCAGTCAGGCCGTTAGTAAAGATTTGCGCAATATTGCCATATTGGCCTGTGCGTTGTAGTGAATCGCCTACTTGATCATCATCTGCAATACCATCACCTTTCAATAGTGCAAGGTACTCGATAGCGCATTCACTATCTTCATTTTCGGCATAACCAATACGCACGGTTTCTTGTGTTCTACGTACTAAATTCAATACATCAAACCAGTGCTCAGAATATTCATGTCCGCGTTCAAAGGTAAATAGCCATGGTTGTTCACTGTCTGCTTTCCAACATACAATTGATTCATCTTCCTGTACATTTACACCAACTTTAATAAGTGCTGACTTCCCAATCAGAATATCAGTAACTTTCCCCTTGAACTCCACAACATCTGCTTGCGTAATAAGTGGCAAACAAAAAAGTGATAATAACGCGAGCTTTTTCATACATTAATCCCTAATAAAATTTGTCATAGTGCTTTATCAAGATTAATGCCAATTTAACCGACGAGATTTTGACTTTCCGGACTTAAATTAAGTACAAACAACAAATAAGTTAGTTGCCCCTTACTTGTAATACAAAGAGCAACAATTTGAGACTTTAATTAAATCGTAAAGTAGTCAAGTTGCGTTAATACATGGCTACTAGCATTTTTCATTTCGTGACTCTTTTCATTTGAGGTATTAACAAAAACTGCATTTTGGTCAACCAATGCTTTAATGTCATGCATGTTTTTACTAATTTCTACAACAACGGTACTTTGCTCTTCAGCAGAAGTAGCGATTTCATGTGCCTGACTATTTACATCATTAACTTTATGACGAATATCTTCCATTAATGCATTGCTGTGTAAAACGCGATCATTGAGTGAGTGTGCAATATTACTGCTATGGTTCATTTGTTCCTGTGCTTGATCACCTGCCATTGTTAAACTACCGAGTAAGGCTTCAATCTCGTTTACTGAGGTTTGCGAACGCTGTGCTAAGCCTCTCACTTCATCCGCTACAACAGCAAAGCCACGTCCTTGTTCTCCGGCCCTTGCTGCTTCTATTGCAGCATTAAGTGCTAATAGGTTTGTTTGTTCAGAGATAGCTTTAATAACATCAAGAATTTTTTCAATATTAACTGTTTCAGCTTTTAAGTTATCAACGGTAACGCCCGTTTCCTTCAAGGCGTTTACAAGTATTTCGATTTCTTTCACAGATTCTTGTGAAGCAGATAAACTGACCCCAGCTAAATCATTAATTTCACCAGCGGCAGCAGCTGTTTGCGTTATGTTTTGCGCAATATTTTGACTCGTTTGCGCCATTTCCTCTATTGCCGTTACCACAAGATCAATGTTATCTGTAATTGCATGTGCGCCTTTTTGCAATTGATTATTATAACTAAGAACTTCATCACTATTGCTGGCAACAATATCGCCAGAAGACTTAATGTCTGACATGGTAGAACGTAACCTCTCTACCGTTGTATTAATCGACGTTGCTAATTCTGACATCTCATCTTGCGTTGATACCGCACATGAGATATTTAACAACCCCGTTGACAGTTTAAACGCTACATTTTTCACTTGTGTAACAGCTTGGCTAATGCCGCGAGCAATTAATTGACTTAAACCTATTGAAACAATTAAGGAAACCAATAGCCCTAGGTAAAAAACATACGATGCAATCGCAATGGCCTGTTCTATTTCTTGCTTAGTATCTAAGGCGGCATTATCTACTATTTTTTTAAAACCATCGAAAAACTCCACCAACACGTAATAGCTGTCGACAAAGGACTTGAAGACTTCATAAGGTGCTTTATGATCTGAGGTATTTTTCATCGCGTCGACAAATGCATCCGCTTTAAGCTGATAATCCTCAACGAGTGATTTCAATTCAGCAAGCTTGCTTGGATTTCCTTGATATGAAGTAACTAACTTCGCCATCAACTCAGGTGTTTGTTTGTGATTAGCCGTTATGACTGTTAAATATCCGTCCGTTTGATCTTCTAATTGCAATAAATAACTAATTTGCAAACCGCGAATATTTAACATGGTATCCACTTGAACTTCTTTAATGCGTTCAAATTGCATAGCAGTAGTAAAGTTGCTGTTATAAAACTGATTAAATTTATTACCAATTTCATTGCTATAGAATTTAATTACAAGTAAGGAAATGGTAAACACTAAGACAATGGCAAGTGATAGCGCCTGTAGCTTTCTTAAAATCGTCCAGTTCATTGTTATTCTTCAATAATTTTAATTTACATACAATATTAGTACAATTCCATAAAAACATAACAAGTAAAATTAATTGAATATTAGTACAATTACATTAAAGTGCCGTGCATTCGTTATTAGCGCAATAAGTCAATCATTTAGTTATCTTATCGAAAACTTGTTGATATATTGACGCTCTCCTTTCTATAATTACTTCTTCCACAAAGCGCTTAACGGCAATGATGCTAAGCACGCGCATTCAAGCAACTACTAGGTAACCGTCTTATATATGGTCAGTCATCAACAACCCACAATATTCTGGCACGATTATGAAACCTGGGGTGTTAACCCAAAGTATGACAAACCATCACAATTTGCAGGCATAAGAACCGATTTTGATTTAAACATTATTGGGGAACCTGAAATGTTTTACTGTCGACCGCCAGCAGATTACTTGCCGCACCCCGAAGCAGCACTAGTGACAGGTATAACACCTCAAAAAGCATTACGAGATGGTTTGTCGGAAGCCGATTTTGCTCACAGTATTCATCAACTTTTTACTCAGCCTAACACTTGCGTTGCAGGTTATAATAATATTCGTTTTGATGACGAAGTTACGCGTTATCTTTTTTATCGTAATTTTTACGACCCTTACGCACGTGAATGGCAAAACGGTAATAGCCGATGGGACATTATTGATATGGTGAGGGCTTGTTACGCATTAAGACCTGAAGGTATTGAATGGCCTAAGGTTACTGATAAACAAACAGGTGAAGAACGCGTAAGTTTTAGATTAGAATTATTAACCGCTGCAAATGGCATAAACCATGAAGCCGCACATGATGCGATGAGTGATGTTTACGCGACAATAGCAATGGCAAAATTGATAAAAGAAAAGCAACCAAAACTCTTCCAATTTCTTTTCAGTTTACGCAGTAAAAAACAAGTTAGTGAATTATTAGATGTATATAATATGACCCCAGTAGTGCATACATCGAGTAAGATATCATCCATTCATGGCTGTACGAGTTGGTTTGCGCCGGTTGCTTATCATCCTCAAAATAAAAATGCTGTCATTGCCGTCGACTTAGCACAAGACCCTGCACCACTTTTTGAGCTTACCAGTGAAGAAATTAAAGCGCGACTTTATACTAGGCATGATGAATTAGCAGAAAATGAATTACCCATTCCCGTTAAACTTATTCATGTCAATAAATGCCCGGTAGTAGCGCCGGCAAAAACGTTGCTACCCGAAAATGCAGAACGTTTAGCAATACCAAGAGAAACCTGTTTAGACAATTTAGCAAAATTGAAACAGCACGCTGATATTCGGGACAAATTAAGTGACGTGTTTGCACCCGAGTCGTACGATGAAGATCAACAACCAGATGCTGAACATGCCTTATATGGTGGCGCTTTTTTCAGTCAAAGTGACAAAGCACAGATGGAAATTTTACATCAGTTACCGGTAGAGCAATTAGCTACACACCCGTTCCAGTTTCAAGATGAACGTTTAAACACATTGTTATTTAGGTTTAGAGCAAGAAATTATCCTCAAACGCTCAATAACGAAGAACAATTAAAATGGCAGAGTTATTGCCAAAGTAAATTGCAGTATGGTGGTAAAGGTATACTTTCTGCTGATGAATTTATGTTAAAAATTGAAAACCTTGTGCATGAACATGAAAGTGATAAGAGCAAAGTGGCAGTGTTAAAAGCGTTATATGAGTATTTGCAAGGAAATGTTTAGTTAAATCAATTCAAATAAAAAAGGCGTCACTTCAAATAAGTGACACCTTTTTTAAAAGTAAACACATAGTAACGTATTATTGGCAATGCCTTGGTTCGTTGATCCACAAGTTAGTGATACTTTGTTTTAAATCTTCAACTTCAGCACAATCAATATTTTCATTTCCATATAAATATAAATAATTTAGCTCCAATAAGTTATTTAGTGGCGTTAAATCATTAATATCATTATATGTTAAGTTTAGTTCCGTTAGTTTACTCAAAGACTGTATCTTATTGATGTGGGTTAATTTATTACTACTAAGATCTAGATTAACTAACGAAGGCATATACTCAATATAAGCTATTTCATCAATATCGTTTGACGAAAGATTTAAGTACTCAAGCGATGGCAATATATTTTCAATATTAACTGAGGATATTTTATTACTGCTTATATTTAATCTCGACAGTTTTTCTATTCCTGAAAAGTCAGGTACATAAGTTAATTGCCCATTAAAAATAGAGAGTGCTCTTAGTTTTTTTAGTTCATTCAATGGTGCATAGTCGATATTATCTTCCATGAAATATAAAGTTATATCACGAACATTTTCCATTTGTTCTATACCAACAAGCGAATTAATTCCATGTGAATAACAGTATATCTCTGTAATATCAGCAATATCATTACCACTGTTTCGTACGCAAGCTGCAAATGTTTCATCGTTAAACAGTTCCAAATTTATTGGACGTTCAACGCAATTGGAAGAGTATTGTAGCGTAGATTCAGGTCTCGCCTCGATATAGTCATTAATATCTGCACACAATAATGCGTAATTATATCTTAAATCTATTGTCTTTAATGATGTTAAGTCAGTTAACGCGCTAATATCAACTAACTTACTCATGCTTGTCATTTTAAGTGACTCTAGCGCAGAAAGATCCGTTAACACATCTAGTGATACTAAATGTTTATTAGAATAAACATTTAGCTGTTTTAGATTAATTAACGATGAGAGAAACGCCATAGATTCAACATTATCTACATTATTCATTGTTAAGTATTCTACATCTTTTAATTCACTAACGGCTGACATATCATTTAAAGAATACATACTTGTTAATGAAAGAGATTCCACATTAACAGCCCCCTCAAGGCCATCTAAAGTGGTTAAGCTAGATAGCCCTTCCAACACAACTGATTTCAACGACAGTAGATTTTTCATATCAAACAATGTCTTTATATTGGCCGAGCTAATAGAAAGTTCTTCAAGCGCGGTTAAATTAACTAGCTGGTCAAGATTTTCATAGCTATTATGAGCAAGTATTAATGCTGAAAGCTTTGTTAGGCCAGCAAGAGGAGAAACATCAATTGCAGCGTTATAATACAAACGCCCAATGTTTAAATATTCAAGGTTGGTAAGGTTTTCCAGTGAACTTATATCATCTAGATTACGGTTGTTTGAAAGATCTAAATAAGTCAATTGTGTTGCAGCAGACAGCCCACTGATATCAGATAAACGACTATTCTCTTGGATATTTAGTTTTTCTAAATTGGTTAAAGACTCAACAAAGGAAACACTAGTCAAGTCTGCACGCTGCAATGAAAGTTCTTTTAACTTAGTGAGTTGCTTTAAACTATCTAAGTTACTAATAGACCTAACATTATTCATATTTAGTGCTTCTAGGTCTATCAATCCTTGAAGTTCGCTCAAGTCTATTTCTGCGTAATTATCAGAAATATCGAGCGATACTAATGAGGTCATATCACTAATAGGTGTGAAGTCAGTTGTACCAATGCCATTTAACTTAAGATGTGTTATCGAATCTTTTAAAGCTAAGGCACTTAAATCGGTAACATAATTATTATGACTAATGTCTAAATGCGTAAGACTTTCTAGCTTTGCTAAAAAGCTTAATGCATTAAAACGAGAACCAACATTTGATAGCTTCAAATCAGTTAAGTTAACAAGATTTTCTATTGTTTGCGGGTTATTAAGATAAACATTACTTAAATCGAGCACTGACAACTTAGTCAATCCACTAAAAATATTGGCGTCAATCGCCGAGTAATATAAAGCATTATTAAATAATAATGTTTCTAAATCAGCGAGTTGTTCGAAGTCGTAGTCTTTTGAATAAAGTCGATTATTACTTAAGTCTAAATAAATAAGTGACGTTAACGCTAAAACTGAGTCAATATCTTGTATGAAGTTTCCTGATAAATCTAGATAGTTAAGTTGTTCTAGCTTTGGAAAAGTTGCTACATTGCTTAATTTTGCGTTAGTAATTGTTACGCTTTTCAGGTTAGGAAACAACGCTAAATCTGCTAAAGAAGTAAATTCAATACCATCACAGTTAATTTCAACAAGACCAAGATCATTCTCCGCTGAACTTGGCAAACACTGCTTAAAACCATTATCTTCAAACGCAGCATTATCAATCGCTTCATAAGCGCTGATACTAATATCGACAGATTTACTGGCAGATGCGCCGTTATTATCTGTTACTTGCACCGTAAACGTTAGTGTTTCATCCTCTGACACCGAGGGCGCAATAAAAGACAATTCCTTTTGATCGTCAACTAGTGAAGAAACCGTGGTACCCGCTGTTTGTTGCCATGTATAACTTGCAATAGAGCCATCACTATCAGATGCATTAGCAATAACACTGATGGCATCACGTTCATACCCTGATGTTTCACTGAAATTCGAAATTACGGGTGCAGTGTTAGCTGCCTGTTTAGACGTTGAACCAGAACTAGAACCCCCACCACCACAGCCTACGGATAAGAGTGTTAGCATCGATAACAACACTACATCTTTATTTTTAATCACAGTCAAGTACCATCCTTTAGATAAAATTTGGACGGCCAAAACAGTTAGCAGTCCATTGCTATTTGTACAATTGTTACATAAATGTTAATTATGAGACAAGAAGAGATTGTATTTAAAGGTTACAATACCTTATTAAGTTACAACTTTAGAAAATTAAAAAAGGCACTTAGCGTGCCTTTTCGAATTACGATGCGTTTCTTCTCACACTTATGTTGCTAAGCCAAAAAGAACAATTGTTGACGGTTCAGGAACTCGAGCGACTAGTTAACGTTATCCCATATTTGTTGGTCTACTTGCTTTATATGATGCTCCATCATCATTTGCCATTTCCCCGACTTTTTCACTAATAACGCCTTAAAATAAGCAATAAAAGGTGTCTTTTTACCTTGGCTATCAATACTGTAATAATAAAAATACCCTGTTTGATGTGCTGTATTTTCACTCACCAAAGACTGCGTAAATTTAAAATCAACGCCAGCTTGCATTTTCCCCGCTTTAGTATCAACAAAGCCTTGCTGCCAACGCGCTAATGCATTACCAATTGGGTAACTGGTATTAGCAATATCTGTTACAAAAACTGCATCCGGATGAAATGTACTCGCGTAGCCTTCAAAGTCCCCTTGTGAAACTGTCGTCGCCATATATTGCCAATAAGCATCTAACTCCTGCAGCACCTGTTCTTTCGCTGATAATGAAAAGTGAGCGAAAAAACTCACCACGAGTAATGTTTTTATATAGGTTAAAATTGGCATATTATTTTCCTGTTTTTATTCTGGTTTTTTAAATCTGGCTATCAACGCCGACGTATCCCAGCGATTACCGCCCATTGCTTGTACTTCTTGGTAATACTTATCGAGTTGTTTTGTAATCGTCAAATCAACACCGAGTTTTTCAGCTTCATCAAATGCCATGCCAAGATCTTTACGTACCCAATCAACCGCGAAGCCAAAATCAAACTCACGATCGCACATGGTTTTACCGCGATTATCCATTTGCCAAGAACCCGCCGCTCCTTTAGAAATTGTGGCTAACAGTTTATCGGTATCAAGCCCTGCGTGTTGCGCAAAGTTTAGCCCCTCTGCAAGCCCCTGAACCGTATTAACAAAACAAATTTGATTAACCATTTTAGCAAGCTGACCAGAGCCGATATCGCCCATCAATTGGCTAAAACGTGCGTATGCATCCATTACAGGTTGTACTTTATCGAAAACTGCTTGTTCGCCTCCACACATGATGGTTAATACGCCATTTTCAGCACCCGCTTGGCCACCTGAAACCGGTGCGTCAATAAAGCCTACGCCATATTCAAGTGCTACCTTATGCATATCGTTAGCAAGTGACGCTGAAGCGGTAGTATGATCAACAACAATAGTACCTTTAGTTAAACCGGAGAAAACACCGTTCTCGCCTGTTAAAACTTGCCTAACATCATCGTCATTACCCACACAAACAAACACGATTTCACAGCCTTGCGCGGCCTGCTCTGGTGTATCGGCATATTGACCATCAAAGGTTTCACACCAACTTACCGCTTTTGCTGTCGTGCGATTATAAACCGTGACTTCATGCCCTGCTTTGACTAAATGCCCTGCCATTGGGTAACCCATTACGCCCAACCCGATAAATGCTACTTTCATAACCATCTCTTTACAACATACTGAAAACATAGTTTATAACATGATTCAGTACATCGGATAGTTGTTAAATTAACTTTTATCCATTATTGTTACCAAGACATCCGACCACAGGAACCAATGATGAGCAACAACTTCTACCAATATCAAGTTGTAACCAATAGAAAACAAGCATTTGAGTTAAATAGTTTGAAGAATAAAGTTGTACTTATTGTAAATACAGCAAGTGCATGTGGCTTTACACCTCAATATGCTGGATTAGAAGAACTTTATCAAAAATATAAGGATAAGGGCTTTGAAATACTTGCTTTTCCATGTAACCAGTTTGGTAAACAAGAAAAAGGTGATAACGAAGCAATTCAACAATTTTGTGATCTCAATTTTAATATAAACTTTCCGTTAATGGATAAGGTCGATGTAAATGGTGAAAATGCTGCACCATTATTTAAATTCCTCAAAACAGAAGCGCCAGGTATTCTCGGCTCTAAATCAATAAAATGGAACTTTACCAAATTTCTTGTCGATGGTAACGGCAAAGTTGTTAAGCGCTATGCTCCAACAACAAAACCAGAAGAGCTTGTTAATGACATAGAGCGCTTGTTAACCGTATAAGCCATTTAAAGGTTCACAAAAAAGCCACCTTAAATGTAAGGTGGCAAAAAAGCGTTTGAATATGAATTAGAAATTAACGCTTTGCATCAAGTGCCTGTTGAATTTTGTCTAAATCGTCTACCGTAAACTCACCATTTTTGAGCAACTTCATAATAAGCTCGGGTCCCATGTGGCCATTTCTTTTAATCTCTATGACTTTATGCGCGCCATCATGTTTAAATTTTTTGATAATTTTCTTAGCAATATTGTTATCTGAAGTCTCGTCTTCTATCTCAAAAACAAATACTTGTTCTGCATCACCATCAGCCCAAGATGTGATAGCTTTTGAATCTGAATGAATTTTTACTATATTCGCATCTAGGTGAATATTGCCCAGTTGTTCTGCCACCTTATTACGTAAATCTTCTGGCAAATCACTTAACGCATCTTTTAGTGCAACTGTATCACTGAGAGTCGCTTTAGGTAGTGCTAGCTCAGTTACCTCACCATTGGTGCTTACAAATACTTGAACGTCTTGCTCCCCATCAGCAATAACCTCGATGCGATGTTCTTTGATCTCTGCCGTCGACATTGCAATGGCAGACATACTGCTCAAGGCTCCTAAAACGGAAAACGCAATAGCTAGGGTAGTTTTGTTTATTGTTCTCATCTTTTTCTTCCTTCCAATATTAAATGCAATAACCATTTCACAGAGGATAAAAGCGAAGACTATGCCAATGAATAATTTTCTTTAATTTACAGATAATTAATGAAAATAAACCGCTGCATAACAAATAAAAATTTCCTGATATCGGGAACCGTTATTCCTGATATCAGTCAATTAAACGGTTAAACAAGAAAACATGAAAAGCATGCTATATTAATGCGTTGTTTTTATTATAATAATTTTTATAACTATCTTGGCATTATACTTGTTACAGCATAGTTGAATTTAAATTTTAAGATGTTGGTACCTTATGTCATTGCGTGGCTATCTATTTTTACTTATTGGTGGATTGATCTCATTATTGACCTTAGTTCAATTAGTATTAGTGTATTGGATCGAAAACACTATCGCTAAAGAAGTTGATTTAAAAGCACGTCAATACTCTGAAAAAGTCATAGAACTCGCGGTAGAACAAATAAATGACCAACCGACAAACTTTATCGTTGAAATGCCTAAAGAAGGCAGTCAAACGTGGCAAGTTGAAGAAAAAGTCGTTAATTCTGACAATAAAAGTACGAATGTCAAAGTGTATCGTTTTGATGATAAAAAGGTTATCGATATAACAACAGAGTCCATTGATAAACCCAAAAACCAAAGCCAGTCGCATACCAAAAACCAGGAAAACGAGACACAAGTACACATTAACAAAAATGTACTAAAGAAAGAATTCAAAACAATCATAGATAATATTCATCAACAAAATATTGAGAGACAACGACTCTCTCCAGATGACTTAAAAACGTTTGTTGTTAAGTCACCCAATATTCACCAACAAACCTGGGTATCTACAAGCCGTATTAGTGACAGCAGTAAAGCGTTATTTGAGAAAATTCAACTGATGTTGATTGCGGTTGCTATAATAGGCCTATTATTCGCATTTTGGTTAAGTTCACAATTTAATAAACCACTTAGATTACTTACCAAAGGATTTGAACACTTATCGCAAGGCGACTATAAACATCATGTAGCGCAAGTAGGTGTAAAAGAGATCCGCACCACTATTTCTCATTTTAATACGCTAGTACAACGATTAGAGCAACTTTCTATAGCAGAGCAACAAAATAAAGAATTGACTCACCTTGCTGAACTTGGTGAGGTTAGCAGGGGTTTAGCACATGCGTTACGAAACCCGATTCACACAATAGGTTTATCCATTGAGCAACTTGAAGATGATACGCTTAATCTTGAGCATAAACATAAACTACTCGCGACTATTCAGCACAAAATACAACACTTAGATAAAAGCATAAAAGCACTGCTCACCCTCACTGCTAATGGTATATCACGCGATGAGGACGTACCGATATTAGCTGTCATTCAAGATATTATTCTTGAATATAAGTCGACCATGCATAAAACAATTGAATTTACCGTAAATGTCAAAGAGAACCTTACGATAAAGGGCGCAGAGTCAGAAATAAGAAGTATCTTACATACACTGATAAATAATGCCTGTGAAGCATCTGAAACTGGCGATAACGTCACAATTACAGCCAATGTTTTACAACAAGGTGTCGAAATTAAAGTGAAAGATAATGGTGTTGGTTTAGCGCCCCATATTAAACAACAATTATTTCAACCGCATATTTCAACTAAACCTGAAGGTGCTGGCATGGGCTTATATATTGCTAATCGTTTAATCACGTTACACTACAAAGGTGACCTTACGCTAACTAATAACCAAGACATAGGTTGCACCGCTCGCGCAGTGTTTGGAGTAAAATCATGATTGAATTATCCGCTCAATATCATATTTTAGTGGTTGAAGATGAGCCGGATCAGCGACAACTAATTTGCGATATTTTGATTGCCAGTAACTTTAACGTTACTAGCGCAGATTGTGTAGAAGAAGCTATTTTACTCACAAAAAAACAGTCTTTTGATGTTATTTTTTCTGACTGGAAGTTAGGAGAATTAACGGGGATTGATTTACTTAACTATATAAGACAACAAGAAAACGATTTAGGGTTCGTAATAGCCACCGCTTACGGCACGATAAATCATGCTGTCGAGGCACTGCAAAAAGGAGCAGATGACTACCTTCCGAAACCTTTTAAGCGACAAGAGCTGTTATTAACCATAGATAAAGCGCTAAAAGCCAAACTTTTGCGTGGCGAAAACAAGTCGTTAAATGCACAACTCAGTGAACAAAAGCAACTCGTAGGCTTGGTAGGAAAAACGCCTGCAATGCAAGCCGTATATCAACGCATAGAGAAAATTTCAGGCACTAATGCCACCGTACTAATTTTAGGTGAAAGTGGCACAGGTAAAGAACTTGCAGCAAGAGCCTTGCATGATAAAAGTGCTCGCAAAAACGAAAAGTTTGTCGCGATAAACTGCGGAGCCATTGCTGAATCTCTTGCCGAAGCTGAGTTATTTGGTGCTGAAAAAGGCGCTTATACAGGTGCGAATACCACAAAAATAGGACGCTTTGAAGCGGCCAACAATGGCACTATTTTTCTTGACGAAATTGGAGAGTTATCACCAAGTTTACAAGCGCATCTACTTCGATTCTTACAGGAAAGCACGATAACCAAACTCGGGAGTAATGATGAGGTCATGTTAAATGTTCGCGTTATTGCCGCAACCCACCGCAACTTGGCACAAGAAGTAAAAAACGGAAACTTTAGAGAAGATCTGTTTTATCGATTAAATGTAGTCCCCATTAATATGCCACCATTGCGTGAACGCCAGCAAGATATCCCTTTGTTAGCAGATCATTTTATTCAAGTACATGCTAAACAACATCAATGCCAACCGTTGGCATTAACAGAAGCCATGTACCGTAAACTTTTAGACTATCACTGGCCAGGCAATGTTAGAGAGTTATCAAACCGCATTGAACGATTTGTATTACTCGATGATGATACAGAGTTAACCGGTGCAAGCGACATAAAAAGCAACTTAGCAAACGATATACCCACTTTTTCATTACCGCCCGAAGGGTTTAATTGGGAGCAGTTTGAATGCCATTGCTTAGCTGAAACGTTAAAAATGCATCAAGGCAATCGAACAAAAGCGGCTAAATATCTACAAATGTCTTACAAAGCATTTTTATATCGTTTAGAAAAGTACCAAATAACAAACGATTAGATCGCTATTATAGTAGAACTTTAATAAAGCATATTTTTAATAACAAAGCTGTATAAAAAACAACCAACACTAAGCTAAACTTAATAGAATGGTCTACCCGACCGTTTTAGGTTTACAACAAGGAGAATAATCACCTTGTTTTTTGTGAGGTAAAGCTTATGAGTGCAATATGGAGAAGTCATGCCAGTCGTTTAGCAGAGTTAATGGCCAATAACAATGAAACGCAAGCACATTTATATCTAGAGCAATTAATGCTTTTTCCGGTTGATATTCAAGATAAAATCATCGAAGACATTAGCCATCTTAGTAATTGCAACAGTGAAGCAATTTCCAATGTCATTTCAAATTACACCATGTTTGAGCTAAGGTAAATTACCACGCCAACAATCAATAAAGCAGCTTACTTCTTACACTGTTAGTTGTTGTTGGCGCAGTTTAGCAATCTCATCTCTTAGGCTTGCTGCTTGTTCAAATTCTAAATTTTGAGCATGATCAATCATTTGCTTTTCAAGCTGTTTGACTTGCTCATCAATTTCGCTAACTGATAATACTTTATAATCAGCGTCAGGCTCTGCCGCTTTATTTTTCATTTTGATCAACGCTGCTTCTGGCGTATCACCAACGTCCATCACGTCTGTAATGCGTCGAATAACACCTTTTGGCGTAATATTATTTAGCTTGTTGTACTGTTCCTGCTTCTCTCTTCTTCTATTTGTTTCATCAATTGCACGTCTCATAGATCCGGTAATACGATCAGCATATAAAATGGCTCTACCATTTATATTCCGCGCTGCACGCCCTATAGTTTGAATAAGTGAACGCTCAGAACGTAAAAAACCTTCTTTATCTGCATCTAATATGGCAACAAGGGAAACTTCAGGCATATCTAAGCCTTCTCTTAACAAGTTTATCCCAACCAAAACATCAAAATGTCCAAGACGAAAATCGCGAATAATTTCCACACGTTCAACGGTATCAATGTCTGAATGCAAATAGCGCGTTTTTACGTTATGTTCGTCTAAATACTCTGTTAAATCTTCGGCCATTCTTTTTGTTAATGTCGTAGCTAACACTCGCTCACCAATAGCAACACGAATACGTATTTCTGACAACAAATCATCAACTTGTGTATCTACAGGCCTCACTTCAATTTCAGGATCCAACAAACCTGTAGGCCTGACCACCTGTTCTGCAACCTCGCCACTCGACTTCTCTAATTCATAATCACTCGGCGTTGCAGATACGTAAATTGTTTGTGGTGCTAACGCTTCAAATTCATCAAACTTCATTGGCCTATTATCAAGTGCAGAAGGCAGTCGAAATCCATATTCAACCAGGTTTTCCTTTCTAGAGCGATCGCCTTTATACATTGCGCCAATTTGCGGTACGGTGACGTGTGACTCGTCAATGATAAGTAGGCCATCATCAGGTAGATAATCAAAGAGTGTCGGAGGCGCTTCCCCTGGTGCCCTGCCAGAAAGATAACGAGAGTAATTTTCAATCCCAGAGCAATAACCAAGCTCTGTCATCATTTCAATATCAAACTGTGTACGTTGTACGATGCGCTGCTCTTCAATTAATTTATTGTTATCTTTTAATTGGGTTGCCCGTTCTTTCAGCTCAACTTTTATGTTTTCTACTGCCGCTAAAATCTTTTCACGAGGCGTTGCATAGTGTGTTTTTGGATAAACGGTTACGCGTGCTAGCGTGCGTTCAACTTGTCCTGTTAAAGGATCAAACTCGCTAATACGTTCAATTTCTTCATCAAATAATTCAACACGTAAAGCTAACCGATCAGATTCAGCAGGAAAAATATCAATTACATCACCGCGCACGCGGTAGGTTGCTCGCTGAAAAGCAACATCGTTGCGTGTATATTGAAGCTCTGCTAAGCGACGCAATATATCACGTTGGTTAATAATGTCGCCCTGACGTAAATGCAACATCATCGTTAGGTATGAATCGGGATCCCCCAAACCATAGATAGCCGACACTGATGCTACGATAATAACATCTCTTCTTTCTAACAGAGCTTTAGTCGCAGATAATCGCATTTGTTCAATATGATCATTGATAGAAGCATCTTTTTCTATAAAAGTATCTGTTGTAGGTACATAGGCTTCGGGCTGATAATAATCATAATATGAAACAAAATACTCAACCGCATTATTAGGAAAAAACTCTTTCATTTCACCATATAGCTGCGCAGCTAAGGTTTTATTAGGCGCCAACATCATTGTTGGGCGATTGAGTGTCTGGATAACATTAGCAACCGTAAAGGTTTTACCTGATCCCGTTACGCCTAATAACGTTTGATGCGCTAAGCCATCTTCTATACCTTCAACTAACTTTGAAATCGCCGTTGGTTGATCACCACTGGGCGTATAATCGGAAACGATTTTTAAAGATTTCATTCAGAAACAACCTTTGGAGCGAAAGAAATGTCATTAAATTGCTTTGCAAATGCCTTATAAGAAATTGCTGCCATTAACACATTACCAATTAAACCGCCAATAAAAAAGCCTTCAACGCCATACCATAAACTGCCTAGGTAGGACAAAGGTACATAACAAACAAATAATCGCAATATGCTAAGCATTAGCGCAACCATTGGTTTATGAAGGGCATTAAAAGACGAATTGGTAAGAATAATAATGCCTTGAAAACCATAGCCTAACGGCAATATCCAAATAAAAAGTTTAATAATGTCTGCAACATGTTGTTCATCAGTAAAGGTGTTGGCAATCAGTGGCGCTGACAACACTAATATTAAATAAATCGCAATTTGCCAAATCATGACAAATTTAATCGACGTTTGATAACCTTGCTGAACACGATGCATATGACCTGCTCCAAAGTTTTGACTGATAAACGGCGGTAAGGTCATTGAAAGCGCTAAAACCACTAAACAAGCAATTGACTCTATTCTTGTACCCACGCCAAATGCGGCAACAACAGGTTCTCCATATGTCGCAGCTATTGCGGTTAAAATAGCCGCTGCAATAGGTGTTAACATGTTGGCGCCAGCCGCAGGTAAGCCAATGTGTAAAATAGTTTTAGACGCTTTAAAAAAAGTACTAAATAAATCAAGAGTAGTATGTATAAGCTTTCGTTGATAACCAACTATGTACAACACATATGCCAAGCCAAAAATCCACGAAACTAACGTTGCTAAAGCGGCACCTTTAATCCCCATAGCTTCAATTGGACCAAAACCAAAAATAAAGATTGGATCTAAAATAGCATTTATTATCCCGCCTACGCCCATAATAATACTTGGCGTTTTAGTATCACCGCTTGCGCGTAAAATTGCGTTACCTATCATCGGACCAATTAAAAATACACTACCGAGAAACCATAGATCCATATAATTACGAATTTCGGGTAATAAGTCTTCACTTGCTCCAAGCAAAGTAAAAATTTCATCTGTCAGTAAGTATCCAGTAAAAGACAAAATACCAACCACAACCGCGGCGAGTATTAATGCAGAAGTAGCAGAGCATTTGGCAAAGCTGTCATCTCCTTTACCTAACGATTTTGCAATGACCGCAGAGGTGCCAATACCTAAACCAATGGTCAAACTGATTACGGTAAACGTAATAGGAAAAGTAAAGCTAATTGCAGCCAAAGGCTGCGTTCCTAATAAACTAACAAAAAAAGTGTCAACGAGGTTAAATGTCATTAACAAAATCATGCCGTAAATCATCGGGATGGTCATTTGTTTTAACGTTTGACCGACAGGATCTTTAAGAAGGTTTATTTGTCTGTTGTTTTTTTCCGCTGCCATTACTTATGTTACTTTAGGTTACCACCATGAAAAGTGAGTGGTGTATTGTAAAAGATACTTAGAAGACTCGCTATGTAAAAATTAACTTTCACATCAATCTTAAAAACTTCTTAAACACAATAATGGTTTTTCATGTTTATGAAATAACAAAAATGAAAATGTTTGTGTATTTCATCGCAGTAATGCACAAAATATTATAAAAATGCGATGTTGCGTAAAAATAACACAACACCATCACAAAACAACAAGAATACACTTTAAGCCATTGTTTAATATAGTTTTAACAAAAATTCTTGTGCAGTTTAACTAAACATAAAAATAAAGATACAAGCCAGTAAAAACGTTTTATTACACTTTAGTCCACGTAGTTATCCACAGATTTCGTGGATAACTTGGATAAACAGAGAGGTAAAATTACACTGTTGAAAGCATCAGCAATCTTTGATGGCAAATCCGCCAGACTGAACGTAAAACGAGCAAACAATCGTATAAATGATTTTTTTCTTAATTTAGTGTTGACACACCGACTAGCTGCCATTAATATTCCGCCCCGTTGACGAGATACAATCTCTAAACATGATTCCCCTGTAGCTCAGTTGGTTAGAGCGGTGGACTGTTAATCCATGTGTCGTCTGTTCAAATCAGACCAGGGGAGCCACTATTTAAATATAATGGCATCTAATATTCATAGTTAGTGCGGTTATAAGGCGAAAGCCAAAACAAATTATTCCCCTGTAGCTCAGTTGGTTAGAGCGGTGGACTGTTAATCCATGTGTCGTCTGTTCAAATCAGACCAGGGGAGCCACATTAAGAAAAGCTGCAATTTATTGCGGCTTTTTTTATATCTACGGTACTATCCCTTTTAATTAAACACTACCGCTAATGCGGTGGACTGTACTGTTTTAAACTTGCATGTGTCGCCTGTTCAAATCAGACCAGGGGAGCCACTTTAAGAAAAGCTGCAATTTATTGCGGCTTTTTTTATATCTAAGGTACTATCCCTTTTAATTAAACACTACCGCTAATGCGGTGGACTGTATTGTTTTAAACTTGCATGTGTCGCCTGTTCAAATCAGACCAGGGGAGCCACATTAAGAAAAGCTGCAATTTATTGCGGCTTTTTTTATGTCTACGGTACTATCCCTTTTAATTAAACACTATCGCTAATGCGGTGGACTGTACTGTTTTAAACTTGCATGTGTCGCCTGTTCAAATCAGATCAGGGGAGCCACATTAAGAAAAGCTGCAATTTATTGCGGCTTTTTTTTATATCTAAGGTACTATCCCTTTTAATTAAACACTACCGCTAATGCGGTGGACTGTACTGTTTTAAACTTGCATGTGTCGCCTGTTCAAATCAGATCAGGGGAGCTACTTTAAGAAAAGCTGCAATTTATTGCGGCTTTTTTTTATATCTAAGGTACTATCCCTTTTAATTAAACACTACCGCTAATGCGGTGGACTGTACTGTTTTAAACTTGCATGTGTCGCCTGTTCAAATCAGATCAGGGGAGCCACGTTAAATAAAGCTGCAATTTCTTTTACCAGCCTAGCTGGTACAAGGGTAATGATTCAATACGAGCGTCTATGTCACGTAATGTTTGTTGGTAGCCTTTATGATTAATTCCTTGATAAACTTTGACAAACTCTTGTTGCGATATTCCTTCATCTAGCCCCTCTATGCTGGGCAATAGAGATTCGTCGGTTATGTTGGTTAAAATTGTTTGTGCTTGTAACGCTTTACCTTCATTCGCAACAACGATTTTAGCTAAACGCGTACCTGCCCTATCAGCCATTAAATCAGCAAAACTAAAGCCTGAACCTCCGCCATTACTGTCCAGAAACTCTTTGTACTCACCAATAGCATCGCTAGCACCTAAACTACTAAACATTTGTAGTGCCATTGAGTAAATAAAGTGTTTTTGTAAATCCTTACGTCCTTGTAGACGCGTGTTGTAGCGTATGCGATTACGACGGGTAATTTGCGCAACATTATCACCTATAATGTCACCCACCAGCATTTCAAATCTATCTGTACCAAAATAAATCACAAGCGCCATAATCGCCGATTGATTCTGTAATAGTGCATTGGTATCAATTTCTGAGTGAGTCCTTTGTTGAGCAAATAAAAACACTTCACGAATATACCCTGCGATTGAACTTTTCATTTTTTGCGTTTCTGCAAAGTTTGCCAAAACTTGATAGTAAAGTTTAATCTCCTTAGCGTCACCAAACAGTGCAAGATCGTCTCTAAGTTTTATTAATACCGAGTTATCATTATTTCGATCTATTAGACGGTTATCCATGTATAAGTCAGCTTCTACATAAGACGCATTTACACCTACTTTTTTAATCATTGCCAACATATCACTAAGCAGGTTGGGTTTAATAAAAACATCAACGAAATAACTTAGTGTTGAAATAAAATAACGACCATTTATCGTTAAGTGGCCGGCAGAAAACTCCTTAACTTTTAGTCCTTCTTTTGAAGGTAATATAACAATTGATACATTAAGGTGTTTAATAATGTCTGGTAATGGCAAGGTAATTGTAGAGAACAATGTCAGGTGCTGCTTGTTTAGTACGGCATTAGCGGCGACATGTGGCAAAGCACGATGCAGTAGTGCAGCTAGACCATCTAACTCATCTTTTGTTATACGTATTTGTTGATGCCCTTGCGTTTTACCGCTAGCCACTAATTTTTTAAGTAACTGTTGGCTTTGTTTAGCACCCTCTGGAGATATTTGATGTAATTGCACATTTTTGGGTTGAGACTGTAAAGCAGAAAATATCAGTGTAACAAGCACCAATATACCCAGAAATGCTATCGCTATAAAAGATCGAAGCAGTATTTTCAAAAGTCTATGTAATGGTTTATTAACAATGGAAGATAGTGTACTGCATTCAGTAAAACATGAAAGACTTATGCATCAAGTAAATCCCAATAAATTGTTTTATCAAATTTTTGCGCTAATTTAAGATTTAATGATTTAAACGTTGTGATCTTTTCACCATTCGGTGAAAAGCATTGCCAGATAAATTGATGACAATTATTTTCAATTAAATGGTAGTCGCGATATTGGTAAATTTGTGAAATAGCTCGCTCCGCTGCGTATTCGCACGCAATAGGTTTAGCACTTGAATCACATGCAATAAAAACTTGATTACCTGAACGTTCTTTCGTGAAGCGCGCTAATGATATAGGCTTAATAAGTCCCTCACCATCAAGCTCAATAATGGTGTCATCATCAACCCATATGCCAGTATGATCGAGTAACCCTCCGATGCCACAACAGACTAAAGATCCTATTTCAGGTTTTACGGCTTGTTCGGTAGACATTAAGTCAGAAGGATAAATAGCCACAGGAAATTCATGCCTAGCTAAATCTTTCAAACGCTGTGGTTTTGCGTACCTAATACGGCGCTGTTGTTGTTTTTTCCGGTCATCAGACAATTCTTTAATGGCTAATGCAGATACCGCCGCAGCACCCAACCAAAGTAGAGGTAATGGCATAACACCCTCCAAAAAGCTATGTTAATAACAAGATTATAGACTTTCGGATAAAAGGCTATAAAAAAAATGCAAGTAACTGTTTCAATACTGTAAATAATTGGCAACAATAGGAAGTAATTAAAATCCACAATTTAGGTAAAGTAGTCAATAATGCAAAATGTCAAAAAATCTTCCAAACTCAATAATGTCTGTTACGAAATTAGAGGACAGATTGCGGCGGAAGCCCGACGTTTAGAAGACGAAGGACATAAGATTTTAAAATTAAATATCGGTAATCCCGCACCGTTTGGTTTTGAAGCACCTGATGATATTTTAAAAGACGTTATTCACAACTTACCTACAGCACAAGGATATTGTGACTCTAAAGGTATATATTCTGCTCGTGTCGCAGTAATGCAATATTTTCAGCAAAATGGAATTCTTGGCTTAAATGTTGATGATATTTTCATTGGCAATGGTGTTAGCGAGTTAATCGTTATGGCCATGCAAGGCTTATTAAATGATGGTGATGAAGTGTTAATACCAGCACCTGATTATCCACTTTGGACGGCAGCAGTGTCGTTATCTGGTGGCTCACCTGTGCATTACCAATGTGATGAAGACAATCACTGGTATCCAAACTTAGCTGATATTGAAAGCAAAATTAATAAAAATACAAAAGCGCTTGTATTAATTAACCCAAATAACCCAACAGGTTCAGTCTATTCAGAAGAAGTGTTACAAGGCTTACTAGCGTTAGCACGAAAACATCAACTCATTGTTTTTAGTGACGAAATCTACGACAAAATTTTATACGATGACGCAAAGCATATTCCTACAGCAAGCTTAGCCAGTGATGTACTTATCATTACAATGGGAGGGCTTTCAAAAAATTATCGTATCGCAGGTTTTAGAGCCGGTTGGATGGTCATTACAGGACCAAAGCTGCACGCAGAAGACTTTTTAGAAGGCTTAAATATACTGGCTTCAATGCGACTTTGCGCCAACGTCCCTTGCCAACATGCTATACAAACCGCACTAGGTGGTTACCAAAGTATCAATGAATTAATTACTGGGAATGGCCGACTCATTAAACAGCGTAATATTGCCCATAAGATGATAAATGAAATTGACGGTTTATCTTGTAATGCAGCAATGGGTGCTTTGTATCTATTTGTCAAAGTAGATGCTGATAAATTTAACATTACCAACGACGAAAAAATGGTACTTGATTTACTAAAACAAGAAAAGATACTTGTCGTGCACGGCAGTGGCTTTAATATTTCACAAAAAAATTATTTCCGTTTGGTTTTCTTACCGCATGAAGATGAACTGATACCAGCATTAGAACGGATCAAACATTTTTTTAGTACCTATAAACAAGCATAAAAAGGGGCTCTAATGGCAAAGCTAAAATCGAAGAAACAAAGTACGTTTTTAGCATGGATGTTCCGCATGCCTTTAATAAAACGTTGGGCGTTAATGTTTTGTGTTAAGCCCGAAAATGTCGCTGAACATTCACACCAAGTAGCCATAGTCGCGCATTTGCTAGCGGTGATAAAAAACCAAAAATTTGGTGGTACTATCAATCCAGATAGAGCCGCTACGATAGCGCTTTATCATGAAGCAAGCGAAACCCGTTATGGCGATATTGTTTCGCCAACCAAATACGCTAATCCGGAAATTGCGAGAGAATTTAAAAAGATTGAATCGCACGCTGAACGCGAATGCTTGCAATCATTACCTGAAGAGTTTCAATCCATTTTTTACGATATTATTGTTCAAGATCATGTTGATCCAGCATATAAGGCACTCGTCAAGGCCGCTGACATTCTTGTAGCTTATATAAAAGCCGTTGATGAGCTTAATCATAATAACCATGAATTTGACCATGTAGAAGAGCGTTTAGGCCGAAAGCTTGATGAATTAAAACAAGACTTACCTGAGGTCAGTTATTTTTTAGAAACGTTTTTACCAGCCTGTTCAGCCACCGTAGATAAATTAGCGCTAGATTGTTAACGCCCTACTTTTGCCTCTCATCAAGAGAGGCTGAAAGTTATCATAACAGGTTAACTGCTAACCTAATGTAATTAGAGAACTTATTAGGTGTAAATATACCAAATTAATACCTTGAACCATTGAAGGTTAGCGATAAGTTGCATGATTGAATGAACTATAGAGGTGATAATTTAGCTCATTTTTAACCACCAATTTTAGCTATTAAATCATTTGTTCAACAATTGGCGCGTTGACAATAGTATTTTGCAATGATTGTATCCAAGACTTAGCATCGAATTCTTTACGTTTACTCGGCAATGCATCAGCATTTTTATGTTTGAGTTGGCAGTATAGATTTGTATTTTCGATAATATTGCTTGGAATATGTCGCTTGTCATTTCTAAAAGCAATGGCCTTTTCATTAAGTGCATTCGATAAATGCACACTCGACAGTAACCCTTGCTCAACCAAGTCAGCTTGACCATATTGAGAAATTTGCGTGAGGTCTGTTAATGCCATAGGTGCTTTGGGAGGCAGTGAAAAATGATTTCTGAGCTTGTCATCATTTATTTCGGGTTCATTGATATCATCATGAGGTAGTTGAAACTGACTATGCATGCGCACATCTTCAACTAACATCGCTAGCATTAACGAAAAATCGCTATGACCAGGCGTACGCACCGATTCATTCAGGCGTTGACCTAATTGTGCTTCCTCTATTAGCGGATTATGCGTTGTTACTATTTTAGTCAAAGTTATTTCACTACAATGCTGCTGACAACTTACTATCGGCTAAAGAACAAATAACTTTATAGAAAAGATGAAGTTTTTAGTAAATAATCCACCAGCATATCAGTTGGCTTTGACATGACTACCTGTAACGGCGCTTATGTCTTTCAGCGTTTACTGAGTTTCATCGTAAAATACTTTCAATTATTGTTTATCTCTTTATATTGTCGGTGTGCCGATAAGCATTACGGAGGAAAAATTGATTGTTTCCCGATGACCAATGCTCGTCACACCACTCGTATGTGTCGAGAAGCTCCATCACTGCAATTTAACATTAAAAAGATACTTGAACTTTTAAAAATAAGCTTTACAGGCGAAGCCCTGACAGCACGATCACCACCTCCATAGAGGTGGTTTTGAGTAGACAAAAAAAGTGCTTTTAATTTCAGAGGACGTTTTAAACAATATGTTGATAAATGAGTGTTTGCTCAGGAGCACTGTCAGCAAATGTTAAAGCATCGATATAGCCCTGACTTACTTGTTTAACCTCTTCTGCACTATTTGCATGACAGCGAGCGACTACATCACCTTCACTTACTTTCGTACCAATAGGTAAAATAGCATCAAACCCTACACTATGATCTATTTGTTGACCATTTGCTGTTCTACCGCCTTTCATCGCCACAACTAGCATACCTATTGCTCGTGTATCCATTTTACTGACGTAGCCACTTACCGGCGCTAGAATCTCGTGAACTACCTTAGCTTTTTTCATCATTTTCCAAGGATCGGCAATAAAATCAGCAGGCCCACCTAATTGTGCAATCATGCGGTTAAATCGCTCTGCAGCTTCTCCAGAAGAAAGTGCCTTTTCAACTAAAGCTTCAGCGCTGCCTTTGTCTTGAGTCACACCGGCACTTATTAACATCGCACACGCCAACTCTACTGTTACACCATGTAACCTTGGGCAACGATTAGCCCCAGTTAAATAATCTGCCGTTTCAACCATTTCTAGCGCATTGCCAGCAGTAAACCCTAGTACTTGATTCATGTCTGTAATTATAGCTTGTGTACTAACGCCGGCACCATTAGCGACACTCACAATTGATTTGGCTAATGCCTGCGCATTTTCCAGATCAGACATCATAGCCCCATTACCCACTTTAATGTCCATAACTAAAGAATCTAACCCAGCAGCAAGTTTTTTTGACAAAATAGACGCTGTAATCAAAGGAATAGACTCAACCGTAGCCGTTACATCACGAATGGAATACAGTCTTTTATCTGCGGGTGCTAAGCGATCAGTTTGAGTAATAATCGCCATATTATTTTCTTTTACTAACTGTTTGAAGCGTGCAACACTTGGTTGAATGTCTACGCCGGTAATACTTTCTAATTTGTCAGATGTACCACCTGTATGCCCTAGCCCTCGACCTGAGATCATAGGGACATAAACACCACAAGAGGCAACAATAGCTGCTAACATAAAGCTTACTTTATCACCTACACCTCCTGTAGAATGTTTATCAACGACTGGGCCGTCTAACTCAGGCCATGATAAAACATCGCCGGAGCGCATCATATTATCGGTTAATGCAATAACTTCTTCGGTTGCCATACCGTTTTGGAAAATAGCCATTGCCATTGCACCCACTTGTGCATCGTTAAATGAACCATCAACTAACCCTGATGCAAAAAAATTTATCTGCACAGTGCTAAGTGGCTTACCATCACGTTTTAGACGTATTATTTCTTGAGGTAACATGAGTGACTCCTTATGTTAAGTCTCTAGGTAAAAACGCGTCCGGTAATAGTTGGGCTACCGACCATTCTTTCCTTTGATTCAAGTGATTTACAGACGTGATTTTTGCTTCTGGAAGCATGAACTCAGCAATAACTTGTCTACAAGCACCGCAAGGGGGCGTAAGCTTTTCCTGTTCAGTGTAAACAACAAGGTGAGTAAAGGTTTGACATCCATGCACAACAGCATTAGCAATACAATTACGTTCTGCACAGACACCTAAACCATACGACGCATTTTCAACATTGCAGCCATTGAAGACTTGATTATCTTTTGTAAGCAAACTTGCGCCTACCTGAAATTGACTATATGGCGCGTATGCACTGTTATAAGCAATCTTTGCAGCATCTACTAACGCATCAATACTTGGGGTATTCTTATTCTTTTGCATGTACAACCTTAAAATAAATTAACCAATTGGTCAGGTTTTATCTTAACGAATTCCATAAAAAAAGCCAACAGATAATCTGTTGGCTTTTTAACGTGTGTTAACTCAACTTAGAAAACGTACTTAATACCAATTTTCATAGACCAAGTAGACTCACGATCTTTCCACTCAACAGGCGATTCACCTTGGCTAACATTAGCACTTTCATATACATATTGACCTGCATCATTAATGCTATAATCAATAACTTCTGTTGCAGATTGACCAAATGGCAATTGATACATACGTGCTGCATCTTTATCAAAGATAGCTAGCGCGTTTTTAATATCAAAGTAAATTAAGCCTTTGTGACCTTCCATAAAGCCTGGAATTTCTTGTTCTAATCTAAGATCCAACGTTGTAGTCCACGGCGCTCTGAATCCATTCTTAGCAACGTATCCACCACCAGATGAAATACCTACTTTACTAAATTCAGCCATCACTTCGTCGTAACTTAAACCGTTAACGAAATCTACCGCAGCATCGTCAGCACCGGTTGGTACGTATGGTAAGTTTGCGCTGGTTAGGTCAAGCTCACCTGAGATACCGTCACGATTGTTCCAGCCAAGTAAGTTGCTGTATGGTCTACCTGCTTTACGTTCCCAAAACATATGAAATGCTGTGTTGTAGCCTTCAATGATTTCAGTGTTATACGATAAATTAAGCGTTAATCTATGCTTAACTTCGTATGCAGATGTACCCACTTCTGGGTTTTCCGGATCTATCACTGGGTTATAGTTATACGCAGTATTGGTTGTAGTACCCGTTGCATCAATTTTGTTCGTAATTGATGAATGTGTATAAGAGAAGTTTGCTTTAAAACCATTATCCCAGCTTTTCGCTAAACTAAAGGTTTCAATTAACGAATGACCACCAGAGGTATTTGTTAACATAACATCACGAGCATCTCGGCTTGGATCAGCAAAAGTATAAATCGGACGACCTTCAACCGTATAACCGTTGTTACCTTTTGAGGTATCTAACGTACGTGATAAATCAGACCAAATCATGTCTCTTTCATTATCTTTATATAATACTTCTGCACTTAAACGCCAATCTTCACCTAAGCCAATCGCAGAGAAATCAGCAACATAATCTGCTGCTAAGCTATACTGCCAAGTTGTTGGGATTTTAAAGTTAGGATCAATCATATCAATGTTAGAGTTTGGTCCACCTAACACTGAATTAGCAATTTGATCTTGTGCATGTTGTGGAATGCTATTTGGATCAGCATTTTGTAAAAAAGTATTTTCAGCAATAGCGTCACCAAATGTTCTGTATAACGCTATTCGACTACCATCATTTGTGAACGCATTTGAGATAAATACATTCGGACGACCACCACTAAAGCGCCCAAAGCCACCGCGAATAGTAAGCTCATCAGTAGCATCCCATGTGAATGCAACACGTGGCATAAATAAATCTAAACCATCTAAGTTTTCATCGTTTGAGTAGCCATAACGATCCTTAAAGCCTTGGTTTGCATTTGGCTTATCTGAGTTAGTGGTTAATTCATATCGTAAACCATAAGTTAGATTGAATGTGTCGGAAATATCCCAACTATCTTCAACGTATAACGCATGATTACTTAAACTGAATGACGCTGCTGCATCATCACGGTTTAAACTTGGGTTGTTTTGATATTCAAACCAATCGGCTACACCATTTTCAAAATCATCAATGCTGTTAAAGTACCAAGATCCTAAATAATGCTGCATAAAAATGTTATATACATCAACAGATTCATACTCCCAACCGAATGAAATCGCGTGGTCTTCGTATAAATACTCACCACTTGCACGAACCTGAAATGTTTCATTGGTAAGCTTGTTTGCATGACGACTGTCATCGGCACCAAGCATTATTTCTCCACCGTTTATCGTTTCAATTTTCACTTCACCGAAGTCTAAGCCGCCTAAAGGCACTTGACCGTTCACCGATTCTTTATATGACACTTTGAATTCAGTAGAAAAGTCTTGGTTCCAGTTTGAGAATAATTGACCTACATACGTGTCAAATTCATTTGAGCGGTTGTACCAATGAGATGATAAATATAAATCATCAGAACGTCCTGCACCCTGGTTACCAGCACTGTTACTAAATCCATGTGAATAAGTAAATGATGTACGGTGGTCAACATTAATATTCCAGTCTAATTTTAATGAATATTTTTCATCTTCTAATGGAATAGAATTATTCCAACTGCCTGCATCATAACCATATTTTGATTGTGCAATACTAACAACGCGATCAACTTCCGCTTGAGAAACTTGATCTACTGTATTTGCAACATTTGCACCAGATGGGCCTTTATCAACAGAACTTGGCGACTCGTAAGTTTCATAAGAAGCAAAGAAGAATAATTTATCTTTGATAATTGGACCGCCTAACGTAGCCCCCCAAGACTCTTCGTCAAAACTTAAGTCAATGTCATCACCCGTTTCAGGGTTTTCAGGATCTCCTGCCCATGCATCTTTTGCCTTTTCCATAAACATAGAGCCATGAAACTCATTGGTACCCGACTTAGTAACAACACTAATTTTACCACCCGAGAAGCCACCTTCTTTCGCGGTAAAAGGAGCAACAGCAACGCTAATTTGATCAATTGAATCAAAAGAAATTGGTGAACGTTCTGTAGGATAGCCATTACCTGCTAAACCAAAGTCATCATTTAAGTTTACACCGTCTACAGCCAAGCTATTGTAGCGAGGGTTTGAGCCTGCTAATGATAGCGAAACACCATCATTACCCACTACAGCCATTGGGTTTTGGCGAACAATGTCTTTTAAGTCACGGTTAAACGCTGGTGATTTAGTTAATGCGTCGCCACTAAAAATACTTGATGAACCTTTAGATGGGTCAAAGAATTCACCGGCTCCAGTAACAGCAATACGCTCGATATCTTCACTAGACAATGTTTCATTTATACGAAAAACATCACCTAATGTAATATAGATGCCTTCAAGTTTTTTATCTTTATGCGTATCGGAATCAATTGTAACACTGTATGGACCACCTACGCGCAGACCTCTAGCAGAGAACGCACCAGATTCATTTACCTTCAAGACTTTTGTAGTACCTGATGGTTCGTGAACAATTGTAATAGTCGCATCTTTTACGGCCGAACCTTCCGAAGTAAGCACATTACCACGCATAGAAGATGACGTATCATCAGCCATAGCCGGCGAAGACAATCCAAGCGCAAGAATAACTGCACCAGATATAAGTGAGAGGCGTTGGGTTTTCATGTTGTTAATTTCCCTTGGTGTATGTTTTATTTTGTACGACATACATTTTGTTGACCAAGTGTTCAAAAAGCACAACAAAATGTACGGTTTAAAGTCTTTATTTTCTTTTAAATTAGACCAGACCTTTTTTACACTTTTATTACATTATTTCACATAAGACATAAATACAAGTTAAATAACAAATTTAACTTCACCTACACTCACTACAAAAACCTTGTTATCCATTTTAAATTCAACAGCTTAAGCAAAATACACTGTTCAAGTGATTTTTTTTCACCAATACAAATATTAATAAAATATTTATATAAAAAATCACAAAAATATAACCTTACCAGTTAGTCAACTTATCAACCAGAATGTTTAAGCGCCATATTTAACAAGCTTAAAATGATATTTTTTTAATAACCAAACATTCAAATAATGGTAATAAAAAAATATTACAATGCTTGATACAAGGCAAATATGCGACTTTTGTTAATCATAGTTAATAAGCGCTATAATTGTCACTTAACTAAAACTTAATTACGTAAAACATCGCAATTTAAGCGGTTGAGATTGCATGCATATTACAATCTCTGGTAGTGTAAGCGGCTATAAATAGTCGACCGAATAGACAACGATAATAATAAGTACACTTATGACTGACATTTCAACGAAAAAGCAAGGTAAAATTCGCATTAAAAGCCAGCAAAAGATATTAGATGCTGCGCAAGACGAGTTCATTACAAATGGGTATAAAGGTGCCACGGTACAGTCGATTGCTGATACCGCTGGATTACCAAAAGCTAATGTACTGTATTATTTCAAAAATAAAGAAAATATTTATCACGCAGTACTAGAGCAAACATTAGATATGTGGGATCAAGGGATTGGTGATATTCTATATGAAGATGGCCCCAAAGTGGCTATTGAAAAATTTGTTGCAGCAAAAGTAAGAATGTCATTTAAAGAGCCTAAAGCATCTAAAATATATGCGATGGAAATTATCCAAGGTGCACAGCATTTAAAAGAATTTGCGCGCACTTATTTACGAAAATGGGTTAGAGAGAAGTCTAAAGTATTCCAGCAATGGATTAACGAAGGAAAAATGGCAGAAGTGGACCCTGTTAGTTTGATTTTCCTTATTTGGTCTACAACGCAACACTACGCTGATTTTGAAACGCAAATTTTGACGATAATGAATCGCGCAGATTATGAGGACGAAGATATAGAGCATGTTACGCAGTTTCTTACAGGCTTTATTTTAAAAGGACTAGAGATAAAATAAACATGAAACTACTTACTACGATTACAGGTTTACTACTGTTAATGACAAGCCAAAATGTACAAGCAAAACAACCTATTCGTGTTGCTACGTTTAACGTAAGCATGGATGCCACAAACTATGTTAAAAAAGGTGAAAAGCACATTACAGGCGACGAATTGTCAGACGCCTTAGCAAATAACAATCAACAGATTAAAAATATTGCCGAAATTATCCAACGCATAAACCCAGATATATTATTGATAAACGAGATCGATAATAAGGGAAATGTTGGACGTAAAGCGCTTGCAGAATTTATGCACGAATACCTGTCAAAAAGCCAAAATGGGCAAAAACCTATTAACTATGCGTTCTCTTACCAAGCACCAGTCAATACCGGCGTATTATTACCCGTTGACACCAATGGCGATGGTAATATTACCCGCCCTACTGATACTCATGGTTTTGGCCACTTCCCCGGTCAATATGCAATGGCAATACTTTCTCGTTATCCAATCGACGCAAAATACATCCGTACTTTCCAACATTTTAAGTGGAAGGATATGCCTGGTGCACTAAAGCCTACCTTACCTGAAACTGGCGAGGACTATTACAGTAAAGAAGCTTGGGATGCGTTAAGACTTTCATCTAAGTCACACTGGGATATTCCTATTCGCATTTACGACACAACATTGCATCTATTGGCAAGCCACCCAACACCACCTGTTTTTGATGGCCCAGAAGATAGAAATGGCAAGCGAAACCATGATGAAATACGTTTTTGGCGAGACTATATTACGCCAGGCAAGAGCGATTATATTTATGATGATAATAATCACTATGGCGGATTAAAAAAGCAGGACTTATTTGTTATTGCCGGTGACTTAAATGCATCTTCTGTAGAAGGTGACGCTATTAATAGTGGTATACAAGCATTATTAAATCACCCGTCAGTACAAGACCCTAAGCCACAAAGTAAGGCCGCAAAACTACATACGCCTGATAATCAATTTTCAGCAAATCATACTGCCTATTGGCGGATGCGTGCCGATTATGTGTTACCATCAAAACATGGCTTTACCGTTGTTGATTCAGGGGTCTTTTGGCCAACCAAAGATGATGAAAAATATCGATTAATTGATTCACGTAAAGCATCTTCAGACCATCGTTTGGTTTGGGTAGATATCTTGCTTACAGATCACTAGTTTATGGAAATTATAATGAAAAAATTTATTCCTGCTCTTGCAATAGCCTCACTAACATTAGGTTGTGCGGCTACTCAAGAACCTTCCCAAGCACCTAAAACATCAACAAAAGTAAATAATGTTATTATGATCGTTGCTGATGGAATGGGGCCAGCATTTACATCAGCCTACCGATATTATGCGGATGACCCGATCACGATTAACGTTGAACAAACTGTATTCGATCGACACCTTGTTGGTATGAGTAGTACCTACCCTGATCACGTATCAGGTCGAGTTACAGATTCCGCAGCAGGTGCGACAGCCTTGGCTACGGGCGAAAAAACCTATAACGGCGCTATTAGTGTCGATGGTGAAAAGAAGCATATTGAAACGGTTTTACAACGCGCAAAAAAACACGGTAAAAAAACTGGTGTTGTAGTGACATCACAAGTTAACCATGCGACACCTGCGGCCTATATTACACACAATGAAAGTCGTCGAAACTACAACGAAATTGCCGACAGTTATATTGATAATGATATTCAATTTGACGTATTACTCGGTGGTGGTTGGCAATATTTCATTCGAGAAGATCGCAACTTAGTGACTGAGTTTAAAAATGCTGGTTTCGAATATATCGATAGTTTTCAACAGTTAACACAGACAAATACTGATAATAAACTGCTCGGCTTATTTGCTGACGTTGGTCTTCCACCTGCTATTGATAATAGTGGTGGAAAATTATTGGATATGACCAAAACGGCACTTAAACATTTAGAAAACCCACAAGGCTTTTTTATGTTAATTGAAGCTAGCCAAGTGGATTGGGCAGCACATAGTAATGACATAAACAGTGCTATGGCTGAAATGCATGATTTAGCAAAAACCCTCACCTTCTTAGAGCAATACGTTGCTAAACATCCAGACACGCAAGTGGTACTAACGGCTGATCATAGTACTGGTGGATTAACATTAGCAGCAAAAGGTGAATATCGTTGGTCACCAGAATTATTAAGAAAAATGAAGTCTTCGACTTATGCGGCAGCTGAGAAGTTACTTACAATGGAGGTTAATCAAGCTAACATTGCAGAACTATTAGCTAATACAGAAATTTCAAAAGATGATGTTGCTGCGCTTGCCAAGGCAAAGCAAAATGCTGAACGTAAATTAAAAACATACGAAGCATTATCAACCGAGCAACAAAAAGAACAACGTAAACCTAATGTTCATTTTGCACTTTATAAAGCGTTAAATAAAATAATCGACAACAAAACCAATACCGGTTGGACAACGTCAGGACATACTGCTATCGACGTCCCTGTTTTCGCTATTGGTAATCAAAGTGATTTGCTAAGAGGTTTACAAGATAATACCGATATTGCAAACACCGTTTTCTCTCTCGTAGAAAAATAAATTACGGTTCTTAACGATTAAAACGCCAGCAAATTAACGCTGGCTTTTTTTCGCAAGTTTTATCAAGTACTCCTAACACTATCCTTGTAAAGTAACAGAAAAGGTCACCTAAGGTAATTTAGTGAATAAATTCATCCAAAAGTTACAGTTACTTGTAAACTATATTAACGAAAACTTGTCAGAACCGCTTTCACTTGTGCAATTAAGCAAACACGTGGGGATATCTCAGTTTCATTTACACCGCCTATTCAGTACATATGTCAATCAGCCCTTACGTCAGTACATTCAACACAAACGACTTGAGAGAGCTGCCTATCAAATATATTTTCGTGAGTATGATATTACTGATATCGCATTTAATGCCGGTTATCAATCACTAGAAGCCTTTAGTAGAGCGTTTAAACAAATTTTCACGCAATCGCCTCGTGACTACAGAAAGCAGCCAATATTAAAGCCTTGGCTTAATAAAAAAGAACGAGATCAAAAGGTAGAACAGATGATATATAATCAGAACTTTGATGTAACTATTACTAACTTCAAACAAACACTCATTGCTACGTATCGCCATCAAGGCAATCCTGAGAATTTGATGGCTAGTGTCCAACATTTTATCCAGTGGCGTAGAGCGCACCACACGCCTCCAAGCAAATCTAAAACGTTTAATCTCTTGTTTAGTGATCCAAATGAGACTGAACCAGCAGAATTTATTTTTGATATTGGTGCAGAAACAAAAAGTAAAATATCAGATGCAGAATATAAAATATTTACCCAAGTAATTCCTCAGATGCGTTGTGCAAAACTAACATATCAAGGTGCAGATCAAGGAATGAGTGAAGCATTAAACTACCTTTACGGACATTGGTTAGCAAACAGTAGTGAAGAAGTAGCTGATTTTCCGTGTATTATTGAACGCGTTACTATGTACCCAGATGTGCCTAAACATCAAGCTACCATGTATATTTATCTGCCTTTAAAATAAAAAACCAGCCATTAAGGCTGGTTTTTATTACCATACCTTCTAAAAGTGGTAAGTAGCATTTAAGAAGTAGCTGCGACCTAACAAGTCGTAGCCCGAAGAAGTCACCATATTACCGCGGTTAGAGCCAGCAGATATATCGACCATCTCAGGGGCTTTATCAAACAAGTTGTTAATACCAAATGTCAGTGAATAATTCTCACCTGCATAAGAAAGTGACGTATCAACATACACTGCTGCATCCGCTTCACACACAGGTACTGTCATTGGTTTGCCAACAAGATCTTCATTAACTTGGTAGGTATCACAACGCGCAGTATCAGTTACGTCATCAGATGCATGTGTTTCTGAAAAGTAATTAGCTTTCAGCATTAAATTCCAATCGCCGGATATGAAATTAAACGTTGATACTAAACGATGTTCTGGCGTACCGAAATCTTCTAATAGATCTTCTGCTTGCTCACCTGCGAAAATGGTTAATTCACGTTCAGTTTGCAACGTGTATTGATTGACCCAAACCATTTGCACTGGCATCTCCATTATTTCACCAAGATCGGTTGAAAAATGCGTATTTACGTCAACACCCTTAGATGTTTCTTCACCAATGTTGATAAAGGAAATATCTACAAGACTTGGAAAGTTTAATCGTGGATCACCAGAGTTTCTGTTACGCTCTATACGCTCACAAAATGGACTAGATAAATTTGGCGAATCATAACAACGCTTAAGCATTGTTGCAGCACTGATGGTACGAATAGTATCCTCTACCTCTAAACTCCAATAGGTAACACCTAAATCAAATTCATAATCACCGTCTATTTCCGGCGTCCATTTAAATGATGCAGTAACGTTTTCGGATGTTTCAGGTTTAAGGTCTAATGCATTACCTTGAGAGACAGTTGGAATTGTAGGTACACCACTTAACCCTATCGCGGTATAATCTGCACCTGTCGCATTACAATTATCAAGAACTTGCTGTGGACGGTTCTCTTTAGATGGGTCGTATTGACCATCTGTTGTTAAAGAGCCAGGTACCGAACAAGGATCAGAACTACCACTCTCACCACCAAATTGGCTCGCTAAAAATTGCTCTCTCAAGTTAGGTGCGCGGAATGAAGTACCGTATGACGTACTAAATAGTAACGACTCTGTTGGTTTGTATGTGATACGTGCACGATTTGTCAATTCACTGCCAAAATTAGATTCATCGGTATAGCGCAACGCTGCTTCAACCTCAAATAAATTTGCCCAACTGCTATCAATAGAAATAGGTAATGAAATTTCAGCAAACACATCCGTTACATCACGACTACCTCTAGTAGCGCCTTCACTTAACGGGTTTTCCGCAGCAACAAGCCCCGTAGCACCTAACATATCAGCTTCAGATTGAATACGATCTTTACGATATTCAAAACCAAATGCTGCTACGGCAATACCGCCATTATCAAAATCAAATAAATCCCCCGTCATAAATGCGGATGCCATTATTTGCTCTACAGTCGTACTATTCATACGTGTACCGATTAAAAAGTCTTTTTCTGCTTGAGTAGCAAAAGTACCACCACCATAACTGCCGCCGGTAAAAATTGATGGCGCGAAAAAGTTAACGGGTACACATTCGTTCGGTGTTATAAAACCAATACCACTGGGCGTATTTACACCACATATTGGATTGCCTTCATTGTCTAAACGCAAAGTACCTAGCGTTAATGCAAGATTACTTTCATTCATAATCGGTTGATGTTGCTTACCAACACCGCGGTCATATGAAGCAAAAAATTCATAAGTCCATCCTTTATCTGATAACCAGTCACTTGTAAATTCTCCGCGAAGACCAGTAACAAATCTAAAGTGATTTAACTCTACGTCACGTAATTGCGGCAAGTCTTCTAAGGTTATAATATTTGACACGTCTACCGCGAAAGGGTTGAGAGGGTTATCAACTAAGTGCGGACTACCATCATCATTTACCACAAGGTTACCATTTGCATCTTCATGGGGGATCATGCCTGGAATAGTAGGGAATATTTGCTCGGTAGTTGCGCGAGACTCTAAATGACGATGAAAATAATAAGCCTCATAAAACAGCTCTTCATCACCGCCCCACCAATCTGGCATATAGGAACCATTAGCCGCTAATGTAAAACGTGTAACAGGTTGAATTAAATCGGCTTCCATTCTATCTTTGCCATCATGATGTAAGTCACTATAAACACGCCTGTTTATTTGACCGTCACCCGTTATGGCTATATTGGGATCCGTTGGTACAGGTAAACTAGGTGAAGATGTATAATCCATTACGCCTAAGCTATCAATCTTTCCTGGATTATAAAACATAGCAAAGCCGTTTGGATTATTATAGTACCCTGACAGTTCTAAAATTGAATTATCCCAGAACCGGCTAGAGCACACAGAAATACGTTCGCCATCTTCCGTTTTCCATATTTTACGAATACAATCTGTACGATCTTTAACTTGTACTTTCTTTCGGTTGTAATAGGAACCTGAAACTGCAAACTTAGCTTTATCCCCTTCAAAGCCGGTCATAAAGGAGAACTCTGTTTCATCACCCCCACCATCAGCAGTATTCGAAACTCCACCCGAAACTTCAAAGCCATCAAAACTATCTTTTAAAATAACATTAATAACACCCGCCACGGCATCGGCACCATAAATTGAAGAAGCACCTTCGGTAATCACTTCAATGCGTTCAACCATATTGATGGGTAGTAAACTCAAGTCTGGTTGAGATGGAGCCCCTCTCACACCAGAAGCGCCTAAGCGTCTGCTATTTATGAGTATTAATGTTCGTTCAGCACCTAAGCCCCTTAAACCTATATTTGAAGACCCGACACCACCACTTGGAGGCGGCTCTGAAGCGTTTGAATTACCAGCATTTGAGTTAAAAGAAGCGTCAAACTGCTGGCCATTGGCCATAGACGTATTCGCTAACAACTCACTCACTGTGCGAAATCCCGCTTTTGCAGCATCATCACCACTGATGACATGAATAGGGGCAGCATTGGAAAATTCAGCTTTCTTTATCCGTGACCCTGTTACTGCAATACGCTCTACTTCCTCTTCTGCTCCTGCTTCCTGAGCTATAACCGAAGTAGACAACATTGATGTAGACAAACTTGCAACTAAAGCAATATTAATCGCTTTAGCGATACGTGAAGGTTTATTCATTTTGTTTTCCTCATGTTTTTTATAATTATCTATTGTTCCTATAGCGTTATTTGAAGTTGACAACTTTTTAGATCCATAAAAACAACCCTCAAACATAAAGGAGTATAGTTAGGCTATTGAATTTTTTTGGAAATCGAGAAAAAAACTATGCAACAAGACTTTTAAAAATACACATTTCGTAAATAGTTATTCACACCCAGGTTAACACACCCTTAACAACCACAAATTAAAAAATGAAATAAATATCATCAACTTAAACCTCTAAATGCGATTAAATAAGCAATCTAAGCCGATTACCTAATTGTAGAAACAAACTTTAATATTGAATACGTTGGCTAACGAAAAAGTCGCCTGTTTCGGTAGTTAGTGTATTGACTTAACGTTGTGAAGCATGAAGTATGGTTAAAAAATCTACAGGCTGATGTTATGAAAACACTTTATCTTTTTATATCGCTCTTTTTATTTTCTACTTGTTTTGCTAATGCAAATGATCAAAAAGCATTAGCAAAATCACTGCAAGGCAATACTCCTATCATTGATGATTTACAAGAACTAACCGACACCATCGGTGCGCGAATGACAGGAACAGAAGGCAATAATCTGGCTGTAGCTTGGGCTTTGAACAAATTTAAAGAAATGGGTATTAACACAAAGCTTGAAGCTGTTGAAATGCCAAGAGGATGGCAAGAACGAGAGGCAAAAGGATATGTCACAGGAGATTTAACTTACGAATTACCGATTGTCTCAATGCCATTTACAAATAGCACAATAAAACAGGGGCTATCTGGGCAATTAAAATATATAAATAACGGAAGTGATAAAGCCTTTAATCAAGTAAAAAACCTAGAAAATACGTGGTTACTTGTTGAAACTGACATATTAGACGATGAACAAGGGATCCACGGTTTATTTAAAGAATATATTGATTTTGCCGGTATTGAACAAAGAGCAATACAACATAGCGTTGCTGGCATTATTTATATGTCGTCACGAGATAAAAATTTACTTTATAGACACCTACCCAGTAAAGGTGCAGCAAATAATTTACCCATTATCGTTGCAGAAAGAGAGGAAGGTCTAAAACTGAAACGTTTACTTAATAAAGGATATTCTTTACATTTTGCTGCAAAAATAGAAACGGGCGATGGACAGCCTTATCAAGTAAATAACGTAATCGCTGAAATCAAAGGTAAGGAAAAGCCAGATGAAATCGTACTTTTAGGTGCGCATATCGATTCATTTGACCTCGGCACTGGCGCTCTCGATAATGGCTCGAATGTATCATTAGTTCTCGATATTGCCCGTCAAATTAAGCGCTTGGGTATTACACCTAAGCGTACAATGCGCTTCGCACTATATAATGGCGAGGAACAAGGGTTATATGGTTCTTGGGCATACACTAAACACCATAAAATGGCGCTTAACAAGCATGTGATGACCGCAACTATTGATATTGGTACAGGAAAAATCAATGGTTTTTTTACTAATGGTAGAGTGGATTTTGTGCCCGCATTGGAAAGTGCATTAAACGCTGTTCAAGAAAATGGTCCTTTTAGCATGATAAATGTGCCTGTTGTTGGCACCGATAATTATGACTTTATGGTCAATGGTGTGCCCAATATCGTTGCTAGCCAAGAAGATGCAAACTATGCATCAAACTATCATGCAGAATCAGATACCTTCGATAAAGTAGACACAAAGCAATTAAAACAAAACGCATCAACCATGGGGGCGCTAATGTTAGGTATTGCAAATTTGAACGACATAACTTGGCAAAAACATAATATGGCACAGGTTGAGGCACTTATTGAAGCGGAAAATGTAGAAGCATCAATGAAGACATTTGGTTTATACCAAGGTTGGAAAAACAAAACACGCCCGATCAGATAACAGGTTAACATCTTATAACAAAAATTAACGCTTATGCGGCCATATTTATACTATATTTTAATGATGGCAGTTAAAAGATTGTAATCGATGTTGTACCGTTTGAGTTTTGGTTTTATCAAAAAGCTTCCCGAAAATATCGCAGAAGTTATTGTTAATAATAATATTAATTTCACGCTAGAAATGGTTGAAGAATACGAACTGTTCTTAGAGAAAAACTATAAGGACAGCTTTGGGCTATTGGTCAATAAAATTAACAATTATACTTACACACCCGAAGCACAATTATGTATCGGTTCATTAAGTAATATTGCAGCACTCGCTGTTGTTCATTATCACCCTTTTGATGTGCGTCAAACGCAAGAATTGACAAACGTAAGACAAGTAGATCAATGGAATATTAAAGCATTTGATGGATATAAATTCGGTCGAGAGTCTGCGATAAACTGGCTAAAATTAGAGCTGTCATTTATCCGTTAGTCTTGATTCACCATGGTAGATACTAAAGCTATTATCGCGAGCAAAAGCGATTACCGTAATGTTAAATCGTTGTGCGGCTTGAATGGCTAATACTGATGGCGCACCAATTGCTATTAAGACTGAGATACCGGAAACAATCACTTTTTGCACCATTTCATAACTAATACGACTTGAAAGCACAACAACGTCTTTGCCGTGTGCGTTGTTAAATGTTTGTCGGCTACCAAGCAATTTATCTAAGGCATTATGCCTACCAATATCTTCATAAAGCGCTATTGGTTTACCTTCTTGGTTAAAAAGTGCAGCGCAATGAGTTCCCCCCGTTTGTGAAAAAATATCTTGTCTTGAACTCAGGCCTGATACCATACGATGGATAGTATTAATCGATAGCCAATGCGTATCATTGTCTACTGCATGTGACCCTTTTATTTCAAGTGCTTTAATAAAGCTGGTGCCACATATCCCACAACTAGAATACGAGGTATGAGTGCTTTGTGAAGATTTAGCACGCGATAAACAATCACTTTTAAGCGATACTAACCAATGGTTTTCTTTGCTATCTTCATGTTCGTCTCGACAGATTTCAATGACATCATCAATACTTTTTATAACGCCTTGTCCGTATAGTAAACCAATTATCAACACCTGATCATCTCCCGGTGTCCTCATCATAATTGCATAAGAGGCAATGCTTTCAATTACGACATTACGCAGACAATCAATAAATATTAGTTCGATCTGTAAAGGCGCTTCAACGACTACTCTGTCTTGCATACGAGAAAGAGCGGTATTTTTTACCTTGATTTTATTAACGTGTTTTACTGCTTTGATATTCATAATCAGAGAATAACACATCACACTTTGCAAAAGACAAATTGTTTATCTAACCACAATGAATTATTCCACCTTAAAAAGATCGTCTATAATAGTGTCATTAATAGATGTTATTGCAAGGAAGCAATGTATGAAAACGTATCCAAACTCTTTAGTGCGCACGTGGTTATTTCTATCGCAAGCAACAGATCCTAAATTACAAGCCGCAAAAGATGATGCGCGTAGACAATTAAATCGTATCTTTGGCTCTGTCGAATTAGCAATAATCTATCTAGAGCAAGCATCTGATGAGAATATTGAAGTCGTGTTAGTGTAGGGATAGAAGTAAAGCTAGAAATTAATCTTAAGAAATAAAAAAGCTCTCAATATGAGAGCTTTTAAACGAAAGTGGTATAGCTTGCTATTACTTGTGCTCGACAGCAACTATTTCATATTCTACGATACCTGCAGGCGTTGTTATTTCAACTTCAGAATCTACAGATTTGCCAATTAAGCCTCTTGCAATAGGCGAATTAACAGAAATACGGTTGTTTTTTATATCCGCTTCATCGTCGCCAACAATTTGATATGTTACTTCTTGATCCGTATCAATATTCAATAACGAAACGGTAACACCGAAGATAACTTTACCTGTATTCGGTATTTTTGTTATATCAATAACTTGAGCATTCCCCAGTTTACCTTCGATATCTTGAATGCGCCCTTCACAGAATCCTTGCTGCTCTCTCGCTGCGTGATATTCTGCGTTCTCTTTTAAATCACCGTGTTCACGTGCTTCAGCAATCGCCTCAATTATTTCAGGGCGCTTAACCGTTTTCAAATGGTTCAACTCATCACGCAATGCATCGGCACCTTTTAGCGTCATAGGGTATTGATTCATTATTTCCTTTTCCTAAAAGATAAAGGTGGTCGAAACCACCTTTATATCTATATTTTTTACGAATAATGGTTAGCTTAACAGAACTACCATCGTTCGACAAAGTTTACTCACGTTTAGCGTTTTACACACTCTGCATGAAGTTCTTGAATAGAGTTAACGTTCTTACGAGCATCTGCTGCATGCGCTTGACAAGAAGCATAAGCAGCATTTAACGTCGTAGTATACGCCACTTTATAACGTAAAGCTCCACCACGTAACACCTTAGAATCTTCAATCGCCTTACGGCCTTCTGTAGTATTAATAATGTAGCTATATTCACTATTTTTAATTCTATCAAGTATATGTGGGCGACCTTCATGTACTTTGTTGACTAAACGACATGGCACATTAGCTTCACCCAAGACAACAGCAGTACCGTGTGTCGCATCAATTTCGTAACCAAGCTCTACCATTTTTCTACCAAGCTCTACAACACGCTCTTTGTCGCTATTTCTAACAGAAATTAATGCTCTACCTGACTTAGGTACAGATACACCAGCTCCCAGGTTAGCTTTAGCGTAAGCATCTTCAAACGTTTTACCAACGCCCATCACCTCACCTGTGGAGCGCATTTCTGGTCCAACTAATGGATCACTACCATGGAACTTATTAAAAGGAATAACAACCTCTTTCACTGAAAAATAAGGGGGTATTACTTCTTCTGTAATGCCAAGTTCGGCAAGCTTTTTACCTGCCATAACGCGAGCGCCAATTTTTGCCAAAGGTACAGATGTAGCCTTTGATACAAAAGGTACTGTACGTGCAGCACGAGGGTTTACTTCAATTAAGTAAACTTTATCGTCTTTAACGGCCATTTGCGTATTCATTAAGCCAACAACACCTAACTCAAACGCGAGGTCTGTTACCTGTTTACGCATAACGTCTTGCACTTCTTGGTTCAAGCTATAGGCAGGCAATGAACAAGCTGAATCACCAGAATGAACACCCGCTTGTTCAATGTGTTGCATAATACCGCCAACAACAACATTCTCACCATCACAAAGTACGTCAATATCGACTTCGATTGCGTCATCAAGAAAATGATCAAGCAGTACTGGCGCTTCATTAGAAACACTAACGGCTTCATTCATATAGCGGCGCAAATCTTCTAAGTCGTATACAATTTCCATTGCTCGACCACCCAATACATAGGAAGGCCTTACAACGAGAGGAAAACCAATTGCTTCAGCTTTAACAAGCGCTTCTTCTACTGATGTAACCGTTGCATTTTCAGGTTGCAACAGCTCTAAACGATCTACTGCTTGCTGAAAACGTTCTCTATCTTCTGCACGATCAATTGCATCTGGTGAAGTACCAATAATCGGAACACCTGCTGCTTCTAACGCTCTAGCAAGCTTTAATGGCGTTTGACCACCATACTGAACAATTACACCTTCAGGTTTTTCAACACGTACGATTTCCAATACATCTTCAAAGGTAATTGGTTCGAAATATAGTCTATCAGACGTATCGTAGTCAGTTGAAACCGTTTCAGGGTTACAATTAACCATAATTGTCTCATAACCATCTTCTCGTAACGCAAGTGCAGCATGCACACAACAGTAATCAAACTCAATACCTTGTCCAATACGGTTAGGACCGCCACCAAGAATGATTATTTTCTTGTTATTCGTTGGTGCTGATTCACACTCTTCATCATAGCTTGAATACATATAGGCTGTATCTGATTTAAATTCCGCAGCACAAGTATCAACTCGCTTATACACAGGGAAAATTTCAGCGTTATGACGCTTTTTACGAATCTCTGTTTCGCTAACACCTATAAGCGACGCTAAACGCGAATCTGCAAAGCCTTTACGCTTCAACTGACGTAGATAGGTTGGCGTAAGCCCTGCCATACCTTCTTCAGCGACTTTCTTTTCTTCTAAGACAATATCTTCAATTTGTACGAGGAACCAACGATCAATTTTAGTTAAACGGAAAACATCGTCAACCGTTAACCCTAATCGAAATGCATCGGCTACATACCAAATTCTATCTGCACCGGCTTCTTGTAGCTCATGCATAATTTTAGTTTTAGCGCCCGGCTGAGTTACATCCACTTGCGGATCAAAACCCGATGCCCCTACTTCTAAACCACGTAATGCTTTTTGCATTGACTCTTGTTGATTTCTACCAATCGCCATGACTTCACCAACTGATTTCATTTGAGTCGTTAGACGGTCTTCAGAACCAGCAAATTTTTCAAAGTTAAAGCGTGGGATTTTAGTAACAACATAATCAATTGTCGGTTCGAATGATGCAGGTGTTGCACCACCGGTAATATCATTTGATAATTCATCAAGTGTATAACCAACGGCGAGTTTTGCTGCAATTTTAGCGATAGGGAAACCTGTTGCTTTTGACGCTAGAGCCGAAGAACGAGATACACGTGGGTTCATTTCAATAATAACCATTCGCCCAGTATCAGGACAAACACCAAACTGTACGTTTGAACCACCCGTTTCAACACCAATTTCACGTAAAACCGCTAAAGAAGCATTACGCATAATTTGATATTCTTTATCTGTTAACGTTTGTGCTGGTGCTACAGTTATAGAGTCACCCGTATGAATGCCCATAGGGTCAAAGTTTTCGATTGAACAAATAATGATACAGTTATCATTTTTGTCACGAACAACTTCCATTTCATACTCTTTCCAGCCAATCAAAGATTCGTCAATTAACAATTCATTTGTCGGTGAAAGATCCAGTCCTCGCGTACAAATCGTTTCAAATTCTTCTTGGTTATATGCAATACCGCCACCGGTACCGCCCATTGTAAATGAAGGTCTAATAATGCAAGGAAAACCAATGCGTTTAGCGGTTTCTTTCGCTTCTTCCATCGAATGCACAATTTCAGCACGTGGCGTTTCAAGACCAATGTTTTTCATGGCAGTATCAAAACGGCTACGATCTTCTGCTTTATCAATAGCATCTGCAGTCGCGCCAATCATTTCAACGTCAAACTCTTTTAGCACACCGTTAGCTTCTAACTCTAATGCACAGTTTAATGCGGTTTGACCACCCATTGTTGGTAAAACGGCATCTGGACGCTCTTTTTCGATAATATTTCGAACAACTTCCCAATGAATTGGTTCAATGTATGTAGCATCTGCCATATCAGGGTCAGTCATGATAGTTGCAGGATTAGAGTTCACTAAGATTACACGGTAACCTTCTTCACGCAGCGCTTTACATGCTTGAGCACCTGAATAATCAAACTCACAAGCTTGACCGATTACAATTGGACCTGCACCTAAGATTAGGATACTTTTTATGTCAGTACGTTTTGGCATAGTGTTTAAATCTCCAGAATCTTATGAATTGCGTGCTTGGATAAGCTCGATAAAGTGATCAAATAATGGTGCTGCATCATGAGGACCAGGGCTTGCTTCGGGGTGCCCTTGGAAACTAAATGCTGGTTTATCTGTACGGTGTATGCCTTGAAGCGAACCATCGAACAACGACTTATGAGTTGCTGTTAATGTTTCTGGTAAGCTATCTTCATCTACAGCAAAACCGTGGTTTTGTGATGTAATCATCACAACATTACGGTCAAAATCTTTAACTGGATGGTTTGCCCCATGATGACCAAATTTCATTTTGGCTGTTTTTGCACCACTTGCTAAACCTAACAACTGATGCCCTAAACATATACCAAAAATCGGAATATTTGTGTCTAAAAATGTTTTGATTGCACTTATCGCATAGTCACACGGTTCAGGGTCACCGGGGCCATTTGACAAGAAAATACCATCTGGGTTGAGTGCAAGAACTTCTTCCGCTGATGTTTGTGCTGGCACAACAGTCAATTTACAACCTCTATCAACTAACATACGTAAAATATTACGTTTCGCGCCGAAATCATATGCAACGACGTGAAAGTCGAACTTTTCTGGTGTAACGTGTCCTTTACCTAATTGCCAGCTACCTTCTGTCCATGTATAGGCTTCCTTAGCAGATACAACTTTTGCTAAATCCATACCTTTAAGGCCAGGAAATGACTTCGCTTGAGCCAATGCAGCTGCTTGGTCGATATTTTCACCCGCAACAATACAGCCATTTTGCGCGCCTTTTTCACGTAAAATACGTGTTAACTTACGCGTATCGATATCAGCGATACCAACAATATTGTTTCGAATTAAATAATCACTTAATGTTTCTTCGTTTCTGAAGTTACTAGCAAGTAATGGTAAGTCCCTAATAACTAAGCCTTTTGCCCAAATAGTATTAGACTCTTCGTCTTCGTTATTTGTGCCGGTATTACCTATATGAGGGTATGTGAGGGTAATAATTTGTTCTGCATATGAGGGGTCAGTTAATATTTCTTGGTAACCGGTCATTGAAGTATTGAATACTACCTCACCTACGGCCGCCCCTTCTGCACCAATAGCGGTGCCCTTAAATATTGTGCCGTCTTCTAGCACTAAAATGGCAGATTTAGTCAATTTAACCTCCGAAAAGAAGAAATAAATCTTAATATTTTTACCAACTATTCATTGGTAATATTAAGCGCGAAAGTTGCTTTATTAATCTGCCATTTAGCTTGCAAATAGCAAATTTTTGACAAATTCCGCGCATTCTACGCTGATTTGATATTCACGTCCAGCTTAAATTGTAAAAATTAGCCTTTAATAGCGTAATTGTTATTAAAGCGTTAAAAAGAACAATTTTCTATCGTTAAAGCTCAACCATCAAACCACATTATTAGTCTTTTAAACCAAGTACATCTTGCATGTCATAAAAACCTGGTTTTACTGTAGACAGCCAACTGGCTGCTCGCATAGCGCCTAAGGCAAATGTCATACGTGTTGTTGCTTTGTGAGTGATCTCAATACGCTCGCCTAAGTCAGCAAAAAACGCGGTATGCTCACCTACAATATCACCCGCTCTAACAGTTGCGAATCCAATCGTATCTGATTTACGTTCTTCCGTTACACCTTCTCTTCCATAAACAGCTACTTCATTTAAGTCTCGACCAAGTGTTTCAGCAATCACCTGTCCCATTTTCATTGCAGTACCTGATGGTGCATCTTTCTTAAATCGATGATGCGCCTCAAATATCTCAATATCTGTAAAGTCCCCTACCGCTTTAGCAGCCATCTCAAGTAACTTAAACAAGACATTGACACCAACACTTGTATTTGGCGCTAATATGACTGGTATATGTTGAGCATAGCTTTTTATCTGTGCAACTTGTTCTTCGGTAAAGCCTGTTGTTCCGATAACAATAGCTTTATTGTTCTGTTGACACCAAGCTAAATGCTCAAATGTTGACTCAATAGAAGTAAAGTCGATAAAAACGTCTGCGGCAAGTAAGGTCGACAATTCTGATGTTGTATTTATATGAATTTTACCAATACCTGCAAGTTCACCTAAATCTACATTTTGAAATGATGAAGATGGCCTTACTGAACCACCAATTAAATTGGTGCTTGGATGTTCATTTGCTGCTTGTATTAAGTTTCTTCCCATGCGGCCGCTACTGCCCAATATTGCGACGTTTACGTTCATAGTTTTATTCATGTCTTAATTTCTAGTTATTTCCAAGTTGTATTGTAGAATGAAAGCATTTTAATTCACTAATTTCATGTGAAATAACATGCCTAATTTTAGCACTACCAAATGATGTTAGTGTAACGTGGTAAAATGCACAAAATTCTGCAAATGCTTGCTGTGACTTATCGATAAACTGCCAATGTATTGCAACCAAAGCAAGGTTTTGATCCATTAGTTCAAAACTCGCTTGTGGAACTTTTATATCAACAACATGTGCCGTTGATAACTGAGAGAATATTGCTGCTAATGTTTGCTCGAGCTGGTTTTCATCTTCAATATATTTTAACTCTTCTGGTGTCGTTAGCGTACAAGGCGTTTGATAACATTGCATAACCGCGAAAAGATCTTGTTTAATAAACCCAGTCAGGTATTTATCAAACAATGCTGTAACCTTTTGATGCTCAATTGACATTATCTTCATTCCATAAAAAAGCCGGGAATACCCGGCTTAAATACTTATTATTGATTAGCTGATGATATCAAGTAATTCAATATCAAATACTAACGTAGCATATGGAGGGATTGCACCTTGTGAGCCTCTCTCGCCGTACGCTAGGTTGTATGGAACGTATAAACGCCACTTAGAACCAACAGGCATTATTTGTAATGCTTCAGTCCAACCTTGAATTACACCACCAACAGGAAACTCTGCAGGTTGGCCTCTATCATACGAACTATCAAACACGTCACCATTGATGAATGTACCATGGTAATGTGTACGAACAGTACTTTGTGCTGTTGGCTTATCACCGTTACCTTCTGTAATAACTTCGTATTGAAGACCAGAATCTAATACAACGATACCTTCACGCTTAGCATTTTCTGCTAAGTAAGCTTCACCTTCAGCGGCTTTTTCTTTTGCAAGTTCTTGCTCTTGTTCTTGCAGTTTCTTTGAAACAACTGAAAAAGCTTCGTTAAGATCAGCTTCAGATACTTGGCTTTCTGCTGCTGCCATTGCATCAGCTAAACCAGCTTGAACAGCTGTAACGTCAAAATCTTTAAATGGATTATTGCGCAATTGATCACCCAATTGACGACCTACGCCGTAGCTTACGCGTTGTTCAATAGTTTCAAATAATTTATCAGACATAATATTCACTTTTTTGACTACCTACCCGTAAAGATAGATATGGATAGAAAATTCGCGGTAGCATAGCATAAAGCAACGCTTGACTGTAGTCACAATCTTGCTCATTTTGTTATTTGTTATAATTTTCTTTAACAATCTTTGAAGACGATATTTTAGGTATCTGCAGCTTTCTCTTCTCGTGGTTAATTATTAACATTGAAGTGAAAATTCATAGACATTTAGAAAAAAAACTTTATTGTTGGCAACAATAACAATAAATCCACCGACTACTAAATTGCATGACTGAACTAAACGTAACATCTAGCCCGCATAAAAAACTCAGTAGCCTCATACCATTTGCTGTATTTCTCGGCATTTTCCTCGGTACAGGCATTGTATTAACATTGCAAGGGGTCGACTTTGCGTTTTATCAATTGCCAGCAAGTATCGCCATAATTCCAGCGATAATTATCGCTATGTTGATGGGTAAGCAAAGTATTACCGAGCAAGTTGGTCAGTTTATCAATGGTGCCGGACACCCTAATATCATTACCATGTGCTTCATTTACCTACTTGCAGGCGCTTTCGCTGTAGTAGCAAAAGCAACAGGTAGTGTCGATGCGAGTGTGCAATTAGGGCTGTCGATATTTCCCGATTTTCTGTTGTTACCAGGTTTGTTTTTAGTTGCCGCTTTTATTTCAACGGCAATGGGCACGTCAATGGGCACCATCGCTGCAATAGCTCCTATAGCATTAGGTTTTACTGAAGCATCAGATATTGATAGTACTATTCTTGCGGGGGTAATTATTTCAGGCGCTATATTTGGTGACAACTTATCCATTATATCTGATACAACAATTGCTTCTACGCGTTCTCAGGGCGCAAATATGAAAGACAAATTTAAAGTTAACTTTAAATTTGCGGTACCGGCAGCAATAATTTGTATTATTTTCTTCGCAAGTTTAGGTGTTACCATTCCACAAGTTGAAGCGAATGAAACGAATATAATTGGCTTACTTCCATACATAGCAATTTTAATCTTAGCCTTACTCGGTGTGAATGTTTTTATTGTTCTGGTACTTGGTATTGTCATGGCTGCAGCCGTCGGTATGTGGCAAGCCGATTATTTATTATCAACATGGATCAAAGATATTAACCAAGGCTTCTCCAATATGCAGGATTTATTCATACTTGCTTTATTTATTGGAGGGTTAAGTGAACTAATAAAACAACAAGGTGGCTTGGCGGCACTAACAGCGTTGGTAGAAAAGGTAGCGCGGAAAATCTATCACAATAACAATAAACGAGCTGCAGGTTTTGGCATTGCAAGCCTTGCTTTTATTTGTAACTTTTTTACCGCCAATAATACTGTGTCAATCATAGTCACGGGCGAAACCGCGAAAGAACTTGCTGAAGATGGCGAATTATCTCCTGCGCACTCTGCGAGCATACTCGATATATTTGCTTGTATTAATCAGGGATTGTTACCCTATGGAGCTCAAGCACTATTGCTAGGAACAACATTACAAATATCTCCTATCGACGTTGTCTCTCATGCTTATTATCCGATGATATTACTTGTAGTGGCCAGTTTTGCCTTTTGGCGAATCACACGAAGATAGAAAAATAAATAATTCACTTTCATATGAGATGGTGTTGAGTTAACAATAAAAACCATAAAAAAGGTCAGAATAAACTGACCTTTTTTTATGGTTAGACGCCAACTTAATCTTTACGTTGGACTAGTAACTCTCTCTAAAAGACAACGCTACTTCCATGACAGGAAAAATACGTTCTAATGTCGCTTTATCTAATGGGTTACCTTGCGCATCGAGAATAGTAACTGTTGTTTTATTTTCATCGTCATTCATTGGCGCAAGTATAAATTGATACTGTTGATTTTCTAATTCTATAACAGGTATATCATCGCCCCATAACTTATCCCAAAGGCCAATATCAGGTTTTACAAAATCAGCATAATAAACTTTCTTCGATTCATTTAAGTCAGCAACAGTAAAACCGTGATCCTCAAAGAAAATAGGCATATTCGACCAAAGTGATTCCAGCATCATTTCAACGATATAGGCCGGCTGTGATTGATTATCTTCACCAATTGACACTAGTTTTTGGTTGGCACGCATTAAACGGTTTTCTTGCTGTTGTTTACGATATTGAAAATCCACTTGTGCAACAATTTCATTAAGCATTGCCATTTCAGCACGCTCTTGGTCAATTAATGCCATTTTTTTAGTTGAACCTGAATGATCAGTACGCATATAGTCAACTAATTCAACACTTATCGCGACACTACGACCATGAGGCTTGGTTTCAAATTGGTAGCGGAATCTATAACTTTCCGTCAATTCAACTTCTTCAAAAAGCCAAATGCCAGATTCTTTCTCGTAATTATACCACTGTGATTCAAAAATTAACTTTTCTTCATCAATAACATCTAACCCAACACCGTCATCTGCTAACTGCGCTTCTAAAGCTTGATATATAAAGGTATATAAGTCTGTATCTTCAAGGACTTGATCAAACCAAATTTTCGCACTTTGGCTCGTCGACTCAACACGAGAAGATGAGGCAATTGGAAGAACAAGAGAAGGTGCTCTTACATCCACGTCTTTACCAACAGAACCTCTATGATTGATATCATTAGTAATAGCAAAGTCTTGCTTTTTATTAGGAGCTGATAAGCCATTTGGAATATTCAGAGGTTTTGCCTCTTTTCTTTCGGCGTAATCGAAATCGCCACTGGCTTGTTTTTTACTAACGTTACTACATCCTGCAACAGCTACTGCTATTAGCGAGAAACAAAAAAGCTTACGATTCATTCATACTCCCAACGTATTCACTACACATGATTATTCATTTGACTAATGTAAGTGACAAAATAGACGCTTTGTTTAAGACAAAGTTCATTATTTATAAGGTTTAATTTACGCGCTACATGGTACTTGTAGACCCCTACAAACTCAAGAATTATTCTTAGTTGAAACGTTAAACAAGGTTATAAAACTTAGCGATTAACAGTTTTCGATTAACATTATTGCTTTATCGCTGATCACACAACAATTGATTGTCGGGTGCACTATTGTGCAAATTTCGATACAATACCGCCCCTTTTAAACTGATATGGGTAAAAAATGTCATCACAGTATTTGGTATTGACTGTCATGGGGCCTGATCGAACAGGTAGTGTTAGTAACTTAACAAAACTTGCTAGTGAGTGTGGCTGTAATATAGTAGACAGTAAAATGGCAATCTTTGGTCTTGAATTTACCATGATCATGTTATTAAAAGGTAGTGCGAAGGCCATTAATCAAATAGAGAGTAAATTACCAGCAGTTGCTATTAAGCTAGACTTAATCACGATGATGAAACGCACGTCTGATTACAAATTACAAAACTTTACTGAGCATTATCAAGTTGATTATGCAGGTATAGACCAGCCTGGTATCCTTAAAGCCGTTACTGCCTTTTTTGCAACGCGAAACATTGATATCTCTTCATTGAAGTCAGTCATAGATCCTGAAACCAATCATATGAGTGCAATGGTACATATTGCACTAAATAAAAATATGCCCATAGAAGAGTTAGAAAATGATTTTTTTGCGCTTTGTGAACAAATTGACGTGCAAGGACGTATCAGAAAAGTTACCCAACATTCTTTATAATTAGGATCATAAGCATGAATACATTAACAGTTGGTGATAATGCACCACTCTTTTCTTTACTAGACGAAAACGAACAAACCGTTAACCTTGCTGATTATATTGGTAAGAAGCAAATCCTTGTGTATTTTTATCCGAAAGCTATGACACCTGGCTGTACTGTACAAGCACAAAATTTACGAGACAGCAAAGCAGCCTTAGAGCAGCATAATACTGTGGTATTTGGTATTAGCCCTGACGCTCCCAAGCGACTTAATAAATTCTGTCAACGAGATGAATTAAACTTTACATTGTTATCTGATGAAGATCATAAAGTTGCCGACGAATTTGGTGTCTGGGGTTTGAAAAAATTTATGGGTCGCGAGTATGACGGCATTCACCGTATTAGTTTTCTTATCGGACTTGACGGTAAAATTAAACATGTATTTGATAAATTTAAAACTAAAAACCATCATGAAGTCGTACTAGACGTATTAGCAAGTTAGTATTGCAACGTTATTCAAGTAAAAGGCAGCCAAACGCTGCCTTTATCGTTTTAGTTACTGCTCAACAGGGATCTCTGTACTAGGCCATGCATTTAACACCGCTTTAACCAATGTTGCTAATGGAATAGCAAAGAATACCCCCCAAAAGCCCCATAAACCACCAAACAAAATGACCGCAATAATAATTGTTACCGGGTGAAGGTTTACCGCTTCAGAAAACAATAACGGAACCAATAAGTTTCCATCTAACGCTTGAATAATGCCATATGCCAACATTACATAACCAAAATCAGCCGTAGGTCCCCATTGAAACAGTGCCACTAACATAACAGGAAAAGTAACTAACGTTGCGCCTACATAGGGCACTAAAACCGACAAGCCAACCAGTACGCCTAACAATAACGAGTAGTTCAACCCTAAAATCATAAACGTAACTGTTGAAATGGTGCCGATGATAATAATCTCGATCACTTTACCGCGGATATAATTCATGATTTGACGGTTCATTTCTTCACCTACTTGTGAAGCCATACGGCGCTCTTTAGGCAAAAACGAAGTAAAACTTGAAAATAACTCTTGCTTATCTTTGATAAAAAAGAACACCATTATTGGTACTAAAATGAGGTAGATCATAAGTGCAACTACATCAGATATTGAATTTAACGACGCTTGTAAAATCACCTGCCCCCAATCAATAAACTTTTCATTCGCCAACGTTAATACTGATTGTATTTGTTCCGCTTTAACAAATTCAGGGTACTTTTCTGGCAATGTTAATAAGTACTCTTGTCCATGCGACAACATGGTTGGAATTTCTTGTATTAAATTACTACTTTGACGCCAAATCACCGGCATCAAACCCAACATTGCAATTAAGGTTACCCCGACGAACATAGAAACAACAATAACGGTAGACCATTTGCGTGATAGACCTATATTCGCAAGCCTGTTAACGGGTAAATCGAGTAAGAATGCAATGGCAATTGCTACAAATACAGGCATTAATAGGCTAGATAAAAAATATACCGATAAAAATGCAGCAACTAAAATGACCACTAATGTGACCGCATGGGGGTCAGAAAATTTTTGTTTATACCATTGAGAAAAAAATGAAACCATGTAATCAATTACCTGTTGTTATACGAATTTCTGTCACCTTAGAATTAACGAGAGACAGTTGAAAATCATAACCTTTACTTTGCAGAAATTTTGGAATATCTATTAAAGAGCTTGGATCGGATATTTGAATAATACAAACATCGTCAGCCGTTAATTTCTTTAACAAAACACGCATCTTTACCAAAGGCAAAGGACACTTGTCTTTGCTACCGTCATATTGATAAATCATGAATCATTTACCAAACCATACTTTCGTTCGATTATCTTATTTGCGACAATCGATTACAATAACATATATGATTAATTTAATGATGTGGCTTTAATTAAATGTCTAAAACACTCTCTTCCCACGATCTCAAAAAGATCAATGCCAAGAAAAAACAATTAACTTGGGGAGACGTGCCACCCATCTATCAATTAACAAGTAGTGCACTCAGTGAAATAGACAGTATACTCACACATGGTTTTGATAGTCCCTTTCGACAAATTTTAGACAAAGAAACATGGAACTTGCCCTTTTTAGGAGGCAAGAGAGATGAACAAGGCGAAATAACGGTACAACGAAAACCTAAAATAGCGCTGCAACACATTTATACTAAACATAGTTACGAACTCCATTGCTTTCCCATGATAAATGGCGAACAAATGCAATACGGTATTCATAAACATCCAAAATGTCCTTTCATACATTGGGAACCAGAATCTATGCAGCTACTGTTTAGAATAAATTCATTGGTGTCTTTTATTATATTTGCTTACAAAAAAGGCGATGCTGCTGATCAAGCTCTGATCCGTTTCGCTCACTTTAAAGTTATGGAATTAATCGATATATTAATGGAATCATTTGAGATTGTAGACGTCATAGGTTATAACATCGCACAATTTTGCCAAGAAATTGGGCTTAGAAGTCACGTAGATTAGTGAGTTTAAACTTGTATAAGATAAAATCAGCTGTGTTATCGCATCGTTCATTCCCTCGTTCACCTTTTAAATCGCTTATTCATTCAGCGCTTTTAACGTGCGCATTTTTTTCTAGTCAACTCACTGCACAAGACAACAATAAAAACACATTACCTAGCATAGGTGGTGCCGGTTTAAGTGCGTTATCAATAGAAAAAGAGCGCCAAGTAGGCGACGCAATGATGAGACAACTTCGTGCGACACAGCCAATTGTCCATGACCCTATACTCATTGAATATATCAATGACCTTGGCAATAGAATGGTGCGAAATGCAACTAATGTTAACTACAACTTCAAATTCTTTTTTCTTAATAACCAAGAGCTGAATGCTTTTGCATTTTTTGGTGGTCATATTGGTATACATACAGGGTTACTAACAGCTGCAGATACTGAAAGTGAGTTAGCCTCTGTTGTTGCTCATGAAATTTCACACGTTACGCAACGTCACTTGGCACGTAGATTAGAGTCACAACAGCAAAGTCAATCACTAACAACAGCAGGACTAATTTCGGGCATACTACTTACATTGGTCAACCCAACAGTAGGTATGGCTGCCTTAAGTACCAGTCTTGCAGCTTCTCAACAAGCGGCAATAAACTACACTCGAGGTAATGAAAAAGAAGCGGATCGTGTTGGCATTAAACTTTTAGTTGATAGTGGTTTTGACCCAATGGGCGCCCCAAACTTTTTTGGTAAAATGGCAGAAACCTACCGTTATACAAGTAAACCACCAGCGATGTTATTAACGCACCCCTTACCTGAAGCCCGAATTGCAGAAGCGCGCGTACGCGCTCAAAATTATAGGCCGAGAGTGATTACACCAAGCTTGGCATTTTATTTAGCGAAAGCGCGTATTGAAGCTCGTTACCAAGGAGAGGCAAAAAATAATATATTGCTTTTCAAAAAACGCATAGATAAAAAGCAATACACCTTTAAATCTGCTGCCGAGTACGCATTAGCGGTTGCCTACTTTGAAAATAAAGAGTATGAAAAAGCAAAACAAATTCTATTATCGCTGTTAAAAGAAGATGAGCACAATTTATTTTATATCGATGTATTAACAGACGTATATATCAGTACCAAACAGTTTGATAATGCCATAACCATGCTCACGAAAATGAATGCGTTAATGCCAAATAATCAGGTTGTTGTGCTTAACTACGCCAACGTATTAATCGAAGCAGAAAAATTTCCACAAGCTGAGGTATTATTAGAAGAGTTTCTAATTTTAAACCCTAACAGCTACATCGCTTATGATCTTCTTACCATCGCTTATCGTAAGCAAGATAAAATGGCGATGATGCATGCAACGAAAGCTGAGATACTCGCGTTACTCGGCGGATTCTCTCGAGCTGTCGATGAACTACAAACAGGTTATAATTATGCGGATGATGCTCCGTTGATACGCAAACGTATCAAAGCGCGAATTTTACAATTTCAATCTCAAGAAGAAAAACTCAAGCGATTAAGTCAATAGGAAAATTATGTTAACAATATACCATAACCCAAGATGCTCTAAGAGCCGCCAAACATTACAACTGATAGAAGACAAAGGCACAGAGGTTGAAATAGTCGAATACTTAAAAACACCACTAAATACGACACAAATCAAGCAAATTATCGACAAACTTAATGTTTCTCCTATTGAAATGATGCGAACAAAAGAAGTTGAATTTAAAGAGCAAAACTTAAAAGGTGCTGATGATAATACGTTGATCAATGCGATGGCAAATACGCCAAAACTGATCGAGCGTCCGATCGTTGTTAAAGGTGACCAGGCTATCATTGGCCGTCCACCCGAAAACGTATTAGCCTTATTGTAAGATCTCGACAAATGAAGCAATACTTTTCAACACAACAGCACAAAAAAATAGCCTTAACTGGCTATTTTTCATTATTAATATATATGCCTTTATGGCTATTATGGCTCAATCCCTCAGATAGTCTTTCTCCGACATTAAACATGATTTTCTTTGTTATACCTTTGCTGTTTCCTCTTAAAGGCATGATTCAAGGGAACCCTTATACATTTGCTTGGTCAAATTTTATTGTTATGTGGTACTTCTTGCATGGACTAACGACGTTATGGGTATCATCTACTGACTTTTTCTGGGCAATAGTCGAATTAGTTTTTGCAACAATGATGTTTATTTCAGGCACTTATTACGCAAAATACCGTGGTCAAGAATTAGGTTTAAGCCTTCGCAAAACAAAAGATAAAGAACAATAACTACGTTATTAACATTTATTTAACAAATGTGGTAATATTTTACTGAATCAATTAATGTAGTTTAAGAATCATGAAAAAATCTATTATCGCAATAACATTAGGAATAGCCCTCTCTGCTTGTGGTGGCGGGGGTTCTTCTTCGTCTAAAACACCGACAACACCAGTTACGCCAACCCCTACAACGCCTACGACAGATAGTGCCGAAATTATTCAGCTAGAAGAAACAGTCGCTATCGGCCAGTCTACAGAATTAGTGCTTTTTGCACCTGATAGCTCAATTAGTAATATTAAATGGTCACAAACGGCAGGTAATAGCACTCAGTTTTATGCGATGAACAGTAAGGTCATCGGCTTTACCCCGACGGTTGCTGGCGATTACAGTTTCGAAGTAACGTATACGGAAGACGGCAGTTCGGAGAAGTCACTTTCAATCGACTTTACGGTAACAGAATCAATTGCGCCTTTAACAGCGCGTTTAGGGCATGCCGTTATAGAAGGTAATGGTGTGTCTATAATTTCGTATAGTCTCTCGACAAGTGCCAATAAAGAGCAAGATCAAAACTCATTGACTTGGACTCAAACTGCAGGTCCGAATGTTCAATTCACCGCAGACAGTACGAATGGCAAAGTTGCAGTATTTTTTGATGCACCTAATGTAACTGAAGATACACTGCTTTCATTTACCGTATCAGGGTCGGTAAACGGGGAGACTGTGTCTGACGAAATTGCTATTTTGGTTGAAAATGCTAACACTCCATTGGGTAATGAAGGCTATGTTCCTTTCCCTGAGCGTGTTGCCGACGTGTTTTTATACAATGAAAATTCCTCAGCAGGTCAAAAACTAATTGATTGCGTGTACTCAAATAAAGCCTCGTACAGTACGTCATGCAATTTCAATCAAACCCCGCTTATCGCGCATATCTCTGAAACGCCTTCGGTAAACGATATTATGGATCGTGTTGTTGTTTCCCACAAATGGATGGGCGATCAGTTTAAGAAATTTCTTGAACAGTACGACGAACATAATGATTTTAAAAACTTATTGAGAGCAACCACAGCGGTTGTCTTATCTTATGACGTTCGTCCTTCTTTCTATCATCCATATACAGGTGCTATTTATCTTGATCCGAGTGATTTATGGGAAACACCTGAACAACGCGATACCATAAATCAAGCACCAGATTATCGCGCAGGATTTGGTAGTGAATTACAATTTGAAATTCCGTGGCGATACGTAAAAAACAATCAATATGCGAGCTTTTATTACCCTATTAGTGAGCGTATTACACGGAGTATGTCTGCTGCAAAATATGACTTTGCTTCATTGCTTTATCACGAACTTGCACATGCTAACGACTACTTCCCATCAACAAGCTGGGCTGAATTAAATGGTGATCCAGCCACTTTCTTAACGTTAGTAAACAACTTATTTACTGATAAAGAGATTCAATCAGATGACTTACAGCGTGCATTGCCTTTAGATCAAGGCTGGGCAACCGGTGAGCAAAATAACATGACCAAACTTGGTCAAGTACGTTTTCAAGATCCAACCTTGATTACTGAAACACAAAAAGCTTACTCCATGGAAGATGTTGCCAATATGTTCAAAACAGAAGGCGCACCTCAGTTTTATAGTTATAGTTCAACACGCGAAGACTATGCGATTTTATTCGATGGCTTTATGATGAAAGTACGTTATGGCGTTGACCGTGATGTTGCTGTAAGTGATCAAGACTATGATGACATTGTATGGGGACAACGTGGCCGTGAAGGTGAACCACAAATAAAACCGCGAGTACAGTTTGTAACAGAACGCATTATTCCTGAGTTTGCTACTGAAGCAATTGAAATTTTGGAAAATATGCCTGCAGCTACACAGCTTGATACAACTAAAAGCTGGAGAGACAGTATTGAGCTCGTTGATAGTGCTGAGAATACATTAGCGAACCGTTTAGCAGTTAAGTCTAAACAAGTTGACCCTCGTTTACTGCCTAAAAATGGTGAAATTCGTCATGGTAATGGCCGTAAATTTGTTTACTAATTTACATAAACTACGACAATAATACTTCTTTAATAAAGGGAATAGTGATGCGTCGCTGTTCCCTTATTGAAGCTTTATCTAACGTTTCCAGTGCTGCCAGTAAACTCGTCATTTCTCGGTTAATTCTTGCCAACAAAAATCGCCCTACTTCATCACTAATGTAAAGACCACGTTGTTGTGCTCGGCACTGCAAAGCTTCAAGCTTTTCATCATCAGACAACGGCTTTATTTGCATAACATGTCCCCAGCTTAAACGAGACGCTAAATCAGGCAAAGTTAAACCCAACTCATTAACGCCTTGATCACCTGAAATAATGATGCGTTTATCTTGTTCTATTACCCGATTGTAAAGGTCAAAAATTGCTTGTTGCCATGATTTATCTTGGCTAACAAACTGAATATCGTCTAAACAAATGACGTCAATGTTCTCTAACCCTTGCAACATTTCAGGAGAAAGCTGATCTTTTTCGCTAAATGAAAGGCAAACTGAGCTAAGATTTATGCCTTGCGCAAATGCACAACATGCATGCAATAAATGTGATTTTCCTACACCGTGCAACCCAAACAAGTAAGCACTATGAATACCTGAATCTATTAATTGCTCTTGCGCAATAAAACTCGATAATAGTTTACTTACTGGTTCATTGATTACAGAACGATAGCTTTCAAACGTTTCGTCATCGGGTAAATGAACTGACAGTGATAGCTGAGGAGTTGGACTCAAAGCGACTCCCAATGAAATAACGGTGTTCCTTGCATAGAGGCTGGGTCAAGAGGATCAACATAACGTTTTAGCGATTTGTTGAGTTTAAGTGCAGATAAAAACGCTTGTTCAGAACCGAGCAACGATAGACTAAATCGTCTGGTATTGCCATTAGCTTTCACCAACTTTACTGCTTTTACCGACGATAATTGTGACAAGAAATTTGTTATTTCAACATATTGGAATAAGCTGTCCACGTTAGCAACATCAATAATAAAATCTTGTTTAGTATCCGTAGTCACCGCATACCGATTTGCGACCATATCACTTATTTTACTGAGCGTTGATGCCAATAATGCGTGTTTATCTTTACCATAAACCCGCTCACCGAGATGCGGGATCACATCAGCATTGGCCATAGATAAGAAGCTCCAATCAAGCGCCACAACATTTTCGCAGTTTGTAAGGCAAGCTTCCTTAGGCATAAGGTGCTGATCTAGTAATAAACTATTATCAGACATCCTAATAACTACAATAGCCTCAGGTTGATAGCGTAAAGAAGCGCGAATAATAGGCTGAATAAAACGCCCCCAGACCTCAGATGTTGATATTTGATTATTATCGGTTAAATCCATCATTGGCATAATGAAAGGCAATCCACGATTGTCTTCAACAGTTTTAATCACACTATTTAAAGGCGATTGACTATTAGCGCTTACTATTTCACGCGTTAACTGCCGCTCTTCAACCATCCATATCACAATTTGTGGACGCAAACTGCCCCAAATAGGTAAATTGGCACCTACAAATAATTGGTTTATTTTCGCTTCGTCAAAAGAGACGACAAGCAAATTTTGTTGATTTTTTCGTTCATAACGAAAGTTATTAACAAAAGATTTATAACGAGCACGTTGTTGCTTAATAATAGGGTTTTGTAGTATCCCCTTCTGCCCGCTCACTTTTACTAAGACGATATCCAATGCGTCTTTAAACGCCGCATTTCTATCCGTAATACTTTGTGACGCAACAACAACACGCGCAAGATATAAATCCTTCACTTCCACTGCTCGCGCATTTTTAAAGGCCGTTAGGCTTAATATTACCAATATAAAAACTAAAAAACTTCGCATGGTAAGATCAACAAAAAACTGTTTCATAACCATTATGTTACCACAACAAATTACCGCTAAAAATCGATAAATACCGTAAAGAAAAAAATATTTTATTGAAAAGATTCTCAGCAAGCATTTGCACTGGTAGAATATGCGCTCTTTATCTCTGTTCTGAGCAGCAGACAATATCAAACGGTTACAAATGAGGTTTCCCCGTGAGCGAAGAAAAGCAGTCACTTAGTTATAAAGATGCTGGTGTAGATATCGATGCAGGCAATGCACTAGTTGAAAATATTAAAGGTGCGGTAAAGCGTACCACACGTCCAGAAGTGATGGGTGGCTTAGGCGGCTTTGGCTCTGTATGCCAACTTCCTACAGGTTATAAAGAACCCGTACTTGTCGCTGGAACTGACGGTGTTGGCACAAAACTTCGTTTAGCAATTGACCTTGAAAAGCATGATACTGTAGGAATTGATCTTGTTGCCATGTGTGTCAACGATCTTATTGTTCAAGGTGCAGAGCCATTATTCTTTTTAGATTACTATGCAACAGCAAAATTAGATGTCGATGTAGCCTCTTCTGTTGTGAGTGGTATTGCAGAAGGATGTGTTCAATCTAACTGTGCATTAGTCGGCGGTGAAACAGCTGAAATGCCAGGTATGTACCACAAAGGCGATTACGATATTGCAGGATTTTGTGTAGGTGTTGCAGAAAAATCACGTTTATTAGACGGCACGAAAGTAGCAGCTGGCGACCAATTAATTGCACTTGGTTCATCAGGCGCACATTCGAATGGTTACTCATTAATCCGTAAAGTACTTGAAGTTAACAATACAGATACAAGTGAATTACTCGATGGTAAATCGATTGCTGATCGTTTATTAGAGCCGACTAAAATCTATGTAAAATCAGTACTTGAATTATTGAAACAAGTTGATGTTCATGCCTTGTCGCATATTACTGGTGGCGGGTTCTGGGAAAACATTCCTCGCGTATTACCTGAAAGTGCACAAGCAGTCATCAATGGCAATTCATGGCAATGGCCAGTAATTTTTAACTGGTTACAAGAAAAAGGTAACATCACTCGCCATGAAATGTATCGCACTTTTAACTGTGGTGTTGGTATGATCATCGCTGTACCTGCTGATCAAGTTGAAAACAGTTTAGCAATTTTAAAAGCACAAGGTGAGAACGCTTGGCACATAGGTGAAATTGCTGAGTTAAGCCAAGATGGTGAACAAGTCGTCATCAATGAGGACTAATTCATCAATGAAATCTCGAATCCTTGTGCTCATATCAGGCAGTGGTTCTAATTTGCAGGCGATTATAGACGCCTGCAAATCTACTAACTACCCTGGAGAGGTTGTTGGGGTGATATCTAATATCGCTGACGCCTATGGCCTCACTAGAGCCAGTAACGAAAAAATTAAAACAAATGTACTCTCCCATCGCGAATTTAACTCGCGTGAAGACTATGACGACGCCCTTATCGATGTTATCGACAGTTATCAAGCTGATGTTATTGTGCTAGCAGGTTTCATGCGTATATTAACTGAAAAATTTGTTAACAAATATGCGGGAAAATTATTGAACATTCATCCATCATTGCTGCCTAAATATCAAGGATTGAATACTCATCAGCGCGCAATTGATGCTGGTGACAAGACACATGGTGTTAGCGTTCACTTTGTTACAGAAGAATTAGATGGTGGTCCAGTAATATTGCAAGCTAAAGTACCAATATTTGAAAATGACACTGCTGAACTTTTGGCGAGTAGAGTACATGAACAAGAACATCGTATATACCCGCTAGTGGTGAGATGGTTTTGTGCCGGAAGACTCGCAATGCAAGGAGATACAGCAATATTAGATGGTAAACCATTACCAAAAAGTGGTTACGCTAACGAAGAATAATAAAAATTTAGGGGTAATTATGATTAAAAAGTATTGTATAGCAGCATCTATACTGTTGTGCTCATCTATCGTTAATGCACAAGTAAGCAACAATGAAAAAGATGAAGTAAGCAAAATAGCAATTACCCCGTTTACTGCTGAATATAGTATTTTGCATAAATCATCACCTGTCGGAAAAGGTACCCGGTCGTTAGAAATCATTGATGATGGCCTTTATGAATATAGCTACCAGACCAATATTGAATGGCTTATTTTTTCGGATGAACGACAAGAACGCTCACTGCTAGCAATAGACAAGTATGATGTAATCCCAAAAGCCTATTATTATGAACGCACCGGTACCGGAAGCGATAAATCTTATCAATGGCGATATAACATTGACGAAAATCGCGCAACCAATGTGAAAGAAAATGTTACGTTAAATATTGATTTTCCTGAAAATATCCAAGATAAGCTAAGTTATCATTTACAAAACCGCTTAAAGTTAATTGAAAATCCAGAACAGAAAGTATTTGTTTACCCTGTTATATCAACATCTGGTAGTATCAAAAACTACGTTTATCAATATGATGGTAAAGAAGAGCTTATGTTACCCTACGGTAACGTAATGACAATTCGTTTAAAGCGTGAAGTTATCGAGAAAAAACGTGTAACTTATGCTTGGTTCGCTCCCGAATTAAACTATGTACTTGTAAAACTTTACCAAGCAAAAGCTGGCGCAGAGCAATTTGAAGCACAACTTACCAGCTTAAAAACACCATAGTTAACCTATTTTGGTGGGTGTTTGCCCTTTAAGTATTGGTTCACCAAGTTTAAATAACAACCACTCACCTGCTTGCATTTTATGCCAACGCTCATCATCCGTTAATGGTTGAGTAGCAATCACAGTTACGACATCATTTGCAGTAGTAACTTGTTGAAAATCAACAATCATTTCGGCATCTATTAAACTCGCCTCGCCAAACGGCGCTCTTCGTGTTATCCAGTGTAAGTTGTTTGAACAGTACGCAAATAAACAGTCACCATTAGACAAGAGTAAGTTAAATACACCTAAACGATTAATTTTTTCGCTAAGTTCAGCGATAAAAGCAAACAGATCTTGATCGCTTGGTTCTTGGACACCAAACTGTATATAAATTTGATCAAGTATCCAGCAAAAAGCATGTTCGCTATCTGTTGTACCTACTGGAATATGGTATTTAACCGGTAATGATTGCGCATAGTCTTTCAATTGTCCATTATGCGCATATGTCCAGTTTTTCCCCCACATTTGACGAGTAAATGGGTGAGTATTCTCTAAACACACAGCACCAGAATTGGCCTGCCTAATATGACATATTACCGCTTCGCTCTTGATAGGATATTCAGTCACTAACGTCGCAATTGGTGATTCAGCACTCGGTAATGGATCTTTAAAACTGCGACACCCTTTACCTTCGTAAAAAGTGACGCCCCAACCATCTTTATGAGGACCTGTATTACCACCACGTTGCATTAGACCACTAAAGCTAAAACAAATATCGGTTGGTACATTTGCACTCATTGCTAAAAGTTCACACATAGGTTTTAAACAGCATTAAAATAGAGTACTTAAATGATAACATTTTAGTGATTATATTTGTCTATCAAATTTAAGCTGAGATTTAACGTTGTACTTAAAAAATGAAACCTAAACCACATCGATTAAATACATCGGACTTACGTAACAATTTGTTAAAGGCTTTGCCTGAATACAAAACACAAATTAACCGCTATATTATAGAAATTAAGCATTGAAAAGTTCGAATAAGCGATCTATCCTTAATAAGTGGTCAGACCTCTACAACATAAAGGTGTAATGTGGAAATATTAACTTGGTTTATTTGCGCAATCGCGCTAACAGGCTTTATGGCGTACAACCGCGCCTCTCTCTCATCATATACAATATCATTTGCCGTATTAATGGCATTAGGTACGGTATTTCAAGCTGTCTCTTTATTTGGTTGGCTGCTATTCGCCATTTTCGCCATACCACTAAATATTAGTGACGTTCGCAAGACATATATTAGTTTACCATTGTTAAAGATGTTTCAGAAAATTATGCCTGAAATGTCTCGTACAGAGAAAGAAGCTATTGACGCTGGTACAACATGGTTCGAAGCAGATCTTTTCCGTGGTAACCCAGATTGGCAAAAATTACACAACTACCCTGCTCCTCGATTAACAGCTGAAGAACAAGCGTTTCTTGATGGTCCTGTAGAAGAAGTGTGTAAAATGGTTGATGACTGGGATACAACCCACAATCGCGCTGACATGTCTCCAGAGGTGTGGCAATATTTAAAAGACAATAAGTTTTTCGCCATGATCATCAAAAAGGAATATGGTGGCTTAGCCTTTAGCGCATTCGCACAATCACGCGTACTACAAAAACTATCTGGCGCAAGTACTGTACTAGCAAGCACGGTGGGCGTACCTAACTCTTTAGGGCCTGGTGAATTATTGCAACATTATGGAACTAAAGAACAACAAGATCATTATTTACCGCGATTAGTTAAAGGTGAAGAGATCCCTTGTTTTGCTTTAACTAGCCCAGAAGCCGGTTCAGACGCAGGTGCAATTCCAGATTTTGGTGTTGTTTGTAAAGGAGAGTTTAACGGCGAAGAAGTACTTGGTATGAAACTCACCTGGAATAAGCGCTACATTACTCTTGCGCCTGTCGCTACAGTATTAGGTTTAGCATTCAAGTTAAGCGACCCAGACGGTCTAATCGGTGACACCGAAGATCTCGGTATCACCTGTGCATTAATTCCAACGGATCTTGATGGTGTAGAGGTTGGTAGACGTCACTTTCCATTAAATGTGCCATTCCAGAATGGTCCAACAAAAGGAAATGAAGTTTTTGTTCCTTTAGATTATATCATTGGCGGCCCTAAAATGGCTGGTCAAGGCTGGCGTATGCTAGTGGAATGTTTGTCTGTTGGCCGCGCAATTACACTGCCTTCGAATAGCGCAGGCGGTATAAAGTCAATCGCACTTGCAACAGGTGCATATAGCCGTATTCGCCGCCAATTTAAGTTACCTATAGGTAAAATGGAAGGTGTTGAAGAAGCACTAGCACGTTTAGGTGGCAATGCCTATTTAATGGATGCCGTAACAACCATGTCAACGGGAGCGATCGATTTAGGCGAAAAGCCGTCAGTTATTTCGGCAATTGCGAAATATCACTTAACAGAAAAAATGCGTAGTTGTGTTACCGATGCGATGGACATTCACGGCGGTAAAGGCATTTGTATGGGGCCAAATAACTATCTAGCACGCGGTTATCAAGGTGCACCTGTTGCTATTACTGTGGAAGGTGCCAATATTCTTACTCGAAGTATGATCATATATGGGCAAGGTGCTATTCGTTGTCACCCTTACGTTTTAGCAGAACTAGAAGCTGCTAATAATGAAGATCCTAATGAAGCACTAGCAAGCTTTGATCATGCCTTGTTTGGACATATTGGCTTTGCGATAAGTAATATTACACGCACAAAATGGCTCGCATTAACAGGTGCTCGGTTTACCAGTGCCCCTTTTGGTGATCATACGAGACGCTACTATCAATTAATGTCTCGCTTTAGTGCCAATTTAGCGATGCTATCTGATATCGCTATGTTAACACTTGGTGGCGATTTAAAACGTAAAGAGCGCATTTCGGCACGATTAGGTGATATTTTAAGTTACCTATATCTTGCTAGCGCCAGTTTAAAACGTTATCACGATCAAGGCCGTCAACATGCAGACATACCTTTAGTTAACTGGGCCGTTGAAGACAGTTTATACCGTACACAGCAAGCAATTGATGAACTAATAGGTAACTTTCCAAATAAATTTGTAGCTGTCGCCTTGAGGTTAATGATATTCCCATTTGGTACTTGGTTGAAAAAGCCATCAGATTTGACGGATCATCAGGTTGCACGTTTACTTCAAACGCCTGGTGAAGCAAGAGATAGGCTTGGAGCTGGACAGTATTTATCGGATGACGGCACAAACAACTTCGGTGTTTTAGAAAGCGCGTTAACCTTATTAATTGCATGCGAACCTATTTACGACAAAGTGTGCAAAGCATTAAATGAGAAAATGCCATTCTATTACTTAGATCGCGTAGCAGAAAAGGGATTAGCAGAAAACGCTATTTCGCAGGAAGAAGCGGACATGTTAATCAATGCAGAGAAGCTAAGATTACAAGTTATAAACGTTGATGACTTTGATCATGATGAACTTGTTTCAGGCGTTTATGCTAATTCAATGTCTTAGTGGTAATATATTATGTGTTAACCACCATTAAAGCATATTGTTAAAATAAACTATCAAGGCCTAAAGTTGCACATCTGCCACTTTAGGCCTTTTCACAATAACGAACTAAGAAAGCGATACACAAGCACATTAAAAGCCAGTAGAATAACCGCCAGTTTTGTTAGTATTTATCTTGTAACATGTTGTCATTTCTACCTTCTTTCATCTTAATGCCAATTTCATTTACACTTTTTTGTTTTAATTTGGCCCTTTGCGGCTCGCTCGTTTTTGCAGGCGGGTTATTAAAACTTCTTATTCCCTTACCCGTTTTTAGGCGCAACCTAGCTTACCCAATGAATTTTTTCTATCGTTTATGGGCACTCATAAATTATTTGCTGATCTGTACGTTTAATAAAGTTTCTTGGACAATTAAAGGTGACGAGAACCTAGACAAAAACTCGTGGTATTTAATGATTGCAAACCACCAAAGTTGGTTGGATATTTTTATTTTGTCTCATTTTGCACGCACACGAATACCAGAACCTAGATATTTTTTAAAAGATTCATTGAAGAAAGTTCCTTTTGTAGGTATGGCTTGCTGGGCCTTAGATATGCCTTTTATGCGCCGTTATAGTCGTAGCTACCTCAAAAAGAACCCTCACCTTATCGGTAAGGATATTGAGACGACAAAAAAGTCTTGCCTTAAGTTTAAAAATCAACCAACGACAATTATCAATTTTGTAGAAGGGACGAGGTACACTGAAGAAAAACATCGTCGCCAAAACAATAAGTTTCAACACTTACTTACACCTAAGGCAAGCGGTATTGCTTTTACGATGCAAACCATGGGTGAACAGTTTGATAAAATTTTACTGGTTTCGATTATTTACCCACAAAACCCCGGTCATATCATGAAAGATATGCTTAAAGGTAAGTTAAAAGAAGTGGTTATAGATATTGAACAAATAAATAACAGTGAACTGCTGCGTGGTGACTATAATAATGATGTGAACTATAAACGTGACTTTCACCGTTGGTTAACACAGCTATGGCAACGAAGCGATACAAAAATTAACAATTATCTTACTAAGTAAGCGCTTTCAATCCCTTGGTTTTATTGAACTAAAACGTAAAAAACGTTAATTTATTGTTACATAAATAACTTTGGAAAGTCTAATGTCGCTTATAAAGGAAAAAAACGTTGTCAAGCGCCGCTCTAAAGGCGAACAGACAAGAAATCAAATACTGAATGCTGCTATCGAAGTATTAGCAGCTAACGGTATAAAAGGGACTACTCACCGCGCGATAGCAAACCAAGCTCAATTACAATTATCACTTACCACGTATTACTTTAAAGATATTCAAGAATTAGTTCATGAAGCTTTCTTACTAAGCTCAAATCGTACGCTCGAAAAAGCACGTCTTGCTTGGTTACAAATCTTTGAGTTACTGGATAGTTATACTAAAACGCAGTTGAAAAAAGGGTCTATTCGTCGTGAACTCGCAGATACCTTATCAAAAATAGCTACAGATTATTTAATCAATAAATTAAAAGAAAACCCAGTAGATTTAGCAGTAGAACAATTTTTATTCACAGAAGTGCAAGTATCCCCGGCTCTAAGACAACTTGCAACAAGTCACCGAGATACACTTATTGCTCCTTTTGAGAGGCTTTGTGGGTATTTTTCTCCTGAAACAGCGACTATTGATGCCGATATTTTATTGACCGTATTTACACAGCTCGAGTATAGAAATCTCGTTGCTCCTAAAGCTGTAGATGTCGATTATATCTACAGTATTGTTGAACGACTATTAATGGCCGTTTTACGTGTAAAAAGAAAGTCAGATTAATACAATACTATTTGTACAAAGGTTCAAAAACCAAGTAAAGTAATTACCTGATTTTTCAAATTTTCGGTCGAGGACGTAGTGAACTTTAAACAGCAGGTAGAAAATCACAAGGCGTACTTCAATACGCTAGTTACCAGAGACATAAACTGGCGAAAAGCACAGTTACGCCAAATAAAAAAGCTGGTTCAAGAAAATGAGCAAGAGTTCATTGCAGCCTTAAATAAAGATCTAGGCAAACCAAAAGTTGAAAGCTGGATTACAGAAATTTCATATGTTGCTGGTGATGTAGATCACGTATTGAAACGACTCAATAAATGGGCAAATAGTCGGCGCGTATCGACTCCCATTGTTGCTCAACCTGGGCGTTCTTATATTCAGCCAGAACCATTAGGAACGGTATTGATCATTGGTGCATGGAATTACCCTGTACAATTAGTGTTAGCACCGCTAGTTGCCGCTGTATCTGCAGGTAACTGCGCAATAATTAAACCTTCCGAACTAGCGCCTGCTACCTCTTCTTTGCTCGCAACGCTTATTCCGCAGTATTTGGATAATCAAGCGTTCTCAGTCATTGAAGGTGGCGTTGAAGAGACAACTGAACTACTAACGCATCCGTTTGATCACATTATGTATACCGGAAACGGTCAAGTAGCGCGTATTATTATGGCTGCAGCCGCTAAGCATTTAACGCCTGTCACACTAGAATTAGGGGGTAAAAGTCCAGTTTATATCGATAGTAGTGCAGATATTACAATAACAGCACAACGCCTTGCGTGGGGTAAATGGATGAATGCAGGGCAAACTTGTATTGCCCCTGATTACGTATTAGTGCAAAAAGATGTGTTGCCACAGCTTTTAACAGCTTTACAAAGCCAAATTAGTACAATGTTTGGCAACGATCCTAAATCAAGTGATTCTTACGGCCGTATTATCAATACACGGCACTGTGAACGAATTGCTAGTTACCTTGATACTGGTGATATTGTCCAAGGTGGTGAAGTAGATATAAATGAACGCTATATAGCTCCTACCATTGTCGTAGATCCGGCGTTAGATAGCGCACTAATGACCGAAGAAATTTTCGGTGCGATTCTCCCTATCATAACAATTGATAGCTTTAGTGAAGCAAAAGCATTTATTACACAGCGTGATAAACCATTAGCCTCATACCTGTTTACCCGCGATAAACAACAAGAATATCAATGGGCTAATGAAATTAGTTGTGGCAATTTATGCATTAATGATGTGATCATGTTTAATGCCGTCCCTGATTTACCTTTTGGTGGTGTTGGCCCTAGCGGTATGGGCCAATATAGTGGTAAAGCAGGCTTCGATAATTTTAGCCATTTAAAGTCAGTATTAAAGCGCCCTTTTCTAAAAGATCTCCCCGTGCGTTTCGCACCATACACAAAGTTAAAATTTAAGCTGCTTAAATTAATTAGACACTTATAACGGTATAGTTAAGACAAATCACATGAAAAATAACGATAAAAAAGCGCCTTGCGGCGCTTTTTTATCGTCTAAACCTTGGTTAGAAAGAAAGTAACTCTTGGTCTAACTGCATAAGAGTTTTAGGATCGGTCATCATCGTAGCAGCTAACGACTTCGTTCTTGGCAAAATGCGTTCAAAATAGAACTCAGCTGTTTTTATTTTTGCACGATAAAAATCTCTATTTTCAACGTCTCCAGCTAACTTTTCATAAGCTGATTGCGCCATTTGAGCCCAAAAATATGCCATTACTATATAACCAGAATACATCAAGTAATCTACAGAAGCAGAACCAATAATATCGCGATCTTTCTTTGCTTTCATTGCTAATCTTAACGTATATTGTTGCCAATTAGCGACTGATTTACTTAGTGGCCAAATAAACTTATTCATTTGACGCTTATGCGGGTTTTTAGAAATCATACTTTTATCTTTACACCAGCCTAGCACTTCCATTGAAAAGCTTTTCAATGATTTACCACGACTAAGAAGTATTTTACGACCTAGCAAATCAAGTGCTTGAATGCCTGTAGTACCTTCATAGAGTGTAGCGATTCTAACGTCTCGTACAATCTGTTCCATGCCCCACTCTTTAATGTAACCATGTCCGCCAAAGACTTGTACACCTAGGTTTGCACTTTCTACGCCAACTTCCGTTAAGAATGCTTTCAAAATCGGAGTAATAAAACCAAGGCGATAATCAGCACGTTTACGTGTTTTTTCGTCTTTTGTATGCTCAATTTGATCCGCTAATTTTGCTGCATAGTAAATCATCGCTCTACCGCCTTCTGCAAATGCTTTTTGAGTCATAAGCATCTTACGGACATCTGGATGAACAATTATAGGGTCTGCAACTTTATCAGGCTCTTTAGCACCCGATAATGAACGCATAGATAAACGGTCTTTTGCGTAGGCTAATGCATTTTGATAAGAGAGCTCCGTTGCACACACGCCCTGTAAAGCTGTACCTATTCGTGCAGTATTCATAAAGGTAAACATGCATTCTAAACCTTTATTTTCTGGGCCTATTAGCTCTCCCCTTGCACCATCAAAATTTAAAACCGCGGTTGCGCTACCTTTAATACCCATTTTGTCTTCAATTGAACCACATTCCACAGCATTTCTATCACTAATATTTCCAGCGTCATCGACATTCATTTTAGGAACAATAAATAATGAAATACCTTTCGTCCCCGCAGGTGCATCAGGTAAACGTGCCAATACAATATGAACAATGTTTTCTGTTAGATCGTGCTCTCCCGCAGAAATAAAAATCTTAGTACCTGTAATAGCGTAAGTACCATCACCATTAGGAATTGCCTTGGTTTTAACTTGGCCTAAATCGGTACCACATTGAGGCTCCGTAAGACACATAGTACCGGTCCATACACCTTCAGTTAACCGCGTTAAATAGGTTTCTTTTTGCTTATCGGTTCCATGAATATCAATGGTATTCATCGCACCATGACTAAGACCTGGATACATTGCCCATGACCAATTTGCCGTTCCCATCATTTCAGATTTTATCATCCCTAATGATGGTGGTAACCCTTGTCCGCCATACTCAACGCCATGTGAAAGTGACTGCCAACCACCAGCAACATATTGCTCATAAGCCTCTTTGAAGCCTTTAGGGGTAGTAACGTTGCCATTATCGAACGTACAACCTTCTTTATCACCTGACTGGTTAATAGGTAATAATTCGTTTTCACAAAATTTTGCACATTCATGAAAAATTGCATCGACAAGATCAGGCGTTGCTTCTTCAAATTCTGGAAAGTTTTTATAATGTGGGTAGAAACTTAAAACGTCTTCAAATAAAAACTTTATATCTGCTATTGGTGCTTTATATGTCAGCATATAAGCTCTCCATTCTGGTATGACCTGTTGTAATTGCATTTATACTAGTTAACTACGACAACAAAATCAACTGGTCTAACCTGTTATTTGCTGATTAGTTAACACTGTCGCATTTAGCATAGCAGGTAAAATGAAGCATAAGTGCCTATGCACAAAGATATATGAATTGGTTATGGCCAAAGAATATTACTTTAAAATATTTAGATTTAAGAGATAAGCCAACACAGTAGTAATTTATTTACAAACAATTTACCTAACCCAGTAAAGCAGCAAAGTTTGCTAACAAGTATAGATATTAAATTGATTGAGGCGCGTTAGACAATGCTTAAAGCCAGCTATTCAACGAATGATATAAAGAATAATCTGATAATAGATTTGATGTTATGAATAATATTTTCATTATAACGCTTGAAAGAAATTGGCGGAGTGGACGGGACTCGAACCCGCGACCCCCGGCGTGACAGGCCGGTATTCTAACCAACTGAACTACCACTCCGCACAGGGGAACGTATTTTATAAGGCGACCCTTATTGAAACATTGGCGGAGTGGACGGGACTCGAACCCGCGACCCCCGGCGTGACAGGCCGGTATTCTAACCAACTGAACTACCACTCCGCATTGTCTCAATTCTTTTACTTGTTTATCGTGTTATCTATTGGCGGAGTGGACGGGACTCGAACCCGCGACCCCCGGCGTGACAGGCCGGTATTCTAACCAACTGAACTACCACTCCGCAGAGATAACATACATTAGGAAAAGTTGGCGGAGTGGACGGGACTCGAACCCGCGACCCCCGGCGTGACAGGCCGGTATTCTAACCAACTGAACTACCACTCCACACAAGTATTCCTAAATTCAACAACAAGTCGTTGAATGCGGCGGGAATAATACGGATTACATTGCAAGGCGTCAACCACTTTTTTACATAAATATTACTGCTTGCGTATTTGCTGAACAATAAGTCGAAATTAGCAGCATATTATTGTTTTTTTCTACGTATTAAGAACACCGCTACACCGGCTAAAACAATCAATACAACATTCGCAATCACAACTAACATGATATTTTGTTCAGCTTGGGCTTTTGCTTCTGCCTCTCTTTTTGCTTTTGCTTCTTGTAAGGCTAATTCACGTGCTTTCTTTTCTTCTTCTAATTTTAAAATTAGCGCTGCCGCTTGCTTTTCAGCTTCGCTCCTCGTGTCCTCTTCTATTGAGGGTACTAAAGGCCCACCTTCTCGCTCCACATTAAAAGTAAAGTCTGGCACAACAAGACGAAACTCTCTGCCATTTTTAGTATGACCAAACGCATTGATTTTAATACGGTGCACACCTGGCTCTGTATAACCAACTTCTTTTATCCTTGTTTTTCCACTACCTTCCATAATGGCAAAAGGCTCTGACTGTCTATCTGGATAAGTTATTTTACCTTGAAAAATTAAGCTGTCTGGATCAACAAAGCTATCATCAATATTTATCGTCACCTTATGGAAAGATGATGAATCTCGTGTTGTCTCTACTTCCAAGGAGATTGGATTAGCTCTAATAACAACCGGCTTTTGTCTAAGTTCTCGTGTTGCCATTGGCATGACGACACGATATACAGGAGTCCATTCGCCAGCTGAAAAAGTTAATTCAAATTCCCCCGTAAATACACCATCGCGCGCATATTCATCAAGTTCGTAGCCGTCATCTCTAAAAGTGCCTACTTCTACCGGCTCAGCACCAAAGTTGTCATAACCTTTATTATTGGTGCTATAAAAATCGATGGTTAACTGAACAACATCATTAAATAACGAGTCATCAATCGCCTTTTCTTGGTTATAAAGCTTACCTGTTACTTTAAGTGTTTCACCAGAAAGTAATATTTCTGCAAGCGGTTCAACTTCAAGCATCACATCAGAAACAATCATGATTTTGCTGTTGGGAAGAATAGCGCCAATTGCTTGCCATGGACCAGGCATAGGGCGTACGATTCTGATCATGTCGTACGTTTTATCGTCGTACCATTCAACCTTGCCTTTTTCAACCGTATTAACTTTCAGTTTACTGCCGTCGGGTCGCACTAAAATAATCGGTGGCGTACCGCTTCTTCGATAAAATAATAAGGTTATTTCATCCAAGTTTGCATCGATATGAAAACGATTATCAAAATAAGGTACGCGATTAGTTACATTATCTTGTTCATAATAATGAATTTCAGTTTTAGTGTCTTGAACAGCAGTACTTGATGTTGCAAACAAACTTCCTATTGCTAATACAGCTAAGCATTTCATTATTGCCATATTGGCTCGCTCCCTTTTTCTGCGATGACGGCGAGTCTTTCTTTATGTTGTTCTACTTCATCGGCAGTAGCACGCACAACCTTTAATTTTTGTCTATCGCTAGGGAGTCTTTTTATCGCATTGCTGTCTTCGTCACCGTCTTTACCTTCGCCAACAGAAAAGTTTAGTGTTGATTGTTTACGTGTCATTTCTACATAAACAAAGGCAAGTAACTGCGCATCAATCAATGCGCCATGATAAGTACGATCAATAAGACCATCTACGCGGTAATGCCTCGCTAAAAAATCTAACGTTTTAGGAGAGCCAAATTCATCCTTAGATACTTTTAACGTATCCGTAATGGTACATATATCAGCTGTCATGGGCAGTTGCTGTCCTTTAACCATGGAGAATTCATGATCCATAAAGCCAACATCGAACCGCGCGTTGTGAATGACGAGTTCTGCATCTTTAATAAACGCAATAAAGTCTTGCGCTACATCGGCAAATAAAGGCTTATCTCGTAAAAACTCATTGGTAAGCCCGTGAACATCGATAACTTCTTGTTCCATTTCAAATTGAGGGTTTATATAAGCATGATATGTTCGGCCTGTTAACTGGCGATTAATCATCTCAACACACCCAATTTCAACAATTCGATGGCCTTCTCTAGGGTTAATACCTGTTGTCTCAGTATCTAAAATGATTAAACGTTTATCTTTATGTTCATTACTCACTATTTCACCCTACTTTTCTGAAAATTTCACCGGAAATTCTTGAAGATTAATGCTGACTCTATTACTTAAAAATAAATATAAGCTCGCCAAAATAATCACAATGGTATTTATAATTAACCATTGTACACTTTGTAACTGCCAATAATAATAAGCGATTAAATTAACGAGCCAGTCAAATAGTAAAGCAATCATTAAAATTGTGCGTATTTGGCCACATAATGTTTTGATCACTTCATTGGCGCCTGGTCTGCGCATACTCAAAAGAAAAACAGAAAAAATACCACCGAGGCCAGAGGCTAAACTAAGATAGAAAAGCTTAGGGTCAGGATAAACCCATTGAATAATGCCTACCCGATCTTGCATGTTAGTCACAGACATTAACCAAACAAGATACCCCCTTAGAACGAATAGGAGAATAAGGTAAATGCCACCGGCAATCTTAACGCAATCATACTTGTCGAAGTCCGCGGGTCCAAAGTTAGCGTACTGTTTCGACATTACTCTTCTTACTCAATTTAGTTAACCTTGTTTGTCTTTTCTTGACGCTCATTTTTTAAGAGTTCTTGGCCAGCTGTAATTGCACGCACAGCTTTCGATCTAAATTCGCGGTTATACAAGGTATAAACCACAATAATACTCGCCAATATAAATAATAATGGATGAAAGAACCAACATATTGCAGCAATTGAAAAGTAATATGACCGTAAACCGTAATTATAGGAGTGCGCTGCTTGATCTTGAACGACAGCCATTTGCTTAGCATAAGCCAATAAGTTCTTATTAGTACCTGATTGATCCGTCGGAGCAGCGCCGATCATGACATTTAAAAAACCATATTGCCTCATAGACCACGTGAATTGAAAAAATGCCATGACGAAAATAAAGGCTAATAATCCCAATTTTAATTGAATAACCGTGTGATTTGGGAATTGGGCATAAGGTATTGACGTTATCACCGCTTCTAATTTTTCTACTTGCGCAAAAAGCGTCAATACACCAGCAAGAACAAGTAAAGTTGACGATGCAAAAAAGGCGATATTACGCTCTAAATTTGCCAATAATGCCGCCTCACCTACTTTAATATCTCGTGTAATAACTTCGTACATCCAATGAATTCGATGTTGATGAAGGCACCGCGCAATACAGTTAGTTGTTTTAGCCTTTTTCCTTGCAAACTCTGTATAGCCCATCCAACAGACGATAAAAGTCACTAACGCCAATAAATTTAATAATGTATCAGACATGAATCATTGAATTAACGTATCTATAGCTTGAAGCTAATAAGTTATCATACTTTTCAAACTGTTAAACCTATTAAATCGTTATCACTGCAGCCAAATTGTTAATATTTCGCTAATAAACTGACATTAAAGGTTAATCACCGTAAATCCTTTGACAGTCCTATAAACATTTTTTATGGTTGGCGGTTTATCACTCATCAGACCAATAATAAGAATAAAAGCGATGTACCTCATCAAAAATCAGTTAATTTTGGCGTTCAGCCTCGTCATTTTGTCCCTTTGTTCCACGAACAGTTTAGCCTTTAGTAAACAAAACAAAGATATTAACATTCCGCGCGTATCAGGTGAAATAACCGTTAACGCAAAGCTAGATGAACCACAATGGCAACAAGCGACTAAAGTTAACTTAGACATTGTTACAAGGCCATATAACAACACAAAAAGCCCGATAACTACCAATGCACTATTAATGGAAGACGGTGAAGTATTTTATCTCGCTTTTGTCGCTCATGATCCCGACCCTAAACAAATTAGAGCCTTTATCCGCGATCGCGATAAATCTTGGGGAGACGATATAGTCGGTATAAAAATCGATACCTTTAATGATCAGCGCAGTGCATATCGCTTTTTGGTTAACCCTATGGGGTCGCAAATAGACGGCATCGAGAGCGAAGTAACGAAAAAAGAAAGTGATGCCTGGGACGGTATATGGGACAGTGCAGGCAGGCTAACAAAAGAAGGATATATTGTTGAAATTGCCTTACCCCTTCGAATGCTAAGCTTTGAGGAAAAAACCAATGTTCAAGATTGGGGGATAGAACTAATGCGCTTTTACCCTCGTAATGAACAATTACGCATATCAAATATCATCTTAGATCGAAATAACAGCTGTGAACTCTGTCAATTGCATACAGCCAAAGGCTTTAAAGGCGCAAAACAAGGTGATAATTTAACAATCGTGCCGTCAATTGTTTCAGGTATTAATCAAGAAAGAGATGATAACAACCAATGGCTTAAAAATAACAATACTGAAGCAAGCTTAGATCTTCGCTGGGGCATTTCCGCTGACACACTATTAAACGCGACCCTGAATCCCGATTTTTCAACCGTTGAAACAGACAATGCTCAACTAAATATCAACAATAATTTCGCGTTATTTTTTCCAGAAAAACGCCCTTTCTTTTTAGACAATGCAGACTATTTCGACTCAAATTATAATTTGATTTACACCCGCAATATTAATGCGCCAAATTATGGTGCTAAACTAACGGGTCGCAAAAATAACCATTCATACGGTCTGTTTGTAACTGATGACGATACAACAAATATTTTGATCCCTGGCAACCGAGCCTCTTCAATTGCCGAGGTTGATGGCAAATCAAATGCAACGGCTATTCGTTATAGATATAGTTATAACGACGATACCACAATAGGTTGGGTATCAACGTTACGTGAAGCTAAAGACTATCAGAATACAGTGCACGGTGTAGACGCGCGTTTTAAACTTAATACCTATGACGTATTCAAATTTCAATATTTGTATTCAAACACTCAATATCCTGAGGATTTATACCAACAGTTCTGTGACGAAGATGCATTAACGACATGTCGAGAAAACAACGCCATTGATTGTCAGTTTGGCGACTGCGCATTTAATGAAAAAATACTTAGAACAAAGAAAAATGGTCCCTTTAGCGGCAATGCCTTTCGTACTGGCTTTTATCACAATGATGAAGATTGGTATTACCGTATCACCTACGATAAGCAAAACACAGGGTTTCGAGGCGACTTAGGTTTTATCTCGCATATTGATCATAATAAATTTTCAATTGGCGGGGATAGAAAGTGGTATGCAAAACAAGGAAACTGGTGGACGCAAGCAAAAGTATATTCCGATTGGGACATAACTCGCAATGACGCGGGGGACTTAATAGAACGTGAATTTGATATAAATGCATCACTAAATGCAAGTTATAGTTCATGGATGCAAGTGTATTACACTCACCGCGATAAAGTAGGTACTCGACATGACAAGTCAATTTTGTCGATCGATGGTAATACTACTCTGTTCACCGAACAAAAATTAGGCATCAAAGGTGATATTAAGCCAATGTTAGGTTTGTATCTGTACGCCAACGTCAATTATGGCGATACAATCGATTATAGTAACAATCGACTTGGTCACAGTATGCAATTTGATACCAATATAAAGTGGAACATGAACAAGCACGTTGAGCTGCGAGTAAAGCACATTTATAACCAACTCAATGCAGATAGCCAAAATGTCTTCAATGCTCGACTGACTGATATTCGTGCCACTTATCAATTTAATGTAAAAAGTTTTCTTCGCTTTTCATTTGTATATAACAATACCAGTCGCAACCCATACAACTATTTATATCAGTCTCCTTCAGAAATCGAGGCTCACAATAAAGATGTCGGAACAGAGCTTCTTTACGCTTATAAACTAAATCCACAAACGGTATTTTATTTGGGGTATTCCGATAATCATCAAGCGGAAAGAGACTTCTCTGAACTGGAACAACAGCAACGTAGTGTCTTTGCCAAAGTAAGCTATGCTTGGATAAAATGACGTAAATTAACTACGCAAATAAACATGAAAGAGCCGCAATTTATTGTGGCTTTTTTTATGATAAAACATTGTTAAAAACTGTAAAATTTGTAAAAATCGCTGCTCAAAAGGACTTTCGGTAAAAAACCGAACCATTAAAACAATAATAATTTGGAGCAAGAATGCAGTTATCCTATAAATACTGCGCCATAATACTGTTGAAGATTTCACTAATATTATGTAGTACCCCTCTTCATGCTGAAGCACAGTCAAAGTATAAAATTCCACATGTCGAAGCAACAGCAAAAATTGATGGTGAGTTAACGGATGAAATTTGGCAAAACGCCAGAAAAATTCCAATGTCTATCGTCAATAGCCCATGGAATAACAAACCTAGTCCAGTTTCAACCGTTGCGTATATTGTAGAGAACGGCGAATTTATCTACCTATCTTTTATAGCAAAAACAAGAAGTAACGAAAAAGTAAAAGCATTCTTAGGCGATCGAGACTCTAGATGGTCAGATGATATTGTTGGTATTAAGTTAGATACTTTTAATACACGACGCTTAAATTATGAGTTCTTTGTTAATGGATTTGGTGTTCAACACGACGGTATTAATAATGAAATGACACAAACTGCGAATAGATCGTGGGATGGTATTTGGGATTCATATGGAAAGATCATTGATGATGGCTACCAAGTTGAAATGGCAATCCCATATCGGATTTTAAATTTCGAAAATACCGATGACGTCAAAACATGGGCATTTGAATTGGTTAGGCTGTATCCTGGCGACACAAAGCTGAGAATATCAAACCAAGAGATAGATCGTAATAATGACTGTTGGTTATGCCAATCACCTGAAATTTCAGGTTTTAAAGATGCAAAAGCCAGTAAAAACTTAATGTTAACGCCTGCTATTGTTGCAAGTCGAAATGACACTAGAGATATATATGTACCGAACGATGCATGGCACAGTAAGAACGATATTGATGCAGGTTTAGATGTTCGATGGAACATAAATAGTAACAACTTACTCAATGCAACGATAAATCCAGATTTTTCAACCGTGGAGTCTGATACAGGGCAGTTGACGATAAATAAAACGTTTTCTTTGTTTTATGATGAAAAGCGCCCTTTTTTCCTCGACAATGCCGACTACTTCAGCTCGAACTTTGACTTAGTTTATACACGAAACATCGCAGATCCTGATTATGGTGCAAAGTTAACAGGAACCGAAGGTAGTCATAGTTATGGTATATTCGTTACCAACGACACAGAAACAAATTTTATCGTACCTGGGAACACAGGTTCAAATATCGCCTCGTTAGCACAAGAAAGTCACTCAGCGGCAATGCGCTATCGCTACGATATTACTGACGACTTTTCAATTGGTGCGATATCAACACTTCGCGATGCCGATAATTACCATAACTACGTTGTTGGTTTAGATGGTAATTACCGCATTGATGAATCTAATCAAATAAAAGCACAGCTGCTCGGTTCAAACACGCAATATCCTGCAGACCTGTACCAAAGTTTTTGCTATGGTGACGACTTTAATGACTGTAATAAGCCTGAGCAAATCAATTGTGATTTTGGCAATTGTGCTTTTACAGAACAAGTACATCGAAGTAATAAGCAGAACGACTTTAGCGATCAAGCAATCATAGCGAGCTATGATCACAGTTCTGAATATTGGGAATTCCTTTTTGAACATAAACGAGTTGGTAAAGATTTTCGTGCCGATTTAGGATTTATGACACTTGCTGACTATCAATCAAATAAGCTAGCACTCGATAGATTTTTCTATGGTGATGAACATACCCCTTGGCAAGAAGTTAAAGTAAGTGGAAGTTGGCAAATAAAACACAACGAAAATGGCGAACTACTCGAAAAAAACTTACAGTCCCTAGTTGGCGTTGATGGGCCGATGCAATCTTACTTTGAAGTTATCATAAACTATGACGATAAAATAGGCTTACGTCACGACGAGAGTATGTTAGACATTGACAACAACACCTCCCTGTTTACCGAAAAAACACTGACGTTATATGGTCAAATAGAGCCTGATAATAATTTATTATTACAAGCAGAATTCATTATTGGCGACAAGATTGACTACAACAATAATCGTATTGGCGATTATCAAGAAATCTTTGCAGGGGCGACGTATAGCTTTACAGAGAAGTTATCTGGCGAGTTCTATTACACTGATGCAACGTTAGAAGCAGATAGTAATAACGTTTACCATGCCAAACTTTCAGAATTACGCCTTTCCTATCAATTTAATGTACATAGTTACTTAAAGTTAAATGTCGTTTATAGCGATATCGATAGAAATGCGAGTAATAACCCTTATATTGGTGTATCTGAACGCAATAACGACCTATCAACACAGCTAATTTATGCCTATAAATTAAACCCACAAACTGTTTTTTATCTCGGGTATTCAGATTCAAGTTATCAAGATGATTACCTTGATCGCTTAACACGTGAACAACGCACATTTTTTACCAAAATAAGTTACGCTTGGTTGCCTTAACTTAGTGTGCACCAACACAAAAAAGGGAGCATTTTAACGCTCCCTTTTCTTTATTTAAAAATAACCTGTTTTAAACTTCGGTAGTACATACGTGTTTCCGGTTCAGTCCACTTCCCGTCTTTAAAATACGCCGTTGATACCTTCATTTAATCTTTCAATAATTCACTCGTTGATTTAACTTGAGTGATACCATCTTTATTACCTGAGACGTTTTCATAAGCAATAATATTTCTTATAACTCATAGTGTTCTCTCTAAGGTGCTTTGTTACTAAATCCAGCACTTTTTGCTGGATGTTCAAGTCGCTCTGCTGCGATAACATCAATGACAATTGTTGACGATATTTTGTCGTGAATCGCTTGTCTATTTGGATCCCAATAAATTTGCAAAAAGCCAAGTAACCCTGTTGCTAAACCTGCGCCATATCCACCATAACGACCAAAGCTATCCCACACCGACAAAGGTGTACCATCTAATTGAACCACGCGAATATTCAGTAACCTTTTACCGGGCGTTTGTCCATGCCATATTGCCGTTAACACTGAGAAATAAAGAGCCGCCCAACCAAAGCTTAGACCTAAGTCTTTAATAACGCCCTTAGACCACTCTACGCCTTTATAGAATGTTTCTTCAGCGATAGACGAATTAAGGTCTGTCGTTGACGCAACCTCAGTTTGTGTGGTCTCTACAGTTTCTGATTGCCAATAATCCGCAGAAAACATTGGGGGTACTGCATCAATTAGCACAACAAAAATAATAATTACGCCGATAAACCGGAGCAATACACGCCTAAGCCCCATTTTTTTACCCATTGCTTGTGCTCGCTTTTTACTGCCTAAGCGAAAGAAGGTCAATGCAACTAAGAATGCTAGAAGTTCACCTGGTGTTTCTGCAAGTATAGCGATAAAAATAAAGTCAATAAGCAACGCCAGTGCCCTTTTCCATGGCACGGCTAATGGTAAACCAAATAATGTCTTGTTTATTTCAAATGCAAATGGCGTCAAAATTGTGCGCGTTTCTTCTTTAGTCAGTGTTGAAGCCTGCTGTATGCCATCATTTGCAGGAGAAGTTGTGATCTTTTGTTTTTCATCCATAAGCTTAGTATTATTCTTTTTGTTTAATAAGTGACTTATCTATTACTTTTTAGAATATAAGATATAACGAATCGGCACTTCTGTTTCTTTTAATTAAGTCTACTATTAATCTGTAGAATACTAAAATAACAAATGTATTAACGATTATTAATTCGAAAAGCTTGTCTAGTTTGACTAAGCAAGAATAAAGGATGCGCACATGGCGAATATTTTTAAAGATAACTCAACTGCAATTGGTAATACGCCGCTTGTAAAACTTAACCGCGTTACCTCTGGAAACGTTTTTGCAAAAGTAGAAGCTCGCAATCCAAGTTTTAGCGTTAAATGCCGCATTGGTGCAAACATGATTTGGGATGCAGAGAAGCGTGGCGAACTTGTTGAAGGCAAAGAGATAATTGAGCCAACAAGTGGAAACACAGGTATTGCACTTGCCTTTGTTGCTGCAGCACGTGGTTATGCAATTACACTAACGATGCCAGCGACAATGAGTTTAGAACGTCGTAAATTATTGGCAGCATTAGGTGCTAAGTTGGAGTTAACAGATGGTGCAAAAGGTATGGGTGGTGCTATCGCTAAAGCTCAAGAAATCAAGGATTCTGCACCTGATAAATACGTATTATTAGGCCAATTTGATAATCCAGCAAACCCAGAAATTCACGAAAAAACTACTGGCCCTGAAATTTGGGAAGACACTGACGGCAATGTTGATATTTTTGTGGCGGGTGTAGGAACAGGCGGCACAATTACGGGTGTTAGTCGTTACTTAAAAAAAGTTAAAGGTAAAGACGTTCTTTCAGTTGCTGTTGAACCTACTGATTCACCTGTTATTAGTCAAAAAATGGCCGGTGAAGAACTCAAGCCTGGCCCTCATAAAATACAAGGTATTGGTGCAGGTTTCATCCCAGGAAATTTAGATTTAGAACTCATTGACGCTGTCGAGCAAGTATCTAATGAAGATGCAATGGCGATGGCACATGAATTAATGAAACAAGAAGGTATCTTAGCTGGTATTTCTTCTGGCGCTGCAGTCGTTGCTGCTAAGCGTTTAGCTGAAAAGCCTGAAAACAAAGATAAGAATATTGTGGTAATTTTACCAAGCTCAGCAGAGCGTTACTTATCGAGTGCTTTATTCACAGATACGTTTTCAGATAAAGAGTTAGTTCAGTAAACACTGGTAACTAATACAAAAAAGGCGCTTATAGCGCCTTTTTTATTGGCTAAAATAATGTATGATTGCAAGTCATATATTATTTTATGTTCCTATTGTTATGAAAAAATATTTAGTCGCTATCATTCTGCCTTGTCTTATGTTACTGACAGCTTGCGGTGGTAACAAAGATGAAATAAAAGAGTTAGACAACCCTGAAAAAATTGCAATTGCTTTTTTTCATGCCCTTTATAATGAAAAAGATGTTAAAAAGGCTGCTTCTGTATGTTCACCTAAGTTAGCGAGAATCATCTTACATTATAAATCGCCAAGTGCCGTTGCTCGTCACTTGTTTAATATGTCTTACGATAAAGTAGAGATAAAGCCTGACGATACAGGTGTAAAAGTGCGAGAACAATTTAAAGATGCCGCCGTTATAACGGTATATTTCAATGGAACGTACCATGATGAAATACTTAAAGATGTTAAGCGTATTTCACTTATACAAAAAGACGATACTTGGGTTATTGATAAAATTTTAAAAGATCCATTTTAACGTTTGACCTCATCACATGTAAAAAGGCCTGCTGAACAGGCCTTTTTATTATTCTCCTTTGACAGTCCCCTCTCTCCTAGGGTCTGCGCCACCAATAAGGCTACCATCATCAACCACAATCGCTTGAACACCACTATTTAAATCACGTATAGATACCTTGTGGCCTTTATTTCTTAACGCACTAGCTAGTTGTGTAATTGACGTTCCTTTTTCTAATGCCGTGATTCGGTTTCTATTGGTTATTTTTGGCAGATTAATCGCTTGTTGTGGATCAAGCTTCCAATCTAATACGCCCATAATAGTCTGCGCTACATAATTGATAATACGGCTTCCACCTGGGGAGCCTACAACAAGCCTTAATTTATCCTTTTCAAAAACCATGGTTGGTGCCATAGAGCTTCTCGGGCGTTTATTTGCTTCTAAGCGATTAGCAACAGGTTTACCATTCATTATCGGCGCTAATGAAAAGTCCGTTAACTGGTTGTTCAAAATAAACCCTTCAGTCATTACTGCTGAACCAAAAGCCATTTCAATACTTGTCGTCATCGATACCGCATTGCCTTTTGCATCAACAATTGAGATATGGCTAGTTGAAGGTAATTCCATAGAGAGGTTATCACCACGTTGAGCAACATTAGGTAACTCTCCAGCGGTAGCTTTTCCCATATCTTTTTTAACATCGATAAGTTTGCTACGCCTTGCTAAATAATCGTCACTAACCAGTGTTTTTATTGGCACATCAACAAAAGTGTCATCTGCTACATATTTTGCACGATCAGCAAATGCGAGCCTTGAGCTTTGCGTAAATAAATGTACCGTTCTGGCATCAGAAAATGGTAGCTCACCTAATTTATAGGGTTCAAGTTGCTTTAATATTTGGATAACCGCAATTCCACCAGAGCTTGGTGGTGCCATGCCGCAAACTTGATACTGGCGATAATTACCGCAAACAGGTGAAATTTCCCTCGGTTGGTAGTTTGCTAAATCATCGATTGAAAGTTTACCTGGTGCTATCGATGAATTTTGTACGGCATTAACAATGCTTTTAGCAATCCAACCTTGGTAAAATGGCGTTATACCTTTTTCTGCGAGGCTTCTATATACCTTAGCAAGCTTTTTATTGACCAGTAAATCTCCAGCCTGAATCGCCTTACCATTAGGAAAAAAATACTGATGAATGCTTTCGAGTTTAGTAATGCCAGGGTTATATTGCATTTCTACAAGCTTTTGTAAACGAGGAGTAACACGAAAGCCATTTTCAGCCAATGCAATTGCGTCAGTAAATAGTGCTTTCCAAGGTAGTACTCCATGCTTTTCATGAGCCAGCTTTAAAGCAGCAAGAACTCCAGGGACGCCAACAGAGCGACCGCCTACCACAGCTTGAATCCATGGGATCGCTTGACCATTTTTATCTAAAAATATATCTGATGTAGCATGCTTTGGTGCCACTTCCCTGCCGTCAAACGTTGTAAGGTTTTGCTTTTCTTTGTCCCAATGCAACATAAACGCGCCACCACCAATGCCTGAAGACTGAGGTTCCACTAATGTTAAGACTAATTGCACTGCAATCGCGGCATCTACCGCACTACCACCTTGCTTTAAAATATTGTATCCACTTTGTGTTGCATAAGGGTTTGCCGTTGCAACCATAAATTTGTCAGCTATCACGGCTTCTTTAGCAATAATACCAGTTGCAGCTTCCGGCTCTCGGTCTTCTTGTACCTGAACTTTACTTGACCCAGCCCAACTTTGGTAGGTACTACACAGCAAAAAGGTGCTAAAAGCGAAGGATTTAAAATGATACAACTTAAACAAAAGCGATGTCCTCATGAAAGTGGTGGTCGATTAGCTAAAAGCTGTTGATTAAAGCGCTTAAAACTATGTAATAAGGGTTGGTATTTTATAGCATTGTATTCGAGCTGTGACAACGCGTGACAGGCTGCTTCTAACGTAGATAAAGCACCTTTTTTCTTTGTACTTCTCGCTTCATACATACATTCGATGTCATCAGGCAGTGTTAAATGGTTCAGGTCATGTAATGCTGGATTTGACATATACATACGATAAGCTTTTTTCCAGGTACCATCGAGTAAAATCAACCGTTTAATCTGCACTTTTGTTGTCGCCTCCTGAGCACTTATCATTGTCAATTCATTCGCAAGTACAGCTTTGTCACTCGGATACAATAATGCTGTCTCCGCGCTTAAATCTGTAACTAATGCTTGGTACATTGCATTATCTGAAAATACTTCCCCTTGAATAACAGTACAGTGGCTTAACGACTCTTTTAAAAGCGTAACACTCCCTTTATTCTGCTTTACTTCACTTGGATGCTGTAACACGATCACGTCAATATCATTATCAACTGCAACGAAAAGCTGACAAATACAGCTTACTTGTGGCTTTTGACAACGCTGACAGATAACTCTAGACATAAATAAGTGCTTGTATTTTATTCATGATAATCAGAAACTAACGAACTAGGTAAAAACAACGACACATTATCACGCACCTTAGTTACACTCAATGTATGATAATTGCTAAATAACTATATGCTATCTAACTTATGCAATCACTCATAACGCTGCGCAAAACAGATCTTTACCCTATTTTACTTTTTATTGTCTGCATCGTCGCGTATACATTTAATGAATATTTTTATCAACTCTTTGAATTTAAACGTTCTTCTCTTGAAAATGGTCAATTATGGCGTTTATTAACCTGTCACTTATTACACACAAATTTTAATCACTTGTTACTAAATATGGCAGCATTAGCATTACTTTTTTTATTGCACCGTCGTTTTCATCATGGCGTAATGTTTCCAGTATTACTCTTCTTCTCTGCAATTGTCGTAAGTACTGGTGTTTATATAAGTTCACCGGAGTTAGTGCGATATGTTGGCTTATCTGGTGTATTGCATGCCGTATTTTTATGGGGCACATTACATGACATTAAAAATAAAGATAAAACAGGTTACCTTTTACTTATTGGCTTAATTGTAAAAGTGACCCATGAACAACTCTTTGGCGCCAGTAAACAAGTAGCAAGTATGATAAATGCTGATGTTGCAATTGATGCACATTTATGGGGCGTAGTAGCGGGTTTCTGTTTCTTCATATTTTATGAAAATATACAGCGGACCAAAAAAAAGGCCTCTTAACATAGAGGCCTTCAATACTAAACCTTGTCTATTATGGCTTATCCATCCTGATCACTACTCTACGGTTTTTCGCACGACCTAACACGGTTTGGTTCGATGCAATATGCCGTTTTTCTCCGTAACCTGTTGCTTCTATTCGACTCGGGTCAATACCATTGTCAACAAAGTACTGACGAATTTTATTGGCACGTTTTTCTGAGGTTTTTTGGTTTGTATTTCTGCCACCATAACTATCAGTAAAGCCATCTATCAAAACAATCTCGAGTTCTTGATCTAATGATAGATATTCACGGATCATGTTTATTTTACGTTTAGAAGACTTGGTAAATTTATCGCTACCAAATTCAAAATTTAACACGGTGTATGAAATATCATCGAAGCTGTAATTCAATAAGTTACCCACACATGAAACAAATTCTTGATATGCTTTATGAAACCGTGACGTTGACAGCCCTACTGATACCTTATCGTGATCATTATACCAATCATTGTAATAAAACGTTGGCGACATACCTTTTTCAAGTTCGGTTAATAAGGTCCACGCTACTTTCTTGGGTAAATCGGGCGAAAATTGCTTATGTAGTTTCATGTTAGCGAGTGTTCTACCTGCTCTACCAGGACGCCACTTAGGGGCAACCGTACGCACTTCCGCTAATGAATAATTATCAGGTAGCCCAAGCATATCTAACTCAAACATCATATTAGAATTTCTATTGGCTTTTGCATAAAACTTAGCTTCACCATAATTTGGAATTTGATGAGCCAACGTACACTGAAGTCTAGATTCATCAACAAGTTGCCATTTTGAACTTGCAATATCTGCTTGATATTGGCGAATACTAGCATTTGCTTGGCTTACAAATAAGGCGATTGATGCAGCAATAAGTATTTTTTTCATAATCACTATTCAATTTTCTTGGCTTAAAACCTTTATCGGCAGACAATAAAATTTCTTTACAAACTATTTACTCATATTAGCGTTTGTTTGTCTGAATGTATAATTTTCATCCAGCATTCATATAATTTAGTGACTTAAGTAAACATCATTACTACATAGATTGGATATTGAATTAAAAGTGCGTTAGTTTTCAGTAAAATTATCTGCGATAATATCGGCAAATATTAACATAAAGAAACCAGTAATTAATGACCATCAAGAGTAATAGTGAACATCAGAGCGTAGCCCCTTTAACATCTTTTAAGTTTGCCGATCGCTTCAGAGGTTACTTTCCTGTTGTCGTAGATGTTGAAACCGCAGGATTTAACGCACAGACAGACGCGCTCTTAGAAATAGCTGCAACAACCCTCACTTTTGATGAAAGCACTGGTTTATTGTCTTTAGACGAAACCATTCATTTCAATATTGAACCTTTTGAAGGTGCTAATTTGGAGCCCGCCGCATTAGAGTTCACCGGTATCGACCCAACAAACCCTTTGAGGGGTGCGGTTGAAGAAAGTGAAGCATTAAAAGCTATCTTTAAATTAATTCGAAAAAAGATGAAAGCTGCAGGCTGTAAACGCGCAATTATGGTCGCTCACAACGCCGCTTTTGATTTAGGATTTGTTAATGCTGCCACTGAACGGTGCTCAATTAAACGCACACCTTTTCATCCCTTTGTTAGCTTCGATACCACCACTCTTGCAGGCTTAGCGCTCGGACAAACTGTATTGGCAAAAGCCTGTCAGGCTGCAGGCCTTGATTTTGATAATAAAGAAGCACATTCGGCTTTATACGATACAGAAAAAACAGCACAATTATACTGTCATATCGTTAACAAATGGCAAACATTAGGTGGCTGGCCTTTACCAGTGGACGAGAAAGAACTAGCAGAAAACTAAGGTTATTCCTGGCAATTATTAAAATAATGATTGCCTTCTATTACGATTTTGCCTACGGCAAATTAAGTTCCTCACTGCCCAAACGATAAGTGTAAAAGCAACAAACTGTAATATTCCTTGAATGCCTATAAGCAAGATGAAGATGCCAATAGCAACATACACAAAAGGCAAGTACTCATATATGAGTTCAGGTAACCAATGTTTGTTACTTTTACGATATTGTTTATCCAGTCTACGAAATGCAGATCTTTTCACCAATACGATACAAGCGGCGGCATAGAAAATAACAGCAGAAAAAATAAAGACCTGACTCTTATCTCCCATCGACACAAGTGCGCCACTGATAATAAAGTAAAAATAAGGTAAGTTTTCATAAATAGGCTGCGGTAACTGCATGTTGCTCCTTAACTTTTACTACTACCAGTTAATAATAGAAGGGTTTTTAACTTTTTGCTTATTAAGACAAAAATTAACCACATTTCTAACTTCTCATAAAAGAGAGTGTGAACGCAAGCCGTGTTTTCTTATTCAGTAATTGTTTATGCTGCTTTTTATTAAAGACAAAAAAACCGGCATAAATGCCGGTTTTTCATAACAATGATAACTTATAAAGTATCAGCGTTATCTGTTAAGTATGAAGCTACGCCGTCTGGAGATGCAGTCATACCTTTATCACCTTTATTCCAACCTGCTGGACATACTTCGCCGTGCTCTTGGTGGAATTGTAATGCGTCGATCATACGTAACATCTCGTCTACGTTACGACCTAATGGTAAATCATTAACTACTTGGTGACGTACGTTACCTTCCTCATCAATTAAGAATGAACCACGGAATGCAACGCCTGCTTCAGGATGCTCTACATCATACGCTTGACAAATTTCATGTTTAACATCAGCAACTAATGTGTATTGAACTGGACCAATACCACCTTCGTTTACTGGAGTGTTACGCCATGCATTGTGTGAAAATTGTGAATCAATTGAAACACCAATCACTTCAACACCACGGCTTTTAAATTCTTCAATACGGTGATCAAATGCGATCAGCTCTGATGGACAAACAAATGTAAAGTCTAAAGGATAGAAAAATACAACAGCTTTTTTCCCTTTAATTGCTTCTGACAACGTGTAGTTATCTACAATTTCACCACTACCTAATACCGCTGCTGCCGTAAAGTCCGGAGCTGGACGACCCACTAATACACTCATTTTATTCTCCAATGTTATTTATGTATGTTTACTAACACCTCATTAGTATTGAGGCATCAGATATAAATTCAACCGAATTTAAAAATTATTTTTCTTCTGTTTGTTCATTCGCTGCTGCACGTTCAGCGGCTTCTTTTACAAGTGGTGCCAATTCACCTTGCTGAAACATTTCAATAATAATATCACAGCCACCAATTAACTCGCCTTCAACCCATAGTTGCGGGAATGTTGGCCAATCAGCATATACAGGTAATTCAGCACGAATATCTGGGTTTTGTAAAATATCAACATACGCAAATTTTTCTCCGCACGACATTAAGGCTTGTGATGCTTGTGCCGAAAAGCCACAGTTCGGTAACTTAGGAGAGCCTTTCATGTATAACAAAATACTATTTTCTGCGATTTGCTGTTTAATACGTTCTACTGTATCCATTCTATACCTCTATATTTTTACGCTAACACAACACATAGTGGAGATTACCTTGTCATTATTCAATGATGTAACAACTAATAATAAAAAATATTTAAATAAAAGGGGTTAGCCTTGAATATTGGGCTAGCAATACCTATAAATTTGAGTACACTATGCATAATTAAGAATACCCGAGTATTTTACTCGGATTATTTTAAATTCAAACTACTAATTTATTTTAGGGCAAAATAAATCTTTCTAATCAATTCCTGGAGAATATAAATGGCTATTGAATTACCAGCATTACCTTACGCGATGGACGCTCTTGCTCCACATATTTCACAAGAAACTTTAGAGTATCACTATGGTAAGCACCACAATACTTACGTAGTAAAATTAAACGGCTTAATTGAAGGTACTGATTTTGAAGGTAAATCTTTAGAAGACATCGTAAAATCTTCAGAAGGTGGTGTGTTTAATAATGCAGCGCAAATTTGGAATCACACCTTTTATTGGAATAGCTTAAGTCCTAACGGTGGTGGTGAGCCTACTGGCGCTCTTGCAGACGCGATAAACGCAAAATTTGGTTCATTTGAAGCATTCAAAACAGCTTTCAATGACAAAGCCGTTAACAACTTTGGCTCTAGCTGGACATGGTTAGTGAAAACAGCTGACGGTGGTGTAGATATTGTTAACACCTCTAATGCTGCAACACCGTTAACAGATAGTGGTTTAACACCATTAATGACAGTAGATCTATGGGAACATGCATACTACATTGATTACCGTAATCTTCGTCCAAGCTATTTGGAAGCATTCTGGGCACTTATTAACTGGGATTTTGCTTCAGCTAACTTTGCATAATCAATCCTAATCATTTTAAAAGCCAGTGTTTTTTGACACTGGCTTTTTTGTGTCTAGCATTCGCCAAACAAGGAGGAAATATTACAGTTACATTTTTCCAACGATAAAATCTATCATCTTGAAAAATCCGTACTAAGCTTAAAGTAGGACTTTAAAAACCCAGACTTTTAAATGCCTTGGCAAGCATTGGTAAATTTAGTTAACGTGGTAACGAAGCCCGTTTCCTGACTGCAATCTCGTCAATGCAATTAAGTACTTTTTCGAGGAGACGGTTATGAGTATCTTTAAACACTATCAATCTCGATATGACGAGCTTCAAGAGGAAAGTTGTACCGTACAAGAATTTCTCTCAATGTGTAGAGAAAATAAAATGGCTTACGCCAGTGCATCTGAGCGCTTACTGTCAGCAATTGGTGAGCCTGAAATGATAGACACAGCAACTGACCCTAGGTTGTCTCGTATATTTTCAAACCGCGTTATTGCTCGTTACCCTGCATTTAAAGAATTTTATGGCATGGAAGAAGCAATCGAACAAATCGTGTCCTATTTAAAGCATGCATCTCAAGGACTAGAAGAAAAGAAACAAATTTTATACCTACTGGGTCCCGTCGGAGGGGGTAAATCTTCGCTCGCAGAAAAACTAAAAGCATTGATGCAACTGGAACCTATTTATGTGCTCAGTGCGAATGGCCAAAGAAGCCCAGTAAATGATCACCCGTTCTGTCTTTTTGATAAAAATAGCGACGGTAAAATCCTGTTAGAAGAATACAACATTCCAGAGCGTTACCTAAATACAATTATGTCGCCTTGGGTTGCAAAACGCTTACACGAATTCAAAGGAGATATTACTAAATTTGACGTCATCAAAGTGTACCCTTCAATTCTGGATCAAGTTGCTATTGCTAAAACTGAGCCTGGCGACGATAACAACCAAGATATTTCAGCACTCGTAGGTAAAGTTGATATTAGACAGCTTGAACACTTCGCGCAAAATGATCCTGACGCCTATAGCTACTCTGGTGCCCTATGTCGTGCTAATCAGGGCGTAATGGAATTTGTCGAGATGTTTAAAGCTCCCATAAAGGTTTTACATCCACTACTAACCGCTACACAAGAAGGCAATTATAATCCAACAGAAGGGTTATCTGCGCTGCCCTTTGACGGTATTTTACTAGCGCATTCTAACGAGTCCGAATGGCAAACATTTAGAAATAACAAAAACAACGAAGCATTTTTAGATCGAGTTTATATCGTCAAAGTGCCCTACTGTATGCGCGTGTCTGAAGAAGTAAAAATTTACAAAAAACTACTAAAAAATAGTGAGTTGTGTAATGCGCAATGTGCGCCTGACACACTGGAAACACTAGCACAATTTAGCGTACTTTCTCGCTTAAAAGAGCCAGAGAATTCAAGTATCTTTTCTAAAATGCGCGTCTATGATGGCGAAAGCCTTAAGGACACTGACCCGAAAGCTAAATCGTTTCAAGAATATCGAGATTATGCAGGCGTAGAAGAAGGAATGTCAGGATTATCTACACGTTTTGCGTTCAAAATACTGTCTCGTGTTTTTAACTTTGACCATGCTGAAGTTGCCGCCAACCCAGTGCATCTCTTTTATGTGCTCGAGCAACAAATTGAACGAGAACAGTTACCAGCTGAGACCTCAGAGCGTTACTTAAACTTCTTGAAAGAGTATCTCACGCCACAATACATCGAATTCATCGGTAAAGAGATTCAAACCGCTTATTTAGAATCTTATTCAGAGTATGGGCAAAATATTTTTGATCGTTATGTCACATATGCTGACTTTTGGATCCAAGATCAAGAATACCGAGACACTGAAACTGGCCAACTTTTTGATAGAGAAGCGCTAAATAATGAGCTCGAAAAAATTGAAAAACCAGCAGGTATCAGCAATCCAAAAGATTTTCGTAATGAAATCGTAAATTTTGTTTTACGAGCACGAGCAAATAATAAAGGTAAAAACCCTAACTGGACGAGTTATGAGAAACTACGTACGGTCATCGAAAAGAAAATGTTTTCTAATACTGAAGATTTATTGCCAGTGATATCTTTCAATGCAAAAACATCAACAGATGATCAACAAAAACATGACGACTTTGTGAAACGTATGATGACCAAAGGTTATACCAAAAAACAGGTACGATTGTTATCTGAGTGGTATTTACGTGTAAGAAAAGCGTCGTAAATGTTTGTTTGGCAGGAGTTGTAACCATGGCAAACTTTATTGATCGTCGGTTAAATGGAAAAAACAAAAGTTCTGTTAACCGTCAGCGATTTATACGTCGATATAAATCGCAAATTAAAAAATCAGTTGAACAGGCAATCAACAAACGCGGCGTCACCGATACTGACAGTGGCGAGAGTATTATTATTCCCAAAAAAGATTTATCGGAACCAATATTTCATCAAGGAAAAGGTGGCGTAAAAGATCGTGTTCACCCGGGTAATGATCAATATTCGACAGGTGATCGTATTAAACGTCCACCACAACAAAGCGGTCAAGGCACAGGACAGGGTGAAGCAAGCAATAGTGGCGAAGGTGAAGATGACTTTGTGTTTTCAATTTCTAAAGACGAGTATTTGAACTTACTCTTTGAAGATCTCGAGCTGCCAAACTTAGAAAAAAATCAACTGGATAAATTGATCGACTATAAAACGGTGCGTTCTGGATATTGTGCAGAAGGTGTTCCCGCAAATATTGATATCGTCAAATCATTACAAGGCTCAGTTGCACGACGCATTGCCATGACCTCTTCAAAGCGCAAACAATTAAAGGCACTTAAACAGCAGCTTGAGGAACTTCTTGCTGATAAGCTAGACCATGTTACTAAAGTAAAAGCGTTGAAAAAAGAGATCGCGGCGCTTGAAAACAAAATTGCAAGTGTACCTTTTATCGACACCTTTGACTTACGCTTTAGAAACTATGCTCGTCAACCTGTGCCTACTTCGAAAGCTGTCATGTTTTGCTTGATGGATGTATCAGGCTCAATGGATCAAGCAACCAAAGATATCGCTAAACGTTTTTATATACTGCTTTATTTATTTTTAACTCGAACATATAAAACAATTGATGTGGTTTATATCCGTCATCATACGCAAGCGAAAGAAGTAGACGAGCAAGAGTTTTTTTATTCGCAAGAAACTGGAGGCACTATAGCTTCAAGTGCCTTAGAACTGATGATGGATGTTATCAACGACAGATATAACCCTAGAGAATGGAATATCTATGGCGCACAAGCATCTGATGGAGATAATTGGGCCGATGACTCTCCTCATTGTTACCAATTGCTCATGGAGAAAATTATGCCTGTTTGCCGCTACTTTTCTTATATTGAAATTACTCAACGTGCTCACCAAACACTATGGCACCAATATGAAAAAGTAGCAAAAGCTAATGCACACTTTGCCATGCAACATATAAAATCAGCGGAAGATATCTACCCTATATTTAGAGAGCTATTTAAGAAAAATACACAGCAAGTTGCCTAACACAACGCGCAAGTGGAGGACGATATAATGGCTAAAAAGAAAATGTTACCCGATGGTCCTGATTGGACTTTTGAGTTGCTTGAACAGTATCAAACTGAGATTGCGCGTGTTGCTGAACATTACAAGTTAGACACCTATAAAAACCAAATAGAAGTTATTACCGCTGAACAAATGATGGATGCCTATGCAAGTGTTGGCATGCCTATCGGATATAACCACTGGACTTATGGGAAAAAGTTCATACAAACAGAGCAAACTTATAAACGTGGACAAATGGGCTTAGCCTATGAAATCGTCATTAATTCTGATCCTTGTATTTCCTATTTAATGGAAGAGAACTCCATTACAATGCAAGCGCTCGTCATGGCTCATGCATGTTATGGTCACAATAGTTTCTTCAAAGGGAATTATCTTTTTAAATCTTGGACCGATGCAAGTTCCATCATAGATTATTTACTGTTTGCTAAGAATTACATTGCCAAGTGTGAGCATAAATACGGTATCGATGACGTTGAATCCTGTTTAGATGCTTGTCACGCATTAATGAACCACGGGGTAGATCGTTACAAGCGACCACAAAAGATTTCTTTAGAAGAAGAACTAAAACGCCAAACTGCACGCGAAGAATATTTGCAGTCTCAAGTAAATACATTGTGGCGCACGCTGCCCACTGATAAGCAAAAAGTGAGTAAAAATAGAGAAAGCTTTCCTAAAGAGCCTCAAGAAAATATTTTATATTTTATCGAAAAGAACGCGCCATTATTAAAACCGTGGCAACGCGAAATTGTTAGAATAGTTCGTAAAATATCTCAATACTTTTATCCACAGAAACAAACACAAGTAATGAACGAAGGCTGGGCTTGCTTTTGGCATTATACTATCTTGAATCATTTATATGACGAAGGATTAGTCAGTGATCAATTCATGATTGAGTTTCTACATAACCATACCAATGTTGTTGCCCAACCAGACTATAATAGCCCTTATTATTCTGGGATTAATCCGTATGCACTGGGCTTTAATATGTTTATGGATATTAAGCGGATATGCCAAGAACCAACTGAAGAAGATAAGGAATGGTTTCCGGATATTGCTGGTAGTGACTGGTTAGAGACTGTGCATTTTGCTATGGAAAACTTTAAAGACGAAAGCTTTATTAGCCAATTTTTATCACCTAAGTTAATGCGCGATTTTAAACTTTTCTTTGTACATGATGATGAAAAAGAAAGCTATGTTGAAATTGCAGCCATTCATAATGATCCTGGTTACCAAACGTTAAGAACCACACTATCTAATCAATATAATTTAAGTAATCTTGAACCAAATATTCAAATTACCAATGCTGATATCAGTGGCGATCGTTCTTTAACACTTAAGTATACACCACACAACGATATACCCTTAGCAGATTCCTGTCATGAAGTCGTTAAACATCTACATTACCTATGGCAATTTGATGTAAAATTAGTCTCAGAAAAACAAGGAAAGGAGCAAATAATTGCGCAATGCCCCGATGTAGAAAACGAAAAAGCGAGCTAATGCTCGCTTTTTTGAAAGTTATATGAAGTACATTGAATTAGGCAGAAAGCTCTTTCAATACATCTTCTTTAAGATCTAGCCAAAGTTTTCCTGACTCTACACCATACTTACGTACTGTTAACACCGAATCATCAAACTTACCTGCTTTCGCCAATTCGATTAGTTTATCGTAATATGCACGTGATATTTCTCTACCCGTAGGATGCGAAAAATACAAACTACCAATACGAGAATATAGCCCTTTAAAACCATTCAATATCAATAAGTAAATCGGATTACCCGATGCGACTACAAGTTCTTTATTAAGCTGATAATCAAACTCGGCATAGGCATCACCGGTATCTTCAATCTCTTTATAAGCTTCAAGCAACTCTATTGTTTTTTCAGGGTTATTACGAATTGCACCGCGGACATAAATTGCGCTGATGTTGGTACGCGCTGACATTAAATTATCAACAAGATCAGGAATGCCATCTTGATCCAATTGTGCAAGCGTCTCGAGCACATTTAAGCTAGAGGTATCCCAAAAATTATTAACTTTAGTCGGTTTACCATGCTTTATCGTTAACCAACCATCCCGCGCTAATCGTTGAAGTACTTCTCTAAGTGTTGTTCTAGTCACACCTATCAATTCAGAAAGCTCGCGTTCTGCTGGTAAAATTGAACCTGGAGGGAAGCCCCCATTCCAGATGGATTCGACAATATACTGCTCAGCAAACCCTGCTGGACTATGTGCTTTAATAACCATAAGGCTCCACGCAACACCGATAATTAAAAGTGAACTGATTGTACCAGAAGAATATTTTGGTACAACTAGATAATTAAGGTTTAACACTTCAAAAGGAGCGCAACACTCAAACGATATGTTTATCAGGAACAATATGCTAGTTTTCTGCTAACAATCACACATTATTGCGACGGTTTAACATTAACGAAAAGGACACTGAAAAATACCGTTATTGCAATAAAGAATACCAAGCTAAACGTTAAGGAATAAGCGTATTTTAATTGTTCTATAGACGCTTTAGAAATCACCTCTACGTTAAGGAGTAAACTAAAAATACCACCAATTACCGATGCTCCGGTCATCAAGCCTAAATTTCTAACTAAATTGATCAAACCGGAAGCTCGCCCTTTCTCTACTAACGATACGCTGCCAATAACAAATGTATTGTTCGCTGCATGAAACAACTGCCTACTAGGTGTTAATATAACTAATGCGGCAATATAGCCATAAACGTCATAGTAAAGAGGAAAGTAAGCAAAACTTAGTGTTCCTACAGATATCAATAATAAGCTTAGTTTTATCGTTATTTTAGTACCGTAGCGATCGACAAACCACCCCGCAGGGTAACCAGATATCGCCCCCATCAATGGACCCAAAGACATAAGCATACCAATCTTAGCCACAGGTAAACCAAGTACATAAGTAAGATAAAAAGGTCCCACTATCAGGGTAGACATTGCAATTGCATCAACCACAAAACTTGCGATAAGTGTTAAGTTTCGCAAACGATTATTAAAAAGAGAAAGCCGAATAAGTGCTGAATGATTATTTCTCTGACTGCGTAAAAATAAGAAGAGAAAAACAAACGCTATCAGTAAAAATAAAACAACGAACTTTATTGTGTACAAACCTAGCAGTGACATAGATAACGCATAACATGTTAACGCAAGCCCTAGCAGTAAAGAACCATGAAAATCAAAGGCAGTGATATCAGTTTTAACAAGCTTATCTTTTGGTATAAAACGTTCACACAAAAGCAATGCTTTAGCGCCCAATGGAAGCATAAGCCAAAAAATAGATGGCCAATTAGCGTACTTAATCGCTAATCCCCCTAAAACAGGGCCTAGTGCAGTACCTAAAGCAGCTATAGCGCCCATTAGTCCCATCACGCTACCCGTTTTTTTGCTAGGAAAGATCTCCCCTGCCAGTGCAAAAAGTTGCGCTAGTACCAATGCTGCTCCGATACCTTGTAGTAACCTCGCAGCAATTAGCATCCATAGTTGAGTGCTAAATGCACCTAGTACGGAAGCACTTAAAAACAATCCCAATCCGTAACGTAGTACCCTTTTCTTTCCGAATTGATCACCCATTGCGCCAGCGCTTACAACTAAAATAGCAATAGATAACAGGTAAGCAGTAACCATCCAGTTTAATCGTTGAATAGGGACATCAAACTCAATAGCCAATGTTGGTAACGCTACATTTATAATACTCATCGCCAATGTGGGTATGAAAAGAGTAATGGCTAAACACAGCATAATTCCACATTGAGCATTAACATCTCTTGCACTAGCGGCTTTTCCGCTATCGCGATTTATCTTCATATTCTCTCTATACATGTAAAAAGTTGACTTCGTTAATATCAACAGGTAGCCTCAGGCTATCACTTAAAGTTAACTTGAGGTCAAGTGTAAAAATGAGCGTTATCGATATAGCACTGCTTGCAAAAAAATCTGGCCTTCCAGCATCTACACTTCGATATTATGAAGAAAAGAACTTAATTAAATCTATTGGAAGAAATGGGCTAAAACGTTTATTCGATGAATACGTGTTTGAACAACTTGACTTTATAGCGCTTGGACAGCGCGCGGGCTTTACCTTAGAAGATATTCAGTTAATGCTCACGAAAAAGGGGCAGTTTGAAATTAATCGAGAGCAATTGCTCGAAAAGGCACAAGAAATTAAACAGCACGTCAAGCAACTTACTGCTATTCAGCGTTGTTTGGAGCATGCCGCTCAATGTTCTGCAAACAAACATTCTGAATGCCCAAAATTTCAAAAACTGATGCGATTAGCGGGAAAAGATCAGGCGAGACACAAGAAAAAGACCCATCAAATTAATTGATGAGCCATGTTTTAAGCAAAGTACAGTTATCTTTTATTTAAAAAGCGAGTCATTCGTCCTGATGCAATTTCTTCCTTAAAGTCACTGCTCGTTAACCGATATTGAATAAAGTTATCTGAAAGACACAAGGTGTCATGAATGTCACCGGGTAAAAACACTTTGCAGTGTCCAGCATTCATGATCTCTTTGCCTCGCGACACTAGATCCGTCTTACCGTTTGAAGCCGTTATTTGTTTATAAGTAGCCATTTCCATCTGCCCTGACTGAACAGCATAAAATACCCAGCCCATACCATGATCATGTGGTACGCGATAGGTATCCTTTTTTTCTGAATGTGCCAAAAGCAAAAAGCCATATTTAGGATCGCTGTAAAGTAGTTTTGCTGCAGGCTGCTCTTTTATTATTTCATCAAGCCACGCTTCGTTTTCAGATGTTTTTGTCAGCGCTATTAATAAGTCACGAACAGCAGTAGTTGTCTCAGAGTTCAACCCTGCCCAACAAGCACTAATCTCACTAGTCACTTTTTCTAAGTTATTGCTCATTAAATATTTCCTCATATTTGGGTTTAAACAGCAACACTCTACAACTTAAAGTTAACTTTAGGTCAAGAACTAAGTATTCCACATTACCTAATTGATATAAATTATCGATATCGTTTGAGAAATCTAAGGGCGTTACTGGGTCGAATAAAAGCTTGAGCGTTTCTCTACACTCAAAAATTTACGTTAGAAGGTGTTGAAATATCTAGCACTTAGATTGCCAAGATATAAAATTGAGCCAAAAATAATATTCATCAAATTGCTGTCATTAGCCCACTGCGTCAAATTATATATACAACGCATTCACATAACGCAGGTAAATTCACATCAACTTTTAAAACGTTTATATAGGCAGCGCTACGTACGTCACATGCGGTAATAAATGAAAAGTAGTCACAAAACGATTAAGTAAAATGTATCGTGCGTTAGGGGATTATTGTCAGTTCCATTTTACAAACAGCAAATTTAGACATAAACTGAAAACTCGTATAATTTACAATAACTAATATAAATATTATGACGATAAACCTTCGACGACAAAACATGAACGTTACGACTACAGTTAAAGAGTAACAACGATTGTACGGGTATAAGTTTACAAGCTTTGTATGCCCTTACCCATTTATCTATCAACATTACATCACTTAATTTGAAAAATGTGTATTTCCATTTTACTTAAGTTAAGATGTTGAAAGTTAAAGATTATGAAGTTTTAGTATTTAACGTATTCATAAATAAAATGTAGAGCGATAGCATCTCTTTAAGAGTTTAGATGCTGACAAGATAAGCGCTCGTACCCGATATAATAAGAATACATTTTAAAACAGCAGTTCGGTTTTATAGGTAAAATAAAGGTTTCAAATATGCATCTGTTAAAATGGGCAATATTACTTTTTGGATTCTGGTTAATGTTATCAGGTTACTTTCAACCTTTATTGCTTTCTTTTGGCGCAATATCTGTTGCCGTTGTACTCATCGTTATAAAGCGTATGGATAATGTCGATCAGCAACCCAAGCAAGTCAGTACTGGCCAACGAATATTACGCTATTTTTTATGGTTAATTAGCGAAATTATACGCTCTAGTTACCACGTTACTAAGCTTATTTGGGGCTCTAGCAAAAATATATCGCCATCCTTATCGAAAATAAGTGTCGAGAAAATCCCTCACAACACTCGTGTCTTATATGCTAATTCTATTACTTTAACACCAGGAACACTCAGCGTTGATTTAGAAGGAGACGAATTAACCGTTCATGCCCTTCAAAAAAGATCAATTGATAGATTAAGAAAAGGTGATATGGAAAACAAACTAAAAATCATTTGGGGAGAAAACGAATGACACCTGTTCTCGTTGCTGTTTGTATTGCAATGTTAGTTGTAATGGCAATGGCATTAGCTCGCGCATTTAAAGCGGATACCGTTTATGACCGTATTCTTGGTGTAAATATGTTTGGCACCAAGACGGTATTATTTATTGCAGTAGTTGGCTATCTAATGGGGCGACCAGATTTTTTAGATATCGCTATTGTTTACGCACTCATTAATTTTATTGGCATGGTGGCTGTACTTCGTTTTTTCGAATACACAGAAACTATCGATTAATAATCACCTACAAGGGTTAATTATGCTTTTACTAGATATTATTAGTGGTGCTTTGCTTATCTCTGGTGCCTTTTTCGGGTTAAGCGGTGCATACGGCTTATTTAAGTTTCCTGACTTCTTTACCCGTGTACATGCTGCTAGTGTTACTGATTCCATTTCAGCAATTCTCGTACTTAGTGGTCTAATACTACAAACTGATTTAGACCTTAATACGGCTAAATTAACTTTTATCTTAATATTTTTGTTAATCACAAGTCCTACCGCTTCACATGTACTTGCAAAATCTGCAAGGCACGGTGGGTTGCTCTCTATGGCTGAAAAAGCACAGCAAAAAAATAAGGAGAATAAAGGTTAATGGAACTATTAATCGATTTAGTCTTACTTGCAATGCTAGCATTAACAGCATTACGCGTTATTTTTCTTAAAGATTTATTCGCTGTTGTTATGTTGTTTAGTATATACAGTTTTTTATCTGCGTTGATATTCGTGAGTTTAGATGCTGTAGATGTAGCCTTCACAGAAGCAGCAGTAGGCGCCGGAATTTCAACTGTTTTAATGTTAGGAACACTAGCCTTAACGGGGCGAACTGAGAAAAAGAACCCGCATTCCAAAGTCTTACCATTACTTGTTGTGCTAGTGACCGGAGCCGCATTAATTTACGGTACGCTCGATATGCCTCCATTTGGGCACCCAGATAACCCTATTCATGAACACGTAGCACCGAGATATATTGAAGAGTCGCCGAAAGAAGTTGGCCTGCCAAATATGGTGACTTCGGTGTTAGCAAGTTATCGTGGCTTTGATACGCTAGGAGAAACGGTGGTTGTATTTTCTGCTGCTATTGGTGTTTTAACGTTATTAAGAGTGAGAAGACGAGAGGCTGATCAAAACCCTGAATCAGGGTTAAGAGCTCACCTTGTGTTACAAGTTGTCGCGAAAATAATCATTCCAATGATTATTTTATTCGCGCTTTACGTTCAGTTTCATGGCGACTTTGGACCTGGAGGTGGTTTCCAAGCTGGTGTTATTGCCGCTGCGGCCTTTATTTTATATGCATTAGTCTTTGGGTTACCCAGCGCCTTTAAAGTCGTAGAACCAAAGTTTTTGCGCTTCATGGCAGCACTGGGCGTACTACTATATGCCAGTGTCGGCGTATATAGTATGGCAATGGGTGGTAACTTTCTCGATTACAACTACTTAGCTGAAAATCCATTACACGGTCAACATTACGGCATTATTATCATAGAGCTTGGTGTTGGTATTACAGTGTTTGCTGTAATGCTCAGTATTTTTTACGCCTTTGGTAGCCAAGCAGAGAGGGCTAATATTCAATGAGTTTTATTTCAGACTACTACAATTACTGGATCGTCGTTTTCTTGATGATGACAGGGTTTTATATTGTTATTTCAGCAAACAACCTAGTCAAAAAAGTCGTTGGTCTAAACATATTTCAAACGTCGGTTTTCATGCTTTATATTTCTATGGGTAAAGTAAGTGGAGGTACTGCCCCCATAGTTGTAGAAGGTGCGACACAATATTCAAACCCTTTACCTCATGTACTGATTTTAACGGCAATTGTCGTAGGTGTTGCAACGACGGCAGTGGCATTATCACTTATTGTTCGTATTAAAGACGAATACGGAACAGTGGAAGAAAATGAATTTGAAAACAAGGATGATGCTATCTGATGATTGAACAACACTTAGCAGCTTTACCTATAATACTGCCTCTAATCGCTGCGCCTATTGCGCTATTACTTGGGCGTTCATTGATCACGTGGGCATTTGCAACACTTGTAAGTGCATTATCTTGTATCGCATCATGGCAATTATTAACAACGACTCTTTCTGTTGGCTCATTAAGTTATGCATTAGGTGGATGGCCACCACCTTGGGGGATAGAGCTTAAAGTAGATGTCGCAAACGCATTTGTGTTACTAGCGGTCAGCGCAATGTCAACCCTCGTACTTATCTATTCCAAAGACAGCGTTGCAAAAGAAATTACCATCAACAAACACCCGCTTTACTATACGGCTCATTTATTATGTTTAACGGGGTTATCAGGTATTTTGATTACAGGTGACGCTTTTAACCTGTTTGTCTTCCTAGAAATATCGTCTTTAGCTACCTATACACTGGTGAGTTTAGCTTCTGATCGACGCTGTTTAACCGCTACCTTTAGATACCTTGTCATGGGCACCATCGGTGCAACCTTTATTTTAATTGGCGTTGGCATGCTGTATATGAAAACGGGCACACTTAATATGGCTGACCTTGCTGTAAAAATAGCAGCCTATGATAGCAATCGTACCTTGAATACTGGCCTTGCCTTTATCATGGTTGGTGTTAGCTTAAAGCTAGCATTATTTCCATTACATATGTGGTTACCTGCCGCATACACACATGCGCCATCATCGGTAACCGCATTTCTAGCGAGTACTGCAACTAAGGTAGCCGTCTATGTGATGATACGGTTTATCTTTACTGTTTTTGGTGCCGCCCATGTGTTCGACGATATGGGTATGAACACAATTTTGATGATTTTAGCAATCGTCGCTATTTTTAAATGCTCTTACATGGCAACAGTACAAAGCAATGTAAAAACCTTACTTGCTTATAGTAGTGTTGCCCAAATTGGTTACATGATACTTGGCATTAGCTTAGTGAGTGTGACAGGACTAATGTCGGGGCTTATCCATATTTTCAACCACGCACTAATGAAAGGTGCATTATTCATGGCTGTAGGTGCAGTATTTTATCGCATGGGTTCAGTGAAAATAGAGGCATTTAAAGGCTTAGGAAAGCAAATGCCACTCACCATGGCAGCGTTTACGTTAGCCGGATTAAGTATTATTGGTGTGCCATTAACCGTGGGGTTCGTGAGCAAATGGTATTTAGTCACCGCAGCGTTAGAACAAGGATTATGGATTGTAGCAGCACTAGTACTATTAGGCTCTTTATTGGCAGTTGTCTATATTGGTCGCGTCATTGAAGCCGCTTATTTTCAACCGCTACCAGAATCTCAAGGTGCAAGCAAAATTAAAGAAGTACCATTACTTATGCTAGTGCCAATGTGGATACTTGTACTTGCCAATATATATTTTGGTATAGATACCAGTTTGACTGTTGAAGCTGCAGAAAGCGCTGCAAAATCGTTATTCCAAGGATATAACCCAACGGAGGGCGCATTATGAACCTCTGGCAAAATTTAGAACCATCTCAGCTTATCGGTTTATCAATATTGATACCTTTTATCGGAGCATTACTTGTTGTTGCAGCTGGTAAGTATCCTAACGTAAGAGAAACAATAACCTTAATAACAGCTACCATTCTTTTTACCGTAGTATTAGCGATAACTGATTATACTTTTCAAGGTATTACCCTAGAACAAAATGCAATTGATCTATTTCCAGGTTTGGCGATAGGCTTTTCTGTCGAACCGCTTGGCGTGCTATTTGCCTTAGTTGCAAGTTTTCTATGGATCGTCACGAGCATTTATGCAATTGGTTATATGCGAGGACATAACGAAAGCAACCAAACGCGGTTCTTTTGTTGTTTTGCACTGGCAATTAGTTCTGTAATGGCTATTTGCTTCTCCGGAAATTTACTGACCCTCTTTATTTTCTATGAAGTATTAACATTATCAACCTACCCACTAGTGACGCACGCAGGTACTGATGCAGCTAAACGTGGTGGTCGTGTTTATTTGGGTATTTTATTAGGCACATCAATCGCATTTCTACTTTTTGCTGTACTTGGTACCTATGCACTAACAGAAAATCTGACGTTCCAGGCGGGTGGTGTTTTTAATGACTCTCACAATAAAGTGGCCATGGCTACATTGTTAGTATTATTTTGCTACGGTATAGGTAAGGCAGCGATTATGCCCTTCCACCGCTGGTTACCTGCTGCTATGGTTGCGCCAACCCCCGTTAGTGCCTTGTTACATGCGGTTGCAGTGGTTAAAGCTGGTGTCTTTAGTATTCTAAAAATCGTTATTTATATTTTTGGTTTAGACAACCTCAAAGAGTTAGCCACTACAGACATTATGCTTTACATCGGCGCTGCGACTATTTTACTTTCATCATGTATCGCAATGACCAAAGATAACTTAAAAGCACGACTAGCATATTCAACGGTGAGCCAATTAAGTTACATTGTTGTTGGCGCCCTACTAGCATCCTCTATCGCTAGCGCTGGTGCTGCGTTGCATATTGCGACGCATGCAGTAGGTAAAATCACACTCTTCTTTTGTGCAGGTGCAATTATGGTTGCTTGCCATAAAAAGAACATATCCGATATGGTTGGGTTAGGTAAAAAAATGCCAATAACCATGGCTGCATTTACTATTGGCGCCATCAGTATAATAGGGCTACCACCAATGGCCGGAACTTGGAGTAAATGGTATTTAACGGTAGGAGCGTTAGAAGCAGACAAACTCTTTATTGTTGCCACTTTAATGATAAGTTCTTTACTTAATATAGCTTACCTTTTACCGATTCCGATCAAAGCATTCTTCAATAAACAAAGTGCAGATGATCAGCCTTGGAGTTGGCAACAAACACAAGAAGCACCATTGCCAATGTTAATTGCGTTAGGGATAACGTCATTAGGCTGTATCATACTATTTTTCTATCCTCAGCCCTTGATTGACTTAATCAATCTTATTCCGGGCGTTGCTACTAATGGAGAAGGTTAAAATGGCTGAGCAAAAGCATGAACAAGACGGCTTCTTCGACAAGCCTAAAAACATCGATAAAATGCTAAAAGTATTTTACGTTATCTGCGCCTTACTGGTGATAGTCGACTTTATCGTACACCGTCACATTTACCACGATTGGGAAAACATTCCTGCTTTTTACGCCATTTATGGCTTTATTGGCTGTGTGGTTTTGGTGTTAATTGCCAAGGAAATGAGAAAACTAATCATGCGTAAGGAAGATTATTACGATGAATAACCTAATTATGCTTCCACCTTTTCTACCCTTATTAATCGGGGCAATTGCCGCAATATTTTTGCGTGGCTGGCTACGCAACACCATTATGTTAATTGCTCCTGCCATAGGTGCATTAAATTTATATGGGCTTGATATCGGTGTCTTTTGGTCATTAGAGTTTATGGGGTATGCCTTAGAACCCGTTAAAATAGATAAACTTAGCTTAATGTTTGGTTACCTTTTTCATATCGCGTCTTTTATCGCTATTGTTTATGCTATTCATATTAAAGATACCATTCAACATGTTGCAGGTTTAGCCTATGCTGCCAGTGCTGTTGGTGCAGTGTTCGCCGGTGACCTACTAACGTTATTTATTTTTTGGGAGTTACTTGCACTTACCTCTGTATTTCTCATTTGGGCAAGAAGAACGGATAAAGCCTACTCTTCTGGCCTACGCTATTTGATCATTCAAGTATTGTCAGGAGTAATGCTACTCGCGGGCTTACTTATCTTTGCGCAAGTAAATGACAGCCTGTTGTTTACTGAAATTGGGCTAGAACATCAAGGGGTTGCGCAAATTGGTGCTTGGCTAATATTTTTAGCTTTCGGCATAAAATGTGCCTTTCCTTTTTTCCATAACTGGTTAACAGATGCATACCCAGAATCAACGCCAACCGGAACGATTTTTTTAGCTTCTTTTACCACTAAAGTAGCCGTTTACGCGTTCGCTCGAGGCTATCCAGGTACAGAGTTGTTAGTATGGATAGGTGTAACCATGGCATGTTTCCCTATTTTCTTTGCAGTAATAGAAAATGACCTTAGACGAGTACTTGCTTACAGCTTGATTAACCAAATCGGCTTTATGATTGTAGGTGTTGGTATTGGTACTGCTGTCGCACTAAATGGTGCTGTTGCTCATGCCTTTAATGATGTCATATTTAAAGGTCTGTTAATGATGACGATGGGTGCTGTTCTGCATATGACAGGTCGAATAAATGGCTCAGAGTTAGGTGGGCTTTATAAAAGTATGCCCAAAACAACCATTCTCTGTATTGTAGGTGCAGCATCTATTTCAGCGTTCCCTCTATTTAGCGGTTTTGTGTCTAAATCTATGATCATGAGCGCAGCAGTTGCTGAAGGCTATGATGTTGTATGGTTATTATTACTTTTCGCTGCTGCAGGTGTATTTCATCATGCTGGTATTAAAATCCCTTATTTCGCTTTCTTTGCCCATGATTCAGGCATTCGAACAACCGAACCACCTCGTAACATGTTAATTGCCATGACAATAGCGGCGGTCGCATGTGTTGTCATTGGTAGTTTTCCTGCACAAACGGTTTATGCATTACTGCCGTGGGAAGCAAGCTATCAGCCTTATGATTTAACGCACGTGCTCACACAATTACAATTGCTGTTTTTCTCTGCACTTGCCTTCGTATGGCTTAACAAGCGCAATATGTATCCACCAGAACTACCTTCGACTAACTTGGATGCAGATTGGTTTTATCGAAAACTAGCGCCAAATGTAATCAAACGCGTTGCTTGTACAGTAAACGACATTTATCAACGTATGGAAATTGCGGTTATTACCTCTATTAAACATTTAATACAACGTTCATATGATGCTGAAACAGAACAACCTAAAGGTTATTTTGCAAGGCTTTGGCCGATTGAAACTATGGTTGTATGGGTAGCTATTCTACTTGCAGCCTATTTAGTCCTTTACTATATCTAAGTTCAGCGCACCTAATAAAAAGCTCCCCATGAGGGAGCTTTTTTGTTTAACTCGATTTTAAGCAAGAGCGGCTACAATGACATTTCCCTCAAAGAAACATTAAATTAGAAGAAAATAATCTTTGCATCAAATATATTCTCCTGTTATAAAACTGCCGATTTTTTAGCTAAACTAGAAATAAGGCTTTCACGAAATGAATCAATCTGCACTAAGTGCGTTTTACCAAAACTTTTTAGGAAACTCTCCTAGATGGTATAAGCAAGCCATCATTGCTTGCCTTATTATTAACCCAATATTATTCCAAATCAGTCCTTATCTTGCAGGCTGGGCATTAGTACTTGAATTCATTTTTACTCTTGCAATGGCACTTAAATGTTACCCATTACAACCGGGTGGATTACTCGCTATTGAAGCCGTAATCATAGGCATGACCAGTCCAGAACAGGTGATGCATGAAATTCAAGTCAATATAGAAGTATTACTCCTGCTTATCTTTATGGTCGCTGGAATTTACTTTATGAAAAACCTCTTATTATTTCTTTTTGCTAAAATTGTTACTAAAATTCGTTCTAAAACAACCGTTTCCTTACTCTTTTGTGTCAGTAGTGCCTTTTTATCAGCATTCTTAGATGCTCTGACAGTCATTGCTGTGATCATCGCTGTAGCTGTTGGCTTTTACGCGGTTTACCACAAGGTAGCTTCAGGTAAAGAAAACCACCATCACGACCATGACCACACCTGTGATCAAAGTGTACAAGAGCTTTCACGTACCGACCTAGATAACTTTCGCGCCTATTTACGAAACCTAATGATGCACGCGGGTGTAGGTACTGCCCTTGGTGGCGTTTGCACAATTGTTGGTGAGCCACAAAATTTAATTATTGGTCAACAAGCTGGCTGGGATTTTATTGAGTTTTTCATTCGCATGTCGCCTGTTACCATTCCTGTTTTTATTTCGGGGATCATTACTTGTATTTTACTTGAAAAGCTTAAATGGTTTGGTTACGGCTCATCATTACCCGACAGTGTGCGCCAAATTCTCATTGATTACGAAAAAGAGCAATCTAAAAAACGCACTAAAAAAGATAAAATGAAATTGGTTATGCAGGGGATTGTTGGTGTTTGGTTAATCATTGGTTTAGCACTGCACCTTGCCGCGGTAGGATTAATCGGTCTAACCGTGATTATTTTTGCCACATCATTCACTGGAATTACAGAGGAACATCAAATCGGTCATGCTTTTGAAGAAGCATTGCCATTTACCGCATTACTTGCAGTGTTTTTTGCTGTAGTTGCAGTAATTATTGACCAGCAACTATTTACACCTGTTATCACTTGGGTATTAACTTTCGAAGGTAATATGCAATTAGTCGCATTTTATTTAGCAAATGGTTTCTTATCAATGGTAAGTGACAACGTATTTGTTGGTACAGTTTATATTTCAGAAGTACAAAAAGCGTTACAAGCTGGTATTATTACGCGCGATCAGTTTGATTTACTTGCCGTTGCCATTAATACAGGTACAAATTTACCAAGTGTAGCAACGCCTAATGGTCAAGCTGCTTTCTTATTTTTGTTGACCTCTGCAATAGCACCTCTAATAAGACTATCATACGGAAGAATGGTGCTTATGGCTCTCCCCTACACAATTGTACTAACAATTGTAGGGTTACTGACAATATCATCAGGATTACTCGAGCATAAAACGCAAGCGTTTTACGACGCAGGTATTATTTCCCATCATAAGGTTGAAACGAAGCAACCGATTACTAACGCTCATTAATAAAAGCGCCAGTTGGCGCTTTTTTTTTAATATTTTTTTACTCTTTGGCTGATGACATCAACCATCGTTCTAGGTAATCTAACGTAAAAAAGAATAAGGAATTTTTGTGAATTTTTTGAGTCATTTAACTACGAATAAAAACGCTTGGCTATTGCTATTTATAACGGCACTAGCACTAGAGTTTTCTGCTTTGTATTTTCAATATATGATGGGTTTAAAGCCTTGTGTCATGTGTATTTACCAACGCACAGCTATGTGGTCAATAGTATTAGCAGGCGTAATCGGGTACTTCGGATGCTCTTCTGTATTTGGCCGAATAATCGCCTATGGGCTATGGGCCACAGGCGCCATTTGGGGCTTATTAATCGCAATGGAACACGTAGAAATGCAAAATGCTACTATGTCGTTTTTATTTGGTTGCGAATTTGTACCTAATTTTCCAACCTGGGCACCACTGCACGAATGGATACCAACGCTATTTAAAGCCGATGGTAGTTGTAATGATATTGACTGGCAATTTCTAGGACATAGCATGCCTCAATGGATGGTAGTAATTTTCAGCATATACACCGCAGCTTTTGCCGCTATTTTATTAAGCCGATTAAAACAAACTAAAATGTTTTAAATAAAAAGAGGCCATATAAATATATGGCCTCTTTTTTAATTGAACATATTCTTCATGCTATCAGCAAATGCAACAAACTTTTCCTTTATTGTTCTTTTAAGCTTAATGTCAACGCCACCGAAAACAACGAGACCTTCAATAACAATGGTTGGAGAATTAATGTGAGCAAGTGATGGTGCTTTATTTGAAACCCCACCAAAGATGCAGAACGCTTTAGAAACAACATTTACATTTTCAGGCACGTAAATATTTTCACCACCAAATAAACAAAAAACTTTCAAGGTCGTACGCTGTTGAGAAAACACAGCATCACTAAAATCAATATTACTACCACCAAACACACTAACCGTACGTATTTCTTTTGCAACCGACCAACGTCCGCTTCTATCACTACCACCAAAGATGTTCACCATATAATCGGTATCGTCACCTTCATGTGGTGCAAATTGTGGAACGAAGTCACGTTGTTTATTGCTTACATAATCTTTATCAACTTCAAGATCCAAATCATCAGCTAGTGCTGCTATTTCAGTATTATCCTGGCTATTCATAGCCGTATCTAGCCTTCTTTCAAACGCCTCAAAGGAGAGTTTTCCATGGCTATAGTTCATAATTAGTTGGTCAATAACTTCATCACGAACGGCATCAATGGGTCTGTCTTCTATTTTAACGGGCATATGAACTTCCTATTTCTTTATTTTTCTTAATTAAAGCAAAATATACACCAAAAAACATTCATTTATAAAACATACAGTTAACAAATTAACGTTTAAAATGTATCGTTAAATTGACGTTATTTTGTCTAATAGACAAATTTATCGTTTAATTAACCAACGTTCACGTTTAACGAAACGTTAAAATAAGTCGATGTCCCCTTCTTCAACAAAATTGCTAATTTCACCTATTTCAACCAAATGCTCATAATTTTGTATTTGATTACGCCCATGCTCTTTCGCGTAATAAAGCGCTTTATCAGCACGATCGAAAACAGATTTAGGATGATCATGCTTTGATATTTGCGCATAACCACAACTTATCGAAATACTACCAACCATCGGGAACTCATGACTAGCAACGTTCAATCGAAATTTTTCCAAAATACTTTCAGCACCTTGTTTTGAAATAGGTTCAAAGATAATAACAAACTCTTCGCCGCCAAATCGAAATAGCAGATCATTACCACGAAAACATTCATTCATTAATTGTGCTAAAACCAGTAACACTTCATCGCCATAAATATGGCCATACTTATCATTTACACGTTTGAAAAAGTCTATATCAACTACAGCTAACCAACTTTGCTGATGCTCGTTTATCTGACGCACCCCTCTATTATTTTGCATGTTGTTTTTATGGGATTTATGCTGTTCCTCAAGCATCAAACTTAATCGATTATCATATGTTCTACGGTTGTTTAAACCTGTGAGTGTATCCGTTTCACTGCAGGCTAAAATAGCATAAAAATTCTGACAGACTTTGGATATCGCAACTATCGTATCTCTATATAATGCAATGTTACTTAATATCGAAACATCGATGACATAAGCAAGTTTTTGATTAATAAATATTGGCACAAATAAATGATGCCGATTATGTTTGCACCGGTACTGTATAGGCTCTTTTTGCATACTTGCATGCTCTCTAACACATGTTAACGTTGCTTTATCAACGTTTTCCCCCCAGGTAAAATCTGTTTTGCCATCATTCAATACATTTGTTTTCAACGTAATAACTTGCTTTTCATGTTCATAAAGTGTGGTCGAATATTGAAATAGAGCAATTGAAGCGTTTGGCACAAGTTGCGCTAAAGTAGCTAGAATACTGTAACTAAATTGATCAGAGTCAGTACTATTCGTCAATTCAACAATAGAGTCTAATATTTCGTTATTCATTGATTTATTGTTACATTTCCTCAACATCACACAGAATAATAATAGACATAAAAATGTAGAATTGCTGTTAGCGCTCCAAAATTTAAAAAAAAAAGTTGATATCGAGTTACTCGACATAGGAATGTGAAAAAATTCCATGTAAAATCTTAAAGGTTATTATGTGAAAACTTTAATTTTGCCGATATTGAGATTTTAATGACCATAAATATTAAAAGTCAGGAAGAAATAGAAAAGATGCGCATTGCTGGAAAGCTTGCATCAGATGTATTAGAAATGATTGAGCCTCACGTTAAAGCGGGGGTTACAACCAACGAGCTGAATAATTTATGTGCTGAGTACACAGAAAAAGTGCAAGAAGCAATTTCTGCTCCTCTTAATTATCACGGTTTTCCAAAATCTATTTGTACATCAGTAAATCACGTGGTTTGTCACGGGATCCCTAATGATGAACCTTTATTAAATGGCGATATAATTAATATTGATATCACCGTTATTAAAGATGGTTACCATGGCGATACCAGTAAAATGTTCTTAGTTGGTGATGTGACGCCAGAAGACAACCGCCTCTGCCGCATTACCCAAGAAGCTTTATATGTTGGTTTAAAGAAAGTAAAACCAGGCAATACATTCGGTGAAATTGGCGCAGCGATTCAAAAATTCATTAAGAAATCAGGTCGCTATTCAATTGTGAAAGAGTATTGTGGTCATGGCATTGGTAAGGAGTTTCATGAAGAGCCTCAGATCGTTCATTATAAAAATAATGATAAAACGAAGATGCAAGAAGGTATGTGCTTTACCATCGAGCCGATGATAAACCTTGGCCGCGCGAACACTGTTTTAGATAAAGAAGACAATTGGACTGTTTATACCATTGATGGCAAAAAATCTGCTCAATGGGAACATACAATAGTTGTAACTAAAACTGGCTGTGAAATTCTGACATTAAGAGCGGAAGAAAACTTACCAAGAATATTACACAACTAGTCTTTTTCTAACACTTATAAGAGAGCGCGATTTTGCTTCACGATAATATAGTTCCTCAATGTTTTACTGATCAGCTTTGTATTAGCGCACCAAACATTGAAACTAAAGAGATTTGTCAACTAAATGAAAAATTTTGCGTTTGGCAAAAAGAACAGTTTGTCAGTGATGATGTCAGCAAAGTTCTAAATGCACGCGCTCATTTTGTCGATAAGATCCTCACTAAACTATGGTCGCAACATCAACTTGACGAATATCAAATTAGTCTACTAGCCGTAGGTGGCTACGGTAGAGGTGAATTACACCCTTTTTCTGATGTAGATATTTTATTGCTTACGCAAGAGAATATAGAACAAGATGTAGAGAACAAAATATCCGCCTTCATCACACAACTATGGGATATTAAACTCGATATAGGTCACAGTGTTCGCAGTATTAAAGAATGTTTAAAGCAAGCAGTTAACGATGTAACCGTTGCAACAAACTTAATGGAAATGAGACAAGTGTGCGGCAATACGGCCCTTACAGAACACTTGCAGCCGCTGCTAAATGAAGATGTGTTTTGGACTGCTAAAAAGTTTTTTGTGGCCAAGCGGGAAGAACAGTTAGCAAGACACAAACAATATAATGGTGCTTCTTATAACTTAGAGCCAAACCTAAAAGCAAACCCAGGTGGCTTAAGAGACATTCAAACTATTGGTTGGGTTGCTAAACGACACTTTAATGCCGACTCTTTGGCTGAACTGGTTGAGCATGAATACTTGACTCATAATGAATATAACGAGTTATTAGAATGCCAAATTTACCTTTGGCGTATGCGTTGTGCATTACACTTTATTGCCAATAGAAGCGAAAATCGACTGTTATTTGATCATCAGGCTGACGTAGCCAAATTAATGGGGTTTGGTGATCAAGGTAAAGTTGCTGTTGAACGCATGATGAAGCGTTTCTACCGAATCATAGGACGCGTTTCAGAACTCAACAAAATGTTACTTCAGCATTTTGACTATTCCATTTTACGCGACAAGAAACATAATAAAGAAATAATACTTAATGATGATTTCGTCATTCTAGACGGTTACATTAAAGCAACCAATAAACAAATTTTCATGCGTTCAGTCAATATCATGGAAATGTTTTTACTGATCGCCAAGCACGACGAAATAGTTGACCTACACTCAGAAACTTTACGGTTAATGCGTAACGCTCGTCGCCGTTTGGTTTCAGGACTTATGGATTATGCGCGGTGTCGAGAAATTTTTCTCGAAATTATTAGGCACCCACGTGGGCTTGGATTGCCTTTTTCTTTAATGCACCGTCATTCCATTTTAAGTGCCTATTTACCCGCCTGGCGTAATATTGCCGGACAAATGCAATTCGATTTATTTCATGCATATTCTGTCGACGAACATAGTTATCGTTTACTTAAAAATTTGTACCGTTTCACGCAAAAAGAGTATTCGCAAGAGTTCCCTTTATGCAGTCAAATAGTGCAACGTATTAGAAAACCAGAAGTGTTATTTTTAGCGGGTATTTTTCACGACATTGCCAAAGGAAGAGGTGGTGATCACGCTGAATTAGGGGCTGTTGACGCACTACAGTTTAGTCATGACCATCAATTAAACAAACATGATGGGCGAATGATTGCATGGTTAGTAAAACAACATTTATTGATGTCTGTAACGGCACAGAGACGTGATATTTCAGATCCTGAAGTTATAAAAAACTTTGCAAGTATCGTTCGTGACGAAGCACACTTAGATTATCTTTATTGTTTAACTGTCGCAGATATGCGAGCGACCAATGAAAGTTTATGGAATAGTTGGAAAGAGAACTTACTTAAAGAACTTTATAACTCGACAAAAAGAGCCTTTAGACGTGGTCTAGAAAAACCAGTAGATTTACGAGAAAAGATAAGAGAAAACCAACAAGGCGCGACGCAATTATTGCTTGCACAACAATTTAGTGAACAAGAAATAAAAAGCCTTTGGCGTCAGTTTAAAGCCGATTATTTTTTACGATATGCACCTGCTCAAATATCTTGGCATTGCGCGCATATTCTAAAACATGACCAAGAAAAACCCTTGGTATTAATTAGTCCGACACCTTATCGCGGTGGCACAGAAGTATTCGTTTATGCGAAAGATAAGGCCAATATCTTTGCCACTATCGTCGCATTACTAAGCGTCAAAGGTTTTTCTATTCATGATGCAAAAATAATCACAACTAAGGGTGGCTATACAGCAAACACATTTGTAATTCTTGACCATCAAGGTAATGCCATAGATGACAGCTATCGTGCCATAGAATTAGGTCAATCACTGACAGAAGTATTAAGTCAGGGTAGCTTTGAATTTACTCCAAAACCTCGTACGAAGCGATTAGAACAGTTTAGAGTACCAACGCAAGTTAGTTTTGTAGAAACACCGACCCAAAGAAGTACATTATTAGAAATTGTCGCGCTCGATAAACCCGGGTTATTGGCGGACTTTGCTAACGTATTTCAGTTATGTAAATTGAATATTCACTCAGCAAAAATCACCACTTTTGGTGAAAAAGCAGAAGATGTATTTATTGTATCAAATGCTGAAAATAAAGCATTAACTGAGGCAGATAAGACGCAGTTAACCGCCAAACTTAAAGAAGAATTAGATAGTTAGATTTACACGAAATTAGGAAAAATCATGTCAGAATTACAAACAATTATCGAACAAGCATTTGATAATAGGATGGATATTACACCGTCAAATGTTTCTACTGAAATAAAAAATGCCGTATTAGATACCTTAGAGTCATTGAACAATGGTTCTGCTCGCGTAGCAGAGAAAGTTGCAGGTGAATGGGTGGTACACCAATGGCTGAAAAAAGCCGTACTGTTATCATTTCGCATATGGGATAACGAAATCATAGATGGTGCAGAAAGTAAGTTTTTTGATAAAGTGCCATTAAAATATACTGACTACACTGAAGAAAAATTTGCTAAAGAAGGCGTACGCATTGTGCCACCTGCAACAGTAAGAACCGGTAGTTATGTTGGTAAAAACGTTGTTGTAATGCCGAGCTATATCAATATTGGTGCATTTGTTGATGAAGGTACAATGGTAGATACCTGGGCGACTGTCGGCTCATGTGCACAAATTGGCAAGAATGTACATTTATCTGGCGGTGTTGGTATTGGCGGGGTATTAGAGCCATTACAAGCCGGACCGACAATTATCGAAGATAACTGTTTTATTGGCGCACGCTCAGAAATAGTTGAAGGTGTCGTTGTTGAAGAAGGCGCTGTAATTTCTATGGGCGTTTATATTGGACAAAGTACGCGTATTTATGACCGTGAAACAGGTGAAGTTCATTATGGACGAGTACCAGCAGGTTCTGTTGTTGTTCCAGGCAACTTACCTTCTAAGTGTGGAACTTATAGTTTATATGCTGCAATTATTGTGAAAAAAGTTGATGCTAAAACACGCGCTAAAGTTGGCATTAATGCATTACTTCGTTCGGTTAGCGATGAATAATTAATTCACTATCATGATAAAAAAGAGCGCCTATCGTCCTCCATGGACATAGGCGTTATTTTTTTGACACTCATAAAATCAACTCACATCCTTTAAAAAAATAGCGCTAAAAAATCACAGCACACAAAAAAGTAAGTGTTTTAATTTCTATATTTTTTAATTAGTTGCGAACAAAAAAATCACATACTAATGCATTCATTGACTATTGGCACACCCCTTGCGATATGCCTAAAGAGTTTCAAAGAAGGCAAAAATTATGACTGTGTTTAAATGGGTTTCACTTATATTAATGACTTTATGTAGTGCTTGCAGTAGCACGAGTAAACAGGTCAGTTATACCGAAAAGCGAGCGATTGTGTCAGATCATATGCTAATGATGTCATTACTGGATCGTCCCGTTACTGAAGATCAAAAAATTATGTTAGCGTTTGCTAATTATCAAGAACAAATGCAACACACGTTAAAAACACCAGCCTTTGTTAGACCTATTTCTGTGATCGGAAACTCAGCAGAAAGCAGTCAGTCGTTAATGCCAAATTATTACCAAACGTTGATCGCCAAAGATATCAATGCAGCTCGTATAAGTGGACCTGAATAAGTAAATCGAATCACAGGAAATCAGACCAACCTAACTGATTAAATATCGCTAACCATTGTTGATCAAACTTAGCTTCTATAGTGATCTGCTCTTCTGTTACTGGGTGTTGAAAAGACAAGGAATAAGCGTGAAGCATTAAGCGTTTCAAAGCAAAATGCTGAAAGAAAAAAGGGTTTTGTTTATTGTCTCCATAATTTACGTCGCCAATAATGGGATGTCGTAAATGAGCAAGATGTCGTCTAATTTGATGCCTTCTTCCTGTTTCAGGTAGTAGCTTTAACAATGAATAACGCACCGTAGGATACTTACCAACTGCGAAAGGTAACGTTGCGGTAGCAATTGACTTATACGCAGTAATAGCCTCCTTTGCTTCTTGTTCTTTACTAGCATATTTATCACCAATTTTATCAAGCTTTATTTTAATCGGATAATCAATACAACCTTCTCCTAAGAGATGTCCTCTGCTTATCGCAAAATAAGTTTTTTGAATTTTTTTGTCTTTAAAGACTTGATTCATTGCTCTAGCAATATTTTCGTTAAGCGCAAACAGTAATACACCAGAAGTTGGTTTATCTAAACGATGAACTGGATACACATATTGGCCTATTTGATCCCGTATCAACTGCAGTGCAAAATATTTTTCATCTTTATCTAGAAAACTACGATGAACAAATAAGCCCGAGGGTTTATCAATCGCAACAAAGTATTGATCATGATATAAAATGTTTAACTCTGGCTTTTCAGTAATAATAGCTGACAAAAATATCCACCCCATGGTTTAGTTTATGCCATATTATCTCTATAATGCGCGCATGTTTCGAGAATTAATTTTCATATGAATACCATAGCTACTATTACTGAACTGCTGGCATTATCTAATTGCCAATACCGTATTTACGACTTAGGCCGACGTGTTGAGAAACTTAGTAAAGAAACCTTTGAAAAACTCGAACATAATCAGTTGCCGCACCCTACCCCAATTCAAGGACATGCACACTTTGCCGTATGTTTTTGGCAAAAACAGTCGACTACGCCTTATTTGTGGTTTATTAAAATACCACTCGATGAACGGGGTCTACTGAATCAAGGTGCTCGAAATCACTTTATTGCAATAATTGTTGAAGCATTAGGTACCGATTTATCTGTTAACCCAACAGAGAAACAAGAAGAGTTGCTCAAGAATAATCCATATATTTTTACACCTAGTCAATATAAGCTAGCTATGTTAAACAGTTTGCTTACTTTAGAGTTAAAACAACCAGCAAGTAAGTACTATCAGAGTGTTGTCACTTATTTTACCAAACAACAGTGGTCGCAATGGCATACGTTAGGTGCCCAAGGTATTAGCGATTTCGCCGTTCGACACGAGAACGATGGTCACCAATCATTATTAATAGAAGCTATACCTGAATTACCCATTGAAGTATTACAGCCTCTATGCAGTGCGTTAGAAAATATTGCCCTATCGGCAGAGGTAATTCAAACGATAGTTAACCGTTTAAACAATGCCGAAGAAAATAGCGAAAAACAAATCCTTCTCAGAGCTCTCGCGTCAAACGCAGAACACCCTTATGCGCTATCAGTAATCGAGAAAATGATTTCCAAACAATCAACAAATAGTGAATTACTGATTATCATCGCAGGCAGGTGTTGGCAGGTCCTTGCAAATAAAGAGCTCTGCTTAACGTTCTTAGAGACCTTAGTTGCAGTAGATGCACAACTCTTTGCGGCAATATTTAAAGATTTAGTTGCGATCCCAACAATTCGCCCTCATCTATTCCAGTGTATGCGAGATTCAGACCGCAGTAACAATTTAGCGCAAGCAATTGGTACGCTATTTAACTAAGGATTATTATGGGTGACTTTTATATTATACTGTTGATTTTTCTAGTTTTTTGGTTTTTTATTTTTCAACGAAAAGTTGCTGAAACAGCTAAAAAACATGTTGATCGCCACTGTAAGCAAGAAGGACTACAATTAATTTCAATTGCAAGACGATCTACTAAATTAGCATTTTCTAAAAGGTATGGCCCACATTGGCAATGTGTCTTCGATTTTGAATTCAGCGGTGATGGAGAATCAGCTTATTCTGGCGCATTAACAATGGCGAACTTAAAACTGGAACAGATACACACCCCAGCCTACCGTATTTAAAATCAGATACATGGAAGTTTGTTATACCTCTCTAATGCATACGTGTAAGTAACATCTTATCGAGGGTTAAAAGTCCTTATAATAGGTCGAAATACTACCTACTTACCTCAAAAACTATAAACAAAAAAGCTAAGGCAAAAGTTATCACAAGCTTGATGATACCGAAGACGCCTACTACACATGCGTTTCACATCCTTTTAGTACCTAAGGATGTGGAGTATTTCATTAAAATATATTTAAATTTATATCTTTTTATCGACGCCTCTTGCACTTTATAGACGATCGGTCTATATTTGTTTTATGACACTAGTAAATAATAAACCTCGAAGAGGTAGACCACCAAAAGCTTCCCGAGAAAACAGGGATACTAAAGCAGATTTAATTCGTAGCGGTCTAGAACAATTAACAGAAAGCGGTTTTGCATCATCGGGTATAGATAAAATATTGAAAAAAGTAGGTGTACCTAAAGGCTCATTTTACTTTTATTTCTCGAGCAAAGAAGCATTTGGTCACGCTGTTATCGACAGTTACGCACGCTATTTTGAAACAAAGCTTGAGCGTTACCTTCTAGATACAGATTATTCGCCACTACATAGAATCAATAATTTTGTTGAAGATGCAAAACACGGCATGACAAAACACCAATTCAAAAGAGGATGCTTAGTTGGCAACTTAGGACAAGAAGTCGATCTTTTACCCACGAGCTATAGACAACGGTTAATTGAAATATTTATAGATTGGCAGAAAAGGATGGCAACGTGCCTTAAACAAGCACAAGAAAGTGGAGAAATAGCTACTACTGTTAATTGTCAAAATTTAGCTGAATACTTTTGGACGGGTTGGGAAGGTGCAGTTAGTAGAGCAAAGCTAGAGCAATCTACAAGACCATTAGATGTTTACCTAGATAATTTTATCTCGGGTTTACCACGTTAAAAAAATTTACTTATTAATAGACGACCAGTCTATATTTGGAGGTATGTTATGTTTCAAGGTATTTTAATTGAAAAAGATGATCAAGGTTATAGGTCAAGTATTAAGCAACTAGACGACAGCCTACTGTCTGATGGCGATGTGACGGTAAAAGTATCTCACAGCACAATTAATTATAAGGATGCGCTAGCAATAACCGGTAAAGCGCCAGTTGTAAGATCATTTCCCATGATCCCTGGGATAGACTTAGTAGGTACGATAGAAACGAGCAGTTCTAGCAAATTTTCTGTTGGAGACAAAGTTCTACTCAATGGCTATGGTGTTGGCGAAATGCACACTGGTGGTCTAGCACAAAAAGCAAGACTTAATAGCGATTGGTTAATTGAGCTGCCAAGTGCTTTTACACCACCACAAGCAATGGCTATAGGCACCGCAGGCTACACAGCTATGTTATGTGTTATAGCATTAGAAAAACATGGTGTTACGCCAAATAGTGGTGAGGTGCTCGTTACTGGCGCAAACGGCGGAGTTGGTAGCTTTTCTATCGCGATTTTGTCTAAACTTGGTTATACAGTTGTCGCTTCAACAGGACGAGTGGAGCAGGCAGAATACTTAAAAAGCCTCGGAGCAAAAGACATTATTGATCGTAATACTTTATCAAAACCTGGTAAACCATTAGCAAAAGAACGATGGGCTGGTGTAATAGATTCCATAGGAAGCCACACATTAGTTAATGCCTGCGCAAGTACTAAATATGGCGGCATTGTTGCAGCATGTGGTTTGGCGCAAGGCATGGATTTACCTGGTACCGTCGCCCCGTTTATTCTTCGCGGTGTTACATTAGTAGGTATTGATAGTGTTATGAGACCCCTAGAAGATAGAGTTGAAGCTTGGAAAAGACTAGCAGAAGTTATAGACACTCAAGTAATAGATGAAGTTTCTCGTACAATAGACTTGTCAGAAGTCGTAACAGCGGCAGAAGATTTGATCGCTGGAAATATCAGAGGACGCGTAGTTGTAGACTTAAACTAACAGCCACTTATTTATGATATTTATAACGAATATTAAGATGCATTAGACATACTTTTATCAGTATATAAACTACTACAATACACCTTAGGGTTTCTTAAAAACTAGAAAAAGGAAAAGCGACTTTCGTCGCTTTTCCTAAGATCAGATACGTCCAATATCTAAATCTTTACTCAGTGTCATCCTGACAGGGCCTCCATTCCCTTTTACAAACGTTCCCTCGTACAAATAATATCGTTTCCATTCATCAACGTCCTGTTGAATTAATATCCCTACTAGCATCCTGCTACTATTATTTGGTTAAACATCCTATGTTTATCATCCGTTTGCTATCCTTGCCAATCTGAGTTACATCAACGTCGATCTATCCTTAATCGATTAGTTTTACATCATCCTTAACAAGAAGTTCCCTTTCGCTATGTCGTCCTGACATGATTAATTCTAGCAAAGCCGACTCCTTGTAAAAGCGTCATTTATAAAATAATTCAACAGCACTTAATTCCAACACAACTGAAAAGACATAATTTACATTTTAATTCATATACTTATAAGAAAATCTAAATATAACACTTACAACTTTTACCAAGAAATCTGACGTACCTGTAAGAAATGTCTTACATAATAAAGGCTAAAATATGTAACGTTAAACAAAACGTACATTTAAAACCGAGTTGTTCACATAACAACCAAAGTATGTCATTTCTCGTACGAACCATAAGAATTTCACTGACAATCGATTTAAAAATGATTACCCTTGCGGTAGATTTTCAATGACTATCTTTTCACGCGGAGTGTTTGTGCCTTTATTTTTATCTCTTTTCTGTCAGCAGGGTATCGACAATAGATTACGCTACAGCGTAATTATATTGGTAAGCCACCTATTTTATTTATTATTCTCTGCAATGTTTCATCAATTTATGAGCATTAAATTGCTTATCGCATTATTTGTTACTGTGGTTATTTTCTTTGCAAGTAAAAGAAGGTTAGCTGATGCTCAGTTGCATGGTCCTTGGCTTTATGTACCCGCATTAAGCTTTTTACTATCTGCTTTACTCATGGTTTTTGTTGATGTTATTGCCCTATATTGGCTAATTTTACTACCCTTGTTTCTAGCGTCTTTACTATTAACCTACCCTAGTAAAGGCAATAAGCGACGCCATCAATATATTTTGGGCTATTCAGGCCCAATTGACTTATCTCAATTTGTAAATAAAGAAATACACCAAACAAAAACGCGTGTAGAGCCAAACCTTGGTCCGTCTGAACAACCCTTGTTAAGTGACGATGAATTGTTAACTAATCATCATCAACAACAACAGTTTGCCCATCAATATAGTAGTACTTCCTCAACAAGCGATCTTGGTGAACATATTAGAGCAAAGCTATTAGGACATAACAGCAAGTATACTTTGGCTGCCGTCATCGCAATTGTTATTACTGGTATTGTAATAACAAGCCTACTGACCACTGATAAGCCAATTGATATCACACAGTCTAATGAAAATGATCACGCAAAAGCCCTCAATAAACCGAATTTAGAACGGTTACATCCATTAACAATGCCTGACGATTTTACATTAAGTTTAAGCATCTATGATGGTATTTTTATTAGTTGGCAGGCTGACATCACTAACGAGAACAAAGTATGGGATATCACGACCGTTCAAGGTGACAAAAGCTGTGAGTTATTAGTATTCAATAATGATAAATCTTATAGAGTCATGCAGGTAAATGTAGAAAATCAAGATACGTATATCGCTGCCTTTACACCGCTAGATAGTGCTGAGATATTAAATAATATCGTGTATCGTGGCAGTTTTAAGCTCTGCGGTTATGATTTTTCATTGAAAGGAACACAAGCACTTATAGGCAAAAATAAACACTATGCGAAACTTCTGCCTTCAAGTTAAATAGTAACGCTGATTAGATATGTAGCTGTTCTTCCCGAATAACAACCTAGCAAAAGAAAAAATGCGGCCCATAATGAGCCGCATTTCTCTAACTAGCTGTATGCATCCTGCATATCAATTTCCCGCTTCATCCCTAAACAGCTGTCCCTAGCCTTTCCTTTGTTAATTCCATCAACATCCTTAAAGATCCATCTAAACAGCCGTCCTCAGCCGTATCAGTTTCCCTAAACCATCCATGTTACTAACAATCTTCCGTGAAGCTATCCATGTAGCTAACATTCAATCTCTTCCCGAGATTATTCCTTTGCGAGCATTCAGGTGCTCTTGACCGTCCTAGTCAATGTCGTCCTGACATGATTAATATTACGCTGAATGCTATTTTTTAGCAGGCCTAATAATAATGTTTAATTGCTTGTAAATTTTTTGTAAAGACAAGAAATAAAGATATTACCTTAAAAATCAAATAGTAATCATAAAGTCCCTTCCAAAAATCTGGATGAAATGACTTTATATCTCACGCCAATGTAAGACATGTCTTACGCAGTTACTCTCCTATATCTGCACTAGCAAGATACATCACAAATCATGATAATTTAGTAGTTTTTAAACGCGAAGGTGTTTTCATAAGAATTGCGCCGTAAATACGACGCAATATGATAATCGTGTGCCTATTTAAATTTAAGAGTTAAAGCAAACACAAATGAGTTAATATTTTGCCTTTCGGCTCAATTACTACAGGGCTTTACGCTTTTTGTCGATAATGTACCATTAAAGAACCACTCACATTACCTACAGTTACTTCTTTAATAAACTCATAATCCACATCTTTAAAGAACACTTTGTATTTTTCGTTAGTAGCATAAACGGCGACCCCTTCACTCTCAGGGTAATCATCAAGTAGTGTATTTACTGCAGCCATTAAGTAATGACCGAAGCCATGATGTTGATGCAAAGGATGTATCGCTATAAATGACAAAATATGAAAATTTGTCATTGGTACAGCAGACATGACTGTCTCTTCCTTTTCGATCATTTGCTTAGTACTAAAATACCCTGCTCCCAGAAGCATTTTTAGCCGCCAATGCCAAAAACGTTCAGCCGTTACGCCATCATTACAATTATTTAAACAAGCAACGCCTACCATGGTCTCACCTAAATAAAGACCAACAATAGGCTGTTGTGCTTGCCAAAAGGCATTTAGCTCTTCTCTAATAGAGGACCGTAGGCGTTGTTCATAATCACTTTTCTCTCCATTGAATATCTCTAGAAAAACAGGGTCATCATGGTAAGCCTGATATAACAAAGATACGGCTAACTTCAACTCTTCAGCTGTCAAATACGCCGCTTTGATATCATCTTTTGTGGCATTAGTGATTGCTTGAGACATTTACTATCCTCTTATTGTTGTTTTTCTAAACAATAGCAGTAAATTAAATTAGAAATCAAATTACGATGTTGCTTGTATAATTTCTTCCACTAATGTTAACGCGCTCTTATTTGTTGCTGGTAGTTGTACATTAGAGGTACTTTCTGCCCTTGGTTTCAGATCAAAATAAACCACATGAGCACTCCACGTTAATCCGCCACCAAAAGCAGGTATAAGTATATGCGAATGAGCTTCAACGTCCCCTTGCTCTATTGCTTCAACAAATGCAACCAATGCCGTGGCTGCAGACATATTTCCGTACTTCTCAATATTTACAAAAACTTTCTCGCTTGGCAAAGATAGCTTTTTTGCCAGCGAATCAATAATACGTAAGTTCGCTTGGTGCGGCACAACGAGTGATATATCTTCAGCAGTTAAATTAAGCTTAGCAAGTGTTGATTCACAGCCATGTGCCATACCTGCAACTGCTTTTTTAAAGATTTCTTGACCAATGAAGTTCCAATGCGCATCGCCAAGTACACGCCCTTTATTCGCATACTTCATTCCCCAACCTTCTACAGCAAGTATATCGCGTGACTCACCAAAACAACCAAGTGACTCAGCCAACACCCCAGCTTTCTGCTCAGATGCTTCTAAGTAAAGTGCTGCTGCACCATCACCAAATAAAACCGCTACATCACGATTTTTCCAATCCATAATCGGAGAGATAACTTCTGCACCTATAACTAAGGCTGAACGTACAACGCCACTTTTAATCATTGCGGTTGCTGTCGTTAAACTATACATGCCACTTGTACAAGCGGTGTTAACATCCATACAAGCTGCGCGTTCAGCACCTAACATACGTTGAACATTTGAAGCAGCATTTGGACAAAGTTCATCAAATGTGGTGCTACCAAAAACAATTAAATCGACATCTTGGGCCGTTTTTCCTGCAGCCGCTAATGCCCGTTCACATGCAACATACGCCAATTCACTTACAGGTACATGAGAAATTCTTCGTTCTTTCATTCCCGTTCGTGATGTAATCCATTCATCACTCGTATCTAAAAAGGTCGCCAAGTCATCATTAGTTAGTTTTGCAGGTGGTAGGCACTTGCCCCAGCCTTTTATTGCAGCATACGTCATAAATCATCTAATACATTTGAATTTGGTTAACTGTTCATACCAGTTATTGTAATGATCCTATAACCACACGCACTGCAAGTCTACGATAAATTGTGACCTAATCAAAAAGTGGACCTTTTTTAGACTATATTTACCTTAGCTACAGCAAAATAAGGAAGCAATATGACGAATCATCACACCTACAAGAAAGTTGAACTTGTTGGTTCTTCAACGACCAGTATAGAAGATGCCATCAACAATGCATTGGCAGAATGCAGCAAGTCTGTCGACCATATGGATTGGTTTGAAGTGGTTGAAACACGTGGACACATAGTAGATGGTAAAGTAGGACACTTTCAAGTAACGTTGAAAATTGGTTTTCGAATTAAAAACAGTTGATTACTCATATTTTTTGCGTTATATCAAAACATTAGCTTAACCAATACGCTAATGTTTTGACTGACAGTTCATTTATCATTCATAAGAAGAACGCCATAAAATGCAATTAACCAACAAAGCAGGAAGCCCCGTCCATTGGGAAGATTATATTAAGTCAGGTAACCGTATTTTTATCGGTTCAAATGCCGCAGTTCCCAATGCATTAATTGATAATTTAATTGATAATAGTGCGCAGTTGCACGATATCGAAACCGTTCACATTCTCACTTTTTCCGAAAATGTTTGGGCTAAACCTGAGCATAAAGACCTTTTTAAAGTAAATACGCTATTTATTGGCGGCCAAAATGTCAGAGAGGCTGTAGCAGAAGGACGTGCTGATTATACTCCTTGCTTTATTTCCGAAATTCCAACGCTATTCAAACAAAATATATTGCCGCTTGATGCAGCCTTGGTGATGGTAAGCCCTCCTGATGAATATGGTTATTGTTCTCTTGGCGTTAGCGTTGACGTTGTCGCCTCTGCGGTAAAGTCTGCTAAGTTTGTCATTGCGCAAGTTAACTCGAAAATGCCACGCACAAATGGCCATAGTTTTATTCACGTCAATCAAATACACGCCTGGCTTGAAGCAGAACAGCCATTGCCTGAAATCCCTGATCAACAAATCGATCAAGTAAGCGAACGTATTGGTCAATATGCTGCAATGTTAGTAGAAAACGGTGCCACAATTCAGGTAGGCATCGGCAAAATCCCCTCAGCAGTACTTAAATACCTTATTAATCATAAAGACCTAGGTGTCCATAGCGAAATGATATCTGATGGTATTATTGACCTGATGAAAAGCGGTGTAATAAATAACCGCCGAAAAACCTTTCACAAAGGTAAAACGGTCACTACATTTTGCATAGGCACACAACGACTATATGACTTTGTAGACCAAAATCAGCATGTAGAGTTTTACCCATCTGAACATGTAAACTCTCCGGTAAACATCGCAAAAAACGAAAATATGGTCTCTATCAACAGCGCCATCGAGGTTGACCTTACAGGTCAAGTCGTTTCAGACTCTATTGGTCATCAGTTTTATAGCGGTATAGGTGGACAAGTTGATTTTGTTAGAGGCGCTTGGTTAAGTAAAGGTGGAAAGCCGGTAATCGTACTGCCCTCTACAACAAAAGACGGCACTATTTCACGGATCGTCCCTCATATTACAGAAGGTGGTGGAGTAGTTACCTCTCGCGGGCATGTTGGCTACGTCGTTACAGAATTTGGCATCGCTAACTTAATTGGTAAAAGTATAAGAGAGCGTGCATTAGAACTAATACGCATTGCTCACCCAAAATTCAGAGAAGCTTTACTACAACAAGTGCGTGAACATTATTGGGTGCCTGCATACCAAGACAATACCCCGACATCTGTCCCTGAATTAGGGGAAATAGAACTTAAAAAATTCACCCTAGGTGGTGAACGTTTCATTCTACGCCCGTTGAGTCCATCTGACGAGCGCCGACTCCAAGAATTCTTTTATTCTCACACCAAAGAAACCTTAATGATGCGCTACAACCATCACTTAACTCAAATGACACGAGAGAACTCTTGCCAACTTGTAAGTGTTGACCAACATAAAGATCTTGCATTGTGTTTTACGCAGCGCGATCATTTAGGCGAAGTTATTCAGGCTGTAGGTCGTTATTATTATATTGAAGCCGCAAATGCTGCAGAAGTTGCCTTTGTTATTCGGGAAACCCAGCGAAGTAAAGGCATGGCAACAACATTGTTATTACAAATGATCAAAATTGCCAAAAAACGTAAACTATCTAAACTTGTCGCTTGTGTAAGAAGAGATAATGCCCCAATGTTGAAAGTATTTGAAAATGCAGGTTTTATTCGAGGTTATTCTGAAGATTTCGATGAGATATCATTGAACCTAACGCTCGATGAGCAACAATCAGCTCTAAAGGAAATTACATGACTGTAGGTATCTTTGGCCATCATCGTTGTAGTGGTCATATTGTCGGTGAATATCACCCTGAGTCTCCGGCGCGTATCGATGCTATTCAAGATCAATTAATTCGAAGTGGTCTGGAATATGTGATCAAGCAATTTGACGCTACACCTATCGATAAAGACTTACTTTTGTTAGCCCATGATAAACATTATGTCGACTATATTTTTGAAAATGCGCCTAAAGAAGGCGTTTTCAGGTTAGATGATGACACAGCCATGAACCCAAAAACATTAGAGGCTGCACGTTATTCCGCGGGCGCAGTTAAAGATGCAATTGATCGTGTCATGGATGAAACGTTAACCTCAGCATTTTGCATTACTCGCCCACCAGGGCACCATGCAGAGCGCGATAAAGGTATGGGCTTCTGTATTTTTAATAATATTGCTATTGGCGCTGAATACGTAAAACAACAGTTTGGTCTATCGCGTGTCGCAATTGTCGATTTCGATGTACACCATGGCAATGGTACGGAAAACATTATTAAAGATAAACAAGGAGTATTGTTTTGCTCAAGTTACCAATATCCTTTTTACCCTTTTGAAATGCAAGAAAGCGACACGCCACCCATTATCAATACACCACTTGCGGCAACCACAAAAGGCCCCGAGTTTAGAAAAATAATTACCGAAAAATGGTTACCTCAATTGCATGCTTTTAAACCCGAGTTTATCTTTATTTCAGCAGGTTTTGATGCCCATATAGAAGACGAAATGTCACAAGTAAGTTTAACTGAAGACGACTACCGCTGGGTAACAGAACAAATTAAATCAATTGCTGATACTTATGCAAATGGCCGAATAGTATCAACACTAGAAGGTGGTTATGCTTTAAGTGCTCTCGGTCGCTGCGCTGTTGCTCATATAAATGGGTTAATTGGTAATTAACCCGTCATTCAGTAAGTAATCCACCTGCATAATAGGTGGCTTCGACCAGGCTCCCTGTAAGGGCGCTTATTTCTCTCAGCTTTTACTGTGTTTCATCGTAAAATACTTTCAACTATTGTTTATCTCTCTCGTTATATTGTCGGGGTGCCGACAGCACGACAGAGGAAATGGTTTTAAACTAACAATAAAAAAATGCCGCATATTAATGCGGCATTTTTATGTTAACTGGTTTGAAACATATCTGATTGTGGCACTCTATATTTTTGATGTTGTTTCTTTTGTAACAACCCTTTTCGATGCTTTAATGCTGCTTCTAATTTTTTCGCAGCCGCTGCTATCGCTTTATAAAGTTCTTTACTTGCTGCACGAACAGTAATTTTTTGTCCTTCATATTGCGTAATAACTTCAATCTGTTGTTGGTTTGGTTCAACCTTAACAACCGATTCAACCGTCATTATATCTGGAAAATGTTTTGCGACTTTTGCTAGTTTATTCTCAATTGCTTGTTTTATTGCTTGGGTAATTTTTACATGATGACCTGAAACTGTTATTTTCATTTTACACCCTCTTCATTGAAAAAAAGAAACAGAGATAAACATCTCTACTTACTTACTTCTGGGCAATAAAATAAAAAACAATAGTAAAAATAAAAATATTTTCACTTAAATGTATCAGTATCAATGCATTCTTACTTTGGCAGTTTTTTGCTGACATCAACACGCTAGTAAAAGTACTTTGACTTATATTTCGTAACTCTCATACTGTGCTAACTCTTTTCGTAAACGCCTAACTTCCTTTATATTTTCAATTTCGCGCCATTTACGCTTTCGCGTTTTAAGCTTCACTTTCGCTTCACGAATTTCTAATTCATCAAAGTCAAAATTTTCAATGTCTTTTAAGTCTATCGAATCCATCATCTACTTCCACATTATTCATGATGGCTTCAATGTAGACAGTATATATGACCATTTTTTGAAAAAAACATGACAGTTAAATGACAGCGTTAAACGCTTAAATTAATTCAAGTACCGCTAATATTTCTACACCTTGCTGATTACAGTAACGTAAGCCTTCTTCAATATCATCTGACGATAACCCTAGTTTTTCGAGTAAATGGGTACCTAAAAATGTTTTTTTAGCATACATCCCAGGATGTGAATTAATAAGGGCCAATCGAGTGGTAACAAAAAGTAGACTAGCACTGTCTGACAATTCATTTTGATAGGCATCTTGATATTGTGCAATTGGCTCAACAATTAACGTTGGTAGCTGCCAAGATGTTAACAATGCAGCACTTAAATCTGAATACGTAAAACCTAACACATCTTTTTGACGCTCCCAAGGTGTCTCAGACTTATTATACCCTTCGCTATATTTCACCTGTTTCGGCGCCAAATGTACAAGAATTAGTGCGCCTATATTGTGAAATAACCCCGATAGAAAAAGGCTTTCAGCATTTGGTAGGTTGAGTTTCTGAGCAAAAAACTTCGTCAATAGCGCGCAATCAACACTAATTTCCCAAAACCTATCCATATCAGCAATATTTGGATCTATACCTGAGAACGCTGCGGTGATGCCATAAGCTTCAATGAGATTTTCCACTTCTTTAGTACCTAATATCATCAAAGCGCGATCGATAGAAACAACTTCTCGTGGAAAACCAAAAATAGAACTATTCGCGATTTTTAGTAATTTTGAAGCAATAGCCGGCTCAAGCGATAAAACCTCTGCAATATCTGCTAAGGTTGCATTTTCATCAGCGATTAGTTTTTTTAATTTTAAGTAGATATCTGGCAACACACAAAGCTCTTGTGAATCCGCTATATACTGCTCTACGGTTTGTCTCATTTTGTCCCCTTAAATAACACTAAATTATACGCTAATATTAATTTTCCTTGCGCTTAATTTTGGCAGATATCTCCATTACCGCCAGTACTAGGAGTCCAGCAATTAATCCTACTACCCCGTCATGTACAACCCCTATAACCGCTGTTCCACCGCTACCAATATAATTGATAACCATTTCGGCAACATGTTGTGAAAAATGATGTAAAAAAGAAAAACTGTGGACGAGGATGCCCCCCCCTACTAAAAACATGGCTAATGTACCAATGACTGCCAATGATTTCATAAGCATAGGCGCAAAAATTAATATCGATCGTCCGACACTTCTTTGTAATTGGTTAAAACCGCCTGATTTTGACTTTCTCAGTAAATATAAGCCTAGGTCATCAAGTTTAACAATAGCAGCAACTAGGCCGTATACACCAACAGTAAAGGCCACAGCTAAGCCACTGAGTACCGCAACCTGAGTTTCAAATGTTGCTTCTTTGACAGAGCCAAGCACTATCACAACGATCTCTGCTGATAATATAAAGTCGGTACGAATTGCGCCTTTAATTTTATCTTTTTCAAGTGTTACTAAATCGACACTTTCGCTTGTTAAATGCTCGATAACTTGCCGATGATGCGTTAACTTTTCCTCCTGCGTTTGTCGGAGTTTATGGACGATTTTTTCCGCACCTTCATAACACAGATAAAGACCACCAATAACCATTAGTACTGTAATCAAAGGAGGGTATATTGCACTAATCAAGAGCGCTAATGGCACAAGTATCAATTTATTAAGAAAAGAGCCTTTAGTAACCGCCCACACTACGGGTAATTCTCTTTGCGCTTTAACACCTGATACTTGTTGCGCGTTTAAGGCTAAATCGTCACCTAGCACACCTGCCGTTTTTTTGGCTGCTACTTTAGATAAAACAGCAACATCATCTAAAACCGTGGCAATATCATCTATTAATGCTAGTAAGTTAACCGCTGGCACATTAAATCCTCAACAAAATAGTCTCTCTTCACTTTAGCACGATTGTAGAATTTAAAAACAGTGACTAATGATGAATAACCTACTAGAGCGTGTTGATCTTTCATGTTTACTTTTGCTGCAATTTATTTGGTATTTATATAAGGCAGCGCTTACGCCGTGTTGTTATTCTACTCCAGTAAAGCGTAACGCAGTAGAAATGCCAAGCAGGTACAGAGCGAAGGATTCAACTATACGCCTCCTGCTCTTTGTTACTTAAAACTAACCATAGAATGATTATGCAATAAACCAAGTGCCGCGATCAGAAGGTGTTTAATTTGAACAAAACTCAAACAGCAAAGGTTAACACGCTCTAATTCAATATATAAAAAATGTTTGAAACCTTGTTAGTAATTACCTTTCATAAATCTGACATAGATATTTAATAAAGAAGACATAGACCATTAACAATTCCTTAACGATAAAGACTTACCATTTGGTCAGCTTTTTTAAAAGCTTATAAACCTAAATCCAATTGATAATGGCGAAATCACATGAATAAAATAAACCTAATAGCCTTATCTACCCTGCTTTCTACCACAGCATCGGCAGATATTCTTATTTCAGAGTACATAGAAGGAAGTAGTTACAACAAAGCAATAGAGTTGTTTAATACCAGCGAGAGTAATGTAGATTTAACAAACTATCAGATTGAAATCTATTTTAACGGTAAATCTGTCGTTGGTAGGACAATAGATCTTTCAGGATCGGTTGCCGCAAAAAACACTTTTGTCGTCGCTCATACAGATATAGATCTTAGCGCAACAACCGATTTAAAAACGGGAAATTTACTGTTTAATGGTGATGATGCTATCGTGCTAAAGAAAAATGGTATTATCATTGATTCTATTGGTAAAGTTGGACAAGATCCTGGTAGCCAATGGGGAACATCGTTAACCAGTACGAAAGATAATACGCTAATACGAAATGCAACAATCTCCACTGGCGACATCAATCCCTTTGACGACTTTAACCCCGCCGATCAATGGCAAGGGTATGACAACAATACATTGGAAAACCTAGGCGAACATACATTTAACGGTTCAACTAATGGCGGTGATGATGGCGGAAATACTGACGGTGGAGGTGATAACCAAGACAACACGCGTTGTAACGATACATTCACAAGCATCGCAAGTATACAAGGAAACAGCAACAATACGCCACTTGCAGGGCAAGTAGTCTGGACTGAGGGCGTTGTTACTCACACATTACAACAAACAGGTTACAAAGGCTTTTTTCTCCAAAGTGCCGACAACGAAATAGACAATAATGATGCGACTTCAGAAGGTGTATTCGTTTATCATCAATCGACACAAGTTAATCCTGGCGATCGCATCCGAATTAAGGCAAAAGTTAGTGAGTACAATAACTTAACACAACTTTCAAATATAGATGCTCTTACGATATGCCAATCGAATGTCAATTTACCTGTTGCTCAAACGATTACCTTACCATTAACAACCGCGCAACGAGAATCTCTAGAAGGTATGCGCGTTTCATTATCACAAGCTATTGTTACAGATACATACAATTACGGTAGATATGGACAATTTGAAGTAGCCCCTGAACGTTTATTTACACCTACACAGATTGCATCCCCTGGTGAGGCTGCAAATCAGTTAGCAAACCAAAATGCGAATATGTCTATCGTTATCGATGATGGTGAGACTGTTCAAAACCCTGAATACTTACCAGCACCCGCACCTGAATTAACCACTATAAACTCATTGCGCAGCGGCGATACGGTAACATTAATTGATGGAATATTGTCTTATCATTTTGGTGATTATCAAATATTGTCGACAGTACCATTAAACACCCAGCCAACTAATGCCCGTCAAGCGATGCCAAATATAGAAACGCTTGGAAACCTGAGAGTAGCTAGTTTTAATGTCCTTAACTACTTTAATGGTGACGGTGAAGGCGGAGGTTTTCCAACTGCCCGAGGTGCTAAAAATGAGCTGGAATTTGAGCGACAACGCCAGAAAGTTATTGCGGCAATTGCGGCGTTAGATGCAGATATTGTAGGCTTGATGGAAATTGAAAATGATGGCTATAACGAGAAAGCTGCCATTGCTGATCTAACCCAAGGGTTAAATGATTATCTTAACAACCCAGAATATCAGTTTATTATCCCAAAACGCAGTGAAATGGGAAATGATGCGATAGCTGTAGGTATACTTTACAAAGTCGCTACGGTTTCACCGTCAGCACCAGCAAAAGTACTCAACAGCGCAAACTCTGCGCTTGATAAACAAGGAAACGTGCTATTTCTCGACACTAAAAACAGACCGATGCTAACGCAATTGTTCTCACATAAGTCATCAAATAGCGAAATTGTCGTTGCCGTTAACCACCTAAAATCCAAAGGCAGTAACTGTGATAGCTTAGGCGACTTTGACAAAAATGATGGTCAAGGTAATTGCAACCTAACGAGAACACGTGCCGCAAGTGCTGTGTCACAATTTTTAAATCAAGAATATACGGATAAAGCAATATTAGTCATAGGTGATTTAAATGCCTATTTAAAAGAAGATCCCATTACAACTTTTTCCCAAAATGGTTTTAATGATTTATTCACGTCCCTAGGTAAATCAAATAACTACAGTTACATATTTAATGGTCAACTTGGACAGTTAGATCATGCGCTAGCCAACGCTACGTTAACAAAACAAGTCGTTGATATTGTCGCTTGGCCAATAAATGCAGACGAACCTCGAGTACTTGATTACAGTATGGCGCATCAAACACCTGTGCATCATACAAAATATTATGCACCTGATGTATATCGCTCATCAGATCATGACCCAATAGTGATAGAAATGTCGCTTTCAACACTATTTGGAGACTTAGACCAAGACGGCGATATAGACAATTTAGATCTAAACCTCTTCTTAACGCTTATTTCCTCTGGTGAACTAACCGACCTTGCCTATGACTTTAATGGTGATAAGCAACTATCACGTCGCGATATTCGCGGCTACATGAAACTTTGTACCCGCACTCGATGCGCAACTGAATAACAATAAAGGACACAAACATGAAAAATATTTTAATTGCACTTTGCTTATTGCTATCAATCAAAGCTCACGCAGGATTTATTACACTAGACACAGAAAACACGCAATATAACGAAAATGACAACGTGTATTTATCGTTAACTGCAGAAAGTTTGCATGAGGATACCGCAACATTAGAAGTAGATATTATATTTGATAACACGTTGCTGTCATTTAACGACTTTACTTTTGATGCAGCTGTTATTGCTCCACCATTTCCCGCATTCGGTGCGCTATTTACCGACATAGCAGTAAAACATGACAATGTATTATCCATTGCAATTTGGTGGTTTGACGCTTCTGAAGTTCCATTACCCGCATTTAAACTAGGTATTGCCGACTTCACCGCACTTAGCGATTTTAGTGCTACTTTTGATATTAGTGCAGTAAGGCAATTTGATATCAACGATACCGAACTAGTCACCTCAGTACATGAACCTGCAACATGGTTATTATTAGCAATGTGTTGCTATATAACACTATATAGACGTCTGATACATCAAAATAAAGCATGCTAACGTTCAGCGTGTAAAAACTAGTAAAAAGCGCTTTGTTTTTACAAGGCGCTTTGTACTAATAGACATAATACATATCACTAAATGAGCTACAACATAAACTGCGTGGTAATAGTTTAAGGCTTGCGATACAGACTTAGATGATGACAAACATAGGTCCAATATTACCAAAACCGACAACACAATGTACGTGCGATATAACTTCACACGTTAAGAACAGTTAATCGAGGTAACATTGCTCTAAACGTTTAGTGTAAACCAGAGTTATTTATCACCACGCCCCATAAATTTCTTTTCTTCGGTATTTATTTTAACTACATCACCTGTAGATATGTGTTCAGGTACTTGAATAATAAGCCCTGTTGATAATGTGGCAGGTTTGTTTCTCGACGTTGCCGACGCTCCTTTAATGGAAGGATCCGTTTCTACTACTTCTAGCTCAACACTTGTAGGTAAATCCAAACCTACTGGCGCACCATCGACTAGTATCACTTGAATACCTGGTGTTGCTTCGTTAATAAATAACACCTCATCGGCAATGTTATCTTTGTTGAGGTTGTATGGCGTATAGTCTTCATTATCCATAAAAACATATTCTTCGCCATCGATGTATGAAAACATTACCGGCCTACGGATCAAATCAGCGTAGTTAAGCATATCAACATCTTTAAATGTTTCATCTACTTTGCCGCCAGTAACGACGTCATACATACGCATACGGTATAAACTACCACCAGCTCTTCCCTGCGGAACTGAACGTTCGATATCTTTAATAATGTAAACACCGCCATTGTGTTCTATGGCTTGGTTTTTCTTTACTTCACTTGCCTTTGGCATGCTATTGTTCCTTAAATTTACTTAGAAAGAAGATTGAAAAACAACGCTTCTTTTCACCATGAATACTATTGCATTAGTATGTAATCTAACCCAGCTGTAATAACCGTTGCTTGGGCCAAATTGCAATTATCAGCATCTACTTTAGGGCTGTCAGGGTAAACTTCTGTGGTCGTTACATACGTTGCATCACTAAACCCCATACATAGCCCTAACGGCGTCGCATCATAATTTATTACACCTTTTTGTGATAAAGGTACACCTATTAATTGGTTATTATCATCTGCAGGGGCAATATGCGTTACTTTAGATACTGCTTCGATAATAGCCTTTTGAAAGTCTGGTTCAGCCTTTGCGGAGTTTGCTACTAAATAAAAACCATCGGGAATATTCCAGTTATCGTGCGTTTCAGCATCTCTCGCTGCTAGTGCAGGCCTAAATTCAGTATTATCGGAGTCTGTTGTTTCATGCAAATCAAAATGCGCCAGTAAACGCGTACCCAAACTTTCAACAAACATCATTAATTTTGCTGACTCTTGAGCAGGACTGTTAGCATAAAATGAGCGATTAGGATCGATTGCTAATGGGTTCCACCGATTAATCGTTTCATAGCCCCAAGGGCTGAGGCAAGGAGCAATAACAAAATTAACTTTATCTTGATATTTATCTGCAAATTGCTGTGCAAATAATAATGCACCATGCACACCGCTAGTTTCATAGCCATGCACACCACCTGTTACGAGTACCGTTGGTTTACAATCATCAAAGTGTTGCGAGGTTAGCGCAAATAAAGGATATCTCTGTTCATCAAATGACAACGCCCCATATTGCGTAATGTTGAATTTTTCACCTAATTGTTCAATTTTACTGACAACTTCTTGCTGATAACTACGCTTTATTGTTTGTAATTTTTGCCATTGTAGTTTTTCTTCTTCACCCCATTTTTTACCGGGTGTGCCTATAGCGTAAGCCTTTTCGTTTTGCATAATATATTCAACTTTTTACTGCGTTGACGCGATTATACCGAAAGCATGACAATTATCACCCTCCATAAGCGACTCAAACAGCAAATGAGTAGAAATTTTCCTTCGAGGCTTGTTATTGTAATGACTTCATATTTAAATAAACGATAACATCACAAACAGTTATGTTTGATAAGTGCATATTAGCACTGTAAAAAACAATATTTCTGACTAATTCATTCAATGCTTAAACACATCCTTAATCTTAGTCATGATAACTTTGTTACATTTATTTGCGCCTAATTGACTGTACTATATGATCAACGCACCTTATATTTTGCTTGAATGAACAGCACACAAAATAACAGAACAAAAGGAATTCTTTCTTATGATTAAATTACTCACGACACTTATAAGCTTATCTGTAATTTTGGGATCCCTTACTGTTATTGCGCAAGATTATGAAACCATGCCTCCACCACGAAAGCTTACACCAGAACAAGCGAAAGTTGCTGAGCAAAACTATCAAAAGTACTGTTCGCTTTGTCATGGAAAAGAAAGACAAGGGCATGTAAACGACCACGCCCCATCATTAAAAAGTGCAAGTTTGTTTCAATCAGGTGTACCACATGCGATTTTAAGGCCTATGTCTTATGGTAGAACAGGTACCCCGATGGGCGGCTACCTAGACGAGGTTGGCGGTCCAATGACGTTGGCGGAAACTTGGAATTTAACCTATTGGCTCTTCGAACAAGCTGGTGTAGATCGTATAAAGCTTTCGACCAACCCCGTACATGGAGATATTCAAAAAGGCGCTCAAAGTTATCAAAAAGAATGTGCTACCTGCCATGGTAAAAACGGCGAAGGTATTACCGCCCCTGCACTCGGTAACCCTTCAGCATTGGCACATAACACGGATGAATTCATTCGATATGCCATTAGGCACGGCAGACAAAATACGCCGATGAAAGCATATCAAGGCGTTTTAACAGACCAAGAAATCGACAATATCACTGCTTTTTTGCGCAGTAAAGCAAGTGGCTGGCAAGATACCAAGCCCATTTTAAAATCACTGCCAACACCAGAGAATTATGTCATCAACCCTAAAGGAGCTGATCCTAGCTTTTCATTAAAAGATAACCAATACGTGATGGCAGAAGATCTTAATGAGGCGCTAGAAAAAAAACAACGCATGGTACTATTTGATACTCGCGTAACTTCTGTTTGGCAAACGGCGCATATTAAAGGTTCGGTGCCGCTTCCTTACTATGCGGATCTTGATATCATGGTTGAAGATATACCAACAGATGTACAAATAGTGGCGTATTGTTCCTGCCCTCGCGCTGCAGCCGATCATGTCATTAATAAATTAAAAAACAGAGGATATACCCGAACAGCCGTTTTATGGGAAGGCATTTTCGGTTGGATGCATCTAGGGTACCCAGTAACGCGCGGTGATATTAATAACCTTACCGATTGAGGAGTTTTCATGAAATATGTACGTTTAGGTAGTAGCACACTAGAAGTGTCTCGTGTTTGTTTAGGTACGATGACCTGGGGGAAACAAAACGATCAACAAGAGGCAAACGATCAACTTGATTATGCCCAGTACCAAGGTATTAATTTTATCGATACAGCCGAAATGTATGCTATCCCCCCTAACGCCGAAACATATGGTAAAACGGAAGCAATCATTGGTCATTATTTAAAAGCAAACCCAACGAGACGTAACAACTTAGTTATTGCTACCAAAATAGCAGGTCCTGGTCTTTCTTATATTAGAGGTGGCAGTGATATATCTAAAGAGACGGTTATTCAAGCAGTTAATGACTCGTTACGCAGGCTCAATACTGATCACATCGACCTCTATCAATTGCACTGGCCAAACTATAGTTCACCACATTTTGCCAAGCATTGGCCTAACATGCTCAACTACACGAATATGAACGCCCAAGAAGAAATAGAGAAAATGCATGATATTCTATTGGGACTGGCGGAATGTGTAACCGCAGGAAAAATTCGTTATTGCGGATTATCAGATGACACCCCCTGGGGCATTAATCAATATTTAAAACTAAGTGAACAACATAACTTACCGCGTATGGTTTCTATCCAAAATGAATTTAGTTTACTGCACACTAAAGATTGGCCATATTTAATTGAGAACTGTGTCCATGAGGATATCGCTTATTTACCTTGGTCACCTTTAGCAACCGGTGCACTAACAGGTAAGTATTTAAACGGTAAAAGACCAGAAGGAAGCCGCTGGACGTTAATGCAAAGACATGGGCTTTTCCGCGATACCCAAAATGTTGAAACTGCTATTTCGGCATTTTGTGACTTAGCAAACTCGATTCAATTAACACCGGCTCAACTTGCATTAGCATGGATTGATCAAGTAAACGGGGTAACGTCTACCATCATAGGTGCAACGAGCATGTCGCAATTAAAAGAAAACATAGACGCGTTTAACATTACCTTAACAGAAGAAACGTTACTGCGTATAAACGCATGGTTAAAAGCTCACCCTTCTCCTTTTTAAGCAAGCGATAAGTTGGACGTATTACAAATTTAAAGCAAACACCTCAATCGACTTACCTTAATCGATTGAGGCGTTATCTTTATGAGCGCTTTTTAAATCGCCACACAGAAACACCTGTTATCAATGCAAGTAACATTAAAACAAACGAATTTGGCTCTGGTATTTTTACCGCCGCCGGTTGCTCATTATTCACAGGGTTGAACACCAACAGATCATCTTGCGCCTGTTGAGGAGACTTTTCGTCGTTACCAACCTCAACCTCATTTTTTGTTGGTTGATCTATACTAGGGCTTTCTTCCGTTTGTTGAGGACTAGAAGCATTATTGTTAACAATAAGTTCCGCTGATCTTTTAGCAATTTCTTTCGCTTTTTCTTGCCCAAGTGCTATCAACGCTGATGGCACAAAAGATGTATTTTGAGTTTGAGTAAACGATGTAGATATTGCTTTAACTGAAGCAAACGATGGTGCAATTTTTGATGTCTGATAAAACATAGGGGTTGACTGTCCAATTGGCACACCGAAACTCGTTTGGTGTACATTTGGGGCACTATTTTTAAATGCGCCCATATCAACAAGCGGTGCATTGCTAACTTTAACCAAACTATGGCCAAAATTACCCGTAAAACTTCCTCCTGAAAACCCAGAGAGAAATCGTTGAGTATCACCAACAATAACATCTGCAATGTTATTCGATGCAAACTGCGTGGTACCAAAATTATCAATAGCCAATGTTGGTTTATTAACAACATTGATGGTAAATGATAAGGAGGTTTCCATTACATTCGCCACATTTACTACACGAACAGTAACCGCAATATCCTCATCAACCTCATTTATATACACAAGTAGTTCGTTTTGACTCAGAACACCTGAAACAGCGTTATTGTCACTAATAACTTCTAATTGCATACCGCGTTGATTAAGCTCACCAACAGGAAATGAAATCATTGAGTTTTCGTGCGCTAAAACATTATTATTTGAAAAGCCTAGTAGAGAAAAATGGGCATTGTCAGGACTAAACGACGCTAAATTGTTTTGAAGGTCATAAATATTAGCAAACGCCATACTGCTACTAGTGAGCATAATGGCAAAACTTATGCGTTTACTTACTTTATAGAAGTAATTACTCATGGCTTTATCCTTGTGATCTTTTTAAATTATCGCTATCGCTAGACGCGTCACTTTCACAAAAAGACAAGGATTGGGAAGGTTCAATTCTCTGCAGTCCCGCTACCATAGTATATACCTTAGGTCGGAAACTTTGCGTATATGGATTTCACCATACTTGCCTTTTACAAACTGTTAACAGCCATAATAAAACTAAAAGCGCATATAAGTCAAAACTTTATATAACTTAAGCGTATCTACCCGTCTATAAAATACTTCCCCTTCACTTTCAGTGGTTTTGCAGCTGCAATTATGTTTGATGACAATCATTAATGTTGAGTCAATGGCACTTTAGCAATGGTTTTGACGATGGGGTTGGGAACTATTTCTTTGCAGACGACAGCCAACAAGAAAGACTCTACATAGAGGGTTACACCGACTTATTCGCAGATAAAGCAACAATACCCTCACAACAAAGTAGTGAGTTTTTAGTAACAGAAGTCGCCTTTATCGCCAATGCTGTTGACCATCAAAGTTTCTCATTTCTCAATAACATTGAAATACTCAGTTTTGATAATGTTATTCTTGAGCAACTACAAGGAGCAAGCGTTACATTTGAGTTGCCCACCGTGCCGTGCCCTCATCTATTAAACTTTATGCAGTAGCACTGATGTTGTAAGTGCGATGTTCCCAGTAATAATGCGTTAATTACGCAACGCTTGTGTTGTTTTATTAACACGCTTTAATCTCTAATATCAACTTAGTACAAACATGAAACACACATTACCTCACGACAAGTATTCAAAAACCGCATTACTGCACTACAATAAAATGCAAAAGCTCAAATAAATTGCTACTTAAAAGCCCTACCGCTTTAATTTACGTAATTTAACACCATTTTAGTACAACTAAATTATATTGAATTTCAGAAAAAAATGATTAAAGCCAAATATTAATTGGATTTAACCCCATTTTCTCGTAGAGTAAGTAAACACCATTTGTTGTAATAAAATTACATATAGGTACATTTATGCTAGAAACTATTTCCAATAATGTAAGAAAACTAGGTGAAGCGTTAGGCCAAACCATTGCTAATGATAAAGGTGCTAAATGGGTTGACGAAATAGAAGCGATTCGTCACCTCTCTAAAGAGGCAACCAACGGTGATAGCCAAGCATTAGTGGCACTTCAAAAGAAATTTAGAGATCTGGATGCCGATGAACTAACCGTCCATGCTAGAGCTTTTAGCCAATTCCTAAATTTAGCGAATATTGCTGAACAACAATATACTGCCAGTGATAAAGGTCTCGCTGAACTAGACTTACCGCATCCATTAGATGATTTGAAAAACAAGCTCGATGGCAAATCGGCAGAAGCAATTGAGCGAGCAATATCACAATTAGAAATAGAACTCGTGTTAACCGCCCACCCTACTGAGGTCAATCGACGTACTTTCATTCATAAGTATCATGAAATCGCACAAGCGCTAGACAGTAATGATAATGAATTAGGTGACCGTATCAATGAACTGATTGAACAAGCTTGGCACACGCAAGAAATTCGTAATAACCGCCCTTCTCCACTTGATGAATCTCGTTGGGGATTAAACACCATCAGTGATAGCTTATGGCATGCTGTACCAGACTTTGTGCGCGAATTAGACACCTTTAGCCAAGAGATAATAGGTAAACCATTACCTGAGTCTTGTGTTCCCTTAACGATGGCAAGTTGGATGGCAGGTGATCGTGACGGCAATCCTTTCGTTACTGCAAACCTAAGCCAGCAAGCCATTATGCAAGCTCGTTTAATGGCAGCGCAACTGTATTTACAAGATTTTGAAACACTCTATTTAGAGCTATCAATGGGTAAAGCGACAGCCGACTTAGCAGCAAATGATGTGAATGAAATTGGCCCATACCGACAAGTATTAAAACCGGTTATTGAAAAGTTAAAGCAAACAATTAGCTTATTAGAAAATAACGAAACAAATGGCACAATCGCAAGTGCAAATGAGCTTTACTTACCATTAAAACAATGCCGAGACAGTTTACTTGAGGTCGGTTTAACGCGCATAGCTGACTCTCATATCATTGACTTAATGCGCAAAGTACAATGTTTTGGCATTTCATTAGTGAAGCTTGACGTAAGGCAGCATAGTGAGCGACATGATAGCGCACTAGCTGAAATACTAAACGCACTAGAACTAGGCGATTATTTACAATGGACAGAAAAAGAAAAAATCGCGTTCTTGTTAAAAGAAATTAATAATCCTAGACCGCTTGTTCCAAATAGAGCTTGGAGTCAAGAAACACAAGAAGTACTAGACACGTTTGCTTTCATTGCACAACAACCCAGAGAAGTGATGGGCATTTATATTATTTCGATGGCAAGTAATGTCAGTGACGTACTTATCGTTAACCTGTTTCTAAAGACTGCAAACGTAAGCTGGCAGATGCCAATTGCACCACTCTTTGAAACGTTAGACGATCTCAATAATGCCGCAAAAGTGATGGATCAATTACTTGCAATTGACGCCTATAAACAGCGATGTGATAACAAACATTATGTCATGATAGGTTATAGTGACTCTGCCAAAGATGCCGGCGTGTTAGCTGCTGCTTGGGGGCAATATCATTCACAAGAAGCGCTCGTTAACGTGTTTAAAAACCACGATACGGTTTTAAAATTATTTCATGGTCGAGGTGGCACGATAGGTCGTGGTGGTGGACCAGCACATGCCGCAATTGCGTCTCAACCCCCAGGCACGCTAGACGGCGGTCTAAGAGTAACAGAGCAAGGCGAAACAATTCGTTATAAATTTGGCTTACCGAGTTTAGCCGTTAGAAGTTTGCACTTATACGCAAGTGCAATACTCGATAGCCTCATTACCCCGCCAAAAACACCCAGTGACGATTGGCGTAAACTCATGGACAAACTTGCTGAAGAAAGCTGCGATATATATCGCCATTATGTACAAAAAGAACCTGCATTTGTCCGCTACTTCCGTCAAGCAACACCTGAACAAGAACTTGCGTCATTGCCACTCGGCTCTCGCCCAAGCAAAAGAAAGGTCGATGGCGGAATTGAATCACTAAGAGCAATTCCATGGATTTTCGCGTGGAGTCAAAATAGGTTGGTATTACCGAGTTGGCTAGGCCTAGGACAAGCGTTGTCTAACGTATCAGAACAAGATGCGAAAACAATTCAGACTATGCTAGAAAACTGGCGTTACTTCAGAGCGCGATTATCACTGATTGAAATGGTGTATTTAAAATCAGAGCCTCAGATTTCAGCATTATATGATCAAGCACTTGTCGAACCGGATCTAAAAAGTATCGGTGAAGGACTAAGAACCCAGCTAGCAAAAGACAAACAAACGGTATTGTCTCTCTTAGGGCAACAAGAAATCATGGAATCAGATCCTTGGAACTTAAATTCATTTAAGTTACGCCAGCCCTACTTACTACCACTACATTTAATGCAAATTGAAGTGTTATCACGCCTGCGTCAATCTCCGGATACATTAGCAAATGAGCAGGTACTAACCGTTACTATGGCAGGTATTGCTACGGGATTAAGAAATACTGGCTAACTCGCCTGCGTTTAAAAAAGGTGCACCATTTGCACCTTTTTTAAACAAGTCCTTTTAACAACAATGTAATTTTTTAGTTTGGTAAAATATTGCAACATCTATCCTGACTGATTTCCTTTTTATTTGAGTATGCATTCGGTATTATGATGCGCTTTCAAATCAACACTATAATAATAATATGCGGTTTAAAATATTCTGTTTACTTGCTTTTAATCTGAGTGCGTTTTATCTAGCGGCTAACGAGATAGAAACTATTAATCAACATTTTCATGCGCTAGTTAAATCAGAAATAAAGCAACAAAGCATTCCAGGCGTCGCCTATACGGTCGTTAAAGGTGACCGCGTTGTTGCGTCAGAAACCTTTGGTTATGTAGATAAGAAAAAAACCCATAAAATTACGCCAAATACAGTCTTTCGTTTAGCGTCTGTATCGAAACCTTTCGCCTCTACCCTTGTAACCATGCTCGCTAATGAACATAAACTTAAATTAACGGACCCAGTTACGAAATACGTTCCGCACTTTAATCTTGCACAACCTAAAGCGGCACAAAAAATAACATTGCACCATATATTAAGTCACTCAACAGGGCTCATGCCAAACGCCTATGACAATTTATTACATGAAAACTGGAGTATTGATAAAATTATCGGTCGCTTTGATCGAGTAAGCCCCATATGCGAACCTGAAAAATGTTATGGTTATCAAAATATTGCCTATGGCATGTTACAACCTGCCATAGAAAGTACGACGAAACAGTCTTATTCATCACTATTAAAGCAACGTATTTTTGCGCCTCTAGACATGAAAGATGCATCTGTTGGAATTGGCGTTTACCGTAATGAAATAAATGCCGCCAAACCCCATGTGTTAAGAAAGCGTGTTCGCACAAACAAATACGATCGCAACGGCAAGGTAATAAAACGTAATATTTGGCGCACCGTTAATGTTACTCCAGACTTTTATAAAGTCCCCACCGCAGCGGGTGTAAATGCAAGTATTGCTGACATGTCTAAATGGCTGATCGCAAACTTAGGCTATGCACCAGAAACATTACCTAAAAATTTGCTTGCTCAATTGACGACGCCGCGTATAAAAACCAAAAAGGATATGCGTCGACTATACTGGCGAGAGCATCTTGAAGACGCCCACTATGGCTACGGTTGGCGTATTTATCAATTTGGTACCGTAAAACTCATCTATCATTCTGGCTGGGTATCAGGTTTTAGAGCCGATATTGCATATGCCCCTGAATTAGATATTGGGTTTGCCATGCTAATGAATGCCGAAAGTAACAGTATTAACAAACTATCGACCGAGTTTTGGACATTGGTGTATGACCAACTCGCACCAAAATTAGCGGCACGCGATTAACAGCTGATAAATCAACTTTAAAAAAGAGATGATTTGATTTACACTCAACTCATCAGACCAGTAGATTTTGAGCACTATGTCGATAGAACATCTCTTTCATGTATTTGAAACTAAACAATCAGCATACGAACTGACCATACCGAAAAATTGGAGCCAAGGTCGGACAATATATGGTGGTTTATCAGCAGCTTTAGCTTATCAAGCTGCTGAGAATTTAATAGAAGACGACAGAAAAGTCAGAGCTTTTCACTGCAACTTTATCGGCCCGTTAAGTCCTGAAGTACCTGTAACAATTACGGCGACATTATTACGCACCGGTAAGAATGTCAGTCAAATTGTCGCGCAAGTGTCGCAAAATGGTACTATTGGCGTAATGGTACAAGTATGTTTTGGTGTTAGCCGTGATTCAGTATTACACCAAGTTGCAACTGATACTCATACCATGCCTTTTCCTAACAAGCCCAAATTTATTCCTATGATCCCGAAAGTTGTACCTAAATTTGTGCAACATTTTGACTATGCGTTTAATAAAGGCAGTTTGTCAGTGACGAAAAATCAGGACCCTATTATTCATGGCTGGTCGAAAATTTCTAAGCCAGTTAAGCAAATGAAAATGGCATATCTCATTGCACTCATGGATGCTTGGCCGCCAACAATGTTTCAAATGCTTCGTTTACCTGTTCCTGCTAGCACAATGAGCTGGGATATTGAATTTATTAACCCTGAATTAGCATTCGACAGCGGGCAATGGGTTGCCAGTGAAACAGAAGCACATCACATTAAACACGGCTATGGACATGAGCAGGCAAAATTTTGGCATGAAAATGGACAACTACTCGCAATTTCAAAACAAGTCGTCGCGGTATTTGGCTAACTAATCTTAACACACACCATAATTGACTGATATAATTCCTTTTTTCTTACAAAGGAATGCTTGTTTATGAAACGCGTCATGATCACCGGTGCTACAGGTCTGCTTGGCCGAGCGCTTGTTAAAACACTCTCTCAATCTTTTCAAGTGATTGGTACTGGCTTTACCCGTGCCAAACCACCTATTCTACCACTCGATTTACAAAATGAAGAGGCCGTTAGTACGTTTATTGAACTGCATCAACCTGACGTTATTATTCATGCGGCTGCAGAACGTAAACCCGATATTTGTGAAACAGATCACCAAGCTACGATAAATTTAAATGTTAACGTTTCAAAACACTTAGCTCAGTGCTGCCAACAACAAAATATTCAATTATTCTTCATTAGTACTGATTATGTTTTTGATGGTAATAACGCACCATATGAAGAAAACGCCCAAACGTCACCATTAAATTTTTATGGGCAAAGCAAATCTCAAGCAGAGCAAGCTGTTTTAGCGATCAGCAATCAACACACTATTATTCGTGTACCCGTTTTGTATGGCGATGTTGAATATTTAGCAGAATCTGCGGTTACCGTTATAGCAGAGCAAATAAAGGCTGAGCAAGAGAGTAAGCATGACGATTGGGCAATTCGATATCCAACACATGTCGAAGATATTGCATTGTCTATAGCAGACTTAATTAACCTTCCCTTAAATCAATGCCACGGTATTTATCACGTATCTGATAAACAGCGCATGACTAAATACCAAATAGCGCAATTGCTCGCATCAGCAGTTAACTTGGAAGGTAAGCAACTCGTTGCGCTACCGACGCCAACTCAAACGGCAAATAGACCTTATGATTGTGCTTTATCAGACACGCGCTTAAAGCAATTAGGCATCAACCATACACGTAATTTTAAGCAAGCCATAACAGAGGTATTGAAACCTCACTTACCATAAAAGGTCAACTTTAATGTGCAACATTGTGTTTATACGTATCAGGTTAGATTGACTTTAGTGCTTGCTCTGATAGCTGTTTTATATAGGTGTTAACCTTCCAGCTATCAGGATTCCAGCCCAATAAAAAACGGTAAAAATCAGCCCAAGCGAAAGGGTATAATTCAGTAATTTCATTCGTTAATGCTTTACTGTCTACAGAGATTTGATACCAATTTAACGCATCAATTAAGTGTTGCTGGTAAGTCTCTAATGCGTAGTCAACTAATTTAAATAGGCTATCTTCATCACAACAGCTGCCGAGTAAATACGCTAAATCAACAACACCAGCACCACGCCCAATATATTGAAAATCAACGGCAGCGACAGAGCGCTCATCTTGATGAAAACATAAGTTAGCAAATTTAACATCACCGTGAAGCAAAGTGGTAAAGCGTGCTGAATTTAGTTTATCGGTGATCGCACTAGCTTTTCTTTTGTACAGGGAGTCTGGCATCGCTTGCCATTCTTTTTTACGAGTACCTAAATGCCAGTATGTTCCTACTGGCCACAAACCACTCCCCCTATTTTGCCAAAATTTAGCATGGAAATAAGCTAACCACTTTATAGCAATTGCTAAGTTTTCACGTGTTCCTTCATTATGCGTTCGGTTATAACCGTTGTAATAGAGATCTTCCATTACAAGAATGGTTTTATCACCCAAGGTTTGGATGGCGATAAGGTCCGGTACTTTACAAAGATGATCAGTTAACGAAGCATATTGTTGATAAAATGTAGCCTCTACCTGATATGAACGCATTTTACGTTGATGACTTACATCTCCTCCCCAACCGCGCGGGTGTTCGTCACTGTTACCGGGTTTAACAACTTTTATTATGTAGTAGCGGGCTTTGGCATTACTATAACAACGCACAATTTGACCATAGCCACTCCATAATGACTGCAGTTGTCCTTCAATGGTGATAGAAGGATCATCAAGCAATGTTCTTAATATTAATTCAAGTGACATAATAATTTATCAATTATCTATTTATCGCGTTATCGCGCGCGACTAAACAGTTGTTTACACTCTTCGATTAATGTTTGGTGATGGTGATTTTTCTTATAAACCATATAGATAGGACGTTTTATTTGTAAAGGCGAGTCAATCGTAAACAAGCTACCATTTTTAACGAACTCCTGTACCAATTCATTAGGCAAATAACCAAAACCACCTTGCGATAACATGACTTCAAGCGCCATCATTGCGGTCGATGTTTTAAATTTTGGTACCACTTTATGATGTAAAGCATGCTCTTTATTGAAAGTAAGTCCCCAATCAACGTAAATATAGTCATTACAAGTGGCATCAAATGTTGGCTCACTACCAACAAAAGATAACTCGAAATAACCAATTAATACATTAACAAAGTCATCATCTTTTATTGGGTCTGTCAATAAACCTACATCTACAGTTCGTTCATCAAGCTTGCGCTGAATGGCTTCTCTTACCGAAATTTCTGAACTCAGAGATAAGTGTTCAAATGCAGCTAAGGCATCAAGAATACGCGAGCTAAAAAACGCATCCCAAACATTGGGTGTCGCTGCAATATTAAATGTCGCCTTTTGTTGATCGGCAATAGTTAGTGCAATTTTAGACTGCTCCATTTGATTTACAAGCATATGAGCATGCGATAACAGCGCTTCACCAGCAGGCGTTAATCTTAAGTTGTTCTTATCTCTGATAAGTAACTGGGTGCCGTAAAACTCTTCTAATTGCTTAATTCTGGCACTCACGGCAGCTTGAGTAATGTATAAATTTTCAGCTGCTCGGCCGAAATGCTTATTTTCTGCCACAGCAATAAAGGTTTTGAATACACGAATATCCATAAAAATATCCAACGTTAATATACGACTGTAATGTAAAAAAATATTGTCTTAACGACAAATATTTTTTGTTTTTCAATCAGCCCTTTTTTGCATACATTTTCAAAAAAGTTAGCCAAGGCGCACCGTGAATGACAAGCAATATGAATTTAACCATTGATATCTCATGTGCACATCAAGCCTTATACGCTTACTCTCGTGTCGTGGCTAGTATTTTTTCATTATTCATCACTCGAAGCGTTAGTTTTTAACAACCTCTTACGCTTTAGATCAATCAAATAAGAGTATCTGTTAATTATGACAAGACAATGAGGGAAAACTATGATTACCAACATACGCAAAGGTAAATCTCCATATTATGGCGATAACGTGTTTACACACGGCATTTCTCGCAGTGGTTATTTTAACAAACGAGAATCTGATGAATTGCTCACCTATGGCTATACATTCGCGGGCCTTGCTGATGGCAGTTTGTTGCCTATTAATGAAGATGAGCAACTTTTTGTTGAACAGTTAACAACGGTAACGACTTATTACCCTGCAAAGTTATGGCAAAAATACCTACATGCAGTAGAGAAAAGTAAAATACATCATGGCTTTGCAAAAAGTAACGCCAAGTCGTCATTTAGTCAAAATAACGATTTAGAGTTTGCTTAATATTTACAGTACGTAGAAATAAGACGGTAATTTTGAGACCTGCAGTAGTTTACCGTCTTTTGTGAACATATAAATTTCTTGTACAACAAATGAACACTAGACATTTATGTAAAAAGTCGTAATTATTATCACAGACATAAGATGAACTTATTCATCGCTATTTCTACATTGACGATTGTCAATTAGACAAAGTAGTAAAGGAGCTGTAGTGAAGAGTGGACGTGATATACATATCTTGATTGTTGATGATGTCTCAGACAATATTCAAGTTGCCATGAATGTGTTGAAAGAAGAAAGTTATACATTCTCATTTGCATTGGATGGCGAAGAAGCAATTAACTTAATTAAGAACACTGACTTTGACTTGATATTGCTTGATATCATGATGCCTAAGCTTAACGGTTATGATGTCTGCAAAACAATTAAGTCACTTGAAGCAAAAAAAGACATTCCAGTAATTTTTCTAACAGCTAAGGCTGACATCGATGCTATATCACAAGGATTTGAAGTCGGCGGCGTCGACTACATTACCAAACCCTTTCATGCAAATGAACTGCTTTCTCGCGTCAAAACTCACGTAGAGCTCTCAACAACCCGCAAAGCGATACAAAAACACTCGGCAGAAATAGAGCAAAAAGCAAAATTACAAGCTGAACGGTTAGTGCTTGAAATAGAAGAGCACCAATGTGAAATGATTTACATATTAATGGAAGTCATGGAATCAACCTCTGATGAAACAGGACAACATATCCGCCGCGTTGCAGAGACATGTAAACTGCTTGCTCAACATGTCGATTACCTCAGTGATACTGATGTAAATACTGTATTCCTTGCTTCTCCTATGCATGATATTGGTAAAATTGCGATACCCAAAGAGATTTTACATAAACCAGGCAAACTAACCGATGATGAAATGACCATCATGAAAACGCATGCTGAAAAAGGTTATGAACTTTTAAGTCATTCGAAACGTCGATTAACTACTGCAGCATCAATTATTGCTCATGAACATCACGAGAAGTGGGATGGAACTGGCTACCCAAGAGGGTTAAAAGGCGAAGAAATTCATATTTACGGACGAATTGTTGCACTTGCCGATGTTTTTGATGCGTTAACACATAAACGTCAATATAAAGATGCTTGGTCTGTAGAAGATGCCGTTAATTATATTAAAGAAAATAGCGGTAAGCATTTCGATCCAATGCTCGTTGACATCCTAATTAAGTATCTTCCAAAATTTATGGAAATAATGCATTAACACTATGCTAAATCGTTTATGTCTCGTGCTTCTTTTGAGTCTCTCGTGGTTCTCAATTGCACAAGATATTAGTCAAACGCCTGTAAAAGTGCCACTAACACTGGCAGAGCAGCAATGGTTAGAAAATCACCCTGAAATCATAGTTGGCGGCAGTTTAGACTGGACGCCGATTAATTTTGTTGATTCTCAAGGCAGACCCCAGGGGATTGCTAATGACTATCTAAAACTCATTGCTCGCTATACTGGGTTAAAATATCGAGTAAAACCAGCACAATGGCATACTAACCTTTCACGGCTCAAAAATAATGAAATTCACCTATTAGGTTCGGTTTATAAAACAACAGAAAGAGAACGTTTTCTTAATTTCTCTACTCCTTATTTTTACGCTCTAGACTATTTTTTTGTTCGCAAAGGTCTTGTGGTAAACACCTTAGCTGATCTCAACGGTAAACGTGTTGCACTGCCGAAAGGTTACGCTCACCAAACCATCATTAAGCAGCACTTTCCAGACATTATTATCGTTGAAGTTGAAACATTTACTGATGCTATCGACGCAGTATTAGAAAACAATGCAGACATTCTTTTTGATACTTACGGAGCGCTTATTTATACCCTTGAGCAAGAGGGGATCACGACAATTGTACCGTTTAAATCTACGCGGAACTTAGGTAAAAACCCGATTCATTTTGTTTCAAATAAAGAGCATCCAGAGCTGGCTAGCATTATTCAAAAAGGCTTAAATGCTATTTCATCGGAGCAAGCTCGTGAGATTCAATTAAAATGGTTCAAACCACCAAAAAACCCTTTTAGTAGTAACTTATCAAAAACAACAGCCTCACAAACCTCTACATTTCATTTAAATGAAAAAGAGCGTCAATGGATTGCAGAACACCCGATTATTAATGTTGCAGGAGATAAAGCTTGGGCGCCTTTTGAATTCATTGATAATAACAATCAGCAACAAGGTTTAAGCTACGACCTACTAAATGAAATAGCCCGACTCACTAATTTAACTTTTAAGGTATTTCCCGACGTTTGGTCAAACTCTTTAAAAAGTGTGAAGGAAAAACAACAAGACTTACTATTATCAGTATTTAAAACGGAAGAACGTGAACAATATTTAACTTTTTCATTGCCTTATATAAAACTCCTTAACTATTTTTTCATTCGTAATGATTTGAATGTCACCACACTTAAAGAGTTATCAGGTTATCGATTAGCGATAATTAAAGATAGTGCCATGGAATCTTATATCAAAGAGCATATCCATAATTTAACCTTTGTTTATGTGGAATCCCCATCGCAAGCTATAGATTATGTGATAGAAAAAAAAGCTGACATTATCTATGATGCTCATGCTGTTATTAATTATTTGCTCGAGCAAAAATCAGTCACGAATATTCTCCCCTTCAAAACGTTACCTCAAGCATCACAAAACAGTTTACATTTTGCCGCGAGAAATGATTACACCACGCTAATAGATATCATTAATAAAGCCATTGTTCATTTAGAGGGTAACGCAACAGATACCTTGTACGATAAATGGTTAATCAATAAACATTTAGATCCTAAACCTAGAATTCAGTTATCAAAACAAGAAAAGCAATGGTTATTAACCCATAACAAGATCACATTAGCTACAGATCCAAATTGGATGCCTTTTGAAGCTACTAACAAGCAAGGTAAACACATAGGTATTGTGCCTGATTATCTCACACTTATTTCACAAGCACTCAATATTAACTTTAATCGATTACCAACCAAAGATTGGCAACAAAGTAAAGACGCTTTACTGTCGAAAACTGCAGATATGGGCTCAGCAGCAAACTCTTATAAACCCTTAAAGACGCTGTTATTTTCTGACACCTTTGCAAGCAGTCCATTTGTGATAGTTATGCAAAATGAAGATAAGTACATTGACGACATTACGCGTGTTTTTAACAAGCGTATTACGCTAATTAAAGATTATTTTAGTAGCGAAGACTTAATAAAACGATTTCCAGAACAGTCATTTTTACTCGTTGATACAGCCGAACAAGGCCTTGAAGATTTATCATCTGGAAAGACAGATGTTTTTATTAGTCCATTAGCTCAAGTAAATTATTTAATAGCAGAGCGTGGCTATAGTGGCATCAGAGTAGTAGGAAAAACCCAATACGACTTAGAGCTACGTTTTGTTTTTCAACAAGAGTTTGCCCCTATCATTCCGATGATAAATAGAGTACTAGCCAATATAAGTACCAACGAAAAGCAACAAATAGTTGATAGATGGGGGAGCAAAGATCCAATTGTAAAAACCGACTACCAGCTTATTTTTATTATCCTGAGTGTTGCTTGCTTAATTATTGCCATTATTTTTATTTGGAATAGAAAATTACAACGAGAAATACTACTTAGAACGAAAGTACAACAATCATTAAAACAGAGCGAACGTAACCTATCTGTCGTTATTGATAACATTCCCGTTATTGTTTTTGTTGCTAATATTGAAGATAACACGTTGTTAATGGCCAATAACTGGGCAATAGAAGAACTTGATATCGACGAAGCAACGTTGCACCAAACTTCTAGTACACAATTCTATCAAGGTTGTGTAGAGAATATTCATGATGAGCAAGTAAAAATTCAAACGTTAAACAATACCACCATTGAAGGTTTACTCTCTATTATTCCCATTCGCTATCAAAATAAAACAGCGCTAATGTATATTATCGTTAATTTGAATGACCGAGTCTCAATGGAGCGAGAATTACAACACGCGAAAGCAACCGCTGAAGCCGCTAACGAAGCGAAGTCTGAATTTTTAGCGAATATGAGCCATGAAATTCGCACGCCGATGAATGCTATTATTGGGTTCACTGAATTACTTTATGAGCAAATTCAAGACAATAAACTTAAGAGCTTCGTAAAAACAATAAAGTCAGCAGGTAACTCGCTACTCTTGCTAATAAATGACATTTTAGATCTATCAAAAATAGAAGCCGGCAAACTCACTATCGATAAAGAAGTTTGTAATCCACATACCATTTTCGAAGACATCAGTAATGTTTTTACCATGAATGTACGTAAAAAAGGCTTAGACTTTGTACTTAACGTCGATGAGAAAATACCGAACGCTCTATTATTAGACGCAACGCGCATTCGCCAAATTCTTTTTAATTTAGTCGGCAATGCCGTTAAATTTACTGAAGAGGGCTGTATTACCTTGCGAGCTGTCGCAATTAATGAGAATGAAATTCATAGTACGCTCGACCTAAGGATTGATGTAGAAGATACAGGCATTGGCATTCCAGAAGATAAAATTAATGATATTTTTGAAAGTTTTCAACAACAAGAAGGTCAAAGCGTAAGAAAGTATGGTGGTACAGGCTTAGGACTCACCATTAGTAAAAGACTAACAGAATTGATGAATGGTAAATTATCTGTCACAAGTGAATTAAATAAAGGTTCTTGTTTTTCTATTTACTTAAAAAATATTGATATTTGCGCAATTGAAAACGCGCCACAGCCTCTATCAGAAGAAACAGAACAACTGTCACTTACCTTTTCTGACGCTAACATATTAATCGTTGATGATATTCAAGATAATCGAGACTTATTAGTTGAAATTTGTCGCACACTGAATATTAATACGCAACAGGCTAGCAATGGTTTTGAGGCCGTTGCTGCAATTAAAGAACAACCGTTTGACTTAGTGATCATGGATATAAGAATGCCAGAAATGGATGGTTATGAAGCTGCCAATATTATCAAACATGATCAGCCAAATGTGCCCATTGTCGCGCTTACAGCGTCAGTTATGCGTGACGATTATGAAAGGCAACGTCGTGAAAACTTTGCTGGTTACTTAAGAAAGCCAGTATTAAAACAAGAACTCATCACAGAATTAAAGCGCTTTTTACCCTATCAACAACAATCATCAAATGTACCTGATGTTGAACAGAAACCGCTTAGCAATTCACTAAAGCAACATTTACATGAAAAATATTTACCAACATGTGAACAGCTAATAAAAAGTAACAACCTTAACGATATTGCGAGTTTTGCTGAATCCTTGCTACATGAAGCAAAACAAAATAACAGTGATGCATTACGCCACTTCGCAACTGATTTAAAACAAACAATTGATATTTTTGATGTCGTAGCGATGAAAGGACAACTAATTCAGTTTAGACAACTTTGCCAAACCTAATGGCAAGCTACCAATACAAAACAGCTTGTATATTTTTTGTCATACAAGCTGTCTAATCATTTTTAGTATTAAGCGTTTGACTCACCCTTCAACTTTGCGATTTTTGCTCTTGAAAATCGTCGATACAATACAGGCAGTATAACTAAGGTTAACAGCGTCGATGTTAATAACCCTCCAACAACGACACTTGCCAAAGGCCGTTGAATTTCAGCACCAATGCCAGTCGACATTAACATCGGGATCAACCCTAGTGCGGAAGTGATTGCTGTCATCATAACAGGCCGAAAACGTGATGAGGCGCCATCAATAACTGCGCTACTTATATCTTTTGTCGATGTCAGCTGTTGATTAATGCTTTCAACCATTACCACACCATTTAACACCGCAACGCCAAACAAGGTAATAAAACCGACAGCACTAGGTACTGATAAATATTGGCCTGACAAGTAAAGTGAAAACACGCCACCTATCACTGCTAATGGCACATTAAGTAATATCAACATTGCTTGTCCAATAGAGCCAAATGCAAAATACAACAATATTGCGATGAGTGTTAATGATAATGGGATAACAAGTGATAGCCTTTTTTGTGCACGTTGCTGGCTTTCAAACTGCCCTCCCATACTGACAGTATATCCCGCAGGCAACTGTATATTCTGGTCAATAGTTTGTTTAATTTCCTTGACCACAGAGCCCATATCTCTCCCTTGAACATTTGTCTGAATAACCACCCTGCGTTGAACGTCGTCTCGTCTTATTTGAGGAACACCAGATTCATAGCTAATAACAGCAACGTCCCCTAGCCTTACCCATGCCCCACTAGATGATTGAATACGAATGTCTGCAATGGCCTCTGTATTGCTACGATAAGGCTTATCAAGTCGCACATAAATATCATAACGTTCATTCCCTGTGATAATTTGTCCCGCTTGGGTGCCTCCAACCCCTTTACTAACAACATCCATGACACTTGCTACAGACAAACCAAATCGCGATAATGCTTGCCTGTTAGGTGTAATAACAAGTTGAGCTTCACCTGTTATTTGTTCCATAGCAACATCTCTTGTACCCGCTATTTGTTTAATCGCAAACTCAATCTCTCTTCCCTTTTGCGCTAATATTGTTAAATCAGGGCCAAATAGCTTTATTGCTAACTGCGCTTTTACGCCTGATAACAATTCATCCACTCTCGTTGCAATCGGTTGTGAGAAGTTGAACAACAACCCAGGGAATTGCGCTAACGACTCCTCAATCTTTACTTGAAGTGCTTCACGTTTTTTAGCGGTAGTCCACTGAGCAACGGGCTTTAAACCGATATAAATTTCAATATTATTAACTGGCTCTGGATCTCCACCAATTTCTGCTCTACCTATACGACTTAACGCATATGTCACTTCCGGAAATTGCATAAGTTTTTTCTCTAGCATTGTAGCTACGTCAAGTGCAGTATTTAGACTTGCAGAAGGCGCCAATGTAACGCGCAAGTTAATGGTTCCTTCTTCAAGGGCGGGAACAAATTCTGTGCCTAGTTTTTGGTAAAGTAAGCAAGCAGCTATTAATGCAAGACCAGCAACACCCACAATAGTTTTGACACGTAACAACGCATAAGTCAGCGCACGTTTATAAAGAGTTGTTATTTGTTTCATCATGTTGTTTACTGATGAAGTGTGGCGCCTTCTCATAACCAAACTCGCCAAAGCCGGCATGACAAATAGTGCAACACAAGTAGCAAAGACCACCGCAATCATGATGCTAATTGCCATTGGCTGAAATAATTTTGCCTCGACACCTTCAAAGCTAAATATTGGTGCAAATACCACAAGAATAATTGCCGAAGCAAAAAATATCGGCCTTGCCACTTCTTTGGCCGCTATTTCTATTGTTTGTCTGACGATATTACTTGTTAATTGCTGTGATGTTTTATGGTGTTCGAGGGCAGTAAGACGCTTAACAATATTTTCAATCATTACCACCGAGCCATCAACAAGCATACCAATAGCAATAGCTATACCCCCTAATGACATTAAGTTTGCCGACATTCCCATTAACGACATTGCCATAAGTGCGACAGCTATCGATATTGGAATAGAAATTAACACTAAAAAGGTCGCTGAAAGATCCATCAAAAAAAGTAGGAGCACAATACTGATAAAAACAAATGCAATTGCTAGTGATTTGATAACCGTCATCACTGCATTTTTAATCAACTCACCTTGATCATAAAAGGGCTCAAACCTAACCCCTTTTGGCAATGCTTGATTAATAATATCAACGCGTTCAGTAATACCGCCAATTGTGGCGTTTGAATTAGCCCCAATTCTTTTCAACACAATCCCTGTGACGACTTCACCCATTGATTCTATTTCACCATGATCCCCTCGCCGAGTCATGGTAACCGCTCCTTGTCTAATTTCACTACCAAATTCTACGTTAGCAACATCTGCCAACGTAACCACCGTGCCATCAATGGTTTTAAGTGGTACTTTTTTTATCTGTTCAATACCTTGTTCACCGCTTGCAAACCAGCCAGTACCGCGAATTGCCAACTGCTCTTGTCCTCTCGCTATATACCAGCCACCAACATTGGTATTGTTGCTTTGAAGTGCATCAATAACCTGTTGCTGAGTTAATGCAAAAGAGAGTAGCTTATTTGGGTTTAAATTTACTTGGTACTGTTTAACACTACCCCCAAAAGACAGCACATCCGTTACACCATCAACAGGCATAATCAACAGTTTTACGACCCAGTCATTTAAACTTCGTAAGGTCATCGCATCGTAATTGGCGCTTTTATCGGCTAACAGTAAATATTGATATATTTGACCAAGCCCCGAGGTATTGGGTCCCATTTCAGGGGCACCAATACCTTCAGGAATTAGTGCCTTAGCTGTTTGCAAACGCTCAAAGACTAACTGTCTTGCAAAATAAATATCTGTTCCTTCTTTAAATACGACTGTTACGCCAGAAAGGCCAGTTTTAGAAATGGAGCGCACTTGTGCAACATCTGGCAACGCATACATAACCGCTTCTATTGGATATGTGATTAATTGCTCCACTTCTTCAGCTGCAAGCCCAGGCGCTTCAGTGTTTACAACAACTTGAACATTCGTTACCTCAGGAAAAGCGTCTAAATTTAACTTAGGTAAGATCATCAACGCTGCGACAATCGTAATTATTAAGGTAATAACGACAAGTATTCTATTTTTCAGCATGCCATTTATCAGTATATTAAACATGTCGCCTCCTTAGTGGTTATGTGGGTCAAAACCGCTTTTCATACGTTCTGCAGCAACAAAAAAGGCACCTTGAGTTACCACTCGACTACCTGATGTAATCCCATTAACTTCCCGTAGTTCGCCAAACTTGCTTCCTAATGTTACAGGCGTAGCTAAAAACTGACCTTGTTGCTTTTCAACGTAAACAATCCAACTGCCATCTTGCTTTCTGATCAAGGCTTCGTCTGGCACTGCCACTAGTTGTTCATTCGTTTCAATTTGAAAATTAACATCAACAAACATACCTGGATGAAGTGCATCATCTTTATTGTTAACGGACAAACGAACAATCTGCGTGCGTGTGACAGGATCAATGGTGTGAGACTCTTGAATAATGCTCGCTAAATAACCACGCTGACCTAATTTAACGCGAGCGACCGATCCTAGATCTAGTGCAAGCTCTTTTGTAGGTGATAGTTTTGCTTCAACCCATAACTGAGCTTCATCAGCCAACACCATAATCGTTTCACCTGCATCAATACGTTGTCCCTGTGAAAAATCATCTTTTAAAACAACGCCAGATTTTTTAGCAATTAACGAGTACTGTCCTAGCCTTGCCGTGTTAACCGTTGAAATATTAGCAATCGCTTGCTCCGTTAACCCTAATGCAATTAATTTTCCGTAAGCCGCATTGAAATTGATTTCATTGCGTAAACGTTGGCTATCACTAATATTTTTGCCGTCAAGTTTTTGAACACGTTGCCATTCAGTTGACGCAATCAAATATTCGGCTTGAGCTTGCGCCATTGCTTCACTAAATAAAGTGACAAGCTTTTGTCCTACATCGACATGCTGACCTAAAATCGCATGGCGATTAATAATGACAGAGTCAGTGCGGGGCGAAACGACATAACTTTTATAACCATTTACTTTAACTTCTCCTGGTGCGTAGATAGTACGTATATGCTTTCGCGCATTAACCGTTTCTATACGTATATTTGCAAGTTGCTGTTGTTTTCTGTCGAGTAGAATTGCCGTGTCATGTGCTTTTACTGACTCATGTTCATGTGCTGTTTCTTTTGCACTACTTTGCAATGAGAAAACAGCAGACGATAAAAATACCAGGCAATAGCCTGTATAAATCTTCTTTAAAGACATAAAAATTCCTAACAAATTTAATAAATAACATCCCGTTACGGGGCGAAAATAAAAATCAGTTAGGCTATTGGAGGGCGGTACATTGCCTCGGTAAAGGCATGAGTAGTCGGTATAAGGTAATAAAAAGACGTGACAGACAACGCATCAAAAGCGCTCGCTTCTGTCTTAACTGTAACCCATGTAGCATGATTTCCAGTGCAGTGACCACAATGGTGACAATCATTAACATTATGAGCGTCATTGTTATCTTGCTGAAGTTTTGTATCATCGAGGTGTGAATGTTGCTGCTGCAAGTGCTCAACATCCATTTGATGATCGTCATCCCCTACTGCGATAGCTGCGAAAGATTGGAAAACAATCGCAATAACAAGCAGTAAATAACAGAAAAGTTTCATCTGCAAAATAATAAACCCTCGTAATTAACTCCTGCATAATATGCATTTCAAGACCCCTCGTCAATCTGGCACTTTCAATTATTCAGAAAAAGACGCCAACAAGTTATTTTGCATAAAAAACAAAAACTGTGTCACACATTGTTTGTTCACCGTGACTTAGATAATAACTAAATAACAAGAGAGATATCACTATGAACGCAATAAATATCGTAGCACTCACGTTACTGCTATTATTAACAAATGTTGTACATGGCAGTTGCCTAAAGACTAAAGTTACCGGTGAAGGCCAAGCAATATTGCTTATGCCTGGATTTCTGAGTGATGAATCTGTTTGGCAGAACGTAGCAACTGAGCTTGCTAAAGATTTTCAAGTACACCAATTATCCATTGCGGGGTTTGGCAAGAATAAACCATGTAAACACGCTGACGATATTTTTCAACACGTTTTCACTGAGCTTAGCCATTATGTAAATAGCCCCGCTCTCAAACAACCTGTATTTATTGGTCATAGTATGGGTGGTTTAATGGCCTATCAACTCGCTTTAACACCTCATAAAACGCTAAAGGCCGCAATTTCAGTTGATGGACTTCCCTTTATTGGCCCCGTTTTCACTCGAACAAATGATACGACTATTGAAGATATAGCTTTCCAAGCCACATCGATTAGCCACCTGTATCGTCACGCGACGCCTGAACGCCTCGCTCAAATATCACGGCAAGGCATTGCAATTCAAACAACTCAAAAAGACAAATATCAACATATCATTGATATGGCAAAAAGCTCAGATCCAATCACTGCCAGTAGTGCAATAAAAACGGTTATGACTATGGATTTAAGAGAAAATATAGCAAAACTTACGACACCTATGTTATTAATTGGGGCTGCAGGTGGTTTTAACGATACGAGTCAACAGCGCGCGGTAAAAAACCTCTATGCAGCGCAATTAGGTGGCAATGCAATGGCAACAATTGTGATGAACAACAAAGGACGTCATTTTCTAATGTGGGATCAACCTAAATGGCTTATTAACACGATTAAAGATTACATCAAGGAGCAATCATGAGTAACACTTCAAGCAACAGCATTACGCATGATGACCTTAACCTATTAGTAGCCAAAGCGAAAACAGGTGATCAAAATGCCTTTAATTTATTAGTAAATAGATTGACCAATACCGTCTGTGCAATTGCTTTAGCTATCACTAAAGATATCGACGATAGTAGTGATATTAGTCAACAAGTATTTATAAAGATGTGGCAACAGTTAGATAAATTGAATAACAATGAAAGTTTATTGCCATGGCTACGGCAAGTAACGCGGTTTACAGCGCTCAATTATCTGAGAGATCAACGTATCGTAAAGCGACAATCCATTGAAGAAAAAAATTTAGAACAATTGTTGCATCATGTATGTGAAAAAACGGATACACACGATGATCAATTAATCAAAGATCAACAGAATCAACTCCTAGCGCAACTATTAGATCAATTACCTGATGAAAGCAGAGAAATTGTTATTTTATATTATAGAGAAGGAAACGATAGCAAAAAAGTAGCAAGTCTCTTAGGGTTACAAGAAACAACGGTACGAAAAAGATTGCAACGCGCACGCACATTTTTAAAAGATAATATTTTGGATAAGTACGGTAAAGTATTATTAGCAACATCGCCCATTGGCTTGGCAACGTTTTTTGCAAGCACCGCCATGACATCAGCTCCAGTTGCAGCAAGTACACTTACTTATTCTGCCACAGCTAAAAACACGCATTGGTTAAGCAAACTAGTTTATTTTTTAGGTGGTGCGGCCATTGGCGGGTTGATCGCGGTAATTGCCAATGCCTTAGCAATGAATAAAATGATGAAACATATTGATAATGCAAGCGATATGAAACAGCTGAAAAAAATTAGGTTTCGCAGTACAGTATTGATCATTATTACGAGCTTATTATTTAGCTTTAGTTATGTCGCCTCTAATGGTTGGTTACTGCCAATTGCTACCTATTTGCTCTTTATTTCGGGTTTAGTGGTTCATATAAATGCCGCCAATAAAATTAGCTTTAGAAACTTAGCACGTCTAGCTCAAACTGATGAAGCAGCGGGAGTAAAGCTGAGTCGAGCGAAAATTTGTAGTAAAGTAGGCTTATTAATTGGCGTAGGTGGCGGTTCCTCTGGGTTGTTATACGGCCTCTATTCAAGTGGTCGTTTTTTACAAATTTTCTAGTCTTATTGCTCCGTAAAAACAAAACGCTGTTGTTACTCAAACGGCAACAACAGTGTTTTCATTGCAGGACGCAGTGCAATTAATAACCCTTCTTTATCGATATTAGGATTGAGTATTCGACGCAATAATAACCCCCCTATCATTGAAAACATCACTTCAATACGCGCGTTGATTTCTCGCTCTGTTGACGCTTTGAGTGAACCTCGCTCTCCAACCAACAAATTACGCATACGATCTCTTGATTGGGTATCAGCTTGTTGCAGTAAATTGGCAATTTTCTCATTACGAGCAGCTTCGGATAGCATTTCTAAGCTAAGAGCTTTACATTCCGTATCCGTGTGACGTTCAACACCTGCATCAAGCCCATCTACAAGTATAGTAACAAGGTCTCCAGGCTGTTCTTCAAACTCTTGAAACAACGAGATAGTTTCTTCCATATCACGCTGAATAATAGATTCAATAATATCATCCTTACTTTTAAAGTAATTATATATATGGCCAGCGCTCATCCCTGCTGTTTTTGAAATTTCCGCCATTCCTGCGCCATGATAGCCTTTACGTTTAAAGCATTCCGCTGCTGCGCATAGCACTTGATTCCTTCTTGTTTCTGCTAATGCTGGATCTGTGTGCCTTTTATTTTTTGGATTCATAGAAACTCCACGATAAACGCAAGGCTATTTCAATTAAAAATAGCCTTGCGAATAAATACACTATTTCTGAATCGACAGTTTTTGTTTCCCTGGGAATACCCTTCGAACAAGGACAAAAAACATCGGAACAAAAATAACCACGAGTATTGATGACGCTAAAGTACCACCAATTACAGAAATACCCAACGCATTCTGAGCACCAGAGCCAGCACTTGATGCAATAGCCAAAGGCAATACACCGCACACAAATGCCATTGAGGTCATTATTATTGGGCGCAAACGCAAACGAACAGCATTTATTGCAGCATCAACAAGTGGCATACCCTCATCCATTTTATGAATGGCAAATTCAACAATTAAAATTGCGTTTTTTGATGCTAACCCTATTGTTGTTAATAACCCTACTTGAAGGTATATGTCATTTGATAAGTTTGCCGTCAAGGCTGCTACCGCAGCACCAAAGACCCCTAATGGCACAATTAGCATAACAGCAGCAGGTACAGACCAACTTTCATATAATGCTGCTAAGCAAAGGAATACCACTAGTAATGACAAAGCATACAATAATGGGGCTTGACCACCACTTAAACGTTCCTCGTAAGAGATCCCCGTCCATTCATAAGCAATACCAGGAGGTAACTGATTAACTAACTTTTCAACCTCTGCCATTGCTTGACCAGTGCTGAACCCTGGCGCAGCGGAACCTTGGATTTCCATTGCCGATAAACCGTTATATCGCTCGAGTCGAGGAGAGCCATATGTCCAATAGGCGTTTGCAAAGCTTGTAAAAGGTACCATTTCTCCACCACTATTGCGTACATACCATTGTTCAATGTCTTCAGGCACCATACGTGACTCTGGCACACCTTGAACATAAACTTTCTTAACACGGCCACGATCAATAAAGTCATTAACATAGCGTCCACCCCACGCAGTGGCTAACGTACTGTTAATATCAGCTTGTTTAATACCAAGTGCTTCCGCTTTTGCAAGGTCTATATCCAATTGTAGTTCAGGTTTATCTTCCAAACCATTAGGACGAACTCCTGCTAATACTGGGCTTTGAGCCGCCATTCCGAGGAACATATTACGTGCATTGAGTAACTTTTCATGCCCTAAGCCGACACGATCTTGCAAGTAAAATGTAAAGCCATTTGCGGTACCTAATTCAATGACCGCTGGTGGTGGAAAAGCAAAAACAAACGCCTCTTTAATTGTCGAAAAGTACCCCATGGCTTTACCTGCTACTGCACCAACAGAAAGTGCGGGGCTTTGACGCTCATCCCAATGTTTAAGTCCAACAAAACCAATAGCAGCATTTTGTCCAGAACCAGCAAAACTAAAGCCTGCAACACTAAAAATTGAGCGCACAGCATCTGATTGATCTTCTAAAAAATGACGCTCCATTTTCTTAACAACTTCTAACGTTTGCTCGGTAGTCGATCCTGCTGGTAAGCTCACTTGGTTAAACAGAATCCCTTGATCTTCATTCGGTAAAAATGCCGATGGTAATTGAGAAAAGATATAAATCATACCGCCAACAATTAAACCGTAACACAATAAATAGCGTTTACTCTGCTTAATCATTCGACTAACAAAGCCTTGAGCTCCGCCATTTGTTCTATCAAAACCACGGTTAAAGCCATTGAAGAATCGCCCTATTAAAGAGTGATCATTATGCACATGGCTTGGCTTTAACATTGTTGCGCATAAAGCAGGAGTTAATATAAGCGCCACTAACACTGATAAGCTCATTGCGGTAACAAGCGTTATAGAAAATTGTCGATAAATTACCCCTGTCGAGCCAGCAAAAAACGCCATAGGAATAAAGACGGCTGAAAGTACCATCGCAATACCAACAAGTGCTCCTTTAATTTCATCCATTGATTTACGCGTCGCTTCAAGCGGTGATAACTTTTCTTCAGTCATGACTCGTTCAACGTTTTCAACAACGACGATCGCATCATCAACAAGTAAACCTATCGCTAAAACCATTGCAAACATGGTCAAGGTATTGATTGAAAAACCAAACAACTGAAGAATGGCAAACGTACCTAATAAAACAACAGGTACTGCAATTGTAGGGATCAAGGTTGCACGGAAATTTTGTAAAAATAGATACATCACTAGAAAAACTAACACAACAGCTTCAATGAGTGTGCTGACTACTTTTTCAATCGATAATGACACAAACGGTGTTGTATCGTATGGCACAACAGATATTAGGCCATCTGGAAAAAAGTCTTCGAGTTCAGCTAACGCTGTTTTTACACCTTCTGCTGTATCAAGGGCATTTGCACCACTCGCTAATTTAATCCCTAATCCTGTTGCAGGCTTACCGTTATAACGTGCGACAACGCCATAGTTTTCTCCGCCTAATTCGACAGTAGCGACATCAGCAAGTTTAACCACGGAACCATCAGGATTAGTTTTTACAAAAATATTTCGAAACTGTTCTGGGGTTTGTAATCGACTTTGTGCGGTAACCGTTGCGTTTAGCTGTTGACCTGACACCGCAGGTAAAGCACCTAACTGTCCAGCTGAAACTTGTGCATTTTGAGCTTGTATAGCGGCGCTAATATCACTGGGTGTTAACTGATATTTATGCAACATGGCAGGCTTTAACCATATTCTCATTGCATATTGTGAGCCGAATAGCTGAACCTCACCAACGCCATTAACGCGGGAAATAATATCTTGAATATTTGACGACACATAATCACCAATATCAATATTATTCATGCTGCCATCTTCAGAGACAAAACCTACAACCATCAAAAAGTTTCTAGCTGACTTTGCTACTGAAACCCCTTGGCGTTGCACCTCTTCAGGTAAAAGCGGTGTCGCTAATGATAGCTTGTTTTGAACTTGCACCTGTGCAATATCAGGGTCGGTATCAGCATCAAAAGTAAGAGTTAAAGTAGCAGCACCGTTAGATTCAGAGGTTGAAGACATATACAATAAGCCATCAAGGCCCTTCATCTTTTGCTCTATAACTTGTGTTACCGTATCTTCTAGCGTACGAGCTGATGCACCTGGGTAACTTGCTTGAATGCTAATTGCTGGTGGTGCAATTGATGGGTACTGTGCAACAGGTAAACTTTTGATCGCTAATATACCTGCTAGCATCACCACTATCGCTAAAACCCATGCAAAAATGGGCCTATCAATAAAAAATCGAGACATCATTACACTCCGTTACTTCGCTGTGTTTAACGAAGAGTCAGCTGGCTCGGCTTTCACAGGTGCCCCTGTGCGTATTTTTTGCAAACCTTCAACAATTAACTGATCGCCATCGACCAAGCCATCAGTGACTAACCACTGCGAACCTATAGTACGATCAACCGTTAACACCCGAGGTTCTACCGTATTTTCTTTACTTACAACTAAGGCAGTAGGCTCACCTTTAGTATTACGGCTTATACCACGCTGTGGCGCTAAAATAGCCCCATCTTTAACACCTTCAATTATCTTTGCTCGAACATACATACCAGGTAGTAAAAGTTTTTCCGGGTTTGGAAACTCTGCACGTAAAGAAACGGACCCCGTACTTGGGTTAACAGTAACTTCTGAAAACTTTAACGTGCCAGTATGCTTGTACGTAGTGCCATCTTCGAGCATCAATTTCACAACCGAATGCTGTTTTGAATCTCGTGATAAATGCCCTGATGATATCGCTTGTTTTAAACGTGTTAACTCGCTGCTTGATTGCGTTAGGTCAACATAAATAGGATCAAGCTGAGTTACGGTTGATAACGCGGTTGTTTGATTTGCATTGACTAATGCACCAGCTGTTACTTCAGATTTACCAATTTGACCATTGATAGGAGATTTAACTTTACTGTAATTCAAGTTAATTTCAGCTGTTTGCAACTGCGCTTTTGATGTCAGTAAATCGGCTTTAGCGCCTTTAAATGAGGCAACGGCTTCATCATAATCTTGTTGACTCACCGCTTTCGTAGCTAACAAATTTTTATATCGCTCTAGTTTTGCCTTTGTGTTGGCAATATTTGCTTCAGCTTTTTTAATTGCAGCCTTACTTGTTGATACTTGCGCTTCAAAAATTGCAGGGTCAATTTGATAAAGTGCTTGACCTTTTTTGACTTCAGCACCTTCAACGAATAATCGATGCTGAATAATACCATCAACTTGCGGGCGTATTTCTGCAATTTGTGAAGCAGACACTCGACCTGGCAATTCTTTTGTTAGGGTAATAGATTGGCTTTTTAATGTGACAACACCAACGGGTGTCGCTTGCATAGCATGCGCTTTTGCTCGAGCTTGCTCTGGTTGTTCGCAACCGGAAATAAATAGCACTGCCATTGCCATGACAGATATACCAAGAGGGAAAATTCTAGAACGCTGCATTGTTGTACCTTTAGCTTAGAGTGAACGATCATTCTAACTTAAAAGTTTGTACATTTAAACAGCTAAATGATCTTTTATTAGTGGTTAATATTGTGGAAGCAAGCTCATCCTTAGATTAATGAAAAATCGCTAATTCTCACACGGTATGAAATACGCTAAACTAAAATTATCATTCAGCGTTTATAGTTAGTCCTTTGATGTCGAAAAGAGCAACATTGGTGTTAGTGTGTTTGTTAAGTTTGCTATCTAATAACGTTTTCAGTAAAGGAACTACCCGTGATTTTAACGTTGTTTTTATCAATCCTGGGCATCCTAACAATAACCCAACGGGTAACTTCTGGTTGCATGTTTCTCAATTTATGCAAGCAGCAGCACACGATTTAAATATCGAACTGACGACCCTATACGCTTCTCGTAATCATATTTTGATGAAAACATTGATCGACACCATTATTAATGATCCTCCCGATTACATAATGTTAGTCAACGAAAAGGATGTTGCGATAAATTTAATTAAAAAAATCACCTCGCACAATATCCCTGTTTTTATGCTCCTGAATAATGTGAGTACCCAAGAGCAGTTAGCATTATCTCCTAAGCAACGAAAACTTATATACGGCAGTGTAGTACCTAATAATTATCAAGTAGGACAACGGTTATTAAGCAAGCTAATAGAGAAGCATCAACAACGTTTGCAAAAACAACAAAAATCGCTTTCTTTACTCGCGTTGCAAGGCGATTACATAACGCCTGCATCAATCGCACGAAAAAAAGGCTTACTTGATTCGATACCAAAATATGGTTCACTCAACTTTATAGATAGCAGTGTTGCAAATTGGTCAAAAAATCAAGCATATCAAAAAGTTAAAGGGTTACTTAAACGTAATCATATTGATTTAATCTGGGCCGCGAATGATCCAATGGCTTTTGGTGCAAAGCAAGCGGTTGAAGAAGCAAACTTGGACTACCCTGTCATCATTGGTGGAATTAATTGGGATCTCGAAGATCCACATTACCCTGTTGATATTTCTTATGGTGGTCATGTAACGTTAGGTGTAAAAGCGCTAAGTATGTTGAAAGACATACATTATGGAAAACTGTCTTTATATAAACGTCATCAAGTTATTGATATTTTTACACCCAGCGATAGTCCGTTTTATCAAGCATATATTCAACGTGCTAATCAAGGCTTAATTGAATATTACGACTTTTCACGTTTTAGTTTAACCGCAGAACAAAGTTACCTGCCTTTCTCAATCGAAAACTTACATAAAGTATTCAGCACTCATCAGTAGTACTTTTAAATCGTCGACGTACATCAGACCATGGCCATTGTACGTCGACCATATGTTATTTAATGCCGTAATTAAACGCTTTTATGTCCCTTTGTTTAGCAAGAAAATAAACAACAGGCAGTAAGAAAAGCGTCAAAAGTAGTGCACTTGTCATACCACCAACCATAGGTGCTGCAATACGACTCATAACCTCAGAGCCAGTGCCTGAGCCGTATAAAATAGGTAACAAACCAATAATGATAGTTGCAACGGTCATCGTCACAGGTCGTACTCTTAAGCCAGCACCTTCAATAAGTGCTTGCCGATAACTGTCCATACTTATCGCTTGCTTTTGCATCAATGCCTCTTGTTTAATCTTATCCAAAGCTTGATTAAGGTAAACAAGCATGATCACACCAATTTCGACCGCTACACCGGCTAAGGCAATAAAGCCAACTCCTACAGCAACTGAAAAGTGAAAACCTTCAATAAACATTAACCAAAGCCCACCTATCATCGCCATTGGTAACGTTAAAATAATGATCAATACTTCTGTAATCGCTTTAAAATTCATAAAAAGCAGTAAAGTAATAACGCCAAGTGTTAGCGGTAGTACATAGCTCAGTTTTTTCTGAGCGCGTTCCATATATTCATATTGTCCCGCCCAACTGATAGAATAGCCAGTCGGTAATGTAAGTTCGTTCGCTAACAGTTCACGAGCTTTATTAACATAACTACCTATATCAACATCCTCAATATCAACAAAGACCCAACCATTAATTCTCGCATTTTCACTTTTTATGCCCGCTGGACCGCCCTCAATTAAAACGGTTGCTACATCACCTAAGGTAATACGTTGTCCATCTGCCGTAACAATAGGTAGTCGCGATAATTGCTCTGGCGAATCTCGATAATCTTGAGGATATCGAAGGTTAACAGGGTACCGTTCTTGCCCTTCAATCGTTTGTGTAATATTCATGCCACCAACAGCAGTATTAACAACCTGTTGAATATCAGCGATATTTAAACCGAATCTACTTGCGCGCTCTCGTGATATATCTACCTTGATGTAACGACCACCAGCAACACGTTCTGCATAGACAGAAGCCGTGCCGTCAACGCGAGGTAATAGTTGTTCAATTTGTTCACCAATGCTTTGAATAATATCGAGATCTGCCCCAGCAACCTTAATGCCGACAGGCGTTTTTATACCTGTTGCCAACATATCAATGCGTGTTTTAATCGGCATTACCCAAGCATTCGTTAAACCAGGAAATTTAACCAGCTGATCCAGCTCAGCTTTCAGAGCATCTGTAGTAAGGCCTTCACGCCATTGTGCTTTAGGTTTCAATTGAATGAACGTTTCTATCATCGTCAATGGTGCAGGATCAGTCGCTGTTTCCGCTCTACCTACTTTACCAAAAACATTTTCAACTTCTGGGATTGTGCGGATCAGCTTATCTGTTTGCTGGAGTATTTCTCTCGCCTTACCAATAGAAATACTTGGATAGGTTGTTGGCATATACATTAAATCGCCTTCATCCAAAGGCGGCATAAATTCATTACCTATCTTATTGATTGGATAAAAGCCAATCGCGGTAATTAACACCGCGATGACTAACGTCACTTTAGGAAAGTTCATCGCTACACGCAGCAGTGGCATGTAAAATGCGATTAACAGCCTATTTAATGGATTCTTATGTTCAGCCGTCACTTTACCTCGAATGAAGTAACCCATTAATACAGGTATTAGGGTTATTGCCAAGCCAGCGGCAGCTGCCATTGCATACGTTTTAGTATAAGCAAGTGGTGCAAACATACGCCCTTCTTGAGCTTCTAATATAAATACAGGCAAAAATGAGACTGTAATAATCAATAAGCTAAAGAACAATGCTGGCCCTACCTCACTTGCCGATTTTACGACAATTTGCCAACGATTTTTATCTGTCAACGGTGTTTTTTCCATATGCTTGTGCATATTTTCAATCATCACAATGGCACCATCTGTCATTGCACCAATAGCGATTGCTATACCTCCCAATGACATAATATTTGCATTAATCCCTTGGAAGCGCATAACAATAAACGCTATAAGAATTCCCAAAGGTAAGGTAATTACAGCAACAATTGAAGAGCGAATATGAAACAAGAACACTAAACAAATCACAGCAACAACAATAAGCTCTTCAACGAGCTTTTGCCATAAATTATCAACTGCTTGTGTTATGAGTGTTGAACGATCATAAACTGGAATTATTTCTACCCCATCAGGTAAAGACGAGGATAATGACGTGAGCTTCTCTTTTACACCTTCAATGGTTTTTTGCGCATTTTCTCCATAACGCATAACAACAACACCGCCAACAACTTCACCTTCGCCATTCAGCTCTGCAATACCTCTGCGCATTTGTGGCCCGAGCGTAATATTAGCAATATCGCCAACGGTAAGTGATGTACCATTCTCCGATAACCCTAGTGGAATTTTCTCAATGTCACCAATTGATTGAATATAGCCTGTTGCAGTCACCATATATTCAGCTTCAGCCATTTCTACTACAGAAGCGCCAGTTTCTTGATTGCCACGAATAATGGCACTTTGTACATGACTAAGCGGAATATTGTATGCTCTAAGTTTATCCGGCGATACTTGCACCTGATATTGTTTGACCATACCTCCTACCGCTGCAACTTCAGAAACACCGGCGACAGTTTGTAGTTCATATTTTAAAAACCAATCTTGCAAACTGCGAAGTTGACTAATGTCATGTTGCCCGCTTTTATCCGCTAATGCATAAATATAAACCCAACCAACACCCGTTGCATCTGGACCCAACTGTGTTTTTGCACTCGCAGGTAAGTTTGGTGTTACTTGGCTCAAATATTCTAAAACGCGACTTCTGGCCCAATATAAGTCAGTGTCATCATCAAAAATGATATAAACGTATGAATCCCCAAAGAAGGAATACCCACGCACTGTTTTTGCTCCTGGCACCGATAACATTGCCGTTGTAAGTGGAAACGTGACTTGATCTTGTACCACTTGTGGTGCTTGTCCTGGGTAATTAGTTTTTATAATTACTTGTACATCGGATAAATCAGGAATCGCATCTACAGGCGTATTCTTTATTGAATAAATACCTGCAAACGTTAACAATGCTGCCATTATTAACACATATATACGATTATTGACTGACCACTTAATAATTGCTTCTATCATCTATTTCGCCTCAAATTAATGGTCAGCATGCTTTTTGTGTAAAGCATTTTGTCTGTGTTGAGAGACAATATTTGTCACGATAAATTCGTCGCGTACTTCAAAGGTAAATATAACTTCTTCACCGGCCTTAAACGCTGACAAGTCAACATTTTTTGCCGCAATAAAATCCATCTTTGCTGCTTCTCTTCCCCACTTTTCAATCGCATCTCGACTAATATTCAATCGCCGTTCTTCATGATCAATATTATTAATAATGCCATTAACTGTCGCTTGTGATACTTGCGGTTCTGAAACAATATGAATCTGTGTCACAACAAATTGTTCAGCATCTTTCATGACCTCAAAATGCAACATTTGCCCTCTCTTTAACACTGCCATGTCGACATTACTATCGATCATAAAATCCATAGTCATTTCTGGCCAATTCCAATCAGGTACGGATTCATGACTAATATTAATCATCTTATGCGCTGGCATTACTTGATTCACTTCACCCTTTATCCAAGTCGTTACTGGTGGTTGCGGCTGTGTCATTCGATTAACATCAATGTATTTATTCGATTCAGAATCAATTAAAAACTGCGCTGATGTAACAACAACATCATCTGTCGTTAAGCCTTCAAGTATTTCAACTTCTTGTTGATATACTTGACCAATAACAACAATGGCAGAAGTAAACTTGCCATCTCCTAGCGCTTTAACAACGCGATTATTTTTACCGGTACGAATTACAGCTTCCTTTGGGATCCAGATAGCGCGTTCAGTCGCTTCTTGTTTAATGCTCACTTGTGCAAACATATTAGGTTTAAGTAATCCGTTAGGATTAGCAAACTTGAGTCGAACGCTTAGCGTGCGCGTACTTGCATTTAACGTTGGGTAGACATAATCAACAATACCTTGCCACTTTTTACCCGGTAAATAATCCAAAGTCATTGTTACACTTTGCCCTTGTTTAACACTGGCAGCATCACGTTCAAAGACTTCTGTTTCCACCCAAACGTGTGTTATTTGACCAATGCTCATCAGCGTATTGCCGGGATCAACATAAAAACCCTCTCTTATTTTCAAACCATCAATAACTCCTGATTGCGGAGAATAAAAAGTAACCGTTTGCTTAATTTCTCCGGTTTGCACTAGGTTATCGATGAATGAATCAGATATTTGTAACGCGGTTAACCTTGCTTTAGCCGCATCAATGAGTGTTTTGTTTTTGCGTTTTACTGCAATCAAGAGTTCCTCTTGGGCATTCACTAATTGAGGTGAATACAATGAATATAAAGCTTGCCCTTCTTTAACCGGATTACCAGCGGCCTTAACATAAAGTTTCTCAATCCAGCCTGCTATACGAGGGTGTATGTGTATAAGCATATCTTCATCGTACTGAACATAGCCAACAGTAGTGATTTCTTTACTTACTTGCTTAAAGGTAACTGGAGCCGTTCGTACACCTAAGTTATTGACAACATGAGGCGCAATTTCTACAACACTTTTAGCGTCATTTGTGTGCGCTTTATCTTTTGCATAAACGGGTATCAAATCCATTCCCATGGGGGACTTTCCAGGTTTATCACGACGGTAGTTTGCATCCATTGGCGCTACCCAATATAACGGCTTTTTGCCTTCTTGAATGTTTACGCTGCTCACATTTTCACTGCCGACTGATAAATAGAAATAAATCGAAGCAGCACCTAAGATTGCACCAAACATTAGTGGTATTACTGTATTCATTTTTAACATTATTGTTCTCCCACTGGCACTGTGTTGTTTTGGCTTTCTGAAAACGGGTGAGAAGTCGTTCCTGAGTAATCTAGATAATAATTAATACTGGTCACCGTTTTTAATGCATCAACATCTATTTTTAGCGAAGAGGTATGTGCATTTAATTCGGTTACACGCGCCCTCACGACTTCAGAAAAATCACCATCACCATTTGTATAGGCCGTCAATGCTGCTTCAGCTTGTGCTTGCGCTTGCTTTAATATCTTTTTCGTAAACAATTGCTTGCGTTGATATAAATGCATCAATTGCTTTAAATCTTTATCAACTTCACTATGCATTGCTTTCAAAGCGAGTAATTTTTCGGTTTTAACCCATTCTGCTTGTGAAATAGTTATCGCGACTTCTTTATCTTGTTTATTTTCAGTAAATATCGGTAGATCGACAGTAACACCAACGGAGAATAGGTCAGCTCTACGTTGCCCTGAAGGCATATCGCCACGATAGCCGTAACTAGCATTGAGTCCCCATTGTGGTTTATATTGTTGCTTTGCTAATTCAATCGATTTTGAAGCGACTTTTAATGTCACATCAAAAACCTGCAACTTTGGATGATTAAGCAGTAGTTTTGCTATCTTTTCGGTGTTTTTTCCACCTTTTTTAAGTGTTATTCCATGTGCTAATGTAATCGATGGTAACTGTGATGAAACACGATAGCCTGACGTTTTATCACGCTTTATCCTGCTTAGGCTTATGCTCTGTTTATCATACCCTTGTAGCCATTCATTTAAATTAGCCCGTGCGACGTCAAGCTTTTGCTCCTCTTGTAATAATCGTTCAGTTAATTGTACTAACTCTAGTTGAGCATTAATCACATCGTGCTGTCTGGTTTTTGCCGCACCACTTGAATAACGAGCTTCAGCAACAGCTAACATTTGTTCAAATAATGCTTGGTTTTCTTCAATTAACAAGATTGTTTGCTGCGCAAGGTACGCATCTAACCACGTTGCAGTGACTTCTCGCTTGAGTTGGGCTTTTCTATCGGCGCGGAGCAAAGGTTGTTTACTCGCCGAAATAGCTAATTGCGACTGCTTTATTTCAAGTGTGTCACCTCGAGGCAACATTTGCGACACACCCATTTTTAATTGTGTCATACCCTCTTGATTAATATGCCAGCTATCAGTGGGTAAGTTCATTACCGCGAGTGTTAACTTTAGATTGGGTAGACTCCCAGCAGCTATACTTTTATTGAGTAATGCTGATTGCTTTAAGTGGCTACCATGTAACCAAGGATCATTTTCCTGTGCAATTTTAATCGCGTCCGACAGTGTTAGTTCTTCTTTCGCATGTGTTGCAGGAACAAACATCAATAACACGATATAAATAAATATAAGGTAAATTTGTTGATGATAGTTAACCTTTATCATTAGAATTGCTCCTGATAACGACCAATATGTTGATAAACCGTACTTGTTCCATCCTTGTGTAACAACCTGATATTGTAAGGCATAAAACGCTGTTTAACTTCCATGCCTGGACTCCCTACTGGCATGGCTGGCACAGATAACCCAATTGCATTAAGCGGTTGTTCTGTTAGAAATTTACGAATATATTTTGCCGGTATATGCCCTTCAAATACATACCCATCAACGCTTACAGCGGTATGACACGAACGATACTGCGGAGCGATGCCAAACGTCGTTTTTAATGTACTTATTTCTAAAACGTCTTTCGTTGTAGTGTTAATCTTTTCATGTTTAAGGTGGTCAACCCATTTACTACAACAACTACAAGTTGGCGTTTTAAATACGGTTAAAGCGACAGAAGAATGCTTTGGATGATTGGTTGCCATCGCAAGCACAGGAAGAAGCCATAAAATGGCGATTAATTTCATTTTATACATATTTTGCCCCAGTCTTACTGGATTTTCATTCGCGCAGGTGCGCGATAAAGGGTTAAGAACGTTATCAGTAATGCGTAAAATTTAGGCGCACTAATCCTGTATTAAGCAAAAATAGGTGGTCGATATAACGCTGCAATTATCGAGACTGGGAGGGTTAAAGTTGCACTAACCATAGGTTCACCGACACTGATACGCGGTGACGTAAATTGATTTGCGCCAATAAAGAGTAATGAACTGCACGCACTCATTGGGCAATGACAATCAATTTTACAACAATCTGCATCTTTTGGCATTTTTGCATGATGCTCGGCATGATCTTGCATGGCAAGAGACATTGAGCCATGCATGTCGTGTTTCTGGTTAACAACATTGGTATGGTGAAGGTTCTGCATATCAGTATTCATAGACATTTCACAAGCCATAGATGTACTTACCATTGTTTGCCCTAAAAAGACAAACAGTAGCGTAACAATCACTAAGCTTTTAGACAATGAATGTAACATTGAACACCTCGAACAATAACGCCGCTAAATTAGCCTATCAATAAGCGCATGTAAAGAAACTTGTCTCTCATATGCCAATAAATATGGTTAAACGCACCTCATGGCAATCTTATTAATTTGCAAACGCAAAGGCAATCATATAAAGTTGCTTTTATAAAGGCAATCAAATAAGGTTGCTACATTAAGTAGGAGGTGATGATGATAGCAGTATTAACTGGCGATATCGTTAATTCGACGAAGATGCCGCAACAACAATATAAAAATGTTATTCAGTCACTTCAGGCTTTATTAAAACAAACAGAAGCACAATACCAAGCCTGCGGAGAAATATACCGTGGAGACGAATTTCAAATACAATACCCAAACCCATTTGATGCCATAAAAAGCAGCTTATTAATTAAACTTGCCTTAATTAGTGAAGACACCAAGGTGCCTGTACAATGCACATTATCACTCGCATATGGTCATTACGATATTTACGCTGAAAAACCAAATACCTCATCTGGGCCTGTATTTGTTAATTCAGGTCGACAGTTAGATAAAACCAATAAAGGAGATTTAACCGTAAGTTTTGCTGATAAGAACCAACATGATAATATCCAGTTACTTACGCAGTTTTTAAATCACGTACTTAATCGCTTAACAAACACGCAAGCCGCATTACTCTATCAGTATATTCAAAGTGATTTCGCTGAACATAAAAAGCTTGCTGAGCAAACAGGAACAACGCGTCAAAACATAAGTAACCGATTAGCTAACATTGGTGCTCATTTAGTGCGAGACTACATAATGCTTATTCAAAGTTACTTAACCGACAGCATGGATGATTAATAATGGACATATTGTTAATATTATTAACCGCTCACTTTCTTGGCGACTTTTATCTTCAACCAAATGCTTGGGTAAACTGTCGAAACCGCCAACACTTTCATTCTACAGGTTTGAAAAAGCACTTCTTGGTGCACCTTGCGCTGAATACAGTAGCATTTAGCCTAATATCAATCGCTGTAATACCGGCAATATTATTAGTGCTACTCATCACTTGCTCTCATGTATTGATTGATTTATGGAAATCTTATCGCCCTAGTAACTTGACCTATTTTTTAGTAGATCAATGTTTACACATTTCGATACTTATTATGGTAACGATTTACCTTTTAGATATTTCGATATCTACAGTTACCTTGTACATAAAGTCACTATTAACTCCTCAAAATATGGTGATACTCATAACTTACCTACTCGCGTGTAAGCCTGCTTCAATTATCATTTCATTAGCGCTAAAGCAACACACTGATAAACTTTCCACCACTAACAATGCTGAAAAAAAAGAGCAACAATTAGGGTTAATTTCAGCAGGTGCTTGGATAGGCTATATTGAGCGTTGCTTAGCTATTTCTTTTATTTTCATTGGACAGTTTGCAGGTATTGGCTTCCTTGTGGCGACAAAAACCATTTTTCGATTTGGCGATCTCACCAAAAGCCAAGATATGAAATTAACGGAATACATGTTATTAGGTACATTATTTAGCTATGCCATTGCGTTTTTCTTGGGTTGGAATGCCGTAGAAATTTACCGGTGGTTTGATTAATTAATCACGAGCAGACCTACTAATAGCGGGGAATAAAAAGCGATACAATCCATAGGGGGTAATGAGCATTAGCAATTCACCTAGCAAAATACCGATTGTAATCTGTGCGTTCATAGATCCCGCACTAATAGCAGACCACACCAATTTATAGAGCGCCCAATCACTATATAACGTCGGGTTAAACTGATATACCGTTCTATAAATGGTCATAAGTACCATGGGTTTAATACCCTGTAACGCCACAAATACTGCCGCACAGAGAAATAATTTTACCCAACGATGTTGATGTTGAAGGCTATTGGTCAATTTACACCTCAATTATTTGAATTTAAAAACAATTACATTATGGCCTGTTGAACTTTCGCGTTTAGTAAAATTTAATCTCAAAAGATCAACAGACCCTAAGTTGCTCTGAGTGTTTTAAGCGCAGAGCGTGTACCATATTCGATCATAGAGCGCGCATTTACAATGGGTGTTCACTGCCATTTGATAATAGGCGATAGAACAAGTTATTTTTAATTAACAGCCCTTCTGAACTGCGTGGTGGTAAATGTGTTTCATAGTCACTTGGATGTTTAACATCAATCGCTACCACCTTACCTTCAAAAAAGGTCTTTACTCGCCATTGTAACGTGTGGCCAACGATAACCGCTTTAGCATCAAACTTAGCAAGCCCTTGCTCGACCTCTTGCTGTGTTAAATCATCTTTAAAGTAACCACGATACCAGGCTGGCCCAGTTTTAGACGATATCAAAAAGTCATCTTCGCTTGCCCCTAATCGCGTAATAAATGGCTTTCTATAATGTGATCTAATGATGTTATTAATCTCTTCAAGGCTATAATCAAATTCAGCTACTTTAGGGTGAATTCCGCCATGAACAAATAAGTAGCCATTAATACGTTCAATCGTATTCTTACTTGCTAACCATCGGCCAATAAGCGCGTTTTCTCCGTAAAGCTCTGACTGTGTTCTGTCAATCACAGAAGCGATGTACAAGTACTTCTCTGAAGCACTATAAAAATTTGCCTGCATATTTTTAATCTCATGGTTACCGATAATATAATGCACCGCGCCACCTTGTTTTTTTGCCTCCTGCTCTAATTTATAGATGAGCCAAAGTACCTGTGTAACCGATTTACCTCGATCTACAAAATCGCCAACTAAAACTAAATGCCCTTTGCCAAATTGCCAAGCTAAGGTTTCATCAATGACGTTATGTGTGATCAAAAAATCACGAAATGCTTTGTATCCACCTTCTATATCAGAGATTGCTAGTATTGGTTGGTCATCCTGATAATGTACTTCTGGTGTTTGAATAGTCGCGTTTAGTAACAGAGGAATGTTCTGTTGCTCTAATGGAAAATACGCCGACGCTTTTACTTCATCGGATAATGGGTAAAAAGCAACATCAGCATAAAAACCGCCTTCAGCCTTACTACCTCTTACGTAATTTACTTGTAACTTGTCTTGTTCAAAAAAAACATGAGGACCTTCTTTATCAAGCGTATAAGCAAGCCTGCTTTCATTAAAATGCGCTTCAGCCCCATGGTAGAGACCAAAAGCTACGAGGACAGTAAACAGAATAAGAAAAGTAATAGAAAAATGTTTTAAGTTCGTTTTTAATAAATTGAACATCAATAATGCTCCTTGTGTTTGAGTAACTTCGTCTGTCAATCGCCCAAAACGCTAAATTTAGGCATGACGAAGCCGCATCACAAAACTTTTGCCTTGTGACACCGTATTTCGTTATTTAAATAAAGAAATGTTTTCTATGAACTAGCGCGTTTAAGCACAACTAAGACACTTGTCGTAACTCGCGCGATAAAACCACCGGCAAGAATGGCCACCGGAATAAGCCAATAACCAAACAATTCTTGCGCTTGTGGATAACTGTGCTCTGAAAGCGTAATGATTATGCTGTTACCTTGGGACGCAGACCAAACACCAACAGCGTCAGGCATTAGCAATTTACAAAGCCCAATGACAATTAAAAAAGCAGCAATTCCATAGCCAAATATTGCCATTGAAAAGAATAGACTTTTAGTTACCCCACGTTTAACTTTTTGAATTGCATTAAACCCTTTAGGTGGCGGTGTACCGTTGACTATATGTTCGACGTATTGATTCGCAAGTTGTCTTGGGTCGCCAAAGCCGTCTAAAATTTCCTGTACGTTTTGCGTTTGTCCATTCGCTAGCTGCAACTCCAACGCATCATGTATATGACTTTCTATTTCTCGAATAACTTCATCGGCTTCGCTTTTATCTAGACGCGATAAATAGAGAGACAAAGAGGTTAAGTACTGATTAATTAGTGTACGTTGAGACATATTATTCTCCTTCCTTCAAATTCTTGGCATCTGCTGACAACATGATTAAAGACTCAATATCTTTTACAGATTGACGCCAGCGGCTTGCTAACGCTGTTAATTTTTGTTCACCTTGCGTGGTTAAGTGGTAGTATTTTCTTGGGCGTGTATCTCCCTCTTGATGCCATGTGGCATCTAAAATCCCATCACGCTTTAACCGATCCAATAATGGATATAAAGTACCTTCTGAAATTTGCATGGTTTCATAGCCATGCAACAATTTTAGCAACTCTAAACCATAAAGCTGTCGGGCCTTCAGTGCAGCCAGGATCACTAGCTCTAACGTGCCTTTGCGGAGCTGCACATCCCATTTTTCATTAATATTCTCAAGTTCTTTCTTCATATTATGTATAACACCATACCTTGCACTACATTGTATAAATATAACACGTATACTATGTAGTACAAGGTAACAATATAAAAAAATAAAAACACATAAGTTACATTTCAAATAAATAATAATAATTACAGTAAGTTAACTTAGGTTCTGTTGGGCTTTCGAGATTGAGTTTTGTTCGAACCAAACGCTTTTTGTTCAAAGCGTGAGCAATGACGCATGGTTACTCCCTGTAATTTGCCAACAAAGATGAAGATATAGCGGATTAGAAAATGTTTATTATACTCAGGTGTATGGGGCTAAATTAACAAGTTGGATATATTACGTGCTAGGATTTTTAAAAAACCATAATGACGATATCGTTACGGCAATTAATAAAACACAAGCTGTTATCGAATTTGACTTACAAGGAATTATATTAACCGCAAATAACAACTTTCTCACACTAATGGAATATAAAAAAAATGAGGTTGTTGGTAAACCTCATGCAATATTTGTTGATCAAGAAACAGCAACAAGCACAGAGTATCAGTTATTTTGGCAGCAATTACGCGAAGGAAAATCACAAACAAACCAGTTTAAACGCATCACAAAATCCGGTAGGGAAGTATGGATTCAAGCCTCTTATACGCCAATCGTACATAACAATAACGTACAACGTATTATAAAATTTGCTTCAAATATCACTGAGCAAGTACTAAATAACGCGAGTAATCAATCGCAAATTAATGCCATTAACAAAGCACAAGCTGTCATTGAATTTACTTTATCAGGCGACATTATTACCGCAAATGAAAATTTTTTAACATTAATGGGTTATCAACTCGCTGAAATACAAGGTAAACACCACAGTATTTTTGTAATGCCTGAAGAAGTAAACTCATCACAATATAATGCTTTTTGGGACTCATTACGCAATGGTGAAAGCCAAACGGCTGAATACAAGCGAATAACAAAAAACAAGCAGACAGTATGGATTCACGCAACTTACAACCCTATTCTTGATCCTTCTGGCAATGTTATTAAAGTGATTAAGTTTGCCTCAGATATTACTGAAGAAGTCGCGCAACGAAAAGAATTTGCAATGCTATCTGTCGTTGCAAATCAAACCAGTAACGCCGTGTTAATCACAGACAAAGAGCGGCGCATAAAATACGCAAACGACGGGTTCACGCAGATGCTAGGATATTCTCAACAAGAATCTTTAGGCCGCACCGTAAAAGAACTCATTACCGGCACTTATACCGATAAAACAACCTTAGCGCGTATTACCGCTGAACTAGAAGCGCCAAATGCATTCTATGATGAAATTCAAGTGCATGATAAACAAGATAACGCGAGTTGGGTTTCAGTAACCAGTAACCCCATTAAAGATGAAAGCAATCAACATACAGGCTATATTGCAATACTTGCCAATATTGATAAAGTGAAAACGGCCGCATTAGAATATGAAACCAGATTTAATGTCATTGGCCAATCGTTATTGTTTGTCGAATGGCATCGAGATAAAAAACTGCTTAATAGTAATCATTTACTCGCAAAAAATTTTGATATTAGCGAGGCAGAAGAGCAATCTTGCTTCGCAAATATCGAGCAATTTTTAACCGCTGATGAGCTTGAATCACTTATCGATGAGAAACCTCTGCAAAAAGAATTCGATTTAACCTTTGAAAATAGCAAACACATGATTGGTTTAGATGCGACATTTGCCGTCATCAAAGATGTTTACGGTGATATTCGAAAATATGTCATGTTTGCCAACGATATTAGTAACCGCCGTCAAGTCGTTACGAAAAGTGAAAGCGTGACAAATGGCTTAATTGAATCAGGTATCAGTATCTCTAAAATGGTAGAAACCATTAATGCCATTGCAGAACAGACAAACTTATTAGCACTGAATGCTGCCATTGAGGCTGCACGCGCAGGTGATGCTGGCAGAGGATTTTCTGTTGTTGCTGACGAAGTAAGAAATTTGGCACAAAAAGCGAGTACAAGTGCTGATGAAATTAATCAAGTGGTCGACAAAAATCAACAATTAGTGAATGAGCTTGCCGATGAAATTAAAAAGTTAAGAAGTGACTAAAAACTCGCTAATACTAAACCTCGCAATCCATTAAAAGTCAGGTATGATAATGTTTTCTGGTTAATTACCTTGGCGCTTGGTGTATGAGTGAAAAACAAAAAATAAAACATGAGCGAACGCATGACTCTCTCCTTTCGCCACTTCCCTTGTTACTTACAACACTGTTAACCTTGGTAGCCTTTGCAGGAAACTCAGTACTTTGTCGACTCGCGATTAAAGAGCACTATATCGACCCAACAAGCTATACCAATATTCGTCTTGTTTCTGGCATTATCGCCCTTTTTCTCATGGTGTTGTTTAGCAAGCGCAGTATAACACCAAGCCTAAACTTTACTCTCTCAAATTGGTTAGCAGGGCTGACGCTGTACGTCTACGCAATAGCCTTATCATATGCCTATATAACCGTAGATACTGGCGTTGGTGCAGTTGTCTTATTTGGTGCAGTGCAGCTGACACTAGTGATATTTTCTTTTGTTACTGGCCGTGGCATATCCACATTAGAGTGGATTGGTTTATTAATTGCTTTTACTGGTTTCGTCTATTTAATGGGTTCAGAAATAGGACAACCATCATTAATTGGCCTCGCAATTATGGCTCTATCTGGCATAGCTTGGGGTATTTATACTCACTCAGGCTTAAACGGAAACGCTCCGCTACTGAATACAACAAGCAACTTTATTTGCACAATTCCTTTTATTATTGCCTCATTCTTTTGGGTAAACGATCTCATTTACTATTCTAGTACAGGGATAATATTAGCGGTGATGTCTGGTGCTGTAACATCAGGCATCGGTTATGCCTTATGGTACAAAGTATTACCTTATTTCACTGGTATTCAGGCAGGCGTAGTGCAACTATTTGTGCCGATTGTTGCAGCAATTGGAGGCGCGCTTTTCGTAAACGATCCAATCACGATTAAACTGGTTATTGCCGCCATATTAATTCTAGGTGGTATTGCCTTAGTTACCTATGGTAAACGCCGTTAAATAAAGCAATATTACAATGGTGCAATAACCAATAAATTGAATCTAGTACTTTAAGTTTATCTTAAGGTTTCGTTAATACACTAGCATTACTACTTATTTTTTATGCATTGTAATGTTCAAGTCAATCGTCACTTTAATAAATCCATTTTGTCGCTTTACACTATTGCTGTTAATAACACTTTCGGTTTTCCGTTTTGGTTTTAGCTTATGGCAATATGAGCACTTCAGTGCTTTAACTCTTATTCAAACGTTGTTTAATGGCTTAAGGATCGACCTAAGTACAATCGGATACTTACTAATATTGCCGGCATTGTTTCATCCTCTATTAGCGAACCTATCACTCACAAAAAAACATTGGTTAAGCTTTTTAAAAGCTTATTTTCAATTAACTTTTGCTGTTATTCTTTTTTTTGAATTGGCGACACCTGCGTTTATTCAGGAATATGGATTGCGACCCAATAGATTATTTATTGAATACTTAAGTTATCCTAAAGAGGTCTTTAGTATGCTTGTGGCTGGGCACCTAACTACACTAGTGCTGACATCCGTGCTTCTAGTACTCACACTTAAATTCATTGTTACCCCAATCATTGCAAAAATCACACGTCTTTCTCGTATTAATTCTTCTTTTTTATCAAAGAGTGTAGCAACTACTTTAATGATACTTATCTACCTACTTGCTGCGAGAGGCACACTCGGGCATCGTCCCATAAATCCAGCTTTTGTTTATACTTCAACGGATCAACTCATCAACTCTTTAACATTGAACTCGACTTATAGCGTAGCTCATGCAATTAAAGAACTAGGTAATGAAAAAAATGCAGCGTTAATTTACGGCAAAATGCCTACGGAAAAAGTAATAGACCTTATTCGTAGTGGAACAGGACTAGCAGAAACGCGTTTTATTGTAGATAACCAACCTAGCCAATCAATTCGTAAGCCAGTTTACCAAGGTGACCATAAAAACTTGGTTATTATCTTAGAGGAAAGTTTAGGGGCGCAATATGTCTCTACTTTGGGAGGACTAGCGCTTACTCCTAACATAGATAGGCTTTATAACGAAGGTTGGTCTTTCAATCAATTGTATGCAACAGGCACTCGTTCTGTCAGAGGAATTGAGGCAGTCATAACTGGCTTTACACCTACTCCAGCAAGATCAGTTGTAAAGCTTGATAAATCACAAAAATCATTTTTTACACTGGCAAGCTTACTGCAATCTAATGGTTACCAAACACAATTTATTTATGGTGGAGAAAGTCATTTTGATAATATGAAAAGCTTCTTCTTAGGAAATGGCTTTGAGGAAATTGTTGATGTTGATGATGTAGAATCACCGACATTCATAGGTTCATGGGGGGTCAGTGACGAAGACTTGTTTGTTCAAGCTCATAAAGAGCTCAGTAAATTGAATAGCACCAACAAACCATTTTTTAGTTTTATATTTACTTCAAGTAACCATGATCCATTTGAATATCCAGCAGTAAATATACCACCATATAACTACACAGAATCTCAACTATCTTCTTATTCTCAAACGGAATTAGCACGCCATAAAGCCATTCAATATGCTGATCATGCCTTAGGAAACTTTATAAATCAGGCGAAAAAAAGTGATTATTGGCAAAATACTGTGTTTTTAATCGTAGCAGATCATGATGCGAGGGCAACGAGTAAAACATTAATCCCTATTAAAAACTTTCATATACCTGCAATAATTCTTAATAGCGACCATACTACTGAACGAAGTAATAATATAGTCAGCCAAATTGACTTGCCTCCAACCCTATTATCCTTAATTGGTGTTACAAACGAATCACCAATGTTAGGACATGACTTAAACAAAATAGCGACTAACCGCGCTATGATGCAATACGCAAGTAATTTCGGGTATTTACAAGATAACAACCTCACCATTTTAAGACCCGATAAACCTGCACTTGCATTTAAGGTCGAAGAAAAAACGTTTGAACTTACGCCTAAAGCTATCTTCCCTAAAGAGTTAGAATTAGCACTGGCACATGCGTTGTGGGGAAGTTTAGCTTATGATAATCAATGGTATAGTAGTAAAAATTTTGAAAGAGTGAGATGAAATATTTAACGACTTTCGAACACATTATAATGCTTGAACAAAATAAAAGCGCGTGCTTAGATTAATAGCACGCGCTAATTGTTTACTCTTTGTCGCTGTTTTTTGGTAAGTATTTTATGCCGTTAATCATTGCTGATACTAAGCCACTTTTTTCTTTTTTTTCTGCAACGATAACACCGATTATGTGTAGTGGTATCAAGCACAATAAACCATAAAAAGCGTACACATGAGCTGTAATAAAGGGTGAACGGAATGCTCTCATGGCTTGATACTTTTCTTCGTCAACGTTAACTTTTGAATATGGTTGAATTTGTGCAACCTGACTTTGATCGATGGCAATACTGTTGGCAAAGTAATCACCAAAGGGTGGAAAATAAATATCGGTGCCTGCAATCACTAACCCCGAAATTGCCTGTACACTCATCAATGTTATCAACGCAAGCACCATAAGCTTACCAAGAGGGTTGTGCCCTTTATAGACTTTGTTCGGGTTAGCCTTAAACGCTTTAAGCTCATTTTTAAAACCAGCAAAGAACGGTAAAGTTAAGCGCCAACGCTCATAGCCTTTACCCATAAAACCCAAAATAATTCGCACCACTAAGTTACATACAAAAACATAACCAATACAGACATGTATGGTCTTTAATAAAACTTTACCCTCAGTGCTAATACCGAGTAACTTACTGTTTAAAATAATGAGACCGACCACAATTAACATTGTAATTGCAATGACGTTAAGCCAATGAAAAAGGCGTATTTTTTTGCTCCAAACACTAACCCCTACTCTATTTATTTCCATCATAAGCTCCACATTACAAGATTCATTAACTACTTTACTGGAGTAAATTAAAGTAGCAACAATTGTAGTGTTTTAATTCAACATTTTTTGATCTAGCGCAGACAAAAAGGCCTCATTGTAAATAACAGTTTAAAGATGATGCTAATCAGTTAATTACTAAACACCTAAGGACAAATTACCCAGTTACTCGGACATACAGTTTCAACACGCTTTTTTAGTGACATAGCAAAGTGTTCATCCGTTAATAGCCTTAGGCTGTGTGTTGCGGCGAACTTTTTCGGCGTTATACCATGACGTATTAATGTTTGCTGCATGTTCACCAACGTGTCGTAACCTTTGGGCGCACCATATTGCTGACGAGAGAAGTATGTGTCAGCAGTAAAAAAGAGCTCTGCTTGGTTAAAATAAGTGCCAAGCATATGATTCGAATGAGCACTTGGAAAGTCGATAACAGTAACCTCATCTTTGGCTACATGATTCACGTCATCAACGAGCAGAAACCTTTCGTTTGGTATATCTATCCCCGTATGACGTTTAATCGTCTCAACATGTGCTTTAGCAGTAATTAAGGTGGCTCCAAGATAATATGCTTCAGATAACCCGCCCATATGATCAGTATGATGATGGCTCACAACTTGATATTTTAAAGGTTTATCTAATGAAAACTGCTTTTTCACGTGAACAAATCGCTCTGTTAACTTGCTATAGCTACCCGCGCCGATGAAATAATCACCGGCATCATAAAAAACACTAAATCCCCAGTCTTTGCCAGCCATGTACAAATTATCTGCGAGTTTTTTTACAGACATTGTTGAGAAATCTAAACCTTTTGCCGCCACGTTATATTGTTTAGGAATCGTAAACACGCCACTTAAATCAATATTCCATTCCACTTCACGATGAGTAGAAACGTTAAAAGGATCACCGCCTCGGGTTACGTAAAAATTACGCGCATAAAGAATACCGTCTTGTCTCGTAAAGTTACTAAATTGATAACGAAATAAAACGCCTGGTTGCCAATGAGCACGCGACATTTGGGTTAAACGGTGGGTTTCTACATCAAAAAACAATGTCAGTTTAGGGTGCCCTGTGGCGCTGAGTTCAATCACATCATGTACTTTACCAAAAACCTTCTGTTGCTCAACGATGCTCGCCTTCTCTTGGTGTTCCTGAAATAGCATTACTAATGCGGTATCAAGAAAATAAGTATGCCTGCGATCAACGGAAATAAAATCAATACCACTTTCTTGACTTATTTCTTTGCTACCATGGTTTATTTGATACCCTGCTTCACCATCATAAATGCGGTGCTGTACAGAGTAATTGTCATTATTACCTCGAATCCAACGAAACGCTTTGCGTAGCCCTTGTCGATCAACAAATACATGAGAATGATAGTCCACTAGATCTACATTATCAGGGCTATAACTCTGCCCATAGCGAAATGCTTTGTACTGATCTTTAACGCGAAAGCTTGTTATTAATTTAAAGTTATCACCACCATAGGCCGTAAAAATTTTATCAAATAGATTCGATGGTGATTGATGCTCTGCTGCTAATGGCGCTGCTGATAATACCAACAGAATTAATGATAGCCTTGCAGTAATTAATTTAAAAAACATGCTCATTTGTAAATGTCCTTATGTCGCGCTAATCACCAGAGCGTAGCCTGATGTATTATTTTTAAACAATAGGCTTGAGACCAATAAACGAAGATTAAGGACAAGTTGCTATTAACCGATTTTGAATGTAACTAAACATGTAAAAACGTATGTCTACACGTTAAAACCTTTAAGTACTATTACAAAGAAAAATAACAGTATGATAATTTTTTGCGGCGATAATTAACCGGGGTTAGGAAAATACTCCGGCCAAAAGAACCTCTAATATTTTCTTTCAGATGATGAGAAATTAGCAATTTATACACGCGCTTAATTGATTATTGCATGACTCCTTGCTAAGTAAACTTACAATGTTATGTATTTATTCTGGTGGGCAAAATTCAGACTGTAAGACTCGTAAAATATCAACCACGATTGGACGACAAACACGATAATAAATATTTAAGCCATCACGCTCAGTTTCAACTAGTCCATCGGTTCTTAATTTCGCAAGGTGTTGAGATAACGCCGATTGGCTAATATCAATTAAGCCATTAATTTCACCGACTGTTAATTTTTGATCAACCAAACTACACAAAATTTGTAGCCTTACTTCATTGCCCATCATCTTCAATAGTGAAGACGCCTCTTTGGCTTTTTCCTCAAAATTTACTACGTTCATTATTTCATCCTTCACTCATTGAAGTAATAGTTTACATTAGACATTGCTAATATTAAAGTGTATATTAGTAAAATCTTATTTAGTTTTTACTTTATTAGTTAATCGCAACTAATATTAAAATATCAGTTATTAGTGGGATAGATATGAATTATTCAACCTTGTTAAACTGGGTATTAACAAAGCCAAAACAGTTATATGCCATCGTTGTTGCTATGGTTATCGTAACATTAGCAATGTTTCCCATGCTGCAAATTGACACCGACCCCGAAAATATGCTCGATGCCGACGCACCAGCTCGTGTATTACATAACAATGTAAAACAACAATTTGTAATGCATGACATGGTTGTTGTTGGGCTTGTTAGTAAAAATTCTATCTATTCTGTTGAAAACTTAACCGTATTAAACGACGTTTCGCAATATATTCAATCACTTGATGACGTTATTTTAGCAGACTACTTAGCGTTAGATGTCGTAGATAACATCAGTCAACTTTATGATGATAATGGCAACAATGCTGGCATACAGTTTTCTTATCTCATGAAGAAAGCCCCAACAAGTGAAACTGAAGCGAGTAACATTATGGCAGCGGTTAAGCGCTTACCCATGTTAGAAAACACACTCGTGTCAGACGATAATAAAGCTGCTGCAATTTATATTCCGTTAACATCAAAAGACAAAAGTTACGCTGTTGCCGAAAAAATTCGCGCGTTTGCGAGTAAATTAAACACACCGCTCGATATTCATATTACTGGTCTTCCTATCGCTGAAGATCAATTTGGCTTTGAAATGTTCGTACAAATGGGCGTTGCGGCTCCCGCGGCAGGTTTAGCGATTTTTATCTTACTTTGGTATTTTTTCAGAAACATGCCTTTGATAATCGCACCAATGATTGTCGCTATGTCAACTGTCATTATTATTATGGGGAGCCTGATAGGCTTAGGCTTTACCGTGCATATTATGTCTTCGATGATCGCCATCTTTCTAATGCCAATAGCAGTTGTTGATTCAGTGCATATACTTTCTGAGTTTGCTGACCGCTATCGAAAAGGTGATGACGTTAAAGCCGTTCTGTCGCAGGTGATGAAGCATTTGTATAAACCAATGTTGTTTACATCGTTAACCTCAGCAGTGGGCTTTTACTCATTATTGCTCACGCCTATTCCGCCAGTAAAAGTATTTGGCGCCTTTATTGGTACCGGTATTTTATTAGCATTTGCACTTACCGTATTATTCATACCTGCCTACATCTCAAGAATGTCTGATGACGCAATCGAACGCTTACACGATTCAGTTACCAAATTAGAACAAAAAGGACTGTTATCAAGAGTATTGCTTGCTATTGGCAAGGTATCGAGAGAAAAGTCAAAATTAATTATACCAATATTTATCGCGGTATTAGCGGTCAGTATTGTTGGCATCACGCGCATTGAAATTAATGATAACCCAGTAAATTGGTTTAAAGCTGATCACCAAATTCGCGTTGCAGATAAGGTGTTAAATCAACACTTTGCCGGAACATATGATGCGTGGCTAGTATTTGAAGCACAGGTAACTAATGTACCTAACGATACGTTCTTAACACAACTGGCGACGGCAAAAGAAGCAGGAGTTGATGTAACAAGTATTGAAGAGCATTTAGAAAAAAGTGGCGTCGATCAAACCTTACTGTTTTTACTTGATGATCTAAGCTTTTCGGTATCAAGTGATCATGCCAATTATATTAGTGATTTAGCGAATACTGCTGAACACACCTTAAACAGTCAAAAAGTGTTTACTCAACCAAACATGCTAAATTGGCAAAGCGATTTTCAACAGGCATTAATTGCAACAGGCATGGTCGGTAAAGTAAATGCCATCACCGATATTGTAAAAACTGTTAATCGCGAACTGCGTTCTGGTCAAATGGAAGATTTTGTAATTCCAAATTCAAGCAATGGTGTGGCACAAACACTTTTACAATATCAATCTTCACACCGTCCACAAGATTTATGGCACTTTGTTAATACTGACTACACAGCATCGCTTGTTTGGTTACAAATGACCAGCGGTGATAATCAGCACATGACAGATGTTGTCAACTGGGTTGAACAATACATAAAGAAAAACCCTGCACCCTATCAAGTATCGGTGAATTGGGCAGGAAAATCTTATCTCAATGTTGTTTGGCAAGACCTCATGGTAAGCGGCATGTTAAACAGCTTAATGTCGAGTTTTGTCATTGTATTTATTATGATGGTACTACTTTTCCGTTCGTTTAAGTACGGTGTATTAGCCATGCTGCCTTTAACATTCACGATAACATTAATATACGGTTTAATTGGTTGGCTAGGCAAAGCGTACGACATGCCTATTGCGGTGCTATCTGCACTTACTTTAGGGCTTTCTATCGACTTTGCCATACACTTTATTCAACGTTTGCGAGAATTACATAAAGAACACGGCTCAATGAAAAGCGCTTTAGAAGAGATGTGCCAAGAACCTAGCAGAGCAATTTCTAGAAATGCGATTGTTATTGCAATTGGCTTTACACCTTTATTGTTTTCACCACTTGTACCTTACATTACAGTTGGATTCTTTCTTGCGAGCATAATGGCAGTTTCTGCATTGGTCACCTTAATGTTACTACCGGCTTTGTTGTCTGTGTTTGACCGAAGCTAATTTGGAGGTTTATATGAATTTCATTACCAAATACACAACACTTCTATTATTACCTATCTCAGCATTGGTAAGCGCAGAAGCACTTACAGTTGAGCAGATCATTAGTAAAGCGAACATCGCTTCCTATTACGCAGGTGACGACGGTCGCGCAGAAGCAAGAATGATGATTGTTGACCAAAATGGTAATAAGCAAATGCGTCAATTCAGTATCTTGCGTAAAGACATTGAAGATGAAGGCCAGCAAAAAATGTTAGTAATATTTTCACGCCCTACTGACGTTAAAGGAACTGTTTTCAGTGTTGAAAAACACATTAAACAAGATGACAATCGCTGGCTATATTTACCTGCTCTTGATCTTGTAAAACGCATTTCTGCAGGTGACAAACGCACCTCTTTTGTTGGTTCTCATTTTTATTATGAAGATGTATCTGGCAGAAACCCAAATGAAGATAATTTCACTCTGTCAGAAACAACTGACAAGCTTTATATACTTGATGCAACTCCCAAAGATCCAACATCAGTTGAGTTTGCGCACTACCAAGTAAAAATTGATAAAACGACATTTATTCCACTTGAAGCAACTTACTTTGACCAAAACAATAAAGCTATACGTAAAATGACGGTAAAGAAAACGCAATCAATACAAGGCTATGAAACGGTTGTTCATTCGCGTATTGAGCAGCTTTCAGATGGTTCTTTTACCGAAATGCAGTTTAGAAATGTCGAATATAACCTACAGTTACCTGCGCAAATTTTCACTGAACGTAGTTTACGTAACCCACCGATAAAGTGGTTAAAATAATTAATGTGGTCAGCGCGATGAAAGTACTCAATCAATACAGTGCACTAGCACTTTTGCTGTTAAGTCAAAGTATAGCCAACGCCGAGTCTGGAATAAATCAGGCAACAGCGAGCATGTTTTCTCAACAAGAGCAACAGTCTACACAAGATGATCTTTGGGGGGATGACTGGGAAGAAGAAGACGAAACGCTTTCTCCTTGGCAAAGCTCAGGTTTCGTTGAGCTTGGTTATGGTCGCTTTAGTCAAAATAATGTGACGCCATCTCAACAATCGATGGCTGAAATACGTACACAATTAGCACTCAAGTATGTAGCAGACTGGGGCAATATTAACAGCAAAACAGACTTACTCGTAGATGATGTTACAGCGCAAACAGAGTTTGACATCAGAGAATTAAACCTGACGCTCAATGTTATTCCAGATACGGATGTTACAATTGGCCGTCAAGTCATCACGTGGGGAACAGGAGATTACTTGTTTCTTAATGACTTATTTGCCAAAGATTGGCAGTCATTCTTTGCCGGGCGTGAGGATGCTTATTTAAAAGCGCCTAATGATGCTTTACGCATTTTACATTATCAAAATGGAATAACGTTTGATTTAGTATATGCACCTGAATTTACAGCTGATAACTACCTCAATGGCGAGCGATTTTCTTTTTACTCACCAATGACAAAAAGCATTATAGCGCCGCGTAATTTTCCAGTAACAACAACCGATAAAGAACAATTTTCAGCACGAATTAAAACAACGATTAACAGTATTGAGTACGCCCTATATGGCTATAAAGGCTTTTGGACTACACCGACGGGTCAATTGACTGAAGGGGTAAATGCAGGAAAAAGTTATTTCCCATCACTTATCAGCTATGGCGCAAGTATTCGAATGCCGTTTATGGGCGGCTTATTTAATGCAGAGTTTGCCTCTTACAATAGTACTGAAGATAGTCGTGGCACTATTCCAACGATAGCCAATGGACAATTGCGATTTTTACTCGGTTATGAACAAGAGTTATTCACCAACTTCACTGGCGCATTTCAGTTTTATTTGGAAAAAACAAAAGACTACAACGCCTTTAAAGCCAGTGCACCAATGCCTGACCTTATCGTTGATGAACACAGACAAGTACTTACCGCACGCTTTACCCATTTGGCTTATCAACAGCGTTTAACCACAAGCCTCTTTGCTTTTTATTCACCAACCGATAAAGACGCTTACATTAAGCCGTCAATCACTTATCGCGTAAATGACCAATGGCAATATAGCGCGGGGGCAAATATCTTTTTAGGCGATAAACAGCACACCTTTTTTGGTCAACATCAAGATAATTCAAATATTTGGCTTCGCGCTAGGTTTAACTATTAGGAGTATACAATGACAGTAGAAAAAGCCGTATTTCGTTTCGCAGGTATAATGGTGTTGTTATCACTATTATTAACCTACTATGTTCACCCAAACTTTGTTTGGTTCACTGCATTTATTGGTCTTAACATGTTCCAGTTTTCATTTACAAATTTTTGCCCTGCAGCACTTGTATTTAAAAAACTCGGATTAAAAACAGAAGCAGAATGTGCCAAAGGTTTATAGGGTATTTGCGAACTAGTATCACTTTAGAAGGAACAATTAATGTTAAAAACGTTACCCGAACTCATTGCACAAGCGAGAGAAAATGTTACGTGTATTACTGCCAACGAAGCAGTAAAAAAATGCAAAGCATTGAACGGTGTATTTATTGACGTGAGAGAACCTGCTGAATTTGCAAATCAGTCAGCAACAGGCGCAATTAATATTCCCAGAGGAGTGCTTGAGCCGCAGATATTAGAAAAAATTACCGATGCGCAAAAACCAATTTTTATTCATTGTGCAACAGGTGGAAGAGCAACGCTTGCCGCAGAGCAACTGCTCAGAGTAGGCTACGAAAATGTTTGGGCAATCACGTGTAAATTTGATGATGTCTTTAAAGCCCATCAAACTGAAAACTAATTCGTATCCTTAATAAGGATAAATCACTAAAGCGAGCAATATAGCTCGCTTTTTTCTCTTTAATTCATGTACTTTTTATTAATTGTTTTTAGCAAAAAACATCACCCATAACAAACATGCGAGCCTTTCTCTTTCTTCGCTTTATACATATTATCATCTGCTAATTTAATAAGCATATCAGGGGCAATGGGTTCACCCTGTTCGGTAGAAGAAATACCTAAGCTTAAAGCAAAATCTGGATATTTTTTATTAAACTCACCAATAATATTATTACCGACATTAAGTGCATTTTTGGTATCACACTCAGGTAAAATAATACAAAACTCGTCACCGCCATACCGACAAGCCAAATCAATCTCTCTAATACCAGAAATTACCACTTTGCCTATAGACTTAAGCACTTCATCTCCTTTGATATGTCCATACGTGTCATTTATATTTTTAAAATTATCGATATCAATGTACACCAAAGAAAGCTGTGTCTTTCGCCGTTTTACGGCTGCTAGCTCTCTTTTTAACACATCTTGCATCGCTCGCTGATTATATAGCCCTGTTAATGGATCGAGTTTTGCTTGCTCTTCTAACTGCTTAGTTCGCTCTGCTACTTTTTTCTCTAGGCTAACTGCATACTCTTCTGTACGTCTTTTTGCCGATTCAATTTCTCCCACTAAACTGTCAATATACGTATCGAACACTAATGTTGTGTCAAAATAAAATAAGTTATCAAGCGCTAGTAATGTTTTCTCTATTTCATCATGATCTTCTATATGTTTTTTTAATACGTTAACAATAAGCTCTTTTAGCGTTTTTACCGCGGAAAGGTAGAGTTTAGGCTCGACACCTATGCGTTTATGCACCATACCAATTCGTAATCTGTTGTTGACATATTCCGCATCATATTCTCCAGAGAATAAATCAATAACGTATTTACGTTGCGCATTTCTCAAACGCATCAACGTATCAGCATCACCAATCAACAAAGATATCTCGTCAATTTCCGTTTGTTTTTCGTAGAATTCGTCAACAATAGCATCAACTTGGTCTTCAATAAGTACCTTGTGACGAGACAATAACATTAGTGCATCATTATCAAGTCCTAGCAATTCCATTCGGTTTACAATTTCAACGTCACTAATTTTCATCTGTTCTAATAACGTTGTATCGGTACGGCGCTTCATTCACTCTTCCTTACTGAATATATACCTATAAAAACAACTGAAGTTCTTAATATGCCCAACTAAACGCACAGACAAAAATTCAGCAGCCTACTTAATATTAGGATCAAAATAAAATCATCGCTTTAAAAATAAAAAATAAACTTTTTTTAGTCATAAAACGACTTACTCAATAAGCCCATTACGAAAAGTGACTAATGATGAAATTACCAAAAATAACGAGCGCTATTTTTTTTACAACTATTGCAACCTACGCTATCGCCGAAGCAACACCAAAAACGAATGAATCACTTAACATTTATGTCTATAACAATTGTCAGCAACTCGCAGTAATACCAATGACAGACAGTCAAATTTCAGCTTATAAAGCATTTAAAGCGACGGAAGTAGGCATGGCGAACGCAGAAAAGCCACTATCTGCCATGGAAGATGAACTTGCAAAATACCAAGCCGAACTGGAAAAACTTTCTAATGAGATGATTATTGAAACTAATGAAAAAATTGTCATGAATAAAGCGTTACTAAAAAAACACGAACGCCTTGCAGATAAAATTGAAAATATTATAAGCAAGCACAAGCCAAACTTTGATAATTTAGACGTTCAGGTAGAGCAAATTGAAACAGCAGCAAAGTCTTTCGAACGTGCAATTCAACCAAGCATAGCCAAGTATAAAAATGAAAATGATAATATTCAGGTTAATATCAGTAGCACAGGAGCAAAAGGTTACTGTAAAACGTAAACCAACAGCCCAAAACTCCTTGTAGTAGAATTTACTATTTGATTCACAATTAGCTGCCTAACGGCAGCTAAACTGTACTACGACCAATTGAGGAGTAGAATGCTTATAAGTGTTATGTAATGCGTTGCCAATCGTATTCCATTTGCTTAGCTGTCTCTTTAGCTAAAGTTAAATTTGCAAGGTCTGATACCAAATGTAGAGTCATATCAATTCCCGCTGATATACCACCAGAAGTTATGTATTTGCCTTGTGATACCCAACGCTGATTGCTAACCACATTCAGTTTGGGGTAATCAATCTTGAGATCGGAAATATCTTCCCAATGTGTCGTAACCGTTAACCCATTTAATAGACCAGCTTCAGCTAAAATGAAGGCTCCTGTACAGACTGATGCTACTTTCGAAGCATGTTCTGCAACTTTCGCAACCCAAGATATTACATGAGCTTTTTTCAATTCTTCTGTGTGTATGCCACCAACGACAATAAGCACATCAATATCGGGATGATCTTCAAATGAAAAATGTGAATGAATGGGATATCCACCACGGGCCTGTATTAGCCCCTTATTCTCAGAAACTAAAAATATATTCCAATTGTTATGCCCCAAACGATTTGCCGTACTTAAAACCTCAAAGGGCCCAGAAAAATCAAGGACTTCAGCGTTATTATATATGTATATGCCGAAATTCATATTTCGCACTCCTTATGACACATAGCCCCTAAATAATGTATGACTATAGCTTGGCAACTTTATTGCACTGTTTTCAACTAAAAATGACACATTATGGCGAATCAAAGTTAGTTCCCGTGTTAGGTGTTTTTTGCTCTTTGATATAAATACAAGAAACCTACAACAGTGCCTACAGGAACACTAAGCAATAACACCAAGGCGATAGGAAACGCAAATTTATGAACATTAGTGTTTTGTTTTATTAAGTAATATCCACTTAATAAAACAAATACATTTAACACCAATACAATATTAACTAAAGCATGAATATAAAAAGGTAACGCAATATAACTTGGCATTTGAGTTACCCCAAATAAGAATGCGATAACAAAACCAATTAAGCTTACTGCACCATAAACAAAATATGCCCAACCTGATACTCGAAAATCATTTTCCATTTTTTTACCTCAATCCTTGAAGCACCTACGCAGTAATATGGGGCGAATTATGCTTGGTTAAATAGTACACCAAACAGGGCAACTTCTACTTTTTGAAATTTAGCTAAATCCATTTATTTCACGATTCCAGAGAAAAACATAACGCCTATTAGTGTTTATGCCCGATAAGTCCAAATAAAAGTTCAAAACCTTTTACCAAAGCACACTAATTTTATTTACCAATTTTAATAAGTTAGCAGTATTACTTGTTAAAAACAATCAAGGTGTATTCTGTAGAATTAGCGACGAGCTAACAGAGCGATAATGCTTTATTCTTCAAGTCGTTGTGCCCAATTGCCCGCATGCTGTTGTTCACAACGTTGCTCGGTGTCATAACGAATATGATTGCTCATATTCTTGACGTTTATTTTTAGCTTTTGCAATGCATGCTGAACCATTTTTGCTAAATTATTGTTGTCTGGCGACTGCAAATAATGCGCGAGATGTTCGTCGCTATCGAATACACAAACAACCTGTAAACTTTGCGGAAAGTTTTTATAATTAACAAGATGCGTTAGCCACTTAAAGCCATCAATATTTAGCAACGCGACTTCGCATACATCGGTCAATACTTCTCTTAATTGATTATCAATTTTCTTATCGGTTTTACGCATTGTTTTATCATTAGTGCCCTTAAAAGTTGTAGGTTAACACTTAAGCATAATCTCCCCTAATATTTAGAGCGCTAAAGTAAATATATCGCCACAATGTTTCTATTTAATTTGTTATGAAAAACAATGATGTGACCGTAACTCGCCTCAATTTAACGACGATTTAACCGATTGAAGTAGTCAAAATTTAACTACACTGTATCCTGATATAACCACATTATAAAAAGGATAAATTGTGAAAGTTCGCTTATTACTTATTATCTCAATAGCATTTTTATTAAATACACCTGCTACAGCAGAAAAGGTTTCAAAACGTCAACTTGACGCCGATAATGTCGTTGTCACTAAACATACAACCAAAATTAAAGGTAAGAAAGTTCCATATACCGCAACCACAGGCACCCAGCCTGTTTGGGATAAAGATGGTAACCCAACGGCAAGCCTTTTTTATACCTATTATCAACGCAGTGATGTTAAAGACAATTCAACACGTCCATTATTAATTTCATTTAATGGTGGCCCTGGGTCAGCTTCTGTATGGATGCACGTTGCTTATACTGGCCCCAAAGTACTTAATGTTGATGATGAAGGTTATCCTTTACAACCTTATGGCGTTAAAACCAATCCATACTCAGTACTAGATGTTGCTGATATCGTTTTTGTTAACCCTGTAAATACCGGTTTTTCACGTGTGTTGCCAAACGAAGAAGGTAAACTACCTAGCCGTGATAAACAAAAGTCTATGTTTTTTGGCGTCAATGCAGATGTTAAATACCTCGCTGAGTGGATCGACACCTTTGTTAGTCGAAATGATCGATGGCGATCTCCTAAATACCTTATCGGTGAAAGCTACGGCACAACACGTGTATCGGGATTAGCACTAGAATTACAAAATCGTCAGTGGATGTATTTAAATGGCGTAATATTAGTATCACCAACGGACATTGGTATAAAGAGAGAGGGCCCAGTAGAAGCAGCTAATAGGCTACCATACTTTGCAGCCGCAGCTTGGTACCACAAAGCTTTATCACCTGATTTACAACGTAAAGATTTACTTGAATTATTGCCTGAAGTGGAACAATTTACCATCAATCAATACATACCTGCGCTTGCTAAAGGTGGGTTTATCGATGCACAAGAAAAACAAGCGATTGCAGAAAAAGTTGCGAAATATTCTGGCTTGTCATTTGAAGAAGTATTAAATAACAATATGGATATTAGCACTTCATTTTTTTGGAAAGCACTCTTACGTGATAAAAAGCAAACCATTGGTCGCTTAGATTCTCGCTATTTGGGCATTGATAAAAAAGCCAGTGGTAGTCGACCTGACTACAGTGCAGAACTTACGTCGTGGTTGCATAGTTTTACACCAGCAATTAATTACTATTTGCGTGAAGAATTGAACTACAAAACTGATTTAAAATATGCAATGTTTGGCGATGTTCACCCATGGGATAGATCAAACAATCGTACCGGTGAGAACTTACGTCAAGCGATGGCTCAAAACCCGTATTTAAACGTGATGGTGCAATCTGGCTATTATGATGGCGCAACTAATTACTTTGATGCTAAATATACCATGTGGCAGCTAGACCCAAGCGGTTTAATGAAAGAACGTTTGTCGTTTAAAGGTTATCGCAGTGGACACATGATGTACCTTCGTTATGAAGATTTAAAACAATCAAATCAAGATGTACGAGACTTCATTATTAATAGCATTCCGGCCAAAAATAAAGCGGCTAAATACGATCTAAAACCCTAAGTATATCTTTGAGGTTAGGGGGCTCCCCTAACCTTTTCTTTAATATGCTGCCCTCATACGGCAACATGCACATCGTTAACTGTACAAACGAATAATCTGTTTTTAGTAATCCAAAAAGCTTGTAAAACCGTATTATATAATAGGTATAAACTATCGCGAATTAAGCGGTTTTACCTTTTACGGTTTTTGATTAAAACATAGCAGTAACCGTTATTTTAAATACACTTAATTATGAGGGTCTATGAAACTAAATAAACACTTACTCGTTTTTAATCACGTCATTAATCATGGCACACTAAGTGATGGAAAATATAACATTGAAAATATAACTGCATGGCATGATATAGATGGCTATACCTGCTATTTAGGTTACAAAGATCTCATTATGACCATTTATTTTCATAATCGGTTTGATTTTGATTATCAAGACAAACAAACCGTTGACGACTTCAATCAACTCATTGAGCGTTACGATATCAGTACTCATGAATAAACTAGCCCCCAAAGCATTACTTAACAGTAAGTGGACTAAAGTAAACGTAATAAATAAAGAAAAACATTTTAGTGTTATTAGGGTCACGTTTGATGAAGATCAGCGTGTCACTGAGTGTGTTATTCAAGCAGTGATCAATAACAACGAGTATGCAATTAACTGGCGAGACCTAAAAGATAGCACACAGTGGAAAATAGGTTGGAAATAACCCTTAAATTACGTACTACAGGTTGAAATGAGCTTGCAAATATTGTTATTACCAATCGATAGCTTTGCCTTGCCAATCTAAGTAACTTAACTCGCCATCAAGTGGCAAGGCCTCAACAATATTAAGGAGTTGTTGAGCCACAAACGTACTGGTAAACAGCTTTCCTTTTGGTACATTTTGTTGGAAAGGTTTAGATAACGGTGAGTCTGTTGTACCAGGATGAAAAGCAACAAGTTTAATGTTTTTAGCGCGTCTATTTAATTCAACCGCCGCTGATTTTAACATCATATTAAGTGCCGTTTTAGCACTACGATAGCTATACCATCCACCTAACCTATTATCGCTAATACTCGCAACTCTGGCACTAAAAAATACAATTTTGCAGTCTATATCACCACTTACGACTACCGCTAAATGCTTCAACCATAACATCGGGATTGTCGTATTAACCAAAACAACCTGAGCGAAATGTTCTGCGCTAAAGTCTTCTAGCCTTTTTTCGGGCGTTACGTTTTTGCCATGCAATAAGCCGTGACAAATAAATATCTTTCCAAATTTGTAGTTTCCTAACGTAGCAACCGCGGCCTGAATGTTACATTCTTGATAACCTTCAACCTGAATAATCTGAACACTGTCATATTTTTCGTGTTGATAGAACACAGGATTTCGCGTTATCACAATAAGTTGATACTGTTTATCAGTTACAAACTTTGTTGCAAGTGCTTTGGCTATTTCACTATTTGCGCCGATGATCAGAATTGCTTGTTGTTGAGCAGGTTCCGTTTTCACAATGTGCTTTTCCTATACCAAAATAACGATGAAAAAATGAAGAGACAGGGTGACGATATTTTGCCATGAATAAATAGCCAACATGCGCTAATTGTTTCACAATGGGGAACGTCAATGGTGCAACATATAGTCCCTTTCCAACGAGTGTCCATGCCCTATGAGTTACCGCTAACGCCTTTAACGTTTCTCCTTGATATTCACCATGCAATATCTGCATTGCCTCTTTTTTGTTTATGCGAGGATAATTTGTAGCAAAGCCTGCTTGATGCAAATTAACAAGCTTAATTGCATTGTTCTTGTCATGTCGCTTTAAACTGTCCATCTCTGCACAACAAAGCGGACATTGACCATCATAGAAAATTGTTAAAACCGTATGGTTCATGTCGACTTTTCATGTCTAACTCTTTAAAGAGGTTTACGCAATAAAGACAACCTAAGATCATACTTTTACATTTTTTAGTGAAAATAATGCCATCTAAAAGGCTTTTGATTTATAACACTCGCTGTGCCACAGTTAATAGTAGGTAACTATTAATGAATCAGTTTCATGAGAGCTCTGTATACCTTATTATTCTTAAGTGTTTTAACAGTACAAAGTAATGCTGACGAAATATCTATTCGCGCAGATGCTTGGTACCCAATAAACGGGCAGCCAAACAGTGATAAGCAAGGTTATATGATAGATTTAGCCAACAGCGTATTTGCTTTATACGGACACACAGTTGACTATGATGTAGCACCATGGAAAAGAGCGCTGTTAGAGGTTGAACAAGGAATACACGATTGTGTTGTAGGAGCCTATGTTAAAGATGCACCTGATTTTACGTTTCCCAAACACCATTGGGGGTTAGTAAACACAGGTGTATATGTTCTTTCAGATGATCCATTTATTTTTACTTCTGTCGCGTCTTTAAAAAATAGACAAGTTGGAATAATTACAGGTTATGCCTATAGCAGTGACGAGATAAACCACCACATTAATACCTCTTCAAACATCTATAAAGCAGTTAGTGGAAAGAATCCGCTTCAATCTAACATTAAAAAATTACAGCACGAACGTATCGATACGATCATAGAAAACCCGCTAGTAATGGCAGCAAAGTTAAAGTCCTTAAACATTAGTAATAAAATAAAGTTAGCAGGAACTGTTGGTAAACAATCACCTATCTATATCGCATGTACTCCTGACAGTAAAAGAGCAAAAGAAATCATTCACATGATAGATGAAGGCACCAAAAAACTGAGGGGCTCAGGAGAATTCGATAAAATTCTACAAAAATACGGATTAACCGATTGGCAAAAATCACATTAATCAACCATTAACTCTCATCATAATCATCAAAATTATTATATTGGATAATTTCAGCAAGTTCTTCACCATAAGCACTGCCTTTTTCTGAATACTTGTCTAACTTCGTGACCAATGCAAAAGGATCATTTGTTGTTGCGTTAAGTTGTCGAAACTCTTTAAAAGCTCGCCCGCGTGCTAATGTACGGTAATAATCATACACAGCGTCTTCTATTGACGCGTACTTTTTAACCCAAATGGTTTTATCACCACGCTTTTGTAAAGCTGGCACACGCGGTTCGTCTTCGTCAAAAGACCATACACCAAAAACATTGTTGGCTTTACGAAAAAAACGTGAGGTTGCCCACGAGCTTTCCATTGCAGCTTGCGCAATAGCAATACTTTTGGGGTGAGGCTTAAGCGCAGCAAGTAACGCTTCATTACTTGTTACTTTATACTCTTTTTTTAATTTTTCGATACGCTCACTACTTTTCCCGTTATCTATCGTTGCCTTTACATTTTCATAGCGTGTCATGAGTTTTGCATAAACGGTATCTACTGCAGGTAGGATCAAGGAAATAAACCTTGCTTTCTTCTCCTTAACGGTCATTGGCGGGAGCTCAGCTTCTCGTTGACTATAATAGAAAATAGCAACTGCAATACAAAGCAATATTGTAATAACCGCGATAATTTTACTGCGTATGTTGGGCAACACTGTACATCCTTATTGTTTGAAAAATAACAAGTTAATATAAAGCCATAATATAATTATGTACTAATGAGCGTAGCATCAATTCACACATCCATACAGTTATTAGATCTATATTTACACATCTCTAATAAAGAGCGTTAATTATCATCCAAGGCTAATTTTACAGCGCTTTCAGCATGAATTGCAGTCGTGTCATATAAAGGCACCGCTGTATGGTGTTGCTCTATAAGCAGCGAAATTTCAGTACAGCCAAGTATGATGGCTTCTGCGCCTTGACGATACAGTTTATCAATAATAGTGATGTACTGTTGTCTCGAAGCCTCCTCAATAACCCCTAAGCACAACTCCTCATAGATAATTCGATGAACGATACTTTGATCATCTGTATTAGGCGTTATTACATTGATTGCGTACTTATTAATTAAGCGCTGTTTATAAAAGTCTTGCTCCATAGTAAAGCGTGTGCCCAATAAACCAACTTTACTTATACCGTCTGCTTGCAACTTTTGTGCGGTAGCATCGGCGATATGCAAAATGGGTAATGCTACCCTTGCTTCTATTTCAGGTACCACTTTATGCATGGTGTTAGTACAAATAATAAGAAAATCAGCACCACCCGCAGAAACAGACATCGCAGCTTCAGACAAGCGCAACGCTAGTTCATCCCACTTCCCTGCATGTTGTAGCTGTTCAATCTCATGAAAATCAACGCTATACAAACATATCCTTGCTGAGTGCAAGCCGCCCAACGCAGATTTAACCCCTTCGTTGATCGCTTTATAATAATTGGTTGTTGATTCCCAACTCATGCCGCCTAGCATGCCTATTGTTTTCAATGAAATTCCCTTATATTGTCGTTATAAAATCTAGATTGAGGGCGTTAAGGTTACATACGTTATTAAGTTTTGAGTAATAAGCCAATCTGCCATACATGAAGTTAATGCTTACGTGAACAGTCAGTATTGGTGATATTCAAAGTTAATTCAATATGCAAATACTCACAGCAAATCAATGCAAGATTACATTGATAGGCTAACGACGCTTTACACATAGTTTTAATCGCCTTCTGTTAAAACATCAGTTATCGTTTAATAAAAAATTTAACGAGAATAATATGACATCAGTAAAGTTAGACATTGATGATCAGGGCATTGCATGGGTAACACTTGCTCGTCCAGAAAAACATAATGCCTTAGACATGACAATGTTTAAGTCTATAGACAAAACCATCAGTCAAATTAAACAACACAAACATGTTCGTGTAGTTATCCTAAATGGCAGTGGTGTCGATTTTTGCACCGGGCTCGATATAAAATCGGTCATGGTGAATAAAAGTAATGCAATTAAACTGCTGTTTAAAGTTCTACCTTTTCGCGCTAACCTCGCGCAAAAAATATCCTATCGTTGGCAAAGCTTAAATGTACCAGTTATTGCCGCGATACATGGTCGATGTTGGGGTGGAGGTATGCAAATCGCTTTGGGTGCCGATTTTCGTATTGCCACGCCTGATGCCTCTATGAGCATTATGGAAGCAAAATGGGGACTTATACCCGATATGGCAGGCAATAAACCACTCTCTCAATTAGTACCAATAGATCAGGCAAAAAAACTAGTGATGACCGCAGAAATATTGTCAGGTGAACAAGCATTAGCGCACAATTTAGTGACTGAATTATCCGCTGATCCAAATGAAGCAGCCAAGGCTTTTGCAGAAAAGTTGTTACAAACATCTCCTGATGTTTTAAAACACTGCAAACACCTTTATAACCAACAATGGCACAAAAGTAGTGCCCGTTTTTTAATGGCTGAAACATGGCGACAAATTAAAATCATTCTAGGTAAAAACCAATCCATTGCGGTTAAACGCGCGAATGGTAAAAATATGCCATTCAAATAATGACGGTTCATCACGAGAAGTTTAAACAAGCTACGAAACAGCCTCACCAATTTACCCTGGTTAATATTGCGTTTATCAGTAAAACAACGCAAAAAACAGGCTGTTACTCGCCTTATCGTTAACAATATTTTCATTATTTGATAAATTGCCGCCTTTACTAACATTGCATATCTTTTTGCATTCTCTCTTAGTCGTTGGTTATTCTTAAATGAAGAAAAATATTATTACTGTTGCCTTACTTGCACTTTCGTCTTCAACCATTGCAGACACCTCAGGTCTTGAACATTTTGTTGTGTTTGGTAAGCGCGCAAATCTCGTTGGTGAAACCATGTCAGCCTCTGAGGGCTTAGTTGGATATGGCGATATAGCGCAACGCCCCATTTTACGTTCAGGTGAAATACTAGAGTTCGTGCCTGGCATGGTAGTCACGCAGCACAGCGGTTCAGGCAAAGCCAATCAATACTTCTTACGAGGTTTTAATTTAGATCATGGCACCGACTTCAGCACATACGTTGATGGTATGCCAGTTAATATGCGTACACATGGCCATGGGCAAGGCTACGCAGATCTAAATTTTATTACACCTGAATTTGTTGAAAGTATTCATTATCAAAAAGGGCCTTATCAGAGCGCGCAAGGTGATTTTTCAACCGCAGGCTCTGCATATTTTGCATTAATGTCTGACTTTATCAATCCCTTTGCCAAACTAGAAGTCGGACAAGATGGATACCGTCGTGGTGTGGTGGGTCAAAACATTAAAACGCAAAATGGCAATATTGCTGTAGGCGCTGAATGGCAACAATACGATGGCCCTTGGACGAATATTAATGAAGACGTTAATAAAAAGAATGTCATGCTTCGTTATCAACAAAAACTCTTAGATGGCGTATTTAACCTCACTTTTTTAGGTTATGAAAATAGTTGGAATGCCGCAGACCAAATCCCATCTCGCGCGGTAAATAAAAACTTAATTGACGAACTTGGTTCTATTGATAAGACCGTAGGTGGCGATTCAGATCGTTTTAGTTTATCAGCAAACTGGCGCAATGATGATTGGGCTATTTCTGCCTATGCAATTGCAAGTTCACTGAATCTCTATTCAAACTTTACCTATTTTCTAGAAGATCCCGTTAATGGTGATCAGTTTGAACAAGTGGATGATAGAAAGGTTTTTGGCGCAAATTTAGTTAAATTGTTTAACCAACAATACGGCAATAGTCACATTCATCATAGTCTTGGTATAGATTTTCGCGTTGACGATATCGCTGAAGTGGGCCTTTATAAAACTCGAGCAAGAAAGCGACTATCAAATGTACGTTCAGACGCTGTAGATCAATACTCGATAAGTGCTTTTTATCAAGTTAACGCTGATATTAATGACAATCTTTCGGTTAATGCCGGTGTGCGTCATGACTATATGAACGTTGATGTTAATAGTCAGCTGATGTCAAATAGTGGTGAAGACAGCGATAGTATAACCAATTTTAAAGCTGGCCTTAGCTATCAATTTAATGAAACGTGGCAAGCCTATGCAAACTGGGGACAGTCATTTCATTCAAATGATGCGCGTGGCGCAACAATAACTGTCGATCCATTATCGGGAGATGCCGCAGAAAAAGTTGACCTACTCGTACAAGGACAAGGTGCAGAATTTGGCATACGGGTTGCTGACTATGAAAACTATAATGCGTCATTTTCACTATGGTGGTTAGAAAATGACTCAGAGCTTGTTTTTGTTGGTGACGCTGGTAATACCGAGCCAAGTCGAGCATCAAAACGTTATGGTGCAGAATTCACAACGTTATACTGGTTAACACCACAAATTGTTGCCGATCTTGAACTTGCATGGACACGTTCACGCTTTACTGAAAACGAAGCCAATGAAGGCAACTATATTGAAGGTTCCCTGCCTTTTGTTGCAAGTTTTGGTATTAACTGGCACATCAATGACAATATAAATACAGGGCTTAGACTTCGACACTTTGGTAAACGAACGTTAGACAGTTTTAAAGATACGCAATCGAACACCTTTAGTGTCGTCAATGCCAAGGCGCAATATTTATTAGAAGATTGGAAGTTTAGTTTATCGGTATTAAATCTACTCGATAGCACTGATCACGATATTGATTATTTATATGAAAGTCGTTTATCGGGAGAAAGTGCTTCCGGTGAAGAAGACATTCACTATCACCCTATTGAACCAAGAACCTTTCGCGTAAGTGTAACCTACTTATTCTAACTTCCTTTTATACCTTTCTATAATAATTAAAGGGCAGCAATAGACATTGCAGCCCTTATTGCCCCTAAAATCGATACTGTTGACACTTTTATATAAATGGTTAATGGAAACCTTTACTAACCCTTTGCCTCTTTTCTGCCATTATTGCTCGTTACATTGCCATTTTTACTACCTAAATTAGCCACAAAATTAAGGTTTAATTAGCGTGATAAAAATGGAGAACATCATGACTACGCACATCCGAATATTACTTGTTATTTCACTGCTAATTATCGCAAGTACAGCGTCATTTCTGCTCGATGGAAGAAATAGTAACAGCGAATTTAAAGTGGACCTTTCTTACCAATCACATACTACGCCAGATAGCCTAGTGCGTGTGGAACATTACGGGCAAGTAGAACAAGGCAGCTTCTTTCTAAAACAAGCGAACATGCCAGGTTACTTATTATCGCCGCTTATCGATACAAATGTTGATATCGTCGTCACAGGACTTGTCGCACGAGCAGTTGTTACTCAGGAATTTTCAAACCCAACAGATGATTGGGTCAATGGTATCTACGCGTTTCCACTGCCCGAAAATGCCGCGATTGTTCATTTAACAATGCACATTGGCGAGCGAAAAATTGTTGGACAGATTCATCCAAAACAAAAAGCAAAGAAACTCTATCAACAGGCCAAAGCAACAGGAAAAAAAGCAAGTTTACTGGTACAAAACCGACCAAACCTTTTCACAAATCACGTTGCTAACATAGGGCCTGGTGAAAAAATAACCGTGACAATCGAATATCAACAAACAGTGGCATTTAATAACGATACTTTCACTCTTCGCTTTCCTACAACAATTACAAAGCGCTATTTACCAACAAACCAAAAAACTGATGAGCAACAAACTTTACAAGAAAATGGCTGGGGATTAACTCAACCTTCATTTACCGAAAATAGGCAAGATAGCGATTCAGAAACGAGTCAGCCAATGCACAAGGTTGCCATTAATATAACACTTAATACTGGGTTTCCTCTCGCTGACATATCTAGTGAACACCACCCTATCATGACAAATGAAATATCATCTGGACAATACAGGGTGTCGCTCGAACAAGACATGATTGCAAACCGAGATTTCCTGTTACGTTGGCAAGCAATTCCACATAATACCCCTACAGCGGCGCACTTTATTCAAACAGCCAACACAGAACACTACGGTATGATCATGTTAATGCCATCAACAAGTAATACTGTTGCAGCATCGTTATCTCGCGAAGTAATTTTTGTTATCGACACGTCTGGCTCCATGGCGGGAACCTCGATTCAACAGGCGAAAAAAGCATTAATTTCGGCGGTAGCTGAGCTCAAAGAAACAGATACGTTTAACATTATTGAATTTAGTACAACAGCCAATAAGGTGTATCAACACTCGGTGCCTGCTTCAGACATCAATAAAAGCAATGCATCAACCTTTATTGAACAGCTAAATGCTAATGGTGGCACTGAAATTCTATCAGCTTTACAGTTAGCACTTGGTCAACAAGCACAAAATACGGAGCGATTACGCCAAGTGATTTTTATCACAGATGGCGCCGTTGGAAACGAAGCAACACTTTTTTCTTACATTGATAAACACATACAGGGTAGTCGACTCTTTACCGTTGGTATTGGCGCAGCACCCAATAGTTACTTTATGACCGAGGCTGCTACCATGGGCAAAGGTACTTTCACTTATGTAAATTCGATAAATAGTGTACAACAACAAATGCAGTCGCTATTTAGTAAGCTACGCTCCCCTGTACTCATGAACCTTGAAGCAAACTTTAATCAAACTATAGAGATGTATCCGCGAAAATTACCTGATTTATATCAAGGTGAACCGATCATGATAAGCTATTTTAGCCAAGAGCCGGTTACCGAAATGCAGGTAACGGGGCAAATGCGTCAACAACAATGGCAACAAACCCTAGCATTACAAAACAGTGGTAAACAGACAGGGTTATCTACCTTATGGGCACGACGAAAAATTGCTCAACTCAGTAGAGACAAGTATAAAGGCGAAGACGCAGATACAGTTAATCAAAACATATTGCAATTAGCCATGAAACACCACTTGGTAAGCCCTATGACTAGCCTAGTAGCCATAGATGTGACACCAACAGCACAAAAAATGAGCGACGACAGACAAGTAAAAAACCATCGACCACATGGCCAAGTAGGCGTACTACCTCAAACCGCGACATCCGCGACATTACAAGCAGTTTTAGCTTTGTTAATCTTAGGGTTTACATTATGTTTCCGTTTATTAAACAAACGCCATTAATAGCAAAATGGCGTTTAAACAGAATTAAATTAATCATGCTTTGTGGCTTTACTATCAGTACTTATTTACTGGCATCAAGTGGCTACATTCATGCTAAAGCTTTATTGGCGCAAGTATTAATTAAAGAAGCATGGATACAAGCAAAAGCAACAGGTGAGGCTCATCCGCCCTGGTCATGGGCAGATACTTACCCTGTTGCAAAGATAACCTTACTTGATAAAAATTTCTATTTACTCGCAGGTGCAACTGGGCGCACACTTGCTTTTGGTCCTGGACATATGAGCAGCACACCATTACCGGGTAAAGGCGGGAATACCGTTATCGCCGGGCATAGAGATACGCATTTTGCAAATCTAGCTAACATTACTATTGGCGATATAATAAAGGTTGAAACACGTGTGGGTCAGTTCAATTATCAAGTAACAAATGTCAATGTTGTTAATGAACAAAATATGGCGGTAACAGCACCAACTATTGAAGATACATTGACGTTGATTACGTGTTTTCCATTCGATGCCATCGCACCAAACACAACTTGGCGATATGTGGTTACAGCGGCTTTAATTTAGGCTCAATCGTTTTTAAATTTAACCGTCATTTCAACGTCATCACGACTTTTTCAATCCCGTGAGCGGGCGTATAATAACGATTGATACAAAAGCCATATTTTTGATACAACCTTATTGCCGGTTTATTCAGCGTCGCTGTTTCTACGATGAGTTTGTTAAAGCTGGTGTATTCCATAACAAACTGCAGCAGTTTACCGGCGAGCCCTTGTTTAAAATAATCAGGGTCAACAACTAAGCTATCAATCATTAGATACTCACCATCTGCGCTTACTTCAATAACGGCGGTCAGCGCATCACCATCGATAACACCATAAAATTCGGTTTGGCTATCAACAAAATCTGCTAATGGTCTAAACAATGGCGGAAACTTGTCAACACCAATGAGTGTCGCTTCTATCTTGTAGGAACGCTGAAAAACGCGATAAACCTGGCGAGCAACAAGCTCGTTACTCATCGTTAATTTAGTGATCATAATACTTCAATTATAAGTTCATCGTTATTAAGCAAGTCTTTACTTGGAAGTTAGTCCGATATACCGCTTGTTTTATCAACAAAACGCAACTCATAAGCACTTTGCACCATCAAGATTTTCATCTCTATTGTTCGTTATCCGTTCAATGTTTTCCGCGTTCGAACGATTAAATATTTAAACCATATCGTCGTAACTGCGTTCTGTATCGTTATCAACACAGTTTGAAGGAGCTCATAGAATAGCTATAAAAATATATTTTACGCACCTAACAGATTAAGGTGTCTACGTTTTTTGTAACACAATGCTAATAACAAGCAATGAGAAAGTTCGTTAATCGGTATTGGGTCACCTAAAGCAAAGACTAAGGCTCTATTGCCTTGATAGTTGAATGTATCGCCATATACTTCTTTAAACGTATCAATTAATCTAGTCTGGCAATGGAAATAAATAAAAAAGTGGTGAGGATCCTTTTCTTTCCAGTCGTAGCGTATGGTAGTTCCTGTTTTGCAAAGATAGCTAGGTTCACCCCACTTTAAAGTCTCAGATAAATCTTCGATGCCATTATCTTTCGCGATACTAAAAATCAATGAACGGACTTCTATTAGTATTTTTGCGACATGACTAGGGTAGCGATCAAACTTCTGTTTTACATCTTCATGCATTTTTAATCAGGTAATCATTAACGAGCGAAAAATTAGTTATAATCATATTAATCAATACCTTACTCCTTTTTCTAATTAAACTAAAAACCCAACAGCATGGCAACCATTGCCAAAAGCAAACCAATAATCACGATGCTTTGCTGTATTTTTTCATTAATCAAAGTGTATTGTTTATGTGTGCTGGAAAACAGCTGTTTTATCGGAGTAAAGAATAGCTTTGGCGTACATCCTGTGCCAATGAAAATAAGACTAACACCTAAAATGTTTAATAATGCTAAACCCGAGATATGCGCAAGTAAAAACTTGTATGCGCCTGCAATCAACAATGCAAAGGCAATGAGTAAGCAGCTAAAAAGCGCAACTTTTTCTTTAGTAGCAAGCGAATTCATTGTGTAACACTCCTTATTACGCTGTTGATGCTGTTTTTACTGCGCTTTATCATAGTTGTTAAAGATATCCATGGTCAACACGTAAAACACAAACCTACTCGTACTATTTACTTTCTTGCTGACAATTCCAACAAATATCAAATGAGGCAGCGTTTTGTTCTCTACAATGATTACATATCCAATCATCAGCGTATTGATTCTGATGCGCTCTATCTATAATGTCTTTCGCGCGTTCATAATCAGCATCATTTACAACCCAGACTTCAGGCCAACAATCAAATGGAGAAATTTCCCCCATCGCACCTTGTGCGTATTCGTTTTTAACAAAAACCGGGATACCTTGAGCATCGATGAGATCTTTAATGTTATTTACAAGAAAGCGACTTTCATTGGTATACACCCTCTTCATTGTTAAGCCTCAATTATCCTTTTTAACGCAATCGTTAAACCAACAAAACACCAGCCTGCTGATAATTAACACTAGGTTTCTTTACTATAACTCGCAAGAGTTGTCGTGTTAGCAACAGATGCGACAATATATAGTAACTTCAATATAGTAACGTTTTATTCTGGCTCTTTTACCGCGTTATTTTTTAATCGTCCGGCAAGGTAATAGCGATAATAGCCGATAGCACTACTACCAACAAAAATTATCTCAACTAATATCCCCACAGGCGTCCATAAAATTATATTATGAAGCAACCACAGTGATCCGCCTAAAATCATCATTAAACGTAAAAACTTATCATTTTTACTAAATGAGCCCGTCGTAATAAACACGGTTGCGAAAAAACCTAAAATACTTAAAAAACCAATATAGCTATATATCGTAATAAATAAACTCACACACAGCGACGCTGCCGCCATCCATTGTAACTTCCATTTAATAGAGATTAAAAAGCGAACACTAGAAAATAAAAAGATATAGCCTGCCGTTGGTTGATCTAACAATAAATAGTGGATGCCATTAAACAAACAACTCAACGATAAGAGCGCCAAAATACGATCTTTGTTCTTAAGTTGCATGGCATAGCATTCAATCGCTAATGTAAAAGTAACCAATATTTGAGAAAGGAGAAAATCTGGCATAACGCCCCTAACAGTGAAATAAAGAAAATAGTCGTTAACGATACATCGTTAATGTGAAAAGCAGATTATACCTGCTACATATAAGTACATGCTAGAGTAGAATAGACTATGATGACTTGCCGTTTGTATGAGGGCTAACAGCAAATGCCCGCTACGTTTACAATACATAAAAGCGCCTACTAAAGAAATTAACAGGCGCGTAAGTTAAGTTATTCTTTATTACCTTTCTGTTTAATTTTTACTGGATCGTATTTAGCAAACCAGCCCATAATATTATCAGTTTTGGCAATAAGCCGACTCGGACGAGAGGCAATGTAATGAGGCGCATTAGGGACACGAATTAATGCCGTATCAACATCAAGCATTTTTAACGCAGTATAAAATTGTTCTGCCTCCCATGTGGGCGTTCGGTAGTCTTCCTCGCCGACCATTACCATTGTTGGTGTCGTGACTTTATCCATGTAACGGATCGGGGAATATTTTAAAAATGCATCAGGATTTGACCAAGGATCTTGTCTAAACCAATGTCGTCTAACAAAAGGTGCAATATCGCCAGCTAAAGCCATCGTCATCCAATTGATCACCGGCTTTATAGACGCAGCAGCTGCAAATCGATTTGTTTTAGTCACGATCCATGCGGTTAAAATGCCACCGCCGGAGCCTCCGGTCACAAACAAGCGCTCATCACTCACATATTTACGCTTAATCAATTCGTCTACCACTGACATTAAATCATGATAATCATTGCCTGGATAATTTAGATCTATCTCTAGGGCGAAATCTTCACCATAGCCTGTTGAACCTCTAGGGTTAGACCATACGGTTACGTAACCTTCTGCAGCATATCGTTGAATTTCGCTACCAAAGTAAGGACCATACATCGCATAAGGACCACCGTGAATTTCTAATATCATCGGAAAACTTCCATCTGCCTTAAAGTTTGGCGGTAGTGCGACCCACGCTTCAATTTCTTTGCCATCATGACTAGAGGTTACTTTAATTTCTTCAACCGTTGCCATGTTCAAATACGGCAATAAGTCATTATTAAGCTTTGTAAGTACGCTACTGTTTTTCCCTGTAATCGAGGTAATACTTATTTCTGATGGTCGGTCAGGAGAACCTAACATGTAGGCAATTTTTGGTTGTTTATTAGCACTAACCGAAAAACTACCACTTGCATAAGGACGTCCTATTGAGCCACCACCAATATTTGACGTAACCGGTTTAACCTTGCCGCGCAAGCTAATATTAAACAGTGTTAATACACCATGATCTTCAGATAATACCAATAAAGATTTCCCATCTGGCGACCATTGCATTTGCCCAATTGCACCCGTAAAGTCTTTCGCTAACTCTCTTTTGTTACCGCCATCGGCGTCCATAATGTAGAGGTTACTTTGCTGATAAGACAAACGTTTATCAGTGTATCCTCGATAAGCGATTAATTTGCCATTCGGTGAGACAATTGGTGAACTATCTGGACCATCTCTGTCTGTAAGTGCCTGCATTGATAAATTATCGAGTGAAATACGATAAATATCACTTTCAATAATATCGATATCACGATCATCATTAGTATTTCCTTCGACCAAAATCGTATTATTGTTTAACCAACTCGCCATGGTTAAATCGGCTTCGCCGAAAGTTAACTGCCGAGGTGTGCCCCCCTCTACAGGAAGCGAAAACACCTGGTCGGTACCTACTTCTAAATACCCTGAGCCATCAAAACGAAAAATTAAGTCATCATAAACTTTAACGGCTTCATTCCACGTTGCGCCTTCTGGTGCACTAATGGGCTTAGCGAAACTCGGCTTTTCACCTTTAACAAACATATTAAAAGCGATCTGTTTTCCGTCTGGTGACCAAACAGCATTAGAAGGGCTACGGGTAAATTGCGATAATGTTAAGGATCGGTTAGCGGCGACAAAGAATAACCTTAATTCAACCTTACCATCAGACGTAGTTGAATAAAGGAGTGTTTTACTATCTGGCGACCAACGCGGTGACCAACTTGATTGTTTCCCTTCTAGTAGAGGCAAATGGCTACCGGAAACAAGATCAATAAGCCATATCTGACTTTTGTCTTGATCCGTCATTTTATCCATAGTATGGCGCACATAAGCAACTTTTTTACCGTTGGGTGATATTTGAGGATCCGTGGCATATTCGATATCAAATACACGTTCAGCGGTAAAGTAATGGGAAGGCACTTCTTTTTCGGTTGCATTCGCGTTCACTAATAAAATGTTAGTAATCGCAAATAACAGTAATATTCGAGTGAAAAGCATTAACAAGTCCTTATTATTATAGATAGACAGAATCTATTGAGCGGAATGTTAAGCATAGGTTATTTTAAAAGGTTTGTAGTAAAACTGCCGAGCAAAAAAATAAATAATATGATGAAAAAAACGCGTAGTCACATCAGAGAGACTACGCTTTTGCATTAATAACAGTTACTCAAGTGATGAACGAGTTAAGGTAAACGTTGCTTCGGTAACACTATTTTAAATGTCTGCCGCCATCTAGTTGTAAATTGCGTCCAGTCATAAACTGGCTATTAAGTATAAATTCAATCGCTTGTGTTATTTCATTAAAGCCAGCTTCTTTAGGTAATAACGCTTTAGAAAGCGCCTTTTCTTTGTACGCATCATCATCTCCTTCATTAAACTTAATTAACGCAGGTGATATAGAATTCACTTTTACCTTAGGCGCTAAAAGTGCAGAAAAAGACATGGTTAAACTATTCAACGCCGTTTTACTTGCCGCATATGCAATATGCTTTTTGCTGCCCTTTTCAGCGACATAATCACTAATGTGAATAATATCTGCAAAGTTACTTTCGGTATTATCGTTAGCTATTAATAATGACTGTAAAGCCAAATTTAGCTGGTATGGTATGCCAACATGTATGGTCATCATTTTTTGCATAATTTCTGCGGGTGCGTAATGGTCTGTGTCTAGTTGATAATTGTCAGGCAACCAGTCAGATGCATTATGGATTATAGCGCGCAATGCATGGTAATCACGTTTTATGCTTGCAATAAAGTCGTCAACCTGCGCTTGCTGGTAAAAATCAACTTGATATAAGTCAACACCTTGTTGCTTCAGCGATGTTAGCACAGGGTATTCCGTTCGATAGGTACCAACGACCTTGTATCCTTGCGCCAACATCTGTTGTGCTAAAGCTAAACCTAACCGTTTGCCAATACCGGTAATTAATATTACTTGGCTCACTTTAAAAACTCCGCACGTGTTTGTGGGTTCGTTTTAAAAATCCCCCCTAATGCAGTAGTAGATGTTTTTGAGTTTACATCCATAATACCTCGTGATTTTACACAATAATGCGTTGCATTAATCGAAACAGCGACATTGTCTGTTTCCGTTAAGGTTTGTACTGCTACCAATATTTGCTGAGTTAAGCGCTCTTGCACTTGCGGACGTTGTGCAAAAAAACGCACAAGGCGATTTATTTTTGATAAACCAATAATCTTTTTATTTGGAATATAAGCAACTTGGGCTAAACCATCTATTGTCACGAAATGATGTTCACATGTTGAAGTTAAATTAATATCAGTAACTTTCACCATTTCATCAACGGCCATTTTATTTTCAATAACGGAAATTGACGGAAAATTTTTATAATCTAAACCCGAAAATATTTCATGCACATACATTTTAGCTATGCGGTGCGGCGTTTCCGCTAAACTGTCATCACTTAAATCTAAGCCTAGTGTACTTACCACCTCGGTTAACAACCCCTTAATACGACCGTACTTGTCTTCGGCAGACATTGAGCTTGGCACAAGAGGCGTTTCTAAGCCCTTCTCAATAAGTGTGTCACGCACCAATTGTGCTTCGTTACTAATCATGATGACTCTCCTGACTCTGCTTGGTAACTCAAGGTTAAAGACACTGAATCAGCGAAACGTAAGGCATGAGGCTTATCAATGGTTACTTTGGCGTAATTAACCCACGGATGATCGACACAAATGCCAAGTACATCACTGGTTAATTTCTCTAATAATAAGAAACGCCCGTTTTCAACGTGACTAATAATATCTTTACAGATGGTTTTATAGTTTAAAGCGTTATCAACGTTGTCATTTAAACATAACTTATTCACGGGATAATGCACTTCAGCGTTAATAACGATATCTTGCTGCTTACTTTTTTCTTCTTCATTAAAGCCGATAAAGGTTCGTAGCCTTAAGTTAGTAATTGTTATTATGGCATTGTGGTTCATGGATTTGGCCTATTTATAATTCTTTATCATCTTAAGTATATACGTTTTACGATAATATTTGGTTCATGTGGTTGCTGACTTTAACCAAATATTAATTGGCTAATACATAAAAAACTGCTCAAAAAACAACTTATAACATGCGTTTTAAAGGCTAGCTGGTTAACCGTTTATTTACTTCAGCTAGGTTGCCAGGAAAAATCAATCACAGATAATTTTTGACTCGCTTGGTCATAAGCTTGCCAGATTTCGGTATAGGATTTCTGTAGTTGTGGATGCAGTTGTTCGCCAGCAACGTCTGTTAGCGGTAATAAAACAAAAGCATTTTCAGTAATCTCACCACGAGGTAATGTAACGCCATTAACGTGACCAACTACATCATCATAAGTAAGAATATCAATATCTAACGTTCTAGCAGAAAATTTGGGGCCTGTTCTTACGCGGCCGTTATCATCTTCAATTTCTCGTAAAATGGCCGTGATCTCAGCGATTGAACAGTCGGTGTCAAAACCTACCACTAAATTTAAGAAATTATCACCAATAAAACCCACAGGCTCACAGTCATATGCTTTAGAGAGAATAAGCGGAGAAAAATAGCTCGCTAGCGCGTCTAAAGCACGACGAATATGATACTCACGATTAATGTTACTTCCAAGGCTTACGTAAACTCTAGCCACAACGACTTCCCTAGCGAATAAAAATACCAAAAGTAAATATTATCACATTAAAATATTGCGGTTCAGGTTTAAATTCTTTTTAAAATGGCGAGAAACCCCTTTTCTTTTACTGCATTATGTTCTTTTTATTAATTTTAAACTCTACGTTTATTTTTTCGATATTTCTTAACTGAGTACATTCGTTGGTCTGCAGTATCTATCAAATTATTTATTTCTCTGCCATCGTGAGGAATCAACGCACTTCCTACACTAGCCATGAGTTTAAACTGGTTGTTTTCGAATTCAAGTGGATAAGTTAGCTTCGATTTTAGCCGTTGAATAATTATCTCTAAAGCTTCGTGATTTTCTATAGGCGTCAATATAAGCCCAAATTCATCACCGCCAATTCTGGCTGCTGTATCAGATCTACGAATAATCAGCTTTAAGCGATAGGCAAATTCCTTTATCGCCTCATCCCCTGCTCGATGGCCGTAGTTATCATTTACTTGTTTTAACCCATCCATATCAGCTATCACAATGGCTGATTGGTGATGCTCTGTATTTGATTGGTTAATTGTGTGCCTTAATCGATCCATAAATAAAGCTTTGTTAGCCAATCCCGTCATACAATCATGTGTAGCCTTATAGTACAAAGCATCCTTGTCATACTTCGCCGCAAAAAACATAGCGGCAGCGATCATGTCAGTCAGTATATTCAGTAAATCAGTCTCTTTGTCACTAAAATTATTTGGCATTAATGACATGGCTTTTAAAACACCTACAGTGGTATCCATATACTTAAGAGGTAAAACAATCATTGACCGCAAACCAATCTGTCGACACGCAGAACGATCGACGCGCTGATCAGCTTCTGAGTCAGAGCACAATTGAACATTTCCAGACGTGACGCATAAGCCAGATAAACTAGCGCTCATCTTTAGTCTTAAGCCAAGGTTTTCAGACGATATTCCAGCGGCAGCTCGATACACCATATCTTCGCCTTCAGCTAATTCAATCGCTGCCCCATCTGCACTTATCAAATTTAAGGTTTGTTCAACAACATATTGCATTACAGCGCCCAAATCTAACCCTAGTTTAGCAATTTCTGTCTGAACCTTTATTACTCGCATAAGTTCTTCGCTTGACGGCATTTTTCCTCCAATTCAGAAAAAGCTATTATTCTTTGCAATATCCCTCTGCCATCAATTAACTCTTGTCTTTAAAGAGCTTTTTATAATTATAGTGTCTACCGTTAAAAGTGCTCATAATTAACGAACCAGTTAAATTAGCTAGATTAGTTAATTAATCTGTTATGTTCGCGTAAAGTTTTTCTGAAAAGTTGAGGCCAAACATCTATATTCACACTTGTATCCGCACGCAATCAAATTTGTTCACATGAGTTACTGAAACAATGCGGCATACTTTGTTGGTAGCTCGGTTAAAGGCTGAATTTGTATTTTACGAAAATACAATTCGGCTGCTTCGCTTTGTAATTGGATTTTACCCTCGGCCAGTCTTGTTGGCACGCCATCTTTGAGATAACGCGAATTTTTAAGCACCATAACAACTTCGCCATTAACAATATGCAGGCTTTTCCCTTCAAAGCAGATTAGCTCCAATGAGTTCCATTCTCCGAGCGGCTTCTCTCTGTTTTCTTTGCGCAACACAAAACCATCGACTTCTTCGCCAGTACCAACTTTCAAAAAGGGTTGGGTCTCATCAGCTACTGGGTTCATAATATATTCTGGCTGAAACGCACGAACATCTATGGCAGACGTTGCCTGTTTCCAGTAGTCACCAATATGCCCACGCATTATTTGAAACTCCTGAGATAACATCCAAGAACGGTAATATTCCTTACCATGCTCGCCTATTCCATGATACAAAATACCGCTGTCACGCAGTTTGTTTTCACGGGGAGGCCACTTTATGTCACCCCAACGAAATTGCAATTTAAAATGGTAATTTCGGTAAGAGGCCTTTGAGGTAACAGCACCATAAATTTCCCCCGATACTCTCAAAACAGGTTGTCCGTCTTCCTCAATAACAGTGAAAACTTGATATTTATCATTATCAGTATTTAAACCAATTGGTGCTATCGGTTGTCCATTTTTATTTGTTGGAACACTGCCGTCGTAAGATTCTTTATGTTTATAACTTAAATAAATATCCCAATGTTCAAGCTGCTTGTCCAACAGGCTCTGCCATTCAGCACTAAAAGATAAGGTGCTGAACAGATAAATTAAAAATGCATAATAGCGTTGTTTCATTCGTTTATTCCTTATAAGCAAGTTGGTCGAGGAACAGGGAAATAATAACAACACTAATGCTAATGTTCACATGCACTTATGTCTATGGTTTTGAACATATATACAAAAAATGTTCCATCATGATCATGTGGAACATCTTTAATATACAAAACACAGGTAGTTAACCTACCTGTGTTCGCATCTCGTTTTACCCTTTTTTAGCATCAGCGTATTTACGTTGATAGGTTTTGTAAGCAGAAATGGCTTGATCTAATGCTTGTCCATCATCTTTTATATTTAGTGCCATATCAAAATAAGCATTATCGCGCGAAATAAGTACTTGTTCTGTCCATTGCTGGTTTAAGTTGGTAAACGAATTCATCGTTTGTTTACGATAACCATCAGATAAGTTCATGTGCAGCATTAAAAAATCGCCACTACCTGAAGGTAACTCGCCAGTCATACCATTTATGTCGCCTTTTGCGATCAAAACCCCATTCGCCAAAAACTTTTCTTGTTGTGCAGTTCTCATATCACTGATCGATTGCGCTAATAGATTTTTTGCGTCCAAATATGGTTTGTTTTGAACAATAATTTGATCTTCCGTTATAGGTGATTCTTTGACACGGTTTACGTCATGATTAGCATATTCTAATTTACGCTGTAGGTTTCTCAGCTCACGTTTAACCTTATTAGCGTTAACATCAGTATTATTTTCAGCAACAATCACCGCTTTTTCGAGATCTTTTTTGGCGTCATTATATTTTTTGTAAAGACCAAGTTTAGTGCCCACCGACATTTTAAGCGCCCAATCTGCTTCAATGTAAGGTTCGACATTTTTTTCGATAACTTCAGCTATTTGTTCGATATTACTATTTTTACGTAAGCTATAGGCTGGCGAAAAGTAAAGGCACTCGGATAAATGCGCAAGATTTTCAACAAGGTAATGTCCTCTTCTGTCTGGACACTTTCCTCGGTATTTATTTTTCGTACTCCAACTAACAGGGTCGCTGCTTTCTTCGTCTAGCTTTTTAATCGCTATACGACTCGACACAATGTAGTTGTTTATCGACTTAATGAGTGCCGTTTTGCCTTCTTTACGTGTTTTTTCTTTAGCTAAGACTGCTTTTTCCGCGTTAGCAAGTGCATGACGCTCTGGTTTTGTAAATTCGTCTAACTTAGCTTGCAGTTCTTTTTGCTGGGCGATTTTTGCTTGAATGTCATCAACTTTTTCTTGCTCTATCGCAACACGCTCTTGTTGCGCTTGTTTAACTAATTCTGGTATTTTCGCATATTGCGCTCTAACGTCGTTTAATGCCTTGATATAGGCATCTGTTGCAACGTCAACATCAGATAAGTCAGCAGGAATTTCTCCACGTATCAACTCATCGACTTGATGGTATAGTTTGGCAATTTTTCCATCTTTCTCTGCGGCCATTGCGAGGTCATTGTTGAAAATGTACGCTGTTGATGACACCTCAATATCAGATGGTAATCGTTCGTTATCAATAGCAACAGTTGTTGGATGTTTAGAACAGCCTATCAAGAAAATTGCACCTGTCGCGATTAAAGACAATTTACGGTTAATTACTGATTTCATGTTAAATCATTCCTTCTTTTTATACTTTTTATCTAATTATTCAGCTGGCAAGCTAGTGAAATTTATTACCTTAATGAGCCTGCTAATTGAGTTACTTACGTTTAAAAGTCACTTTTACCATGCCCATATCTTGCTGAAGCGTGTCGCTGTCAATAATGTTAAGCACCTGCTCTTGTTGCCCATATTTAAATACAAGGTATTCTTTGCCTGCACTTTCTCTAATGAAAATCTCATCAACGATGACCCTGTTACCGTTGTTTTCAATAAAGTTGTCACCTATAACTAATGTCGTTTTAGGTAATCCATTAACCATGCCTTGCATTAACGTTGAATCTACTTTTGAGGTATATGTACCTTCAAAGCCATGACCACCGCAGGCAGTCAGCAACAATAATAGCGACGACAACAAGGTACTTTTTAATAATTTCATTAACGCTTTTCCTTTTATTATGATGTGAATCTATAGCAAATAACGATGACAACCGAAGGGCTAAAAAACGATTGTCTTTCGATGTAAATTAGTTCGCATAACTGCTCATTAAGCCGTGATAGTTATTACGATACTGCTCAACAGTAAGCGGCGTGCCATTGTGCTGTTTCATGTGTTTATCAAAAGCTTCAACATAGTTGTGGATTTCAGGAAAGCTCACACTGTTTTGTAGTTGCCAATCAATTCGTTGGCTGCCTATTTCTGTCAACATCTCAAAAATTGATGACGCTGAATTTGCATCCGCTAAATATTGATATGCGAGACCATAATGTTTATACGCGTCGCTTGGGTCGCCATATTCATCCCAAAAAGTAACCACTTGTGTTGGATTGTATTCTTGATGATCTTCTTTTTTAGCGACACTCATACCACTGAGGTAAACGGCTTGACCTTCACTAAACCAGCGCGGTAGTTTCAGCCCGTCAATGTCGCCTGAAATAGCGATTTGGAGTGTGTGAATAAGTTCATGTTGGATCAATTGATCAATATCATTCGGTTTGTAAATTGACTTTGCACCTATAGTAATGCCTATCTGAGAGCCCTCCCCCCAGCCATACGGGTTATCTTGCTCATGAAGGCACACATAAATTTTTTGTTCCAGACCAACATCGTTAATTAAATATCCAATATAATTGTTGTTAGCTAAGACAGCGTCTACTTCTTCATAAGACAGTGATTGCGCAGTATCGTATGCCCAATCCTCTTGTGCTTGCTCCGTCCAAGTATCAAAATCAGTGGGGTATGGGAAATCTATCGCATTGCTGTATTTCAACATGTCTCTAATAAAACGAATAGCGTCGTACCGGATATTGCCTCTAGCTGCAAAATACTCTTGCTCTGTCAGCCCAAACGCAGCAAGGGCGCTAGGAAAGTTACTTTCTACCCATTTTGCAGCTTGCGTAAAATCATCCTCGGGTAATCCTGGATTACCAAATACCATCACTTTGTCGGTTTCATAGTAATAATCGTTGTAATTTTGATAACAATGTTGTGCATTTTGGCCATATTGAACATATGAAGGATATTCTTCAGTAGCAAAATATTTCCCAGTTTCAGCAGAGTGCTTAAACTCTCCGGTGACAACAACATTAGCTGGAGGAATGAAATTTTCTGCGTTGTTTGAAGAGTCACTATCGCTTCCCCCACATGCCATTAAAGATAGTGAAATAGCGCTGGCTACTACCAATTTGCTATACGTTGTAATCATTTAAATTTCCTCGTACTGACTTTGCTCGACAGCAACAAGGTATCAAATGACCGCAATTAAAATGTACTGACGTACAGTTTAAAAAAAACCACAACAATAATTACATTTTTATATTTATTGTTTATTCTCTCATTTACATGCGAAAACACCGACATGATGTCGGTGTTTTAACGCAATTAAATTGGCTTATTAAAAACGCGTTAACTAAGCCTTTTCTTCAACCATGCTCTAGCAAAACGTAGGTCATTTTCAATGGTTCTTACTGATACATTAAGCAAACGAGCGATCTCTTTATTGCTTCTCTGGGCGAAATATCGAAGTTCAAGAACCTCAGCTTGACGAGGAAACTCTGCGGTTAGCAATTCAATTTCATCATTCATGGTGATGATTGCCGTGTGCTGAGTGGCTTTTTCATCTGCTTTATTGATTACATGTGTTGATTCAAACTGCGTTTTATCTGGGTTTCTTGATTTCGCTTTCACCTGTTTGCGATAGTGATCAATAAACACATTTCTTACGGCTGAATTTACATAACTATAAAACTGACGCTGCGTTTCAATAGAAATTTGAGATTCCGCCTGTGTTAATTTTAGATACGCATCATGAGCGATATCGGTTGCCGACATATTGATGATTGCGGTATTCGCGTCTTCAGGGAGATTTTCATGATTTATTTTTGCGTATTCTTTAATTTTCAAATAGGCAAAATTCATTAACAATTTTGTTGCCTTCGGCTCGCCTAATTGCCAGCCCTTGATAAGTTTAAGTACTTCTTGTTCTTCCATGCTAGTGACTACGTTTAATTTTCTCTGCAATCTGAATATCTTCTAAAATCGTGAATTTTCCAGATTTAGAGTAAGTATCAATCCACAGTTGATTATTAATGATTTGGTATTTGGCGACTGAATTATGCCCATGTACTACAGCCATAACATTTGCTATGGGTAAACAATGGTGATGACTGAAGTCGGTACGTTGCCAAATATACGGTGGTACACTTTCATGATTGACGTTAAGCGTTTGTAACGCGAGCCAATCTTTGGGGGCATTTGCATGTACCACTCCGATATTACCAAAGGCTGTTTTTACGGTTATAGACAATGACATTTTAATACGAATAAGTTGCGCTAAGCTGAACAATGCGGGCATATCGTCTTGATAATCATTTATCCAACGACCACCATTTTTTAATAGTACTCCCCAATAAGCAGCTTCATCAAAGCCCTGCAAAAACATTGCTTCGTGGTTGCCCAACGTGCTAAAAAACCAAGGTTCCATCAATAATTCTAAACAGTCTTTCGACTCAGGCCCCCGGTCAATTAAGTCACCTGCACAAAATAATCTGTCTTGTGTAAAATCAAATGCTAATTCGTTCAACTGATTTATTAGTGCAGTTTTATTACCATGAATGTCGCCGACAAAAAAATTACGACCAAAACGATTCATGTCTATCGTTCTGTGAGCTTTCACTTTTTCAAGCAACATAACTTAGATCTGCCTTAGGTAAAAATTACCCTATGTTAAACTAATTTTGGCCGCTAATGCAGCTGACGTAATACAATCAATATTCCACAATGACTAACGTTATTTTTCAAAACGCGCTACAAATTGATGATACAAAGAGTCGCCAGGAAAATGAGTGTTCAAAGCTCCTTTTAATAACGATAGTGATTCGCGAGTTTGCTGTTTATCGCGCTTATTCGCTAAAAACGCCGCTTCGACTATGCCAAGCTTCGTTTGCCATGCATTATCTTGCGACAATACTTTGTTGGACAATATTAACTTTGCTTCGTTTAACATTTTCTCAGCGTAATCAAATCGCTCAGCATTCATCATGATCATTGCGACTTTTAAATCTAAATCGAATTTGTAAATAGAGTATGATTTTTCATAGCCACTCCAAGGTACTGCCTTGTAAAAATGCCATACACTTGTTACGTCGAGTGACTGTGAAAATAACGCCTTATACCAAAAAACCTCAATACGCTCACGCAGTGTTGATAACGCCGATTTTTCATTCGTATATTCTTGATATTTCTCAATAAAAACAGGAGCTGGCGTATCGATATAAGTAAGCTTTGCAATAATGTCTAAGTCATCAATGAGTCCTTCGTTAATTATTGCCCCATAGTCGACATTTTTTCTTGTTTGTGTAGTGCTTAGTCGTTGGATATCATTTTTAATGGAGTTTAAAAGTAGTTCTACTTCTGGTGGGGCTGCCGTTAACGTGCGGTAATACCCTTTCATCGCATTTGCGACTAAACCAACAACGAATGGTGTTCTTTCTTGGCTGGACGATGCTAAATAATAGTCAAAATAACGCTGAGCAACCTCTTGGTATTGACTAAATTCACCAGCTCCTTCTAATGCATTGAGTAACACATTCATCGCCTGTAAATAATGTCCGCCAGTGATATCGGTATATTGCTCAGCTTGCGACACTGCTTTATACGCTAATGACACGCTTTTTTGTGGGTTGGAATATAAATAGCCTTTGGAGAGTTCGCCATAACGCATTATTAAATTGGGGTGATTAACTCCCAACACACGTTCACTATACTCAATGGCAATACGCCCGTGTTCATCTGCAACATCAGGTTGATTAAGATAATTATACAGTTTTACTAAAACCAGTTCACCTCGGGCGATATCATCTAAGCCATTGTTTTCTCGATGCAATAACAGAGATTGTTCCAGTAAATTAACACTCTCACGTAATACAGGGGCGATGTGGTCATTAATGACATTATCTGGATATTGTTCAAACGGGTAAATGGTATTGTTGGAAAATTCAAATTGGGTCAGCAAGCCGCGTGCTAAAAAGCCAGTCACTTCAGCCTGTTGCTTTAAAGACAACGCATCCCAAAAATGGTTAATTATCCCACGTAAAAGCTCGGTATGTTTATTTCCACTTGCAACTCTAGCATCTGATGTTGCTTGGGTATACTTGGTGCCATCCATATAACGATGATAGAAAAATGCTTGCGTGATGGTGTCAGGTACAATCTTATCGTCATCAATAAAACTAAGTCGTGCAACCAATTGATTGGTATCTTCATCAATTAGATCAAGATCAAACAAATGCGTTAACATTTGAATTAGGTTAGATGCAGCCTCATACGCTATATCGGGATCACTTAACTGAGTTACATCCTTGATGATCTTTTTATACAACCTCCGCGCTTCAACAGTATACCCTTTACTGTTATAACTATTAGCCAATGTTAAGGTTAACTGTGCGACCGAATCAGGATTTAATCTATCGTCTTGTAGAATTTCCAGGGTACTTGCCAGCAATCTTTCTGGATTTACATCAACACCATTACTTTTTTTTCTGTCCATCAACGCCAAAATTTGCGTTAACTTTTGCGTCATTAAATCTGATTGTTCATTCGCTCTAAGCAAGCTTTCATTTTGGAAAAACAATCTAATAAGTAATACCGAAATAAATACCGAACCTAAAAAAGCACTGACTGAAGCTATTCGATGACGAACAAAAACAAACTTTTTAAAACGATACCAAGGGCTTGCATTGTAGGCGTTTACCACTTTTTTATTAATAAATCGTTCAATGTCTTGCTGTAACTCAATAACCGAAGCGTATCGGTCAGTTAATCGCTCTGCAGTCGCTTTAACAACAATACTGTTTAGCTCTGCCAAATAACGTGATTTACTGGTTAAAGGTTTAACAATCAAATTTTCTAGAACTTTTCCTAGCGCATAGATATCGCTCAGCATAGATGGACGACCACCGGCGAGTAACTCAGGGCTTGCATAACTCGTGGTCATTGCATTTAAGTACATGGTATAAATTGAATTTTTATCTCCTTCTCTGCTATTAAACATGCGAGATATACCAAAATCGAGTACTTTTATTTCATTGGCTTTATCAATAAGAATATTGGAAGGTTTTAAATCGGCATGTACCACTTGCATTTGATGTGCGTGATTAATTGCTGCGCAAATATTACTGAATAAAGACAATTTTTGATTCAGCGACACCGTTAGTTGACTGAACTTCTTATCAATCGTACAGCCATCAACGAATTCCATAATGATGTATCGGTCGCCATATTCGCTAAGACCCGCATCAAACACTTTACCAATATTGGGGTGTGCAAGTTTGGCCATAAAACCTGCTTCGCGGATCAGTGCTTTTTCTCCGATAACTTTTTCTAAAGATTGATAGAGCACTTTAATGGCTACTGTTTGCTCAAACTGCCCATCACTTCGACACGCTTTGTAAACACTACCCATGCCGCCCTGTGCTAATAACTCTATGAGCGTGAAAGATCCCATCGTTCTACCAATAAGATCTTGAGCTGATTCAAAGATATTTTCGCTTTCGTTGGCAAGTAAAGAAGACCATATCGTAGTACCTGATGTCTGATGACGTTGATCATCTGCAATCATCTCAACTAGTTCATCATATAACTCAGGATGCTCAGTGCTAACTTCAGCAAGTAATAATTTTTGTTCACTAGGAGAAAGGGAAATGGCCTTTACAAAATATTCGTACAACATGTGGCTTAACAAATCGAATGTTTATGCCGCCATAAGATACCACTGTTCGATAAACTTTATAAACCAAAATTTTGTACATCAATACAAATAACTCGCTATAAAACAAAGTCCTCATATAGAGGTGCATGTGTGATAAAGCTTTTCTATATTGCGAAACAAAAAAGTATAACGCTAAACTCACCCGTTCAACGCTTTATAACAGTAAAAACAACTAAAATTCAAAAACTTAATTAAGCATAGGCAACCACTTAGTTAAAACAGTAATAACGGTTATATAAGTGGGTTAAATAAAAGCGATAAGCGTTATGAAATATTTAATATGCTTTGAAAGCTAAGTTGAATGCAAAAGGTAATTTCAAGGATTACATAAGCTTCTACTGTTTAAAGGCAGCATTGGTACATCAGAGCCACCCGATAAACAGCAATTTATCGATTGAATGTACTCAGAATGCAAAAAAGGTGGCAAAAGCCACCTTTTTACAATCTACCATTCACAAACTTTATTCGTGGTTGACAACAAATGGTTACATACAATTAAGTTTGTGAATAGCAGTCCTTAAAATTCAATCGGTTACAAAACCAATTTCGACAATTAAAATTGTGAATAGCTTTCAACTTTGATTCTTAAATCTAGTTAGTAAATACAATTAAAAATGTGAACGATTCTTCACATAAATGCCTTAAACATAAGGGAATAACCCACAGCACCAAGTTGCATTTTCAGGATCATAATAATAAAGATAAACACTGAACAATAGCTCTGTTTGCAAGGAGTTTTTATTGAATAAGAAGCTTTTTAGCCATAAACAAAATTTACAATACCTACGAAAAATTACCGTAAGTTAGACTTAATATCATAAACGGTATTTTCATGCCACTTTTGGGTATATTGATTATCAACAGACTTTTTATGCAAACCACAACATTGATGAAGACGTTCCAATGATACTAACTGCCCTAATGCTCCCATTGTGTTTAATCCCTTCATTGAACCAACATCCGGACCGCATAAAAACCAAACTTTTTTATCACCGCAGGCATGAAAATATGATAATAGTGCGGCCTCTCCACCATCAATAGCAAGATCCATTAGTTCTGGATATTCAATTATCCATTCAGCCGATTGTTCGTCGCTTACTTTATAAATTACTTTAAATGATGCTCTCAGGTCTTTTTCGCTAATGGAAATTGGAGGCTTATCACGTGGTTTTTTCAACGCTTCTTGAATCACCTGTTCAACTGTATGTAACTCAAAATTACTAGCAATTGCCTTCCAAGTCTTTAAATAAACTGCATGAATAATTACATTTGTGTCAATTAAAATGATATCGCCTCTCGAAGGTCCATCTTGAAACATCTCCACCCCTTACAGTTCAATTGCAGGTGCAAGATGATAGCTTGCCATCAAGTTATTTATCTCTGAGAAGCCCATATCTAAATTTTCCGAAGCTTTACGAGCAGAAACAGTGCCATTATGTATAGCTTTGTGCAAAGTATTTACAAAAAATTCACTAAATAAACGCGGTTTCTCTTGAGGTACTTTATCTCCATTGAATCGAAGAGCATTATCATCAATTGCATCCAGCTGGGCTTGGGTTATTTGTCTCAGCCTAAACAATCTAAATTTCATAGCCATAGCGCTTACTTCAAATGTGTTCGCTAAATGATTTATAAAGACTTCATCAATTACACCATTAGATGCTTTTACCTTTGATAGTATAGATTCCTTAGGCATCAGAAGTGCTTCAGCAAACGCATCAGCAAGCTTTTCTTCGATTGGCTTTTTCCCACTTTTTATTGAATAAGCTTTCTCAGAGCGTTTAGGTGGAAGAGCATCCCATGTAAGAATATGAAATAACTCATGCGCGTAGTTGAAGTTACGCCTGCCTAAAACTTCGTTTCTATTTACAATGATGTAGCTACCTTTTGTAACATTCACAGCTGCCGCAGATACTCTATTGTTAAGCTCAAAATATAAAGTATGTATACCCAATTCAAACACTTTGGCCATCAAATTTTTAGCTGGGTATTCACCAAGTTTCAAGTGCACTACTAGCTTTTCAGCATATTCCTGAGCATCATCGATAGTACTATCTTTACTGAGAGGTAGCTTAAGTAAAAATGGAGTAGAGCTATCACAACTTTTGGATATATGTTCAAATAAACCTATCACTTTCGACACTTTCGATTCAGTATCATTCAATTCTGCTTCTGATGCTTCTTGCTGTCTCCATGAAAATTTTGCCTTACCAACTAAAGAAGTTGGATCAAGGAAATCTTGCATCGCCACTCCCATATATTTTAGGGCGTTGATTAGTTCATTTGGTTTTAGAACCCTTTCACCATTCTCAATTGATGAAAGTGTCTGCCTATCATTAAACCCCATGGCTTCAGACAAATCTGCTTGTTTAATGCGTTTAATTTCTCTGTAGGCAGCTAACTTTCTAGCTACTGCATTAGACATAATTCTCTCCTCACAATAATGGGGTAAGTTTAATCTTGCATATGATTTTATGCAAGATTAAACTTACCCCATGTAGATCTTTTTTAAATAACAAACACTCATTGTCGATCAATCATCTCCATACTTTTGACAGTAACTAGTTTAAGCTCTTTACATTTGGGAACAGACGACTAACTTGTCGTATTATTGATTCCTTTAAGATGTCTTCAGTTTCAGCAATCCTGCTGACTTCTATTTCAACCTGGCCAGTACCTGAGTGACTAACAAAAGCATCATCAAAGCCACCTTCAAAAAGCAAATCATCAATGTTTTCCATGGACATATTGTAATCGCTAAGGTCAAATTTGATTGTGATATTGAATGCATTCATTTTACTGCCCCTTTTTAATCCATACTAAAGCTATGCCCTCATTCTAATATTCCAGACCAATCAAGGCTTCATTACAATATTTGACCAGATTAAGACTTATCATTTTTGGAAGAATTTTTATCTTCAACCGCTCGCTCTATCGCTTGTAAAATCGACTCTTCATCAGAAATACTGTGGTTAGCTTTTATGTGAGATAAGATTCCTTTAGCGGCTCCTGCAATTTTGCTGATTTTTAGTTTCTCTTGTAATTCAGAATTATCAAACTGCTTAAATAACTCATCAGACTCGGCTTTTAAATTTAACGCAACACTCTTATCCTCAGTGACAACATCAAATTTGACTTGAGCTCGCAACCAAAATTCGGCTCGCATTCCTGTTAAGGCCGCTAGCTTCTTAGCAAAGCTATTTGTAAGAACTACTTTTCCACTCAGGAAGTCACAATACTGATCCTTTGATATACCTAAGCGTGCAATTATATCCTCGCTACTTACTCCAATGGCTTTAAGCTTTGGTAAGTAGAATTGCTTGAAGCAGTTCGCTGGATGCAGTGTTTTCTTTTCACTTGAAACATTAACAAAGCCAGCAGAACTCAGCTCTTTAATATGCTCTTTCCCTTCAATTAGAGCATCGATATCTAACCTGATATTTTTAGATATCGTCCCCAAACGCTCTGGTTGCAATAACAAATTCAAAATTTTTGCTGCATTTTTCGCATCACTTAACGCTCTATGATGCTCACCATCATATGCCAGTTTTAACCATTCCATGGCTCTCTTTAATCCAACCCGAGGCTTTATTTTCATTATTTTTGCGAATGCTTTTTTAATATTAAGCTCTTGTTCGCAATGAAGTTCGGCGATACAATGCCGTTTACAATCCAACTCTAGCTGCACACGATCGTACGCTCCCCAGGAGCAGAATAAATATCCAGGATAGTCCTGAAGCCATACCAAAAATCGATTAAAAACAACTGGGAAGATGTCGGCTTGCTGAACACTTTCTTGCTTAATTCCGGTGAGAGAAACACAGAAGTCGGTCAAAATCGGATGCTTTACCGGTTTAATCAGGCTAGAAAAAGCAGCTTCCACCTTTAATGTTTTACTGCACAAGATTACTGCGCCCAATTCAATGAGTTCTCGTTCATCAACGGGTATTTCATTATTAGCGTCACAAGTATGTTCAACGTCAATTACCAACATATATTGATACTGATATCTCAACGCATTCAATCCATTTGCGGTGTACTCGATTCTATTTGATTGCCAATCGTCATATTGTTTCTGCTGGTTCAACCATGATTGTGCAGAGCCACCAAATTCGTCCGCAAACTTAGTAGCCAAAGAGTTTGTAATTCCTCGACTGCCATTTACGAATTCTTTCAATTGGATACTACTTACTCCAAGCTTATTTGCTGTGTTTTCGATATCTAAACCTAGAGGGTCGAGATAAAGCTCTTTCAACGTTTCACCTGGATGTGGAGGTTTAATCATTCTCACATTCACTCCGTCATTAATGCTCACTTTTTTGGTTATTCTTCCCACCTTGATACCTAAACTGTCTAGGAATAGCCGGAGGAACGTGCTCGTATAGCCACTGTTGATTATGCTTAAAGAGCCAGGTGTAGCTTGCTCTGCATTCACGCTGAATTTCGCCTCGATGAAAATCTGGGTGCTCCGATAAGGCACTAAGAATACAATTTTGATGCTCCAAGCATTTTGCCTTGAAACGCATCTGTTGCCGGCATTCCACAATGTCAGGATGTTGTGAAAGTATCTGTTCTATTGCCCCGACAGAACAATCAACATTGTGGGCGATTTGGCGCGTTTTAACGCCACTTTTAAGCATTCCAATAATTAAAGCCCTATCTACACCAAATATCCTTTGCGGTCGTCTGTCCACTTGGACATTGTGTTGTACCGCGATTTTTTTGACATATATAATGCTGCGCTTGAAATGCTGTGATACTTCTCTCAGCGAGCGTCCATCTCTAAGCAAGCTTACAATTTCAGCATCGGTGCTATCTACATTCAACAAATTAGCATCACAGCTTTCATGTAATTCAGACTCATTTTTGTTGTATTCGCCGAACTCCTGCCAAGATTTCCATAGCATTCCAATCAGCAATAAATGTTTTAACGGATGAAACTGTGCCCTTTGGGCTCTGAATAGATTCTCGGGGTAGCTATTGTCGAGTAACAGTTGTTGCACTAATGGGGAGCTACTCTCCGACCAATATGCCCTTAGTGCTTGTCGTAGCTTTTCTTGCCGAATGGCTCCTATGTGAGGTGCAAAACCGACTTCCACAAGCCGCTGTCGGTATCGATTCAATATATCGCTATATTGAATTACAGGCTGATTACGGTGCCATGCATCATCAATCAGACCACTTAGTTGAATGTCTATTTCACTCAAGTTTAATGGATGCTGAGTTACTAACTGAGTTGGCTGAATTAGCTCTCTACGTCGTACCTCTACTTCTATCAATGGTTCACAATGCTTCAAGCAAACTGAACAGCCAGGAAGTTGATGTTGTAAATGCCACCATGCTCGACCAATGTTTTCTAAGTCATCTTTAATACATTCAGGACAAGCCCTTAAAACAGTACCGGAGCTAACTCTATTGGCTATAAGCGACATACGTGAATGAAGATTGCTACCGTTGCCTTCAGCGAGATTATTAAACACCGAAAAATACGTCTTTTCGTGTAAAAAACATCGAAAAAGGGGAAGCGTAGTATGCTCGTTAATGAGCTTACTCTCTGTTACCCCTATAGTTTTGCTGATGAAAGGGATATACCCTGGGAGTTGAGAAGCTAATTGACAATGCGCCAATTGGCTTCGCTCAAGCATTAGTCTTGTAGAAGGAAGCCCTGACAGTTGGCAGTATACGACTAACCAACTGTAAGGTATTTCGTCTGCCTCAAGAGACGAGTGATAGCCCGACATGATTGGGTTGACCAATTTGATTGAAAAACACTAGCCAAATAATGTGAGCCATTGGAGTTACCTTTGATGGACTATTAATTATCGAATCTAGGCAAAGCATTGTATTTAGTTCAGCTTGCGATTTGATATCGAAGTAGCTACCAATTTGGCTCTCCAAGGTCCAAAGCCTGAATTCATTCTCTACCTGTGTTTTAGTTTCCCAATATTCTTGATTCCGGGTTCGAATCGCGCGGCCAAAAGCATGCTCAACTGAGCGAAGCATTTGCCGCTGATTCATTGGGCGCTGAAGTGAGCATGAATTCAAATGGAGCTCTTGTCCCATACTTTGAATTGCAACGTTCGCTTCCGTAGCGGTTGGTGAACTCTCCTGCATATCATGATTACATTTCGGACATATGGTCACAGGCAAAGGATTTTTCCTTAAATCAATATTTTCCCAACCGCAACCGTTGCAACCTGCAATCAGCGTTTTAAACACATGTTTAGTGCAAACTTTAGCTGTCGGTAATTGATGACTGACATGCCAATACGGTGTTCCAAAACTTTCAATATCTTCCTCTATGCATTGCGGGCACGCTCGCCAACAATTTGCATTTTGCACTTTGGTTAATCCAGGAATGAAAAGCTTCTTACGATCACACTTTGCTTTCCCTTTGATCAGCTCTCTACGACGCTCTACATCAAGAAAATGACTATAGAAACCAGCACTCGTATGCCGACAAAGCAAGTCTTCACACATAGTCGCTTTGGAATGTGTTATCAAGCCGTTGCATACGGCTTGATAATCCTTAAGAGGGTTAACCGACTGATTCACACTAAACCAAGATCTAAAGAAGTCGGCCACAGATTTAGTGGGTGTAAGAACTGCCATGCGAGCAATGCGCGAAAAGTAGTGCTCATCAGGTAGCAGTGGTAAGAAAAAATGCATCGTCGCCATAGCCTAGTCTTTAAGCCCCGTTTTAAAGTAACCTATACTCGCATCAGAAGATATGTTTGCTCCCAGCACAGGGGTAAGCAATGGCGCTTTGGGACTCGACCGTGGTGTCGACTTTTTGGGCGGCGCTTTAAAACCTTTCGAGCTCTCTGGCAATGCAGACTCTGTATTTTCCGTTTTTTGCACTTCCTCAATGGCATTTTCATATTCACGTATATCTTTACTTTTAAGATGCATCAGCGCCGTCTTATAAAGCTGAAACTGGTTTAAGAATACTGTTTCCAAGTATTGAACTGTATTTGTCGATGTGCCAGGTTCAAGTTTGCCTTCATTGTATAGAAACACCAGATACTCCTGATGTACTTGTGCCAAGCGAGTCATAAATGCCGGGAGCCCGCTGGTGTACTCATAGAACTTAGCAACGAACTCGGTTGATAATTCGCTGCAATGTAGGAGGGACCAATCGGGATAAAGCGCATGTAACGTATCAGAGAACATATCCCCATTCTTCGAGTAGGTCGTTAACCGAAACTCTCTATCATTGACTAATCGGCGTAGCGTAGTGATTTCAGGTTGTGATTTGCCATCGACAAGAACACGTTTCGAAAATAGCTGCAACCCTGAATCAGTGCAGCTGATAATCATCGGAATGCCAATTTTGTTGAACATGGCTTCAAGGATTGTAAGGGTTGGGGCTTTGTCTGAGTTGCCGTAGGCCAACAAGAACTGAAGCTCATCAATATGTACTAAACCAATCTCATGGGTGGCAGCAACCAACTGCATTCCAGCTAAATGCCGATCAACGGATTCACGATTACGAGCGTCCCACTGCTCAAAGTAATCCGTAGTACCAGTGGCATTATCAACAGCCTTGAAGAAATTGAGCGCCAGGGCTTTTAACGAAGGCGTTGAGGGCATATCCAAAGACAACCATACAATTTGATTTTGGTTGTAAGGTTTCCCATCAAACTCAGTGTGACGAATCACTTGTGGAATAACTCCTAATGCACTGCGGATCATTGTAGTTTTTCCAGCTCCACTGTACCCAGTAACCAAGACGCTAGATGCCGTGGTTTTATGAGTAGCAATGCCGCGCTTTATGGAACTGTCGGGTTTCGAGTGGTAAGCCTCTGCAAGCCCCATTTTTAGTGCCATGGATGTCGGCTCTAGAGGATTTCTAGTGGCATAAGAATGCAGCAAAAGCGACCAACATTTTTGGTAAAACGTGACAAACTTATCCGACGGAACGTGGGTGCATCCCATGCTCTGCAAGATTGCACGTTGATAGAGTTGGTCTAACGACCAAAAATCAGCGTCACATTCCATCGTCTTAGTCGTACGACGAAGCAACTCTGTTACGCTAAGAGGTAAAGGTAAAGCCTCTGTAAGCGGATTGCCATTAAACTGCGATACTGGGTGTTTGTGGTACTGTGCATCGATTTGTAAACTCATTAAAAACCCTCCGTGGTTGTGAGTTCTGGTTGTGATTCAAATTCTACGGCCTCGCCTTCAAACCCTAGTGCAACCATCACATCTCGGGCATGAGTCAGAGTATTTAATTTCTTGCCAATAGCTTGAAACTCTTTGATGCGAGGAACGATAGATTTACGTTCGTTCTCGGGCAGTAGTGCAATTTGCCCCATTAGACGGTCAAACTCAGGCTCGTCCATACTGCGCATGTGTTGGCGTAAGCGTGCTGCATATTCCTCGTGCGCAACAACTTTCATCTTGAGCCATTCGAGTTGATGAGAAACAATATCCCAAGGCATTCCCCAATATGGAGAGCCATTGTTTACGTTTTTCAAAGTGAGAGTGAGGTACTTAAATTTAGCGCTATCATCCTTAGTTTTAACGCGGCAAAATATATGATTTGTCCAGTCCTTTACCCGTTTCACAATTAGAGGGAATGTACCTTCTAATGCCGCTGTTTGATACAAGCCTTCTTCATGAAAGTATGAGTGGTGATATTTGAGTCCTTCAAAGTAAATACAGTCCTTTCGTACCCTTGCTTCCTCTTCCGGTAGAAACGCCCAGCGAAGCTTAGCTTCATCATTTTCCTGCGTTTTGCGCCCACCGCCCATATCCTTGTCTAGGCTGTGAAGGAATATCGATTCTGGCGAAAGACCAATATCATCCACCATAGCCTCAAATCCATGTTTCTCAAGACGTTTAGCGGACTTATTTTGAAAAATGATGAAGTGAATAATTTTACGGACCAAGCTGTCGTAGTTCAAAACAGCTTGATTTGATGGGTGTTGCTCAGTGCGATCAACCTCCTTGAATATAGAGCCTGGTTGAAAATGTGCCACTTCACCGTTAAATATATCGAACGTGCCCTCGACAGTACCCTTCGCGTCTCCTCGGTATACTGCCGTAAAGTTAAATGCTTTTATCCCAAGCATTGACTTCAGGATTGAGGCTACCAGCTTATTGGGGTACTCAGTTCCATTATCTATCGTCACTTCTTGAGGAATAAAATTAGCAGGCCAGTCAGCCTCATCGATATCCAAACCATACCGTTTTGCTAATTGGACTTTACACATACAAGCGTTAACCATAGCCTGCGCCACGCCATCAGAGTTTGGTGCTCCAAATCCTAAGTAAAATCCAACTATCATGGTTGAATACACATCAACCACAAAATAGAGAGTAGGCCTCCCCATGCTGTATCGGCGATTTTTTATGTAAGGATAATGGACATACAAGTCCAGTACAGTGGCATCAACTTCATAGCGAGATGTAGCACCCAATATGCCTTCTAATGTTGTGCCTTGACGCGCTTCGTAGTCTTTCTTAAATTGGAAAGATCCTACCCGCATTTCCAGCTGATCGCGTCGACTGAAAATCTGGTTAAAATGGTAATAGAACATCCGGGGTGAAATGCGCTCTTCAGGAGGTAGCAAATCATAGTATGGAATTTTATGTTGTCCTACCGTTCGAGGAATACATTTAACTTGAAACGCATCTTCGAAACTTTCAAATACCTTACGCTTACTGAGTTTCCTGCCCTCACGGATCCACTGCTTAACGACCTCTGCAATATTCTTTTTGTCGAGACTTGTGATACCTCTAAATTGCGTGCGGCTTTTACGATTATCTTTACCACCTCTTCCACGTTTAATTATTGGATCGTTTGGGGTTTCAGCTTCTGGATAATTTTTACCAATACTATCCCATTTGAACGAAATTAAACCATTTGGAACCATACCAAAAATGATAAATCGATTTAGTGCATTGTGATACGCTCCTTTCGATTTCCATTTCAATGTCGATAATGAAAGCAACGCATCAATCTCGACCCCCAACCCTTTCCCATAGAGATATTGCTCAACTAAATGCGGAGCAGTTAACGACTCTATGTGTTTAAATTTAAAATCCCTTTTTGCGAGCCATACGCCATATCCTTCTTTGAAAAGAACCTTGTCAGAAGTACTTAGCGTCTCTGGCAACTCATAAGATTCCCCCGTCTTTAGCCCCTGCTTTTGAATAAACTGCGCTAACTGTGTTTTGTTAAACACTCTTGGTTTTGGAGGGTTTGTTACCTTCATGGCTTGAAGCATGTCGGCAATTGCATAAAACTGGCGGCAGGAGCTTATATGACAAATGCGGTAAGACATTTGCAAAGTAACTTGTTCCAGTTTGGAATCAATTTCATCTTTGTATAGATGTTCGCCTTCAAACCTCATGCTGCCATCTCCAATTCATCCTGCCTTAATAAGACAGGGCGAAACCAACGAAGCATGTGCTCCTCACATTTCTGAGCAATTGGCAAAAAGCCATACAGCACAGAAAACCTGAATAGCTGCCGGGCGCAACTATCCGAGATGGAGAGCGTATTGCTGACCTGTTTAATTAGATCCTGTAATTGCAGCCACGGAGCAAGTTGCCATTTTTCGCAAAAACAGTTCAAAAATGTAGTCAACTCTTCATTTGAGACTTCGAGGTCTTTGGCAGCCTCTGAAAACAACTTGTTGTAATATTGCACTTTAGTAGCGTCTCGCTCTGTCACTACTCTGTAGTCAATGCCACGACGATGCCAGAATTCTCGCTCTATCGCGAATTTTTGCCAGGTCCTCATACTTTTGTACTCAACTTCATCAAGCCAATTTAGCTTGAAGATTTGGTCCCAGTACTTGAATGTGTACGCTGTGAGCTGTGTCGTTTGACCGTCCTCAGATACTGTTTCGACTAAGAAGTCTGTTGTCATTACATAGGCTTCTTTTGTCTTCCAGTTTCTTGGGTGAAGAATGTTAAGCTCAACTGCAATATCAAGCGTTTCGTCAAGGTCGAGGGCATATTGCTCAAAAATGGCTACAGTATTCGGCTTGTAAAGCAACTCCATGTACATACGTCTTTCACCATCAGATAAAAGATGTACTTCGCGATTTTGTATATCACAGAAAATCCAATGCCGACGCCCGATCTTATTAACATCTCGTACCGTCAGGTAGGAACGATATTCCCCATTAGAAATATCAGTAATCCATTGCTTGTATTTCTTTACTGTTTTTGGCGGTTTTAAATAAATCAACGTTCTCATATGTACTCCTTCTCACATTGATCCCAATACATATTAGAGATCGAAAAAGGATCTAAGATCAAGCCGCCAACTGTCATAACCACATGAAAAACAACGTTTTTGTTGTGTTATCAAATTAAAAAAAGAGCAAATAATTGAAATATATCAACGATGCTTTTTAGCGCGATTTGCTAACTTTTTGATTTGCTTGGGAGGAAACAATGATTTTGTTGTGGAAGCTTTTTTCGGGTCAAAAAAGTGAAAAAATTTAAGACTTTTTTAAGTTTATTTAATCCAAATCCAATATTCTGTACATATTTCATTCAAATCTTTAGATCTTAAACGTCGTTTTATTGATTACGTATCAAACATCATTCATGAATTAACTCGAATAACTGATGTGATATCTCCATAGAGGATCTACTTAAATCAATAGTGCAAAATCTCAATTGATGGCCTTGTATGGTGACATGCTCATCATAATTAACGCCTACTGATGGGTGAAGTAACATGCCTGTTGATGTCAACGACATTGGTTCGGATAGTACCTCTTGAGATCTCAGGTAAGTATAAAGTTGGTAGATGTAGCCACTTTTAAAACTTTCGCCTCCATGAAAACGTTTGGTCGTAATCGAAGTAAATTTGGTATCAATAACAATACGTTGTTGCAGTTCTTCATTTTCAAGTGAAATATCTAGCTGCATTGAAGGCATCAATTGTTCTATTTGCTCTGATGCATCATCAATTTGCCAATTCAACCTTTTACCAGGTTTAACGCTCCATGACTTATCTAGCTTTAAGTCATAAAAGCCGCCAACTGCTTTTTCAAAAAGTTTTCTTACCCATTCAGCTTGTTTATCTGGGGATGCGAAATAACCGTTAGTTGCTGATTCATTAATTAATGCCAAATTAAACGCAAGCTCAGCTGTTGTAAGTACCTTTCTATCTGCCAGTTCGTGTCGTCCGAAACGTTCATTTTTTGGGTGATAACTGACATCAAACATAGGAGAGACACCACGCTCTATCATAGATTGCGCAAGCTTATGACAACGCAGCTTTAGCGACTTTTTGCCAACCAAACTAGCGACACGCGTAAGGGCGGCACAAATATAACGATTCCTTGGTGTATCGACAGATAACTCTTCAAACGTGCAACGAACCTTACCTTTTTGCAATAACTGCTGAGAGTAGGTTTCCAGCACGTTAATACGGCCTCTTACTCGATTTAAGTCACGAGTAGAGTGCTTATAACCGTAGGTTAAATTTCGTTTTAATCTGGCTTCAACTTGCGAGCATAAGACATCAGCCACAAGGCTAGCGACATCTTCATCAATGCTCTCTGTGCCGCCATATTCATCAATCAAATAGCGAAACTCTGACGCATACAGCATCAACAACCATAAGTTGTTAACAGGAATGCCTGCACTCAAATTTTGAATTGGTGGCGCTATTGCATTCATAGTGGTTTTAACAATGCTTCTTTTTGCTGAGCTGCCTTTTTAGGATCATCAAACCAATACTCTTCCAACAAAGGATAAATTTCCGTTTCAACAACCTGCTTAAACCAATTCTCTACATCGGTTATTTCACTATCAAATGCTGGTGTCACATAGCTATGCCCAACCTGAAATTGAACACCTAACCTATCGTCATTTTCAATGACTGTATTGAGCTCCAACATTCGATTTTCAATAGTTTCTAGATACTTAACGTCAATTTCAGTTTTACTATTAACCCAATCACGCCAAGGCTTTCCAAATACTGGCTTTAAATTGATAAAGGCAAAGCGTCTTCTTAAGGCCAAATCCACCAAAGCGAGCGATCTATCGGCCACGTTCATAGTACCAATTACAAAAAGATTTTCTGGTACATATACTGGCTCGTCACCTTCTTGCCTATAACTCAACTCCAATGCTTCACTAGGTGTTCGTTTATCTGCTTCTAAAAGCGTAAGCATTTCACCAAAAATCTGTGCCGGATTACCTCGGTTTATTTCTTCAATAACCACCACGTATTTATTCTTAGGGTTTTGTTGAGCTTGTCTTACCGTATCCAGAAATGGTCCTTCACAGAGCGATAATTGGCCATCACCACTTGGTCGCCAGCCCTTAATAAAATCTTCATAGGATAAATTTGGGTGAAACTGCACAGCCTTGATAAAGGCTGGTTGCTTTTGACCAATCAAAGCATAAGCCAAGCGCTTACCTAGCCAAGTTTTTCCTGTTCCTGGAGGCCCTTGTAGTATCACGTTCTTTTTATTTTTAAGGCGACTAAGCATATCTTCGAGTATTGATTGTGGTATGAAACAACCATCTTTGATGATGTTTTCAATTCCATAATCCTCAGCTTTCACTTCTACTTCAGGAGTTGGTGCAGAGTCTCCATCATCGAACCCTAACCACTCATAATGACCTTTCTTAATAAACTCTATGTGATTGTCATCCCTTAAAAGCTGCATGTGACGATCAATTGTTGATTCCACTGCATCATTATTTGGGAATAAATTTGATAAGTCTGCTAAATGAGCTTCCTGAAACTCACTTCTAGTAAAGTCTGCTGAATTTTTTGTGAGGCATAAGTCTTTGATTCTTTCTAAAATTGCGGCCTTCCACGTCAAAGCTTTTCCGACGGCCTTCTGTGTAGGTTTCTGCCAAGCATGCAATGACAATTCAGGAAACGAATGAACGGGAAATGCTTCTTCTGCAAACCGTAATAGTAAGTTATCTCTTAACAGCAAATAGTCACTTCCGGTGCAGCTTTTTTTGGGCCCATTAAGCTCTGGCTTAATGGAAAGTGAAGCCAAGTAGTCTTGGCTTTGGCTTTCTAATGTTGGGAAGAACCATGGACGTATCCAATAAAGCCCCATGGTTAAGTTCCAGCGAATGCCTTTTTGTGATGCGACTTGGTTATAAAGCTCAATAAACTCAGCACCATCGTCTTCTGTCTTTTCATCAGCAAAGTCCTTTGCCACTTCAAACAATGCCCATAGGTTGTCTATGTCATCATCATGTCTCTCGCCTTTACCCCAGAAAAACCAAGACTTTTGATTATTAAGGATAGGAATTGCTTCAAAAGAATTAGGCACTGCCACATCGACACTTAGAAAACTGGCTAACTCCGTAGCCACTTTTTTACGGTTCTCATCGGTCATGCCTCGATTGAACATGCCCATCACGGTAAACGGGTCTACATCTTCCAAATCCTTGCCTTGAATATAAGACAAATCAAATTTATCAGCGGTTTTTTGAATCCAAGTAACTAACGCCGTTCTGTTATGACGATACTCACTTAACGCATTAGCAATTTCTTCGTAAAATCCAGTCCATTTGAATCGAACATCTTCTTCAGGAATATCACCAAAGCGCTCTTTCCAAAAGGAATGGTTGGCAAATTTCTTATAATTTTGAGGAGTATCTTCGAATGCAAACTTAATAAGCGCTTCTGGCATCCATTCGCCAGGCTCAACTTTCCACACAGTTGTGCGGCCTGTAAAGAAGTACCACTCTTTGGCTGGTGAAAACGTTTGCTTCCATTCTACTTCTACTCGCTTGCCATCTTTCTTATTACCAGTAACAACACCGACAGCTTTAATTCCCATAACCGAAGCCATATTTTTGCCTCGATTCGAAAATGGTAAATTATTTTTACGTGTATAGGTCGATTTAATTGCTATCCGGTCGCCCGGTTTAATACTTTTAACGTCTTGAATGTACTTATCGTCATAGCCATTCTCCCAAATGCCTTCATCAATAAACCGTTGAGTTTGATCTTCATCATCCCAGCTTGCACCAACAAACCAGCTAGGTCTGCTTTCCGCCAAACTTTGCTTCATCTGTTTAACCAAAATCGTTTTGAGCTCTTCTTTAAATTCAGGATTTTGATTTATCTGAAGGATCAACGTGCCAATGTGCGCCAAAATGTCCTCTTTACTATCCCAAGCAGGATAAGACACCGTTTCAACTAATTCTGGATAAATTCGCTCAACATGAGCGCTAAGCTCTGTGCTATCAATGCTTAGGTTATGAGTCGCAAGCGTGTTTTCAACCAATTGGCTTAGTTTATCTTTTGTTATCATTTCAATTCCCTTTTATCTGTATTACTAAGCCGCACGGTGCTTCTTAAAATTCTCAGCTTGAGCAAAAATCTCTTTATACACCTCGTCACGATTCACTGGTGGGTAGCCAAACTTCGCCAACAGCATGATGAGATCTACTTTTAACGAAGCTTTAATATCGTCTCGGTTGTTCCAGTCGGTATATTTTGCTTTATCATCAACCACTTCTTTTACTTCTTGAGAAAGCTCAATCAGTTTATCTTCTAGATAGCTGAAGTCGTATTTAATGGCTAATGATTTAAGAATGTCGTAAAACGCTTTTTCTTCAAAACTGATCCCCAAATCATCATTGGAGTCCATTTCCGCTTTTAAGTCGGTAAACATATTGATGATTTCATCAGAAAAGTCTTCAAGCACTTCACTGACCAATACATCTTCTTCTTTGCGTTCATTGTATTTATCAACCAAGGCTTTAAAGCGTTTAGTAAAATCTATGCCTTGTGCCAAATTAACCTTTTTCATTTCATCAATGGCTTTTGCTAGCATCTTTTGCAGTAGCATTATCTTGGTATTTGGCAGCTTTATTTTGCTGATCTTAGCGAGGTAATCTTCATCAAAAATATCAATTTCGCCATCACCGTTACCCAGTTTAAAGATCTCTTCCACGCCATCACTTTTCAGCGCTTCAGCGATCATTTCACGCACCTTTGCGTTCATTTGTGCAGTATCAGGCGCATCCCCTTTGGTGAGCTTGTAGATAATTGAGCGTACCGCCATATAGAAATGGATATGATCACGCTCTTCCTGTGAAAGCTTCTCACTGCCGCAACAAACGTCATAAGCGGCTTTTAAGCGTTTCACTAACGCCATAAAACGCTTTTCGACCTTACCCACCGATAAAATAAATTCAGCGGCATTATTTAGGCAGTTTAACTGTGCCACTGGCTCACCAGTGAAATAAGGCGATGAATCGAACTTATGGAAAATGCGAGAAAGTAGATCAAGGTGATCTTTCACCGCAATCACTGATTGATTAATGTCTTCAAAATTCGTTTCTTCTGATTTTGAAAACTGTGCTAATGCCTTGTTCATTGCCGTTTTAATGCCAATGTAGTCAACCACCAAGCCTTTATGCTTGCCTGCAAATTTACGATTAACACGAGAAATGGTCTGAATAAGGTTGTGTTTTTGTAACGGCTTATCGATGTAAATGGTGTCTAAGAATGGCACATCAAAGCCCGTAAGCCACATATCAACCACAATAGCGATTTTAAAGTTAGACTTCTCATTCTTAAACTGACGATCTAACTCTTTGCGGTGTTCTTTTGTGCCTAATAGATTGTACAAATCTTCTGGGTCATCCTTACCTCGTGTCATTACCATTTTGACACGTTCCATCGGTTTGATTTTTTTCTTTTCTTTTTCGCTTAACGAAGAGCCTTTTTCACACTCAAGCACTTCAAACCATTCAGGGCGAATTTCTTCCAACTCTTGATAGAACTGATACGCTATTTCCCGTGAGCTACACACGAACATGGCTTTACCTTTAATGGTAGAACCTTCTTTGATACGCTCTTCGTAGTGCTCCACAAAGTCTTTAGCCAAGGTTCGAATACGATCAGAATCGCCTAATATCGAGTTCATGCTCGATGTGGCTTTTTTACTTTCTTCTATTTGATGTTCATTACTACCTGACTCTTCACACTGCTTGTAATAGGCTTCTATTTCTTCAAGCTTGGCATTATTAAGTAAAACTTTTGCCGCACGGCCTTCATATACAATGCGTACAGTAATTTCGTCTTTTACCGACTCAGACATGGTATACGCATCAACCACCTTACCAAATACATCTAACGTGGCATCAATTGGTGTACCGGTAAAACCAACAAAGGTCGCATTAGGTAGTGAATCGTGTAGGTATTTGGCAAAACCAAAAGTGCGTTTTACACCTTTTTCGGTAATCGATACTTTCTGATCTAAATTAACTTGGCTGCGATGCGCTTCATCAGATATACAGATCACATTACTGCGCTCAGTTAGAAGCTCTATATCTTCAGTAAACTTATGAATCGTCGTTAAAAACACACCACCACTTTGTCTGCCTTTAAGTAGTTTTCTTAACTGGTCTCGGCTTTCAACGCTAACAATATGATCATCACCAATATAGGTTTTAGCGTTAGCAAACTGTTGTGAAAGTTGGTCGTCTAAATCGGTTCTATCTGTTATTAAAACGATGGTTGGGCTTTCAAACTCAACGCTTTTCATCAATAAACGAGATAAGAACTGCATGGTAAAACTTTTACCACAGCCCGTTGCCCCAAAATAGGTTCCACCTTTACCGCTGCCCCCTTCTCCATTAGGTAGCTTGCGCTCTTTTTTGATGTTCTCAAAAAGCTTTCTGGCTGCGTAATACTGAGGGTAACGGCATACTATTTTAACTTCACCTTTTGACTTATCAGGGAAGTAAATAAAGTTACGAATAACATCACATAAGCGCTCTTTATCAAACAAGCCTTGCAACATAGTATGCAATGCATTTATGCCGTCTTGTTCAATTGACTCATCACCTGTGACTTTACGCCATGCGTAATAAAAATCGTATGGTGCAAATACGTTACCCATTTTATTATTCACGCCGTCACTGATAATACACAAAGCATTAAAAACAAATAATTGCGGAATATCTCTACGATAACGAGTGGTTAACTGCACAAAGGCATCATGAATTGACGCTTGCTCTTCACGAATGGCACTTTTAAATTCAATCACCACCACAGGTAGGCCATTAATATATAAAATGCCATCAGGGATGCGTTTCGAGTTATCAGCAGATGGGCTATCAATTTCAAGCTGATTAACGATTTTAAAAATATTGTGGCCATCAACTACATCATCGTAGCCAATCAGCTGGATATATAAGTCTTTTTTAGACGGTTCACCAGGCTTGCTACCAGCTTCTCGCTTTAACAAAAAACCATCGCTTAACCATTTACAAAAGGTTTTATTACTTTCGTACAAATCACTAGCTGGTAGATTCTCTAGTTGCTTGATGATGCTATCTATTTCATTAGACGTAATATCATCTTGTGAATAACGGCTAGCTAAATAATCACGTAAATCATCTTCAATGATAACTTGTTCAGGGTCTCTAACGAGGTCTGACCCTGAAGTATACGGATAGCCTTGTTCGCCCAATAACTCAATGATAGCGGCTTCTAATTGCGCTTCTGTAAATTTCATAATTAGTTCTTCCCTAAAACATTCTTAACTGCACCAGCCATTGCTTTCTGTTTGTCTTCTTGTTCTTTTAAATATTCTGTAGATGGCTGATTCCACGCACCTGCACTTTCACTATCAAAAAAAACTACTTCCTCAACACCAATGTCATTAAGTTGTTTTTCAGCTTTCCCCATAAATGTTTCATCAGCGTTATATACTGATACAGCAATTTTTTGGGGTTTACTTTTACTCATTTGTTGAAGGAGATGCTGATCTTGTTCAGCCATCGACCAACCATAAATAACAATATTTTGACCAACATCTGGTAGCACTTCATAGAATACTTTTTCTAAGTAATCACAGCTTGAAATAGACTGCTGTTTTGATTCTTGAGTTCCTTCACATACAAAAGCCGGAGCTAAATCTTTTCGTACCCACTTATCTAATATACTTTCCAGTAAGTCACCATCGGCACTAGCAGTTATTTTTTTAACACTGGAAAATTCGTGATGGTGTAAGACTATATTACCATGAGGATAAAAAAATAATGTTGCGCCTTTCGCTACCCCATATGGAGCTTCTCTGTCTTTCCAGTCTTCACAAAAATCACTTGGCGTAAAACAATCTTTAAACCAAGGGCCTAGCTCTCGATTACCTAACATCGCAGCCCAATAAACTATCAGATCATAATTCAAAGCCAGTACTTTGCTAAATCGCTGCATAAATTTGTAAATATGCACTAAGTGCTTTTCCGCTTCTTGGTATGAAACATGAATATCTCGAACCGTAGCGATCAACGCCGTTCTTACTTGTTGGTATGAATCCTCAACTTTGCCATGTTCTATATCTAACGCAGTATTAACCAATTTTGCTTGCCATAATCTACGCAAAACCAACTCAAAGTCATTAACTTCAAAGCTATCAAATACTTCTTGAACTGGTTTAGATATATGTTTTAACTTAACTGCCGCATCATATAAAGAGCCATAATCAAAGTTAGGTGATACAGCCATACTTGCGCCGTTGCCGACAATCAAGCTTGCTTGTGCATAATCATCCTTGATGTTTTCCCACAACAAAATTTCACTCATTAAGCAGAGACCTCTGCATCTCTGCTTTCGGTGGAAAGTTGTAATTCCCCAGAGATTAGTTTTGGTAAGAGAGTATCTCTAAGTTTCGCTAAACTTCTATTTTCTTGAATATTTAGGTCACATTTGGAAATGAAATTAATAACTTTTGCGCTAAATAAGTCAATTAATGCTTCTTTTGGTTTTAAGAAGGTATAATCCGGGATAGCTTTTTTCTTTAAATGTAAAACTGTTGTGCCTGTACAATGAGATAAAGCAAATTGTGTAAAATTATTATGTGCCAATAAATAATAAAAAAACATTTTTTGCTGATCATCGTTTGGTATAACTCTCATTACATCAAGTGAAATTATTAACTTATTATATCTCCTATCTGTAGCGACTAGCGCAGGCCTTCCAACTAACTCAGCGGCCTGCGTCACATCAGTACAAGACAAAATAATATCACCTGTACTAACTACTTGAGTATCTTTAAAGTTTCCCGTGTACTCTTTTAAACCATCTAACCTATAGCCACCACCTCTTTGAAATGACTTTAACGTTACTAAAGCATTTTCTGAAGGCTCCAATTCAGCAGATTTATAAGATTTACCACTAACTAACGAACACGACTCTCCTAGCGTTTTAACATTCCAGCCTTTTGGTACCCAGCCGTTAATGCCGATTGATGGTTCATCAGTTTGTTCAAATTGATTTGGGAATAGTTGGCGGATGTCTTTTGGTAATGGTTTAGCTTCTAGCTCACCATTACCAATTTGTTGTTGCACTTGTTGGCGTTGTTCGAATCTTAGTTGCGCTTTTTTCTGCAAGGCTTCGGGGAAGTCGCTGACTGCAACGCCACTGGCAAGGGCGTTGTCGAATACAGGGTCAAAATCAACAAACCAGCTTTTAAATAACGCTTGCGCCATTTGCTCAAGGGTTTGGTTGGTTTTGCGGTTTACGTCTGATTTATCATCCATTGCAGAGAGTATTTCAGCTATTCTTTTTCTCTCAGAAGAAGTTGGACAATCGAATTCAAAAGCATATATATCTTTTAAAGTTATACTCGCTTGGTTCGCACTACCTTGAGCAGTTGAAATAATGTAGTCAGAAAACTTCTTAGACTTCAACAAGTAGTATAGATAAAGCTGGTCGCTACTTTCTTGTGATTTAACTCTAAAACGCACTGCATTTTGGTTAAGTAAATAGTTATCACAACTTTCCGGTACTTTTATTACTTTACCAACTACGGATGCTGGGTTTTTAGGCCATGACCCAACCGTTGCAATAACTACATCATTCTGAATTAATTTAAAGTTACTTTTATCTGCTGCTACCTCATCTGAAACGTATTTTAAATCAGAAGTATCAATTGAATTTGTAGTAAGATTACTAACCCTTACAACTGCCACTCCATCTTCAATATAATCTTTAGATTTGAATGCAAAACCCTTCTGATGTTCGGCAAAATCCTGTAGCTTCATTGGCTGCCAATTACTCGCCATAACCTAGCACCTCCAAGTTTTGACGAATCGCATTGTCTAGCGTTTCAGCCTGTTCCATCTGGCTATATAGGGTTTGGCTTAGCTCTTTCATTTTCACTTCAAACGGAATACCGTCATCTTCATTCTCGGCAGCACCAACGTAACGACCTGGTGTTAATACAAAGTCGTTAGCTTTGATTTCATCTAAAGTGGCTGATTTGCTGTATCCAGCCTTATCTTCATATTCACCATCTTTTTCTTCGCCACGCCAAGCATGGTAGGTGCGAGCAATTTCAGCAATATCTTCGGTAGTAAGTTCTTTATGAACACGGCTAACCATTGTGCCCATTTCACGAGCATCAATAAATAAAGTTTCACCTTGGCGGTTACGATAGCCTCGCTCGGTATCTTCTTTCTTATTCTTGGTGATAAACCATAAACAAACAGGAATTTGTGTGGTGTAGAACAGTTGTCCCGGTAAAGCAATCATGCAATCTACTAAATCTTTTTCGATGATTTTCTGGCGAATAGCACCTTCACCACCGGTATTAGAGCTCATCGAACCATTGGCTAATACAAAACCTGCTGTGCCGTTTTCACTCAACTTTGAGATCATGTGCATGATCCACGCATAGTTGGCATTACCTGTAGGTGGCACTTCGAAACCATCCCAACGATGGTCATCTATGAGCTCTTTTTCACCACGCCATTGTTTTTGGTTAAACGGTGGGTTTGCCATAATGTAATCAGCTTTTAAGTCTTCATGTTGATCTTTAAAGAAGCTATCACCCGCTACCTCGCCTAAATTACCTGAGATTCCACGCACGGCCAGGTTCATCTTAGCTAGCTTGTAGGTGGTGTTGGTGTATTCCTGACCGTAAATGGCAATGTTTTTACGGTTGCCTTTGTGACTATCAATAAACTTAAGGGATTGCACAAACATGCCGCCTGAACCACAACAAGGGTCGTATATTTTGCCTTTAAACGGCTCAATCATTTCAGCAATAAGTGCTACCACTGATTTTGGCGTAAAGTTAATGTCGTTTTCGACAAATGAAAAGTTGTTACCACCTTGAATTAATTGGTATTTAGAGTGGTAACAATTTTATTGGGATTTTCTCTGAAATTTAAGGTGAATCTGGGAGCTATGATTTAACTTTGTTACTAAGTTCAATCTAGATAATTTTATATTCTCCAACAGAATGAATAACATTTATGTGCATCAGGAATTTCAGTAATCGAATCAACAGAAGGAGCTTAAACAGTCTCCAGCTCTATGTTGGATAACCAGTGCGGAATTTCTCGCTGTAGGTTTTCTGTCGTTTGAAATGCACTAGGCCTCCCTTCTCTATAACAGCCAAAGCACTGTTTCTTCCATTTTACATCTCGTGAAAATTTCCCACTACATTTCGAACAAATTGCTATCTCAACATCATAGGAGCAGTTTCGCTCTAGAAGCTCAATCCAAGCATTTTTTATCGTTATTGGTGCGTTTTTATTTATTTCGCTCTTAGCGCTTTGTAAAAGAGAGTCAATAGTGATTAGCTCTTTTGGATAGGCAAGCTCGTTTGGGCAAATCCAATCTTCACGAGAGGTCTCTAATATCTGTTCATATTCGTCTTGCCCTTCAGCTAGCTGAGCGAATATTTCGTTAAGCTTCTGTAATTCACTAATTGAAGCGTAAAAAGCGAACTCGCCCTCCTTAATACCTCGCCAATTCGCTCCATTCATAACTGGTATTTGTTGATCAAATACAAATTTCAATCGAATCTTATCTGGTTGATCCGATTTTTTAGATAATTCAAACGTCACTATCCCCATATTTTTAGAGCGGAACGTTTTTCTTAATTGTGTTATACCACTATCGATATAATCAATTGAAAGATTTAAACACTCTACAAATGCATCAAATTCCCAATCGCCAATAATTGCTATGGTTGATTGGCTAAAGCGATAATCTTTTAACCCACCGAAATGTACAAAGTATTGGTTGCTATTACTGCAATCATTTACCGGAATGGCTATATGTAGCTCTACTTCATCTTGAGCAAGGCATAAGTATTCTATTATCACTACTTTTTCCTTATATTTTCTAAAAAACACTAAAATTTGGAGCTGAAAGTGTCATCTTATTTAGTTATCGTTGACAGGCCCTGATTTAAATTTGTTATTTGATTTTTAACTATATTAGAGTCCATGTTTAAGCCTTTCGGCGAAACTATTACGCTCAGCTAAGACTTCATCGTACATGTTGTAAACCTGCTGAATATGATCCCACAATGACTGATTTTGCGTTCTCAAATCGTCAGCTAGCTCCTTATAATCAAGGTTCGTTTTTTTTAACGATTCAACTTCTTTCTTAAGCTGCTCATTTTCAGTACCAACAGCAATAGATTCAGCCTTATGTTTTTGACGCTTTTGCGCAGTCTGAATATCCGGGATTTTTTCAGGGTTAAACTTGTAGATTGCAGAATTTGAAATTCCTAATCGTTTCGCAACTTGGCTAACGTTGATTTTTTCGTTATTTGCTGTCATTTCAGACAAGGCCGTATCAATTTTGTCAGCCATTGTGATCTCAACTGATTCGCTCATATTAGGCTTCCTTCACTTTTATCGTTAACTGGTCAATGATGATATTGGCGGCTTCAAGGTTGTCATTTAATGCCGTACTAAATGCTTTTAACCGCTGCTTTATCTCTGACGGAAATTTTTCAAATGCAGCTAATTGCGATTCACATCGCTTTTTAACAACCAGCCAGTGTGGTAAATGTCGAGGTGTTGCAATATAGCTATCGCACCATACACAGTGGCTTGGATCTGCTGCATTACGAACTTTACATTCAGATCCCTTGGTACAGTAACCATGTGACACACCTCTAAAGTTGTTGGTATGTTTAGCAGCAAATGTGATCAACTCTTCCATATTTTTGAAGTGAGGTGTGCTTCCAGTGGTAAGGTCATCTGCCAGGATCTCTGTCAATTTGGCGATAAAGTTTTGTCCGCCTTTTCCTGCTAGTGTGCCGTCTTGTGCAGCGCTCACCATATCTTCCATTGCTTGCGAGATCATAAACTCAGAGAAACTTTCGGTTAGTCCAATTAACTCCTCCATTGACTCATATCCTCGTTGGCTGTAAACCAACGACATCATGTTCTCTAAATGTTTGTACTGATACTTAATATCGTCTAAATCACCCAAGCGGTTTGCGACAATAAACCAAGCAAAGGTATGTCTAAATTGATGGGCGGTAAAATTGAAGAAATCGCCTACTTTATATGGCTTCTTAAACTTTTTATGATTTGAGCTGACGGATTGGTAATTACATCCCATGCGCTCAAGTTCGGCAATGTCATGCTCAGTGACTCTTATCGAAAACATTTTGTTTATGTTATTAAAACCATTTTTAGTGGACTTAGTATTTAATGAAAACTCGCAGGATTTTTTATGGGGTAAAACACCAAACAAGGTTCGATTACTCAAACCAAACTCTAAATTCAACTTACGCTTTATTGGCAATAAATCGCTGTGATGTTTTAATAGTACGGCTGCTCGTTCACGGTAAACAGAACAAACTCTAGTGAGAAGTTTTACCGCTCGATAGGTGATTTCATTCGTTACCCACTCTAAGCTTTGGGTGTCATCTGTAGTTTTAGACAACAACGTCTTGATAAAGTATTTACCGTCTCGCTCAATAGCTGAATCATCACTCAGTGCCATTGCTTCGCTATAGCGCATACCTGTATAACTAACTACAAGCACAAATGTATATCTGCGAAGATTTTTAATTAGCTCGTAATAATCATCCAGTTCAGCACTTTCCTCTCTGTCCAAACCATCAATGTAAGTAGATTTCGTAAAATCGGCTGAAGGTAAGTGTGGAATTGCATCATTTAGTTTTGTTTGCAGGCTGTGCCAATTATCGATTATCTTCTCAGCAGAATTGATATGCTCTTCGCTTGCCTTGAGAGCTTGCTTCATTATTTGAATCGGTATTACTGAATGCTTACTCCTGCGTTGCTCTTTGAGTAAAGCAAAGGGCATAAAATACTCATTCATTAAATCGTAAAACTGTACATTTTTGACCACTAAATATAGTTTTAACCAATAAATGGCCGTTAACAGTGATTGAGCAAAAGATGAATGTTTCTGCAAGTCAGATGCTTGAACCAAGTCCAATATAATATTGCGCAAACGCAATTCTGGCAGTTGGTCTAAGTCATCAAAGCTATCGATACCGTAACGTTCAAGCCATTTCGCAAGGCGTTTGAGATTAGCAATATTTCTACGAATCGTAGACCATGCAAGCGGCTCCATGCCTTGTCCTGAGCCTTGCGTATACATACCAAGTGTTAGGGCTTTAAGTTGATATTTATACTTCAACCCGACACCGTTAAAGGTTACAGATAAATTGTTGCCTTGCGAGTACCAAGAATCATCACCAAACAATGTGATCTGTTTTTTATTAGACCGTATATATTGCCAAAGCACCAATGGTGTGAGTTCGGCATCAATCGGTAAACTATAAGGATTGATGCTGATAAGCCCATCAATCTTTAAACAGGTATCTACAGCAGTTGAAATGCCCGTCATAAAATATCTCCCACATTCTTAACTGACGTTACTGCAAATGCCCAATACGGATGCATTCCTCTTTCCGCCATCAGTTCCTTTCCCTTAGCCACTGCCATCGAATTTTTAATTGCTACTTGCTCTAATATGTCATCAACTCGCTGATGTAGTGCCGCAATCGCTTCCTGCTGAAATTCATTATTTTCAATATCAGAAATACTGGCCGACATATCTGCCAATACATAATCACGATAGCTTAGCAACTGCCAAACATGCTGAGGATCAGCGACTGTTCTAAAGTGCTTACACCACACACACGCCAAAAAGTCGCTACACCACCCATTTTCCTTACCGCCTGATAGGTGCCGATGTTCTTTACCGTATTGTGACGCTTCTGCATCGTTTCCTTGAGATGCACACTCACCTGTGGGCGTTTTCTGAGTGCTACTGTCATCAACCATTAACACCTTAATTTCCGGGTCAATTTCTCGACCTGTAAAATAACGCTGCATCACATCTACTGCTGTGTGCAAAGTTTGTTGTGTTTTTTGTTCACTCACTCGTTGGTAGTGCTTGATGAACGTGTCGAAGGTATGAAGTTTTGCTGATTCATAAGCACGCATTTGCTTTGCTACTTCACGGTAAAGATGATTTGCACCATTCTTGCGAATGCGCATTGAGTCATAATTAACCGTGCAACCAAGTCGATTTAAGATAGATTTGATATGAGCAATGATATTGCCTGCCAATACACGACTTACATTGGTTTTTTCTTTGAAAATAAATAAATATTTTTGAGTATGCTGGTCACCCAAATGGCGGTAGCCCTGAGTTAGCGTATCCTTAATGTACACGATATCTCGCATGACACTGTTTACAGTACGACCATTTAAAGAATATGTATCAATGTCATAGCCTTTTCTTGGCTTTTGAATTAATAGAGAAATGCTTTTCTTGGCAGTAGGTAGTGCGACATCGGCGATGTCACTCAATTCAATATCCGTCATAGGTGACGTATTCCAGCAACTTTTTACTTGGATTCGAGCAAAGTACAGTGCTAGTAATTTTTTTACGTTATCCGTTTCTTTGATTCCCTTTTCAATATAAAAAATCAACTCTCGTAGCTCGTCATCACTATACAAGTCTTCCATCTTTATTCTTCTAGCGTGACGCTGATGCCGCTTAAGTGATATTTTAAAAGCTTCCACTACCTGTTGACCTGTGATTAACATCAGCCAACGTATAGCCTCCGTGTAAGAAGTACCACTTCTCACACTAATCACTTTAGTTTTTACGTCACTTTGCAACTGCTGAAAGAGCGCTTTTTGAATACGGTTCTTTTTAATGCTTAAGCAGCGAATACCATGACTTGCAAGCTCGTATTTGAACGTTGGGACAATATATTTCAATATCAGACGCTTAAGCTTACTAAACCGAGTATGTAGCGTCTCCATATCGTAATTTTTTTCAGGTAGTAATTCGGTTTCTGATTTATGTATTTGCTCAATTTCCGCCATGATCCCCGGGCACTTAGAAGCAACTTCGCCATAATCAATTAGTCGATACTTTTTTTCCTTTTCAAAGTAAAAAGGCAGCAAATGATCAACGTAGTAATGGCGATGAACCTCATGCCCAAAGTATTGCTCTAAAAGTAGTAAAAGTTCTGCGAATTGATACTTTGATAAGATGCACTTTGCTTTTTTTAACACTTGATAGTTATTTTGCTTAAACCCATTCAAGCCTTTGCCGTTAATCAATAATTTGTTACTTTGAATTACTTTGCGAATAGCATTTAAGTTGGCAATAAAGCGAATAGTCATTGACACAACATCATGCTCTAGCTCCCCTTTAAATTTATCTGAGTTTGCAAGTGCTTGAAGCTGTTCAATCAACAGTGGCTCAATATCGTTTAAATCAGTAACGTCTATGGATTTATCGTTAATGGTGATCCTTATTACTTGAAAATGATCTGGTTGGTATGCTTTAAGTACCGAAAATAACGCCGATTGGAGTATAGAGTTCTTATCTTTAATCGGGTATTTGTTAAAGATTTGCCTGAAGTGCGTTGTTGATTTAAACCAGAGCAACCCTTTTTCATGGAGCTGTTTTGTAAGTGAAGGAGAACAATCACATAATAACTGTAGGCACTTTGGAGCTCTTTGAGCAATAGCACGAGTTGTACTTCTTGCAAATGTTGACCGCTTATCCCATGCACTTATGGCATCGTTAAGCTCTTTACCCAATCGGAAACTTTTTCGATGCCAATGCAATAAATCAATGTTTGTATCAAAAACAAAAACGGTGCTTGGTCTTGAACTGACCTTGGTTAATGCCGTTGCAAAATGAAATAAGCAACGCCTAAATAACACATCATCTTCTGGTTCAATATGTTGTGCCTGTATTTCTAGCCTAAGCCAATAGTCGTCCCGAAATAGCGAGTTAACATCTTGTATTAAACTCTGACAATGGTTTCGCAACACTGAATGACGCAGCAACAGCCGTTTCAGAAAGCTAATGTGTAGTTTAATCCGTTTACAGTTTTCATCCGTTAAACAACTGCCTAGCTGCTCTTCCAACTGTGACAAATCAAGCACTGTATCAAGCATCTGCACTTCCTGATTGATCAGCATGAAAAGCATCTTCTTGTAGTGGCGTGACAAATTCACCAAATAATTTATCAACCCAACTTGCCATCTGTTTGTCAAATGTAAGAGAGCGGGCAAAGTTTATGTACTTCACTGTAGTAGAGAAGTCGGAATGTCCTAGTAACTGCATTATTTTGTATTGCACAAAGCCAATGGGCAGATTCTTATGGATCAAGAAACCGGCAAGGTTCGTTGCAAAAGTTGAACGTAAATCATGAAAATCACGTTTTAGTGTTTTCCCGAATGGCGCTAACTCCTTACGCACTTTTGAGATCACATTGCCGATAGATTTACGAGACATGAAATTACCAGAGCGATTAAGAAACAGTGGTGCATCATCACAATTACCATGTGCAAGCTGCCACTTGGCTAATCTGTTTTGGTGTTCTTTGCCGTTCCGGTATTGCCAAAGTGATGTCATCAATCCTTTTGACACCATTATCGTGCGTTCTTTGTCGTACTTGCCGATTATGGTTACGTAATAAATTGCTTTATTATCCAAGTCGGGATCAACAACATAGCTGGCGGTAAAAGTGGCAACTTCTTCCGCACGCAAGCCGCATTGCACAGCTAAATCCACTCGCAATTTTGCACCTTGCTTTGTCAGTTCCTTACTGGCGTAGAGCAACTTTAATTCATCTTGACTGTAAGGTGATAAACCTGCATCGCCAGATTTCTTTTGCTTATACTTTTTAGGGATCAGTAAATCAGTGGTGGTAATGGTAAAGCCTTTTTCCTCACTACCGTAGTCGGTAAATAGCAAATCTAAACTGCCATCCTTGCGCTTTTTCTTAATGACCTTGGTTTTATATTTGAATGGCACTTTATCAATTCTGCGTTGCTTTCTTGCCCATTCGTAAAACTGCCTAACATGGTTGATGTATAGGTTTGCCGTATCTCTGTCTATATCCTTTGCAATAACTTGCTCTATAAGGTGCTTGCGATAGCGATAAACTGGTAACCAATATTTAGCTTTATCACTGTCACTTACCGCATAAACCTCATGCCAGTTCACGTTATTCTTCTCAACCCATTGCAAAAACAAACTCATCGAATTTGCTAATGACTGCACAGTAATAAGCGACACGCCACCAAGAGAGTTCTTTTTACCGCCACGTTTAGGTGGCATAAAAAGCCCTTTATATCTGTGCTCTAAGAATAAATTGATTTCGAGAGCATCCAGAATTCGAGCCAGAGATAATACTCTAGGGAAGCGCTCAACAACATGATCTTCATGAAAAGCTATGGTGCGCTGACCTTTTCCATCAACGTCAGAGAAGTAAGACAGGCTGCCTAAATTGACTGTTTGTTTTACAACTTTGGGATAATTGCCATTCAAATTAACTGCTCCATTACAATACTGCAAAAATATAGGTGCAATTATATAATGTGTCAACAAAATGCAGTATTTTGTTACTGCATTTTTTATTGACCTAGCAAACAATGTCAGCCACAATAATTTCCAATATATTAAGTACTTTATAATGTGATTTTCGTATCCCCAATCGTCGTTTAAAGACTCTGCCGGGCTATATAAAGTCACATAAATACAGTTGGTTGAATAACCAGGGCATAAGGTTCATGAATGTAAAATTGCGCCAAGCTGCTGAAGAGCTGCGCCTGAGTGATATTGCTGATATCCGCTTAGGCCACCCTTTTCGCGGAACAATAAAACAATATGATAACGGTGACGTTAATGTTGTTCAGGTAAGAGATACTGACGTTACAGGTGAAATCAATCATTACTCAATGGTTGAAACTATTCTAAAAAGCAAAAAATCACCAGATTGGTTAAAGCCAGGTGATATTTTATTTGTAGCGAAAGGTGCGAAACATTACAGCGTTCTAGTTGACACCATCCAAGAGAGGACAGTCTGTTCACCTCATTTCTTTTTAGTAAGAGTTAAAGATGAATTTAAAAACACAATTATTCCAGACTTTGTATGTTGGCAACTTAATCAACAATTAGCTCAACATTACTTCAAGAAAACAGCAGAAGGCTCGATGTATTTGAGTATTAGGCGACAAGTACTTGAAAATGTGCCAATAAAAATCTTGCCGATAAAAAGGCAAAAGTTAATCAGTGAAATGTATAAGACAGCAATGCTTGAAAGAAAAGCGTTGTTAAAAATGATAGAGAACAGGCAACGACTACTTGAGGCTGTTGCCATGAAAGAATTGAATTACAAGGGATAAAGATGACAACAGCTAAAATTAACCAAGATGATATCAACAAAGCGGTATGGGCCGCTTGTGACACCTTCCGTGGTGTGATTAGTGCAGACACCTATAAAGACTTCATCCTGACAATGCTGTTTTTAAAGTACATCTCTGATGTTTATAAAGACGAATACAACAAACTGGTTGCTCAATATGGTGATAATCCTGAACTTATTCACGCCATGATGTCGAAACAGCGTTTTGTACTGCCAGAAGGCGCAAGCTTTTGGGATTTATATGAAAAGCGTTATGAAGCAGGCAATGGTGAGCGCATCGACAAAGCCCTACACGCTATTGAAGAAGCCAACGGCAGCAAGCTTAAAAACGTATTCCAAGACATCAGCTTTAACACTGACCGCTTAGGCCAAGAAAAACAAAAGAACGACTTACTTCGCCACTTGCTCGAAGACTTCGGTAAAGACATCTTAGATTTAAGCTCAGAGCGCGTAGGCAGCTTAGACATCATCGGTAACGCCTATGAATACCTCATTAAGCACTTTGCGGCTGGTAGTGGCGCTACCGCTGGCGAATACTATACCCCGCCAGAGGTTTCAACCCTCTTAGCAACGGTTTTAGAGCCAGTTGAGGGCGACCAAATATGTGACCCATGTACAGGGAGTGGCTCATTGCTTCTTAAATGCGGCGCTATGGTACGTAAAAACTCTGGCTCCAAAAAATACGCATTATTTGGGCAAGAAGCGATAGGTTCGACTTGGGCGCTTGCGAAAATGAACATGTTCCTTCACGGTGAAGATAACCACCGTATTGAATGGGGCGACACCATTCGTAACCCACTACTAAAAGATAAAGACGGTAATGGCTTACTGCACTTTGACGTAGTTACAGCCAACCCCCCATTTTCACTTGATAAGTGGGGACATGATGATGCCAGTAACGACCCATATGGGCGCTTTAGACGTGGTATTCCACCAAAAACCAAAGGTGACTATGCCTTTATCAGTCACATGATTGAAACGTTAAAACCCGAAACAGGCCGCATGGGCGTGGTAGTGCCACATGGTGTGTTATTTAGAGCATCGAGCGAAGGCAAAATCCGCCAACAACTGATTGAAGAAAACTTGCTAGATACCGTTATTGGACTACCCGAAAAGCTGTTCTTTGGAACAGGTATTCCAGCCGCTATTTTGATATTTAAAAAGCACAAAACAGACAAAAACGTATTGTTTATTGATGCCAGTCGTGAGTTCAAATCAGGCAAAAACCAAAACCAATTAACTGACGATAATATTAAAAAGATCATCGAAACCTACAAGGCTCGTGAAAACGTTGATAAATACGCCTACCTTGCCAGTTTTGATGAAATCAAAGAAAACGATTTTAACCTCAATATACCTCGTTACGTTGATACCTTCGAAGAAGAAGCCGAGATTGATTTGGTGGCAGTACGCACTGAACGTGTTCAATTAAAAAACGAGTTGCAAACCCTTGAAGCAGAAATGGAAGGCTACTTAAAGGAGTTAGGTTATGGTGCCTAATGGATGGGAACATGTTCGCTTAAATAACTTATGCTTGACTGTAACAAGTGGCTCTCGTGACTGGGCAAAGTACTACGCAGAGCAAGGCAGCAAGTTCATTCGAATGACAAATCTTCAAAGAGATAATATTTATTTAAATTTATCAGATTTGAAATTTGTTGATGTAAAAAGCGATTCTTCAGATGGCAAAAGAACATCATTAAAAGCTGGCGATATTCTTATGTCTATTACAGCCGAACTTGGAAAAATTGGCTGGGTTCACGAAGGGTTGGGTGAGGCATTTATAAATCAGCACACTGCTTTAATACGATTGGATGAGAAAAAGTCGCACAGTAAATATATTGCCTATCTCTTATCATCAAAAGCAATGAATCATAAAATAAATCGGTTAAATGATTCTGGAGCAAAAGCAGGGCTTAATTTACCAACAATACGATCTATACCAATTGATGTTCCCCCACTCCCAGAACAACGCAAAATCGCTAAAATCCTATCCACTTGGGATAAAGCGATTAGCGCCACCGAGCGACTAATCGACAACAGCAAACAGCAGAAAAAAGCCCTCATGCAACAACTGCTCACTGGCAAAAAACGCCTACTTGATGACTCAGGTAAACCGTTTGATGGTGAGTGGGAAGATACAACAATAGAGTCAACATCAAAATGCTTCTCTGGAGGAACCCCATCACGTAGCAAGGAAGAATATTATGGAGGTCAAATACCTTGGATAACATCAGGCAAACTAAATGACAGGTTTATTCTTGATGTTAATGAATATATCACTGAGTTAGGGCTGGAAAACTCTTCGGCAAAGGTCGTGAAGAAAGGTAGTATTCTTATAGCTATGTATGGTGCTACCGCAGGAAAAGTTGCAATTAACAAGTTAGATAATGCAACGATAAATCAGGCTATTTTAGCATTAGAAACCAAATCTCACTGTCACAACTTGTTTATGTTTTATTTGCTCGATGTACAAATGCAAAGAGCATTAAATTTAGTACAAGGCGGCCAACCAAATCTCAGTGCAGCGATCATAAAAACAATAAAGATCAGACTGCCATCATTATTAGAGCAAAAGAAAATCGCCTCTGTTTTATCTAATGCCGACAAAGAAATCGAGTTATTAGAACAACAGCTTGCTGATTTAAAGCAAGAGAAAAAAGCGCTAATGCAGCAACTGTTGACAGGCAAGCGCAGAGTTAAGATTTAGATAAGGGAATATCAATGACAACAACTGAAATGTTTACCGATTTTTTAGCAAATTTAAAAATTGATAATGCTGCTTCTATTACTTCAAAGTACGAAGAAATAACATCAGCGTTAAATAAAAAATTTCGCGATACCGAATCCAAAACAGCAAATAGCTTACAGGTCGGATCATATGGTCGCTGGACTGGTATTAAAGGCATTTCAGACCTTGATATGCTTTACATTATGCCAGCATCAAGATGGAATGATTACAAAGACGGTAAACAATCTAAGTTGTTGGATGATACAAAAGATGCCATTTCCGCTAGATATCCTAGAACTACCGTTAAAAAGGACCGACTGGTAGTTCAAGTAATCTACAGTGGTTTTATGGTCGAAGTTCAACCTGTGTTTGAGCAAGACGATGGCAGCTTTAAATACCCTGACACATACAATGGTGGTAGCTGGAAAGTTACCAAACCTCGTGAAGAAATAAAGGCTATGAAAGAGTTTGTAGATCAAAAGAATAAAAATCTACGGAAGCTTTGTAAAATGGCAAGAGCATGGAAAAACAAAAGCGGTGTCGGTATGGGAGGTCTACTTATCGATACACTAGCATATAATTTTCTGAAGTCTTCTTCTGATTACGATAATCGGTCCACAGCTTTCTATGACTGGATGTGCAGAGACTTTTTCAAGTATTTATCTGAAGAACCTACTAAAGATTATTATTTGGCACTTGGCAGCAACCAAAGGGTAAACGTTAAAGCAAAGTTTCAGCGCAAAGCAAAAAAAGCATATGAAGACTCGTTAAAAGCTATAGACGCTGGTGAGTCATCATCAGCTAACAAAAAGTGGAAAAAAATATTTGGAAGACCATTCCCTGCCTCAGCAATTCAAGAGAGTAAATCCTCAGCTTATAACTATAGAAATACCGAGCAATTTATTGAGGATTCTTACAGTGTAGACATCAGATACAACTTAACTCTTGAATGCGAAGTGTCACAGAATGGATTTAGAGAAGCTTTATTAAGAACGATGTTGGCTAAAAAATTAAAATTACAAGCAAAGAAAAAATTGAAGTTTTATGTAGCTGATATCAATGTGCCCGGAGACTTCATATTAAAGTGGAAAGTTTTGAATCGGGGTACAGAAGCGGAGAGGCGTGATTGTATCCGTGGCGATATTGTGATCGATAAAGGCTTTAGAAATAAAGAAGAAAAGACAGACTTTAATGGCGAGCATATTGTTGAATGTTACGCCATTCAAAACGGAGTGGTAGTGGCGAAAGACAGAATTGACGTGCCGATTCAATAGGAGAAAAAATGGATATTAATAACTTGAAAAAGCACATTGCTGAAACAGCTTATAACGTTGGTTACTCAGCTAAGCTACATTTCGCTAGCTATGAAATGATAGAAAGACTACCCGGCTTAATTAGCTTTTTTTCAATGGCCTTTGGTATTTATGCGTTAGCGTTCTCTAGCCTTTCGACAAAATTCATGTCTTGCACGCTTTTAGTACTTGGACTTATTGGACTTTATATTTCCATGAAAAATGGGGATAAAGAGATATACGAAGAAAAAGGTATTGCATTAACTGGTCTGTTCAATGAACTCAAACATTTAATGTCGGACGCTAAATCTCAATCCCCAAATACTCCAGATATAGCAAGCAAACTTAACGACATTGAACAGCGATATAACAATAGCTGTGCGTCAAACCACATTATGTTTGCAACTTGGTTCGCCCACTATAAATTCTTTTGGGAACAGCAAATTGCTTGGATAGATGAACAAAGAAAATTTGGCTTTTTTAGGGATAAAGTACCTCTAACTTTTTGGATTTCCTTAATAGTGATGGTAATTATTGTTTTGCTAAATACAGACGCAATTATGACTCATGTTTGTAAATTCATTCAAACAGAAGGAGTCAACTCATGAGGAATGGTTCTGTTAACTTCCAAGAAGAATTCAGTGCTAAAGTGCCAGCTCTTACGCTGTTAACGAACCTAGGTTACACCTTCATACCACCAAGTGAATGCGAGGCGTTAAAAGGTAATACCTTAGCAAACGAAAAGAAAAGCACCCATCAGGTTATTTTGTTACCTGTTATGCGTGCCTTTTTAGCGAAACAAACATTCTCATTTTCGGGTAAGCAACATACGTTATCAGAGGCCGCAATTGATAAGGTCATGCATGAGCTAAACCCTGCCATGAACCTTGGTTTAAAAGGGGCTAATGAGAAAATCTACAATGCATTGATGTATGGCGTTAGCGTTACTGAATTTATAGATGGCAAAAAAGCCTCCCCCACCATTAAGCTTATTGATTGGCACAAAATTGATAATAACCAATTCCATTTTACTGAAGAGTTAGTGGTTCAAAATGCCGAAGGCACTGGCAATCGCATTCCAGATATTGTGTGCTTTGTGAATGGGTTGCCATTAGTGGTTATCGAGGCGAAACGCCCGGATTCAAATAAAGAAGGAAAATCGACCAACGCTGAAGCGATTTCTCAGCACATTCGAAACCAAGGACAGGTTGAAATTCCTCACTTGTATGCCTATAGCCAATTGCTATTAGCAGTAAATGGGCATGAAGGTTTATATGCCACATGTGGCACCCCTGAAAAGTTCTGGGCGAAATGGAAGGAAGAACAAATACCAGAAGCGGAATTTGTGAGACTTAAAAATCATAAATTGAGCGATGAACAATTAAATGGGCTGTTTGATCATCGTCCTGTCAAAGCGAAAGATGATTACCTGTCACTTCTAGCCGCTGGTGACCTAACCGTTACTGATCAAGATAGGCTTATTATCAGCTTACTCCGCCCAGAGCGCTTGCTTGATATGACTCGCCTGTTTACCTTGTTTGATAAAAAAGCAGGCAAGATTGTCGCTCGATACCAACAGGTATTTGGCATAAAAGCACTTATTGAACGCATTAATACGTTTGATGATTCAGGTGCTCGTGAAGGTGGTGTTATTTGGCACACCACGGGTAGCGGTAAGTCATTTACTATGGTGTTTTTATCCAAAGCGCTTATTTGGCTTGAAGAGCTTGCACAATGCCGAGTGATCATAGTTACAGACCGTGTGGACTTAGAAGATCAACTAAGCAGAACCTTTGCATCTGGCGGTGTATTAACTGACCGAGATAAGAAAGATGCGATGGCGACCACTGGTAAGCGTTTAGCTGAACAAATCGGTAAAGGTAATGAGCGAGTTATCTTCTCGATCATTAATAAGTTTGGCTCAGCGATTAAATACAAAGAATGTTACAACGACAGCCCAAACATTATTGTACTTGTGGATGAAGGCCACCGAAGTCAAAACGGTGAAAATAATATCCGTATGCAGCAGACGCTACCTAAAGCTGCCTATATTGCTTTTACGGGTACGCCACTGTTAAAGGACGATAAGACCGAAAATAAATTCGGTAAGATCATCCACAGCTACACCATACAGCAAGCGGTTGAGGATAAAACCGTAACCCCTCTTTTGTATGAAGAGCGTATTCCAGAGCTGAACGTTAATGACAAAGCCATTGACGCTTGGTTTGAGCGCAGCACTAGCAAACTAAGTGATAAGCAAAAGACCGACCTAAAGAAGAAGTTTTCTCAAAAAGGTCAAATCTACCAAACCGAAGGTCGTATTGAATTAATCGCATACGATATTGCTGACCACTTCCAGAACTTTAAACAACAAGGCTTAAAAGGCCAGCTAGCTTGTGACTCCAAAGCTTCTGCAATCCGTTATAAGAAGGCATTGGATAAAATAGGCACGGTTACATCGGTTGTGGCGATGTCGGCACCTGATACACGTGAGGGTCACGAGGCTGTTGATCAAGAGAGTAAGGATATCGTGCAAAATTGGTGGAAAGCTAACGTAAACAAAATGGACGAAAAAGCCTACACCAAGGCTATTATTGAAGAGTACGGTAGAGATGATGGCCCGGACATCATGATCGTAGTTGATAAGCTCCTGACAGGCTTTGACGAGCCAAAGAACACTGTGCTTTACATCGATAAGCCTTTAAAAGAGCACAACCTAATACAAGCAATTGCCCGTGTTAACCGATTGCATAGTAAAAAGCAGTTTGGTTACTTAATCGATTACCGAGGCATTTTAAAAGAGCTTGATACCACAATAGAAAAGTACCAAGACCTTGCTGAGCGTACCCAAGGTGGCTTTGACATTGACGATCTGAAAGGTTTGTATAACCGCATGGACACGGAATACAAAAAGCTTCCGGGGCTGCATAGCGATTTATGGGCAATATTTGATGGTGTTAAAAACAAACAAGATGGCCCAGCGCTTCGCCAAGCGTTAGCGCCTAAGGTGAATGATATTGATGGCAAGCTTGTTGATACGAATATTAAAAAACGTGATGACTTCTACTCAGCACTGACCGCATTTTCAAACTGTATGAAAGTAGCATTGCAATCAGCAACCTACTTTGAAGATAAGTCATTCGAGAACAAGCGTGACTTGTACAAACGTGACTTAAAAGCGTTTGTCGATTTGCGTAAACAAGTGCGTGAAGATGCTGACGAAACCATTAATTATGATGAATACGCTGAAGATATTCGCAGCCTTCTAGACAAGCACATTGCTGGTATTGAAGTGAAAGAGCCTGATGGTGCTTATTTGGTTGGCAATTTAGGAAAGGACGTTAAGCCACAGGATATGAGCGATGACGAAGCTCGTAACCAGACTGATAAAATCACAGGTCGAATCACTAAGATGATTGAGCAAGACTTAGCAGATGATCCTTATGCACAGGAATATTTCTCGAAGATGCTTAAAAAGGCGATTGAAGATGCCAAAGCGATGTTTGATGCACCAGTTAAACAATACATCCTTTTTGCTGATTTTGAACAGGAAGTTAAAGAGCGCAAGGTGGCTGATGTTCCTAATGATTTTGTAGATGACTCCGGCAAGTTAAATAAACATGCACAAGCGTACTTTGGTTTGTTTAAGCACCTATTTGATGGTGACTTCTTGACTGAAAAGGATCTCGATAACGACAAGTTAGTAGCTTTGGCGTTTAATATTGATGATGTGGTGAATACTGCTGTTGCTGAGTATTCAATCAATCCTGCGGAGATTGAAAACGCTATTCACATGAAACTGTTGCCGCTGTTATTTGCTGATCTTGGCCTTGATAACGCCCAAAAGCTGATTGAAGAAGTGCTTAAGATCACTCGATTAGGCTTAGCAAGGGGCTAACAAGCGTGACTAGACAAGCCGCTGCTGCTGAGATCAGAACAACAACCAGTGAACGAGGTGTTTTTACCTATGGTAACGACACCATTCACTATGATGTTATTCGTAAAACCAAGCCTGCTGAAAATGCTAAAAAAACAGCACGCAAAGTAATTATTAAGGTTCACCCTGATCAGCGTGTTGTGGCTACAGTGCCACATGATGCATGTGATGATGCTATTCAAGATGCCATGCATAAGCGTGCCAGATGGATTTGGCAAAGCATTAATGAGTTTGCTAAGCAAAAAGATACCGTTTTACCCAAGCGTTACGTGAGTGGCGAAACGCAGTTTTACTTAGGTAAGCGTTATGTATTAAAGATCATCAATGATGCCGAGCAAGTTTCCAACGTAAAGCTAAGCCGTGGCAAATTAAACGTAACAATCAAGCAGGAAGTAAGTAAAGATATTGATGATCGGTTGGTGAAAATTAAACCACTAATCGACAAGTGGTATCAACACAAAGCAAAAGCAATTTTTCATGAGCGACTAGCCGAGCTACTTCCGAAAGCTACTTGGGTAACAGGCACTCCTACTTTTCGAGTGATGGCAATGAAAAAGCAATGGGGAAGCTGTTCTACCAAAGGTAACTTGATGCTAAATCCTCACCTCGTTAAGGCACCGAAAGAGTGCATTGATTACGTGATACTACACGAGCTTTGTCACATTGCCGAACACAACCACAGCGAACGTTTCTGGCGTTTATTAACCCAAGTAATGCCAAACTGGAAAGAAGTAAAAGCCAAATTAGATGACATGGCGGAGATGTATTTGAATGAGTGATGACAACTTTAAAAGTTTTCTTAATCCAAGTTTGATGAATGAAATCTCTAGGATACAAAAGCAAAATGAATTATTAACCAGCATTGGTTATCAAAGTGCAACCATTTCAACTATGCATCAAGAAATGGAAATGCTTCGTCAATCATCAATTATTCAGGAGCCCAAATGGCTCACAAATGCTAAGACATTAGCAGAACAAAGTTATAGTCTTATTAAGGTTTTGGAGCAACCAGCTTGGCTCAAAACCATTAATAAATTTGAAGAGCTAACTCGCCATACACGCTTAGCTTTTGAAAGTTCAAAAACCTATGACAATTTAATCAAAAGCGTAGGCTTATTAAACTCCTCTTTTGATAACGAACGATGGAATAGTCTTGTCGAATATAACAATCACTTATTTGACACATTTGAACAACCCGAGTGGATGAGATCAATTAACCGTTTTGATGAAATTAGTCGCCTGTCGAGGAAGGCTTTCGTACAGAACGAATCTTATAGTCAACTGATAGAAAGCGCGAAAAATGCATCCCAACTTTATAACCTAGAAGCATTTGAAAATATTGCGAATCTTCGCAATTCACCTTTAAACCGATTTAATGAACTAGTCGAAAGAGCGTTTAAGAACCCTGAGTTTAGCAGCGATATCCAAGAGTTAGATGAGGATATAAACAATGAAATATCTCAAGTTGATGATTTCGAAAAACTGCCTTCAGCTATTCAGAATAAAATAATTTACTATCTTAAATTCATATTTTTAACGATTCTTCTTAACTTACTATCAAATTACATTTACGACCAAAGGGAACAACTTGCTAAAACTTTGAAGTTGATGGAAAGACCAACTGAAGTTAAAAAATTTGTGAGAAGTGGCTCAGCGCAGTTTGACCGGGGGGTTCTCAGCGGTTTAAGAGTCGTGTCTGGAAACAATGTTAACTTAAGAACCGAACCATCAATGAAGTCGGACATTATCATGAAGTTAAACACAGGTGAATTGATAGAAGTGGTCGATAAATCAAACCGAGTTTGGCTAAAAGTTGAAGTTTTTGATGGAGAAGATGTTATTCAAGGGTGGATATCTAGACGATACACGGTTTATTTTAAACTTAAATAACTCGGGTAACAATTTAAGCAGCTTTTTGAAGGTGGCATTCGTTAGTAAAAAATAAAGATGACATTATGTAGAACTCTCCACCGCCTTTACCTTCGTTAGCAGCAAACTTACCTAAGAAGTATTCGTAAACTCGACCTACTAAATCTTCTTCGGTCATTTCACATTCGCTAGCTGCGGTGTCGATGTTATTAATGGTATCGATGAGTGAAGCAAGCTTGCTTGTAACAAGCCCTAAACGGCTAAAATAGTTTTCAGGTAAAGCGCCTTTCAATGATGGGTTATTCTTCTCAACGGTGTGCAACGCAGTATCAATTTTTACCGCAATGTCGTCTTGCTTCATGTTCTTTTGAATAAACGACCAACGAGCCTCTTCTGGTAAGTAGAACACGTTGTCTTGCATGTAGAACTCTACTTGCTCAACAAAGTCGCCCATACCACCTTCGATTAATGCTTGGCGTTTGTCTTCAAACTTATCACTGATAAATTTTAAGAAGATAAGACTTAGGACTACGTGCTTGTATTCTGATGATTCAACACTACCACGCAGTTTATTAGCGGTATCCCATAGGGTTTCTTCAAACGACTTAACTGATTTATTTTCGGTTTTCTTTTTTGCTTTAGTAGCCATAAAATTCTCTTTTAACATAAAGGACTTCCATCCCTTTATTTTGATAATTCATCATAACGAATTTTTACAAATTCAAAAGTAATAATTCGTTAAATTTCTTTAGGTTAACCTAATATTTACAACCAGCTATTATTCAACACTTCAATCTTGTTTTTTAAGCTTTCAATTCGCTGGTTAGTATCAATAATTTGTTGCCGTACTTCTTTAATCTGGTTTAACTTTTCCGCAGAAAACAATGGGATTGGCATCGCCGCTAAGTCTTTAGACGACAGCATCATTGCACTAGTGCCAGTAGCTAACTCTAATATTAATTGTTGACCATATTTAGATGTTAGATATTGGTAAAGCGCTTCTGGGTTAATTGACTGTATATGCGGTTTAATTCGCAGAACAGAGAAAGCCTGGCTTGCAATTGCATTGTCACCAATATCGCTATCAACATAACCCACTTTACCTACAGCACCTTTACAGACAACCAATACATCATCAGGTTGAATAGTTTGCTTAGTGGCCTTTGCAATATCATTTTGACTTACGATAATCTGTTTACCTTCACCATGTACAAAACCAATATCATCAAGGCTAGATAGATTAAACTCATAGAAGAACTGACTACCGTCTTCGGTGTGTTTTAATGCTTGTGGACGCACAATATCAACCAAATCAGCTAATTTCACCGTATCGAATTGACTCAAATATTCTTTAGCTTCTTTACTTTCGTCAGATAATACATAACGACTTGGCGACAAGTTAAAGTCGTTATCAAAAATATCATGTGGTACAGCATTAACTGAAATGTCACTACTTTCAACGGAATTATATGCTTCAATAATTCTTTCGATATTAATTAAGCGATTTCGTGTACGGCTCGATTTATCAATAAAAACATCAGAGCTACCATCAATAAACTTAACTTGTTCCGACGTTTTTGTTTTATCCATAACCAAGATGCTGATGGGTATCCCTGTATGTGGTAACAAATTACTTGGCAGAGCAATTACTGCTTTAATCCAGTTTTTATTAACCATTTCTTGTTTAAATTGTTTCTCGCCAGCAGCAGTCCTAAATAGAAATCCATTGGCAACAAAACAAACAGCTATACCTGAAGTTTGTGCAAGCATGTGACGCAAGAAATATACTTCACCCATTAGCGACTTCTCAGGAAAACGCCCCCATATGTCGCTAATTTCTTCACTTTTCAGCTTCATCCCCATAGGAGGAATAGCTATTGAAGCATCAAACTGTTTAAGCCCTCCCTCCCCTAAGTAATAAGGACTATAGATAGGGTTGATATTAACTGTATGAAAATTATTATTCAGCAATACACTATGTACCTCAGATAGAAACACATCCAAATCAACTAAGCTTTCGCCACACTTTTCTACCGAACTAGGCCACTGCATTGCAAAGTCAACACCTCGACTAAAAGGGCAATATACTGACTTAACGTTTTCTCCAATAAGCCTTGACCCCAGCTCTGCTAGTTCGTCTGGTACTGAAAAACCGCCTTTTCCTTCTCCATTTTGAAGCTCTTTTATAGCACAGGACAGATCTGTAAAAGAAACAGCCTTTGCATCAAGCAACTTTTTCAAGGAAGTCACTAGCTCAGTTAACTCACTTCCTTTTATATCCCACTGATATTGAGTGAAATTAACATCTACGCAGTCATTTAAAACTTTTGCTAGTTGCTCTTTAGTTTCTTCACCTGTAAATTTATGCTCATCATCAAGCTCGCCATCACTCAATAACTTCAACCAAGCCGAACAACCTGCGAAGACTTCAATGAATACTTTACCTGAGAGCTTTCCACGATACCCATTGATTACTGACCAAATTTGTTTATTCACGATAATTTTCCTAATAGGTAATTAATGTACTGAGTGAGACTTTTTACGGTCATAGCTGTCTAGTTCATATGCCGTTATTTCAACTTCACCCGACTCAACAAGTACTAACCCACCTCTGCTTTTCATCTTTTGCATTTGCTTAGAAAGGCTGTTGATTTCAGAAAGTGCTGCATCGATACCTTTTTTATTCAGGTAAGTCTTATCACCATCGTCAACACCAAACATTTTCACAATTTCTAGCATTTGCTGTGAAATTGAACGCTGGTTCATTCGTTGATGAATATGTCTTGTTTTAGCCATATTGAAATCCTCCACACTGTTTCGATGGAATTAGTATATGACAGACTATAATAATTTCAATATTATTTTTATAATTTTTTACTTATTATTTTATTTTCTTTGATATTAAGATATGTACCCATTTAATAGCTATCAAAAAAGCGAACCATCTCTGGTTCGCCTTTTCTTAATCATGCGTTCACAATCTTAATTGCATTCACATTTTTAATTGTTGCGTTCACAAACTTAATTGTTGATCGCCAACAAAATCATTTAGTCTTTATACGTATCCACACTTGGGCAACTACAAATTAAATTTCTGTCGCCATAAACATCATCAATACGATTTACCGTTGGCCAGAATTTGTTAGCTGCTGCCGCTGGAACAGGAAATACCGCTTCAGCTGTTGTATATGCTCTATCCCATGACGCGTCAGTAATGTCTGCTAATGTGTGTGGCGCATTGTGAAGAGGGTTATCTTCAAGCGTCCATTCACCTTGTTCAACCTTGCGTACTTCATCACGTATACAGACCATTGCTTCAATAAAGCGGTCTAATTCAGGTTTAGCTTCTGACTCAGTTGGCTCGATCATAAGCGTACCCGCTACAGGGAAAGACATTGTTGGGGAGTGGAAACCGTAATCTTGTAAGCGCTTGGCAACATCCATTTCCGTGATACCAGACGTTTCTTTTAATGGACGTAAATCAACAATACATTCATGAGCTACGCGACCATTAGCACCAGTATAAAGAATTGGGTAGTGCTGGCTTAACTTCTTAGCTAAGTAGTTAGCATTGGTAATTGCGTATTTTGTCGCATCGGTTACACCTTTTTTACCAAGCATTGCTATGTAAAGGTATGAAATACACAAAATACCTGCGCTACCAAAAGGCGCTGCTGATACTGCACCATTGCCTTTCGTTGATTCATCAACAGTTACTAAAGTATGATCCGGTAAAAATGGTGCAAGATGCGATTTAACACCGATTGGCCCCATACCTGGACCACCGCCACCGTGTGGAATGGCAAATGTTTTGTGTAAGTTTAAGTGAGAAACATCAGCGCCGATAAAACCAGGTGAGGTAATACCTACTTGTGCATTCATATTTGCACCGTCTAAGTACACTTGACCACCGTTTTCATGCACAATATCACAAATATCACGGATAGTTGTTTCATATACACCGTGTGTAGACGGGTATGTGATCATGATACAAGATAAGTTGTCACGCATTTCTTCAGCTTTCGCTTGCAGATCAGCCATATCAACATTACCATTTTTATCACAGTCAACAACCACAACCTTCATACCAACCATTTGTGCTGACGCTGGGTTTGTACCATGTGCAGATGATGGAATTAAACAAATATTTCTGTGTGCGTCACCTCGACTTTCGTGATACTTATGAATAGCGATAAGACCCGCATACTCACCTTGTGCACCTGAATTTGGTTGCATCGAAATGTTATCGTATCCAGTTAACTCAACTAACCAGTCACCAAGCTCATTGATCATTTCAGCGTAGCCTTGCGCCTGATCAACCGGTGCAAATGGATGCATATTAGCAAATTCAGGCCATGATACAGGTATCATTTGTGCCGTTGCATTTAGCTTCATGGTGCATGAACCCAATGAAATCATTGAATGATTTAGTGCTAAATCTTTGTTTTCTAGTTTTTTAATATAGCGAAGCATTTCAGTTTCACTATGATACGAGTTAAAAACAGGGTGCGTTAAAATGTCTGACTCGCGCACTAATTCAGTAGGGATAGATGTATGACCACAATCAATTATTTGTTTATCAAGTGCCGCAATATCTAAGCCGTGACCTTCGCCTAATAACACATCAAAAAGAACCGCAATATCTTCACGTGTTGTTGTTTCATCAACTGAAACGCTTACTTGTCCTGCAATATCTGTACGTAGGTTAAGGCATGCTGAAAGTGCACGTGCAACAACTTCTTCTTTGTTAGCTAAGTTAAATGTTAACGTATCAAAGTAATTTGCATGAGTCGCTTTTAGACCTTTAGATGCCGTTCCTAAGCATAAAATATCAGCAAAACGATGAATGCGGTTTGCAATGGTTTTTAAGCCTTTAGGGCCATGATATACCGCATAAAAAGCGGCCATATTGGCAAGTAATACTTGTGCAGTACAAATGTTTGAATTCGCTTTTTCGCGGCGAATATGTTGCTCACGTGTTTGCATTGCCATGCGTAATGCATTATTGCCACGTGTATCTTTAGAAACACCGATAATACGACCAGGCATAGAACGTTTGTATTTATCACTGGTTGTGAAAAATGCGGCATGCGGTCCACCGTACCCCATTGGTACACCGAAACGTTGGCTTGAGCCAATTACAACGTCTGCGCCCAATTCTCCAGGGGCTTTAAGTAGCACTAAGCTCATAATATCAGCAGCAACGGCAACAATACCTTTTTTCTCATGTACGCTTGCAATTAATGATGAAATATCACGCACTTCACCGGTTGCACTTGGGTATTGTAATAGAGCACCAAATACGTCGTGTTCTACAACGTTATCTGCTGGCGCAACGATAATATCGAAACCAAACATTTCTGCACGTTGTTTAACCACGTCTATGGTTTGTGGGTAAACTTCTTCAGCAACAAAGAATACATTTGATTTTTTGTTCTTCGATACACGTTTAGCAAGTGCCATAGCTTCTGCTGCAGCCGTACCTTCATCGAGTAATGAAGCCGATGCTAAATCTAAACCAGTTAAATCTAAACACATTTGTTGGTAGTTTAATAATGACTCCAAACGACCTTGTGCAATTTCAGGTTGGTATGGCGTATAAGCGGTATACCAACCAGGATTTTCTAACACATTACGTAAAATAACGTTTGGTGTTAACGTGCCATAGTAACCTAAACCAATGTAGGTTTTGTTGACTTTGTTTTTACTTGCAACTGCTTTTAAATCACTAAGGGCTTTAACTTCCGTTTTACTTTCTTCAATAGCTGGTAAATCTGCTAAACGAATGTCGCTAGGCACAATTTCATCAATTAATGCATCAACAGATTCCGCACCAATGTCATTTAACATTGCTTGTGTTTGTGCTTCGTCTGGACCAATGTGACGACGAATAAAGTCTTGTGTTTGTTCTAGATCTTCTAACGTAATGTTGTTTTGAGATTGAGTAGTCATAAAACGGCTTCACTTAAAAGTTAATTACTACGTGTTTAGAAACGTAATTAAAAAAGAAAGCCCCAGACTTTATCTGTAGTCAGAGGCTTTATATAAATAATTGTTTTAATGGGACTAATGTTCCCACAAAACAATTTTTTCGAAGGCAACCCTAGCGTGGGCTATGTAACATAAACAAGATTGTCGACGTTACATTAATGTCGAAAGCAGTTGGCACTTTAATAAGCGTTAAGCTAATAAAGTAATCATGCCAAACGTACGATATTAGTCTTCGTCGATTGAATTCTCATAACCTTCTGCATCAAGCAGGCTGTCTAATTCACTTGCATCATCAAGTTTAATTTTAAACATCCAACCGTCACCGAAAGCATCAGAGTTAACAAGCTCAGGAGAGTCTTCTAACTCTTCATTTACAGCAATAACTTCACCAGACACTGGAGCATAAATATCAGAAGCAGCTTTTACTGACTCCGCTACTGCAACATCATCGCCAGTGCCAACGTTTTCACCAACTTCTGGTAACTCAACAAATACCATGTCACCTAATAATTCTTGTGCATGTTCTGTGATACCAATAGTAACGGTGCCGTCACCTTCATTACGTACCCACTCATGAGAAGTTGCATATTTTAATTCTGAAGGAATGTTGCTCATTTTTTTGTTCCTAATATGTCTGTATTGTTATAAATCTGTGTAACTACTCTGTTCAATAATGACTATAGAGTAGAATAAAAATTAATCCAACTGGCTCTTACCGTTGCGAACAAAGCTAGGCTTAACCACCTTAACTTTAACCAACTTTTTACGCATTTCCACTTCGACTTCATCACCTACTTTTACACTGCGTGGAACACGTGCCATCGCGATAGAATGTTGCAACGTTGGAGAGAATGTTCCCGAAGTAATAACACCTTCACCCGCTTCAGTGATTACTTTAAGCCCAGTACGTAAAACACCTTTTTCTGTCATGACTAAACCAACAAGTTTAGGTTGGTCACCTGCTTCGCGTTGCGCAGCTAAAACATCGCGACCAATGAACTCACGTTCGGCTGGCTCCCATGAAATTGTCCAAGCCATATTTGCCGCTAATGGCGATACAGACTCATCCATATCTAAACCGTATAGATTCATACCGGCCTCTAAACGTAATGTGTCACGAGCACCTAAACCGCAAGGAATAACACCAGCAACTAATAGTTGCTGCCAAAAATCTGCAGTTGCTGCTTCAGGTATTACAATTTCATAACCACTTTCACCTGTATAACCCGTAGTTGCGATGAATAATTCACCTACTTGCACACCGTAAAATGGTTTCATGTCGGCTAACAATGCATTTTGTTCTGCCGTTAAAAGTGATGCTACTTTTGCTTTCGCTTCTGGGCCTTGAACAGCAATCATGCCATATTCAGGACGTTCCGTAATAGTAATATCAAAGCCACTTGCTTGCTTTGTCATCCACGCTAAATCTTTCTCTCGTGTTGCTGAGTTTACAACTAAACGATAGTTTGTTGATGAAAAATGATAAATGATCAAGTCATCAATAACACCACCTTCTTCGTTACACATACCGGTATAAAGCGCTTTACCTGCTTCTTCAAGTTTTGCAACATCATTGATAACTAATCGCTGTAAGTATGCTTTTGCATCTTGGCCTTCAATATCAACAATTGTCATATGAGAAACATCAAACATACCCGCGCCTTTGCGCACTGCGTGATGCTCTTCAATTTGCGAACCATAGTTGATTGGCATTTCCCAACCATAAAAATCAACCATTTTAGCGCCTGCTTCAATGTGCTTGGCATGTAATACCGTTTTATTGGTCATGTTTCTATTCCAACTGTTGCTTGTTGTGTAACCAAGATGCTTAAAATCTAGCATAGGTGTTTTATCAAAATTTGCGCGCAATTATAGCGACCGCTTAACAGCTATTCAACAAGTAAACACTCAGATTTCAAATAAAAAACCACTTTGACAACCTATTCAATATTAAATTTGAAATAAAACTATTTAAAAAAATTTAATTCAACAAGATGCTATGTCTAGTAAATTGTACTGATTAAAATTCACAACAAATCAGTTACCGTGATTTTATGTAAATCTGCTATGATAAATGCATGATTTAGCGATAAAACGTCTAGAGTAAGAAAATTGAATTTATTTAATCCGCAGCAACTCATCAAAAGCGCTTCAGAAGGTGACACGATTAATTTAAAAAAAATTTGTCAATCGCTAGGGCTAAAACTGAAAATAAACAATGAGCTTACTGACTTATGTCGTATCGCATTTGATGAAAATGGCAACGCGGTTATTCAATTAAACGCAAGCTTAGATAAACGTACTAAGTTTACCTTTGTCGCAATATGTGCAGCGGAATATATTATTAATAGCGAAAGGGTTCGAGATACGGGCGTTACTTACGATATTTTCTTTTTAAGAGATATACATGCTAACCGTGCAACAAATTTAATCATGCTAGCTACGCGTTTGGCGATTCCTGAACATATCATTGAAAAAATCGCAAACGCAAGTGAAGTACAATTTACTAAACCTCCAGAATCAGAAAGGTTTGATATCGACGCCTATATTGAACAAAGCGACTATTTACCGGAGTTTATTAGAAGCGTTATAAAACAAAGTTCATCTAAACTTTTACTCGATAGTTTAAGCTAAGATTATTGATTTAAATATTAGAACATGTTGTTTACTGCGGTAATAATAAATCGGGTAAATCGTTTTTGATGCCTAGTGCTTGTTTGATCATAAGCGCTTTTGCAGGTTTTATTTTGTTCACTAGTGACAACCCTATGCCACGAGCAAACTTAATGGGTGCTTGTTGTGGCGAAAACGCTTGTTTGATCGCTTCCATCGCTGCAATCATATCTGTAGCATCACTTTTACGCCAACGTTGATATTGATTTAACACCTTTGCTGCATATATCTGTTCTGAATTCTCGGCTAATAATTGCGCTAAAGCGGCCGAATCTTGTATACCGAGGTTGACGCCTTGTCCTGCCAATGGGTGAATAGTATGAGCGGCATCTCCTACTAATACTACACGCTCTTTGACAAAGTCTTGCGCATACCTCATGCGCAGTGGAAATGACTGACGAGCACTTGCTACAGACACCAGCCCAAACTTTCCATCAGTAGCCGAGCAAATCTCTTGATTAAAAGAGGCGTCATCTAATGAAATAAGGCGCTTAGCTTCATCTGGTGATGTTGACCAAACGATTGAGCATACATTGTTATCGGCACTCGCTAAAGGCAAAAAAGCTAAGGGCCCCGTAGGTAAAAACACTTGCCATGCTGTATTTTGGTGTCCCTGTTGGCACTCAACAGTTGCTACAATGGCATGGTGATCATAATCACGAAACGTTAATGGAATATTGGTCTGTTCACGAACCCAAGAGTTTGCGCCGTCTGCACCAACCACGATTTTAGCTGTAATGGGTGGTTGCGTGCTAAACATAGCAAACACTTCGCTTTCACCCTGCGCGATATTCGTTAATTTTTCAGTGGTAAAAAAATGAATATCATTATCACGTTGCGCTTGCTGCCAAAGTGCATTGCGAATAATGCTGTTCTCTATTATCCAGCCAAGTTGACCTTGATGCGCGCGTGCGTTGATATCAGATAAGTTAAAATCAAGATGGCCAAAGCCATCACTATCCCAAATATGCATCGCATTATATGGTTGATGCCTTTGCGTTTTAATCTCATCCCACACACCTAAACGCACAAACAATTGCTTGCTGGCCGCATTAATTGCGCTAACGCGTACATCATGTTGCTCTGAAATTTCTGTAATGGGATTAGTATCAACAATAGCTACTGATAAAGTTGTTTGATGCCTTATCGCAAGTGCCGTTGTTAAACCGACCATTCCACCACCAACAATTAACACGTCAAACTTTTGCATAATATTTCCAAAATAACCGCTAACATTGCATGTATGAAAGCGCTTTAATTAATAACCCATGGTTTTATTGACAAAGATGTTTTTAAGGCTTTGACAGTAATTAAGCACTTTAACACCGATATTACGACCAACTACAAGTGGTGCGTGTGTATTTGAAAAAAAGGTAACAAGAGAATCAGTTAAATTGATCACTTGTTGATGATCGTATGATCTTTGTTTTGCATATCGCGTTAACTGCGAAAAGTTGGCAATATCATCTTCTTGCATCAATTGTAATTTAATCATTTCTGCCAACTCACTCACATCACGTAAGCCCAAATTAAAACCTTGCCCTGCAATCGGGTGAATGGTATGAGAGGCATTACCTACAAGTATCATACGATGAAACACTTGTTCTTGCGCTTTTACCAAACTAAGCGGATAACTTACACGTTGCCCAACGTATTCAACATTACCTAGCCAATAACCAAAAGCGTCATTTAACTGTTGAGCGAAATCTTGTTCACTCAGTTTTTGCAAGTTCTGTGCGTTGTCAGGTGTCGTGGTCCACACTAATGAACATTTATGGCTATCGGTGGCTTGTTCAACCAATGGCAACATGGCAATAGGCCCATGCTCTGTAAAACGCTCATATGCAACATGTTGATGTGGCTTGCTAAATCTAACATTAGCAATTACCGCTGATTGATTATATTGCTTAACATTTGCATCAATTTCAGCAAACTTGCGACATATAGACTGACCACCATCACACGCTAACAAAAGCGATGCTGACAACTCGTGTTCATTCGCTAAAGTTATTGAAACTTCTGTAGGATGCCAATTAATTGCCTTTACTGATGTCGATGAAAACCAACAAATGTTGGTTTTATTCGCTAACGCTTGAACAAGTGCATCGCCTAGCGTTGCCATTTCTATAACATAACCTAAGGCATCAACGTGATGTTCATTTGCATAGATACGCGCCTTACCATAGTGTCCCCGATCAGAAATATGAATAGTTTCAATAGCTGCCGCCTGTGCCGCTATTTTTGGCCATACGTTTAACTGTGATAAATAGTTTGCACTACCATGAGACAATGCTAAAACACGCGAATCAAAATGTGGTGTTTCACTTAAGTTTGCTTTATTTGGGCTAACATCACTTGCTTCAATGATCGCAATAGACAATGGCTTTCCTGACGACGTTTTTAGTGCGGAAAGCGCTAAGGCAGACAAACAACCAGAAAGGCCTCCACCTGCAATTACTACATCAAACTTTTGTTTATTGTTTACCACAATTTTATCCGTCGTTTTACTAAAGCTCGCTAAATTAGAGCGCTGCCATGTTTATTTCGATGCAACAACGCTTTGCATTACACGTTCTATTTCTGCAATAGATTTTGGCGCATTTTTTGTTAAGTTTTCATGACCTTGATCAGTAACCAGTATATTATCTTCAATACGAATACCAATACCTCGCCATTGCGGTTCAACGCTGTGATCATCTGCTGGGATATATAAGCCTGGTTCAATAGTTAACACCATACCCGGTTGAAATGTACGGTTTTGACGTTTATTTTCCATTTGATAATCGCCCACATCATGAACATCGAGCCCTAACCAATGTCCTAATCCGTGAATAAAATACTGCTTACAGGCTTTGTCTTCAATTAATTGCGTAAATTCACCTTTCAATATACCTAATGCAATTAAACCCTCGGTAAGTACGTTATGGCAAATATCATTTAATGCCGCCAGATTAGTGCCAGGTTTAATAGCCTCTATCGCCGCAAGTTGAGCATCTAGCACTAGCTGATAAAGTGCTTTTTGTGGGGCTGAAAACTTGCCGTTAATTGGAAAAGTACGTGTAATATCAGCCGCATAACCTGCCAGTTCACCACCTGCATCAATCAACAATAAGTCACCATCATGTAACTCATCACAATTATTCGTATAATGAAGAATATTGGCATTGTTACCACCTGCAACTATTGAATTATATGCAGCAAAACGCGCGCCGTTACGCGCAAATTCATGTAGGAGTTCCGCTTCAATTTGATATTCAAAGACACCCGCTTGAGTAGCCTCCATTGCTCGCTGATGTGCACGCCCGCTGATCGCATTAACTTTGCGCATTATTTGTAACTCTGCATCACTTTTGATTAAACGCATTTCATCAATCAGTGGCGCACAATTAATAAAATTAACAGGTGCACTAATACCCTGCCGAGATTTAACTTTTACAAGTTCTAACCAAGAAAACACACGTGCATCATTGTCTAAGTGTTGCCCTTGGCAAAAACATAAAGTTTGCTTATTAGCAATAATACCTTCAATTTCTGGCGTTAATTCATCCAGACTATACGCGTAATCGAAGCCATACTCAGTTTTAGCGTTGTCACTCCCTATTCGTTTACCATGCCACACCTCTGCAAGAGGGTCTTTGGGTAAACAAAATAATGTGGAAATAATACGTGTCGTATTTTTTTCAATAACTAATACAGCGTCAGGTTCGTTAAAACCGGTTAGATAATAAAACGACTTATTCTGACAGAATAAGTATTCGGTATCATTACTACGGGTTACTTCTTGGCCAGCAAAAATAATGGCGACGGCATTATCGGGCAGTTGTTCAGCAAAAACTTTTCTGCGAGAAATAAACTCTTCAACAGGTATAAGGGTATGTTTCATCACTAATGCACAGTATCTGATGTTTCTTTTGGATCAGGTGGTGTGCCTAATTCAGTAAAGCACAGTAAGGCAGACATGCGAACATACTCAGAGATCTCAAAAAACGCCTGTTCAGTTGCTTCATCTTCTTCGATATCATCCGACAAATTAGCAATTTCGGAAAAGTCGGTAAGGACTTCTTTTACGTCATCAGATAGCACTGAATTACTTTTCTGCTGTAAACCAAACCCTAGATTAAACCCTTGCACCCACGCACTTAACGCAACACCGCGCTCACGGAGCGAATCATCGTCATCTGGTAGCATCGGTGTGAATCCGTATGAGTCATCAAGTAAACACTGCCAAACATGACTAAACAATAGCTTTAAGGTAATACGCACTGCACCAGGTAACGTTTCACCATTGTTGTACATATCTTCCACTAAAGCGGTGTAGTCATTACCTTCAAACGTGTAGCCACCACAAATCAGGCCCGTTAACATACCATGCAACTCAGATGCATGTAACTCCGCACTTTCCGCGGTAATGGTGGCTTGCGTGCTAGCAAAGTCCATAGAATTATTTAATGACATATAATAAAACTTCCAAATATAACTGTATATTATCGTAACATCGCAATCATTTGTTAGCTAGCAATCCCGCTCGATTGTGCGATGTTTTTATCTGTTAGAATATCAACGTTCAACAACAAATTACGCATACGCTATCGATGTTACATTTTTATAAACTTAATGTAATAAAGCGCAGATAACTGCTTGCATCTCAGATCGGCGACCGTTATAGTTTGCAATTACGTTGTTGTATAATTTGTTTATTAAACAATCAACTAGCTAATTTTACTGACATTTATTATAGAAGTACTTTCAATGAGCCAACATAACGTCACCATTGAAGTGGCAGGACGCCGCTTAAAGATTGCTTGTCCTCAAGGCCAAGAGTCTGCGTTATTGCAGGCTGCAAAAGAGTTAAATAGTCGTTTAGAGGCTAATAACGGTAAAGTAAAAGCGATTAAAACACCTGAACAGGCCATGTTGATGACAGCTTTAAATTTAGCGAATGACTATCTTACACAACAACAAGCATTCAACGCTGAAAAACAACAATTAGAAAGTAAAATAGATTTATTACAACAAACCATTGAACAAGCCGTTCATCGACAAGAAAAGCAAGCTTAGTCAAAACACAATGCAAAGGATATGTATATAAGAACAGCGCTAGTATTGTTGCTCATTATCGCCATTATAATATCTTTAGTCACTTTAATTACAACTTTCTCTTCTTTACCTCAAACCAGCAAATCATTAGCGACAGTTAAGAGTGATACATCAGACGTAAATTTCGCGAACACTTCGCCAAATAAACAAAAAAATAAATTACAACCACCGCAAATAAATTAGAAACTGCTTAACTGATAAGCGGTTAGCTCAATGACTAACCAGTTAAACCAATTCTCTTCGAAAAAACTTAAAGCTATTGGCTATTTTCGCTATACTAAGGCTTAAGTCTTCTGGGGTGTTAGTGTGTGAACTATGTCCCTGAGCCGATAAGTTTTACCTTAGGGAGTTAAGTAGTATCTATTGTGCAAGCCCAACGCGTATTGGGAAGCCTACGGATAATGCACGATTCCCGCCCTGAACACACGGTGTTCAGGACTAAAGTTGGCCACTGCATTCTGGAAGTCTTAACCCACTATCTCTATAACACCTTTACATTTTCAACAAATGTCCCTATAACAGCACAGTTAGTCATTGTTTTAAGTGTTTATACATTGCAGACTCAATCAAATAATTCACCTATTGGTATCTTCGATTCTGGCGTTGGCGGTTTATCAATCGCAAAATGCATTACCGAACAACTGCCCAGTGAAAACTTACTCTATGTAGCCGACGCTAAGTTTGCCCCTTATGGTGATCAATCGTTAGAGACGATTATTTCTCGTGTAAATAACATTGCGCATTGGTTTATCACAAGGCAATGTAAAGCGATAGTTGTCGCCTGCAATACCGCCACAGTTAATGCAATTGATCAACTAAGAGCACAATTAACAATTCCCATTATAGGTGTTGAGCCCGCAATAAAACCGGCAGTTCAATACAGTACGATTAATAAAGTTGGCGTACTTGTTACCAGTGCGACGGCAAATAACCCGCGATTTTTATCTTTAGTTAATGCCCATAAAAATAACGCTGAGATATTTGTGCAACCCTGCCCTGGTTTAGTAAATATGATTGAAACCGGCCAGCAAAATAGCCAAGAATGCTTTCAATTATTAACGCAACTACTCTCGCCTTTATTAGCTAAAGGGATTGATCACCTCGTTTTAGGTTGTACACATTACCCTTTTGTAAGTGACCAAATAAAGAAAATAGTTGGCGAAAACGTTACGTTAGTCGAAACGGCTCAGCCTGTAACTGACGAATTAATGCGGCAGCTTAAAGCACACAAAATATTAAATACTTCAAATTCGCAGGGGCAATATTTGTTTTATAGTAGCCAACCCTGTCGGCAACATGATCAATTTATCTCCGCCTTTTGGCGAACTCAACTACACTTTAATACTTTATAAAAAGACTTAGTAAAAGCCATTTAGACGTCTAGGCGTAAAAAGGTAGAAAATAATTTTTACTAGGTTTATAATGCGCGTTATTCGTTGACACGATTGTCCATTAATTGAATTGTTGAGGGTTTATGTCTAGACATTATTTTACGTCAGAGTCTGTTTCAGAGGGGCATCCAGATAAAATTGCTGACCAAATTTCAGATGCCGTATTAGATGCAATCATTGCCAAAGATAAACATGCACGCGTTGCGTGTGAAACCATGGTTAAAACTGGTGTTGCCATCATTTCTGGCGAAATATCAACGTCTGCTTGGGTTGACTTAGAAGACCTAACCCGTAAAGTTATCTGTGACATTGGCTATACATCTTCTGATGTTGGTTTTGACGGTGAAACGTGCGGCATAATGAATCTTATCGGCCAACAATCAAGTGAGATTGCCCAAGGTGTAGATCGTGTTAAACCAGAAGACCAAGGTGCTGGTGATCAGGGCTTAATGTTTGGCTATGCCACAAATGAAACTGAAACATTAATGCCTGCTCCATTATATTACTCTCATCGCTTAGTTGAGCGCCAAGCTGAATTAAGAAAATCTGGTGTATTACCGTGGCTAAGACCTGATGCGAAATCTCAAGTGACTTTTGTCTATGAAAATGACCAGCCTATCGCAATTGATGCTGTTGTATTGTCTACACAACACAACCCTGAAATTTCTCAAGAAGACTTGCATGAAGCAGTCATGGAAAACATCATTAAAGCAGTGTTACCTGCTCAATGGTTAACGGAAGAAACTAAATATTTTATTAACCCAACAGGCCGGTTTGTTATTGGTGGCCCAGTGGGTGATTGTGGTTTAACTGGCCGCAAAATCATTGTTGATACCTATGGCGGTATGGCACGTCATGGTGGCGGCGCATTCTCAGGTAAAGATCCATCAAAGGTAGATCGTAGCGCCGCATATGCAGGCCGTTATGTTGCGAAAAACATTGTCGCTGCAGGTCTTGCTGATCGTTGTGAAATTCAGGTTTCATATGCCATTGGTGTTGCAGAGCCTACTTCTATCTCGATCGAAACGTTTGGCACGGGTAAAGTGTCTGAAGAAACGTTAATCAAACTGGTACGTGAACATTTTGATCTGCGTCCATATGGTATTACCAAGATGTTAGATCTATTGCATCCAATGTACCAACAAACCGCAGCATATGGTCACTTTGGTCGTGAACCCTATGAAATGACAGTTGATGGCGAAACCTTCACTGCATTTACATGGGAGAAAACAGATAAAGCGGAAGCACTAAAAGCAGCCGCAGGTCTATAACCTAAAAAGAATAAAAAGGGTCAGGTACAATTATTTGATTAAATAATTGTACCTGACCCTTTTTATGTGTTTAATTTACTTTGAGGCTTGCGCTTTTTTAGCTGCAAGTTTTTCTTGGCGACGTTGTTCTATTACGTCTTTAATATCGCCACCAATATGTGCTTCGCCGCGTGCTTTCGCTAAATTAATTTGCTTTTCACGCTCTGCAAATCGTTCCCGTTGTTCTGCTGTATATTTACCAATACACTTCGGACAGCTAACTCCTTTAATATAATGTTCGCTTTCCATATCTTCTTTTGTAATAGGATAACGGCATGCAAAACATTGATCATATTGTCCTTGCTCTAAGCCATGTGTAACGGCTACACGACCATCAAAAACAAAACAATCACCTTTCCACATTGAGTTTTCTTCTGGTACTTCTTCTAAATATTTTAAAATACCACCTTCTAAATGGTATACGTCATCAAAGCCTTGCTCTTTAAGGTATGCGGTAGATTTTTCACAACGAATGCCACCAGTACAAAACATTGCGACTTTCTTGTGTTTGCTTTTATCTAAATGCTTTTCAACATAATCTGGAAATTCGCGAAAGGTTTCAGTATTGGGGTTGATCGCATTTTCAAACGTACCAATTTCTACTTCATAGTCGTTGCGTGTATCAATGAGCAATACTTCTGGATCTGAAATCAATGCATTCCACTCATCAGGTTTTACATAGGTACCCACAGTTAATGTTGGATCTATGCCTTCTACGCCCATGGTAACAATTTCTTTCTTTAACTTTACTTTAGAACGCTGGAAAGGGTTTTCATCAGCATATGAAAATTTATGATCAACTCGACCTAATCTCTCATCTTGCGCCAAGAAATCTAAAATCGTATCAATACCTTGCTGTGGACCGGCGATAGTACCATTTATGCCTTCATTGGCAATTAACAAGGTGCCTTTAACGTCTTGCGCAATCATCACATCAAGTAATGGTTGCTTTATCGCTTCAAAATTTTCAAGGCGCACAAATTTGTATAAAGCGCACACAGTAATATTTTGCATAAAACATTTACCTATATAAGTTTGACCAGAACGCAAATCTGGCACTAATTGGGCTAAATATTGCTGCCTGATAGCACAGTACAGCTGTTAACGGCGCGCATTCTAACAAATATTTTTTAAAACTTCATGCTTTGCTATCAGTTGTAGGTTTTTTGCTATTAGCTTGTAAAACAAACAGCAACACAGCACGCTTATAAAAATGAATTAATTCGTTGACCTTATTGAAAAAGCTATCGTTAGCCCCTATCTTGGCATTATTGAATAAACGATAGAAATAGCACATGCGCAATCCAAGAATATTCGAGAATCAACCATTGTCTAGCGGTGAAACAGTCACGTTATCAAACGATGCATTTGGCCATGTGATTCGAGTATTACGCTTAAAAAGTGGTGATGCTATCACCCTATTTAATGGGCAATTACAAGATGATAGTTACGGCGAGTACCAAGCAGTTTTATCAGAGGTCAGTAAAAAGTCGGCAAATGCAATTATTGGCGATTATACGCCAGTAACGAATGAATCGCCTTTGAATATTCATTTAGGTCAGGGCATTTCTCGCGGTGAAAGAATGGATTTTACTTTACAAAAATCAGTAGAGCTTGGTGTAAATGCCATTACCCCACTTTTCACTGAACGCTGTGGCGTAAAGTTACAAGGCGAACGATTGCAAAAAAAATGTGACCAATGGCAAAAAATAGTTATTAGCGCATGTGAACAAAGTGGCCGATGCACAGTACCAGAAGTAAAACCTGCAATATCGCTTAATGAGTGGTTACAACAACCCACTTCCGCTTTAAAACTAAACCTGCATCCAAAAGCAGACCAATCAATAATGCAATTACCCTTATCTCACACCCGTATTCGCTTATTAATTGGCCCAGAAGGCGGATTAAGTGACGATGAGATCGCCGAAGCACGAACGCAAGAATTTAATGATGTATTGCTCGGTCCTAGAGTATTAAGAACAGAAACGGCAGCGCTTACTGCAATTACCGCGCTACAATGTCGCCTCGGCGATATCAAATAAGTTAACAGGAATATACCATGACTATTAAACTAGGCGTCGTAATGGACCCTATATCTCAGGTAAAGGTACACAAAGATTCGTCCATGGCGATGATGTTTGAAGCCCAGTCAAGAGGCTATGAAATCTACTATATCGAGATGAACGACCTATACCTTATTCAAGGAGAGTGCCGTGCGTTTGCGAAAAAAGTGACCGTATTTGACAATAGCGAGCATTGGTATGAACTTGAAGATCCGCAAGATATCCCTCTTACCGAACTAGACGCAGTAATTATGCGTAAAGATCCACCATTTGATACAGAGTATATTTATGCAACTTACATGCTTGAACGTGCAGAGCAAAACGGCACGTTAATTGTAAATAAGCCACAAAGTCTGCGTGATTGTAACGAAAAGCTCTTTACCGCTTGGTTCCCTGAATTAACAGCCAAAACATTAGTAACACGCAACAGCCAACAAATTCGCGACTTTCATCAACAAGAAAAAGACGTTATTGTGAAACCGCTTGATGGTATGGGTGGATCATCTATATTTCGTATGAAAGAAAATGAAGCTAATGTCGGCGTGATTATCGAGACTTTAACCAATCATGGCAATCAATACGCGATGATCCAAGAGTACATGCCAGAAATAAAGGATGGTGATAAACGCATTCTCATCGTAAATGGCGAACCAATGCCCTATTGTCTTGCTCGTATTCCTGCGCAGGGGGAAACGCGTGGTAATCTAGCAGCTGGGGGTACAGGTGAAGCTCGACCGTTATCGGCAAGTGACAAACTCATTGCTGAAACAATAGCACCTGAGTTGAAAAAGCGTGGTCTATACTTTGTAGGATTAGACGTGATAGGTGATAAAGTCACTGAAATAAATGTAACAAGTCCAACTTGTATTCGCGAGATTGAAGCCGCATATCCTATTAATATCAGTGGTAAATTAATGGACGCCATTGAAGCATTAATTGAACAGAACTAACGTAAAAAGGTAACCCTGTGGACAGCTTAGAAAACCATTTATTAATTGCTATGCCAAGTTTAAACGACCCGTATTTTAATAAAACGGTGACGTATATTTGCGAACATAATGATGATGGTGCCATGGGGCTGATCATTAACTTACCCATTAACATTACCTTAAATGAGTTACTAGCACAGCTTGAAGAAGACGGTAATAGCAAGCTACCAGAGCTTGCCCAACAGGTACTAACAGGAGGGCCTGTTTCTCCAGATCGCGGATTTGTCTTGCATAGCCCGCAGACTGGTTGGAATAGCTCTCTTGCCCTTAGTGATGATGTGATGATCACCACCTCAAAAGATATTTTACAAGCACTTGGTAGTGACAGTGCCCCAGAAAAGTACATGGTAACCTTAGGTTATGCAGGCTGGGGCCCTGGACAATTAGAGCAAGAGATAAAAGCCAACTCTTGGTTAACCACGCCAGCAGATAGCGATATATTATTTAATACCCCTATCGAACAACGTTGGCATAAAGCAACCGAGAAACTCGGCATCAATATCGCGCACCTATCTAGCGATATAGGGCACGCATAGTGACAGCCAATACACATAAAACCATACTCGGCTTTGACTTTGGTAAGAAATATATTGGTGTCGCAGTTGGTCAAGCAATTACCGGCACTGCCACTCCGTTAGGCTCTGTAAAAGCTAAAAACGGTATTCCTAATCAGCAACAACTAAAAAGCTATTTCGACGAGTGGCAACCTGACTTAATCGTAGTTGGACTGCCACTTAACATGGATGGTACGCCTCAACAGGTTACCTTTGACGCAAAAAAATTTGGTAATCGCTTAGCACACGATTATAAAACACCGATTGAATTTGTCGATGAACGGTTAACAACCGCTGATGCTAAACAGCACTTATTTGACCATGGTGGTTACCGAAATTTATCGAAAGATAATATTGACGCTGAATCTGCCCGTTTAATTGTTGAAAGCTACTTTGAAAGTACATACGGCGAATAGCAATGAAAACAGCCATTGTTATTGGTGCCACAGGCTTAATTGGTCAACACTTGCTTAATCAATTATTAACAGACCCTACATTTAGCAAGGTCGTCGCAATCACACGTAAACCTATACAATATAACAGTAAAAAAATCGTTAATCATGTCGTTGATTTCAATAAACTACCAAGCTACTCAGCACAATTTAACGGTAATGTACTCTTTTCTTGTTTAGGCACTACCAAAAAACAAGCAGGCTCAATAGAAAACCAGCGAATTGTTGATGTTGGCTACCAATATCAAGCAGCGAAAATGGCTGCAAAAAATGGCGTAGCGCACTATGTGTTAGTATCGTCGAGTGGTGCAAATAAAAACGCCAACAGCGCTTATTTCAAAATGAAAGGTGAATTAGAAAATATGGTTAAACCGTTAAGTTTTCAGCGGATAAGTATTTTACAACCTTCATTATTGCTCGGTGAACGGAATCAATTTAGGCTTGGCGAGGTGCTTAGCAGTTATCTTTTACCCATTATATGTAAGCTGCCTTTTCTAAAACGCTACCGCCCTATTGAAGGTGCTCAAGTCGCGAAGAAAATGATATCACTAAGTAAACAACAAGGTGAACAGTGTGAAATATACTCACTGGATGAGTTATTTAATACCTAAGTCAATGGATAATGAAATAGGGGTATTAACATGAAAAATCAAAACTCAGTACGTAATACGGTGAAACAAATAGCCTTATCATTGCTGTTAAGTTACCTCATTTCTGTTTTATTTGTTATTTTCTATAAGTATCCCGTACCAATCAGAGGGTTAAGTGGCCCTTTTTCAAGCGCTCCTTTCGAATCACTAACTGACGCAATACACGCAGCGACAACAGCCTTTTTCAGCTACGGCCTCATGTATGGTGGTTTTGTACTTGTGCCTATGGTGACGTTAGCGCTCAATGTGGTGTTTAAGAACAATAATGATAACTCTGAGAAAAACTGGCTTAGTTACCTTTTAGCATTAATCGCGGCGTTTAGTTGGAGTGTACTTTTAGTTTGGCAAAATAGTTAAAAAGCGCTGATAAAGATCTCTTTTATCAACGCTTTTTAGCCTGAGCTCAGGGTAATTACATTTAAAAACTTAATCTTTTGGATCTAAACCGTCTATTGTTACGCCCGACAATGAACCACTACCACCTTGATCATTACTGCGTAGTTTAATCATTAAGCGTAGATCATTTGGTGAATCAGCATGGTGTATCGCATCCGCATAATTAATTAAACCTCGCTGATATAAATTAAACAGTGCTTGGTCAAAGGTTTGCATGCCTTGCTCGGTAGATTTTTCCATTACTTCTTTAATATCGCCTACTTCGCCTTTCTTAATAAGTTCAGCGATGTAAGGTGAATTAAGTAAAATTTCGATAGCGGCAACACGACCATTACCATCTCGCGTTGGTATCAATTGCTGTGCAACAATACCTCTTAGGTTCAATGCTAAATCAAATAACAATTTTCCATGTTGTTCTGCGGGTACTAAGTGCATGATACGATCAATCGCTTGGTTAGCATTATTGGCATGTAATGTAGCAATACATAAGTGCCCTGTTTCAGCAAACGCCAACGCATGCTCCATAATTTCTTGGCTTCTGATCTCACCAATAAGAATAACATCTGGCGCTTGACGCAACGAACTCTTCAACGCGGCATCAAAACTTTCCGTATCTAGGCCAACCTCGCGTTGCGTTACCATTGATTTTCCATGTTCATGGACAAATTCCACAGGATCTTCAATCGTAAGGATATGGCCTCTCGAGTTTTTATTGCGATAACCAATTAAAGCCGCCATTGACGTCGACTTACCCGTACCTGTACCACCAACGAATAATACTAAACCACGCTTTGACATAACAACGTCTTTAAGTACCGAAGGGAGTCCTAAATCGTCTGCATCTGGTATATCAGTAACAATACGGCGAATAACCATACCAGCCATGTCGCGCTGCCAAAAAGCGGAAACACGAAAACGGCCAATACCATCAATTGAAATAGCAAAGTTACATTCTTTTTCTTGGTCAAATTGCTTTTTCTGCTTGTCATTCATTGCATTATGTACAAGCTCTAAAGCTTGTTCTGGCGTTAATACGGCTTCATCAATAGGCGTAAGTTCGCCGTTGACCTTCGCACTGACAGGCAGTTTAGCGGTAACAAACATATCAGAAGCATCATGCTGCACCATTTTTTCGAGGTAATTATGAAAACTTAGCATAACTTACTCCTAAAACCCTTGAAATTGTTTTTTATCGGCCGCTTTTTCCATCGCATCTTGACGGGTAATTAAACCTCTATTCACCAAGTTCTGTAAGCATTGATCCATGGTCTGCATACCATGTTGCATCCCCGTTTGAATCGCAGAATACATTTGTGCCACCTTATCTTCACGAATAAGGTTTCTTATCGCTGGCACACCGATCATGATCTCATGTGCCGCAACACGCCCTCCACCGACCTTTTTAACAAGTGTTTGTGAAATAACAGCACGTAATGACTCTGACAACATAGAGCGCACCATAGATTTTTCTTCAGCAGGGAATACATCAATAATACGGTCAATCGTTTTAGGCGCAGATGTAGTATGTAAGGTACCAAACACTAAATGACCGGTTTCAGCTGCTGTCATCGCAAGACGAATCGTTTCTAAATCACGCATCTCACCAACAAGAATAACATCAGGATCTTCGCGCAATGCAGAACGTAATGCGGCGTTAAAACTCAAAGTATCGCGATGCACTTCACGTTGGTTGATCAGACACATTTTGTTTTCGTGAACAAATTCGATAGGATCTTCAATCGTTAAAATATGATCATGCTTCATATTGTTGATGTAATCTATCATTGCTGCTAGTGTCGTTGACTTACCAGAACCTGTTGGCCCGGTAACTAGCACTAAGCCACGAGGATTTTCAGAAATTGTTCTAAAGATATCTGGACAGCCAAGGTCATCTAATGAAAGTACTTTGCTAGGAATGGTACGAAATACAGCAGCTGGACCGCGATTTTGATTAAAAGCGTTTACCCTGAAGCGCGCTAAGTTTGGCACTTCAAAGGAAAAGTCGACTTCCATGTTTTCTTCGTACTCTTTTCGTTGGCGATCATTCATAATGTCATAAACAAGTGCATTTACGTCTTTGGCTTCAAACGCAGGTATGTTAAGTTTACGTACATCGCCATCCACGCGAATTAAAGGTGGAACACCAGTAGAAAGATGTAAATCCGAAGCATTATTTTCTACGCTAAATGCGAGTAATTCGGTAATATCCATAAAAACCTCTTTGATTGTTAACAACGGCATTTATGTGGCAACACATAGATGGCAAAAAATTTAAGTAATGAGTCATATTAAAGATAATCTTGCTCAAGTAGAACTGCAAATTGCAGATGCTTGTAAGCAAGCAAAACGAAACAGAAATGATGTTCAATTGTTGGCCGTGAGCAAGACTAAACCTCACTCTCAGGTACGCGAAGCATATCATGCAGGTCAAATAGCATTTGGTGAAAACTATTTGCAAGAAGCTGTTGAAAAAATTCAACAGCTTGCTGATCTTGAACATATCTGCTGGCACTTTATCGGCCCTATTCAGTCAAATAAAACTCGTTTAATCGCTGAACACTTCTCTTGGGTTCAAAGTGTTGATCGCAAAAAAATTATTACACGATTAAACGAACAGCGTTCTGGTCAAGATACCCCTCTCAATGTTTGTTTACAAGTAAATATTAGTGGTGAGGCATCTAAATCTGGCATTGAAGTCAACGAGTTAGATGAGCTAGCAGCAATGGTAGCTAACGCAGACAATCTAACCTTAAGAGGGTTAATGGCTATTCCAGAAAAACACAATGCTGTTCAAAGTTTTGCTAGAATGGCATCGTTATTTCAAATACTCCAACATCGGTATGAAACCGTTAATACATTATCAATGGGTATGTCTGGCGATTTAGCGCAAGCCATATCTCATGGCTCCACCATGGTACGTATAGGTACGGCCATTTTTGGCGCTCGAACATAGTTTTAGGAAAATCGAATGAGTAAAATAGCTTTTATTGGCGCAGGTAATATGAATAGCGCCATCATTACGGGTTTAATAAGCAATGGCTTTACGCCAAGCGATGTCATGGTATCAAACCCTTCACCTGAAAAACGTGAAAAATTAGCGAGTAATTATAATATTTTGCATACTAACGATAATATTGAAGCAGCTAACTTTGCAGACATCATCGTTTTGGGAGTTAAACCTTATTTTATTGCCGACGTATGCAAACAAATTAGTTCGGCGGTGAATGTAGCAGATAAATGTTTCATTTCTGTTGCCGCTGGATGCACAATGGCAACCATGGAAAAAGCACTAGGTAAACCATGTCCAATTATTCGTACTATGCCAAATACGCCATCTCAAGTTGGCTTAGGGGTTTCTGGTATGTTCCCTTCTGCACAAGTAAATGACCAACAAAAAGCCGAAGCAGATGCGTTAATGCAGTCTGTTGGTATTACCAAATGGCTTAAAGATGAGAGCGAAATAGACGACATTATTGCAGTATCAGGTTCTGCGCCTGCTTATTTTTTCTTGTTTATGGAAGCGATGGAAAAAGAAGCAATTAATATGGGCTTTTCAGCACAAGAAAGTCGTCAGCTTGTGCAACAAACAGCGTTAGGCGCAGCTGAAATGGTTGTACAAAATACTGACTCAATCAGCACATTACGTGAAAAAGTGACCTCTAAGGGAGGTACAACGCAAGCTGCGCTAACAACCTTAATAGAAGGCGGTCTAGATAAGCTTGTTAGTAGTGCCATGCATTCAGCAAAGCAACGTGCAAAAGAAATGGCAGAAAGCAACGCATAAACACACGCAAATAAATAATAATTAACACTTTTAATATTGAAAACACATCAATTTGTTACCATCTTTAGTGTTAAGAGTATATTGGAGAATTTTGAATGGCTGCAATTAATTACTTACTCGGCTTCTTTTTTGATGCCTTGTTAATGTTATTGGTGGTTCGTGTTTGGTTACAATTAGTACGTGCTGACTTTTACAACCCGTTGAGTCAATTTGTTGTCAAGATTACAAACCCTTTAGTTATACCGCTTCGACGTATAATTCCTGGCGTTGGTGGTATTGATATGGCAACATTATTGATCGCATACTTAGTCGCTGTACTCAAGTTTATCGTCATCCCAATGTTAAATGGTGGTCCTTTTGATCCACTATCGGCGCTATTTATAGGCGTACTATATTTGATCAAACAAACAGGTTTTCTCTTATTTGTTTTGATGCTAGTGATGGCGGTAATGAGTTGGGTAGTACAAGGTTATAACCCTACACATGTTATTTTGCATCAACTAACCGACCCATTTTTACGACCGATTCGTAAAATCATCCCGGCAATAGGAGGTTTAGATTTATCAGTCTTAGTAGCCTTTTTATTGCTTAATGTAATCAATATTACGTTATCCGGTTTGATCCCCTATTGGGCAATGCTGTAATTAACACGATAAATTGGAATATAAATGGCTATGACTATACTTAATTCATGGCCATTTTTTTATGGAGTGTAATATGAAAATTTCTAGCAAAATATGTATTACTGTACTTTTAGCCCTGCTTATTTGTACGAGTGCTGCCGCAGAAAACATGAAAAAGCTTGGTAAGATGAATGTGCATTATATGGCAATAGGTGCGACATTTTTGACGCCAGAGGTTGCCAGAACATATGGCATTGAACGTAGTAAATATAATGGTTTAATAAATATTTCGGTTTTAGATAACACTATCGAAGGAATGCCAGCACAAAAAGTAAAAATTACCGGGACGGCGAAAAACTTACTTGGTCAAGATAAAGTATTAAACTTTATTGAAGTGGTTGAAGGAAATGCAATTTATTACTTAGCACAAGTGAAGTATCGCAATGATGAAACGATTCGTTTCAATTTAACGATCAGTAATGATAAAGAAAGTCATCAATTAAGTTTCAAACAAAAGTTTTACGCTGAATAGCAAGGTAATAATGAACAATAAAGCCAATCGTATGATTGACTTTATTGTTTTCACCTACTTTTGCTAATCGCTAAAACATTTTCAATTTGGCACCACGTTGCGCTAATTAAAAATCCCAGCCTAATCGCAGGTAGTATTGACCACCGTTAAACCCTGATGGTGAATTTGCAGGGTAAATAGCGCCTAAAAACCCAGCAGAACGCCCTTGACTGTATTCATCCGGGTAAACGTCAAATACATTTTTGGCACCAATAGCAATATTCAAACTGTCAGTAAAGCGGTAAGAAACTTCAACGTCAGTAATAACAACAGGCGCAACTTCTTCTAGTAACGTTACATCATTAAACTGTGCATTATAAAAGCTGCCATAATAGTTAATACGGGCCAAAGCTTTAAGGTTACCCCTTGAAAATGTATAGGTAAATATTCCCCGTGTTTTAGGTACACCACGTTCTCGCTCTTTACGCACATTAGCCACAGAAATCGGACTTTTGATATTTGTTATCTCTAATGAAGTATCTGTATAGTTTAATGCGACCGAAAGTAAGTGATTTCCACTGTTGAATTCGAGCGGTAGACTTGCCACTAAATCAAACCCTTTAGTTATTGAGTTAAAGTCATTCGCATAGTATTTGATATTCGTTACATTTGATTTTACATCTGAGGCAGTTAATAGCGGTTTGTCTGCTGCGACAATTTCACTGGTGAAAAGCGATATGCGATCTTCAATATCAATATAAAAATAATCAAACGTAACATTAAAGCCTTTAATCTCAGTTAATAAGCCTATACCGAAGCTTGTCGCCTTTTCTGGTTCGAGTTCTCCACCTGAACGTTCAGTCGCTATAGGGCTTAATGCGCTGACCAGTTGAGATCGTTGCTGAACGACAACATCATTAATAATAGAGTTCGACGTAGAAATACGTTGTAGCGTTGACTGGCCAACAGTAGGCGCTCTAAAACCGTTACTTATCGTTGAGCGTAAGGCAATGTTATCGTCAATTTGTAATCGCGCAGATAACTTTCCATCTAAGGTATTCCCTATTTCACCTATATCCTCATACCTTGTTGCAAGTGAGAAAGAGAGCGTTGGTGTAATATCACCTTCTATGTCTAAATAAAGAGCGTTTGAATTTCGATCATTCACATCAGCGGTTTCTGGTGAAAAGCCAGGAAAACCATTCGCACCAATAGCTTCGCCATTACTTGTATACTTACCCCTTTGATAAGATGCCCGATCTCCGGCTACAACTTCAAATTGCTCGAAATGATGTTGATAACCAAATGCCACGTTTAACTCAGACTCAAAACCAAGATCAATTGGATAAGTAAAATCTGCATTAAATACACCTTCACTCTGAATTTGAGAACCAAGCTCAAATTCTGTTGGCGAATATGGACCAAGTGATGCGTTAACACTATTACGTAATTGGTAATTAATCTTATTTTGTCCAATCACCAGACTGGTGTCGTAAGTTAATTCAACGTCATTAAGCAAGATTGCGCCGCGAATACCGGCCGCTAAACTTGCATCAATAACCTTACCACCAAACCTTGGGGTAAAACCGCCAGGAAACCATTCATTAAACGCAAAACATTGCTCATTCTCAGCAACTGAACTTAGGGCTTGCGCATCACCTATAGCGCCTGGAATTGTCGTTCCAGGACAATTACCACTGTTATCAGCTGTCATATCAAAAAATAACCGAGAACCGTCTTGAGGATTAGTAAAGACACTTGCTCTAGTATTAGGGTTACGGTAATAAAAACTCCCATCAATTTCACGTTGCGCCCAATTTCCAAACAGATAAAGTTGCTTATAATCACCACTTTGACCAACATCAAACGTAATATTGGAAAACAACTTTATACTATCTTTTATTTTCGGTGCCCCCCAATCAACTACAGGTGTTTTAATGTCACTAATGCTAATACCACTAGCAATTAAAGAGTTAACCGCGGGATCTTGAATACCGCGGGACGTTGCATCACTATCTGAAATTTCAAATGAAAAGTTAGCTATGCCATCAGAACCGATTTTAGTTCCCAAAATTCCAGCTAGCTCATATTGTGCGCCGTCACCGGCATAATACTGTCCTGTTCGCATTGCAATATGACGTAACTGCGCATCGTTCTCTAATCGAAAGTTAATCACACCTGCTATAGCATCAGAGCCGTATTGTGCGGTTGCACCATCTCGCAACACTTCAACACTTTTCAACGCGATGCTCGGAATTGGGGCTAAATCAACACCATGTGCACCTACATTTAACCCTGAGATAAATTCATAGATGACGCCACTACGGTGACGGCGTTTACCATTTACCAGTATTAACATACTGTCTGTCGGTAATCCTCTCAAATTTGCCGGTCTGACCATAGTACCAGCATCACTTATCGCTTCTTGACTAGCATTATATGAAGGAATAATAGTAGATAACGTCGATATGATATCCCTACTGCCCTGCATACTAAGTTCCTGTCTACTGATGATATCAAGTGGCGCCAATGCATTACTTGGTGAGCGATTATTACGACGTGAACCAATAATTTGAATACGTTCTGCGTTAACTTTTTTATTTGTTTGATTCGCTTCAGAATGTGGCGGTGAAGCATTAGTTTGCGTTACAACAGATTCGTTATTATCAGTAGTCTTATCGTGTAAGGTGGCAGATACTACAATGACGCGTTTATCTGTTGCTACGGCATTAAGTGGTGTATTCAATAATAATACAGCTAAAGCATCCTTTAAAACAAAAGTACCAACAACAGGATTGGTTTTGATATTAATCGAATTATCAAAAGGGTACAAAAGTGAATACCCCGATATTTCAGCAAGTTTATCTAAGGCTTCAGCAGCATCCATTACAGGGATATTAAAAAGGTACCGTTCAGCCGCTTGTGCGTTCTTAACATTCCCTAAACATAATGAGAGATAAATTACACAGTAAAACAAGGTGCGTATGCACCTTACGCTTTCGTTTACCATGCAATACATAGCGAGTTGTCTATCGATATAGTTATACAGTTGTTTCAACATTGGCATTGAATGTTTCTCATTCAACTATCCCACCACAACGTGAATACTTTCAAGGATATGAGACCCATCTTCGCTCTCTTTATTATATTTTTTATTCGTGACGAAAATGCTAACGATTTGCCCGTAGTGCAAAATAGTTAGCCTATGGTTTAGCATTATCAAGTCATATTAGCATCACTAAAGCCGTTCGACCATAGATGATCGTGTGTTGATTTTCACGAATTTCGTCATGTTACAAATAAAAAAATCTCAGCATATGCTGAGATTTTTTTATCTTACCTATTGCAGTTAAAACATAAAAAGTTAGAAGTTATAGGTTGCTTTTAGGTAGTAAAACCCACCATTAAAACCAAATGGTGACGTTTCATAATATTTGCCACCCCAACTATTATTTGCTGAGCCTGATTGCTCTTCAAAGGCAAGTTCACTTGGATATACGTCAAAGATATTTTGCGCGCCAAGACTTACACTCAGTGCATCAGTTGCGTGATAAGTCACTTCAACGTCAATGGTTACTTCAGCGTCAGCATTAATCTCTGTTCCTGGTTCTTCTGGCGTTCCTACCCAATCAACATGAACACCTTGGTACTCGCCAAAATAATTTACTCGGGTAAACATGTTGATATCATCCCAGCTTTGCGCCCATGTAAACGTGGCGCGATGGTTAGGTAAATCATTTTCTAAACGCGAAACTTTTCCATCACCAGTAACTTCAGTATATTTGTCAACCGTTGTTTCATTCCAGTTATAAGCTAAGCTAAATACTGAACTGCCATCTAATAAGTCAGTTGTGTAGTTAGCAATAAAATCAACACCTTCCGTTGTGGTATCAAAATCATTCGTAAAGAAACTTACCTGCTGAATTGAATCTACATTAGGCACGCCATCTGCTTTTAACTTGGCTTTATCAGTTTCGCTTAAGTTGTATTTAGCTGATTGAGAAACACGATCCGTCACTTCAATGTTGTAATAATCAAGTGTGAAATGAAACTCATCAATCGTCCAAACCGCACCAAATGCCATACTTTCAGATTCTTCAGGCGTTAGTTCGGTAGCGCCTAATTGCGTTGCTACTGGGTTAGAAGGTGGCAATAACGCAGAGTCAACTAAAATACCGCCGTCTAGGTTAGTTTGTACGTTTGCATAGTTAGCTTGTCCAACCGTTGGCGCACGAAAACCAGAACTGATAGAGCCACGTAATGAAAAATCATCAGTAACATCATATTGCGCGGTTACTTTATAGTTTGTCGTATCGCCAAACGTACTATAGTCTTCATAGCGTAGCGCATAACCCATTAAAAATTTATCCGAATATTGTGCTTCAACATCGACATATAAAGCATAATTTTGACGAGAAAATTCACCTGCTGCAGAAGGTTTAAAGCCTGGGAAGCCATTTGAACCAATACCAAAACCTTGGTCAGTTAACGGCCCAGCAGTAAATGACTCTACATCACCAGCGATCACTTCAAAAGTCTCTTGATGGTATTCATAACCACCTGCAATAATAAGCGGTGAATATAAACCTACTTCAAGCTCTTTTACTAAATCTATGTTTAAGAATTTTTCAAGTTGAATATGCTTACCTGGTGAAAAGTCACGTGGTGTATCAGGGCCTAATGAAGCATTTACCGTATTATAAATCACATAACTAGACTCATTACGACCTACTGAACCGCTAATGTCATAAGATAAAGTATCAGTAAGTTCACCACGTGTACCCATGGTTATAGCGGTATCAATTACTGTACCACCAAAGTTAGGCGTAAAACCGCCCGGTACCATTTCATTAAAAGCAAAACAGTTTTGACCGACTTCAGTATTTGGATCTGAAATTAAACCATAGTCAGCTTGGTCTAATACATTGTCTGTGGTGATATTAACCGTTGGACACTCAATGCCATTGTTTAATCCATCTAAATCACCAACAAGTAAGGTTTCACCACCATCATTAGAAAAAACGCCGCCTCTTATATGAGGGTTACGAAAATAAAAACCACCACGTACACTTCGTTCAGAATAGTTACCAAACATGTATGCTTCACGACCTTTACCTAAGTCTAATCCAAAATTACCAAAAATAGTGATGTCATCATTAACTTCAGGCGAACCCCAAATTTGCGCTAATTCAGAAACATCAGTATTTCCTGCATCTATTAAACTTTGGGCATCTGGACGTTGTACACTTCGACTGGTCGCATCTGCATTTTTATATTGAAAACTAAGGTTAGCGAAACCATCACGCGTAAGTTCCATACCAATATTACCATTGATTTCAGTGGTATCACCGTCGCCTTCATAATATGAGCCGTGACGAACCGTTAACGATCCACCTTCTGCATCATTTTTTAAAACAAAGTTCATTACACCCGCTATCGCATCTGAGCCGTACTGTGCAGCAGCACCATCGCGTAATACTTCTACTTGTTTTAACGCGGCACTTGGGATCACCGAAATATCCGGCCCTTGCGCACCATCGTTAATACCACCACCTAATAGGGCGATAACAGAAGAACGATGACGACGCTTACCATTGACAAGAATCAACGTACTATCTGCCGATAACCCCCTAAGGTTAGCTGGTCTCACTAAACTGGCGGCATCTGATATTGGGTTTGTGTGAACATTGAGTGATGGCACAGTACCTTTTATAAGTTCTAACATGTCGGTATTGCCCGATCTTTCTAGTTCTTCGGCACCGATCAAATCGATGGGCACTGGTGAGTCGTCTACTGAACGAGGGGCACTACGCGTACCAACCACAGCAATGCGTTCAACACTTTTTTCTTTTACCTTGTTGGAGCTAGCTTCTTCTGCGTGCGCAGATAAAGTACCTAATGCCACACTCACAGCAAGTGCAAGTGTTCCGGTACGGAATTTAATAGACATGTTATTTCCTTCCTAGTTTTTTTATAAGTTTTATCGTTTTATAAACAGCTGCGATTTTTAATAGAATAATTTGCAACCTAAACTAAAGAGTGGACGAAAAGGAAAAACCGTAATCTTTTTACTTTTTTATTTGAGTTTTTGCTGGCATATAAAGAATGAACGTATATGTATAAAGGCCTTCAAGCACTGATAGAAATTTAGTAAAGTTCAATGTTATCGTTTACATCGTCAATTTTTGAGCAATAAAAATGGGTTATTTTGCAGGCTGTTTTTACCTTGGAAATAATATTTATCGATAAAAAAGGCGTTATCACTTTTACACGTGAACAACGCCTAAATCAGTCATTAAACTTAGCTACTGTGGTCAGTTCAATGCCATTATGTTTTCTTAGTTAACAGAATTTTATTGGCACTTAATCGCTGTGATTTAATATTAAAAGAAAGCTCTAGTGCTTCAATTAATGCATCACTATCTCCCAAATCAAATCGACCGCTTATTTTTAAATCGTGCAAAGACGATTCTTTTAAAACAATGGTGACATCAATATAGCGATTAATTTCTTCAATAACGTCAAATAAAGACTCATTATCAAAAATCAACTTGCCATTAAGCCAAGAAAGTTCACGTGTCATGTTATCTGATGCGATTTTCATTAATGTCGGCTTTTCATTGCCAGTGACAATGGCTTTTTCACCTTTAGTGAGATATACATCACCTTTTTTAATTACCGCATTATTCATTGCTTTGATATCAGCAATGCTAGACTCTCCCTGTACCTTAGACATTTTAACTTTACCATCTGTTACCGTTACTTGGATATTTTCAGGTTTGACATGGATCACAAATTCAGTACCGATGGCTTGAACAAGACGATCGCCAACATAAACAATAAAAGGACGATTAGCATCATGAGCAACTTCAAATAATGCCTCACCTTTAATTAATTTTACGATCCGTTTTTCATCAGAAAATTCAGTTTCAATGTGGCTGTTAGTGTTTAGATGAATAATAGAGCCATCATCAAAGGTCGTCTCTAATTGCTGCCCCTTTATAGTGATATACGAGCTCTTTTTAACATCTAATGACATTGTCATCCATAAAATTAAGGCTACAAAGCTGATGCTTGCCGCTAACATCACAGGTTGAGATAGTGGCTTAAATATCGACCATAATGAGACTTTTTTCGTGGAGACTTTACCGTCTAAGTTATTAAGTATCTCATCCATATCGTCCCAAATATCTGCCATTGCTTTTAAGGCTGCTGGGTGCCTTTCATCAGCCGCCAGCCAAGCTTTTAGCTCTTTTCTTGATTGCTCAGATAAATTACCGTTATCTAACCTTACTAACCAAATAGACGCTTCTTCATCAATCTGATTGGCGGTATGTAGTGTCACTACTTTGTTACTTGACTTCATTTTATACGCTCTTCGCTAGACTGATATGGTTGCTTTTCAAGATTATTACTGATGTCATAACCTTGACTATAAAGTGACTGCTTACATTGTCTTAAACCCGCTGCAATATATTTTTCCACGGAGCTGACCGATACATCCATTTTTTTAGCAATCTCTTTATGACTCAAACAGTACAATTTTCTTAATAATATCGCACGGCGATGTTTTTCTGGTAACGCATTTAAAGCGTTGGTAAATCGTTCAAATTTACGTTTTTGAAAGAGTTCTTTTTCAACAATATTTTCTTCTTCATTTATCAATAAGGCATCATCAAGTTCGGTATGCATCTCTTTTGATTGTTGCATTAACTTTTTAAGCACTAAATTTCTTGAAACAACAAACAAGTACCCTTTAGGTGACTTTATTTGTTGTTGTTCGTCAGAATGCAAAACCCTAATAAACGTTTCTTGTAAGATATCATCAACATCTTGTTGCTCTACACTCATCTTCATAATTGAGCGCACTAAGCCGTCTTTACACGCCTGGAAAGCTTTTAGTACTCTATTGTTTGATGGCACTTCTTCTTGCATTCAATGTCTCCAAAATACATTCTTAACCTAAAGAGCTTATTAATTGCTGAATCCATAATAATTAATAGGTAGAATATACCAAAACGGCGTTTTATATTGTTTATTGTATAATAAGCTACCACCATTTTGAATGAGTTGTTCGGCAGCGAGCAGGCGTTGAGAATGAAGACACAGACCTTTATGCGGTGTTCTATCGTATATCTGTTGTACTTCCTATAAAAATTATCGAGTAATCTTGTCTACAAATATGTTGGGTAGACCATTAATTTAGTATTAAAATAGGCGGTGATAAAAAACATCACCATAAAGTGTTGTGGATTATTCGATAGATATGCTCTTTAACAGTAACAATGATAAATTTACGCTTACAATTAAAATAAAAACGGTGGGATTATTTTGGAATTTGAAACATTTTTATCTTTAGGTCTTTATTTTTTAGCAATGCTTGGTATTGGTCTTTACGCATATCGAAAATCAACAAGCGACGTTTCAGGTTACATGCTAGGGGGGAGAAGCCTAAGCCCTAGCGTTGCCGCACTTTCCGCTGGTGCTTCCGATATGAGCGGCTGGATGTTAATGGGTTTACCTGGTGCCATGTACTTATCAGGCGTTAGTAGTTTATGGATTGCAATTGGCTTAGTGATTGGTGCTTTTTTAAATTACCTTATTGTTGCTCCGCGCTTAAGAACTTATACCGAGGTAGCAAATGACTCTATAACATTACCCGATTTTTTCGAAAATCGTTTTAATGATAAATCGAGACAATTAAGAATTGTTTCTTCAGTGGTCATTGTAGTGTTTTTCACCTTGTATACGTCAAGTGGTATTGTCGCAGGAGGTAAGCTTTTCGAAAGCTCGTTTGGCTTGAATTATGAAATAGGTTTATACGTTACTGCAGGCGTGGTCGTAGCTTATACATTGTTTGGTGGCTTTTTGGCTGTGAGTTTAACCGATTTCGTACAAGGCTGTATTATGTTTATCGCACTCGTTTTAGTGCCGATAGTTGCGATTTATGAAGTTGGTGGCATTTCTGAAACATACCAAGGGATTAGTGATATCGACCCAGCATTATTAGATATTTTCAGTGGTGTTAGTTTAATTGGTATTTTTTCGGCGATGGCTTGGGGGTTAGGTTATTTTGGTCAACCCCATATTATTGTCCGATTTATGGCAATTCGCAGTGTTAAAGATATGCCTAAGGCACGCAGAATTGGCATGAGTTGGATGATCGTGGCAATCATTGGTGCTATGGCAACAGGTTTTGCAGGTATAGCCTATGTAACGAAAATGGGGGTAAAACTAGATGATGCAGAAACGATATTTATTCTTCTGTCTCAAATATTATTTAACCCGCTAATCGCTGGTTTTTTATTGGCCGCTATATTAGCCGCCATTATGAGTACAATTTCCTCGCAACTGTTGGTTACATCTAGTTCTTTAACTGAAGACTTCTATAAAACCTTCTTGCATAAAGAAGCAAGTGATAAACAGCAAGTGTTGGTTGGCAGGATTTCCGTATTTTTGGTTGCGTTAATTGCCATTTATTTGGCCTATGATCGTGATTCATCCATTCTATCTTTAGTCAGTAACGCCTGGGCAGGCTTTGGTGCCGCTTTTGGCCCTGTAGTAATAGGTAGTTTGTTTTGGAAAAAAATGACAAAAAATGCCGCTTTAGCAGGCATGATAACGGGCGCGTTAACGGTACTAATCTGGATTTACTCACCTATTACTATTCAGGGTGAGTCATTAAGTTCAGTGATGTATGAGATCGTTCCTGGATTTATCTTATGTTCGACTGTGATCTATTTAGTGAGTATTAGATCACCACAACAAGAAGCCAAGATTTTATCGAAGCATGACGAAATGCTATCGCATCATGATTAGGTGAAATGCTTGACAAAATTCTAATGCTATTGCTAGACCTTGAAGGTGACACTTATAAAGTGCATTGTCAGGTCAGCGGTAGCTATATTTTGTAATGTAAAATAAATAGTGAACACGCACTATTTAGCAATTTTTGAGGGCAAGTACATGCTTTTTAATGGTTCGTTATTCTCTGATTGTCCAATACGTCAGAAAATTCGTGAGTTTTACCGCATTGATGAAAACAAAGCGGTAGATCATATTTTACCAGCAGCAGAAGTAAACGTAAGTGCAAGGAGTCGTGCTTGGGAACGAGCACGTAAAATGGTATTACAAATTCGTCGAGATCAAGAAGGTAACGGCGCAATTGATGCACTTCTGAATGAATATTCACTTTCTAGTGAAGAAGGCGTTGTATTAATGTGTCTGGCAGAGGCCCTATTACGCGTGCCAGATAAAGAAACACAAGATGAGTTAATTCGTGACAAGATTTCTCAAGGCCAATGGAGCTCTCATCTTGGTAGTAGTGAATCGCTGTTCGTAAATGCGTCATCATGGGGACTTCTCATTACAGGTTCTATGGTAAATTATGCCGACAAGCGTAAACAAGACAACTTTGGTTTATTGAAAAAAACCATTGGTCGTCTAGGTGAACCCGTTATTCGAAAATCCATGAACTTTGCCATGAAAATTATGGGCAAGCAATTTGTTATGGGCGAAACCATTGAAGCAGCTACCGAGCGAGCAGCGACTAAAGAACAGCATGGCTATGTGTATTCTTACGATATGTTGGGCGAAGGCGCGCGTACCATGGCGGATGCTGAACGTTATTTAAAGTCTTATCAACAAGCAATAGAAACCATTGGTAGTATTGCACTATCTTCAGGTAAAAATGATCCACGTAGAGTACCTGGCATCTCTGTTAAGCTTTCTGCCATTCACCCGCGCTATGAATTTAGTCATAAAGAGCGGGTCTTAGCTGAAATTGTTCCTAAGCTTAAAATGCTTTGTTTACAGGCAAAAAAATATAATATCGGTTTAACCGTTGATGCCGAAGAATCTGAACGCTTAGATATTTCTCTCGATATCATTGAAGCTGTTTTTAGTGATAGTGACCTAGGTGATTGGACCGGTTTCGGTATTGCACTGCAAGCCTATCAAAAACGTGCCCTTTGGGTTGTAGAGTGGTTACGAAACTTAACATTACGTGTTAACCGTAAAATGATGGTGCGCTTAGTTAAAGGTGCTTACTGGGATACCGAGATTAAGAATACACAAAAAGATGGCCATAGCCATTTTCCAGTGTTTACGCGTAAGTCTTCTACCGATGTTTCCTATCATGCATGTGCTAATAAATTATTAGATTACAGAGATAGTATCTATCCACAGTTTGCTACTCATAACGCATACACAGCTGCTACTATCGTTGAACTTGCTGGCGATGATAAAGAAGGATTTGAATTTCAGTGCCTACATGGCATGGGAGATTCGCTGTACGATCAAATCGTCTCGGGTGAAAATATCCAGTGTCGCATTTATGCGCCTGTCGGTCATCACGAAGATCTATTAGCTTACTTAGTTCGTCGTCTACTCGAAAATGGTGCAAACTCTTCTTTTGTTAATGCCATCGTCGACGAGTCACAACCCGTAGAATCTTTACTTGAAGATCCAGTTGAGAAAACACAGCGCTTAAAAGATAGATACAATAACCAAATACTAAAACCGATTGCCTTGTATTATGATAAGAACGGCAAAGGACGTGACAACTCAATGGGTCTAGATTTAGATGATATTGACGAGATCACAACATTAAAAACAGCATTAGACAGTTGGTTTGAAAGCAACTTACTAGATCAAAGTGCTATACCAGAAAGCGCGATTCCGGTGAAGAACCCTGCCAATCATAATGAAGTAATTGGTTACCACAACTTTCATAATAAAGATGATATGTTGGCAATGATTAATACGGCGGAAAACGCATTAACTTCTTGGTCTCAAACTCCCGTTGCTGAGCGCGCAGAACTACTCTACCGTATAGCCGATATTCTTGAGCGCCATATGAATGAACTTATTGCAATGTGCATTAAAGAAGCAGGGAAAATTGCTCAAGATGGCATTGACGAAGTTCGTGAGGCCGTAGACTTTTGTCGTTACTATGCAGAAAGAGCGATAGAGCTTGTCGAAGATGATCGCCTAGAACCACGTGGTGTCGTGTTATGTATTAGCCCTTGGAACTTCCCATTAGCCATATTCTTAGGACAAGTAGCTGCTGCGATAGCAACAGGTAATACAGTCATTGCGAAACCTGCTGAGCAAACTGGGTTAATCGCCTTATATACTATTGGGCTTATGAAATCTGTTGGCTTACCAGAAGGTGTAGTACAAGCGGTAATTGCCCGAGGAAGTGATGTAGGTAGTGTTATTGTTCCGGATAGCCGCGTACAAACGGTTATGTTCACCGGCTCTACAGAAACAGGCACTAGAATTTCTCAAACATTGGCTGAACGTGGTGGTGACCAAGTACCATTGATTGCCGAAACAGGCGGTCAAAACTGTATGATCGTTGACTCTACCGCGTTACCAGAGCAAGTTGTTGACGATATTATATCGTCTGGTTTCCAATCAGCAGGTCAACGTTGTTCTGCATTACGTGTCTTATTCTTGCAAGAAGAAATAGCTGATAATGTCATCACAATGCTTAAAGGTGCGCTTGCTGAATTACATGTTGGTGACCCGGCAATGTTAAGTACTGACATCGGCCCTGTCATCGACCAAAAAGCACTCGATGCCTTAAATGCCCATAGCGATTATATGAAAACCCATGGGAAGTTATTGTATCAATGTGAAATTGGCAAAGAGATAACGGAGCAGTTATCTGAAAACAGTCACTTTTTCTTTGCACCAAGACTTTATGAGATCGATGACATCAGCGTATTGAAAAAAGAAGTCTTTGGCCCATGCGTTCATGTGGTGCGATTTAAAGGTTCTGACATTGAAAGTGTTGTTGATAAAATTAATAGTACCGGCTTTGGTTTAACGATGGGTATTCATACCCGTATTAACCATCGAGCGCTTGAATTAGCAAAACTTTCACGCGCTGGCAATATTTATATTAATCGTAATATGATCGGCGCTATAGTAGGTGTTCAACCTTTTGGTGGTCGTGGTCTTTCAGGTACAGGTCCAAAAGCTGGTGGCCCTAACTATTTGACCCGTCTTATGAAAGAAAAAGCGACGCCTGATGCTGAACAGTTCAATGTGCTACCTGCTGAAGCCGAAGCGCTAGAAGGTGATGAACAAGCACAAAAAGAAGCCATACAGTTTATGGAAAAAGCGAATATCGCAGAGAAAGAGTGGCGTTTAACAGAATTAAACACGCGTATTTCTTATGTTCGCCAATTACTGGCAAAAATTGCACATGTCGATATTGTTGACGATCTAGCCGACGACTTAAACCGCACCCTAACAGCTGCTAGAGCGCAATTAATTAGTATCGAAAAACATTTAAAGAAACCAACCGTTTTACCTGGTCCAACAGGTGAATCAAATGTTCTGTATCTAGAGAATCGCGGTAACATTATTTGTTTTGCAGATAAGAATGTAAGCTTCCATTTTTGGACGCTTTCGATCGTAACCGCGCTGGCTACTGGTAATACTGTAATCTCTGTTGTGTCAGACTTGTTTTATGATGAAGCTATCGCGTTTAGAGATAAATTCATTGCCTCAGGTGTTGATAAAAACGTATTCCAAGTTGCTCGATTACGTCACTTATCCGCGCTGTTAGAGCACCCATCATTGTCTGGCGTTGTTGTTGACAGTCTTTGTGACAGAAAACATTACATCAGTGAAAAACTCGCAGAGCGACAAGGTGCAATATTACCTGTGATCAGTTCTGAATACTTTGATAACTTGATTCAACGCTTGTTAACAGAGAAAACGATCAGTATTGATACGACAGCATCAGGAGGAAACACCTCATTGATGACCTTAGTTGAAGAAGATGCGTAACGCATTGTGTTAATAACTAATGCCACCTAGCATGAAATAACAGCTAATGTTGTGACGTGTTAATGCATTGGCACTAACGAAAAAATGGGCGTCATGTGATGCCCATTTTTTATGGCTTTACTAGGGACTACTGACCTTCCACGTTTATTTTGCAGCAACCTGTTTGGTTTTTAGACGAGTTAAGGTACTAGTGGTGTGATTATTCCACGTAAATGGTACTCAACAGCCCTATAAGGCTACCTTTTATTCTCATTATTAATACCTTCCAGCCATTAAAACACTTTCGACAACTTCCCTAATCACATGCGATTAAGGTATGATCTGACCTAACTTGCTATAAATTAAATGAACACATGACTACAATCGTTTTAGCTACTGGTAATCAAGGTAAAGTAAAAGAACTCGCCGCTTTACTGGCAAATAAAGGCATTACTGTTAAGCCACAAAGTGAATTTAATGTATCAGATGTACCGGAAACAGGCACAACCTTTGTTGAAAATGCGATCATTAAAGCCAGACATGCTGCTTATGTAACTGGTCTGCCAGCAATTGCAGATGACTCGGGTTTAGAAGTAGACGCATTGCAAGGGGCTCCGGGAGTATATTCAGCGCGATATGCTGGTGAAAGTGCTAGCGACAATGACAATAACCAAAAATTACTCAAAGCACTTCATGGTGTACCGAAAGAATTACGCAGTGCTCGTTTTCATTGTGTACTTGTATATATGGCGCATGCGAATGATCCAACACCTATTATCTGTCATGGTGTATGGGAAGGCAGTATCGTTACTGAGCAACGCGGTGAACAAGGGTTTGGTTATGATCCGCTCTTTTGGCAAGATGACTTACAAATGACCTCAGCACAACTTAGCCGTGAACAAAAAAATGCATTAAGCCACCGCGGAAAAGCACTTGCTCAACTCGCCACTCAGCTTGAAGCACTATAAGCATGTTAATTGCACCACCATTATCACTTTATATCCATATACCTTGGTGTGTTGAAAAGTGCCCATACTGCGACTTTAATTCACATGCTTTAAAACATGAAATACCAGAGCAGGCATACGTTACCGAGTTAATTAAAGATTTAGACGCTGATATAAAACGTTTTTCATTATCTCACCGACCATTGCATTCAATTTTTATTGGCGGTGGGACACCTAGCTTATTTAGTGCAAAAGCAATCGCTGATTTATTAAATCAAGTACTGCAACGATTTGACTATAACAATGATATTGAAATTACACTTGAAGCAAACCCCGGAACAGTAGAAGCAGATAAGTTTACGGGCTTTTTTAACGGTGGAGTATCACGTTTATCAATCGGTGTCCAAAGCTTTGCATCCGATAAACTCATTAAACTTGGCCGTATTCATGACAGCAATCAAGCGCAACGTGCAGCTACATTAGCGCATCAATGCGGTGTTAAAACCTTTAATTTAGATTTAATGCATGGTTTACCAAATCAATCACTTGAAAGTGCGCTAGATGATATTAATACCGCTATAAGCATCGCCCCTACTCATCTTTCTTGGTATCAATTAACAATTGAACCAAATACTGCCTTTTATTCTAAACCACCGAAGTTACCCGAAGATGAAACACTGTGGGATATTCAAGATAAAGGGAGTGCTTTGTTAACGCAAGCTGGTTACCAACAATATGAAATTTCAGCCTTTGCTAAGCCAGGATTTGAATGTCAGCATAATCTCAATTATTGGCAATATGGAGACTACCTTGGCATAGGATGCGGTGCGCATGGAAAAATTACCGATGTTATAAACCAGCAAATACATCGTACGATTAAAGTTAAGCACCCTAAAGGCTACTTAGACACAGGCCGTCTCCACTTAGACCAACTATTGTCGGTCGCAAAAGAAGATCGCCCCTTTGAATTTATGATGAATCAATTAAGGCTTTTCTCAGCCTTTAATGAAACTGATTTTGAACAAAGAACAGGTTTACCATTCTCGGTGGTGGCGTATAAAATGCAGCAAGGACAAGAAAAAAACTTATTGCGCGCAACAAACGGTAATTGGCAGGTAACAAAGCTAGGCCATAGGTATTTAAATAGCTTGTTAGAAGAGTTTTTATAACATGGCGGAACATACCACCCAAGAAGAGCTTGATCAGGCCTTTATGGCCAAGGCCTATGCGTTAGCTTTGCAAGCAGAGCAACTTGATGAGATACCCGTTGGTGCGATTGTCGTCGCTGACAACAAAATTATTGGTGAAGGTTTTAACCAATCGATAATGCAACATGATCCTTCCGCACATGCTGAAATGATCGCAATACGCCAAGCAGGAAAAGTGCTCTCAAACTATCGAATGCTTGACTGTACGTTGTACGTTACGCTAGAGCCCTGCCCGATGTGCGCAGGATTGCTTGTTCATAGCAGAATTAAACGTGTTGTTTTCGCTACCACAGACGAAAAAACAGGTAGCGCAGGTAGTGTGTTTGACCTGACTAATAACAGCAAACTTAACCACCAAATTGATGTGACTTCAGGTGTAATGGCACAAGAGTGTAGCGCGTTACTCTCTCGCTTTTTTAAACGACGTCGGCAAGAAAAGAAAGCAGAAAAACAAGCAAAGAAAATCGCGAATAGCACGATTAACAATTCTGACCACTGATAATGCGATCGACGTAATAATGCAATGCATGTGTTTAGTGATTATCTGCAAAAGGGTAATAACTTAAGCATTCTTTAAATGTAAATAATACACAAGCATTGCAGGTGATTTAGACTCACTGTAAGGAAGCTTATTGCTTTCAGCTTTTACTGAGTTTCATTGTAAAATGCTTTCATCTATTGTTTATCTCAGACAACGTTATCATCGCCCTGTTTAGCGAACACTAATAGCAATATTTTTAAACCATCAAGCCACTCTGACAAATGTGCGTCTTTCTACTCGTCAGTGTCAGCCATCCTTGGCTAACAAGCATTATCGTCTAAAAAAAGCACTTGCTGTTATCGCTTTAAATGGGGAGTGGTATACATCATACCTATTGCTAAATAACGAAAAGCTCCATCACGGCAATTTAGCATTAAAAAGCTACTTGAAAACAATGTAATTAATATTGTTAAAACTAAGCTTTACAGGCTAATCCCAGAATGAACGATCACTGCCTCCATAAGAGGCGCTTTTAAGTTAACAATAAAAAAAGGAAGCCAAATGGCTTCCTTTTCTATTAATTGCCGCTAATTATTTTTCCACTTTAGACATATCGCCCGCTTTAATAATCGCAAACGCATCTACCGTTAAGTACTTACGCATAACATTATTAATATCTTCAGCTGTCAATTTTGCAATTTGTGCCTCATATTTTTTGCTAAATTGCATGGTGCGATCGAGACGTAAATTAGTATTTAATTTACCTGCAAGTTCTCTATCTTGAGAGCGACTTACTTTACGACCTTGCAATAAACCTGATTTAGCTGCCGCAACTTCTTCAGCCGTAAAACCATCTTTAAGCATACGAGCAATTTCTTCTTTAAAGCCAATTTCAACTTTCGCCAAATTTTGAGGTGCACATATAGCATAAGCTCCTAATGCAGCTCGTTGATCGAAGTCGCTAATATTTAAGAAAGATCCTGCACCGTAGCTTAAACCATCTTGCTGACGTAAGCGTGTTGCTAATCGACTATTTAAAAAGCCACCGCCTAACATATAATTGCCAATGGTCAGTGCCGGTGCATCCGGATGGTTTTGCCCAACAGGAATACTAATTGAAGCAACAAAGGTAGCATTTTCTTTATCAGGAGTGTTAAAAGTCATGGTTTCATTTGACAGTTTTTTGTAAGGATTATCGATACGGGAATAACCTTTACTACTTTGCCAATTAGCCGTCATTTCATCTAAAACTTTAGTTGTCGCAGCTTCATCAAAATCACCCACTACAGTAATTTGCATACTAGATGCACCATAGAAGTCTTTATGGAACTGACGAACATCCTCTAAAGTTACAGCACCTAATGCCGCTAACATTTCTTCAAATGTTGGTACATAGTTTGGGTGCCCTTTTGGATATGGACTTTGATGACGAGAATATGCTTTAAAGGCAATACGTTGTGGGTCTTGTAACTGCTGCTCGATACCAACTTTTGTTTCACTCTTATACAGATCGAACTCTTTCTCACTAAACGCAGGTTTTTGTAGCACTTCACCAACGAGTTTTAATGTGTCATTTAAGTTTTTACGTGTGGTATTGACTGTAACATACGCATAGGTATCACCACCGCCAACATTCACTTGTGCTTCTAACTTATCAAATGCTTCTTTAAGCTGTTCACGCGTATAGTTCTCAGTACCACGCATTAACATAGCACCTGTTGCATCACCAACAGCATTTAAACCTTGCAAAGAAAGTAAGTCACCCATTTGCATATTAATTCGTACAACAACAGACTCACCACGTGTTTTCTTAGGCAATAAAGCTACTTTAACACCAGTATCTAATTTGCTGATTTCTGTACGTTTATCAATGTTATCATGTGAGGGTTCAAAAGCTTCCCCTTGCGCTACAGCTTCACGACCTTTATAGCCTTCAACCATAGCAGAAACACTCTCTACTTGAGGAATTTCAACACGTTCAGGTTTCTCAGCAGGAATAAATTTACCCACAGTTCTGTTATTACGTGTGATATAACTTGCAGCAACTCGATTTACATCATCAGCCGTTACTTTTTCAATACGATCTCTATTTAGAAATAATAAACGCCAATCCCCCATGCCAAGCCATTCGCTTAACTCCATTGCAATTCGCTCTGAAGAGTTAAACGCTAACTTTGTATTTTTTAAAATTGTGCGTTTTGCTTTTTCTACCTCTTCTGACGTAATTGGGTTAGCGCTAATATCTTCTAATGTCGCGAGGAATGCTTGTTCGGTTTTCGCTAACTCAGTTGTCTTGTCAACTTCAGCCATAAAGATCGCTACACCAGGTTCAGCCCATTGAAAATTAAAACCAAAGGCATTACTAGCAAGCTTTTTCTCAACCAATGACTTATGTAATCGACCTGTTGCTTGCGCCGTTAATACTTCGTTCAATACGTCAATAGCAGCAAAGTCTGGATGAGAGCCTGCTGGTACGTGATATACCGCACCTAGCATTTGAGCATCACCTACTCGGCGAATATTGACTTCTCTTTCGCCATCTTGTGCAGGCTCTTGTGTATACAATGGCGCAATTACGCGATCTGGTTTTGGAATTTTACCAAATGTCGCACTTATCTTATCCAACATTACATCAACATCAAATTTACCCGCGATCGTTAACGTAGCATTATCTGGTTGATAGTACTTTCGATAAAAAGCTTGTAATCGATCAATTGGCACATTTTCTAAATCAGCACGAGCACCAATAGTAGACTTGCCGTAGTTATGCCACTCAAAAGCAGCCGCCAACATACGCTGTATAGTAATTCTAAACGGATTATTTTCACCACGTTCAAATTCATTACGCACAACGGTCATTTCGCTATCTAGATCTTTTTTCGCAATAAACGAATTGACCATACGATCTGATTCCATGCTTAATGCCCAGTCAATATTCTCTTCTGTAGCAGCAAAGGTTTCAAAATAGTTAGTACGATCAGTCCATGTTGTGCCATTGGGTCTAGCACCATGAGAACTTAATTCCGCAGGAATATCTTTATGCTTAGGTGTTCCTTTAAAAACAAGATGCTCAAGCAAATGAGCCATACCTGTTTCACCATAATTTTCATGTTTAGAGCCAACATGATAAGTAACATTTACTGTAACCGTTTCTTTGGTGTTGTCTGGAAATAATAAGACTTGTAAACCATTATCAAGTTGATATTCAGTGATCCCTTCTACAGAAGTCACTTGTTTGATTTTTTCAGCAAAAGCAGCAGGTGCTAACGTTGTTACACAAATAGACGCTGCTAAGGCGATTTGTGACGGTTTAAACCATGTTTTTAACATTATTATTCTCTTTTTACTAAGGTAATAACAATGTAGCAAAGTGTTAATTAATTGTTAAAGATGTAACTAAATCTTTTAGAATAAGTTTGTAACATTTTGTGTAGAATTATGAACACTTGATAAATCAGCAAGTTAATGACTCAAGTGAAGATTAAGATGGGATTAGCTAAGCGAACGGTAGCGAGTATTAATTTACGCTACCGTTATGAGTGCAGTTTAGTTCTTGACTTTCTTGAATAAAATGCGTCAAACGACGACTATTCACCTTTACTTTGTGTCTATTCATTAAGCGCTTACGCTGAATCGAATGTGACACTTTACGTGCTTTTTGCATATTATTACCTCCTATTTTATGCGTTATGCCTGATGCACACTTATATAGACCATGCTATTAACAAAAGTTCAATAAGCGCTTTTACTAATATGGTATCTACGAGTGCTATTATCAAGACATTTTATGACAGTTTAATGAAAACAATCGAATAATGTGTAAAGAGATATGAATAACGACTTTATTGTTACTGTGCAGCAGGTACGTCGGGTATAGGTTTTTCAGCCACCTTACTCGCTGGAATTTCTCCTGTCTGCTTTTCTATTTCAACTGCTTCCTGCAATCGGTGTTGTTCAGCTTCTTGCTGTTTCTCATCCATCCACGTTAACGTATCGTAATAACGCCTAATATTGTCTACATAATTAACCGGCTCATCGCCTCGCGCATAACCATAACGTGTGAATTTGTAATATTGTTTCTGTTTTAACAATGGCAAACGTTGCTTAACATCAACCCACCTGTCTGGATCACCACCTTGTAACCGCGTTATCTCGCGTGCGTCATTTAAATGACCTAAACCAACATTGTATGACGCTAAGGCAAACCAAAGCCTGTCTGGATGTGGCACACGTTCAGGCATTCGTTCAAACATTTGTTGGAAATATTTTGCGCCACCGCGAATACTTTGCTCTGCATCGATACGGCTTTTAATGCCCATTTGTTTTGCCGTAGGCAAGGTTAACATCATCATGCCTCTAACACCTGTATGCGATCTCGCTTTAGGGTTCCAATGAGATTCTTGATAGCTAATGGCAGCCAACAAGCGCCAATCAATCTCTTGACCATATTTTTCAAAAAGTGGTCGATAAGTCGGCAATATTGTTTCCACTGCTTTAATAAAGGTACGGGTATCAACATAATTAAACTGTTCTACATGCCCAAAATACTTATCATCAAGCGCTAATAATGTGCCGTTATGATGAATTTGGCCAAAAAACTCAATTAAACTAGCAAGTACGGAATCATCGCCGCTTTTACTAACAGGCCAAGCAAGTGGTGCAGATTCTTTGATGGTAAACCCGATACTAATTTCGGGGTAATAGCGTCGACTTACTGACAAAGTGTGACTGTCAATAATGGTATAATCTACTTCGTCGTTTAAAATACGAATTAAAATTTCTTCGCTATCTAATGCTTTAGTTTCAAGCCAGCTAAGTGAAGATTTTGACTTTTGTAAATCTTGTAGGTTTTCAACATGACTCGAATTTGCTGTTACGATTAGCGTGCCTGTCAAGTCATCAAGGTCACGTGGACGCTCATTCCCTTGTTTAAAAACAAGTTTCTGGCTTATTTGATTATAACTTGGTGCAAAATCATACCGTTTTAAACGACTATCTGTAATTGTTAAACCAGCGGCTAGAAAATCAACTTCACCGTTATCCAACAATGAAAAAAGCTCTTCCAAGCTGTAACTCGCGACAATTTTTAATTCAACACCTAAAAAGTCGGCATACTTCTTTGCTAGCTCATATTCAAAACCAGTTTCCCCTTCAGCACCAATATAATAACTGGTTAAGCCATATAAGGTACCAACTGTGATATAGCCTTGCTTTGCAACTTTTGTGAGTCCTGAATTCTCTGGCTTGTCTCGACAGCCACTAAGGCCAAAAACCAGAGGAATACACAACAGCAAAACAAGGAGTAAGTTTTGATAATGTTTATAACGTACAGCGTTCATAGTTCCATTGTGGCGTGCTTTTATTTTTTATCATAGTCTTTTTTTAATTTTACCTAAAACAAACAAGGAAATTTTTTTACTATTGCCCTGCTTTTACACTATAATACGCGCGATTTTTAATCCAATAAATCCAACCTTGGTGACTACATAATATGGCGATGTTGATTCAAACTCTTCGTGGCGCTCCAGCCTTATCTGATTTTCGTATTAAGAAACTACTTGATCAGTGTGCTGAACTTAGCCTTCCTGTAACCGATATTTATGCCGAGTTCACGCACTTTGCACACTTAAATGCTGAGCTTAATGAACATGAAACAACCGTATTAGCAAAACTGCTAACCTACGGTCCTAAAATTGAAGAACATGAGCCTACTGGTACATTTGTACTTGTAACACCTCGTCCTGGCACTATTTCACCCTGGTCATCAAAATCTACAGATATTGCACATAACTGTGGTCTTAACAAAATTATTCGACTAGAACGTGGCCTGGCTTATTACATTGAAAGTGCTGAACTTTCAAACGAACAGCAACAGCAATTAAATGGCTTAATTCATGATCGCATGATGGAAGTTACATTTAGTGACTTTGCACAAGCACAAGCACTGTTCGCAACGGCTGAACCCGGCAAACTTAATGCGGTTGATATTTTAACGGGTGGCCGAGATGCATTAGCTAAAGCAAATATTGAACTCGGTTTAGCCTTAGCTGATGATGAAATAGAGTACCTTGTTGAAAACTTTACAAAGCTTGGTCGTAACCCGAATGACATTGAATTGTATATGTTTGCACAAGCGAATTCAGAGCATTGTCGTCATAAAATTTTCAATGCTGATTGGACAATTGATGGCGAAGTACAGCCTAAATCATTATTTAAAATGATTAAAAACACATATGAAACTAACCCAGATTTCGTATTAAGTGCATATAAAGATAATGCTGCGGTAATGGTCGGCTCAGAAGGTGGACGCTTTTTCCCGAACCCTGAGAGTAAAGAATACGGTTATCATCATGAAGATATTCAAATTCTGATGAAGGTTGAAACCCATAACCACCCAACGGCAATATCTCCATATCCTGGTGCAGCGACTGGTTCAGGTGGTGAAATTCGTGATGAAGGGGCTACAGGTATCGGTTCAAAACCTAAAGCGGGCTTAGTTGGTTTTACTGTTTCTAATTTACGTATTCCTAACTTTGAACAGCCTTGGGAAACAGACTTTGGCAAGCCTGAGCGCATCGTATCTGCATTAGATATAATGACGGAAGGCCCTCTTGGTGGCGCAGCGTTCAATAATGAATTTGGACGCCCTAATATTTTAGGTTACTTCCGTACCTATGAAGAGCAAGTTGATTCATTTAACGGTAAAGAAATTCGTGGTTATCACAAACCTATCATGCTTGCTGGCGGTCTTGGTAACATTCGTGACGAGCATGTGCAAAAAGGTGAAATAAACGTTGGTGCTAACCTTATCGCCTTAGGTGGCCCAGCAATGAATATCGGCTTAGGTGGTGGTGCAGCTTCGTCAATGGCATCAGGTCAATCCGCCGAAGATTTAGATTTTGCATCCGTTCAACGCGAAAACCCAGAAATGGAACGCCGTTGTCAGGAAGTTATTGATCGTTGTTGGCAACTTGGAGATGAAAACCCTATTCTTTTCATCCATGATGTAGGTGCTGGTGGTTTATCGAACGCCTTCCCTGAACTTGTTGCAGATGGCGGTCGAGGTGGTAACTTTGAATTACGCAATGTGCCAAATGATGAACGCAGCATGTCACCATTAGAAATCTGGTGTAACGAATCTCAAGAGCGTTACGTATTAGCGGTATCAGATGAAAAGCTAGCCATTTTTGAAGAAATCTGTCGTCGCGAGCGTGCTCCTTTTGCTGTTGTTGGTAAAGCGATAGAAGAAGAGCACCTTACCTTAACTGACGCTCACTTTGCTAACGATGAACAATTGAATAAGCCTATTGATTTATCACTTGATTTATTATTAGGTAAGCCACCTAAAATGCATCGTAACGTTACAAGTAAACAAGAAACAGGTGCTGCACTTAATTTAGTAGATGTAACCCTTGAAGATGCTGCTGATCGTATTTTACGGTTGCCAACGATAGCAGAAAAAACCTTCCTTATTACCATTGGTGACCGCTCGGTAACTGGCATGGTAGCACGAGATCAAATGGTTGGTCCTTGGCAAGTACCTGTTGCTGACTGTGCAGTAACTACCGCTGCGCTTGATTCTTATCATGGTGAAGCCATGTCAATGGGTGAACGTACGCCAGTTGCATTACTTAACTATGGAGCATCAGCACGATTAGCGGTTGCAGAATCATTAACAAACATAGCGTCTGCTGATATTGGCGATTTAAATCGCATTAAACTTTCAGCAAACTGGATGGCAGCAGCTGGTCATCCAGGCGAAGATGCAGGCCTTTATGAAGCAGTTAAAGCCGTAGGTGAAGAACTTTGTCCTGCGCTCGGTTTAACGATTCCTGTTGGTAAAGACTCAATGTCGATGAAAACCAAGTGGCAAGAAAATGGTGAAGAAAAAGCAGTTACTGCGCCACTTTCATTAGTGATCACCGCTTTTGGCCGAGTTGAAGACGTGCGTAAAACGGTGACACCACAACTAAGAACCGATATGGGTGATACCCGAATCATTGCGATTGATTTATCAGATGGTAAAAATCGTTTAGGTGGTTCGTGTTTAGCGCAAGTATACAAGCAACTTGGTACTGAAACTCCTGATGTTGATAACCCTGAAACGCTAAAAGGTTTCTTTAATGCGATTCAAACCCTCGTCGCCGATCAAACGTTAATTGCTTATCACGATAGAAGTGACGGTGGTTTATTTACTTCTGTTGTTGAAATGGCGTTTGCTGGTCACACTGGTGTTGATATCGATCTATCAGCACTTAAAGGTGACAATCTAAGCGTGTTATTTAATGAAGAGCTAGGTGCCGTTATTCAAATTCGCGAACAAGATACAGAGCATGTTCATCAAATATTTGAGCAACATGGTATTTTATCGCTATGTACAGATATTGGTCGCATTAATAATGACGATACTATTCGCTTTTCACGCGATAATGAAACAATACTTGAGAACAGTCGCACATACTTCCGTACCGTTTGGGCTGAAACAACACTCAATATGCAAGCGTTGCGCGATAACCCTGAATGTGCACAACAAGAGTTTGATGTTAAGTTTGATACTGAAGACCCTGGATTAAACGTAGCATTAACCTATGATATTAACGAAGACATCGTTGCAAACTTAATTGCTCAAGATGCACAATCTGGTGATAACCCTAAAGTCGCTATTTTACGTGAACAAGGGGTAAACTCTCACGTTGAAATGGCAGCGGTTTTCGATCGTGCGGGCTTTAAAGCAATTGATGTACACATGTCTGACGTTTTATCTGGACGAATAGATTTAGCACAATTTAAAGGCTTAGTTGCCTGTGGTGGTTTCTCTTATGGTGATGTATTAGGCGCCGGTGAAGGTTGGGCAAAGTCTATTTTATTCAACGCTAACGCTAGAGAAATGTTTAAAACATTCTTCCACCGCGAAGACACCTTTTCGCTAGGTGTATGTAACGGTTGTCAGATGTTATCAAACCTAAAAGAAATAATTCCGGGGACAGAAGCGTGGCCACATTTCGTACAAAATAAATCAGAACGTTTTGAAGCTCGCTTCTCATTAGTTGAAATTCAAGAGAGCCCTTCTATTTTCTTCAAAGGTATGGAAGGTTCTCGTATGCCAATCGCTGTGTCACATGGAGAAGGTCGTGCAGAATTTGTAAATGAAGATGCGATTGCTGCTACCAACGATTCAGGAACGGTTGCTATGCGTTATATTAATAACTATGGTGACGTAACTGAAACTTATCCAGCTAATCCTAACGGCTCGCCAGATGGTATAACCTCGTTAACCACAACAGATGGACGTGTAACCATTATGATGCCTCATCCTGAGCGTGTTTTCCGTACCGTAGCGAATTCATGGCACCCAGATGATTGGCAAGAAGACTCGCCTTGGGTACGTATGTTCCGTAATGCGAGAAAATTTGTTGGATAAACCATTATTAAAGCCCTGCATCTGCAGGGCTTTTTTGTCATCAACGGACAATACTTATATACTGCTTATAGCTGTTTAATGAATAAATCTCTTACTACATGAAACTCACTCCTGCATCAACTGAACATATTCGTAAACTCATGTCGTGGTTTCCAAATGAGCACTCGTTATCCCTTTGGTCTGGGCCCGGATTTCGCTACCCTTTCAATGAACAAAGCTTCAAAGAAGATTTAAAAGTTTCCACATTATCTTCATTTGCATTAATAGATAGTGAAAATAATTTTCTAGCTTTTGGTCAATTTTACCTTAGAGCAAATCGCTGCCATTTAGGTCGACTTGTCGTCAACCCTGATGAGAGAGGTAAAGGTATTGCTGAGATCTTATTGCAAGCATTATCCCATTTAGGTTGTAAAACATTAGCAGTAAATGAAGTATCACTCTTCGTTTTAACAAATAATGCAACTGCAGAAAAAGCCTATATAAAGCACGGCTTTCAATTTACCCCTTACCCTGGCGATATGCCCTTGGAAAATTGTCGCTATATGATTAAAAAGCAACGTTAATAGGTATTGTACGCTCACAGCTCAAGCCAGTTAACATTGATACTATTAACTTACGAGTTATGACTTTAGATAACTTTAGCACTATCAAATAATTGTACCTACACTCAAAGCTGCAAGACACATTGACTAACTTACGATCTACATTAGTTCTGCTATAGTTAACTAAGTTTCTCCGTATAAATATTTGTATTCGCCAATTTGTTCACTATGCTGAACGTGTAATACAAATTGCTTTTAAGCTGCGCAAACTTCAAGGATGAGATGTGAGTAGACCATTAACTGCAAAGTACTATATTGGACTTATCGCTGCCGCGTTATTCATTGCAATTTTTATCACCGTCATAGTGTTTTATCAATCTACAATTACTGTAAATAAAGCAAATGAACATTGGAAGCAGTCACATCAATCAATTTATCAACAAAATCAGATTATTAAAGATATATACGCCACTATAGGATACGGTGGTTTTATTCATCATTTTAAAAATTACTTGTTAAGACACGATGAACAATATTTTTTATCTGCCGAGCAAAAAATAAAACATGCATTTGATTTATTAGCACAATATCAATCACTGTCAACAAACGAAAGAGAGCGCATTGCGCTTGAAGCATTGCAAGATACCTTAGGTCAATATCAGATGAATTTGCTCTTTTTGCAGGAGTTAATTACTCGTCAAATACCGATAAAAGAAATGGATGACTTGGTGAGAATCTCAGATGATGATGCAATCGAGGCACTCAATTCGCTCACTCAAGTTTTATTAAAAAAACAACAAACAAACAATAGTGTTTTACAACAAAGTACCAATACAACGACAAGTACAATAAAAATATTTGGCTACTTTGTACTGAGCTTATTGCTAATTATTGCTATCAGTATGGTTTGCTTTTTTTATTTTAAATTACTCAAGCCACTAGATGAAATAACTCACGAATTAGCACATGCCAATCAAAAACCTCCCCTTTCATTCGCACATATTACCGACAAACAAAGTAATATTGCGGAGCTTCAGCAGCTATTGATCGCGCTCTCACGTTATATTTATCAAGAACATAACGCTCAACAATCGTTAACGCAGTTACAACAACAACTTATTAAGAGTGAAAGTTTTTTAAAGGCAATACTCGCAAACGCGGCAGACAGTATCATTATTACCGATAAGGCTGGCAACATCATTACTTTTAACAATTCCGCCTGTCGAGATTTTGGTTACAATATGCTCGATATTATTGGCAGTAATTTTCACGTTTTGTTAGCTAGTGCAGAAAATCAGAATAATACCTATTTAACTATTGATGATAGCCTTATTAACCGAATTTCCGACAAGCGAATACAACTACTTGCTCAACGAAAGAATGACAGTTACTTTCCGGCTGAAGTTGCGGTTAACAGCATTAAATTTGAACATAGTGTTTTCTACTGCGCAATAATACGTGATTTAACTAAAGATAAGTTAAAGGAGTCACAACTAAACTTGTTAGTAAAAGAAGCACGCAAGACAGCACAAACCAAATCGGAGTTTGTTGCAGCAGTCAGCCATGAATTTAGAACACCATTAAATGCAATTCTAGGGTTTTCACAATTATCGTTAGAGCGTTCAGCGCCTGCTTTAGATTCCGTTCACAAACAACATTTCCTAGAGGTTATAAAAGCATCTAGGCATCTACTTAGGTTGATCAATAATATTTTAGATATATCGAAAATTGAAAGTGGTAAAGGTAGCCTTTCATTATCCGCTGTAAACGCAGAGCAATGGTTAAAAGATTGTATAGATTTAATTTCCCCGCTTGCGCAAAAAAAATCGATCAACGTGATTGCTAATTACACAAGCAATTTACCCTCTCTCTATATTGATAAAGACAAATCTCAGCAAGCCTTATTAAACTTGCTATCAAATGCAGTAAAGTATAGCCCTGAAAATTCAACAGTTTCTATCAGTAGTAAAATTATAAACGATAAATTTCTGCGGTTAACCGTTACGGATAAAGGTGATGGTATTAAAGCTGCTGATAACAAAAGAATTTTTCAGCAATTTGAAAGGTTAACGCCAGAATCGACAAATATTGAAGGTACCGGGCTAGGTCTATATTTAACCAAGCAATTAATTGAATTGCAAAATGGACGTGTTGGTTTTCATTCAGTGTGGCAAAAAGGAAGCAGCTTCTGGATAGAGCTTCCGCTACACAATGAAGTGGAAAATAACAAACAAATTAACAACGCCTTGATTGAACAAAGTACTGCTCGATCAGAATTTTCACAAGACTCTGAGCATTTAGCGCATCAATTTACAATTCTTCACATTGAAGATAACTTATCTAATTTACATTTAATTATCTCTTTCTTTAAGCAATATCCAAATGTTACGTTAGCATCAGCTTACAACGGCAAAGACGGTATAAAAAAAGCAAATACACTGCTTCCCGACTTAATTCTTATTGATATAAACTTACCTGATATAACTGGTATTGAAGTGGCTAACGTGCTTCGTCAACAGCCTGCAACTAAAGACACACCCATTATTGCCATTAGCGCCAATATTCAACAGAAGAAAAAAACTGAACAGCTATTCAAAGCCTTTATCGAAAAGCCAATAGCGTTTGACCTATTAAAAACCGCTTTAAAGACACACCTTTTTGATTATCATGCAAAAGATAGTCAATAACGCTTTACTCACAACTCACTTTTCTAGACACTAAACGTATCAATTATACTGTTGAATTAGGCTTTTATGGATCTTTTAGCTACCGTTGCCATCGTAACTCTTATTTCTGGTTTAGCTATGCCTCTAGGCGCTTTACTTGCGAAAATAGAAGACATCCGCCCCTACTGGCTTAAAAGTGAACTGCGTCATGGTGTTATTGCGTTAGGTGGTGGCGCGTTGTTATCTGCTGTTGCACTCGTACTTGTGCCCGAAGGCATATCAAACTTATCCCCTATAGCCGCTTGTATTTCACTTATTTTGGGTGGCATTGGTTTTATGTCACTTGATATTCTGTTAAAGAAAATTGATACCCCAGCCAGTCAATTAGTTGCCATGCTTTCAGATTTTATTCCTGAAGCTATAGCGTTAGGTGCTGCATTTGCGACTGGCAGCTCAAGCGCCTACTTAATAGCACTGTTAATAACGCTACAAAATATACCGGAAGGATTTAATGCCTATAGAGAGTTAAAAGATTCCTCTTCAATGAAGTCGATGACTATCATCATTTCTTTTACCGCTCTCGCTACCTTAGGTACTGTTGCAGGGATTATAGGCTATAGTTTTTTATATGAATTACCACAAATTTTGTCGGTTATAATGTTAGTTGCCTCTGGTGGTATCTTATATTCAATTTTCCAAGACATCGCACCACAGGTAAAATTAGAGCAACACTGGTCGCCGCCACTCTGGGCTGTTTTTGGTTTTATGTGCGGTATGTTAGGGCATATGCTTATGCATTAGAATGCGTAACTATTTTAGACTATTTAATCAATATATGAAGACAAAAAAAGTTGTTGAATGTTTTGCGCTACTCTTACTTTTACTCTTTAGTTTCAAGAGTTTGAGTTGTACCGTTACGATGGGATACAGAACAAATGCTAAACTTCCTTACATTGAAAAATCTCCCAGTAATAATGGCATTTACCAAAATCTATATAAAAAAGCGTTGGCCAATATTAATTGTAAATTAAAGATTATTAGAGCACCCAAAAAGCGAATTCTATTTTTACTAAAGCAAGGAGAAATAGACTTTTATCCTGGTTTAGGCTTCAACTCAAAGCGTGCTGAATACTTACATTTTATAGAAAACGGCTTGGTCTACCGTAGTGCCACCATATCTCGCAAAAATACAGCAACACTTTCTTCGTTCAAAGGTATGCAAGGGCATACCGTGTTAATGGCGCAAGGAGCAAATTACGATAATAAAAATTATCAGAACGTTACGTTAAGATTTGTATACGATTTATCATTAAAAAAAGCTATAGACCTAATTTCAATAGGGCAAGCAGACTTTTATTCGTATAGTGCGGATGTTATTCAATATCATCTAAAAACACACCCTAATGACGACATAAAAGTACACTACTGTTGCAATAAAATTCATCCGATGTATCTTGGTTTTTCTGTACATTCTAAGTATTTAGTACTTGACAAAAACGAGAAATTTGACGCTAATAGCTCTTTAACTGTTAATAATCAAAAGAAAAAAATTAGTCGTGAGAGTATTGCATTTCGCTTTATGCAACAGTTAAAACAGCTAGCTGAAAACGGCGATGTACATGAAATGGTTCAGCAGTATTCATCCGTACATGTCAAGTCATAACATTTAAAAGTAAACGGATCATGTGCACGGTAAGGGTAACTTATGAATAAAAATAAATGGCAGTGTCCAAAATGTGACTGTCAGCATTTTGAAACCGACTCCATAGCAACCACAGGCAGTGGCTGGTCTAAAATTTTTGATATGCAAAATAGAAAATTTACAGCTGTTATTTGCAACAATTGCACTTACACTGAATTCTATCGTACTGAAGCGAGTAAGTTAGGTAACATCTTCGATTTTTTGACCCAATAATGGCGAATATTTCTCTCAAGCAATACATAAAGCGCAGAACAGGGGTGCCACTGGGGCACTCAAACTCATTGAAAAACATGCTTTATCGCTCGCTAGGTGCAAAATCTTTTGCTCAATTCTGGTGCTATTGGAACCCTATATGGAGCTACTATCTCGCATATTATGTTCAACGGCCTTGTACAAAAGTGCTCTCAAAACCAGTAGCAATATTTATTACCTTCAGTGTTAGCGGTGCACTTCACGATGTCGCTATTTCTTTGCTTAAATTGAAGCCCATTTTCTTTTTTACCCCCTGGTTTGCAGTTATGGGAATTGTTGTAATTTTCACCTCGAAATTTGAAATGACCGTTACATCAAAAAAATGGGGGTTACGTGCTTGTGCCAATATTACATTGATAATAACAAGTTACCTGTTAACCGATTACATCATCACTAAGTCTTTTATCTAATTGTTGTTGGCACCACCAATCAATTAAAAATCGACTAATCGAATGTTTGCCTGGAATTTCAGTGTTGCCATTTCCAGTTCCCCAATCGTCAAAATTCGCAATATCATTCGCGGTGCACCATTTAACGTGCGTTATTTCTACTTGATCAATGTTTGTAATATTACTTGATACAGTAACGTGAAAACCAAGCATTAAAGATGCAGGGAAAGGCCAAGGCTGAGATCGTAAGTAGTGAATATGCTTTGCTTTTAATCCAACTTCTTCAAATACTTCACGTGCCACTGCTTCTTCAACCGTTTCACCAGGATCAACAAAACCTGCAAGTGTTGAAATGACTTGCCCCTGACTTCTTTGATGTCCGGCAAGTAAGCAGCGACGTTCACCGTATTCATCGACATGATCTACGATCATAATCACCACAGGATCAGTACGAGGAAAAACCGTCTTGGCACATAAAATATCACTGCACCTTTTAGCGTGCCCTCCTTCATGATCTATCAGCTTTGCCCCACAGTAACCGCAAAACTGGTGACTACGATGCCAATTAACCAGGGCATTGGCGAACCCTGCAATTGATGCTAAGTCAGCAGGAAGATCATTTAACGCACTACGTAGATCACTTAAACGATCAGCATATTTTGACAATTCCTTTTTATGTATCATTTGCCATTGCTGTTCCTTAACGGCACTAAAATCAAGTACAAATAATGGTGAACTATCTGTTACTTGCTGCCCCAAGAACACGCGTGTAACAGAGCTTATATCTAAAGACGCAACTTGCTTCTGTGATAATGTGGTTAGTTGTCCAACTTGAATTAAGAATTTACCTCGATAACTAACGAGAAAACTTGCATCTGGATGTTTGATCTGCTCAGTTAACCAGTCAACATTTTTACGCTCGGCGCTGCATCGATTTAAAGGCATTTTTGTTAAGGAAATTGGTTTAGACATGTTAATACTCCGGCAACGAATTTTTAGCAGAAACAACTGCTTGCCATTCATTTGACCACGGTCCAAGTGGCAATACGAGTGCGAGTAAAGATTGCCCCTGTGACGTTAATTGGTAACCATTTACTGTTTTTTTCAGTAACGATAAACAGACAAGCTCTTTAATACGGGTGTTTAATAAGGTTGGAGAAATACCTTCGCACGCTGTTTGGAGTTGACGAAAAGTCAAAGTTTGCTCGTTCAACTGCCAAATAATACCTAAGGCCCAAGTTCGACCGAGCAAATCTAATAGCGCCATAACCGGCTTGCCCGTTTTTGAACCTCTTACAGGTTTACCTGGAAATGGAATATTCATTTTACTCACACCATTTAGCTACAAATTATGTAGCATGATACAGAAAGTGTAGCACAAGTAAATATTAGTTTTTATTTGTCTTTATTAGAAACTGGTTCATTAACCCGATCATTTCATCAAACTGAGGGTTAAATGTTAGCCTTTGCATTGCTGGTTTTTTAGCCAAGTTATCAGCTGTAATTTCGCCAAAGAAATTATTGGTGCGTGTTTTACATAAATTAAATTGCTTATCGTCGCTAATGTGTTGGCAATTTCGATAGACGCCGTTAACACCATAATATGAATTAGTGGGTGCATTTGTAGTCGCTGTATGTGCTATGTCCATCAAGCGCCCACAATATGACTTATCTCGACATTGCGATATGGTCACTTTAAAAGACGACGGTAATTTATTTAGTAGCTTTTCACGGCCAAAGTACATTAAATGATCCTGTGTCTTCGTTTGTCGATTTTTATTGTTGTGCCAACGTGCTAACAAGGCAATTGTCGCTTCTGTTGAAATGGTTGTATCTACATCACTAGCAACAGTAAATACTGGAATGTCAGGTTGATTATCAAATCGTTCTCGCTTTGCAGATATCGTTGTCATTAGCTGATGAACCTGAGCACCGGCGTTTATTGGAAATGACTCATATTTAGCAATATCGATATCAGCTCCTTTGGCCAAATAATCGAAAAACGGTATGTAATCAACATATTGAGCAGCCCAAGAAAAATCAGATTTAGCTTTACTGGCAGGAGACCATAATAATAACCCTCTAATGCGTTTTAGCTCCGCATTCGCCAGTTTATTACTCAGCAGCTGATCAATAAGTAAAGCCCCGCCCGTTGAAAAGCCACCTAAATATACTTTTTTATAATCTTTCAATGCGCGTCGAACACTATACTCGGCCATTATTTGCCAATCTTCAACCTTTGCATTAATTAAATCTGCAGGCGCCGTAGCGTGCCCCGGTAATAACATCGTTCTAACCGCATACCCTTGTTGGTAAAGCTGATCAGCAATATCATGAAAAACAAAGGGCGAATCTGTTAAACCATGTAATAACACAATAACGGTAGAGGCGTTTTGAGGTACCACTTCAAAAGGTTGAATAAGATCGACGACGATTCGATTTTCAATAGCATTACTTAAGTATTTTTCAGTTACCGCTGTTTCTAACGGGCAAGGCATGTGTGCTTTGGGGTTTAGTGCAGCAATCTTCTGTCGAGTAAAAGCTAAATATTCGCTAAAACTAGGCAATGACTGGTAGTCAAAATATCGCGATTTTGCTGTAGGGGTAACCTCTCGATAGTTGCCATGCTTTTTTAAGGCAACAATTTTATCCATATATGCATTAATGGATAGGCAATTCACCTTTGGTACCACAACCGCAGCATAGGCAGAACTTTTAAGTACAAAGCCAATTAAGAAAACCCAATAAACACCTTTACAAATATCCCGCATGTCCCCTTTCCGCATTGTGTATACTCCTACCTTGGTGTGAGCACATATCTCACTATGAAACGTATTTATTCAATAAATGACCACTATATATTTAACAAACGATATGCAACATAATTCATTGTCGTTAAAATAATAGCCTACACTCGATGATTATCTGCGAATAACTTGTTCTCGATTACCATATGTTAACTAAAACACTTGCTTTTCAAAAACTTCGTCAAACAATTAACGCATATTACCCGATAAGTGAAGAAACGTGGCAGACCTTTGTAACGTTCTGTCAATTTCAGCAGGTAAACGCTGGCCACGTTTTATATCCGTTGGGCGAAATACCAACCTCATTTGCATTTATTTATCAAGGATTAATGCGTGGTTTTAGCGCCAACGAAAAAGGTCAAGAATATAACAAGATATTCTTTTCAGAAGATATGTTTCCGGGTTCTATGACCGCACTATTAACGCACTCACCTGCGAAATTAGCGATTGATGCCATTGAAAACACGACGCTTATACGCATTGATTTTGCAAAATTTCGCGAGTTTCTCATTATCAATCATGAAATAAAGTTATTTCATATAAATTACTTAGAGAAAAACTGGCTTTTAGCTAAAGATGAAAGAGAAATAGAAATTGTGCAGCAAGATGCCGCAACTCGTTATCAAAAGTTTATCACTCAATTCCCAATACTTTCACAACGATTACCTCAATATCATATTGCGTCTCATTTAGGTATTACACCAACGCAATTATCAAGAATTAGAAAAATAAAAACGCAATAATTATAACGTCAATCAACCTATGTAAATGCCATGAGTACGCTTCGCCGTTAAGCTTAATCTTAACCTTAACAACGAGAATATTCATGGATACACTAACAGCATTACAATGGCGATACGCAGTAAAGAAATTTTCAACGAACACACTCAGTAACGAACAAATTATGTTACTAGCTCAAAGCACGAGACTATCGCCATCCGCTTTTGGTTTGCAACCCTTTAAATTAATTGTCGTGTCTGATCAGGCTATTAAAACTAAATTACTAAGTCATTCATTTGGCCAAGATAAAGTCGCAAACTGCTCGCACCTGTTTGTTTTAGCCCATTACATTGGCGAGCCTGAGTACTTAATAGACACATATTTTCAGCAGTATTGTTCGCAAAAAAACGCATCTGAATCAGACGTTGCAGCTTATCGCCAGCAGGTGGAACAATATATCATGGCATTAGATAAAGGCGCTTTTACTCAGTGGGCAAAAGAACAAACATATCTTGCACTAGGCACTTTATTAACGTCTGCAGCCATTAACAACATAGATAGTTGCCCAATGACGGGAATAGATCCACAAGGATTTGATGAAGAACTTAAATTAATAGATAGCGCATATCGTACGACAGTAATTTGTCCTTTAGGATTTCGTGATGAAGATGACAAATATGCTTATCAACAGAAAGTCAGAACCCCATACGAAGAGTTTGTAGAGGTAATATGATGCTCACTTTAGCACTCTTATCACTATTTGCTGGTGCAGCTATTGCTGTACAAGCAGCAATAAATACTAAGCTTGGGTTGTTACTAGACAATACTCTTTTCGCAACCACAGTAGCTTTTTTTATTGCATTTCTTACGGTGCTAATACTGTTTTTAGCGACAGGGAGACAAGTCAACTTTAATCAAATAGTACATCTATCCGACTACCTATTGGTTGCAGGAGGTGTTATCAGTGCCCTGGGTGTTGGTCTGTTATACTACCTCATACCCAAATTAGGTGTTAGCACAGTGATGTCTATTGCACTTACGAGCCAGTTGATCTGCGCAATGACTATTAGCCATTTTGGATGGTTAACATTACCTCAAAAATCTATTCAAACAGAGAATGCTCTCGGTGCCCTGCTAATGATTGTTGGGCTCATTTTAGTAAACTGGAAATCCTCATGAATTCACTTATTAAAGAAAACCTAACTAACCTACAACAATTATGGCAACTTTATGGCGCCAAAGAAATTGTGCACAACGAGGGTACACGTTTTTTTGGCACCGAACATTGGCCATATAGACACTGGTTTCAATCAACAGAAACTCCGATAGTCAGCATACCTGATAAATATATAGGCTTGCTTAATAGCCGTTTTGACAACGCAATCCTTTCGACCTGGCATACACTTAAAGCCAGTGAACACTTTATAGGGACAACAAAAAAACTACTTGATGCTGGATGGCAGCATAGCTTTAGCCAAACGGGAATGTATCTTCCCATAGACAATAAGAGAACAACGGTGGATAGTACGATTACGTTAAAGGAAGTCAGTAATCATACTGATATTAACATCTGGTGTAACATCGGCTCTCAAGCGTTTAATTACTCTATTGAGTCACACGTGATTAAATCGCTCTTGGATAAAAAAAATATCACTTTGTATTTAATGTCGATAAGTGGAAAAGCAATTGGTGCCGCAATGTTGCTTCATAGTGAAAATTGCTCAGGTGTGCATCAAGTAGGTGTTTTGCCCAACCATCAAGGTAAAGGTTACGCAAAAGCAATTATGTTAGCTTTAATAGAAGAATGCAGGATATTGGGTGTACAACACTTGGTTTTACAAGCATCAAAAGTGGGTCTACCTCTTTATAAGAAACTTGGGTTTATTGAACAATTTACCGTAAACAACTTTGTCAATGAACCAACATTCATATGAAGAATCACCTCTTAGCAACTAATAATTACCTTATATTGCTCGTAAAACCTCAACTAAAACAACAGTTACCTAAATAACTCAAAGTCAATTATGTTGCACTTGCAATATAATTGACTTTTGATATGCTTACTGAAAAATTGAGGAAACGACTATGCAACAACACGACTCATCACCTTTATTAGATTACATTGAATACCCTGAGAACGAAATGCTCACACGTTCAGAGCACTTTTATCAAGAAATAAAACGCCGTCATAGTATTCGTAAGTTCAGTGATCGTCCTGTTGCAAGAGAAGTCATTGAGAATTGCATCAAAGCAGCAGGTACTGCACCTAGTGGCGCCAATCATCAACCGTGGCATTTTGCTGCGGTAAACAGTGCTGAAGTTAAAAAGCAAATAAGAGAACAAGCAGAAGAGCATGAACGTAGCTTTTACGCTGGCAGAGCAGGCGAAGAATGGTTAAATGCACTCAAACCTTTAGGCACAGATGCCGATAAACCATACCTCGAGCACGCTCCTTGGTTAATTGCGATTTTTAGTCAAAAAAAAGGGGGAATTCATGCCGATGATAGTAACACTAACTACTATGTGCACGAGTCGGTGGGGATTGCAACAGGGTTTCTTATCAACGCATTACATTCAAGTGGATTAGTTACCTTGACACATACACCAAAACCAATGTCGTTTTTAAGTAAAGTTTGTAACAGACCTGAAAATGAACGTGCATATATGCTATTGGTGGTTGGTTATCCGGCAGAAGATGCAACTATTCCACATCATGCAAGTGTGAAAAAGTCCTTAGATGAAATTGCCACCTTTTTATAGTCTTTTCAGAGGCGTATGCATAGATATTTACGCTTATTAAAATCGTTTAATACCGCCCCAATCACGCTACACTGTTTGCGCGACGAAATATTCATGGAAAAGTTTACACACTTGAAACACTTAAAAGGCTTTATGAATTAGCATAAAGCCTTTGCAATTAGCGTTCTAGAACAAGGTTAGTACACAATTTTTTGCATAAAATTTTTGTCATGCCTTGTGCTTCGTCAAACTCTACTAATAACGCTTTACCACAATGAGGACAATTGCATTGTTTACCCGCTAAAACGTCGGCAATAAACTTTTTTTGCTGATGAAAAGACTGGCTACTGCGCTTTTGCAGTGTTTTTAAAGAGGTAATATCAAGCAAAATCAATTAACCGAATGACAATACCAGCCGTCAAAATGGCCTGCAAGTGGTGCACTGCTCTGTTCTAACAAAGCTTGGTAAGCAGTAACATTTTCATAACTGGCTGGCATTTCAGGATATGCAGTGATCTCCCACGGGAAGTCTTTGTTATCTGGATAAGGACAAAATGACAGCTTTTGGTTGTTTTCCAATAACAGTTGACCAAATTTTAAAGCTGATTCTTGGTTAGCAAAAATTACTGAAAATTGAAATTCTCGGGCAATTGATAAATCATCACCTTGCAACAACATCTGCCAAAGGGCTTCACCATGTTCATCTTCAGGAAATAGCGTATAATCTCGTTCCATAGACTTAATTCTCTGCGTAAAATGAAGCTAGTGTAACGGCTTAGACAGAATAATTCAGTGATTTATTTCCTTTTAATGACCTAACTAAAGCGAATTATGACCAAATTTGAACTCCATTTGCCCATTGCTAGCGACCAACAACCTATCATAGAGCTACTTGCTAAAGCCGCTGCTCGTTATACGCCTTTAAGTAATGGTCAAATTAAATCAGCAATTAATAATGGTGCTTTATGGCTTGAGCGCAATAAACGTGTCAAACGATTGAGAAAAATAAAAAAAACAATCATCTCTGGTGATACATTGCATTTTTATTATGATTCGCACGTATTATCACTACCTTGTTTACCGGCAAAATTAATTGAGGACTTTGGTGATTATACTGTTTTATATAAGCCTTCCGGTATGCCGTGCCACGGTTCTAAATGGGGGGATCATTGCACAATAACACGATGGGCGGAAACACAACTTCAACCTCAAAGAGCAGCATTTTTAGTCCACCGATTAGATAAAGCAGCATCGGGTTTAATCTTATTAGCACACAGTAAAAAAGCGGCTCGAGCATTAAGTAAGATTTTTGAAAATAGAACAATAACGAAGCGTTATCAAATAATTGTACATGGTATTTTTAATAACAATAACGCCCATATTGAAACACCGATTGATGGAAAACCGGCAAGTACAACCTTTGCGTGTTTCGATACATCAAGCGCATCAAACTTAAGTTTGTTAGATGTAAATATTGATACAGGTAGAAAACATCAGATCAGAAAACATGCTGCCAGTATAGGGTTTCCTATAGTAGGCGATCGTTTACATGGTCAAGCCAATGAGCACACTTCCATTGATTTGCAACTGACGGCTGTCTATTTGAATTTCCTGTGCCCATTGACGGAGCAAACGAGAGAAATATCGTTAGCAACAACATTAAGGCCAAACCTCAATGCTATTGCTAAAAACATAATAGACATACAGCATTAAGGTGTGTAGCGAATATCGCTGTCGTCAAGCAAGTTTAATTGTTCACCAACAAGGTGTTCTTGACCTATCGCTTCCATCAGCGCTAAACCTTGCTGACGTTGCTCAGTTGTAAGTGCCTTATAAGGCAGTCGAAAATTAGGTGACACTGCACCTGTCATCATTAAACTTGTGTTAATTGCAATAGGGTTAGGTTCACAAAACAGCCACTTCATTAGCCCCTGCATTGCTGCATCTAGCGTACTATCCTGTTCATCCATTAACTTACGCATTAGACCTGGCACTAAATTAGAGGTTACAGAAATAACACCATGTGAATTAAACTGATGACGACCTGCAAAGCATTCATCATCATTGCCAGACCAACAAGCAATACCTTTTTGCTCATAATAACTAATTCGCTCGTTACCAGAACACTCCTTAACACCTATAAAGTTTTTATGTGTCGAAATTGGTTCTATAATATCTGGCGTAAGGTCTTGGCCTGTGCGACCAGGTACGTTGTAAATAAATGCCGGCCCTATATCCAACACTTTTTGAAAGTGTTCAATGACACCACGAGAAGATGTGCGACCATAATATGGATTTATTTGCAGCGCAGCATCCATCCCCATCGCAAATCCATTTTCAGTCGCTTTAATAGCTTCACGTGTATTATTACTTCCCGTATTACCGATAATAATAAGCGACTCACCATATTGATGAACACTGTGTGCAATAAGCATTAAGTGCTCTTCCCAGCTTAACAAGTGCCCTTCACCTGTTGTGCCGCCAACAATAATGCCGTCGACGCCTGCCTCTATCTGTTTAGCAACAAGACGATCATATGTCGCTAGGTCAATTTCTCCTTGGTCGTCATAAGGTGTTTTTATAGCCGTAATAAGGCTTGCTGATTGTATTTGCTTCATGAATTTCTCGATCGTTTTGCAATAATGGGAAAATAGTTGTCAACAGTGCGCGATTCTATCAATAACACGCTTAAGGATAAACACTTCTTTCGTCACTATATGTTGATATTTAAAAATTTTACTGTCTAGCTGGATCACTTGATACGCATGATAATTATCAGGGTTTGCCATATCTACAGGGAAAGCTTCTTCATGATCAACTTCCGCTCTAGCGATAGTAAAGTGGATATCTCCTACTAATCCCCAATCTCCTACTTCTATTTGCTCTTGAACTCTTTGATATTCTTGATCAAATACCGTAAAAGTAAATTCATAGGTACCATCGTTATGTAGGTGTGCCTGTTCAGTATGGGTTTCACCATTGTCATGTAGTTGACTACTAAACCAAGAGCCAACAAGTTGTTCACGTGTATACATAATCGTTCTTGTGTACTTACAATACGGGTATTTTACTGCCAATTAAACGAATGAAAAGCCACATATGAAAAATAACCTATATAATAACGATAATGGCTGCTCGAACTAAGTAAACGGCTATAGTGTCACCATTAGACAATTCTCCCGTTCATTCCATAATTAATAAAGGTTATCACTCAACTGCAGTAAATCATTGTACTTGCGCTAGCCCTTATTGATAAGGTGTACATTGCTGCAATTATAGAGGGAAGTATTATGAGTAATTTTCGTGTAGAGCAAGACAGTTTGGGGACGCTCAATGTTCCTAAAGACGCCTTATATGGAGCACAAACGCAAAGAGCGATCGATAATTTCCCTATCAGCGGGCAATTAATGCCAACACACTTTATACGTGCATTGTTAATGGCTAAAAAAGCGGCCGCACTAGCTAATGGCCAACTAAATCGCATTCCAGTCGATATGTCAAAAGCCATCACGGATGCTGTAGATACACTGCTTAGCGAAGACCTAATGCAACACTTCCCTGTTGACGTTTTTCAAACAGGTTCTGGCACCAGTACTAATATGAATGCGAATGAAGTATTAGCCTCGCTCGCCAGTCAATATTGTCAACAAGAAGTACATCCTAATGATCATGTTAATTACGGTCAAAGCAGTAATGATATTATTCCATCTACAATCCATATAAGTGCTGCTATAACATTAACGCAAAACTTATTACCCGCATTACGCCACCTTATCAGTGTAACGCAAGACAAAGTAATGCAAGTTGAACATCATGTTAAAATGGGTAGAACGCACCTAATGGATGCCATGCCAATTACATTAGGTCAATCGTTACAAACTTGGGTAGAGCAAATAAAACAAAACATAGCTCAGCTTGAGCATTTACAACCAAGTATACAAAGTCTTGCACAAGGCGGCACCGCAGTAGGCACAGGCATTAATACCGATAAACAGTTTATTACGTTATTTTATCAAGCCCTATCAGCTAACACAGGCATAACATTTACGCCGGCCAACAATTTTTTTACACATATTAGTTCTCAGGATATCGCGGTATCTTTATCTGGACAATTGAAAGCAACAGCTGTGTCTATGATGAAAATCGCTAATGATTTACGCTGGATGAATTCTGGCCCCATGGCGGGCTTGGGCGAAATTGAATTAGAAGCCTTGCAACCGGGTTCCTCAATCATGCCTGGGAAAGTGAACCCTGTTATCCCAGAAGCAGCAGCAATGGTCGCAGCACAGGTAATAGGTAATGACACAGCTATCACTATTGCTGGTCAGTCGGGTAACTTTGAACTTAATGTCATGTTACCGTTAATCGCAAAGAACCTTATCGAAAGCATTGAGTTACTTAGTAATACTTCGACCTTATTAGCAGATAAAGCAATTGCTAGCTTTAAAGTAAATACAAAAATATTAGCGCAATCGGTATCGAAAAACCCAATGTTAATCACGGCGCTAAATCCTATTATCGGCTATAAGAAAGCGGCTGATATTGCTCAATTAGCGTATAAACAACAAAGACCAATAATTGATGTTGCCACCGAACAAACAGAACTAAGTAGAGAAGAATTAGAAAAGTTACTTGATCCGATAAAATTAACCTTAGGTGGGATCCAGTAAATAACTAAAAGAAAAATCTAGCGGTCTGTGTTTACGACCGCTAGGCCAGAGAAATCAATATTTATCGGTTACTACTTCTTTTTGATTTTTACACTACCGTTTATTGTTTCAATATCTATTTGAACTTTACCATTACCGATCATACCTTCCAAAGAACGACCGGTGAACATGTTTTTCTTAGCACTTAAACCAAAATCATTTTTAATACTACCATGCATAGTCTCTACTTCGACATCCGCACTTATTTCTTCTGGCAAAACCAAAATAACACGACCGTTAACCGTTTCAATGTTAATGTCGTTAAGGCTATCAGATACACTGTGATAAATGAGTTCAACACTGCCATTTACAGAGCTTACTTCACTGTTATTCGCTAAACCAGACGCATCAATCGCACCATTTACCGTTTGTAATTTCATCATGCCAGATACATTTTCCACGGTTAAAGAGCCATTAACGAGTTCAATTTCTGATAGTTTTGTACCTACTGGCACCATTACTTGATAATCGACACTGCCAGACGAATGTTTGTTCCAATCGCCTTTTTTATAATGTGTTTCAACCGTAACACCGCGACTATTCTCTTCCATTTGGACTTCAATACGGTTACGAGCTCGTTCATTGTCAGCACTGATTGTTGCAGTAACTTCAATAACGTTCTTATCCCAACCTTGTATTTCAACTTCACCGTTTACATTATTCAGTCTAAATTCTGACGTTGCATTTACAGTAAACGACTTATTAACTTCATCTGTAATATCAGCCATTACTGAAGAAGTTGCCAATAATAAACTTGCAGCTAAAAATACTTTATTTTTCATTAGGTCTTATCCTTTTTACTTATTTATAAAGTTAGTAACACACTTCGTTAAAAAGGTTTAAAAATATTTTCAAAATCAGTTAAATTAACAATACTTTCAATCATGAAGTAGCAAATATGTCTCAACCTAACGTGCAGTTACTCCTTACTGGCGATGAAATTATGAATGGCGACATTGTTGACTCTAACTCAGCAATGATTGCACAACAGCTGATGCCTTTAGGTATAAACATTAGTAAAAAAACTACAGTTGCTGATGACTTAGCAGTACTTGTTGCACAAATAGAATTGCTTAGTGCTCAAGCTGACATTTTAATTATTAACGGCGGTCTAGGACCGACAGTTGATGATTTAACTGCGCAAGCACTTGCACAAGCATGCAATGTACCGCTTAAACAACATGAGCAAGCTTACCAACACATTGTTGATTGGTGCCAAAAAAGAAACTACTCGCTGTCTGATGCAAGTATAAAGCAAGCGTTATTACCTTTAGGTGTAGAAATAATAGAAAATTCTATAGGCAGCGCTGTTGGCTTTTATATGCGTTATCAAGGGTGTGATATTTTTTGTACTCCAGGAGTCCCGAAAGAGCTCGCTTTAATGTTGAAGAAATATATAGCACCAAAACTCTCACAAAACTCATTAGTGAGTACGGGTTTTAAAGTAGAAAAATTTCAAATATTTGGCATTGGAGAATCAAGCGTTCAACAATTAATCACCGATAACCTCGCTGATTGGCCTGACGATATTACCTTAGGGTTTCGTAGTTGCGCGCCAATGCTTGAGATAAAACTGACAACATTTGCAAATGTTTCTGCATTGCACCTCAAACAGTGGCAAGACAAGTTACTTCAATTACTTGGCGATCACGTTTTATGTCAAATTGTCGATGAGCCACCAACGATGGCAGAGCACGTTTTAACGTTACTCAAAGCAAACAAGAAGACAATAGCTACAGCAGAGTCTTGTACTGGTGGCTTAATCGCTAGTTTGCTTACTGACGTTTCTGGCGCATCAGAAGCTTTCGAAGCCGGGTTCGTTACCTACTCGAACCAAATGAAACATACGTTGATCGATGTACCTAATGACCTACTTTCTTTGCATGGTGCAGTAAGTGAACCTGTCGTTAAAGCTATGGCGCAAGGCGCTATAAAACGTTTAGCTGCAGACTATGCAATAGCGGTTTCTGGTATCGCTGGACCAAATGGTGGTAGTATTGAAAAGCCTGTTGGTACAGTCTGGATAGCATGGGGTTCCCTTAACAACATGCAAACCACTCGTTTTCAAATTAACGGAGATAGACACTATTTTAAACTCTCTGTTGCGCATCGAGCGTTAGATTTAATAAGACGATGCCTTATCAATAGTAAAGAAATACCTATGTACAAAAAATAACAATAAATTGTTGCTGTATTGTAAAAACTACGTCAATTTATCGCTTATTGAGGTTATTTATTGCGTAGTAAATCAAAACTTTATATATTTACCGTAAGGTGTACTGTATCTACAACATATTAACGCATATAAAAAATCGAAAAAATTCCTTTTCGTTGTTTATTGCGTTCAAGCTAGTAATGCTTTAGTTTCCTAGGAGCACATTTTGATTGACAAGAACTTCATAACAAGTGGTCGAAATACGATTATTCACAAAGTAAGAAAATTTGATTTATTAATCATTAACGGCGGCCACCCTGTGGTAATCGTCAGTAATAGAGGTATCGGTATTTTTAAAGGTGAAATACCACAGAAAAAATCAGATGCGAAAAAGGCATATCAAGATGTAGTTGATGTTGCTGCTACTGAAGTTTTCGGAGAAACTAAAACGCTAATATTTATCCAAGCGTTAGATAATAAAGAATATAAAATTGATTATTCTAAAGTAAATACCCCTAACTTTATTCGTATACATCAAGATAGCTATATTTAAACCCACTGTTCAGATAGAGAGTGTAAAGCGTGACAAAGGCAACATTAGTTCCTAATAAGAAGAATAATATTGATCTTGTGCTTCAGCCGCTAAAAGATCAATCGCCGCTTACTGAAGTCTCAATACATGAGCTAATCGAAGCTTCTGAATATACCAGTCTGTATGTTGATAATGGCAATATCAAGAATGCTATTGCTGAATTAAATAGTGTTTTAAAACCTCTTCAACAAGGCCAGCCAGGTAGAGAAATAACCTATCAAATCCTAGAGCGTCGAGATGCTCAAATTTCAATTGATATTGAAAAAGGTGAGATGAGTGCATCAGCCGAAATATCGACTGCACTAGGTGGTAAACACCTAACTGCAAAAGCTATTTTAACAGCTGCACAAAAAGCAGGTGTCATTAAAGGCTTTAGTAAAGAAGAACTTGTAAAGCTTGCTCAGCATGCCGCTCAAGAACCACCTGGTAGTATCGTTAAAGGCGTTATCGCCTACGGTAAAGACCCAATCAATGGCAATGATGCTAAAATAAAGCATTTAGTACAAAGTGCGCAAGATAGAATACTTAGACCTAAAGAGCGAGACGACGGTTCTGTTGATATGCGTGATTTAGGGGATATTATTTGCGTAAAAATAGGCGACCCACTTGCAAGAAAAATCCCACTTACTGAAGGTATTCAAGGATTTACTGTCACTGGTACTCCTTTAGAACCTAGCCCTGGCGATGATTGCAATTTACAAGCAGGTGATGGCACCGCATTAAGCCCTAAAAATGAAGACGTGCTTGTATCTACCCGAGTTGGTTTACCTCGCATCATTGATAACGGTATGGAAGTCGACGAAGTTTACAAAATTAAAAACGTTGATGTCAGTACTGGACATATTGATTTTGAAGGTAGTGTCATTATTGAAGGTGATGTTTGTGAAGGCATGAAAGTTACCGCTAGAGGTGATATCACAGTAGGCGGTTTCGTAGAATCTTCTTATTTAGAGTCAGGTGGCGATATAACAATTGGCAGCGGTATTATCGGTAAAAAACAAGATGTCGAAGACATCAAAGTTACCGATATAATTATGAGTGCGAATTTAAAAGCCAAAGGCAGTATCTTTGCAAAATATTGCCAATACGCCGATATAGCATGTAAAAACTTTCGTATAGAAAATCAACTAATGCATACCATTATCAATGTTGATGAGCGAGTTTGGGTAGGCACAGAAGAAAAAGCTAATGGCAAACTCATTGCAGGCCACATTACCGCAGGTTTATCAATTCATGCTGGTACTGTGGGTGCGACAGCAGGCAGTGCAACTATCATCACCTTTGCTAAAAAGCTCGAAAATTTTGATGATCAAATTAACGCATTAGATGCAAAAATAGAGCATGAATCAAAGCAAGTTAATGAGCTAAAAGATGCTAGCAATAAATTGCGTAAATTGCCGAAGGATAAAGTAAACCCTGAAATGCTAAACAAAGTTGTTTCAACTTATAAGCATCACGCAGATCAGATGGGGAAACTTCTAAGTGAAAAAGAACTACTAGAAGAAGAAGTAAATCGATATATGGGCAGTGTTTGCGTGGAGGCTACCGAGCGCATCTATCAAAATGTACAAATGATCGTAGGCGATTTTCAGGAAAAAACTAAACGAGAATATGGTCCTAGTAAAATGCGTTACAAAGAACGCAAAATAATTATTGACCCTATTGTAAGCTAATGAAATCAATTATTTTAAAGTATTGTAAGCTACTTGTCTTAATTGGCATCAGTAGCTTTTCTGCCGTTAATGCTAATGCTAGTAAGTGCGATATTAACTTCCAACATGGCATTATCATTGATCCTTCGCACATACGTATACTTGACCATGGCCAAACAATTGTTCAAATAAACAATGATAAACAGCTATTCGTGCAAGGTAGACAAATCCAATTAACAGATCAGCAACGTAAATTATTAAATGACTACGCGAAAGGTATTCGTTATCAGATACCGGAAATTGTATCGATTGCTATAGAAGGGGTAGATGTTGGTCTCAAAGCTGTTAATAAAGTTATAGCGGGTGTTACAGGTGAAAATAGTGCTTCACATCAAAAACTTCAAAAACGCTTTGATGAGATGCAATGGCGCTTGAGAAAACGATTTAATCATAGCGATGAAAGCTATTATATCGCTCCTCAGGATTTCGATGATTTCAGCGAAATATTTGCGGGCGAATTCGAACAAGAAATAGAAACCTTAGTTACAGAATCTATCGGTACAATTTTATTAGCCGTTGGCGAAGCAATGACGAATAACGCAGAGGGTACTGGTGAAAGTAGAGTTCAAACTTTTGACGAACGTATGAATAATATGGGAGACGAACTTGAACTTGAAATGAGTGCCAAAGTAACGGCTATTGAAAGCAAAGCATCCATGTTTTGTGAAAAGCTTAAATCTTTAGATGAAATAGAAACTAAGCTAACAGAAAATATTAGTTCACTATCCTCCTACAATCTTATCCAATCACTATAGAGTAAGGAGTATTACAACTCCTTACTTACGCAATATATTTCTTAATTAGCTTCAATAATATGCGCGAGTGCAGGAATTAATCGTTCTTTTAACGTGTTAATTTCTTCTTCAACATATGGAACCATGGGCAATACTCCCCATATCGGTTTTGGCCATGCAGGATCTGACTCATAACGAACTATATGATGTATGTGCAATTGTGGACAAATATTGCCTAGCGCAGCAACATTCATTTTTTTACCTTGAAATACTTGCATAAGCACTTCACTTAACATACTTGATTCATTTAAAAACTGCTGTTGCTGTTGCCAATCCAATTGATATATATCCTGTATTCCTACAACTTTTGGTACCAGCACAAACCATGGATACTGTTTATCATTCATTAACAGCAATTTACATAATGGAAAATCTAATAATTCTATCGTGTCGTTTTTTAAAGCTTCATTGAGTACAAATGTTTCCATTGTTATTCCCTACTTACGTTTATTTTTTCTGCCACGACCTCTGGCTAACTTACGGGCTTCCCGCTCTTCTTTTCTTTGTTTATCAAGCTCTTCAAAGTATAGCGTTTCTTGTTCTATCATTTCAGGCGTTTCAAAAGATATAGCACCAAGTGTTTTATCTCTAATCTCATTAATTAAAATTGTAGAGGCTTTGGTAAAATCGACAAGGCCACCACTTTTAACACATCCTCTAACTTTACCAATAGCTTCAATTAATTCAACTTCACGTTGCGGTACAACATCAAGCTTATAACGTTCTATCAGAGCTTCTGGGTAAGCCTGTAACAGATAATCAGCTGCAAAACAGGCAATATCGTCATGATCATAAGCTGTATCTTTTACGGCACTTGTAATCGCTAAACGATAACCACTATTTTCATTTACTATTTTAGGCCACAACATACCTGGAGTATCATATAAATAAAGACCATCTTCTAATCGAATACGTTGTTGACCTTTAGTTACAGCAGGCTCATTACCTACTTTAGCTTTCGCTTTTCCCACTAGAGTATTAAGTAACGTAGATTTACCAACATTAGGGATCCCCATTATTACCGCATTTATTTGTTTACCCGTTTGATCTTTATTTGGTACTAAACTGCGAATTAAATTGGGAATGGTTTTAGCAACACTAGGATTATCAGTAGTAAGGGCTATTGCTTTAACATTATGTTGAGTATCTAAATGTTCTAACCATAATGACGTGATCTCGTCATCAGCAAGATCACTCTTATTAAGAATTTTGATTAACGGTTTATCTCCTCTAATCTCTGTGATCATTGGGTTTTCACTACTAAATGGTAACCTAGCATCACACACTTCAATGACTACATCTATTTGCGGTAAGATTTCTTTAATTTCTTTTTGGGCCTTATGCATATGACCCGGATACCAATTAATCGCCATAATATTACTACTTTACAAATAAATGAATGTTACCATTGCGGCAATGAAAAATCTTAAAGAATCTCAAACTTATATGTATGAACTACATAATACTATCTCTAGTTGAGTTGTAGTTTTAGCTACTAAGCCTCAATGACAGATATTTTGCATGGAATCACAATGCGCTAACGTTACTCTGAGTTTAAAGTTTTTAACACCTAGAACGCAAAAAACCCGCAACTTTCGCTACGGGTTTCTTTTATTAGAAGCTTGATTCAGGCCCGCGAACTCGCAGAGCTCATTCGGTAAAAAGCGGCCAACATGAAGCTGTTCATGTTGTCAGTCAACCCTTTTTACCCTACTTCTGTGAGAGTACTCCTGAATTTTTGACATAAAAAAAGCCGCCTAAATAGGCGGCTTTTCTTTGGAATAGAAGCTTGATGATGTCCTACTCTCACATGGGAACTCCCACACTACCATCGGCGCTATTGCATTTCACTACTGAGTTCGGCATGGGATCAGGTGGTTCTACAATGCTATTGTCATCAAGCATAAACTTTTATTGTCTACTTTCGTAAACACAATCTCGGAAATCTAATATTTATATTTTCTAATTCAATGCACAGTACGTGAATATACTTGTCAAACATCATACAACAAAACCACTTGGGTGTTGTATGGTTAAGCCTCACGGGCAATTAGTATCAGTTAGCTCAATGCCTCACAGCACTTACACACCTGACCTATCAACGTTGTAGTCTCCAACGACCCTTTAGGGAGATTAAATCTCCAGTGAGAACTCATCTTAAAGCCTGTTTCCCGCTTAGATGCTTTCAGCGGTTATCAGTTCCGAACGTAGCTACCGGGCAATGCTATTGGCATAACAACCCGAACACCAGCGGTTCGTCCACTCCGGTCCTCTCGTACTAGGAGCAGCCCTCTTCAATTCTCAAACGCCCACGGCAGATAGGGACCGAACTGTCTCACGACGTTCTAAACCCAGCTCGCGTACCACTTTAAATGGCGAACAGCCATACCCTTGGGACCGACTTCAGCCCCAGGATGTGATGAGCCGACATCGAGGTGCCAAACACCGCCGTCGATATGAACTCTTGGGCGGTATCAGCCTGTTATCCCCGGAGTACCTTTTATCCGTTGAGCGATGGCCCTTCCATACAGAACCACCGGATCACTATGACCTGCTTTCGCACCTGCTCGACGTGTCTGTCTCGCAGTTAAGCTGGCTTATGCCATTGCACTAACCGTACGATGTCCGACCGTACTTAGCCAACCTTCGTGCTCCTCCGTTACTCTTTGGGAGGAGACCGCCCCAGTCAAACTACCCACCAGACAGTGTCCCCAAGCCCGATAAGGGCCCTAGGTTAGAACATCACGCATACAAGGGTGGTATTTCAAGGTTGGCTCCACACACACTGGCGTGCATGCTTCAAAGCCTCCCACCTATCCTACACATGTAGGAGCAATGTTCACTGTCAAGCTATAGTAAAGGTTCACGGGGTCTTTCCGTCTAGCCGCGGGTATACGGCATCTTAACCGCAATTTCAATTTCACTGAGTCTCGGGTGGAGACAGTGTGGCCATGATTACGCCATTCGTGCAGGTCGGAACTTACCCGACAAGGAATTTCGCTACCTTAGGACCGTTATAGTTACGGCCGCCGTTTACCGGGGCTTCGATCATGAGCTTCGCAGAGCTAACCCAATCAATTAACCTTCCGGCACCGGGCAGGCGTCACACCGTATACGTCATCTTTCGATTTTGCACAGTGCTGTGTTTTTAATAAACAGTTCCAGCCACCTGGTTACTTCGACTGACCTCAGCTTAGGGAGCAAGTCCCATCACCAAAGCCAGCGTACCTTCTCCCGAAGTTACGGTACTATTTTGCCTAGTTCCTTCACCCGAGTTCTCTCAAGCGCCTTAGTATTCTCTACCTAACCACCTGTGTCGGTTTGGGGTACGGTTCCTATATATCTGATGCTTAGAAGCTTTTCCTGGAAGCAGGGCATCAACAGCTTCTACTCCGTAGAGTATCGTCTCGACTCTCAGCCTAGTGGTGACCCGGATTTGCCTAAGTCTCCAGCCTACAATCTTTCACATGGACTACCAACGCCATGCCTGTTTAGCCTTCTCCGTCCCTCCTTCGCAATATATAGAAGTACAGAAATATTAATCTGTTTCCCATCGACTACGCTTTTCAGCCTCGCCTTAGGGGCCGACTTACCCTGCCCTGATTAACATGGGACAGGAAACCTTGGTCTTTCGGCGTGGGGGTTTTTCACCCCCATTATCGTTACTCATGTCAGCATTCGCACTTCTGATACCTCCAGCATGCCTTACAACACACCTTCAACGGCTTACAGAACGCTCCCCTACCACTCAAAATAAATTTTGAATCCGCAGCTTCGGTGCATAGTTTAGCCCCGTTACATCTTCCGCGCAGACCGACTCGACTAGTGAGCTATTACGCTTTCTTTAAAGGATGGCTGCTTCTAAGCCAACCTCCTAGCTGTCTATGCCTTTCCACATCGTTTCCCACTTAACTATGACTTTGGGACCTTAGCTGGCGGTCTGGGTTGTTTCCCTCTTCACTACGGACGTTAGCACCCATAGTGTGTCTCCCGGATAGTACTCATTGGTATTCGGAGTTTGCAAAGGGTTGGTAAGTCGGGATGACCCCCTAGCCTTAACAGTGCTCTACCCCCAATGGTATTCGTCCGAGGCTCTACCTAAATAGATTTCGGGGAGAACCAGCTATCTCCCGGCTTGATTAGCCTTTCACTCCGACCCACAGGTCATCACCGCATTTTTCAACATACGTGTGTTCGGTCCTCCAGTTGATGTTACTCAACCTTCAACCTGCCCATGGGTAGATCGCCGGGTTTCGGGTCTATACCTAGCAACTAAACGCGCAGTTAACACTCGCTTTCGCTACGGCTCCCCTAATCGGTTAACCTTGCTACTAAATATAAGTCGCTGACCCATTATACAAAAGGTACGCAGTCACCCGAAGGCTTCCACTGCTTGTACGTATACGGTTTCAGGTTCTATTTCACTCCCCTCACAGGGGTTCTTTTCGCCTTTCCCTCACGGTACTGGTTCACTATCGGTCAGTTAGGAGTATTTAGCCTTGGAGGATGGTCCCCCCATATTCAGTCAACATTTCACGTGTGCCGACCTACTCGATTTCACAAACATTTTGTCTTCATGTACGGGACTATCACCCTGTATCGTGTACCTTTCCAGATACTTCCATTGACGCCATGCCGCTTAAGGGCTAATTCGCGTTCGCTCGCCGCTACTAACGAAATCTCGGTTGATTTCTTTTCCTCGGGGTACTTAGATGTTTCAGTTCTCCCGGTTCGCCTCTTTATGCTATGTATTCACATAAAGATACTTGCTTATGCAAGTGGGTTTCCCCATTCGGAAATCTGTGTCTATAACGTCTTTTATCGACTTAACACAGCTTATCGCAGATTAACACGTCCTTCATCGCCTCTAACTGCCAAGGCATCCACCATATACGCTTAGTCACTTAACCATACAACCCTAAGTAGTCTTAAGTGTTTGAGTGACAAAACCCAAACTAAATGTATGTCTGACATTTTCACGTACTATAAATAGCACTTGAATTAGAATTCACTTAACAACGCGCGACACGTTATTAAGGGTTTTAAACATAAAACTTTATGTTTAAGGGATATAAATATCAGCTTTCCAGATTGTTAAAGAAGTAGTAATCAACACGCATTCGGTTAAAAACTTGGTTAAAAAAACCAAATTGAAAATCACTAAAAAGTAACCTTTAATTTGGTCTTTCGTTCTTTATGAAGAAGTATTGGTGGAGCTAAGCAGGATCGAACTGCTGACCTCCTGCGTGCAAGGCAGGCGCTCTCCCAGCTGAGCTATAGCCCCTTTTTAGACTTAGTCAGGGTGACTTCTTCTATATTCGTTATCTATGCAATTTGTGTGAACACTCAACAATAATCTGTCTTACTTCAAGATAAGGAGGTGATCCAACCCCAGGTTCCCCTAGGGTTACCTTGTTACGACTTCACCCCAGTCATGAATCACAAAGTGGTGACCGTCCCCCCGAGGGTTAAACTAGCCACTTCTTTTGCAACCCACTCCCATGGTGTGACGGGCGGTGTGTACAAGGCCCGGGAACGTATTCACCGTAGCATTCTGATCTACGATTACTAGCGATTCCGACTTCACGGAGTCGAGTTGCAGACTCCGATCCGGACTACGATACACTTTATGGGATTCGCTCCACCTCGCGGTCTTGCTGCCCTCTGTATGTACCATTGTAGCACGTGTGTAGCCCATCCCGTAAGGGCCATGATGACTTGACGTCGTCCCCACCTTCCTCCGGTTTATCACCGGCAGTCTCCTTAGAGTTCCCGACACTACTCGCTGGCAAATAAGGATAGGGGTTGCGCTCGTTGCGGGACTTAACCCAACATTTCACAACACGAGCTGACGACAGCCATGCAGCACCTGTCTCAGAGTTCCCGAAGGCACAATTCTATCTCTAGAAAATTCTCTGGATGTCAAGGGATGGTAAGGTTCTTCGCGTTGCATCGAATTAAACCACATGCTCCACCGCTTGTGCGGGCCCCCGTCAATTCATTTGAGTTTTAACCTTGCGGCCGTACTCCCCAGGCGGTCAACTTAGCGCGTTAGCTACGCTACTCACGTTTCAAGAACACAAACAGCTAGTTGACATCGTTTACGGCGTGGACTACCAGGGTATCTAATCCTGTTCGCTCCCCACGCTTTCGTGCCTCAGCGTCAGTATTTGTCCAGGTGGCCGCCTTCGCCACTGATGTTCCTTCCAATCTCTACGCATTTCACCGCTACACTGGAAATTCCACCACCCTCTACAATACTCTAGTTAGCCAGTTTCAAATGCAGTTCCGGAGTTGAGCTCCGGGATTTCACATCTGACTTAACTAACCGCCTACGCACGCTTTACGCCCAGTAATTCCGATTAACGCTCGCACCCTCCGTATTACCGCGGCTGCTGGCACGGAGTTAGCCGGTGCTTCTTCTGTCGCTAACGTCACAGATGCAAGGTATTAACTTACACCCTTTCCTCACGACTGAAAGTGCTTTACAACCCGAAGGCCTTCTTCACACACGCGGCATGGCTGCATCAGGGTTTCCCCCATTGTGCAATATTCCCCACTGCTGCCTCCCGTAGGAGTCTGGGCCGTGTCTCAGTCCCAGTGTGGCTGATCATCCTCTCAAACCAGCTAGAGATCGTCGCCTAGGTAAGCCATTACCTTACCTACTAGCTAATCTCACTTGGGCTAATCTAAAGGCGAAAGGTCCGAAGAGCCCCCCCTTTGGTCCGTAGACATTATGCGGTATTAGCAGTCGTTTCCAACTGTTGTCCCCCACCTCTAGGCATATTCCCAAGCATTACTCACCCGTCCGCCGCTCGACGCCAGAGTAGCAAGCTACTCTTCGTTTCCGCTCGACTTGCATGTGTTAAGCCTGCCGCCAGCGTTCAATCTGAGCCATGATCAAACTCTTCAATTAAAAAATCGTTTGTGCATCCGAAGATGCTGCTCAATGAATTCTGTACATCTTTTTGACTTACTTTAAAAAGTTAGACAAAAAGTAAAAACTTAAATAAGTTTTTGTATGAACATTCACTAAGACATTTTTGTAACCTAAGTTACTGGTAAAACATCATCACTGTGAGTGCCCACACAAATTGCATGATAACTAATTGTTAAAGAACTATTCTTTCGAATAAATTGATAAGTCACATTCGCTTGTCAATCTTGCTTGTGGCCGTTGCCTCAAGCGAGGATGCGCATTCTACGCAACCCAGTTTTGATGTCAACCTTTTTATTAAAAAATTTTAATTTATTTTTTAATGTTTGGTGATGTGTTTTATGTCGCTTTCGCTTCACTAAACTTATCAAAACAGCTTCTTGGCTTGTCCCCGAGAAGTGGATGCGCATTTTAGGGATTTTTGCACCTACGTCAACAACTATTTTCAAATAATTTAAAAAAAACCATTAGATGTTCAAAAATAGTACAGATTTGAGTTTTAATCAAAGTTCAGAGACAAAAAAAACGGTAAATTTTCATTTACCGTTTTTTTAAATTGTGTAGGTTATTGATTTACTATTCTTCTGATTGTTTCACTTTTTTATCTACTTCTTGCTTTTTCTGCGTATTATCTGTTGTTTCAGCCGTAAACTCGGCATCTTCATCGTCACCGACAACATGTTCTAATTTTAATTTTTTAACACTACGAATAGTGGTAATAGGCCCTGATGCTGCATAAAGAACAAATATAGCACTTAACAATTCAGCTGGGCTCGCAGCAACAATAACAAACACAAGTACAATAAGTAGTACAACGATAAAGTTAACTTTACCTTTCCAGTCAACTTCTTTAAAGCTGTTGTAGCGAAAGTTACTAACCATTAATAAACCTGAAGTAATGGTGATCAGTCCAATAATAAATCCATAATCATGACCGTTTATTTGATACTCAGTACCTAACCATACAATACTTGCAACAACACCTGCTGCTGCTGGACTTGCTAACCCCTGAAAGTATCGTTTGTCGGCAACACCAACTTGCGTATTAAATCGTGCAAGTCTTAACGCCGCAGCAGCAACAAAAACAAATGCAGCTAACCAACCGAATTTACCCATGTCTGACAACGCCCAATTATACGCAACTAACCCTGGGGCTATTCCGAACGAGACCATGTCAGCCATACTATCGTATTCCGCGCCAAACTCGCTTTGAGTATTGGTCATTCTTGCAACACGGCCATCTAAACCATCAAAGATCATCGCGATAAATATTGCGATAGCAGCACTTTCAAAATGCCCATTCATCGATGATACTACAGCAAAAAAACCTGAAAATAGTCCTGCTGTAGTTAATAAGTTAGGTAATAAATAGATCCCACGGTTTGGACTGTTCGGTACCTTTTTACTTTCTGCCATGTTATTCAAATGTCTCTTTATTAAAATTCGCGGTAATTTAACATAACTCGATATATAGACCTATAATTAATTAGCACAATGTATGATTTGTAAGCAATTATTGTCAACCTTAGCATTAATTGGTATAAACTTTATGGTGGCAAACGCCAAATCAATGGAGTATTGAAAAGTAAGATGAAATTTATAACTCTCATATTAACAGCATTATTACTGAACTCCACGGTTTTCGCGGATAACATCACGGTTTATCGTTGGGTAGATAAAAATAACGTTGTTCACTTTAGTCAACATCAACCTGAACATAATAATTACACCGAACTTTCACTGTCTGCTATACCCAAAACACCAGAGCCAATAGCCGTACCACAAAAAGAAGAACAAGAAAATACCAAAAGTGATGAACAGGTTGTTACAGAATCACTTGATAAATGTGAAGCAGCTAAAGAAAATGTACGTACATTAGAGCAGTATGACAATATTCAATATACCGATGAAAGTGGTAACCTAAAAGTATTGACCGATGTAGAAAAGTCTCAGCAACTTGAGATTAATAAGAAACAAGTAGAGGTTTACTGTAATATACAGTAAACCTCTATACTAACTATTAGCAACTAAATACCAACTCCTGATTGTCTACGCTTATTGTAACTTTCTCAACGCCATCAAGTTCGCTTGCAAGTATCTTTTGAGCAAGCGGATTCTCAATAGAATGTTGGATTGCTCTTTTTAGAGGCCTTGCACCAAATAATGGATCAAACCCAGCCGCTGAAATTAACGATAAAGCCTCGTCTGAAACGTCAAGTATAATGTCTCTTTGCGCAAGACGTTCAGCAAGCGCATCTAACTGGATACTCGCAATCTTCTTAATTTGTTCTGACTGAAGTGGATGAAATACTACCGATTCATCAATACGATTAATAAACTCTGGTTTAAAGTGTTGCCCTACTTCATTCATCACTAAAGTTTTCATTTCTTGATACTGGCTTTCATTATGTAAGCTTTGGATGATATCTGAACCAATATTAGAAGTCATGATCACGACTGTATTACGAAAATCAACAGTTCTTCCTTGGCCGTCGGTTAATCGCCCGTCGTCTAACACCTGCAATAAAATGTTAAATACATCAGGGTGAGCTTTTTCAATCTCATCAAGAAGAATAACAGAGTATGGCTTTCTCCTAACCGCTTCAGTTAAATAGCCTCCTTCTTCATAACCAACATAACCAGGAGGCGCACCAACCAACCGAGCAACCGAATGTTTTTCCATAAACTCAGACATATCAACGCGTATTAGCGCGTCTTCACTGTCAAATAGGAAGTGAGCAACGGCTTTCGTTAATTCCGTTTTCCCTACACCTGTTGGACCAAGAAACAGGAAAGAGCCTATTGGTTGATTTGGATCAGCAAGCCCTGCTCTCGAACGACGTATTGCATTAGAAACAGAAACTACAGCTTCAGATTGGCCGACAACACGCTTATGTAACTCCTCCTCCATGCGCAGTAACTTGTCACGTTCTTCTTCTAGCATCTTTGACACAGGAATACCGGTTGAACGACTAAGTACATCGGCAATTTCAACATCAGTTACACGATTTCGCAATAAACTCATGTCTTGCATTTCAGCTTGAGACGCTAAATCAAGTTGTTTTTCGAGCTCAGGAATTCGGCTATATTGTAACTCCGCCATTTTATTTAGATCGCCATTACGCCTCGCGCCATCTAAGTCAATTCTTGCTTGCTCCAGCTCAGCCTTTATTGTTTGTGTGCCATGAATTGCCGCTTTTTCAGATGTCCAGACTTCATCTAAGTCTTCATAATTACGCTCAAAATCAGCTAATTGCTCGCGAATCAACGCTAAACGTTTAATCGTAGCATCATCACTTTCATCTTCGAGTGATTTCTCTTCTAGCTTCAATTGAATAATCTTCCGCTCTAACTTATCTAGCTCTTCAGGCTTGGAGTCCATCTGCAATCTGATACTTGAGGCTGATTCATCGATCAAATCAATAGCTTTATCAGGTAATTGTCTATCACTGATATATCGATGAGATAAACTTGCCGCTGCGACGATCGCAGGATCTGTGATTTCAACATTATGATGAAGCTCATAACGTTCTTTTAAACCACGTAATATTGCAATAGTATCTTCAACGGATGGCTCTTCAACCAACACTTTTTGGAATCGTCTTTCAAGAGCAGCATCTTTTTCGATATATTGTCGATATTCATCTAGCGTAGTTGCTCCCACACAGTGCAGTTCACCTCGTGCTAACGCCGGTTTTAGCATATTGCCAGCATCCATTGCACCATCAGTTTTACCGGCACCAACCATGGTATGAAGCTCATCAATAAATAAAATTACCTGACCTTCTTCTTTAGCAAGCTCATTGAGTACAGCCTTTAAACGTTCTTCGAATTCACCACGGTACTTAGCACCTGCAACAAGTGCGCCCATATCGAGTGAAAGTACCTTCTTATTTTTAAGGCCTTCTGGTACCTCATGATCAACAATACGTTGTGCTAAGCCTTCAACAATTGCTGTTTTACCCACACCAGGCTGCCCAATAAGGACAGGGTTATTTTTAGTGCGACGCTGTAGCACTTGTATCGTACGACGAATTTCATCATCACGACCAATAACAGGGTCAAGCTTTCCTTCTTTTGCACGCTCTGTAACATCAACAGTATATTTTTCTAATGCTTGTCTGACCCCTTCCGCGTTTTGATCATTAACATTTTCTCCACCTCTAATGTGGGTGATCGCATCTTTAACCCTTTGTTCACTAGCACCTAAGGATTTAAGTATCTGTCCTAATTTTCCCTTATCTTCTAACGCTGATAATAAAAATATTTCTGAAGAAATATACTGATCACCTAGCTTTTGTGCATATTTGTCACAAAGATTAAGAATACTTGCCAATGCTGAGGATAGCTGTACATCTCCCCCAGTACCTGACACTTGAGGCAAGGTGTTCAATACGTCTTCAACTTGACTACGTAATGAATAAATATCTACGCCTGCACTTTTCAGTAATGGAATTGTGCTTCCATTATTCTGATTTAATAATGCAAGCATTAAATGTGATGGTTCAATAAATTGATGATCTTTACCCAATGCAATTGATTGGGCATCAGATATCGCTATCTGAAAGGTTTGCGTGAATCGGTCTAATCGCATATCAAAACTCCTACTGCCATGTTACTGGTCTTACATTTGCTGTTGATATAAAGTTATGGGCTTTTTACCTATTTTCAAGCAATTAAAAATTGTTTACTTGACGTAGATCAACCTAAACACTGTTTTGTATAGCAATTAAAGATGCCATCCTACCTGTTTGGTTACAGCGACGATATGAATAATATTTATCTTCATTTTGATAAGTACATTCATCAAGAACCCTAATGTTTTTAACGCCATTTTTATTGAGTAATAATGTAGCAATTAATGGTAAATTAGCCAGCCATTTATTATTCAATTCTCGCTTAAAGCAAACCGCTAATGTTTCATCAAGGCTAGAAAATGTATCCTTAACCTCATTGCCAACAACAAATGCATTTTCTCCAATACAAGGCCCTAACCACGCTTCAACTTGGTTAACTGATGTTTCCATTTTTTTAAGTGTTTCATCAATGATATTAGCCGCTAAAGGACGCCAACCGCCATGAATAGCCGCTATTTCTTGTCCATATTTATCCACAAGGAATATTGGTAAACAATCAGCCGTCATAATTGCTAAAGCAATATCAGGCTGTTTAGTAACAATAGCATCGCCAACAATAGGTTGTTCACTATAATTTACTAACTCAATAACATGTCCCCCATGAACTTGTTCTAGCCACTGAATCTGGGTATTGTCATTAAAATACTTTTTCAAACACGTACGATTAGCTAAGACATGGTTTTCATCGTCACCAACATGCAAACCAAGATTGAAACTCTGATATGGACTACAGCTTTGTATATGTTGAACAGGTGATAATCGCGACGTTTGCATCGCGACTACATTGTTAGCAGAAAACCTTATGTTTTTAATTGCGCCGTTAGTACTCATCTTGTGCATTAAGTGTCGAATCTTCTCTTAAGATATTAGTTAAAGACGCCATATCTTCAGGAATATCTGCAGTCCACGTCATTTGTTCGCCTGTTACAGGATGATACAAAGATAACATAGCGGCATGTAATGCTTGTCTTTTAAAACTTCTCAATACCGCTCGTAACTCATCAGTTGCATTTTTCGGTGGGCGCGGTCTCCCGCCATACACAGGGTCGCCAACTAATGGATGAGTAATATGTGCCATATGTACACGAATCTGATGTGTTCGCCCTGTTTCTAAGCGCAATCTTAACCGAGTATGTTCTCTAAATTTTTCCATCACTCTATAATGTGTAACGGAAGGTCTGCCTGACATTGTAACTGCCATATGCGTTCTTTTAGTTGGGTGTCTGCCAATGGGTTCGTCAACAACTCCTCCCGCAGTCATCACGCCATTAGCAATCGCTTCATATTCACGTGTAATTTCTCGCCTTTGTAGTGAGTCTACAAGGTGCGTTTGAGCTTCAATCGTTTTAGCCACTACCATCAAGCCAGTGGTATCTTTATCTAAACGATGCACAATACCAGCTCGTGGCACAATATCGACTTCAGGACAATGATGCAGCAATGCATTCAATACCGTGCCATCGGGATTTCCTGCGCCGGGATGAACAACTAACCCTGCTGGTTTGTTGATTACAAGTATATCTTCATCTTCATAAACGATATTAAGTGGAATATTTTGTGGCTCAAAACGCACTTCGGCTTCAATCTCTGCATTGATTACAACGGCCTCACCACCGTACATTTTTTCTCTCGCCTTTGTTAACACATCACCATTTACGGTAACCTGTCCAGCTAAGATCCATTCTTTTAATCGAGATCTTGAATATTCGGGGAACATTTCAGCTAAAGCTTGGTCAAATCGCTTGCCTAACAAAGTGTCTGGTACGGTTTCTTGATGTTGAATTTTCTCTGCCATGAATTTCTCTGTGAATTAGCACTGTGCAAGGATAAAATGCTAGGTTAGAATGCATGATATTATTTTACCTGTTTGAGGTAGTAATTACATTAAGTAATTACCTTCGCACGGTATTTTGTAATTATAATTGATAAATAAAAGTAGTGATAACAAGGTCTATGGACAAATTGACAATAAAAACAGTATTCTTCGCAAGCTTTCTTTTTCTAATAGGCTGCTCATCATCCGAGGTTTCAGAAGTAGATAAAGTACCAGATAAATCGGCGCAAGCGTTATTTGTAGATGCAAGAGAAGCGCTTGATAACGGACTTTTTAAAAAAGCGATTCAAATATTATCAGCTATTGATTCTAGATTTCCATTTGGACCAATTTCACACCAAGTACAACTCGATCTGATTTATGCATACTATAAAAGTGGCGATACTGATCAAGGTGTGGCATTAGCGGATAGATTTTTAAAGCTAAACCCTAATAATGCCAATGTTGACTATGTATATTACATGCGCGCATTAATTAACTTATCAACTGAAAACAATTTATTTCAAGATATCGTAGGCATTGATCGTGCAGACAGAGATCCAACGGCAGCAAGAAGTGCCTTTAGCGACTTAAAAACTTTGATCACTGAGTTTCCTGATAGTAAATACGCGGCAGATTCAAGAAAGCGTATGATCGATATAAAATCTCGCCTAGCAAGATATGAACTTTCTGTGGCAAGATTTTATTTAAAACGAGAAGCCTACGCTTCCGCTGCTAATCGTGGCCGTTACATACTAGAATATTACTCACCAAGTAATGAAATGGAAGATGCGTTAGAAATTATGATCGAAAGCTATGACAAAATGGGGTTAGAAGATCTAAAAACTAACGCAATGCAAGTGCTTGCAGCTAACTTCCCTGAAAACGACATCATTAACTAATTAAATTAAAAATAAAAAAGGGCTAACAGCCCTTTTATTATTTTTGAAATTCAGCAACGTAATTAGTGTGTTATATTGCTTCGTCGTCTTCTTCACCAGTTCGAATTCTAATGACTCGCTCTACGTCAGTAATAAATATTTTTCCATCACCAATTTTACCTGTTTGCGCTGTTTCCATTATCGCCTCTACACAACGCTCTACACTCTCAGTGGCAACAACAATTTCAATTTTAGCTTTAGGAAGAAAATCCACCATATATTCGGCTCCTCGATAAAGCTCTGTATGACCCTTTTGTCGGCCAAACCCTTTAACTTCAGAGACAGTCATACCGGTAACACCAATTTCGCCTAGCGCTTCTCTAACATCATCTAACTTAAATGGCTTAATTATGGCTTCGATTTTTTTCATTTTCACTTCCATTGGTTTTATATCTATCTATATTTTACACAATTGTTGCCATGTCACAAAAATAAACACAATAAAATAAAATAAATTTTTGATACACTTACCTCGTTTTTATATCAAGTGTAATCAATTAGGAAGCACAATGAATCCGCAAGCTATTATCGAAGAAATGAAAGTATTACCTAAAATTGACGTTGAATATGAAATCAAACGCCGAGTGGATTTTATAAAACGTCAACTAAAAAATTCTGGTTTAAAAAACTTAGTTTTAGGTATTAGTGGAGGTGTTGATTCATCTACTTGCGGTAAACTAGCACAGTTAGCGATTAATGAGCTCAACGAAGAAACATCCGAAAACTATCAGTTTATTGCGGTAAGATTACCCTATGATATTCAAGCCGATGAAGATGAAGCACAATTAGCATTAAACTTTATACAACCAAGTCATTGCGTTACAACAAATGTGCAAGCAGGTGTAGACGGTATTCATGCAGAAGTAACATCAGCACTTCAGTCCACCGGCATATTAACAGCAACGATAGGAACTTTAGATTTTTCTAAAGGTAACGTTAAAGCACGCGTGCGCATGGTTAGCCAATATCATATCGCCGGCATATTAGGTGGGCTAGTTATTGGCACAGATCATTCTGCTGAAAATATTACCGGCTTTTTCACTAAATGGGGTGATGGTGCATGCGATATTGCACCACTTTTTGGCCTTTCAAAGCGACAAGTTAGGTCGTTAGCACAAGCATTAGGCGCACCTGAGGTATTAATAAATAAAGCGCCTACAGCAGATCTAGAAGATTTAGCACCGGGGAAAAAAGACGAAGATGCGCTTGGCTTAAGCTATGATCAACTAGATGACTTCTTAGAAGGAAAGCCAGTAGAACCTCATATTACAGAAAAAATACTCAACATTTACGCAAAAACTCAGCATAAAAGGTCGGCCATACCAACCATTTATGATGAATAATATCTGGCATTACATTTGTAATGCACTATAACTAATGCCAACGTAACCTAACTACAAGGATGTAGAAATGATTATTCGCAATACCGTTGGCCTTTCACTCATTGAACTACTAGTAACTCTAGCCTTACTTTCATCTATTACAGCGATCGCAGTACCAAGCTTCGCAGATTTCATCGTACGCTCTAGAGTTGATAATGAAATCTATCGAATTTCAACGTTATTACAAACGGCCAGAAATCACGCTATTAACTATAATACCACCGTCACTTTTTGCCCATTGAGTATAAATAATAGATGCAAAGATGATTGGTCAAAGCCATTAAGTGTATTTACTGACCCGAATAACAACAAAGAATTTGAACCTAGCCTAAAAGAAAAATTGCTTGCGCATAAACCCAATACTACGTCTGGCGACCAAATAACCTATGCGCGGTCTCGGATCGGTGTGACCTACTCACCAACGGGTCATTTATCAGGTTGGGGCCAAAACGGCACATTTAAGTATTGCCCGTATAATCACGCAGACAAAGCAAGAGGAATCATTGTCGCTACTTCAGGCAGAATTTATCAAACATTTCAATCTAGCACCGGCAAAGAACGTACGCGCTCCTATACGTATATCACCTGTAATTGACAATATTCTGCACTCACGTGCATGACTTTGATGACAAAATAGTGAAACAATTGGCTGAAACTTCATTTCAGTGGTATAAATGAAGTAACATGGCTCAAAAGGTAATGCTGTATGAACTACCTAGCTAAACACTTTACATTGAAGAAGCGCAATTATGGTTTTACGATGATTGAGCTTTTAGTAACGATTACAATACTAGGCATAGCGTCAATGATCGCAGTGCCTGCATTGTCTGAGTTTCTTGTTAAAAGTAGAACAGATAATGAAGTTATAGAGCTACAACGCTTTATTCTTACTGCTCGTAATGCAGCAATAAATTCCGGTCAACAAGTCACAATTTGTCCGTTAAATGCGGGTACATGCTCTAATGATTGGGATAAAACGATTAGCATGTTTATGAATGAAGATGATGCGACTAAGTATAATGCTGCTAATGAGACAATGGTAAAAGTGAAAGATGCAATATCGTCCGGCGATAAGTTAGCATTTAGTGATGGGAATACCTTGATTTATTCGCCAACTGGTCGCTTAGTAAATGGTCAAAACGTTACATTTACCTATTGCCCTAAGAATCATGCAAGTATAGCCAGAGGGGTATCTATTTCGCTGTCAGGACGCGTTTATATAACACAAGACACTGATAACGATAATAAAGATGAAGATAGGCTAGGAAATGAACTTAATTGCTGATAATCGTTAAATTAAGGCTTTTGCAACTCATGCTAATGGTAAAGTTAGTGCCAAGCGTTAGCGAATCAAAATACAGGTTATATAGATTAACCACTACCCTGTAACTACTGTGGCTTCACTACCTAATGACTACGGCACTAAATTACAGAATATTTAAAAAATATCAACAAACTTACTGCGCTTGAAATTCTTCTAAATATCTGGCTCGTCCAGCTTTAAATGCATCTTCTTCGGGTACACATTCCATAACTTTGTGAACAGATTTTAAACCTTTTTTACCTGTTACTCTGATTTGTTTACCTTGAATCATTTGTGGCAAAGCACTTAATGCCTTTTCTTTAACGGTTACCTTATGAATGGTACGCTCGCCACCGATAATTTCGATATAGCATTTAGCAAGTATTTTACCATTTTTGAGAACTGTTTTATCTTTTGCCAGTGCGTTATTGGCAAACAAACCCAAAATACATACAAAGATGAATATTCTCATTAATTATCTCCTAGACGTTACTTTTCCCAACAACCAGAGGTAGGTGTTTTAGCACCTACTTCATTAATGGTTAACGTTGTACATGCCGTATCCTTGACTTGTGTTAATTTAGCCGTTGCTGTCAAAATAAAGGTATCGTCGTTAACGGTTGCATCAATACTATACAACCCATTTTCAGTTACATACGGATCTGCATTCATCCCTAATGCTGTCATATCCGTCGTGTAAGCACGTGTATCGACGTAAAATTGCTCTTGTAAATTTGCAAGTCTGAGCAACTCTCTCTGCCCTTCTGTTCTATTACCGCGCAACACAAATTCATTGTAAGACGGGTATGCGACTGCAGCTAAAATACCAATAATTGCGACAACCATAAGTAACTCTACTATGGTGAAGCCTTTATTCTGCTTTCGAGTCTTACACATTTATTGTTCCTCATTGATATACAGATTAGTTCTCATTGTTTTTAGGCTAAAACCTACCGGAATAATACGACGACCAACAATTATGTTGCCTTTTGCATCATCAACGGTATTTGGGTCGCCGTCATCTTCAGGCAATACGATTAACGTTGGAGAACCTAAAAACTGCTCACTTATGTATACTTTGCGATCATCACCATCGGTAATACCATTAGGATTTTCAGCATCTGTCCACTGGTAAACATGAGTTCCTAGCGCTAAGTCAACCGCATATAGCCAACCTTGCCCACCCACAGGCTGACAAAGTGCCACATTTACCGTATCGGAAGGCGGAATATACGAAGTAAAATAAGCAACACCATTAATCACAATTGCCGTTGCTGAATTTTTCTCCCCCGCCGTTTTGTTAAAGTTTAAATACCAGCCAGATTTTTTACTGACGGCTATTTCCAACGTTTCCCTTTGCTGAGTCGTCATAGATTGATCGAATGGGTTATTCGTATAATTATATAAATCTGAATAGCTTATTGGACTAGGTATAGTTGGACTTGAAGACGCAGTAAATGATTGCGTGCGAACATGTTCATCTTTAATCATGAAAAAGGTATCTTGGGTATCTGTACCTAAAGGATTAGAACGATCACCTGAGCCAATTAAAATTGCTTCATACGGACGTTCTTGTCGAGAAATACGTTTAGTTTTTACACCGTTTGCATCCGTGTGTTCAGTTTCAAGTGTCTCAGATATAAATGTTCTTGCAATAGATGGTTCATTGAAAAAACGTCTATCAATACTGTTATCAGTACCATTGCCACCTAATGACGCTAATTTAAAAAATGTCCATGGCTCATTGGTATCTGTAGGGTTACCACCTGGCATATCGACACGCCAAACATCCCCCCCCGTATCACCAAAATACAATCTATCTGTTAGGCCATTACCGTCACTATCCAAGGTAGCAATGGCTGATGGGATGCTATGGTTGCCTGTATATGCAGTTGTTCCGCCACTAGGCGTTAAACTCCACTTTAAACTGCCTGTTTTAGCATCAACCATATATACGGCTCGACCCGAGTCGTCCGCAATACCAGGGCCTACGGCATCTTTTGTTGTATCATATCCACCGCCGAAAATAACGACGGGTGATGCAACAGCAGTTGCACCTGAACCTGATGTATTTAATGCTGAATAGGTTACCTTAGGTTGAGACCATGACTGTCCTAACTCGCTAAATCCTGCTGAACTGCTATCGATATGCCAAAGCAGCGACGGTGAATTCGGCGATGTAACATCTAACGCGTAATAGGAACTGCCTCCGCGTCTTAAGCCGAAAAATATCCAAACCTTATCAGAGCCATTTACAATGCCATCTCCATTAGCATCTTTAATGTACGAAGTAATCTTGCCATCGATACCATAAATCTTATCACCGCCAGCAAAATTTTCTCTAAGCCCTTTAATATTGCTAAAGAACTCGTGGGGCATAAATGCCCATGTTTCAGACACAACATCAGTTGTCGTATTATCTTCAAACATATGTAAAACACCAGCATTGGTGCCAATTAAAATCCGGATGGTATTACCGTAGTTAATAACAAGTGGTTTAGAATGAAGTGGATCGCCAAACACATCATATCGCATGTCTGTTTTGTCGGCATCTTTATCTTCATCATCTACATCAAGGCCTTTATGCCAATTAATGTAATCATCAATATCAGCTTCATCTACACCTAACTCTGTCGCTAACGCGGTCGAGCCACCAAAATACGTTTCTGCATTAGTGCGAGTAAAAGCTGTTAGCCCACCGCTTGCACCAATATTGCTATACAACGTCCTCGAAGTTGCATTTCTCAACATATCTGCAACACCACCTTCTGCTACCTTATTGCCATCTTCACTCGAAGGCTGTGACCAGAAGCTAGTTACCGTTTCAGAAAAATGACCGGTTTGTTCATCTAATGCAGGGACGTTATTTTGACCGTACTGAATACCATTCTCTACTTTGTATTTTTTTACATTACCCTGCCATCTAGGACCATTTTGCGGATCAAACATCGCATAATATACCGCATTTAATGTTTCTGTACGGTCAAAGTTATTCGCGGCAACTGAGGCAGAGGTTAAGCTTTGGTTGGTTGAATTTAACTGTTCAAAAATACTAGTGAATGCGCCAACTAGCGCGTTACCATCTTTAGCATAATAAAACTCGCCACCACCAAGCGCTGCTGTTTCTCTCAGTAAATCTTCGGCTTGTTTAGCACCATCAGAAAAACCAATGGTAAAAGTAGTTGCGATCTGCCTACCTTCTAAATCTAAGTTAATATCGTTATTTTGCATCCAGCCAGCAAGTGCCGCTAAATAATTACCATCGTATGCACTTCCTGAAAAATTAACGGTATTACCTGCTTCATCTTCAGACGTAAACCCTTTAATCTTAGCGTCAGCACCATTGTCATAAGTTGGTTCACCATCCGTTATCAGCACTACATGCACGTTACTATTACAAGGCTTTAAAGGGGTTTTATATGTGCCACCACTAGCAACGGTGTTATCCATTGGCGGAGAATTTTTAGAGTAACCATTTCTATTTTCGTCATCATCGCCAAAGTCAACATTCTTACCCGAAAAATATAAAGAGGCTTCATAAAGGCTTTCACATAAAGGTGTCCACGTATCTGGCGACAGTTGATTTTGGATGATATCTAACAGATCAGCTTTATTCGTTGGCGTCGCTTCTTTAATGCCATATACAATACGACCACCATTAGGGTCATTACTTGCGTCACCATCATTATAATTAAATATTTGTAAGCCAAAATCGACAGACGGCGCAGAAATAATAACCTTACTAATACTATCAATTGCTTGATCTAGTCTTGATCTTAACGTTTGATTAAGCGTTGCATTATGATGCCAGCGTAAGTAGTTGTCAGTATAAAGCGTTACTAGTTGACCACTCCAATCGACATTAGAATCACCAACGTTAGGTGTATGATATACGGGGTTTTTCTTTGTGCCTTGGCTATCAACTGGATAGCCTGAATCTAATGAGGGTATATTATTAGGGTTGCTTGATGTAACGTCATCTTCACAGTCAAGTATTTCAATATTAGCACCGTTATTATCTGGAATTTCTTCCCAAGTACCATTGTTTCCTTTAATGGCATATTCGCGAATGCGACCCGTGTAAAAACCATTAACCTTTAAAATATCAACCGCTGTTTGACAACTATTTATAGCATCTAAAAAACGTCTTGATTCGCTAGGGCTATCAGGTACAGGTAAAGATGTGCCATCGACCCCACCTTTAGTAAAGTAAACAAATTTATCGGATAACGAATTAAGTCCACCCACGGCAGGATAGTCCGTATCTGGATCATATGGCGCGGAAACAGTATCTTCTGTACTCATACTGCCTGAGTTATCTAGTATAATAAGCACTTGTGGTCTACTCGAAAGAGACTTCACAGTATCGCTTATATACAACTCGATATCTTCGCTAAATGACACGCTTGAAACAACACAAGCGACGAAAATTAATGCTAGTTTTTTCATAGTTCTCCCCAATAGGTCATTTATCTTAGTAACTGCTGAGAAACGCCAGAGTTTACTTCTACAGTACTATTATTCCCTCGACCATAATTTCGCGTAACTTGCACATTCAATACATTGCAAGCAAACACTTGGTTTGATGAAGCAGATCTAGAGTGGGAGCAATCTGCTTCAAGTTTAAATTCATTATTCGTAATATCAACACTCGCAACAGCGCCGGTTTTTGAGTTAGGCAGTAACTCCCCTTGATTATTATTAGGAAAATTACTATCTGCTATCGTGCGAGCAAATACATTCGCGTTTCCGGGTGCTAACTGATTATAAATCACTTCATCAACAGCACTAACCCCCGCTTGTGTTGCTACCATTTTTTCTTCGCTAGCCCCAGACATTTTGACATCTGATGTTGTATTTTGCATAAGAGCGGCAACAACAGCCGTAAGCGAAATTAAAAATACTAACGACACAATTAAAACAACACCACGTTGTTTTGAGGGCAATGATAAAGACTTATTAACAATTATCTTGGCCATGAATCTACCCTCGCATTAAATAATGTAACTGTTGACGTAAATAATAAACGTCTAAAGTTATCATTAGGTGTTATCTGTAGATCACCCAACGTATACGTATTATTATTAGTATAATCATTATCGGGCAAAATACTTCTTGCTAATACATAAATTTTAACAGCAATAATCGTATTATTACTGGTTTTATCCCAGTCACCGGCGGCCATATTTGCAGCTGATAAATAACTATCCACTATGCCGTTATCGTCAGAGTCTATTCCATACATAAATCGCACATATTCGATACCATCGATAATCGGTGCGAACGACATTGTTGTTGTCAGCCGGCCTTGCATTAATACCGGCACGTTGTAACCACCTTGTGCTTGCTCAGTCACATAGTATATATGATGCTGATATTGCCAAATTTGGGCATTTTCTATAGCCGGAATAGCGCCATTACCTAAAAATATTTGCCCGTCATTCATATTGGTAATGAGGTAATAATTGTTAGCATTAACATCAGCTGGTAATACAGGACTAGAAACCACCCTTTTCAACTGAATAATATCTGAGCCTATAAATGCTGGAGAAGCTGCAGCAAAACACCCTAAAGGATCAGCCGTCGCTGCGGTTGTTCCCCATAGCGTACGAAAATGACCAGTAGCGCCAGGAAATGTACCATTATTAACCCCTTCACCAATACATTCATTTGCAGGAGCAGCTGGTGCTAAACCATTTAATGCTGCAATATCTAACGTCCCCGTGTAATCTCCCCAGAAGTCCTGTCTGAGTAAATCATCGGAGAGTAAACTAATAGCAAAGCGGCCGTTTTCTTGAAGTTCCCCATAACTTGATGTTTCTTCAGATGTTACACGCATATTAACAAATATTGTTAATACACCAGCTAATAGAACTAAGCCAATCGCCATCGATACAAACAACTCGATGATGCTATAACCACCTTGTTTTTGCTGTCGATTACCGACTTTTATATGAACGTTATTCATTAGTTTATAAATGCCTCAACAACTACTTGTCGACGTTTGTCACTTGCTGCACCGCAATTATCTACTTTCTTTGCATCAGTAGTTGACGTTCTTCCTTTCCAAGTAACAACGACTTGCACAGCATTAGCGTTATGACTGACACATCCTCGAGCATCAATTAGCCCACCTCGTCTATCGCCACCAGATGTTACATCAGCCCCCATCAAAGCCAATTCCCACTCGTACATATCATTTGTCGCCATTTGTGCAGCTGTACAAGCTGCTCCTTGCACATTACACCTATTGGCTGGTATCGCATCTAGTGCAACGCCATAATCTGTTTTTGCATATGTTGCTAATGTGTCAGGATCATTACTACGCATACGTTCAATCATGTCTTTAGCTAATGAGGAGGCAAGTGACCTTTGCATCGCATCAAAACTGCTTTTTTTTACCGTTGCTTGCATGGCGACGGCACCTAATAGCCCTACAATCAATAAAAATAAAGCCACTAGCACTTCAATAAAAGTCATACCTCGTTGCTGAGTATTAGTGCGGTATTTATCCACGAAACCTGCCCTCGAACATGAAAAATGAACTAGAAAACAAAAATTTAAGACGAGCTAAACTTGCAGAATAGAACTCCTGCAACACACATGTGGGGGAATATGTGTTAAATATCACAAACGTGAACCGCATTAACCCATACCTTACATCGAAACAGCAAATAACTTTCCTTAATGTAAATTAAGCGAGCTACTTGCTTTACCGTTATTTAGAAAGTGAGTAGCAGATCAAATTGTTCAACCGCTCAACTTTTAGCCTTTTCTAAGACTAGCGCAATTCTATAGGAACCGCAAATACCGTATTTTCTTCTCGGCCAGGAAACTCAACTACCTCTTTTCCTCCATGGCTTTTTAATTTATCTATCACCTGCTTTACCAGTACCTCTGGTGCTGAAGCGCCTGCTGTAACACCAACAGCTCCAACATTTTGTAACCATGTTGTTTCTATATTCTCTGCTGCATCTATTAGAAAAGAGCGTGTACCAATTTTTTCCGCTAACTCTCTTAAGCGATTAGAATTAGAACTATTTTTAGCACCAACAACGAGTAAAAGATCAACTTCACTAGCGATAGCCCTAACAGCATCTTGACGATTTTGCGTCGCATAACAAATATCGTCTTTACGAGGCCCTTGAATATGAGGAAATTTAGCTTTCAGTGCGTCAATAACGTCACTTGTATCATCCACGGAGAGCGTCGTTTGGCTGCAATAATAAAGCTGACTTGGGTTTTTAACGGTCAATTTTGCCACATCAGCTGCAGATTCAACTAAGTAGATGCCACCTTGTTCACTTTCATATTGCCCCATCGTACCTTCTACTTCAGGGTGTCCAGCATGCCCTATTAATACGCACTCTACGCCTTTACGACTCGCTCTAGAGACTTCCATATGAACTTTTGTCACTAAAGGACAAGTAGCATCGAATACTTTCAAACCACGGTTTTTAGCTTGTTCACGCACTGCTTTTGAAACGCCATGGGCACTAAAGATAACTGTTGCATCATCGGGTACTTCGTGCAACTCATCAACAAATATCGCCCCACGTTTTTTTAACCCATTTACGACAAATTTATTATGTACAACTTCATGTCTTACATAAATTGGCGCATCAAATAAATCGAGTGCTCGGTCGACTATACTAATAGCACGATCTACACCCGCACAAAAACCACGAGGATTCGCTAATACAATTTCCATTAACTGTCTCCTGTCAAAACGTCGACTACGTCTATCATAAAGGTCACTGCTTGCCCTGCGAGCGGGTGATTAAAATCAACAGTAACAGAGTTTCCTGAAACATCTGTGATCATACCTGGTAACTCTATTCCACCCGGCTGAGTAAATGTAACGATGTTGCCAACTTGCGCAGGTGCATCAGAAGAAAATTTAGTGATATCTACATAATGTATATTATCAGGATTTGATTCGCCAAATGCATCAACAGCTTGTAATGTAAATTCTTTAGAGTCGCCTTTTTTTAAACCTAGCAACTGGCTTTCAAATGCAGGGGAAATACTTTCATCTCCCATTATAATCTTTGCGGGCTTATTGTGTACTTTTGTACTATCTGCTGCAGAGCCATCAGCAAGTTTCATTGTAATGTGCACAATAATTTGTGAATCAGGTTTAATTATGTCTGTCATTTTTATGCCTTTGCTGAATTTTTATTTTGCGTTTCTTGCGTAAACGAATCCCAGATCATCAATGCTGCACCTATAAAGATAACTGAATCAGCGATATTAAATGTCGGCCAATTATACCCGTTAACATGAAAATCCAGAAAGTCGATAACATAACCAAAAAGAGCGCGATCGATGAGATTACCCATTGCTCCACTTAACATAAACGCTAACGCGATAACTAGCTTTGTTTGATTTTTAGGTACTCTTAATAGCCACACAAAGAAGATCACACTCGCAACGACCGCAATAGTAGTAAAGAACCAGCGTTGCCACCCACCTTGATCAGCTAAGAAACTAAATGCAGCTCCAGTATTTTGCGCATAAGTAATATTGAAAAAAGGCAAAATCTCAATCGATTGATACAAATCCATTGAGTTTGCAACCCAATGTTTCGTTATTTGATCGACGACTAAACAGATCAAGGTTAACCATAACCACTTCAAGTTAGAATTTTGGCTAATTTTACTCATGAAAACATCTCTACTCAGATAAACAAAGTGCTCAGTTAAATACGTTAACTGAGCACTCATACAGATAAATCAATTAATGGCTATGCAAATTGACGCGTTTCGCCTTCACCATCAACGTTAGTCACACAGCGACCACATAGATCATGATAAGCCTCGTTAACACCAACATCATCTGTATAATGCCAACAACGCTCACATTTAGTACCAGTGCTACTGGCAATGTTAATCCATAAACCTTCAATTTCAGTCGCCTGAGCATTTGATGGTTGCTCGGTTGCAACCTCGACTTTGGCACCAGAGGTAATTAATACAAATCTTAACTCATCTTTTAGGGATTTAAGTTTATTTGCAAGTTGCTCTGTAGCGTAAAGAGTAACGTTAGCTTCTAAACCTTTACCAATAGTTTTCTCTTTGCGAGCAACTTCAATAACTTTATTTACTTCACTGCGAACTTGTAAAATACTCGTCCAGAAATCATCATTAAATTCACTGCCACTATCAACTTTTGCTAGCGCTTCAAACCACACATCAGTAAAAACGAATTCATCTCTCTCCCCCGTTGCTGGTGCAGGTAATGCTTGCCAAATTTCTTGCGCAGTAAAAGATAAAATTGGTGCCATCCAACGTGTCATCGCTTCAGCAATGAGGTACATTGCAGTTTGGCACGAACGACGGGCTACACTATCTTCTTTCGCGGTGTATTGACGATCTTTAATAATGTCTAAATAAAAACCACCTAACTCGGTCGTACAGAAATTCATTAATTTATGTACAACATTATGGAATTCATAATTATCGTATGCCGCGACGATTTCAGTTTGTAACTGTGCAGCTTTCGCTAATACCCAACGATCGAGTTCTACCATTTCATCAACAGCAATTGAGTGAGTTGCCGGCTCAAAACCATTAATATTGGCTAATAAGAAACGAGAAGTATTTCTGATTCTTCTGTACGCATCAGCCTGACGATTAAATATTTCTTGAGAGACCGTGATTTCTTGCGTGTAGTTAACAGAAGCAACCCACAAACGTAATATATCAGCACCTAATTTATTGGTAATTTCAGAAGGTGTAATAACATTACCAAGTGATTTAGACATTTTTCGTCCATTAACATCAACAGTAAATCCGTGCGTTAATACTTGTGAGTATGGCGCTTTACCATGCATCGCAACACTCGACATCATTGACGACATAAACCAACCACGGTGTTGATCAGAACCTTCCAAATATAAGTCAGCTGATTTACTAAATTCTTCTCTGGCATCAACAACGGTATAGTGCGTAACGCCAGAATCGAACCAAACATCTAACGTATCTGCAACTTTAACGTAATCTTGTGCGTCATCACCGATTAACTCTTGCGCGTCTAAATCAAACCACGCTTGAATGCCCGATTTTTCAACACGTTGAGCAACTTCTTCAATCAACTCAATACTTCTTGGATGAAGAGCACCTGTATCTTTGTGAATAAATAAAGCGATTGGCACGCCCCAAGTACGTTGACGTGAAATACACCAGTCTGGACGCCCTTCTACCATAGCGCGAATACGATCTTCACCCCACTCTGGTATCCACTGCGTTTTTTTAATCTCTTCGAGTGAGTCTTGGCGCAATCCTTTTTTATCCATACTAATGAACCATTGTGGCGTAGCACGGAAAATTATCGGCGTTTTATGACGCCAGCAATGCGGGTATGAATGCTCATAAGCATGATGATGTATCAATGCACCTTTTTCATTCAATAGATCAACAATGCCAGCATTTGCTTTAAATACATGTTGACCTGCGACAATCGGCGTACCTTCAATAAATACACCATTAGCCCCAACAGGGTTATATATTTCTAAGTCATACTTTTTACTGACGTTAAAGTCATCTACACCGTGTCCACCAGCGGTGTGAACACAGCCAGTGCCTGAATCAGTAGTAACATGGTCGCCACAAATTACAGGGACTGTAATATCATTAAATGGGTGTTGTAATTGCACATGTTCCAATGCTTCACCATGACAAAAACCTAAAGCATGGTATTTTTCAATGCCAAAACGATCTGTACATTGCGCAACTAAATCAGTCGCTAAAATCAAGCGAAACTTCTGACCTTCTTTTTCACACTGTATTAATGAATACTCTACGTCTGGGTGAACCGATACTGCTCTGTTTGCAGGTAAAGTCCAAGGCGTTGTTGTCCAAATTACAACACTAATTTCTCCTTCGCCAACTTTTCCTTCTGGGTGCGAAAACTTATCAGCTACTGACGCTTCAATAACGTTGAATTTCACATCAATTGCGGGTGATTGTTTATCTTGATATTCCACTTCAGCTTCTGCGAGCGCTGAGCCACAATCTGTACACCAATGTACAGGCTTAAAGCCTTGCTGTAAGTGACCATTTTCAGCTATTTTACCCAACGCACGAATGATGTTTGCTTCTGTATCAAAATTCATCGTCAAATATGGCTTGTCCCAATCACCAAAAACACCTAAGCGTTTAAAGTCTTCTCGTTGGCCATCTACTTGTTTGATAGCATAGTCTCGACACTTTTGACGAAACTCTGCTGCAGAAACTTTATGTCCAGGTTTACCAACCTTTTTCTCTACCATTAATTCTATTGGTAAACCGTGACAATCCCAACCAGGTACATAGGGAGAGTCAAAATCAGACAATGTTTTTGCTTTGATAATAATATCTTTCAGAATTTTATTAACAGAATGACCAAGATGAATATTGCCGTTTGCATATGGAGGGCCATCATGCAAAATAAACGACTTTTTACCCTTTTTAGCTGCGCGAATTTTGCTATAAAGATCTTTACTAGCCCAGTCTTTCAGCATTTGCGGTTCACGATTTGCCATATTGCCTTTCATTGGAAAGCTAGTAGCAGGCAAATTCAGGGTATGTTTGTAGTCACTCATTTATTGTTTATCCATTAATAATCAATTACTGCTAAAAAGTTATCTCGTCTCAAAGAAGCTTCGAGCTCGTTTACTGTCTATTTCTATTTGGCTTTTAAGTTGCTCTAAAGAAGAAAATCGCTGTTCTTTACGTAAACTTTTCATTAAAACCACTTCAATTGACTGACCATAAATCTCTTGGTCGAAATCAAAAATATGTACTTCAAGTTGTTGACGAATGCCATTAACACTAGGCCTAGAGCCTATATTCGCAACGCCTGCTAATACCTTACCATCGATGCGAACGCTTACTGCATAAACGCCTGCTACCGGTGAAACTCTTCTTTTTAAGTGCACATTTGCCGTTGGAAACCCTAACGTACGACCGCGTTTATCTCCGTGAAATACACGACCTATAATTGAATAAGGACGCCCTAACATAGCTTGCGCTTCATCTAGTGCATCTCGCTGCAAGGCATCTCGTATCGCTGTGCTACTAATACGACAATTTTCTAGTTTATAACTTGCAGTATCAGAAACCCCAAAACCAAATTTTTCACCTGCGCGACAAAGCATCTTAAAATCACCTGTGCGACCCTTACCAAATTTAAAGTCATCACCAATGATTAAATGATTAATATTTAACTGCGCAACTAACAAATCACTGACAAAAGCTTCCGCAGATAAACTGGCAAATCTGGCATTAAACGTTACACATAGCAAGCGTTTAACACCAAGCTTTTTCAGTAATGTGTATTTATCTCTCAATCTTGTTAATCTTGCCGGTGCACTCTCGGGTGTAAATAACTCTTGAGGTTGCGGCTCAAAAACCATCACAACAGGTACTGCATTTAATTCTTGCGCTTTATTTACAAGTGCTTTTATTACACGCTGATGACCTAAATGAACACCATCAAAATTTCCAATGGTTAACACGCTGCCTTGTTCGTCTTCTTGGTTCGCTAACTCAATGTTATGGATCCCACGAATTAATCGCATTAAAAATGTTAACCTTCTATTAAAAAAACTTCTGAAAAATAAAACGTCAACCGAACATTTATACGGCTGTAAATTTAAAATCGTCGAATTATAGCTTAGTCAACACGAAGAATCAGCCCATTGTTAGCGATTTTTTTCTTTATGATGCTGAACTTTAAAGTCAGTAAAACGTACACCAAGCACATACACACAAATAAAGTAGCTGATAATACCGCCAATTATGCACTTACTCAGCAAAAACACTTTGGCAAACAAAGTGAGTGTTAACCAATATTCGAAGCTTGGTGATAACCAATAAACAACATAAGCCATCACGGCAGAAGCACAAATAAGCCTCAAAATAAAAATTTTAACTTCGCTAGATAACTGATAAACCTGTTGAACTTTTAATCCTTTATATAACCAATAAGCATTTAATGTCGCAGATAATGTCGTTGCCATCGCAAGACCAACATAACCAAAGAACGGTGCCAATAATATATTAAAGATCATATTAGCAACCATCGCCTTAATACCAATTTTAACCGGCGTTTTTGTATCCTGCCTAGCGTAGTAGCCGGGTGCGAGTATTTTTATAAACATAAAACTAATTAACCCAGACAAATAAGCGAATAACGCAAGAGACACTTGATAAACATGAAACTGTGTAAATTCTCCACGCATAAATAGGATCATAATTATAGGTTGGGCCAATACCATTAATCCGACTAATGCAGGCCAACCTAACAAATTAATAATTTTTATACCCCAATCTAGCGTGTCGGAAAACTCTTTAACATTTTTCTTGGTATGTAACCTTGCTAAACTAGGCAAAATAACAGTCGCGATTCCAATACCAAATAATCCTAACGGGAACTCTAATAATCGATCTGCATAGTAAAGCCAACTTACCGCACCAGTTTCGAGCAGACTGGCGATTTGTGTATCTAACAATAAGTTAATTTGTGTAACAGAAACACCGAACAATGCAGGCGCCATTAACTTTCTAATTTTTACCACACCTTTATGCGCCCATCCCCAACGAGGTAGCACTAATGCACCAGCGCGATACAAGAAAGGCAATTGAAATAAAAATTGTAACAAGCCACCAAGAAATACACCCCAAGCAAGTGCATATTCTGGATTTTCAAAATAATCTCGCCCTAATATTGCCATCGAAATAATAGCGACATTCAATAAGACAGGGGTAAAAGATGAAACTGCAAATTTTCCGTATGCATTCAAGATAGCGCCTGATAGCGCCGTAAAACTGACAAACCATAAGTATGGAAATGTAATTTTTAATAAACTTGCGGCAAGGTCAAATTTTTCACTTGGCTCATCTTGTAAAGACTCTAAATAGAAACCAGGGCCAAATATCATCACAATAATGGGTGATGCAATCATACCTATTAATGTAACAAGCGTAACGAAAACGCCCAATGTTCCTGACACTTGCGCAATCAATTTACGTGTTTCTTGGGTTTTTTTATCAAGGTCGTTTTGATGATACTCACTTAAAACCGGAACAAATGATTGTGCAAATGCGCCTTCAGCAAATAAACGACGCAAAAAATTAGGGATTTTGTTTGCAAAGAAAAACGCGTCAGCCGAAGCGCCAGCGCCCATCAAATTGGCGATGACGATATCCCTTACGAGCCCTAATACGCGAGATATTAAGGTCATTGCGCTGACAATGATGCCTGATTTGACTAATTTACGACTCAACGAGTTTCCTTGTTAATATTTATACGCATCTACAATAACGACTAATTATGCGTTGTTTATTACGCTCAACACAAGTTGATATGACCTTAAAACAAATATTTAGCAAAGGAAGGTGTGAAATAAAGCAATATTTACTTCAGTGGTAAAAAAATTAAGCACTTCTAAATTTAAACGAAAGGATTATAGTGATACAATACCGCAGTAATTTGGAATATGGTTAAGCAATAAATTAATGAAATTGTCATCACAACTGACCACTCATTAAACAATCGTGCTAATTCTCACGCTTTATACCGAAAAACATTTGACATTGGGCTTAAAAAAAGGCATATTTCGACGCCTTAAATTTAGGCTATATTTGATATCATTTTTTAGGAGTTCACCTTGGCTAACTCAAAGCAAGCTAAGAAGCGCGCAGTACAATCTGAAAAGCGCCGTCAACATAATGCAAGTCGTCGTTCAATGATGCGCACTTTAGTAAAAAAAGTAATCGCTGCCATTGAAGCCGGTGACAAAGAAACAGCAACAAAAGAATTTGCAGCTGTTACACCAATTTTAGATCGTTACGCAAGTAAAGGTTTAATTCATAAGAACAAAGCGTCTCGTAACAAGAGCCGTTTAAATGCGAAAATCAAAGCACTTTAATTTGTTCTTTGGCATGATTTGAAAAAACCGGCTTTAGCCGGTTTTTTTTCGCCTTGCGAATACACCATTGCTTTGAATACTATTGCCAAGCGTTAAAAATTTCTCTAGTCTTTTCATCATCTCTCACACAAGGCCATAACAATGAAAAAAACACTACTTGCCTCTTCTATTATTTTTGCATCATCATTACTTTTAAGTGCGTGCAATGAGAAAGCACCAACGACAGACAATACCACAGCATTGCAATTAACCGACACCTATCAAGATAAACTCGATATTTATCAAGAAGTAACATTGACTGCAGATTTAACGCATCTCAATGATAACCAACGTAAAATGTTATCACTGCTCATAGAAGCATCTGACATTATTGATGAGCTATTTTGGCAACAAGCCTATAACAAAGATAAAGCAGCATTTTTAAAGGCCATTGAGCACAAAGACACAAAAAAATTTGCAGCGATTAATTATGGTCCATGGGATAGAATGAATGGTGATATGCCTTTTTTAAAAGGTGTTGATGCTAAGCCTCTAGGCGCGCAATTTTATCCGGAAGACATGACAAAAGCAGAGTTTGACCAAGCCAGTTTTGAAGGAAAAGAAAGTTTATATTCACTCGTTCGACGAAATAAGCAAGGCGAGCTTATATCAATTGCCTATTCAGAAGCCTTTCATGATGAACTACAACGTATTGCGGCAATCCTTGAAAAAGCAGCAACGTTTGCTGAAGATAAAGAATTTGCAAATTATTTAACAATGCGAGCTGAAGCACTGCTCACTGATAATTATCAAGCTTCAGATTTTGCTTGGATGGATATGAAAAACAACCCAATTGATGTTGTTATCGGCCCTATCGAAACTTATGAAGACCAACTCTATGGTTACAGAGCAGCCTTTGAGTCATACGTATTAGTTAAAGACATGGCATGGAGCGAAAAGCTTGCAAAGTATGCTGCTTATTTACCAGAATTACAAAAAGGACTCCCAGTCAGTCGTAAGTATAGAAAAGAAATGCCTGGTACTGACGCTGATTTAAATGCCTATGATGTTATTTATGCAACTGGACATGCCAATGCCGGTGGTAAAACCATCGCAATTAATCTGCCCAATGATGAAAAAGTACAATTAGAAAAAGGCACTCGCCGCTTGCAACTTAAGAATGCAATGCGTGCTAAATATGATGCGATAATGGCACCGCTTGCAGAGGTACTTATCGTTCCTGAGCAAAGAGAACACGTTACGTTCAATGCATTTTTTGCAAATACAATGTTTCATGAAGTTGCGCATGGTCTTGGTATCAAAAACACAATTAACAATAAAGGTACAGTTCGCCAGTCGCTGAAAGAACATGCTTCAGCATTAGAAGAAGGTAAAGCAGATATCCTCGGTCTATACATGGTGCGTCAACTGCTTGATAAAAAGGTTATCACAGAAGGTCAACTAGAAGACTATTACACAACCTTTCTAGCGGGTATCTTCCGTTCAGTGCGTTTTGGCGCGAGTTCAGCACATGGTAAAGCAAATATGGTACGTTTTAACTATTTTGCTGAACACGAAGCGTTTACACGTAATGAGCAAGGACTTTATCAAGTGAATTATGAAAAAATGACTAAAGCCATCGATAGTCTTTCTACATTAATATTGACCTTACAAGGCAATGGTGATTATCAAGGCGTCGCAAAGCTCGTTGCAGAAACAGGTATAATTAAACCAGAATTACAAAATGATTTAGCAAAACTTTCAGCTGCCAATATCCCAGTAGATATTACCTACCTTCAAGGTAAGAAACAGCTGGGCTTACGCTAATCCTACTTATTTAAGGAGGCGAGTTTAAACCTGCCTCCTTTTTTCATTTTAACGACACGTTAGTTCAGGTTAGTTACCGAACTTCTCTTCAGCTATACGATTTTGCGCCTTATTTAAAAACGTTTGATATTCACTTTCAATACAGGGATCAATTAAGTTGCGTTGGCAAACACTTTTTCGATAACGAAATTCAAACAAACGACTCCATAAAGATAATTGTTCTGCAACTTCATATTCGGCATTACTAGCAAGTAATAATGTCGCAATTTCTGCAGTCGATAATTGAAAATCTTTTTCAGCTTTTCTTAATGTGTACTTTGAATCAAACTTTAGTTCATGAAGCACTGATTGCGTCAATGATATTACGGGTAACCTTTCTAGATAAGGGCTTTTTCGATACATTTTTTTGGCCTCACGCCAGCTACCGTCAAGTAATATAAATAACGGCTTTTTATTACTCAAGCCGCTAGGCACACTATGATGAACTGGAATATTCGAAGTAACGTACTCTTCTGGAAAAACAACATAGGGTTGATATTGAATATCGTGTAATAAGGTTAACAAATTAGCGTCGACATCGGTACGCTGCCATTGAAAAGCGTATGTTTCTTTTACCACATCAGCGATCAGGCGTCCGGTATTACTTGGTTTTAACACTTCACTATCATGCATTAACAACATAAAAGCACTTGCGGTTACACGAGACACACACAACTGGCAAATACAATTAACCTTTGCTACTTGGCAAAGCTCACACCTGATAACTCCTTTTCCTCTTGCATTAAAAGGCTTGGTAGAAATGGCTTTTCTTGAAAAATATAATTGATGAACGGCGTGCATTGCTTACCTATAACGAGAGTTAAAGCATTATTCTACGCTCTTTTATAGATAAATAAAAAAGGCATGTTATTTACATGCCCTTATTAAAAAATATTACCATTAAGCCTTTTTGTGTTGGCTATTGTCGACCGATACAACGTTAACCTTTGGCATTTCAGGAATAATTGATTTCAACTTTTCTTCTAACAAATCGATTTTTTCAATTGAATAACATAGTTTTTCACCACGTTGCTCGATGACATTAGCACGAGATTCCATTTCATATTCTATTTGCTCACCAAACTTTTCCATTTTATGCTCAAATGCATCCATATCACCACCAGCAAGCAATAGCTCTTGACCTACAGCAATAAGCAACGTGCCCATAGAGTTTTCAACTGTTTTTTCAACAATACTTTCAATTCGTTGTTCAAAGTCTTCACTTAAGAAATCTCCTTGAACTGTGCCATCTTCTTCTATTGTAAAGTTGTTAACATCAAAACGCTCATCAAGCTCTTGTTTTAACGAATAAAGCTCAGAAGATAAATCATTGCCAACTTTATTATCTTCCCCCAACAATTCGTCAAAAGCGATACTTACTCCTTCCGACGCTAATTCAATTGCATCAGTGGCTATTCCTTTAACCTCTGGTATTAACGCTTTAATTTCAGCTGCATATTGAGAAACAGCCTCTTGTTGTGCAGCATTTAAAGCAATAGTTTCACTATTGATAATTAGCGTACGACCATCAACTATTTTATAAATCGCTTTATCATGCTTAGTCATCGTAATAACGTTATTTTTTATGCTAAAGCCAGCATTTAAATCTACGTCACACGAATCAGTTGAAAAATGAGTATCATGTGCCATAGCACCTGTCGATAATAATACTGCGCATGCGATAATTGCTTTCATTCTTTTATCCTTTATCAATCAAGTTATTACAATTAAGGTAATACAAGTGAAATGCCAACTTTTAATCCATTGATATATAACGTTTTATAAAAAAACACACCTGTTAAATCATATCTATTTTGCTGTGAATTAGCCTAATAAACGAATTATTAGTTTTTTTAACTAACCCTAGAATAAACTTAATTGTAATAAATCGTTCAAAACTTAGACTAGATGATCATCACCACTCATAGGACTAGTTAGATGAGAACAACCATTGACAATTTTTGGCAAGAAAACAAAAAATTCGCGTTATTTTTATTGCTCATGCTCGTATTTAGAAGTGCTGTTGCAGACTGGAATGATGTTCCTACGGGTTCAATGAAGCCTACCATTATCGAAGGCGATAGAATTTTCATTAATAAATTAGCCTACGATGTAAACCTACCATTTTTTCAATTCTCACTAATAAAGCTCGCTGATCCTGATGTTAATGACATCATCATTTTTGAATCAAATGCGGCGGGGAAACGCTTAGTAAAACGTGTTATTGGTGTCCCTGGGGATGTGGTCGAAATGGTTGATAATAAGCTGATTATTAATCATCAGGCTGTTCGTTATCGCCGTATAAATCAATCAAATAAACAAGAAATGAACATGTATACGGAAAACATTATCGGACATACACATCACATTCAAACAACTGAAGAACATAATAACTATGGCAACTTCTCACCTGTTGTTGTACCTACAGATCATTATTTAGTATTAGGTGATAATCGAAACAACAGCGCGGACTCAAGAGTCATTGGTTTTGTGCCTAGGCGTGAGATTATTGGCAAGTCAACTCACGTAGTATTCTCGCTAGATTATGAACACTACTATTTACCAAGAATAGATCGCTTTTTTGCATCTATTTAAACTATAAATGCGCTCAAGGTAAAGGCCTTGAGCGCGAGGTTTTAAATAAGCATGAACTAATTTAAATTTAGAGCTTGTACTTTCTCATGCACAATATCAGGGGTAGTAACCATAGGTTTGTCATGTAATTTTGCTTTTAATTGTCCTTTACGATGTTTTAATGCTGCATCAAGCTTTTTCACAGATTGAGCAATGGCCGGATACATTACTTCTTCATTTGCCGACGCAACTACTGGCGCCCCCTCATAGTTAGTTGTCAACTCAACATGATGCTTACCGTGAGCCTTAGTAATGATGACCTCTGTAGAAATTAACGTAGGAAAATGATTGGCGATTTTTGCAAGTTTTTCTTCAATATGTGATTTTACAGAATCAGTAACGTCAACGTGATGACCAGAAACGTTTATTTTCATAGCTTTTCCTTTTTTGTTGTTACCTAACTATAAGACTGAGGGAAAATAGCCAAAACGCAAGTAAATTAACGTATTAATTTGATCACAATCAGCAAGTGTATATTATTGATACACTTTTAGCACAATAAATAACCTCCTTACTAAAGTGCACACTCAAACAGTACAACTTTTTGTTTTTGTGGTGGCAAAAAAATCTCTTTAACTCGCTCAAACCCTAACTTTGCCAATAAATTAATTGAACGTTTATTGTCAGGATTACAAATTGCCTGAAGTACTGACATACTCTGTTTTTGCTTAACATGTGCTAGAACACCATTAGCGGCTTCAAATGCATATCCTTTTCCATGATGTGCCTGTAGCAAAGCATACCCTATTTCAGGGTGTTCAATACCGTCACGTTTTATTAAACCGCACAGGCCAATAGGCGTATTACTCTCTTTAACAACAACACATAACAAACAAAAGTTGTAACGTTTAAACTGCTCAAGTGGTCCATTATTTATATAAGCTTTTGCCCCTGCAATATCGTTTACGTCTTTATCACCAATGTTTTGAATAAATGCTGGTTCATTCAGAAGTGACACAATCATTGGTGCGTCGTTATGGTCAAGCAGACGCAAAGTAAGTCGTTCGGTATTAATATTTTGCACGATATTTCCTTTATTACGTTTTGTCCATTTTCACAGTTATAATTTAACTATTTTTTAGTAATTATGACCAATTCGTTAGCTTTTTATATATATACGATGTATAGGCAAAAAACCAAAAAAAACACTAACCCATTGTTTATAATAAAAATTTTAAAATTGGCATTGTCACTGCAATAGTCTTATCGAAATATGAGCAGGAGAGTCACAATGAAATTATTCACAACTTTAGCAACCGTAGCAACAATTTCTTTCGCAATGGTAAGTTCAGTAAGCGGCGTTGAAATCACATCAGCAAAATTAACTGCTGGAGATAAAAGTACATCAACTAAAATATGTATGTCAGCAGCAAGCGGTAGTCGTATTGCACTATTAAAATCTGTCGAACAATCAGGTTATTCGCGCCAATATATCTACAAAAACTTAGCGTGCAATGAATTGCCGGTTACTGACTTTGTCGCACAATATGGTAAATCACCTGAAAAAATTAACGCGATGCTAAGTCGAGGACAATATAAAGGACAGGTAACTATTCAAGATGTTGTCGCGCCTTAATTAATATTCAATTCATATTCCCTTAGCACCAAATATTTGGTGCTTTTTTTTATCCATCATATTTTTTCCTCCTTTATTTTTCGTTATAATTTTACAGCCTAACAGTCTAATTTTTTTGAGTAATTAATGTTTGATGATATTCGTCCTTATCATGATAGCGAGGTTCGTTCAGTAGTACGTTCATTAATCAATGAACAAGAATTTATTGACGCAATTGCGACGTTTTCGTTGCCTAAACTTTTTGCGATGCTACCAACACTTAGCAGATATATTGTTAAATTTAAAATCAAGCAAAAAGCTAGAAAATTGACCAGCATCGAAGATATTCAGTTATATGTGTCAAAGTTTTTGAATTCACTTGTTAAAAGCACAATAACGTCACTAACCTATAGTGGTTTAGAAAATATACCTAAAAATAGACCTTGTTTATTTATCAGTAATCACAGAGACATTGTTTTAGACGTAGCATTGATTAATTATGTCTTGCACGAAAATGGCTTATCAACGGTTGAAGCAGCTGTTGGCGATAATCTATTAAGTAAAAAATGGGTTGCAGACCTCATGCGAATTAATAAAAGCTTTGTGGTCAAACGCAATGAAAAAACAAAGCGTGCTATGTTAAACGCTTCAAAGCAACTCTCAGCATATATTTTACATAGCTTAACCACTAAGCAACAAAATATTTGGATCGCACAAAAAGAAGGGCGCGCTAAAGATGGTATTGATAAAACTAATGCCGCTTTGATATCCATGCTGTTACTAAATAAACCTAAAGAACAAACGATCGCTGAATATCTCAATCAACTCAATATTGTGCCAGTGTCTATTTCTTATGAATTTGATCCTTGCGATAAAATTAAGGCAAAAGAGTTAGCGAAAATGGAATCAACGGGTCGCTACGAAAAAGAAGAACATGAAGATCTGAAAAGTATTACTCAAGGTATTATTGGTCAAAAAGGTAATGTTCATTTAGCCTTTGGAAAAACAATTGAAGGTGAATACTCAGACAGTAAAGCGATATCTAACGCGATAGACCAACAAATAATCGGTAACTATAAGTTGTTTCAAAGTAATCAAAGCGCAAATGAGTATTTAGAGTCTGGTGAGCTTAAAGCATTAGACATTTTGGCACCGCGATTTAGTGAACTTTCAGAACATCAAAAAGCATTACTGATAAAAATGTACGCTAATCCGGTCATTGCAAAGCAATCGTTGTTGTAAGCGCGTATTCAAAATACTGTTTTATATTGGCATTTGCTTATCATTAATGGGCTCACCATAATTTAAAATCAGATTGCCCCTCAAGCATTGAACACAAACTTCATCAGTAGAAATACACAGCAACTAATTGCAAGGGTAAAATAAATACTTTTAAATCGGTAAGCACATGCAACACCAACAATACCCGAAATAAGGTATGGGTTATGTATCGAAATGGCTAACTGTTCATCTCTGATCAGTAGAATTGGCACCCAAATTGCCGTTAACACAGCTGGCGCACTGAAACTTAAAAACAGTGTAACTTTGGGTGATAATTTTAATGGTAAACTTGGGTGTATAAATAGATAACGCGTTAAAAAAGTGATTAACGCCATCAATAAAATGGTTAACAAAGTCATTAACGAGTTCCTTTATTTACTGACTTACTACCGTGCTGCCATTGAAATACTAGATATCCGGCAGCCATGCCTCCCAACGATGCAAAAATAAGTGCCATTTGCCATTGCCAAAGATGAAAAATAGTAGCCAAAACGCCTGAAACAATGACGGTAATTAATATTGCTAGATTTTTAATCCCGGGAATAACAAGTGCAATAAACGTCACTGCAATCGCAAAATCTAAGCCCAACTGAGTTAAATCTGGTAACAATGCCCCCGCTAAAACCCCCATTAAATTCCATATAAACCACGTTACATAAAAGCTACCGCCAGCGGATAAGGCGTAATATAATCTATTTTTATTTTGATATGATCGGCGATGGCCAGAGAATGCAAATAACTCGTCGGTAAGCAAAAAACCCAAGGGAAATCTCCACTTTTTAGGTAAATTTTTCATCCTTTCTCTGAGTGTCAATCCATATAGAAAATGCCGAGAGCTAATGATAAAGGTCGTCAATAAAATCGTCGCTAATGATGCATTACCCGCGATTAATTCAATGGCCACTAGCTGAACAGCGCCTGCAAAAACAAGCAAAGGCATTAATAATGCTTCAAGAGCGGTAAAATCTCGCTGTATAGAGAGAGAGCCACATAATATTCCCCAAGGTAATACCGCTAAATTCAATGGCATCATATCCACCAGTCCCTTAGCGATATAAATGCTTTTTACGTTTCTCATCTAATTTATTTCCATCACCTACTGTTCTAGCCCATTGATATGATACAGTATTTACCTTATTTAATAACTACTAACAATATGACTAAAACCATTTGTTTAATTACGGGTGCTAGCAGAGGCATTGGTGCAGCAACAGCTAAAAGGCTAGCAACTAAAGACGTTGTTGTCATCGTCAACTATCTTTCAAATAAAAAAGCGGCAGATAATGTTGTAGCGACCATCGAGGAAGCTGGAGGCGAAGCAATTGCAGTAAAAGCTGACGTATCGATAGAGCGTGAAGTAATCAACCTATTTAATTTCATTGATCAATTAGATGGCACGCTAACTAAAGTTGTCAATAATGCAGGGATCCTTTTTAAACAATCAACGATAGAAGCAATGTCTGCAGAACGTATAAATAAAGTACTCACATCCAATGTTACGAGCTATTTTTTATGCTGTAGAGAAGCTGTTAAGCGCATGTCGACCGTAAATGGCGGTAATGGTGGAGCTATCGTAAATGTGTCATCAGCAGCTTCACGTTTAGGAGCGCCAAATGAATATATAGATTATGCAGCCAGTAAGGGGGCTGTGGACTCTTTAACTGTCGGCTTATCACTTGAGGTTGCAGATAAAGGTATACGCGTAAATGGTGTGAGGCCAGGTTTAATATATACCGATATACATGCCCAAGGCGGAGAGCCAGATCGCGTTGACAGGTTAGCCCCCAATTTGCCAATGAAGCGAGGTGGACATGTTGACGAAGTAGCAAACGCGATTTGTTGGTTGCTTTCCGAAGAAGCTTCATATTGCACAGGTAGTCATCTTGATTTAGCCGGCGGTAAGTAACATTAAAATACAGTGTCTTCGATTGTTTTAACTATCGTTACTCATTAGAATATTATTTTGAGTCACTGTTTTTCTTATTGTTAATATGACACATACAACAACAATTATGCTCCCATCCTTTTTAAGGCGTGCTTTGCGCGCATATGCTTTAAAGGCTGAAATTAGAGCAATTGGCTGTCAATTGAACAGAGTCGGTCGTTCTAGAAACTGGCAAATAACAGGTACTGCTGAACAATTAAACGAGGTAGTGCAATTTATTGAGGGCTCAGGAGAGGACTCTTGGCAATGGTTAGCCAAAAAGTTAAAACTAGAAACAGATAAACTCAGTCATGAAATATTGCTATCAATTGCTAAAAAAAATGGTGGCATAACGGTGAACGAATTAATCGCGAAAACCGATTGCACAGTGTTGGAAGCAAGAAAAGTTATTGATGAACTTGAATGGCTTGAAGATTAAATTTCATAGATAAAAAAAGCACTTTTAACGTGCTTTTTTTATCATACTTAAACGCAACCTTATTCAGGTTACTTCTTCTTTTTCTTCGTCGCTTTTTTCTTCGCTAAGGTTTCATGCCACTTACCGTCCTGATATGTTGCCGTCCACCCAGTCGCTTTACCTTCAACCTCAGTCATTACGTACTGTGATTTATTTTTACGGCTATAACGAACGACCGCCAAGTTTCCATCTGGATCTTTTTCTGGTGCATCAGCTAAGTAATAAAACTTCGGTGATATTCGATCTCTAAAACGCTTTAACTCTGCAACTTTTGGTGCGCGTGTTTCTCGCGATTTTGGAAAGGTACTTGCTGCTAAAAATATCCCCGCGGCGCCATCACGTAAAACAAAATGTGCTTCAGATTTTTCGCATGGCAGTTCAGGCAATTGAACAGGATCTTCTTTCGGTGGCGCGGCTTCACCATTTGCTAATAACTTACGTGTATTCTTACATTCACTATTAGTGCAATCAAAGTACTTACCAAAACGTCCATTCTTGAGCTCCATATCAGATTGACAGCGGTCACACTCCAATACTGGACCATCATAGCCTTTTATTTTAAATGTGCCTTGCTCAAGCTCTACGCCATCACACACAGGGTTATTACCACACACATGCAATTTACGTTTTTCATCAATTAAATAGCTATCCATCGCTGTGTCACACTTAGGGCAACGATGCATTGCACGTAAGGCTTCGGTTTCTTGATCTTCTGATAAGACACTCACTGCTTCTTCGCCTGGTGTCAAATTCATGGTAGTAGTGCAACGCTCTTTCGGTGGCAATGCATAACCTGAACACCCTAAGAAAACGCCTGTAGATGCAGTACGTATACCCATTTTTCGACCACAAGTAGGACAATCAATATCAGTTAAAACTGGCTCATTTGCTCTCATGCCACCTTCATCAGCTGGCTTGTCAGCAAGAGAAAGCTGTTCGGTAAAGTTTTTGTAGAACTGATTTAACACTTCTTTCCACGGTAACTTACCTTCAGCAATTTCATCTAACTCTTTTTCCATCTCAGCAGTAAAGTTATAACTCATGAGATTATTAAAGCTTGCTGATAAACTGTCCGTTACTATTTCACCCATTTTTTCAGCATAAAAACGCTTTTTCTCTAATCGTACATAACCACGATCCTGTATCGTTGAAATAATTGATGCATACGTGGATGGACGGCCAATAGAGCGTTTTTCCAATTCTTTTACTAAAGAAGCTTCACCATACCTAGCAGGTGGCTTAGTAAAGTGCTGACTAGGATCAACATGTACTAAAGTTAAATTGTCACCAACAGCTAAATCAGGCAAATGCTTGTCTTTATCACCTTTAGACAGTTGCGGGTGCACTTTGGTCCATCCGTCGAACTGCATAACTCTGCCTTTCGCTTTTAAATCAAAGTCACTTGCAGAGATTGTTAACGTACTTACCGTATAACGTGCCGCTGTCATTTGGCAGGCAACAAACTGACGCCAAATCAGCTCGTATAGCTTTTTGCAATCAGCATCAACACCTTCAAGCAAGGCTGCTTCTAACTTTACGTTTGAAGGACGAATCGCCTCATGCGCTTCTTGTGCATTTGCTTTACTACCATAGGTTCTTGGTGTGTCTGGTAAGTAATTGTCACCATAGGTTTTACTTACATACGCACGACACATTTCAACAGCATCTTTACTTAAGTTAGTTGAGTCAGTACGCATATAAGTGATGTGTCCTGCCTCGTATAAACGCTGGGCTAAACTCATGGTGCGTTTAACACCAAAACCTAAACGCGTACTCGCTGATTGCTGAAGTGTTGATGTAATAAACGGCGCAGAAGGTGAACTCTTCGACGGTTTATCTTCACGCTTACTAACCTGATATTGCGCCTTCTCTAGTACCGAAACAGCTTGCATTGCCTGTTTTTCATTACTTGCATTAAATGTTTTACCATTTTGATGCGTAACATCTAAAACGAGGTCTTCCTGCTGTTTAGTCTTTGTATGAGCATTGATCTCCCAATATTCTTGGGGGTTAAATGCCTTAATTTCACGTTCTTTTTCAACGACGAGTTTTACAGCAACTGATTGAACACGCCCAGCAGATAACCCTCTCGCAACCTTTTTCCACAGCAAAGGACTTACCATAAAGCCAACAACGCGATCTAAAAATCGACGCGCTTGTTGCGCATTTACACCCGGCATACTTAATACACTTGGCGCAGAAAAGGCTTGCTGTATCGCATTTTCAGTAATTTCATTAAACACAACACGTTTAAACTTACTGTCTTCACCACCAATAATTTCTTTCAAGTGCCACGCTATCGCCTCTCCCTCGCGATCCAAATCGGTTGCGAGATAGACAGTGTCAGCATTAGCCGCTAATTTTTGTAATTCACTTACTACTTTTTCCTTACCTGGCAATATTTGATAATCTGCCTGCCAATCTTTATCAGGGTCTATCCCCATTCGATTAACTAATGCCTGACGATCACGTTTCGCCTTATATTTTGCCTTTTGTTCAGGCGACATTTTTCTCACTTCAGCCGGAGATTTAGTGGCAGCTTTCTTCCCAGTACTTCCTGTTGGTAAGTCACGAATGTGACCAACACTAGATTTTACTACGAAATTTTTTCCAAGGTATTTGTTAATTGTCTTGGCTTTAGCCGGTGATTCGACAATTACCAGAGATTTCGACATAGTCAATATGATCCTACATGTGCTGACGTAACGCGTCAGATATCGTTGCGCTAGCTTGGCGTATTTAACTGATTGGTTTGCGAGCGATTTTTAACCAATTACAGCGCTAATTTTGAAATAAGATTTAATAAATTTACAGATTACTATTAGATATATCTGTAAATAAGCAAGCTTACAAGCAATAATTTTTTTAGATTAACCTATCGCGATGAATGCTTTATACTGTCGCCGCGAGAAAATTGGCGTAATCATAGTAGAGTTTTCACTGAATGATAAGAGTTTACCGGCTAATTTTTTTACTAATTTATAACTACAATAACTAAATAGACATTAAACAACCCTCACTCGCGAACATTTTCGCGACAAAATTTAGAGATCCTTTATGACAACGCAAGTAGCATTTTTACAAAAGATACAACAAAGTTTATGCCCTCCTGGCAATGGCGTATTTACCGTAAATACCGCTAAAGAAAGAAAAGAACAACTACATCAAAAGCTCTTTGGTACGACTGAAAATATCGATAAACATTGGCAAGATAGTTTAACGTCTTTAAATGACAGCAGTAAGGCCGTTATACTTGGAATTGCTTCAGATTGTGGTGGTGGCATTTTACGAGGCGCTAACTGGGGGCCTCTGTTTGTGCGCTCAGCATTGTTAGAACATCACCCCGAGTCAGAAAGTTTCGATTTAGGTGATGTACGTGTAATTCCTCATCTACTGCACGATAAGTACTTAAATGAAGGGACGATAAGTAATTGTCGTAAAGCGTTGTACAATGACGAAGACAGCCCACTAGCCGTTAGCCCTTTGACCATTACTGAAGATGTATTGCATGATTTTTATGCGTTATACCCTGATAAAGGTATTTTTGGTATTGGCGGCGATCATTCCAACAGCTATCCACTGACAAAAGCCTATTTACAAGCGAAGAAAAAGCAAGGAAAACGTGCAGCGATTATTCACTTTGACGCCCATACTGATTTACTGGTAGAAAGACTCGGCATCGACTTATGCTTTGGTTCTTGGTGTACTCATATCCTTAATGATTTACATGACGCAAGCCATCTAATTCAGTTAGGTATTCGTTCAAGTGGTAAGCCAAAGTCGCACTGGGAGTCAACCTTTGGTGTAAAACAGCACTGGGCTAACGAAATCATTGAACGTGGTGTAGACAGCGTTATAAGCGATATTTTATCGCATTTAAAAGACGAAAATATAGATGAACTTTATGTCAGCTTTGATATTGACGCACTCGATCAAAAGTTTGCAGCAGCAACAGGTACACCTGAAGCAGATGGATTATCACCTGACCAAGCCATGACGATTTTAAAGGCATTAGCCGCTCAATACCCGATTACCGGAGCTGATATGATGGAAATAGCGCCATTTACAGATAGTACGGGGCAAGGTATTGAAAGTGCGAAAACAACGTTAAAGCATGGAGCAGACCTATCAGCTATGCTAATCGCTGCCATGGCAAAATAGCCAACGTACTTTGTTTATATTTGTTTTATAAAAAAAAGCCGCATAAGCGGCTTTTTTTATCTATATCAACAGATAACTTAATCTATTGAAGTACAATCAGCCAATAAGCCATAAGGGCTTCTTAACATTGTATTTTCAACCGGAGGGTTAATAAACTCACTGTTCACGTCTTCGGCTGACACAGGTAGTGTAAAGGTTGATTGCGATAAGTTTTCGGTGCCTGTTACTTTTGTTGACACTTTTAACTGAATGTCTACCCATCTTGAATCACTTTGTGGGTACACAATGTCTATTACTGCCCTACCGGTATCATCAGTCGTTATGTTGCCATCAGCCGCTACAATATTACCAGGCGTTAACATGCCGTCACCGTTAACGTCTTCGCCAGGATCTAAAATACCATTACGGTTAACATCTTCATTGTCACAACGAATTGAATGTTGAGCGCCCCAATATAAAAATTCACCGTTTTCATCGAGCACATGCACCCACATACCTTTATAAAAGTATCGAGGTATTGCTGAAACCGTTAACTCAGCATTTTCTACTGGCGTAGAGTCTACATCGGTAACAAACACTGAATAAGTTTTCTTATAGGTATCTGTTTCAATTTCTTCTACTTCATTACCGGTACCAATCGAGATAAAAAGCTCTCTATCTGCGACGGTTAAATTGACAACGTCTGAAACACTAGGCGTGTCTTTGACCGTTGCCGTTATTATAACCTCGTTCTCAGCCGATACTGTATTTGAGGTATAGACCGTGGATGCTGCGCCATTTCGGTCTGTCGTAGCGCTCGCTGGAAAGATACTGCCACCATTAGTATCTGATAAGTTAAAATCTACCACTTTATTTTTAACTAAATTACCATTCGGATCTCTTACGACAACAGATATCGTTGAAGTATCACCGTTTGGTGCAATAGAGTTTGGTGAAGCTTGTGCAATAATTCTATCAGCATCTTCTGCAATAAATTCAAATTCTATTTGGTTGTTTAATACAATATTGCCATCAGAACCTGTAAAGGTAACCAATGCTTTACCCGCGTTAGTCGATGTGATTGATGCAGTCACCTTACCGTTACTTGTTACGCCGCTTGCACTGGCTAAATTACCGCGTGTTGTCGTAAAGTTAACCGGTGTATTATCAGCCACTGGCTGACCAGAACGTAACCATGTTAGCGTCACATCTACTGTTTTCGATAGTAATACATCAGGCAATTCAGGGCTAATAGAAGGGTTCACATTACCATTTACTTTGTTATTAAACCCAGTAAAGATAAATGAATCTGCTTGTACAGCTACGTCGAGTTCAGTAATTGCGCCTAATGCATTGGCAACAATCGTATTTGTGCCACCTGTTGTTCCAGTAACATCGATCGTCGCTTTCCCTGTAGTATCTGTCATTACTGATACTGGCAGCGTTATATTTGCTACTTGCCCTGCTGGTGTTTCTGTTGATTCATTCAGTAACGATAAAGTAACATTTGTTTCTGCAATACCATTACCGTCTGAATCTAATACATTAACGATATAGGTTGAGGTGTCATTAATTGCAAGCGAGCTAGAACCGGTTAAGTTTATACTCGTACCTACGACTTGAATATTAATACTATCTGTAATGTCTTCAACTTGAGCTACCAATGAAATCAATCGATTTTGTGGTTCACCCGCTGTCGTTAATTTTGCAATTGCTCTACCATCGAGGCCTGTGTTGCCTTGCGTTACTACAACACCACCTGAACTAGCACTAAAAGAGACATTTGTATTGGCAAGCAAATTATTGTCTTTATCTTTAACAATCGCCGTTAGTTCAACCTCATCGGCACCACTTGATGCTATCTGTTGGTTACTGGCAAAAAGCGTAATAGCTGATACTTTAGGGTTTGCTACATTGGTACCGTCACCGGCGCTATTAAAACCAACTGAATTAGATTCTTCCCCTGACGAAATTGTGGCAATAACATCGCCGCCGCCAGCTTTAGTCCCCGCCATTAGCATGACAGTTGCAACACCTTCACTATTTGTAGAACTTGCCCCATTTTCAGGTGACAAATACGCTAACTCTGAATCATTTACTTCAAAGGAAACAAGTCGATTAGCGAGAGGACTATTGCCTTGCTTAACTGTAGCGGTAACCGTAATTGGCGCTGCATCTGATACATTTGTGTCAGATAAACTCAACGAGATAGTAATGGGATCAGGTGTAGATGGATCGGATGGACCGTCTTGACTAAGTCCGCCATCTCCTCCACCACAGCCGATTAGAGCCATGCAACAAATGATATAAAAGACGGTTCTCATTAGTGCCATACAAGCATCTCCCTGATGTTGTTTTAATTAGATAACAGTTTAATATTAACCGAAAAAAAAGAAAAAGGTCACTAACTTATTTAAAAAACCCCAAACACTAGGTTTTTAAACACCTCATTAACTGGTACTCTTTACGGAAAAATTCACTCCTCACCCAAAAAAGAATTATGACAACAACTAAAAAACCTTTTGGATTAACGGCAAGAATCGTTATTGGTATGGTGCTAGGCATACTATCAGGCCTTGTATTACAATCACTTATGGGCAAGTCGGGCGATTTCGTCTTAAACCTCGCTTTATTTGAATTATCACTTAAGAGCTTTTTAGTGGATGGTGTATTTGAAGTTGGTGGACAAATATTCATCGCCAGTTTAAAAATGCTCGTTGTTCCACTAGTGTTTGTTTCACTGATCTGTGGAACGTGTTCGTTACAAGATACAACAAAATTAGGTAGAATTGGCGGCAAAGCCGTTAGTTTATATCTACTCACAACCGCTATTGCCATCAGTATTGCCATGTTTATCGCTTTGGTTGTTTCACCAGGTGAAGGTGTAAATATGACAACGAGTACTTCATTTGAAGCGAAAGAGGCACCAAGCTTAGCGCAAGTGTTTATACAGATGTTTCCAACTAATCCTTTTGCAGCTTTTGCACAAGGAAATATGCTGCAAGTCATTATCTTCGCACTACTTTTTGGTATCGCGATTGCACTTTCAGGCGAGTCAGGTAACCGCATTGCAAAAATGTTTGAAGACTTAAACGTTGTGATAATGCGATTGGTAACAATATTAATGAACTTAGCGCCATACGGGGTCTTTTGTTTGCTTGCTAAACTCTTTGCCACCATGGACTTTAGTGTGTTCGGGAATATTATCAAATATTTCTTCGTTGTATTTTTCGTACTAATATTGCATGGCACTGTCACCTACTCAGTCTTATTAAAAGCATTAGCGGGCTTAAACCCTTTAACATTTTTAAAGAAGATGCGAGATGCAATGTTATTTGCATTTTCTACTTCAAGTAGCAATGCAACAATTCCAGTTACCATGGAAACTGCAACCAAGAAAATTGGCGCAAATAATGCAATTTCATCCTTTACTGTGCCATTAGGTGCAACAATCAATATGGATGGTACTGCAATTATGCAAGGTGTTGCGACAGTATTCATTGCACAGGTATTCAATGTCGACTTAACAGTTACCGATTTCTTAACTGTTATTTTAACAGCCACATTAGCTTCAGTTGGTACTGCTGGCGTACCTGGTGTTGGTTTAATCATGCTTGCTATGGTGCTAGATCAAGTAGGTCTGCCCGTTGAAGGTATAGCGTTAATTATTGGTGTTGACCGTTTACTCGACATGACCCGAACAGCTGTAAATGTTACCGGTGATTGCATGGTAACGACAATTGTAGCGAAATCGGAAGGACAGTTAGATCAAGACATTTTCAACAATGAAAAAGCAGGCCAGAAAATAGAAGAAATTGACTTTCATCATTTAAAAGATTGACAACATAATCAAAAAAGGGGTCAGGTACATTAAAGGTAAAACTTTAATGTACCTGACCCCTTTTTGCACTTTTTGCATTAATGATGGGTAATTACGTAAAGCTTTTCAACGAACTGACTAACGTTAAATACACGTTGAGCGAAGCGTTTATCAGGTATCGCCTTTACGGCCAAACAGTTAACATTATAATTGTTAAATAACGCCTTAACGGCAGTTTCATTTATAGAAAAAGGTGGACCAGACATTTCATTGGCAGGAAACTCTACCGTTAATAAAAACAGTTTAGTTATAGGCTTTATAAACGTCTGTAAATGCTTGACATAGCGTTGTTGCATTTCCTCAGGTAATGCAACAAGAGCTGCCCTATCATATATCCAATGAAAGTCGCCGACATCTTCACACGTTAAATTAAAAAAGTCCCCTTGCCACAAGCTAATGTTTTCATGTTGATATACATTAAACTCATCATGTACTTGAGCTTGAATATCAAGCCCTTGTTCTTTAAAAAAATCACGGCAAGCAATACGACTTAACTCAGCACCAACGACTTCACCATAGTTAGCAAACCATAACATATCATCTGATTTACCTGATAATGGCACAAATACACGTTTACAAGCGTCATCGCTATCAATCGCATTCGCAGTGTCATTACTTGTTAATAATTCAGGCAATATAAGCTGTTCAAGCCAAGGATGAAACTCAACTTGATGAAACCCTATAGTGTTTCGCTGCCAACATTTATGCCAAAAATTTGCGTCCATGTATTAACGTCGCCTGTTTAAACATCTCAACTAGGAAAAATACGATTATGTTGCCATAACTTACTCATAACGTTATCAATCGACATTGATGCTGCTTTCGAAAGTTTGTCAGCTAACCCTTTTTTAACGGCATATTTTATCCCGATAACTTTCTTTTCTTTATTGGCTTGGCAAATGTAGTCATCACTCGTCATTAAACTGTCAACGAGGTTTAATGCGATTGCTTTCTTACCTAACCAAGTTTCTCCCGTTGCTACACTTTCAACATCTAATTCTGGGCGATGTTCTTTAATATGTGCTTTAAAAAGGTCGTGCATTTCCTCTAGCTCTTCTTTAAATTTCTCTCGCCCCTTATCTGTATTTTCGCCAAACATCGTTAATGTACGTTTAAATTCACCAGCAGTAAGCTGTTCAAATTCAACATCATTTTTCTTCAATACTTTATTAAAGTTAGGGATTTGAGCAATAACCCCTATCGAGCCCACGATAGCAAAAGGCGCACTTACAATTTTATCTGCTACGCAAGCCATCATATAACCGCCACTAGCAGCGACTTTATCGACTGAAATAGTGAGTGGGATATTTGCTTGCTTAATACGCTCCAATTGCGATGCTGCTAGGCCATAACAGTGAGCCATACCACCACTACTTTCAAGCTTTACGAGTACTTCATCTTGCGCTGTCGCTACCATCAAAATTGCGGTAATTTCTTCTCTTAATGCAGAAACCTCTTTAGCGTCTATGCTACCTTTAAAATCAATAACAAATAACTTTGGTTCAGACTTATTTGTGCCCTCATCAGCAGCTTTTTTATCTTCTTTGGCTTTTAATTTCTCAGCTTTCTTATCTTGTTTTTCTTTTTCTTTAAGCGCTTCTTTACTCAATAAATGGTGAGTTACTTCTTCTTCAATATCTTTCAGTTGTTCAGAGATATCAGAAACTTCAAGCTCTCCCTTTTTCTGTGCTTGCTTCATTGCTGATGCTGCAATAATGGCAACAATTCCTGCGAAAGCTAGCACAAAGGTAATTGTTTTAGCGAGAAACAAACCATATTCGTATAAAAATTCCAAAGGATACTCCCTTTTAGTCATTCGGATAACAAGTACTATTCAGTAATAATAAAACACTAGCCTATTCATAGAGATAAGACTTCTTGAATATTCAACGTTCACTCGGCTACTGAATATATTTTTATTCTATTTGGTATAAATGGGGGTTAATTTTCATAAAAAAAGCCCCAACGATATACGTTGAGGCTTTTGATAAAAATTGTAAAGTGTATTGACGCTATTTTATTACGTCTGCATCGTTAACAACAATAGCTTGACCTTTACTCAAGATAAAGCTTACTAATTGTTTTTGCATTTCAGTCATTACACGTGCGCTTTTTTCTGCATCAGGGGATGCTTCATTAGCTCTAGGATCAAGTAATGAACCATGATGACCATATTTAAATCTAACAGCCCCAGAACCTTGTGCAGAGTCATTTACATTAGGTAACCCCAATAAGGCAATAGCAGGTTCAGTACCTCCCAACGGCGTAAATGGTGAAGTATTGGTTACTACTTGATCTGGCAAATTGTCCATACCATCACCAACAATTTCAAATAACAACGTTGGTGTAGCCGTTGCGGCTAACTGTTGAACATAATTTACCGGGTCACCTGAATCATTTACTGTTTGAGCAATTAAAGTAAATTGTGCAAATACCGCATCAAGTGACGCTTGTTGGCTTGGCTCTAAGCTATCATAGAAAAGCTCATACGCACCAGACAACTGTTCTTGAGTATAACCTGTTGGATAAGACTGCGCGATGAAAGCAGCAAATTCATCAGAAGAACTAAGTGCTAAATTCGACTTGGCTAAGCTTTCAAAGGCCGGAGATTCAATACCAAAGTTAGGTAACATTAATCCTGGCATCGCTAAGATGTTTGTCGTAATTTTAAGTAGTGGATCAAACGTTGGCGCAAGTGGTGTATTTGCTAATGTTACCGCATTCATTCCATAAATAGCACCTAATGAGTGCCCTAAAAAGTGCACTTCATTGGTATTAATATTGATGTTGTTGCCATCACTATCAACGCCATTAAAGAAGTTTAACCCCATACGTAAGCCCAGTAAATCTATTGCACTTTGACGGGTGTTATCTCGCATCGTTAACATGCTACCTAAGTTCATGTAGTGTAATGCACTTATTTCAGTCGCATTAATGTCGTCGCCTGGCACGCCATCAACATCAAAACCTCGTGTACCATGTAACGGGTAGTCAATGGCGACCGTTGCGATACCATTAATAGCCAAAATGCCCGTTAGATTTAGCATTACTTCTTTTTTCGTTGTAATGCCATGTTGAAGAATGACAACCGGCCAACCTTCTGCTGGCTCAGATAGTGCAGGTAGCCCCATGCTTGCACGAACAGGGTTAGCCCAAGCCAAATCTGGCGTTGTCATCTGTACTTCAAGTGGCAACATCGCATTCACTTTTGGTACTGGATTATATTTCGTTAAGTTACGTTCAGTATCAATGCCCAAGTCACGTAAACCTGGCGCAGGCAAACCACTCGCTTGAGATATTGCCATACATTGCTCATCAGTAGGACTCACCGCTTCTGCTGGAATAGCTGCAGGGTTTTGTGCAGCAAGGCCTGCTAACATTGCTGCAGAATCACATAATGCTGTCCACCAAGTGTTGACGGGCGCTGTAGGGTTTTCAGCCGAAGGTATTCCTGAATAATATGGTAAAGTAATACTACCTTTCAAATAATTTGCTGCTGAATATAAAGGTACCGCTGATGGCGGTAACTGCGCTGCCAGAACATCAGCAACAGACATACCGGTATCGCTCATTGTTACCGATGGATAGTTGCCTTGCTGCAGGTTATTCGCCATTAAGCTTTTTAAGGTATTCATAACATCAGTTGTCGATTGCGTTGTCATCGCCATCGTATAAATAATGTCTTCACTTGGTACACCAGCAGCAACCACCGCTTTTTCGTAACTATTGATGACACCTTGAAGTACGAGTTGTGATTCACTGCCAAGTGGTTTTTCATTGATATCTTGTCGAGCAAGTTCATACGTTGTTGAACCTGCAATGGCATTACCATCACTATCTTGCAAACTATTCGTTAACGCAAAGACATAAGTAGTTTTGCCTTTTAGTGGCTTAAGTGGAACGAAAGCAACTGCATTGCCCGATTTTTGCGTAACAAAATCTTCTAAATACGTTAATTCTTTAACAACCTTGCAAGCGAGGCCTCGCGTAACTGTGGCACAATCTGCATCTGACGTGTCTCCGCCCATAATCGTTTCAAATACACGAACTGAATTTGGATTAAAGACGCTATCACCATCTAGCATACGACCGTCAGGTACATCGATATTAATCACAAATGGATTTACTGTCGACCAGCCATCGAGTGCGCTAGCCGCTACAAAAGGATCTGCACCATTTGTTGGATCTGCTACTGGAATTTCAAGTGTTCCGTCTTGAGAGCCTGAAAAAATCAGGTCATTCGGTACTGAGAGGCCTTCTATGCCTGACGCTGGATCAAATACAATTCGCGCGGGTGTAACAACTACAGGAGCCTCATTTGCTACCTCTTTTTTAACATCTTTGACAGTTTCGCTATCACAGGCTACCAAGCCAAGGGTGCTTGCAATTGCGAGACTCAAAACTAGCTTTTTCATTTTTTCTCCCCATAGACTAGTCTTCTTATAATTGTAATTAGGACTTATTTTTATTATCAAGACTTAGTCAAATTTAACAAGTTAGACCAGTTAAACTTAACCTAAGAACAGCCATTTCGCTAGCGCTTTTTTCACAAATTAATGATATTTTGTGAAAACTATCACCGAACGCTTAACTTTTTCTCGTCATATAGCCAATCAGTGAGTAATATACCGTTTTATTTTTCTTTAAGTTTTAAATCACCATGTTCAACTACACGATGAAAGACAATTGCTTAGCCAAAAAAGTTATCTTAGTAACAGGTGCTGGCAGCGGTATTGGTCGTCAAGCAGCACTTACCTACGCAAAATTAGGCGCGACGGTAATTTTATTAGGAAAAACGGTACAAAAGCTTGAGCAGGTTTATGATGAAATAATCGCAAATGGCGGTGCAGAACCTGCAATCGTACCATTAGATTTAAAAGGTGCTACACAACAGAATTACATTGATATGTCTTCCACCATTGCCCAACAATTTGGTCACCTAGATGGTGCGCTTCTTAATGCTTCAATGTTGGGTGAGTTAACACCGTACACACATATTCACCAGCAGATTTGGGACGATACGATTAAGGTTAATGTCACAGCGCAACATTTGTTATCCCAAGCATTAATTCCAACCATGCTAAAAGCGGATAATGCGTCATTAGTTTTTACCTCATCAGGTGTAGGTAGTAAGGGGCGAGCCTATTGGGGCGCTTATAGTGTATCAAAATTTGCCACCGAAGGATTAATGCAAGTCATTGCAGATGAATATGACGAGTCTAACCTCCGTGTGAACGCTATTAACCCAGGCGCAACAGCAACAGCTATGCGTGCAACCGCATACCCAGCAGAAGATCAGTCAACGTTAGCGACACCAGAAGACATCATGCCACTTTATGTCTATTTGATGTCAGATGATAGCCAAAACACAACAGGGCAAGTCATAAAAGCACAGTAGCCTTTATTGCTATACACATAAAAATGCCGAGCTAAGCTCGGCGTTTTTATGCTAAAGATTGAACACCTTCTAGCGTAACTCTCTTCTTAATATTTTACCTACATTTGTCTTGGGTAATTCTTCCCTAATTTCAATATGCTTAGGAACTTTATAATTTGTCAGGTTTTTCTTGCAGTGCTTAATTATGTCTTCTGTCGTTAAAGTGGTATCTTTTAACACGACAAAAAGCTTCACTTCTTCTCCACTTATTTCATGTGGAATACCAACAGCGGCTGCCTCTAATATTCCCTCATGTGATACTGCAATTTCTTCTATTTCATTAGGGAAAACATTAAAACCAGAGACGATAATCATGTCTTTCTTTCGATCAACAATTCTAAAATAACCAGCATCATCCATGGTAGCAATATCACCGGTTGCTAACCAACCGTCATTTAATATTTCTTCAGTCGCTTCTTTGCGATGATAGTAACCGGCCATCACTTGCGGCCCTTTAACGCAAAGCTCACCTGCTTCGCCAATTCCAGCTTCTGTACCATCATCTTTTATTATACGAATATCTGTTGATGGTGCAGGTAACCCTATACTGCCATTATAATGAGCCTGATTGTATGGACTCAACGTAACAAGTGGCGCACACTCGGTTAAACCATAACCTTCAAGTAATCGTGTTTTTGTCACAGTTTCCCATTTTTCAGCAACCGGACGCTGAACAGCCATCCCCCCACCTAACGAGACCTTCAAATAGCTAAAATCTAAATCAGCAAAACCTGGAGTGTTTAATAAACCATTAAACAAAGTATTCACACCAGTAATGGCAGTAAATTGATATTTACCTAATTCTTTAACAAAGCCAGGCATATCTCGTGGATTTGTAATCAACAAGTTTGTACCGCCTAGCGTAATAAACGTTAAGCAATTCGCGGTTAATGCAAAAATATGATAAAGCGGCAGTGCAGTTACAACTAACTCTTTTCCCTCTTCAAGTTGCGGCTTAATAACGGCTTTAGCTTGTTCAAGGTTAGCAACCATGTTGCGGTGCGTTAACATCGCACCTTTAGACACTCCAGTTGTTCCACCTGTATATTGTAAAAACGCTAGATCATCACCTTTTAATAACACAGGCGTAAATGGCAGTGTACTTCCTTTTCTAATAACCGTATTGAAACGAATAGTATTCTTTAATGAAAACGCTGGTACCATCTTCTTAACATGTTTTACGACGGCATTAACAATTTTCCCTTTAACCATCCCTAAACGATCACCTAGAGACGTTAATACAACATGTTTTATTGGCGTATTATCGATAACCTTTTCCAAGGTATGTGCAAAATTTTCTATAATGAGCATCGCGGTCGTGCCGGAGTCATTTAACTGATGCTCTAATTCACGCGCTGTATACAATGGGTTGACATTTACAACTGTTAATCCCGCAAGGAGAGCTCCAAATAATGCTACTGGGTACTGCAAACAGTTAGGTACCATGATAGCAAATCGATCGCCTTTCTTGAGCCCTAATTCTTGTTGACAATATGCGGCAAAAGCCTTTGCTTGTTGCTCCAATTCTGCATAGGTAATTTCTGCCCCCATATTTATAAAGGCAGCACGATTTGCATAAATGCCGACATATTTATCAAACATTTCCACTAATGAGCTGTATTTATCCGGATCAATTTCGTGAGGTACTCCGGGTGGATAACTTTTTTCAAGCCATACTTTTTGCACTATGCATCTCCTCTCTTGCACGCAATGTTAACTCTAGCCTGTTATTTAAATTATTCTATACTGATCTCTTAATTGAGTTATATTTTTACAAGAGATTTGGGCTAGTCGTTATTTTGAAACACTTGTTTGAATCAGCAAGTTTTACTGTAATACTGGTCTAATGTCTATCACTTTTCGGTGAAATCTCACTTTTTAATGACAGTTTCTACTATTTAACAGGCTTTTTAATAAATTCGTCAATTAACACCGCTGTTTTTTTAGGCAACTCCATATGCACATGATGTCCACCTGCAATTTGATGAACCGTCAATTGCTTAAAATATGCTTTAAAGGTTGCTATACCTTTGTCAACAATATCTAAGCCATGATCACCACAGATCAGTTGTACAGGGCTTGCTATATCACTCACCAGTTGCCGTGCTTGTGATTTCGTTAGCCGATAAGGGGATGTATTTCTTAATCGGCTATCTGCTCGCCAAGTATAGCCATTTTCATGAGCAACAATACCACGTCCTACAATAAGTTTAGCAGACTCATAAGTTAAATCAGAAACAGACATTCTTGCTTTAATCGCTGATTCAACTGATAAATGTACTGGTTTACTTTTTGTGCTTAGCTGTAAGCGGCTTTTCATACCTTTACGTAATTGTTGCGTTGTATTTTCAGCGCTTTCAGTAATAAAGCCCATAGCATCAATTAAGGTTACGCTTGATACTTTTTCAGGAAAAGAAGCTGCAAAGGCTTGTGCGACCATGCCTCCCATTGAATGGCCAACAATATCGACGCTTTGCCAGCCCTGGTGTTCAATCAATAACAGTAAATCATAGACATAATCGATAAAGTGATAATGTGCATCTTGGCCACGGTGCGCAGAGTGCCCATGGCCTGGCCAATCAATAGCAACGAGATAACGATCTGTTAAATGTGCCATAAGGGGTACAAAACTCGCGGCATTGTCTAACCAACCATGTAAACACAATACCGGTTTTTTATTGACAAGCCCTGTGGCAAGACCTGAAAAACTTATATTCGAGTTTGTCGCTGAAAATTCGCGCACATCAAAGCCTTAATACAAAAGATAACTTATTTTTTTTGAACTTTAGGCTTAGTAGGTCCGTTAACTCGTCGATAAACTGGGCGGTGATAATAAGGTCTAGAGTAATACCATAACGAAGGCGCATACCAATGAGGGTAATGCTCAACTCTTACATCAACTTGCTTCACTTCTTTCCACAAATGCACATAATCAGCCATTAACGTAGGATACTGATAATCATGTTCGCCTATTTTACCCGAGGATAAAATACCTACTTGACCGATAGCGGTAATGCTGCGACCTTCTTTGAAAATAACGGGATCTAATAAGCCTGGGTAAATGACTTTAAAACGCCCTTTCGTTTCATCTTTAACTTTAGGACGCATAGAAGGTTTCAAGTCAAAATGCACCACTTCAATAATGGTATTTTCCGACTGATTTGTTACTTTAGCAATTACCCCGCCCCACCTAGCTTGTTGCCCTTTCAGGTTGCTATCAGCACGTTTTGCCTGTTCAAAATTTGTTAAATTAGTGTTCTCTGAAACAGTCAGTTTTTCAGGAACATGGACACAGCCGCTCATGACTAAGGCAAAAAAGCTCATGAATAGAGTTCGAGTATACATATAATTCTCCAATTAACGCTGCTGAAATGTTTGTTTTTTAACTAACAGATATAAGGTTATCATACCAATACCACACCAAATCACCACCCAAATCATTTCAGGTATTAAGGTCATATTTGCTAACGTAGCGCCATCGCCTAAAGCTCCGCCATCAAACAAATAAAGCGGACTCTTAATGCTATTAAGTAATACCGTTGCCCCAATGAACTGTAAAGCTAACGGTAAGTATTTTTTGCCACTGTAAAAGGCTTTAAACGTAACCAGTGCCAATAAAAGCAAGGTTATAAATAGCGTAAGTATGTCTTTAACCCAAAAAACGAGCGTTACGGCAATAACTAACCATAAAATAGCAACAACTAATTTCGTTATTAAATGATGTAACATTGAAATACGGACTAACCAATAACCAAAAAGGCTTGCGCCAGCATAACCCATAAAGCTAACAACAAAGCGACTCCCCCCTTGTGTTGTGCACAACCCAGAACCATCGGCACTTAGTTCAATACTAATAATCCGTCCGCCAGTTAGAATAGCGGCTAACCCATGGCTTAATTCATGAAAGTAGCTTTCTAACCATTTAAACGGTAAGGAAATAAAAGGGATCTCGACAAGGATAAACGCCAAAATGAATATTAAGAAAAGTTGGTACCTTTGAAAAAAACTGCTCTTAATAGTTTGCGCGTTGTCAGTAGCCAATAAAGTTACTCGTTAATTAAGCGTAGAGGTCGACACCAAAGGATTGCGCAATGATATCTTGTTGTTGCTGATTATCAATTGCTCGATACGCAGATACGGCAGTTTGATTTCGCTGAGAAGGTTGGTCATATTGCGCCTGACCTTGTTCAGCTTGTTGATCTTGGGCGTTTTGTGCAGACAAACGCTGCTGTTCCTGTTCAACAAAAACAATAGACTGCTCATCAACATCAAAACGCTGTTGTTGAGATTTCTGATTTTCACGCTCTGCCGTTTTTTGCTGCTGTTCGCGAACGAGTAATTGTTCGCTTTCTCGATTAACCTTGTTTTGGCTTTCGATATTCGCGTTTGTATTAACTTGCGGCGTGTAAGCTGTTGAACTATTAACTTGCATAATAATAAATGTATCAAATTTTCAGCAAATGACCAAGTCTATTATCTACCTGGCAATTTTTTCCAAGAAACTGTATCACGTACATATACTGGTGCAGCATGCTCAGCACTGACAGCATTACCTTTTTCAAACTGCAACGTTGCGAGTGTTAACATAGCCGTTGCTCGCGGAAATACAATGTCTAGTTCTACCGCATTTTTCGCAAGTGGGGCCAGTAATTCAAGGTACGTTTGCCACCCAGTACCAACTGCATATGCATCTGATATAGCATCATTTATGTAACTTTCAGCTTTATCGGGTGCAATGACCGTCTCACCGATTACAGGTTGCATAATGCCGTTTACATCAGCCTGATAAGCCGACAAATAAATTTCTGACATTCTCGCATCAATTGCCGCAATAACCCTAGGTTGTTGGCATTGTTCAAAAGCTTGTTGCGCCATAGCTTGTAGTGTTGATACGCCCACGACAGGTAAATCAGCGGAAAAAGCTAACCCTTGCGCAACGCCAATACCAATGCGCACACCAGTAAAGCTTCCTGGGCCCTGCCCAAAAACTAAGCCGTCAAGTTGTTGCAATGTACAACCCGCTTCTTGTAGCAAATCATCTATCATTGGCAACAAAATAGTGCTGTGTGATTGTGGGCAAAGTTCAAATTTCTCAAAAAGCTTACCTTGCCATGATATAGCGACAGAGCAGGCTTCAGTTGACGTATCTATTGCGATCAAATTTAACATAATCTTATTACTTCTGGTTTGTCTTCTGGTGCAGATTTGCAAGAAATCGACTCGCAGCATCTGTATCTCGGCTACGTTTCATATCGGGTAAACTACTCAAAAAAACTTGTCCATAAGGACGATTAACGAGTCTATCGTCACATATTACCATGACACCTTGGTCGGATACATCTCGAATTAAACGACCAACACCTTGTTTTAAAGCTATCACTGCTTGCGGTAGCTGAATATCGTGAAATGGATCGCCACCTTGACGTCTAGCATCTTCGCTTCGTGCTTGTAGCATCGGATCGTCAGGAGAGGCAAATGGTAGTTTATCAATGATGACACAGGTGAGTTTATCGCCTCTTACATCAACGCCTTCCCAAAAACTTGCCGTAGCCAATAATACAGCATCAGGAATCGCGATAAACTCATCGAGCATTTTGCGTTTACTCATTTGCCCCTGTACTAACAAAGGATTATCAATATGCTCAGCTAAATAGTCAGCAACCATATTTAACATACGGTAACTGGTGAACAACATGAAACATGCACCGTTACTTGCGCTAATTAACGGTATCGCAAGCTCTGCTAACGCTGTTGCGCGCTGTGGACTTTGAGCATCAGGCAAATATCGAGGAACCAATAGTTGTGATTGTTGTAAATAATCAAAAGGACTATCAACTAATAGTGTATTAGCACTGGAAATGCCAAGTTGTTCAGTGAAGTGTTCAAAGCCACCATTTACTGCAATCGTCGCGGAAGTAAAAATCCAACCTGCATTAGCTTGCTGCATATAGTCACTGAACTTATCAGCCACACTCAATGGCGTTAAGTGTAAAACTACGTGACGCCTTGTCGTTTCGTACCAATAACTCATACCAAGCTGTTCTACATCAGCCATGATATCGTACTTTGCTAAAATAGAAACGGCACGTTCAAAGCAGTTATCAATCGCTTCACTGCGAGAAATACAAAGTTTGATCACTTGGTATAAAAAATCGAGATCTGTTTTTATATTTTCAAAACTTCGTTTAATGCGAGGCAGCTGTATTTTTTCACGCCAATTACCTCGTTCCGGATCATGTCTAAACAATAAACGAAATTCCATCGCAGTTTTTTGTAGTTTTTCTGCGGCTTTGCCTAGCTGCTTCACATCCGTTAAAGATGTGTGATAAAGCTGTAAAATATCTGAACATAAATCGAGTAATTGTCGTGTTGAAAAAGCATCGCCAAAGTATTCACTAGCAATGTCTGGAATTTGATGCGCTTCATCAAAAACAATGACATCGGCCTTAGGGATAAGTTCGCCAAATCCGGTATCTTTGAGTGCCATATCGGCGAAAAATAAATGATGATTAACCACCACAACATCGGCATCAATTGCCCGTTTGCGGGCTTTTACGAGGTAGCAGTCGTCAATATTAGGACAATCTTTTGCCAAGCAGTTATCTAATGTACTAGTAACATAAGGAAATATTTGTGAGTCTTCTGCTACGTCAATGAGCTCACCTATATCACCCGTTTGAGTTGATGTACTCCACGATTGCACCTTAACGAAATCAGCAAGTGATTGCGCATCTAATTGCCCACGCTCTTGCTGGTATAATGCCAAGCGATACAAACAGAGATAATTGGCTCGCCCTTTCAACAATGCCATTTGCGCATTAGTCGCCATCGCCTTTCGAAGCAAAGGGATATCTTTATGAAATAATTGTTCTTGAAGGTTTTTTGTTCCTGTAGAAACGATCACTTTTTGCTCAGACAGCAATGCAGGGATCAAATATGCAAAGGTTTTTCCAGTGCCAGTACCCGCTTCAACCACTAAGCTCGTTTGGTTATCTATCGCAAGTTCAACTTCTAACGCCATATCTATTTGCGCTTGCCGAGGGGAATACCCTGACAACACCTTAGCGAGTACACCAGATGACGAAAAAGCTTGCTCTACAGGAGTCATAGACATTGGGCATTGAAAATTTGCGCTCATTATAAAGCGCTGTGTCTGAATTGGAAGACAGTTACTTGGATTTAATTATAGTTTTTACTTTACACTTAAAAGATCAACACGCCTTTACAATTGAGTATTCATTTCCATCATTTAAGGTTGGGGCTTTATCACACCAATACCCAATATTAGAATATCAACAGATATTCTAATATTGGGTATACATTATCAATCAACTAACAGCCCAAAAGACCGAAAAGCAGCATTGAAATAGTAGATACTGAGGTTATCAATATAAATATTTTGCTCATTTTAGGCTCATTAACCACTTTTTCTCAAACTCAATTGGAATTTTATTGATATCCTGCAGAGTGGCAAAACCAAGTTCCAGTCCTAGAAATATAAAAAGTTATTCAGAACCGTGAGCAAAATAACTACATGTTCAATCGCATAATCTAAGACCTTAATATACGGTTTAATTGAGAATATAAATGCCATTATATAAAATGGATACTATAAAAAGCGTGATACATGAAAAGCCTGTTTAATACTTTTGTAATTCATTTATATGTTCACATCTACTGGTGTTTGCCATTTTAACATCATTCAAAACCATAGATTCACACATGTCTTAACGTCTGGGTCCAATATTTTACTATGGAAACTATAAATACAATCCGTTATTAATAAACATATACTATACTGGATTGCATACTCCCCCTTCCGAGCAAGCAATAATTGGACCTGCTTCAGCTACTGTTCCATTCGAGTAGATTAGCCACCTTTGTTGAGTCGCGGTATTATTTCCACTCCCAGTAAACTTAACGATAAATGACGTTGCATATGCACCATTTTGATAACCTGATAAATTTGATGCTTGTTGCCAGATATATACACTTACGTCTCCAAACCCTGCTTCGTATTGACTAATAATTTCGGGGGTAACTACAATTACTTCAATTTCATCTTCCTCATCTTCTCCACTGAAAGAATAAGATGATACGTCATTAGTGTTCGAAGCAATGCTGTTACTTTTTCGATACAATAACAAATAGCTTACCACCTCGTTTAATTTACCAAGCGTTAATTTATCTTTGGCAATACCAAAAGAAGTTAAGAGTGCTTGCTCTGAGTTTGTACGAATTCTTTCAAGCTCATTCAACTCATATTTATCAAGTGCTAACCCCGAATTAAACTTATCCATCAAAAGTATATATGTTGGGTTCGAATGAAGGCTTGGCAAAGGAGAATCGTTATAACCGTTCAGTCGACTCATGACTTTCGAAGACAAAATAATATAATCGCTCGGTTTCAACCCAAAATATTTAGCCATTTTGTTAACACTTGAGTGCATTTTAGGGCTTAATTTTAATTCTTCGTTGGCTAAAACATTAGTTGATACGTTCAATATTGCTAAAATAAACGCTACTATAATTACCTTATTATACTTCATTATTCTGTTCCTTAGAGTATTAGCTTTTAAAATAAGCTCAAAACCTAGCAAAAGTAAAAGTAAAAGTAAAAGTAAACAAATTGTAAGTTGAATTTTGTTTACTTTTACGTAGGGCCTTGCGTAATTTAAAACTCTAGGTTCTACTAAAACATTGCACGAATAAATAAAAAACCCATATTAATCACACTTAAATAATTTTAACAGTAAGGGAACAGCGACAAATTGATGTCATTCTCAATATCGGGGCTATGCAAGGTAAACGAAAGACAGACCATAATTAACTTTTTATACATAAATATCTAAGTGAGGTTGATCATCATCGTCATCTTTGTCTTCTTCCTGATGTTTTGGATGCAATACATCTTGCTTGTGTAAGATTTCAGGTTCAACAATTTCGTCTACAACATACTGTGGCGACTCACTTTCGCTATTCGCTTTCGTTTCTTGTTCAGTCGGTGATTCTTGCTGTTGCTCTGCGTGTGAATGTGCATCTTTAACAAAATACAACTCATGGTCTTCCAGATGATCTAGATCATCAGAAAGTGCCTTTGTTGCAGCCTGTTTTGAAAGCGACTTAACGCGTAATTTATCCGGTTTTATCGGTGTCGTTCTTACACGAGTTAAAGCCGTGGTAAAAATATCCATTATGCACCTGTTTCAATCGTTAAATTTCAATCAATTACACTGTTTATACTTAGGGTCTGTTGAACTTTTGAGATTAAATTTTGTTCGAACTAAACGCTTTTTGTTCAAGGCATGAGCAATGTCGCATGGTTATTCCATGTAAATTGCGAACAACGATGAAGAAATAGCGTTTAACTGAACCCAAAGGGCAGCGTTTTTTGTCATTTATACGTCGTTAATGCGTTTTCATGTGGAATAACCACATATTAATCGCAATGCCTTGCCTAAATACCAATAAACTGCTGCAAAACTAAACGCAAAAGTTCAACAGATCCTAGTTATGTTATCGGCTGATATAGAACAAAGTTTAAACGTTTAGATGATAATGTCATAAAACGATCACTTTTAGTACTTGCCCTTCTCGCATTTTATCAGTAATGTAAAAAGCAATTAGAGTATTAACACTGAATTGTATAGAAAGATCACCTTAAATGGTGCTGTACTTACTATACACAACATGAAAATAGAGAACGTATTATATGTACTTAAACCTGAACGTAATTCATCATCACCATCATACGAATTAGCCGCTCAGGTTTATTCGCTGAGGGGCTATTGGACCTTTCAGCGGAATAAAGTAAAAGTCATTACCCAAACCCCCGAAAGAGTCCACCTCTCTCGGGGGTTTTGTCGTTTTTAGGGCATGTAAATTGTATATACAGGGTAAACACTTTTAAATTAACGAATAAATTAATTAGGAATGAAACAATGACTACTGAAACTCGCTTACGCATTGCAATGCAAAAATCAGGTCGCTTAAGTGATGAAACTCAAGCACTTTTAAAACGTTGCGGCTTAAAAATTAACGTTTCTGATAGGCGCTTACTTGCACATGTAGCCAACATGCCTATTGATATTATGCGTGTTCGAAGTTCAGATATTCCAGGGTTAGTAATGGATGGCGTCTGCGACTTAGGTATTGTCGGTGACAACACCCTCGAAGAAACAGCACTTGAACGTAAACGATTAGGTGCTAAATCAGAGTATATTAAAACGACACCATTAAATTTTGGTGGCTGTCGACTTTCTATCGCAATGCCTGAGGAATTCAACTATCAAGGCGTTGAGAGTTTAAATGGTAAAAGGTTTGCGACAACCTATCCGCAACTGCTACAAAGATACGCAGACGATCAGGGCATTAACATTGAGTTTTGCTTGTTAAAAGGATCCGTTGAAGTTGCTCCACGTGTTGGTTTAGCAGATGGCATTTGTGATTTAGTTTCAACGGGCGCAACACTTGAAGCCAATGGTTTGGTTGAGGTTGAGGAAATATTTCGCTCTAAAGCGTCGCTTATTCAAACTGCAGTGCCACTAGCCCCCGAAAAACAAACAATTCTAGATACATTGTTACCGCGTATTCAAGGCGTAATGAAAGCCAAAGAAAGTAAATACATCATGTTGCACGCACCACAAGATAAAATTAGTCAGGTCAGTGCACTGATGCCGGGCAAAGAAACACCAACGATACTCCCTTTAGCAGGGCGAGACGACAAAGTTGCGGTACACGTAGTTGCCACCGAAACCTTCTTTTGGGAAACAATGGAAGGATTAAAAGCACTAGGCTGTGATTCTATCTTAGTGATGCCAATTGAAAAAATGATGGGGTAATTGAAAAAATGAGCATCAGTATGATTAACTGGCAGGCATTAAATGCACAGGAAAAATGCAACGCGTTGGCTCGTCCAGCGCTTGCTGAAAGTGACTTGTTAGCAACACAAGTCGCCAATATTATTAATGAAGTAAAAACAAAAGGTGATCAAGCTATCATCAATTTTAGTGAGCGCTTTGATGGCGTAACATTAGATACTTTACGAGTAAGTGAACAGCAAATTGCAGAGGCTATTGCTTCGCTGAGTGAGGCGCGACTCGCTGCAATAGAAACTGCCTATCAACAAATAAAGCGATTTCACCAAGCACAACAGCCGCAAGATATAACCGTAGAAACAACACCTGGCGTTGTATGTACATTAAAAACAGAAGCGATTGAAAGTGTTGGCTTGTATATTCCTGCGGGTAGCGCCCCATTACCATCAACAGCATTAATGCTTGGGGTTCCTGCACAACTTGCTGGCTGTGAAAGAGTCGTATTAGTCAGCCCGCCAAACAAGCAAGGCAATATTGCTCCTGAAGTTTTAGCTGCTGCAAAATTATGTCAAATTGATGAAATTTACGCCGTAGGTGGTGCACAAGCTTGTGCTGCACTCGCTTACGGTACACCTTCAATTGCCGCTGTTAATAAGATATTTGGCCCTGGAAACAAATATGTAACCGAAGCGAAAACACAGCTTTCTCAACAAGTAGCTGGTTTTGCTATCGATATGCCAGCAGGCCCCTCAGAAGTATTAGTTATTGCCGATAAAAATGCTAACCCGAGCTTTGTTGCTGCCGATTTGCTATCCCAAGCTGAACATGGTCCAGATAGCCAAGTAATATTATTATCTGATAGCCAAGCACTGATCGAACACGTTAATGAAGCCCTAAATCAACAAGTGCAAATGCTCTCGCGTAAAGACATTGCGCTAAAAGCACTTAGCCAAAGCAGGTTGATATTAACGAATAACCTCGAACAAGCCTGTGAGGTCTCAAATTTATATGGCCCGGAACACCTTATTGTACAAACAGAAAATGCTGAACAATTATTAACGAAGCTGCGTAATGCGGGATCTATTTTTGTTGGCGCCTACACACCTGAGTCTGCAGGTGACTATGCAAGCGGTACAAATCATGTTTTACCAACATATGGTTATTCAAAAGTTGTATCAAGTTTATCGTTAGCTGATTTTTCACGTCGATTTACCGTACAACAAATAACGCGACAAGGATTGGCTAATATCGCTGACTGTATAACAGAGTTAACAGATGCTGAAGGTTTAGATGGTCACAAAAGAGCTGTGACAATAAGGTTAGAGAGTACAATGGCATGAAAAATATAAACAAACTAGCGAGACAAGAAATTGTCGATATGGTGCCCTATCAATCGGCGCGTCGCTTGCAAGCGGGCAATGGTGCATTTGCCTCCAAAATTTGGCTTAATGCCAACGAGGCATCTGGCCCTGGGATTTATTCAATCAATAGCGATTGTATTAATCGCTATCCAGACTTTCAGCCAAATAACCTCATTGAAGCTTACAGTGAGTATAGTGGCGTTAATACCGACAATATTTTAGCAACACGCGGTGCAGACGAAGGCATTGAGTTGGTTATTCGCACGTTTTGTCGTGCTTACGAAGACAGTATTTTAATTTGTCCGCCAACCTATGGCATGTATGCAATAAGTGCCGAAAATCATGGTGCTGATGTTGTTAAAGTCCCTTTGATAGGACAACAACTCGATTTAACAGCACTCGAAAAACAAATAGGCCACGTTAAAGTTGTTTTTCTATGTTCACCTGGCAACCCAACAGGTAATTTACTAAATAAAGAGGATATTGTACGCGTTATTGAAATGTTTGCCGACAGTGCAATCGTCGTTGTTGATGAAGCATATATTGAGTTTTGTCCCCAGCATAGTGCGGCAAATTTACTTAGCCAATATTCAAACCTAGTGATCTTGAGAACATTATCAAAGGCATTTGCGTTAGCAGGCCTGCGTTGTGGTTTTACACTAGCCAACACGGACATCATCACATTATTAAGCAAAGTGATCGCCCCATACCCTGTTCCAGCGCCCATTGCAGATATCGCTACTCAAGTTTTATCACCAAGTGGATTAGAACAAGTAAAAGTAAGAGTCCAAGAAATAACAGTACAGCGTAAAAACATTATCAATTGGCTACATGAGCAAAAATGGTGTATTGAAGTGTTTAAGTCAGATGCAAACTTTGTATTATTTCGCTGTACAGACTTGCTCACAAAAGAGCTTATTTTTAACACTTTATCTTCACAAGGTATTCTGATTCGCGATCAATCTAAACAATTACAACTAGAAAACTGTTTGCGTATTAGTATAGGAAGCGAGCGAGAGTTGAACGCATTAAAACATACCTTAGCCACAATTACCCAATCACAAGCATTTAAAGAAGTAGCAGAATAACCATGTCTCAACAAAATATTTTATTTATCGACAGAGATGGCACTTTAATAGAAGAGCCAATCACCGACAAGCAAGTAGATTCACTAGAAAAACTAGTGTTTGAACCTAGCGTAGTACCTGTTTTATTGTCATTACAAAAGAAAGGTTTTCGTCTGGTCATGGTTTCCAACCAAGATGGCTTGGGCACAGCAAGCTACCCACAAGCAGACTTTGATTTACCACATAACAAAATGATGGATCTTTTCACTTCTCAAGGTGTTATTTTTGATGACGTATTGCTGTGTCCTCACTTTGAATCAGACAACTGTAGTTGTCGAAAGCCGAAACTCGGTTTAGTCAGTGACTACTTGCAACAAGGTAAAGTCAACTTTAGCAACTCCTTTGTTATTGGTGACCGCGATACAGATTTGCAACTTGCTGCCAACATGGGAATTCAAGGGATAAAATACGATCGTCAAGAAAATAGCTGGTCTGATATCGCAGAACAATTATTAACGAAGTCTCGCAAAGCAAGTACAACTCGTACCACAAAAGAAACTGACATTTCGGTAGCCGTGAACTTAGATAAAGTCGGCGATATTAACATTAAAACAGGGCTAGGCTTTTTTGATCACATGCTAGAACAAATAGCAACACACGGTGGTTTTTCAATGACGGTCAATGTTGATGGTGATTATCATATTGATGAACATCACAGCGTAGAAGACACCGCGCTTGCTTTAGGACAAACACTAAAACAAGCATTAGGCGATAAACGCGGTATTGGTAGATTTGGTTTTGTATTACCAATGGATGAATGTCGTGCAGAATGTGCTATCGATTTATCTGGCCGTCCATGGTTAGAATTTGATGCTAATTTCACTGATACGAACGTTGGTCAAATGTCTACACAAATGGTATCGCACTTTTTCCGCTCGCTAGCTGATTCAATGGCTATTACCTTGCACTTATCAACAACGGAAGGGAATTGTCACCACCAAGTAGAAAGCTTATTCAAGGTTTTTGGTCGTGCATTACGTCAAGCTATTACCGTTAGTGGTGATGTTTTACCAAGTTCAAAAGGCACACTTTAAAGGTATTAATATGAGTGTAAAAGATCAACGTATCGTCATTGTAGATACAGGTTGTGCTAATTTATCTTCGGTACAATTTGCCGTATCAAAACTTGGATATGATGCGAAAATTACCGACGACATCGCCACAATTGAGCGTGCTGATAAAGTAATTTTACCCGGTGTTGGTAGTGCTAAACATGCGATGGACAATATTCGCACTAAAGGGCTAATATCCACATTACAACGCTTAACTCAACCAACGTTAGGCTTTTGTTTAGGTATGCAATTAATGGCATCTTCTTCAGTTGAAGGAGCTAGCAATGAACCTATTGAATGTCTAGGGATGATACCAACTGAAATTAAACCACTTGCTTCAGAAGGGTTACGGCTTCCGCACATGGGGTGGAATACGCTAACGAGCGTCAGTAAACACCCAGTTTTAGCCGGAATAACAGCAGAAGATTACTTCTATTTTGTTCACAGTTTTGCTGCCCCGATAAGTGAATTTACCGTCGCGAGTTGTTTTTATGGTAGTGCTTTTTCTGCTGCTATTGCAAAGGACAATTTTATCGGCTGTCAATTTCACCCTGAACGCTCAAGCAAGCTTGGCAGTAAAATAATTCAAAATTTTATAGAGATTTAGCCATATGATGATTCCCGCAATTGACTTGATAAATGGTGACGTAGTTCGCTTATTTCAAGGAGACTATGAACAAAAAACCCAATACACCTATTCACCAAAAGAAAGACAAGATGCCTACTTTAATGCCGGTGCTACCGTCATGCACTTTGTCGATTTAGATGGAGCAAAAGACAGTACTAAAAGACAACTTTCAACGTTGAAAACCGTTGTTAACCACCCAGAAATGATTATACAAGTAGGTGGTGGTGTACGCACAGAGCAAGATGTTATTGAGCTTTTAGCATTAGGAGCAGACCGAGTCGTCATTGGCAGCTTAGCCATTAAAGAGCCAACGCTCGTTACCAATTGGATAAATAAGTATGGCAATGAAAAAATTGTACTTGCTCTAGATATCAAAATTGATCAACAAGGTCGAAAAACATTGCCAACGCATGGCTGGATCAAAGACAGTGGTGTATTACTTGAAGACTTGCTCGCACAATACCAAGATGCAGGTGTTAAACATGTACTTTGTACTGATATTAGTAAAGACGGTACGTTGAGCGGAACTAATGTCGCGTTGTATCAAGAAATGTGCACAGCTTATCCAGATATTGCCTGGCAAGCATCTGGGGGAATAGGTTCTCTTGACGATATAAAAGCGCTAATTCCAACGGGTGTCAGTGGTGTGATTTTAGGTCGTTCCTTACTTGAAGGTAAGTTTACACTAGAGGAGGCGATCGCATGCTGGCCAAACGCATAATACCTTGTTTAGACGTTAGAGACGGTATGGTCGTTAAAGGCGTGCAATTTCGAAATCATGAAATTATTGGAGATATCGTTCCACTTGCCCAACAATATGCAAAAGCTGGTGCTGATGAATTAGTTTTTTATGACATTACTGCTAGCTCAGATCAACGTGTTGTCGACAAAAGCTGGGTTAGCAGAATTGCTGAAGTGATTGATATACCATTTTGTGTCGCTGGCGGCATTAAAACCGAACAAGACGCACAGCAAATTTTAATGATGGGCGCAGATAAAATTAGCATCAACTCACCGGCTTTAGCCGATCCAACATTGATTTCTAGACTAGCCGACATATTTGGACAACAATGCATTGTTGTCGGAATTGATAGCTTTTATAACAAAGAAACCGAAGAGTACCAAGTGTACCAATTTACAGGTGATGAAACGCGTACACAAAAAACAAAATGGAATACCTTTGATTGGATTAAAGAAGTACAACGCCGAGGTGCAGGTGAAGTTGTATTGAACTGTATGAATCAAGATGGTGTTCGTCAAGGTTATGATATACAACAACTTAAACTCGCACGTGCCGCATGTAATTTACCATTAATTGCGTCAGGAGGCGCTGGTGAGGTTCAACACTTTACTGATGTATTTCAACAAGCAGATGTAGATGGCGCACTCGCAGCCAGTGTATTTCATAAAGGTATTATTGCCATTAGTGACCTTAAACAACAGTTAAACAACAACCAAGTAGCGATTAGATTATGTTAATAACGCAAGAAAACCAACATGAGTTAGCATGGCAGAAAATGGACAATATGATCCCCGCTATTGTGCAACACCATAAAACAGGTGCCGTACTAATGCAGGGATTTATGAATTCTGAGGCATTGTCAGCAACGTTAACGAGTAAAAAAACAACCTTTTATAGCCGCTCACAACAAGGGTTATGGGTAAAAGGTGAAACCTCTGGTCATTATTTGCACGTTAAACAAGTTATCACTGACTGTGATCGCGACAGCTTACTCGTGACCTGTGAGCCTATCGGCCCAACATGTCACCTAGGTACGGAATCTTGTTTTCCCGAGCAGCCACTGTCGCAGCAAAACTTTCTAAGTCAATTAGAACAAGTGATAGCACAACGTAAAAACGAAACAGCCGATAAAAGCTATACCGCTGCACTTTTTGCGAAAGGCACAACAAAAATTGCTCAAAAGGTAGGTGAAGAAGGCGTTGAGGTTGCATTAGCTGCCGTTGCAGAAACAAAAGAAGACTTACTCGGAGAGTGTGCAGATCTCTTTTACCATACCTTAGTTTTATTACGTGATCAGAACATTGAACTTCGTGAAGTAATGCAAGTACTGCAAGATCGTCATCAGAAATAACGTACTAAATAAAGGAGTAGCGTAAGCTTACCCTAGCTTAACACTACTCTTTCCTTAATTTTCGCTTATAATAAAATCAATTAGCAGAACAAAATAATAAAAAATGAACAGGGATTTTCACTCGAAGGCGACGTAGAGGTTTCCCCATATGCATGTATTTTTGAATCTAAAAACTGCCCTTATACGCATTACATGGTTTTTTTTCACTACTCTACCGCTAACATTCATTAATACTGTAACTGCCGAAGAGATCATTATTTCAATTAGAGATGATGTGTATGTTGACTACAAGCAATTTCTAAACGGCAGAAATGTTCTTCAAGTACAAGACTTTTCTGGTAAAACTATTCGTCGAGATGTCGTTGATATGATTATTGCCCAACAAGCATTAAAACTTGGTGGCTTTGAACATACTTTTCACTATTCCCCTGGCAAATTAAACTTTCGTAACACAAAGATGATTCAACAAGGTAAATTATTAATAAGCTTTGATTCATACTGGTTAAGTGACGCCCTTGCATTACAAGAAAATGTTTACATCTCAAAGCCCGTAATAAAACGAGGGGAATATGTGGCAGGCATTTATACCAGCCCCAAAAACAAAGCCGTACTTTCAATACGAACACTTGAAGATCTAAAGCGCTTTACCGCCACTTCGACACCCAAGTGGCGAACAGACTGGAAAACTTTACAAGATTTACCCATAAAAGAGTTGATCAGGGAAGACGAATGGCTTAGCCAAGCACGCTTGGTTAACATTCAATGGGTCGATTTCATGCTGATGGCATTCCATTCTACACCAGACAAATCGTTTACCTTGGAAAACATTTACCTTGTACCCGTTGAAGGTGTTGGTGTTATGCTTGACGACAGTCGACACTTTGTTATTAGTAAAAACCACCCACTTGGCGCACATGCATTAAAAGCGATGAATAAAGGTTTAGCAATACTAAGAAAACAAAAATTAATCGCTAAAGCGTACCTACAAGCTGGTTTTTTCGTTGATAAAAATAACCTCAAAATTATCAATAAGTAAGATAATTATAGTCAATTTTTCCTAACCAAACAGTCAAAAATCATTGATATATCATTAACAAATATGTAATATAACGCCCCTAAAATATACGGATTCAATGTCGCTGCTAAGGATTAGCTATGTTTAAGTATTGGTCTATCAAAAAATACGGTAGTAAGTTATTGCCGTTACTCGAAAAGCAGTATGGAGTTAACAACTTCTATACCGCCTCTCAAATAAGAACAGTCGTTTACCAAAAAGATTTTAATCCAGAGTATTTACCCCTAGGATATATTCTATTTTTAAATCCTAACGACTTAAATGCAGTATTAGATAAAGAGTTTCCAAAGGTAAATGTTGCCGAGTATAAAAAAGAAATTCTGACTTATCTAGAACGAAAAAGTTATCGCGGTTTTTTACAAATATTGCAATAAAATCGTAATAATCATTGAGTTATTGTATACGGTCAAATAACATTATGTTTATTTGACCGTATTTTTTATGGGCGCCTTTATGAATTGGCTAGATGTTACTTTCCCGGCGTTAACGCTCGATCAACTTTATGACTTATTAAAATTACGTGTCGATGTTTTCGTCGTTGAACAAACCTGTTATTACCCTGAACTTGATGACTTAGATAGACACCCAGAAACTCGTCATATCATGGCTTATCAGGGTGAAAAACTTGCCGCTTATTTAAGAATTTTACCTGCAGGCACTAGCTATAATGACAACCCAGCCATTGGGCGTGTTGTCATTGCAAATTACGCGAGAGGCGCTGGTTTAGGGCATCAATTAATGCAAAAAGCGCTTGTATCTTGCCAGCAGCACTTTCCCAACCAACGCGTTAAAATGTCAGCCCAAGAACACCTTACCGCATTCTATAATACACATGGCTTTATAGAGTGCTCTAATACCTACTTAGAGGACGGCATTCCTCATATCTGTATGATACAAAAAACTTAACTTTTCTAACTAACAAATAAACGAATATTTTCTACCGCAAGAATTAATAACGTTAAAAAACTGGCTAGCATTCCTATTTGTCTACTTTTACTTGGTCCTTGCGTTTGTGTAATGCCTATACTATGTAATATGCGCCCAATAAAGAAAAGCGCCCCCACAGCATAAACTAACATTTCAGTGCTACCGTTAATTTCAGCACAAGCCAACATCAACATTGCTAATGGGGTATATTCTGCAAAGTTACCATGTACACGCACAGCCTGGGCTAATTCATCATGGCCGCCGTCACCAATACCAGTTTTATATTTGTAGCGTAATTTAATTATACGTATGGTAAATCCAATATAGAGCAGCGCTAATAAAGCGAGATAAAAGCCAGTTATCGATACGTTTAACATAAACTTCCTTAAATAAATTTTAGTCATTGCACATTCGCATGACCTTACGAGTAAATCACTTACATCACAGCACTATAATAGCAGTGCAGTAATGACTAAATGTAACGTATTCATCGCCTAAATACAGCGGTGGAAACTGACAAAAAACAGAGAAAAACTGACATTTAGAGCAAAAAAAAGGCCTACGATAATGTAGGCCTTAACTATAATGAATGCTTAAGACAGTTTATCTGAAAGGATTTGACTTACGGTTTCAACTGGCTGTGTACCGTCTATCGTAATATAACTACAGGCTCCGGCCTCAGCCTCAGCCTTGTAGTAATCAACTAACGGTTTAGTCTGTTCATGATAAATACCTAAGCGCTTGCGTACTGTTGCTTCTTCATCATCAGGACGAATAACTAACTCTTCACCTGTTTCATTGTCTTTCCCTTCCACTGCAGGTGGGTTATAAACAATATGATAAACACGACCTGAACCAGGATGAACACGACGGCCCCCCATACGCTCTACAATCACTTCATCAGCAACATCAAATTCAATAACACTATCTACGGCTACGCCATTCTCTTTCATCGCATCTGCTTGAGGAATAGTGCGTGGAAAACCATCTAATAAAAAGCCTTTTTTACAGTCTTCTTGTGCAATACGTTCTTTAACTAAACCAATGATAAGGTCATCAGATACTAATTGACCAGCGTCCATAACCGCCTTCGCTTTTTTACCTAATTCGGTACCTGCTTTAATTGCTGCACGCAACATGTCACCAGTAGAAATTTGAGGAATGCCATATTTAGCCATTAAAAATTGTGCTTGAGTGCCTTTACCAGCGCCTGGAGCACCTAATAGAATAATACGCATAGAACTTTGCCCTATCTTTTAAAAATACTAATTTGGTCGAATAACTGTAGAATAGTTAATCAATTACTCCACCAAATGAGTACGAAACTGACCTTTATCAAAGTGTGCAACACTATACATTTTCAACCCATTGCAAACAAGTAAGAATTTACTCGTAGTTATCAAAAAACAACGCTTGAACGCCAATATTAGACTAATGTCTACCTCAACTTCACTATTTACTAATATCAGACTAAAAAATTAATAACGTTATAAGCACTTTCTAATGCTTAAGAAATTTTCCTGCATATATCTTCGGAATTAAAAACACACGAAAAAATATTAACATTTAGCAATCAATAAAGGCGCCATAAAGGCGCCTTTATTACCTCAATGCATCTGCACTTACTTTGTTAAGCTCATCATAAGCTTGTTAAGTTTAGCTACAAACGAAGCCGGATCTTTTAAATTACCGCGCTCTGCTAATGTAGCTTGCTCAAATAACACTTCAACCCATTGGTTAAATTTGTCATCGTCAGCTTCATCAGCCACATGCTTAACAAGGTCATGCTCTGCGTTAATCTCAAAAATTGGCTTAACTTCAGGCACTTCTTGACCAACTTGTGCCATTAATTTTTGCATTTGAATGCTCATATCATCTTCAGCTGTTACTATCACTGCTGGCGAATCAGTTAAGCGATTTGAGATTTTCACCTCTTTAACTTTATCGCCTAGGGCTTCTTGCATACGTTTAACAACAGAATCGAATTCTTTTTCGAGCTTTTCTTGTGCTTCTTTAGATTCTTCATCATCTAAATCGCTTAAATCAACACCGCCGCGAGCAACTGATTGTAATTGCTTCTCATCAAATTCAGTTAAATGGCTAACTAACCACTCATCAATACGATCAGAAAGTAATAACACTTCGATGCCTTTCTTACGGAAAACCTCTAAATGAGGGCTATTTTTCGCTGCTTCAAAGCTATCTGCCACAACATAATAAATCTTGTCTTGGCCTTCTTTCATACGCTCAATATATTCAGGCAACGAAACATTTTGTACTGGCGAATCTTCATTTGTTGAAGCAAAACGCAATAACTTAGCAATGGCTTCCTTATTTGCCATGTCTTCGGCAGGACCTTCTTTTAGCACCTGACCAAATTCATTCCAAAATGTTTGATATTGCTCTTTCTCTTTATTACCAAATTTTTCAAGCATTTTAAGTACGCGCTTAGTACATCCCTTACGGATTGATTGCGTTACTTTATTGTCTTGCAAAATTTCACGAGACACATTCAATGGCAAATCATTTGAATCAAGCAAGCCTTTAACAAAACGAAGGTATGTTGGCATGAATTGCTCAGCATCATCCATAATGAAAACACGTTGAACATAAAGCTTTAAGCCATGTTGTTTTTCACGGTTATACAAATCAAATGGTGCTTTACTTGGAATATAAAGTAGTGATGTATACTCCGTTTTACCTTCGACTTTGTTATGTTCCCAAAGTAAAGGATCTGCAAAATCATGTGAAACATGCTTATAAAATTCTTTATATTCTTCTTCAGTTACATCTGACTTTTCTCGTGTCCAAAGAGCAGTAGCTTTATTTACTGGTTCCCATTTAGCAGGCACAGCATCACGCGCTTCAATAGCTGGTGTTACCACATTTCCTTCTTCGTCTTTAACTTCTTCTTGTGCTTCAACAGCAGGCACTTCTGCCGTCAGCATTTCAACAGAAACAGATATATGATCTGAATATTTAGTCACAATAGAACGTAAACGCCAGTCATCTAAGAACTCAGACTCATCTTCTTTTAAATGAAGAATAATATCAGTACCACGGTTTGTTTTTTCAATTTGGCGAGTGGTAAATTGACCTTCACCTTCACTTTGCCATTCAACACCTTCACTCGCGCTAACACCAGCAGCTCGTGAACGCACAGTGACCTTGTCAGCAACAATAAAAGCTGAATAGAAGCCTACACCAAATTGACCGATAAGTTGAGAATCAGACGCTTGGTCTCCTGACAACTTCGAAAAGAACTCTGCCGTGCCCGATTTAGCGATTGTACCTAAATGCTCAACGATCTGGTCATGTGTCATACCAATACCATTATCAGAAATGGTTACGGTCTTGTTATCTTTATCAGCGCTGACTCGCACACGTAATTCACCGTCACCTTCAAAAAGTTCGGCATTTTTTAGCGCTTCAAACCTTAATTTATCTGAAGCATCTGCAGCATTTGATACTAATTCACGTAAGAAAATTTCTTTGTTTGAATACAAAGAATGGATCATTAATTGAAGTAATTGTTTTACTTCGGTTTGAAAGCCATGAACTTCTGGTTGACCTGCATCAGACATTCGAGCCATCTCCTATCTTGCTATCTATATTATTTACGTTAGTGAGGACATCGCCTCGTGATAGAGCAGATATGGGGATAGCGAAAATAAATTCAAGCAATAAAAGTGAACATTTTTAAAACTCATACTCTAGAGCAAAACGTAATATGTGGTCATTGCCTGACTGCGAGAGTTCAGTGATAAACCCTAACTGATATTTTAATTGTTGTTGACCATCAATACGATATATACCCTGCAAAGCAGGCCCTACACCAAAGTAATCTTCACCTGCGTACAGTTCTATTGCAGGTTGAAACGCCGGTTTATATCGATAACGATATTTAATACGTGCCTCAGTTTCCCATTCACTTTCAAGTGTTTGTCCCCACTCATAAACAAGAAATAGATTAACGGTAAGACTACTTTTACCAAATTCTTTTTCTGCTAAAAAGCCACTTGCTACTTCCCAGTTGTCAACATTATGTTGTTTTTCAACTTCAAACAAAACGCCATAATCTGCCCAATATTGACCTTGATCACCAAGCATTAAACGCATTTCAAATTCATAACCTGATAAACCAAAATCACCTGACGGCTCATCTCGCTCACCAATGAAATAAATCTCTGCCGTCATGTACTCCGTTAACGAATGACCAAAGCCCACACGCTGTCCGAGCTGATTACCACTTTCATCGGATTTTCGTGACATAAAACGCCATTCCACTTCTCTTTCAAGTGGTAATACATAGGGTGAATATACTTTATCAACGACTACACCATCTGCAGCAGCAAAAAGCGGTATTACCCCTACAATAAAGAGCATAATTCTAATTAACATGGTTTTGCTCTCCTCTTTTTTCACTTACCGAATAAAACGTAATCACGCCAAACAATGTGCCGGCATAACATGCCAACCCACTTAAATACACCATAATAAATCGACTACTTGGCGTTGCTTCATAACCAATTAACGCTTTTGCGATATGTCCATATTCAGAGCTATCCTTAATGAAAAATTCACTGTTCCACAAAATATTACCTTCGCTAAGTACATCCACTTGAGAAAGAAGCGGTACAATGAGCGCCAGCTGCCCTGAGATAAACATTCCCCAAAGTATCATTGGAATAAATTGATTTTTACCGCACGCAAGCCTATGTAAGAAAAAATACAGCAGCACAGAGAAGCTGATAATAATGCCGCAAGCGAGAAAAACAGCCATATAAATAGCAACTTCATTGTTTGATGAAGATAAATAACCTGAAAAATAAATCAAAAAGCTAACACCTTTTACCGCGGTAAAAATAGATGCTGCAACCAAAATTAAATGCACAGTGATTTCTTCTTTGATGACATGCGACATCGCACTCCCGAGAGTAAACAGTAAAAAGTAACTACACATTAAAGCCACTATCAAGTATTCAAATCCTGCTCCTTGAAAGTAAGGACTTATTTCGGGTGCCAGAAGAAAAATAATGAGCATTAAGATACCGCTAGTAAAACAGTACTTAATTAAAAATGCGCTATCAACGCGCCCTGGCATTACAAAGGCGGTTAACCATGCAATGAGAATACCTATAGGTAAAATATCTCTAATAAACAAAATAATAGTATTAATTAACATCTAGTTTTCCCCCTCAACGATCACTTTGCCTATCGCTGAATTTGGGTTGTATTCACCAAAAAACTCATAGCTCCCTGGAGATAAAGGACCAATGTATATAACTGACTTCCTACCTGGAAATAACACTTTTTCACGGTTTAAGTCGAAACTGTCAAATTCTTCAGGCCGTTGATCTTGGTTGTCAATCACAAGCTTCACTTTTTTACCGGCGGGAATTTTAACTTCACTAGGATAAAAAAGGTGTTTTTTAAGCACTAGGTGATATTCAGGGATTGAATCAGAGAACCCGAATAAAGAAAGACTTACTGCGATGATTAGCCAGCGTAATGATTTCATTGTCAGTTACTCACTCCCTTTGCAGGTAGTGTTACACATGGCAAAATAATGCGAACTTCTAAGCCACCTAAAGAGGAATCTAAGAGCTCAATATTACCATGATGTAATTCCACAATATGCTTTACAATAGACATACCTAACCCCGAGCCTGTAACACTCATGTTTTGCTTTGCGCCTTCTAACCGATAAAATCGATCAAAAATTTTCTGCCGCTTTTCTTGTGGTATGCCTGGTCCATTATCATGTACTGCAACGAGTACTTGGTTGTTATAAGGTTTTGCTTCTACGAAAATTTCAGCATTTTCGCCCGCATATTTAATCGCATTTCCGACCAAGTTGGAGAATAAGGTTAATAATGTAAATTCGTCACCTAGCACTGTTAAATTACTACTTTCTAATGATATTTGTTGTTTATGTTCAGCAACTTTTTCGTAAAGGCTTGCAATTGTGCGTTGCAAAACAAGGTCAATATTGAGCGGTTCAAATTGTGCAGAAAATGAGTCTGGTGATGTCCGATATAAGGTCAATATTTGTTCAACAACATGCGCCATTCGTTCTACACTTTGATTGAGTGCAACTAACATATCTTTCGTTAACTCACCTCGTTCAAAGCTCGTTTGTATATTATGTGCGTTAATGGTTAATACGCTTACAGGTGTTCTCAATTCATGTGCAGCGTCTGCTGCAAGACGTTTTTCTTTTTCAAACGCCGAACCTAGTTTTGCAAGTAACGAATTAAGCCTAAATACAATAGGTTGAAGTTCGATAGATTCTCGTGTCAAAAAAACAGGGGATAAATCTTCAGAAGACTTTGCTTTTACACTTTCTGATAACTCTCTTAAAGGTTTTAAACTGCGTTGAATGGCAATAACAACAAAAAAGCCAATCAAAGGAATTATTAATACGACAGGCAAAATAGCAGTAAGTAACACACGTTCCGCAGCATCAACTCTCTGTAAATGCTGCTGAGCAACGATAACAAAGCGATTGTTTATCTCTTCACTATAGATCCGCCAGCGAGCACCTGAAAAATTTTGATAGCCGAAACCATGTTGATCATCCAGTAGTCTAAAAGCTGGCGCATTGCTAGAACGGTAAAGTAGTTTATTCGCTTGCCACACTTGATAGGTTAATGTCGATTGTTCATCTTGGTCAATGACAGACTCACTCGATTGCAAATTAGCAATTGAATGCGCAACTATTCGTAATTCTTGATCAAAAATGTTTTCCAATTCAGCCTTACTTGCTCGATAGCCATGTATCGCAGCCCCAAAAGTAACTAAGGTTATTACTGAGAGAATGATTAACAGTAAATAACGCTGTATTGACATCAATGTTGCCCAATAATATAGCCAACACCACGAACTGTTTTAATAAAGTCCTTGGGAAGTTTTTTACGTATGTTGTGCATGTGCACCTCAATCGTGTTACTTGATACTTCTTCGCCCCATTCATACAGGCGGTTTTCTAATTGTTCTTTAGACTGAATTCGCCCTAAATTTTCCATCAAAGATTTGACCACCATGTATTCCCTTCTGGAGAGCTTAAGCATTTTATCATCTAGATAAATAACATTTGCGCGCGTGTCTAAGGTAACATTGTCTTTTTTAACTATCGCAGTATCTATAGTGCCTAAACGTCTTTCAATTACGCGTATGCGTGCGAATAACTCTTTTATGTCAAAGGGTTTAGCTAAATAATCATCTGCACCTAAATCAAGTCCTTTAACTTTATCATCTGGCGAATTTCGAGCAGTTAAAATTAAAACAGGTAATGGTAGCTTCCCTGCTTTAAGCTGTTTCAATACATCTAGGCCATCCATGTCAGGTAAGCCTAAGTCCAGAATAACTAAATCATTCATGCCAACACGCGCAGCAGAAATAGCTAATGCACCTGTATGCACACTATCAACACTGTAACCTTCCCTGTGCAACGATTGCTGCAAAGCATTAGCTAACTGTAAGTCATCTTCTACCAGTAGTATTCTCATATATTATGTTTTTTTCTTTCGAGCCAACTTTTTATCAACCTTAGCCATCAAGTGGTTGATTTCAACTTTGCGAGATTCATCTGCTAACGGTCTAAATTGACGCTTTGGCGCAGCTAATGCTTTCATTAAAAAAGATTTCGCTTTTTCATATTTTCTTTCTTCGTACCAGAATTCACCGATAAAGTAATTGGCATCTATACCATTAGGGTTTATCTTAACTGCCTTTTCTAACAACTCTTTCGCTTTATCATCATCACCAAAGCTAATCGGCCACCCCGGTACTTTATAGTATAGCGTGCCTAAACTTGTATAAGCAGAACCTTGTAAGGCTTTATCATCAATTGCTAATGCTTTTTCAAAAGATGCTTTAGCTGCTTTCGCTAAACTTAGTGCCCCTAACCCGCCTTTTGCACCGGCAAAACTCGATTGAGAAATACCCAACCATACTAAGGGTTCTGCTCTGTTAGGAAACGCTACATTAAACGCTTTAGCACTTGCTATTAAGGCTTTAAATCCTTGTTCTTGTTCATCGTCACTCAATTGGTAGTTTACTTTAGCCCATTGGTGTTGAATATCTAATAAAGTATCGTCAAACGAACTTTGGGCTGCAACCGTTTTTGTAAAAAAAACGAGTAATAATAATATATTAAAGATAGTTTTCATCACTATGCTCCTGTATTTTCAATGGCAAAACGGTTAACGATTTTCAGTTTCTTTTTCAACGCACTGTCAACAACTTCAGGCAAAATACCGTTGATGCGCGCAAACAATTTTTCGGGCCAACCCAACACTTGTCGTGTCTTTCCTGTATTAAGAAATGCTATCAACTCTTGCGCGACAAATTCAGGCGTATCAACATGATTACCAAGGGCTACATTCATTGCATTAACCACATCATTGTTTATTTTTGTCGAGGTAGTTCTAGGTGCAAAATAACCAACTTGTACCTGATCATTTGCCAGTTCTCTAGCTAATGTTTCACTAAAACCTCTTAAGCCAAATTTACTCGCGCAATAACTACTAAAGCCGGGAAATCCAATATGACCAAATACAGAACCAATATTGATTATTTTTCCTTGGTTTCGTGTTATTTGAGGTAGAAGGACTTTACTCAGTTGCATTGGCACTAATAAATTCATATTAATCACTTGCTTCATGGACTCATTTGATATCTGTGCGCATAAACCAAACTGTGTACAACCTGCATTGTTAATCAACCAATCAATATCGTGCCGTTTTGCTAATTCAGTGCATAACGTTGAAAGGTCGTTTTCTTCTAACAAGTCAGCAACAAGTAACTGATGTTTTTTGCCAACTAAATTCGCCTTTAACTGCTCAAGTTTTTCAATATTTCTACCTTGTAATATGAGATTAATACCTTGTTTATCGAGTGCTTTCGCAATCTCAACACCAATACCACCAGTGGCGCCTGTTAATAAACACGTTGTTTCTGTATTCATGCGACCTCCTGAGTAATATTCACAGTATCGTCTTTCGTAGATATGGCATAAAAAATGTCACCGTACAGTTTAAAAAACATTTTTGCTGCATCAATAACCACTTGTTGTTCACCTGCATCATCTATACGATCCATTAACCCTTCAAAAAACTTCACATGTTCAATATCTAAAGAACCATGCGAACGCAGATAACTAAACGCTTTATTAGGTAAAGATAACTTATCCTGGATCACATCAGCAGCTTTATCAGCAAGCGAAATACTTGTTCCCTCAAGTACATGTACCATACCGAAGAACCCTAACGGGTTGACGCGATTAACCAAGTCATACGCATAAGCAACCATTAATTCAGTTGCATGACTCGGCTTTCCTGCGCGCACTTCTTCTTTATCGCCCCCACAATGTTCAATATCATTTAAAATCCATTCTTGGTGACCAAGCTCTTCTTCTATATATTCTGCAACAGCCTCTCTTAACCATTCCTTTTGTTCCGGCAATCTAGCACCAACATTCATTAATAATGGTACGGTATGCTTAACGTGATGATATGCTTGTGTCAGAAAATCTACATAATCTTGAACAGATATCTCTGCTTGAAAACAACGCTGTATAATAGGCGCTTGCAATAAGTATTCTCTTTCTTCAGTCGTTTCTTCGATAAGTCGTTGATAAAGTTTCATATGCACCTCTTAATACTATTGATTGATAACTGAGTTTTGTGAGCAATTTGTATGATGAAGATTTGAAAGTTCATCAATATCCGTGTCATCACATAAATAAATGTCATTAAGTGTTTGTTGCGCATAATGCTCAATTGCTTCGCGCTTCGGTCTGCCATTAGCGGTAAAATATGTTGATGACGTTAATAATTGGGATGGAAGTGAAATTATATTGTTAATTTTGGCGTATTCAGGAAGTCGCTGATTTACCGTTACTAACTGCCTTTGAATATTTTCATCAGAAAGCAAATCAGAAATAGGAACAACAAGTCCAACGCAGTATGGTTTTGCGTCACCAACAACCATTACAAAACGAAACAAACCAGTAGCCATGAGCTCAGATTCAAGCCACTCTGGCGAAATATTTCGTCCAAAAGAATTAACTAAGGTATTTTTTTTACGTCCAAGGTATATTAACCCTGAAGCCGTTTCTTTAGCTAAATCTTCCGTATCTACTTCTGTTGGATACCAAGAATCGGGTTGATTTACATAACCTAAAAAATTATTCCCTTGCACATGTAACGTGCCATTTTTTATTGCAATCTTCACATGATTTAGAGCATTACCGATAGAATCGCCTTGTTCTTCTTGCATGTTAAGGGTTACCACTGAACCACATTCTGATAACCCATATCCTTGATAAGCGGGTAAACCTAATTGTCTAGCTTGTGCCAATGTTTGCGCTGAAACTTTACTGCCGCCTACGGCAACAAAGGATAAACGCTCAGGTACTTGCCACCCTCGGCTAATCGAGCCAATCAAATACTGCAGTAGTTCAGGAACGAGAATTATGCTTGTTGGATTCGTTGCTGATAGTGCGGCCAATAACTGCTTGCCATCAACCAACTGACAGCCATTAAACCCTCTTAGAGACTCATTCAGTAACGTAACACTATTTCCTTTGATAAGCGCCGCATATACGCCAGCTACATTTTCAAGTAATAAAGACAAAGGTAGAATACACAGATGACTACCGGCAACGATTTTGATTGTATTAGCAAGCTCAACGGCTACATTTAGTTGGTTTTGCTTACTTAAGCAAACACCTTTTGGATTACCTGTAGTGCCAGAAGTAAACGTAATCTTCTGGGTGCCTATTGGCACCTCTACTGCTTTTTTAACGTTACGTCTAAAACCTTTCAATTGCGTCAGTGGCGTATTTTCAACGGCTACTAAAGATAAAAAACGCTTTGCGATAATGAACTCAGGTTGAACTTGTTCGATCACATGTTGTTGTTGTTCAGCAGAAAAAAATGTGGGTAATGGGATCACCGTTATCTCTAATGCCATACAGGCAAGATCTGTAACCACCCAATCAACAGTGTTATCATCAATCAATAATACTCGCCTGATCTGTAAAGTATTTAACCATTTACAACAAGCTTCCACTCTTTCAATTAACTGACCAAAAGAAAGCGTTGTAACACCATCACTAATGGCTATTTTGCTAGGGTCATGTGCTTGTAAATACGTTAACATTGCTAGCTCCTATAAGTTAATACGTAATTGATTACTAAGCTTGGCAATATCTTGCGATAATTTTCTAAACATGCCGTGATAATGAGAAGTAGTAGAAACGACGTTCATAACATTATGTAAATCGACAACAATCACTTCTGGAGAGGTTTGATAATAACTTCCCCAATGTTCTGCACTATCAACTAATTTGGCTTTATTCGCCTTGCAAATACTCTCTAAATTTATTCCTGTTTTTGTTAACATGTGTCTAACTTGCGCTGTCGCTGAAAAAACCATGTATTTTTTTTCACACATAAATAATGCAACAGCAGTAACGAGCAAAAGTTGAGCAGTGAGTGCTTTATTGGAGCTATGCAGATTACCTATTTCAATAACGTCCTGTTTTGCTGTTGCCGGATGGAAATAGCTCATTAACTCACGTGTTCGAGGTAAATATTGTTCAATAAACAATGTGGAAGTCGCACTTCTTAATCCTAATACTGCTTTTTGATCTAACATTGTTAGTTGCAGCAACATCGGCAAAAAGTGATTAATATCTGCGTTATAAGCAGCCTTAAAGCCATTGGCAACAAAAGCTTCGGTATCTTTTCTTTTAGCATGATTTTTATCATACAAATCAAATGTGATAGCTCGAGCCTGTTTCTTCACTGGCACATTTTTACCGTTCGTCTGCATCGTCTCTTGTACTAACATTTGAAAGCCTCACTTCTTTAGGGTTGAGATCACTATAAAAAGTGAAACTTAAGAAAACCTTAAGATTGATCAGTTTTTATCGTGATTTCTCTGCAGCCTTGATATGAAGTGTTAAACTGTAAGAGAGCTAACACAAATGTTTATGCAATACACTGAACAACAATCGACTTTCGTCACTTCGACGATAAGGCAGGTACCATGACACTTAACGCCCACGGCATGACAATTGGTTTAGAACGCACTGGTGATGAATTTTTTATCTCTTTAAAGCCAACTGGCAAACTTACCCATGAAGACTACCAAGCGGTGATCCCCATCATAGAATCAGCACTAGAAAAGGTAATATCACCTAAAGTAGACGTTTTTGTTGATGCTTCAGCTTTTCAAGGATGGGAACTCAGAGCAGCATGGGACGATTTTGTTTTTGGTTTAAAATACAATAACGAATTTAGAAAAGTGGCCATATATGGTCATAAAGACTGGCTAGAAACTATCTCGAAAATTGGCAACTGGTTTGTTAAAGGCGAAGTAAAGCATTTTGATGATGCGATAAAGGCGCTCGAATGGCTAGCTGAGGTATAGCTAGCCAACAATGTAAAGCTGCTTAACGCTTACCATTGATAATTTTTACGGCCTGAAAACGCGTGAGATAAAGTATTACCATCAACAAACTCTAATTCTCCACCAACAGGCACACCATGAGCAATACGTGAAATCCCTACTTGATACTTTTTCGCTAGTTCAGCAACATAATGTGCCGTAGCTTCGCCTTCGACAGTTGGGTTTGTTGCCAAAATGAGTTCACTATAATTTTGTGTTGCCAATTGCGTTTCTAACACATCGAGTTGTAGATCTTCTGGGCCAATACCATCAAGTGGAGACAAGTGTCCCATTAATATAAAATACACGCCTTGATACTCACCCGTTTGTTCGATAGCAATAACATCAGCAGGTGACTCAACTACGCACAATTGACCATTACTTTGACGCTTGGCACTCGCACAAATATCGCATAACGCTTGCTCAGTAAAATTTCTACACTTAGGGCAATGGGCAACATCTTCCATTGCTACTTGTAGGGCGCCCGCTAGTTTTTTGCCACCAACTCGATTACGTTCAAGAAGTTGAAACGCCATGCGTTGTGCAGATTTAGCACCCACACCAGGTAAACACTTTAATGAATCAATTAATTCTTGAACAAGTGGACTAAATTTCATAACGTCTAAAATAAGGTAAAATTTTCGCTAGTCTACCCTATCCACGATGAAAAATTAAAACCTTATCTAATATTTTTATCGGTAAGTGTTTCCGTGTAACATGGTATTCATCCATTACTTGAAGGCTATCTAACATTAGATCGATATCGTATTTGAAATATCAACAACGATCACCTTTATTACGTAACAATGATTGAACATGCTGATACAGTTCAGCATTCATGCTTGTTATTTAACGCTAATTTAATAATACAAACCGTGAGTGCCATTCATGTTACAAAACGTTATTCTAACACTTACCTTACTTATTCTGACCGCATTTATATTGAAAAAGTGGTTAACGTTACCCAGAAATATCTTCCTGTTATTTATTATTCAACCGTTAGTGATGGCATCTTCACCCGTGATTGTCTTTATTGGTGGTATTTTATCTTCCAAGTTAACCAACGATAAATCGTTAGCGACATTGCCGGTAACCTTAATGATACTTGGCGTTGCAACGGCAGCAATTCCCGCCGCAATACTTGCAAAAAATGTTGGCCGAAAGGCTGCAACACAATTTGGTTTTTCTTTAGGCATAACGGGCTGTGTTTTAGCAATGTTCGCAACACAAATAGCTAGCTTTAGTCTATTTTGCTTAGCCGCGTTATCATTAGGCTTTTGCGCGGCATTTGTACAGCAATTACGATTTGCAGCAATAGAAAGTACTAAAAATCAAGAAGATGTACCTACTATGTTGTCAGTATTGATGCTTAGTGGCATATTCTCTGCTTTTTTAGGGCCTGAAATAGCTGTAGCAGCCAAAGACTGGATCCCTTCTCCACATGGCTATACCGGCTCTTTTGCATTTATTGCAATATTATTACTAGTGGCCTTAGCCATCTTTAGTCAATTTAGTGCACCTCATATTAAACAAAATCAAGACAAAGCCAGTGGACGCTCACTGAGCGTCATCGCAAAACAACCCATTTTTATGATCGCAATGCTCAGTGCTGCAATAGGTTTTGCTTTAATGAGTTATTTGATGACCGCAACACCAATCAGTATGCATCATATGCAAGGCCATTCTCTTTCAGAAACCAAATGGGTTATCCAAACACATATTGCTGCTATGTTCGTTCCTTCACTTATTACCGGTTGGTTAGTGAAAAGAATAGGTTTAAAACACTTACTTTTTATTGGTACATGTTTATATGCTATTGTCGCAATGATTGCATTTTCAGGCGTTGCCGTTATTCACTATTGGTGGGCATTATTATTATTAGGGATTGGTTGGAACTTTCTCTTTTTAACCGGCACGTCTTTACTTCCCCAGTGTTATCACGATGATGAAAAACACAAAGTACAAGCGTTAAATGATTTCGTAATATTTGGCTGTCAAGCGAGTGCTTCACTTCTCGCTGGTATCGTATTATTTAAGTTTGGCTGGGTTGGCGTTGTAACCTCTAGCCTGCCATTTATTGCTATTTTGTTACTGTTAAGTGTCAGCTTTTACCGCCATAAAACACTTTAAAGTTTAAAGGCCTTGTGAGTATGCACTAACAAGGCCTTATAACTAGGCTCCCTGTGGCAAACTAAAAGTTGCTCCTTCGTTATCGAAAGCATCAACAAAAGCTTTATGTTGAGTTACATCAGCAACTAATCTCTTTACATTATCACCAACAGGAATTGTTAATTGAGGAAAATAATTACCCCAGTTAACATAGATCGCCAAAAGATAGTCCATAACCGTCACATTATTACCTGTAATGTAAGGTTGATGTGCCAATCGGCTATCAATAATTTTCCAAAGTTCTGCGACACTATCACCAAGTTGTTGTAAATAAATTGTCTTTTCTTCACTATCAGCCATTACAAAAGCGGTAGTAAACAATTTACTGTAAGCTGGGTGTAATGTGGCATAGTTAAACATTAACCATTGATTAAACGTTGTTTTTTCTTGTTCATTCGAGAAGGTAACTTGATGTTTATCAAGTAAGTACAATATTATCGCTGCACCTTCAGTTAACACAAGGTCTCCATCTAATAATGCCGGCACTTGATTTGTAGGTACTTTTTGCTGGTAATTAGGCACCTCATCTCGGTGAATTACTTCAGCTTTAATGCCCAAGATATTTAATAAAACATGAATACCTGTTGAACAGGTTCCAGGTAAAGTTACGAGTTTATACATAGTTCTTTCCTATTAGCGTAAAATTAACGTTGTTGTTTGCGGCGAAGTTCATGTACTGGCAAACCTGAAATCCCCCAATTTTCTAGTGGTACTTCTTCAATGACAACAAATGTAGTTGCGGGATCTTTATTCAATACGTCTGATAACATCTCAGTAGTTTGTGCAATCAAGCGTTGTTTTTGTGAGCTTGTTACCCCTTCATCGGTAACTTGTATTTTTACATAAGGCATTGTTTTTCCTCAGTTGTGCAACATTATTTAAATGGTGTTAGTTGATAGTGGAATACCTTGCTAATGATCTGCCATTTATTATCAAGGTAAATAAAGCTTAAAAAATCAGTGAAATACTTCGGTGCAATAACACATTGAACCTTGGCTAAAGCGGTATAATTGCCAATAACATCAATAGTGAGTACGCGGTCTTGCCTTACTTGCCCTTTACTTGAAGGAGCTTGCCGATTTTCTACATTCTCGAAATAGGCAGGCATTGATAAATGAATTAACTCACCGTCGGTAGTACTGGTATAGCGAGCATTTGGGTGAAACACCTGCATTAATAACGAGACATCTGCGTGATATAACCCGTCAAAGTACTTGTCAATTTGTTGTCTAATAGCACTGATATGATCCACTTGTTTAACTCCTATCTCAGTAATAGGCGTAGTTTACAAAACATCAGACTACTGATAAATTCACAATAAACACACATTGGATTTGCAAATATGCACAACTGGGATGACTTTAGATATTTTGGAGCCGTTGCTGAAACTGGAAGTTATTCACAAGCGGCTATTTCGCTGGGGGTAAACCACTCAACTGTATCGAGAAGAATACAAGCAATGGAAGCTGCACATGGTGTTAGGCTATTTGAACGTACCCAATATGGCTATCAACTCACAGAAGCTGGCGCATCTATATTTGAAATTGTTCAGCAATTACAAGATAAAACACATCAAGCTGCCCGGATATTACTCGGGCAAGACGCAAGATTGGAGGGCACGATTAACTTAACAATGCCAAATGACATGTTTATGTTTTTAATGGCTGCCCCCCTTAAAACGTTTTCGGATCAACACCCAGCAATTACCCTTAACTTACTGGTCAGTAAAGGGTTGCGAAATATGGCAAATAGAGAAGCCGATATAGCAGTGCGTGTAACAGCAACTCCGCCCGATTATCTTATTGGTACTAAAATCACACATATTCAACATGGTCTTTATCAACGTGCAGATTTAATTGAACGTGACTATACGCCGGTAATAGTATGGGGTAGTGAAGCAAACATGCCCGCTTGGGCAACACATTATTTTAAAAATCCAAAGATAATAATGCGCGTAGATGATTTATATGCAATGCATCAAGCCGTTAGAGCTGGATTTGGCATAGCAAGAATGCCATGTTTCATGCCTGATATTGTGCAAGATGAAATGGTGATAAGATTACCTATTGACGTTCCACTGTCAGATTTTGCCGTTTGGGTTTTACATCATCAAGATTTACGAAAGTCGGCAAAAATTAATCAATGTCGACGTTATATCAAAGAAGTGTTATCAACCAAAAAAGGCGTATTCTCGGGGCAGTATTCGCGTTTTCAATAAGCTAGCATTAGTGTAGCGTAAAACGCGTGTGTACCATTAAAAACCGCATTTAACCTTTACTTTTCTTTCGCCAACGAATAAGTTCTTTCTGATCAGCTGGCGCATCTAAACCTTGTGCAATAAGCTCTTTTGCTTGCTCTGCAAGGAGTTGTTCAGCCTTATCTTCGATTTTCGCTAACATTTGATAAAATGCAGATTTTTCTTCTTCCGTTAATACACTTTCGAGCTGTTTACTGCGCTGGTCCATTGCAGCAGTCACGTGTTTGTATATCGTAAGCCCTTGCTCATTAAGCACGAGGTTCTTAACATTTTTCTTGTATTGATCAGGTTGTGACTCTACTAGCCCTAACGAAAGTAACTTTTTAACAGCACGAGAAACCGTGTAAGAGTCAAGACGTGATTGATAAGCGATATCTGCAGACTTAATTGGCATATAAGAGCCAATATTAAGCAAAACTCGCATTTCACGCGGATCCAAATCAGAGAGATTACGAATTTTCCAATCTCTATTTAAAGCCAATAAATTACTGACGACTGCGATTTGGAATGGCAAATGCTCGGTTAAGTCGAGTGGTTCCTTGTGCTCAGTAGTAAGTTGAAACGCTAAGCGACGTGCTGTTGAATTAATAACGCTACCCTCTTCAATTTCTCGCCTAAAACTATATGTTTTTATCATTGTGTAAAAGCTATTAGGCTACTTACATGACTTGTACTCATCAATGCCTTAACCTAAGGAACAGCTTGCCCATTTCTCGCTTCCAATAATCGATACCAATCTTCACGTGTATATGCAAGTGAAAATGCTACTTTTGCGGCTTCAATACGTTCAGCCGTGGTAGTGCCGATAATCGGAAAAATATTGGCGGGATGCTTTAATAACCAAGCTAATATCACTTGCCATGGCTGACATTGGTAATTCTCAGCCTGTTGATTTAGCTCATTTTCAATGCGTTGCTCATCGCTAATGGTAAAAGTATTTCCCCACGCTGAATAAGCGACGCCACCAAGAGGACACCAAGCAATTGGCGCAATCTGATGCTGTTGGCACTGATCTAATGTGCCATTAAGCAAGGTATCAATGTTATGAATATTAATTTCAACCTGGTTCGCCACGAGCGGCATTGACATAACTGAACGCAGCATTTCAACTTGCGAAGGTAGAAAGTTACTGACACCAAAATGCTTTACTTTTCCAGAAGCTTTCAATAGTGCAAAGGTTTCTGCGACTTCATGCACATCCATTAAAAAATCAGGACGATGTAACAAAAAGAGATCTAAATAATCGACATTTAATCGCGATAATGAACCTTCAACAGCATTTAAAATATACTTCTTACTAAAATCGTAACGCGTTGGTGCATAGTCATTTTCTTGCCGAGGACGAATTCCCGCTTTAGAGGTAATAATTAATTTATCGCGTAATGATGGCGTTGACTTCATCATTTCACCAAACAAAGACTCACTTTCTCCACCGCCATAAATATCAGCATGATCAAAATGATTATATCCGGCATCAAGAGCTGCTTGTATCGCTCTTTTTCCTTTATTACGTGCATCGATTGAGTTATCGCCGCAAATACGCATACAACCATATATTAATCGAGAAGAAGTATAAGGCGTTTGTGGTAAATGTAAGGTTTTCATAAGAATTAATTGAACACTGGTATTTTTATAATACTGACAATATAACACGAAGCAGGAAAAAATTAAGCTTGTCAGTCAACAATTGTACAGGCTATGCTAACAATAATCTTCATAATGCTAACAAAAAATGTATTTAACAAATTTGGCGTCAGCTTTGCCTAGTGCTAGACCTGCTTTTTTATTACTCGCGCCTATCTGTGTAACGCTAGCCATTGCTATTGTTTACAGAGAAACGCAACAACTTGATGCGCTTACAGTATTGCTGGCACTAATAGGTTCTGTTACCGCAGCAATCGCCGTTAATACAATTAATGAATTTCAGGATTTTGAAAGTGGCTTAGACTTAACAACTAAGCGTACGCCTTTCAGTGGTGGTAGTGGGTTACTTACGCATAATTCAAATTTGCTAAATGCTGTAAAGCTACTGGCTGCCTTGTCGTTAGTCATTACTTGCGCGATTGGTATTTACTTTACTGTTACGCAAGGCTTAGCTATTTTGCCAATAGGTCTACTTGGCTTAATACTTGTTATTACCTATACAAATTGGATTAATCGTCATCCGATACTATGTTATCTCGCGCCTGGTTTAGGCTTTGGCTACTTTATGACGCTAGGTACTATTATTGTTCTTAACCATTCGATCACCCTTGCACATTTGCTCTTACTACTTATTCCCTGCTTATTAATAAGCAATTTATTATTAGTTAACCAACTGCCTGATATAGAACAAGACAAACGTGTAGGACGTAATCACTGGGCAATCAAGTTTGGTATTGATAACGCCGCCAATTTATACCTAGTGAGCGCACTGATCACAATAAGTGTCTTAGTAAGTTTAGTGATATTCGAATATTTGCCTTTAACCTCTGCTATCGCTGTTCTACCTCTTTGCGCAACATTTTGGGTTTTTTGTGCAATAAAAAGTCAACGCCATGCTATTGGTGACAAACCAGGCGCAATGGCGATAAATGTCGTTTTAACATTAGCAACCCCAATAATCTTATCTTTAAGCTTATTGCTGACGTAATATTTCACTTAAATTTATTATAATTTTTACCTATTTAGCTGCACAAACTATAGATAGACTGCTATATTAGCGCCAGTAATTTTTCCTTATCAAGGTTTACCTGTGACACATTTTGTTTGGAACGTCGACCCCGTCTTACTCTCACTTGGACCCATTACAATTCATTGGTATGGCGCCTTATTTGCCAGTGCAATTTTTGCTGGCCTGTACTACATGAAGTGGATTTTCACCCTTGAAAAACGCGACGTAGCATTATTAGATAACTTATTAATGTACGTTGTGCTTGGCATTATTATTGGTGCTAGGCTCGGCCATTGTTTTTTTTATGATCCCAGTTTCTACCTTGCTAACCCATTAAAAATATTTGCTATTTGGGAAGGCGGACTAGCAAGTCATGGTGGCGGTTTAGGTGCAATACTCGGTACATGGTTATTTTGTAAAAATAACCATATTCAAACATTATGGTTACTGGATAGGTTAGCCATTGCTACTGCTGTTTTTGGCATTTTTGTTCGTTTAGCAAATTTTGTAAACTCTGAAATATTAGGACATCAAAGCGACGTACCATGGGCCATTGTATTTGAGCGTGTAGATGCTATTGCAAGACACCCAGCTCAATTATACGAAGCCATCGCTTACCTTTTGATCGCAATCACACTTACCATGCTATATCGAAAAACACGTATAAAAGATCGCACTGGTGCCATACTCGGCCTATTTCTGGTACTCACATTTAGTGCGCGCTTTATTATCGAATTTTTTAAGCAGCAACAAGCTTCATATGCACTTGAGTCAGCATTAAATACAGGACAAATGCTAAGTATCCCTTTCTTCTTCGTGGGAATATTTTTATTAATTCGTGCTAAACACAGTGCGCAATCAAATGGTGAAAAGTAATTCGTTATGGCGAAAAAATACTACGTAATTTGGAAAGGGGCTAAAACAGGTATTTTTGATAACTGGCCACAGGTACAACAACTTACTTCTGGCAGACCTGATGCCCAATACATGGGTTTCACTACCAAAGCAGATGCAGAAAAAGCGTATCAAGATACATATACTAAAGCACTTGCTAAACGCGCATTAACACAAACAAAGCCGAGTACTAAAAAAGCAACTAAACCAAGTGCAAATGCACACGGTGTTGACGCTGATATACAAATATACAGTGATGGTGCATGTTCGCCAAACCCGGGTCAAGCAGGGACAGGTATTGCGGTTTATCATAAAGGTGGGCTTCAAGCACTCTGGTACGGTTTATATGAAGATCAAGGTACAAATAATAGTGCAGAGCTTTTAGGGCTATTAGAGTCTTTTAAACTCGCTCAGCAATTTATACATATTGATAAAAATCAAACAATTGAAATATTAAGCGACTCTCGTTATTCGATTGACTGTATTACTAAATGGGCTGCTGGTTGGCAACGTAAAGGTTGGAAAAAAGCTGATGGGCAACCCATTAAAAACCCTGAAATAATAAAAAGCTGTTTTGAACTTTATCAGCAACTAAAACAACACCTTACCGTAAGCCATGTTAAAGGGCACGCCAATATTGAAGGCAATGAGCTCGCAGATCGCATGGCGGTTTACGCCCGTATGTCACAACAAAAAAGCTTCGTTAAATTTGATAAAACACTCGATGTTGGCGTAATACTCGCTATGCCTTCTGGTTAAAAAAAGCCCGGTATACGGGCTTTTTTATAAGCTTTACGCTATTTCTTTTGCAAATACCCTTGCCTTTTCTAGGTCTTCAGGCGTATCTACCCCTTCAACAGGTAGGCGGCTTTGTGCAACCGCAACATGAATTTTCTCACCATGCCAAAGTACGCGTAATTGTTCTAATGATTCAACTTGCTCAAGTTCACTCGCCGGCCAGCTAATATATTCATTAATAAAACTCGCGCGATAAGCGTAAATACCAATATGACGCAAATAAAATTCACCAATCGCGCTTTTATCATTGGCAGCCAAAAAACGCTCCCTATCATAAGGGATTGTCGCTCGACTGAAATATAAGGCATAGCCATCTTTGTCGGTGAGTACTTTAACCGCATTAGGATTAAATGCTTCTTCAACATCGGTAATATGAACAGCAAGTGTTGCCATTTTTGCCTTTTGCTGATTGGCAAGATTAGTAGCAACTTGTGCGATATTTTCAGGGGGGATAAAAGGCTCATCCCCTTGTACATTAACAATAACTTGTTGCGGTGAAAATTGATATTTTTCTACAACTTCTGCTAGTCTTTCAGTACCAGATTGATGATCAGCACGCGTTAAGCATACTTCACCACCAAAGCGTTCAACTTCTGTTGCGACTTGTTTGTTATCGGTTGCAACAATAACCTTATCAGCACCGCTTTTAACTGCTTTTTCAACAACCCATTGAATCATTGGCTTACCGTCGATATCAGCTAGCACTTTGCCAGGTAATCGCGTAGATTCATATCTCGCAGGAATAACAACAACAAATGACATAACTCTCTCCGAACTAATTGCGCTCTTCTTCGCTAAGGCGACGTGCTTCACTTTCTAATAACACAGGAATATCTTTATTAATCGCATACGCAAGTTTGTCAAAATTACACCACAGTTCTTGCAGATCTTTTTTATAATGAAGTTTCCCTTTACATACAGGGCAGGCAAGAATTTCCATTAATTTAATATCAAAAGCCATAATAATTCTCTTTATTTTTTTATAGACGGGTTAACTCTCATTAACAACGCGTTGATCATGCTTGAAGTAGACGATTCATCGAACGTCGCGTCTACCGGTAAATACCACCAATGTGCTTGTGAAAATGCCTGACACTTTACGGCGTCTTTTTCTGTCATAAGCAATGGTATATTGTTATCGAAATTTCTAAAATCAGCTAGTTGAAAATCATGGTGATCAACAAATGCTTGCTGATGTGTTATTGAAAAGCCCAATGATGACACGGTAGAAAAAAAACGCTCTGGTGAGCCTATCCCTGCGCACACATTGACTTGAGGCCATTTAGCACGAAATTTTTCAATGCTTAAAGACTCACCAGTTATTAGGTTTACTAACTTACTCGCCACTAATTGCATCGTATATTGCGGTGTTGCGCCTGATGACAATTGTCGACTATCACCATTAAGAATAACTTGGTCAACATTGGCTAAACGCGTGCTTACCTCCCTCAGAGGACCTGCAGGTAACAGCAAACCATTACCAAATAATCGTTTACCATCAACAACGATAAGTTCAAAGTCTCGTGCCATTTTGTAATGCTGTAAGCCATCATCACTTATAATAATATCAACCGCCATTGCTTTTAATTTAGCAATTGAAGCATTTCGATCACTTCCCACGACTATCGGTATTTGAGAACGTTTAAACAACATCATAGGCTCGTCACCAACCATACTAGCATTGCAAGTATCATCAACGATAAAAGGGTAATAAGGCGCTTTACCACCATACCCTCGACTAATAACACCAACCTTGATATTACGCGCTTTTAGTTGCTCGATAAGCCATAACACAACTGGGGTTTTACCGTTTCCACCTACGCCAATATTCCCCACAACAACAACTGGTACGTCATGATGAGTTTGTTTTAAAACGCCTAGACGATAACAAAGCCGTCTGACGAACGTTATCAACCAAAACAATCCGGAGAATGGCAGTAGTAGAGGCACTAATACATAACGTGCGGGGTGTTGATGAAACCAAACTTTTTCAATTAAGCGCATAAACTAATGTTTATCCAAACTGAAACTTATGAAGCTGTGCATAGGCGCCGTCAGCAGTTAATAAAGATTGATGGTCGCCTTGTTCGATAATTTTACCTTGCTCCATGACGATAATATTATCGGCATTTTCAATTGTTGATAAGCGATGGGCGATAACAATAGACGTTCGATTCTCTTGCAAGGCGCTTAACGCATCTTGAATATGCCGTTCCGATTCGGTATCTAACGCACTTGTAGCTTCATCTAACACAAGAAATGGTGCATCACATAATAATGCACGTGCAATTGCTACACGTTGTCTTTGTCCACCAGAGAGCAATGCACCATTATCACCGATATTAGTATCTAAACCTTGTGGTAATTTCTCTGCAAATTCAAGAACATGTGCTTTACGTGCTGCTTCTTTAATTTCTTCAGTTGTCGCATCTGGTCGTCCATAGGAAATATTATTCGCTAAGCTATCATTAAACAACACGACATGCTGAGATACATAAGCAAACTGCTTTCTTAGATCACCAAGTTTATAGTCCGTAACATTTTTACCATCAATTAATACCTGCCCTCGCGTTGCTTGATAAAATCTTAACAACAAAGAACTGGCGGTAGACTTTCCACTACCAGAGCGCCCTACAAGAGCAACAGTCTCTCCTGGATTAACCTTAAAATTCACATCTGTCAGGGCAAACTTTTCATCTCCTGGGTACAAAAAGTCAACATGTTTAAAGCACAATTCACCGTTAGATCTTTCTAAGTTAATCGTCCCTGTATCTTTTTCTAACTCTTCATCAAGCAAGGTAAAAATACTGCCAGAGGCTGCCATCCCCTTTTGAAACTCACTATTCACAGTCGTTAGTAGTTTTAAGGGCCTTAGTAACATCGTCATGTAGGTTACCACCCCCATAAATACCCCTGCAGAAATATTATCTACCACGCCATCAAGTGTCGCTACGTATAAAACAAACGCTAATGCAAATGATGCGATAATTTGAATAAATGGTACGCTTGCAGACTTCGTCGCCACCATTTTCATACGTTGCTGACGATTATTTTTGTTTATTTCTGCAAAACGCTCACTTTCACGCGCTTTACCATCAAAAGTCAACACTACTTTATGGCCATTAAATGTTTGCTCTGCGGTACGAGTGACCTCGCCCATTGCATCCTGAATATTTTTACTCACTTTGCGAAAACGTTTCGACACGTAGGTCACAATGATGGCAATAATTGGTGTGATAACGAGAAAAATTGCCGACAATTGCCAGCTCTGCCAAAACATTAATACCAACAAACCAATAACAAGCCCGCCCTGCTGTACAATCGTTAATAACGATTTGCTAGTTGCTTGTAATACTTGTTCAGTATCGAAAGTTAATTTAGAAATTAAGGTCCCCGTTGATGTTTTATCGTGATAGGCAACGGGCATTGCCATAATGTGAACAAACATTGCTTGCCGTAAATCAGCAACCACGTTATTACCGACCCAAGCTAAACAGTAATTACTGAGAAAATGACAAATACCTCGTATAACAAAGCACACTATTACAAATAGTGGTGCCCACTTCATAAACTCAGGATTCTTACCTGTTAACCCTTCATCAATCAAGGTTGGCAGTTTTGAAAGAAAATAGACATCTATACTCGCATAACCAAGCATACATATTATTGAGAATATACCTGCAGCTTTATATTGCTTGGTATACCCCATTAAGCGTTTAAAATTTTGCCAAACATTTTCGGAGACATTGGCTGACGATTCAATTTCTGTCGACGTCGACATTCACTACTCTTTCAATCTAGTTACATCGTTCGCTATTCTAGCTTGTTATCTACAGCCAACCAAGTTTTGATTTAACGAGGGGCCTATCTTTTAGTACTTTAGGTAAAAATAATAGTCGGTTAAAAACAAAAACAGTGTTACACCTTAGTTAATTCGCGAACCAGTACGGCCAATGGTGTTGTCTAAATGTTTCAATATCATAGCCTTGTGGCGAGATCGCAACAGAAATAAGTCCTTGTTCTGCTGTAGAGTAAACATTAATACGCCGTTGCAAATAGCGTTTTGTTACCACATTGTTTGGCATATTCCATTGATTTAGAAAACCTGCGCTAAAGACTACATTTTCCGGTGATACGGCATCAATAAATGTTGATGATGACGACGTTTTTGAACCATGATGAGGTGCAACTAAAATTGTAGAATTTAACCCACTAATATCTTTATTCACTAGCATTTTTTCAGTGCGCGTAGAAATATCCCCAGTAAGTAAAACACTTGTATTACCGTCTGACACTTTGACAACACATGAATCATCATTGCTTTCTGCTTTCAATGCATAGGGGTGTAAAAAAGTTAGCTTAAGATGTGCCAACCATTCGACTTGACCACGTAAACATCGACGGTTCCCTTGCTTTTGGTTAAATATTAACTGCTTAACATTGACCGCGCTTAACAATTTCTCAAGCCCACCCGCATGATCATTATCATCATGACTAATTATCAATAAATCGATATCTGCTATGCCGTGATAACGTAAATAAGGTAATAACACTACCTCTGTCATTGAAAAGCCGCTCGGATAAGTCGCCCCTGTATCATATATAATCGTATGTTGTGCGCTACGTATAACAATCGACAGCCCTTGCCCTACATCTAACACATCAACATACCAATTTGCATTATCTAACGATTTATAACGCGAAAAACTAAGTGCAAGAACACCAAGCATACCAATGCCAAACATGACTAACGCAATTGTTTTTCGATTAACGTAAAGTAACATCGCAATACACATTACTATAATGCAGGTGAGGCTTAGCCATGCGATTTGACTTACTTCTACCGTTGCCCAAGTTTGCTCGCTTATGATCGTTAACCAAAGCCACAACAAATGCAGGCTCGATTGAGCAAGTGTAATCACGTAGATCGCGACTGTCTCGTTGATAATACTGACAACAACAGACAGTAATGTCAGCGGCACGCAAACCAAACTAACCCAAGGCACAGCAATAAGGTTAGCGAGTATAGCGACTAACGATACTTGATGTTGAATAGCCATCGTTAGTGGCAAAATGGCCAAGATTAAAAAGCTTTGAAACCAAAATGCTTGAACGACAGAGTTTCTTGTTTTAACACCTAAAGACTGTTGATGAGTAACTTTGTTGCGCCCAAAACGCCATAAGTAAAATAAAATCGTCGTAACAGCTGCCACTGATAACCAAAAGCTACCTGAAAGTAGGCTAAAAGGTGAGTACATGATGATTAAAAAGACCGTTATCAGCATTAGCCGTGTTAGCGTGACTTTTCCCCCTAACAACTTGACGCTCCAAAGAATAATCAGCATCGTTGCTGCCCGCAATGTGGGTTGAGAGAAACCTGCGATATAAGCATAAAAAGTGACGATTGCAATGGTAAGTACTGTAATGGCAGTTGTTTGTGAATTAATCGTTAAACGATTTAAAAACGAATGAGTATGCAATGAGCGCATAGTTAATACATTAAGTATTAACTTACTTAATGCGAAACTTAACATCGCGACTACACCAAGGTGTAAACCAGAAATTGCAATCAAATGCTGTGTTGCCGTTGCATTGAGTACCTGCCATTGCTGATCAGAGATATTGTGTTTTATTCCAAATGTTAATGCCTGTAATAACGCGTTTTGAGGGTCGGGTTTAGTTAAACGTTGATAGTGATTAAACAGGTATTGTCTTAATGAAGGTTTACTGAATATAGGAGGAAATGCTTTAACAACATAACCTGTTGCATGTATGTTTTGTTGTCTTAGCCAAGTTTGATAATGAAAGCCACCGCTATTAGCAAGTCCGTATGCAGGCTTTAATTTTATGTTTAGTCGCCACTCTTGTCCCTGTAATAATTGATAATTGCCTTTTTTCCAACGTAACCTGACCTTTATCGGTTGTACTAACTGTTTACCTGACAACGTTTTAATTAAAAAGTTAAAACGTTGAATATTGTCTTTATCTTGCACAATGGTTAGTACTTCACCTACAGTTATCAAGGGCGATTTATGTAACGATTGAAGAGCAATACCGTTGTTTTTCCATATACTTTCATAACTCGCCCCCTGATAAATAACCCAAGCCATCCCCAGAAAAACGAGCCCGATTCTTTTATCTGCAAAAATAATGCAAATAAACAGACTTAAAACAGTAAACAAAACCACATAAAATATACTTGGCACTATCGGCAAAAAAAGTGACAATAGCGCCCCAGCAATAAATGAAAGTAACCACCGATCCATAGTGATTTAATTCCTTAACTAATTAATAAGACGTGCATGCCAAAGAAAACGATTAAAAAATTTATGCCGGATCATCAAAAGATCAAAACCAATAAACATTTACAGATTTTTGGTGATTTATTACATAACGGTAATTTGTGGCATTTAAACCGTCGCTCTGTTGCTAAAGCCTTTGCTGTTGGCTTATTTTTCGCCTTCGTTCCTGTTCCTTTTCAAATGGTTTTAGCGGCAGGCGTAGCTATTATAGTACATGCGAATTTACCACTATCTATCGCATTAGTATGGATCACGAATCCTATCACCATGCCAGCAATATTTTATTTTTGTTATATTGTTGGGACATGGATCCTCGGTAAACAGGAGCAAGCCTTTTCATTTGAGGCGAGTTGGCAATGGGTTATTGATAGTTTGTCTACTATCGGTCCATCATTTTTATTGGGATGTGCCGTTCTTGCTACTTTATTTTCGCTAATCGGCTATTTTGGTATTCATGCGTTATGGCGATATTCCGTCAATAAAGCATGGAAAAGTCGTGAAGGTAGATAATAAAAAAGCGGTTTATGTTAACCGCTTTTTTATTAAACATTATTTTCTCGCTATTAAATGTACTGTACTCGTTGAACGTTCTATAAACGCCCCTTCACAATAAGCAAAATAATACAACCATAAACGTTTAAACTCTTCGTCATACCCTAAGGTTGATAATTCTGGCCAAGCATTTAAAAAAGCCTTACGCCAATCTGCCAACGTTCTTGCATAATGTAATCCAATATCGTGTAACTCTTCCATTACTAACGAGGTATGTTTGGTAAGTTGGTTTGTTAACTCGTTAATCGAAGGTAAAAAACCGCCTGGGAAAATATATCGTTGAATAAAATCAACATTCTTTCGGTAATAATCAAAACGTTGATCTGCGATAGTAATTGACTGAATCAGCAACTTACCGCCCGGTTTCAACCGTTCATGACATTGTTGAAAAAAGCTCGGTAGATAATCATATCCAACAGCTTCAATCATTTCTATCGACACAAGCTTGTCGTATTCACCGGTTAACGCACGATAATCTTCTTTCAATAAGGTAATACGATCTTCTAAACCGAGTGCTTTTATCTTATCTGTCGCGTAAGCGTGCTGTGCATCAGAGATAGTCGTCGTGGTCACTTTACAACCATAATTCATTGCCGCATGTACAGCTAATCCACCCCACCCGGTACCAATTTCTAACAAATGATCATTTTCTTGCAAATCAAGTCGCTGACAAATGATGTCTAGTTTATGCTTTTGAGCTTCCGCTAAACTTGCTTCTTCAGATGGATAAATAGCCGCAGAATAAACCATCTCTGGATCTAAAAAACGTGTGTAGAGTTCATTACCCAAATCATAATGAGCAAGAATGTTGCGCTTTGAACCTTGCTGGCTGTTTCGATTAAAACGGTGAAAAATCGCATTTTTTAACTTACCGAGCCAAGAAGCATTTTTCTCAAGTTCATCGGTAAGTTGCTGAGCACGTGCAAATATTTGAATGACACGCGTTAAGTTTGGAGATGTCCATTTTCCATCGATAAATGCTTCTGCCGCGCCAATGCTTCCGCCACGAACAAAATCACGATAAGTTGATGTATCATGAATAACAATAGTGCCAGTAATAGCATCAGGATTGGTACGGTTTGCAGGAAACTTATAAGTAGACGTTCCTTGATGAATCTCAATGCAACCAAATTGCATTTTGTCTAATACCGAAAATACTAGATCACGACAACGTTTATTAACCCAGGTTTCCGTTGGCTCTTTAACCTTATGTTCTACAAGTTGCTCCACACTAAGCTCCTACTGCTACAATCTTTTTTTCTGCTGATAAGAAACAAATGGTATTTTTTTTAAAAATAACTTTAATGCTTGCCAATAAATACCCGTTACAATTGATAGAGACATAACAGGTAATTGACACCAAGTTTTCATTAACGTATTAGCTGCCAATGGCTGCTTTTTCAACCTTAAGTGAGCATCAAATACTTTCACCTTATCATCTTGGTTCATTCTTCTATTTTCTATATGGATCAATAAATTATCGTCCACTAGTTCTGGGGGCTTAACGCGCCATAAATAATGCATGTCTAAATCCATAAATGGTGAGACATGAAAGGCTTTTTCATTGACCTTTTCACACTGCAAGTCAACCAAGTAATAATGGCGTTCATTCCACGGTGTATTACTTACTTCCGCTAACATGTATCGACATTGTCCAGCTGCATCGTAACAAAAGTAGAAATTTGCTGGACTAAAGTAAATACCAAAGCATCTTGCTTGAACGAGCATTACAACCTGAGTTATCGCCGTCGTACCACCCAGTGCTTTTACTTTCTCTATGATACGTACTTTAAGCGCTCCTGGTTCACCTGAAAGATAATCTTTTGCAACAAATCTTATCGGTTGCCACCATTTTTGACCGAATATAAGTGAGGTTGAAAACGCCTGTTCAAGCTTATCAACGTTAAGTGCCAACATATACAACCGATAGTTGAATTGATGCCGCTTTGGCGTAAACCTTCTGTGCTGAATATCACCAACATAAACATAGGAATTTAATGGGGTAAACGTTGACGTATTCATTCGTTTTCATCTGATAAAAAACAATCAAATCTAGCGGCAACATCAAGCGCACTTCTTACACCATCCTCATGAAAACCGTTATACCAATAAGCACCGCAAAAATGCGTATTGCCTACACCACATATTTCACTGCGCCGCTGTTGTGCTTTAAGTGATTGCACAGAGAATACAGGGTGATGATAGGTGAACTCTCTCAATATTTTTTCTGGTGCAATTGCCTCTTTTTGGTTAAGCGTCACGCAAAATGTGTGTTCAGTCTCTAATCCCTGCAATATATTCATGTTGTAAGTTACGCTTGCAGGTTTTGTTCGGTTATCGCTTAATTGATAGTTCCAGCTTGCCCAAGCCTTTTTGCGTACCGGTAACAAATTTTCATCAGTATGTAGTACTACCGAGTTAGCGGCATAAGGCATCGCTGACAGTATTTCGCTTTCTGCTGCTGTTGGCAAATCTAGTAACGCAAGTGCTTGATCTGAATGACAGGCAAACACGACATCATCAAATACTTGTTCAGATTGATCTGCAAAAACTAGCGTTACATTCCCGTCATTTCGTTTCACTGAACATATCTGTGCATCAACCGAAATATTATTTTTAAAAGGTGCAATTAAAGGCGCTAGATAATTTCTCGAACCTTTGGGTATCACATACCATTGGGGTCTATCTGTAACGTTCAACAAGCCATGGTTATAAAAAAACTGAATAAAAAAGCGTAGTTGGAACTGTTCCATTTGTGCCAAAGAGCTCGACCAAATCGCCGCCCCCATTGGCAAAATATAATGCTCTGAAAAATACTGATTAAAGCCATTTTGCTTCAAGAAACTACCTAAGGTTTCATGTGCTGAAATATTTTGCTTTTGATAAACAGCTTTGCAAAGCTTATTAAATCGTAATATATCTAAAATTAAACGCCAAAACTTTGGGTTCAAGAGGTTGCGTTTTTGAGCAAAAAGTGTTGCTAAGGTGTGGCCATTATATTCTAAACCTGTCTGGCAGTTATGCACTGAAAAACTCATTTCAGTAGCCTGTTTATCAACGCCAAGACTTGCTAGTAAAGCTAAAAAATTAGGGTAAGTTTTATTATTAAAAACAATAAACCCCGTATCGATTGCATAAGGCCTGCCGTCTACTACAACATCAACAGTTGCTGTGTGACCACCAATACTACTTTGGCTTTCAAAAACACTGACATGGTGTTTTTTAGATAATACATGTGCTGCGGTTAAGCCTGAGATACCTGCGCCTATAACTGCTATACGCTTCATTAATAATCACCTATTTACATCAAACGATGTCTTAAAAACGGCGGCATAAAAGCGAGTACTTTCAATAGCCATGTTAATCTTCTGGGAAAATGTATGTATTGTTGTTTTTTCATGACACCTTTATAGATACGCTGAGCAGCTTCTGCAGCTGACAACATAAAAGGCATGTCAAAGGTATTTCTATCGGTCAACGGCGTTTCCACAAACCCAGGGTGAACTAAGCTTACACCAATTGCGTGTTTTTTCAGGTCAATTCTCAAGCTGTTAGCAAGATAGTCGACACCCGCTTTTGAAGCGCCATATGCTTCAGCTTTAGGAAACGGTAATAATGTCGCCGCTGAGCTAACAAACACCACTTGTCCACCCTTATTCACTTTTGGCAAAAACGCTGCCAACATCGTGCCCAATGAGGTTAAATTAGTATTAATAATGCGCGCAAAATTTGTATCATCGAATGCCATAACATCATCAATATAAGCACAATCGCCGGCATTTAAAATCAGTATATCGATGGAATCTACTTGACTAGCTGCTAGTTTTACTTGCGCAGCATCATTAATATCAAACGATAAAGGCTGGCAAGTTGTGTAAGTGTCTTTTAGTCGTTGAAGCTTATCTTCATTTCGGCCACATGGATACAAGTTATGACCGTGTTTGCCAAAAAGTGAAAATAGCGCTTCACCGATACCCGAAGTGGCGCCGGTAATCAGTACATTTTTTCCGACATTCATACCGTTTTTACCCGCGCTTTTAACCAAGCAATTATTCGCCCTAAAACAGGGACATGTTGGTAAAGCATTTGACCTAAATCGATATAATCTCGATGATAAATAATTTTAGTTCCTTTTGCTTCTAAGTAGGAGTGTCCTTCAACAACAATTGGCTTACCACTATTTAACTTTGTATGTTGATATGTCATCAACCAATAGACCGCAGCATGATCATGTTGATAGAAGGAATGCGTAATCTCAAATTGGCAATAAGGTACATTTTCATAGAGTTCACTAAAGTATTTTGTCAGCTTAACTAGCCCTTCTATTTGGTGCATAGGATCAATAAAAACGACATCATGGTGGTAAATTAATGCAAGCTCTTCGAAAGTACTATCTGCTGATAGAGATTGATAAGTCTCACAGAAATTCACCAACCACGCTGGTTTCTGCGCGATATCGTGTTCAGATAATTGCTCGATATTATGTAGCAAAATAAATCCCCAAATGCTTTTCTATAAAATTAACTTATCGATAAAATGCGAGTGCTTGTTCTCTCGCCGCTTTATGCTCAACAATTGCCGGCCAATAAGCTATTTCACTGTGTGACTTCATATAACTATGCGGAAAATGAATATACTTGTCAGGCACTTTATCAAGTTCTGGTAAATACTTACGCACAAACGCCCCTTTAGGATCAAATCTCTCTCCCTGTCGTATCGGATTAAAAATTCTAAAGTAGGGTTGTGCATCACACCCTGTACTTGCTGCCCATTGCCAGCCACCATTATTTGCAGCAAGATCACCGTCAATTAGCTTCGACATAAAATATTGTTCACCTAATCGCCAATCAATAAGTAAATGTTTCGTCAGAAAGCTAGCAACGATCATTCTTAACCTGTTATGCATCCAACCGGTTTGATTAAGTTGGCGCATTGCAGCATCAACAATGGGGTAACCCGTTTGCCCTAAACACCACGCATCAAACTTCGCTTTATCATATGGCCAAGTCGTGCTTGTATATTTTTCGTTAAACATTTTATGTCGACACAACTTAGGAAAGTGATGTAACAGATGGCGATAGAAATCGCGCCAAATGAGTTCATTGAGCCATGAAAACGCTGAACTATCATGTGCAGTTAATAAGTCGGGATGTTTGTTCAAAATTAATTGTAATAAATATCTTGGACTTAAGGCGCCAATCGCTAAATAGGGAGATAAACCTGATGTGCCTTTAACCGACGGTATATCTCGCCATTCATGATATTGGTCGTGTTTGTTTGCAAAAAAGGCAGGAATAATATGCGCTTCAACATCATCAATTAACGGCCATTGCGACGACGTGTTATCACTGCTCAACAGTTCATTATCTAAGCCGCTACCTGACTCGTCAGTAACATCACTCGACACTGTTCGATTAACTGATTTACCTAAATACTCAAATCCATACGTTTTTACATAACTTAACCACGCACGTTTAAAAGGGGTAAACACTTTAAACATTTCGCCCGCTTGATTAAGCACTTTACCCTTACTAACAATAACATCAGCTTCAAATAACGTTAGCTTGACACCAGCCTTAGTTAATTTTTCATCTCGCTGCCTTTCGTTTACTTCAAGTTCTTCGTTGGCAATAAAATGGATTGCAGAGCCTTGTTTACTCTTCTCGATAATAAACTCAATTTGTTGTTCAAAGTCATCAACTTGATAAACCTCTAACGGCACACCTAACTCACTTAACTGTTTACTCAGTAAAGCTACGTGTCGTTTAATCAAATCAATTTTTATACGCGACCAATGATGTTGTAGCCATTGTTCTGGCGTTAAAATATATATGGCCCTGTCGCCGTTTTGAAAATTAGATAAAAAATGGTGCAAAGCTGGATTATCATGCACGCGTAAGTCGTTTCTAAACCAAAGTATTTGCATAACATCTCATCGGCCAAAAGGTGTGTTAATCAAAGGTGTGAATATCAACAGAAACCAATGATTTTTCATAAGTTTCTGTCAATTTAATAACCATATCGCAGCTTTAAGCTTTCTGGGTATGGATTTAAATAAGTCTGTTTAGCTAAATAAGACTTAGGATGAGACAATAAATAATGCTTTATTAAGGTTAAAGGCACAAACAGTGGCACTAAGCCGGTACGAAACGCTTCGATTTGCTGGCAAAGTTCCTGCCTTTGCTCTGGCGATAGATGTTTTGAAAAATAACCTTGAATATGAGACAGCGTATTAGCATGCTTTTTGCGGGTTGCTTTTATTTTCAAGGCTGTCATCAAGCCCGTAATATATTGTTCTGCAAGCTCATTAAGTGGCAATTCATTACCCGCCAATAATTGGCCTAGCGCTTTGTAAGCAACAAGATCATGACTCATCACAGTATATTTATACTGACTATGAAACGTCATTAATTTATGCTTTGTCAGCCCTGATTCGACCAATGACTGCCAGTGCCTATAAGCAAAAACTCTCGCGACAAAATTCTCTTTGATGATAGGGTCGTTTAAACGACCATTTTCTTCACAAGGCAATAATGGATTTGCTTTCATAATTTCTTGCGCAAATGCGCCAACACCCGTCGAAGGTAATGAATTGCCATCAACAGAATAAATTTTCACTCGCTCCATTCCGCAACTTGGGCTTTTAGCACAAAAAATAAACCCGCTAAATTTCTCAGTATATTTCGCTATTTTTTTACCATATTCTGCCAAGGCATTAGTTACGTCGCCGCTACCATCAGGTCTTGCAACTTTGATAATATTATCTTCTTTAATTAACCTAATCGTTGGACGAGGAACGGGTAAACCTATCGCTACTTCAGGACAAAACGTTTTATATGTTACATGTTGACCTAGCTCCTTCATGCAAAAACTTGAAGGTTTATTACTCGCATCAAATCGTACTTTTTCACCCGCAATACAGGCACTAATACCAATAGTAATATCTTTTTTATCAAATAAATTATGCATGCTTTCACCCACTAATAAATAAAGTTACCTATCGGATTAAGAAGCTTATTAATGCCTTGTGTAAACTTCTGCGGGGCATTAGCAACGGTATAACAAAGACACCCTTGTTCTGAAACGGGGTTATGTTCATGCTTACCATCAAGCATAATAAAATCACCAGGGAAATACTCTCCCATTTCATCGGTGAATGACCCCGAAACTAACACGGTTAACTCATACCCATTGTGCGTATGCATAGGTACAGAACCACCAGGCTCAATATGCAATAAACTCGTGTGTATATCACCTTCATCAAGCATAACTCTCGCGCGCGACAATTTACCAATATTGGCGCTACTTAAAATTTCCATATGTTGCATTGCTCTAGGTAGCTGATATTCCTTATCTCTTAATGTTATCTTTTTGGCTTCAATCGCCGTTACGTTAGCAATACCGTCGTCGCTACATATATCGTCTATCATTTTTTCTACGTCAAGTGATAATATATCACTGTCGACGTTTTCAACTTCCCACGGTGTTTGCGGATGCTCAAAACTAGCCTCGGCAATTTGCTCAGTAAGTAGAGCAATATGTTGCTGACATTTACTGCATTTATCGGCATGAATAGCAACACCAGCCGCCAGAGATGCCGGTAGCTCTCCTGCTACATAAGCAGTCAACATTTCAAAAGTAGGATGATGTTTAATCATGGTCTTCTCCTAACTGCGCCTTGAGTTTCGCTAAGGCTAGGCGTAATCGCGATTTTATCGTGCCTAAAGGCAAGTCGAGGTGATTTGCAAGTTGCTCTTGCGACATCTCCATAAAATAAAAGCCTTTAATCACTTGTTGCTGATTTTCGGGAAGTGTTTCGATAACAGACATGATGTTGTTACTTGCTAGATGATCTTCAAACAATTCATCGTCAGTTGCACTTTGTTCAGCAATTGGCCAAATATCATCGCTTAACGTATCTTCTCGGTTACATTTAACTTTTCTCAGCATATCGAATGTAACGTTACGCATAACAGTGTAGACCCAAGTTGTTGCTGCGCCTTTTTTCGCATCAAACAAGTGCGCTTTACGCCAAATATTGGACATTGTTTCTTGCACAACTTCACTCGCTTGCGCTTCGCTTCCTATTTTCGCCTTTGCAATACGTAAAATTTTAGGAGCAAAAAACCTAAAGAGCTCGCTAAAAGCTGCTTTGTCACGTTGTTCTGCTACAGATATAAGCCATTGACTTAATTGCTGATGTTCAGTTGAATCGTTCATAGCTTTAGGTGTAACACTTGAACCAGTAACTGACAAGTTTATTTGCCTAACGGCCATCTTTTATTCTTCCAAAAAATTCAGATAGACAATAATACGCGCAGGTTTATATTACGGATCACTATTATGTATTTTATTTTTCAGGTAATACGATATTTTGAACAAACTGCTTTGCGGCATTAAATGAATGCTCGTTGGCAAACATCATTTTGTCTTCAATATTAATTGGCAGTAACTCTAACCAGCGAGCAATGACCCAATTAGCATTGTCATTAAAGCAAGATTGATACATATCACTCAATAATTTGTTTTCTTCGAATACTTTTAATAATGACATCGACAGGTTACTTGTTTCATCATCATGATCACGTTCAGGCCAATGATCTATCTGTATAACACTACTATGATGCAAATTATCTTTATCTATGATTAATTCAGATAAGGCGACTAACTTCTTACACTTCACATCAATGATCAACACACCATGCTCATCTTGATCAAAATTTATAATTTCAACCCAACTTGCCCAATTATCTTCATTCTTTCGCACACAATTAGCTGTCGACATAATGGCAAAGCCTTGCTCTTTTGTCGCCAGCTTCACCATATTTAAATAGCGTTGTTCAAAAATGCGTAACCTTGTAATACCTTGAGGTAATAGAAATACGGGTAATGGGAATATCGGTAATTTCATTCAAATCTTGTTTTGGTGTCTTTGTAGTTATTACGTAAGTAACCTACATTTTGATCACAAAAAAAAGCCCCTAATCTAGGGGCAAAAACACATGCATTCGTTAATAAAACTTAGCAGCGAGTTATTCGTTCTCTGCGCTGGTAATAACAGTATCAATCACATGGATAACACCATTTGTAGTATAAATATCAGTCGACGTAATGTTTGCACCTTGAACCTGTAAACTTGTTGGTGCTTGTTTAACTGACCACCACACATCATTCACACCATTTCCCATCATATCGCCCGCAACACTATCATTAGCGTAGAAATATAATGGGCGCCCTAAATATGCGGCCTGCATATCACCGTCTTCGCGCATGATCGTCGATAAACCCTCAATATTATCAGTCATACCGTCAGTAACGAGTACCGGTGGCCACGCTGTGGCGCAAGTATCAACACATGTACTGCTAGATTGGCCTAAATCATTATCAAACACGTATAAGGTGAAGCCTGGGTGGCTTGAGTTCATGCCGCCAACTAACATGTGGCTATCGGCATCGTATGCTACTTCGTCCATGGTATCATTCGACGTTTTTGTGAAGTCAACAAGATTAATGCTCAGTACGTCTTCACCCGCTGTTTCAACCGTTTTACCCGACGCAGCATAAGCACCAACTGAATTAACCTCTGTTGCTAAAACGTGTTTCAGCAGTACCGATGTCAGCGCAGTATTGTCAGCAAGTAAAGCGGATAATGTCGCATCATCAATTTTATCAAATGCGGCATTAGTAGGCGCGAATACAGTAAAGTTAGCATTTTCGTCTGAAAGCGTATCCACTAAACCTGCAGCTGTTACTGCATCCACTAGGGTAGAAAACTGTGATAAAGATGATGCCAGTTCAACAATATTCATCGTTTCACCACCTTTCATAGCAGGAGGCAGTATTACTTGATCTACAACATGAATTACGCCGTTGTCAGCTGAAACATCTGCCGCAGAAACAGGTGACAAATTTAAATATAGTGTCGCATCTTTCACCGTTAAGGCCACATCAGAGCCATTAGCTGTTGTTACCGTGTTATTTTCAGAGTTAGCAACCGTAATTGCAGCATCTGACATCACCTTAGCACCACTGAGTACGTGGTAAAGTAATACACTTTTCAACTGTTCAGGGTTAGCTAACAATCCTTCAAGTAGGCTAGCATCTAATTTCGCAAAAGCGTCATCAGTTGGGGCAAAAACGGTAAAGTCGGTATCAGGATCTGATAATACAGCGTCTAAACCTGTAGACTGAAGCACACTAACGAGTGTAGTGAAGTTGCCATCATTTACTGCAACGTCAACAACAGTATTTGCCGTAGAAGGAAGTTCCAAGTCACCAATAACAACTGCATCAATAACGTGAATAATGCCATTGCTCGTGTAAATATCTTTGATCACGATATTAGCACCACCAAACATTAGCATGTCAGTTTCCGCATTAATAGAAACCGGTATCATGGCGTCTGAAAGCGTAGTTGCTTGCTGACCATTAAGTGCATATGCAGACACAGAAGAGACTTCCGCATCAATAACATGTTGTAGTAATAAGTTACTTAATAGATCTGTATCAGCTAAAATCATCGACAACACCTCGTCATCGATCATTGCAAAAGCATCGTCTGTGGGTGCAAATACCGTAAAGTTACCACTCGCATCTGCTAGTGCACCATCTAAACCAGCTGCTTGTAAAGCTGCAACCAATGTGGTGAAACGCCCATCTGCAACCGCAGTTTCAACGATATTCATCATGGGTTGACCTTTGTCAGCTGGCGGCATCAATACCGCGTCAATCACATGAATAATGCCATTGTCTGTTTGAATGTCAGTCATGGTAACCGTAGCGGTGTTTACAAGCAGGTTGTCACCATCGAGTGATAAGCCAACCATATCGCCATTCACCATTTCAACGGTTTGACCTGCACTTGCTACGGCAGCTGCTGCATCAACTTCACCCGATATAACGTGGTAGGTTAAAATATCAGATAACGTATCTGTATCCTCTAACAATGCGTTAATCGTGTCGTCGCCGAGCAGTGCAAAGGCATCATCTGTAGGAGCAAATACGGTAAAGCTAGCGTTCTCATCAGCGAGCGTTGTATCTAATCCCGTCGCTTCTAATGCCGCTACCAAAGTTGTAAAATTACCATTATCGACGGCTGCGTCAACTATGGTCACAGGGGCAGGTGGTGTTATTACAGGTGGTATAGATTTATCATCATTATCATTACAGGCTTGCAATAAAAACAAGCAAGTAAACATTGTCATAAAGCTTTTAATATATTTCACTTGTCAATTCCTTCTCTCACAAAAGTTTTAATACCAAATCAATTAAATATTTAGTCACTTAGCGAGAATTAAAAGGATTAGAGACAAGGCATTGATTGCAAAGAATGGTCGCTCCCTTGTTAAAATCAATAACACAGTCTATAAGCCTTTTAAACTCGCCCTTGGGAACTCATTAGCGCCCTGATAACTTCCCTAAATAATCGAACCATAGACTGACTATGCTTAAATTATTTAACTTGTTCTCAACGCGCTAATGAAGTTCTAAGTTGACCAAATATTTAATAGAATTGGTATAAGGTACTACGGCAAGTTTTTTCAATAGGATCAGATTATTACCTCGAAAAAAAATAAATTTTTATAAGTGATCTACACTTAAAATAAACACGTATTAAGTTAGTTGTTTAGTTTGTAGGTGGTAAACAGTGAGAATATTAATTACAGGTGGTACAGGCTTAATTGGGCAAGCGCTTATCAAGCAACTGTTATCGAACAAGGACAATCAAATATCCGTGTTAACTCGCTCACCTGACAGTGCTGCTGCTTGTTTAGGCAGTGCGGTTAACCTTGTAACCTGCCTCAATCAAACGCTGATTGACCAAACTGACATCGTAATCAACCTTGCAGGGGAACCTATTGCAGAAAAACGGTGGACAGATAACCAGAAGCAACAAATTTGTCACAGCAGATGGCACCTTACAGGCAAAATTGTCGAACTTATCCAACAAAGCGATACTCCGCCACGAACATTGTTGTCTGGTAGTGCAATAGGGATTTATGGGCGGCAAGGAAACTATCAAATCGACGAGACCTTTACGCAATATTACCCAGAATTTTCAAATAAAATTTGCAAAAAATGGGAAGACATTGCATTAGAAGCGCAATCATCATCTACCCGTGTTTGTCTATTAAGAACAGGAATAGTGCTTTCTCCTACTGCAGGTGCTCTTCACAAGATGTTACTCCCGTTTAAGCTCGGTTTAGGTGGGAAGTTTGCGGACGGCGAGCAAATAATGAGTTGGATACACATTGACGATATGGTAAACGCGATCATCTATTTAATGGAGCAACGAGGTATTGACGGAGCGGTGAATATGACATCACCAAATGCCGTAACGAATCAGGTATTTAGCGAAACATTAGCACGAAGATTATCACGTCCATGCATATTTTCGACGCCAGCCTTTGTATTAAAACTTATCTTCGGTGAAATGTCAGACTTATTTATCTACGGTCAAAACGTTGTGCCTAAGAAATTATTGGCTAACGGTTTTCAGTTTGAATATGCGCAACTAAACAGTGCTTTACTCGATTTACTTAACGATTAGAACACTGCTGAATAGATTTATCGAAAAATAACGTAATATCTGCAACCGCTATTCCGTATTTATTCATGGCAGTTTTATTCATCACTCGATCATCATCTAATTTATACATCCAATCATCCATTGAGAATCTAATCACATCATTGTCGATAGTAACATCGAGTTCATACTGCCAATTAAAAGCCATGCCAACTTGTTGTCCTTTAGCAATACCTATTACATCATCGGCTTGGCCACTATATTTACCATTAGCTTCAAGGTTTAGCTGCCAAACACGCTTAGAAACTTCTCCATCTAAAAAGTAGAAAGTTTCATCGAGTAAACCGCTATTTCCTTGCCACGTTCCAATAATTTCAACGCAGAACCTGCGAGTGACTTTATTATCGTATTTGTTAATAATCCCCCAACCAACGAACTTGCCCGAAAAATAAGTCTTAATATCGAGTTTTGGCGACGTATTTCTATAGTCAGTCACATCACTACTACACCCCATTAAACATATAGCAAGGACTATAGGTAATATTAAGTTATTCACTATCTTCTCCTATCAATCGTTTTCGAAGTAATGGCTGACTTGTTTTTTCAGAAAGCCATATAGCGAGAAAGATTTCTGCAAATTTTGTATCTTCTATTGTCCCAAGTAATTCACCATTAAAATAAAAGTGACTACTCTGGTTATCATCGAGTAAAGATAAGGAATCACCTGCTTCAATGTTTGGCCAAAGTACTCGCAACGTATCAAGATACTTGCCGTATTGCTCGATTGAAAAGCCCAAGTATTGCCATTGCTCTACAGTTTTTTCTAATAAGTCATCTCGAGCAATATCTTTAAGGTATTGAATTTCTAATAATAACGTTTGATTTTCCTTTTCACTGTAAGTACCGCTATTTGTGTAAAGTTTACTGTGATAAATGTCCCAGAACAGGAATGAAAATGTTGCTTTCCCTACCTGTGTAAGGTCTGATTTAACCTTGTCGACCGCTAACATTTTAGCTTGTGCCGTCATCATAAGGGTTAATAAACAAAGCAATACGATAGATTTAACTGACACGATAACGCTCCTTATTTAGCAAGTTGTTTTCTAACGAAAACGCTAACATGATAAATAACGGCCAAATAATAGATAGCAGTAACATCGTTGGTAAAAGATCCCAACCAAACTTAACGGCTGATAACTGGAAACCGGCAAAATAACTCAATGGCGCAAATATCATCGGTAGTACTATCTGGAGCCAACGATTCGTTTTAAGTTGTTGTGGCGCGCGCAATAAAATACAGCTAAAGCACACCCACAGTACGATTAACCAATACGGGATAAACGTCTCATCGGGGAATCTAAATATACCTAAGACGGTTAAAATGTTATCGATACTAACCCCGAGAAAAGTAATAACAGCGGCTAAATATAACTCATACCTTGTTAATTTCTTGTGCCAAGCAAAAATGCCTAGCCAGAGTAAAGCTGACACTATTGCGTCGTTGCCATAAATGACTAATCCAAGCCACACTAAATTAAACAATATAAAGTGAATCAACATAACGGAAAAAATTAGTGATATTAACTACCGTTACGTCTAAAAAACAGATAAAGATCACCTTGTAGGAAGATTAATTGACGATCGTTAAACTTGACCGAGTACCTGGGCAGGATCAACTTTTGTTGCTCGCCAAGCAGGATATAATGTGGCAATTAAGCTTAAAATGAGTGCCGTACCTACGGTTAAATATATATCACTACTTTGTACCTGTGTTGGTAAAAAGTCGATAAAATATACATCACCAGAGAGAAACTTCTGATCAAAAATTGATTCTAGATAATGTACAATTTCAGTTAAATTCAACGCAAGTATTGTCCCGAAAACCGCACCAATTAACGTGCCAGTGATGCCATTCCGCAGACCTTGTATCATAAAGGTAAACATAATAGTGCTAGATTTCGCGCCCATTGTTTTTAAAATGGCAATATCACTGCGTTTATCATTTACCGCCATAATTAAGGTAGAAACAATATTAAAGCTTGCAACAGCAATCACCAAGACAAGTACAATAAACATCACTATTCTCACAAGCTGAATATCGTTGTATAAATGCCCTTGGCTAAATGTCCAATCATAAATATAAACATAGGCATCTGTTTTATAAGCAACCTGTTTAGCAATTAACGGGGCATTAAATACTTGCTCAACATTTAATCGGATTGTCTGCACCTGATCAGCATCATAATGCATAATACTTTGCCCAAAGGGTAAGGAAATAAATGCTTTTTGCGCATCTATTTCACCGCCAAACTTAAAAATACCAACAATCGTGGCATTACGCTTAGTCATCGCGTTAAACTGCTGTTTTACCTGCTCTCCTTTTTGCATCGGTGGCAGTAATACTTGTATGTTATCACCGACACTAACGTTTAATTTCTCTGCAATAGCTTGCCCGACAATAATAGCATTATCTTGGCTAAGATCTTGCCAACTACCTGCAACCAAATAGCTTGCAATTGATGACACCCGTTGCTCTAGCGCAATATCTACAGCGCTTAATTCGGCCCCCTTTAATATACCTTTATGCTGTAACATCCCCTGCACTTTTATCAGTGGCGCAGCAGCATTAACCAAAGGTTGTTGTTCAGCATTATTTACTTGTCGTTGCCATTGGTTAATTGGCTCATTGACCGAAACTAATTCAGCGTGGGGAACAACGGATAATAAATGTTGCGCTAAGGCACGTTCAAATCCGTTCATAGCACTTAATACAAGAATTAAAATAGCAACACCTAATGCAATACCGGTAGTCGATGATGCGGAAATAAAAGATGCAAACCCTTTGGTTTGCTTGCTGCCAATATAGCGCTTGGCAATAAAAAAACTTAACGATTTAGCCATGCATTTCTTCCATATCGACAAGCACACCATGGTCTAACTTAACTTGTCTATTCATTTTAGCCGCGAGTGTTAAATCATGGGTTACAATAACGAAACTGGTATTAAGGGTTCGATTTAACTCTTTGAGTAGCTGATAAATTTGCTCTGCGGTATCAAAATCTAAATTTCCTGTTGGCTCATCTGCGAGCACAAGTGCGGGTTTTGTTACCAAAGCTCGAGCAATTGCTACACGTTGACGCTCACCACCAGATAATTCAGAAGGACGATGTGTTAAACGATGACTGAGCCCTACTTGCGCTAACATTTCTTCCGCTGCACGTTGCGCATCTTTAACATTATTACCCCTTATTAACAGTGGCATAGCGACATTTTCTAATGCGGTAAACTCCATCATTAGGTGGTGGAATTGATAAATAAACCCAATATGTTGATTTCGAAACTTTGCTTTTGCTTTTTCACTTAACTGATGTATATCAACATTGTTAATAATCACTTGTCCAGATGTTGGTGAATCCAAACCACCTGCGATATGTAGTAACGTACTTTTGCCACTGCCAGAGCTTCCTACTACCGCTAACAGCTCTCCTTCTTCAACATTGAGATCAACTCCGTGCAATACTTTTGTTGTCAGTTCTCCTTGAAGATATGACTTAGTGAGTTGTTTACAAATTAGACCATTATTCATTACGTAAAACCTCTGCAGGCTGGGTAAGTGAAGCACGATACGCTGGATACAACGTCGCAAGGAAGCTCATAGCTATAGCACTCAGGGAAATAACTAAAATATCACTAAGTTGCATATCAATAGGTAGAGATTGAGCAACGCCTGCACCAAACAGGCTAATACCGAATGTTGCAAGTAAAGTATTTAAATTTAGCGTCAATATCACACCACCAAAAACGCCAAGCATGGTTCCCCAAACCCCATTAACAACACCTTGTGCCATGAAAATTTTCACAACACCAGCTCTATCCATTCCAAATGTCTGTAATATTGCTATTTCTCCTTGCTTATCAATAACAACCATAACAAGTGCTGAAACGATATTAAATGCGGCGACAGCAACAATTAAACTTAACATCAGCCACATCATGTTCTTTTCCATATTAACAGCAGAAAATAAGGTACCTTGGGTAGAACGCCATGTTTTAAATTGATATTTATCCTTTTCAAAAGGATGCATTGCAACAATTTCATCAGCAATAAAAGCATCATCAAGATATAGTCGCAATTGACTAACACTATCTGCAGAAAAACGCATAAGTTTACTTGCATCTCTTCGATGCATGTACACTACCGAGTCATCAACTTGAGAGCGCATATTAAAAATGCCAACGATATCAAAGGTGCGTTGCACAGGGATTCGCCCCATCGGCGTAAACAACGTTTTTCCAGGCACAACTATGCGTATAGTGTCACCAATAGAGACAGCGAGCTTCTGTGCAAGTGATTGGCCAATAACAATCGAATATGGGCTATTTGTTAAGTAACTCAGTTGGCCCGCTACCATGTGTTTGAATACGATATTTTCTTGTTCGTACGAGGGGTCAATGCCTTGTAACAACACACCTGTTAAGGTCTGATTTGACAGAATTAACGCCTCAGCTTCAATAATAGGCGTGACGTTAGTAACATGTTCAATAGTAGACAGCTTTGCTTGTAGCGTTTGCCAATTTTTTATCGGTTTATCATCTTGACTGACCAACACATGTGGCACGATACCAAGAATTCGCTTTTTTAATTCACCTTCAAATCCGTTCATCACCGACACAACAGTGATCAAGGCGGCAACGCCAAGCAAAATGCCAATAATGGAAAAAAAGGTAATAAAGGAAACAAAGCCTGTACGCTGTCGACTTCTGCTATATCGAAGTCCGATAAAAAAACTAACCGGCTGAAACATTACATTTATGCTAAATGAGGTACTCGAATCAGCCAAGCATACCATAACATACGCTGAGTTAATAACGTCTATTATGCTGTTTTTGTTAGTGTTCGATTGAAAAACTCAACTGACATTCCGTAAACACGCAACGCTAACTGAGGATCATACCTATCTCCCTCATCACGCATAAAGGCATGCTGAGCATTAAATTCATGCCACGTAAAAGTATTTCCTGAAGATAGTAATTGTTGATGTATTAACATGCGCCCTTCATCTGGCACATGGGGATCTTGTTTCCCCCAAATCATCATTAATTCACCATTAATATCCGCGGTACGCGTTAATGAGTCGTTGTTAGGTTTGCACGGCAACGTATTTGAATGAATGTCTGTTGCATAGAGGCAAACTGCAGATGATATTTGACTATTCAAAGCCGCGCGATAAGCCAAGTGTCCTCCAATACAAACTCCCATTGCGCCTAGTTTTTCACTACAAAAAGGTTGGCATTTTGCAAAAGCAATAAGTGCTTCTGTATCAGAATCATGATCTTCTAAAGGTTTCGTCCATTTGTCATTATTTCCTTTATCTTTACCTGCATCGTCATAACCCAACACGGTACCAATTGCGTTTAGTTCATGAAACACTTCTGGCACTAATACCACAAAACCATGGCCAGCCATTATTGCAGCCGTTCTGGCAATAGGCGCAGTTTGTTGAAAGATTTCAGAATAAAAAATAACAGTAGGAAATCGGCCATCTGCATCAGGACGATAAACATAAGTTCGCATCTTGCCGGTTGCTGTATCGATATCAACAACATCACGCTGAATGATCATGTAGTTCTCTCTTTTAAAATAAGATTTGTTAAATTAACAAATAAACACAAAGTGTATAAGGAAATAGTCGTGTTGATCATCATTAAATAGTACCAGTGGGGTTTCAAATCTATGGCTACCATCACTTATAACGCACTTTGTTGCCAATAATCTTCAATGCAGGCACACCTCGAATCAATACCTCTCGTGCAAAAACCTGATGACATTGTGGACACTCTCCTACTTTAGCAGTGTAATCTTTGCTTATCCGTTCAACAAAACACTTTATTAACGCGCCTTTTCCACCTTTACGATATTTGAATAACTTGCTCTGGCAAACGGCACAAAAAATATCAATTGTACGACTTGGCCCTTTCACGTTAGGTTTTGCCATTTATACTTATTCTCATTACTTAACTTTCATTACCTTGATTGTAACTCAAACACTATATTCGCATTTTAAAAAATGACTACTACAATCAAATATATAAGCATATGTATTCGATGTAAAACATGGAAAGAGACTAATAAATGATTGCGCTAAATAAACTAACAATACGATTTAAAATACTCATGATCCCCGTTGTCGGTACAATTGGCTTTTTAATTTACCTGTTAATGAGTGTGACGGCTATGTCACAAATTGTGAATCAACTAGAACGTGCCTATGCCGTTGAATACAAATACCTAGAAAGTGCTAAATTTGCACTAACCCACTTAGATAAAATTAAAGAAACCTTAGGTAATGCTGTAACCATGGGTGAGCAAGAAATGCTCGACACCGCCGATGGTTATGCCAAAGACCTGAAGGAAAACTTAAAGCAAACTGCTGCGATTGATCCTACACATGCTTCTGTTATCAATAAAGTGTTAAAAGATTTTGATAGTTACTACCAACAAGGGTACAAACTTTCAAGTGAGATGGTAGATGGCACTATTGATTTTGATACACTCAGCACGCGCTCAACGGAGATGGCAGACAAGCTTAATGCGTTACAGTCAGAATTACAGCAATTTAAACAAAATAAAAACCAAGCATTTAACGATGCATTTGAAACGGTAAATAGTAAAGTATCATCAACAACAACCGTTGGTATAACTATCGGCATTATTACGATTATTGTCTTGTTTAGTGTGGCGCTCCCGATCACAACGTCTATCAGTAATAGCCTTAAAAATGTTATCGCGTCATTGAAAAATATCGCCCAAGATAATGGCGATCTTACCGTACGATTACAAACAACAAGCCAAGATGAAATTGGCGATCTTGTTTTTTGGTTTAATAACTTCATTGAGAAACTGCAAGATGTGATTAAAAGTGTTGTTGATACGGCAATGCCACTAGCGAATACCGCCAATAATATACAACGACTTTCAAATGAAACCATCAGCTCTTTTAACCGTCAAAACGATAGTATTGCTGCTTCTAAATCGTCAGTTGAAGAAATGAGCCATAGCGTAGACACCATTACGTCGAATGCAGCAGATGCAGTAACTTCAGCGCAAAACGCGAACCAAGAAGCAAATAACGGTAAAGAAGTTGTAGATAAAACAGTGATAGAAATCAAACAACTGGCAGACGTAATAAAACAATCCTCAGAAATAATTAATCAATTAAATGAAGATACAGAAAAAGTAAATGTTGTACTTGATGTTATTAAAGGTATTGCCGAACAAACTAATTTACTCGCATTAAACGCCGCAATTGAAGCCGCACGTGCAGGAGAGCAAGGTAGAGGCTTTGCCGTAGTAGCAGACGAAGTACGTGGACTCGCATCGCGCACACAAGAATCGACCGAACAAATTAATCAAATGATAGAGCAATTACAAAGTGCTGCTCGCAACGCGGTAAGTACCATGGAAACGTCGATAACAGGCGTGGAAAGTAGCGTAAACAGCGCCAATCAAGCGGGCAATAGTTTACTGGAGATCACAGAGGCAATTAATATTATTTCACAAATGAATGACGAAATAGCTAACTCCACTCAACAACAAACATCAATTTCAGCCGTTATGGTTGATCACGTAGATGAGATTCAACAATGCGCGCAAGACGCATCGAATGCAACAACAGAAATTGCATCCGTGAGTGACGAACTCACAGGGCTCGCAACTAAGCTCGAACAAATCGCATTGCAATTTAAAGTTTAGTGCTAAACATGATAGGGAACCACTATGAAAAAAACGCTCATTTGTCTGGCGACTATTAGCGCCTTAACGTCATCCGTTGCTCACGCGGATATAACATTTAATGGCTTTGCTTCTGTTGTAGGCGGTATGACAACATCTAGCAAAGATAGGTTATATGGCTTTGATGATAATCTAGATTTCAAACAAGACTCACTTTTTGCTCTGCAAGCTTCTAGCGACCTAGAAAATGGTTTAGGCGTTACCCTTCAACTAACGGCAAAAGGCGCCGATGATTGGGATCCAGAGTTCAAATGGGCCTATGTCAGCTACGATGCATCAGATGAATTTCGCATTCTCGCAGGTAGGCAAAGAGCACCTTTTTATATGTACTCTGACTATTTAGATGTTTCCTATGCCTATCCATGGATTTCACCGCCTAAAGGTGTTTACGATCTCATTTTTGACACCTTCGATGGTCTTGGTGGTATATACACAACTTCATTTGGCCGCGTTGACGCAACATTCCACGGTATATATGGCAGAAATACAGACGAAATAGAAGCATTTGGTCAAAAAGCCAAACCTGATGTTACCGACTTAACGGGTTTGTCATCTACATTTGTTTATGACTGGTTAACACTAAGAGCCAGTTATTTTGTTGCTGACGTATCTATCCCCTTGAACGATTTTCAAACACTTTCTGCAGCTTGGTTACAAGCTGGTTTTTCAGATATTGCAAGCAATGTAGCAGTAATGGAAGACGATTCATCATTTTTTGAATTTGGCTTCCAAATGCACTTTGATCAACTGCAAATTGTTGGTGAATATACAAACCTTGAGATTGAAAACTCACCCTTGGTTGAAGAGGAGTCTTACTATGTAATGGCGGGTTATCAATTTGATCGTACCTTATTTCATATCACATATGGTAAAGACGACAATACATTAGCAAACTTTACCTCTGCTGCTCCTTATGGTGTTGCCACATCACTTGATATATTAAAAGCGACCACTGAAGGTGTTATTGCAAGTCAATTGTCAAAAGAGAATTATATTACCCTAGGTTTACGATATGATTTTCATGATTCAGCTGCGGTAAAATTTGAATACACCGATTTTGAGAATGAAACTGATAGTAGCTATGATGCGGGGTTATTCCGTATGGCACTAGTTACAGTATTTTAAAGGAGAAAACCATGAAAGCTATACAAACATGCGTCATTCTTTTTATCTGTACTATAAGCTTTACCTGTTTTGCAGATGTGTCAGTTATTGTTCATCCAAGCAATAGCAGCGCAATTACCGAAGACGACATAAGTCGAATGTTTTTAGGCAAGAACAAGTCTTTTGCCAATGGAAATTCTGTAGACCCCGTCAATGCTAAATATGGCAATGGTGCGAGAGAAGAGTTTGAAGACAAAGTCCTTGGTAAAAGTAAGTCTCAAATGAAAGCCTATTGGTCAAAATTAATTTTTACTGGTAAGGGAAAGCCTCCTAAAGAGTTATCTTCTGATGAGGATATTATTGCCTTTGTCGCAAGTAACCCCGATGCAATAGGTTACGTAGCAAGTGATAAAGTTAATGACAAGGTAAAAGTTATCAAATAAACGCCACACGAAATAGCAGCGACGCAATTTTCGAGGTAACTTAATGACAACTCTTTTGAAATATAAAGTGTTGTCATTTTATTTTCTATTCGATAATAAGCGTTTTATTGTTAATCTTTATTTACCACTCGATGACTTAGACTGCTAACAGCATAAGCCTTATCACCCGAGTTCATTGTACTTTCAGCAACAAATCCCAAAAGAACATCTTCATTATTTTCACAATCAGGTTCGGGGTTTGGCCCTAAGTCACAAGGGTGCACTAAATAAACATCAAATTTTTCTCCAACTGCTTCTAATAAACCAGGCAATTGGTTGAAAAAAATTCTACGTTTATTATCCGTTGTCATTTGCTTTGATATAAAAGAGATTACCTCTTCCGAAGATTGCAACGATTTACCTTCCATAGGTTTGACTAAACAAGCATTGCTATTAATAACTATTTTAGGAATATTGTAATTTGAATATGTACCATCTTTCTGTGACCAAGCCTTTATGGTCATTTTTCCATCTTCGCATGGTTTAGCGTTAACATGAAAAGACAGCAAAAATAGCACTGCACTTAATGTAAATAAAAGTCGTAACATTTTAATAATTCCTTCTATATTTTAAATAATCTATTCAGTTAGATCCGAATCACTACTTATTGTAGTACATAGGTAGTGCATATCCCCCTATCACTTGTCATTAAAATCAACTAATATCAATCAGGTAGAATTAACATAAATTTTATGCCGATAGCGTTTTAGCAACATCCATAAAAATTAACATAACACTAAATTCACTCGCTTTAAATAAATGAGATGTCTATTAGTTGTTGAGACAAGTTTCTGGAATTTAACTCTGCATTAATATGGCTTCGTAATCGTAATAAGATAATTTTACTTTGCGAGTTCGAAAGCAAAATGTCGACTCTAAATACAGTTAAACCATGTTGAATACACACGCTTTCTGTGAAAAATTATAACAACAACCATTACTCAGCCACCTAATCAAGGAAATTAACAAAAAATATGATTCGAATAGCGACGATAGGCTCTAATTTCATCACAGAACAGTTTTTAGATGCAATTAAACATACCAACTTGTTCGATATCGCCGGTATTTACTCTCGGAGTGAGAAAAAAGCTGAAGATCTAGCCTCCAAGCACAACGCAAGTTTTACACTCAACAGCTTAGATGAATTAGCAAATTGTTCAGAAATAGAAGCTGTGTATATTGCTAGCCCTAATTCGTTGCATTTTGAACAAACGGTTCAAATGCTAAAAGCAGGCAAACACGTTATATGTGAAAAACCGCTCGCTTCTGATTTTCAGCGAGCTAAAGAAATGTTTAAGATTGCTGAAGAAAACAATGTGGTACTTTTTGAAGCATTTCTCACAGAGTTTTTACCTAACTTCAAAGTTGTTCAAAATAGCCTCGATAATATTGGTAAAATCACGCAAGCACACTTAACTTTCTGCCAATACTCTTCTCGTTATGCCAAATATATCGAGGGTGAGAAGCCGAATACTTTCAATCCTGCTTTCGCAAACGGTTCAATCATGGATATTGGCTACTATTGTGTTGCAACTGCCGTTGCATTGTTTGGTGAACCAAGGTCAATAAAAGCGACAGCAAACCTTTTGGATTCAGGTGTTGATAGTAATGGACAAGTCATTTTTGTGTATCCTAAATTTTCCCTTGTCGTTACACACTCAAAAGTGAGTAACTCATTTGTTAACAGTGAGATACAAGGTGAAAATGGTTCCATCCAAATAAAAAGCATATCGCAGATGGAGCAAGTATTGTTGTGCAAAAAAGGGGAGCCTGAAATCGATCTGACTGAAGTGCAACACAACAATAGCATGTACTACGAAGCAATAGCGTTTGCAACATGGGTGAAGTCGGGCGAGATGAACGCAAGTAAAGTCGCTAGATCTTTATCGGTAGCGAAAATACTTACTGAGATACGACATCAAACAAATGTTGTTTTTCCCACTGATAATCAAGTGAATATACAGGAAGTTCCTAAATAGCGGTCATTTTAGTTTCACATACTGAAGTGCCCAGATTTAACTGGACATATTTTTATTGAGTTAATGTTAGATCAACGCAGAAGTAGGTAAACGTGTGTCAGTTCAAGTGCGTGTATTGTGCCAATAGCGGTCTATCAACCTAAATCAATAAAGGTTTGTAATTGTGCGAATCTCACCGTTATTTCAACGCTTATTGGTTGATTTTAGGATGCAAACCACCTTCATTAAGTATTGATATAATCTGACCTTTAGAATCCCGATTAAACTGGATTCTTTCGCCTTTCAGTTTGCCGTCTTCAACCAATTCAAAGGTATCTTGTTCTACGTGCTGGTACTCATATAACGAATATCTGAGTGAATCGGCTGGTAAATAAAGTAAAATCAAGCCATTGGCCCATTTCCCGACATAGTATTCACTATTCCATGGATTTAGATCGTAAAAACCTTCATATTGTGCAAGATCAATGGTTGGCTTAGTATTAGTAGGAATTATTGCACTGCGATCTATGATTGATTTGATATTGTTGATGTAGACAAGGGCGCGTACCTTGTTTGCTGAAGCGGTAAAAGCATAAGCTTCTTTGTCTGTTACATTCATTTTGATATAGGAGTGATAGCCGGGACACATACCGCCATGCTGCGCCCATGTATCACCACTTTTATCTTGTCTAACTTCGTACCCTAATCCACGGAACTTGGTCACGTTGCTGTGATTGGTAAGATACATTTGTGCGAGTGTGGTTGAGCGCATTAGCTCTGCGTTTTCACTTTCAACTTCTCTAAATTGCCACATGGCAAATTTTGCAAGATCTGCTGCATTAGACGAAATTCCCATCGCAGGTTGCAATGCGTTTGCTTGATAGAAGTTTGCTTGTTGTCTTTTACCATCACGATTAATAGCGGTATAGCCAATCGCGTGTTTTTTACCGTATTGTGTTTTCTGCATTTCCACTACAGAGTCATTCATAGCAAGGGGCTTAAAAATTTCAGTTTCTATATAATCTTTATAGCTTTTACCTGATACTGCAGTGATGATTTGACCAAGCAACGCATAGCCTACGTTACTGTAGTTTTCTATTTTGCCAACAGGATTGTCTGTTTGTTGCTGGCTTAGACTTTTATAAAATTCATTTTCCGTAGGGAAGTTGTGATCTGGGCCACTCCAATAGCTATGATTGGTGTCTCTAGGAACACCTGAAGTGTGGTTTAGCAAAGAACCCACTGTGATATCTTCGCTCTCACTAAAGGTTTGTTTTAGCGCAAGCTGCGGCAGTAAGTCGAAAACTTTTTGATCTAGACTCAATTTTCCTTGGTCAGCCAACTTCATGATAGCGGTAGCGGTAAACACTTTTGACGTAGAGCAAATACTTGCAATCGTATTCTCATCTGCTGCTTGGGTTGCAGGCCAATCAGTGCTGCCATATGCTCCACTCCAAAGGACTTTTTGATCTTTGACGTAGCTACCCGAAATGTATGGGATTTGCTGATAATCCATCTGAGACTCTATCCAGACATCAATTAATCTTTTAGCGTCTTGATGGAGTAGGGTTGTTTCTGAACTGACAGCGGGAATAGCTGCCATGCTTAGTGTAAATGCAAGTAGTAGTTTTTTCATCTTAACTTGTAATGTATTAATGTTGTGACCAATAGTTTAGGTATATAGTCGTTCATTCTTTAGATTTAGTTTGATTTAATTTCACTTAATACTAGTCCACGCGCTTCACCGATGGCTACACTGAGTGAAATCCATAAACCTACATTGTTTGTTGCTACGCTAAGTACAGCTCCACCTGCGCCACCAATTACAACTCAGAGTTCTAAACGTTTTTCTTGAGTTTGGGCGACTCATTGCAACTGGAATATAAAATAAGTGCAGAAAAAATGGTTTTCCAAGGTCCGCTCCTCGCTCCTTCCGGTAGTCGCCAAACTCGGCTGTTCGACCTTTTAGTGACATCACGATATCAAAAGAGAAAATATAAAAGTAATGGTGAACCATTTCCTCCTCGAATTCGTATCGCTATTTTAATAACAACCCCTTGAATAAATTGAATACGTCATATGAAAAAATTTATATTTTTAGCCGTTTTATTGCTTATACAAAGTACCTTTAATAACGCAGTAATAGCACAAGAAAATAAACCTGTTTTAGTTCCCCTTCCATCTATTGATGATTTCACTAAAGGTGAAGATGGCTGGGCGTTTGGCTTAGGGCTGGGGATTGAATATGAATCCGCTTACGAAGGTTCAGATGAATTGGGCTTTGAAGCACAGCCTGCTGGTGCTGTGCAATGGCGCAGTGGTGATAATATTTATTACTTTGCAGGAGAAGCATTTGGCTGGCGAGGACTACTCAATGGCAAATGGCTATTAGGTGCCTTGATTGGATTTGAAGAAGGCCGAGAAGAAAGCGACTCTGACGATGGCAGATTAGATGGTCTTGGTAATCAAGAAGAAGGCTTTGAGTTGGTTTTACAAGCTCGTCGTTCATTTACCCCTGATTGGCGTTATTGGTTAGTTAGTCGTTTCGTTGCCAGTGAAGAAGGGAACTTAGCTTTATTCGGTGTTGGCCGTCGATTTGGTGAACAAACTGACGGCACAGGTTCTGAAGTTAATTTAGTTTTCGTAGTACATGACAGTGACTACGCTAATAAAGGATTTGGTATTGATGCCATGCAATCACTATCATCAGGCTTAGACGAAACTAAATTAAGCGGTGGATTACGCTCAGTTGGTATTGACTATAATTACCGAAAAAACATAAACAGTGATTGGCAAATATATGGTGAAGCACTATTTGAATATTTCAGTAGTGAAGTCAGAGATAGCCCTATTGCACGCAGTGATTACGAAGCTGAGGTAGGTATTGGGGTTATTTATAAGTTTTAGTTTACCCTAATGCTTTTTAGGTAAATTAGATTAGATAAATGAAAACTTACCATGATAAATGGGCAACCATATCGCTATCCTCTGAACGCGATGAGAATGACCAATCATTACGTTCACTTGAAGATGCTAAACCCGGCAATCCATCTAATGAAAGTAAAGGATCTGCACCTCCACCGACAGCACCTCGTAATGCCTCTCTATCTAGGTAAATATTTGAACCTGAACCTGCTTTCTCAGCTTGTTGTGCTCGTACCTCAATCACCTCAATATTTTGTTCATTTAGCTCGAACTCGACTTTCATATTCTTGCGAGTAACGACACGAATGCTCGGCTCATAAAGTGAAACAAAGCCATTTTTGTTTAATGTTAACGCGTATAAACCCGGATCAAGCAAATCAACAACAATACGCCCTTGTTTATCAGTAGTTAGTGTTTGAATTGAAGCGGTTTCTCGCTCTTTAAGAGTAACTTGTACGTTCGAAAGGGGTCGAGCTGTTTTTTGCGAAGTCACGATAATAGTTAGTGCGCCGGGAGCCTCTGCTGCGTAGGAAAACAATGGCAAGCTAAAAACGACTCCCCATAAGGCCAGCAGCCACGATAGTTTATCAACTTTCCAGCTCATAATGATGCTCCTCTATTTGATAGCCATAACACTCGATTCAATTGCTTGCTCATATCGTCTTCCTCCAACATTTAAGCAAATTAAGTTGATGAGATATTAGCAAATCTAATGTGACTAAAATGTCACCATAAAATGGAAATAAAAGGGCTAATAAATAGTGGGATACTAAATAAAAAGTATTAAATAAATCCGACTTGGGTAACATTTTAATATCATTATCGAGCTAACTTGGCTTGGTCATTTTTATGAGCGTAAATGTCCTTAGTTCGCTTATAGCCGAACAGAAGTAGAAGCCAATAGGAGAACTTAAGTCCCCCTATTTAAGCAACAAGCAGAACTACCCTACCTAAACCATTATGCTCTAACCTCTACAGCTTATAAAACTCCAAATGCTAAGCGTTAAAATAACGCTTGAACAAACCAGTTAGTCGGTTACAATAAAATAGCTTTATACTGAGGTTTATGTATGAGAGATGCTGAACAAACACGTCAACGAATATTAGAAATTACCGCTGATGAAATTCATCAACATGGATTTCAAGCCACAAGTTTATCTACTATTTTAGCACGTTGTGAAATATCTAAAGGCGCGTTATACCACCACTTCGCCAATAAACTAGAACTCGGTTATGCTGTTTTCGAAGAAATATTCACACCAATGTTTCTAGCGACCTGGCAACCTGCTGTTGAAGCTGCAGATCCTATCGATGGCTTATGCAATTTTTTCCATGAAGTATCACAAAGCATGAGCTGTGAAGATATTATTTGTGGTTGCCCTGTCAATAACTTATGTCAAGAAATGTCAGGTGTTGATGAAGGCTTTAGATTACGTGTACTCAACATGCAACAGAAATTAAACCACCTTATTGCCTTTAATTTTCAGCGCTTTTCATCATCACTTCGCTCTGACTTAGACTTTAATCAAATAGCCTATTTTGTTGTTTCAAGTTTTCATGGTGCCTACAGTTTAAGCAAAAGCGCAAAAAATAAAGAGTTATTCGATAAAGTCGTAAACGAGTTATGCCTATACCTCAATAACTTACGTAAAAACTAGCCCTCAATAGTGTTAAAAAATATAACTTAAAACTAAATTTTTCATAGAAAAACATTTACAGACCGAGCGGTCGGTATGTAAAATACACACCATATTATCTCTTATGTTCAAGGATCACTCATGAGATTCGCTTTATCGATTTTTATTTTACTGTTTAGTTTAGCTGCCTCTGCACAACCAAAGTTGACACCAAAAGATGTGATTCATCAAACAGGTGATAAGCTTTTTTCTCGAATCGCAACAAGCCAAGCCGAGTTACAAAAATTTCCAGAGTTAATGCGTAATATCGTAGAAGAAGAGTTAATGCCTGTTGTTGATTACCGCTATGCCGCATTCAAAATATTAGGTAAGCATGTTAGAAAAGCCTCAAAAGAGCAGCGCACAAAATTTGTTTCGTCTATGAAGCATTACCTAGTTCGTACTTACGCAACTGCACTTAACCAATACAAAGATCAAAAAGTAACTTATGGTCAATCTAAAATTTCAAAAAGCGGCAGAACGGCATCTGTTGATGCCTTGATCACCGAAGATGGTAAACCAGATATTCATTTAACTTTTCAGATGCGTAAAAACAAAAAAACAGGACAATGGAAAGCATACGACATGATCGTTGAAGGCATTTCATTACTTAGTAGCAAACAAGCTGAATTTAGTTCTCGCATCAGTAAACATGGTATTGACCAAGTCACCGTTGAACTCGCATCCCTTAGCAAGTAAACATGTTAAATTACTTATCTCCCACTCATGGAGCTTAGCCAGTCACTACGACTGGCTTTTTTTTAAACTAAAGTAATTTGAAGCTAATTGAGTTCTTTATCTACCCAGAACTTAGTCCCCTTTATTGTCGCTTGTAACGCTAAACCTGCTTCAGTCAAGGTGTATACGGTTACATCACCATAATAAGCTTCACCTTCAACTGAGCCACCTTTATCACCTGCTTTTGCTGCAGCATCGGCATTACCGCCAAACGTCCAACCATTATTAATAAAACTATTCATCGCATTTTCTGTATGAAATACCATAACGATACGATAATCTTTTACGCCTAAGCCAAGCCCGATACCGCCTTCAGCCATATTCATGTATGTATTTTTCTTGGTTTTCATGTTTTTTACAACGCCATAACCTGTTCCTGCCGCCATAAAAATTAAATTAATATTTGCATTTGAAAACACCGCATAACCAGGCGCGGCATTGATCTGATCACGTGTATCTGGCTTCTTCTGATATAACTGGGTGAGTACTTCATTTTTCATCTTAATAATTTGCTGCTGTTTTTCAGCCTTATTTCCAGTGCCCATTGATGCACAGGCAGTTAAAAACGTAAGCACTATTACGGTAAACAATGTTTTTTGAGTTATCATCTTATTTTCCCTTAATTTTTCTATCATCTTTAGCCTAACCTACTTTGCTTATTTCTTCGAATTTGACGTGCTTGTAAGCGCACGATTTATTGTTAACTCAAAACCACCTCCTATGTTGGTGGTGATCGTTCAGTCGGTGTTTTGCCTGTAAAGCTTAGCTTTAACAGTATTTATTAAATTGTTTTCAAGGATTTCATAATGCTAAATTGCTGTAATGAAGTTTCTCGTCATTTAACGATAGGTATGATGTATGTCGATTCCCTTTGAAGCGATAACAGCCATTATTTTTTAAGAAAGTAATGCTTGTCAGCCAAGGATGGCTGACACTGACGAGCGGTGGGACGAGCATTTGTCAGAGAGGCATGACAGTCTAAAAATATGGCTGTTAGTGTTCGCTGAACGGGGCGATGAGGGAGTTGTCAGAGGGAAACAATCGATTTTTCCCTCTGTCGTGCTGTCGGCACCCCGACAATATAACGAGAGATAAACAATAGGTGAAATTATTTTAGGATAACACTCAGTTAAAACTGAAAGGAGTAAGCTCCCCTTCAGGAGCCGAGTCAAAGCAACCTGAAATGAAGGTGGATTATTTACATAGGAGTAGTAAATTACTCAATATTATCCTTGATACATGTGTTCAAAATTTGGAATATTTTTTTCCCATATTGGCTTATCTTTACCAATAAAATCACGCACAGCATCATAAAATAAGCGCGTTCTAACGGGCAAGTCTCTGTGAGGATAAATAGCGTACATTTCACGGTAGTTTAATAAGTTTACGTCAGTTAATAACGGTATAAGTTTTCCGTTTAACACTTCATCACCAACAATAAAAGCGGGTGCAATCACAAATGCACTTCCTGATAATGCTTTCAACAATAACACTTCAGCATCATTTGCACGAAAAACACTATTAATTTTTTGAGTTACTTGCTCACCTTGCGCATTTTTATACTCAACCTCGGTGACACGAATAGTAGCGTTGGTGTAGCTCGCAGCCGGCAAAGACTCAAGATCAGCCATTTTTTCAGGCATACCATAGGTTTCAATAAAATCAGGTGACGCTAAAATAACTAAACGATTACGTGCGAGTTTTCGGGCAATTAACGATGAGTCCTTTAGTTCTCCAACCCTGAAAGCTAAGTCAATTCCTTCTGCAACAATGTCAACTAAGGTATCTCCTAGAATCAGTTCAACCTCCACCTGCGGAAAGCGTTTTTGAAAATCGTTGATAACGGGTTGAAGGTATCGTTTAGCAATGATCGTTGATGACGTTATTTTTATCGTACCTCTAGGCTCTAAATGATAGTTTTCTGCCATTCTAATTGTTTCACTGAGCAATTCTCTTAACTCAGTTGCCTTTTTAACCATTTCAGCACCCGCTGCTGTTAATGAAAATGATCGTGTAGATCTATTCAATAATCTTACCGACAGCTCATCCTCTAATTTACTAATTTGTTTAGAGATAACTGAACGATCAATATTTCTACTTTCGGCAGCATTAGCAAATGATCCACGCTCTACCACATCCAATAACATCAACAAACGGCTAGTAGTATCCATAGTTTAACCCCAAATTACATTGGTGCCATTTTGGCACTAATGTAATTAAAAAACCACTATATTTAATCATCAATATCGAGCGTATCATTAATACATATTTTACCCAATGACCAAATAGCACTCTTGACCTATGCGTTACTCAGCATTTTATAGTTCTCGAAAACATGGAGATAAACAATGAAAAAAATTCTTATTTTTACAGCAATAACCAGCATCATTATTGCTGTAAGTGGCTGTACCGATGAAACTGCACAACAAACACAGAAAATGCCATTACAACCCATTGATGTTGCTAAAGTACTTATTGAACCGGTACAAAACTGGCATGTATTTACGACACGTTTAGAAGCACCTGAAGAAGTTTTATTACGTCCTCGCGTATCCGGTACTATTGAGCAAGTAGCATTTAAAGAAGGTGATACAGTTAGCAAAGGTGAACTTCTTATTCAGCTTGATGATCGCCCTTTTGCCTCTGTTGTTGCAAATCTTAATGCACAAGTATTATCTGCAAAAGCCGCTTTGCAACAGGCAAAAAGTGAGGCAAAGCGGGCAAAACGTTTGTCTGAACGTAAAGCAATATCAACCGAACAAGCTGAATCCCGTACGTCAACCTTACGTCAGCGCGAGGCTCAGTTAGCCGCGCTAAAAGCACAACTTGATTCTGCAAAACTAGACTTAGCCTTTACAACAATAAGGTCACCTATTGATGGCGTTATTTCACGCGCAAATATTACACGTGGAAATACAGTAAGAGCCGGAGAAAGTGTCTTAACGTCTATCGTTTCAAACGACGAAATGTACGCCTATTTCAACATTGATGAACGCACGTGGAACAGTGCTTTTGCTCAAGTTACCGCGACGAGTAAACAACCGGTATTAATGCAAAAAATCGGTCAGGAGGACTTTAAACATCAAGGCTATATCAACTTTATTGATAACCAAATCAATGCTTCAACCGGTACATTACAAGTTAGAGCTGTTTTTGAGCAAACGAATGCTCGTGAAGAAAATCGCTTAAGAGCAGGGTCTTTTGCACGTATAAAACTGGCAGCAAGTGATGTTAGAGATCGAGTTATTATCCCTGAAAGAGCGATAGGTACTGATCTGAAAAATCGCTTTGTACTTACCGTTGATGAGAATAATGTTTTGCAATACAAGCTCGTTGAAATTGGCGAGCGTTACGGCACATTACGCGCAATAACGTCAGGTCTTAACGCTAACGACATCATCGCCGTAAATGGTCCTGCTCGCGTTGGACCAGGTATGCCTATTCGGCCAAATATTACCAAGATAGAAACAAATAATACTGCTTTTACGATGGCCAGTGCTGAGCAAGCTAATCTCGTTGCTAAATATTAGGATTAACAATGAATTTTTCACATTTTTTCATTAAAAGACCCATCTTTGCGTCAGTATTATCCTTGGTAATTCTGATAGGTGGTGCAATCTCACTCTTCCAGTTACCTGTTAGTGAGTATCCAGAAGTTGTGCCGCCCACAGTAGTTGTTACCGCCAACTATCCTGGCGCTAACCCCACTGTCATCGCACAGACGGTAGCTACACCTCTTGAACAAGAAATAAATGGTACCGAGAACATGTTATATATGTTCTCACAAGCAACCAGTGATGGGCGTATGACGTTAACTGTAACGTTTGCATTGGGAACAGATTTAGATCGCGCACAAGTACAGGTGCAAAACCGAGTCAACAGTGCATTGTCTAGATTGCCTCAAGAGGTACAGCGCTTAGGTGTTGTTGCGGAGAAATCTTCGCCAGATCTCACCATGGTTGTCCACCTGTATTCTCCAAATAAAACACATGACACTACATATTTATCTAACTATGCAGATATTTACATAAAAGACCAAATTGCTCGATTACCTGGCGTTGGCGATGTGCAGTTATTTGGCGGTGGTCAATATTCAATGCGTGTATGGTTAAATCCTGATGCACTAGCGGCGAGAGAATTAACAGCCTCAGATGTTATAAACGCCCTTCGTTCACAAAACCAACAAGTTGCCGCAGGTAGTTTAGGCGCACAACCCGCAGCAAACGACAGTCAATTTCAAATTTTACTTAATGTTAAAGGTCGGTTAGCGAGTGCAGAGGAGTTTGAAAATGTTATTTTAAAAGTAGGTGAACAAAAGCAAGTAATTCGCTTAAAAGATGTCGCAAAAGTCGAGTTGGGTCAAAATACTTATGCTTTACGTGCCCTACTTGATGGTCAACCCGCATTAGCAATGCCTATTTTCCAACGCCCTGGTTCAAATGCTATTGAGCTATCTGATCAAGTAAGAACAACCATGGCACAACTTTCAACCGCTTTTCCTGATGGCGTGGAATATGACATTGTGTACGATCCGACAATATTTGTCCGTGATTCAATTGATGCGGTAATTACCACATTGTTAGAAGCAATTGTACTTGTTGTTATTGTTGTCATTTTGTTTTTACAAACATGGCGAGCATCAATTATTCCTTTAATTGCAGTGCCTGTATCGCTCATTGGTACTTTTGCAGTAATGCAATGGTTAGGTGTCTCTATCAATACGTTGTCGCTTTTTGGTTTAGTGTTAGCAATTGGTATCGTGGTGGATGATGCCATCGTCGTCGTTGAGAACGTTGAACGAAATATCGAAAAGGGGTTATCACCCGTCGAAGCTACACGTGTAGCAATGACAGAAGTAACAGGCCCGATTATTGCGATTGCTTTGGTATTGCTTGCCGTTTTTATACCGACAGCCTTTATATCGGGATTATCAGGTCAGTTTTACAAACAATTCGCCCTTACCATTACTATTTCTACTGTGATTTCTGCGTTTAACTCTTTGACGTTATCCCCTGCACTCTCGGCATTGTTGTTAAAGTCTCACGATGAAAAACCAGACGCATTAACACGTTTACTTAACAAACTCTTTGGCCGTTGGTTATTCACACCTTTCAATAAATTTTTTGAGCGTGGCGCACAAGGCTATCAGCGTTTAGTTAAAAAGCTCATCCGCATGAGTGTTATCGTTATTGCAGCTTATGTTGTATTGCTTGGTGGAACGTTTAAATTATTCGAGACAATACCTGGTGGCTTTATCCCTGCGCAAGATAAGCAATACCTCGTCGCAATTGCGCAGCTTCCTGACGCAGCAAGTTTAGATCGTACGCAAGATGTTGTTGTTGAAATGGAACAAATTGCACTTAAGGTGCCTGGCGTATTGCATACTGTCACATTTCCGGGGTTATCTGTTAATGGCTTTACCAATAGCCCAAATAGCGGCATTGTGTTTATCGCATTAGACGACTTTAACAATCGTAATGAGCCACACTTATCTGCTGGTGCTATTGCAATGCAATTAAACCAACAGTTTGCTGCAATTGACGAAGCATTTGTCGCAGTATTTCCACCGCCCCCTATTCAAGGCCTGGGCACAACGGGCGGCTTTAAGCTTCAAATTGAAGATCGTGATAACAAAGGGTTTGAAACATTATTTAATAGTCTACAAACCGTTATCGCACAAGCACAACAAGATCCGGCGTTGGTAGGCTTGTATTCAAGTTTTCGCATTCAAGTACCTCAAATGGATATTGATATCGATAGGGAGCAGGCCTTAATACAGGGTATTCCACTTGATGAAGTCTTTGACGCACTACAGATTTACTTAGGTTCTTTATATGTAAATGACTTCAATGCTTTTGGCAGAACTTATCAAGTAAATGCGCAAGCAGATGCAGAGTTTCGCCAAGATCCTGCACAGATCTTAAACTTGAAAGTACGTAATAGACAAGGTGATATGGTACCACTTGGTTCAATATTAACGGTTACTCCAACAACAGGGCCAGACCGTGTCATGCATTATAATGGTTACCCGAGTGCCGAACTTAACGGTAGTCCAGCACCAGGCTATAGTTCTGATCAAGCACAACAAGCTATAGAGTTAATTCTTGCGCAGCATTTACCAACGGGTATTGATTACGAGTGGACAGATGTAACCTACCAGCAAATTATCGCTGGCAACACCATGGTATATGTTTTTCCTTTAGTAGTGCTATTAGTATTCTTAGTGCTCGCAGCGCAGTATGAGAGTTTACGCCTGCCACTAGCGATCATCTTAATTGTACCGATGACTATATTTTCCGCCTTACTTGGTGTTTGGTTTGTTGGCTCTGATAACAATATTTTTACGCAAATAGCACTGATTGTTTTAGTAGCCTTAGCGTCAAAAAATGCCATTTTGATGGTTGAGTTTGCCAAAGATCAACATGAAAGCGGTATGATACAATTTGAAGCAATTATTGCGGCATGTCGACTCCGATTAAGACCTATATTAATGACTTCTATTGCCTTTACTGCAGGTGTCGTTCCTCTTGTTCTAGCATCAGGTGCAGGAGCTGAAATGCGTCACGCAATGGGGAACGCAGTATTTTCAGGCATGATTGGCGTCACTATATTTGGTCTATTGTTTACACCAATCTTTTATATGTTGGTGACCAACAAAGAAAAACACGATCGCCATCACGACAAAGCAATGGGGCATAAATAACATGTTGAAAACCAATTTACTGTCAATGACTAAAAACACAATATCTTTATTAATACTGTGCACAGTTACAGGCTGTGCAAGTTATAATGATAACCTCTCACACCAAGCGCACCAGCAGAAAGTAGCGCACTTTATCACAGATAGCGATATTGCATCGCAGTTAAAGGGCGCAAGTGAAATAAATTGGTGGCATCAATTTAATTCACCGCAATTAAATCAACTGATTTCTGACGCGCTAACCAATAACTACGATTTAAAAACGAGCCAATTAACGCTGAAAAGTACGCTAGCCCGTCTAGGCGCAGAAAAAACGCAATATTTGCCACAGGGTGGTTTAACCGTAAAAAGCGAACGCACAAGTAACGATGGAACACTTTCGCGCAATAGTGCCGCAAGCTTGGGTATAAATTGGCATTTAGATCTATTCGGACGGATATCTGCACTGGTTGACGCCGCAAACGCATCAGCGATGAGCCAAACAGAGCAACAACGCTTACTTCAGATAGAAGTTGTGTCTTCTGTAATCTCTGGATATATACGCTATCAAGGTTACCTTCAAAAACACTACATCATTTCGCAACAAATAGGTGCTTTGCAGCAGAGTATTAACGTTTTGCAAGCAAGTGTTGATGAAGGTGTGGCAAGCGAACTCGACTTAAACCGAACCAAAGCTCAACTAAATCAACAACAAACCTTAGTACCAGAAATAGCATACCTTTTGCAGCAAGAACGATCAGCGTTAGCGTTTCTTACCGGCAAAACTTTAAGTGATCTTTCGCTAATCGATGAAAGAAAGCTTATTACGTTTGATTTAAATGTGGAATTAGCTCAGCCCAGTAATGCTATTGCTTTACGCCCTGATATTAGCAAAGCACTTTATCAATTTAGTCGAGAAAACTCACTGAGCGTTGCAGCAACCAAGGCACTTTTCCCAGATATTAGTTTAACGGCATTTGCGGGTGTTTTAAGTCCGATTAGCACGCGGCTAACTAACACGCACCAACAATGGCAAGTATTGCCTGAAATTGAATGGTCGTTACTAAGCTACCCTGCACTGTTAGCTAAGCAAGAAGCTCAGCACTATTTAAGTGAAGCAGCCTACAATGAATACCAAAAAACCGTATTACTTGCCATTAATGAGAGTGAGTTAACACTGCAACAACTCTTAAAAGAGTACAGTAAAAGACGATTTGCCGATAATCGTTACCATTTCGCTAATAAAGCTTATTTACAAGCGCAAGCTATGTATCAAGAAGGACAAGTTCCTTATTTATCACTGCTTGACGCAAGGCAAGAAGTTTTGACAGCAGAAGAAAACGCTCTAGATTCTGCAATTTCAACTTTACTCACGAAAGTAAATGCTTATCATACCTTCAATGGTCGTTGGAGTTATGCACTAGCCAGTCTTTAAAAACATGAGTAATTTATGCCTGATGTAACAACTAAAAAATTTGATATTCCTAAAGCAATGAAGGCAATCGTCTTAGAAGCGCCAAATAAGGAAATTTCATTAACGACTGTTGAATGGCCCGTGCCTACCTGTGTAGAAAACGAGCTTTTGATTAAAGTTGAATACGTTGGGCTTAATCCTTTAGATGGCCAGTACGCTATAGAGGGGTTTTGCCAATGGCAATACCCTCATATTTTGGGTTTAGATGCCGTAGGGACAGTTGTTAATGCCCCTAAAGGACTGATTCCAACGGTCGGCGACAGAGTTATGTGGCATGCTAGTTTAGCAGATCAAGGCGTGCTAAGTGAGTACACCAAGGTACCCAATTATGCGGTATCTGTAGTCCCTGATAATGTTGAACCGTGCCAAGCGGCAACCTTACCTTGTGCAGGTATGACAGCATTAATTGCCTTGGACAAATTACAAATTATCGATGGCGACACCCTGTTAATAGAAGCAGGTGCCGGCGCTGTTGGACATTTCGCGATTCAATTTGCAAAACAACGCGGTGCTGACGTATTCACGACCGCTGCCAAACATAATCATAAACGCTTGAAGTGTTTAGGCGCCGACGCTGTCTTTGATTATCAAGACAAAAAACTTTGCGATAAAATTTGTCGGGAGCTTGGCCCACAAGGGTTTGATGCCATTTTGGATTCTATTGGCGGAGAAACAACGCTTCGAGATTTAGAGTTATTGCGCTTCTGCGGTAGAATCGCATGCTTGAAACCATTACCCGAAATTTCACCAGAATTGCTGTTCAAAAAGGCTCCTAATATCAGTATCGTTTCATTAGGTGGTGCTTGGCTTGCTAATAGCTTATGTGCGCAACAACACATGAGCTTTATGAGTAAATTATTACTTGATGGTGTCGCCGATGGTTCAATACATCTGCCAGAAATCTATAGTGTTGACTTCGATGAAAAGGCTATTTCTGATGCACTTAATAAGCAATTGTCAGGCGGCTTTACGGGGAAGTTTATCGTTAAAATCTAGTAACTATTATGCACTTATTAGCGACAAAGAACTTTATTAATATTCATTAAATTCAACAATTTAGTATCATTTAAAGTATTTATTAAGTAACGCCATATTTTTGCCACAATTCGTCATAATTTGAACATTGCATCACGACGACTTACCGATATACTGAACACGCTGACTTCAACACATATTTATGCCTTACCAAAGCAAGGAACCACTCGCGATATGAACGTTTTAACCAATGTATTTACTTCTTTCTTCACCATTATTTTATTGGCAACAAGCATTATTTTTGCGAGTACTTTTTCAGTGCATGCAAACGAAATAATAGACAGTATAAAAACGCAAGAACAGCGATTAAAAGCCAATATCGGTGTCGCGGTTTATGATATCGATAAAGATAAACTCTGGCACTACAATGGTGATACTCGCTTTCCTTTTATGAGTACCTTTAAAGTACTCGCATGTGCCAAATTACTAGCAGATGTGAATAACGGCGTTCAATCGCTCGATACCAAAACAGTCATTACTAAAGATTCACTCATCTACTGGTCACCCATTACCAAACACATGATTGGTGAAAAGATGTCTCTTAAACAAGCCTGTTCAGCAACCATGACCATGAGTGATAATACCGCAGCGAATATAATACTGGATGGTATTAACGGGCCTGCGGCATTAACAGCGTTTTTACGTTCAATCGGTGATGATGTTTCTAGGCTCGATCGCATTGAGCCTGAGTTAAACAACGTAGATAAAGGAGAGTTAAGAGACACTACAACGCCGAAAGCGATGGCGATGTTATTACATAAAATATTGTTCGGTGATGTACTTACACCATCATCAAAAGCACTGTTAAAACAATGGATGATTAATAACAAAGTGACGGGGGCGTTATTGCGCTCAGTACTTCCACAGCACTGGTCTATTGCTGACCGTTCTGGTTCAGGAGCATATGGGTCTAGGGCTATTGCTGCAGTTGTTTGGTCAGAAACCAGAACCCCTTTGATTATAACAATCTATTTAACCCAAACCGAGGCGACATTGAAAGAGCAAAATAAAGCCATTGCAACGATCGGCAAAACAATCTTCAGTACTTATCATCATAAAAGTTAATCCAGTGCGGAACTGTTTAACGAAACGAGAATTCAATAACGTTAATAATGGCATAAATATGAGCATCGAAATTTAAAATGGTTCTCGATTGTTCTGTTAAGGAAATAATCTAATCTGGCCAAGTGAGTTCGACAATCGTTCCATATCTTCTGGTTTAGGTATACCAAAACGCAACGAATGTTGATCATCCGTCAACCTTACATAAACCCCTTGTTGACATAAACTATCATACATATACATCGCTTGACTTTGATTGTTTAGATTCACCGTTAAAAATAAATCAGTGCCATTAATATCATCACCAAAATAGTTAAGTAGTAGCTTTTTTAATGCTAAACGTTGTTGCGAAAGCTTTTCTTTTTGTTGTGCTTGCCACTTCGCATCTTGCATTGCTTTTACAGCTATAAACTGCGCAGGGCCATTTACTTGCCAAGGGCCAAGATGTTCCGCTAGCAACGTTAACCATTGTTGATTAGCAATGATAAAGCCGATACGCAGTCCAGCTAAACCAAAAAATTTTCCAAATGATTTAAGTACCAATGTATTGTTACCATTAATGTATCCAGACATTGACTGGTTTGGCGTTATCACATCCATAAATGCTTCATCAATAATGAACAAACCTTGTCGCTCAGTAACTGCTCGCTGATAAATTGTTAACGTACCACGGCTGAATAATTTTCCAGTGGGGTTGTTTGGATTGATCACCACCAACACACAATTCGATGTTAATTGCTCTAGTGCGGGTAACTCATCATAATACCAATGCACTTCAAAACCCGCGTTCCCCCATGCTTGAGCATGCTCTTTATAACCCTTAAAAGGTAAGTAAACCTGTGTTGATTTTCGATTCTGCTTTTGCCATAGCGTTGGAAGTATACTGATAATCGCTTGACTACCATTACTAACGAGTACGTTATCGCAATGATAGTATTGTTTAGCTGCCGTTAATAGTTCAGGTGAATACTGTGGTAATTGTTGCCAAATTATCTGGGGAATAGCTGGAACAGGGTAGCTGAAAGGTGCAATACCAGTAGAAAGATCTAGCCACTCATCGACAGGAATATGGTACTGTTCAGAAACTTTTCGTAGTTGCCCACCATGCGTTAAAGCCATATTTTCTCCAGATAAACGGCTAAAAAATGTAAACCCATAATTGATAACTCACAACGAAAAAAACAAAGAGAGAACTCGCTCGTTGAACAAGCTTTATACTTTTAGGAATATCTTCTATATCAACCGCTTGACCGCATCCCATTAAGGTTCCCTGTAACGTTTGACCATGATATTGCGCGCAACCACCTATCGTACGATGCATTACGGTTGCGCCTGCTGCCATCACCCAGCCGCCATTGTGACTTTTATACTGTCCACCTTGTTGAAAAGCATTTTTAAGTGCCAGTAGCACTTGTCCTTGTATCGCATATAATACAGTACAAACTTTTCCGGAAAAAAAACCGAGCAGATCGTCTAATCGTGCACTCGCATAACCAAAAGACACATATCGAGCGCTCTTATATCCCCACATCGCATCTAAGGTATTTGCTAATCGATGAACAATCACCAAAGGGATGCCACCAATAAGGTAATACGTTAGTGATGCAATAACACTGTCATGACCATTTTCTAATATTGACTCTACCGTTGCCCTTGATAGTGCTTTTGGTGTAAGTGTACTTGTTTCTCGACTTACTAAGTACCCCGTATAATGCCGCGCAGCTTCCAAGTTATTCTGTAACAGGGGCTGATAAACTTGCATACCGTGTTCTTTCAAACTTCTGAGCCCTAATGCTAAATAAAGCATAATTGCATCAACAATTATCTGAATAACGACACTAAAATTACTAAAATAAAAATAATAAATCATGGGTACTGGCAACACTAATAACAACCAAGCGATTAAACCAATAAACTGACTAAATTTACTGCGCTTCAATATCCGATCATTAGACGGGTAAGTGCTAAAATTAGGGTTAAGTTTTTCTTCTAACGCTGCACTTAAACGACCAAAAAATACAAGATAATGATATTTTTTGGCTTCGCCTAATTGCGCATCTAAAAATAAAGCAAGTACTAAGGTTAAGGTTACAGCAAACGCTGAAAGCATTGAAAGATTAAACTCAAATAAATCAAACATGCCAGTTAATTTACTTGTTGAAAAAACGGCGCAGTAGGTTGATAGTTCAATGTTATAACACAGCCGTTTTGATAAAGTTCGTAAGCATTCACCTCTGACTTTTCACCTAACATTGCCAATAGGCACCTTAATGCCTCACCATGAAAAATAACCAAAATCTTACGACCTAAATATCGTTGACTAATATCTTTTAACGCGTGATATATTCTTGCGCTGCAAGCATTAGCACTTTCTCCATTACGAGGAGTAAAATCGGTTACTTGCTTTAAGGCTTCGTGATATTCAGGGTAACATGCAATTTCTTGTAGTTTTTTTCCTTGCCAGTCACCAAGGTTTCGTTCCATCAAACGCGGTTCAACGACATCGTCAACTTTTAACATTGTTTGGCAGATACGTGCCGTAGCTTTTGCTCTTTCTAACGGTGAAGACACAATAACATCAATCTTTTGATCGATCACATGTGCTAAAATTTGCTGCGATTGAGACTTACCAAGTTCCGTTAACCCGCTATCTAAGTGCCCCTGAAATCGCCTCTCTTTATTCCAATATGTTTCGCCGTGACGAGCTAAAAATAAGACTGTTTGCAATTAACGTTTCCTTTCGTAGGTATAAACATAACGCTGAATATGCTCAACTGTACGTGTTATTTGTGTCAACGCCGTTTTTAAATAACTGTAGCGTTAATTGAGGGTTACTTGGAAAATACCAGTGCATGTACGATGCGAGAATATTTTTGTATCGATAAACATATTCCCCTGCCCTTTCACTGGGGTGATGTTTGCTTTGAGAAAAGGGCGCAATCTCAATATTAGCACGAGAATAATGAAAGCTATGTCCACGTATTACCTGTGTTGATTTTGACGACTCAGTGCACATAGGTAGTTCAACCGATTGTGATCCTATAGCGGCGAGTTTTTCCTGCATCACCGCCTTACCAGGCACAAGGCCGGCCATTGGATAACATTGGCCATCAAGATCAGTTAACTGGTCTAATAGATATAACATACCACCACACTCTGCGATAATAGCCTTACCGCTTTCTACGAACGCAGTAATATCATGTAAAAAGGTGGTATTATTACTCAATTGCTCAGCGTACAGTTCAGGGTAACCTCCCGGGATGTACAAAATATCACCGTTAGGTAACTGCCTATCGTTAAGTGCGGAACAATACACAATATTTGCACCTGTTTGCTGTAAGAAAGCAATATTTGCAGCATAGATAAAACTAAAAGCACTATCTTTTATAATAATGATCGTTGTGCCAATCAATGTACCTTCAATTAGCGCATACTGACTGTTATTTTCTACATCATAAAATGTAACTGCTTTCGGTAACTCCGTTAATGCTGTATGTTCAATATGACTCGCTGCAATATCGAGTTGTTTGTCAATATTATCGAGTTCTTGAGCTTGTACTAACCCTAAATGACGTTCAGGTAGCGAGATGTTGGCATCGGTAGGTATACGACCATAAAAACAATAATTATCTGGTAAGCTCATTGCCAATAGCTCTTCATGCCGCTCGCTGTTAACTCGATTTGCTAACACGCCCGAAAATGGTAAGTCAGGTCGAAAATTAGCTAAGCCATGAGTAACCGCCCCAAACGTTTGAGCCATTGCTTTAGCATCAATCACCCCGAGCACAGGAATAGCAAAATATGTAGCTAAATCAGCACTACTTGGTGTGCCGTCAAATAGCCCCATGACACCTTCAATTAAAATGAGGTCTGACTGTAAAGCGGCTCGATAAAGCAACTCTTGACAGCCTTGTTCACCCACTAGCCATAAATCCAATTGATAAACCAACTCACCACTTGCCTGTCGTAATATCATCGGGTCGATAAAGTCTGGACCAACTTTAAATACTGTTACTTTACGCCCTTGATTACGGTGATAACGTGCTAATGCTGCCGTAACCGTTGTTTTACCTGATCCTGAATGCGGCGCAGCTATCACTAATGCAGGACATGTTGCGCTATCGCTGTTTGTACGACAAGGCTTTGATTGGAAAACATGTTCACTTTTATCTGTTGTCCGCTTCATTTTTAAACCTTACCATTCCTTAATTTTGCAATGAGTTTATTGGTAAAAAAATGGTTCATGGTAAAGTCCAAAACAAAGGCAACAAATACGTAAAAAATAGGGTTTGATATTGATCGTAAGTAATATTTATCTACACGCGAGGTATATTCTGCCCACGATAAGTTTGAAAAATTGCCTGAAAATACGTAATAGCTACCATTTGAAATGAAGAATGCAATCGAGCTAGCAACAAATAAACCTAATGCAACTTTAGCAAAGTTCTTTAGGTGTGATGTTTCATACCACATAGGTTTTACATATCTCCCTATGCTAAACATTACGCCATAACTTAGCACTAAAGCAGGGTAAGATGTAGTGATACAGTCACCAAATTGTCCACGCATATACGAAGCACCAAGATCTATGGCAACCGTTAACAGATAATAAAACCAAAAGGCCTTTATGCTGCGTAAATACATTCCCGCTAAAAAAAACACCGCTATCGAGGCACTTGGCAGATTATGCAAACTTGAAAAATGTTGCCCACGCGTAGCGAGTAAAAGTAACGTAAGGATAATAAATATGGCACTTAAAATACCATATGCATGTGTAATCTTGACTGATTTCATAACATTCCCGTTATTGAAAATTAAATTTCACGGTGTTTGAAATCAAAGTTGAGAACGGTCGAAGAGTCAGGTCATTTTAACATTACAGACAGTAATCGTATCAATGCATCCATAGGTAACATTCGTATGCACCTTGGATTAATTACAACCATTTACAGCTCTGAATACCGCCCACCGCAGTTGTCGAGTAATCGTTTAGGCCGGTCTCCGGACTCCTGATCATCGCGTCTGCAACACCTTCCCATATTTCGAACCAAACGTAATGACTCGTTTCTAAATACAGTGGTTTTGTTGCTGCTCACAGTTACCGTTGCGGGGGCAGTACTGGTTTTTCACCAGTTTCACGTTTCATCGTCAATAAACACCGTTCACTATATATGAACTTATGATTATCTAAGACACCTAAATCAGCGCTGATACTACGTGATAGCTGCCGTTAGTTCAACAGTTAATGAACTAAAACGTCTTGTCGATAAAACAGGGAAACAACTTAATTGATACCGTTAAAAATACGTTTTACGGGCAAAGCCCCCTACTGAACGAGCACCACCTCACTATGGGGGTTAACATTGACAATAAAAAAAGGGTAATAACATCACTGTTATTACCCTTTTTTTATTGTCAAAGCTAAATACTTAGAAGCCTTAGTGATTCTCAGATACCATATTGACGGTGTATCTTGGGATCTCAACAACTAAATCTTCATCTGCAACAATAGCCTGACAGCCAAGGCGAGATTCAGGTTCTAGACCCCACGCTTTATCTAACATGTCGTCTTCAAGTTCGTCACTTTCTTCTAACGAGTCAAAGCCTTCACGGATAATGACGTGACATGTTGTGCATGCACATACTTTTTCACAAGCATGTTCAATATCTATGTCATTTTTCAACGCAACATTTAGTACACTTTCACCCTTTTCCGCTTCTAATACGGCACCATCAGGGCATAATTCTTCATTCGGTAATACGATAATTTTTGGCATGATTGTCTCTTTACTCTACTATAAGTCGTCAACCGTATGGCCTGACAATGCTTTATTAATCGAAGCATCCATTCTGCGTTCTGCGAATGTCGCTGTTTTTATATTTACTTTCTCAATCAATTTTTCTATTGCGTCAGTATCCTGCCCTTGGCTAGCCTTAGCAAGATCTGCAAGTGCATTTTCTATCGTAGAAACTTCTTGTTCAGAGAGTAATGCACTATCTGCAGCTAATGCTGCGTTGACTGATTCTATAACACGAGCGGCTTCCACTTGTTGCTCTTTAAGCATACGAGCTTGCATATCTACTTCTGCATTTGCTACTGATGCCTTCAGCATTTCCGCAATTTCATCGTCCGCTAGACCAAATGAAGGCTTAACTTCAATGTTTGCTTCAACGCCTGTTGATTTTTCCATTGCATTCACGGCAAGTAAACCATCTGCGTCTACTTTAAATGTAACACGAATATGAGCTGCTCCGGCAGCCATAGGTGGAATGTCATGTAATTCAAATCGTGCAAGTGATCGACAATCATCAACAAGTTCTCGTTCACCCTGCAATACGTGAATGGCCATCGCTGTTTGACCATCTTTAAACGTTGTAAACTCTTGTGCCTTGGCGACAGGAATCGTTGTGTTACGTGTGATCACTTTTTCAACAAGCCCCCCCATAGTTTCAAGGCCTAATGATAATGGAATAACGTCAAGTAATAACATATCACTGTCAGGTTTATTACCTGCTAATATATCCGCTTGAATTGCGGCGCCTATAGCGACAACTTTGTCTGGGTCAATAGATGTTAGTGGTGTTTGTTTGAAAAAACTTTCTGCTTCAGCGCGTACCAATGGAACACGGGTCGAACCACCAACCATGACCACTTCTTTAACATCTTGAGCACTAATGCCGGCATCTTTCAATGCTCTGCGACATGCACGCATTGTTTTCGTTACTAACGACTGAATCAACTGTTCAAAAGCTACTTTAGTGATTTCACCCTGCCATAATTCATTATTTTCAAGTGTTAAGGTAAAGTCATAGGTATCTTGTGACGATAATGCTTCTTTCGCCTTCGTGGCTTGCTCCAGTAGCTGACGTTCCATCGATGTTGATAGTGGACGAGATAAACCAGCACGTTCAACCATATGATCTACAAGTACAAGATCAAAGTCATCCCCTCCTAGCGCAGAGTCACCACCTGTTGCCAATACTTCAAAAACACCTTTATTTAAGCGTAAGATAGAAATATCGAAGGTACCACCACCTAAATCGTATACAGCAATAACGCCTTCTTTGCCACTATCTAAACCATATGCCACTGCAGCTGCTGTTGGTTCGTTTAGTAATCTTAATACATTTAAACCCGCCAATTTCGCCGCATCTTTAGTACTTTGGCGTTGTGCATCGTCAAAGTAAGCAGGTACAGTTATAACAACGCCCGTTAACTCGCCACCTAGTGCTTTTTCAGCTCTTTGACCTAAGTGTTTAAGTAATTCTGCTGACACTTGAACAGGATTTATTGTACCACTTCGCGTTTGAATACTAGGATGAGAATCATCACCGCAAAATGCATAAGGTAATGATGGATACTTCGCTTGAATATCTTGTAAAGAACGACCAATTAATCGTTTCGCTGATACTATAGTATTTTCAGGATCCGATACCGAGAACGCTTTGGCATCATGCCCTACTAATGTTTCGTTCTCTTGATAACTAACAATCGAGGGTAATATATCTTGTTGATTTTCGTTTGTTATCGTTTCGGCTAAACCGCTTTTTACCGTCGCGATTAGCGAATTTGTAGTACCTAAATCGATACCTACAGCTAATTTATGTTCATGAGGCACAGTACTTTGACCAGGTTCTGCAATCTGTAATAACGCCATTGTTGGTCTCTTTAACTCTGTCGGTTTAGTTCGGTAGGTTAATCGTCAAACAAAAGATCTTCTAAACGATCCAACTCTACATGTAATTTTTGATAAAATTTCAGTTTACGCAATAACTCACTCGCTTGCTCATTTGACTCTTGTGTATTTTCTAAAATTGCGGCTTGCATTGCTTTTAAGTGCTGTTCAAATTCTACTTCCAGTACTTTAGATGCTTCAAATATTGCACTATCAACATCATCAGCAGATTTTACGTCATCAAGCATTTCGCGCAACTCCATCTGCCTCATTAAAAACATGTTATCACTAAAAGACGCTTGTTCACTTGGCATACTAACATTGCGCAATTCAAGCATATATTCCGCACGTTTTAGCGGTGTTTTTAGAGTTTGGTATGCATCATTAATGAGCGTAGATTTTTTTGCGGCTAACAACTTATCTTGACCGCCAGCGTGCGCAAAGCGATCTGGGTGTACAGTTTTTTGAATAGCTTGGTAACGTTCAGTTAAGGTATCCAGATCTACGGAAAAACTTTCTTCTAATCCGAATATTTCAAAATAGTTCACGGTTGTCACTTCGTTTAGATTAATGAGCGTATTAGCAAGTAAGCTTGGCAAAAGCTAACGTTTAAACGTTAAAGCTTTCACCACAACCACACTCACCCTTTGCATTTGGGTTTGTGAATTTAAAGCCTTCATTTAATCCTTCTTTGACAAAGTCTAATTCGATGCCATCGAGGTATACAAGGCTTTTACCGTCAATAATGATATTAACGTCATCAATTTCAAACATCTTGTCGTCTTCATTTAACTCATCTACAAATTCAAGTACATAAGCTAAACCAGAACAACCCGTTGTTTTTACGCCTAATCGAAGACCAAGCCCTTTACCACGATTAGTGATAAACGACTTGACTCGTTCGGCTGCTGCCGGTGTCATTGAAACTGTCATTCAATGCCTACCTTATTCACCGTGTTTGGTGCGGTAATCTTCAATCGCGGCTTTGATCGCATCTTCCGCTAAAATAGAGCAGTGAATTTTCACTGGCGGCAATGCGAGTTCTTCAGCGATGTCAGTATTCTTAATACCTGACGCTTCATCAATACTCTTACCTTTAACCCATTCGGTTACAAGAGAACTAGACGCAATTGCAGAACCACAACCATAGGTTTTAAATTTAGCATCTTCAATAATACCTTCTTCGGTAATTTTTAATTGAAGCTTCATCACGTCACCACATGCTGGAGCACCAACCATTCCAGTTGCCACTTGCGGATCTTCTTTGTCAAATGAACCTACATTACGAGGGTTCTCATAATGATCAATTACTTTTTCACTGTAAGCCATAATATTCTCTCCTGATAACGCGAACGTATTAGTGCGCTACCCATTCAACTGAATCTAAATCAACGCCATCTTTAAACATTTCCCAAAGCGGAGACATCTCACGTAAATGTGAAATCGCTTTAGAAATAATACCTATGGCGTAATCAATTTCTTCTTCGGTAGTAAAGCGACCAAAACTAAAACGAATTGAGCTATGTGCCATTTCATCGTTTAATCCTAGTGCGCGTAAAACATATGAAGGTTCTAAACTTGCTGATGTACATGCTGAGCCGCTTGAAACCGCTAAGTCTTTTAACGACATTATTAACGATTCACCTTCAACAAAATTAAAACTGACATTTAAGTTACCTGGGTAACGTTTATCAAAGTCACCGTTAACAAATACCTGCTCTAAATCTTTAATTCCGGCCCATAAGCGATCACGCATTGCCGTAACATGCGCTAAGTCTTGCGCCATTTCTTCTTTTGCAATTCGACATGCTTCACCAAAACCAACAATTTGATGTGTTGGTAATGTACCACTTCTCATACCGCGTTCATGACCACCGCCATGCATCTGCGCTTCTAATCGCATGCGTGGTTTACGGCGTACATACAACGCACCAATCCCCTTAGGACCGTACATTTTATGTGCAGAAATAGACAGCAAATCTACTTTTAGGTTTTGCATATCAATAACAATTTTGCCAGCACTTTGCGCAGCATCAACATGAAACGCGATCTTACGAGCGCGGCACATTTCACCTATTTCAGCAATATCTTGGATAACACCAATTTCATTATTTACGTGCATAATGCTCACAAGCACTGTGTCATCACGAAACGCTGCTTCTAATTTCTTAAGATCAATCAAACCATTGTCTTCTGGATCTAAGTATGTCACTTCAAAACCTTGACGCTCTAATTCACGACAAGTATCCAGTACCGCTTTGTGCTCAGTTTTACAGGTAATAATATGCTTACCTTTTTTACTGTAAAAATTCGCTACACCTTTGATTGCCAAATTGTTTGATTCTGTCGCACCAGAAGTAATGACAATTTCACGCGGATCGGCATTAATAAGATCTGCAATTTGATTTCTTGCGATATCAACTGCCTCTTCAGCCTGCCAGCCGAACTTATGCGAACGAGATGCCGGATTACCATAACAACCATCGGTTGTCAGGTATTGCATCATTTTTTCAGCAACACGCTTATCTACTGGTGTCGTTGCTGAATAATCAAAATAAATAGGAAGCTTCATTGGCTAACTGTCTCCAACTTAATCAACATACACTGCGCTAACAGTTCTGTATTATGTTCGTTGCGATTAGGGTCTCATGTGCGTGTTTTTCGTCACGCTTTTGCAAGTTGTCTTGGCGCTCAGAGACCTGCTTAACATTTCTTTGTTCGACAAGTTCCGATAAAGAAATGCCTTGTAAAAATTCTTCGATTCGATTGCTTAAATCTGTCCAAAGTGAATGTGTTAAACACTGATCACCCGACTGACAATCTCCCTTCCCGCCACATTTTGTAGCATTAATACTCTCATCAACAGCTGTAATAACATCAGCTACATAAATTTGAGCAGAACATTTTCCTAAGCGATACCCTCCGCCAGGACCTCGAATACTATTAACAAGCCCATGCTTGCGTAATCGAGAAAATAATTGCTCTAGATAGGATAAAGAAATCCCCTGACGTTCAGAAATATCAGCTAAAGAAACTGGCCCATCTGCTGCGTGTATTGCAACATCAAGCATCGCTGTAACGGCATAACGCCCTTTAGATGTGAGTTTCATTCTCTACCCCAATAAAATCGCCGCGCAATTTTACATAACCTTATAAAATAGTCAAATAAATACCTGAGCAATATAGTCAAGTATTGTACAGAACTTAGTATAATATGCAATGAATACTTGAGCAAATTACTCAAGTATTTTTAAGGAAGAGTACGAAATTCTCAAAAGAATAAAACTAAGCCACACAAATCATTAAATTTCAGGATCAAATGACGTTATTCTTTCTTTACGCCGTGTTGCTGCTGCAGCTTCATCTTCAACAAACTCTCCAACGCGTAATTCAGGCAAGGCATCTTGGCACACTTCTCCACCCATGCGATTTATCTCTTTGCAAAGGTCAGCGACTTTGTTATCCATTAGATGAACATGGTCAAGTAATCGGCCAATCGCCTTAGCTACTGGATCAGGATTATCTGCAGAAACAGCGTATGCATCAAAACCATACTTTTCAGCAGCTTTTTCTCGAAACTCATCAGTACTTGTTTTCTTGGCGTTAACTATTTTTCCAGGAATACCTACTGCTGTTGCGTTATCAGGTACATCTTTAACGACAACAGAGTTTGAACCTACCTTGCCATAATCACCAATTCGAATAGGGCCTAGCACTTGTGCGCCTGCACCGATAACAACATTATTACCTAACGTTGGATGACGTTTGCCTTCTTTCCAGCTTGTTCCGCCTAACGTAACACCATGGTATAGCGTTACATCATCGCCAATTTCTGCTGTTTCACCGATAACAATCCCCATACCATGATCAATAAAGAATCGACGACCAAGTTTAGCACCAGGATGAATTTCAACACCAGTTAGCCAACGTGAGAACGTTGAAAGTAAGCGTGCAAGTAACTTCCAGTTATTGCGCCAAAGTTTATTGCTTAACCGGTGGATCCAAATAGCATGCATACCAGGGTAATTGGTCAGCACTTCAAACGTATTCCTCGCTGCAGGATCGCGATCAAAGACACTTTTAATATCTTCTTTGATTCGACTAAACATAATTTCCTCTTCCTTAAAACAACTGGTGGCTGTTTATTTCTTTGCTGATTTTTCAACTGATGACAAAATACCACGCCACATTTTAACTTCTTTACTATCAGGTCTTGCACGATTAATAAAACGGCGCAATTTGGTCATCACTAAACCTGGATGACTTGGCACAATAAAGCCTGTCGCTTTTAATGCTTTTTCAAAGTGCTCAAACATTCTTTCTGTTTCATCTACGACCGGATAATCTTCAATATCATTCGTTTCATATTGCTCATTTTGTTTAGCAAGATATGCCATTCGCACTTCATAGCTCAATGTTTGCACTGCCATTGCTAAATTGAGTGAGCTATATTCTGGGTTTGCAGGAATTTGCACATGAAAATGACATAACTGTAATTCTTCATTTGTCAGCCCACTACTTTCACGACCAAAAACTAATGCGACCGGATAGTTTTCAGTTTCAGCGATCATCTTTTCACCACAAGCTCTTGGTTCAAGCATGGGCCAAGGTAAAGTGCGAGAACGAGCACTAGTCCCCACGACAAGTCCACAATCGGAAACAGCTTCTTCTAGTGTATTTACAACGTTAGCATTTGCTAATACATCTGTTGCTCCCGCAGCGAGCGCTTGCGCTTGACCATTAGGCAATTCAATAGGGTCAACTAAATAAAGCTGTGTTAAGCCCATCGTTTTCATTGCTCGTGCCGCAGAACCTATATTGCGACAATCTGAAGTGTTTACTAAAACAATACGTACCGAATCTAACATTACCTTAAAATCTCTTTACTTGGTTAATCAGCAATTCAAACAACCTGATTAACTATCTAGATGGCTAAAATTGTCGATAATGTTACCACAAAAACGATAACGCTGTACGCTAAAAAAAGCACGGAAATATTGTCTTTTCCATAGAGCTTATCTTTCTGAATTATGATGATATTATCTATCAATGCACTTGCAGAACATAATTTAACCAACTAACTTTCTTAGGACGCTCGCTTTTATAAAACGTATTTGCTATAATCCGCCGCCGAATTCAGAGTGTTGGATTCGAGATTCGTTCTTTTACAAAGCTGTTTAAACTATTAAGGTATTGTTATGCACCCGATGCTAAATATTGCTGTGCGCGCTGCGCGTAGTGCTGGAAATATTATTTCTCGTTCATTCGAACAAGCAGATAAACTTGAAATTGAATCAAAAGGTATCAATGACTTTGTGACAAACGTTGATAAAATGGCAGAACAAGCCATTATTGATACAATTCAAAGATCTTACCCTGATCATGCAATTATCTGTGAAGAATCTGGTGTTATTAAAGGTAGCGATGAAGACTACCAATGGATTATCGATCCTCTTGATGGTACAACAAACTTTGTAAAAGGCATTCCTCACTTTGCCGTTTCTATCGCATTAAAAGTTAAAGGTAAGCTTGACCAAGCAGTTATTTTTGATCCAATTCGTGGCGAATTGTTCACAGCAAGTCGCGGTAAAGGTGCACAATTAAACGGCTTTCGTATTCGTGTAAAACAGCATAAAGAACTTACTGGTGCTATTTTAGCAACAGGCTTTCCTTTCAAACAAAAACAACACATGACCGCATATATGAATATGTTCCAAACGTTGTTTGTTAAAACTGCCGACATGCGTCGTGCAGGTTCAGCTGCCTTAGATTTAGCTTATGTAGCAGCTGGTCGCGTTGATGGTTTTTTCGAATTAGGTTTGAAACCTTGGGATACAGCGGCAGGCGAATTGCTAATTATAGAAGCTGGTGGTTTAGTCACCGACTTTGTTGGTGGCCATAATCATTCAACATCAGGTAATATCGTTGCAAGTAGTCCACGTTTATTAAAAGAAATTCTAAAAGATATACGTCCTCACCTTGGTGATGCACTTAGCAAATAAGCTTGCTAAAAACAAAGCGAACCAACAGTGTTGATCATTAACCTTGGTTCGCTTTACTAAGTGCTTCGACAGCATGTGTTTGCTCAGAAAAAAACGCAAGTAGTTTATCTTCTTCTAATGGTCTACTATACCAATAACCTTGTATTTCATCACAATGTAAAGACGATAAAATATCAACATGTGTTTTTTCTTCAACACCTTCTGCAATCAGTTTTAAACCTAAACTTTTTCCTAAAGCTATGATGGTTTTAATAATGGCTTTATCTTCATTATTGTTATGACAATCTCGCACAAACGACTGGTCTATTTTTAACTTATCAATTGGAAATTGCTTAAGGTAACTTAAGGAAGAATAGCCTGTGCCAAAATCATCTATCGATAGTTGTACACCAAGCTTTTTAAGCGATTGCATCATTGAGAGCGTATTTTCTTCATTGTGCATAAAAACGCCTTCAGTTATTTCTAACTCTAAATGACATGGATTTATTCCACTGTCTTTAAGCGCTTGTTCTACTGTTTCAATGAACAAAGGGTGAGAAAATTGTCGCGGAGAAACATTAACGGCAACAATAATATCCGTTATTCCTTGTTTGATGAGCTTATCTGCAAGCAAGCATGCTTCTCGCAAAATCCATTGACCAATAGGCACAATTAATCCCGACTGTTCAGCAAGAGGAATAAACTCTACTGGAGAAACAATTTGTTGATTGTGTCGCCAACGAACTAAGGTCTCTATTCCCGTAACTTTATGACTATGCAGAGAAAGCTGAGGTTGATAGACTAAAAATAGTTCATCTAAAGTAATCGCATTACGTAAGCTATCTATCAGCGCTGCTTTAGTTTCAGCTTGTACAGCAAATTCAGGCGTAAAAAAGCAATAATTTTCATGGGTATTTTGACTTGCTATCGACAAAGCAATATGCGCATTTTTCAATAGACTATTACTGTCGCTTGCATGAAGAGGATGCAGCACAAAGCCAAAATCACACTCGATAAAAAATTCACCATAGCGAGTAACCAGTGCTTTATCGGTATGTGTTGTAATTGTATCAGCTAATGCCTTAAGTGGCTCCTCTTCTGTGCAATCCATGCACAACAAAACAAACTCACCTTCGCCTACATGAAACAACGTGACGGCTGATGGGAGGTTTTTATTGATTGTTTTTGCTGCGCAACGAATTAATGATGTGATCGCCTCACCACCAAGTGTTGCTACCTTTTCGTTGAATTGGCGAATGCTGACAACTCCAAGCGCAAATTTTGCCCCGTGTTTAGTCAATGAGTTCAATTTTTCTTGCAGTTTATATTGATTGGGAAGACCTGTTTCTTGTGACGTAAAAGCCAATTGCTTTACTTCTTGCTGCGCTAAGACTTGCTCGGTCACATCTTTAATATGAATATCATAACAATCAAATTCTTGTAGCCAGTTAATGCTCACTTGTAAAATCTTGTTTTTCAATGTTTGTTCAATGACACAGTGATGATTATCAGATTTAGAAATAACCTGCTTTAAAGAAACAAAATTATCAGGGATAAGTGCAGCGACATTGTTTTCCGCTAGCCCTTCTTGTTGCAACAACTGTTTGCATGCTGGGTTGGCAAAAAGTACTTCACCTAGATTATTAACACTTATAATCGGGTTAGGATTACGTTGAGCAAAATGGGCTAAACGTGTGCTTTTTGTCTGCGTCAGAATATATCGCCTAATATACCAAGCCACGATAATGGCAGTTGCAATAATAAAAATACTATATAAGCCAACAAGTAGCGCAGTTTTATCTATCTGTTCAAGTGTTAGTTTATGACCGCTATCTACCTGCTCTGTTGTCATATTTTCAATACGCTTCAGCGTTGGCAACATGTTTATTCGTTTATCTGAAATAGTAGCAAGTATAACCCTTAATTGATCCCAATCTGGGTCTATCACATCCATCTGTTGATCAAACTGACGGAAAAGTTCAATGATTTCGTGCTGTTGCGACGTTATTTGTTGTGTTTCTTTAGCAATACTTTGCTGGTTTTTTAACGCATTTAGATGCATTGTAAACGTATTTTGAATGCTTTCAGAGGACGCTAAAAAAATATCTTGCTCTTTTGAGCGGTAATATTCATAAACGATACGCTCTTGTTCACTCAAGTCGGCAATAAGCTCATTTATTGCAGCAAGAATTGGTAAACGATTTTTAACCACATCAACGGTTTGGGTTTTTACTTGTTCATTGGCTCGATAAACCATAAACGACAATACCAATCCAAGTAAAAGGCTTAGCCCTGCTAATAATGAAGCTTTTAATAGGTATTTTTTAACCAGTAATTGCATGTATACCTTCTGCCATCGTTCTGTTTGATAATATAAATGATTAACCCGCTCCCTCTTTCAACCTTAAATGATTGCTTAGCTTTTGCAACATTTAACAAGAGGAAAAGCGAACATGTTATAAATTTGAACAAATTCATCTGTTCACGACATAGCGCGGTAATTAAGAAAACGATACAATACGTTCTTTTGATGCAATATTTAAGCATGTCAGTATATAATCCTCACAATAAACAACCCTTTCTCGGTGGCGAAGTTGCCCTCGTTGGCGCTGGCCCTGGGGATCCTGATCTATTAACAATTCAAGCATATCGTTTTATCACGCAAGCCGAAGTTGCCATATACGATAGATTAGTTAGCAAGGAGATCATGGCACTCTTGCCTGAAGATTGCGACTGTATCTATGTTGGCAAGAAACAAGCTGAACATCGTGTACCGCAAGACGGAATTAATCGCTTGCTTGTTGAACATGCTCAGGCCGGTAAAAAAGTGTTGAGGCTAAAAGGGGGCGACCCGTTTGTATTCGGCCGCGGTGGTGAGGAAGCTCTATATGCATTAAATCATGGAATAGCCTGTCATATAGTACCAGGAATGACCGCCGCGTCAGCGTGCACGAGTTATGTCGGCATTCCGTTAACACACCGTCAAACCGCTCAAAGCTGCACGTTTATTACTGGTCATGTTAAAGATTGCGGTGAGCTTGACTTACCTTGGCATACGTTAAGTGACAGTAAACAAACGATAGTCTTTTATATGGGTGTAAAAAGCGTGCCTGTTATTTCCCAACAACTCGCTAAAGCAGGTAGAGATAAAAATACGCCTGCAGCACTTATCTATAAAGGAACAACGCCTGAACAACGAGTTTTTCGCAGCACACTACAGTCGCTTGAAGCAACGGTAATAAACGAAAACATTAAACCACCAACATTAATAGTCATAGGTGACGTTGTTGGTATATTTGATGATGTAATGCTCAGTAATATTGGTTACTTAACACCCGCTTAATACGTTCCGTTTTACCTTTGTAAGTCACTGTTTTGAATTATTATATTAGTACTTTAAGAAAAATAGACTTCATCATTCCTTTTCTCTGTTCAAAAAATGCGTAGAATAACTGTTGACCTGTGAGTTGCTCATAGCTTTATAGTGGTATCAATCCAAATAGCAAAGCGCTTAGCGCTTTATTGACAATGGTATGATTTCAACATTGGTAAAAAGGAGTCAATTATGCGCGTAAAGCAACTTGCAAACCGCAATCATGTTAATGTTGATACTGTAAGACATTATACAAGAATAGGTTTACTAACACCGACAAGTGACCCCATCAATAACTACAAAGACTACAGTTTAGCGGATGAACAGCGTTTACAGTTTATTGTACAGGCTAAGTCGTTGGGTTTTTCACTCAGTGATATTCAATTGATTATTAACGAATCACAACAAGGAAACTCTCCTTGCCAAAAAGTACGTAAAATAATGCAACAACGATTAGCGGAAACAAAACGTAAAATTGACGCAATGCAGCAAACGTATAACAAAATGAAGAACGCCACAAACCGCTGGCAATCATTACCCGACTGCGTGCCAACAGGTCACCATGTTTGCCACCTAATAGAAGATCTTAATAATGGAGGTGAGCAAAGTGTCTAATTGTTGCGAGAGTAAAAAAGAACGCACACCAAACGTGCCACCTGAGCATAATCAACATCGAACACAATCGACAAGTTGTTGCAATACACAGCAATCATCGTTTGATTGGTTGTTATGGGGATCAACATTCTTTGTTGTTGTGGCTTTTATTGGTTATTGGTTACAAGAGCCCAGTGACAAATGGTATTACATCATGAGTCAAACCTCTGTTGAAATGATGCATGCAATGTGGATAGGTATGGCACTAGGTGTCTTTGCTGTGGGCTGGTTAAATAGAATTCCGCGAGATGTTGTCATCGCAACCTTAGGTCAAGGGCACACCAAAAAAGGACTCTTTAGAGCAACCCTAGCCGGACTTTTTTTAGATCTTTGTAATCACGGAATTTTAATGGTCGGTATGAAGTTATACGAGCGCGGTGCAAGTCTTGGACAAGTCATGGCTTTTATTATCGCTAGCCCCTGGAATTCATTTACATTAACACTCATTTTGATTGGCCTAATTGGTTGGCAATGGACTCTCGCCTTTATTGCCTTATCGCTAGTCATCGCTTGGATAAGTGGTTATATTTTTGATTGTCTTGAAGAAAATGGCACATTACCTACAAACCCAAATAGTCATACAATTGATGATGATTTTGATTTAAAAGCGGTACTTAAAACCTTAACTAAGGAAGCGGATTATACACCGAAAGCAACCTTTGCTATGTTAATTGAAGGTATTAAAGGTTCAAAAATGGTGTTTCGTTGGGTAATGGTTGGTGTCGTTCTCGTAGCCTTTGTACGCGCCTTTGTGCCACCAGAAAGCTTTAACGTTTGGTTTGGCGCTACGACGGGCGGATTATTACTAACATTACTCGCAGCAACCATTATTGAAGTTTGCTCAGAAGGTTCAACCCCCATTGCCGCCGACTTAGTAACGCGCGCTAATGCTCCTGGTAATGCATTTACATTTTTGATGGCGGGGGCAGCAACAGATTACACCGAAGTGATGGTCATTAAAGACACGATGAAAAGTTGGAAAATTGCACTATTTTTGCCCTTAATTACCGTTCCCCAAGTACTCTTTATTGGTTGGCTGATCAATAGCAACATATAGCCTTATGCAGAGTAAATATTTATGCAGTAATTTATTTTCCTATCAAGTTAAATTACAAATTACTGCATTTTTAATGCGTTAAGGTAGTCAAGAGCACCGCATAATCACCACAAATCAATTCCGATCATCCAGTAATGACTCTTTTCTTGATAAGTAGAGATATTTTCACCATACCCGTTGAAATAAGTCAGCTTTAGTGGAAATAAGCCAGCAAAGTGATGAATAAAATCTAAACGGTAAGACAAATTATTAAGTTTATTGCCAGAAGAGACAGTTAAACTCCACTCTGTATTATCAGCAAGGTAATCTAACCAATTTTGTTTTCCCTGCCCACTATAGCAGTCATTATCAGCTATATCCGCACAGCCTTGATAATCTAACTTTCTGTTTATAGTTAACTGAAAAGTACGATAGTCATAAACCTTATCTTTCGGGTTATCAATACCATTTAACCAATTAATATTTTCTTCTCTGCCCTTTACTGCACCAAGCCCTTGCCAATTAAAATAAGCTTTGGCAGTTAAATAAAAATCTGTTTGTACGCCAATACGACGGCCAAACAAATCTCGACGGTGCAATAACGTATACTTGGTAGACGCAGCGAGATAATCCCAGCCACGACTCAAGTAATCTGTTGCCATTGAACGAGCACGTTTGTGATTGTAAGCATCACTCAAGCAATTATCTGTTTGTTCGTCTCGACAAATTTTGTCGAGTAGCTCATCCACTTTATTATCAAAAAGGGGTTTATCATCAATCTCTTGACCATTAGATTCATGAAAATAGCCTAGTGAAAAGCTCTTATAACCACTATCTCGAGATTCATATTCATATTTATAAAAAATCCCTGGGTTTTGCTGTCGCGAAATAACGGGTGCCGAATAACGTGAGCCAAAATAAAAATCATATTGCCCAGTGTAAGCAAAGTAAACCGCCTGAGAACGCTCATCTGGTGCGTTTTTAGCACCAATGTCTACTAAACTGCCCCATAATGGGTATTTTATAGAAACTTTAAATTCTAAATGAGAACCATCAAGGTGCTTTTTATCTCGACCAACATAACCAAAATAAGACGGTTCGTATCCTGAGATACACCTGAAAAACATGCCTTTAGGGTGGCATTTTTTCTCTTTAAATGCTTGCCCACTTGTTAAAAGCTCTGCCCAAAAGTCTGTATCTTCTTCTGTTGCTGGCGTTGCTTGATTGTCTAGTTTCTCCGCATGACTTGCTAACGAAAAAATCAACGGAAGTAACGTAAGTAAGATGATTATATGGCTATTTACTTGAGTCATTTACTACATCCATGTCATGGTTGTTGTTATGTATCAGCCAAAACTAAAGAGAGTTTCCCGTTAATTTTGGCAAAATAGTTCACGTGATGAAGGCACGCCTATCAACGCAATCGCAAATTAATTGCATACAATGTTATTGACTAGCTGCTTTTTCTGCTCTCGCTTTATGCAGTTTTTTATAGCTATCGATAAGTCGTAAATGTTTATCAAGCCCTTGTAATGCCATATTCGTGGGTGTTAAACCATAAAATCGCACATCGCCATTTATCGAACCAATAACATTGTCCATCGTATCTTTACCAAACATGCGGGTAAAATTGGTTAAATAATCCTCAATATCCAGCTCTTCGGATAAGGCAACTTCAAGAGTTGCCTGCATTGCTTGATAAAACAAACCTCGCTCTACGGTATTGTCATTATATTGTAGAAACTCACCAACCAACTCCATCGCTTCCTCAATGGCACCTAGTGCTAAATATATGAGTATTTTAAGTTCAAGAATGGTTAATTGTCCCCAAACTGTATTTTCGTCAAATTCAATACCGATCAGCGTAATAATATCAATATAATTATCTAACTGACTCTCTTCTAAACGTGTTACCAAAGCGGCTAAATCATCATCTGATAAACGATGTAGGTTTAAAATATCTTCTCGATACTGTAAGGCTTTATTTGTGTTATCCCAAATCAGATCTTCAACAGGGTAAACTTCGGAGAAGTCAGGTACTAAGATGCGGCATGCTTCACCAATTTCAGTGAATTCTGCCACATAAACTTCTTTGCCCATTTGAGTTAAAATTGAGAATAACGTGCTGCATTCTTCTTCATTAGTTCCTGAGAAATCCCACTCATGAAAATCAAAGTCATGCTTCGCACTAAAGAAACGCCATGAAATAACGCCAGTAGAATCAATAAAATGTTCAACAAAGTTCTCAGGCTCGGATACCGCCATGCTATTAAATGTCGGGCGTTGAACATCATTCAAGCCTTCAAAACTTCTACCTTGCAATAGTTCTGTTAAGCTTCGCTCAAGCGCAACCTCAAAGCTCGGGTGAGCACCAAAAGAAGCAAATACTCCCCCTGTTTTTGGGTTCATCAACGTGACACACATAACAGGAAATTGACCACCAAGAGAAGCATCTTTAACAACAATAGGGAACCCCTGTGCCTCTAATGCACGGATCCCTTCTTCAATATCTGGGTATTTAGCGATTACTGATTCGGGAACATCTGGTAACACAAGTTCTTGTTCAATGATCTGACGCTTAACAGCTCTTTCAAAGATTTCAGATAAACATTGTACTTTTGCTTCTTGCTGATTATTACCGGCACTCATACCATTGCTGAGAAAAAGGTTTTCAATCAAATTAGAAGGGAAGTAAACCGTTTGACCATCAGAATGTCTTGTATAAGGAATCGAACAAATACCGCGCTCTTTATTGCCAGAATTGGTATCAATTAAATGGGAGCCGCGTAGTTCACCATCCGGATTATAAATATCTAAACAGTATTCATCCAAAATCTCGGTTGGTAATTCATCATTGATCCCCGGTTTGAACCATTTTTCACAAGGGTAATGCACAAACTCGCTGTTAGCGATGTCTAAACCCAGAAACTGATCGTTATAGAAAAAGTTACAACTTAATCGTTCAATAAACTCACCTAACGCAGAACATAACGCACTTTCTTTCGTTGCACCTTTACCATTCGTAAAACACATGGGTGATGCTGCATCACGAATATGTAATGACCACACATGGGGGACAATATTTCGCCATGATGCAACTTCAATTTTCATGCCTAGTTCAGCAAGCTTCTGCGTCATATTTTCGATGGTTTTTTCTAAAGGTAAATCTTTACCTTCAATGAATGTCGCCTCGCCGCTACTAGAGAAGTCGGTCAACATTGCTTGTGCATCTTGCTCTAAATTATCAACGGCTTCAACACTAAAAGTCGGCCCGGTTTGAATTACTTTTTTTACCGTACAACGTTCAACAGACCGCAACATGCCTTTACGATCTTTTTCTGATATGCGTTCAGGTATTTCTACCTGAATTTGGAATGTTTGGTTATACCGATCTTCAGGATCAACAATATTATTCTGCGATAAACGAATACCATCGGTCGAAATATCGCGCGACTTACAATAAACTTTAATAAAATAAGCGGCACACAATGCGGATGATGCGAGAAAATAATCAAAAGGACTAGGCGCTGAACCATCACCTTTATAACGGATAGGTTGATCAGCAATAACAGAAAAATCATCAAACTTGGCTTCAACACGCAAGTTATCCAGAAAGTTGACGTTAATTTCCATGAAAAAATCCAAAACAGGTAAACAAGTATATTGACGATATTATCGTTGTTTTGACGTAAATAGTCTTGGATTATCTGAAAAGTTTTCTAGGAAATATAACGAAAACTCATTCACGATAAGTTTTCCTATTTGCTAATATCTAAAACAGACGCTACAAGTGCGTCAATATTCAACGTTTAAAGTGCATTAACAATCTAATATTTATCAAGAAATAGTGATAACAACAAATGGTGATACCGGCCTAAACGGGAAACTACACACTAAAAAACATAAATGACTAGAAGGAGTTCATTACACATAATTTACAGGCAATGCCGTCGTATATTTGATTTCTTCCATAGCAAAGCTAGAGCTAATATCAGCGAAACTCGCTCTATCGATAAGTTTCTTGTAAAAGCTATCGTAGGCTTTCATATCTGAAACCACAACGCGCAGCAAGTAATCAACCTCACCACTCATACGATAGAACTCAATGATTTCAGTAAACTCTTCAGCTATTTTTCCAAAGGCTTCTAACCATTGTGGATTATGTTGATTAGTTTTTACCATAACAAATACGGTTAACCCTACATTTAACTGCTCAGGATCAGCTAACGCAACTCGCCCTTTTATAACACCATTTTTTTCAAGCGCCTGTATACGACGCCAACAAGGTGTTGTAGATAATCCAACTTGAGAAGCAACATCACTCACTGACAAGGTGCAATCTTTTTGAAGAATTTCCAAAATTTTCTTATCAAACTTATCCATTAAACCACTCGAATACAATTTTTTAGTATATTATCCTACGTTATACCACTTTTTAGCATTCAGGTAGCACAAGTTATCTAATAATGAGTTTGGTATTGCATCAACTACAATCTGCCAATAGGTTTGATATGGCTGTGAGAATAAGCACAGCGGGAAATTACTCGCCAGCATAACGCGTTCTAGCCCAAAGACATCCACGCAAGTCAATGTCATCTCACGCAATAGAGTTACAGAATAACTTCTCGATATCATTTCCCAACCAGAACATTTAATAGCAACAGTAGGGAATACCGAAAGCATTTTAAGGCCCTGATACCAATGATTATCATCCGCTGCTTTATCTAGTTCATGCGGTGATCCAGCGTGATTAATAACCACCTTAAGTGTAGGCACTAAAGTTAATATTTCACAAAGCTTTGATACTGCTTTTTTATTGGCAATTGGCATTTGGCAATCAAAAACTAGTCCTTTATGTGCTAACAATTCCAAATTTACTTGTACATGCGACAATGACAATATTGCTAATGCTTGCTCATCCAAAATGTAACGAACGCCAACCACAGTATTATGAGTCAATAACCCTTCAATTGCTTGAGCAAATAAGTCAGGCGCTAGTGTGATATCAGCTAAAGCAACCGAAGAAAAAGGTAGCTTGACAGAGCGTTGCAAATATTCAATTTCTCTTTGGGGGTTTTGGTTGTCAAAGCCAGCTTCAATATGCACCACGCCGTTAAGCGATAATGGTGAATCTAAACAGATATCGCGACAAGAAAAAGAGCGATAAATAAGCGCTTTGTCTTGCCAAAAAGGCGGATTTTCAGGCTTTAACCAATGATAATCACCCGCAGTTAAATCAAACAAGTGTATATGTGGGTCAATTACTTTAATCGTCATATTATTGCGCTGTATAGCCGCCATCTATAACTTGTAGACTCCCAGTAATAAAACTTGCCTCATCTGATGCGAGGAACGTTACTAATGCTGCAACTTCTTCAGGCTGCCCTAAGCGATTTAAAGGTTGTAAACTTGCTTCTTCTTGGTGAACAGCTGATTTATCGGCCCCTGAGCGCTGACAATAAGCATTAATCGCATTGTGATATAAAGGTGTCTCTATTGTGCCAGGGCATACCGCATTTGCTCTAATGTTAAATGCTGCATAATCAAGTGCGGTTGTTTTTGCCATCGATGCAAGCGCAGCTTTACTCAAGTTATAGGCAAATGAATTCTGTTTAGCAATTAACGCTTGGTCTGAGGCCATAATAATAATCGCGCCTTTATTCTCGCGTTTCATTATCGGTAAAACTGACTGTACTGCTGAGTATGCTCCCTTAACATTAATATCAAATACCTTTTGCAGATCATCTGGAGAAGTATCTTCGATATTTGCTGAGAAGTGTATTCCAGCATTTGACACTAAAACGTCGATAGCCGATTGTTTAGCGATATTAGAAATAACATTATGTACTGATTGATGTTCTGTAACATCGCACTGATAAAACTCTCCTACACCTCCATCCGTTAAATCTAAATTGCAGACACGATATCCCTTATCAATAAACGCTTTTACAATGCTCAATCCAATACCCGAGCTGCCGCCAGTTACAATACAAGTTTTCATGTTATATTCATTTTCAATTAGCCAATAAACACATGATACGCATTAAGCTGTCACGGTGCTAGCGTCATCATTTTTAGATCCATTTAGAATACAAGTGGTAGACCACTCTTTTGCTTTTATCTGGCCTCATATTGATAAGTTAAAACAAAATTGCTAGTGTTTAATTTATCGAGTACTTCGATGTGTCGGTTTTAAGGGAATAAATACATGCACTACTTATTTTTATGGAATCATCCGACGTTGCGTAATTTAAGCGCTGCGGACAAGATTAAACGTATTCGATGTGCCATTGAACTCTTTAATGAAGAAAAGAATACAGACTTTTATGGTCGTTATGCTGTCATATTTATTCTTGCCATACTGCCCGCCGTTATCATTTTTTTCAACTTTAGCTTTTTGTTCGCACTGTTAATGTTTTGGTTAAACATTTTAGTATTAGAAGGTTTTATGGCAAAAAGTGAGGTCCCCTTCATTGCCAAATGTTTAGACGAGCATTAATAATGAATGAAATCAGCGGTAATGTGTTTAGAACGTGTTGTTCTTTGCTGTTTGAGTGTTGTTCAAAATAAACGCCTTCTGAACGCGGCACTTGGATTATTGCATAGTCATTCTATGGTTTGTTTAAGTAACAAAGAGCAGGAGGCGTTTAGTTGCCCCCTTCGGGCTGCACCTGTTTGGCACTTCTACTGTGTTAACGCTTTACTTAAGTAGAATAACTACACGCGCAAGCGCCACCTTGTATAAATACCAAACAAATTGCGGTAAAATCAAACATGAAAGTTCAATACGTTCTAGTAAACAAAGTTACCACATGAAGCGTCTCTGCATAAATTTCAATGCTAATAAAGCATTACTGAGCCAACTCGACTAAAACTGCAGTATACATTTGTAAATTCAATACAAATTGTTCCTTTGTAATAAACTCATGCTCTGAGTGACCCGTGTATTTTTTACCGGGCATTGATGGACCAAAAGCAACCGCACTAGGAAACAGTCGAGAATTAGTACCACCACCTATAGAAATAGGCTTAGCGTCTTGAATACCTGTATAATGCTTAAACACTGATAACAAGGTAGCAATATGCGGCGCCTGTGATTGCACAAACGGATCACCTATTTGATGATCTAATTCAGTAATATCGGCGAGGTTTTGTAGTTTCCACGTTGCAATCGCCTGGGTAATTTCATCTCGTAGCGTAGACGCCGTTTTACCTTTTGGACGACGAATATTAATGTTCAATTCAAGACTATCTTTATGTTGCTTGATCACAGTAGGTGATACTGTCATCGGCCCCATAAAATCGTCTCGATATGCGATATTGCCGAATTTCTTGCCTTCCAAACCTAAGCCAATATTGTCATTAATAAAATTTACTAACGTTCCTGCACCATTATTGGGCCACCGATGTTCAGCAAGTAAATCAGCCAAATAAGGGATTGCATTGACGCCCTCTTGCGGCTTAGAAGAGTGTGCAGATTTACCCAATGCGGTAATAGTCAGCCGACTACCTTCAAGTGTAAAATCAAAATTAATACCTTGGTAAGACTGTGCTTTATGCATTAACTTTTCTAGCAGTCGAATATCTGCATTTTCAACTACTGCTTTAGCATCTTCTGGAATTTGTGAACCAAAATAGCCGCCTTCAAAGACACTCACATACGTATCAAACGTTTGCTTTTCTACCTTATTAAAAGCAATTTTCAAAGTACCATACCCCTTCTCAGCCGTAACTACGGGGTATTCAGCATCAAGCGTAATATTCGTTTGTGGTAATTCATGATGAGCCACATAGTCTATTAGCGGCTGCCAATCTGATTCCTCGGCCATATAGATGTACAATTCAAGGCGTTTACTTAAGGGAAGTTCCAGATCTTTTATTGATTTCATCGCGTATAACGCTGTTGCGATTGGGCCCTTATCATCTTCTGTGCCTCGACCGATAAGTTTACCCGGCTCGGAAGTGCGATCTAATTCAAACGGAGACTTTTTCCATTTAGTAGGGTTTACAGGTTGAATGTCACCATGGGTAATAATGCCAACACGCTCTTTACTTTCACCTAAACCGATTATAACAACGTAGCCATCGTCTTTATAATCTAAACCAAGCGCATCAGCTTGTCGTTTTAGCTCTTTTTTAAACGCAATATGGACGGGGTTTTCATCTGAGGGAACCCCCTCTTTTGCAACCGTATTATGCTTTACCAGTTCAGCTAAGCTATCTACCATTGCTTCGGCATACTTATTTACCGCGTACTTAGCTGTTGATTGTGCTTGCTCACTAACATCTTGCGCATATGTAGCAAACGTTAATAATGCAAAAACAGCGATGACACTCGTATTAACCAATTGACTAATTTTCATAAAACTCAACGTACTCTCTTGAATAAAACCTGCAACACATAGACCACTACTATAAAAAAATGTTCAGCATTAAAACAGATACAATCCCCTATTAATACTACCTATACAGTTAACCATGCAGAATTTCAATTAAAGAGCCTGTTAAAACTGTTACACTAGCGCCATATAAAACCTATATTGTAGAGGAAAACACAATGACAATTTCAATAAGACCCGCAGTTAAAAGCGATGCAGGCACCATTTTACATTTTATTCGCGAGTTAGCGATATACGAAAAAGCAGAATCAGAAGTTCACGCCACTGTAGCAACCATAGAAACAAGCATGTTCGGTGACAATACGGGTGTTTATGGCTTAATTTGTGAACTAAATGGCAATGCAATTGGCTTTGCTGTTTATTTCTATAATTATTCAACGTGGTTAGCCAAACCAGGCCTTTACTTAGAAGATCTTTACGTTTCTCCAGAGTTTCGAGGCAAAGGTGCAGGTATTGGACTATTAAAGCACTTAGCTCAAATTGCTGTAGAAAAGGGTTGCGGAAGGTTCGAATGGAGTTGTTTAGATTGGAATACACCATCACGAGAATTTTATGAATCTTTAGGCGCAAAACCGCAACCAGAATGGATAGGTTATAGAATGGATGGCGAACAATTAAGCAGCTTTGCGACCTCTTAACTATCGCAATGGCTGATAATTCGATCTTTTTGTATTGAAGATTATACTTAACTCACCAAAGTGACTTAGGTAGTTTACATGTCAACAGACAAAGAACTGGAAATTATCAGCCAACATGATCTCGACGAATTATTGCGCATTAACGAATTTATCGAGCAGCAAGACGAAAACTCTCTTGTTAGTGAACTTAAACAAGCAATACTTGATTCAGGTAAGCTTGAGCTAAATCAGTGGCGATCATTACGAGATCATATCCGCGAAATTGAAGAATTAATCCCCCATATCGATTTAATAATTAAACTTAAGCAAGAAAATCACTAATCACCAGTGGAAAGTTGCCTCAAATACGATAAAATTACCACTGATAACAACGTTAGAAAGCGTTGATTTTTGATATTATTAATTAAGGATGACTACATGCGCACTTTTTCGCTCGCAACTTTAGGCGTAACTCTAGCCCTAACTTCATTTACTTCACTTAATACGTTCGCAAACGAACAACCAAATGCTGAAGATCTTGTTGGTAAAAACTACTTAGGCGCTCACGGTATTTACATTAAAACAGATGACGATCGCTTAATCACAAACTCACCAAACTCTTCTTTAGATCATGGCTCAGGTGTTGGCGTTGAACTTGGTTACAGATTCTCAGCAGATTTTGAAGCTCGACTTTCATATTCATATATTAACTTAGACACAGAAAAAGACGGTTATGACGTATCTTCAGGCACAAATGCAGCCTTAGATTTACTTTATTTCCCATACCAAAAAAGCTTTTATGTCGTTACTGGCGCTAACTTTTTAGATGTAGATCACTCCGATCTTTCTGCAGGAGTAGGTGCTGGTTACCGTCACTACCTCAGTGAAAATGCCGCGGTTTATGTGGAAGGCCAAGGATTATATCAATTTGATAATGACTATACTGACTTTATTAGCAAAATCGGCTTTGTTTATTATTTCGGTGATGTTTCATCAAAAGCAGCAGCGCCTGCGGCTAAACCGAATAAACCTGCAAACAAAGCAAAGCCGCAACAAGCTAAACTGCCATTAGACAGTGATAAAGACGGTGTTGCTGATGCAGTAGACAAGTGTAAGAATACGCCGGTAACAGATAAGGTAAATTCTGTAGGTTGCACCTTGTTTATGGAGCGTGAGAAAGTAATGGAGCTACTGGTTAATTTCGACCACGATGCTTATGCCGTAAAGCCTAACGCGCTACCTGAAATAGAACGCGCTGCAAACTTTCTTAAACAATACCCACACGTTTCTATCACGATAAACGGGCATACATCGTCATTAGGTGACGCTAAATATAACCAAGGTTTATCACAAAAACGAGCACAAGCAATTGTTGATATTTTAGTCAATGACTTTGCTATTGACGCAAATCGATTATCAGCTGAAGGCCATGGGGAGAGTGAATTACTTGATACTGCAAATACTGCCGCTGCTCATGCGAAAAACCGCCGTATTGAAGCAAGAATTGTTGGTAAAACAAAAACAGCAGTAAAACGCTAATTAATTAACGCTTAATAACTTAAGCAGATAAAGCTAAAAAGGCTGGATTTTTCCGGCCTTTTTGATTACTCACTCAACGGTCTAATCAAGGGATATTAAAAAATACCTATTGGCAGGCCACGTGTTCCATTATAATAATGTAAAAATCAGTATGTGAGAGCTAAAATGAAAGTTTGTGGTGTAGAACTTAAGGGTAATGATGCCATTATTTGTGTCATGTCAAAATCAATGGGATTATATGATATTCCGCATGTGCGAGTACCGAGAATTACCATTGAAGATGCCGGCGATGCAGAGCAAATGCGCAAATTCCAATTTACTTTTAGCAAATTTCTTGAAGATTATAAAATTGAAAAGGTCGTCATTAAAGGTCGTGCAATGAAAGGTAAATTTGCTGGAGGTCCTATTGGCTTCAAACTTGAAGCTGCGATTCAATTAATTGCCGATGTTGATGTAGAAATTCTATCTGCAAACATGATAAAAACTACGATAGCAAAGTCTCCAGTGCCAATTGATTTTAGAGATACGGGATTGAAAAAATTTCAAGAGACAGCATTTCAAGCGGTATTTTCTTACTTAGAGAGCCAATCTAGGGCTTAATAAAGTTAAAATGAAAGTGGTCAGCTTTAATTTTATTAAACTGACCATTGTCATGTAATCGCTTATAAGCCTGCTGATATTTATGCACAATTTCATCCGCCGTTGCTTTACTAAAAGCTAACCACAAACCATCCCCCCAGTTCTCGATCGTAATTAGCCGAATCAAATCATCTGTTGAATAACCATCTTGTGACGCTAAATTAGCAATTGCAATTTCACTGCCGAACAATAATTCAACACGCTTATTAAATAATAAGGATACCATCTTATCAGGGCTCGATACTTTCGCTAAGCGCTTAAACCCTCTGCTGGTAAGTTGTCTGTCCTCAAAGGCGTTGCCTGTTACAGCAATAATTTTTTCTTTCGCTTGTGCTACGGTCTTAATATGGTTGTGAGTGCTATTTCGTAGTGCATAAAAATAATGTACATTTTCATCTACTTTACCTACCCATTTAAATAACTTGTCTCGTGCAGGAATACGATACATAGAAAAGATAAGTACATTCGGTTCTTCTTGAGCCCTGCGATAGGCTCTTGCCCATGGTAAAACTTCAATAGTAATATCGTCACCAAGCTCTTCACCTAATGCTTTAACGATCTCTACTGTAAAGCCCGTAACTTGGAAATCATCATGTAAACGTTGATATGGAGGAAGGTGTTCTGTAATGGCAATAATATGCGTAGCGCTCACATTGATACTGGCTAAAAAGCAGCAACAATAAAAGGCGTACGTCATAAAATATTGCATTTACTTTCCATATAACACCGAAGAATGTCTATTATTTATCTCACCAAATTACAAAAACTTCAAGAAAAAGTAACAATTATAGGTTACTGACAACTATGTTTTTTAACGGACATCCAGTCTGAAAACGCAAGAAAAGACATGGGTTTAGAAATATAATAGCCTTGAGCATAATCGCACCCTAATCGTTTTAATTCTTCCAGTATTTCAGCACTTTCGACACCTTCAGCCAGTGTTTTCATGTTTAACATTTTACCGAGCATAATACAGATTTTAACAATCACCATTGCTTCCTTATCTACTAACATTTTTGACGTGAATGCCCTATCAATTTTTAACTCGGTAAAAGGCGCTTGAAATAATTGCTGCAACGATGAATAACCAGTGCCAAAGTCATCAATAGATAATTTGAATCCTTTCATCCTCAAACGATTTAGTACATCTAAAGACGACGTTAACTCTCCCATTACCGCACTTTCTGTTAACTCTAAAGTAATATTGCATGGGTTTATGCCATTCTGATCAGTAATCGTTTTTAACATCTCAGGAAAAACTAACGAGACAATATTCTCTGATGTGACATTCACTGACAGTCTCATAAGTGAGTGTTTCTTCTTAAATTCGCGAAGATCACTACATGCCATTTTTAGTACACCACTCGTTAATTCATTAATGAGATTAAAACGTTCAATAAGATGAATAAATTTATCTGGGTACACCAAACCATAGCTAGGGTGATGCCACCGCACCAATGCTTCAATACTACTTACCTCTCCAGTGCTTAAGTTTATTTGTGGTTGGTAGTGCAAGAGCAGTTCATGATGTTCAATCGCATCTGACAATGCTTGTTTGCTAAACTCTACATTTGCTCTTTTTGGTTTTTTTTGTTGCTGTTCTGACAATTGGATGTTATCTAACAATGCTATAAAGCTGCCAATATCAAAAGGCTTAGTAAGTGTATCAATAACAGGCATATTATGGGCTTCTGCCAACTGCCTCGCTGAATGTAACACTTTTTTATCAAAGCCACTTATCAAAATAAGTGGGTAATGACGCCCACGTTCAGCTAGAGCGCGAATGACTTCAATACCATCAATATTAGGAAGAATAAGATCTAAAACTAGAATGGTGTTATCGCTGATTTCTTGCGCTAAAAATGCAATAGGATCAGTAGAATGTTCAACTTGCCAACCACTATCCATCGCAATATCTTGCAAAAGTTCGGCATATTGCGGGTCATCATCTAAAATGAATAGATTGTAACTTTTCAACATCTTCCCTGCGCTTTAAAGTAATAAAAACACCTTGGACTAAATATAGAACAAAAGTCGAAAAATGAAATATTCAATATCGAACATTGCGAAAAGTAAGGTGTTTCCCAAAAACTTTAAATATCATCCTAATGTATTAACATATTCTAGTTAACAAAAATCGAGTCTAAGTGTCAGATCATTTTACACCGTTGTGATTAATGGCATTAACAGCCTTATTATCATGTTGAAATAAAAGACTTTATTATAGTTGGCACATTTATCGCTTAATGTAAGATTAAATATTAGTAGTATCTTTCTACGCTTTAATAAGTATTCTCAGGAGAGATTAATGAAGTTCAAAATAATAAAAGCAGCTATTGCTGGATTGATTTTATCAATAAGTAGTATTGCAAATGCAGGGTTAATTACTGTCGTTTTTGATATAACAAATTATAACGACACATTAGGCTCATTTAGTGGTTCGGACACGAATAACGATATGTTGCTAACACTTAACGAGTTAGACTCATTTAATTGGATGTCCACTTCATATAATCATGTAATAGACGAAATTAGTGACCTAGCTGGCTTTGGCGATTTTGATTTATCATCAAATACATGGATACCAAATGGTACTAGTTGGATCAATTCTGCTGACGATGCTTATTTCACCTGGAACAATAGAAATAGTAGTGTCAACGCATCTTGGGCAGAAGTAGACATTGTTTCAGTAACCCGTTCATCGGTACCAGAACCTTCAACGCTAGCTATATTCGCACTCGGCTTTTTGGGTTTTGCATTGCGTAATTTCAAAAAGTAAGCTTAATGTCGATCCTTCACACATTTAAGTAAGCATCATTTCTTATGATTGTGGTTTTTCTTCGAATTAGGACGAATTAAAGCAATTTAAGGGGTCGGTAACATATGGTTGTCACTGTTAATTGAGTGTGAATGCCAGACATAAAAAAAGACGCTTGTTAGCGTCTTTTTTTATTGGGATTTGGTGGAGCGGGGGGGAGTTGAACCCCCGTCCGAAAAACCTACATCCTCGGTACTACATGCTTAGTCGATCATTTGTTTAACCAGTCAGACGCCGAACGACAGGCTTCTTTCTGGTGAGTCTGATACTGTTTCGCGGTTCACCCTCAGACAAGGTTCCCTCGCTAACCTAGTATTCTATGACCATCGCACCACAAGCCTACAGGTAAAGCTTCGTGGGGATGGCTAGCATTAAGCTGCTAGTGCGAACGTTTCGTCGTTTGCAACTATAGTTTTGCGGCTTTTTACCAGGCCAACCGCCCCTGGGCATGCACCTTGGGTTTCGCGAATCCCGTCGAATCCTAAATCCGCCCCAAAGTTTTGAGATAACACTCAAGCGCTTATTGTACTGCGCTTTTATCAATTAAACAACGTGATAAATTTTAACCAATTGATTGTAGGTTATTTATCCAAGTTTTTATTTTTCATCAAACGGCCTTTATCTATTTGCCATTCTCTGTCTTTTATATCTGCACGTTTATCATGTGTTTTCTTACCTTTACCGAGGTAAAATTCTAATTTTACCCAGCATTGTTTCCAATACATAGCAGTGGCAATTAACGAGTAACCGTCACGCTCTACAGAACCAATAAGGCGATCAAGCTCTCTACGATTCAGTAGTAACTTTCTAGAACGCACAGGGTCGCACACTACATGACTCGATGCAGCATTTAACGGCAAAATTTCCGCGCCAGTTAAATAGGCTTCGCCATCTTTTAACATTACATAACAGTCTGAAATATTAACCTTTCCGCTGCGAATACTTTTAATTTCCCAGCCTTGCAGGCTCATACCTGCCTCAAACTTGTCAGTTAAGTTATAGTTATGACGTGCTTTTTTATTTAGCGCAATGGTATTGCTATTTGATTGTTTTGATTTTTTCTTTCCCATAACGGCGCTCATTATACTCACACTGTCAGTGAATGAAATGATTTTTATCAATAATGCTATTTTCTGTCGCCTTTGTTATTATATCCGCCGAAAATAAAGGGGAATAGAATGCCGGTTATCAGTCGTAATGCCTTGGTGATGTTCAGTACTGAACAAATGTTTGAATTAATTAATGATGTACAGGCCTATCCACAATTTCTACCTGATTGTGGTGATAGCAAAATAATTAAACAAGATGCCAATAAAATGACCGCTTCGTTGCTCGTTTCTAAAGGTGGTTTAAAAAAGTGGTTTACCACTGAGAACACCCTTGTGAATAATAAAGAAGTGTCGATGTCATTACTGGATGGTCCATTTAAATACCTAACCGGTAAATGGCAGTTAATTCCACTTTCTGAAGATGCCTGCAAAGTAAGTTTACACTTAGACTATGAGTTTTCGAGCAAAGTACTTGATTTAGCCTTTGGCCCTGTGTTTAATGGCATTGCCAATAGCATGGTACAGGCCTTTACTGAACGCGCTAAACAAGTATATGGAGCAAACATTGGATAACCAAGCTGAAGTGAACACCAAACAAAAAATCCAAGTTGAAGTGGTTTACGGTACACCTGATAAGCAAGCACTATTAACAATTAATGTGCCCCAAGAATACACTGTTGAACAAGCCATCGAAGCCTCTGGCATACAATCATCATTTGAAGAGATTGATTTATCGGTAAATAAAGTAGGTATTTGGAATAGAACGGCAAAGTTAAATGACACGCTTCACGACCTTGACCGTATTGAAATTTACCGACCGTTAATTGCCGACCCAAAAGAAGTTAGAAAACGTCGTGCCGAAAAAGCAAAGCAAGAAGGTAGAGCTGATAAAGTTACTGGCGGAAGAGTAAACCCTTTACGCGGCGGTAGCGAATAGTCGCTCAATTAGCTTTTGACTCATCAAGCGACTTAAAGGATCCAGTTTGTGTTGAGCTGCAATTAATTCAACATCGCAAGCTGATCATGATGAAGCTTTTCACGCGCAACATATTTCAACCATTGGCTAGCTGATTTTGCAGACGACTTAATTTGCTCTGCTTGTTCAAACGCGGCCATTGAATCTGTAAAGTTTTTTAAATTAAAGTGACTCATGCCAACAATTAAGTGCATATCACCTAACCGTGAAACTCCGCCACGTTCAATCGCCTTTTCTGCTGATTCAATCGCTAAATCCCACTTTTCGGTATTCAAATACGCTTGTGCCAACTGCGCATCAAACTTGCCGTCTTCGGCGATTTCAGACGCCTTCACAAGTACCGGGATTGCTTTGTCATCTTCTTTCGCTGCGATAAACGATTGCGCCAACATTTCCAAATGTTTTTCATTAGCAACAACATTACCATTACCAATTTCTTTATCTAACAACACAGCCGCTTTGTATGGAACATTGTTATATCGATAAAGCTGTGCAAGGGTCACGATATCTTGTGCTTTCGTGATGTAACCTGCTTGCCATGCTGATTCCATTGCACCCATTTGTTTGTCTTCTCGGCCAATTTCACCATACATACCAGCAAGTTGTAACCAATATTCTGGCTTACTATAAAGCTTAACCATCAACTCCATGACTTCAGTCACTTTCTCAGGTTGCTTTAATTCATAGTAATTCGCTCGTTGCAACACTAGCCAGTTTTCTTCTGGCTGTTCATTACTTGCAGCTACCACTTCTATTGCTTGCTCAATTGCTTTTAACGAATTGTCATACTGCTTATCTTGATAATATACTTGTGCAAACAAGACATGTTGTTGAGCCGTTAACGCTTTGGTATTAACTGCCTGCCATTGTTTTAAATATGACAATGTTTGTGCGTAATCTTGCTGCTGCATCGACAACTGCGCCAAAGAATATAACGTTGATAAACGTAAAGATTCAGGAATGGCTTTTTCATTAATGACTTTATTAAAATTTTCAATAGCTTTCGGTAAGTTCTCATCTGCATAATACATAAAACCATAGAAATTCCACAACATGGCCTTTTCGTATTCATTCATGCTATCAATACGTTCTTTCACTTCATCAAGTACAGCAAGTCCCGCTGCCTTATCACCTGCATCAGCAATTTGCTGAGCGCGTGCTAGTTGCGTGTAAACTCTGTTACGCATTGCAGGTACGCGCACTGATTCACGTTGCTCTTGTGCATGAACATCGTTGATGACCAGTACCGGTGCTGCATATAATGTTGCAGCCCCAAGTAATATACCAATTAATGATTTCATCACTGTTCTCTCTCTATTCGTTGTTTACTTTACGATTAACCGTCGATTTCAAACGAAATCTTGTTCTGAACGCCAGCCACTTCCGTTGCTACACCATCTACTACGCGTGGCTTATATTTAAATTTAAGTGCTGCGTCTTTCGCTGCGTTTTCAAAAATGCCTTCAGGTTTTGACTCAATAACGATGGGGTCACGTACTGAACCATTTTTCGTTACGGTAAATTCAAGAATAACGTAGCCTTCAATGCCCCGTGATTGCGCACGTCGTGGGTAAATAGGTGCCACTTTGACAATCGGTAAATAATCACCATCGGCGCTGCTCAAGCTTAATCCTCCCGATAAGCCTGTATTAGCTTGTACATCGGCGGTAAAGTTTGTACTTACCGCGTCAGCATTAGGGTTTGCTTGTTGCATTTGCGGTTGTTGCATTTGCGGTGGTGGCTCTTTAGGCTGCGGTGGTTTTTGTGGCTTGCGCTCTTTCTTTTGGACTGTTTCTTCTTGTTTGAGTCGAATAAAATCAAGCACGTTACCACGCGGTGGCTCTGACATTACGTCATTCCCCCCAGCAATCAAACGTTGCATGCTCCACAGCAATGCGATGGTGACAAAAACCGCCAAAGCAAAAGACACCGCATATCGACTAATATTCTCAAACATGGCTACGCCTCATCTGCCGCAATTGATACATCAAAAACGCCTGCTGCACGCGCTGAATCCATTACTTTAATTAACACATCTGTTGTCGCTTTTTTATCGGCTTGAATCACCACAGTACCTTGCGGGTTTTCAGCCTTTAAGCGTTCGATGTTAGCTTGAACCGCACGTACATCTACACGACGTTTATTGATCCAAATTTCACCCGTGTCGCTAATGGCCACTAAAATGTTTGCTCGTTCTTTTTTAACCGCCGTAGCTGCTTCTGGGCGGTTAACTTCGATACCTGCTTCTTTTACGAATGAAGCGGTAACGATAAAGAAGATAAGGAGAATAAAAACAACATCTAACATTGGCGTCATGTTAATTTCTTCTGCTTCTTCCTGCTCTTGTAAAACTTTTGCTAATTGAGAACGCATGTTCTAACCTCTTTAAGCCTAATTTCTTGGTTTAATTTTACTTTAGCGCTAGTGAGCTAAAGGTAACGCATCTTCCATTTGCTCTGTGCGTCTTTTCGTTTTGCGTTGTAACCAAGTCACAATAAATACACCGGATAATGAACCAACCATGCCTGCCATTGTTGGTATTGTCGCTTTCGACACACCCGAAGCCATTGAGCGCGCATTACCGCTGCCTGAAATAGCCATAACATCGAATACTTCAATCATGCCTGTAACCGTTCCGAGTAGTCCTAGTAGAGGACAAAGCACCACTAAACTTTGAATGAGTGCTACGTTGTTATTTAACGACTCTGTTACTCTCGATACGTTTGCGATCCTAATTTGCTCAGCATTCCATGAACTTCTTTCTGCTCTGTTTTGCCATGCTTGAACCATGCGCTTCTTCATTTGTTGATAACCCACAAAGAAAAAATACAAACGTTCAAAAATTAGTAACCACATCAGACAAATTACACCAGCGATAACGGTTAACACCTGACCGCCGGTATCTAAAAATTCGCGTATGCTATTCATCAATTCGATGAATAAAACCATGGGCTTACGCTCCCTTCTTCGCCAATTCTTCACTTTCAGCACGCTCGGCAATAATGCCAGCGCTTTGCTGCTGCAAAATATTTATAATGCCGCGACTACGTGTATTAAGTAGTGTTGAGATAAACACCATAGGAATCGCTACAACAAGACCTAATACTGTTGTTACAAGCGCTTGAGAAATGCCGCCAGCCATCAGTTTCGGGTCACCAGTACCAAATAAGGTAATCGCTTGGAAAGTGTTAATCATACCGGTTACCGTACCTAATAAACCGATTAGCGGGGCAACAACAGAGACAATTTTGATTAAGGTTAAGCGACTGGTAATTTTCGGAACTTCAGCCAAAATACGTTCAGACAATTTAAGCTCTAATGTTTCAGTATCAGCGTTTTTGTTTTCATCTTTCACCAACATCACACGACCCAATGGGTTGTCGTTTGACGCAACGTCTGTTTTAAGTTGACGATTAATTTTGTTACCGACTAAGAACAAAGTAATAAAACGTTCCAACGCGATAAGTAAACCAATAGCACCAATGGCTAAAATGACATAACCAACTGCGCCACCTTGGTCGACGCGCTCTTGAGTGTCAGGTGCTTGAACCAATAAGCTTAAAATTGAACCGCCTGTAGGGTCTAATGCGAAAGGAACAACGTCACCGTTGCTTGTAGTTAACGCCTGTGCTGAATCAAGATAACGGCTATTGGGTTGACGAATTAATTCAGCCACCGAGCCTGTTTCATCTATGTACTCTAAGTACTTACCGTTCGACACTAAGCTAAAGCCACCAATGCGAATAACTTCTTGATTTGACTTAGCGCCATCTGCCGCAACCACTTCACGGTTAAACTTGTGTACTTTACCGTTCTCGGTCATTTCACGTTGTAATTCAAACCATAAACGCTCAATTTCTTCAATAGAAGCTAGCTTAGACGTTGACCCCATGCTCTGTGCAAACTGATCTAAAAACTCGCCTCGACCAGGAATTTGTGCTGAAACAACCGACGTTGTAAACTTGCTGCGCGCATCACCAGCTACTTGTTGCAATACACCGAACAACTCTTTTAATTCACCCATACGCTTGTTTAGCGCTTCAATTCGATTGCCTAATTCAATTTCATTGTCTTGAAAAGTTTGTTCTAGTTCAGCACTTCGGTTAACCGCTTGGTCACGCGTATTTCTTGCATCAACAAGCATGTTATCTTGCTCGGCTTTACGCGCATTAAATTCAGCTTCACGTTGCTTGTTTTCTTGACTTTGTGCAATTTGCCCCTGTTCTAATTGTTTTAACAATTGGTCGAGCGACGTTGCTTGGTCTTGCGCAATAACACTTGTTGATAACGCGCCAAACGCTAGTGCGGAAATTAATTTAGTTATTTTATTCATCATTATTCTCTTTACTCAGCAGATGTTTGGGCAACGGGTGCAACGATTAAATCTGGTGCTAACTGCTTACGTGCTATACGTAGCGCTTTGTTAATGTCTGTACGATAACTAGCATCTAAAGGCTTCCAGTCGCCACTTTGTTGATCCCACATGCCCATGTGCTGACCATCACGTGTGCGATAAACTAAACTGACACGACCGATGCGTAAAAAGTCAACATCACGCTCCTGACCGTCAACATTTTGTAGCCCTGTGTATGCTTCGATAGTACGACCATAATCAACTTCAACTTGATAAGCTTCTAGTACTTGCCTGAATTTCTCGGCAACAGAAACATCTGCACGTGTTAACATACGACGTAACACTTCTACGCGGTTTGCTCGTTCTTCAGGTAAAAAAGGTACGTCTAACTTCACGAACGTCTCAAGCGAGTCAATCATACGCGCCATCAAGGGTGAAACTTGACGCTCGATTACACTGACTTGTTCCATCGAAATAGATAACTGCTCAAGCTCTGTGAGTTGATTGTCGATTTGTGTTTGCATTTGTTGGTTGTAAACAGTTAAACCGTCAATTTCTTTATTCAGTGTTTTGAACTGCTGAAGCTTGGTTTGAATTTGCTCATTGATGCGGTCAACGCGTTGTTGGGACTTGTTTGCAGACGTTGTAATTTTCTTGCCCGCTTCAACAACCTCTTTAACATCCGTTTGCTGAGCAGCTACGCTTGATAAGGACAAGGTAATGGCACCGACTAGCATACTTGCTGGTGCCAACTTGAACATTTTCATAGTTAAACCTTCATTATGTGTTAACTGCGCAATGGCAGCTGGAAAATCAAATTTTCCAAGTAAATAATGAAGCAAAGTGTAATAATTAATTGTGACAGTAAAGTTTCAGTAATATTGCAACTTTATTAAATGACAAAAAGGTGACAAAAATCTTACAGTTCAAGGGTAATGTAGCGAACGACTAAAACAGTTATAGCATTTAAATAACAGTTTTATATTAACGTTTTCTGACGAATTCGTTACACTAACCTCATCAACTTAGCTGCTATAATAACCGTGACAATCAATTCCTTCGATAAAGTTTTTATTATTGGCTTGCCACGTACTGGCACGACAAGTATTTGTAAAAAGTGTTTAGAATTAGGCTTTAAAGTTGCCCATACTGCCTATACCGAAAATACATTTACGCAAGCACAAGTCATTGCTGACACCCCCATTTTTAACGATTTTATCGCATTAGATCACGCATACCCTAACAGTAAGTTTATTTTGCTCGAACGAGAGTTAGAACAATGGGTGCCTTCAATCAGGCAGTTATTATTACGTATGCATAAAAACGTGGTACGTGAAGATGGTGGCTTTAACCCTATTATAAAACGTTGCTATCAAGCTATATTTTCGCCTTTTAGTCTAGATAACATCAATGACGATGCGTTTTTAATAAATGCCTATCAAGAACACCACAAACGCGTGCTTGCTCACTTTGCCCAACAACCAGAAAAATTACTATACCTTGCGTTAACTGATACCGACGCGTTAAGGAAACTTACTACGTTTCTTGACACTGAAGAGGCTTCAACACCATTTGAGGTATTAAATCGAGGTGGCAAGGTAACCGCTTGGAAAGATATTGAAAATAGCAATAAAATTGCGTCAACGAATAATGGTAGAGCAACCCCTTTGCCCTATAAGTTTTGACAAGGACATAGCTATGAACATTGTTAAAGCAAAACTAATGAATTTCCATAACAGGCTAAAAAGCACATTTTGGAAATCTCTAGCCATTGTAATTGTTTTGCTAATAGCTGGACCAGAATTACTGATCAGTATGGAATTGATGGCATTGGTAGAACTTATTGGCGCTTCCACCTTTGTCATTGCTTATCTATCAGGTATAAAACTGTTCTTAGTTTCGTGCCAACGCAAGTTCATTAATTTTGAACGATATTCTGTGATGTTCATTCCTAGTTGGAGACAAATAAAATCTATGCCAGGGCTAGCATTACATATGCCACCTGAGAGAACCTTAATTCAGCTATTGTTTACGACAATTTACTTAGGTCTTAGCTTAGCGATAATCAAATAACGTAAGTACATTAGTTAATATCCAGCGTCTAAAAAGCTAACATAAAATGTACCTCTCTCGGGGCACTACTTTCTCAAATTAAAGGGGTCAGGTACAATTAAAATAACGCTTTTATTGTACCTGACCCCTTTAATTCTACTATGAAAATCAAAAAAGCCCTTAACTTATCATTAAGGGCTTTTATACTAAGTTAATGCTTTAACGCAAGATTAAAACTCGTAGGTATAGCTCAAGCTAATACTGGTACCCACTTCTTTCTCACGTACAATAACACCGGATTGCGTTACCTCTTGCGATTCATCCAGTAAATTCTTCACTTTCAGTTTCACTTTAGAGTTAAAGTCTGGGTAATACGTATATACAAAATCTAATGCATGAAACGGTTGTTCAAGCGCATCTTCTCTTCCACCAACACCTGAGGCAATAATACGATCACCAAATACGTTGTAGACTAGCGATCCCGAATGGTTACCATTTGCTGAATCATAGTTTAACTGCAAGTTTACTACATATTCAGAGTGTCCATTCATTCGTTTAGTTGGGTTGGTCAAGTTACCAGCAAGTGCTGGATTAATGCTTACTTCAGAATCACTTAGCGTAACATTACCTGAGGTAAAAAAGCCATCCGCCAACATGTTTAAGTCGTACATCCATTCAAACTCAATACCTTTCACTTCACCCGTTTCACCGTTAACAAATGTTGCTGAGTAATCTTCATCACCTACTTGCAATACCGTTTCAATCGGTGAGGTAATGTCTTTGAAAAATGCCGCTACCGTGAAGTTATTACCGTTTTCAGCGTAGTACTCATAACGTAAATCATAGTTTTTAATCGGGCTAGACAGTAAGCCAATACGACCAAAGGTACGAATATCGGTTAATGGGTCATAGTAGGCTACTGGTACCACTTCACGAAGATCTGGTCGAACAACAGTTTCACCATAACTTGCACGAATTTGATAGGTATCATCACCCAAGTACGTGAACGCCAATGAAGGATAAACATCATCTTCACTGATACTACCCGCTTCAATTTTTTCTGGAGAATAGAAAATATCTAAGTCTTCTTTAGTAAAAATTAAGCTTGAGGTACCAATAGAACTTTGTTTGAAATCTTCGTAACGAACACCACCACTAATGCGGATTTTATCGTAGATTAAATCAAACGAGCCATAAGCGGCATCCACTTTTTGCGCCGCTAAATAATCGTCAGCATCCGGTGCTGTTGGCTCATTAAAATCCACTAAAATACGTTGACCAGCTATAAAGTCATCCGTCAAATAACCACTTGTTGTTAACGGTGAAGAACCATCTTCATTAACAACGATTCCAGTCCCTGCTTGATTATTTACTGCAAAGCTAGACGTCGTATAGTGACGACCGCGGTCTGAAAAATCATAACCTGCCTTTAACTCAAGTTCATAACCGTCACCATAAACAGGTAAGGTTAAATTACCACCGTATGATTTAACGCGATCTTCCATATCCGTGAAAGCAAAAATCACGCGGTTGTCATCACCGGTAATGTTTGAATTAACGTAAGTACTATTATCAAAATTATCGCGAAATTTGTATTGTGCGCTGAATGGAATGTCGGTTTTCGCTTTTGACTCAGTATATTGCCAATCAGCACCTAATCCCCAGTAATCAACGAAGGTATGTTGACCAATCACTTGAGAAATATTTAATGTTCTTTCTTCATAATTAAAATCATGGAAGCGGTTTGCACGACCGTCGTTAGCAATAGTAAATACTGTACTACCTGCTGGACTTTCTTGTTGCGCAACTTCTAATTCATCTTCATTATCCTCAAGATAAATATTGTTCCATGAAATTGAATGCGTGCCAAAAGTATAACCTAAGTTTAACACACCGGTAATACGCTCATTTTCAGTGGTAACTGTTGAGTTCTTAACCGTGTTATAGCAAGAATTAGCTGCGTCATCGGCATTTTTCAGTGTTGTTGCACAGCCCTTTTCAACATCTTGTGCGATCACTGCAGTTTTTTGAGTTGCAGAATCCCAATCGTTGTCATACGCAACCGAGGCTAAAAAGCCAATACGACCACCAAAAAAGTCTTCATCAAAGCTATTACCGATATGACCTTTAAAATCATATCCTTTATCGAGTGATTCTTCCTTAATTGCCAAATCTCGTGGTAACGATCTTAATAAATCATTGTTAATGGCAATTGCTTGCTCAGAGACCGTTTGATTATCGTTATCTGTTAAGCCATTACGCTTAATAATATTGTCGATAGCAAAGTTTCCACGGTATTGTACAATCGCCTCTTTTAGGTTTGATGGAATACCACCTTTAGGTCTATCGTAAGTAAATCCTTCATCTGCACTTGAGTCATAGCTCAACCCAGCTTCAAAGCTCGCAGTAAAATCACTTGGTACTGACTTTGTACGAATGTCGATAGCACCACCACCAAACGCTGCAGGCATATCCGCAGAGAAAGCTTTTTGTACTGCCATGCTTTCGATAATACTTGAAGGAAAAATATCTAATGGAACAACATTACGTGTTAAATCAGGACTAGGGATATTTGCGCCATTAATACGAGCACTTGAATAACGTTCACCTAAGCCGCGTACATAAATGAACTTGCCATCGACTAACGTTAGGCCGGTAACCCTTCTTAGCGCTGAGGCAGCATCACTATCACCTGTACGAGACATTTGTTCTGCCCCCAAAATATCGGCAACGAATGCTTGGTTTTTACGCTCAGCTATTACCGCTGCTGCACTACCTTGTAAACGAGTAGCTTTAGCAACAACCTCTTCCATCACTTGCTCTTCTTGATCTTGAGCGATTGATGCGTTGGTATAACTGAACAAACCTAGCCCCACTGCTACTGCTAATTTTTGGAGTTTATGTGGATTTGTCATTTTTCGTTCCTAATTCAGTCTTCAATAAAAAGGCGCCACGTGGATGATTGGCGCCTAATTGATGTGGTATCAGTGATTAATCGTTATCAGCTGCAGTTACTGCCGCTTCAACCCACTTATACCATGCTGAACTTGTATCTTGGTCTGAGACAGCACCAATGTAATTAACTGTATCGAAAAAGCTTGTATCTAAGCCTGATAAGTCATTTGCAGCTATGGTAACGTCAGCTGAGCTCGTGTTTGTTGCAAAGCCATTTTCAGCAAGCACATCTGCATTGCCACCAACACGCTCATTTACGCCACCGTTCTCGTACCATGCTTCTACTGACATTCCAGCCGGCATTTGTGTCGCATCTTTGAACTCTCCAGCACACGCTAGCACAGAGTTTTGGAACGAGATCTCAGCAGCATTTTTTAAACCATCAGATTTGAACTCTATACAACTAGTACCGTTTGTCGCATCTGTTTTAACAGCTAAAACATTGTAGTAATTTGTCTTAATAGCGTCGTCAAACTTGTGTGCTTGAGAAGGATCTTCATCTCTTACAGACTCACCATCAGTTGTAATTACCGTGACATTGGCGATTGTTGGGAAAGAAGCAGGAGCTTCATCATAATCCGCGCCGCCGTTTTTCTCGCCATCTGTTTCAAAGCCATTATTACCCATGTAAGCAATTGCGCCGTCACGCGTTGTTACCGTACCGTGCTTGACGAATAAGAATTGCGCATTACCTTGCCAGCCAGCATCAATATCGATTGCATCATCTTGCGTATCTGTTACAACAATATGTTTAATATTCGCTGCACCACCGAAGAATTCGATACCATCATCGTAACCTTGGTGAATGTGAATGTAGTCAAATGAAGAGCCAGAGCCAACTGCATTTAATGTTAACGAGTTTAAGTCATCACCTTCTCCACCTACTCGAGGACCTGACCCCGCGTACCAAATTTTAGCCCATTTGATGTTACCGCTACCATCAGTGTTATCGTTACCACCGAAGTAACTTGTAATACCTTCAGAAGCAACATTACAGGTATCTGCAGCACGTTGAGCGTTAGTACATTGGTTCGTTAAACCGTTACCATTGATGATAATGCCACCCCAGTCAGCATACTGTGCACCTTTACCTTCAAGATCATGACGGTCGTATGCGAAAGCGGAAGTAAATGTAATTGGCTTGTCTGCCGTACCAACTGCTTGAATTTTTGCACCACGTGCAATACGAATAATCGCTTCACCTGATTTAAACGCTAAAGTCGCACCTGGCTTAACCGTCATTGTTGGACCGTTAGTTGGCACTGTAAAACCATCGTCTGTGCGCCCGTCTTCACCTATTTGTAAAGCATCTTCAAATACGTGAACACCGCCATCAGGTAATTCTTCAAACGTTAGGTTTGATGTAATAGAAATATTTTTACTTGCAAAAGAATCGTTATATAAACAATCTTTGCCATCAAATGTACCTTCAACGGTACCTGCGTCAGACTCGTAGCTTGCACACTCTACTGCGTCTTGCTGGCCAGAGTTGCTTGTATTGTTTGAATTATTAACACTATTATCTGTAGTAGTGCTGTTGTCGTTTACTGTAGGATTGATTTTGATATCGCCGCCACAACCAACTAATGCTAATGCACAAGCAACCGCACTGACTTTAAATAATGATTTCAATTGCATTTCGTTAACTCCGAAGAATATTATTGTAAATTGTTCAAACTGACTAAGCGAAGCTCTCACAACGTCCTGTCACGAAAACTTCACTTAATCAGCTTGATTAAAGTTGAGCGTTATCCTACGGATGAAAAATGACAGAATTGTTTTAGAAATATGTACTTTTTGTTTCGCAAAAATGACAAAGAGATGACAACATATCGAAAAATATTGCTAGCAATCAGAGTAAAAGCATTACTCTGATTGCTTTAAGCGACGACATAATATTAGCGATAAATTACGTTCAGGAAGTTTGCTTAGTCTTAAGAAGCGCAAGGTTTAGTTGAATTATTGTAAACAAACTAAGCGCATATCAATGAAAGTTACATGCGTTAGTTTTATTACTGTAAATACTCGTGAAAAGACGTTTAATTTGATTGAAACCAGTATGACAAAAGACTGCCAGATGCCATAGTACAACATATCCGTGCTAAGCATTACCGAGCTGTATGCGACCTAATTCAAAACATTACAATTTAACGACAACAATAGAAAAACAGCAGACAAAAAAAAGCCACGCAGAAAGCGTGGCTAAAAAACGTGTATAACAACGTTGGGGAAACTTAGATACCTGCTCTTTGCTTTGCAAAAGATTTAATTTCTTTACCATTACAAACGATACGTTCTAGTGCTTTATTGTGTTTTTTCAATAACGCTTTATAGCCTTCTTGTGCTGCTAAGACACAAAGCTTTGACTCGGCAGACTGATCAGCAGGTACTATTTTAACTACCTTCGTTTTAACCGTGTTAATTGCAGGTGACGCAAACTGTTTAATAGAAACACCATTACAAGAGTTCATATGTAATGTTTGAGCATATGTCTTACTAACAGTCAGGGCTTCTTGGTATGCAGCCGAAAAACCTTTAGTAACGGCCGTTACACATAACGATGTTTCAAGTGACTTGTCAACACCAACAAACTTTGCATTATCACTAATGGCATTTGCCGCAGTTGCAGTCAACAATAAAGAGAAACCTAAAACTAACTTTTTCATAACTACTCCAGTAAACAGTTGTTGGGGGGTGTCGATTAAAATAACTAGAGTAATTATACTAATTAATTTTCCTTTTTCAAGTAATTTATGTAATTAAATTACAGAAACAGCAATTAATAACTAATTAAACTTAAAAAACCCCAGATATTAGGTAAATATATTACATAAAAGTAATATATTTACATGCGTATATACAACTTAATAGCAATTATTAGTCTATTTAATAAGTTCTTTACTTCAGAAAGGTAAATTATTGACTCGGATCCCACTATGTCAGTGAGTTAAATACAGCATTATTAATGGAGAAAGATAAAGATATGAACCTACTCATTATTGGCATAAAAGAGAGGTCTGTTATTTAACTCACAAGGCTAAAATACATTCATTAAAAAAGGAGCGTTAAAACGCTCCTTTTTTTTGTTACAGCTAACGCTAATGATTAAAATGAATAACGCACACCTAGTAACACTCTTCTATTGAGATCCGTAACACCATAAGGTAAATACCCCGTTTTATGGACAAACGTTTTCGCAATAATATTTTCATCCGCTAAATTCAACACCTGCAATTGTATCTGCAAGTTTTCATTAACACTATAATTAGCAGATAAATCTAATTGACCGTAATCATCAATAAAGCGCGGCTCTCCAAAGTCATCTGATGTTTGCGCCAAATAACGCTCTCGCCAAGCATAAGATATCTTGGCATCTAATGTGCCATCATCATAATATAATGAAGCATTAAAACTTGTTGGCGATAAACCAGGCAGCCCAGTGCTTCGAACATCATTTTCGATACCAAAATCAGCATCACTTGAGGTTTTAGTGTAGTTCGCTAAGAAACCAAAATTTTGTAATACCCCCTCTGGTGCAAAACTAAAAGGCTGTTGATATGAAAGTTCGAACCCTTTAATTGAGGCTGATGCGCCATTTGACGGCTGTGTAAAGAACACATCACCATTAAAGATCTCTGGGCTTAACTGCGTCACAAAATCACGATTAGCCGTAAATGTTGTGGTATCTATAAGTCCATCGAGATCTTTTCTAAAGACATTAGCAGCAAGTAGCGCTTCATCACCAAAGTACCATTCGATACTTAAATCAAGGTTATCTGAAGTAAACGGCTTTAAATCAGGGTTTCCGCGCTGTCCTGTAGCAGAGTTAACATCTGGTGCAAAAATACGCTCAGAAGGTGCAAGATCTGGCAGGTTTGGTCGCGTTAGTGTTTTTGAGTAAGCCGCTCTTACTAATAACTCTGGAGATAATTCATAACGTAGGCTAGCACTCGGCAATAGCTCAGTGTAATCACTAGCAAAAGAAATGGCGTCAATTCCACCCAATGCAGTGGTAAAACCATCAATATCTTGATCTGTTTTTACATACCTAACGCCAACATTGGCAGTAATATCGTCCCAATCAAAATCTACCTTAACGTATGCATTTAATATTTTCTCTTCAACATTATAAGAATTAAGTGCAGCGGAACTTGCTCGATTTTGTACAGATGTACCTGGAATTAATGACTGACCCGTTGGTGAAACCTCACCGTTAACAAACCAAACATCCTGATATCCATTAGGATCTACTGAAAACATTTTGTTAGTAAAGCTTGGATCTGCACCATCTACATCGTAATCAAGCATAATCATCGAATCTTTAAGGCTTGGGCCAAGATTAGGGTTCCAACCAGCGTCACGACCAATACGATAATCTTGCTCGACAACATTTTTCTCTTGTATTGAATATCTAAAGCCAAAATCAACACGGCTTAAGTACTCATGATCAAAGTATCGAGTAAAATCAACTTTTGACGTCACTTCTTCTGCATCATCAACACTGGGTCGGAAAATAAGAACATTCAAAGAGAAGTCTTCTGGATTTGATGAAAAGTCAGTTAGTGTACTATTAAAGTCAACATAATCACCGCGCACATTATATGAAAGAATCCCTGGCACATTTGCGCCTGTTTCATTATTTAATTTAAAAGAAAGTAAAGATTGCTTTCTTTTCGCTTCTCGATTCGAAATACCAATATAAGGCGTTATTTCCCAGTTATCGTTTGGCATCCATTTGGCCGACAATGACGATTGGAAAAATTTATCATCAATATCCGTAATACGCGGGCCAACCCTATGTTGAACATTGTCAAAGCTCCCCGCAACAATAACGCCATTTTCAATGACTAAACTGTCTCTTAGTGCTTGTACACCGAGATGTTCTAAAGGAATATCGTTACGGTGTGCAGCTTTATGATTACTGAGTTCGGCGTAGATACTGTTAAAGGTAAATTCTAATGATTGTGATGGACTATACTGTAGAGCTAACGTTGCTGCGGTATTATCACGCTCTTCAATAAATGAATATAACCTTGTGCCATTAGCAACCAGTGCAGACCCTAAAGCTGAATCAGCATCAACACTAGGATCGATGACCGATAATGGACGCCAAACACCATTTTCCGCACCATCAGTTCTAAAGTCACCTTTAGAATGCGCAACAGCAACGGCATAGCCAAACTTATCATCAATGTTATTACTTAGTGTTACAAAAGCTCTTGGATCTATATCGTTTGTTTTATCATTATAATTTCCCTGTAGTGACGAGGAAAACTTTAAGCCTTGATGCTGAAATGGTTTAGGTGTTTCGAGTGTAACAACCCCTGCTAGCCCACCTTCACTTTGGCCGGCGTCTGATGATTTTGTAACAGTAGCATTGCTAAAAAGTTCTGAAGGTAAAAGCTCAAAGCTGAAACCTCGGCCACCACCATTCGTTCCTAATCTTCCTGCGCTACCACCACCGGGTGCTGACATACCATTAATTTCGACTCGCGTAAATTGAGGCCCAAGACCACGAACATTAATTTGTGAACCTTCACCATTTTGGTTTCGATTAATAGTAACACCAGGAATTCGTTGTAAAGATTCAGATAAGTTCATATCGGGAAACTTACCAAGATCTTCTGAACTAATTGAGTCTGACACGTTACTATTTAAATATTTATTATTTAAAGACCTTACAATGCTTCCTCTTACCCCTTTAACTGTAATAACTTCTACGTTTTCTTCTTGAGCACTGTCAGTCTCGGCATTAAAAGCATACACTGCATTAGAATGACCAAACGTGATACCTAAACACATTATTAAATATGATTTTTTAAATCTGACGGATTCCATTTACTTCCCCCTAAGTTTCCTCTAGCCCTGCTTTCACACAGTTTTATTTTTGTGAAAATGTCGATTCGCACATTAATGTTAAAAAATAACACAACAAAAAGAACATTCGTGTTAATAATAAACATGCAACGTATATAATTTCAACAAATAAATGTAAAAATGTAACACAAAATAAATAAATTAAAGGTTACTTAGTAACAATTTAGGAATAAGTCAATAAATATCAACACATTAAACAAATATGCTTTTAAACTAATATTTAGTATTTCTATGATGAATAGTAATGAGGTTTAAAACTGAACAATGTTGAGGTAAAAGGCCGCGAAAAGGCTAGCAAAAGCGACCACTTGTAGAAAAGCGTGAATTCAATGTACTAATGTTTAATCTAGGCTAATCTCCTAAAGGTAAGCGATCAGCACAACCGCGATATTGATCTAACTGTACTTTCAATCGTCGTAATTTTTCTCGTGATCTTCGTTGATTTTTTACCGCTAAATCACTAGCCAAGATATCAATCGCTGCTAACATTACATAGCGTGATGCACTTGGTTTAAAGATGTAGTCACCTTCATGTGTTTCAATTGGCAAATGGATATCAGCTAATTCTGCAAGCGGCCCACTGGGGCAAATGGTAATAATATTAGCGCCATAATCTTTTGCAATTAATGCGGCATTTTGTACGTCAGGGCTAACCCCCCCCAAAGAAAGACACAAAACTACGTCTCCCTTATCAACCGTTGCAGTTGTCATTCTCATTAACATGGGATCGGAATAAGCATTACTCTTGAGATCAAGCCTAAACAACCGGTTATGGCACTCTTGAGCCATAATTGAGCTACCACCACCTACACCCAATATCAGTGTATGGCCTGCTTCGGTTATCAATTGGCTTGCAAGATCAATATTTTCATCCGTGATCAAACCAGCATTGAGTGCAAGTATCTCATGTATCCCTTGGTATATCGCTGGAATTTCTTTCTTTTCAACTTGCTCGTTGCTATTAAAACGTTCACCAACAGCCGCTGATTGCGCAACTTTAAGTTTTAATTCACGTACATTCTTACAGTCTAAAGCCTTTGCAAGTCTAGAGATACTGGTATTACTCGTGTTTGCTTTCTTTGCCAATTCACTTATTGTTGCATTCGCAGCGTAACTTAAATCACTTAATATAAGTTTCGCGACTCGCTGCTCTGCGGGCCTTAAGTGAGATAGTCTGTCTCGAATTGCAGAAACGATATCCATAATGTATTAACTCTGTATAAATCGTTGAGAAGATACTGACACCAATCATTGATGTTTACCTTATCTCTCATTTATTCATATTTAGATGCATATGTGAAGAAAAAGCAGGAATTTATTTACAAATGATACTGAATGCGATTTGTAATTAATAAAAAATTTGTGCAGTTTAGCGTGTGCTTAACATGGTTAAATTATTGCAATTAAATTTGATGATATTGATACTAAAAAGCCCTGACCGTTAACTTCAGGGCTTTTTAGTATAAGTATTACAGTAGAAAATATTAACTATTGTGAGCTTTTGCAAAATCGACTATATTTTGACCGTTACATGACACATTACGTAATGCATATTTTGATTCACTCGCTAACGCCACTAACCCGAAATTAGCCGCTCTTGCACATAAACGAGATTCAAATGAACGATCAGCTGGCACAGCTTTAACAGTTCTATCAACAACAACTGTTACCTTTGAAAACTGTTTTGCAAACTTTTTAATCGACATGCCATTACAGCTTGTTAACGAAAATGTATGTGGAGATAAACTATCAATTTTTAATGCTTGATATTTTGCAGCAGCAAAACCTTTAGTAGCAGCAGTAACACATAAATTTGTTTCTACTGAGCTATCTTGAGCAATGAACTTCGCATTGTCACTAATTGCGTTTGCAGCTGTTGTAGCCAAAGCTAACGATAAACCTAATACTACCTTTTTCATAACTACTCCAATATGAATAAATCTAGGGTGATGTGTAATCGCCGGCAATTATACGGTTGAGCATTTTTTAAGCAATAGATTTTCGCATTATATTATTTAGTGTTCTTGAAGCCGTAACCTTAAGGAAAAAATATCCAACAAGTTAATACTATTCATATAGTTACATATAAAATTTTCAATTATTCACATTAGTTTATTTTATTGAAAAACAAAAAAAGCTGAGACATGCTCAGCTTTTTAACTTTACATTAACGTTATTGCTACGTTAAGGCATTAATACATCCTGATCTGCACCTTCTTTTTCAATAACTTCTGGAATTAAATCTTCTTTTGAAATTCCGAGTGCGAGTGCAATTGAACTTGCTACATAAATAGACGAATAAGTACCAATAAATACACCAAATAATAGTGCTGTAGCAAAACCGTGAATTAAAGCACCGCCTTGAAAAAATAACGCTGCCAATACAAGTAAAGTTGTAATCGACGTTATAAAGGTACGGCTTAATGTTTGCGTTAGCGATATATTAATAATTTCCATTGGCCCACCTTCGCGTACTTTTCTAAAGTTTTCACGAATGCGATCTGAAACAACAATGGTATCGTTTAATGAATAACCTATTACCGCTAGTATCGCCGCCAGTACTGTTAAGTCAAACTCTAAACCAAGCACTGAGAACAAGCCAAGCGTTAAAATAACGTCATGAAATAACGCAATTACCGACCCTAATGCAAAACGCCACTCAAAGCGAAATGCGACATAGACTAAGATACAAATTAGCGCCGTTAACATTGCAAGACCACCTTGCTCCGTTAACTCATCACCGACACTTGAACCAACAAATTCGATACGTCTCATATCAAGCGTTTGTCCTGAACTATCTTGTAACAACGTTAGGATTTGGTTACCAAGCATTTCAGCTTTTACGTCATCTTGAACTGCTAAACGAATAACAACATCACGTGAGCTGCCATAATGCTGAACAACCGCACCTTCGAAACCAGCGCTTTCCATTACTTGACGAATTTCATTTAAGTCAGCCGCTTTCTCATAGCCCACTTCAATCAGTGTACCGCCTGTGAAATCTAGACCAAAATTCAATTTATTGACTGCAAATGAGGCAAATGCCGCAATCATCAATAAAGCGCTAAAAATCACCGCTACTTTTCTAAAGCGCATAAAGTCGACAGTTTCTTTCAATTTTAATAGTTGCATAATTAAACCCCTAGATTGAAAGCTTATCGAGACGTTTACCGCCCCATACGCTGTTCACAATTGTACGTGTACCAATAATAGCTGTGAACATTGAAGTAATAATACCAATCGACAATGTTACCGCGAAGCCTTTTATTGGCCCTGTACCAACAGCAAAAAGAATGATTGCTGCAATCAAAGTAGTGATATTAGCATCTAATATCGTTGAAAACGCCGCGTCATAACCTTGATGTATCGATTGCTGAACTGACTTACCACTGCGTAACTCTTCACGGATACGCTCAAAAATAAGTACATTAGCATCGACTGCCATCCCCACGGTTAACACAATACCAGCCATACCTGGTAACGTTAATGTTGCACCAGGGATCATTGACATTACGCCGACTATTAACACTAAGTTAGCTAACAGTGCCATATTGGCAACAATGCCAAAGGCGCGATAGTAAATAAGCATAAAAATAAATACGAGTGCAAAACCACCGACAATCGCTTGTAAGCCAAGTTCAACGTTTTCGGCACCCAAAGATGGACCAACGGTACGCTCTTCAACGATTTGGATTGGCGCAATTAATGCACCTGCACGTAATAGCAATGCTAAGTTGTGAGCTTCAGACTGGCTATCTATGCCCGTAATGCGAAAGCTTTTACCTAAACGACCTTGAATGGTAGCAATCTGAATAATCTCTTCATTCTTTTCAAATATTGTATTGCCTTCGCTGTCTTTACGCTCAGTCGGTTTATACTCAATGAAAACCGTGACCATTGGCTTGCCAACGTTTTCTTTAGTCGCATTAGACCATTTACTAGCACCTGGAGAGTCAAGCGTTATATTCACTTGTGGACGAGAATACTCGTCAAAACTCGAGCCGGCATCTACAATATGATCACCCGTTAACATAACACGCTTTTTAACCAATGAAGGTCGACCATTTCGGTCATAAAGCAATTGTGAGTTAGCAGGTACTCGGCCATTAATAGCGCTGTTTAGATCACCTTCTGAATCTAACATACGAAATTCAATAGTTGCCGTTGCATTTAAAATTTCTTTTGCTTTGGCTGTATCCTGAACACCAGGTAACTCGATGATGATATTTTTCTGACCTTGGCGTTGTACTAAAGGCTCAGCAACACCTAATTCATTCACACGATTACGAATGATAGTGATGTTCTGTTGCAACGCATACTCACGAATTTCTTTGAGTTTTTGCTCTGTCATCGTTACTGAAAGCGTCATTTCATCTTCATTATCAGCAAACAATAAATCACGATAGCGCTTCTTAAGTAACGATTCGGCATTATCTATGTCTTCAATATTTCTGAAAGAAATAACAACACCATTATCTTGCTTTTTAACACTACGGTAGCGAATTTTTTCTTTACGTAGATCGCTACGAAAGTCGCCAATCATACCTTCTTGTGCTTTTAGTTCAGCTTCATTCATGTTGACTTCCATGGTAAAACTAACGCCACCACGTAAATCTAAACCAAACTTCATTGGTGTACCGCCAATGTCTGCTAACCAATCTGGCGTTGCTGGTGTTAAATTTAATGCAACTGAGTAATCATCACCTAACGTTGAATCTAATTCGTCCCGCGCTTTAAGCTGTTGCTCTGTATCACTAAATTTTACTAATACTTGACCATCTTCAAGTGCAATACTAGAAAAGTCTATTTGCTGTTCTGTTAATGTTGCTTTTACTGAGTCTAATGTTGATGCAGTTGTTTCTACACCACGTAACCCTGAAATTTGAACTGCGGGATCTTCGCCGTATAGGTTGGGCATTGCGTACAATGCACCAACACATACGATAAAGAGCACCATCAGTTTCTTCCACAATGGAGAATGGTTTAACACAATATTATCCTAAGTTTTAAAATTATGTAGACAAACTGTCTTGGGAAAAACCCTATAGGTTTTTCATTGTGCCTTTAGGTAAAACCGCAGAAATTGCAGCCTTTTGCACTGTTACTTCAGTCGTGTCAGCAATTGTAATAGCGATAAAATCTTTATCATCAGATACTTTAGTAATCTTACCCACTAAACCGCCTTGTGTTAATACTTCATCACCTTTCGATAATTCAGACATCAAGTTTTTATGCTCTTTTACACGCTTTGCTTGTGGACGATAAATCATGAAATAAAACACTAAACCGAAAACAAGCAACATGATGATCATTTCCATGCCACCACCTGGTTGCGCTGGAGCGCCTGCTGCATGTGCAGTACCGATTAATAAACTCATAATATCCTCTTACTTCTAATTGTTATTAAATGACTAAACTTGTTTACTACCTTGCGCCAACGGAGGTACCGGTAACGAACGCAAAGCATAAAATTCTTCTACATACTCTTCCAATTTACCTTGTTCTATCGCATCACGTAATTCTTTCATTACGCGTTGGTAAAAACGCAAATTATGAATGGTATTTAACTGAGACCCTAATATTTCATTACATTTATCTAGGTGATGTAAATATGCGCGAGAATAATTTTTACAGGTATAGCAATCACATTGCTCATCTAATGGTCCCGTATCTGTCTTATTCTTTGCATTTCTAATTTTTACCACACCCGTCGTAACAAACAAGTGACCATTACGTGCATTTCGCGTTGGCATTACACAATCAAACATATCAATGCCGCGACGAACACCTTCGACTAAGTCTTCAGGTTTTCCTACTCCCATCAGATATCGGGGTTTATTTTCTGGGATCAAGGGCGCTGTATGATCTAATATTCTGACCATATCTTCTTTCGGTTCACCAACAGACAACCCACCAATAGCATAACCGTCAAAATCTATCGCTTTTAACCCATTAATAGATACCTCACGCAAGTCTTCATACATACCACCTTGCACGATACCAAACAGCGCGTTAGGGTTCTCTTTATGTGCATCTTTGCTACGTTGTGCCCAACGCAAAGATAGCTCCATAGACTCCTTTGCTTCTTGATGTGTTGCTGGATAAGGCGTGCATTCATCAAAAATCATCACGATATCAGAGCCAAGCTTACGCTGTACTTCCATTGAGCGTTCAGGCGTTAACATAATTTTTTCACCATTGACTGGCGAACTAAACTTAACACCTTCCTCGGTGATTTTTCGCATGGCGCCTAAACTAAACACTTGAAAACCACCCGAATCTGTTAAGATAGGCTTATTCCAATTGATAAAATCATGTAAATCACCATGCTGCTCAATAATATCAGTGCCAGGGCGAAGCATTAGATGAAACGTGTTGCCAAGAATAATCTCAGCACCGATTTCTTCTATTTCTTCACTTTTCATGCCCTTAACAGTGCCATAGGTGCCAACAGGCATAAACGCAGGTGTTTCCACCGTACCACGTGCAAACGTTAACCTGCCACGGCGAGCTTTGCCATCTTTTGCAAGTAACTCGTAGGTCATTGCTTTCTTTTGTGTATTATCTGTCATTTTACCTTCCTGCCCACTAGCGAAACAGGCCAGCGGCGTATTAAAAGTTATCGAGTGCGATGTGTTAAAAACATCGCATCGCCATAACTAAAAAAGCGATATCGTTCTGATACCGCATGTTTATATGCAGCCATGATATTATCATAGCCAGCAAAAGCGCTTACTAACATTAACAGTGTTGACTCTGACAAATGAAAATTTGTCACAAGCGCATCTATTAATTCAAATTGGTAACCAGGCGTAATAAAGATATCAGTATCACCATAAAATGGCGATAGTACTTGTCCTTTCTCTTTAGCTGATTTTGCTGCACTTTCTAAAGAACGAACAGAGGTTGTTCCTACTGCAATTACACGTCCGCCACTTTCTTTGGTCTGAGTAATTTTATCAATTACATCCTGCGGTACTTCGGCATATTCTGCATGCATAATGTGATCTTCAATCCGTTCTACACGAACTGGTTGAAAAGTACCAGCACCCACATGAAGCGTAACAAAAGCAGTATTAACACCCTTTTCTTTTATACGTTCAAGCAACGCATCGTCAAAATGTAAACCCGCCGTTGGCGCAGCAACTGCGCCTGGTTTTTCGTTGTACACCGTTTGATAACGTTCTTTGTCACTTTCTTCGTCGGGACGATCAATATAAGGAGGCAATGGCATATGACCAATGTCTTCGAGTACACTTAACACCGTATCTTGATGTGAAATTTCGATTTCAAAAAGCGCATCATGACGAGCGACCATCGTTGCTGATACTGTGTTTTCTAATATTAACTCTGTACCAGGCTTAGGCGATTTACTCGCACGAACATGAGCCAAGAATCGTTTATCGTCAAGTATACGTTCAACTAATACTTCAACTTTACCGCCAGACTTTTTTTGTCCAAACATCCGCGCAGGGATAACACGTGTATTATTGAAGACTAACAAATCGCCAGCATTTAACTGTTCAACAATATCAACAAAGTTAGCATCTTGTAGCTTGCCCGTATTCCCTTCTAACACCATTAAACGGCTAGCCGTACGATCAGCTTTAGGGTAACGAGCGATTAGCTCTTCAGGTAAATCAAAAGAAAAATCAGCGACACGCATAGAATAAATAAGACTTCATAAAGGACAAAATAAACCGCGTAATTTTAGAGCGCTAAGTGACTAAATTCAAGTAAAACTAGGCAGTAGAAGTGATTATCACCAATATTTATAGTGACTATATATTTGAATTAATCGGTAAAACGCTGTTAAGTATCGTATTCTGTAGTTCACACAAGATTATTTATGTATTTAAAGCCTGATTATGTTTAATCCTCGCACAAAAGCAATTGCAAGAACGATACTCAATGGATTTGAGCGACATATTCATTTATTTAGTCAACTGACTCAATCGGCAAAATCTCGCTTTGAAAACTGTCAATGGTTAGATATACAAGCGGCTTCAAGAGATCGCACTGACTATTTTGACTTACGTGTTCAAGAAACACTTGCCACAATACGAGGCGACTTTTGTATCAAAGACTTAGATGAAACATTATGGCGCCGTGTTAAACAATTTTATATCGAGTTGCTACAAACGCACCCGCAAGCTGAATTAGCAGAAAGTTTTTATAACTCTGTTTTTTGTCACCTTTTCGACCGACGTTATTACTGTAATGATTTTATCTTCGTTGAATCATGCTTAGCAATTGACCGCAGCACAGAGACCATCTACACCCGTTATCCAATTAATGAGAAAGGTTTATGCCACACGATTACACACATTATTGAGCAAGCCGACTTTGACCTACCCTTCACTAAGATAAAAAAAGAAGTTAAAGCGTTAATTAAAATCTTTATTCAGCACCCTGTTCTTTCACAGTTTCCACTATCAGATATAGAGATTGATATACTAAACTTTACTTTTTATCGTAATAAAGGAGCCTATATTATTGGTCGAGTATTATCGCCTGCAGGAAACACGCCTTTTATTGTTCCTATTGTAAACAAAGAGCAGGACGGTTTACACATAGATGCTCTCCTTACTGATGAAGAAAATATGGCTGTCGTTTTTGGTTTTGCACGATCTTACTTTTTCGTCGACTGTTTACACCCAACAGCCTTAGTTAACTTTTTACAAACACTTATTCCTCACAAAACCAGAGCGGATCTATATTCAGCTATCGGCTTCCATAAACAAGGTAAAACACAATTTTACCGAGATTTTCTCCAACACTTGGACACAAGTAATGATCAATTCATGCTTGCAGAAGGCATTAAAGGAATGGTGATGTCAGTGTTTACATTACCCTCTTATCCATATGTTTTTAAAATCATTAAAGATCATTTTTCACCGAGTAAAAGTGTGACTAAAAAAGAAGTTAAAGAAAAATACCGCTTAGTTAAACTTCATGATCGTGTTGGCAGAATGGCTGACACAATGGAGTACTCGCAAGTTGCATTTCCTAAACATCGTTTCTCTCAAGCATTACTCGAAGAATTACTTGCAGTAGCACCGAGTTTAATAACGATTGAAGATGAGTTGATTATCATCGAACATGTTTACATTGAGCGTCGCATGACACCGCTTAACTTATATTTGGCAAAAGCCAATGAAGACGAAATTGACTATGCCATGCTTGGTTATGGCGAAGCGATTAAACAATTAATAGCAGCCAATATTTTTCCCGGTGATATGTTATTAAAAAACTTCGGTGTTACGCGTCATGGCCGTGTCATTTTTTATGACTACGACGAAATAACTTATATGAACGAAGTTAATTTTCGACAAAAACCGGAACCAGTCACTGAGGCACAGATTTATGCATCTGAACCGTGGTATTCCGTTGAACCTGGCGATGTTTTTCCAGAAGAAATTGCGACCTTTGCCTTAGCAAACCCTAAGTATAGAAAAGCATTTCTGCGTTATCACGCTGATTTACTCGAAGCAACCTATTGGCAACAACGACAAAAAGACGTTGCTCGTGGTGAAGTCGCAGATGTATTTCCTTACCCTGAAGCATTAAAAATTTAACGGTACAATCAGACTTATTTAGTTGACGAGGTGAATTTTAAAGTAAGAGTGAGTATCTTTAAGCACAGGTTTCATAACAACCTAACCGCAACAGAATGCATGTTAGCTTGTTCAAACAACAAATAGCACAACTGACATCGCTTAAATTGTGTGCAGTTTTTTTCTCAATATTGCAAGGTTGCACATTAAATAGCCGAACGAAACAAAAGTTCAAATTTCCTCTTTACCTTTGCTCATCCATGAGTATAATTCTCATCCGTTGCAGGGGTATAGTTCCAATTGGTAGAACAGCGGTCTCCAAAACCGACGGTTGGGAGTTCGAATCTCTCTACCCCTGCCAATTCTTTTCTTATTTAGTTTTCAATCAGAAACATTCTCGTTACAGTTGACCATGGCCATCTATTGCAAGATAGGCATAATGGAGCAGTTAAAATAGCATACTAATCGCTTATTCTTGTTTTAGTACTTAAAGCGATATAACCTGTACTGTTTAAATTTAAAACAATAGCTGTGTTTTAATGATGCCTGAGCCTATAGTCAACTATTTGTCAATTTTGTAACATAAATTACTCAACTAATTTATTAGCACGACAAAAGAGACAAGTAATCAGTCATGCTAATCTAACTTCGCTAATGTGGGATGATCTGACCGATAATGAAAAGCTTACTGTTCGCATGTGTGATTACAATACTAATATTGCCATCAAATAGTTTGGCACAAAGTATTTATCGCGATCTTAGTAATGAGAGTTTATATAAATCCCTATCGAATAAACTTAATAATCACCAGCTTAACAACCTAGAAAAGCTTAAGTTTTTACAAACCTTTATTACAAATTTGCCAATAAATCAGCATAAACAGATTGCTGCACTCGCGCGCGTAAAAGCAATGATGATTGCAGCACAAGAAAATAACGAAGCCAAACTATTACATTACAAACGCCAACTCACAGACATCAAGCTTACACCAAATGAACAACGCCAAATTAATATACTAGCTAGCATCGCCGAAATTGAATTGCTCCGTATTCAAGACAAACACGTTTTAGTTATCGCAAAGGCAAAAGCATTGTTAACGAAATTAGAGAAACTAAACGTTAACCCAACGCAAAATTTCGTTAATTCAACATTAACCATATCTGCTAATGATAAAGCATATTTGCTGTTCATGATCGCCAATAGTTATTTCGTCACAACAGATTATGAAGATGCACAAACACATTTATTAGCGGCTATTTACATTTATGAAGAAAACAAAAACCTTGAAGGGCAAGCGACCGTATACAATAGTTTAGCCATGTTAAGTTGGGCACAAAGAAACTTCAAAAAAGCACTATCCCAAAACGCAAAATCACTTAACATTGCACAAACGCTTGATAATGAAAACTTAATCATAAAAGGACTACTCAATAAAGGCATATATTTTCAAAACTTACGTCAATTTGATAATGCGCTAGCAACATTTAACAAGTTGCTTGACCACCCTAATATCGCACAACACCCAGAAAGGCATATAAAAGCACTACTCGCTAAAAGTGATACGCTGCAAAATGTCGGCTTATATAACGACAGTGAAGCATTTATTCAAAAAGCACTATTAATTGCTACGTCCCATAACGACAATGTCAACTTATATACTGGAAAAATAGCCCTAGGTAATTTGCTTTTACAGCAAGAAAAGTACGATCAAGCACTCACCTTTTACCGCTCCGCTGAAGCGTACTTTAAGCATAATCAACAACCGAGACTACATAGTGTTGCACTACGTTCACTAAGCCACTTTTATCAACAAAAACAGGATTATAAACAGGCACTTTCTTATTATAAGCAATACACGAGTTTGCAAATTGAGATTTTAGAAACCGCACAAAAAGCCTCTGTATTGCACCTGAATGAACAGTTTCAAGCAGAAAACAGAGAAAAACAGATTCAATTACTACAACATGAAAGCCAACTACAGCAAGCAAATATCACCCAAGCGGAATATCAAAAACACTTTCTTCTAATAATGGTAATTACTAGTGCCGTAATTATTATTCTGCTTTTTAATCGACGCTATAGTAAGAAAGAAGCTTATAAGCTAAAAAAAATGAATAATGAAATTGCAGCAAATGAAAAGCAATTAATGTTGCTTTCTTATGCATTTAAAAACACATCTGATGGTGTTTTCATTACCGATAGTGAGTTTCGAATTGAAGCTGTTAACAATGCATTCGTACAAATCACGCACAAGACAAAGCACCAAGTTATTGGTAGAAAAGTAAACTTTGCTCCCGTTAATGGCCAAGAATTAAATTTAGCGGAAAGTATCATGCTTCAAGCCAAATTAGCAGATACATGGCAAGGTGAATTGTATGAACAACGTTCAAATAATGAAATTTACCCGCTTGAATTAGAAATAGAAGCGATCAGAGACGACCAACAGGAGATCATTCACTATTTAGGTGTATTTCGTGACATTACTGCACGTAAAAAAGCGCAAGAGCAGTTAACTCGCCTAGCAACCCACGATGATTTAACGGGTTTGCCAAATCGAGTGTTGCTTGAAAACTTGATAAAACAATCTTGTTTAAATGCTAAACATTCTAACAAACTTCCTGCTTTCTTATTATTTGAAGTCAATAACTTTAAACAAATTAATGATTCATATGGCCATCAGTTTGGCGATACATTAATTTGTGAAATCGCAAACAGGTTAAAGTCCACGCTGTATAAAAAAGATGTCATTGCAAGAATAAATGGCGCTGAATTTGGCGTTTTAGTTGAATTAAATAACCCAAACCATAGTGCAGTAAAAATCGCTCAAAAGATACTTTCAACGTTCGACAAGCCATTTGAATGCAGTGATATCTCACTGACAATAAGTGCTAATATGGGCATCGCACTTTATCCACAAGATAGCGACAATGCTCAAGAGTTACTGCGAAAAGCAGCTATCGCCATGCTTGATGTTAACAAGTCAGAAGGTCTCTTCTATCGATTTTTTGAAAGTAGTATGAATACTGCTGTAACAAAACAGCTTGAGCGCGAACAACAATTATTAAACGCCATTAACAATCAATATTTTGATTTTTACTATCAACCTATTGTTGATCTAAAAACAAATACAATTGTGGGTGCTGAAGCGTTAATTAGGTGGATTGAACCTGATGGTACTATTATTTCACCTGCTGAATTTATCCCGCTTGCAGAACAATGCGAATTAATTGCACAAATAGATCGCATTGCAATAAAACATGTATTTGATCAAGTAGCCCGTTGGCATGCAGCCAAAGTCAACTTTGGTACTGTAGCCATTAATCTATCAGCGCAAATATTTTCTTCGCCTAACGAATTATTAACGATGCTGCAAGCAAAATTAAGCCAAACGGGTATATCCCCCGAGACGATTAAATTTGAAATTACAGAAGGGATGTTACTCACTAACGTGCAAACAGCCATTAAGACCATGCGTGATATCAAAGCGCTCGGCTTTAAATTGTCATTAGATGATTTTGGCACCGGCTTTTCTTCATTAAATTACTTGAAAAAGTTCCCTATTGATTGCCTTAAGATTGATAAAAGCTTTATTTTTAACTTACATCATAGTGATATCGATCACAGCATTGTTAGCGCAATCATCTCTTTAGCTAAAACATTAAAACTACAAGTAATTGCCGAAGGAGTAGAACTTGCCGAACACAGAGACTTATTAAATGCAATGTCATGCCAACAATATCAGGGTTACTATTTTAGCAAGCCTTTAGCACTCGAAATGTTCGAATTAAAACTAAAAGAAAATAAACCCATTTGATAATTCGCCTTAACAATAAGTGACGAGCCACTTATACTATCAATTAATAATCCCTAATTTTCATTCACTATGACTATCAACAAGAAACAATTTGTCTATTTGCAAGAAATGGGGATCCCACTATGGCAAAGAAAATCTAATAAACAACCAGCCCTTAGTGAAGAAGCAATACAACAACCTGATACCACTGATGAAGATCTCGTCATTAATATTGAAGACGTTATAAATCAGCGTCTATTTCTAGATACTATCCTTGCCCTAAACTTACAGCCCGCTGATTTCACGCAAGTCTCACCCAATAAACTACAGTGCGATGACTTTATTTGGCAATTCAATAATAATGAACATCTAGAATATACGCATAACGTGTTATCAACGCCTGTTCTATCTGCTTTTATCGATAATCCAAAACTAAAAAAACGTCTTTATCAACAACTAGTTAATAATGAATCAGTTAACATTCATCATTAATTATTGCTCATTATTTACCCTCATAAAGCTAACCATTCATGAAAAATATCAATACGCAACTCGACTTTGACATTATCACGCCGCAAATCGTGCCAACGCTATTAACCATTGAAAATAATTGCCACAGCCACCCATGGAGTGAACAAACATTTAGATCATGCGTTGGAGGTCGTTATTTTGGATTTTTTGCCATGCATCAAAATGAAATTATCGGTTTTTACATTGCAGATTTAGTGGCCGATGAAATCACCTTAATGGATATTTGTATATCACCGAAATTTCAAGGCAAAGGCTTTGGTAAAGCATTAATGGCACATTTAAATCAACAGGCAATTAATAAACAAGCGACAACGATTTTACTAGAAGTACGCGCTAAAAACATTTCGGCATTAATGATGTATATCAATGATGGCTTTATCGAAGTTGGTAGACGAACTGGCTATTACCCAAGTGATATAGGTTATGAAGACGCCATTGTTATGAAGAAAACACTCTAGTCAATTATTTGTACCATCCAAGGTACTCACCTGCTTTTCAGGCCAACTGATGTTATTCAAAAGTGTTCCTAACACTTATGTGTCGGTGTACCGACTGCACGAGAGAGGGAAAATCAATTATTTCCCTCTGACAACTCCCTCACCGCAGCGATGACAAACAAAAAATTTTTGACCCTTTTGCCATACTAACTAAATGATCATCCCTTCGCACGTCAATGTCAGCCATCATGGCCTTAAAAAAATTCCTGTTTTCGCTTCAATGGGAATAGGTATTATTCTAACCGCTCGCTTTGTAACTGCCAGCTTAATCACAATATATGAACGAAGCTTTGTTGTCTGCTTTAGGAAAATATACAAAAGAATATAAACGCTAAAAATACAAAGCGCTTATTATCCAAGATAATTAGCGCTTTGTTTGCTATAAAACTCAAGTTACTTTGTTATTTTAACGCGCTCTATTAAGTTTTCACTGTTAAACGTTGAGCTTTCATTTAAGCGAAAATCTAATTGCACCAACTGATTTTTGTGGTACTGACCTTTTGCGTCATATTTCCACTGTTTTAGCGCTGCAATTGCCGCACTGTCAAATACATAGGCTGGTTCGCCCGTCATCACTTCAATATTTTCAACACTACCTGAGGGTGTAACATCAAACTTCATAACGACCGCACCTTCAATATTTTCATGTGCTGCTTTCTCAGGATAAGCAGGCGGCACACGATGAACAGGCTTTACAACTTCTACCGCTTTAGGTGGCGTACGATGTTGCTGTTTTTGTTCATCAATACTACCAGCGTAACTTAACCCTGATAAGACACTAATTGATAAGACTGTCGCAAGTGACACGCTTAATGTTGATGCTTTCGACGTTGTCTGGATCTGTTTAATACGTTCAAACATAATTCCCTTATCTCCATATTTCTTAAATGAAAGTTGTGCAAAGGCATATGGCGGCGCCGTTTCTGCGGCTACCAATAATGCTTTGCTATAGTTGATCCTGCTATTCAGTTGTTTGCGCGCCAAAACAAGTTGATCACAGGATAGTTCTTGGTCTCGTCTATAACGGCTATAAGCCAACCAAACCAATGGATGGAACCAAAATAGCGCAAGCATGGCATGTGCTAAAAGATTCCAATAAATGTCATTGCGATCAAAATGACAAATCTCGTGTTGAATAATAAGCTGTTGCTGCTCATCATTATAAAGTTCTTTAAAATCATGTGGTAACACTAACTTTGGTTTAATAATACCAACAAGCATTGGACTATAGGCCTTTTCACTTTGATAAATCGCTAGGCTCTGAGGCAAAGTATTTTGCCTAGTAACATTAGTTAGATGGTGTTTTGATAGAGGAACGAGTGATAACTGCATTAAAAAACGAAAGTGATTAACGAACCAATAAAAAACTAGCAAACTTGATGACGTGACCCAAAAAGATAACAGCCAATATTGCGTAACGTTCTCTGTTATGTTGCTCGTTGGTTTTACAACATAACGTATAACCTCGGTATTTACGCCGCTTAACTGCGATGCCACCGGGGATGGTAAACCATAAATTAATAGCCCTATTGGCACTAAAAGCCAAATACGATATACCCCGTTAGCGCCTAAATGGCGCATTACCCATGCATGCGAAATGAGCAAAATTGCCAGCATGACGGTCAAAGGGAATAATAAATCAACAATAAATTCAGCCATTGTTATCATCCTCATCTTGAGTTTGTTCCCAAGTATCTATAATGGCTTTTAACTCGTTTATATCATCTTTATTAAGCTTATTATCCTTTGCAAAACCTGCAATTAATGGCGACACTCTGCCGCTAAATAAGCGCTCAATTAAATTGGCGCTTTGATTTTGCGTATAGGTTTCTTTATCTAATAACGGCGTATATAAATAACTTCTCTGCTGCTTTTCATAGCTAATTGCTTCTTTTTTGACTAAGCGATTAAGCAAGGTTTTCACCGTCTTGTCATGCCAAGGCTTTTGTTGATTTAGCCGCTCAATAACTTGATTTGCCGTTGCAGGATATTGCTGCCATAAAGCATCTAACACCTCAAATTCCGCATGACTTATTTCTGACATTGTTTTTCCTATTTACTCGACATGACTTTAATGATTACAAATGTAATCGACAACTCAAAGATTACACCTGTAATCAACAGTGTCAACTTTTATTTTTGTTTTACGCTAATAATTGATATTTTTATCGGAGAAAAAACAGATTAATGCTGTCTTGAGGCTATGATTTCGCTATAATATCGCTCGCTAAAAATTCATCCATTTGTCATCTAATTAATTAACAGGTAATTTGCATGTCTGTACAACAGCAGGAAGTCGATATTCGCAGAACGTTTGCGATAATTTCTCACCCTGACGCCGGTAAAACAACAATCACTGAAAAAGTATTACTTTTCGGACAAGCGCTACAAAAAGCGGGAACGGTAAAAGGTAAAAAATCAGGTCAACATGCAAAGTCTGACTGGATGGAGATGGAAAAAGACCGTGGAATTTCGATCACGACCTCAGTTATGCAATTTCCATATGGTGACTGTTTAGTTAACTTATTAGATACACCTGGTCACGAAGACTTTTCGGAAGACACTTATCGAACCCTTACCGCGGTTGATTCTTGTTTAATGGTTATTGATACCGCAAAAGGTGTAGAAGACCGTACCATTAAACTAATGGAAGTTACTCGTTTACGTGATACCCCAATTATTACTTTTATGAATAAAATGGATCGTGATGTTCGTGATCCTATGGAAGTCATGGACGAAGTTGAAGAAGTACTCAAGATAAAATGTTCACCTGTTACTTGGCCCATTGGGATGGGAAAGGAGTTTAAAGGTGTTTACAACATATTAGACGATGAAACTATTTTATATCAATCCGGTCAAGGCCATACAATACAAGAAAAGCGTGTAATTAAAGGGCTAGATAATCCTGAGTTAGATGAAGCGGTTGGCAACTATGCAGATGACTTACGCGAAGAATTAGAGCTTGTAATTGGCGCTTCCCACGAATTTAATCTGGATGAGTTTTTAAAGGGTGAATTAACCCCGGTATTTTTTGGTACTGCCTTAGGAAACTTTGGTGTTGATCACATGCTAGATGGGCTCACTAAATGGGCACCAACGCCAATGCCACGCAGTACCAATAAACGTGAAGTTAAAGCAACCGAAGAAAAGTTTTCGGGCTTCGTTTTCAAAATTCAGGCAAATATGGATCCAAAACATCGTGACCGCATCGCCTTTATGCGTATTGTATCGGGTAAATATGAAAAAGGCATGAAAATGCGCCAAGTGCGTATTGGTAAAGACGTTAAAATTGCCGATGCCGTGACCTTTATGGCAGGTGATCGCTCGAACGTTGAACAAGCATTTGCCGGTGACATTATCGGTCTGCACAATCATGGCAGTATTCAAATAGGTGATTCTTTCACCTCAGGTGAAGATATGAAATTCACCGGTATTCCTAACTTTGCACCAGAGTTGTTTAGACGCATTCGTTTACGGGATCCATTAAAAGCAAAACAGTTACAAAAAGGCTTAATTCAACTCTCTGAAGAAGGTGCCGTACAGGTATTTCGACCGTTTAGTTCAAACGATATGATTGTTGGTGCTGTTGGTGTTCTGCAGTTTGAAGTTGTTGTTCAACGCTTAAAGTCTGAATATAACGTCGACGCAATATATGAACCTATCAGTGTTGCCACAGCGCGCTGGTGCACATGCGATGATGAACGAACGCTAGAGCAGTTCCAGAAAAAAGCTTATGATAACCTCGCGCTCGATGGTGGTGATAACCTTACGTATATAGCGCCAACGATGGTTAACCTAAATTTAGCGCAAGAACGCCACCCAGATATAACGTTCCATCATACGCGAGAACATTAAATTTTATTAAGTGCGATGACACAGCTTAGAGGTCATTGCACAACACCCATTAACGCTATGGTTTGTATACCGATAGCTTGCTATAAGCAAATAGACAGAGATAAAAAATGAATATTAAACAACTACTTGCTGAAAAAGTTACAGCAGCGATGGTAGCGGCAGGGTTACCCGCCGACACAAACCCAGCAATAAGCATATCCACGAAACCACAGTTTGGTGATTACCAAGCAAATGGTGTGATGGGTGCGGCAAAAAAATTAAAAACTAACCCACGAGAGCTGGCAACTAAAGTAGTCGAACAGCTTGATTTAAATGGTATTGCAAACAAAGTTGAACTTGCAGGCCCAGGTTTTATCAATATTCATTTAGATGAAAAATGGCTATCAGCTCAACTAACCACTATTGCTAATGACGCACATAGTGGTGTGACTCAACGCAAAACTCCGCAAAATGTTGTTGTTGATTATTCAGCGCCAAACCTTGCAAAAGAAATGCACGTTGGACATTTGCGCTCAACCATTATTGGTGATGCAGTAGTTCGAGCGCTTGAATTTCGCGGTGATAACGTTATTCGCCAAAATCATATGGGTGATTGGGGTACACAATTCGGTATGTTACTCGCACACTTGAGTGACAAATTACAGGCTAACGAGGTTGCAGAAACTGCCTTAGCTGATCTTGAAGCCTTCTACCGTGAAGCGAAAATTCGCTTTGATGAAGAAGAAGGATTTGCCGATAGAGCACGCGATTACGTTGTTAAATTACAAAGCGGCGATGATGGATGTGCAAGATTGTGGCAACAATTTATCGATATCTCTATTGCGCATAGTGAAGAAATTTACAACAAGTTAAACGTTACCCTTACGCGTAAAGACATTATGGGCGAAAGTGCCTATAACGATGACTTACCTAAAGTGATTAAAGCATTAATGGCAAAAAATATAGCTGTTGAAGATCAAGGCGCTAAAGTCGTCTTTATCGAAGAAATGGCCAATAAAGATGGTGAGCCATCAGTATTTATCGTGCAAAAATCAGGAGGCGGCTACCTATACGCAACCACTGATTTATCGGCATGTCGTTATCGTAGCAATGAATTAAACGCTGATCGCATTATCATTTTTACCGATGCTCGCCAATCACTGCACTTTAAACAAGTGGAAGTCGTTGCGCGTAAAGCAGGCTTTTTACCGGAGAGTGTGCGTTATGATCATTGTCCATTTGGCATGATGATGGGTGACGACGGTAAACCGTTCAAAACTAGAACTGGCGGTACAATTAAACTTGCTGAGCTATTAGATGAAGCGGTTGTCCGTGCAAAAGATGTTATAAAAGAGAAAAACCCAGATTACACAGATGAAAAGTTAACAGAGATTGCAGAGAAAGTAGGTATTGGCGCAGTAAAGTTTGCAGATCTTTCTAAGAATCGCACCAGTGATTATATCTTCAATTGGAAAACTATGCTCAGCTTCGAAGGCGCAACTGCACCTTATTTACAATATGCATATTCACGTATTCAAAGTATTTTTGCTAAAGCGGCATTATCGCCAGAAACACTTAATACAGCATGTAACATCGTAGAACCGCAAGAAAAAGCACTCGCATTAAAATTATTACAGTTAGAAGATGTCATTGATGCAGTAATCAATGACTGTACACCTAACTTGTTATGCAATTATTTGTATGAATTAGCAAGCTTATATATGAGTTTTTATGAAGCCTGCCCTATTTTAAAAGATGGTATTAAGCCAGAAATAAAAGCAGCCCGTTTAGCGTTGTGTGCGCAAATATCATATGTTCTAAAGCAAGGCCTAGAAATATTAGGCATTGATGTAATGGAAAGAATGTAAGGATAGATGAATGAATGTGTTGCTAATTGATAGCAGTGAACAATCACTAGCAACAATTAACTCAGCGCTTAAAAAACAAGGATGTAAAACCGCACATACAGCAAATGCGGTAACAGGCTTAAAGCTGCTACAAAAGCATCGGTTTGATGTAGTTATAGCAGCTGATAGGTTAGCGCGTACTAGCTTAGAAAATCTACTTAAAGCAATTGAAATTAAATTTCCAACGCTCATTCGTATCGCAGTCGTTACCGACAAGGTTGCCGGTATTGACCAACATACTCACTATTTATATCAAAGACCGGTAAAGATTAACGCACTGATCTCTACAATCCACTCGTTTAGTGGTACACATCAAACGATTACAAAAAAGGTCGTTGTACAAAGTGTTGCAAAAGTAAAAACGTTACCAAGCCCGCCAAAAGTTTACATGCAACTGAATCAGTTACTGAAGAAGGCGAATGTAGACTCAGATAAAATAGCTAATATCATTTCACAAGACCCCGCTTTAACAGCGAAAGTACTTCAGTTTACCAATAATACCTTTGCTCGAGCTGAAAAGCCCATTACCAGTATTACTGAAGCAATCACTAAAATGGGTGTTGATACGCTTAGCTGTATTGTAATGACAGCAGAACTTTTTTCGTATCAGCCAAATATTCCAAACTTTTCAATTTTAGACGAACAACTTAAAGCATTGTCTACAGCCAAATTAGCCGCTTCATTGGTCCCAGCAGCGTTAAAACAAGATGCTTTGCTTGCAGGCCTTTTACATGGCATTGGGAAATTAGTGTTATTCGAAATCGATAAAGACCTGACATTAAAATATTTTAAAAATAGGGCCAAAGCATCTGATGATGTGGTGCTAGAAAAGCGAATTTTTTCAACTGATCATTGCCATGTTGGCGCTTATTTATTGCATATTTGGGGTTTTCCATACCATTTAATTGCGGCGATTCTAAATCAAAATTCTCCGAACAAGTTACTCGAACAACCTTTTGGTATTGCCCAAGCGACTTATTTAGCAACTGCATTACTTAAGAAAAAACCTGTTGATAAAGACTTTCTAATTCATTATCAACTTGAACAACAACTCGAAACACTCCAAGATAGTGCAGCAAAGTTAGCAAAACCACGGTAACCTTTATGCTATTTACCGATAGCCATTGTCATTTGGACTTTGAACCGCTAAGTGACAAGTTAACGCTGTTATTAGAAGACTGTTCCATCAATGGTATACACCGATTGATAATACCCTCTGTTGCACCAAATAATTGGCAATCCGTATTAGACCTTAAACATGCATCAAAACCTGAGCTTACCTTATTCCCTTGCTTAGGCATCCATCCTTGGTATCTCAATGACCTTTCAACCGAAGCACTTCAAGCGCTAAACACGCTAGTCGCGCAACATATTGATCACATCGTAGCTATTGGAGAGTGTGGCATCGATGGAAAAATAGCTAATGAGCAAAACAACTTAGCAAAACAGCAATATTTCTTTAAAGAACAAATTAAAATCGCCAACGATTATGCTAAGCCTATCATCATTCATCATAGACGCACCCATAATGAGTTGATCGAAATACTAAAAAAAGACAAACCGAATAAAGGCGGTTTTTTGCATGGTTTTTCAGGTAGCTACCAACAAGCAATTACCTATATAGACATGGGTTTTAAATTAGGGATTGGCGGAACAATTACCTATGAAAGAGCAGAAAAAACTCGAAAAGCGATCAAACGCTTGCCATTAGATGCGTTGGTCCTAGAGACTGATGCACCAGCTATGCCATTGTCAGGTGAGCAAGGCTCGCCAAACTCACCTTTAAACATTACTAAAATATTTAAAGCATTATGTTTGTTACGTGATGAAACACCTGAACAAATTGCACAGCAACTTGAGTTAAATATTGACCGCATTTTGCACGCCTAGCACAGGCGAGCAGCACTATCGCTCTTTCGCTAAACGAAAGCTTTGTCGGCTAAAACGATTCAAGCCTCGCGTTAACAAAAAGCCAACGACGCCAGCTAACATAAGCATTACTCGAAACATAGAGAAACTCTCCTGAGAGGCATTTTCTAGAGACTGAGTAAATGACTTATTTAATAACGTAACACGTAAATACCCTTTTAAGTCTTGACCTCGAACTTCACGAATAACCGGTAATTGCTGACTCGCTACGCTCTCTTGCGCTTCTCCCAGGCCGTAAATCGCGAGTACAGATTGTTGTTCGCTACTCGACAGAAGTAATTGCCCTGTTTCATCATAAAGACTAATATCTTTGATCCAAGGCGCCTGCGCACTATAATCAATAAACTGTTGTAACTTTTCTTGAGGTTCATCCCATAATGTCAGGCTAGTTACCGCCATTTGGCCAACAACTTCATCAGATAACTCAATAAAATGCTCAGTAATCGCTACTTTTTGTTCCCCATAACTAAACACCCAAATATTCATAACAACGACAATGAGTAAAATAGCTATAGCTAATTGCGTTATTTTATTATAAATAGATGACAATCTAGGGTATAAATGCGGTTGATTTTGTGTCATAAAGCAAATCTCGTCGCGCGTTAACCACACTATAAAGTGTTATAGTCGATTTTTAAATAAGCGTACGACAATATTTTTGAATATAAAACCGAACCAGACAAAGGTAATACCGTGACAAGTGCAGTAACTCAACTCTCTCTTTCTGAACATGCTTCTCAATCATTGGCACAAGTATTTAAACAAACGACGCTCGATAATCCTTGTTATATTTCGATAACGAAAGAAGCATTTGTATTTGAGCCAAAAGCAGCTTCAACAACATTATCAAATGATAGATGCGAGCTAGTAGTGTTTTCAACATTAACGTTATCTTTATTAATTGAATTAACAAAAACCTGCAATATTACGCTAATCGCCTTAACAAAAATCAATCATAGGGCTTCGTTAACAAGTTACCGTTTTACCATTCGTACAAATAACATTACTGCAAGCATTAAATTACTCGCTGATTTTATAAACGTTCAAAATATTGAAGCAGCAATTATCGATCATGCACCCTCACTAGATAAACCTGGTCTTCTCGTTATGGATATGGATTCAACAACGATTGAAATTGAATGTATTGACGAAATTGCAGTACTAGCCGGTGTAGGAGAGCAAGTTGCAGAAGTAACCGAGCGGGCTATGCAAGGTCAATTAGACTTTGCGCAAAGTTTACATCAACGTGTCGCTACATTAGCTGGTTCTCCAGTTTCCATATTAGCCGATGTCGCAAAAGACATACCATTAATGCCTGGGCTCACTTCTTTAGTAGAGACCTTGAAGGCACATCAATGGCGTGTTGCTATTGCATCAGGCGGATTTACTTATTTTGCCGATCATCTACAACAGTTGCTTGGCTTAGATGCCGCGTACGCTAACACATTAGAGATAGTTGATAATAAACTAACCGGTAAAGTTGTCGGTGACGTTGTTGATGCTCAAGCAAAAGCTGATTGCTTGAGCGCGTTACGTGAAAAGTACGCTATCGATAAAAACCAAACTGTCGCAATGGGAGACGGGGCAAATGATCTTGTCATGATGAATGCTGCGCATCTCGGCGTCGCTTTTCATGCAAAGCCAATCGTTTTAAAACAAGCCGATACCAGCATAAATAATGGCGGTTTAGACCTGATGTTGCATTGGCTGGTATAGCGCTGTTTAACAAGAACAGGGGCGCACGAAACTGTAATACACTAAGCTGATACCCGCGCTATGTTAAGCGGGTATTTCTTCCATTTGTAGCTTATAGCGAGCTAATGCTTCTTGTGTTACATCAAAGAGCTGAACTACACCCGCAACGCTAAATATTTCTTGTTCTATTTGCTTCCCTCTATGCATCGCATAGGTACTAATATAACTAAGCTCTGGGTTCAAATACTTCATGTCTGGCTTATCAGTACGAGATAATTTCAATTGAATACAGTAAAACTCACCACGCTTAAGCGCATTTTTAATGAACATCTTTTTAATCATGTCTGACTGTAACTCAGACTCTAATTTTGTATTGACTGCCTGCTCAACAATTTCGCTACTTGGGTTTATTGATATATAAAGTGTTTCACTAATTGATGGATCATCAGACTGCATTTTCTTTAATGATGCAGTAAGTACACTCGTTACATTTGCATGGTTAAGTACAGGGTAAAGGTTAAAATAATTATTCCTGTCACTCAGCTGTTTACAACGCGTTAAAAAAGGGTTATCTGTATCATTAGTTGCAATTGTTTCATACTTATAACGACTACCACTTGACTGCACTAAGAACGCAATCGTTTGTAGGCTTTGGCTATAAATATTGCGCAACGCTTTAGCAAGGCCAGGGCTAAACATTGCATACTCATCAGGTGTAAGTTTATGACGGTTTTTCTCAATCAATGCTTTAAAAAAAGAACGCCCAATATGCTGATGTTGTTCAACATAAACACGTAAGTGTAATACCGTTTTATCTTTACTGACGCGCATCACCTCATAAGGTAACTCGTTAAGGTTAAACGAAGAGGTAATTTTTTGTAATTGCGGAAATGTAACATTAATAACATTACCACGAATCAACACACTTGCTTTCTCTAATTCAACTTTCAAACCCGACGTTGAAAAATCTTCAGAAACACCATGCCATTTCACGCCATCAGCAGCAATTGCAACGGGTGTTTTATATTTAAATCTAGGTTCTTGTCTTTGGTTATTGTAATTGATACCCACATCATCAATAGCGAGCGGCTCGAGTAAACGCTTATGGCCAAAATTTTTCAGCTTATTGGTATTGATATTTTCAAAATCTAATTGTTGATAAAACACCGACATAGCTTCTGATTCAACACGATATGCAATGACAATACTTGCTAAATTGGACAATGAGACAAGCACATCTTCTGCAATTGGTTGGTTTAAATGTTGATCTCGTTTAGTAATCGTGTCAGCTAACGTAAGCGGCGAATAAGCACGAGACTCATCCAAAGACAATGCATATAACTGATGCACAGCAAAACTCGCTTTATTGGCTGCAAACCCCAAAAACTGTTTCTTAAACGCTAAGTCATCTTCAAGTTGAATAGTATCAGCGGTATAAAAGTAACTTTTCCCATTACTTGTGTGAATAAAGCTATAAACTAACAAAGGTTTATATTGGCTTGCATATTTTTTAATGCGTAGTAAACGCTCTGGCGTAACTAAAAAATTTAACGTACTTTGCCGGTTTTCATCTTGCCAGTATTGAAAAACATTCTGATTATTATGGCAGGTTAAGACATAACGAGGATGTACCCCTTGCTCATTATCCTCGATAAAAATAGGTAACTCATTTGATTTAGGCAAAATAAACTGCTCTATACTTCTCGATTGTAAAGCAGCTATTGTATTGTCTAAGTTAATTTTATACCGGCGCTTATTTCCTTGAATAAACCCGCTAATAAATTGTCGAATACCATCACGGCGAGGCTCTGTAGTGGATATGCGTTCTAACCCTACCAACTGTACATTATCGACAATATGAACATTCCGTACTTGATAATTAAACTCGTCGTTCTTACCAAACTGAAATTCACCCTCTAACCCAGTAAATCTCAACGAAACCATTTGACGAATGGTAAAGCTTTCCTCGCCTTTATAGCGAAATTTACAACCATTAATACTGATATCCGAGCTAGTTACCTCAACGATTTTGTTACCATTCAATTCAACAGTAAGTGGAATAGCGAAATTCATTCGCTCTTCTTTACGATTATAATATGGCCCAAAGGTAAATAGTTCTGCAGGATACTGAGTTTTCTCTAGTACTCTAGCTTTTGGTGTTACGGTATTACTGGGAGCAGAATCAAGCAGTTGGTCTTTTTCACGTTGATACATGACTCTAAAATTATTTTCAGTGTTCATAACCGCTTCATAAACACCAAAAGTATAGCCATTATATTGATTGAAAGTTTCTTCAAAACACTTAATTGCAATATCATCAAGGTAATGTACCCTGTCTTCATGCTCAAATGGACGACATTCACCATCAACATGACCTCGCAGATCAATTAAACGCGTGCAAGGAGCAGCAAGACGTTTAATCTCCATCTTCAACAAGAAGCGATCTGTTTTCGATAATTTACTTGTCGCTTCACTGTAGCGGGATTCAAAATCGTCAGCCGTTACAGTACCTGAAAACTCATCGATAATAGCTTGATATTTTGAAAAATCTTTAGTCATTTGGCCATCAATGTTAGTACAATTAAATTGGGGTTATACCCATAGTCGAATTCATTATAATGTGAATCATTTAAATGTCATACACTAAGTTGGCATTTAACACCTAAATCATTAATATTTTTAAGCAATAAACGTACCTAATATAATTATATGGCAAAAAATAAAACTTCTTATGTCTGCACAGAATGCGGCGCTGACTATTCCCGTTGGCTTGGCCAGTGTAATGAATGTAAATCTTGGAATACTATTTCCGAGTTTAGGCAACCTAAAGTGTCGAATAACCAACAAAGATATGCCGGTTATGCCGGCTATACAGAAGCAAAAGTTCAAACGCTTGACACTATCGATTTGGCCGATTTACCCCGTTTTTCATCTGGGTTTACGGAGTTTGACCGCGTTTTAGGTGGCGGTATTGTGCCGGGTAGTGCCATTTTGATTGGTGGTGAACCAGGAGCAGGTAAATCTACTCTTTTATTGCAAACTATGTGTGTATTATCCGCACAAATGTCTGCTCTTTATGTCACAGGTGAAGAGTCGTTACAACAAGTCGCCATGCGCGCCAAACGCCTTGGTTTGAAAGCGGAACAGTTAAAACTCCTTTCAGAAACAAGTGTTGAAAACATTTGCCACGTTGCAGAAAAAGAGCAACCCAAAATTATGGTTATTGACTCTATTCAAGTGATGCATATGGCTGACATTCAATCGGCACCGGGAAGTGTTTCTCAAGTCAGAGAAGCCGCAGCTTTCTTAACCCGATTTGCAAAGCAAAATCATGTTGCCATGATTATAGTTGGTCATGTTACGAAAGACGGTGCTCTTGCTGGGCCTAAAGTATTAGAGCACTGTATCGATTGTTCGATAATGCTTGAAGGTAGCACTGATTCAAGATATCGAACCTTACGCGGCAATAAAAACCGATTTGGTGCAGTCAATGAATTAGGTGTGTTTGCCATGACAGGTACGGGCCTAAAAGAAGTAAAAAACCCATCTGCAATCTTTTTAACACGAAGTGAAGAACAAACTCCCGGTAGTATTGTCATGGTACTTTGGGAAGGCACACGTCCATTATTAGTGGAAATACAAGCACTTGTTGATCATTCAGCCTTGGGTAACCCGCGGAGAATTGCAGTAGGTGCAGAACAAAACCGATTAGCCATGCTTTTGGCCATTTTAAACCGTCACGGGGGTCTACAAATGAATGACCAGGACGTATATGTGAATGTTGTAGGTGGTGTTAAAGTTTCGGAAACGAGCGTTGATTTAGCCCTAATGTTGGCATTGGTTTCTAGCTTTAGAGATAAGGCATTACCGCAAGATCTAGTTGTTTTTGGCGAAGTAGGTTTATCTGGAGAAATTCGACCAGTTCCAAGTGGTCAAGAGCGCATTAATGAAGCCGCTAAGCATGGTTTTAAACGTGCTATAGTGCCACATGCTAACAAACCAAAAGATGCTATAGATGGTATGGAAGTTATTGGTGTTAAAAAAATTAGTGATGCATTAGAAGTCATTTAATCATGTGCAAACTAACCTATTGGCTTACAAATATACACAAGACAGGAACGTTATTATGAAATTATCCCACCTATTATTTTGGTACTGCATTACTTGTACTTCGTTGCCGACTTGGGCGTCAGATAACCCTTTCATCGGTACTTGGCAGTTAGTCAGTGGTGAATATCTCAATGAAAATAAAGAAATCATTGCATACAGCACACTCGGTATTCGCTCACAAAAGGTAATCAATGCGAGTCACTTTAGTTTTGTCTCGTTTTCTGATGATAAATTTTGGGCTGCAGGTACCGGCCAATATTCTTTTAATGCTACGCAATATATTGAAACACCAACAATGGCATCATACCCCTTAGAAGGAGATGGTACTTATACCTTCACTTACGAAATTAAAGGGGATCAATGGCATAATGCGCGCTGGCATGACGGTATTAGAGTTGAATATGAAATTTGGCAAAAAGTAAAATAATTGTTACAAAACTTAACTAACTACTGGTAACTACTGGCCAACAACCGACAATATTTTGCATTAGCTTATTGTTTTCCATTAGTTTAATTTTTCTAACAGTTACTAATCGTAACAAAAAGGCTACTTGACCTTTCAAGGTTGACTTTATCTTCTTAGTCGCCATTATAAGTACGGTAAAATGACTTATAAAAACGATAAGAGACATCTATGAAAAAATCACTTTTAGCCATGTCGATCGCTTCAATTTTGTTAAGCGCATGTGGCCAACAATCTACCTCAAATACAACTAAAGAAGAAACCAAAACAGAAACCGTTGCTAAAGCAAGTACTGAAGCAAAAGCTGAACTCGGTACGTTTGGTGTCGATTTAACAGCACGAAACCTATCTGTTAACCCTGGTGATGACTTCTTCATGTACGCGAGCGGAAACTGGTATGATAACTATGAAATGCCAGCAGATAAAACGCGCTATGGTGCGTTTAATGCGCTTGCCGAACGCAGTGAAAAACAAGTTAAAGAAATCATTGATGATGTAACGTCTCGTGAAAATTTAAATGCAGAAGAGCAAATGGTTGCAGATTTCTATAATAGTTATATGGATGTCGACACTATTAATAAATTAGGTATTAGCCCTATCCAATCAACACTTGATGATATTGCAGCAATTAATTCAGTTGATGATCTTATCAAAATGTTTGGTCAAGCATGGCTAACAGGTGTTGCAAGCCCATTAAGTGGCGGCATGTGGTTTAACCGTTTAGACCCTGACAAATATGAAATGTCACTTGGTGCGAGCGGACTTGGTATGCCAGATCGTTCTTACTATTTAGAAGATAGCGAACGCTTTGAAAAAACACGTGCAGCATACGTTGCGCACATCGCTGAAATGCTTGCTTTCGCAGGCGTTGAAAATGGTGAAGAGAAAGCACAATCAATTTTAGCCTTAGAAACTAAAATCGCAGAAGGCCATTGGCCACGTGAAAAACGTCGTAACCGCGACTTAACATTAAATCAAATTGAGCGCTCAAAACTAGCAACAGAATACCCAGGTTTCAATTGGGATCTTTATTTTGCTGAAACACAATATAAAGTACCGCAATTGAACATATCTCAGCCAGAGCCGGTAAAAGCAATGATTGCACTAGTTGGTAGTGAAGATCTTAATGTCTGGAAAGACTATATGACGTATCACGCCATCTCAAATAATGCATCGCTATTATCAGAAGATATTTACAACACTAACTTCAAATTTTATGGCACAGAGTTACGTGGTCAACAAGAACCTCGTCCTCGCTGGAAACGCGCTGTTGCACAAATGTCTGGTACGCAATCATTAGGCTTTGCTATTGGTAAAGTTTACGTGAAACAATATTTCCCGGAATCTTCTAAGCAACAAATGGCAACGTTAGTAGAAAACTTACGTAAAGCCATGAGTGAACGAATCGAAGGCTTAGATTGGATGGGTAAAGAAACCAAAGTGAACGCACAGGAAAAGTTAGCTGCGTTTAACCCTAAAATTGGCTACCCTGATGTATGGCAATCATTCGACGGCTTAAAGATTTCTGACACTGACTTACTTGGCAATATCAAAAATATCCGCCAATTTTTCCGCGCTGATAGTGCGTCTAAAGAGTTAGAGAAAACAGACCGTAACCGTTGGGGCATGACACCACAACAAGTTAACGCATACTACAACAGTTCATTCAATGAAATTGTATTCCCGGCCGCTATCTTACAACCACCATTTTTTGATCCAAATGCAGATCCAGCAGTTAACTATGGTGGCATTGGTGCCGTAATTGGCCACGAAATGGGCCACGGTTTTGATGATCAAGGTTCAAAATCTGATGCTAAAGGAATACAACGTAACTGGTGGACCGACGAAGATCGTGCTGCATTTGATGCAAAAGCAGATGCACTCGCTGAACAATACAGCAAATATGAACCAATCCCAGACAACTTTGTTAATGGTCGCAATAGTTTAGGCGAAAATATTGGCGATGTTGGTGGTATTGCAATGGCATATCACGCATACAAGCTTAGCTTAAATGGTAAAGAAGCACCGATTATCGATGGCTTAACCGGTGATCAGCGATTCTTCCTTGCATGGGCGCAAGTTTGGAAAGAAAAACGTACCGAAAAAAGTATGCTCAGTCAATTGCGTGCTGGTACACATGCACCAGGAAGATTCCGTGCACTTGCACCACGAAACCATGATGCTTGGTATAAAGCGTTTGACGTAAAAGAAGGTGATAAGCTTTATTTAGCACCTGAAGAACGCGTACGTATTTGGTAAAACAAATACTCATAAAAAAAGCCGGTATATACACCGGCTTTTTTTATACTTTCGTTAACACAATAACAATAAAGTTACTGCCTTTTACCGTCATCGGTTGGCGATCTGTCAGCAATAATAAATCTCCTCGTTGAAAGTCGACCTGATGCTTACATACCGTTGTCATCGTTAACATTTCTTGCTTTTCATTCGTCGCCGCATAGATGAAAAAAGCTTCGTCTTTACTGTACTCAGTATGAGCTATCGAAACGGTGCTTCCCCCCTTATAATAATGGCACTCTACGTTGTACTCGTTTTTGCGCGTCATTAAATTTAAAGCTTGCACAGGACCATCTATTAAGGTTGATACGGTTTGACTATTACCATCAAACACAGCACCATCGAACAAATTCACTAAAGTATCGTGACGTTGAACTCCCGCTAAGCGATGCTTTAAGTACATGCCCTTACCTGCCACTAAAAATAAATCACGCCGTGTTTCAGGAAAAGTTGAGAACTCTCCACTTTCACTGATGGTGGCTAAACTTAACCGCCAATCAAAGTGGTTAACAGTACCACCATCATTAATAGCAAGTTCACATGTTTCACCAAGGCCATTTTTCCAAGGTTTACGTACAAAGTCTTTTTGAGGTATTACCTTTATCACAATTAATCAGGCTCATAATCTAAATTAGCAGACAACCAACGTTCAGCCTGTTCAATCGTCATATCTTTGCGCGCTGCATAATCTAGCACCTGATCCTTAGCTAATTTGGCCACTGCAAAATACTTGCTGTCTGGGTGAGCAAAGTACCAACCACTCACTGCAGCGCCTGGCCACATGGCGTAGCTTGAGGTGAGTTCCATGCCAATATTTTCTTCAACATTTAAAAGCTCCCATAGTAGACCTTTCTCGGTATGATCCGGGCAAGCTGGATATCCTGGCGCTGGTCTTATTCCTTGATACTTCTCTCGTATCAAGTCTTCATTTTTCAATGATTCATCCGCTGCATAACCCCAGTATTCAGTACGTATTTTCTCATGTAAATACTCTGCTGAGGCTTCTGCTAAGCGATCAGCAACCGCTTTTACTAATATACTATTATAATCATCATGCTGTGCATCAAAGGCTTTCGTTAAGGCTTCAATACCAAAACCAGCTGACACAGCAAAAGCCCCCATATAATCATCAATACCACTATTTTTATCAGCAACGTAATCTGCCAAACACCTATTATATTGGCCTGCTGGCTTTTTACTTTGTTGTCTCAACTGGTGCAGTCGCATTAATGGTGTAGCTTTACTTTCGTCTTCAAAAACCCATAAGTCATCTAGTTCACTGTAAGCAGGAAATAATCCAAATACCGCTTTTGCAGTTAACTTTTGGTTTTGAATAATATCATCGATCATGGCGTTTGCATCGTTAAAAAGCTTTGTCGCTTCTTCGCCAATCACTTCATGTTTTAAAATTAAAGGGTACTTACCAGACAATTGCCAGGTCATAAAAAATGGCGTCCAGTCTATGTAATTTCTTACGATATTTAGATCTAGTGAGTCTAAGACCGTAACCCCTAACATTTTGGGCTTTATTGGCGTGTAATGCTCAAAACTAATCGGCGTGCGATTTTCACGTGCATGTTCTAGTGTTATTAAACTCGACCTTGGTCCTTTTTTGTAATGACGCTCACGAACTTTCTCATATTCCTTATCTTGCCTTGCAACAAACGCTTCACGTAAATCATTTGATAGCAAATTACTGACTACCGAAACAGAACGAGAAGCATTCGGTACATAGACAACAGGTTCTTTATACTGATGTTCAATTTTAACGGCTGTGTGCGCTTTTGACGTTGTTGCTCCGCCAATTAACAGAGGTAATGCAAACCCTTGTCGCTCCATTTCTTTAGCAACGTGCACCATTTCATCAAGTGATGGCGTGATCAAACCTGATAAACCTATTACATCAACGTTTTCTTCTTTCGCTACACGCAAAATATCTTCACATGACACCATGACACCTAAATCTATAATGTCGAAGTTATTACACTGTAAAACAACGCCTACAATATTTTTTCCAATATCATGTACGTCACCCTTAACCGTAGCTAATAATACTTTACCGTTTGACTTTGCTTCCGTTTTTTCTGCTTCAATAAATGGGTTTAAGTGTGCTACAGCTTGTTTCATTACCCGCGCCGATTTTACCACTTGAGGTAAAAACATCTCGCCTGCGCCAAATAAGTCACCAACAACATTCATACCATCCATTAAAGGGCCTTCAATGACATCAAGTGGTTTAGTAGCAGTTAATCTTGCCTCTTCTGTATCAGAGACAATATATTCATTTATCCCCTTAACCAACGCATGTTCTAAACGTTTATAAACAGGTAAATCGCGCCATGCTAAATCTACTTTACTGTCTTTTTTACCGCCTTGCCCACGATACTTTTCCGCGACATCAAGCAACCTTTCAGTAGCGCCGTCATCTGTATTTTGAATAACATCTTCTACCGCTGTTTTTAAATCGAGCGGTAAATCAGAGTAGATAGCCAGTTGACCCGCATTTACGATCCCCATATCCATACCATTTTTAATGGCGTGATATAAAAATACGGCATGAATTGCCTCACGTACAGGGTTGTTACCACGGAATGAGAAAGATACATTCGATACACCACCTGAGATCATGGCGTATGGAAGGTTTTGCTTAATATCAGCAACAGCTTCAATAAAATCAACCGCATAGTTATTGTGCTCATCAATACCTGTAGCAACTGCAAATATATTAGGATCAAAAATAATATCTTCTGCAGGGTAGCCAATTTCTTCGACTAAAATTTTATAAGCGCGTTGACAAATTTCATATTTTCGTTTTCGTGTGTCTGCTTGACCAACTTCGTCAAACGCCATGACAATAACTGCTGCACCGTAACGTCTCAATAACTTGGCTTGATGTCTAAACTGTTCTTCACCTTCTTTCAAAGAGATTGAATTAACTACGCCCTTACCTTGAATGCACTTAAGGCCCGCTTCTAAAATATCCCACTTAGAAGAATCAAGCATAATGGGCACTTTCGCAATATCTGGCTCGCCGGCAATAAGATTTAAAAACTTAACCATTGCAGCTTTAGAATCCAACATGCCCTCATCCATGTTGATATCAATAATTTGCGCACCATTTTCTACCTGCTGTAATGCAACAGCAATTGCTTGTTCGTAGTTTTCTTCCGTGATTAATCGACGAAATATTGCAGAACCAGTAACATTTGTTCGTTCACCCACGTTAACGAACAACGTATCGTCCTGAATAGTTAATGACTCTAAACCAGATAAGCGACACGCTATTTTTCTCGCTTCAACTTTACGGGGTGCAAGGTTCGCTACTGACTCCGCCATACCTTTGATATGTTCAGGTGTGGTACCACAACAACCACCAATAATATTTAAAAAACCCGAACTCGCCCACTCTTTAACATGAGTATTCATGTCCTCAACGCTGAAGTCATACTCACCAAAAGCATTTGGAAGACCAGCATTAGGATGAGCAGAAACAGCAAAATCACAAATACGACTCATTTCTTGAACATATTGTCTTAATTCAACCGGTCCTAGCGCACAGTTCAGGCCAAAAGAAATCGGTTTAGCATGTCTTAGAGAGTTATAGAACGCTTCAGTTGTTTGGCCCGATAATGTGCGGCCAGACGCATCTGTAATCGTTCCTGATATCATGACAGGATATTTAACGTCGAGTTCTTCAAAGACTGTTTCAACAGCAAAAATTGCCGCCTTAGCATTTAACGTGTCAAATATCGTTTCAATTAAGATGAGATCAGACCCGCCTTCAATAAGCGCGTGTGTAGATTCTTTATAGGCTTCAACTAATTGGTCGAAAGTAATGTTTCTATATGCAGGATCATTTACATCTGGTGAAATAGAACATGTTCTATTTGTAGGCCCTAAAACACCTGCAACAAATCGAGGTTTATCTGGATTTGTTGCAGTATACTCGTCAGCGACTTCTCTTGCTAATTTTGCAGCAACTAAGTTAATTTGCGCGCTATATGACTCCATGTCGTAATCTGCCATGGCAATCGTCGTTGCATTAAAAGTATTCGTCTCAATAATATCAGCACCTGCAGCAAGATATTCTCCATGAATGGCTTTAATGATATCCGGCTGTGAGAGCACTAACATATCATTGTTGCCTTTCACATCTAGATGCCAATCTGCAAATTGTTCACCGCGGTAATCTTGCTCTTCCAATTTGTAAGCTTGGATCATCGTTCCCATCGCACCATCTAAAATTAAAATGCGATTGTTTATTTGCTGTTCCAATAGTGAAAATGAAACTGACTTTTTCATGCTACTACTCATAATTAACTTTGATTACTTGGGTGGATTGCTTGAATATTGTTAGCATCAAGCTGATACGGTGTAATTTGGTAAACGTAATAATTTAACCAGTTAGTAAATAATAGACTACCGTGACTCTTCCAATTACATATCGGCTGTTTTTTAACATTATTATCGGGGTAATAATTTTTTGGTATCATTACGTTATTTGATGTTTTTAAATCTCGTTTAAATTCGTCATCAAGTGTTGTTGCATCATATTCTGGATGACCTGTTAAATAGACCTGCTGTTTATTTTTACTTACAGCTAGATAGACGCCTGCCTCTGGAGATTCAGCAACAACATTTAAATTAGGCACGGAAAGATAATCAGCTTTATCAATATAACCAAATCGTGAATGAGGCACGTGAAAAAAGTCTTCAAAGCCACGTGTTAATTCTTCTTTTACATCTAACGGGCTATGTAAATAAACACCTGAAAGTTTTTCTGTACGTAAGTGACGATTAAGACCATAATGATGATACAAAGCAGCATGTGCAGCCCAGCAAGAAAACATGGTCGAGGTTACATTTTTCTCCGCCCAATCAAATACTTCACATATTTTGTCCCAGAATGTAACTTTTTCATAATCAAGTAACGCCAATGGTGCGCCCGTAATGATTAAACCATCGTATTGTTTTTCTTTAATATCATCAAAAAGGCGATAAAAGTTATCTAAATGCTCTTTGGGCGTATGTTTAGATTCAGCAGTATTAATGCGTACAAATTCAATGTTTATCTGTAATGGTGTATTCGATAACATGCGACATATCTGTACTTCCGTTTCAATTTTATTAGGCATTAAATTTAAAATAGCGACTTCCATTGGTCGTATATCTTGATTAATAGCTCTATGCTCTGACATAACAAAAATATTTTCATTATCAAGCACTTGTAAAGCAGGTAATTGATCTGGAATTTTAATGGGCATTACTTACACCTAAGGTCGATTCATTTAAATGTTCTCGAGATAACCTTTAAAGATTATTATAGCGTGTAATGTGCCTTGGTTTTTTAGCTATGTCAACTTCTAAACGTATAGACGTCTAAAACATATTTTCATATGATAGATTTCTCAGCGCCAAACAATATTTCAATACACAAAATATTAACTTGCTAATAAAAAAACCGCCTATCGGCGGTTTTTTCTTTTTGAAGCAATTTAGGCTTTATTCAGCCTCGACAACTTCTTGTTCTTTACTATCTTTGCTACGCGTTAAAAACATTTCGCGTAAACGTGTATCTAGCTCTTTTGATATTTCTGGATGCTCACGCAAGTAATCAACAGCTTTCGCTTTACCTTGGCCAATTCTATCGCCATTATAGCTATACCAAGCACCTGCTTTTTCAACCATTTTATTTTGTACACCTAGGTCAATCAATTCGCCTAAACTATTGATACCTTCGCCGTAAAGAATTTGAAATTCAACTTGCTTAAACGGTGGAGCAACTTTATTTTTCACTACTTTAACACGCGTTTCATTACCAACAATTTCATCACCTTGTTTAACTGCGCCAATACGACGAATATCTAATCGAACAGATGCGTAAAACTTAAGCGCATTACCACCAGTAGTTGTTTCAGGGTTACCAAACATTACACCAATTTTCATACGAATTTGGTTAATGAAAATCATCATGGTATTAGATTGTTTTAAATTACCCGTTAATTTACGCATTGCTTGAGATAACATACGTGCTTGAAGACCCATATGAGAATCTCCCATATCACCTTCAATTTCCGCTTTAGGCGTTAACGCTGCCACAGAGTCAACAACAATAACATCAACAGCCCCTGAACGCGTCAGCATGTCACAAATTTCTAATGCTTGTTCACCTGTATCTGGTTGAGATACAAGTAGATCATTAATGTTTACACCAAGTTTTTCAGCGTAGATAGGATCTAATGCATGTTCTGCGTCAACAAACGCACAGACTTTCCCGTTACGTTGAGCTTCTGCAATAACTTCCAACGTTAACGTCGTTTTACCACTTGATTCTGGACCATATATCTCTACAACACGACCCATTGGTAAGCCACCAGCACCTAGCGCAATATCTAAACCTAACGAGCCTGTAGAAATGGTTTCAACATCCATGCTACGATTTTCACCTAGCTTCATAATTGAACCTTTACCAAACTGACGTTCAATTTGGCTTAACGCAGCTGAGAGTGCTTTTTCTTTATTATCGTCCATTTCTTGCTCCAATGTTTCGGATAAATCTTTGTAATGCGCAAAGTATACTGTATGGTCGTACAGTATCAAGTGTTTTTTTACGCGCAAGTAAAATTTATACTTAACCAACTGATTTATCATGAAATTTAAAAGCAGTAACCTTCATATCATCTTGTTAAGTTCAGTATTTCAATGGTTTATACAGTAATAACAACAGTGTAATAATTAACGGGTGATGGGTTGAACTGCCTGTGGCATAATATCTCGCTGTAACGATAATCTATATGGCTTAGTGCCAACGACAATAATTAAGAGTATCAATGGCAACGCAAAATCTCGATAATACTTCTCATACCCCAATGATGCGTCAATATTTGGCGATAAAGGCTGAATTTCCAAACATTTTAGTATTTTATCGTATGGGTGACTTTTACGAATTATTCTTTGATGACGCTAAAAAAGCGGCTGATTTACTCGATATCTCTCTTACTGCTCGTGGAAAATCAGGCGGCAATGCCATTCCTATGGCCGGAGTTCCATATCATGCCGTAGAAGCGTATTTAGCAAAACTTGTCAAACTTGGTGAATCTATTGCCATTTGTGAACAGGTGGGAGATCCTGCAACAAGTAAAGGGCCAGTAGAACGAAAAGTAGTGCGTATTGTTACGCCAGGCACTATAAGTGATGAAGCCTTGCTCTCTGAGCGACAAGATAATTTATTAGTCAGTATTTTTCAAAACGAAAATGCTTTTGGCCTTGCTTATTTAGATATGACAAGTGGTCGCTTTATCATTTGTCAGCCACAGTCAAGCGAACAGCTGCAGGCTGAGCTTCAGCGATTATCGCCTGCCGAGCTTCTTTATCCAGAATCTTTCACGAATGAAGCGTTGATTAGTGAATTTAAAGGAAAGCGAAGAAGGCCCGATTGGGAATTTGATAATCAAACTTCTGTAGCGCTATTAAATCAGCAGTTTGGTACCAAAGAACTAAAAGGCTTTGGCGTAGAATCTTACCCATTAGGTATTGCTGCAGCCGGCTGTCTATTACAGTATGTCAAAGATACGCAACGTACAGCCCTACCGCATATTCGATCAATTAAGGCAGAATCTGCACAACAAGGTGTTATTTTGGATGCTGCTACTCGGCGAAACCTTGAACTTACCCAAAACCTGCAAGGAGGATTAGAAAATACGTTATCTTCTGTACTAGATCGAACATCTACCCCAATGGGCTCTCGGCTATTAAAACGATGGCTACATTTCCCTTTACGCGATCTAACAACACTGCAAGCAAGACAAAACGCAATAACAACGCTAATCGAACACGAGTACTATTTTGATATCCAAGATTTGTTGAAAAGAATCGGAGATATCGAACGAATTGTTGCACGAATTGCCTTACGCAGTGCAAGACCACGTGATTTTGCAAGATTGAAAAGCGCTTTGCATGTGCTGCCAGAGTTACAGCCCATTATTTCGACAACAAACAGCACATTGTTAACTCATATTGCTGAAGATACTAAACCAATACCTTCGCTGAGTAGATTATTAGATAATGCAATTGTAGAAAATCCGCCTGTATTAATAAGAGATGGCGGAGTAATAGCACCAGGTTATCATCAAGAACTTGATACGTTGCGTGATTTGAGTCAAGGGGCAACAGAATTTCTAGCACAATTAGAACAACGTGAGAAAGAAAGAACGGGCATTCAATCATTAAAGGTTGGTTATAATAAGGTACATGGCTTTTATATTGAAATAAGTCGTGCCAATGCCAATGAAGTTCCTGAAGAGTATATAAGACGCCAAACGTTAAAAAACAATGAACGATTTATTACTGAAGAGCTAAAAAGCCACGAAGAAAGAGTATTAACGGCGCAAAGCAAGTTTTTAGCCTTAGAAAAGAAACTGTACGATGAACTTTTTGATATCATTTTACCCGATATAGCACAATTACAATCATTAGCGGCATCGCTCGCTGCACTTGATGTGTTAACAAATTTTGCAGAACGTGCCGAGTCACTTCAATACACTCAACCACAACTAGAAGAAACACCAGGGATCTACATTGAAGCTGGCAGGCACCCTGTTGTTGAACAAATGACTGTCGATCCATTTATTGCAAACCCTGTTGAATTAACTAATAGCCGAAAAATGTTGATTATTACTGGTCCTAATATGGGGGGTAAGTCAACATATATGAGGCAAACAGCACTCATTGTGTTACTTGCTCATGTTGGCTGTTTTGTACCTGCAGAATCAGCAAAAATAGGGTTAGTCGATCGCATTTTTACTCGTATAGGCGCTTCTGATGATCTTGCCAGTGGTCGTTCAACGTTTATGGTAGAGATGACAGAAACAGCAAATATTCTACATAACGCAACGAGTAGCAGCTTAGTACTACTAGATGAAATTGGTCGAGGCACAAGTACATATGACGGTCTTTCTCTTGCGTGGGCATGTGCGGAAATGTTGGCAGTCAATACTAAAGCATTTACATTATTTGCCAGTCATTACTTTGAATTAACCTTACTTGCTGAACAAATACCAACACTTGCAAATGTGCATTTAGATGCAAAAGAGCATGATGATAAAATTATTTTTATGCATGCAGTACAAGAGGGAGCAGCAAGTAAAAGTTTTGGTTTGCAAGTAGCTCAACTTGCAGGCGTGCCACGCGTCGTTATCCAACGTGCAAAACAAAAACTTAAAGAATTAGAAACACAGCAAACATACTGTCAAACACCTTCGGAAGCGACTTATGAGCAATTGACTTTAGTTGAAACTAATCACCCTGTTGTAACAGCATTAGAATCAACAGATATTGACAACTTAACGCCTAGGCAAGCACTTGACCTGCTATACAAATTAAAAGAAAACGTTTAAAGCATAAAGTAAAAGCGAGCTCAAATAGAAAACCAGCCAGTAGGCTGGTTTTCTAACAAAACAAAAAACTATTTATGCTTGGAACAACGCTTCAATTGACAAGTCTTGAGCACTTAAAATATCTCTTAAGCGTTTTAACGCCTCCACTTGTATTTGACGGACACGTTCACGTGTTAAGCCAATTTCAACACCTACGTCTTCGAGTGTCGCTGCTTCATAGCCTAATAAACCAAAGCGACGCGCGAGTACTTCTCGTTGCTTTGAGTTTAGTTCATTTAACCAATGAACAATATTATTTTTAATATCATCGCTTTGTAAGTTATTCTCAGGACCGTTAGCTTTTTCGTCAGGAATAACATCTAACAATACCTTATCTGATTCTGCCCCGAATGGTGTATCTACCGACGCAATACGTTCGTTTAAGCGCAGCATTTTCGACACATCAGCAACAGGCACATCAAGCTCGCTGGCAATATCTTCCGCGGTTGGTTCATGATCGAGTTTTTGAACAAGTTCCCGCGCAGTGCGTAGATATATATTAAGCTCTTTTACAACATGTATAGGTAAACGAATCGTGCGTGTTTGATTCATGATCGCGCGTTCGATTGTTTGCCTAATCCACCAAGTTGCGTAAGTAGAAAACCTAAAACCACGTTCTGGATCAAATTTTTCCACGGCACGAATGAGACCTAGATTACCTTCTTCAATTAGATCAAGTAACGGTAATCCGCGATTATTATATCGGCGTGCAATTTTAACAACGAGACGTAGATTACTCTCAATCATACGTTTTCTAGAGGGTTCGTCGCCTTTTAAGGCGAGGCGAGAAAAATAAACTTCTTCTTCAGCAGTCAATAACGGTGAAAAGCCAATCTCACCTAGGTATAACTGTGTGGCGTCTAAATTTGAAGGTACTTCATCCTGTACTTTGTCTAATACTTCCTGTTCAGCTGCATTTGCAGCATTATCGACAATTTGATTTTTTAATTCTTTTTTTTTGCTCATGCTATATCTCCCATCATTAGCAAAGCTGAATTACTTATAAAATACTCACGTCATCTCCAAATTATTATTTTAGCTATTATCTTCTCGGCAGATATTTAAGGGGATTAACTGGCTTACCGCGAAAGCGAACTTCAAAATGAAGCATGACTCTTTCCGCACCACTATCACCCATCTTCGCAATAGTTTGACCTGCTTTTACAGTTTGCTGTTCCTTGACCAAAATTTGATTGTTATGAGCATAAGCACTAAGGTAATCATCATTATGTTTAACAATAATTAACTGGCCGTATCCTCGTAACACATCACCGGCATAAACTACCTTGCCATCAGCTGCTGCTTTCACAGAATCATTACGATTACCTGCGATGTCTATTCCTTTACTACCTTGCTTTCTTGTAGAAAACTTATTAATAAGTTTTCCTTTAGCAGGCCACTTCCACGTTCTAATTTTTTGTGAAAATGTACCTGAATCGTTAGAGGGCTTTCTGTATGTTTTTTGTCCTCTTACATTTTCACCATACTCTTGCTTTTTATTTGTTGCAACAGGTTTTTTTACAACTTTTTGTTGTTGATTATGAAAGGTTTTACTGGAGCGTTTATTTTTACTCGGCTTCACGGATTTTTTCGCTAAGAAAATTTTTTGTCCGGGAAATATTTTAAATGGTGGCGAAATATTATTGATGGATGCAAGCGTTCTCACATCGAGTCCTGCACGCCAAGAAATCGAATATAAGGTTTCACCTTTTTTAACGATATACTCAGCACCAGACAAACTGTTTCTCACTTGCTTACTGAGTGGTACCTTCGCTTTTGCTTCAACCACAGGTGCAGGTGTTTGCCTAGACGAGCAGGCAAATAAAGTAACTAATAATAAACAAACAGCAATTCTATTAAGCACACATCCCTCTTATAGTTTTACTTTATTATCTACCGCAACATGAAGTAAAGAATGACAATTAAGGCAACTAATAACCACCCCAAAATATCAACCCATTTGCGCAGCTTTTGTTCCATCGTATCACCGCCCAAATAGATCAAACCGGCAACAAGAAAAAAGCGTAAACCTCTTCCTACTGCAGAAACCAATAAAAATGGCCAAAATGCCATATGTAAAAAACCGGCGCTTACCGTAAATATTTTATAGGGGACGGGTGAAAAACCTGCAATAAATACAACCCATACTCCCCATTCTTGGAACCATAAAACGGCTTGATCAAATGTTTCCTGTTTACCCCATTCAGTAATAACGGGTTGTATCCAAGGTTCAAACATATAGTAACCAAGGGCATAACCTGCCACACCACCAATTACCGATGCGATTGTCGTCAATGTTGCATAAAACCATGCTTTTCTACGTTCAGCTAACACCATTGGTGCAAGGAGTACATCAGGAGGAATTGGAAAAAAAACAGACTCAGCAAAGGTGAGTATTGCCAATATGTGTGGGGCAAACTTATGCTTTGCCCACTTTATCGTCCAGTCATAAAGAGACGTAAATATTTTCATTGTACCGCTCCTGGTACTAAAGGCACAAAACGCACAGCTTCAACGTGCTCTTCAATGAAGTTATCCCCTTGGCGTTTAATTATTTTAAGTATTTGTGTTTGCTCACCAACAGGAATCACGAGCCTTCCACCGTCGGCTAATTGTGCTAACAAATCACTCGGTACAGTATTGGGTGCTGCCGTCACAATAATAGCCTGAAAAGGAGCCTTACTTTTCCAGCCCTTCCAACCATCTCCATGCTTCATAGAGATATTATGTAAATCTATCGATTGCAGCTTTCGTTTTGCCTGAAATTGCAGTGATTTAATACGTTCTACAGAGAAAACGTGCGGAGTAAGTTGAGCAAGTATAGAGGTTTGATAACCTGAACCAGTACCAATTTCCAAGATACTGTCTGGCATTCCATCCTCTAATAACAGTTCGGACATTTTAGCAACAATATAAGGCTGAGAAATTGTTTGTCCCTGCCCAATAGGTAACGCAGTATTATCGTAAGCTTTATGAGCTAATATTTCAGGCACAAATATTTGTCTAGGGCTTCTCGCAATAGCTTGTAATACTTGTTGATTTTTAATACCTTCTGATTGCAGTTTTTGCGCCAGCAACTCACCACTACGTGTGGATTTTCCACCCACTCGATGTCCTACTCTGACATTCATTTTATTATTCTCTTAAATTAAATTCACTAACCCATTCGGTCATTGTTTGCATACTTTTATATGCAGTCATATCAACGGTTAATGGCGTAACAGATGCATAACCTTGACTTACCGCATGAAAATCTGTGCCTTCTCCTGCGTCGAGTTCAGCACCTAATGCCCCATACCAGTATATTTTACGCTGCCACGGATCTTTACTCATTTTCATCGTTTCGGCTTTATGACGATGACCTAATCTTGTTACTTTTATACCCTTTATGTCTTCAATGGACAGGTCAGGCACATTTAGATTAATAATTTGATCAGCAGGCAATGGATGTTCTTTTAGCCGTTCAATAAACTGAGCAGCAACAATTGCAGCCGTTTTAAAGTTATTTTCATGTTTACCCACTAACGAAACCGCTACGGCGGGCATCCCCATGTGTCGTCCTTCAGTAGCAGCAGCGACGGTACCGGAATATAAGGTATCATCTCCCAAATTAGCACCGTGGTTTATGCCAGCCACTACCAAATCTGGTGCAGGATCCATTAATTGGCTAATACCTAGATGCACAGAGTCTGTCGGCGTGCCATTGACGGAATAAAAACCATTGTCTAGTTTTTGAGCGCGCAATGGGTTTAATAGTGTTAACGAATTACTTGCACCACTGCAGTTTCTATCAGGCGCAACAACCGTAACATCTGCTATTTTAATTAATTCGTCAAACAACGCCTTAATGCCAAATGCGTTTACGCCGTCATCGTTACTTAAGAGAATTCTCATGCTTTGCCACTCCCCTGTCGTACTGTTAAATCTTGATAACACACTAATTCACGCAATACAGCGGTTGCAAAACATCCTGACTCAAGTGTGAATGTGAGCTTAGCGAGTTGTTGTTTTTCATCAGTATCTATGCCGCACATTTGGGGAAGTAACCTTATGCGCCTTCGCTCTTGTTTAAGACCAAATTCTTCCAAGCCTTGACGTAGGCCATCACACATTTCTGCCACTTGCGCTTCATCATCAGCAACGTCGGCAAAAGTAAACAGTTCCCCTTTACCCCACATGGCCGCAGTGAGATCTACATCACCTTCTATAAGCCGCGCTGATAGCTCTTCTGTTACCTTATCAACTTTAAATACTGAATTAGTACCCGATAGCATTAATGCATCACCAATTTTTATTACATCAAATATTTTATTTTCTATTCTGTTGGCGACAATTTGATTAAATATAAATGAACGTGCTGCCGACAGGTAAATACCTCGCATTTTTTTGTTTTTTACTTTTGCGCCAGCAAACATTTCTCGTGCCTTGGCAACATTGCCGCCGTCAATGCCAAAACGTTGTTCGCCAAAGTAATTCGGCACGCCGAAACGACTAATAGCAAGCCAACGTTGCTTTAATGCTTCAAGATCACTTACGTTTCTTAATACAATTTGAAAGGTATTCCCACTGAGCGCACCTATGCGTAACTTTTTGTGATGACGTGTAGTGGTAATAACGTCGACACCTTCAAGATTAAAACCATCTAAATTATCAATTGTTTTTCCAGGAAGGTGAACACCAAACCACTGCTCAGTTACCGCAAAGCGATCCTTTAAACCCGCGTAACTTACTAAGGTATCTTTAATATTAAAAAAGTTTGCCAACTCCTTTGCAACAAATCCTGTATTAACACCTTTTTTTCTAATTTTTACAAAGAGATGCTCACCGTCACCTGAGGGTTCGAATGGCAACATTTCAAAGACTTTAAAGTCTTCTGGGCTCGTACGCAGGTCAGCGGTTATATTAGGTAAGCCATACAAGTAATGCCATTTTTCCATGATGCTATTAGTCATGCGGTACCAACAATACAACGGCATGAACAGCTACACCTAATTTCTCACCCACATAGCCCAACTTTTCAGTAGTTGTCGCTTTAACATTTACTTGGTTTAACTCACATTGTAAATCGGTAGAAAGTATTGTTCGCATATCAACAAGGTGTGGCGCCATTTTAGGTGCTTGTGCCACGATAGTAATATCAGCATTCCCTAGCTTAAAACCCTGTTCAAACATCAGGTTAACAACATGGCGGAGTAATACACGACTGTCTATATTTTTAAAAGCATCATCAGTATCAGGAAAATGGTTACCAATATCTGCAAGACATAACGCACCTAACATTGCATCACATAATGCATGAATGGCAACATCACCATCTGAGTGCGCAATAAACCCTGCTTGATAAGGAATTTTTACACCTGCCATCACAATCGGGCCTTCACCACCAAATTTGTGAACATCAAAACCGTGCCCTATTCGCATAATGATTCCTGTTGTTTCATTAAGATAAATTCTGCCATAGCAAGATCATTAGGTTGTGTTATTTTAATATTATCTGCACGACCTTCGACCAATAAGCTATCTTCGCCGGCTAATTCCATCGCAGAAGCCTCATCGGTGACGACCTCACCTTTAATTAATGCTTGTTCAATCGCACTCTGTAATGCTTGAGCGTGGTACATTTGTGGTGTTAATGCATGCCATAGTTGTTGACGCTCTACTGTCCTATCTACAAGAGATAACCCGTTACTCATTAGTTTTGCACGTTTCATTGTATCTCTTACCGGCACAGCTAATAACCCACCGCGTTTGTGTCTAGTGCATTGTTCAATAAGCAAACTAATGTCTTCATGTGTAATACAAGGTCTTGCTGCGTCATGAACAATAACCCAATCTGCCGCTAAACGTTCAATAGCGCATAAGCCATTGAGTACCGAATCAACGCGCTCTTTGCCGCCTGTTGCTATATGCACATTTTCGTACTTTGACAGCTGAGTACTATCAAAATATTCATCATTTTTGCTAATTGATAAAACAACGGCTGATATCTTGGGGTGGCTTACAAGCTTGTCTACGGTATGTTGCAGAATCGTTTTATTTGCAATAGTTAAATATTGTTTAGGGCAATTCGCTTTCATGCGTTTGCCTACGCCCGCAGCGGGAACAACTGCAACTATTTTAGGAAAATCAGGCATTAGCGCGTTTAGCCTTTATCAGGTTTTTGTGTAATGATACGAACAAATGTTTCATTCTCTTTTATCATACCTAACTCATTACGGGCACGTTCCTCTATTGCCTCAACCCCTGACTTTAAATCGTCGGTATCTGCGTAAAGTAACTTGTTTCGTCTGATTAACTTGTTGTTATCAGCTTGTTGACGTGCAATTTCATCTTCTAACGCAAGATAATCAGGTACGCTGTTTTTACCAAACCAAAGTCGGTATTGCAGCATAACCAAAAAAATAAGCAAAATGCCTGTTATCACGCGCATGAAGTTAAGAATATTATTTTAAGAATAGGGTTATTATAAGTGCGATAAACGTGCTGTAAACAACCAAGCATCAATTCACACGTTTATTATTGAAGGTTGCTTGAAATTACGCCAATTTATCTCACAAGAAAGCAACAATTCACGTAACGTTGGCATGACAGGGTTTCCTTTTACATCATTGTTCCAAGTATGCCCAGAGCACGCAGCTGTCATCACCTTTTTGTTTGGTTTTAATAACTGTAATCGCTCATATTTCTGCTTTGTTAAATCAAACCAACCAAAAGTATTTGTTCGAAATCGATTGTTTTCAACATCAATTCTATCGATTGAATCTAACATTATCCGATTATTATCCGCTATAGGTACCACTAAACCCAAAGCAAGTTTGTTTGTTAAATACCATTGACTTATTGCGCTGGAGTCCTGTCCCGTTAAAGGCATATGCGCAGATTGCTTCGCTGACCAACTGGCATTTTGAATATCGAGTGTAAGTGGCGTTTCTGCTTGTAGCATTTTTTCAGCTGTGCGCTTTATATAGTAGGAAAGGCTCTTTAAACGCCCTTGAAGGACGTGAGGGTTATCAATTTGTAAATTAGATAAGGTTGCAATTTCTCTTTCGTACAAGGCACAACACAACTCTGCAAAGTCTGCTGATTGAGTTTCATCTTGCCATAAAGATACTTGCGTTGTCATAACTGTTATATGTTGCTCTTTAACCTTATTTGTTTACGCTTTAAGCATACTGCATTGTAACTCAAAGATAAATTGCTTATTCAGGCTCGCAAATGAGACTTGATATTTAATCGATTAGCAACCGATACTCGTTTACACTATTGATATTATCACTAAGCCTTATCGTACAAACTAGGGAGTAAACAATGCTGTTTCAAGAACCAACATCAGCTTCAGAGGCAGATGGACTCGATCCAAGTAAATTGCTACAAAATGAAATAGATTTAATCACACAAGCCTATCAAGTTACTGTGGAATTTTTTACCAATTATACCTTTCAGCTAATTGGTGCCGTTATTATCTTTATTATCGGGTTTATTCTTGCAGGTAAAATTGCCGGAGCAGTACTAAAACTTTGTCAAAAGCATGATTTGGACATTACCTTAAGTCAATTCTTATCTAACACAGCTAAAATGCTCATTGTTGTTATGATAACAATTATTGCGCTTGGAAAGTTGGGGATCAGCGTTACTCCCTTTATTGCTGCAATTGGTGCGATTTCATTAGGCGCAGGTTTGGCACTACAAGGTTTGCTTGCCAACTATGCAGCAGGTTTTAATATTATTTTAATTCGACCCTTTGTTGTCGGTGATACCATCACAGTAGAAGGCGTTACTGGTGTTGTTAAGCAAGTTTTGCTCGCTTACACCATTATTGCCGATGAAGATAATGTAGAAATTACCATTCCAAATAAACATATCGTTGGTGAGATACTACACAACTCTAAAAATGATTCATTATTAGAGCTTTCGGTTGGTATAGCCTATAAAGAAGACCCTATCAGTACGATAGCATTGCTTGAAGAAGTTATTGAAAAACTAGGTATTGCTGGTGACACTAAAGCTCCGCAAATTGGCATTGATGCGTTTGGCGATAGTTCTATCGATATTTCTTTACGTGTTTGGACACCTACCGAAAGCTTGTATGAGACAAAATTTAAAGCATACAAGGCGATCTATTTAGCTTTAAAAGAGGCGAACATCGAAATACCGTTCCCTCAACGCGATGTACATTTATTAAAAGAGTAACGGCTTTTCATAAAACGGATACAAATAAAAAACCACTCAAATGAGTGGTTTTTTATTATCGCTTGTAAAGGTTATTGACCTTTAACTTCAGATAAGCCGTTAAATACAGCTTTATCACCTAAATACTCTTCAATTCTTAATAGTTGATTGTACTTAGATACACGATCTGAACGACATAGAGAGCCGGTCTTAATTTGCCCCGCAGCAGTACCTACCGCTAAATCAGCTATTGTTGCATCTTCTGTTTCGCCACTTCTGTGTGAAATCACGGCAGTAAAGCCTGCATCTTTAGCCATTTTGATCGCCGCTAACGTTTCAGTTAATGAACCAATTTGGTTAAACTTGATTAAAATTGAATTACCAATTCCTTGTTCAATGCCTCTTGCTAGGATCTTAGTATTTGTTACAAATAAGTCATCACCAACAATTTGTACTTTATCGCCGAGTAACTTAGTTTGATAAGCAAATCCATCCCAGTCTGACTCATCTAAACCATCTTCAATAGATACAATCGGGTATTGCTCACAAAGTGTCGCTAAGAAGTCAGAAAATTCGTTAGCACTAAACTGCTTGCCTTCGCCTTTAAGATCATAGATACCTTGCTCAGCATCGTAAAACTCAGATGCAGCACAATCCATTGCCAACGTAATATCTTTGCCTAAAACATACCCTGCCGCTTCTGTTGCTTCTTTAATCACAGCCAAAGCATCTGCATTTGATTCTAGGTTAGGAGCAAAGCCACCTTCGTCACCAACAGCAGTATTCATGCCTTTTGCAGACAATACTTTCTTAAGTGCGTGGAAAATTTCTGCGCCCATGCGAAGAGCTTCTTTAAAACTAGGCGCGCTAACAGGCTGTATCATAAACTCTTGAATATCAACATTGTTATCAGCATGCTCACCGCCATTTAAAATATTCATCATCGGTAGTGGTAATGAGTATTGTCCAGACGTGCCATTTAGGTCAGCGATATGTTCAAACAACTGTACTTTCTTTTCCATCGCTGCAGCTTTTGCATTGGCTAATGAAACAGCAAGAATCGCATTCGCACCAAATTTCTCTTTATTCTCAGTGCCATCTAAATCAATCATAATTTGATCAATCTTTGCTTGTTCAAGAGCATTCTGACCAACAAGTGCAGTTTGGATTTCATTGTTAACGGCAGCAACTGCCTTTAGCACACCTTTACCTAAGTAACGTGCTTTGTCGCCATCGCGTAATTCTAACGCTTCACGAGAGCCAGTAGATGCACCAGATGGAGCCGCAGCACGTCCCCAAGCGCCTGATGCTAAAAATACGTCTACTTCTACCGTTGGATTTCCACGCGAATCCATAATCTCACGTGCTATCACTTTACTGATATTTGCCATTATTATTCCTCTGACTTTATTGTTCACTACAGCGAATGAACAACTAACTTAAGTTAATGCTTTATTTTTCTAAATAAGCGTTAAAAATACAAAACCGCAGCAAGAGCTACGGTTTTAAAAGACTATGCTTTATTTGATTTGTTTTTGCGATACTCGTAAGCAGCGGCAATAAAACTCTCAAATAGTGGGTGGCCATCTCGTGGTGTTGAATTAAACTCCGGATGAAACTGCCCAGCAATAAACCATGGATGTTCTGGAATTTCTATCACCTCTACCAAGCTCTTATCGGTAGACAACCCAGAAAACACTAAACCAGCATCGCTAATTTTTTCTCTATAGTTATTATTTACCTCAAAACGATGACGGTGTCTTTCATAAATTGTTTCACTACCATATACGTCACACACCTTGGTACCTTTCAACAGGTGACACAATTGCGATCCTAAACGCATAGTACCACCCAGATCTGAATTTTCATCCCGGTACTCAACTTGCCCTTCTTCGTCTAACCATTCATTGATTAAACCAACAACTGGATAAGGTGTGTCTTTATTGAATTCTGTACTGTGAGCACCTTCCATGCCTACTACATTTCGTGCATATTCGATTAGGGCGACTTGCATACCTAAACAAATACCTAAGTAGGGAATTTTGTTTTCACGGGCATATTGTGCCGCTAATATTTTTCCTTCAACACCACGTTCACCAAAACCGCCTGGCACTAAAATAGCGTGCAGATTAGATAATTGCTCAGTACCTTTTGACTCAATATTTTGCGAATCAATATATTCAATTTTAACATTCAACTGGTTTTTTAAACCGGCATGCTTTAAGGCTTCGTTGACAGATTTATAGGCATCAGGCAATTCTATATACTTGCCTACCATACCAACTCTAACTTCACTGATAGAGTTAGCTTCTTGATATAATACTTTTTCCCATTCTGATAAATCGGCTTCCGGCGCTTCTATACCAAATCGCTTAACCACAAGTTCATCAGCACCTTGTTCTTTTAAAATGGCTGGAATTTTATAAATAGAATCAACATCACGCATCGCGATAACGGCGCGTTCAGCGACATTACAAAATAATGCGATTTTTTCACGTTCATTGGCTGGAATTGCGTTTTCACTGCGGCAAACTAATAGATCAGGGAAAATACCGATAGAGCGAAGCTCTTTAACCGAGTGTTGAGTCGGCTTAGTTTTAATTTCACCTGAAGCTGCCAAATACGGCACAAGTGTAAGGTGCATAAACATTGCTCGTTCACGACCCAGTTCTGTACCAAGTTGGCGTATTGCTTCTAAGAACGGTTGAGATTCAATGTCACCAACAGTGCCACCAATTTCTACCATTGCAACATCAGCACCTTCAGCACCTTCAATTACACGGCGTTTTATGTCGTTGGTGATATGTGGCACAACCTGAATTGTTGCACCTAAATATTCACCTCTACGTTCACGCGCAAGCACGTCTTGATAAATACGGCCTTGGGTAAAGTTATTACGCTTTGTCATTTTGGTGCGAATAAAGCGCTCATAATGACCTAAATCTAAGTCAGTTTCGGCACCATCTTCGGTAACAAATACTTCACCATGTTGAATAGGGCTCATTGTCCCTGGGTCAACATTAATATACGGGTCTAACTTTAACATCGTGACTTTTAAACCACGTGCTTCAAGAATTGCAGCGAGAGATGCAGCAGCAATACCTTTACCAAGAGACGATACAACGCCACCGGTTACAAAAATATATCTAGTTGTCATGCGTTACCCAGAGTCAGGAGAATTAGAAAAATTTGCTTTTTGTGTATTGAATCGGCATTAAAGTGCAATGAATTATAGCGCTACTGCCGTCTCAACAAGACGGGAGAGCATTATACGCAAATCCCTCTTTAACAACAACACAAAGTTAATATCAATCTATAGAAAATAGTCGATAAATTGGGAAACGAAAACTTGAACTCCTTTTATTAAGCGATATGATCAAACCAAATACTACAATTAACAGGCGTTAATATGACTATAGATCGTTGTCATCAAGTGTTAACTGCGATTGATAAAATCAACCAGCAAGACCCTAATAAAATAAATATCAATGGCGAAATGATTGCCAAAGAGCTTATTTATGGTCATCAAATGACTGCGTGTTTAAACAAATACTGGCCAACGGCTAATGAATATTTACAGATAGCAGTAAGAGCTCAGCATGTAAAACGTTGGCATATTGCACGCTCTACCTACCCTGAAGGTAAGCAGGGTTATTTAACGTGGCGTAAAGATCTAGGGAAAATGCACGCAGAGTTAGCTAAAGATGTGATGCTTGACTGCCAGTACAATAATGAAGAGGCTGAAAAAACCGCAAGTATCATCCGAAAAGAAAAGCTAAAAAGAAATCAAGATAGCCAAATATTGGAAGATGTCGCTTGTTTAGTCTTTTTACAGCACTATTTTGAGCCCTTTGCAGTAAAACATAACGATGAAAAGGTTATTAGTATTTTACAAAAAACATGGAAAAAAATGTCAGCTCAAGGCCATGAAATTGCACTAAGTCTACAACTACCAGAGCATTTGGCGGCACTAGTTAGTAAAGCACTTAGCTAATCTATCGTCAGTATCATTGCTCATTGATGCGCCTATTAAGTAAATAGGCGGAAAACCAAAACACACTAAAACATAAGCTAGAAAGTATCAAATAATGGGGCGTCGCAAATAAAATGAATGGCCCTGATTTTCTTTGAACCACTGCAACAACACAGTTGCAAACGGTATAAAGACTAATTGACTAATGCGTAAAACCTTTTGCGAGTGATACGATGTTAACTTAATCGTCAGCACATGATTCACCGAATGTGAGAATTGAATAACAAACAGGTATAAAGCCAAGAGGAAAAGTGAATCGAAAACAACACCTGTATAAATAACGAGACCAACCCAAATACAAGCGGCGAATATGCTATTAATTCGCCGTACATCAACATTTGTCATTATAGATTCCCTTCTATTAATGTAATCATTCTATTGTTATTTCGATAAGTGATTTCCATTCGCTACAGGCAAACGACAGATAAAAATAAACGGACCGCTAATTAAAGCGACGGTTAGTAACTTAAGCCAAATATTATCAAGTATATAAACTGACCAAGCAGCCGCTAATATTATTGAGACAAGTGCAACCACTTTACCTCTTTTTGGGATACTTTTAGATTGTTGCCAATGATAAATTAGTGGCCCAAATACTTTGTTGGCTAATAGCATTTTATAAAGTCGAGGTGAAGACTTAGCAAAACATGCAGCTGCCACCAATAAAAAGGGCGTAGTAGGTAACAATGGTAAAACAGCACCAATAGCAGCGAGTGTTACAAAAAATATTCCAACTAATTTTAACAACAATGACGTAACTCCATGTTTGGCCTCTATTGCCAAGTATAGCAGGGTTTACGTCATTTATTCACCGTCAATAATTTACTATATTAATCATAATCAATAAGTTGGCGTTTCTCACCACTTGGCGTTCCTCGCCATTTTTCATTACCCTCTACGATGAGTACTTCACCATATTGACCACGTTTAATACTCGAATCAATAGCGATAACTCGCCCTTGATGCTTAGTTAACACTTCTTTTTGCGACGTATGACCAACAACGAGGTGTTTAACATCAAAATGTGTCAAAAGCAGATCGATTTCAGCTGACGTAGCGCCATTGTCTCTTAATAGTCCTCGATACCAGATAGGCCCATTAGATTTATGAAGGTAACGTCCTAAGCCAGTGCGAGGCTCAGCAAGTTCACGCTTAACTAAGTTTGTTTTAAACGTTGTGTTAATTGTTTCAAGGGTTAGTTTTTTTTCAACGAGCTCGGGATGAAATCCCCCATGAGCAAACAACATATCGTTAATTTTTACCAAAACAGGTTTACTTCTCAACCATTCACCTAAAACAGTCCCCTGATCAAAGAGAAGTTCAAATGGAGTATCAAGCATTCTAGCAACGTCAATGTACTTAGGGTGCAAATAACGTAAATCGCCATTTAAAATCATCACCTCATGATTACCTAATAAAAGGTGCACATAGCCACCTGCCGCTTTGGCTTGCTGTTCTAAATGGTAAATAAACCAAAGAATTTCCGTGACTTTGTCGCCACGATCAAAAATATCCCCGGTGATAACAAAGTGCCCTTTACCTAATGCCCAATTACCATTGTTATCAATAACACCGTTATTTTGCAGAATACTTTTCATTAAGCTGTATTGACCATGAAAATCACTCGTGGCAACAATACGCTGATTGGTATCAAACCTTAAAGTAGATTGTTCAATAAAATTAATCGCCGATAATGTTACTGGATAGCCGCAGTTTTCAACATTTAGGCTTGGCGTATATGTCATATTTACAAAACGCTTAACTTCACTATTAACAACACATTCTACCGTTAACGATTTATCCTGCTTTTTGATATAAGGGCCATCTGACACTAGCATTTGCTGCTCATCATCAGATGCCTGACTTATCGAAGTAGATACCGCGGTCAAACCTAAAAATGCGGCACACCACCATTTACCGATTATACCCATACACTTACCTATTTATGGTGAAAAAATTACACATCCATGTGCTGCATCTTGCAGTAAAGTCCGTTTCACTTGACTTCACATCCTTGTGAAAATGTTTCGTCCAGAGAGAACATTCAGTTCAATTAAAAATAGTTATATTTTTAATGAACCTTAGAACTTAACTTCTGCGCCAGCGTAGAAGAAACGTCCTTTACCGCCACCGTAAGCACTGTCGTAATTACCTTTACCACCTAAAATGAACGGGCCATTATTATCAAACACGTTGTTAACACCACCAAATACACGTAATTCAGCGCCGTTGCTTAAATCAGTGCTGTAAGAAACAGACACATCATTACGCACATATGATGGCAAGAATAACTGGTATGGTTTTTCTGGGTTATCAACACAAACACTTGAGTCTTCTGCACAAGCCGCTTGATATTCTGGGATAAGACCGCCACGCCCATCTGCATCTAGTGGCTCGTAGAAGTCATCATAAAGAGATTTGCTTGATACAACATCACTCTTATACTTCATGCTCCAACGCACGCGCCAGCTATCTTTGTACCAGGTAACAGAAGCACTCGCTGCATCTTGGAAAACATCAGCAGATAATGATCCTGTATAGTCGGTGGTATATTGACCATCAGGTGATGTTTTCGTTTCAGCATAGCTGATCACATGTGTCCAGTCGGCTTTAATTTTAACGTTACCATATTCATTTAAATCAAAACGGTATTCTGCCGCAACATCATAACCACTTGTACTAATTTCATCTTGGTTATATAGGCGTTGCATAACCCCCGTAATTTGACCGTCTGTTGGATCACGCTGAACGTCATTACAGAATGGGTTGTCATTACCAAATTCTAACGATGAGTTATAACAAAATTCAATGATGTCTTCGTTACCAAAAGAAGTAATCGCATCTTCAATTGAAATATCATAATAATCAATCGCCATTCTAAAGCCATCTAAAAATGCCGGTGCCATTGTGATACCTAAAGTAACGGTATCAGCCGTTTCTTCAAATAGATCTTCGTTACCGACATTTGGTGAATAACTATTGTTTTCATCATCAAATACCCCTTCTGATGCGATAGTCGCAGCAATACCTGGTATTTGTCTACAATTTGCATGACCTGGTTCAGTGGACGTAGCCGTTGTGCCATCACAAATATCGTCAAAGGAATCGTAATCACCACGTGGTGGTGACATTGCTTCAGTAATGGTTGGTGCACGTTGCGCACGCGCCCAGTTTGCACGAATAGCATAACCTTCTATTGGTTCCCACACTAAACCTGCTTTGTAACTTTGTACTAAATCGATATTATCTAAATCATATTCAGCTAAACGTACAGAGACTTCAGCAGATAAGTTTTTTGCACCCTCAACATCTTTTAATAATGGGAAAGCCGCTTCAGCAAAAACTTCAGCTACACTTAAGTCACCTTTAAAGTCAGGAACATAGTTAAAGGTAACACCACCATTAGGTACATTTGTATTTACTTCTTGTGAATCTTTACGGTATTCAAAACCAAATACAGAAGACACCATACCAGCAGGCATTTCAAACAAGTCGCCTGCCATATAACCTAATACATTAAACTGTTCGATATCAGTATTAATTTGTGGGTTTGAACGAATATAATCTGCCGCTTCAGTAGAAATCGCGCCTTCACCAAACATGTTTAATGGAACACAACCTTCAGCACGTGCAGCTGCGTCAACACATTGATAACCGCCATTTCCGTCACTTTCGACATCTAAGGCATTACGCACATTAGCAACAAATATTTCATTAAAGCGGCGTTGGCGCTGTTCAAATTTGCCAAAACCTACCGATAAGTCCCAATCCCAATTACCATCTAACATAGTGCCTTGTAGACCTGCCCATGAACGAATCGTTCTACGGGTATTGTCAGTAACAATGTTGCCTACTTCTGCAAAGTTTCTGTCCCACTTTACACCTCGAGAACTTGCTTGTTCACGAATCTCTTCTGGCATGAATGGGTTATTTTTTGGTATACGGCCGATACAATCTTCACCAAATTCTCCAGTTGATGAGTCACGTGTAACAATTAAATCACATTCATCTTCACTTTCTGGTGATTTGTGATTTATCGAGCGGTTATAACTGTATTGCACTTGACCATAGAACATCGTGTCGTCAGTAATGTCATAGTCAACTTTTACCGCCGCAGAGGCTTTTTCATCTGGAACACGAAGCATAACAAATTGGTTAGTATTAATACCGTAACGCTCTTCGTGCCAATCATCTCTTAAGCCGTTTTGATCATACCAAAAACCAGCATCTGGGCGTGTACTGCTTTTTTCATCAAACACACCACCTGGGATTGAATCACTTAAACTGCGCCAATCAGCTTTCGTGATGTCACGCATACATTGATCGCCAGTTTCCGTTAGCATCACATTACACATTAACTCATCATCGTAATCCCATGAGTCTTGCTGTTGCGCACGTTTACGATCTTCAAAGTCTAAACCAAATTCACGATCGTAGCTTGATGCTAAGAAAATGCTACCACGGCCATCAGCAATATCAGTACCATAATCAATATCTAAACCGTATTCTCTTGCACCGCCAGCGTCTGATTCGCCGCCACGTGCTTTAAATGAAAACCCTTCGGCATCTTTTTTGGTAATAATATTTACAACACCTGCTACCGCATCAGACCCATACGCTGCTGATGCGCCACCTGTAATAACTTCAACACGATCTACCATTCCTGATGGGATCGTACTTAAACTCACGTAATTGCCACTGTAACTGTTAGAGACAACACGGCGACCATCAATCAGAGTTAATGTGCGATTCGTACCTAACTCACGTAAATCAATGGTAGAAAGGCCTGTGTTTTGTACACTTGATTGCGAGTTACTATTACTAGTACCTTCAGATAACTGTGGTAATTCATCAATTAATATATCTGAAAGAGAACCAATACCAGTGTCTTCTATAGCTTCTCTGTCCATTGTCGCTAGTGGTGTAGCAACACTGAAACTATCGCGTCTTAAACGTGAGCCTGTAACAGTAATTTTTTCAGGCTTATCTTTGGCAACTGTTGATTCTGAAGATTCATCTACCGAAGATGATTGTACTTCTACTTCGGCCAATGATGGATTTTCATCAGCAATGGCGGTGTTAGAAAAGGCAACAGCAGAGCTAAATATAGCTGTCTGTATCGCCATCGTAACGAGCGTTTTTTTCATGACATTTCCCTTATATATTGTGTATTTATCAAAAACATGTTGCTGACGTTAATATATCGCGAATGCGACAAAACACGTATTACAACATCAAAAGCAACCAGTATTATTATTCTTGCTTTAACGCTATTAAGGCATGTTACGAAATAGGTGCAATCGGCTAGGCGTCTTTTCTATATCTATTTAATATCTATTTTAAAAATTAACCATATAAAACAGTGGGTTAACAACATTAAAAATCAAACATTTTTGTTAATACTAGGTTACATTTAATTGCACTAATGTAAGATGTTTTTATTGTATGTGCGCATAGTACTGGGTATTATTAATGAATAATTTTTATCTATCTTACCCTCTAAATAAAACAAGGCATTTACTCGGTTTATGATTTCAGATTCGGTATTCAATATTGGTAGTTGCCAGGTGATCCCTATCGAATATGCTATTTGTTTTTCAGGCCAAGAAAAGCAATCAATACAACCTAAATTTATTGAATTGTTGTGTTACCTAGCAAAAGAATACCCGCGTGTTGTTCCTAGAGATGAGCTTATTGAGCAAGTATGGGCAGGCAATCATTACGTTGGTGAAAAAGCGTTAACCAATGCCATTTGGCATTTACGCCAAAAGTTAGAGGGCGCAAGTGGTGATAGTGAAATAATTGAAACGATTAGAAAAGTTGGCTATCGCTTAATCGTTGAACCAGAGTTTGTCGAGGCAAGTAATACTGAAACGATAGAACTAGATTCAACACCTGAACCCTCGCCAACTGCACCAAAAGGTGTCATTGCTTTATCAGTTGTATTAATAGGTTTACTCGCCATTGTTGCTATGCAACTCACTAAACCATCTGAGTTTACTGATATTGAAGTGTCTCAAGTTACCAGAGAGCCTGGCACAGAGCTTTTTGCTTCTCCTTCACCTGATGGGAGAAAAGTCGCTTTTAAATGGAGCGGTGAACAAGCCAGCCGAAATTTGTACTTGAAAGATCGCGATAACCCACAGCAAGCCCCAAAGCAACTAACGTTTGGTGATGATCATGTGAGTCATTCTGTGTGGAGTAATGATGGACAATATCTTTATTTTGCAAAGCGTGCAGCTGACCGAAGTCAATGCCAAGTTATCCAATTAAGAATCAAAACAAACGAAGAAAAGCCTATTGTCGATTGCCCACTAAGAGGCGGTTATTACTATATTGATATTTCTCCAGACGACAAAACACTTGCCTTTCATGGTTTTCATGAACCCGCAGATCATAATGGTATTTACTTTATTGATTTAACCGATCAACAAAGCCAACCAATTCGTTTTTCATGTAGTCAAGATTGCGGCTATAAAGATAGGGACTTTAAATTCTCGCCCGATGGCGAACATATTGCGGTAACGCGTCGTATAAGTCGATTCAACGAGAATATTTACTTAATTAACCTAACTACAGGCGAAGCTACGGCTCTTACAAGTAATGAAGAAGACATCGTCGGGCTTACTTGGCACCCTTCCGGTAAAAAGTTAGTTTATGCAGCCCAGAGAGCAGACAGACGTAGCGGCTATATTATTGATATTGAAACCAAAGAAACGGTTAAAATCAGTATAGATGGTTTTAGCTATCCGGCCTTTGCGAGTAAAAGTGCAGAACTCTTTTTTCAACAACGAAGTGAGAAATACTTTTTAGCAACATTAGCTTTAGATAGTGACGTTGTTTCAACACCATTCCCATTGATTCAATCTGAGTTTAGTCATCACCATCCCCATTATTCAGCAAAACAAGATAAAATTGCCTATGTATCAAACGAGTCAGGTTTTTACGAATTATGGCTGTCAAACCCTCAAGGAAAACAGCGCACACAGGTGACTTTTTTAGAACGCTCAATTCGCTACCCTCGTTGGTCTCATGATGGTTCAAAAATAGCATTTTTAGCGCCCGTGGATGGTAATGAATCCGACAAAATATATGTCTATGAATTAGCAACAGAAAAACTATCAATTGTACCTAGTCAGCATAAAGTTCATAATCGACCTACATGGTCATGGGATGACACCGCCATTATTTCTGCAGTATATGAACCGGAATACGTTGATTTACATAAAATAAACGTTTCTACAGGCAAAAGTGAACGTTTGACCTTTGACGGCGGCCGCTACGGTATAATGACATCGCCTTCAACCTTAGTTTACACTAGCTCTAAAAAAGGGCTTTGGCAAAAAGAACTAGACAATAACCTGTTCAATGATACCCCCCTTGAAAAAGTTTCAGGCAAAGATTTTAAAGTCACTTATGCGTGGGAATATACAAATCAGGGGATTTTTTATCGCAAAAATTATCGCCGATACCATTTAATTTCTTTTTATAGCTTTGCAAATCAGACGAGCGCCCCATTGGTCAAATTACCAAGAGGCTCACTAGGTCCAAGAACAAACTTGTCAACGTTAGCAAGTACCAATACATTGCTTTTTACTCAATCTACATCGCCACAAGCTGACATAAAACGGATTAAACACCCTTTTTGGGAAGATTAACGCTCCGTATTCCAATTAAAAAGGTAAGCACCGAGCGATAAAAAGAGAATTGTCATCACCGACATAATTGTTAAATGGTAACTCACATCAGCTAAACTCGCTCCTTCGGTAATTATTTTTCTCGCCCCTGAAACTAAATGCGTTAGAGGCAAAAAATCCGCAAAAAACTGCAAGCTTTTCGGTGCCCCTTCCAGACTAAACCACACACCTGATAGCATCATCATTGGCCACGATACAAGATTAAGTAACCCTCCGGTCAACTCTTCACTTTTACTGCGTGACGCCATAAGTAAACCCAAGGTGATTAAACTAGCAGCACCTAATATACCGACAATAAAGAGATCAAAGTAACTACCGAGCATATAAAAATCAAAAAAGACATTACACCCTGCATAGATAACACTAGACGTTAACATGACGATAATTGCGCGAGACGTTAGCTGAGCACTTACGAATTCAAGCGCTGTTAATGGCGTTGCTTTCAATCGTTTTAGTACTGCATTTTTCCTATACCTTACGATGACATAGCCGACACCAAATAAACATGAAAACATCATATTCATCCCTAAAATTCCTGGCAACACCCAGTCTACATAGCGAATTTTTTCACCCATTGTCGTTAACGCTTCAAAACCTGGCTGAGATGCTAGAAATATTTTTTCAACTAAATAACCGTTTGGTGAATCTTGATTGATCCAATATTGTTGGCGTTGAAAATCTATCACTAAATCAAGGCTATGCTGTGACAGCTTAGTTTGTGCAAGGGTTACGTCTTGATAATCAACAAAATCAATATATTTCGTGTCTAGAAATGAAGAGTCTGTTTGTGCAATATTTATAACCCCCACTTTATAGGCCGCTTTACCATCTCCAGAAAAAACAAAAGATAACACCACCAGTAAAATTACCGGGAACAATAGACTCCAACCTAAAGAGGATTTATCACGCACAAATTCTAAGTTTCTTGCTTTTACTACAGCTAAAAATCGTTTTATATTCATATTATTCTCTCAACGAATGGCCTGTTAATTTCAAAAACAAATCATCAAGGTTTGGAGACTTTACGTGCAAGCCTGTTAATGAAATGTTTTGTGCGATGAGATATGCCAACGTTTGCTCCACCTGTGAGGTCGACATAGCGACTCGATTCGCTTCAATTGACCAGTTATTTTCTTTAATAATATCGTCGCTTACATCTTCTTTGGGTAAGTAAATGAAAACATCATTAAAATGTTTTGTTAATAATTTTTCGGGCGCACCATGCTCAATCACTTTACCTTTATCCATAATAGCGACCTCATCACACAGCTGTTCAGCTTCATCCATATAATGAGTTGTCAAAATAACCGTTTTATCATTGGCTTTTATTTTTCTGATCAGTTGCCAGAAATTACGCCTTGCTTGCGGATCAAGGCCCGTCGTAGGTTCATCTAAAAAAATAATATCGGGATCATTAATAAGTGCTAACGCCAGTAACAACCTTTGTCGTTGGCCACCAGATAACAAGCGATTATCACGAGAGAGAAAGTCACCAAGATCGCATAATTCGATTAGTGCATCATGCGTCACCGTGTGTTGATAAAACGATGTAAATAAATCTAACGTTTCTTTTACCGTTAGAAAGTCTTGTAATGCCGTATGTTGAAATTGAATTCCAATTTGTTGAGCTATCTCCGGTGAAGCAGGTTTACCATAATAGTTTATTTCCCCACTCGTTGGTTGGATAATGCCTTCCATAATCTCAATTGTTGTGGTTTTTCCTGCACCATTAGGTCCTAGCAGACCAAAACATTGCCCTTTATTTATTGAAAAATCGACACCATCTACCGCTTTCAGTTCACCATATACTTTGGTTAACCCTTTTACTTCAATGACAGCTGTCATCAAATTACTCCCAGTTTTTACTTTTCGGATCAAATAGTAACGCTATTAATTACGCTAAACAATAACCTTAAACCCAAATACAATTAATTATCATTTGCATTTAATAATTATAATAGCTACTGTTAGTTATAAAACGACGAGCAAAAGGAAGACAAATGGGCAGACAAACAACTACTTATTGCGAAAGAGAATTAGCGCAAGTAGCTTTACCAACGCAATTACTTGCTAAGCTGATTTCAAACGGCGTTATACATGGTAATGAATGCCAAAGTTTAAACACGGTGGCGAAAAGAGTGATATGGCAAAGTTTACTTACAAGCTGTGTCAGTAAAAATAGACAATAGGATAACATGATGAAAAAACTTCCAGATACACTTTCTGACCCTGAGCGATGGCTATCGATACTTGTTAAAACATATCTCCACACGCCAAATGCAGCATTAGCGAATGTCATTTTATATTACGTTGATAAAATCATATTAGATACTGATTTCAACCTATCAGCTCAACAAATGTGCCTATTTCATAAAATGCGTAAATTCTGGTTGTGGCAGGTTCAAATACACTAGTGCGTGTTGATCTTTCATGTTTACTTTTGCTGCAATTTGTTTGGTATTTATACAAGGCAGCGATTACGCCGTGTAGTTATTCTACTCCAGTAAAGCGTTAACACAGTAAAAATGCCAAACAGCTAAGTTCAACACGCTCTAAATTAACGCTCAATAATATTGCGCAACACTTTTCGTAATTGTTGCTGAATTTGTTTTTTACCCGTTAATGAATATTGCCATGCAATCTCTTCATCTAATTGCTGCTGTAGTATTTTTGCAACGATAAAATTTAATGCCTGTTCGCTAGAGGTAAATAACGTATTTTTATCTAAACAAATATAAGTATCTTCATCAAGATGGCTGAGTTTATTTATTAACCATTGTTGCAGACTAAATGCGCTCTGCATAAATTGCATTTGTTGTGCGAGGTATGCATGCACAATGTGAAGATCAGATGTTTCAATTGAAGGTAAATGCTTTTCTTTAGCCATTAAGAGTAGCTGTAAAACGAGATCTGCCGGCAGTTGTTTAAAAGATGTCATTAAGTAAAAACTTAATTTACGATAAAACTGCACAACCAACTGGTCTGCGAGAAAAATCGATTTTTGTGTTAACGGCTTCAGCATTAACGCTGCATGTTCACCACTGGCCTGATCTTTTGATATGCCAAGGTTTACAACGACATAGGAACTCGCCTGCCAAAAAGCAACAATTGATGAATTTGCCGCAAAACTTGTCGTTAAACAATCTACATTTTCATTGTTAGCTTGTTGTTCAATAAAGGTTAACAGTTCCCCCCCTACGCCTTGTTGTTGTTGCGATTCAATAACAGCAATACGGTTCACACGCCAATATCGATATTCAAATGCCTCATTAACGCCTAAATGCCTTAGCAAATACTGCGGCGTAAACTGATCTTTAAGTTGCCTTTCATTGTCCTTAACCGCAGCAACCTCTTCGGCTGTTGCTTTACCTTCTTCAATAACAAGTGCAACTGCGATCACAGTCTGACTTTCCGGAGCAATAGCGATGAAAATGCGGACTTTTTGATTATCCAATAATAACTTTAAATCTGATGGGGTTGTTTTATAGTGTGCACTAACTAACACAGCAAATACTTGTTCTAAGAGCTTTTCATCTTTTGCTAACATCGCTTGGCTAATTTGAGATACTTTATAATGAGCAACTTTTTGGTCTAGCGTATCGACTTCAAGTGAACTATCAAATAAAAAAGTATCAAATACCAGCTGTTCCAGTGGATCATTATCTCGCCATCGAATAGGTTGATTAAGATGAAATGATTGAAATTTTGGAGCAATGACTTTAAGCATTTTACGAAACTTTATAGCAAAGCCTCTCCCCGCACCTTCGTATCCATGCTGCGTCGAAGTAAAAACGATACGATTATAGTTCATTGATAATTGTAAAAGCAGGTGCACGGGGATCCCTGCGGCTTCATCAATTAATAGCAGGTTACACGATGGCGATGTTGCAAGTAATACATCAACAGCTATAAAACTGATGGTATGCTGTCGATAGCAAAATTTATGCGGTGAATAACGACCATCAGGTAAGTGCTTACGCAATTGCTGGAAAAATACTGTCGTTGCTTGTGGTGAAGGTGCGCTAATGTTGATATTAATTGCAGACACCTGTGTTTCGGAAGTTATTAAGCGAATACAGGCAAGCGCTAATGCTGACGATTTTCCTCTACCGCGATCAGCTGTAAGGATTAACGGCCTATTCCGGTGCCCCTTCGCGACATGGCAGATAGCGTTTACCGCACTATGTTGTTCTTGAGTCAAGCAGCCATCGGCTATACTTACACTGAATTCATGTTGCACATATGTATTGATTGAAACAATCGGCAGCGTAGCGCTCGTTAAGTGAATAACATGAGCATCTTGTATAAACTTTGTCATGACACGTTGCATGAAAATACCCGGACTTTGTACCTCAGGCTTTAGCCACAACAAAATTCCGCCGGCTTTTAAAGTACCTGATAACGCTGAAAATGCATCGGGATGAAATAAAGGATCCGAAAATATAACAAGATCATACTCACAGCCAAGTTGATGGCGATAATTCTTCGTTGTTCCGGTAAGAAATGTTTGATCTTCCCCCCATAAAAAGCATTGTCTTTTATCGGCATTAAAATAACGGTAAAAGACCTCTGCAACATGCTGCTGCCACTCACATTCACCTTCTACAACCACTAGCCGTCTTTCAAAATTTGCAGCTATTGCCGGCTGCCATTGACTAAGCCATTGATGTATATCGTTAAATGAATTCACAAACAATACTCGAGTGTATAGATGAAATAGCTATCCATCATACCAAGCAAATTATCAATTCTGAACTACACTTAAAAAATTATTCAGTATCGATTAAATATTAAACATTGATATGGATCAATACTTCATAAAATTAGCTAGACATAATGGATGAAAAAAGACCAAGGAGAAATAAGATGGCGCACAACCTTTCCCCTGAAAAACAACGTAAATATGAAAAAAATACCTTTATATTTCTAGTGATATTTTTAGCGCCTATTTTATCCGTCATTATTGTCGGTGGCTTTGGCTTTATGGTGTGGATATCACAGTTACTTTTTGGTCCACCTAGTGCCTAATGAGTGTTACATGTCATGAGTCATTTAGCGAACCTAAGCGGCATTCACCTTTTACCAAAAAAGTGTAAAACGACAGCATTAAGTCTGAACTATCCTGCATCACATAAAGAAATCAAGCTAACAAGGATAAGCACAAACGGGGGCATAGGTGCGGAAACCAACGCTAATAATGCTATCAATATTATTTCACTCGCGTTTATTCATCCCAACGAGGCACATTATGGATAATGCCATAACTACTTGCGCTGCAACCCAGCAAAAAAAATCAGAGTACCATGTCGCCAGTTTTGTTGCGCATGTCAGCCCAGACTTTATCGAACAATTTATCAATGACGTTAACGCTGAACAAGGCACAGAAATCCACGCCGTCAGTGATATTGGCAAAATTGTTTTTACCATTGAGGCCACGAGTCAGAAACAAATAGCTATTGTTGTTGACCAACTCAAAATTCATGTCGGACTTTATAGTTTATCTCCGATATACCATCAATTTTTAACGGAAGATTAAGGTGACCTTATGCGTATCAATCGCCGAGAGTTTATTAAAGCAAATGCTGTTGCAGCCGCTGCTGCGGTTGCCGGTGTATCAATACCAGCAACTGCGTCAAACTTGATCACAACCAGTGATCTAACGAAATTAAAATGGGATAAAGCCCCTTGTCGGTTTTGTGGTACTGGCTGTAGCGTTAATGTAGGAGTGATGGATGGAAAAGTCGTTGCTACACATGGCGATATTAAATCCCCAGTCAATCGCGGCTTAAATTGTATTAAAGGCTACTTTTTATCAAAAATCATGTATGGCAAAGATCGATTAACTACGCCATTACTGCGTATGAAAAATGGCAAGTTTGATAAAAATGGTGATTTTGCCCCCATAACTTGGGAGCAAGCGTTCGATATTATGGCAGAGAAAGCAAAGCAAACGCTTAAAAAGGTAGGTCCTACAGGGATTGGAATGTTTGGCTCCGGTCAATGGACCGTATTTGAAGGTTATGCTGCCTCTAAATTATTTAAAGCAGGCTTTAGGAGTAATAATATCGACCCAAATGCGAGGCATTGCATGGCTTCAGCAGTTGGGGGGTTTATGCGAACTTTCGGCATAGACGAGCCAATGGGTTGTTATGATGACATTGAAGCAACAGATGCAATGGTACTCTGGGGATCTAATATGGCAGAAATGCATCCTATTTTATGGACGAGGATCACTGATCGCCGCCTAAGCGCCCCTCATGTTAAAGTTGCAGTGTTATCTACATTCCAACACCGTAGTTCGGATCTTGCAGATAACAGTATGATCTTCACCCCACAAACAGATTTAGCCATTCTAAACTTTATTGCCAATTATATTATTACCACCAATCGCGTTAATAAAGACTTTGTAACTAAGCATACAAATTTCCGGATGGGAAACACCGATATCGGCTACGGTTTACGCCCAGAACATCCACTTGAACAACGTGCTAAAAATAATAATTCGAATGCCGGCGGTTCAAAGGCAATCAACTTCGAAGAATATGCTAAATTCGTCAGTACTTATACAGCCGAGTATACCTCGAGACTTTCAGGCGTTCCAATTGCGAATTTAGAAGCTTTAGCTGAACTATACGCGGATCCAAATACCAAGGTTTGCTCCTTCTGGACGATGGGATTCAATCAACATACCCGCGGAGTCTGGGCAAACAATTTAGTTTATAACATTCATTTATTAACTGGAAAAATATCAACACCTGGAAATAGTCCTTTCTCACTTACCGGTCAACCTTCAGCATGTGGAACTGCGAGAGAAGTGGGTACTTTCTCGCATCGTTTACCTGCCGACATGGTAGTTAAAAACGAGAAACATCGCGCTTATTCTGAAGACAAGTGGAAAATCCCTCGCGGTACAATTCCAGCAAAACCTGGCTACCATGCTGTCTTGCAGAATCGCATGTTGAAAGACGGTAAGCTAAATTTTTATTGGGTACAATGTAACAATAATATGCAGGCTGCAGCCAACATGAATCAAGAAGGCTATCCTGGTTACCGTCATCCAGATAACTTTATTGTAGTATCAGACCCGTACCCAACGGTTACGGCACAAGCAGCTGATCTTATTCTACCAACAGCAATGTGGGTGGAAAAAGAAGGCGTTTACGGTAATGCAGAAAGGCGCACACAAGCTTGGTATCAGATGGTAGAGGCTCCTAAAGGCGCAAAATCCGACTTATGGCAGTTAGTCGAGTTTTCTAAACGTTTTTCAATTGAAGAAGTTTGGCCAAAAGAACTGCTCGATAAAAATCCTTCATATAAAGGAAAATCAATGTATGAAGTGTTATTTGAAAATGGTCAAGTGAACAAATACTCAATCAATCAAGTCCCCACAGACAGGCTTAACGACGAAGCACGTCATTTTGGGTTTTATATTCAGAAGGGACTCTTTGAAGAATATGCAAGCTTTGGTCGAGGTAAAGCACATGATTTAGCCGAATATGATCGTTATCATGAGGAACGAGGCTTGCGTTGGCCTGTCGTTGACGGTAAAGAAACCCTCTGGCGCTTTAAAGAGGGAACAGATCCATATGTTACACCAGGAAGCGATTTTGAGTTTTATGGCAAGCCAGATGGCAGAGCGGTAATATTTGCCTTACCTTATGAACCACCAGCAGAAGTACCTGACACTGAATATGACTTATGGTTATCTACAGGTCGTGTGTTAGAGCATTGGCATTCTGGTTCGATGACGCAACGAGTACCAGAGCTGTATAAAGCAATGCCTGATGCTTTAGTTTACATGCATCCTGATGATGCTAAAAAAAGAAAAATGCGCCGCGGCGATCTCGTAAAATTAGTTTCTCGACGAGGAGAGGTACAAACACGCGTAGAAACACGAGGCCGAAATAAGCCACCAAAAGGGTTGGTTTACATGCCTTGGTTCGACGCGAGTCGCCTCGTAAACAAAGTAACACTAGATGCAACAGATCCCTTATCCAAAGAAACTGACTTTAAAAAATGTGCAGTCAAAGTTGTTAAAGCCTAGGAGCAAGATCATGAATTATATTATCCAATGCTTGTCTCGCACTATTATACTGATATCGATATCTTCATCAGTGTTTGCATTCGATGACGTTGCTACACTTAGAAAAGGCAAGGCACTGCAAGAGCAAGTTGCTCCTCAAAGTATCGCAAACGTCATGAACAATGATGTAAAGCAAGCAAGAAGTTACCCAATGCAACCTCCGGTTATACCGCACAAAATCAGAAACTACGAGGTAAACTTAAACACCAACAAGTGCATGTCATGCCACAGTAGAAGCCGAACGGAAGAATCACAAGCACCTATGGTGAGTGTTACCCACTTTATGGATAGAGATGGTAACTTCCTCGCAGAGGTTTCTCCTAGAAGATACTTCTGTAATCAATGTCATGCCACACAAACGGATGCAAAACTGCTGGTCGAAAATAACTTTGTTGACATGCATACCTTGATGAATCAAAAACAAGGTAGCAACAAATAGGAGCGCATAATGAGAAAACTCATTCAAATCGGTTGGCAAACATTAAGAAAACCGAGCGCCTATTTTAGCTTAGGCTTCCTTGTCATCGGTGGTTTTGTTATGGGTATTATTTTTTGGGGTGGTTTTAATACAGCACTCGAAGCAACAAATACCGAAAAATTTTGTATTTCTTGCCACGAAATGGAAAACAATGTCTATGAAGAAATGAAAACAACGATACACTTTTCAAACCGCTCAGGGGTACGAGCTACTTGTCCCGACTGCCATGTACCGCATAAATGGACGGATAAAATTGCTCGTAAAATGCAAGCCTCCAAAGAAGTTTGGGGAAAGATCTTTGGTACCATTAACACACGAGAGAAATTTTTGGCACATCGCAAGCGATTAGCACAAAATGAATGGAATCGATTAAAAGCAAACGACTCTCTTGAATGTCGCAATTGCCATAACTTCGACTATATGGATTTTACGGCACAAAGTGACAGAGCTTCACAACAGCATGCAACATCATTAGCAAACGGAGACAAAACTTGTATAGATTGCCATAAAGGCATTGCACATCAACTTCCTGACATGAAGGGAGTTGAAGGCTGGTAAACTGTATAGCCGAGTTACTCCCACAACACTCATTTAAAAGCCAATCAAGTGACAATCATACTTGATTGGCTTTTTATATTTTTAATCATGAAAGTTTGACCTCAAGAATTTCCTTGCCTATTTTCAAACTAAGAAGATAAAATCTGCGAAATTGATATTCGTTATACGCATGCATCAGGTAAATACCATGACATATGACAATACCGACGATTTGGATGATTCAAATCTAGATACCGACAATGACAACATAGAAATTAAGCCAGGCGAAGAAAAGAATGCACAAGTCAGGCGAAAAATTGATGATCTTCTCGAAAGAAAGCGCTTAAAAGAGTTACTTGATGACTCTGATGACTGGGATATATAGTCCAGACATTTATCGTCATTAATATTAACTTGCAACATAACGCTAACTTACGACAAAAAGTAAGCGTTGATATAACTGAACTTAAATACTTTGCCCTTTTTCTATAAAACTCATGCCGTTATTGATAAAATTCTTTTACTTAATCTTTGGAGTTTAACTGCATGACATTTATTGAAAAGCTACGTTGTTTACTGACGTTTGGCCAAGGCGTTGCTTTACCACTACCTGAAATCAAACCAAATCAATCTCCATTTGACTTATTTCAACAATGGTTTGAAGAAGCAAATAAGTCAGGCATTCTGCTACCAGAAGCCATGTCGGTAAGTTCTGTAGCTCAAAATGGTCAACCCAGTTCTCGTATGGTATTACTTAAATCCTTTAATGAGGAAGGCTTTGTTTTCTATACAAACTATGGCAGCAGAAAGCATTCAGAACTACAACAAAATGACAAAGTCGCCCTCCTATTTCACTGGAACATATTGCAACGTCAAGTACGTATTGAAGGCACTATCGAAAAATTAAGTGTAAAACAATCAGAACAATACTTTCACAGCCGTGATCGTGGTAGTCAAATTGGTGCATGGGCGTCAAAACAAAGCCAAAAACTCAGTTATGACGACGAATTAAAAGATCGCGTTAGCCACTATGAAGAAAAGTTCGCGGGTCACGAGGTTCCATTACCCAATTTTTGGGGAGGATTAAATGTTAAGCCGCATTATATTGAGTTTTGGCAAGGCCGAGCTAGCCGCTTACATGATCGCATTTGCTTTGAAAAACAAGATCAATGCTGGCAACAGTTTAAACTGCACCCATAAATACGCTAACGTCTGAAAATTGCTTTATTTTTTTAATTTGTGCTAGGGTTAGAGCTAGTAGCAAGGACTTAACACGTGAAAAAACTATTACTAGCGCTATGCTTTTTCGTACCAAGTTTAACGAGTGCACAAGATATAGCTGTTGAATTGGAACCTTTCCCACCTGTTATTAATGAAGATGGCTCGGGCATATTGCAGGAATTACTAAAGGCTATCGAACGAAAATCATCATTAAAGTTTCAAATAGCCATCGCAAACTATGCAAGGGCAAAAAAAGATTTATTTGATAACAAGGTTCAGTTAATCGGTTTAACACCAAAGGGAAATGAGACGGCTAGTTTTTATCAAAATGCCATCGAATTAGACTGGTACTTTCAAGCGACTGTTGATATTTACGCCAAAAAACGTAAAAACCTTGATATGAAAAATTTACCGAAAAAGACTATTGGCACTCTTACCGGTAATGCAGATTTCTTCGCCATGGTTACAGGAATACCAAGAGATAGATTTATCGAAGTAAGTAAGCTTGAGCAACTCGTTAAATTAATAATGAAAGGACGTATCAAAGCTGCAATTTTTGAACGAGCTTCCATGATGAGTACAATAAATAAACTTCAACTTGGTAAGATACACTATCAAAAACTCACATCAATACCTGCAAGTCTTGCTGTTAAAAACTCTGTATCTGGACAAATGCTCAAAGAGACGTTAGATAAAGCATTCAACACAATTAATACCAAAGCTTATTTCACACCGTTAAGATATTACAATCAATTGGCTGATGCTGGCATCGTGACAACTATTTCAGATAAAAAAAGCGCTAACTGCTTTAAATTGCAGTAGCACTTCTTTAACTATGTTAACTATACGCTAAAAGGTTATTGACCAACCAACGCAAGTAAGATGCCAGCAGCCACTGCTGAACCTAATACACCCGCGACATTGGGCCCCATTGCATGCATTAATAAAAAGTTATGTGGGTTAGCCTCTAAGCCCACCTTATTCGCCACACGGGCCGCCATCGGAACAGCTGAAACACCTGCAGCGCCAATTAATGGATTAACTTTCTCAGCACTTAGTTTATTCATAAATTTCGCCATTAACACACCTGAAGCAGTACCAATTGAGAAAGCAACAGCACCTAGACCAAGGATCCCGAGCGTCTCCACATTTAGAAACTGTTCTGCACTTAACTTAGAACCGACACCTAAACCTAAGAAGATGGTCACAATATTGATCAATTCATTTTGTGCCGTTGAGCTCAAACGATCTACTACGCCACACTCTCGCATCAAGTTACCTAAACAAAACATACCAACTAATGGTGTTGCGGCAGGTAAAAAGAAAATAGTCATCATTAACACGCCAAGTGGAAAAATAACTTTCTCTATTTTGGTGACATGGCGAAGTTGTGCCATTTCAATTTTTCGTTCGTCTTCCGTCGTTAATGCTTTCATTATTGGCGGTTGAATAATCGGCACTAGCGCCATATAAGAATAAGCTGCTACCGCTATCGCCCCTAATAATTCAGGTGCTAATTTAGAAGCAAGAAATATTGCGGTTGGCCCATCTGCGCCACCAATAATCGCAATGGCTGATGCATCTTGAATGGTAAATTCAAACCCCGGTATTGCATTAAGAGCAATAGCACCAAACAAGGTTGCGAATATACCAAACTGCGCGGCTGCACCTAAAAATAATGTTTTAGGGTTGGCGATCAAAGCGCCAAAGTCCGTCATTGCACCTACGCCCATAAAAATTAGTAATGGGAATATACCTGTATCTATACCCGCATAATATACATAATGCAGTAAACCGCCGACCTCAGAAAACCCCGCAACTGGTATATTCGTCAGTATTGCGCCAAATCCCATTGGCACGAGCAATAAGGGCTCAAAATTTTTCGCAATGGCTAAGAATAATAAACCGCCCCCCACAAGCATCATGATTACTTGGCCAAGCTCAAAGTTAGCTAAACCAGTTGACAACCAAAGTGTATTTAACTGCTCCATAATATCACCTATGCCAAGCTTAACAGGGTGTCACCTACCGCTACGGCATCCCCTTCTCTGACATTAATGTTGGCTATTGCCCCGCCAGAAACAGCACGAACCTCTGTTTCCATCTTCATGGCTTCCATAATAATAACCACATCACCTGCAGCAACTTCATCACCTTCATTAACAAGGACTTTAAATATATTGCCTGCTAATGGCGCATTTAATGTTTCACCCGTGCTCACAGGTGCTGATTGTTTAATTGGCGCATCAGCTGTAGTAACCGAAGAAACACTTCCACTTGGTCCAACAACAACATCAAACACTTGCCCGTCGACACTAACTGCATAACTTTCAGTTGCAGTTACACTTTTCGTCTCCGATGGCGCAGCAGACTCTTTCGTTGGTGCAGGCTCAAAAGCATCAGGATTATTACGATTTTCTAAAAACTTAAGGCCAATTTGCGGAAACAAAGCATAAGTCAGTACATCATCAATAACTTCGTCGGCAAGCGTAATGCCTTTTTCTTTAGCGATTCCTTCAAGATCAGCCGTTAACTTGTCCATTTCAGGTGATAACAAATCAGCAGGTCGACACGTGATTGCCTCCTTGCCATCGAGTACTTTATCTTGTAATTGACGATTAACAGCTGAAGCAGTGGCGCCATACTCGCCTTTAAGCACACCAGCAGTTTCTTTGGTAATAGACTTATAACGTTCACCTGTTAATACATTAAGTACAGCCTGTGTGCCAACAATTTGCGAGGTAGGTGTGACTAACGGAATATTACCTAAGTCTTCACGGACACGAGGGATCTCTTTCAATACATCATCAAACTTATCAGCTGCACCTTGCTCTTTTAATTGATTTTCCATGTTTGTTAGCATGCCACCTGGCACTTGAGCCAGTAAAATACGCGCATCTACACCTTTCAAACTACCCTCAAATTTGGCATATTTTTCACGGACATCTCTAAAATATGCTGCTACTTCAGCAAGCTTCTCTAAATCTAGCCCTGAATCACGTTCAGAACCTTCAACAATAGAGACGATAGTTTCTGTTGGTGAATGGCCATACGTTTGGCTCATCGACGAAATTGATGTATCGATAACATCTATATCTGCATCAATCGCCTTCATGTGTGTGGCAACACTTAAACCAGTAGTCGCGTGACAATGCAATGCAATAGGTAAAGAGACAGTTTCTTTAAGTCGGCTAATTAATTCAGCACCATCATAAGGTTTCAAGAGCCCAGACATATCTTTTATACAAAGTGAATGTGCGCCCATGTCTTCTAATTGCTTAGCCATGGTAAGCCAACCTTCCAAGGTGTGCACAGGGCTCTCTGTATAACTCAACGTGCCTTGCGCATGCGCACCAACTTTAACCGCCGATTTAATTGCTGTTTGCAAATTACGGACATCATTCATTGCGTCAAAAATACGAAATACATCCACACCGTTAACATGCGCACGTTCAACAAATTTTTCTACAACATCATCGGCATAATGTCGGTAGCCTAAAATATTTTGCCCTCTAAACAGCATTTGTTGTTTCGTATTTGGCATTGCTTTTTTCAGCTCTCGAATACGATGCCAAGGATCTTCACCTAAATAACGAATGCAGGAATCAAAGGTTGCCCCCCCCCATGACTCGATAGACCAAAAGCCAATTTCATCAAGTTTAGGTGCAATAGGTAGCATATCTTCTAAACGTAATCGCGTCGCGAGTAATGATTGATGGCCGTCTCTTAAGACAACTTCGGTAATACCTAATGGTGTTGACATGTGTATTGGCTCCTATGCTTTATTGCCGTGTTTTTGCTTATATTGGGTAACCGCCGAGCTTATTGCAGCAACGATTTGCGGTGATGCACCCTTAGTGGCAACATTGATTTTTTTTGCTTTAGGTTTATTCTGAATAATTGGATCAGGGTACTTGTTTGCAAGTTTTACTAACACTTGGTTAATAAAGATCACAAGTAACCCTAAAAATGCAAAAACAAAAACCATACCGGCAAACATCAAAGTGCCTGCTTCTATAAATGTTTGTGCTAAGCTGTCCATTCTTCATCCTAGTCTAAAAAAGATTAGAATTAGAATAATCACTCCAATCGATAAAAAGCAAATATATTTTGGGGCACTCAGAAAAAAAAATTCAAGTCAACCCAAAAAAGCCACTTTTACCAAGGTATATTCAATTATTTTCAATAATTATTCACAATATCGTTATAAGAATTAATATTGTATACAATTAGCATCCTTATTTTTTAAGGGTAACATTCTACTTTTGCTAAATAGTATACAAAATGCAATAACAACAGATTGAATACGAAATGAATAGTAGCAATCGTTTTAAACCGAAAATAAAGGGGTGATTAACACGTTAAAACAGCTAAATAATTTAAGAATAGCCGAGCATTACTTTGTAGCAAATTTTAACTCGTTATTTATCCATCAGTGATATGGTATTTTATCTTTCGTTTAGAATGCATTAAGGATAAAGCCTTTATTTTAGGGTTCTTACCGATAAAACTCGATTATCACCGCTAAAAAAATTACTTATCTAAAATGGCGATTGCAACAGGAGTCAACCTGCGACCGAAAGGGATCGGTGCTTCGTAGCCAACTCTCTCCCTAAGTAACGCTTTCTAGCGATACTACCTGTATTACTCGTAACACAGAAACGAAAAAACCAACCCGAAGGTTGGTTTACCATAAAGTGGCGATTGCAACAGGAGTCAACCTACGACTGAAAGGTATCGGTGCTTCGTAGCCAACTCTCTCCCTAAGTAACGCTATCTAGCGATACTACCTGTATTACTCGTAACACAGAAACGAAAAAACCAACCCGAAGGTTGGTTTATCATAAAGTGGCGGACGCGGCAGGAGTCGAACCTGCGACCGCCTGGTTCGTAGCCAGGTACTCTATCCAGCTGAGCTACGCGTCCGCGGTCAATCTTTATTTTATATCTCGAGGTAGAGATAACGAACCATGTTCGTAGCCATCATAACCTAAGCATACTGCCTATCCAGCTAACAACACGTTCGCGGTCAACCTTTATTTTATATCCCGATACAAGGATAACCTATTATCGCTATAATTCAGCGATAAAAAAACCAGCCTTACGACTGGTCGTATAAAGTGGCGGACGCGGCAGGAGTCGAACCTGCGACCGCCTGGTTCGTAGCCAGGTACTCTATCCAGCTGAGCTACGCGTCCGCGGTCAATCTTTATTTTATATCTCGAGGTAGAGATAACGAACCATGTTCGTAGCCATCATAACCTAAGCATACTGCCTATCCAGCTAACAACACGTTCGTGGACAATCTTTATTTTATATCTCGAGGTAGAGATAACGAATTAACGCAGTATTAATTCACAGCCTTAATACTAGCTGCTCTTTTTTATTTAGCCACTTAAAGAAAAAGTGGCGGACGCGGCAGGAGTCGAACCTGCGACCGCCTGGTTCGTAGCCAGGTACTCTATCCAGCTGAGCTACGCGTCCGCATGGCGGTGAGAGAGGGATTCGAACCCTCGATACAGCTACAAACTGTATACTCCCTTAGCAGGGGAGCGCCTTCAGCCTCTCGGCCATCTCACCAACGGGTGCGAATATTAATGGATATAAAAAATAAGTCAAACGATTTTTTAGCTTTTATAACTGTTTGCCGACAAATCATGCAACAAGAACAAATAACCATCATTTTTTATCTATATTTACTTGTTTTGTGTTGTAAATTACGCGCAATAAAAAAGCCGGCAATGCCGGCTTATGTAGGAAACATTTAAATTAAAAACTATTTCCTGGTGTAGTTTCGCCCTTTTCAGACTGAATTCGCATATAAATCTCTTCACGATGAACAGAAACTTCTTTCGGTGCATTTACACCGATGCGAACTTGGTTTCCTTTAACACCTAAAACTGTGACGGTGACATCATCACCAATCATCAAAGTTTCTCCAACTCTACGGGTTAATATTAACATTCCTAATTCCTTAATATCTAAAACGGGATAAACTAAATTCAGCTAGTTAAAAAAATTTAGTCTTAAACTGCACAACGCATATCACTATATACTTAACATAAAATATATCGCTATATTTTCCCAACACGTTAAGTAGCGTCAATCGTCGTACCAGTTACTTTTATTTTAGCAAGCTTATGACCTTGTGACAGTTAAATTACGATATTTTTTCAACAAATCACTAACTTTTAATACTCTTATCATTTCCCGTTAACGTTGTTTTAACATTTGAAGCAAATCAATTATCTTTAAGAATTAAACATTTCGATGAAGTAAAGTTTACACAACAAAAAAAGGAAGCTCTAAAGCTTCCTTTTTATGCACACTTTAACGATTAAAGCTGGTCAGCTAGCCAAGGCGCTACGCTTGACATCGCTTGAGGCACATTTTCAGGCTCACTGCCGCCTGCTTGTGCCATATCAGGACGACCGCCGCCTTTACCACCAACTTGCTGTGCTACCATGTTAACAATTTCACCAGCTTTAACCTTGCCGGTTAGATCTTTTGTAACACCTACAATCAGACCAACTTTGCCATCATTGATAGTCGAAAGCACAATAATGCCTGAGCCAATTTTAACCTTAAGATCATCTACCATACCACGTAAATCTTTAGAGGCTACACCGTCTAATTCAGCAATTAAGGTATTAACACCATTAATGTCTTTTGCTTGACCGAGTAAATCCGAACCAGCCTGTGCCGCCAATTGTTGTTTCAGCTGCGCTACTTCTTTTTCAAGCTGTTTTGTTTTAGCAAGCGATTGTTCAACCTTCTCAACTGCATTGCTTACGTCAGATTTAACAAGACTTGCGATAGTTGCTAATTGTTCCGATTGCGAATCAACATACTGTAATGCTACCTCACCAGAAACTGCTTCTATTCTTCTAACACCTGCTGCGATACCAGACTCTGATACAATTTTAACTAAGCCAATATCACCTGTACGTTCAACGTGGACGCCACCACACAGTTCAACAGAACAATCTCCTAGGGTCACAACACGTACTTCGTCATCATATTTTTCACCAAACAATGCCATAGCACCTTTTTCTTTGGCTTCATCGATTTGCATTAACGCCGTTTCACGCTGATGATTTTGACGAATTTCTTGGTTAACTAAATGCTCTATTTGTTTTAACTCAGCTGGCGTTACCGCTTCAAAATGAGAAAAATCAAAGCGAAGCTTTTCTGCATCAACTAATGAACCTTTCTGCGTAACATGCTCGCCTAACGTTTTTCTTAAAACAGCATGTAAGATATGTGTAGCAGAGTGATTTTTAACAATCGCTGCGCGACGTTCAGTATCAATTTCTGCTTTAACACGCGCATTTAAGTTGATTGACGTTTTAGCGATACCATGATGTGCGAAAGCATTGCCTACTTTAACTGTATCAACAACCTCAAAAGCGCCCTGCTCCGTTAAAATTAAACCTGTATCGCCAACTTGGCCACCTGACTCAGCATAAAATGGTGTGTTATCGAGAATTACAACCCCTTGTTCACCTTCATTTAAAACAGATGTTGGACCTTCGTTATTAAATAACTCTATCACAGTCGCTGAAAATGCGTCGTTGGTATAGCCTTTAAATGAGGTGTGTTTATCTGATTTTAATTGCTCGTTGTAGTCCGTACCAAACTGACTTGCTTGTTGTGCTCGTTCACGCTGCAGTCCCATAGCAACATCAAATCCGTTTTGATCTATTTTGAGTTGGCGTTCTCGTGCAATGTCAGCCGTTAAGTCTGCTGGGAAACCATATGTATCATACAGTTTGAAAACGTCTTCACCACTAACAGTGTCTCCTGACAGATTACTTAAAATGTCTTCCAGTAATTGCATGCCACGATCAAGCGTACGACCAAACTGTTCTTCTTCGATTCGTAATATTTTTTCAAGTACTGCTTGTTGCTCTACAAGTTCTGGGTAGGCTTCCCCCATTTGCACTATTAAAGACGCGACTAATTTATGGAAAAAATGGCCTTGTGCATTTAGTTTATGTCCATGTCGGATCGCACGCCTAATGATACGGCGTAAAACATATCCTCGTCCTTCATTAGATGGCATTACACCATCAGTAATTAAAAAACTACATGAACGAATATGATCGGCAATTACGCGTAATGATTTGTTTTCTAAATCATTGCAATTTAACAATGCTGCAGTGTCTTTAATTAATCCCTGAAAAATATCGATTTCATAGTTGCTATGAACACCTTGTAAAATCGCAGATATACGTTCAAGGCCCATACCAGTATCAACTGAAGGTTTAGGCAATGGCTCCATCGTACCGTCTTCATGACGATTATACTGCATGAAAACTAAGTTCCAAATCTCAATAAATCGATCGCCGTCTTCCTCTGGAGACCCCGGAGGCCCCCCCCATACCTCTTCACCGTGATCGTAAAAGATTTCACTGCATGGGCCACATGGTCCTGTATCGCCCATCGACCAAAAGTTATCTGATTCGTATTTTTTACCCGCTGTTTTGTCACCAATACGAATAATTTTTTCTTGAGGCACACCAATTTTTTCATGCCAAAAGCTGTATGCTTCATCATCAGTCTCATAAATAGTAACTAATAACTTTTCTGCTGGTAAACCAAGCTCTTCCGTTAGAAATTGCCATGCAAACGTAATGGCTTCTTCTTTAAAGTAGTCACCAAAACTAAAGTTACCTAGCATTTCGAAAAAGGTGTGATGACGAGCAGTGTAACCAACATTTTCCAAATCGTTATGTTTTCCACCCGCGCGAACACATCGTTGCGATGTTGTTGCACGACTATAACTTCTTTTATCCGCGCCTAAAAATACATCTTTAAATTGCACCATTCCGGCGTTTGTGAACAATAAAGTAGCATCATTGCCTGGTACCAATGAACTACTAGAGACAATTTGGTGTTGCTTAGCAGCAAAGAAATCTAAGAATGCCTTTCTTATTCCGGCACTGGTTTTCATCATAGCCATACCTAACATTTTATTTAAATTGGTGAATTAACTTTCATTTATCAGCGAAAATATTTCCTGTGAGGCAAAGCCTCTATACTGCAAGAATCTAATTCTTTTCGCTTTATTTTTATCATCTGTAATTGGCGTTGTGCCAAACTTTTTATCATAAACTCGAGTAGCAACCTCTTGCCAGTCTACTGACATTTCTTCTGCTACATTATTTATCATCGTGCTATCAATGCCTTTTTGCATTAACTCTTGTTCAATATATTTTGCACCGTACCCTTTATTTATCCGATTACGAAAAACAGACTCCGTAAATCGCTGTTCACTTAAGTACTGATTAGCAACCAAAAACTCGATAACATCAGAAAAATCTTCGGACGCGTATCCCCGTTGTAAAAACTTTTGTTTAAGCTCTTTGACTGAATGCTCACGTCGAGAAAGCAAATCAATACCAGTATGTAATATATCTTTATTCACGTTACGTAATGTCGATAAAGTGTCGGCACAGGCAATTTAGTGTAAAACATCTAACTATTCTACCTTTAACTTGATAAAAAATCCTCATTCGCACTTAAATTGTGATAAGTTTTTACAAAGACTAAAGAATCACGCAAAATACTGTTAACAATTGATATGATCAACAAAAAGCTGCCAACCAATATAGGGAACTATATGAAGGATTATTCTACTCACCTAATACGCACCACATTTGCGCTCGCTTTAGCTATTATTGTTCAAGCCTGTGGTGAAAGTTCAAATGCAGACAAATCATCAGTGAACTTTAGTATTTCTGCTGACACTACATCGATAAATTTTGGTCATGAAGTGCTAAAAACTGCAGATGATACAGTGCAAGTTAAGGTCAACTATACTGGTAATGGCTTATTGCTTGGGTATGCACCTGATGCTCAACCAGTAGGATGGCTAAACTTTTCAACAGAAGAAATCACCGAAAATTCAGCAGTAGTCACGGTTAAATTAGTCAATGCTGATAACATCATGCCTGACCTTTACAACACCACATTACGGCTTACTACAGGCGATGTAAATGAAAAAGATCTCGTTCATCATGACATCGATGTTTCTTTATTAATTTGGCACCTTAGCCCAAATAAAAACCAAATTGATTTTCAAGCAACATTGGGCGATGAAGAAATTCCATCTCAATCACTTACCATCACCAGCGAAAGCAATAATACCTGGTCTGTGTCTGCAGAAGCTGATTGGTTATCAGTAGATACAAACACTGGAACGGGTACATCTGAAATTAAGTTGACAGCAGCATTAACTGACTTCAATGAATCGGGTTTATATCAAACAACGTTAACCATCATCGAAACGACGACGGGTGATTCAAAGACAATTCCAGTCTCATTAGGATTAGACAGACATTATTTATATGCAAGCAGACAAGGACTTTCGTTCACTCAGCGTGCGAATGTAGCTACACTGCAACAACAAGTAACTATTGCTACCAATCGTCCTTCTGGTAGCAATTGGCAGGCAACTTCGAGCGCATCTTGGCTGACATTAACGCCAATAGCTGATAATGGCCTTGCCGTTACAATTGACGGTTCAGTGAGCTTAAACGATGGCTTGCATCAAGCAACAATCGTTGTTGATGCCTTAAATGACGCTAATCAAATTGATAATTCTATCACTTCAGAAGTGATTAATGTTTCTTTCTACCTCGATTCAGCTAACAGCGATCCCTTTGTCATTGATGATATCTCGCCCAATAATAACGCCATTGTTGCTTCAACATATTTACCCTATATATACCTCGCTCAAGACAATGAGTTACTTACCTATCATGCTCACACGGGTGACTTAATCGCTACGATGCCTGTTTCACCGGAGAGTTCAATGTTAAGCCAACTTGTAATTTCACCTGATGGCAATACGTTACTTGCAAGCGCAGAAGAAACAATAACAGCGGAAGATGGTACTGAATCAACAACGACACATAGATATAAAATAGATTTATTATCCAATACCATCAAAACGTTAACTGACAGTGATATTGAATTCTCCCCTTTGCAGTTCGTTCACGTTTCAGGTCGCCATTATGTTGTGACACAAGCAATGGAATTTGCGACAACAGACTTAAAAAGAGTATTTTGGGATGCAGAAAATGCGTTTTTCACCAGCCAAGTTCAGCAAGCAAAAAATACACAGTCTTTGTATGCACTTGATATAGTTGACTCAACATTTAAACGTTATATGCTTACGGCAAACGACTTTGCTGAGCAATCAATAACAGCCTCTCTATCACAACAATATCGCCCGTCTTTATTAACAGAAGATCAATCAGTGAGCAGCTTTATTGTTGATGATAATGAACTAGGGATCTATGCGATAAGCCCAACAAGCGAATGGATTAGTTTTGATGGTACAAACTTTACTGACCAGGGGTTATTGCCACAGGCAGAAGACAATACGACGCTTGAGTTAGTTAAATCACAAAGTAACCAGCCTTACTATATTCGCTTTGATCCTAACGAAGGCTTTTTAATTAATGCTTACCAGCAGCAACAAATAAGCAAGACTGTTGTTACTGAAGGAAACCAACCAACCCGTTCTGTACTTTCAGCTGACGATATACGTATGATTATGTATATCGCAAGTGAAAATCAGTTAGAGATTATTAACGCTCATTAAGTTAATGCTCTATTTTAATGAGTTAGCGTGTAGTAAAAAGGGCTATAAATTAGCCCTTTTTAAATGTAATGAATTCGAATAGCTTTTAGTTACTATGTTTGACTAAGCAAATTTGATCACCATAATAGTTGTTTGAATAGTTACAGCTGAATTCTATTGTATCTTTTTTGCTATTATCGAAATTTGCCATAATTTGATTAAGTAATTTTCTCATTGTTATCTCCTCTTCACTTATCTGGCTGTTATTATGGCTAAACCATCATGTTTGGTAAATTTGATTAAATTCACGATAACAATCTAAAAAAATGAACTTAACTATTGGCATTTGGTAAGTAATTGCTCGTGGAATAAAGTTTTTAGCAATATAATCTCATTTGTACGTACATAATTTGGTCTTGTTATCAAAGATATCGTTCGATGTGGCCCTGGCTCATTTAAATGAATCGCACGCAGCTCAGATTCATCATGTATTAATTGATCAAGCGCCATTTGAGGTACCAGAGTCGTACCAAGTTTACCCGCAACCATCTGTACTAACGTATGTAGACTCGCTGAATCAAATTCAGTGTTTTGTTTTTGCTCTCGAAACTTACACGCAGCTAATGCATGATCTTTAAGGCAATGCCCTTCTTTTAAAAGCATCAACTTATCAAGCGCTAATTCTTCACTGGTAATCTCTTGCATTTGACTCGGACATTCATCCTTATGGCTTACCCAATAAAAGTCTTCTTGCCAAAAATCAAACTTCATTAATCCATCAATTGGAAATGGTAGTGCCAAAATAGCGGCGTCTAATTCGCCAGTACGCACTAAATCAACAAGTACGTGCGATTGTTCTTCCATTATTTTGAGCTTAAAATTAGGGTGTTGTCGACGTAATTCAGGCAGCACCTTAGGTAACAAATAAGGACCAATAGTTGGAATCACACCGATCGACATCCCGGTATTAAAAGGCTGTTTGTTGACTTGGGAAACTTGCATCAACTCATCAAGCTCAAGCTTAACCCGTTTCGCTTTATTGAGAATTAGCTGGCCATCATCAGTAATTAATACCTGCTTATTATTTCGCTCAAAAATAACAACACCAAGTTGTTTCTCAAGCTCACTTATTGCGGTACTCAGCGCTGATTGTGACACATTGCATGCTTCTGCCGCTTTCTTAAAATGTAAGGTTTTTTCGACCGCTAACGCATAATACAACTGTTTTATTGAAATCATTTTTATCAATTGATTAAATTGAACATAAACAAAATTATATTCAATAATTCATTAGCTTGTCAGTAAAAACTTATTGAACAAATACTTAACAAACATTTTATCAAGCTTATTCTAAATATAACCTTCTGTTATAAAAGGATAAATACAAGCTTCAATAAAACTGAATATTGTCTTCTAATCAATAAATTATCCAACTTTTACATTGCTAACTACCCTTTAAAGGAAGTTTTCTACAACACAAAAAAACGAGGACAATCGAATGTTCAAGAAAGCATTACCATTAGCTGCAGCAATTTCAGTTGCGCTATCTACCCTAACGCTTTCCCCAACTGCATATGCATCTGGGGAAGCAAAAACAAACCAATTCTGGTGGCCTGATCAACTAAATTTAAGCCCGCTTAGACAACATGGCGCTGAATCAAACCCGTACGGCAGTGATTTCGATTACGCTAAAGCGTTTTCTGCGCTTGACTTGAAAACCCTTAAAAAAGACATCGAATCAACATTAAAAGACTCTAAAGCATGGTGGCCTGCTGATTGGGGTCACTATGGTCCGCTAATGATCCGTATGGCTTGGCACAGCGCGGGGGTTTATCGTGTAAATGATGGTCGCGGTGGTGCAGCGGGCGGCCAACAACGTTTTGATCCATTAAATAGCTGGCCAGATAACGCCAACCTAGACAAAGCTCGTCGTTTACTATGGCCTGTCAAACAAAAATACGGTCGTAGCATTTCTTGGGCTGATTTAATGGTTTTAGCGGGTAATGTTGCTTTAGAATCAATGGGTTTTAAAACCTTTGGTTTTGCTGGCGGTCGTACCGACGATTGGGAACCAGATCTTGTTTACTGGGGACCTGAAACGGCATGGTTAAAAGACGAACGTCGTGATATGAAAGGCAAGCTCAAAGGTCCTTTAGCTGCTGTAGAAATGGGACTTATCTATGTTAACCCTGAAGGCCCTCATGGTAAGCCTGATCCGCTACTAGCTGCGCAAGACATTCGTATGTCATTTGGTCGCATGGCAATGAATGATGAAGAAATTGTTGCGCTAATTGCTGGTGGTCATACGTTTGGTAAGGCTCATGGTGCTCGTAAAGTCGGTGATTGTATTGGTAAAGAGCCAGCTGCGGCTGACATTGAAAAACAAGGTTTTGGTTGGCAAAACAAATGTGGGAAAGGCCATAGCGCTGACACGACAACCAGTGGCTTAGAAGGTGCTTGGACTGCAACCCCCACACAATGGTCAACCAATTACTTAGATAACTTAATGAACTTCAACTGGGTACTTACCAAGAGCCCTTCTGGTGGTAAACAGTGGAAGCCTGACAATGATGATCTAAAGATCTCTCCTGATGCACACATTCCAGGTAAAATGAATTTACCAATGATGTTCACCACTGATATCGCTTTAAAGAAAGATCCCGAGTTTAGAGAAATTGTCGAACGTTTCAGAAAAGATCCTAAAGAATATGAATTAGCATTTGCCAAAGCTTGGTTCAAATTAACTCACCGTGACATGGGGCCTCGTGCTCGTTATTTGGGCGATGAAGTGCCAGAAGAGGTTTTGCTATGGCAAGACCCGTTACCTAAGCACAAAGGAAAAACCATTTCGAGTAAAAGTGTTGATAAGTTAAAAGGTAAGATCTTAGACAATGGTTTATCAACGCAAGAACTTATTAGAACGGCTTGGTCTGCGGCTTCTAGTCACCGTGTTACCGATATGCGTGGTGGCGCAAATGGTGCACGTATCGCCTTAGAACCGCAAATTAACTGGACAGCGAATAATCCAGTTGAGCTTAAAAAAGTAATTACTAAACTTAAAGACGTGCAAGCTGCATTTAACAAGCGTTCAAGCAGAAAGGTTTCTCTAGCAGACATTATTGTACTAGGTGGCGCAGCAGCTATTGAGAAAGCAGCTGCTGATGCAGGCGTTAAAGTCACAGTGCCATTTACTCCAGGTCGTGTTGATGCAACACAAGCACAAACAGATGTTGATTCGTTTAACTACCTAGAACCTGATGCTGACGGCTTCCGTAATTACTATTCAGATAGTGCTTATATGTCGCCTACAGAAATGCTAGTAGATAAAGCGAATTTGCTTGGACTTAACGTTCCTGAAATGACCGTATTAGTTGGTGGTTTACGAGTTCTTGATGCCAACTATCAAGGTACTAAATACGGTGTATTTACTAAAACACCGGGTCAACTAACCAATGACTTTTTCGTTAACTTATTAGACATGTCCTATGAGTGGGAGAAAGCTGACAAACCAGGTATTTACAATGGTATCGAGCGTAAATCTGGCAATGTGGTTTGGCAAGCAACACCTGTTGATTTAATCTTCGGTTCAAGCTCAGAATTACGTGCTGTAGCAGAAGTTTATGCCTCAACAGATGGTAAGAAGAAGTTTGTTAATGACTTCATCAATGCTTGGGTAAAAGTCATGCAACATGACAGGTTTGACCTAAAATAATCGATAACAAATAACGATTAAGCCAGTGCATATGGTAACTCAGCACTGGTTTTTTTATGACTTAAAAATGAGCGCCCTTTTTATTATTCTAAAAAACTAAACATAGTTATAGTTTTAATCAATTATACATAAACGTTAGTTACTTTTATTATAACAACATCAAAAGCAAACATGCTTTTAACGCAAAAATAATTCATTAGTTTCATGACATAACGAGGAAAACAACATGGCTCAAATAGGAAAATCAATCCCAGAATTTACAGCACAAGCATTTCATAATGGAGAATTCGTTGAAGTATCATCTGAAAGCGTAAAGGGAAAATGGTCTATATTTTTATTCTACCCTGCTGACTTTACCTTTGTTTGCCCAACAGAGCTTGAAGATATGGCGAACCAATACGAAGAACTACAAAAGTTAGGTGTAGAAGTATATGCTGTTTCAACAGACACACACTTCTCTCACAAAGCATGGCATGATTCTTCAGACGCGATTGGTAAAATCAAATTTCCAATGATTGGCGACCAAACGGGCAACATTACTCGCGGTTTTGATGTAATGATTGAAGAAGATCACATGGCACACCGTGGTACTTTCTTAGCAGACCCTGACGGTATCATCCAAGTTGCACACATTCACGCTGGTGGTATCGGCCGAAGCGCGAAAGACATGGTGCGTAATGTTAAAGCAGCACAATACGTAAGAGAAAACGACGGTGAAGTATGTCCTGCAGCTTGGGAACAAGGTGAAGCAACATTAACACCTAGCTTAGACTTGGTAGGCAAGATCTAAGAGATAAGTTAACCGGCATAGTTAAAGGAGCTCAATGAGCTCCTTTTTTATTGTTATTTTTCCACCATAAGTGAAAAATAAGTGTCAAAATATTTTACAACACAATCAATAGACAAAATTAAATATATATATAAAACAAGAGACTAAGTTATGGCACGGTTCATGCGTAAGAGGGGGTAATAGTACAATCATACAAAAGGAATGTTTTATGAAACAACTGATTAAAGTATGCTCATTAGCACTATTGGCATTTACGCTCAATGCCAATGCCGGGCATATGAAGGACTGTAGCACTGAAAGTTTTGCGCTCGATAGAATCGAAACATTAGATAGTAACGACAATTTATTAAACGGCTATAACTTTAATGCCTCTGATTGTCGTGGTGTATTTGATACAGTTGATTGGGTAGCAGATGGTTTATTTGACCCTTATACATACAACAATATAGGTGAACTAGGTGATGGTTTATTAAATGGTCAAAATGGCTTTTTCTCCGGAATGGAGTTTATCGAACAAGAAGACCTACAAGACCTAGACAATGATGGTAATGCTACCGATCCAGGTTGGATTCATCTAGGTAAAACCGTCTGGGATACTGACGACAATAATGAAACCTATTATGCTGAAGCAGGTAAACAAGAAGCCATTACATTAGATATCGGTGATCTATTAACCTTAACGTTTAATTATGATTGCGATAATTGGTTTTTACAAACATGTCCTAACAATACAGTAGGTACGTGGGAATTAGCCACTAAGCTCGATGTTATTGACCAAGCACAAAGTTTATTAGGAGAAGCAACGTTTGATCATTTAGCCTTTTCAGTAAATACAGCGTCAAAATTTGCTGTATATGATTTTGACTTTAAAGAAATCTTTGAACTTGTTAATACTGACAAAAATGATCCAAACTATGTTAATTTCAATACTCCTTATGTTCTAGGTGGCACATTTGGTATGGGAGACTTTCCTGTACATTTCTTTGGTGCAGATATTGGTGATAAGGAACCAGTACATATCAACATATGGGCGAGAGATCCTGCGGCAACTGAAGTACCTGAACCAAGCTCAATTTTGCTACTTTCTTTAGCATTAATAGGTTTAACATTTAGATCATTACGTAATAGCTAAACGTGAACTACTAATACCCGAGTGTATATTACCTGCGCTCGGGTATGCTTATTATTAACTCACATAACCTGCACTTGTTATCCACGATTTTAATATGTCATCATTAAACGACTTGGTGTAGTAGACTAAAAACACTCAAAGTGACACGTTCAACTCAATTCAAATTCAAATTGTTGATGTACTTCATCACTTTTCTTAGAATTTAAACCAACGTGAACACCTAGAAGCCTAACCGACTTGCCATGTCCTCGCTGTATTGCCTCTTCAAGTAATAAATTAAAAGCACGTGGCTCTATGCCTTCTAATTGCATTTCTTTTGTCGTTTGCTGAAAATCACTAAATTTAATTTTAACACCGATCTTACTAATACCGCGTTCCTCAATATATCGACTTGAACGCTTAATTAACTTAGGTAACAACTGCGATACCATATACGCTTTAAGCTCCTCGACTTCGGTTATATCTCGCGCAAAGGTATGTTCAACGCCTACACTTTTCCTAACTCGGGTTACTTCGACAGCTCGATTATCAATTCCTTGGCATTTCTGCCAAAGCGACGCTCCCAGTTTACCAAATGTTTTCACTAATGCTGATTGTGAACTTGCCCTAATATCTCTGCCTATGTGCAGACCACATTGTTGTAATTTTTGATAGGTTACCTTGCCAACACCCGGTATTTTATTGAGTGGCATTTGTTCAATGAAGGGAATAACGTTTTCTGGCAATATGACATATTGTCCGTTGGGTTTGTCAAGATCTGACGCAATTTTTGCGAGAAATTTCAAAGGGGCGATACCGGCAGAAGCCGTTAAGTTAAGCTCTTTTTGAATCGCTTTTCTAATATCTCGTGCAATCAATGTTGCAGATCCCGAACAAGCGGTGCAGTTGCTAACATCTAAATAGGCTTCATCTAATGATAACGGTTCTATAATATCGGTATATCGACGAAAAATACCATGTAAGTGTTCACTCACAGACCTATATACGTCCATTCGACTTGGCACGATAAGTAAATTAGGACACTTCCTTAAGGCCATACTAGATGCCATTGCAGAGCGAACACCGAACTCTCGTGCAATGTAATTACACGTAGAAAGTACACCTCTTGAGCTACCAGGACCACCTACGGCAACAGGCTTTCCCGCTAACTCAGGGTTGTCTCGCATTTCAACAGAGACATAAAAGGCATCCATGTCGATATGGATAATCTTACGCATAGCTCAAGTATACTGTGTTTTTTTACAGTATGCATAAATTAGTCCTAATGAGCAAGTGAATTGTTATAGGTTACTCGCAAGTAGATAGGCGTCGTTGTAAGTCGTTTACAACACTATCTTTAAAAGAAGTAGAGTCGCACGTCAGCAAGCCAGCTTTGTAAGCCTTTATATCAACAAGTTCTAAACCGACATCAATTTCTTTAAATAGCTTAGGTAATTTATCGCCTGGAGCTTGTATATGATGTAAACCACCGCTATATACAAATAAAATTTTTCCTGATGATAATCGCTCAAGTATGTCTACAACACCTGGTTTAATTGACATTGGCTCACCATGCTTATCTAAGCCATTACGTCGCTTCATCCTACCTTCAGGCAAAATTGCTACCAGTTTATTTGATGCAACCTGATCAAGAAAAACTTGCCAAGAAGCGTCTTTCTTACGTGTAATAGGGATGCACCCTGGAATAACCGCTTTTAATAACTTTCCCGTAAAGGGGCGAGCTAGAGTGGTATCTGCGGCTGGTATCATTAGTCGAGCTGCAATTTGCTTGAGTAATATATTAGGCGCAACACCCAATAATAGCGGCTCAAATAAACTAGTATGGTTTAAAAATATTATAAGATTTACCTGTCGCCAATCATGAGGCTGAGCATTAACGTTTTGGCGGATATTAAACCGAAACAGAATTTTTGCTAAATACTTAACTTTGAGTAAAAAAAGGTACTGGACAAATCGCTTCATAGAGATAAGTTTATACTCTTTATTCCATTTATATATACTGAAGACAACAAAAAAGAGCCATTTGGCTCTTTTTTATAAGTTCTTAATATCTATTTTCTGCGATTCTTGTAAGGCTTCCTTACGTTCACGCTCTTGACGTTTTTCGCACGGATTATCACAGTTACAGGCCTTATCAATACCTATCGTACTTAACCCGCCGCAGCTTCCTGCGAGTGACTTCTGCTGAAAAATATATCCAACAGCCATTGCGACAACAATCAGCAAGAAAAAGCCAAATGTTACTAAAAATATCGCCATTACTTTAGCCCTTATCGGTCAACTACTATTATTTCAAATACGGCATAAATTCTACCGTAAACTGCTCAATAAAGCCATTTTCAGATTTACTGATCAAGTATGCTGCTATCTTATGTTCTTCAGCAAAAGCATACGCTTTTTCAGGTCCCATCAACATCATTGCTGTAGATAATCCATCGGCAGTCATTGAAGAAGGATGTATAACAGTAACAGAGACTAACTTATGATTAATTGGTTTTCCGGTATCAGGATCAATAATATGTGAATACCGCTGGCCGTTTTCTTCAAAATACTTACGGTAGTCGCCCGATGTTGCAATGGCATTGTCTTTAGGAATAATAATCTGATGTACAGCTCGCTCAGTGGATACCGGCTTTTCAATGGCTACTGACCATAACTCACCGGTGTGTTTAAATCCCTTAGCTCTTAATTCACCACCAATTTCCACCAGATAGTTATGTGCGCTTATAGAATCAAGGTATTCAGCAACAAGATCTACCGCATATCCTTTAGCGATAGTTGACAAATCAACATACAGATTAGGAATACGCTTAGTTAACATATTGCCTTCAAGCATCAAGTTATCAATACCCGTACGGGCTTGAGCTTGCGCGATTTCTTCCTGTGTGGGTGCCTTTTCAGGTCGTGCTTCTGGTCCAAATCCCCACAAGTTAATCAATGGACCAATCGTTACATCGAGTTTTCCTTCACTTAAATGACCAAGTCTGATTGATTCAGCGATGACACGACGCAATCCCTCAGAAATTTTTACTGGCGATAAAGAGTCATGTGAATTGAATTTAGAAAGCTCTGAATCAGGGATCCAATTAGACATGTCTTGATTAAGTTGCTTTAAGATCCTTTCAACATTTTGATGCACCACAACATCACTTGGAATGGGAGTCCCCCCATCTATGGGTTGCTCTATGTACTTAATATTATAGGCAACCGTCCCCATGGTAATACCTGTTAAGTGTACTTGCTTTTTCTCAAGATCATTACTTGGAAAACACCCTGAAAGCATAACCAAAGCAATTATCACAAAGACGTTCATTGATTTATTCATTTACGTAACCTAAATAATTGACTTGTAATCAATCTAAAACAAAAAAGGCAGCATGAGCCACCTTTTTATCAACGTATTGTCAGGTAATCTTACTTTAATACTACAATATGAACTTTGCTCATATGTAGGCAATACCAGAATAAAACAACTGATATTGCACTATTAAAATCGAAGATTAACCACCGAAATCATCTAGCATGATGTTTTCATCTTCTACACCAAGATCTTTCAACATATGAATAACTGCTGCGTTCATCATAGGTGGCCCACACATGTAGTATTCACAATCTTCTGGCGCTTCGTGATCCTTCAAGTATTGTTCATACAATACGTTATGAATGAAACCTGTTAAACCGTCCCAGTCATCTTCTGGTTGAGGATCAGATAGGGCGACATGCCACTCAAAGTTGTCATTTTCAGCAGCAAGCATGTTGTAATCATCTTCGTAGAACATCTCACGAAGTGAACGAGCACCATACCAGAAAGACATTTTACGTTTCGATTTAAGACGTTTAAGCTGATCAAAAATATGAGAACGCATTGGAGCCATACCAGCACCACCACCAATAAAGACCATTTCAGCATCAGTGTCTTTGGCGAAGAACTCACCAAATGGACCCGAAATTGTCACTTTATCGCCAGGCTTCAAATTAAAGATAAATGAAGACATTTTACCCGCTGGCAAATGTAATTTCCCTGGAGGTGGCGTAGCGATACGCACGTTAAGCATGATAATGCCTTCCTCTTCAGGATAGTTAGCCATTGAGTATGCACGTAATGTAGGCTCGTCAACTTTTGATTCAACATCAAAAAACCCAAAGTGCTCCCAATCACCTCGATATTGCTCTTCAATATCGAAGTCTTTATATTTAACATGATGCGCAGGGGCTTCTATTTGAATATAACCACCAGCTCTGAATGGTACAGACTCACCATCAGGGATCTTAAGTTTAAGCTCCTTGATGAAAGTAGCTTTGTTATCATTTGAGATAACTTCACATTCCCACTGCTGAACACCAAAAATTTCGTCTTCTAGCTCTATGTCCATGTCTTGCTTAACAGCAACCTGACACGCTAAACGACAACCTTCTTTAGCTTCACGTTTTGTAATGTGGCCTTGCTCAGTAGGAAGAATATCTCCACCACCAGCATGAACGTCTACACGACACTGACCACAAGTACCACCGCCACCACAGGCAGACGGGATAAATATACCTTGATCGGCTAACACACCTAATAATTTACCGCCGGCTGGAGCCGTAACCGCTTTATCAGGGTCGCCATTTATTGAAATGGTTACATTTCCTGTTGATACTAACTTAGATTTGGCAAATAAAATTACCAAAACAAGTGCAACAACAATTGCTGTAAACATCGATACGCCGAGAATAATTTCCATCGACTTTTCCTTAGCACTTATCTTGAGAAAGCGAGCAAAACTCGCTTTCTACGTTAATCTTATTACAACGAAATACCACCGAAAGAAAGAAAGCCAAATGCCATCAATCCTGCAGTAATAAACGTAATACCCAATCCTTTAAGACCAGCTGGTACATCAGAATACTTCATTTTTTCGCGAAGACCTGCCAGTAGGATAATGGCCAATGCCCAACCTACACCTGAACCAATACCGTAAACAACTGATTCAGTTAATGTGTAGTTACGAGCAACCATAAATGATACCGCACCGAAAATCGCACAGTTTACTGTGATTAACGGTAAGAATATTCCAAGCGCGTTATATAACGGCGGGAAATATTTATCTAATACCATTTCAAGGATCTGTACTAACGCTGCAATCACACCAATAAAGGTAATGAAAGATAGGAAACTCAAGTCAACTGACTTAGCTGGGTCAGTAATACCTAACATACTATCTAACGCACCTGGCGCTAAAATAGCTTGATAGATTACCTGGTTTGCCGGTACAGCAATACCAAGCACCACGATTACCGCAACACCAAGACCTATAGCAGTACTCACTTTTTTAGAAACCGCTAAGAATGTACACATCCCTAAGAAGAACGTTAACGCGATGTTTTCGATAAAAATCGATTTAACAAATAAGCTAATATAATGTTCCATCGTAACTAGTCCTTCTCAACTTGTTCTGGTTTCCATTGGCGAATAGCCCAAATGATTAAACCAATAATAAAGAATGAGCTAAATGGCAATACCAGTAAGCCGTTCGCTTGATACCAACCGTCATTTTGAATCAACGTTAATATTTCAATACCAAATAACGTACCGAAACCTAGTAGCTCTCGGAAGAACGCAACAGCAATAAGAATTGCACCGTAACCTAAACCGTTACCAATACCATCCATAAAGCTCACGCCTGGCTTTTCTTTCATCGCGAAAGCTTCTGCGCGCCCCATTACAATACAGTTAGTAATGATCAAACCAATATAAACCGAAAGCTCTTTCGACAATTGATAAGAAAACGCTTTCAATACTTGGTCAACTACAATTACTAACGACGCTATGATCGCCATTTGCACAATGATACGAACACTAGATGGAATTTGATTACGAATAATCGAAATAAATAAGTTTGAAAAACCTGTCACTAATACAACCGCAATTGTCATTACCAAAGCATTAGTCATTGAACTTGTTACAGCTAACGCCGAACAAATACCTAATACTTGTAATGCAATCGGATTATTATCAACGATTGGTTTTGTTAAAACACTTTTGTTTTCAGCAGACATTATTTAACCTCCTGAGCACGAAGTTTCGCAATGAAAGGCTTGTAACCTTTGTCACCAAACCAAAATTGCAACGTACGAGTAACACCATTACTCGTTAATGTAGCACCAGACAGCGCATCAACACCGTGAACGTTACCTGGTTTTGCACCACCTTTGACAAGTTCAATGTCAACGTTACCTTCGGCATTATAAATTTTCTTACCTGGCCACTTAGCAATCCATTTAGGGTTCATTACTTCAGCACCTAAACCTGGAGTTTCCTTATGATCAGAATAAATAACGTTTTTAACGGTATTTAAGTCTGACTCTAAGCCAACATAACCATACATTAAGTCCCATAAGCCTGAGCCTACGATAGGTAATACAACTGTCTCAACTTCACCTGCACCATTACGTACTAAGTAAACAACGGCAGTGTGAGAACGGCGATTAATACCCGCGATATCATCTTCAAGCTTTTCAGACTTTGATGCATCACGAGCGTTACGACGCTCATCAAATAACTTAGGGTCACCTTCAATAAACTCGCCTGAGTCTAAATCAATCATTTTCGCATCAACAAATTGCTCAAACGTTGATTGAATTGAAGCTTTAGTACCGTCGGTCATTGACAGAATATCTGCAGCTTGCAAAATTTTTGTTTGCTGATCAAATAGCTTATTTTCTACTTGAAGAGGCTTTAATTGAACAGCTGATATAGATACTAATGCTGCACAAACTAAACACACTGCAACAACAAACCCAACTGTTTTACCAAATGTTTCTTTTTTAGCTGACACGAGCAAGCCTCCGTTTCACATTTGATTGAACGACAAAGTAGTCGAACAATGGCGCAAACAAGTTAGCAAATAAAATAGCTAACATCATACCTTCTGGGAATGCAGGGTTAACTACACGAATTAACACCACCATTACACCTACTAGTGCACCAAAAATATATTTACCTTTATTAGTAAATGAAGCTGACACAGGATCTGTCGCCATAAACATCATACCAAAGGCAAAACCACCTATCACTAAATGCCAATACCAAGGCATAGCAAATAGAGCATTAGTTTCACTGCCAATGTTATTAAATAAGAATGACGTTAGCACCATCCCCAAGAACACACCTAATACGATGCGCCAAGAAGCAATACCTTTATAAAGAATGTAAGCACCACCTAACAAGATAGCCGCTGTAGATACTTCACCAACTGAACCAGGAATTAGCCCCCAGAAAGCGTTCCACCACTGCTCATTCATGCTGTAATCAATAGTACCAGGAACAGCCGCAGCACCTGCTGCTAAGTGAGTAGCACCAGAGAAACCGTCAACAGCAACCCAAACTGAGTCACCAGAAATTTCTGATGGGTAAGCAAAGAATAAAAATGCACGGCCCGCTAATGCTGGGTTTAAGAAATTTTTACCTGTACCACCGAAGATTTCTTTCGCAATAACAACACCGAAAGTAATACCGATAGCCACTTGCCATAACGGAATAGATGCTGGCAGAATTAACGCAAACAATATTGAAGTAACGAAAAAACCTTCATTTACTTCATGCTTACGTACTGCAGCAAAAAGAACTTCCCAAAATCCACCAACAATAAACGTCGTTGCATAAATAGGTAGAAAGAAACAGGCACCATAAAGCATCATGGCAAACCAACCAGCATCTGGTGTTAACTCACCACCAAAAAATTGGAATAAACCTACTTGCCAGCTTTCAGGTAATGCATAACCTGCAGCTAAAGCTTCAGTAGCTTGAAAGCCAATGTTATACATACCAAAGAACATCGCTGGAAATACAGCTAACCACACAGTGATCATGATACGCTTCAAGTCGATGCTATCACGTATATGTGTTTTACCTTTAGTCACATAACCTGGTGTAAATAAACCAGTCGCGATAGCTTCGTATAAAGCAAACCATTTCTCATGTTTGCCGCCTTTTTCAAAATGCGGCTCAATATCTTCAATAAACTTTTTCAAGCCCATGACTAACCTTCCTTCTCTATTGTGGTTAGACAGTCACGAAGTAATACGCCGTAGTCTGTTTTGCCTGGGCAAACAAACGTACATAACGCTAAATCTTCTTCGTCTAGCTCTAATGCACCAAGTTGTTGAGCACCGTCTGTATCACCCGCGCATAGATCACGCAATAACATCGTTGGCAAAATATCTAATGGCATAACACGCTCATAGTTACCAATAGGTACCATAGCGCGCGGACTACCATTAGTTGTCGTCGTCATGTTAAAGATTTTGCTTGGGAACAAGTGAGACATATAAGCACGAGTTACAGAGAACTTGTTCGGGCCAGGGTACATATAGCCTATAAACTCTTTTTCTCTACCTTCTTTCAAGATAGCAACTTGCGTGTGATAACGCCCTATATAAGCATGTACACCCGCCGCTTCTGAACCTTGAAGTACTGAACCCGAAATAATTCGCGTTTCTACATTGTTGGCTTCACCAGCAGTAAGTTGCTCAGTATTAGCACCAACCAAGGTTCGTATTAACCTAGGGTTCTTAGCTTCTGGACCGGCTAGAGAAATAACGCGAGTTGCATCAATTTCACCAGTTACAAAAAGCTTACCGAAGGCAATCACATCTTGATAACCTAAGTGCCAAACAGATTTTTCAGCACCGACAGGATTTAAGAAGTGAATGTGCGTACCAACTAAACCTGCAGGATGCTTGCCTGCAAATTCATTTACGTCTTCTTTTCCTGTTGTTGGAATATTTGCACCAGGTGCTTTAGAAACAAATACTTTACCTTCAGTTAAACGACTTAATATCGTTAAACCGTTTTTAAAGGCTTCGCTTTGCTCCATAATAACCACTTCAGGATCAGCAGCTAACGGATTTGTATCCATCGCACTAATAAAGATTGCGCTAGGTGTCGCATCAACAGCTGGAATTTTGCTATATGGACGTGTACGAAGTGCTGTCCATAAACCTGAATTAACCAAGTTATTTACAACGTCTTCTCGACTAATCGTTGCTAAATCAGCTTCTGAATACTTTGCGAATGTTTCTTGTTCATCGCCATCGATTTCGATAACAACAGACTGTAACACGCGCTTTTCACCACGATTGATTTCAGTTACTACACCTGCAGCTTGAGCTGTGAATTTAACGCCAGCATTCTTTTTGTCTTCAAAAAGTGCTTGACCTTTTTTAACACGATCACCCACTTTAACAAACATGGTTGGTCGCATACCCACATACTCTTCACCGAGTGTAGCAACGCTCTTGATGGACGGACCATCATGGATTACTTGCTGGGGAGCACCCTTTACAGGAACATCCAGACCTTTTTTTATTGTAATCATAAACACTTGCACTACTTTGACGGGAGTAAAAATCAGCTGCTTCCTCACCTAAGTACTTTTAAAGAATCTCCCTAAAAGCAATTAAGTGAGAAAACATTTGATTTCAGTGTATTTCAGTAGAAAACCCTCTTATTAACGTTACGCTAACAAAAAGTATCTACCGGCTCTTAAGTTAAAAATATTCTGGCACGAATTTTAGCATAAATTTAGAGAAATGCGCCATTAGACTATGACACTTTTCTGTATTATTTTTACGAGTTTGCTGTTTTTTTAGACTAATCACTCGATTTTGATATTCTTTATAAAATAAAAAAGGCCAATGTTTTAAAAACACTGGCCTTTTTTAAAATTGTCAGTTATTAGCTTATAACTTTTATAACAAGTTATTTATTTTTGTAATTGGGCTGACGTCAGCTTCGTAATCAACATTATCAACATTAAAACCAAATAACTTTAAGAATTCGTTATGATAACCTTCATAATCAGTAAGCTCATCAATGGTATCAGATTCAACACTATCCCAAATATTTTGTACACGCTCTTGTACGCTATCTTCTAACTCTTTGTAGTTTTGACTTAAGCGCCCTGCTTCATCAAGTCGAGGTGTACTACTGTATAAGTTTTCATTAAATAATGATTGAATTTGTTCAATACAACCTTGATACGTGCCATCACTTTTCATCACTTTAAACATCGCAGAGATATAAAGCGGCATAATTGGAATCGCAGAACTTGCCTGTGTAACAACCGCATTCAATGACGTTACATATGCTTGACCAGATAATTCTTCCGTGGTGCTATTAATTGCACTTGCTGCACGATCTAAATCTTCTTTTGCTCGACCAATCGTGGCGTGCCCATAAATTGGCCACGTAAGTTTCTTGCCAATATAAGTATAAGCGGTTGTTTTAAAACCTTTTGCTAATACGCCCGCTTCGTTTAATGCGTTAATCCACAATTCCCAATCTGCTCCGCCCATAACGTCTATGGTGCCTTGAATTTCATCTTCATTGGCAGCCTCAACACTAACAGAGTCTATAATGCGTTTTGAAGTATTTAGGTTTTTAGTGGTAACACTTTGTCCTATAGGCTTTAACGTTGATGAGTATACTTCACCTGTATCCGGATCAGTGCGGCGCGGTGACGCTAAACTATAGATAACAAGATCAATTTGACCTAGCTCTTCCTTGATCACATCTACGGCCTTCGCTTTTAACTCATGTGAAAATGCGTCGCCATTGATATTCTTTGACCAAAGTCCCGCTTCATCTGCAGCCTTTTGAAAAGCTGAAGTATTGTACCACCCCGCTGACGCAGTTTTTTTCTCTGTTGGTTCTTTCTCAAAGAAAACACCAAGCGTTTTTGCACCACAGCCAAAAGCTGCTGTAATACGGGAAGCTAAACCATAACCAGTGGACGCTCCAATAACTAAAACATTTTTGGGCTTTTGTTGTGGTTGAGGTTGGCTTTTTACATATGCTATTTGTTCTTTCACATGTGCTTCACAACCCGCAGGGTGTGCATTTGTACAAATGAAGCCACGGATTTTAGGTTTAATGACCATATAAACGCCTTTCGTATGTTGTTCTTACTAAATTGCCGCATAGTGTACCTATGTTATTTAAACAAGAGGTACGAGCAGTTAAAAAAGCACTTGTTAATCACAAGTGCAATGAGATAAATATTAAACTTACTAGCGCAACTTAACGATTTTCATAGTACGCTTTTAACGTCAAATTATTATATTGACGCGCATTGTTTAAAAACTCGCTATATGAAGCCCAAACCTTCGCAAAGGTTTTGTCTGCTGCTACTTGTTCGTCAATAACGTCTTGTGTATAGCCTTTGAGTGCTTGCATGACTTCAGCAGGAAATTGTTTAACTTGCACATCATGTTTATTGATTAACGTTTGTAACGCATTATTATTTCTAGCGTTGTATTCATCCAGCATATTTTGATTTACCGCGCGCGCAGCGACTTCAACGATTTTCTGAAGATCTGCTGGTAGTGACTTAAGTGCTTTTTCATTAACAAGGAATTCTAAGTTTGTACCGGTTTCGTGCCAAACTGAAGAGTAATAGTAATCAGCCGCTTGATAAAAACCGAAGGCTAAATCATTATATGGTCCAACCCACTCTGACGCGTCAATTGCGCCGCTTTGTAAAGAAGAAAAGATTTCTCCCCCTGTTAAGTTTACCGGAATGGCACCTGCGCGTTTCAACACTTCGCCACCTAATCCAGGTATGCGCATTTTTAAGCCTTTAAGATCTTCAACACTGTTGATTTCTTTCTTAAACCATCCGGCGAACTGTGCACCTGAATTTCCACCTGCCATGGGGATTACACCAAAAGGTTTGTACAAGGCTTGCCACATTTCTAAACCGCCACCAAAGTGCAGCCATGCGTTAAACTCTGTAGCCGTCATGCCAAAAGGTATAGCACTGAATATCGGCGCGGCTGACATTTTTCCTTTCCAATAGTAAGCACCACTGTGCCCCATCTCTGCCGTACCTTGAGAAACTGCATCGAACACTTCAAATCCAGGCACGAGTTCTCCTGCACCGTAAACTTTTACAGTTAAACGTCCATCACTCATTGCGTTAACGTATTCTGCAAAGGTTTCTGGACCTAACCCTAGTCCCGGGAAGTTTTTCGGCCAAGAAGTTACCAGTTTCCATTGATACGTTTTGCTTACTTTCTCGACTGCATCAGTTGTATTTTTATCTTCAGTACCGCAACCTGTTATTACTAATAACACCGCTAAGCATACAACCCAGCTTTTGATCGTTTTTATTACCATTAGTATCCCTTCCCCATTTAGACGTATGATTTTAATAAGCATCAGCATAGTGCAAAAATAAACTAACACTTAAAAAAACAGCTTTTATTTAACCATATATTTTGTCTGGCAACCAAGTCACTAGCTGTGGCCACATTGCCAACACAAACAATAGTAACAACTGAATAACAATAAAGGGAATAACACCTTTATATATAGAAGATGTTTTTACACTATTTATTGCCACACCTCGCAAATAAAATAACGCAAAACCAAAAGGAGGCGTCAGGAAAGACGTCTGTAGATTTATTGCTATCATAATGCCAAGCCATAAAGGATCCACCCCCATCGTCAACAATATTGGCGCAACAATTGGCACGACAACAAAAGTAATTTCAATAAAGTCGAGTATAAAGCCAAGCAAAAAGATAATTGCCATAACAATAATGGTCGCACCGACGACGCCACCTGGCATTTGCTGAAAAAATCCATGTACGAGCTCTTCGCCGCCAAAACCTCGAAAGACCAGTGAAAACATACTTGCACCAATAAAAATTAAAAATACCATCGACGTAATTTTTAATGTTGAATGCATTACTGCTTTAAGGTTTTCTTTAGTAAATTGCTGCTGCCAAAGTGCTAGGAATATCGCCCCCATTGCACCGACCCCAGCTGCTTCAGTGGGTGTTGCAAAACCTAATAATATAGAGCCAAGCACTGCAACTATTAATAACATGGGTGGGATAAGCGCAGACAACATCAACTGAGTAGTAGACTTATTTTGTTTTATCTCTGCAATGTCATCCTGGGTTAAACTGGGCACTTGTTCTGGTTTGAGGATAGAAAAAGCGATGCAATACACTAAATATAAGGCAACAAGCATCAAGCCTGGGATAACGGCTCCTGCGAACAAATCACCGACAGAAACCGTTTCGGGGCTAAATATTCCCATATTTAATTGTGCTTTTTGATAAGCGCTTGATAACACATCACCAAGCAGCACTAATGCAATTGAGGGTGGAATAATCTGTCCAAGCGTACCCGTTGCGCAAATCACCCCTGTTGCAAATTGGGGGTTGTAACCTCGCTTCAACATTGTGGGTAATGATAATAATCCCATCGTTACAACGGTAGCACCAACAATCCCGGTACTAGCGGCAAGTAACATACCAACCAAAGTAACCGATATCCCTAACCCACCTTTAAATTGACCTAATAAAATAGACATTGCATTTAGCAAGTTTTCAGCTATTTTCGCGCGTTCTAGCATAGCCCCCATAAACACAAACAAGGGCACAGCAAGTAACGTTTGGTTATTTATAACACCAAAAATACGGTTGGGTAAGGCATTTAAAAAAGCCAATTCAAACACACCAAACGAAGCGCCTATTCCGGCAAAAATAAGTGATGTACCTGCCAAGGTTAGTGCGACAGGATAACCAAACAATAAAACAACACACACCACCAAGAACATCACTAACGACAAATATTCCATTAATTTTGCTCCTGATCGGCAGTCATTTGTATATAGCTGCGCAATAATTCTGCAAAACCTTGTAATCCTAAGGTAATGGGTAAAAGTATAAGCAGTGATTTAGATACAAATACTAAAGGCAAGCCACCGGCTTCCCCTGATTTTTCCATGATCTGCCATGAAGTTGCGACATATTGCCAACTGATAACAGCAGTCGCAATACAGACTGGAATTAATAACAACAAACTGCCAAAAAAGTTAACCCGAGCTTGATTTCTTTTTGAAAACTTTTGGTAAAAAATATCAACACGTACATGTTTATCATGCTTTAAGGTGTAAGCGGCGCCAAGCATAAAGGCGAAACCATGAAAGTAAAGCACAGACTCCTGCATTGCGATCCAACCTAAACTAAAACCATAACGCAAAAGCACAATAGTAAAGGTAAGCAACACCATGATAACCGTGAACCAAGCGATAAGTTTACCGGTATACTCGGTAAACTTATCAATTCCTTGCACAATTTTGTCGATTCCAATTAGTGGCATATAAACGTTTAATGATATTATTTTTGTGGCGCTAAGCTTAACAAGGTTTTACGTGACTGAAAATAAAAAAGCCACAAGATACATTATCTTATGGCTTATCACGTTGTTTAAAATCGTGTTAGATACGTTGTTCTTTCTTACCACCACCTAAACATTTTGGCGACAGTGGTGTATTATCTGCATAATATTCAAGCCACTCTTTCTCCGTATAGGTATGTAACGCAAGTGCATGAATATGTTCCGATAACTCTTCTGCAAGTGTTGCATTTACCGCTCGGTGGCGTTTAATTAAGCGCTCTCCTTCAAAAGACTTTGACACGATAATCACCTTAAAATGAGACTCACTTCCTGGTGCAACGTTGTGTTGGTGACTTTCGTTAATAACATCTAAATGAACGGGGCAAAATGCCGACAAGAGTTTTTCTTCGATTACTACTTCAATGCTCATAAAATTCCCTTGTTATTTTTCGTTTTACACATCTTTAGTCTAGTTAGCATTGATAATTTAGCCATCAATCTAGACGGCTAAATTATCGCTTAAAACACTAAGCCTTTGCTAGTAAAACTAAAATTTATTTAATTATTTTTCTAAATGTTAAATTCACGCGCATCGGTGACTCAATTCGCGATTTCAATACCGCATGCTGCCAATTTTCTTGTGTTTTCCCTTTCATTATCAACAAACTACCAGAAGGAAGCTTCAATTTATGTGATAACGATTTATACTTGTGTTTTAAGTGAAAATAACGCTCTGCACCCAAAGAAATTGAAGCGATAACAGGCTCATTACCAAGTTCAGGTTCATTGTCACTATGCCAACTAACAGAGTCTCGATGGTTACGATAACAATTAGCTAACACAGAGTTAAAAGCTACTCCCGTTTTCAGATGTAATTGCTGTTTTAGATAATTAAGTTCGTCGGTCCACATTAACGGTTTCATCGTCAACTTTGAATACGTATAATCTGTGCCTTGATCACCATACCATGCTTGCAATCGAGGAATTGTTACTTTTCTACCGTACATAGTTATTTCATCTTGACGCCAATCAAGTTGTTCAAACAATAATAATGCCAATGCCTTACTCTTTGCCAAATCAATGAAGTGGGGGAAAAATGAAATATCAGCGTCTGGTAACGGTACGTTAATAACGATCTCACAATTTTATATAGAGTCACATAGCGAATTTTGGCACAATGCACCCTTCGCTTCCAGCTCATTAGTACCATAAAAAACGCATGCTTAGTCCCTTTATTGTAAACGATAGAAACCTTTATTTAGCTCGATATCCTGAAAATCAGGTAACACGAAGCCTACAGGCTTGGGATTCAGCAGATGAATACTTAATAAATTATGTTAATGATAATGCTTTAGTCACCTCAAAAAGCCGAATTCTTATTGTTAATGATAGCTTTGGCGCACTTACGTTAAGTTTTCCCGAGAACGATGTTTTCAGTGTTTCTGATTCTTTTATTAGCCAATCGGGCATAATAGAGAATGCCGAACATAATGGGGTTTCATTGACAAACATTGAACTGATAAATAGCTTATCGCCACTGCCTGATAATATCGATCTCGTGTTATATAAGCTGCCCAAAAGTAACAACCTTTTAGTAGAACAACTCAGACTAATTAGACGTAACTATAATGAGTCAGTGCACTTTATTGCAGCAGATAAAGTCAAAAATATTCACAGCAGTACATTAAAATATTTTGAGCGTTTTTTAGGTACAACAACGACATCATTGGCTGTTAAAAAGTCTCGCCTTGTGTTTTCAGCATTAAATAGCGAACCTGACGAAAAAACATTACCCTCCGTAAAATACTGGCATACAGACAATACTAACTATGAAATTGCAAATTTTGCCAATGTCTTTGCCAGAGATAAACTCGATATTGGTGCGCGATTCCTGCTTGAACATCTTCCCAGTGTTAATAAAAACGCGCAAGTAATTGATTTAGGCTGCGGTAACGGCGTATTAGGTTTGCACATGTTAGCAAACCAACCTCAAGCAAACATTCATTTTAGTGATGAGTCGTACATGGCTATCGCTTCAGCCAAAGCAACTATCGAACGAAACTTACCAGATTTACTTAAGCAATGTCATTTTACGGTCAACGATTGTTTAACAGATATTGCTACCGAAAGTGCAGATATCATTGTTTGTAACCCACCGTTTCATCAACAAAATGCAACAACAGATCATATCGCTTGGCAAATGTTTAATGATTGCCATCGTGTTCTAAAGCAAAGGGGAAAGTTAACCATTGTCGGTAATCGACAACTTGGCTACCATATTAAGCTCAAACGCATTTTTGGCAACGCCAAATTAATTGCGAGCAATAAAAAATTTGTCATTATTACGGCTGAAAAACAATGAAAAAATCTCCATTTTACCGGCAGTTAAAACCCTTAGGTGTACTGTTTACTTCGATAACACTCTTCGTAGCATGCAATAATGCACCTAGCTCGATGATCATCGCCCCCGAAGTTCGCATTTCGCAACAAAATGGCTATGTTGGCGAACAAGCACTGATTCGCGTGTCAGACATGCGCACCGCTCATCATTTAGTAGAAGTTATTCAGGAAGATAAAGCAGCTCAAATAGTGACATCTGACGTACCTTTACAAAAAGTAACTTATAATGCCTATGTCGATAATCTAAAAAGTAATGGATTGGAAGTTGTGGCCACTTCTACAAACCAACTTTCCCTTGTCATTAACCAAGCTAAAGTAACAGTAAATCAGTCACTAACAAAGTATTCAAGTCAATCGCAAATCACCCTTACCGCTCAACTCAAAGTAGGAGAAAGCACGTTAACTAAAACCTTTAATAGCAAAGCATCTAGCAACGGTTTGCTAAAGGCTGATATAGCTGTCATTGAGCGTGACTTTAACCAACAACTCGGGAATATCATTGCGCAAGTTGTTCAAGATCCAGAGTTACAAGCATTTATTAAAAATTCCCCGGCTAAATAAGGAGAAATGATGAAATATTGGCTAGCCCTTTTATGTTTATTTTGCCCAATCTTATTTGCAAAAAACGTAGCGATTGATCCCTATAATTTATACCCAAAAGTGAAGTTAGAAACGAATAAAGGGGTCATTGTGGTAGAGCTTGATCGAGTAAAAAGTCCTATCACGGTTGATAACTTTCTTACTTACGTTGTTAAGGGAGAGTATAACAACACGATTTTTCACCGTATTGTTGAAGACTTTGTGGTACAAGGTGGCGGCTATGATACGAACTTGAATTTAAAGAAAACCAATGATGATATTGTAAATGAATCGGGTAATGGTTTAAAAAATGAAGAAGGGACGATCGCAATGGCCCGTGAAAATCAACCGCACACCGCAAACCGACAATTTTTCTTTAACGTTGGCGACAATACAAATTTAGATCCTGGCCGAAGCTGGGGTTACGCTGTGTTCGGCATTATCGTCGAGGGTGAAGAAGTTGTAGCTGAGATGGCTAAAGTTAAAACCGATTTTAATGAAGAGCTTGGCTGGGAAAATGTACCTGTTGAGCCTGTTATTTTAAAGAAAGCGACGTTATTACCAAGTAATATGTAATCTTAGTTGAACGTTTATCATGCACGCGAGTAAATACGCTTTACTCGCTTCTCTACTTTTTTGCCATAAAAACACGACAAATTTTGACAGAACTTAGATTATCAACGATAACTAAAGTATTGCGTGTAGCAGCCTCCCAAGAATAATAACAATCTGACTTGCTCACCACTTAAGCGACCTAGTTCTTCGAAACTAAAGCTAACGCATGATATAAAACTGGGGAAAGCCATGATCATTGAGCAGTTCATCAATGAAAAAATATTACAAACCACAGCATATGTAAAAGCTGTAATAGAGAGAACGTTACATTACACTGAGTTAGACCGTTTCGTGAATGATACGATGGAAGAATGGACCCTAATCAAAGTAACCGATGAAACGCCAGGTAGCGCCAAAGAGCGTGTGTTTTGGCATGTGATACACTTGTTTTCATTGCACGGTAGTCAATCACTGATCAATGACTTGTACTTTCAAAGTGAAATAAAAACCTGTATCGACTTTTTCGAAGGTGTAGGCAGTTATCCTATCGACTGTATTGGTTGGCGACCTTTGGCGTAAAATATATTGCCGCAAAGCAATTTTTACTTCTGTCCTATTTTATAACCTGTTACTCTGCCCTTAGCTTTATTTATCTTAATCAATTTATCAGTGCAAAGTATTAAACAAACACTCCTCTATTTTAAAAACAAACGCTTACTTACAGTTTTCTTCTTCGGCATTGCTAGTGGCTTTCCTTGGGTGATGATTGGTTCAGCCATGACTGGATGGCTAAAAGATGAAGGGTTAAGCCGTGGGAGTATAGGCTTATTTGGTCTTATTTTTGCTGCCTATAGTATTAATTTTTTATGGTCTCCATTAGCTGACAGGATTAAATTACCAATACTTACAAGAAAGTTTGGCCAACGACGAAGTTGGATCATTGCAACACAAACAATTATCGTGTTAGCAGCCATACAAATGAGTTTATTTGATGCGCAAAATCAATTGCATTTAATGGCATTATTTGGGCTTTTTATCGCTCTTGCAGGAGCAACACAAGACATAGCTATTGACGCATACCGCATTGATATATTGCAAGAAAAAGACAATAACGTTATGGCTGCTGGTTCAGCAATGGCAACTGCGGGCTGGTGGACTGGATACGCAGGGCTAGGTAGCATCCCATTTATTCTCGCGAGCAAGCCGTCTTGGCAATGGTCCGAAGTATTTTTGGTACTTGCCGCTATTATGTTCATTTTGATGTTCACAGCCTTTGTGGTTAAAGAACCGAATGGACTGAATAGAGAAGCAGTTATGAATAAGATCCAACAAAACTATATTCAGGTACTGCCAAACTATACGCGAGAAGCTTGGCTCATCTTACTCATAATTCCTTTGATATTCGTGGCGATAATATATGCCAACATCGGTTACCCTAGCTGGCCAACACAACTTATTAGTGATAAATATCAGTTTTGGTGTATTACCTTAGCTATCGCCAGCCTTATTGCGCTGTTTGTTAGGCAGCTTTCCCGTCTAAATCAGAGTGTTTCTCTGCACGACAAAACACATATAAATACCAAGCATATTTCGTCGATACATCGGCTTATCGCATGGTTATTAGCAACGTTAGTTGCACCTATTCAAGAATTTTTTAACCGCAATGGTACTAAGCTCGCTTTTTCAATCTTAATGTTTATTTTCTTGTTCAAAATCGGCGAAGCCTATTTAGGACGAATGTCAGTAGTATTCTATCGAGAAGTTGGCTTTTCAAATGAAGATATTGCGTATTACTCAAAGCTCATAAACTGGGGGACAACCATTGTCTTTTCATTATTGGGTAGTGTTTTTACCATTAGATTTGGCATTCTTAAAGGCTTGTTTATCGGCGGTATCGCAATGGCCGCAAGCAATTTATTATTCTCGGTGATGGCGTTTGTTGGTCCAAACAAAGCATTGTTTGCATTTACCGTCTTTGTTGATGGGTTTACATCTGCCTGGGGATCCGTCGCTTTTGTTGCGTTACTTTCTGTATTATGCAATAAAAGTTTTACCGCGAGCCAATATGCTTTAATGGCATCTTTAGGAACCTTTGGTCGTGTTATGGTTGGTTCATTTTCAGGAATTATTGTCGATTGGCTTGATGGTAATTGGGCATTATTCTTCGTGCTAACAGCACTCATGGTAATTCCAAGCCTCATCTTCTTATTCTGCATAAGGCACCCACTTAATGCATTGATTGCTCAACAAAACAGTATTAAAAATCAACAGTAATATATTTTTAAGAATGAGAACAATAGCAACCATCTGCGTCACTTACGATGGTTGCTCCTAAAATCGCTTCATTGTTTCGATTAATAAAGGATTCAATAATCCCATTGCCTGCACTGCAACTATAACCAGCTGCGTAAGGTCCTAAATAAACTAAGTTACCTTCTTTATTGAATAATGCTACAGCTGGTGCAGAAGCTAAACGTAATTTATTGCTTAAGTCAGCGGTTAGCGAAACATAGCGATTTTTATAATGCTGCTTTTGTGCTAACTCTATCACAGAGTCAATATGTTGCTCAGCAACACGATTACAATCACAGTGACTTCGCTTAAAATGTACAATGGTATTATCAGTGTCGCCTATTTCTTGTTGTAACCGTTGAGTAAATACCCGATCGAACGCCGGTGATGAAGCAGCAATAACAAGAGAATTATCAGGATCAAATGGCGATAAATCACGCTTTGCAACATACACTAATATCGCAAGCACAGTAACAAACCATATGATAGTAACTCCTAAAAGCAACAACTGCGGTTTATTCTTCATACAACGAACTTTTCTAATTCTAAGTTTAATTCTTCTACCAAAACCTTTAACTGAGCTAATTGTTGTAAATTCTCAGTAATATCGACTTGCTGTTGCTGAGAAGTATTATGTAACTCTTGTGTTGAGTTCGATATACTGTTTGAAACTATCGATTGCTCTTCAACAGCGGTAGCCACTGAATTTATATTATCTGCAACCGACTGTATTACGTCAGCCACAACATCCATTTCGCCAGACATTTCGCGAGATGAAGATGAAGCATGCTCAACTTTTTCAATACAGTCTGACATTTGTAATACAGAGTCATTAGCATCATTTATTAAAGAATCAACGACCGCTCGTATACTTTCAGTATTGTCACGAGTTTTAATCGCCAAATTCCTAACTTCATCTGCAACAACAGCAAAACCTCGACCATGTTCTCCTGCCCTAGCTGACTCTATTGCCGCATTTAACGCGAGTAAATTAGTTTGTTCAGAAATAGCCGTAATAGCCCCCATGACGTCCGAAATTTGATCGCATTTAGTGGAAAGCTTTTGAATAGTATCAGCCGTATCGTTGATCTTCCCTTTCAATTGCTCGATGTTTTGATGAGAGTCATGATTTACTTGTTTAATGTTTTCTGTACGTTGCTGCGCATCTGCTGCATTAACACTCACATCAATGGCCCGTTTCGCAACATCGTTATTGGTAACTGTCATTTCTTCAATCGCGGTAGCAATTGAATTGACTTGTTGGCCACTTGTTGCGGTAGCGTTAGCGACCCTATCAGAAGCGTTAGCTACAGTAGTAGAAGCATTGTTCGTATCTCTACTTATTCGCTTAGCGTGTTCTATTAACGTTTTAAAGGAAACAATCAGTCTATTATATTGCGTTAATTCAGCGTTTCCTTTTTCAGGTGGTCCTGACAAATTAAACTTGCCATCTTGCGCTAAAATATCATGTACAGATTGCGTGATCTTAAGGCCCGTTAGTGCTTCATCAAAGCTATCATTTGCAATATACATTAACACTGCGCCTTCTATTAAAGCGAACAAAGCGTGAATAATTAAGATATAGAAAAATACATGACCTTGTTCAAAAATATAAAATGGCATACTTTGACTTTGTAATATGAAAAACAAGATATGATGGACAGCAATAACAATTACGCTCGTCAATATTACCTTCCAATCTCGGTAAAATATCAGCATGGCTAACAATGAAAATATTTCGAAATGAATTTCCGTCAAGCCTTGAGCCTGTTGAATATGTACCGCAGTCATCAGTTGTGTCGCAGCAGCAACGACGTGGCGAGTAAGTTTATCAAAAGGTTTTGTTGCGATTAAGAATAAAGGTAGTGCCATGATCACAGCACTTAATCCTAGTCCTAATAGCCATGTATTAGTAAAATAAGCAATTATGCCACCAAAACAAAACTGGCCAATAAGTACATATATAAACATCTTATTAGCTTTAGCAATCCACGGGTAATTCATACAGCGTCCTGTAACTAATACAACAACGAATTAGTAGTTATAGGTAATTAAATAATATTTACTAGTTATACTCTACAATCTGATAAATTGATCACTTTGATCTAATACAATATTCGCAAAATATATAATCTCAATAAATTAAGTTAATTACTTAGCTATCTCGTTTGCAAGTTTACACTTTAAATTGATTTATTATTTCTCGCATATGTCGAGCACGTTCACTTAAGCCATTCACTTCTTCAATCTGACTCATTGCGGCATCTGAAATGTGATTTGCCATCAATGAAATATTTTGCGCAGACTCGCTAACATGTTCTACAACGGTCGATTGCTGTTCTGTCGCTGCAGCCACTTGATGGTTACCATCACTAATACTATCGAAACGCCCTCTAATGGCATCGAGTGAACTCGACGCTTCTTTGGCACTTTCAGCAAGGATTAAGCTACTTTGAGCCCCTTCTTTTATCGATGATAACGACGCTGAGGTTGCACGTTGCAGTTGTTCTATTTGCGCTCGAATTTCATTGGTTGAATCTTGTGTGCGACTTGCTAATGTTCTTACCTCATCGGCAACAACAGCAAAACCTCGCCCTTGCTCCCCGGCTCTTGCTGCTTCGATTGCCGCATTTAATGCTAATAAGTTAGTTTGCTCAGATATGCTGCTGATCACATCGACAACCATAGAAATAGCTTCAGCTTGCGTTGCTAAATCTGAAATTGATGCCTCACTTTGCTTCATCGACTCTGCTAATTCATCCATCGTTTTTGACAAATTTTGCATAACATCGCTAGTTTCATGAGTATCACTTACTGCATTATTAGTATCTTCAGCAGTGGAATGCGCAACTGATGACACTTCGCTAATGGTTTGCCCTAGTTCAGTAATAGCAGATGCAACAACCTCGGTTTGCCTACGTTGTTCATCTGAATGTTTTACAGATTCTTCAGAACTATGCTTTAATTTATCAACACCACGATTTATTGCAGATTCCGCCGCAATAATTTCTTTTACCAGATCAGAAAACTTACTTAAGATAGCGTTAAATCCACCCGCTAAATAGCCAAGTTCAGTATTATATTTATCATTTAAACGGTGGGTTAAATCACCACCTGAAGCAGACATATCCAATAATTTATCGCCGACTTGGCTAATATTTTGACTAACACTGGTGGCAATAAAAACTGATAATAAAATGAACACGATAGCAAGCACCACTGAGGCTGCTATTGAAAACCAAGTAACCGAATTAACTTTTCCACTGATTTCACTTTTCGGTAATACAGTCACTAACTTCCAATCTAATCCATTAAGGCCTATCGTTGCTATATAAACGGGTTCACCGTCTATCTCACCATCACGTAAAACATAAGCTTTACTTGCAGTAGTAATCGAAGAGGCAATCTCGCTATATTGTTGCACACTATTAATAGATTGATTCAATACAGCTTTATCTCTGTGTGCAACAATATTACCCTCGCCATCAACGAGTAGCATATAACCGTATTCACCGACTTTAATCCCTTCAACAAACTTTATAATAGCTGAAACATCGTAACCTAAACCTGCAACACCTAATACTTGACCGCTCGGCGTTTTAGCTAATACGTTAACGTACACAGTTAATATGCCTGTGGTTTCATTTGGATCTAAATTTAATGCTAATGGTTGTCCGCTTTTTAAAAAACTAAAAAACCAACCATCACGAGAGACACTCTCGGAAACTTGTTTAAACAAGCCGTCTTGGGTGTAATAATTTTTACTATCCTTTGATACCCAAAATACAGCTGAAGCACCATAGCCATCTATAAAGCTTGACATATAAGCTAACATATCAGGTAATTGTGCTGGGTTTTCCCCTGCCACAACCCATTGTTGTGCAAAGTAATTTTTCGCGAAGCTTTCTGATAGTGAAATGGGTGTTTTTAGCTCTGACTCTATTTGTGCTTTTGCTCTTTCAACAACATTTGGTAAATGTTCTTTCTCAGTGACAGTATAAAACATCGATGAAAAACCACTTATATTGATATAAGAACTGATCGAGATCGTTAAAAATAGTGCAGCGGTCATAGCACCAGCTAACAACGTTTTTAATTTAAGTTTATTTAGATTTATCATGCTGTAAGATCTGAACGGCTGTTTAATTCTTAGCTTAGTTCAAAAAAGAAAAGACGGTAAATAAATCACAAAAATTATGCTTTGTTTTTGCCATATGGTTTAACATAATTTTCAGCAATAACGTAAATCGATCATTTTATGCCCACCAGGTATTGAAAGGCACTCCTCAGCTTTATTTTTCTGACGACTGACGTTCATACACCAGTATAGTGTCATAACTAAAAGCTACTGCTAAGTACTTCCATAGGTGGAAAATTATCTAAAAAGATTAGCGATGCTATAAACTAACATGCAGACAAATTACATGCCTACCTCTAGAATAAATAGGAAGTAAAAATAACAAAAAATTAGCGTTTTTATAAAGTTACAATGCAAAGCATTCAAAATTATTCTATTATGCAAGTAATTCAGACTAAGTTAGAGCACTTATGATCCGATTATTATTCTTATTGCCCATCATAATGTGTGGTATTTGGTGGTGGTACTTAAATAGTAAAGGCTATAGCATTAAAGATGGAGTCAAAGGGTTTGCCTACATAATCACCTTCAACACAATCATTATTGCTTTTTTTATACTTATGTTATTCGTAACCCATTAACAAAAATGAGGCATAGGTTGAAAAACTACAGCCTCATTCACCGGCAGTGGCCCCATTAAAAAATAGAACGGAATGAAGATCTGCCACCACGACGTGTTGTTCTACGATTGCGCATACGGCTATGAAGTTCTCGACGTTTTGCATCTAACCAATCTTCAGTAGTAATTGGTGTGTCTCCTGCTCTAGCTTGTTCACGATCACGATATGCACAAAATTCTTCAAAGGCTTCAATGTCGTCTTTTAGCTCTTCTGCTACAAGCTCGATCATAATAGCATCGTCTAAAAATCCAAGTGCAGGAATATGATCAGGCACAAGATCTTCTGGGTCGCTAAAATAAGCTAGCGCCGCAAGCACGTCTTTCTTTTCTTCTTCAGGGATCTGCCATTCACTATCTTCAATCATAGCAACAAGTGTTTCTAACTTTTTAATACGTTCACTCACGAAAACAGGAACACCGTCTTTAACATCTTCACTTAGCTTGCGTGCATTATCCAAAATACTTTTTTCTGAAAGTGATGCTGCTCCTTGCTGAGCTTTTTTCATCACGTCACGAAAATGGTCAAGATCTGAATCTGATAATTCAAAGGTCACTTCAAACGCCATTATAATTCTCCTACTGTTGGCTTCTTGTGTGCATAGAACTTTATAGATTAAATTTAACAGAACATCATGCAATCATCACGTAAAAGATAAAATTAAGTTAAAATATCTTTAAAAAATTGCTATTGAAGCTAACAACGAACTGATAATATTAACTTTTAACCTTCAATTATTTATCATGGAAAACGATCAGGACGCGCCAGTAACACAAACCACAGAACAAAAGTCGAAGGAGTGTGAGAACTGTCATGCGCCGGTAAGTGGACCTTTCTGTTCTCAATGCGGTCAAGAGGTTGAATCCACTTTAAAGTATTTTTGGACCGTTATTTTACATATTTTAGACGATATTTTTAGTTTTGATTCTCGCGCTAATAGAACGCTGCTGCCTTTATTGTTTCGTCCTGGCTTTTTAACACACCAGTATTTTACAGGTCACAGGGTACATTATATCCCACCGCTAAGGTTGTACTTATTTATCAGCATTATCTTTTTTATCACCCTAAAATTTTTTGCTGCTACGGATTTAAAATCAGAGCATGCGAAAGACGTTGAAAGTTTAGCCAAGGAAGTGAGTAAAATTGAAGCTATTTACAACGCCCAACAAGCCACAATTGCACGTTCTGAAAAACTCACCTTATTATCCTCTTTGAAAAATAAACTCGCAGAAATTAAAACTAAAGACACAATCAATAATCGTAATGTTTACCTATTAATTCAAAAGCTTGTTGAAGCAGAGAAGAAGCAAACAACAAATGAGATAACCTCTGAGGAGCATGTAAAATATCAATCACTCGTCACTAAATGGCACAATGTGCTCTCTGGAAAAGCCGAGCCAAACAATGCTAACGGTGTAGAGTTTGGCAATAATCCTGATGGTACTTTTACCTTTGATTGGTTAACACCAAGTGCAAATCAAAAACTGGAACAAGCAACAAGCACCATTGAACAAAAAGTACAAAATTCATCTTTTGAACAACTATTTGAACAGGCGATAGATAAACTGCCGCAACTGATGTTTATTTTATTACCTTTATTTGCAGTGCTATTAAAAGGTATGTATTTGTTCTCAAAAAGGCTTTATTTAGAACATCTTACTGTTGCTTTACACAGCCATAGTTTTATTTTTTTAACGGTGCTAATGATTGAGTTACTTTCTCTACTACAAGACATGCTACCGACTTCCAATGGCTTTATCGTTGATTGTTTACAGTTTATTATTACAATTGGCATGGTTTGGATACCGGTATATTTATACCTAATGCAAAAACGCGTATATCAACAAGGGTATTTTATTACACTGTTCAAGTATTGTTTGATTGGCATAATATACATTCTGTTATTAACGACTGCTTTTTTAGCAGCGTTTATTTGGGGAGTTATAGACCTTCCTAGTTAGCGACTTTTGCATGCTTATTGCACAAAAAAGGCAATCAAACGATTGCCTTTTTATATACCTTAATTGTCTGTCTTATTCAGCAATTGGTCGCATATGCGGGAATAAAATAACATCTTTAATCGTTGGTGAATCAGTGAACAACATCACTAAACGATCGATACCAATACCTTCACCTGCAGTTGGCGGCATCCCATGCTCTAAAGCACGAATGTAGTCATCGTCAAAGTGCATTGCTTCGTCGTCGCCAGCGTCTTTTTCTTCTACTTGCTTACGAAAACGTTCCGCCTGATCTTCAGCATCATTTAACTCTGAAAAACCATTTGCTAACTCTCTGCCACCAACAAAGAATTCAAATCGGTCGGTGATAAATGGGTTTTCATCGTTACGGCGAGCTAATGGTGATACTTCCCACGGATACTCAGTAATAAATGTTGGTTGATCCAACATGTGTTCAGCGACTTCTTCGAAGATTTCACAAATATATTTGCCTGGTCCCCAAACTTTAGCAGCATCGCCCTCTTTAACGTGTACTTTTTTCGCTAATGCTTTAATCGCATCAACATTGTTTTCAGGATCACGTAAAGCCGCTTCATCGTCAGCAGTTATAACGCCCGCATCGGCATATTTTAAAATCGCATCAACCATAGATAAGCGCACAAATGGTTTACCAAAGTCATAAAACTTCTCTTCAATAACTTCGCCTTCAGCATTTTTCACTGTATTACGAATAACGGCTGTGCCCATCACTTCTTCAGCGACTGTACGTAACATTTCTTCCGTTAAATCCATCAAGTCATTGTAATCTGCGTACGCCTGATAAAACTCTATCATGGTAAATTCTGGATTATGACGTGTTGATAATCCTTCATTTCTAAAGTTACGATTGATTTCGAAAACTTTTTCAAAACCACCTACCACTAATCGCTTTAAATAAAGCTCAGGCGCTATACGCATAAACATTTCAACATCTAGTGCGTTGTGGTGTGTAACAAATGGTTTAGCCGTTGCACCGCCTGGAATAGTTTGAAGCATCGGCGTTTCAACTTCCATAAAATCACGTTCAGCTAAAAAGCGGCGTATACCATCAACGACTTTTGAACGAACTTTAAACGTATTACGTGTCTCTTCATTAATTATCAAATCAACATAACGTTGACGATATTTAGTTTCTGTATCTTGTAGACCATGAAACTTCTCAGGTAATGGGCGGAGTGATTTTGTTAATAACTCGTACTGTTCCATATTTACGTAAAGATCACCTTTACCAGACTTATGCAATGTACCAGTAACGCCTATGATATCGCCAATATCTAACAAGCCCCAACGCGCTTTAATGTCTTTTTGAACATCTTTACTCGCATAAGCCTGCACACGTCCTGTCATATCTTGTAAAACTAAGAACGGCCCACGTTTAGCCATAACTCGACCAGCAATGCTGTAAACATCTGTTTCAGCTTCAAGCGTTTCTTTATCTTTCTCGCCGTGTGCAGCTTGTAAATCAGCTGCATAGTGTTTTCGATCAAACTTATTTGGATGGCCATTGGCCTTACAGTTTTCACGAATCTGCGCTAATTTGCCGCGACGCTCGGCAATCAATTTATTCTCGTCTTGAATTTGCTCTGTCATTTGAATTCTCAAGTGTTGCTTATGCTTCCCCAATAATCATTGGGCGTTTTCTTTATCTCTACAAGCCTGATTTTAAACTTGCTTCAATAAATTTATCTAAATCGCCGTCAAGAACTGCTTGTGTATTTCGGTTCTCAACGCCAGTCCGTAAGTCTTTTATACGGCTATCATCTAATACATATGATCGTATTTGACTTCCCCAACCAATATCAGACTTACCTTCCTCTAATTCTTGTTTGCTTTCATTTTGCTTTTTAATTTCCATTTCATAAAGCTTTGCTTTTAATAGCTTCATCGCAGTAGCACGGTTTTTGTGCTGTGAACGGTCACTTTGACACGCCACTACAGCACCTGAAGGGATATGAGTAATGCGAATTGCTGAGTCAGTTTTGTTGACATGTTGTCCACCTGCTCCCGAGGCTCTAAACGTATCAACGCGTAAATCTGCTGGATTAATGTCAATTTCAATATTGTCATCTATCTCGGGATAAATAAAAGCCGATGCGAATGAAGTGTGGCGTCTTCCACTGGAGTCAAATGGCGATTTTCTTACCAACCGATGCACACCTGTTTCTGTGCGCAGCCAGCCAAAGGCATAATCGCCTGAATATTTAATTGTACAGCCTTTGATACCAGCAACATCACCGTCCGTGACTTCTATGACTTCTGTTTTAAAGCCATGTGCCTCTCCCCAGCGTAAATACATACGCATGAGCATTTCTGCCCAATCTTGTGCTTCAGTACCACCAGATCCCGATTGAATATCTAAGTAACAATCTGCGCTGTCTTGCTCTCCGGAAAACATGCGTCGAAATTCTAGCTTTTCGAGATTCTCAATTAGGCTCGCTACTTCTTTTTCGGCATCGTCAAATGTTTCTTGGTCTTCTTCTTCAACGGCTAATTCCACTAACCCTTCAATATCTTCACAGCCTGCTGTTAACACTTTGATGGTTTCAACAACAGCCTCTAAACTTGCGCGTTCTTTACCAAGTGCCTGCGCCCTTTCAGGTTCATTCCATACATCAGGAAGCTCTAATTCTCTGACAACCTCAACTAATCTTTCTGATTTTTGATCGTAGTCAAAGGTACCCCCGAAGCATTTCAGTGCGTTCGCGAATTTCTTTAATTTGGTTTAATACTGGGTTAACTTCAAACATAGCCATTTAATAATTTATTTTATTTCACTAGATAACGAAGAAAATAGTCGCGCATTGTAGCGTAAAACATGGGGCAAATAAACGCCTGCGGTGGTTTTATCTGTTTATTTTTTAAGGCGTGATAGTATCAAGTTGCTCGACAAGTAACTGAACATTTCGCTGGCCTCGAAACTCGTTTATATCCAGTTTATAAGCAATTTTTACTTGTTTTGCCATTGCATTAGGCCAACACTTAACGTCAACATTGAAAGCGATTGCATCAAACATGTGTTGTTCTTGAGATAACACTAACTTTAAATGTTTATCGCCTACAATACGTTGTTGTTCAATCTTAAAGATGCCTTCAAAAACAGGCTCAGGAAATGCTTGCCCCCACGGTCCACTTTCACGTAAAAGTTCCGCAAAAGAAAGTGAAATTAACGTAACAGGCAGCTCGCCATCAGTCATTAATAAGCCTTGGAGTTTTTCTGCAGATAACCATTGCTCTGCTGTTAACTGAAATACTGTTTGAAACTTGCTAAAATGCTCTTTTTTGATACTCAACCCGGCAGCCATAGCATGGCCACCAAATTTAAGAATAAGTTCAGGGTGCTGACTATCAATATATTCGAGTAAATCCCTGATATGTAGGCCTGCAATTGAACGCGCTGATCCTTTCAATTCATCACCAACATCATTCATAGCAAACACGATTGTTGGACGGTAATACTTTTCCTTAATACGTCCGGCTACAATCCCTATTACACCTTGGTGCCATTCCGGGTGAAATAACGCAAAAGCATAAGGCACGTTATCTTGAGCAAAATCTAGTTGCTGCAAGATGTGCTCGGCTTCTTGTTGCATGCCTTGTTCAATTTCCCTTCTCGATTTATTTAGCGCATCTAATTCAACCGCCATAGATCGGGCCGATATAATATCCGGTGCTAATAAACAATTAATACCAAATGCCATGTCATCAAGCCTGCCAGCTGCATTTATACGAGGTCCAAGCGCAAAGCCAAAATCACTTGCTACTAATTGGTGTTGATTTTTATTGGCGACCTCAATGAGTGCTTGGATACCTGGTCGGGTATGCCCCGCTCTAATTCTTTTCAACCCTTGCTCAACCAGAATACGATTATTATTATCCAACGAGACAACATCAGCTACCGTACCTAACGCGACTAAATCTAATAATCTTGCAAAATTAGGTTCTGCTAAACCCCGTTCGGCAAACCAATTTAACTCACGTAAATATTTGCGCATAAACAACATAAAATAAAATGCGACACCAACACCTGCTAACGATTTACTCGGAAAACTACAGCCAGGTTGGTTAGGGTTTACTATCGCGTCAGCATCAGGCAGTGAATGGCCTGGCAAATGATGATCAGTAACGATCACCTTCATACCAAGTGCTTTCGCGTGAGCGACACCTTTAATACAACTAATACCACTATCAACCGTAATAAGTAATTTAGCCTGTTGTAGATGTGCAAGATCTACAATTTCAGGTGTTAATCCATAACCATATTCAAAACGATTAGGAACCAAAAAATCATGATGTTGACTACCCAACCATGTAAGAGCTTGCATCATTAATGCGGTACTTGTTGCACCATCAGCATCAAAATCTCCAACAATAATAATGGGCACCTGTTCAACAATCGCTTGATGCAGTACCTCACAAGCTTGCTCTATACCTAACAAACGATTTATATCAATTAACTTGTTAAGGTTAAGGGCAAGTTCTTCCGCATCAGAAATACCTCTACTAGCGTAAATTTGCCGTATAATCGGATGCAGCGAATCAGGCAAAAAGCTGTCATCAACAACAGCTCTTCTCGTAATAGTCATTTGTTGCGGCATAATTTTATTTACTGTTTAACTTTCAGATTTCAAGCTATCTAATACTTTAATTAATGCTTGAGGCTTTTGATAGCCTGGGATCATCATGCCGTTGTCGAAAATAATGGCAGGCGTTGCACTGACCCCCACTTTACGCGCAAATTCAAACTCTTCTGCTATCGGCTTTTCACAAATGCGATGGGCAACATTTGAGCCTGCTTTAGCTTTTGTTAAAGCACTTGCTGGGTCTTCATGACACCATATTGAACGTAAATCTTTAAAGCCTTGAGATAAGTTACCAAATCGATCGGTAATGCCTGCTCTAGGATAGGGTAAATAACGAATGGTTATGCCTAACTTATTATATTCATCCATTTGCTGATGCAGTTGGCGACAATATCCACAAGTAATGTCAGTAAAAATAGTGACGACATGCTTTTCATCTTTTGCTGGATAAATAATCATATCATCCTTAAATCGAGCCAACCCTTCAACACGCACCTTCGATAAGGATTGTTCGGTGTAATTGACGACGTTTTCGCCAAGACCATATAACTTCCCATGAATCAAATATTGTCCATCTGCACTGGCATAAAACAATCCTTGATCTGTTAATACTTCAATTAAATTATCAACAGGTGTTGGTGTAATTGATTGCACCTCTAAACCAATAAGCTTACTTAACTTTTCTGATAAATTATTATTACTATTCGCTTGCTGTTCTTTCGCGCCAACAAAACCAGAAATGGCAACAAGCATACATAAAAAAACCGTCGAAAATACTCGTTTTGAAAACATGTAACTACCTAATTATCTATTCACTTTACACAGTGTACCATTAGCAAATTACCGAAATAAACTAATAATCGCTAATTACCATCACAGCAGATTAGTCTTTGTTGTATTAGCGTTACCACCTAATATACGTTAATCATGATGTCCTTTAAGGACATAGTTCTAAACAATAAAGGGTCACAAAGAAAGAACAACAAACCTTAAGACTCAAAACAATGACTTAAACGCGTTAAGTTTTGCAGAGTATATATATGAGACCTGCTTTTGATTCAGAAACTTTCTTGTCTTGCTAGAAAGTTACCACTTGCATCTGATAAACTTGCGCCGATTCATTGTTTTTACTTAATTACGGCATGCTATATTGTAATGAAAATAGGTCTTTTTTACGGTTCAACCACTTGTTATACCGAGATTGCAGCAGAAAAAATTCAAGCACAATTCCCACAAGGCACCATAACGCTGTTTAACTTGAAAGATGTTTCTTTACAGGAATGTTTAGCATTTGATGTATTAATTTTTGGCATTTCAACTTGGGATTACGGTGAAATTCAAGAAGACTGGGAGAGTCAATGGGACGACATTAGTACGCTCGATTTAGAAGGAAAAATTGTTGCTTTGTATGGCATGGGTGATCAGATTGGTTATACTGACTGGTTTCAAGATGCGCTAGGTTTACTACATGAACAAGTTGTAGCACAAGGTGGGTTTATAATTGGTCAATGGCCAAACGAAGGCTATGAATTTGCCGCCTCTAAAGCCCTTACTAGCGACCAAAAGCACTTTGTTGGCCTAGCGTTAGATGAAGACAATCAATATGACTTATCTGACGATAGAATTACGCAATGGTGCAAGCAATTAAATAATGAAATTAACGACATCCTACAACATTAGCTTCACACGCAAGCAGCTTCATATTATCGCCAAATAGCTTTAGCTAATTTGGCTGAAAAACACTATAATTAGCGCCAGTTTTTAATCATTAATCCAAAGCAGTAAGTATGTTTGAGCAATTTGAACTTGATTCAGCCCTCCTAGCCGGCATAAAAGAGGCTGGTTATAAGAAGCCTACTTCTATTCAATCTCTCGTTATTCCAGAAGCAATGGCAGGTAAAGATGTGTTAGCATCGGCACCTACAGGCACAGGAAAAACCGCCGCGTTTTTATTGCCTGCCGCTCAACACTTACTCGATTACCCCAGAACTAAACCTGGTTTTCCTCGTGTACTTATTTTAACGCCAACACGAGAGCTTGCCTTACAAATTAGTGAACAAAGTGAAAAGTTAACCACGCAAACCAATATAAAAACGGGTGTAATTACTGGTGGCGTTAATTATGGTAGCCATAAAGAAATTTTAACGTCAACAACGGATATGCTCGTTGCAACTCCTGGCAGATTATTAGAGTACATTGAAACAGAACAATTCGACGCACGAGAAATAGAAATTCTAATCCTCGATGAAGCTGATCGTATGTTAGATATGGGGTTTTCAGAAACAATAAACCGTATCGTCGGGGAAGCACGTTGGCGTAAACAAACAATGCTATTTTCCGCTACGCTAGAAGGTTCAGGTGTTGTTAAATTTTCAAAAGATATCCTCAATGAACCAGTGTACCTTGAAGCATCACCGTCACGAAAAGAAAAAGGCAAAATTCATCAATGGATTCACCTTGCAGACGATAAAGACCATAAGTTAGCGTTACTCATTAACACGCTCAAACAAGAGGACGTAACTAGAGCAGTTGTCTTTGCTAACAAAAGAGAAACCGTACAATATTTATCAGGAAAGCTTTACTCCTCTGAAATTCCTTGTGCTTGGCTTGAAGGAAAAATGCCACAAGATAAAAGAAACAGTGCTGTTGAACGCGTTCGTGATGGTAAAGTAAACGTATTAATCGCAACAGATGTAGCAGCACGAGGGCTAGACATTGACGACATATCGCATGTTATTAACTTTGACATGCCACGCAAAGCCGACATTTATTTGCATAGAATAGGAAGAACAGGTCGTGCCGGTAATAAAGGTACGGCTATATCACTTACCGAAGCCCATGATATGGCAAATGTTGCCAAAATAGAGCGTTATATGGGTGAACGATTAGCGAGGCGTATTATTGAGTCGTTAAGACCTAAACACAAAGAGGCGCGTGTTGCCATGAAAAAGCCTAAAGTGAAAAAGTCGGCTGCACAGAAGAAAGCTAAAGCCAAAAAACAAGGTAAACGTGCTAAGAAGTAGCCAAACACATTCATGCAAATTGAACATTTGCTCAATTTTGGTTGCCAAGTAAATAAAATTAGGTGAAAATACCAACATATAAAATTGTATACTATATTTAGTTACATAACGTATGAGTAACCTTATTTAAATGATAAGTAGGTTATTTATAAGCAGACAACGAGCTACTTTAAGGAAGAATCAGCGCGATGCCAACTCATTCAGTACACGATCCTATTCGCTTGCAAGCTAGCGCTTGGATTAGCCGTTTGAATCGAGGCTTAACCGATGAAGAAAAACCTCAGCTCATTGCATGGATTAATCAAGATCCAGCGCACCATAAAGCAATTTATAAGTTTGCTAGCTTTTTCGATAATATCGCTCAACTTGAAGAACTAAATGGTGTTTTTCCGTTAGAAAATAAGCCTACATTGTGGTCATCAACGGTTATTATTCCTGTACTGCTATTATTAACGATTGCTATTTCAGCAGCTTATGCGTCTTATCAATGGATCCAACAACTCAATAGCTCGCCAGCTGTTCACGTTTATACGACGAATGTAGGAGAATCTCGCCAGTTCACCTTACCTGACGGTAGTACAGTATTACTGAACTCTAATAGTAAATTAAACGTTAATTACTCAAACAAAGCGAGAAAAGTAGACCTTGTTTATGGTGAAGGTCAATTCGATGTTGTTAAAAATGCGGACAAGCCATTCACTGTCATTGCAGGTAAAAAAGCATTTACTGCTTTAGGTACTATTTTTAATGTTGAAAAAAGCAATGAAGCCGATATGGAGTTAATTGTTACCGAAGGTTCAGTGTTAATAAGTGACGCATTTATCGCAAATGAGCAACTTAAACAACGCATGTTAAATGAACAACAAAAAATCAACTCCCGAGACATTATTACGGCTTCAGAAAAAGCACACGTTGAAAATGCAGTTAATCAGCGAGTAACCACACTAACGGCTAATGAACTCGCTAAAACATTATCATGGCAACAAGGTATGCTAATTTTTGATGGTGAATCGTTATTTAACGTACTTCAAGAAGTTAGCCGTTATACCGATATTCAATTTGAAATACTTTCAAGCGATATTGCCAACATTGAAATTTCTGGCACCTATAATACGGGTGATATTGACGCATTGTTATCATCACTAGCACATAGCTTCAATGTCAGTTATAAATACAATGCAACCAACTCCGTGCAATTATCACGACACTAATCTAAAAAACTTCGTGATTTTCATTCGCATCAAATCATCGTACTATACCCATCAAATTAACCTTTTATAAACTGGATAACAAAGCGAACCTTTTATGCTGTTTTCTCAAATAACACGTAAAGAGAAAAAAACAGTTCGTTCACAACTGTTAATTAGGCTGCATTCGCTAGTAATATCCGCTTGGTTTATATTTCCGCTTTTATGTAATGCACAATCAGCAGAGCTATATTTATTTAATATTCCAGCGCAAAGTGCTGATCAAGCACTGAGCCAGTTTGGACAACAAACACAACAAACATTACTGTATTCATACGAGCTTACGAAATCTCGCACAACAAATGCTGTACAAGGCTATTACACCCAACAACAAGCGTTAAGGATCATGTTACGAGAGACAGGATTAGGTGCAAAGGTTACAGAAAAAGGAGAAATCAGTGTAATCACACGATTAAACGATGATATTCATCAAGCTAATATAACGAAAAGCAAACGTGTCCAAACAACAGAAGAGCAACAACCTCTGTCCATTGAAAAAATTTCGGTCATTGGCAGCCGCACTTTTTCAAGGACCATCAACGATTTATCGATCCCTGTAGATATCTTAACAAATAGAACACTTATAGAAACTGGGGAAACAGAATTAGGCCGTATGATTCAGAAACTCGCGCCCTCTTTTAATTTCTCTAGTTCTTCAATTAGTGATGGGACAGATGTATTAAAACCTGCGACGTTACGAGGGTTAGGCCCCGATCAAACGCTCATCCTAATTAACGGTAAACGTCGCCATAACGCCAGCCTCATTCATATTAATACCTCAGTTGGTAGAGGCGCTACAGGGGCAGATATCAATGCGATTCCTGTGAATGCAATCGACAGAGTAGAAATTTTGCGAGACGGTGCTGCTGCACAATATGGCTCTGACGCAATTGCAGGTGTAATTAACATTGTTTTAAAATCAGGCAACCAAAAAAATAACATTACAACTTCACTTGGCCAGTATAGTCGCAGTGATGGGGAAACAGCTAAAGCGAGCGTAAATTATCATCACGATATCGGCAACGAAGGGTTTCTCAACACCACCTTAACAACAATGCATCATAACAGCACTGATCGCTCCGGCCTGCATGGTACTTGCCAATATTCTACTTGTAAAATGACTAAAGATGGTCTTTACCAAACCAATGATCCTCGCGAAATAAGCGCAAATAGAAAAACATTTAATATCGGTGACCCTAAATCACAACAGTTTGCTGTTGCATTAAATAGTGCTGTACCGCTTGGTCAAGGTAAACTTTATAGCTTTGCAATATTTTCTAAACGGCATAACAATGCTTCAGCATTTTTTCGACAAGCCAACAACCAACCAGCTAACCCTCTTTTAAGTGACGGTGAGGCAACAATTAAAAACGGTTATCTACCCATCATCCACTCTGACATTACTGATAAATCTTTTACATTAGGCTATAACGGCACCGCTTTTAACAAGCTACTTTATGACATCTCTTATTCCTATGGTAAAAATACCATTGATTACGAAACAAGAAATGCAATTAACGCTTCATTTGTTGCCTCCATAAAAGATTTAAAGCCCGCAAGCGTGATCAGAAGAACAGTGCCACGCAATGCTGATGCTTATGGATTAGCACTAGCACTACAAACCATAAATATCGACCTAACGCGACAATTTGATCATTTTGACTTTGCTGTAGGATTAGAGTTAAGAAAAGACCATTATCAGGTCACTGCGGGAGAAAAATATAGTTATTATGATTATCATAAAAATGATGCTGAATACGTTAGACTCGTTAAAGCGTTACCAGGGATTCAGGGATTTCCAGGAATAGCACCTGAAGATACAGTAAACGAACAACGGGATGTATTATCACTATATGCAGAAGTAGGAACTCAAATCACTCCTTCATTTGATCTTACAGGCGCATTGAGGTTTGATGATTATGATGGCGTTCAAGATACATCAAACATCAAAGTCGCGGCAAAGTGGCAACTTAACCAACTACTTTCTTTTCGAGGTTCAATTAGTACCGGCTTTAGAGCACCTTCAATGCAACAATTGTACTTTAACAACACAAGTACACAATTTGTCGTGGAAAATGAGCAACATCTCGTTGCTGAGCAAATAGGTACCTTTAGAAACGATAGCGTACTTGCAAAATCGATAGGTATTCCGCCATTAATAGAAGAGAAGTCGACAAACCTCTCTTTAGGAGGTGTATTCGACAAGGATAATTTAACTGTTACTATCGATTATTACGCGATAAATATCGACGATAGAATTGTAATTAGTAATCAACTTTCCTCAACTTTTTCACCAACGTTAGCACAAACTCTTGCAAATGCTCACGTGGATAAAGCGCAAGTATTCTTAAATGCGGCTGATACAAAAACTAAAGGCATTGATTTTATTGCTAGTTATAATACGTCGCTTACCGTTGGGGAGTTAGATCTGATCATTGCTGCAAATGTTACTAATACCGAGGTCAGTAAACTTTATTCACCTAAAAATAGTGAATTACACAAGTTATCAGTCAATGAGGTGTTTTCACAACAAGACATATCCATAATTGAAGAATGGCAACCTGAAGATCGTATAAGTGTCATGGCTAACTTTCAAAGAGATAATTTGAAAGTAAACTTAGCAATAAACCGCTATGGCTCTTATACCATTACAGATGGTAGTCGCCAAAAATTTGGTGCTGAGTGGCTGACAGATATCAACATCGAGCGAAAAATAACCCCCGCACTGTCAATCGTGATTGGTGTTAATAACGTGTTTGACGAAATGCCAGACCAAAATACAATTGGAAACTCTCATGCAGGCACCATTGTCGACGAGGAAAATAATGTGATTGTAGAGAGTTCTGGGGTGTTCAAATATTCACGTCGGTCTGCGCCATTTGGCTTCAATGGCAAATATTACTACGCAAAATTACAATATAACTTCTAATACATAACAACGAACAGGAACGCTTCGCTGCTATGCCCTGCTCGCTTACTCATTATCCGTGCTCATCGCGCGTAAACACCCAATCGTTTCCTTTTGATAGCTCCTCATTAAATTGGTAACCGCCCGCATTGAAACCTTTTAATGATTCAATATCATCTATACGGTTTTCTATGATATAACGCGCCATCATGCCACGCGCTTTTTTCGCAAAGAAGCTTATCATTTTATACTGACCATTTTTCCAATCTTTAAAGGCTGGCGTTATCACAGTGCCGTTAAGCTGCTTTTTCTTTACTGATTTAAAGTATTCGTTCGAAGCTAAGTTGATCAGAACGTCATTATTTTGTTGTTCTATAGCTTCATTAAGCTTATCTGTAATAATATTGCCCCAAAAGTGATAGAGATTTTTACCGCGATCATTTTCAAGTTTAATACCCATTTCCAATCTGTACGCCTGCATTAAATCTAACGGTTTTAGAATGCCGTAAAGGCCAGATAAAATGCGCATATGATCTTGAGCAAATTCGAAATCTTTATCGGTGAAACTTGCTGCGTCAAGCCCTGTATACACATCACCGTTGAACGCTAAAACAGCTTGTCTCGCGTTTTTCGGTGTAAATGGTTGGTGCCATTCACCAAAACGCGCTGCATTTAAGCCTGCCAATTTATCACTTATTCCCATCAAGCTTGCAATGTCAGCAGGTGACATTTTCCTACAACGATCAATCAATATTTGACTATCTGCTAACAATTCTGGCTGCGAATAAATTTCTGTCGCTAAAGGCGACTCAAAGTCTAGGTTTTTTGCGGGAGAAACAACGAATAACATATAATACCTAAAAGACAAAAGAAAATTTTTGTTACTATATCATAGCACTGCATAATTAAAATAATTTGCTCTAAGAAGTCACTTGCAATAAGCCGCTTTGTTAGTGCATATTAGAGCTGAAACTCAAATATAATCAGTATTCATTTTCACGTAAGGTTAATCAGCACCATGGTTAACTTATAGTATTTTTAGGAAAACATTAAGGCAACAAGTATGGCGACGCAATTAGAACAATTGAAACAAATGACAACAGTAGTAGCAGATACCGGTGATATTGAAGCTATTGCAAAGTTTCAACCGCAAGACGCAACCACAAACCCATCGCTACTACTTAAAGCTGCTTCACTACCCTCTTATCAACATTTATTAACACAGGCAGTGAGTTGGGCGAAAACACAATCATCAAATAAAGCACAGCAAATTATCGATGCTGGTGATAAACTTTCAGTGCTTATTGGTATGGAAATTTTAAAAATTATCCCTGGTCGTATATCTACAGAGGTCGATGCTCGTCTATCTTTCGATACAGAAGCATCAATTAAAAAAGCGCATAAATTAATAGCAATGTACAACGAAGCTGGCATTAGTAATGACAGAATACTGATTAAGCTTGCATCAACTTGGGAAGGAATTAAAGCAGCAGAGCAACTCGAAAAAGATGGTATAAATTGTAACCTAACATTGTTATTTAGCTTTGCTCAAGCTCAAGCATGTGCTGAAGCTGGTGTTTACCTTATTTCACCTTTTGTTGGTCGCATCTTAGATTGGTATAAAAAAGACACCGGTAAAACTGACTATCCTTCACATGAAGATCCAGGTGTTGTATCTGTCACTAAAATTTATAATTATTACAAAGCGAAAGGCTACAATACGGTTGTTATGGGTGCAAGCTTTAGAAACAGCGGTGAAATTTTAGAACTAGCAGGATGTGACAGACTTACAATAAGCCCTCAGTTGTTAGATGAATTAGCGTCTAATAATACACCTATCGTTCAGAAGTTATCTGATGATCATGCATCACTTGCAGAAGAAGAAGTGTTAACTGAAGCGCAATTTAGATGGGCACTTAATCAAGATGCAATGGCTACAGAGAAACTCGCTGAAGGAATACGTAATTTCGCAGTAGATCAGGTTAAGCTTGAGTCACAGTTAAGTGAATTATTTTAGTATTTTCATTCGTTTAGATAGTTGAAAGCAATCATAAAGTGTTAATAAAAATTTCTACTATTCAATTGCTTATAAAAAGCTAAAGAAAAAGTGTTTCAATTCTGCGGCAGAGTATGTTATTAAAAACATGCTGTTGTAGAAAAAAGGAGCATTCCATGAATAACGTAGAAAAAATATTGGACTCACTAAGTAAACAACCTAAGGCGTCAGCATCTAGCAATAAAAAACGAAAATGGCGTGAAATTGAACAAATAAAAGAAAAATTCCAACTTGAAAAAGAACTCCGAGAGTATGAGGATTCACTCGAGTATATGTTGGACGAATTTTAAAGAAATGCCATCACGCAAAACCCAGTCTTAGACTGGGTTTTTTATTTTAACCTCTAATAAGCACTTAGGAGCTGACCATTTTAGGGCTAGGCAATCATCAAGCAGCAATTAACGTTTATGTAGAAACAGCACCAAATATTCCCAACCTTACAGATCAAGAAAATTGCAGATGGATAAGAAAAAACGAAATACATGCTATAGGACAACAAGCAGGTAATGGCTGGCGTAAAGTCTTTAATGTATATGCTAAAGTCGTCTATGAATTAGCAACCAAAGAAACGTGCCGTTACAGCAGTTGGCAACACTACAGAGATGAACAACTGTTGCAGCAAGGATCTTCATTTTGTTTGTGGCTTGCAGTCAATAGTAACGAGTTTCAAAATAAACTATCCCATCATAGCGGGTTGAATATCGTAATGGGGAAAGGATATGCTACGAGGCTGAATATCGCAAAACAATGCTTTTGGCTCTCAGAAGACTTTGCCATTCATCAGCAAAAACAGTTAATTATTTGCCCGTACTTTGATTATCGCCAACTCACCAATCAAAAAATCACCTATCTCTGTCAGTTAATTACGCAATCGTTCCCTTCATTTATATCGCATTAAACTGATAGAGGTTATCAACCTCTATCCACGGTGGATATATGTGGCTAGGGTTATGCTGAGGCTTTGCAAGGTAATACCCTTGCGCATATCGCATACCAAGCTGTCTTAATAATGCAAATTCTTCAACGTTTTCGATGCCTTCTACAATCACCTTTGCACTGGCAGATCTCGCCAATTCAAAGATAGCCGTTAAGAATTTTCGTTTAAAACTATCTCGATGACAATTCTCAACAAAATAACGATCTACTTTCACGATTTCTGGTCTTAACTGGCTCCACATTTTTAACCCCGAATAACCAGCTCCCAAGTCGTCGATTGCGACATCAAAACCAAATTGACGGTACTTTTCTAACGCTTTTTTCAACATCTCTGCGTTGGGGTAAGGATGTTTTTCACTTAGCTCAATAACCAGCTGATGACAATTTAATCCCGCTTGCTCAACAAACTTAATTGTCTCTCCTTGCGGATGAGCATTATCTAATAACACTAAAGGACTTATATTTAGAAACAGCTTACCTTCTAACCCTAAGTTTACAAATTGTTTAATAGCAGTGTCACGACATAAAATTTCGAGCTCAGACAATAACCCCAAATCAGTCGCACATTGAAATAACTTATCTGGTGCATGTAAAGTACTATTCGTAGGCCCACGTGTTAGTGCTTCATAACCAAGAATGGATTTATTTTGAATATCAAATATGGGTTGAAAAACAGTGGATACCGCTTTTTCACTGATTATTTTTTCAATTTCTCTATACACAGGAATCTCCTTACCCGAGCATAGTAGGCGGAATAAATGACCGTTTTATGACAATGCTAATAAATGTTGTGTCTTTTTAAAGGCTTAAAGCTTAAAGCGAAATAACATGCAGTTAACTTACTTGTTCAAGAATAATATTGGCGGGGGTGTTATACAAAAAGCAGGCTAAAATTGTAGCCTGCTTTGGTAATCACACTAATCGTTATCGGTATTTGACTCATCAACGACGTCAGTTGCTGTGGCAGGTTGATATGATTCAATTTCAACTCGATCTACTCGCTGTAAACCGCGAGGCAACTTGTTACCTCGTCTTCCCCTTTCACCACGATAATGGGCTATGTCTGTCGCTTTAAGGGTTAGCTTTCGTTTGCCTGCATGCAACGTGACAGCATCAGATTCACCAATCACCTCAATAAGTGTGACAAACTCCTCTCTAGCTTTAGCTCTAGCTGAAGATACGTTAATGATCTTATTACCTTTACCTTTGCTTAATACCGGTAAATCTTTCACGGGAAAGACTAACATGCGCCCTTCTGAGGTAATAGATAAAACAAAAGATGAGTCAAGTAAATTTATTGGCTTAGGTTCAAGAACCTTGGCATTTGCAGGTAAACTTAACAATGCTTTACCATTCTTATTTCGACTGACCATATCGGCGAATTTGCCAACAAAACCATAACCCGCATCGCTACTAAGTAAGTAGTTATCTTCGTCATCTGCCATCACTGTTTGCTCAAAGTTTTCCCCTGTTGGCAAATTAAATCGGCCGGTGAGAGGCTCCCCTTGACTACGCGCAGTGGGCAATGAGTGCGCGTCTGTTGTATATGCTCGCCCTGTAGAATCTATAAATACAACAGGTCGATTACTACGACCTCGGGCAGATGATAAATACTTATCACCAGCTTTATAACTCATTGATTCAGGATCAATATCGTGTCCTTTAGCACACCGAGCCCAGCCTTTTTCTGATACCACAACGGTAACAGGCTCACTTGGTACAAGATCTTTTTCAGATAAGGCTTTTGCTTCTGAACGTTCAACAATTTTAGAACGACGATCATCGCCATACTTTTCAGCAGCAGCAAGGATTTCTTTTTTCATTAACGTGTTCATACGTGCTTTAGAGTTTAGTGTTTTTTCTAAATATTCACGTTCTTTGTTGAGCTCTTCTTGCTCAGCTCTAATTTTAACTTCTTCAAGTTTTGCAAGTTGGCGTAATTTGATTTCTAATATTGCTTCAGCTTGTCGCTCAGATAACGCAAAGCGCGATATCAGCTCTGCTTTAGGATCATCAAAATTACGAATAATTTCGATAACTTCATCAATATTTAGGTAAGCAACCAACAAGCCTTCAAGAATATGTAAACGGGCGAGCACTTTATCTAATCTATGCTGTAGGCGCCTAGTCACCGTTTCGCGTCTGAAGACTAACCACTCAGATAAAATATCGCGTAAGTTTTTAACCGCTGGCTTACAATCTAAGCCAATCATATTGAGGTTTACGCGGTAATTTTTTTCAAGATCTGTTGTGGCAAAAAGGTGCTGCATTAGTTGTTCAACATCAACTCGGTTTGAGCGAGGAACAACAACTAAGCGAATAGGATTTTCATGATCTGATTCATCACGTAAATCAACCACCATTGGCAGCTTTTTCGCAGTCATTTGCCCTGCTATTTGCTCTAATACCTTACCGCCAGACGCTTGATGAGGCAGAGCGGTAATCACTATTTCCCCATGTTCTACTTCATAAACAGCGCGCATTTTTATACTACCGCGCCCGGTTTGATAAATTTTTTCAATATCCGCTTTTGGTGTAATAATTTCTGCATCTGTTGGAAAATCAGGCCCTTGAACATGCGTTAGCAACTCATTAAGCTCGGTCTTTGGTGCTTCTAATAATTGAACACACGCATTGGCGATTTCTTTAACATTATGCGGTGGAATATCCGTTGCCATACCTACGGCTATACCGGTTATACCATTGAGCAAGATATGTGGTAGCCTAGCAGGTAAGGTTTTTGGCTCTTTCATTGTGCCATCAAAATTAGGTACCCAATCAACGGTACCCTGACCCAATTCCGAGAGTAATACTTCACTAAAGCGAGACAATCTCGCTTCTGTATACCTCATTGCGGCAAAAGACTTAGGATCGTCTGGAGCCCCCCAGTTACCTTGCCCATCAACTAATGGGTAGCGATACGAAAAAGGTTGAGCCATTAACACCATGGCTTCATAGCAGGCTGAATCTCCATGAGGATGAAACTTACCTAATACATCACCTACTGTACGCGCAGACTTCTTGTACTTAGCAACAGCTGACAAGCCAAGTTCAGACATTGCATAGACAATACGTCGCTGTACTGGCTTCAACCCATCGCCAATATGCGGTAAAGCACGATCCATGATCACATACATGGAGTAGTTTAAATAAGCTTCTTCGGTAAACTGTCTTAACGGACGTTGTTCTATTCCGTCTAAACTAAAATCAAGCGCATCAGACATTCTTTTTCCCACGGTTTGCTAGCTATCATTGCAATAATTAGCAACTATTACTTATGTATCTTGTTATGTTCTAGCATGAAAGTAATTGAATACTTCCACTTTATAGAAATATGACTGTTAGCTTAGCGAATTATTGCATCGGAAAAAACTGTTTGTTGCATATATTTTACATTACGCAATAAAGCCGTCGCTTAGCTGTTGAGATGGAGAACTACATTTAGAGGACAATTAACATCTAAAGACTATATTGTGCTTCAAAAAGCATGTCAGTGACACACTTGATTTCTGCCAAGTGACTTAGCACGATACATGGCTTCATCAGCTAAATGCAGTAGAGCATCAAAATCTGTTGCCTGTTCATTTACAGCTGTTACACCAATGCTAATCGTTGTTTTCACATTTACCGGTGCCGTTGCCTGAACCTCTAGCGAAAACTTTTGTACTTTTTCACGTAATCTTTCCGCAATTGCCTTTGCTTCTTTTAATTCGGTATTTGGCAATACAATGGCAAACTCTTCGCCGCCAATGCGCGCAAAAATATCTTTGGCTCGCAATGTTTCTTTACCAAGCTTGGCAACTTCAACAATTGCTTTATCGCCAATATCATGCCCGTAGGTATCATTAATACTTTTAAAGTGATCAATATCGATCATCATCACACTAAGCGGTGTCTTTTTAGTGAGTGCTTCTTGTAATAAAGCTTCTCCACGTTTAAATAATATTCGTCTATTATAAAGCCCAGTTAAACTATCAGTTTTAGCAAGATGTCGTAATTTGCTTCTAATTTTTAATTGCCTGATCAATAACACTAGAAAGATAAGTGCTGTTACCATTAAAATGGCTAAGTTTCGTTGTTGTGATTCTCGCTGTTTTGCAGCGTCGGCTAACTGCAGGGCTTTCAGCTTTTGCTGACTTGCGAGTACCTCATTTTCCTTAAGCTTAAGATCCGTTTCATACTTTTTATTTAAATTTGCTAGGCGCTCTTCTCGTAAAACAGTTCTGTATTTATTACTTTTATCTAAATAAATTTTCTTCTCATCATAAGCACGTTTAAACTCTTGTTGTGCTTCGTAAAGCTCTGCAAGCAATAAATGAATTTTAGAAAACTCTGGAGTATTAATTTGTGCTTCATTCATCGATTTTTCATAACTAAGCGCTTGCGTTAGCTTTTCAACACCTAACGTATAATCTCCTTTTTGCTTTGCAAGATATGCATCGACTATAAGCATGAGATATTTTTCTGCGAGGTTAAATGTATCACTTTGTTGTTGTAACCTAAGAAAAATTTCTTCGACATCGCGATGCTCATTACGACTCTTTGCTACTAGATCTTTGATACGATCATCAACCGGAAGCTTTTGTTTTTGTTCTAACAATTCAGACGCAGTCGCTTCAGCTTGCTCTGCGAATGACGGCAAAGAAATAAGAAACAGTGGAATAAATATATAAGCAAACTTGAAACGTTTAATCACTGAATACCCTGTCCTTTCCTTGATTCTTTGCTTTATAAAGCAACTCATCAGCTTTTTTCATTAGCGCCATATTATTTACATAATTATCAGATTGATACGTCACTACGCCAATACTTAACGTTACACTGTCAAGATCCTTAATATCCCAGGTAGTTTCAGCTACTTGTTTACGCAAACGCTCTGCAATAACATTGACCTGTTCTTGGGTTACATGCGGTAAAACAGCAATAAACTCTTCTCCGCCAAAACGGCCAAACGTATCAGTTTCTCGCATTAAGTCTTTACCCATTTGCGCAATTTTTTGTAAAACTTTATCACCGCTTTTATGCCCAAGCCTATCATTAATCCGTTTAAAGTCATCAATATCTACCATGAATAAACTCAACGGCATATTATGCTGTTTAGCTAAATTAAAGGCCTTTTCTGCCTCTGCTAAAATGTGTCGACGGTTTGAAACGCCAGTAAGAGAGTCTGTTCTCGTCGCTAGCAGTAACTTGCGTTGCCCCGTAATAATTTTAATTAAAATCCAAGCTAAAATTAAGGCTACAATAGCAAACAGGACAATAAACCACTGCCTATTTTCAACAGTTCTTTGCGTTTCTTTTAACATCAGCTCTTGAACGCTTTTTTTCTGCTCGAGTAACTGTTTATCTAAGTCAGCCTGCTGGCTTTCATAACGCATGCGTAAATCTTCAACTTCATCAACGTTACTATCTTCAATGAGTTGAAAAAGAAAATCTATCAGTGCATTTTGAGCTTCACTTGCCGCTTTAAAGTCTTTCAACTTATAGTGCAACTCACCTTTTAAATATAACAAGTCCAACGTAGCGTTATTCGCCACTACTTTTTGATCACTATCTTTGTATTTTGCTATATAAGTACTTGCTTTGTTTAACGCAGTTAATGCTTCCTGATATCGTTCTAACTCAAAAAACAAGTAAGCTTTATTCAAGGCATGGTTAATAGGGATATCGGCTTGCTCAGCGTGTTCTAAATATTTTGTCGCCATTTGCATATATTGATATGACGCTTCAGGATTTTTATCCTCTTTTTTCGCATAAGCCCAAGCCAGGCCAACATATACTGAAGAGATCAACTCATTATTGCTGAGTTTGTCTATATCTGCCAAAATTTCTTGGTAAGCACTTATCGCTTTCTCATACTGTTCAGTATAAGAGTAATGCATGGCGATGTTTCGAATTGTGTTGTATGTGTACTGCTCTTTGCCTGCTTCGGTATAATGCTGCTTTGCTTTTAGATAAAACGCTAAAGATTTATCTAACTGGTTAAGTAAACTATACAAAACCCCAAGCTCAGTATTGATATAACCAAGCAATTCATTATCTTGTATTTTATTCGCTATAGCTAATGCATCATTAAACATGATTAAGGCTCGATCAAACTTCTCCATTAAATAATCAAGCGCGCCTAAATTGATCAATCCAATCGCGACAATTTTTTGATCTTTAAGTGAGTTAGCGATCTCAAAACCATTTAAGTAGTCTTGGCGCGCATTTTCATAATCACCTAAGCTCTCATAAGCAAAACCACGGGAGTACAATAGTTCGCTAGTCACAATACTTGGATTTTTCAAGTTTCTAGCGAGCTTCAAAGCTTTGTCAGCGGTTTCTTTGCCTTTTATATAACGTGCCTGTTCAACATACAGTTCAGATTGAAGCTTATAAAAAACCAGTTGCTGCTCTATAGATAAATGTTCTATTTGGGAAATTTGTTTCGATAAAGCCTCATAGGCTTTTGCGGGGTTGCTGTCTTTTAATGCTTCAACGTTAGTGACAAATTGGTCAAAACCCGCAGAGGTTAACAACTCCTGAGCAATAACTTTACAATTAATTAACAAGTAAAGGCAGAAAAAGGAAAGTAAGCTAAGAGTTCTGACATTTTTTATTGCATACTTATCAGGCAACTTTATTTCCTTTATACAGAGTATTAACTACAGGTACGTTTAAAGTATAGGTATAAGTACTAACATACTTAAAAACAAATAAAAAAAACAGAATTATTAATTATCAATGTGCCAATAACTTGCTTCTATTTTATTTCCATCAGGGTCAACAACGAAACAACCATAGTAAGGTTCGCCATACTCAATTCGCCCCCCTGGTTTTCCATTACATTTTCCACCCAATGATAGCGCTAACTGATAAAACTTATCCACTTGCTCTGTTGAATTGGCAACAAAACCAAAGTGCACACCATTACCTGATGTTGCCACTTTTTTGTTAAAGGGCAACTGTACCCAAAACTCAGGATAGCCTTTACCAAAAGCTAATGCATGTTGATATTCACTCACTAATTCAATACCTAATACAGCAAGCAATGGCTGATAAAATAGTTTTGCTTTCGCTATGTCGTTAGTACCAATTGATGCATGGCATATACTTCTAAGTAACCTATTTTCAATCATGTTGCACGTCATAAAAGTGAGTTAATCAACACTATATTTGCACGTATGCATATCATTAGTCATGATTAACTATAAACCAAAGAGTTCAAAGATAATGCATAAAAGTTGCGAATTAAAGGCTTTTCTTTGACAAAAAATGACTAATTAACATAAGGGGTTATATATGAGTATTAGGTTTTTATTTGCCTTAATAGTAGCACTACATACATTTAACATCAGTGCAGCCAATACTACTAATCTGCAAGACATAAAAGCGCCCGCACGTTTTGACAACCTTTATGTAAAACCTTTAGGGACGAATGAGCATACGTCTTCCTATGCAATTTTTATAAAAAAAGAAGTAAAGCCTCATTACCATGCTCATCATACCGAGCTAGTTTATATTTTGGCAGGTTCAGCACAATTTACACTTGAACAAGTGACCACAAACGTTAAAGCAGGAGACTTTATTCGTATACTGCCAGGCAAAGTGCATAGTGTTAACGTTACTTCTTTAAAACCATTAAAAGTCTTATCAATTCAAACACCTGAATTCCATGGAAAAGATAGAGTCTTTGTCACGCAAGAGTTCAATTGATTGTATCACTTATAAGTATGGTGCGTTTTGCTTCAACGCTAATACCTTATCTCTATTCACTCGCTGTTTATCTAGTATACCGGAGAAACTATGAAAGCTAATACTCGATGTAGTAGGAGATATTGCCTCATTTAATTGAACGATATTTTGCGGCGTAATACCGCCACCAATAACCACTTCAATACTGTCTTTTGCCGCGCTGATATACCGATTTAAATTATCGATTCCATCCATTGCACTGCCTCTTGAAGACCAAGGTATACCGCAAGTTAACACATGATTAATACTAAACGTTTTTAATTGCGTTAACGTTAATTCGGGTTCAGTAAGTGCATCAAATGCTCGATGAAAAGTTGTTTTCAACGTTAATGATTCGGCTAGCGTACACAACGCGTCACAACTATCAATATCGAGCTTACCTTTTGCATTTATCACGCCAAATACAACGCCATCAGCGCCATATTTACTCGACAAATGTATTTGCTTTTTCATCAGTAACAATTCATCATCACTGTAGTTAAAACCACCAGCCCTTGGCCGTATCATAACCATTAGCTCGCCATGCTGAAAAAAGCGTCTAGCCGTTTTGATTGCCTCACATGTTGGCGTTAAACCATCTTGACTCATGGTTGAACATAATTCGATTCGGTCAACACTCGTTTTGTCACACAAGTATGCGTTATCAGCCAATAGCGTCAAATTATCTGCATCTAGGCAGACTTCAATTTTATTCATCTTGGTAGGCATTTTTTATGGATAGTATTTTATCCAGTTCTTGCTCAAGTAATTCTACTAATTTAGGTTCAAAATGCTTACCACTTTGCTCTTTCATAAAGCGCATTGTATCTTCGATACTCCATGCTTCTTTGTATGGTCTTTTACTCGTTAATGCATCAAAAACATCTGCTAGCGCAACAATTCGTCCTTCAATTGGTATTTTCTCGCCTTTTAGCCCTTTAGGGTATCCAGTACCATCCCACTTTTCATGATGTGTTAGGGCAACGACTTTTGCCAAACTAATCAGTTCAGAGTCATCTTCACCGAGAATCTCAACACCAATTTCAGGATGTGTTTTCATCACTTTAAACTCTTCTTCCGTTAACTTTCCTGGCTTTAACATGATGTGATCCGGTATACCTATTTTACCAACGTCATGCATTGGCGCCGTATGCAGCAACATATCGGCTCTAGCTTTACTAAACCCATAAGCTAATGCGATAATTTTGGCGTAGTGACTCATACGTACAACATGCATCCCCGTTTCATTATCTTTAAACTCTGATGCACGCCCTAACCGTTGAATTATTTGTAATCGAGTAGCTTTCAATTCCTCAGCATCTACCAACGATAAATGCGTGGCGACGCGCGCTCTAACAACTGCCGGCGAAACTGGCTTAGTGATATAATCTACCGCGCCAATTTCAAACCCTTGAGCTTCGTCGGTTTCATGATTCAATGCCGTCACAAAAATAACAGGAATTCTTTTGGCTATTTCTAGTGTTTTTAACTGCTGACAAACTTCAAAACCTGTCATGTCGGGCATCATGATATCAAGTAAAATTAAATTGGGTTGTTTTTCGGTTGCCAAGCGCAGCGCTTCGTCACCATTTTTTGCAAAAACGAGACGATAATCCTGATGTAAAATTTGTTTTATAACCCGCAAATTAGCGGGTTCGTCATCTACGACTAAAATAAGTGCTCTTTCATCGTGCATTTATCGATACCTTAACTTGTTTCAATTTTTGCCAATAATTTATTAACAAAAACGACCGCTTGCTCAAATTCAAAATCATTTATTGCTTGATTAATCGCATCTACATCCAATTGATACCCCTTAAAAGCGCTATCTGATATCAACAGTAGAGCAGACTCATCAATTTCATTTTGTGCAGCTGCATCACGTAAATGCTGCAACGCCTGAACAAATGTTTCTAAATTACCTGTGTCTACATCGACTTTAGATATATTGGGGATATATTTATCTACTTCGCATTGAACTGCTTCAAATAGTTTTTGAATTACATCGACTACGGCTTGGCTTTGTAATGGATGACTTGTAATAACAGCTTCCAGTTTTTCTAAATTACGCATTAAACAAACTAGCGAAAGGTTTCCGCAAACGCCTTTAAGTTTGTGCGCTTGAGCCTTTAATTCTTGCCAGTTTTGTTGTTCACAAAGTGTTGTGAGACCCGAAAAGTCTTGCGAAAATTGTTTGGTAAATTGGCTAAGCTCTTGATAATACGCATCAACACTCCCCCAAAGGGCAGCGCCTTTTTTCTCATCAATTAGCTTACCTAGTGATGTTTCTTGGCTACTTACATTTACATCGGCAATTGTTATGCCTAACACCGTCGCTATTTCATTAAATAAGGCATTTATATCTACGGGCTTATTGGCGAAGCCATCCATACCAGATTTTTTTGCTGCAATACGATCGTCATTAAGCACACTGGCAGTAAAAGCGATAATTGGCAGGTGTGACAATCCTTGCTGTTGTTCGACCTTCCTTCGTTCTTGAGCCGCTGTTAAGCCGTCCATTACCGGCATTTGTACGTCCATTATAACGAGATCAAGATTGTCTTCAGTCGCCATCCTAATCAATGCCTGTTGACCATCTCTTGCTGACACGACTATATGCCCCTCTCGTTCTAACAATACGGAAAGCAATTCGATATTTTGCTGAATATCATCAACGACAAGAATTTTCATTGGTGGCAACTTTATACGCTCTGTCTTGCTTTCTGCAACGGTATTGCTACTCGATATTAGTGGTAAATTAAAACGGAAAGTACTGCCTTTATTTAATGTGCTTTCTGCACTAATTTCACCGCCCATTAGTTCAACAAGTTGCTTACTGATAGTCGTGCCTAGCCCCGTACCACCAAACCGTCTGCTCATTGACGAATCGGCTTGTGTAAAAGGTTCAAATACACTCGCCAATTGAGACGCATCCATGCCAATGCCACTATCAGCTATAATAAATTCGATATTGTCATCTGCAATGGGTTTTACAGAAAGCGTTACAAAACCTTCTTGGGTAAACTTGATCGCATTACTCATTAAATTAGTCAGAACCTGCCTAATACGTTCAGGAGAGCCTTTGTAATTTTTTGCCAGTTTAGGCGAAACATCTACTGTTAGTTTGAGCCCCTTATTTCTAGCCTGTAACCATAAAGTTGAAACAATTTCATCAACCTCTTGAATAAGTGAAAAGTCTCGGAGTTCTAATTCTACTTTACCTTTATCTAATTTAGCACTATCTAAAATATCGTTTAATAAATGTAACAACGATTTGGCAGAATTATTAATCGTACTTAAATGACGTTGCTGCTCTTGCGCTAAATTACTTTCTAGTAAAATATCACTAAAGCCGATAATCGCATTCATTGGCGTTCGGATTTCATGGCTCATATTTGCCATAAAACTTGCTCTGGCTGAGGCTGCCTGCTCTGCACTTTCCTTCGCTTGCACTAGTGCCTGTTCCATTTCCTTACGTTCAGTTATATCCATAATAAAACCGTCAAGCCATGTTTCATCATGGTTTGGCATTTTTACATGTATACCTTGCTCCATAACCCAACGTACTGCGCCATCACGCCTAATAATGCGATACTCGAGATTAAATGGTCCGTCGAAAAAAGCACTTTGTGTAATACGTGTTAAATCATCTGGATGATATAGTTCAGTGAAGCTACGTTTTGGTTCAGGTAACGTAAAATCTGAAGCTGGATAGCCTGTGATACTTTCTACGGCATCACTAATAAAAATCATAGGCCATTCAGGTGTTTCTTTACATCGATAGGCGATACCTGGAATATTGGTTATTAGAGAGCGATATTTTTCTTCGTTGTCTCTTAATGCTTGTTCCATTTTCAATCGAGGACGTATATCGGAAATAAAAGCAACAAAAAAATCATTTGTACTAAGTTTTACGTGTCCAATTGCTAACCTAATTGCCACCTTGCTACCGTCTTTATGACGCGCATCTACCTCACGTCCTTTACCAATAATATTAGCTTCACCCGTTTCAAGATAACGCTGAATATAACCATCATGTCCATCATGGTATGGTGCAGGAACTAATACATTAACATTCTGTCCGATGATTTCTTTTGCAGACCAACCGAGCAAGTTTTCAGTTGCTTGATTGATACTAAGGACTGTCCCTTCGCTGTCAATACTAACAATTCCGTCAACCGCTGTGTCCATCATTGCTCGCATACGACGTTCACTTTCTTCAGCTCTGCGAGAAATATCTTTATATCGATAGACCATGTTCAGTCCTAAAACTAAACAGATGATAACAATAGTCGTAATTGAAATACCTAAGGCTAAATAAATAGAAATTTCCGAACTTTGCTGACTAAGCTCTAGACCAGGAGGTCGAACAAAACGTGCTGCTGCCATACCGGTATAATGCATGCCAGTTATCGCACACCCCATTACGATACTCGCCCATAGTTCTGGATACCACCAATTAAGGCCTTTACTACGTAAAACAACCAAACCAAAGCGAATCCAAAGCGATAACATCGCCAACGTTACCGCAACGACAATAGATAATCCGAAAATCCAAAGCTCATACCTGAGTAGAGGTGCCATATCCATTGCTGCCATGCCGGTATAATGCATGGTACCAATACCAGCACCTACAAGAACGCCGCCAACGAATAACGATAGAAAGTCTTTACGATGACTATTGATGTAACTTAAGGCGACCCACGATGCAAAAATGCCAGGCAACATCGACATAAAAGTAATAAAGCCATCATACTCAACGGTTGTACATAAATCGAAGGCAAGCATGCCAATAAAGTGCATACTCCAAATACCGCCACCAAGAGCAATACTACCTATTCCTAGCATACTATGGCGGCGTAAATTAGATATTTTGTTATTTGCTTGAGAGGCAACTTGTAACCCCATAAAAGAGGCAAATATAGCGATAAAAACAGAGAGAGCAACTAACCAAGGATTATAGCTACCATAAATTAAAATACTATCAGCAGGGATGGTAAATTGCGTAATAATCCAGTCGAACATATATCAAATACTCCACTACTCCCTGTCTATAAAACATCAATAGGTACCATACGATCCTGAATGGTACCTGGGCAAAACTAAATCACCTCGACACGATCACCATGCTCTTGAAGCCATTCTTTACGGTCACCACTACGTTTTTTCGATAGCAACATATCCATAATTTCCATTGTTGCATCAAATTCATCGACAGTTAATTGCACCAATCGACGGGTATTGGGATCCATAGTGGTTTCACGTAACTGTAGCGGGTTCATTTCACCTAGCCCTTTAAAACGCTGTACATTAACTTTACCGCGCTTCTTCTCAGCTTCTATACGATCTAAAATCCCATTTTTCTCATCTTCATCTAAGGCATAAAAGACTTCTTTACCGACATCAACGCGATAAAGAGGCGGCATAGCAACATAAACATGGCCCGCTTGGACAAGTGGTAAAAAATGTTGCATAAATAAAGCACACAATAAAGTCGCAATATGCAAGCCATCTGAATCAGCATCCGCTAGAATACAAATTTTTCCGTAGCGTAAGCCTGTTAAATCGTCACTATCAGGATCAATACCTAAAGCGACAGAAATATCATGTACCTCTTGTGAAGCAAGTATTTGGCCTGAATCAACTTCCCATGTATTTAATATTTTACCTCGCAATGGCATTATTGCTTGATTTTCACGATCACGTGCTTGTTTAGCACTACCGCCTGCTGAATCACCCTCAACTAAAAATAATTCACTTCGAGCAGTGTCTTGGCTTCCACAATCAGTTAACTTACCTGGTAGAGCAGGCCCTTGAGTAACTTTCTTGCGTACAATTTTTTTCGCAGCTTTAAGTCGGCGTTGTGCATTCGAAATACAAAACTCAGCTAAAGCTTCTGCAATCTCGGTGTGTTCATTTAACCATAGGCTAAAAGCGTCTTTTACAACCCCGGTAACAAATGCCGCACATTGTCGCGAAGAAAGCCTTTCTTTTGTTTGTCCAGCAAATTGTGGATCTTCCATTTTAACGGATAGAATATAAGAGCACTTATCCCAAATATCATCAGGGGTTAATTTAACTCCTCGAGGCACTAAGTTACGGAACTCACAAAACTCACGCATCGACTCTAGTAACCCTTGTCTTAAGCCATTTACATGTGTACCACCTTGTACAGTTGGAATTAAGTTAACATAACTTTCACCAATACCATCTCCGCCTTCTGGCAACCAAGTAACAGCCCAATCTGCAGCTTCATTTTGTGAAGAAAACGTCCCAACAAAAGGGTCTTCAGGTAAGCTTTCAAAACCTTTTACTGACTCTTTTAAGTAGTCACAAAGCCCGTCTTCATAACACCACTGATACTTTTGATTTTCATTTTTATCATGGAACTTTATCGTTAACCCAGGACATAAAACAGCTTTAGCTTTTAACAAGTGAACCAAGCGTCGAACCGAAAACTTGGCTGAATCAAAATATTTTGCATCCGGCCAAAACTTGACCCGTGTCCCGGTGTTTCTTCTACCAACAGTGCCTGTTTCACGCAACTCTTCGACTTTTTCACCGTTTTCAAATGCCATTTCAAAGACTTTACCGTCTCGGCGAACAGCAACATCAACGCGCGAAGATAATGCGTTTACAACTGAAATACCAACACCATGCAAGCCCCCTGAAAACTGATAGTTTTTATTGGAAAACTTGCCGCCAGCGTGCAGCTTGCAAAAGATCAATTCAACACCACTGACGCCTTCTTCTGGGTGTATATCTGTTGGCATACCTCGGCCGTCATCTATAACCTCTAATGACTGATCCTTATCAAGGATCACTGAAATATTTTGTGCATGCCCTGCTAACGCCTCATCAACAGAGTTATCTATAACTTCTTGACCTAAATGATTTGGCCTTGAGGTTTCGGTATACATGCCTGGACGATGACGGACAGGGTCCAAGCCGCTAAGTACTTCTATTGATTCCGAATTGTATTGTTCGCTCATAACGGTTTCTAATAATTATTATGACTGTGAATTGATGCTACGACAGCGATAAAAATGCCATCACTTGCGGCAACATTTTATGATAATCAACAAAACTATGATCGCCATTTTCTTGCACGATTAGTTGGTTGCCGTGATATTTTTTTACTGCTTGACGATAATCTAACACTTCATCGCCTGTTTGTACCATCACCATGTAACGATTTTTTGATATTTTTTTACGGTATATACTTTGCAAATCATGCATGTGCTGTGTTGTTACTTGATAAACTTCTCCTGTATAGGGGTTTTGTTGTTCACCAATATAATCACTGAGTAGTTCAAATGGCTTAACAGCGGGGTTAATTAAAACCGCTGGGTATCCATACTTTTCGGCTAAATACGTCGCAAAAAAACCTCCCAGTGACGAGCCCATTAAATGCCACTTTGCCACAGGCTCACTTGCTAGTATCTTTTCAAACTGCACTAATGCTGCTTGAGGTGAGCTTTCTACTTGTGGACAGTGCATGACGACATCAACGTTATTTTGATCAATGTATTGTTGTGTGATCGTAACTTTTTCCGATTTTGGCGATGAATTAAATCCGTGGATATATAAAATTTGATTAGTCATATTATTCCGCTAGAAAGATCGCTTCCGTCATAAACGTTTTATCTGGATTAAGTGTAAATAGTCGATAACCTGGAGGCAGCTTACTGTTTGCGACCGTTGCTACTGTTTTATCGAACTGAATAGAAGTGGCGGGACAAGTATAAAACGGTATATCTCCTAACGTCATTGTCAACGCATTATGCACATGACCACAAGCAACAATACAAATATTTTTATAATTATCAGTAAACTGAACAAAGTCGTGTTGATTCACTACATGGTGCTTATCAATAAAATAACCGACATCTTTGACATGATGATGCATTAACAGGCATTGGGCTTTATCAGAATTGATGACATTAGCAAGTCTGTTTTCTTCTCTTTCATGCCATTTTCCGGCGGGTGTTTCACTTTTTGTATCAATTAGGTGAACCTGCCAAGCGTTCAATTCAATCGTTTTATCTTGATAAATCTGTTCACCTTGAAAATAACGAGTTAATAATAAAGGTTCATCATGATTGCCTGCTATATAATATAAAGGTTTACCCTTAATAATAGCGCTGAATGCCCCAATAAATAATTGGTAAGACTCTTCAGAGTGATCCTGAGTAAGATCGCCAGTAAAAACAATAAAACTTATTTCATCACGTTGATTAATGTCGTGCAATACTCTACACAGGTGTTGATAAACGTTTGCATCATGGTGACATTTACTTGGCTCAGCAAACAAGTGACAATCAGAAATCTGAGCAAAAGTTACAGACAACAGTCACTCCTCATACTAAGACAATGCGACATTCGTTTGCCCTAACTGTAAACTTAATTGTAGCCATTCAGTGAGAAACTGATTTATTTGCTGTTTTTCATCAGGTAAATGCATATTTTTGTTTGGATAATCATAACGTGGTTTTACACGTCTAATATCTTGGTTAGCAACAACCTCTGCCATTCGGGCATCATGATATAAACGTACAACCATTTTAGGCCTAAAAAAGTTAGATAACACATTACCATTTACTACCGCGTCTTGTTTCATGGTAATTAACGATGTATAGCGCGTAACTTCATCAATCGTTATTTGATAAGAAAGAAAATCTGAAATGAAAAATTGACGTGACTCACCCTGCTGTTCATTATCGGCCATCAGCCTAAGCAACAACATATAATTTACCTCACAAACAGTCATAAGATTTGACAGTCTAGGGCGGTATGGTGATTTTATCGTTGTCATACGTTAAATCTTATATTCTATGGTAGTTATCACGTAATAGTTTGGTAATTCATCGCCAACCATTGTAACCCAATAATAGTTGCAGCATTAGTAATTTTTCCATCTGAAAGCATAGATAATGCTTTTTCTCTGGTAATAACATGAACTAAAATATCTTCATCTTCGCTATCAAGGCCATGAATACCACCAATATTTTCACTATTTATACTTGCCGCATATATATGTATTGCTTCACTCATCCCGCCGGGGCTAGAAAGGTAGGTCATTACTTTTTTCATATGCTCAGGTAAAACAGTAAGGTTTGCCTCTTCCTTAGCTTCTCGAATTGCTACATCAATTGGATCTTCATCCTGTTCGAACATACCAGCAATAAACTCTAGCAACCAAGGAGAGTCGCCGCATCGAATAGCACCAACTCTAAATTGCTCGATCAAAACAACAGTATCTGAAACAGGATCATAGGGGATCAACACTACAGCATCTCCACGCTCAAAGACTTCACGTTGAATAATTGCGCTAGAATTACCATCAAACTTTTGATAACTAATTTGGTAGCAATCCATTTTAAAAAAACCTTTATAAAGTGTTTCTTTTGCGTGCACCTTAAAATCCTGCGTTCCAAAGCGAAGTACAGGTGAATTTGTTACTTTATGTTTCATCTTGTAAATAAAACCCCTTAAATGTATACAAATTTGACTTTAGAAATAGCATTAAACATTTTGTTACACTAGAATGCCCTAGTAAACATTTATTCTATTTAGGTTCGCCCTATGTCCATGTAGGATAACGACATAATTAATAATAAGCACTAATAGCATATCTAAGGAATTGCTTCGACATGAAAAAATCAGTTACCTCGATAATTATCGGCATTGTTTGTGCTACAAGTAGTTCGATGATTAATGCACAAGATTTATTATCAACTTACGAACTCGCTAAAGCGAATGATCCTGTTGTTTTAAAAGCACAAGCACAATTTAAAGCATCTCAAGAAGGGATTGTACAGGCCAGATCATTATTACTCCCTCAAATCAAAGCAACGGCAAGCCAAAGTTACGAGGAAAGCGAAATTCGTGGCGGTGCTAAATACGACGACTCCGATTCTACTTCAATTGGCGCGTCTTTAAATATGCAAATTTATCATCACGATACCTGGCTTAAACTCGATAACGCCAAGAAAGTTGCGCATAGAAGTGACATTACATACCAAGCAGCGAAACAAGATTTAATCGTGCGCGTTACACAAGCCTACTTTGACGTATTGAGTGCAAAAGACGATTTAGAGTTTGCAAATGCTGAGAAAAAAGCCATTGAACGCCAGCTAGAACAAACTAAACAACGTCATGCTGTTGGTTTAACGGCTGTTACTGCTGTACATGAAGCACAGGCGCAGTTTGATAATGCGGTCACAGAAGTTATTCGTGCAGAAAATAATGTATTTAATACCGAAGAAGCATTGCGTGTTATTACGAATGTATACCCTCGCGACCTCAATATTTTAAACACTGAACGATTTAGCGCATCTCGTCCGTCACCTGATAGCGCTAACGAATGGCAACAAACAGCAGAAGCTAAAAACCTTGATTTAATTATTCAAAAAGTTTCTGTTGATATTGCGAAAGAAAGTATTAATATCGCACGCTCAGGCCATTACCCTACTTTAGACCTTAACGGATCATTGAATCGCTCTGATAGCGATGACAATTTACTGGATACAACCTCAAAAACTCAACGTCAGTCAATTGGTGTTACCTTGACAGTGCCGATTTACTCAGGTGGTGCAACAACAAGTGGCGTGAGACAAGCACAGGCTAATTATGTAGCAGCAAGCCAAGATCTGCAGCAAACTCATCGTAACATCGTACGAAATGCGAGAAATTCATACAATACAGTGATTGCAAATGTATCAGGCATCAAAGCACTACAGCAATCGGTAATTTCGGCAGAAAGTGCCTTAAAAGCAACGGAAGCAGGCTTTGAAGTGGGTACACGTACCATTGTGGATGTACTAGATAGCACGCGTAATCTGTATAATGCTAAACGTAACCTTTCTTCAACACGTTATAGCTATATACAAGCGATTTTAAACTTAAAACGTGCTGGTGGTACTATCAGTGAAAAAGATATCGCAGCGATTAATCAAGGGTTAAAGCCTGCAAAATAGTAATATTAAGATGTAATAAAAAAAGCCGATAATATTAATTATCGGCTTTTTTATTTAACAGCGTTAAATTGAGTACTTCCAGCGTTTATAGCCTGCTTTACTCTCGAAGTAAGTGTAAGAAGTGCATGTGCTTCTGATATTGATCAAGAATATCGTTAATCACCGCAATCTCAGACCAACCTAGAATATCGTAATCTTGACCGCCTTCAAGTAAATGAACTTCCGCTCGGTAGTACGTGTCGACATCTCGAGACTCTTCATGCGTGAAATCAGGGCTTACACGTTTTCTAGCATGCACACCATAAAGAAAATCTTGCTCACCACCGTGAAGCACTCTTAATAAGATACCAGTGGGTACAATTTCAATATTGGCTTGTAAATGATTTTCCTTAAACTGAGTTTGAACCTTTATAAAGGCCGGTTTAACAGTGGAATCTATAAACTTCGCTGCATTTCCCTTATTTGGCATCGCAATTATATTATCAAGCTTTTCTCGCCATTCATTCGCGCTGTCATAATAATTAATGGGCGTAACATTAATTTGTAAACTCTCTCGCTTCGCCGATTCTATGTGTAATGCTTTCATTAATCCAAAACACGCAAGCAATAAAACGATAGAAAATGGTAAGGCACTCGCAATAGTCATAGTCTGTAAGGCATCTAATCCACCAGCTAAACTTAATACAGCGGCAACAATACCTACACCAAATGCCCAAAATAAACGCTGCCATAAAGGCGTATCGTTGCGACCATTCGAACATAACATATCAATGACCATTGCGCCTGAATCACACGATGTTACGAAAAATATCACGATCATCAGAATCGAAAAGCCGGTAAGTACAGCCGCAAACGGAAAACTCTCTAAGAACACAAATAGCCCAACGGAACTATTTTGACTGATCATTTCGGCAAGTCCAGTAACACCACTATCTACAATTAGCGAAATTGCCGAATTACCAAAAATGGTCATCCATAAAAGAGTAAACGCGGTAGGAACTAACATAACGCCTAAAACAAATTCACGAATTGTTCGGCCTTTGGAAATTCGCGCGATAAATAAACCAACAAAAGGTGCCCACGCTAACCACCATCCCCAATAAAAAATAGTCCAACCGCCTATCCAACTTTTCTTCTCATAGGCAAATAAATTAAAAGTATTCGAAACCAGTTCTGATAAATAAGCTCCGATATTTTGCACATAAGCCTGCAATAAGAACACTGTCGGCCCCAATATAAAAATAAATGACAACAGGGCAACGGCTAACAACATATTCGTTTCTGATAATATTTTAATACCTTTGTCTAAACCCGTTGCAACCGAAACCGATGCAAGCAAGGTAATAACGACCATAATAATCACTTGGTTCACAACCGTAACGTCTAAGCCAAATAGGTACCCTAAACCGGCGTTTACTTGCGTAGCGCCTAAACCTAAGGAAGTAGCAACACCAAAGACGGTACTTACAACCGCAAAAATATCGACAAAATGCCCAGGCCAACCATAAATTCGATCACCAATAATCGGGTGCAACGCTGACCTTAAAGTTAATGGCAACTTATGCCGATAGCAAAAGTATGCCAAAATTAACGCAACAATTGCGTATATAGCCCATGCATGAAGGCCCCAATGAAAAAAGGTAATCTTCATGGCTTCTTTAATTGCTTCAAGTGAACCTTTTTCAGCTGTAGGAGGCGATAAATAGTGCATTACCGGCTCTGCAACACCGAAAAACATTAGTCCTATGCCCATACCCGCAGCAAACAACATCGACAACCACGTCGTCATTTTATATTCAGGTACGGCATGATCGGGGCCCAGTTTAATAGAGCCAAACCTTGATGCGCTCAAATAAATAACAAAACCCAAAATAACTGCAACAGTTAACACATAAAACCAACTACCATTGGTAATGATACTGGCTTGCACTGCAGAAAATATCTCTGTAGCTAAGGTTGGTGCATAAATAGTAAACAACAATAAGCCAATAATGATTATTGATGCCGTTACAAACACAGGAGGATTAATTTTAGAAGCATCCAATCTCATATATTTCGCTCTCTAATAATTCGACTACGAACTTTGTAAAACAGAATGTAGTTGCGTAATAAGCAACATTCACTTTATAAATTACATTGTAACATGAATAAATCGTTTATATTTGTTATAATAAGCAACTGATCTAACCAGTGTATCAGCTAAGCCCCTTTAGTTGAAATAGTTAGAATTGATACGAATATTATCGCATAAGATAAACAAGTCCAATGGGAGAGTTATGTTCCAACGTAAGGCCGTTACATGTGCCGTACTATCTGCATTAGGTCTATCGACACCTATTTTCGCAGAAGAAGATACAAAAAAAGTTGAAGTTATTGAAGTTACCGCCACCAAACGATCGCAAAACATCCAATCTACACCTGTTGCAGTTCAAGCAATGAGTGAAGCCGATCTTAAAAATAATAATATTGGCAACTTTGATGACTTCGTTCGATATATGCCAAACGTAACGGTAGGAAGCAGAGGACCAGGCCAAGCTGATGTATTCATCAGAGGTATGGCCATTCAACCGATTTCAGTTATGTTATCGGGTGCACAAGGCACAAGTCCAAACGTAGCATTATATATAGATGAACAGCCCGTCACAGCACCTGGTCGAAACTTAGATGTATATGCAACGGATTTAGAACGAATAGAAGTACTTCCTGGGCCACAAGGCACGTTGTTTGGCGCAAGTTCGCAAGCGGGTACCGTTCGATACATCACTAAAAAACCAGATACATCAGGCTTTGAAGCGGGGTTTACCGCAGGTTTAGCGACGACAAAGTCAGGCGAACTTAGTAATAATGTCGAAGGTTATATCAACATTCCATTGTCTACAGATCTAGCCTTTAGAGCTGCTATGTATAGTGTCCATAAAGGTGGGTACATCGATAATGTACAAGGCGAATTTGTGCTTGATCCAAGCATTAATCCAAATGTTGCAGACAGCGTAAAAGGCTTACCTAGTGACACCACTTATCAAACGGCGAATAACGTTGATATTGCCGAGAAAGACTTTAATGACAGCTTTTATAAAGGCGCTCGTTTTGGTGTAAAATACGACATCAATGCAAATTGGGAATTATTAGTACAACATACTCAGCAAGAACTCGGTGCCGATGGTGTATTTGATTATGACCCAGAAGTGGGTGACTTAGAAGTACAGCGTTATTTTCCTGATAAATTACGAGATGAATTTGGTCAAACTTCTTGGACAACCAAAGGGCTTATTGACGAATTAGAAATCGTATACACAGGTGCATTTTTAGACCGTGAAGTAGAACAAGCGATTGACTATACAGGCTATAATAACGGTGGTGGCTACATACCTTGGTACACATGCAGTTATACCTCCGCAGAAACAAGTTATCGTGAATGTTTAGATCCGACTAAAGGCTTTAAAGGTAAGCAAGATCATAAACGTTTTACGCACGAATTTCGTATTGCAACGGATGCTAATGAAACACTACGTTTTATTGGTGGTGTATTCTATGATGATTATGAAATTGAAACACAAGATGATTTCTTATATCTAGCAACACCACAGTTAGGGTTTGCACCAAATGCCCCTATTGCTGATGCAAATAACATTAATCCAAATACTAGACCTGCAGGCGTAGCATTTTTCAACGATATTACACGTACTGAAGAGCAATTAGCCGTATTTGGTGAAGTATCGTACGACCTAACTGACCGTTTAACTATCACCGGTGGTTTACGTTGGTATGAGATAGAATCAGATTTTACGGGTTCATCTAACTTCGCTCAAAAAGGTGAGGATGGTGACAGCGGCAGAGACTATGACAAATCAGGCGGTCACTCAGATGAGCCATTAAAAATTGATGACATCATTACCAAAGTAAACCTTAGCTTCCAAGCCACTGATGATGTTATGTACTACGCTACCTACTCTGAAGGTTTTAGACCCGGTGGTTTCAATAGAGGTGGTGGTATTCCTTCATCAAATCCTGCATTTCCAGATGTTGGTGTAACCTATGATACTGATGATGTAACCAACTATGAATTTGGTTGGAAAACAATGATGCTAAATGGGGCACTGAAGTTCAATGGTAACCTCTATTTCATTGAGTGGGATAGTATGCAGGTTTCACGTTTTGACCCTGTCAACGTTTCTATTTTGACCTTTATCGAAAATGCTGCAGACTCAGAAATTATGGGTCTTGAAGGTGATGTTGTTTGGCGCGCAACCGACAACTTAACCTTATACGGTGCATTCTCATATAATGATACAGAACTAACAGCATTGAAAGCTGAAGTTATTGAAATGGCGCCAATAGGCAGTGCATTACCATTAACACCAAAATTCCAAGGTAATGTGCGCGCACGTTATGACTGGGAATTAGGTGAATACTATGCTAACTGGCAAATTGCCGCACAGTATGCTGGTAAGTCATACAGTTCAATTGTTGAAAGTGAACGCGAAGAGCAAGATAGTTATAGTTTACTTAATGCTTCTTTTGGTCTTGAAAAAGACGGTTGGAGCGCTAAGTTATACATTGACAACTTAACTGACGAACGCGCGGAACTGTTTATTAACAATCAAGATGATGTACCACGAGTAACAACAAACCGTCCAAGAACGATCGGTTTATCATTCTCTTACGCCTATTATTAATCATTTATGATAAAGTCCCGCTCAGCGGGACTTTTATTTATCTATGCATCAAAAACAACAAACCTATATTCAGCAACTTATTCAAAGCGGGCAATTTGAGCAAGCTCGTGAACAAGCAACTTCGCTTCTCCAAGAAACACCAAATGATAGTGAGTTACTGTATTTAGCTGCAGTCAGTTGCCGTTATTCTGCGCAATACCAACAAGCAACTACTTACCTTGAAGCATTGCTAACATTATCTCCCTCTTACGGCAGAGCCTATCAAGAGCTAGGGCATAATTTAAAAGTATTAAATCAACCACAAAAAGCGGTTGAACATTATATTAATGCGGTCAAGTTTAACCCTTCATTGCTCGCAAGTTGGCAAGCAATTCATGATCTCAGTAGTAATAAAGAACAACAAATAACGGCACAACATAATATTAATTATCTTAGCCATTTACCAAAGCCTTTACAGAGTGTATTAAGTTTTATCGCTGAAGATAAAATAGAAAAAGCTGAAAAGCTGTGCCGACACTTTTTACTACAACAGCCAAAACACGTAGAAGCAATGCGACTACTTGCCAAAATAGCTGAACAGCATCATGTACTGGACGATGCTGAATTACTATTAGCAACATGTTTGCAACTTGAACCCAATAATTACTGGGCACAGTTTGATCAAATTAATGTATTACATAAGAGACAAAAATTTGAAATCGCCTACGAAAAAGCGGTTGAACTTGCTAAACGTTTACCTGAAGATCCCAGTACGATGTTAACTTTAGCAAACCAAGAGGCAGCGGTTGGCAAATATGACGAGGCAATTAATCATTACCGCACACTGATCGCAAAAAATAGCAATGACCCTCTAATGCATCTACTTTTAGGTCATACATTAAAAACCATAGGCGACCAAGATCAAGCGACTAAAAGCTACCTAAAAGCAATCGACATTAACGATTCTTTTGGCGATGCTTATTGGAGTTTAGCAAACCTAAAAACATTTACTTTCCCACAAACATTAATCAATCAGATGTCTAATGTTTTAAGACAAGCGTCACTAAATGACAACGACAAAGTACAGCTGCATTTTGCATTAGGTAAAGCGCTTGAAATCAACAAGCATTATCAAAAGTCATTTGAGCATTATCAACAAGGTAACCGTATAAAGCGTGCGTCACTGAGTTACGATCATACGACAATGACAAACAATTTCGCACTGCAAAAATCATTCTTTACAAAAGAAAAAATAGCGTCATTAAGCGGCAGTGGTAATGAAGCCAAGGATCCTATCTTTATTCTTGGTTTGCCAAGAACAGGCTCTACATTAGTCGAACAAATTCTCTCGTCTCATTCAGATATTGATGGCACTTTAGAGCTGCCAAATATTCTTGCCTACGTACAAGAACTAAACGGCAGAAAGTACAAACATGTGGAAGCAAAATATCCAAAAGTACTTGCTCATTTAGACAAAAGTGAACTGTATGCTCTCGGCGAAAGATATCTAGAAGAAACAAAAATATACAGAGATATTGCTCCATATTTTATCGATAAAATGCCGAACAACTTTCGTCATATTGGTTTAATCAAGTCAATATTGCCAAATGCTAAAATAATCGATACGAGGCGAGCCCCCTTGTCTTGTTGTTTTAGTGTTTATAAACAGCTATTTGCTGAAGGACAAGAATTTAGTTACGACTTTAAAGATATAGCTGAATACTATAAAGGTTATTGTGATTTAATGACGCATTGGCATGAGGTGTATCCGCAACAAATTTTAACGGTCAATTACGAAGCACTTGTCGCAGAGCCAGAAAAAACCATTAACCAAATGTTTACCTACTTGGGTTTCAAAGCAGAACCTGCTTGTTTTGAATTCTATAAAACAAAAAGAGCCGTTAGAACAGCAAGTTCTGAGCAAGTAAGACAACCGATTAACCAGAAAGGGGTTGAGCAGTGGAAGCATTATCAACCTTACTTGCAAGAACTAGAACAATATTTAATTTAATCGCATCAACATCGTATCAGCCGACGTAAAAACGTCGGCTGATACGCGAGTTAATCTTCTAAACGTATCGTATTAATAATTTCGGTAGTTGAAATGCCTTGCTCAAAGTTTAATACCTTTACCTGGCCTCCAGCAGCAATGACTTCTTTGCCACCAGCAATATCTTCAACTTTATAGTCACCACCTTTTACCAATACATCAGGTAAAATGTTTGCAATTAGCCTTTGAGGGGTATCTTCTGAAAATGGTACAACCCAGTCAACGGCAGCCAACCCAGATAGTACAGCCATTCTGCGGTCAACCGAATTTACCGGTCTTCCCTCGCCTTTCAAACGCTTCACGGAATTATCATCATTTACCGCGACAATTAAACGCTGACCAATCTTTGCAGCATTTGTTAAATAAGAAACGTGCCCCGCATGTAAAATATCGAAGCAGCCATTGGTCATCACTATTTTTTCACCGCGCGCCTTCGCTAATTCAACGGCAATCTTTAATTGATCTTCGGAAACAACACCAAAACCACTTTCTTGCCCTGTTGAAACAGCAGTCATCAATTCTGCTTCGCTCACCGTCGCTGTACCCAGCTTACCGACTACGATGCCTGCGGCAATATTGGCTAACGCACTTGCTTGCGGTAAGTCCGCATGCGCTGCAATAGCAAGCGCTAACGTTGCAATAACCGTATCGCCAGCACCTGTAACGTCATATACTTCTTTTGCTTGAGTTGGCAAATGAAACTCTTCGTGATCTTTACGCAGCAAAGTCATACCTTGCTCACTACGTGTAACCAACATTGCGTCTAAAGCTAACTCTTCAAGTAATGTTTGTCCTTTACTTACAATATCGTTTTCATCTACACAGGCACCGACTATAGCTTCAAATTCAGCCATATTCGGTGTTAGCATCGTTGCACCATGATATTTAGAAAAATCTGTACCTTTAGGGTCTACAACGATTGCAACATTGTGTTTTTTAGCGAGTGCGATTAATGCTTCGACATCTGTTAGCGTACCTTTGTTATAATCAGAAAGTAATAACACATCATGATCTGCAATTAATGTTTCAACTTCCTTGTTTAACGCAGACTTATCAACGCTTGACAAAGACTGCTCAAAATCTAAACGGATTAATTGTTGATTTCGACTCATTACACGTAATTTTGTAATGGTTGGTACATTTGCATCTTTAGCAAAATGACATTGAATGTCCATGGCTGCCAAACGCGTTTGTAATGATTGCGAGGCTTCATCATTACCGGTAACACCAACTAAAGAGACTTTTCCTCCAATTGATGCAATATTTAAAGCAACATTGGCAGCGCCACCTGGACGATCTTCATCTTGATTTATTTTTACTACTGGAACAGGAGCCTCAGGCGAAATACGCTGTGTAGGGCCATACCAGTAACGATCAAGCATTACATCACCAACAACTAAAACTCGTGCTTTACTAAAAGCGGGAATATCTACTTTCATCATCTATTCCATAACAGATATAATAACCTTAGTGTATCATATCAATTTAAATGAGTTGACCTCTCACCGTGAGTAAAAATAAAGTTTTACAACCAAATTTTAAATATTCGTTTTTTCTGCCTAAATACTGGCTAACTTGGATAGGTGTAGTAATTCTATACACAATTTCTTGGTTACCCTATCGATTACAACTAGTGCTCGGTAAAGGCATTGGCAAGCTACTCTTTAAAATTGGCGGCAAGCGACGCATAGTAGCCAAACGAAATATTGAATTATGTTTTCCTGAAATGTCAGAACAAGACGTTAGTACAATGCTACGGAAAAACTTTGAAAATACAGGTATCGCGCTACTTGAAACCGGCATGGGTTGGTGGTGGCCTGACTGGCGAGTTAGACGAAAAGTGCAAGTAAAGGGTTTAGAACACCTCGCCCAAGCACATCAAGAAGGAAAAGGTGTGTTGCTGCTAGCCATGCATTATTTAAGTGCTGAGATTAATTGTCGTGGAATAGGAACAGGGCATCCGATGGTGGTATTTTATCGCCCGCATAACAATCCCTTAATGGAATACTTTCAATATCGAGGTAGGGGCCGTTCAAATAAATACATGTTAGGTAAGCGAGATGTAAAAGGCTTACTTAAGGCATTGAATAACGGTGAAACATGTGTGTATTTACCAGATCAAGATTATGGAAGAAACCGAAGCCTTTTTGTACCATTTTTCGCTGTACCCGATGCTGCAACGACGACAGGAACATTAATTTTTGCACGCAACAAAAATACGCAATCTCATATGCTTATACCAACACGCAACGACGACGGCAGTGGTTATACTATTGAGATCACTCCTAAATTAGAAAACTTTCCTACCGATGACGATACAGCAGATGTCACGCGTATTAACCAAGAGCTTGAAAAAGCGATATTGTACAAGCCAGAACAATACATGTGGTTGCATCGTCGGTTCAAAACGAGGCCCGACGAAAATGCCCCATCATTGTATAAGTAGCAGATTTTTATTATGTTATTATACTAAAGGGATTATCGAATAAAGAAATTAAAGACGCGCTTATGATCTTTTGGTTGAAAAATGTTCTATTTGCTTTGCTACTTATCGCGTTGGCATATTATTTAATTGCCAACGAAGAAGAGCTGTTTTCGCAAAATAATGAACAAGACAGTGCAGCTCAAGGAGAAAGCTCAGCCATTACTAAACCAAAGGTTGATAAAAAAGATACCAACCCAGCTGCGGAGGGCTTATCACGCTTCTATGCAAATTTAAGAGGCACGGAAGATGAAGACGAACCACGCGTTCGTAATAATATTGTTTATCTACCCGCACCAAAAGGCGATCTTGTTGAGATATTAGAAGCGAAAAGATTAGTCACTCGACCTCTACGAAAAAACTGGAAAAGTACTAAGTTAAATAGACCTTTCCGTCCAGAAAGTACTTTGCATCAAAAACTGCGTGAATATGCAAAAGCAGAGGGACTCGATGTCATTTGGTGGCTAGACCGAGATTTCATCATTAAAGATCCCTTCCGTATAGATAAAGATATTATCGATACAGCTTATCAAGTAGGCCTTGCGATAAATGGCCACTTTCAAGATGGGCTCTCTTCTTACTTCTGTTACCAGCAACGAACATTAGTATTAATTGAAGAAAACGAGCCCTATTTAGATGAAGAGTGCCTTAAACTGCCAAGAAAAAGCAGAACGCGCACATATTAGATAGCCCCCGCACAACTAGTTTTTGAAAAACTGCTTGATAATGGCGTCAACAGGTGCAGTTAACTCTGCAAACCTCGTTTTACTCATCTTATTTTCTTGTTGCTGTAAACTAGTTTTGTGACCAAAATCGCGCAAATGACAATAACTGGTCGCCAATACCTCTAATTGTTTTTCTTCTATCACTAAGTGCTTGGCCAGTGCCTCAAAGATTCTTAAATTATCAGAGTAATGACATATTTCAGGAAAGTCTCGACTATAACCCAATACCAAATATTGCGCTAAAAACTCAATATCAACCAAACCACCTTCACCTTGCTTGATGTCAGCGACTTCATCGGTCGATTTGTCTAGGTGCTCACGCATTTTTTCCCGCATTTTAATAACATCTTGTTTTAACTGCGTTAAGTCACGTTTTCTACTCAGCACTTCTCGCCTTATCAATTCAAATTGCTGAGTAATGTTAGTATCGCCAAAAACAACACGTGCCCTTACAAGTGCTTGATGCTCCCATGTCCAGGCCTCTTCTTTTTGGTATTGTGCGAATGTTGGTAAACTTACGACCAGCACGCCCGAGTTACCTGAAGGCCTTAAACGCATGTCTAATTCATATAAAATGCCTGATGCCATGCGCGTATTAAAAATATGCATGATACGTTGCGCCAATTTTGCGTAAAATTGTCCTGCGGCAACTTGTTTACTGCCATTGGTCATATCGTTAATGTCGTGATTATGCACAAAGACTAAATCAAGATCTGAGCTATAACTAAGCTCCAGACCACCTACTTTTCCATAACCAAGAACAGCAAACGCTTTATTATTTTCCGGTAAGTGCTCGGGTACGCCATATTTTTCAGCTATTTGTTGCCAGGCCATATTAATCACCTCTGCAATAATCGCTTCAGCAAGAGCGGTAAGGTGATCGCTGACTTTAGTCACAGGCAAAACATCAACAATATCTGCAGCCGCAATACGCAATTGTTGTGCTTGCTTAAACTGTCTCAGTGCTTCCATTTGCGCTTCAAGATCGTCTTCAGGGATCCGTAACAATTGTTGACGCAACTCCACACCATAGCTATCCAATGTTGGCGGGTTATTTAATAATTTTGGATCTATCAGCTCGTCTAGAATAATAGGGTATTTTGCAATATGCTCAGCAACCCAACGACTTGCATGACAAAGCTTGACCAAATGCTTTAATGCGCCAGTATTTTCATAAAGTAGCTCTAGATATGCTGTACGTGTCACTACTTTTGCCAATATCCACAACACACGTTCTAAGCAAATTTCATTACCATTTAGTTCTGACACAGTCGTTAATATTTGTGGCATTAACTTATCCAACACTTGCCTACCTCGGCTGCCTACTGATCGCTTACCAACATCCTTTCTAAAATCAACCAACAACTGCCATATTTGCTTACCTTGCCAATTAGGCTCATGATCTTCTATCCACCCTTGGCATTCTTCGATCGGCCAATCTCCTTCCCATAAGTCTGCCCAATGGCTATCAATATTTTGTTGATTTGGGCTTTCTTCTCCAATTAATGCCGAAAACTCTTGATGCACTGCAGACATAATTTCATGAATGTGTGTTAGTAACGCTTGCCAGTCGCTAAAGTTTTCTTCGCCAAGTACATGTAATATTCGAAGTCTATCTAGCTCTGCATCTGGCAAAGTTTGCGTTTGTTCATCATGTAAAGCTTGTATGATATTTTCTAAGCGACGTAAAAATCGGTAGGCATTTTCAAGTAACTGTCGGCTACTTTCTGAAATGGCCTCATGCTCAACTAACTGCGGTAAAACCGTCAATAAATTTCGTTGCTGAAGTGCTTTTGTGCGCCCACCACGAATCAATTGAAAAACTTGAACAATAAACTCTATTTCTCGAATACCACCTGCACCTAGTTTAATATTATTGATAAGTTGTCTACGCCTAACCTCTTGTGCGATCATCATTTTCATGCGACGCAAGCTATCTATAACGCTAAAATCAATATATCGTCGATACACAAATGGCCTTAGCATTTCACTTAAAATTCCATGGTACTTTCCTTCACCGATCAATCGAGCTTTTAACATAGCGTAACGTTCCCAGTCTCGTCCTTGTTCTTGGTAGTAATCTTCCATCGCATTGAAACTCAAGACCAGTGGTCCACTTTCACCAAAAGGTCTTAATCGCATATCAACACGATAAACAAATCCGTCTGCTGTTTTCTGATTTAATGCGGTGATAAGTTTCTGCCCGAGACGAGTAAAAAAGTTTTGATTATCAATACTTTTCCTACCACCTTGGGTTTCACCTGATTCTGGATAAACAAAGATCAGATCAATATCAGAAGAAAAGTTTAATTCTTTACCACCAAGTTTCCCCATGCCATAAACGAGTAAAGGTTGTAATTCCCCGTTATTATTCATCGGTCTACCAAGCGTTTGATAACACAACTGTGATAACCATTCTAAAGCACATAATATAAGGCTATCTGCTAACAAAGATAAACGCGCTAAAGACGCGTCAATTGAAAGGTTTAGCACCATATCTGCAAATGCTATCGCAACCATTTCTTGCATACGAAATTGTCTAAGCACTCGATGCAGTGACTCCTCGGAAGTACAATCGGAAAGTTGCGCCTGCAATAGCTGATGGTAATCGGGTAAGTCTTTTCGATAAATCGTCGACGATAAAAATAATGATGTTATCAAGACTGGGGCTTGCATTGCTGAACGATGAATAAAATCACTTAGTGCTATCGACCTTTTGAAGTCTTCAAGCTGTTGCTGAGACGCATTGGCACAAAAGTCAGTCGCAATTTCTGCATACTGCTCACTAAATTGTTGCCAACTCTTGTTTTGTTGCTCCAACAAAACAACATTCATGGGTTTACGAAAATCTTTATTCACCCCTATCACCTACCGTGTAAACTTGTATAATGTTTGTTAACAAAATATCCGTAGACATATTATGTCAACAGTGTTATTAATGAAAGATAACCATAGCATTTTGAGGGAACTATGGCAGAAATGCACCAGTTAACAAAATCGCTAATAATCGCTTTTTTACTGTTTTTAGTGGGGTGTTCAGATCCCTACATCGATAAAATTGCCCAGCAAACGCCGCTAACCGAACAGCGATTAACTCAGCTTGGCGCTGCGTTATCAGCAGGCGAAGTGCGAAATGCAACCCTTATCAAACAGTATGCAGAGCAATTAATCGCGAGTAAACCACAATTACGCCCTGTTGTTGAGGAATTTTTAAAAGATTCAACAACAAAAAGTCCTATGTATAAAGCCTTGCAAGACAGGTTAAATACCGTTAAAAATCAACCTCAAATGTTTGCAAGTAATGAAGCTGTTTTTGAAGAACTCATTAATATATACCAAGCGTCAGATCCTACCCTATACTCTGACGCATTAAGTGATCCACTTAATGTGCTTGCAGATATGTCAGGTGGTGAACTACCAAGAGTAAATGCCCTGAGTAAAGAACAAAGTCTAAAAGCTAATAATGCACAAGATTTTGGTGTTGGTGAGCAGCTTGTTGGTAACCCTAATTATGGACAGTGGCAAACAAATAGTAGCGGCATGTCGTTTTGGGCTTGGTACGGAGTTTACTCGCTAATGGATGACATTTTCGATTATAAACGTAAACGCTATTATCACCAGTGGGGCAGCAATCGTAATTACAGTTATTACCACGATTACGGGCGTACACGCTATAGTTCACCGTCTCAACTTCAAAAACAAACACAATTAGAAACACGTACAAGAAAGTCTTTTAGTAATAAAGGACAGCGCTATCGCAGCCCGTATAGCAAAAATAAATCCGGTGCATCTGCGCTGTCAGGGCAAAGTAGAAGTGCTCAATCAAGTGCTAATAAATTCGCTAAAACGAGTAGAGCTAAAAGTAGTTACGCCAAGAAATCATCTAGCTACAGTAAAAACGCGAGTTTTAGAAATAGCGCTAATACAACATCTCGTAGTTTTCGTCGCGGAAAATAAGAGCAGAATACGCAAGGAAATAATATGAACACATTACTCGAAAATATAGGCTTAAATGTAGATCTTTTGATCTACCTTGCGATCGATATATCCATTGCCATCATATTACTTGGCTTTATGAAATTTATATCTGGTATATCAGCACAAGTTAATGCAACAGACGAATTGTCAAAAGAAGATAATTTTGCTTTTGGCATCAGTGTTGCTGGTAGTGTCGCCGCTCTAGGCATTGTACTAACAGGTGCAATTACAGGCGAAAACGCTGAAAGTTACACCATGGAAGCTATTGGAATGCTTTCTTATGGACTATTAGGTTTAATACTGATTAAAGTCGGACGTATTATTCACGATAGATTAGCACTAAACCAAATTAATAAAACTGAACAAATTAAAGCACGCAATATTACCGTAGGTATCGTGGATGCTGCCGGCGCTATTGCTACCGCCATTATTATTCGTGCGGTACTATTGTGGGTTCATGGCTTAGATATCAGTACTTTTATCGCGATTATTGCGGGCTTTTTTGTCTCTCAAGCCATGCTGGTACTTGTTACTCGTATTAAAGAAAAACAATATGCTAAAAACAATCAAGAAGATAGCATGCAAGAAGCGTTTGCTAATGGTCAAGATGCATTAGCGATCAGATACGCCGGTCAAGTTATCAGTACAGCGTTAGCCGTTACTGCTGCAAGTTACTTTCTTGTTTACAGCCCAGATACCCTACTAGAAAATTTAGTAGGCTGGTTTGTCTTTAGTATCTGTATGACGATTTTAGTTGCCGTACTTACAGCAATTGCTAAACGCATAATACTTTGGGGGATCAACCTTGTTGAGGAAGTTGATCAGCAACATAATATTGGCGTTGCAAGTGTGGAAATGGCGATTAGTATTTCTATTGCACTCATATTAACGGCTTTAATGGCGTAGAATTTTGCCAAAATTCTTGTTTCAAAGACTGTTTTGGTATGATGTTCTTCTGATTTTATCTATGGCGGTACTTGCCGGCTGTGGACTAATCTATGAATATTTACTTTCTCATTATGCTGGGCGTGTGCTCGGTATAATGGAAAGTGCAATATATGCCATGATAGGCCTTATGATTGTAGCAATGGGTCTTGGCGCTTTTGCTGCTCGAAAAATAGCGTGTCCATTTAATGGTATTGTTTGGTTAGAGCTATTAGTCGCAATAATTGGCTCATCTGCAATCTTAATTATTGGTGGCTTGATCGCTGTTACACAAATATTGCCACAAGTAATTAGCGATACCTTTGAAATACCACCGGATGTTCTTATACGCGGTGGCTTTATCAAGCAACTTACTTGGTTAGCGTTAAATAGCCCATACTTTTTTGGATTATTACTGGGTTTCTTTATTGGTATGGAAATACCACTTATTGCGCAAATTAGAGAGAAACTTCATCAAAAACACCTCGCCAATAACCTTGGAACAATTTATGGCGCTGACTATATTGGCGCAGGAATTGGCGCAGCCATTTGGGTGATTTTTTTACTCACCATAGATATTAGTAAAGCAAGCGCCCTTACCGCCGGATTAAATTTGATCGCTGGCTTTATCTTTATTTTCGCGTTTTGGCACCACTTACGCTGGCAGAAGATACTTATCGCATTACATAGCATTATGTTTATTGGGTTGGTATTTATTTATCAGCATGGTAACCAATGGCTCAATAGTATGAGTAACTTGTTGTACTTAGATAAAGTGATTTATACCGAAAAAACACGTTATCAACAACTCACTTTCACTGAACGCCGTTTGGGTAATGAACAACCATCAATATTAAATTTCTATCTTAATGGCCGTTTGCAATTTTCTTCCGCGGATGAACACATTTACCATAGCTACTTAGTAACACCTGCATTAGCGGGCTCTGCGCGACAAGAGCATATCCTTATTATTGGCGGCGGTGATGGCTTAGCACTTCGAGATGTATTAGCTTGGAACCCTACTTCCGTTACATTAATTGATTTAGATGAACAATTAGTTAATACATTTAAATATCCCAACGAAAGCGTAGATCATAATTTATCAAAGCGGTTATTAACGTTAAATAAAGGAAGCTTACAAGATTCTCGTGTACAACTTTTACACCAGGATGCTTATTTAGCGATTGAAACTTTTCTTGCTTCGTCGCGCACGTTTGACTCAATAATCGTGGATTTACCTGATCCTAATCATCCCGATTTAAATAAGCTCTATTCAGTTAGTTTCTATGCCAAGCTAAAACAGCTTTTATCAGGCGATGGGCTTATGTCAGTGCAATCTACCAGCCCTTACCACGCAAAAACAGCCTTTATTGCAATAGGTAAAACCATAGAAGCTGCTGGTTTTAATCATGTTGAACAATACCACGATAATGTACCAAGTTTCGGTGAGTGGGGGTGGACAATCGCTTCCAAAAACGGTGTTAGTCCAAAAACTAGGCTTAGGCAATTGAGCCACCTGCAACAGCCTCAGTCTTGGCTAACATTACCAATGCTATTAGGAGCTTTTGAGTTTTCGGTTGATTTTTACCAAGAAAAAGAAAAAATACCAATAAACTACTTAGGGAGCCACACTATTTATCAACTTCACCAACAAGCTTGGCGTGAACAACAAGGTTTAAATAGTGCCTATAATCAATAGTAAAATTAATAACAACAATGTGCTTGACATATTATGTCACGGTGTTACATTTAACACATCGACATAATATGTCGTAGATAAATTCGATAACATGTTATCGAGCTTAAATAGATGAGGAATCAAATGAATATTCACAATATCGCGAATCACCTGAATGCGTTAGCGGATGACTCTGAAACAGGTATGGTATTTGACTGCCAACCTATTTCTGGTGAAGTAGACGTATTGCAGATCACTGTAATCGGACGTGAAGAGCTACCAATCTTTGTTTCTGTAACAGATGATCAGATTCTATGTATTACTTACCTTTGGGGTGAAGATGAAGTAAAGCAAGACACTAAATCAGACATGCACGAAGCTATGTTAGAGATGAACATACCAATGCCGTTGTCATCATTTTCTAAAGTTGGCGATAAATATGTGATCTTTGGTGCCTTATCAACAAGTTCACCGTTTAGTGATATTGAACACGAACTAGCTGTTTTAAGTAACAATGCCATCGAAGTTATCGATGACATGAGTGATTTTCTATTATAACCACCCTATTACTGGAGTAATATTATGAGCATTTTCAAAAAAATTATGACTGCTATCCGTGGTGGTGCCACAGAAGTTGGCGAAGCTGTGGTAGATGCAAATGCAACTCGAATCTTTGAACAAGAAATACGAGATGCAGAAAACCATTTAACAAAAGCAAAGCGTGACCTAACGGGCGTAATGGCACAACAAATGGCATCTAGCCGTGAAGTTGACCGCATTAAACGAGAAATCACAGAACATGAAGGCTATGCAGTGCAGGCGCTAGAAAAAGGTGATGAAACATTAGCACTTGCTGTAGCAGAAAAAATCTCAGCGTTAGAAAGTGAACTTGCCGCTCAGCAACAGGCACTTGATAGCTTCGAAACTAATGCCAACAGGTTAAAAGAACTAGTCAAGAAAAGTGAACGCCAAGTACAAGAACACAAACGTCAATTATCGATGGTTAAAACAACCGAAAGTGTACAAAAAGCGACATCGGCGATCACTGACAATTTTTCGTCTAGTAATTCAAAACTGTTGAACGCCAAAGATTCTTTAGAGCGCATTAAGGCAAAACAACAAAAGTTTGATGATCAATTAAAAGCAGCTGAAGTATTAGAATCAGAAAACTCTGATAACTCCTTAGAAGCAAAATTAAAAGCTGCGGGCATAGGCGAGCAAGATAAAAGCGCGAATTCAGTGCTAGAACGCCTAAAAGCAAAACAGAAATAGTCAATTTTAAACCCTTTGGCCACTTGTCTCCCAACCAAGTGGCCTTTTTTGGTACTAATGATGAGCTTATTTAAAAATATCTTTAACAAAGACAAAACAACAGCGCGAAAAATATCACAGGTCAACGACCTAAAAACAGGTGATATTATCCAGTTAAATGATAGCTTTGCGTTACCTGAGCTTTTGCGAGGGCAACAATTTGAAGTGTCAGCCATTAATAGCTACGAATATGAGCATCAAACAGAAACAGAATGGGTATTAAAAGGCAATACAGAAAAGCAGTTATTCCTTTCTCTTGATGTTGACGATGTTATTTACTTAAAATTCGCCATGAAAATTCAACATCATGACGTTGAAACGCTTTTCGACTTAGATCAATTCTCTACATTATTTGATGAACCTGGTGAGGCGCAACTTGATCGTGTAAGCGATAACGATAATACTAACCAATGGAGTGATAGTTCTTACTTGCAGCGCATTTTTGCACAAATTGGCTACTTTCACCGAAAAGATAGTAGAACAGAGAAACTATCTCCTTATGAAGGAGAAGGCTCTGGAGAACAATTTGAGCGTTATATGTTGCTAAACCAAGATGAGGATAAAGGTGTAGAAGTTGAAGTATGGTCAGATGGCGATACGGAGGTTTTTTTAACGTTGTACCGCCCTACCACAGATATCGTAGATATGTACCCAGGAAGTTAAATAGTGAGTCGAAAAGTCCCTGATAAATGGCAATCTTCAGTTAAAGCAGCTAAAGCTACGCAAGTGGCATTTGATTTAGATGAAAAATTTCAAATGCATATTCGACGTGAAGCTTTAGAGTCAGGCTTAAGCCCATCAGAAAAAATTAGAGAAATCCTTGGCTTGCCAGTAAATAAGCGCCCTAAACGGCCTAGACTAACTGTTAGCCTTTCGAGTGAAGATTATCAAGCCTTAGCTGAAAAATATGGTCTAGATGCAACACAACAACTAGAAATAAAACGAAAATTAATGGAAGATTTAGTTTACCATGTCGATCAAGGAAACTAATCGTTAATTATTACAATGAACAAAAAATTAAAAGCTTACACTATCGACGAGTTTGGCGTGAAAAATTATAACTCGTTCTATCTATTATTAATAACTATTGCTGTACTGTATGGCATCATCGCAATACTTTCTATTCCCTTGTATCAATTTGAAGCGGCGACGAGCGACGGTAATATTAAAAGTTATAAAGATGCATTCTGGACACTGCAAATGAGCGCTAGTACTATCGGTTTTGGCGATTTTTATCCAACAACATTAGAAGGACGAGTAATTGTCGCAGCTATGTTCTATATAGGCGTTGGTATGGTTGGTTTTGTTGGCGCCCAATTTGTAAATAAGTTTGTTGGCTTTTCAGATACCAATGTGAAAAATAGAGAATTACGTAAACAAAATGCTGAAATTTTAGAAATGAATAAGAAACTAGAGAAAAAAATTGACTTGCTAGTGGATAAAATTGAACCTATGGTTAATAACGCCAACAAAGATTAAGGGACGTAACAATTATGAAAAAATCACTATGTATAAGCATAACAACAATATTGCTTTTTACTGGGTGCTCTAACTCAAATAATCTTGAGCAACAAGTAACAACCTTATCAAATAAAGTTGATAGGCTCACGACTGAAGTCAGTAAACTAAAAGAACAGCAAACTAAAAATACACAAGCGCTAAATGAAATAAGAGCAGAAAATAAAAAAACAAAACAAAAGCTAAACAATATTTCTTCTAGCTTTAAAAAGTAAACGTTAAATTACTTTGTTAAGGGCTTATTTTACATTAAGGTGTAAACAAGCCCTTTTTGTTCAGTGAGTATCTGTTGTATCCGCTCACTATCTGTTGCCTCTCCTAAAAATTTTCTTACCGACTTTGATAGTCCATTGTGCCGTTTATTCGCGTACTCTTTTAACGGTTTATGTACCTCAATCAACTTTTTGCCATTAGGCTGATAGGCCATTTTGATAGGCTGATCAATTATCTTTATTTGCGTGCCTACGGCTACATTATGATATAGCCATTCAATATCAGGCGCGTACATTCGAATACAGCCAGAACTGGCACGTAACCCAATACCCATGCGTTTGTTTGTACCATGAATGAGGTATTCACTTGTGTCAATTCTAAGCGCATATTTACCAAAAGGATTATTAGGGCCTGGCAATATTTCTTTAGCGAGTTCAACACCATGCTCTTCTCTATACCGCTTTCGAAGTGCTTCAGGTGGTCGCCAAATAGGATCTTTACGTTTATCACCAATTACACTTGTTATTTTGGGCGTTGAAAGTCCTTCTCTTCCTATTCCAACAGGAAAAACATAGACAAGTGACTCATTTGGCGGGAAGTAGTACAAACGAAGTTCAGGTAAATTAATGATTATTCCTTTGCGCTCACCAAAAGGTAAAATCATACGTTTTGGAATGACCAATGTATCGCCCACAGTAGGCAAGAATGGATCGACATTAGGGTTAGCTTCGATAAGTGCAAGTAGCCCTACATCATAATATTCCGCAAGTGCTTGAAAATAATCACCAGGCAAAACTTCATGTTTGATATCTTCACCAATAACTCTGCTGTCAGCGTTAGGCAATAGATAAACACTCGTATGAGCGTATAAAGCAAAACCAACGGTAAAAATAAAACTAAGGCAACGCAAAAACATCATTAATTTTGCCAATAGGCAGGAAGCGCTAATGCTGCGTCTTTAGTATGAGATAATGCTACGAGTAAGTTTTCTACTTTTCTTTGTTGCCAAGCAATAACTTTAACCGCTGATGCGTTATCTTCTTTATCTAACTTTTCTAATTGCTGTTTGATAATCCATAAGCTTTGCAATTCAGATAATCCTTGCTGCATATCTAACCAAGGAATACGAAATTGGTGACGATGTTCTTGATCAAATAAATGTCCAAACCAATTACCTGTTAATAAACAGCGCTGCAAAATCTTTCGCTTCGCTAATAATTGTTCCGCGTCGGTAATATCAACTGCGATCATTTCTTGATGAAGCTCTGTTAAACTAGCACTCATACAGTGTCGTGCGAAAGGCAATAACGATTGTTCTTCACTTTGTTCAACAAAAGTAAACGGTTTAATATCTGACAAAATCAACTGAAGTAAACGGAGTTGTAATTGATTGAAGCGCTCACTGTGTAATAATTCACATACCATCGAAAAATCAGGGAAACGCCTTTTTTCTAATTTCAATTGTTCTACAAGCTGTTGACTATATTCGAGTTTCTTACGATAGTTTCCCGTTTTATTCATCACTTCTTTGAGGTGAATCGCACTTTCAACCCAAGCAAATAACTGAATAAAAAAGCTCAACTCTTGTCTTACAGCAATGCACTCTTCTGTTAGTAGTTCGTCATATAACCAAAAGCCATGACGAATCACTGACAACAGTTCCACAACACTTGCGAGCGCGACTAACGATTTTTCAGTTAAGTACTTTTCCACACACATTTGCAATTGCTGAAGATAATGACTGAGTGCCGTTGTAAACCATTGTTGTGAAGTTAAGGTTGAATGGCCGTCACTAAACAATAATTCAGGTTCAAATTCAATGGATGCATTAGCAAAAAGCCGGTATCCACGAGCAGCCTTGCTATGAATGCCAGCACGCAATGACAAGCCTGTAAAGAGTATGCTAGCTATTTCATAAAGTGCACTCATCTCGCCTTCAACTAACTCTAACTCAAGTTCATTTATGACGGTACTACGGCCATCAGATAATATTTCCCCTTGATCTAGCGCAATTTCAACTTTTGAACCACTCATTTCAACTAACCAAGTTTCACGTTCAAAATTAGTAGAAAAAAGCGAGGTTAAGGCTGATTGAATTAGACCAACATTTACCTGATCTGGCCAAATATCTGTAGGAAAGAGAGTAAGTTCTGGGAAGTTTCGAGAATCATTAACGTTATATTCTGGTCTCTGATGCAAACCACCTATCACTTTACCTGCAGTTTTTATCGTATGTTCAAGGTGTGTTTCATACTGACGAATTCTCAGACCAAAATCTAACTGGCGTAATTGCAAATCCGGCGTATCAAAATAACAGTTATGTAACCGACGTACATTATACTCATAGGATATGTGATGATTAGATAATAGCTGCTCGATTTTTGTGGATGCATCCTCACTTAAAATCAAGTATTTAAGTTCGACTTCGGTGATCATTAGGTATATTTTACGAACTCTACGGTAAAGTTGGCTTATTTTGAGTTTACCATACAAAAGCTAACGCCATGGTGCAATATTTTTCGCTTGCTATCGTACGGTCAAACCCCTACTATTTTCATCAACGAACAAAGAATAGAAGTATTTAGGTAACTAAATGAAATTAATAACATGTTTGGTGATTGCAAGCTTGTCGCTAATCGCACCACAAGCTTTATCTGAAGAATCACAACCAGAAGCGAAAGAATCAGCCTATATTATAGATGATTTATTTATTTACATGCATGCTGGTGCAGGTGCGAATTATCGCATTGTAGGCAGTGTTAATGCTGGCGATGAAATCAAATTAACAGGCAATGAGAGCAACGGTTATACCGAAATTATTGACCCTCGCGGCAGAGTTACTTGGGTTGAAAGTAAATACCTTAGCAAAACGCCAGGTATGAGATTCGCTATTGCTGAATTAAATACTAAGCTTGCTAATCAAGAAGAAAGCGTAGAACAATCGGAGTCTAGCTTATCTTTAGCAAACCGCGAAATAAACCAACTAAAAACAAATGAAAAGGCGTTAAACGAGCAAATAACGACATTAACTAAAGAGCTAAATGCAGCAAAATCCAAGGTAGACAATCAAGATTTAGCGTTGAAAAAAGAGTACTTCTTTAATGGTGCTATTGTTTTAGCTATTGGCTTAATACTCGGTCTTGTTCTACCTAGACTAGCAGCGAGAAAGCGTTCAAGTATGGATAACTGGAAATAAATAACTGCAATTAGACGGCAAAGAAATGGTAGTATTAGCTGAATAGTAACAAAGCGCTAATGCTACCAACTAATTTACCATCGACTATGCGAATTATTTTTGACGTATTACATCTATACTACTTACCTCAATACCTTCCTGTATATCAAGAACTTAAAAAAAAATCGGCGGGTAAAGCAACCTTTGTTTTTTATAAAGGTATTCATGATGAGATCATTCAAAAAATCATTGAGCAAGAACAGCTTGAGCATATTTGGGTTAACAACGAGCAACAAGCAACCGAACATTACTTAGCTGTCAAAGCAGACTGGATTTTTTTCGCCAATAGCTTCCCTTTCTTGGACAAAGTTCACCAAGTAAGTAAATCTGTCCAGCTAGGTCATGGTATTGGTCCAAAGGCGAGTTATTATACAAAGTCTGATACTCCAACCACAGTAAGATTTGTTGAAGGACAACATCGTACAGATCGTTTTCGAGAAATGTACCCACAAGATACCTTCATCAATGTAGGTTTTTGTAAGCTTGATCCGATTATTAATCACGAGCCTGTAGGCCTTGATTTAGAAAAGCTTGGCTTAGACTTAGATAAACCAACATTATTGTATGCGCCGACATTTTATCCAAGTAGTATAGAATGCTTCCCAAAAAACTGGCCAGAAACGTTTAATGCCTACAATATACTGATTAAGCCTCATTATTTCTCTTTAAGTAAAGAAAAGTATCACCAACAGCAAGCTTTACTCAAACATTGGCAAACCTATAAAAATGTCTACTTAGCAGAGGTCACTGATTACTCATTAGTACCTTTCATGGCAGTAGCAGATGTACTTATCAGTGACGCCTCTTCTGCATTGTTTGAATTTGCAGCATTAAACAAACCGGTTATATGGTGTGATTTTCTCAAACTTAGGTGGAGCTATCGTGGAATTTTTTCTTATCGATTTAAAAAGCGCATGGACCAAGATTATGGTGCATACGCCGATATTGCTGTTCATGCAAAAAAATATAGTGAACTAAAAATGATAGTTGACCAACAAATGACAAAACCTGAAATGCTCGAATCAGTGCGACTATCAATGGCTGAAAAACTCGCAGGTAAACTTGACGGAAAAGCAAGTGAACGTATTGTACATTATTTACAAAATAACTAGTTAGAATGCTACCTAACTGACAATGCTTTGTGTAGAATTGTCCCGTTTTAATAGATCTGGAATATGTAATGAAAAAAATTGGCTATACCACAGGCGTATTCGACCTATTTCATATTGGCCACTTAAATGTTTTAAAAAGAGCAAAGCTAGAGTGTGATTATTTAATTGTCGGTGTTACTAGTGATGAACTATGTTTGAGTGCTAAAAATAAAAAGCCAATTATTCCATTTCCAGAAAGAATGGAAATTGTCGAAAATATAAAATTTGTTGATGAAGTGGTACCACAAGTTAACTACGACAAAAAAGAGGCTTGGAATAATTTAAAATTTGATCTGATGTTTGTTGGTGATGATTGGAAAGGTACTGAGAAATGGAATCAAATTGAAAAGGAATTTGCAGAATTTGGTGTAGAAATTATTTATTTTCCTTACACGTCACACACGTCAAGCACTAAGTTAAGAGAAGTGCTAGAAAAAATCACCTAACATCTCCCGAGTATTCATGAAATTATTGTTATCCTCTTTTTTGGCCATCGTTTTTTTTACAGCTTCTGTCAAAGCAGATCCATGGGTCGATACTAGTAATAGTTTTTTACGTGCAAACATCCAATGGCTTGCTGATGTAGGCATTTTAAAAACGCCTGTGACTACATTTCCGTTGATGTGGCATGACATAGCGCGCGATTTAGACGCTATTTATATAGGTCAACTCGATCAGAAAACTCGCGAATCCGTACTATACGTAAAACATCAACTTAAACTGGCAAAACGTAATAGCAAAACAATTACTGCAAGTGCAGCAACTGATAATAAACGCTTTACAAGTTTTGGAGAAGATTACCGCAATAAATATCACTTGAATGTTGCGACAAATTGGATCTCTGATCGATTTGCTTTTCGCGTTTCTTCTCATTATCGTCCTCAGGATCCCTTAAGTGATGAAACCAGTTTTGACGGTAGCTATGGCGCACTATTCGTTGGAAATTGGGTTGTTTCTGCTGGCATGCAAGACAGATGGTGGGGGCCTGGTTTAGATACAAGTTTGAGTTTAACCAATAATGCTAAAGCGTTACCAGCACTAGCATTATCAAGAAAGTCAGCTATCCCTGTTTCAATCCCTTGGACAGAACATGAAATCCCATGGACCGTTACAACCTTTATGGGAAAAATGGACGATGAGCGTATTGTTAAAAATACTTTGCTCTGGGGCTTCAGGTTTAACTTCAACCCAATCAAAAACTTAGAAGTAGGTATAACGCGCTTAGCTCAATGGTCAGGTGATGGTCGTCCTGGCGATTTAAGTACTTTTGTAGATGTCCTTAAAGGTTTAGATAATTGCGGCGGTAACGGACCAACCGTTGAAGAATGCGCGGCAGGCAAAGAACCTGGCAATCAGTTAGCTGGTTACGATATTCGCTGGTCAAGTACACTTTTCGCTCATCCATTTGCGCTTTATTTTACGTCATTTGCTGAAGATGGCGATCGAAAAGGCGGGCTAAGCATATTAGGTGAAGAGCGCTATCAATTAGGCGTAGAATCTCAACTGTCCGCATTCAATTATAATTGGAAGGTTTTCATAGAAGGAACCGACACATACGCGCTATGTAGAGACGGTGTCAATGGTGACGGTACAAGTTCAATTGGTGATTGTTACTATGAACACAAAATTTACCAAACAGGGATGCGGTATGAAGGTCGCGTAATGGGCAGTATATATGAGAATGATGCAACAAGTTTGGTTATTGGCGCTAGCACATTATCTTCAAGCAATACACAAATTGAAATTAAGCTAAGATGGTTACAATTGAACAAAGATAATAATGATAAAGCACCAAACAACCCGTTAATCGGTAATACTTTAACGACTAAAGCAGAAGACTTATTACAACTAGCAAGCAAAGTTCAACATAGCTATAAAAACTGGCGCTATACGTTTGGTGTTGAAGTAAACCACTCTAAGTTTACTAACGAAAATAATAATAATGATATAAGTGCATTCGCAAAGATAGAATACAATTTATAGCCTTACAATCAGCAGCTTATTATTTTCCTTTTTCATAACTAAATGATAGGCTTTTTAACGTATTTCCCCTTGCACTGTTTTGCAATTCTGCATATTTCTCTTTATTCATAAATACTTTCAACTTAAAAAATATCTTGAATAAAGTGATCTTTTCCTCAATTTGTGCATATCATATATAGCTGTTTTTCAAAAGTAGCGGAATTATTGTTCCGCTCTTTACAACATATATAAATAAAAGTAGTGCTATAAAATAATAAAAATAAGGTAGTAGTATGCGGGTAATAACTTTTGGCACATTCGATGTATTTCATGTCGGCCATGTAAACATTCTAGAGCGCGCAAAAGACCAAGGTAATCATCTCATCGTTGGGGTGTCTTCTGACCAACTTAGCAAGATTAAAAAGCAACGTTATCCCATTTATTCACAAGAAGATCGCATACATATTATTAGCGCATTAGACTGTGTTGATGAAGTATTTATTGAAGAGTCTCTAGAACTAAAAGCAGAATACATCAAAACTCATAAGGCAGATATATTAGTGATGGGTGATGACTGGCACGGTAAATTTGACCATTTGAGCAACCTTTGTCAAATTATCTATCTACCGAGGACACCATCCATATCGACGACTGAAATTATTGAAATTGTAAAAACAGATCGCACTTAACAATGTCCAAAAGAAGATATTTATTTTATATCTCACAAAATTACTCGTTTGAGATATTACGCCCTTTACAGTCTGAAATTATTCGCCAAGGCTCAGAAGTACACTGGTTTGTTGCTGGTAACAAAATTAACTTCGATTTTTTTAACGACGATGAAAAAATACTGACTAATGTTTCAGCAGTCATAGAATACAACCCTGATGCCTGTTTTGTGCCAGGAAATGTTATCCCGAGTTTTATTCCTGGGATAAAAGTACAAGTTTTTCATGGTTTAGAGTGGAAGAAAAAGGGTCACTTTGTAATTCGAGACTGTTTTGACCTCTACTGCACTCACGGTGAGGTTACAACGTCTAGGTTTAATAAATTAGCGCAGAAACATAAATCTTTCGATGTCGTTGAAACAGGTTGGCCCAAACTAGACACTCTCTTCAATGCATCAGTAATAAAGCATTTTGAAAATAGCAACCCAACCATTTTATATGCGCCAACTTTTTCTCCTTCGTTAACGTCAGCGCCAATTTTGTACGAAAAAATCAAATCACTAAGTGAAAAGAGTCATTACAATTGGTTAATAAAATTTCACCCCAAAATGGCTGATAAATACATTGCTGATTACAGTGGCATCAGCTCAGAAAATTTGAAAATTATTGACACCGATAATATTAATGTACTGCTGCAATCGGCCAACATGCTCATTTCAGATACATCTTCTGTAATAGGCGAATTTTCTTTACTTAGTAAACCGGTTATAACACTTAATAATAGCGCTCCAGGAGAATATTTAATTGATATTCAATCAGCCGATCAATTAGACGACGCTATAAAGCTTGCTTTAAACCCTACCAGTCAACTCAAAAACTCTATTCAAGCCTATGCTGAGGAACTTCACCCTTATACAGATGGGCGTTCTTCTGCACGCATATTGCAGGCAGTTGAATCAATACTCATCAATGGAAAAAAGGCACCTAAAAAGTTACCACTAAATATAATCCGAAACTTTAAACAACGAAAAAAACTGAATTATTGGCGCTTTTGACCGCATTATATAATTAATAACACCTAGCTTATATTTTTTAACTATGAATAAAAATTTGACAATATTTAAATAAATACGTTATTAATAGAGCAAGAGATGTAATTAAGTTACAAAGTTTGCTTTGTATGATGAATGAGAATATTCATCGCGATTAAATAAATACAAAAAATATGAAAATTACAATTAACAACCTTTTAAGCCTCATCCTCCTCGCAGTGAATATGCGCGGATTGCTTGTTGGTAACTGTTAATAACGTAATTAAAACAGTCAAATTCAATAAAACCCGCGCTACTCAACGCGGGTTTTTTTATGCTCGCAAGAATAGGCAACGTAAATTAAGGGATAAAAAATGGACAACCAAGTTATCATATTCGACACCACATTACGTGACGGAGAGCAGGCATTAACCGCAAGTTTATCTGTTCACGAAAAACTACAAATTGCGCAAGCAATTGAGCGCCTTGGTGTTGATATTATAGAAGCGGGTTTTCCGGTTTCATCACCAGGTGACTTTCACTCCGTACAGCAAATCGCTAAGCATGTAAAAAATTCAATCGTCTGCGGTTTGGCACGTGCAGTAGAGGCCGATATTCAAGCTTGTGGTGATGCTTTGGGCGTAGCTGAACAGTTTCGCATTCATACCTTTATTTCAACGTCAGATGTTCACGTGCAGCAGAAGCTTCGTAAAGGCTTTGATGACGTAGAAGCCATGGCAATAAATGCGGTCAAATTTGCGAGAAAATTTACTGATGATGTTGAATTTTCCTGTGAAGACGCCGGCAGAACGCCTATTGATAACCTATGCCGCATGGTTGAAAGTGCCATTAAAGCAGGTGCTACAACCGTAAATATCCCAGATACCGTTGGCTACACGCTACCTAATGAATTTGGCGGAATTATTACCCAATTATTTAATCGCGTGCCTAACATAGACCAAGCCGTTATTTCTGTACACTGCCACAATGATTTAGGATTAGCTGTTGCAAACTCCATTTCGGCTGTACAGGCAGGTGCCAGACAAATAGAAAGTACGATTAATGGCATTGGTGAACGCGCAGGCAACTGTTCATTAGAAGAAGTTGCAATGATAATGAAAACACGACAAGACTTACTTGGCGTAAGAACGAATATTAATCATCAAGAAATCGCACGCACGTCGAAATTAGTGAGTCAATTATGCAATATGCCCGTTCAAGCTAATAAAGCAATAGTTGGAAGTAATGCGTTTAGCCATTCTTCAGGAATACATCAAGATGGTATGCTTAAAGCATCGAATACCTATGAGATCATGACCCCTGAAAGCGTTGGCATCGCAAAAACAAAACTTAATTTAACCTCTCGTAGCGGAAGACACGTAATTAAACACCGTATGGAAAGCTTAGGATATAAAGAGTCCGATTATAATTTAGATGATTTATACAAAGACTTTTTAGCCTTAGCAGACAAAAAAGGTCAAGTGTTTGATGACGATTTAGAAGCCCTTTTATTCAATATTCAACAACAAGATAAGAAAGATTTCTACACATTAGCTTCCATCAACGTGCAGTCTGGCGGTAGAGAATATGCAACCGCAGGCATTAAATTAATTACCGGAGAAAATAGTCAAATAACCTCAGCTACAGGTAATGGCCCTGTCGATGCGTTATATCAAGCAATCAAACAAGCTGTAGATTTAGACTTTGAAGTAACAGATTACAAAATATCAAATAAAGGCTCAGGTGAAGATGGCTTAGGCCAAGCGCATTTAGTTGTTTCGTGGCAAAACAGAAACTTCCATGGTTACGGTTTAGCAACTGACGTAATTGAAGCTTCTGGTCAGGCGTTAATCCATTGCTTAAATAGTATAAACCGAGCAATCACCATTGCGGAAATTAAAGAGCAGAAAAAAATAAACGAATAATAGTGACGCGCTTGATCTCGCCAAGCCGTTTAAAAATAAAACAAAGGGCAAATAAACATGTCAAATATAGCAATACTAGCCGGTGATGGTATCGGCCCTGAGGTAATGAATGAGGCGGTAAAGGTAATGTCTGTTGCCGCAGATAAATTTAATTTTACGCTTTCTTTTAATAAGTTCGATGTAGGTGGTTGTGCGATCGATAATCATGGTACTGCACTACCTAATGCAACTATTGAAGGTTGTGAACAAGCAGAAGCTATTTTGTTCGGTTCTGTAGGAGGGCCAAAATGGGAAAGCCTTCCCCCTACGGAACAACCAGAACGTGCTTCATTGTTAGGGTTACGTGGACATTTTGGGTTATTCTGCAATATGCGCCCAGCACAACTACAACCAGCAATGTCTAATTTGTCGCCATTACGTGCTGATATTTCTTCTGCTGGTTTTGATATTTTAGTGATGCGTGAACTAACCGGCGGTATTTACTTTGGAGAACCTAAAGGGCGCAAAAATGCGGGCACTGAAGACGAAGCCGGCTTTGATACCATGATTTACTCAAAAGCTGAAATTACGCGCATTACTAAATTAGCATTTGAAGCTGCAAAAAAACGAAACAATAAAGTAACATCTATTGATAAAGCCAATGTACTTGCGACTTCACAGTTATGGCGAGAAGTCGTTAATGACGTAGCTAAAAGTTACCCTGAGGTTAGCTTAGAACACATGTATGTTGACAATGCTGCAATGCAATTAGTGAAAAACCCTGCGCAATTTGATGTCATGTTATGTTCAAACCTATTTGGTGACATATTGTCAGATATTTGTGCAATGATAACAGGCTCAATGGGATTGTTACCTTCGGCAAGCTTAAATGAACAAGGTTTTGGTATGTACGAACCTGCAGGCGGCAGTGCCCCTGATATAGCAGGTCAAGGCATTGCTAACCCAATTGCACAAATATTATCGGCAGCACTTTTACTTCGATACAGTCTACATCAAGATGAAGCCGCAACAGCAATTGAGAAGGCAGTAGCTACAGCGTTAGATAATGGCAATTTCACCAGAGACCTATTAACAGCAGAGCAAGCACACCAAGCAAAATCAACAAGTGAAATGGGCGATATTATTTGCCAATTAATTAAGGAGAACTAAAAATGGCAAACACATTATATGATAAATTATGGCAGAACCATCTTGTTGAAGAAAAGCAAGGTGAAACACCTTTACTGTATGTAGACCGTCACTTAATCCATGAAGTTACTTCTCCACAAGCTTTTGCAAATTTACGCTTTCACAACCGAAAATTAAGGTGTCCAGAGCGTACAATCGCAACCATGGATCATAATATTTCTACTCGTTCCATTGAAATATCAGCCGCAGGCGAAGGTGCAGCTAACCAATTGCGTACATTAGAAAAGAACTGTAAAGAATTTGGCATCGAACTTTTCGGTATGGGACATAAAAACCAAGGTATTGTCCATGTTATGGGGCCTGAACTGGGTTTAACTATACCTGGAACCATTATTGTCTGCGGCGACTCTCACACAGCAACACACGGCGCATTTGGCGCATTGGCTTTTGGTATTGGTACCTCAGAAGTAGAGCATGTGTTTGCAACACAAACTTTACGCCAAACAAAAGCTAAAACGATGAAAATAGAAGTAAAAGGCAACGTTGGACCAGGCATCAGTGCAAAAGACATTATTCTGGCTATTATTGGCAAAACAGGTAGCGCTGGTGCAACTGGTTATGTTGTTGAGTACTGTGGTGAAGCAATAGAAGCACTTTCGATGGAAGAGCGCATGACCATATGTAATATGAGCATTGAATTTGGCGCAAAAGCTGGGCTAATAGCACCAGATCAAAAAACGTTTGATTACGTAGAAGGTCGAGAATACGCGCCTAAAGGCGAGTTATGGCAACAGGCATTAGCAGACTGGAAACAACTTAAAAGTGATGATGACGCCATTTTTGATGCGACCTTAACGTTAGAAGGGAAAGACATCAAAGCACAAGTAACGTGGGGAACAACACCTGGACAAGTTATAGAAGTTGATGCCGTGGTACCATCTCCAACAGATTTCTCAGATCCGGTAGAGCGTGACTCTTGTGAAAAAGCGTTACAATATATGGGTTTGAGCGCAGGCACAAAAATCACAGATATTAAAGTCAATAATGTCTTTATCGGCTCTTGTACGAATTCCAGAATAGAAGATTTACGTGCTGCTGCATCAATTGTTGAACGCTATATGGAAAAAGGTATGAAATGTAATGATTCCGTTACTGCTATCGTAGTACCGGGTTCATATCGCGTTAAGGAACAAGCTGAAAACGAAGGACTAGACAAAGTTTTCACTAACGCTGGCTTTGAATGGCGTTTACCTGGATGCTCAATGTGCTTAGGCATGAATGACGACAAACTTAACGCCGGTGATCGTTGCGCTTCTACAAGTAATCGCAACTTTGAAGGTCGTCAAGGTAGAGGCAGCCGTACGCATTTGGTAAGCCCTGAAATGGCAGCAGCAGCTGCGATAGAAGGCCACTTTGTTGATTTAAACGCTTAAGGAGAAATTCATGGAAAAATTTACAACACATACAGGATTAGTCGTTCCTCTAGATGCCGCAAATGTAGATACCGACCAAATAATTCCTAAGCAGTTTTTACAAAAAACAGAACGTATCGGATTCGGGCAACACCTGTTTCATGATTGGCGCTATATTGATGCTGAAGGGAAACAAGACAACCCTGATTTTATCTTGAATGATCCTATTTATAATGATGCGAGCATTTTATTAACTAGAGAAAATTTTGGCTGTGGCTCTAGTAGAGAGCATGCGCCATGGGCGATTCAAGAATATGGTTTTAAAGTTATTATTGCACCGAGCTTTGCCGATATCTTTTATGGCAACTGCATCAACATTGGAGTATTGCCAATTATGTTGCCTGAAGCACAAATAAACGCATTATTTGCCCAAGCAGATAATGCTAATTTAACGTTAGAAGTTGATTTACTTAACAACAAAATATTCGCTCAAGGCACTACATATACATTTTCGTTGGATAAATTCCACCAATATTGTCTGGAAGAAGGCATTGATAGTGTGGGATGGACACTAAACAAACTAGAGAAAATAGAAGCGTTTGAAGCAAATATGCCTGCATGGCAATAAAATAATTCGCTGAAAATGAAATTAGGTGGTAACGTTAAAAGACTCATAGGCTTTTAACGTTACCACCTAATTTATTCAGAAATGAACAAAAAAACAACAACCAATACATTTAACAAAATACCACTAGCGAACCTTAGACTCGGCATGTACGTTGTTTCTGTTACCGACAACAACAACACAGAGTTTAAATCTGAAGGTTACATCTCCACACAAGAAAGCATCTCACAACTCGAAAAAGCCCAAATAACCTATGTTACGGTCGATACCAAGAAAGAAAAAGCAGTAGAGCAAGTTGATCGCGTACTCAGCGAGATAACGGTAACAAAAGCAAAGGCTGAACAACGAAAAAAGCCTGAAATTACGATAGATCAAGAAATGCGCAAAGCAAATAAGCTTTACAATAGTGCGCGAGATTTACAAAAACACATTTTATCCTCAGTTAAGTTAAATAAGTCATTACAAATTGTCGATATTGGCGATACCACCGATTCACTGGTTGACTCCGTTTATCGCAACCAAGATGCCCTAAGCTGCTTAACACGTTTACAATCTAAAGATTCATATTTGTTCGAGCATTCTCTTAATGTTGCAATTTTAATGTCAATTTTCGCTAAGTATTTAGGGCTCGATAAAAGAATTATACAGCAGCTTACCTTAGGTGCATTTCTGCATGATATTGGCAAGGTTTTACTGCCAAATGACATACTACTTAAGCGTTCAACGCTAACAAAGAAAGAAGAAAATATAATGCGTAGTCATGTAGCGTTGGGCCTAAAACTCTTAGAAGATAGTCCTGAAATTTCACATATTGCTATGCAGATGGTGGCTGAACATCATGAACGATTAGATGGTAGCGGCTACCCTAAAGGGTTAAAAGGTAAAGAAATTTCTAAATACGGTAAAATGATAGCAATTGTTGATAGTTATGACGCAATGACATGTGAACGTCCATATAAATCAGCTGTCTCACCTATTTCGGCTTTTAAAACCTTAGTTGCTGAGTCCCCACTAAAATATGACGAAGAATTAGTTGAAAAATTTATCCAATGCTTAGGCGTATATCCGGTAGGCACATTGGTGAAATTAAACAGTGGTAAGCTCGGATTGATCAGTAAACTTAACAAACGTAAGCCATTACACCCTTTCGTAAAGGTTTTCTACAATACAAGATTAAACCAAGCAATTTCTATAGAAGAGTTAGATCTTTCTAACAGTAAATATAAAGATCAAATCGATTGCTGTATTAAGCCAGAAGATTTTAACATAAACCTATTAGGCTTTTTCAAAAACGCCTTTATTGACTAATAATAAATCATAAAAAATTAGTACTACCAACTCGATAATGCTGGCATCGAGAACTGTGATTTACGAAAAGAGAGAATGACTTTTTGTGGTAAAATTGCCTCTAACACAACACCATTAGCAATGGTTTCTCCTTCTTTAAAATCTTGACCGTTAACTCTTACCCAGCCATTACCTTCCGTTTCAAACATGTGTAACTCAAAACTTATAGGTGGAATTGCATCTTGAAAGTCAGCAGGCATTTGATGTAAAGCAGTAACTGAATCAAAGTCAGCAATGTGATTGCCATGTTGACCAACCTCTAGGTCATTACTATCAGCTCTAGTATCCTCTACAGCCTGTTTAAAGAGCTCAAGTACTTCTGCTGACACACCATCGGTAGCCGCGACTTTTATTTCATCATGCTGAGTATTTTGTTGTTGCTGTTTCTTATACGCCTCTGCATTGAAGCCCAACACTATCGGTGCTTGCTCTTTTTCAAGTACCTTTTTCTCCGGCAATGATTGCTTCGCCGGCACATCAGTCGTACTATCAATTGCCTGTGCGATTTCAGTGTGGTTAGCTAATTCTTTATCACTTTTTTGAACATCCTTTGCAGGAACTGGCTTTTTAACAGATGATTCAGCGTTTTCATTGTCTACAAATTTAGCCTGATTTTTATTTACTTCACCCATGTTTATAGTACTAGATGATTGTTCAACTTTAAAAAGATGCCAAGTGTTCTCAGCCCAAATACCTGCGAATAGTGTCACGGTAAGTAATGTAAAAATCAAACCTAGCCTGATTGGACGTGCCTGCCAGATAGTAGGTTCAACCTCTTGCCCCAAAGCGTCGCGGGCAGCCTCAATAACTATTTTTTTGTTAACTACCGTTTGATTTTGGCTGTAGGCTAACACTAATGCGCGATCACACAGTAAGTTCACAACCCGAGGTATACCATTGGATATTTTATGTATTGCACTAATAGCACTTTTATTAAATAAATTGCGAGTACATTGAGCAACCGATAAACGATGTTGAATATAACTGTTCAATTCTTGTTTGGTTAGCGGCATTAAATGATAGCGAGCAGTTATTCGCTGCGCGAGTTGCCGTAGGTCACGACGTTGAAGTAGTTGCTGCAATTCAGGTTGGCCGATCAATATGACTTGCAATAACTTTTGCGTATTCGTTTCTAAGTTTGTCAGTAACCTAAGTTGCTCGAGTACTTCAGGTTGCAAATGTTGAGCTTCATCAATAATAACAAGTGTATTGATACCCTGCTCATGATTAGTTAAAAGTTTATTTTGTATTTTATCCGTTAAATATTTTAATGTGGCGCCTGTTTTTTTATAACGAATTTTTAAATTATCACAAATTGTTGCCAACAACTCTTCACAAGAAAGCGTTGGATTCAAAATAAACGCTAACTGAGTATTTTCTGGTAACTTTTCCATCACGGTACGGCTAATCGTTGTTTTACCAGTACCAACTTCCCCTGTAAGCAGCACAAAGCCACCGTTATCACCTAGGCCATAAGTCAGGTGTGACAATGCTTCTCTATGGCGATCACTTAAAAACAGATAAGCGGGGTCTGGAGCAATAGTAAATGGAGCTTCACTTAAGCCAAAATAAGCCGTGTACATAACATTAATTTATTGATGAAAAAGGCTAGAGCAAATTAACCCGTATCTTTAAGGATGTCAAAGGCGTTGATGTTAGAAAAAACAAACTTATGTTAAGATTATTAAAGTTTATGATTAACTTAGTATTTTTACGCTAAATTTTGTGATGAAAAACGACGCTTATAATCTCCCGATTGAATATTACCTTGTTGGTGGTGCAGTCAGAGATAAATTACTTGAACGAGAAATAGTAGAACGCGACTACGTAGTCGTTGGCACTACCGTTGAGGAAATGCTATCGCTAGGTTTTAAACAAGTAGGCAAAGACTTTCCTGTTTTCCTTCATCCACAAACAAAAGAAGAATTTGCCCTAGCACGCACGGAAAAAAAGCAAGGTTTAGGGTATACAGGGTTTATTTGCAATGCATCACCTAACGTGACCATAGAGCAAGATCTATTACGTAGAGACCTGACTGTTAATGCCATGGCAATGAAAGCGAATGGCGAGATTATTGATCCCTATCAGGGGCAAGTAGATCTCAAAAACCGTGTGCTGCGTCACGTTTCCAATGCATTTATTGAAGATCCACTCAGGGTATTAAGAGTTGCACGGTTTGCAGCTCGATATCACTATTTAGGCTTTACCATTGCGCCAGAAACCCTCGATTTAATGAAGCATATCAGCGATTCTGGAGAGTTAGCTGCGCTTTCCGGAGAAAGAATCTGGCTAGAGTTTGCAAAGGCATTATCAGAAGGAGCACCTGACATATTTTTTGTCGAGCTATGCCGATGTAATGCACTGAAAAGTATCTGGCCAGAAATGGATGATGCTTTACGACGCTCACATCCTATAGCAGCGATAAAACACATAGTAAACGAAAGTGAAAGCTTAGCTGTAAGGTTTGCAGTATTAACATTACAACTTAAACACCAGTCCTCAGAAAAAGCATTAAATAGTTGGGAATTGGATGCTGTTAATAGTGTAAAAAAACTATCAACAACATTAAGAGTGCCGAACGCAATTAAGTGGCTTGCAATAAGCGTTATTCGCCATCATAAAAAAGTAAATAAGAGTTTTTCACTATCAGCGAAAAAAATCTTAGCACTACTTAATGATCTAGATGTATGGCGAAAGCCAGACAGTTTTGCTGAGTTTTTAACGGCTTGCCATGCTACTAATGCTTTGGAAGATAACACTAAGCAAATATCATTTTTACAATCAGCAGTTGCAGAGTGCCGTAAAATAAAGCCGCAAAAATTTATTGAACAAGGCATAACAGGAAGGGATATTCGCATGGCAATTGACAATGAAAAGCTCTCCGTCATTGAAAAACTACAAAGTAAAGCACTTAATAAGCTGTAAATCTTCCAGCATATTTATTGTATTTTTGTTAAAAACCTCCCATAACCCACTCATATAATTACCTTTTACAATTCACAATATTTCTATTGAACATTGCTTTTAAAATTACTGATAAACTTTTTATATTCACACTTCAAGTACTTCAACGTCGCATTAAGAAGTTAAATCACATTCTGCTATTCAGGCAATTGCAGGTATAGCGAATGAAGAGCTTATTTGCCTTTAAATCGATGAAGCAAATGAGCATATAAGGAGACTAACTCAATTCGAATTAGTCAGTTTCAAGGTAAACAAAAAGGAATTAAATTATGCGTGAATTAAGCATGAGTGAATTAACTACAGTTAATGGTGGTGCAGCCCTCATTTTATGGACAATCCTATTGCTTGGGCATGAGGCTTTAAACGAACTTGGCAAAGGTATTGGTGCTGGCGTTTACGACGCAACACATTAAGGAGTCAACAATGAAAATATTAAATATGGATGAATTAAAAGCTGTAAATGGTGGCGGCCTTATGAGAGATATTGGTTATGAAATTGGCAGTGGATTAGCCGGTGAATGGGGCAAAGAGTTAGGTAATTGGCTCTATGAGGTAACACATTAAAGAGTGACCATGAAACCAGCGAATAACCCGCTGGTTTCAAACTCAAGGAAGAAAATATGACAAAGATATTAAAAAAAAGCCCTATTGCGAGAATTATTACACTACTCATTCTTTCGCAGATCATAGCAGGATTGATACTTATTCCTTTTTTTAGTCTAAATATTATTAATTCCGACGAATTTAATATAGAAACTACAGACATTGAGTTAATGTCATTTATTTTGCTACTACAAGCTGCCGCTAATATATTTTTAATTTACCAAATGCAAACAAGCTATGATAAGCAACCTTTTAAACAGCTAGGCTTTGTTGGTGAAGACTTATTTAAAAAGCTGAACCTTGGGTTAGGCTGTGGCATTTTATCAATATTCATTGTTTATCTTGCATTGTTACTTTCAGATCTTATTAAAACATCTACAGCTACTGTTAATTTATACCATTTTACTTTGTACTTTGGGCTTTTCTTAATTGTTGCCATTAATGAAGAAGTTCTCATAAGAGGTTATATTTTAAAGAACTTGTTAAGTTCACTACCTAGATATATATCGATAACAATTTCTGCTTTCATTTTTATGTTGCTTCACTCTGGAAATAGTGACATTTCATTAATCAGTTTTATGAACTTATTACTAGTAGGTATATTTTTAGGATTATATTATGCCTACTTCAAAGATCTATGGTTCCCAATCGGCTTCCATTTCACATGGAACTTTACGCAAGGGGCAATGTTAGGCTTTCCTGTCAGTGGACTTCCTGTTGAAGGATTATTGGTACAAGAACTCACAGGTAGTTCAGTATTAACGGGTGGAAGTTTTGGCTTAGAAGGCTCTTATCTTGTTATGGCGATTTTAGTATTACTATGTGGCATCATTTGGCATATCAATCGCAGTCTTAACGAAAATAACGTTAACAATACACTTGTGTAGTTAGCAGAATAAGAAATCACGATTAATACCGTGATTTCTTATTTAAAGTCATTATTCAGCAGGTAGCACGAGTGCTTCCACAAAACCAAAACCAATTCTCGCTGCGCCAGGCTTTTCACACCAACCTTTCATGATCACGTTATCACCATCTTCAAGAAAAGTACGTTGTTCACCATTAGGCAGTGTAATAGGTTCAGAACCAGCATTTGACAGTTCAAGCATTGAACCAGCTTCTTCAGGGTTTGGTCCTGACTGAGTGCCAGAGCCGAACATATCACCGGCACGCAAATTACAGCCATTGACAGTATGATGCGCAACCATTTGGTTTACAGTCCAATAAGAGTCATTAAAATTAGATTGAGAAAGTTGTGTTGGCGCTTGTTTTTCAGCACGCATTTTTTCTGTTTCTAACAATACTTGCAGCTGAATATCATAGGCACCTGACTCTCTATTATGAGCTGACTCTAAATAATCCATTGGCTGTGGATCATTTTCATCACGCGTCCACGCAGTGCGGTAAGGTGCAAGTGCTTCAGTTGTAACAATCCAAGGAGATATTGTAGATGCAAAACTTTTTGATAAAAATGGCCCTAAAGGTTGATATTCCCAACCTTGAATGTCACGTGCTGACCAATCATTAAACAGGCACAGACCAAATACATGATCTTCCGCGTTATCGATACTAATTGGCTCGCCTAGCACATTACCTTTACCAACAAAAATACCAACTTCAAGTTCATAATCTAGACGTTTACATGGGCCAAAACTTGGCTCAGTTGCCGTTGGTGCCTTAGTTTGGCCTTTAGGTCGTTTAAAGCTGCTTCCTGAAATTTCGATAGAAGATGAACGGCCATGGTAGCCAATAGGTACCCATTTATAGTTTGGCAGTAATGGATTATCTGGACGGAATTTTTTACCAACAGATGTAGCATGGTGAATCGACGTGTAAAAATCTGTGTAATCTCCAATATTACACGGTAACGCATACTCCACATCAGACATAGCAACAAGACAAGCACTCAATGCATTTTGTTGTGCAGAGCCTTCAGATAATGCCTCTGAAAGCGCCTTACGTAGCTCGCTCCAGGCAGTTTTACCCATTGCCATAAATTCATTAAGTTGAGGTTGTGCACATGCTGCAACCGCATCAGAAGCAACACCACTAAAAAGATCGGCTTCTTTAACTGCTGCTAAATCTACTACTTGATCACCAATAGCAACACCGCCACGGAATGACTCGTCACTTCCCTTACGACGAAAGACAGCAAAAGGTAAATTTTGAATAGGGAAATCACATCCCGCTTGGTTCGCAGTACTTACCCAGCTTGAAAGAGAAGGATCATGAGTTGCGTTTAAATTAACTTGAGACGACATTAAAACACTCCATAGGTCAGCGTGTTACCAACAATTAACACACAATAAATTTTTGCGTCATTATAACAGTGCATTATGTAAACGCTACGCACTTGGCAAACGACTATAATCTTACTGGCAACTTTATTTTGCACACATAAGTTTACACTCCCTAAAATATCGTAAATGTACTTTCAAATATTAAATAAATAGTTATTGAAAAAGATTGATAGCCACTTACCTCTTCATTATTAGGCAAAAAAGGCAAGAATGCGCTATACATAAATTAACATCTCGATGATTTTTAATACTATGGCACTTTCTTTTTTATCACATGCAAAGCCCAATGAATTAATGCCTTGGCGCGTGCTAATTGTTGACGATGAAGAAGACATTCATCACGTAACAAAAATGGCATTAAAACGCTTTGAGCTTGATGGGCGTAAGTTGTCATTTTTACATGCCTACTCTGCTGCTGAGGCACAAAAAATATTAGAAAAAGAACAAAATATCGCATTAATATTTCTTGATGTTGTCATGGAAACCGATGATGCAGGTTTAACACTGACGAAATGGATAAGAAAAACACTTAAAAACAAGTTTTCAAGAATCGTTTTGCGAACGGGACAACCAGGACAAGCACCTGAAGAGCAAGTAATTGTTGAGTTTGATATAAACGATTATAAAGAAAAAACCGAACTTGATAGAAAAAAGCTATTTACAACCGTTTTTTCAGCGTTAAGAGCTTACCGCGATATTATCGAAGTTGATAAAGCCCGTATTTATCAGGAACTTTACCGTACAGGCTTAGAGCGCGTAATTGAATCCACAGGAAATGTACTAGAACAGCGTTCATTAACTGAATTTTTCAGCGGTTTACTGCAGCAAATTATGTCGTTACTACAAATAGAACAAGAAAGTATGTTGCTGCAAGTTAAAGGGTTGGGGGCAATTTATAGTGAAAATGACTTTCAAGTGCTTGCCCAAATCTCTGGTAACAATGTAGACAAAGAACTCAAAAAACAGGCATTTAAGTATTTAAACCTAGCCATAGAAGAAAAGTGCAGTATTTTTCAAGACGATGTTTTGGTTGGGTATTTTCCAAGTAATACAGAAAAGGTCAGCCTACTCTATTTAAAGGGAATAAATGCATTAACCGAGATAGATGCCAAATTACTCGAAATATTTTCAGGCAATGTCAGTTTGGCATTTGACAATTTATTACTTAACCGTGAAATCGTAGAAACACAAGAAGAACTGATTTACCGACTCGGTGACGTAGTGGAATCTCGGTCAAATGAGGCAGGTAATCATATCAGGCGTATGGCAGAAGTATCTTTTATGCTAGCCATCAAATTAGGCATGGATGAAGAACAAGCTGAGTTGCTAAAACAAGCCGCACCAATGCATGACATTGGAAAAATATCGACGCCAGATCGTATTTTATTAAAGCCAGGTAAACTGACTGAGTCAGAAATGGAAGAGATGAAACGTCATCCTGTAATTGGTGAAAATATTCTACATGGTTCAACACGCCCTATTCTTCAAGCAGCAGCGATTATTGCAGCACAACATCACGAAAAATATGACGGTACAGGCTACCCAAAAGGCTTAGTAGCGGAAGAAATTCACATCTTTGCACGTATCGTTGCTGTGGCTGATGTATTCGACGCGCTAACACATAAACGGTGTTACAAAGAGGCTTGGCCGATGGATAAAGTACAAACATTTCTTCATGAAGCCGCAGGCACACATTTAGATCCGAAAATCGTTTCAATTATGCTAGACAACATCGCACTAGCAGAAGATATTAATCAACAATATCAAGACATTTAGCTCACTAATGAAATGGGCCTAATATGAACATCAATTAGCTAAAAAATCCTCACGGAATATATCACGTTTTATGTTAATTATTGAGCAAATCCGACGGCCCCATATGTGCCAATTGCAGACGCACAGGCTAACTCATTTTTGCCACGAAACGTGTTTTAGTGACGCTTTGTTGTGCAGATGAGTTAGCCTAAATCAAAATTAATTAGAAAAGTTATTCAACATGTCTTCATGGCGATACTCCAAATACTGCATCACCGGAAACTAATTATATCACCCATTACATTTAATGGTGCTCAAATAATAAACAGCCATTGCTTGACATTTTATACTACAGATGTAATATTTTAAATATTACATCTGTAGTATAACTATTATGAAAAAAGATATTGATATTACTGAGGCTGAGCTCCAAGTCATGCAGGTCCTTTGGAAGAAAAACCCATTGACTGCTAAAGCATTACTTATGTTACTTGAAACCGAATGGCATTTAAAAACCCTGAATACGCTACTTAGCCGCTTGGTAAATAAGGGCATCCTCTCATATTCAAAGTCAGGAAGAGAATATCTCTATACGCCAATGGTTGAGCAAGAAAGTTATGCGCAGCAACAAAGTAAGCGTTTTTTACACAAAGTATTCGATGGGCAGTTTTCTCCATTTGTTGCTCATTTTGCGAAGCATGAATCCCTCAAAGAAGATGACATTCAAGCACTTAAACAGTTGATTGATGACTGGGAGAAGGACAATGATTAGTCAAGTTTTCGATATGCTGGTAGCTCTTTCTATTCTGCTCGCTGTGATACTAGCATTGCGCTCCAAAGTGGTAGAATATTTTAGCTCCCGCCAAGCCTATCAACTGTGGTTGGCTATTCCTGTTTGTTTACTCGGAGCATGGCTTCCTAACAATGCTAAAACCCAGTTACCAGTTAATCAGATGCCGTTTTATACGGTAACGAATAGCGAAGTGATGATTTCCAATCAACAAGTATTGTCAGATTATTTATTTATCGTTTATTTAATCGGACTATCGGCAGGATTACTGGCGTTGTTGTATAGTGGACTAATGCAACGAAACGTTGTTCATCAATCACTTAATCAGGTCAACCACAAACTAATGGATACAGTGGCGTTACCAGTATACGAGAGTGAGAAGGTTTATTCACCCGCACTTTTCGGTCTAATAAAACCAGCTATTCTTATCCCGAAAGCCTTCTTTGAGCAATTTACCCGTAGCCAGCAACAAGCAATTATCCAGCATGAGCTTTATCACCATAGTCGAAAAGACATTTTATGGAATCTGATTGCAGTCAGTATTGTGATAGTTTTTTGGTTTCATCCAATGGTCTGGATTGGATATAGGGCATTCCGTCAAGATCAGGAACTTTCATGCGATGAAGCGGTGCTTGAAGATAAGTCAACAACGTCTAAACAAGATTACGCAAGAGCACTAATACAAATTCACTCTCAATCTACAGCAGTACCTTTACAACTTTACTTTGGACAACAAGGAAATGAGACAATGGTAAAAGAACGACTAATGAACATAAAAAAAACGAGCCGCTACAGTAAACTATTTACGTTTATAGCTGCAATTTTCATCACAGTAATATCCACAACCCAACTAAAGGCTGAAGTTAGTAAGAAAGACAAAATTCTCTCCGGTGAGCCAGCAAAAATGGAACAACCGATAGTTCGCGTAAATCCGACATATCCCGCTGAAGCAGCCGATAATGGAATTGAAGGATGGGTAATTCTCGAATTCGGGGTGACGCCAAATGGAACGGTTGATAATATTCGAGTAATTGAATCACATCCAGACGATGTATTTGATAAGGAAGCAAAAAAAGCGCTAGCGAAGTGGCGATACATGGCAAAAGATAGAAAGCAACAGGTTAATACCGTACAGCTTTCGTTTAAGTTGTAGTCATAAAGTCGAAACTGACAGTTGCCAATTGAAAAACGGGTAACTGTCTGATCAAGTCTGGACCATTACAACTAAAGCTCAATTAGTTTTTTTAATTATCAAATGACTGCTTCATTGGTAACAAGCTCAAAAATATTCTAAATCGCATATGACGAGTATCTAGCTAGAACCAGCTTCAGCTATACGTACTCAACTGACCTAAGCTTCAAGTTAGGATTTGTCTATAAGGGTATTAAAACGAGCGTCCGTTGAACGCTCATAGGTGAAGTGCAGGAGAGTACCCGCTGAAGAATAAGCGCCACCAACAATTTAATAACCTTGCAGGTGGCACATGTAATTACAAGTAACCGATACTACTCTATGTATTAATTGCCTGTAAATTCATCAAACGCCTGAAGCGCATCTGCTGCATACATTAATGATGGACCACCGCCCATGTAAATTGCCATCGCAAGAGTTTCTTCGACTTCTTCTCGTGTCGCACCTAAATCAACAAGCGCTTTAGCATGAAAACCAATGCAACCGTCACAACGGGTTGATACACCTATCGCAAGCGCGATTAACTCTTTGGTTTTCTTATCTAACGTACCTTCAGCCGTTGCCGCTTTAGCCATCGCAGAAAAACCCTTCATTGTTTCTGAAATACTCGGGCGAAGTTGTTTTAAGTTTGATGATAATGCATCAGTAATATCTTTATATGATTTAGTCATTTAAAATTCCTATTTAAGTGAAATTAGATTCGAAAGATCTGTTTTTTAAAATTGTGACTAGCATCTATTTGGTTATTGCTACCGATAAATAGGTTATCCTCTACTTGAAAACATGATTTATTTTCAGCAGGTAAAACTTGTAGCTCAATATGCCCAAGTAGAATAATTTGATGTTCGCTTAACTGTTCAAATTGCCCCACACTATCAGAGGATTGTAGCTCAAGTTTAGAAAGTGCTGCTGCATTGCCCGCAACAACTCCACCACACTTGTTTTGAATAAGTTCTATTACTACTGGATCATCTGGCCGTTCAGTTAAAAGAATCCAATCGAGACGAACATTTAATGATTGCACCTCGTTGATTAATTCATTAGCTTGTATTTCTGTTAAATGATTATTCATAACCAGTGCCGCACACTCACATGCTCGATTGGTAATTAAATAACTGAGAAGATTACTACGTCCGTTAATCGCTTTCATTTCAATCGGGGTTATTTTAATAAAGGACGTCATTAGGCCAGCCCATGTTCAATTATCGACTTATACTCCCATACATTTTTTTCAAGGGAAATAAGGCTGTCTACTTGTAAATCTGATGGAATCACGTGGCTAGCAACAATTAGTTTCTTAGTCTGCTTTAATTTATTGATAATAATCACAATTTCTTTAACGTTAGCCTCATCAAGGGCCTCAAATGGTTCATCGAGTAAGATAAAAGATTGGTGACTTAATAACGCACGGGCTAAACCTAACCGCTTTAATTCACCTCCTGATAAAACTCTGCCGCCAGTCCCTACCCACTCACCTAAATTTGATAAATACCCTAACCCTACACTAGATAAGCACTCGACAAGCAATGCGTCAGAAGCTTTTTCATTAGCGATCAGTAAGTTCTGTCTTAATGTGCCCGATAGACAGTAAGGGTGTTGCTCTATATAAGCAATATCACTAATTATTGAATTACTTGCTATCTCTTCATGGTTAATCCATTTTTTGCCAATGTGAGGTAGCAAACCTGCCATTGCCATCATGAAGCGACTTTTACCACTACCAGATGCCCCCGTTAATAATGTTAAGCTTGGCTCTGTTACTTTAACGTTCACAGTATTTTGTTTTGCCGTTGCAACATTAAAATCAGTTAACTGCAAAGTGGTAATTTTTTCATTGTTGCGGACACTAAGCTCATATTTAAGCGCTGACAAATTAGCTTTGCTGGTTAAATAATCCTGTAATCTATCTTGAGTATAAAATACACGGCCAAACCAATCAGTAGCGGCCAAAAATGCCATAGGTAAAACTAAATACAATGGTGTAATGATATATAAATCAACCAGATTATTGGTTTGACTCAAAAGCAACACCACACACAACAAACTACCGAATAACAGCAAGCTAAATGCCTTTTCAATCTGATGTTTATTGTTGGTATCAATATTATAAAACGATGAACAATCTGGTGACTGAGATGAATACATCATATGCCAGATTTGAGCCGAATCGATGTGATGTTCAATATCTGATTCTAACCTTGCTCTATCAGCTAACTTCAACTTGGCTGTACTTATACCTGAGAACATTAACCAGCTATAAACTCCTAAGCTCCATATTACAAAGCCAAACCAAGTTAAAGAAAAGCTAGGCATAAAGAGCAATACCAAGGCACTAATAAGCAACATTGATAGTATTGCACTAGCATTTTGATGTACCCAGCCAACCCAAACGGATGCTAAGTCTTGGCTTTGATAATGAAGTTTATCGGTTTCTAGTGCACGTAAATTCTCAGGTTGGCCGTCTAAGTTTTTAAATATTGTAAGGCGTAATTTTGCCAGCTTATTTAATAACTGATGATGAGATAACCACATTTCACCGTAACCACTACTAATGCGTAATAAGGCAAAGGCTCGAATAGCGACAGCAGGCAATACATAATTGAAGCTAGGCCCTGCTACTGCACTAGCCGCAATAAACCAAGAAGCAACCAATAAAATAGTTAAGCCTGCTCCCCCATGAATTAATGCCAAAATTAAAGATAAAAAAGGGTTACGCATCAGCAATAACTCCCTGCACCTTTTCTTGGCCTATATGCTTATTGTTAATCACGCCATCAGTTATTTGCCAAATTTGCTCAAACCATTCATTTGGCAACCGTTTATGTGAAGCCCAAATAACAGTTTTTTCTTTTGTTAATTGATAAATTAGCAGCGATAACTTTTGGTGCTGCTCTTCAGGTAAATGTGCAGTAGGCTCATCTAGTAAAATCACCTCCGCTGATTGCAGTAACACGCGAGCTAACATTAGCCTTTGTAGCTCGCCTCCCGAAAGAGGCGGATGTTCACCAAGCTGAGTGTCTATTCCTTGAGGTAAGCTGTGAATCACTCTATCAAGTGAAACTCCTTGTAAAACATGCCAAAGCTTATCATCACTAACAGGATGACCTAACGATAAATTTTCTCGAACCGACGACGGTAAAATAACTGGCGATTGTCCTAATAACACACATTTACTCGTTAGTTGATGGCTAGCATCAGTTAATCCCATTAACGCTTGTAAAAAAACTGACTTACCGGCGCCAGATCGTCCTTGTAAATGTATGTGTTGCTTTGGTTTTATATGAAGCATTGGCGCAGTTAACTTGGGGTTATGAACTTGAAAGTTAAGCCAGTCAATACCAGTAAATTCCTCTGATGAACTGACAGGTTTTGTTTGTAAAGACAAAGAACTAAACATAGGCTCTAGCGTTTCCCACGCAGCTTCAGCCTGTGCTTTTTGGTGATATAAGCGGCCTAAATTCTTTAATTCTGAAAATAATAACGGCGCAAGTAATAAAAGAAATAATCCTTGGCTAAATACTATTTCAGGTCCAAAGCTTAACTCACCGAGTAAACTAAAACCGATATAAACCGCGACTAAAGCCATTGAAATGGTGGCAAAGAAATCCAGAACAGTTGTTGATAAAAATGCAACACTCACTACATTCATGGTTTGTTTATTTACCAAGTTACTTGCCGTATCAAGCAGCTGACTTTGATTATGGTGTTGGTTAAAGGTCGTGATGGTTGTCAGCGCTTTCAACCTATCAATAAAAATCCCTCCTAACCTTTCTAAACTAATGAAGTGCTTTCGGTGGATGTTAGCAGCGCCATGGCCCACTAAGATCATAAATACAGGCACTAAAGGCAAAGTCACTATTAAAATAAGAGCCACAAACCAGTTCACCGCAAAAACCATTACCAACGCAAGTATTGGGACTAGTACGGATAGGTATTTTTGCGTCACATACTGGCTAATGTATGCAGCAACAGCAGGTATATGTTGTAAAAATATTTGCTGCCATTGAAAGCTAGAATGTTGTTGTGCTAACGCATGTTGTTGCTCACTAAGGCTTTTTTGCACTTTTCGTTCTATATTCAATTTTATTTTTCTATCAAGTGAAATCTCCTTGTGTTGAGAGATATGTCGACCAACCAACCAACAAAAAGCACTGACCACAAATAAATTAAACTGTGTCGCTGAATAGCTGGATTGCTCAACAATAAGCATGTGCATCATCTGAGCGAATAACCAGAAGCAAATAATTTGGGCAATAAAATAGCTAGATTTTATCAATACAAGCTTGACTAACTCCTGACGGTATTCTGCCTGATATTGTTTTAGCCCTTTTAATGCTTGTATTTGAGATGCTTCTGGTTGATTCATGGCGCTAATCGCTCTCTCTATCCATGTCTTCTGTCGCTTCAAGCCACATCGCATTAATAATGCCGAACGAACAAGCAAGCAACACACCTAAAATCCAAGTGAAATACCACATTATTATGTTCTCCTTAATAGATAGCGTGAGACTGATTTAAGTCACTTTGTTTAATGCGGCCGCGCATCACCCAAAAACCATAAGCGGTATAACTTAAAACGATAGGAACGAAAATACAGGCGACATAAAACATAATTTCTAATGTTTTATAACTCGATGTTGCATCCCAAACTGTTAAGCTCGCGGCCGGTAGAGAGCTTGACGGCATAAGAAATGGGAACATTGAAAAGCCCGCCGTTAAAATAACCCCTGTCATAGTTAAAGCACTGGCTACAAACGCTAAGCCACCTTTATTGAGTTTGGAGAAAACAGCACAAGCCAATGCCGATACAATACCGACAAAAGGCGCGATCATCATCCATGGATAGCGAACATAGTTTTGTAACCAAGCGCCGGCTTGAACTTCAACTTGCTTCGCCATGGGATTACTTGTTGCGAGCGTATCAATCGTTGAGGTGATCACATAACCCTCAACTCCAATAGCTAGGTAAATACCTGCCAATACAAATAGTGCTGCGGTAGCAATAGAAAGGACAAATGACACCATTCTTGCTCTCGTATGCAATACACCAACGGTTTTCAACTGAAGCCAAGTCGCGCCATGATTAAGGATCATAGCGATAGATACTAACCCTGCTAATATCGCGAACGGATTTAATAGTTCGAAGAAACTACCGGTATAAATCGGTTTTAAGCGGTCATCAAATTCAAATGGCACGCCTAGTAACAAGTTACCAAAAGCAACACCAAAGATAAGCGCAGGAATAATACCGCCTGCGAATAACGCCCAATCCCAGCTCTTTCGCCACGTGGCATTAGGCAATTTACTACGATAATCAAAACCTAATGGACGCATCCAAAGGGCAATCAAAGTTAAAGCTAAGGCAACATAAAATCCTGAAAATGCCGTTGCATAGATAATAGGCCAAGCGGCAAATATTGCACCGCCAGCAGTAATAAACCAGACCTGGTTACCATCCCAGTGCGGTCCAATCGTATTGATCATCACACGACGATCTTGGTCCGTTTTACCGACTAATGTTAATAAGGCACCAACACCTAAATCAAATCCATCAGTAATGGCAAATCCAATCAACAACACACCTATGAGTACCCACCAGACGACCCTTAACACTTCATAATCAATCATGCTTCTACTCCTTTGGCGTTATATGATTCAAGCAGTTCAGCTTCTCGCTGTTCTTGCAGAGCTTGTTCGCGTGCAATTTCAGTTGGTCCTTTACGCGCAAACTTTTGCATTAAATAAAACGCGATAATAAACATAACCGTATAAAAACCGTTGTAACCAATAAGCGTTAACATGATCTCACCCTCTGTCAGATTTGAGACTGCGGTGTGAACAGGTAGTACTTCTGCAATAGACCAAGGCTGACGACCATATTCAGCAACAAACCAACCTGCTTCAGAAGCAATCCAGGGCAACGGTAAGCCCCATAGCGACATTTTAAGCAACCATTTAGGCTTAGTAATTTGATGTTTTGTTGAATAATAAAAGGCAAAAGCAAAAACAAACAACATAACAAAGCCACAAAACACCATAATTCTAAAGCTCCAAAATAGCGGTGCTACAGGCGGAATAGAGTAATCTACCGCCTGTTCAATCGCACTAGCAGATGGCGTGGTTATGTCGTCGGTAAAAGGCTCAAGTAACATGGCGTACCCCATATCACCTTTATGTTGTTCAAATTGCGCTAATTGCTGCTCAGTCGCCGTACCATTTCGTACAGGCTGAAGTACCTTGTAAGCTTCAACGCCAGATAAAATTCGCTCTCTATTTTTTATTTCGTGCTCTTTTAACCCCATAACTTCCTCAGTGGTAGAGCCTGTCGCGATAATCCCCATTAACCAAGGAATTCTCACGGCATAATCCACTTCTCGCGTTTCATCATTTGGCAAACCAAATAAAGTAAACGGTGCTGGCGCAGGATGAGTGTCATATTCCGCTTCAATAGCCGCAAGCTTCACTTTTTGAACATCACCAAGCTCATAGCCACTTTCATCACCTAAAACAATCACTGACAATACAGACGCTAAACCAAAGCTTGCAGCAATCGCAAATGAACGCCTAGCAAAGGCAATCTCTTTATTCTTAAGAAGGTAATAACTTGAAATAGCCAATACAAACATGGCGCCTGTAACATAACCAGCAGAAACCGTATGAACAAACTTAACCTGAGCAACTGGGCTGAATATCACTTCTGCAAAGTTGGTCATTTCCATCCGCATCGATTCAACATTAAATTCGGCTCCTACCGGGTATTGCATCCAGCCATTAGCGACTAATATCCAAAGTGCAGAAAAATTTGAGCCTAACGCTACCAGCCAGGTGGCGCACAAATGCTTAACCCTTGACATTTTGTCCCAGCCAAAGAAGAACAAGCCGACAAACGTAGACTCAAGAAAAAAGGCCATTAATCCTTCAATGGCCAGCGGAGCACCAAAAATATCACCCACATAATGTGAGTAATAAGACCAATTCATACCAAATTGAAACTCCATGGTGAGACCAGTTGCCACTCCAATCGCAAAATTGATACCGAACAACTTGCCCCAGAACTTGGTCATTTGTTTGTAAATTTCTTTGCCTGTCATCACATATACAGATTCCATTATTGCCAGTAAAAAACTGAGCCCTAGCGTTAAAGGAACAAATATAAAGTGAAACATAGCGGTTAATGCGAACTGTAGTCTAGACAGTTCGACCACTGCTTCATTCATGATATATCTCCATATTTTTAGGAATTGTTTTAATAATTAGTTAATTGGTTCTTGAGTTTTCTGATCGTTAAGTGCTTTTTGAATGACAAAAGCGCCTCGAATATCACCGAGAGAAAAGCCTGTCGCCTGATCATGGGGATATAAGCGATTAATGGTTGCTTGTAATGTTGGGTCTATAGACTTGCCATGGCAATTCAAGCAAAGCTTGCCAGTTGGAATGGCTTTTACCATTAGAAATGTATTGTTATCGCGCTCTATAAACGCCAAGTCTGTTACAGGCTTACCCGCAGCTTTTTGCTGTTCAAACTTTTCAAGTACAGATTTTTGCCAAGGCGCAGGCTTATTCTCAAGGTTTCTTGGTTTAAGACTAGTTCTAGATACCTGCCAACCATCTGTTGAAAGGCTCTTAGCTATTTCAGGTGCTTGCTTATGGCATATCTCCACTCCAGCGCCAAGACCTCCTGTTTTAACTGCTGACGTTAAACTGCCTTTTAAGGTTTTGGCAAACACTTGAATTTTTTGCTTAGCTTCTTCTAGTTGCAATTCAGAAGCTGTTGCCGAAAAACCTAGTACCAAAAATAGCGAAATTGACAATATTGATTTGAATGATGGCATAAATATCCATGAAATTTATTGTGTTATTCAAACTAATATCAAGATTTATTTCAAGTTGCAGCAACACTGTAACCAGTTGTAATCGTTAAACTTAAATTAAATAAAAGAAAAGAAACCTATTAACCAGTAAAATTTTGTGCCATATTTGACACAGAGTAACGCCATATTTGTCAAAGAAGCCTTATGCAGCATTCAATTATTCAGTCAACAATCAATGCCATTGAAAAACCTGTGATCTTTTTAGATTTAAATTATCGTATTCGAGCAGTTAACAAAGCGTATGAAGATTTATATACCAAAAAGGTGATTGTCGGGAAAAGTCGCTGTCATGAAATATCTCACAATAGCAAAAACCCTTGTGATCAGCATGGTGAAGATTGCCCTATAAAAACCTGTATGCAATCCCAAAAAGCAACTAGTGTCGTGCATATTCACCAAACAGAACAAGGTAAACAGTTTTGTGATATTTTGATGCGTCCGGTCAAAAATGAACATGGCAAAATCATCGGTTTTTTAGAGATTTTAGAACAAATCAACTTTGCTAGTGCTGAGCTCGCGAAAGATAAAATGATCGGCGAAAGCGAGCCATTCAAACATATGCTAAAACAGATCAACCGCGCTGCTAAATCTGACATAGCAGTATTACTGCAAGGCGAAACAGGCACTGGGAAAGAGCTCGTGGCAAAGGCACTACATGAAGGCAGCCATCGTAATGAAAAACCTTTTGTCATTATCGAATGTACCGGGTTGAATGAAACTTTGTTTGAATCTGAATTATTTGGCCATGAAAAAGGCGCTTTTACAGGTGCGACACACACTAAAAAAGGTCTAATAGAAATCGCTCACGGCGGTACAGTATTTTTTGATGAAATAGGTGATGTACCGCTAAATATGCAGGTAAAACTATTACGCCTTTTAGAAACGCGTAGCTTTCGCTCTGTTGGCGGCTTAAAACAGAAAAAGGCTGACTTTAGGTTTTTGTCAGCTTCGCATAAAAATCTAAAAGAACTGATGGAAAAAGGGTTATTTAGAGAAGACTTATATTACCGAATAGCAGGTTTTCCAATTTACTTACCACCATTAAGAGAACGGAAAGTAGACATTAAATCACTGGTAATTTACTTTTTAAATCATTCTGAATATAAAAATAAAACCTACAGTGACAAAGCACTATTGGCTCTTGAGCAGTATAACTTTCCTGGAAATATTAGAGAATTAAGAAATATTATCGAACAATCGGTTTTATTGTCTGATGAAGATACTGTCTGTGTTGAAGATTTACCTCCATATATACAAGAAACTAGTTTCACTCAATTACCAGATATAGTTGAAGAAAATACAAACTTAATGACCTTAGAGACTGCGGAAAAAAAATACTTAGCAGAAGTAACAAATACTTTTGAAGGTAATATTGAAGACTTAGCTACTCAGCTAAATGTAAGTGTCAGAACACTTTACCGTAAGCTGAATAAGTACCAATTAAAATTATGAGCGGAACACCCAGCAGCTAACTTTAACAAACGTCCGTAGTTCGATCATAACAGTGAGTTAGGTTAAGTCTATACAGCCAAACTCTAAAATTAAATTTAAGCGACTGCACCTAAAGCGACTTGGGTAGGCTAATAAGATATGCGAGCCCCTTACCTAGTTCACTTTTAACTTTGATTTTACCATTGAGCGATTGGACGAGATTATAAATTAAATGTGTTCCAAGACCACTGCCACCTTCTCCACGTTTAGTGGTAAAAAAGGGCTCAAATAAACAATCGACTTGCTCAGATGTTAAGCCTTTTCCATCATCTGCATAATGTAAATTTATTACCTTGGGCTTATCTTGAACGCTGATCTTAATACGACCATGCTCTTTGTCTTCAAATCCATGAATAAGTGAATTTAAAATCAAGTTGCTTAATATTTGCGATAGTGCACCTGCATTGGTAGTAATATTAATATTATCTGGACAATCTATGATAACTTCATGCTTAACACGTTTTAATTTTGGTTTTAAAGACAATAAAATTTCGCCAAGATAATTTTTAATATTGATATCTCTAGATTTATTTGAGGATTGATCAACAGCGACTTGCTTGAAGCTTTTCACCAATAAAGCGCCACGATTAGTATTGGTCTCTAGAATCTTTAAACCTTGCTCCAATTCATCAAAAAATTCCACTAAGTCATCTTCAGACAACGTCTGTTGCTCGTAACTGTGCTTAATATACTTAAATTCTTCCATTAAGTGGCTAACCCCTGTAACGCAAATACCTAATGGTGTATTTATTTCATGTGCAATACCCGCAACTAACCCCCCAAGCGACGCCATCTTCTCTCTTTGCACTAACTCTTGTCGTGTTTTCTTTAAATTATCTATCGTCGAAGTTAACTGTTTATTCTTTTGTTCTAACAGCCTATGTTGCTCAGCTAAACGTTGCTGAGCATGGCGTCTCTGGGTCTCATTAACATTGCTTTCTATCGCACTAGCGATTTGATTTGCGACAAAATCGAGTACTTTTAATTCGTGCTCATTGTAGTGGACAGCAGTTTTATAGGTCTGCGCGACAATCACACCATGAAAAGTATCACCTGTGATCATCGGTGCACCAATCCAACTGGTAAAATCAGTAGAACCTAATACTTCTTTAATTTCACCTTGTTCAATCAATGCTGCGATTCGTTGTTGGTTCAATAACTGTGGCTGTCTAGTTTTTACCACAAAAGATGTCAAACCTTGCCCTAAAGGCAGTATTTCACCGGTTAAGTCTTTGTCACCAGAGTCTTTTTCATCAACAAAATAAACAATTTGAATATGTTGCTCTTCTTCATTTAACAAGGCAATAAAAAAGTTTGTAGCGTCTATTACTTCATTTACAATGCGATGTACCTGTTGATACAAACTATCAAGCTCTAGTTCGCCATGTGAGATTGAGGCAATTTGAAATAATGCATGTTGAAGCTTTTCACTATAGGTAAGATCGACAAGCTCTCGCTCTAGTTCTTCGTAGCTTGGCTTGGCATGTTTTTCTTTCAACCCTAGATCTCTTTATCACAACTATAATCTTTAATAATAGTCGAAAAATAAAAATAGATATTTAGCTAAAGCTCAAAGTCTCCAAAATCAAGATCATCTTTATTCTCTACAATTTTTTTTGAAGGGGGATCAAATAGTGAAGGTTGAGGTATTTCTTGTGGAGTGTCTTTCTCTTTAGCCTTAAGTTGGCCATCTTTACGCTTTTTACGCTGAATACAACGTTTGATAACTTTCTGCTTGTCATCAGAGGTTAAATTTATCCAATGTTGTCTCTCGTCACGAGTACGCATACAGCCCAGGCAATAGCCTTTCTCATCCGACTGACAGATGCCCACACATGGACTTGGCACATCAAAAAATTCTAACTGCATAAATTACGCTAACAAAGAGTCTATAGGCTAACTATAACCTATAGACCTTATAAACTAAACTATCGACTATGCGAGCTTATCACTAGCGATATGATAATCGGGATCTTCAATCACATTGACTTCAACTAAATCACCCGCTTTTTCAAGTAGCTCTAAACACTCATTGCTTAAGTGTCGTAAGTGTATCGTTTTACCTTTAGCGATATAACGCTCAGCTAACGTATCAATAGCTTCAATTGCGGAATGATCTGCAACGCGAGAGTTTTTGAATTCAATCACAACATCATCACTATCATCTTCTATTGAAAACTGCTCTAAAAAGCTAGATACCGAACCAAAAAATAAAGGGCCATTAACTTCATAAACGGTCGAACCTTTATCATCTTTATAACGATTTACAATAACGTGTTTAGCGTGTTCCCAAGCAAACACAAGTGCTGACACAATAACACCAACAACAACCGCTATTGCTAAATCAGTTGCAACCGTAACGCCCGATACAAGCACAATCACGAAGGCGTCAGCTTTAGGCACCTTACGCATGATACGAAAACTAGACCATTCAAACGTACCAATAACCACAATAAACATAACGCCTACTAATGCTGCGAGCGGTATTTGTTCGATCAACCCTGAGGCAAACATGATAAAAAAGAGTAAGCCTAAGGCTGCGGTAATACCAGAAGCCCGACCACGACCACCTGAATTAACATTGATCATAGACTGCCCTATCATTGCACAGCCCCCCATACCACCAAAAAAGCCATTGACAGTATTTGACATACCTTGGGCAACACATTCTTTGTTACCACGTCCACGTGTACCAGTTAATTCATCGATCAAGGTTAATGTTAATAAAGACTCAATTAAACCAATCGCAGCAAGAACTAATGCGAAAGGAAATATAATACGAAGCGTTTCAAAGTTTAACGGCACCTGTGGTACAGAAAATGACGGGAGCCCACCAGCAATTGATGCAGTAGGGTCATTGGTCATATCACGTAAATAATCAACGACCGTACGCGCATCTAAATCTAAACTTTGTGCTAACACAGTTACCACAATAATCGCGACAAGTGACGAAGGAATGGCCTTAGTTAACTTTGGAAGAAAATGAATTATCGCCATAGTAAGTGCGATCAACCCAAGCATTGTTGTTAACTGATTCCCTTGCATCCAAACAAAAATACCTTCCTCATTTGCAACTTTAAATTGACCAAGCTGTGCTAAGAAAATAACAATTGCCAAGCCATTTACAAAACCGAGCATTACGGGATGCGGCACTAACCGTATAAACTTACCTAACCTAAAAATACCAGCCAATATTTGCAATATACCTGTTAATACAACGCAAGCGAATAGGTACTCCACGCCATGCAAGGCAACAAGGCTTACCATGACTACCGCCATCGCACCCGTTGCTCCAGATATCATTCCAGGACGACCACCAAAAATAGAGGTGATAAGGCCAACCATAAAGGCCGCATATAATCCCACTAATGGGTCAACGCCTGCAACAAAGGCAAAGGCAACAGCTTCTGGTACCAATGCCAAAGCAACAGTGAGTCCAGACAATACATCATTCTTTAAATTGCCAACTTTACTGGCTTTTAGTTCAAACATGAGTTTCCCGTATGTGTGTATAAGGCATGCCAGCTATTGGCAAAAATAACAAAAAACGCCGCGTACTCTCTATAAAGCTTAGAAGAAAAAATGGAAATGAGAGGGTTAGCGTTAAAAACGCGCGGGAATACTATAGATTTGTAGGTCGAAAGTCAATAAACGCTGTTTTTTTCATCAAAAATGACAGCGCTTATCTTATTGATATTTATTATAATATTATTGAAGATTTTCTCGTTCTAATAAAAACTCTTTAATCTCATCGCGTGAACCAAGAATATGCTGTTTCATTAAAGCAACCGCTTTTTCAATGTTGCGGGATTTGCAAAGCGCTAATAATTCATTATGCTCAGATTCGGCTTTAGAAATACCACCAGCCCATAACAAATGCATACGAATATAACGATCTGCATTTTTATTTAATGTATTAACAATCTCTTGCGTTTGCGGGCGATTAGCACCTGAATACAAACAGTTATGATAATCAGAGTTTAACTCACTCCAGGTATTCGCAGCATTTTCTTTGCCTAATGCTTTATCCAATTTACTTAATAGTTCTGTTGCCTGTGCTAACGCGTCTTCACTTAAATTTGGAATTGATGCGGCTAATAATTCAGACTCCAACATTGCACGCAATTCAAACAGCTCATCAACTTGGTCAATATTCAACTCAGTTGCGGTTGCTCCTTTATGTGGTTCAAAAGCAACAAGACCTTCAGCCTCCAGCTGCAATAAAGCTTCTCTGATAGGAATTCGGCTTACGTTTAACTCGTCTGCTAACGCTGCTTGGCGTAGCGGTTGACCAGCTTTAATTTCGCCATTTAGAATTTTCTCCCTCAAGGTTTCAACAACCAATTGGGTACGTGTTTTGTAAACTATGCTCATAAAAGTGTTCCTACTTAAGATGCGACCATTATAAGCATTTGTGCGTTAAAAAAAAGGAGCTATTTCAAATAGCTCCTTTACAAAGGGGAACATTTACTCTCTTAAGAGCTCAGGTAATAATGCGTGAGGCATGTTCTGATAACATATTGGACGTTGAAAGCGTTTAATCGCTTCTGACCCTACAGACGTTGTTCGAACGTCTGTTGACGCTGGAAATGGTCCACCATGATTCATCGACGCACATACTTCAACACCGGTTGGCATTTGGTTGTAGATAACACGACCGACTTTATGTACTAAACGTGCAACGATAGACTGACTTAAAGGTAAATCAGCATCATTAGCGTGAACACTCGCAGTTAAGTTACCTTTCATTAACTGAATAAACGCTAGCATTTCATCTAAATTAGCAACACGTACAACTAACGCGGATGCACCAAAAACTTCTTCACTCAACGCAGGTGTCTTTTTGAACGTCTCAAAGTCAGTTGCAAAAACAGCTGCAGAACAAAAATGCGCTTTACTTGGCTGCCCTTGCGCTAATAATGAAACCTTAGGTAAAGACTGCCAATGCTCTATAGTTTCTTTATAATCATGTGCAATAGAAGGCGTTAACATAACCCCAGCCTGCGTGTCACTTATCGCGTTAATAACAGCAGCCTCAAACTCTTCACTTCCTTCACCATCGATATAAACCCAAATACCAGGACTTGTACAAAACTGTCCTTGACCCATCATTAATGATGCAACCAATGCTTGCGCTGTTTCACTTGCTTGATTAGCTAATTTACTAGGTAAAATAAATTGTGGATTTATACTGCCAAGTTCGCCATAAAAAGGGATTGGCTCAGGGCGTTCATTAATCTGCTTTTGCAAAATCATCCCAACGCGTTCAGAACCAGTGAAACCAACAGCTTTGACTAATGGATGTGTCACTACTTGTGTAGCAATGCCATAGTTTTTGCCTTGCAATAGTGAAAAAACACCAGGATGCAATTCACATTTACTGATCGCACGACTGATCGCTTGTGCGACTAATTCGGCAGTGCCAGGATGTGCCGCATGCGCTTTCATCACAACAGGACAACCAGCAGCCAATGCTGATGCGGTATCTCCACCAGCAGTTGAAAACGCTAAAGGAAAATTACTTGCGGCAAAAACACCGACAACGCCTAACGGCAAATACCCTAAACGAGTATCTGGCTTTGGTAATGGTTGACGGTTTGCATCAGCATGGTCAATGACACCTTGATATTCTCCTGACTCAAGTAAATCAGCAAACAATCCAAGTTGGCCTACAGTTCGTCCACGCTCCCCTTCTATTCGCATCACAGGCAACCCTGTCTCAGCAGTTGCCATATCGACAAGTTCATCACCAAGAGCGATGATTTCTTCACCAATAGTTCTTAAAAACTGTGCTCGTTTTTTAGCTGATATTAAATGATAACTGTCAAAAGCTTGATTCGCTTGTAAGATAGCTGTTTCTACTTCTTGCTCCGTCGCATCAGCAAATCTGACACCCATGGGTTTATTTTCTACAGCATTTATTGCAGTAAAACCACCTTCTGTATCACCAGACCATTCACCAGCGATGAGATTTTTTCCTGAAATAGACATTTTTGCCTCACTTTCGTTTTTAAAATAAATTACTTAACCGTAAAACCTAAGGCGTATGGATCATCATCGTCTATAGTAATACAGTTCTTGCCAAATACTTTGGCCCAACCTTGTATGCTTGGTTTAATTGCGGTTATTTTACCTTGCGGGGTATCTAATATAACCGTATCTTCGATATGGCCAATAAACTGGCTCCCTATATAACTTTCGTGTGTATAATCGTCGCCAATAGCCAGTTTTCCTCTAGCAAACAGTTGCGCCATACGAGCACTTGTGCCTGTGCCACAAGGCGAACGATCTATGGCTTTATCACCATAAAATACGGCATTCGCACCATCAGAATTTTCATTTTGTGGCGTACCCGTCCATAACACATGACTAACGCCGTTAACGGTTGGATCTTCTGGATGTTGACAGTTTACCGTTTCACTTGCGATTGCTCTTACAATTGGACTCCAACGCAATATTTCGGCCGCACTCCAAACATCTATACCTGGAAAATGTTGTTGAGGCTCGACAATGACGTAATAGTTTCCACCATAAGAAATATCAACGTTAAGCTCACCTAAACCGGGAATATTTAAGGTAATATTTTGATATGCTAGATAGGCAGCCACATTGTAAACTTTTACAAATGTAACCTTATTATCCTGCATGCCATATTCAACATTTATTTGGCCTGCAGGTACGTCTATGACCAATTTTCCTGGCGTTTTAGGCGATAACAGGCCAGCCTCAATGGCTGCTGTAACAGCACCTATGGTGCCATGGCCACACATGGGTAAACAGCCAGATGTTTCAATAAATAAAATGGATGCATCGGCATTATCACTACATGGGGGATATAAAAATGCCCCAGACATCATGTCATGACCGCGAGGTTCAAACATTAAGCCTTGTCTGATCCAATCATGCTCCGCTAAAAAGCTCTGACGCTTTTCACTCATAGACTCCCCCTTTAAATTAGGGTGTCCACTGGTAACTAAGCGAACAGGATTACCGCACGTGTGTGCGTCAATACAAAAAAAGGTGCCTTTGTTCATTAAAGTCCTAAACTAAAACAAGACTAACAAAGCGAGGCATACCTCGCTTATATCAATCGTTAACTTATTAGATATTATGTCGCGTTAATCTAAATTGAACTTACTTAAATCAATACGTGTTGCCATTGCCTCATTAAATAACCTTTCTACACGCAGGCGCTCTTCCCCCGTTAAAGGCATTCTTGGTGCACGCGTAACTTCACTACCTCTACCTGCTAACTGTTCACAAAATTTAATACATTGGACAAGCGTAGGAATGGTATCCAAGCGCAATAAAGGTAAGAACCAACGCCAAATTTCTAATGCTTCTTGATAACGACCTTGTTCAGCGAGCTTAAAAATAGCAACTGACTCTTGTGGAAATACATTTGTTAGTCCTGAAATCCAACCTGTACAGCCAAGCATTAGGCTTTCTAAGGCAATATCATCAACACCACCAAAAACGATAAAGCGATCGCCAAAGGCCGCGTATAACTCAGAAATACGACGAGTATCTTCGGTAGCCTCTTTAATAGAAACAATATTTGCTTCATTAGCAAGTACCTTCATACCTTCAATTGAAACATCGACGCCATAGGTTACGGGATTATTATAAATCATGATCGGTAACTGGCAGTTACGTGCTATTTGTTGATAGTGATGGATAGCTTCTGCTTCTGTTGAACGGTATACCATACCAGGCAGAACCATAAGCCCATCAATACCGATTTCTTCACACATTTGTGAATATTCAATTGCAAACTGCGTTGTCGTTTCTGCAACACCAGAGATTACAGGTACACGTCCGGCAACAACGTCGATAATCGCCTTTAATACTGCTTGCTTTTCTTCTCTTGTATGAGAACAATTTTCACCTACAGTTCCTAAGGCAATTATACCGTCAACACCTTCTTTTATTAACGAATCAACCATTGCTTGCGTTGCTGCAAAGTTAATTGAAAAGTCATCATTGTATTGCGTTGTAACCGCTGGATATACACCACGCCAATTAATATTCATCATCTATATCTACCACTTTGTTATGAGAAACTAGCTTTCAATATTATTCGCTAGAATTAATATCGCATATTGTATACAATAAATCACATTAGACAAGTATAATGTATAAAAAAGTTATTCAGAGTAAATTATTCAAGATTAAGTTATTTCACATCAATAACTTAAAAAATTTAGTAATGTGACCTACATCGATTAGACGTAGTAGCAACATTTTTTTCTTGAGTAAACGTATCTTTTCTACAAATAACGAAGAGTTTTAACACAATGAATACGAGATTAATTAGGTGAATTGTTTTTTAAAGGTAAAGGTAAAAGTAAAATGACAAATGATAACGCGGTAAGCGTTGCGATTATCGGTGCCGGTATTATTGGTATAAACAGTGCCATTGAGTTACAAGAACGCGGTTATCACGTCACCGTTTTTGATAACCGAGCCATTGGCGAAGGGTGTTCCAAGGCAAACGCTGGACATTTTGCTACCGAACAAGTTTTTCCGTTAGCAGAACTTTCCTTACTTTGGCAACTGCCAAAGATGCTATTAAGTCCATTAGGACCTGTCGCTATATCGCCAAAATACCTACCAAAGGCGCTCCCTTGGTTTATTAAATTTATCTGCAACATGGTAAATAAAAAACGTAAACAGAACACAAGTGCCCTACGTACACTAAATGAAAGAGCAATTGCTAGTTATAAATCACTACTGTCCAAAGCAAACGCGACGGATCTTTTCGTGCAACAAGGTAGTTTACTCGTTTTTGAAAATACCCCAGTTGAAGAGATTAAGCGTTGCCAGCAAACTTATGTAGCAGAAAATATAGCGGTAGACTTACTCGATAAAGCACAAATAAAACAACTTGAACCTGGTTTATCCGACAATATAAATTACGCGTTATATTTCAAAAACGTCGCTCATACATTAAATCCTTTAGCCTTAAGCCAATCACTATTTGCCTATGCACAGTCATTAGGTGTTGTTTTTAAGCAACAAGACATCAAGGCTATCAATCATTTTGAGCAAGGAACTAGCGTCATTACACAATATGAAACGTTATGCTTTGATAAAATAGTAGTCGCCGCGGGGGCATGGTCTAAGAAATTTACTCACGCACTTGGCTATTACCTGCCACTTGAAAGCGAACGTGGTTATAGTCTCGATTTACCCAAAACAACAGCAGCAACATTTAATCGCCCTATTGCCTCTGCAGAGCGAAAATTTATTATCACGCCAATGACACATGGATTAAGGCTTGCGGGCACTGTTGAGTTTGCAGGACTAACCGAGAAAAAAAATAAAAAGCGTATCGATATGCTTTACAACAATGCTACTCACATCATCAATAATATGGTTAAAAAAGAGCAAATAGATGCAGAAGGCTGGCTCGGCTTTAGGCCATCATTACCAGATTCATTGCCTGTAATATGCAAAGCACCTGATCATGATAATATTGTGTTTGCATTTGGACATCAGCATTTAGGCCTAACATTAGGCGCGATTACGGGAAAACTCGTTGGGCAAATATTAGATGGTGAAAAAACAGAGGTTGATCTATCCCCTTTTTGTATCAGCCGATTTAATCATTAATACACAACAAGAACACATTTAAGGCTTTTAGCCTGCTAATGTGTTCTTTTCTGCGATAGGCACTTTTACTTGAAAACTACAGCCTTTCTCAGTGTCTAAGCACTTTATTGTGCCACCCAGCTTTGCCGTAACAAGGTTATAAACAATGTTCATTCCTAACCCAGAGCCCCCTTGACCTCGTTTAGTAGTCACGAAAGGATCAAAAATACGTTTTCTTATATCTGCCGATAACCCTTTACCGTCATCGCTATATAACAAAGTTAAGAAGCCATTTTTTTCTACAAATTCAATGGATATTTCACCCTTGTCTCGATCTTCAAAACCATGCACATGAGAGTTCGTAAGGAAGTTGGTTAAAATCTGGTTCCATGCACTTGGATAAGTCACCAGCTTTAAATGCTCATCAACTGATAAATTAATGGTGTAATGTTTTCTCTTAAAGAGTGTTTTAACCGTATTTACAACATCGTGAACATGCTGTGCTAAGTTTATTTCTAATTCAGGATCTGTGTGCTGTTCAACCGCAACTGACTTAAACCCTCTAATCAATTCAACCGACTTGTTTAGACTACGTTCGATAATCTCTTGATACTCAACAAGTAAAGAAAGCGTATTAGTCAGTTGAGACTTTGTTAAGTTTTCATTCTCAACAGCACTATTTAGCTCTATAACCTTTTCTTTTAACGCGGAAATAGATGTAACACATATACCTAAAGGGGTATTAACTTCGTGTGCAACACCTGCCACTAGCTGTCCTAAAGAGGCCATTTTCTCAGACTGCACAAGCTGATCTTTAGCTAAAGTAAGGTCGTCTAAAGATTGTTGCAGTTGTTGATTACTCGCGGCTAATTTCGACGTACGATCATAGACTTTAATTTCAAGTTCACCATTAAGCTTAATCAATGCATTTTCAGCTTCTTCGAGTTTAACAATGTCATTTTTAAGCGCGATCCGCATTTTATTAATCGCATCGGCAAGATCATCAAGCTCATCAGTATTTTCACTGCGATTTTGCAATGTTAAGGGGGTATCTAATGTTTCAGAGTTGATCTGCTGAGAATAGCTCGTTATCTGATAAATGTGCCTTGTAATTACCCAATGAACAATGAACATAATACAAAACGCAACAATAAATGTTTTTATAGACTCAGAAGTCACGATAAAACCGGCTTGCTCACGAATGTTTTGGTAAATATCTTCATAATCTGACGATATTTTAATGACTCCTAAATCGTTTTCACCGTAGAAAATCGGATACTCCACAACTTTCATCGCTTCGACGTTCTCGTCACCATTTTTATAAATTTTGCCGAAACCAGTCGTTATTTCAACAAACTTCACATTAGGTAAATTTACAATACCTTGGATCTGCTGCTGTACAAGAGGCTCATTAAAGTCCCATAGACTTGTTGATATCGACTGAAGGTAACTTGATTCGATATTGTCCATTTGCTGATTTAAACGGACAATATCCTTTTGATAAGCTGAATAAAGTTGTATTGACGTAGACACTAGCGATAACAATGAGCTACATAACAAAATATAAATTAAGACTCTACGGCTTAACCTATTATTAAAAGAAACTGTTGAACTCATTCAAAACTAGCTTTATCAAGCAAACAATAATCTAATTAAAAGCAGCTATATGCTGAATGTCAACAAATACTCCTTTATATTACAAAATGTTAACATAATATCGTTGTTAAAAAGTCTACGGTTGATTACTTTCTAGTAATATTCCGTTAGGCTGATTTGACATATTCGACTACCACATTGGCTGCCGCAAGGTCTTCAAGGGCATGTCCTACAGACTTAAATATGGTAATTTCTGTTGGCGAGCGTTTAACAAAGTAATCATTCTTACACAGAGCAAATAAATCTGCTTTAATATCCTCGAGTGTGATTACGCCATTTGCCAATGGTATAGCCAAATCACCTGTTTCTCTCACTGCACTTTCAACATTATCTACGTAAATGGATGCTTTCTTTAAGCATTGATCATCCATTTCTCTCATATCCGGACGATATGCGCCAACCATATCTAAGTGCTGCCCTGGCGTTAACCACTCACCTTTTATTAACGCAGTCTGGCTAAGTGTGGCACAAGAAACAATATCAGCATCTGCAATGTTTTCTTCGATTGACTCAACGGCCTGACAGTCAATATTTAAATGTGCAACTGCGTCACATACACGTTGCGCTTTTTCTACATTACGCCCCCATACCTTCACTCGTTTAATTGGCCTAACAGACGTGTGAGCAGTGATCAATTGTGGTGATAAAGTGCCCGTTCCTATCATTAATAATGATTCACTATCTTTACGCGAAAGATAGCTTGATGCCAATGCAGAGGCTGCTGCGGTGCGCTTTGCCGTAAGTGTAGGTGCGTCCATCGTTGCCAATAACATGCCATTATCAACATCAAAAAGTAAATAAGTCCCTTGTATTGAAGGTAAGTTCTTGGTTGCATTTTCAGGTGCCACGGTAACAATTTTCACACCAGCTACTTTACCTGATTGCCAAGCAGGCATAATCAACAATGTAGTTTCTCTACTGGCTTTAGGGTTTTCCATATCAAAATGTAAACGCGGGGGCACGGTAACATTGCCAGCAAAGGCACTTTCCAATGCCTTAACAAGTTTAGGAAATGACAACGCTTTATTAACGATATTTGCATTAATATTTTGCATAAATTTTTCTACTCCAACTAACATACGAAGATTATTGCATACTGTATACAAATAATAAATATTATTATCACTCCCCTTTTTTCATCTGTTTATTTTTGAGACACTAATAACAAATACTGCTAGCGCAAAGACACTGTTATGAACGATTTAAAATCTCCCGCCCTATTAAAAAGCTGTTCATTTATTAATGGTCAATGGCAAGAAGCTTTAGATAAATTTGACGTTTATAATCCTGCAAATAATGAGGTAATAGCGCAAATAAGCGAAGTATCCGCTGAACAAATTGATAACGCCATTGAAGCGGCTAGCGTTGCACAAAAAAAATGGCAGCAAAAAACGTCTTTTCAACGAGCAGAAATTTTACAAAATTGGTCAGCATTAATAGATCAACATCAAGACGATCTTGCGCTGATCATGACGCGCGAGCAGGGGAAAACATTACCTGATGCTAAAGGTGAAATAATTTACGGAAAAGGATTTATTGACTGGTTTGCTGAAGAGGCAAAGCGAATCTATAGCGATACAACCTCAAACCATATTGAACACAAGTCTGTACAAACAATTAAGCAACCAATTGGTGTAGTAGGCGCAATTACTCCTTGGAATTTTCCTAATGCAATGATCACGCGCAAAGCTGCGGCTGCACTAGCGGCTGGCTGCTCATTTGTGGTTAAACCCGCATCAGAAACTCCTTTAAGCGCCTTGGCATTAGCAGAACTCGCAAGACAAGCCGGCATACCTGACGGTGTTTTTAATGTAATAGTGGGTACTAACTCACAAAAGATTGGAGAGCAATTAACAACGCATAAAAAAATCAATAAATTCACTTTTACTGGTTCGACAAAAGTTGGCAAATTACTTAATAAGCAGTGTGCGAATTCAATTAAAAAAGTTTCTTTAGAATTGGGTGGCAATGCACCATTTATTGTTTTTGATGACGCTAATATTGAACATGCAGTTGATGCTTTAGTCGCTGCAAAACTAAGAAATTGTGGGCAAACATGTATTAGTCCAAATAGAGTTTATTTACAGCACAATATTGCCAGTACATTTAAAACAAAATTAGTAGCCGCGTTAAAGCAGATCAAACAAGGAAATGGCGAATGCCAAGACAGTCAAATTGCCTGCTTGATCCATAAAAAAGCGGCAGAGAAAGTGCATCAACTTGCTGAGTCAGCAATCAAAAATGGTGGCAAATTAATTCATGGTGGCTTAACAAAGTCTCCTGATTCTAGTTTTTACCCTATTACGGTAATTGACGAAGTTCCCCATGGGATCGACATTACACAATGTGAAATATTTGGCCCACTTTTTACGTTAATCACATTCAATGAAGAGCGCGAAGTTATTGACCAAGCAAACGATACTGAATTTGGTTTAGCGAGCTATATATTTACTGAGAACGCCAACCGTGTTTATCGCGTTACCACTGCGCTAGAGTATGGCATGATAGGTGTTAATGATAGTGCAATATCCCACCCCATAGCACCATTTGGAGGCATTAAGCATTCAGGCTTTGGCAAAGAAGGTTCAAAATATGGCCTTGATGACTACTTAATTATAAAAGCCGTGACACAAAAGTTTTATCACCAATAGTTAAAAAAACATTGACTTTTTTATGTGCAAAAGCGATTCTAATCTTCTATTCACTACACCTTGGAGAGCAAGACAATGAGCAATGTAACTACTATCGCTTCTGCTGATATTGTAACTTCAGGGATCGTTTTTGGTTGTTTTAACCAGTCTTAATCTTTCGATTTAGATCTTTATTTTTCACAACTCATAGATACAAATCGATCACTTAAGCTTCTCGCCAGGCTTTCGGCTATTCATTTAATGTCTGACGCGCTGATATAGATCCCACTAAATTTTAGTCAATACATTCCATTTATTAAATGGATTAAATATAAACGCTCACTTATGAGCATGGAAAAGGTTTTAAGTTTTGACAACAGAACAAAATAACTTAATAACGCCACCGCCTAGTAATCAAAAACCAGGTATTTTTGCACTCTTTAAACAAGCAATAAAAGGTGGTCACTATGACTTCACATCCGGCTCTATTGGTATAGCAGCTTTTATTTTAGCTGTGCCCATGGTGCTTGAGATGTTAATGGAATCAGTGTTTGCAATCACTGATATTTTCTTTGTTTCAGGCTTAGGTGCTGAAGCTGTTGCCGTTGTAGGTTTAACTGAAGCAGTACTCACCCTGCTATATGCTGTTGCAATTGGACTAAGTATGGCTGTGACCGCCACTATTTCACGCCGTTACGGTGAAAAGAATATCGAAAAAGCAAATATTGTTGCAGGGCAAACACTTTGGATTGGCTTATTTGTCGCTATGTTAGTTGGTTTCATTGGCCTTAACTTTGCGGAAGATATTCTCATAATGATGGGTGGTAGTGACACTATTGTTACTGCCGGTAAAGGCTATACAACCATAATGCTGACGGGCTCTATAACGATATTATATCTATTTTTAATGAATGCTATTTTTCGTGGTGCTGGAGATGCGTCTGTAGCGATGCGCTCTTTGTGGTTAGCTAATGGCATAAACATAGTACTTGATCCATTACTTATATACGGTGTTGGCCCATTCCCTGAAATGGGATTAACGGGCGCGGCCGTTGCAACAACAATAGGACGTGGTATTGGTGTGCTTTATCAACTCAATCATTTGTTTGGTATCGCCGGTCGTATACAAATTGGTGTTAAGCACTTATGGATTAAGTTTTCTGTGATCCGCACACTCCTCTCGTTATCACTGTTTGGTGTAATACAATTTTTAATTGCGACAGCGAGTTGGATTGCGCTAGTGCGCATCGTATCTACATACGGCAGTGAAGCCACCGCTGGTTACACAATTGCCATTCGAATTTTTATGTTTGCAATTTTACCAGCCTGGGGGTTAAGTAATGCGGTTGCAACGTTAGTTGGACAAAACCTTGGTGCCGAAAAACCTGATCGTGCTGAATCTTCAGTAAAGCGTATTGCTAAATACAATGTTTATTACATGGTGGGTGTCGCGGCGATATTGTTATTAATACCAAACCAAATTATAGGGTTGTTCACAAATGATCCTCTTGTAATTAAATACGGTGTTGATTGCTTAAGATTAATCAGCCTAGGTAACGGTTTCTTTGCACTTGGTATGGTGTTAGTTCAAGCATTTAATGGTGCTGGCGATACCAAAACACCAACAAAAGTAAATTTCTTATGTTATTGGTTAATTCAAATTCCGTTAGCTTATAGCTTAGCAAAACTACTTGCTTTTGGACCTAACGGGGTCTTTATTTCCGTAACCTTAGCACAAGCTGTATTTGCTTATGTCGGTTGGCAGTTGTTTAAAAAAGGCCAATGGAAACTAAAAATGGTTTGAAGATAAGCAAAATAAAACTGCCGTTAAGTTAAAAATTAACGGCAGTTGTTTATATAAATCAACCGTATTATCAACGCTACTTTTACTAGGGGAATAACAAATAAAAATAACCGTGTAATACAGAGGTAATCTCAGCCTAAATAAGCCGCAACGATTAGTCAATTTTACAAAGCACCGTTACGTTAATCTTTTAGCAACTTAAAATTAGTTGAATTCAAAACATATTATAGAAATGATAGCCCCCTATATTCTTTAAATATGTTAAGAATCAATAACGATAGTTACTTAGTATTGAGGACTTAAACAAAGCTGAGATGAGCTTATTTTATTTACCTGAAAAATTTGCAAACTCTTCTTTGCTTAATTCTCCATCGTTATTAGTATCTAACTGTGAGAACTGTTTAGCTAATGCCGAATCGCTGCTCGCTTCATCTTTAGAGATTACGCCATTGCCATCAGCATCATATTTGTCAAAATCACCGCCTGCATAGGCGTGAACAGAAACCAACATTACTGCGCCTGAAATTACCATCATTAAATTTTTCATAGTCTATTCCTTAAATTGATTGCTTAAAGCAAGTAAGTAAATTGTCGTTGCACTTTAAATGAAACAGGTAACCTCTTACTTGTCATCATTTACTAGTGCGTTCAACTAGAACTTATCAACTTTGGTGCCATAATTTTAAAGTTCTTTAAAATCAATTAGCTACAATAAAAAGGAGTAAAATAAGAAATAAAAGAGCGGAGAAAACCCGTAAAAAGTGTTGCCTTTAGGTAACACCTATAGAAACAACCCAGTAAAAACTTAATAATTTCAATGCATTAGAATGTTGCTTATTAGAGACAGATAAAAATAGCGTCTGAACTTTATAATGAAATTAACAAATAAATATGAACATGCAGATATATAGAAATGATTATCAAAGCAAGAGCAATAGATTTTAGAAATTCCATTACTCTTGCTTTAAGCATCTATTTAGCGAAACACATAACAACAAATGAGCTACTCTGTCGTTGTTTCACCTATATTGTTTGAAATAAATACCTCTAATGCTTTAAGAATAGTGATCTTACTCTGACTGTTTTTTAAATGATGTCCTTCCATATCGAGTTTAATAAATTCAACTTTTTTATTCGCATCATCCATTGCTTCCATCATAAATTCAGATTGCTCTATAGGAACAACCATATCATCAGTACCATGAATAAGTAGCACAGGCACATTAATATTCTCTGCGTGTTTTGCAGGAGAGATCGCATCAAGGTGCTGCTCTTCAATGTTATTATCAACAATAACTTCTTGCCAGTACGCCAGTATAGAACTATCTCGGCCATGGTCATCTTCTTCTTGTTCTAACATTTCCGCTATATCAGAAACACCATTTATCGATACCGCACATTGAAAGGCTTCAGGAGTGAACGTAGCGGCTGCGAGAGCAGCATATCCGCCATAGCTAATACCTACTATACACACGCGGTCTTTATCTATTTCTCCCATTTTGACTAACGCAGTAATTGAATCAATAAGGTCATTTTGCATTTTTTTGCCCCATTGACCTCTTCCAAGGAGTGTATGCTCAGCGCCAAAGCCTGATGAACCTCTAAATTGAGGCTGGATAACTAAATAACCTCTATTAGCGAAATATTGAGCCAACCAATAAAAGGTTTTTTTATCATAAGACTCTGGACCACCATGGGGGAGAATGATCGCGGGTAATTTGCTTTTATCTCCTTCAGCAATTGTAGGCAAGGTTAATAACGTTGGAATAATGACACCATCTCGAGATTTAAACTTAACCTCAATAACATTGTGAACATCTTCCCAAGTAATGTCTTTCCATAACCTTGCAACATGCGCGAGTTTGTTATTACTATATGATAAAAAATCGCCAGCTAAACCGTCCCACTCTGCAAAAACAACGACTTTTTCTCTGTTTGGCGTCACGCTAGTCAACGTTATGCTGCTGTTTGGTAGTTCGCCTTTTATTTTAGAAAACTGTTGTTCAAGTTTTTCATCAAAAAACGTATAGCTCGGGCTAAAACCGGAATATTCAATTCCGTAGACTTGTCGGTTAATATCAGTTAAAACGCGTTCAACATCTTTATTTTTTTTAATAAAACTCGCAGGTTTAACCGCACCTGTTTCCAAGTTCAGGGTAAAAACATCTTGCTCACTACCTGTTTGATTTAGGGTCATAACGAGATGGTTGTTATCAGGCATAACACCTGAAAAGCCATGCGTAATATATGGCGTTTTATCACTAAAGATTACTCTCCAGTCATCACCGTCTAAAACCTCTACTGTGTGTAGGTTCTTTTCCTGATCAAAGAGCTCTCTTGCAAGTAACTTGTTATCTCGGTCTAAAAAATAATCGATAACATTTGAATCTCCCTCGATATACACTCTTGGTGTTTTATAAGGTTTATCTAAATTAACCTTCATAACACTGTTTTTAGGTACCGCATATTTACTGCGCTGAGCAAACGCTGTCATAAAGGCAAATCTATGATCTTTTGACACCCCAATGATATTTCCTAATTCAGTTTGCCCATCATAAATGCCTTTTCCGGGGTTAAGTAGTTGGCTTACTTCATTTTTATTTATGTCGTATAAATAGGCAGTGCTAATATCATAACGGCCTACAAAACCACGAATTTTAGAGCGCTTTTCCATAATCAGTATCAGTTGATATTCGCTGATAAAATATGCATTTGTAGGATTAATCTCTGAAACATCAAATCCACGAACAACCTTTTTAGATGCTAGGTCGATAACAACAAATATATCTCTACCTTGCTCGGTCAAACGATACGCTAACAACTTACCGTTTGGAGAAATTCTGACGAGTGATTTATTAGGCGACTGACTATAAGTTTCAATGGGAATAAGAGTATCGGAGGAATTAGCATGTACACTGAAAGTAAATATGAAGAATAAAACAAAAAAATTAATAGGCGCACAAAACAACTGCATAGACTGAATTCCTTTTATATATGCATGCTAAAAAACAAAGTTATAAGTTAAATAAACACTAAAAAAGCGATATAAATAAAAGATGTAAACGATCCTTATTTATATCGCATTAAACCCTATCTATTTACACTTAGCAAATATTTGGCCGCTGCTAATCGCGTTTCTTCATCAAGATAATCTTGCGGTGGCATTTCTGGATAGTCGTCACGCTTTTTCGTTGGCTTAGCAATCCAATCAGCTAACCCTTGTGGGTTATCCATATACAAGGCTTGAATAATTTGTACTGGAGGACCAATCATGCGCCCAGTGTAAGTATGACACCCAGCACAAATTCCCATATATACGACTTTACCACGTTCTGAGGGGTCTATTTCACGTGCAGGTACTGGCTCATCAAGAATATAACTATCAACACTTGCGGTGTTGGTGAAACTACATTCCTGCCAGTCCTTAACCCCTACGGTGACATAACGGTGGCGATTGATAATACAACTGTCTCTGCTAGTACCAACACGCACGATATCAGGGTTACCCTGTTTAAATTCCGTTAACATTAACGCTTTAGCTTCATCAATCGTATCGTAACCATTATTAGCCATTAAGTTATCTAATATCATGACTTTATCCGGCGCAGGATCAGACTCAGGATCAATCGTGGTGTTTGGCGCATTTTGATGATCCGTAATTATAATGCCTGCTGTTTTATTTCCGGTTATAATATTCCCTTCAACAATAACCTCATCTGCAGCCATAATCAGAATTCCCGTACCTGCTGGGATCCCTGCTACTGTTGACCCCGGAGCACCAAAGTTTGCGGTGTTATTATTAACAATAAAATTATGGCGGATAATAACATCAAAGGTCGTTTTTATCGGTAGGCCAGGTGTAATGAACGCTAGAATGCCACCAGTATTGTTATGAACATAGTTATTTTCAACAATCGCATGGCGAGAATTTTCTATTTCGATACCGGCAACACTATCAAAAACCTCATTATGTGCCACATGTATGTTATCACTCATACCAACATAAATAGCTGCATCTTCAATACCTGAAATAATATTGTGCTCAACAATACCGTTTTTACCTAGCTGAGGAAAAATCCCGTAAACACCAGTATCTACGATAATATTATTTCTGATCTCAAAATTGTTACCAGCCTGCCCCATAATGGCATTACCTTTGTATTTTGTGATCAGCAAATTTTCAACAACGATATTGTTGCCCGAATATAAAATAGCATCGTTTAACTGCCCTTCACCGTCCAACGTTGCACGTTTACCTTCGTCAATTACACCAATAATGCGAATATCATCTTTGTCGATATACACCGTTTCATGGTATGTGCCCGGCATAATCTGAATGGTATCGCCTGGATTAGCAATTTTCACTGCATCCATGATCAAATCACCGGGCTCAATAACGTGCGTTACCCCTTCTGTAGTGCGCTCCAGGACTGCACTTTTTCCCACACTTTTTACAGATGAATCTGTAGACTTGTCATACCCACCTGAATAGCTTGCGCCGCCTGTACTATTGGTTATTGTTGGTGCAGCTTGTTGGTTACTACCAAAATACATGCCACCTGCAAATGCACCAACCACCAGTATAGCGCCTAATATTTTACCTGAGCTCATATTATTCCCCATTACCTGTTGCTGAACTATTGTTGTTATGTTTTGTAATACTTGATTGATATTCTTGGTCAATTACCGGCAGACCTGAAGGTACAACTAACGGTATTTGTGGTGTTAAACTTTCATCCGTGAGCGTGCCCAAAAACTCAACAATCAATTGAATTTCGTCTTTCGTTAAATCTGGTTCCCATATATGCCAATGCAATTGCAATGACTCGTCTTTAGGTACTGCATGCCCGCGCCCCTTTGTGTAGAACTCAACAGAATCGAACAGATTATCAAACCTACCAGAATGCATATAAGGTGCTGTTTTGGTAATATTTCGTAATGTAGGAACTTTAAAACCACCACGTAATTTTTTGGCGTTAAACGTTTTTTCAGCGCCTACATCAAATGGTAACCCTTCAGGTTCTGGTGTACCGATAACTGCTACTTGGTTGTTAGTAAATAAAGGAGGTTGATGACACTCTGCACAACGGGCAACAAATGATCGAAAAACATTCATACCGGCAATTTCTCGTTCGGTTAACACATTGTGTGCACCATGTGCGTATCTATCATAACGACTGTTCAATGAAATAAGTGAACTTTGAAAGGCTGCCAACGCACGTGTAATGTTTGCTACAGAAATGCTCTCACTGCTAGGAAAAACTTGTTTGAATAACTTTTTGTAAGTGCTGTTACGATTAATATCAGTGAGTAATTTTGTCGGTGTATTACCCATTTCTTTAGGATCGAATAATGGCCCTATCGCCTGCTCTTCTAATGTTTTTGCCCGTGCATCCCAAAAAAACTTATCGAGAAAGGCAACGTTCCATAATGTGGGGGCGGAACGCGCAACCTTCTCGCCAGTCACACCAATGCTTCGGTCGCGTTGGTCACTGAAGCCTTTATCTGGTTGATGACAACTAGCACAAGATAATGAGCCATCTTTAGACAATAATGGATCAAAAAATAAATAACGGCCAAGATCAATTTCAGAGGGTGTAAAACCGTCTCTATGATCAGGTAACGATGTTTGTGTACCTCCTACACCTCGCCCTTGAACCGAACTATAAAACTGATATAAATTTAGTAACTTACACTCACCCTTAGCAGACAATTCAAAACTAGGAGGGCAGTTTTTTGAAAGCGAGATCGTAGATGAGTTCGCATTCACCTGCCCCTGTAGCATGATAACAATAAGAACAATAAGCCTAGTGCTACATTTAAACATCTGCATTATTGCTGACTAATAAAGAATAAAATATCTGCAAGCTCTTTATCACTTACCGTGCGAGCCATCATTGCCATTTGACGACCATACTTGTCATCGGGATGCTTTCCCCTCATTCCTTGTGAAAAGTTTTGCATCTGCCGAGCTAAATAATCAAAATGTTGGCCAGCCAATTTAGGTGCTTTAAATGACGAATTTCCCTGTCCTTGTCCACCATGACACGCACCACATTTTGCATGGTAATAACGATGGCCATTTTTTAAATCTCCGCTAACCTTTTGTTCAATCGTCGGTTTGGGCAAAGTTGCAATATACTTAGCTAATTCGGGAACGTCCTTGTTTAAATCTAACGATTTACTTATTGCAGCCATTTGTTGGCCGTAACTGTCAGCGCTTTCATATCCTCGTTTACCTGAAGCATAATTTTTTAACTGACGACTTAAATATTGCTCAGACAAGCCTGCAATTGCAGGTGAAGATAATGCAGCATTCCCTTCACCATTTTCACCATGGCATGCAATACATTGTGCGTAAGCTTTTGGTGTTTCTTTTGCCAACAGAGGCAAAGACGCGATTAACGCTAATAAGCTCGTGCAATAAAGCGATGAAAGTATAAACCTGTACATAGCAACCCAATCAAGATGAAGTATTGAATTTACTATAGAGGCTAAATATCTATTGGTCTGACGAATTATTGAAAAAAAGCTGACTGATTTTAAAAACAATAAACGAAAGATTAAAATATCAATTTAACTAATTGTAATAAAACAAGTTTATTGCGTGACTAAATTTAAATTATTACGTATTAATCAGGTGCTTTTTACGATATTCCGTTGGTGTTAGACCATGCTTTAATTTAAAAGCTTTATTAAAAGAGCTTAAGCTACGAAAGCCACTCTCTAAAGCCAAGGTTAAAACAGGCGTTGTTTTATACGCTTCTTGTGTCAGTTGTTCGCTCACTTCTGCAATGCGATAAAAATTAAGGAAGTCATTAAAATTACGATAATTCAATTCGCCATTGATCAAGTTACGCAATTTATACTCATGAATAGATAAGTGTTTAGCAAGGCCCGCAATCGTTAAGCCATCTTGACGATAGAGTTTGTCTTCAGCCATTGATTGCAGGATCTTTTGTATCTCTTTTGCCTCTGGCGTCACAGCCTTTTCCGCGGTGTTATTTATATCACGAATATCAAAAAGACTCGCCGGCTTTAATTGAAACAGTACATAGTTTACAGCCGTGGTTAACATCGCGAGTAATAATCCTTTGAAATACACTAAACCTTGCCATTCAACTTGTAATAATTGTTCAAGCACAATCACCATAATAATATACATACCGGCAACCGTTATAACGCCGCCTCGTATATAACGTCGGTCTTGCACTAAATCGTGTCGCCATTGAATTAAAGAGATAAACAATGCATGACTAATAAGAACAAGCTCAAGTAGTAGCGCACCATAAGTAATTAGACCATGAATGCCCACATAGTCGCTGAGCTGAATAGCAAAAAGCATTTCTATAACGCTTGCCAAAAACGGCACAATAAGTGTTAAAGAGGCGACAACATATTGCCATTTTTTGATAACTTTTTGCTCACCAAAAACACTAATACTTACCAACCAAAACACGCCCGGTAATGCATTACCGCCTATATGCCCCAGCCACCATAAAAAGGATCCATTAGCCACTGGTGAGAAAACATGACTGAGTAAATAACAACTGCCACACAACATTAATAAAATAAAGAGTTTAATCGGTGTATTACGCTGACAAGAGGGTGATAATAACAAAGCGCACATTAACATTTGAGTTAACGCGAAATGAAAAAAAAATGCGGTCATGGCTAATTGTCTTATTGTTTTTTTTAACAGTCTAATCAGTAAATAAAAGAATTAAAAGCTTTGTTATTTAAAAGATAAAATGCCGTATAGCGGCGCTATACGGCATTAAATACTGATTCAATTTAATATACCTTAGAAGCTATATTTAAAATCTACACCCGCTTCTAAACCGCGATTAATACGCCCATGAGGTGTGCCTAACACATCAGCGGTTAATCCCCCCATACTCAGCATATAGCGATTATCGAGTAAATTTTTACCCCATAAACCTATTTCATAAGTATCACTTTCATCAGCCCATGAAAGTCTTGCATTTAATAGCTCTTCGTCTTCAAAGTACTCATTAACAGCGAGTTTATAGCTTTCTAGGCCAGGTAAATCACGATTCGTATTTTCTCTAAAAACGTAATCAACATGCAAATTTGTATGGCCTGAACCTAACTCTGGCATCCAATTAAAAGTAAACGTATAGTTTTTAGCTGCTTTTGATGAAGACGTTTTGGCTGCAACTAAGTCGCCTTCACCGTTATAAAAGTCAGGTGAAAAGTTATCCGTTGAGCGTATTTCAGTTACCATACCAAGTGTTAACGCGTTCGATATTTTCCAACGTAAATCCGCTTCAATACCTTTAATTTCTCTGTCTTCATTAATAATGGTTGGTATTGCTTGTGAACTGCCCGGTGCTTTTGAATCAACCGAACGCTGCAAGTTATCAAGCTCTAAATAGTAAGCACTTACATTAGCGATAAAGTTACCACCTAATACGGCCTTATAACCAAACTCTAAGTTGGTTGTGTCTTCCGGCGCGAAAGAGAATTGGCTAGGTGCTAAGGAATCAAACCCCCCAGACTTATATCCTGTTGAATAAGAAGCAAAGAACATTTGATTGTCATCAAGTTGATAGCTTGTCACTAAACGTCCTGTTACTTTGTCCCACTCATCTGATGCTTCTAGATCAACCTGAGGAAAAACTAAATTGCCTACGCCTGGTCGTTGCGCAGTAAAACTATTTTGTGGAATGAACCAGCTAAACTCTTTTTTATCTTTTGAATAACGTAAGCCTGCAATCACATTCCATTTATCATTAATTTGATAATCAACATCGGCAAATATCCCCCAGTTGGTAAAATCCCCAGTGTTATTCACGGTTTCTTCCCAAAACTGCCCACTAAAACTTGGACCAAATATTTCTGGAAAACCAAGCTGCATAGCAACAACATCATAGGTAACATCACCCGTTAACGACACAACATCAGCCGTTAATGGCATGCCTGCCATACCGATAGCAGCCATAATGTCATTGGCAAACCCTAACGCATTTAATGCGCCTGACCACTCATTAGGATCCCAAATATGGGTCATTGGAAAGCCAGACAGTGTATACAAGCTATCAACAGCGCCAGAAAAAGTAACACCTGGTCCAAAAGCGGCAGCAGCATGCGCATCAGTCGTACCACCCAACATTGCTGCTAACTCTTCCGCTACGCCACCTTTAATAAAGTTATTAACTTCACCGGTAACTAATCGAGCAGCGGTATCGGTTGTCATATTTAATTCCGTTGTTTGTTTCACTTTTTCTTTCGAATATGAAAAACCAGCAACGGCATTAATGTTGTCAGAGACATAATTAAGCTGTAATTCGTTATAAAAAATATCAGAGTCTTCATTATTTGAGGTATCGAAATAACGCGTAGGGTCAGCCGTACCGTCTTCATCTTGACGGTTTTCAGTTTCCCAATCTCGGTAAGCAACTACATATTTCATTGACCATTGCTGATTAAACTCATGCGTTAATTTAGCAGTAACACCATACATATCACGTGCTTCAATACCATGGCGAACATCATTTTCAGCTTTCGATGAAAAAGGTGTTTTGCCTTGATTATAAGCATACTCGCTGACACCGACAGCCATTGGTGGTCCTTGCTCTAAGTCATCCCAATCATAAGCAAGTTGAAACTTGGTCGCATCAGAAATATTCCAAAGTAGTGCTATCCTGGCAGCGCTATGATTTTGTTCGCCAAGATCCCATATTTTATGATTCGCATTCCACTCTGGCGCAGCAACATTTTTTACCACACCATCTTGTGAAACATCCAAAATGTTAGCACGTAGATATACGTCATCGGAAAGGCTAATATTGGCCATACCTTCAAGCTTTTGTAAATTATCCGTCCCGAATGTTGTCTTTACGAAACCTTCGTTTTCGTCTCGAGGAGACTTGGGTACCATATTTACAACACCCATTGCGGCATTACGACCAAACAGTGTACCTTGGGGCCCTTTAAGTACTTCGATACGTTCCATGTCTGAAAACAATACGTTTTGCGCCGCTCTAGGCATGTAAACGTCATCATAAAACGTTGCTGTTGATGGGTCACCACCAATACTGATATTCGGGCTAGAAATGCCTCGCATGGTTATACCGGCTTGCGTCATGTTGCTATCGGAAAAGTCGAAGCCTGGAATAAACTTATCCACTTCCGATAATAACACTGAGCCAGATTCTTTAATGAGGCTTTCACTAATCGTTCCAACGGTAACAGGTACTTTAAGGATATTCTGTACGCGTTTTTGTGCATTTACAGTAACAACTTCAATTTCTGTTGTTTCGTCGTTTTGTTCTTGTGTATAACCAGTAGATGAAATGAAAAAACTCGATAATACTGCTGTCGTAATAAGGCTTTTTTTCATGTTAATCTTATTATTATTTTCTTTGGCACGATTAATTTGCCCCATGTCGCTCTCCCCTCTATTACCGTAATAAGGTAAAATCAATAAGCATAAATTGTAGTCATTATTTTTGTTGTCTCTTTGACTATATGGCGGTCAATATTCAAAAGCTTATTGAAAGATAAAAAAGGCTGACGAATAATTAAAAACGCCTGAGTTATTTTTAAAAATAACCGTTTTAAATACACACAGCTGTTTAATTAATCATTTTAAGTTAAGAATCTCGTCAGCTTTTTTTAACATTAATGTCCGATTATCGCGAGTATTCAATTGAATTTAAGATATGCTGTTTTAGCGATTTATAAGAAAGGTTTAGCTTTTGTCTTTAGATATTCATACTTGTGAACAAGCACGCTTAAGCAGGGATGCCAGATTCGATGGTAAATTTTATACCGCCGTGTTAACAACGGGTATTTTTTGTCGTCCCATATGCCCAGCTCGACCACCAAAACCAGAAAATGTAAAATATTATCTAAGTGCTGAACAAGCTCAACAGCAAGGTTTTGTGCCGTGTAAGCGTTGCTTTCCTGAACTTGCACCTGGCAAAACATTACCCACTACGTTAAACAAAATACTAAATGCGTTTGATTATCATGACGATAATCTCACTACTTTAGCCAACAAATTTAGCATTAGTACCCGACAACTGCACCGACTCGTAAAACAACACCTAGGTATTTCGCCAAGTGAATATTTTCAACATCAAAGATTACTATTAGCTAGAAAGCTGATAAGAACTACTGAGCTCCCCTTTAGCGATATTTGCTTTGCTAGTGGCTTTAAAAGCATCAGACGTTTTAACGAAGCTATTAAGCAACAATATAACTGCACACCAAATGCCTTAAGAAAGCAGTCTGATGTGACGCCAAATAAATGCATAGATATACAATTACCCTATAGGCCGCCTTTTGACTGGCCATTAATGTTATCCTTTTTTCAATACCGACAAATACAGGGTATGGAGCATATTACTGACAGTTTTTATATGAGAAATATCACTATAGAAAACTGTACGGGTTGGCTTAAAGTTTCTCATCACACCAGTAGACATGCGTTAATTTTAAAGCTGTCATTGAGTGACTATCGCTATCTTAATCAAATAATTCAGCGCGTGCGCAAAATGTTTGATCTTGATGCTGATATGTCATTAATTCATGATGCGTTAGCAACTACACCGGTATTAGCTAGCGTTATAGCAAGATCGCCAGGCCTAAGACTGCCCGGTTGTTGGGATATATTGGAGTTTTCTATACGTGCAATTTTAGGGCAACAAATTTCTGTTAAAGCGGCAACCACGTTGGCAATGCGCATTGTAAAACAATATGGCGAAAAGAATGCACAACTGCCTGATGAAGTAGGATTTAGTTTTCCAACACTTGATATAATACAACAGGCCGATTTTAATCATATTGGTTTAACTCAATCACGCAAAGATACCCTATACACATGGCTGAATTTTTTTGAACAAAACAAAGATATTTTTGAAACCTACCAATCACTAGAGCAGTTAGAAAAACAACTCTGTGCACTTAAAGGGATAGGCCCGTGGACGGTAAATTACATCGCCATGCGCGGCTTAAGTGACCCTGATGCGTTTCCAAGCGCAGATTTAGGTATAATAAAAGCCTTAACCGATGATCAAAAAAAGCCTACAAATAAAACAATTTTAGCACTGGCAGAGTCATGGCGCCCTTGGCGTGCCTATGCAGCCATTTATCTTTGGCATTCACTCGCCCAAAAGGATTAACCTCTATGTTTTATACAAAAACGCAGTCTCCGTTTGGGGAGATCTTAATAACAGCGTCACAAAAAGGTTTAACGAGTCTATCTTTTCTCGCAGGTAGTGCTGGCGTTACAGATTTAAAAGGTTTTGAAAACAACCCTTTATACTTTAAAGACACGTTAACGCAACTTGCGCAATACTTTGATGGCGAAAGAAAAACATTTAACCTCGCACTTGCGCCGAAAGGAACCCCTTTTCAACAATATGTTTGGCAAACGTTAACAACTATTAACTACGGCGATACAAAGTCTTACCGGTGGTTGGCAGAACAAATCAAAAATCCTAAAGCAGTGCGAGCAGTAGGTGGCGCCAATAGCAAAAACCCAATAGCACTGATTATTCCTTGTCACCGCGTTATTGGTAGTAATGGTAAATTAACAGGTTACGCTGGAGGCTTGACGTTAAAAGAACAGTTATTAACATTTGAAGGTGCTATTTAACTAAAAATGCTATATTTTATCGCTATTAGAAAGTTGTAAATGTAGTACTGATGGAATTTATCTTAATCGCGGCAATCACTTTATTATGCTGGATGGCTTGGCAACTTTGGCGAGCAAAACAGTTTACAAAGTTTAAGCAATATTTGTTCAGTGAAATTAGGCCTCTAGTACTAACCGATCTTGAACAAAGGCTTATTGAACAACGTTGTGCAACATATCCGAATAGTGATTTTCATATTATGGCGGCAAAGGAGTATTGGACAGCATATGCATCACGCATTTTACAATATGCATTAACACGAGAATTAGTATCTGAGGAGAAACTAAAACAACAAGGGAAGTATCGTTTTTGTCAGCACCTTTTTCATATAGAAGCAGATAAAATGCATCAATATTGCGTGCCAAACGATCAGCAACATTAATCTAGTTTTGACCAAATATCACATTTAGGTAAGAAGAAGTCGATAAAAGCCCGCTTAACGGGCTTTAAATCTATTAACGCGTTTTTGAAAATTGTAAATCCCAAACACCATGACCTAAACGATGGCCACGTTGTTCAAACTTTGTTAGCGGTCTATTATCTGGGCGAGGAATATAATCATTGGTTTCTGACAGGTTTTTATAACCAGGAGATGTTAGCATATCTTCGAGCATACATTCTGCGTAGTTTTCCCAGTCTGTTGCCATATGAAAAACTCCACCAATTTTAAGCTTCTGACGAATTGTTTCAACAAACTCAGGAGAGACGATTCTTCTTTTATGATGCTTTTTTTTGTGCCACGGATCTGGAAAAAATAACTGTACCGTCGTTAATGATTCATTTGGAATACAATCTGCGAGAATTTCAATCGCATCATGTTGATACACCCTTAAATTTGTTACACCTTGCTCTTTTGCTAACGCAATACATGCTCCAACACCTGGGCGATGAACCTCAATACCAATAAAGTTTAGTGATGGCGCATTTTTGGCCATTTCAACCAATGAGCTTCCCATACCAAAACCAATTTCAAGTACTACAGGGTTTTCATTGTTAAACACGTTGCTAAAGGTTAACAAACCATCTTCATGGTTTAGTCCCATCTCTTGCCAATGTAAATCTAATGCCGCAGCCTGACCTTTTGTTAATCGCCCCTCACGTTTAACAAAGCTACGTACTTTACGAATGTACTTGCCTTCTTGTTCGGCTTGTTCAACAGTCTTGTGTGTTCTTTCAGTCATGGCTACTTCTTGCTTAAGGCTATTTTTAAGGGCGCATATTATCTACGTTTATTTATTTAAACACAAATAGCTAAGGTACATTTATTAAACATTAATTATGATATTTCAAATTATTCAGCAATACTTATTGTAATAACAATAACTTTGAGAGAAAGCTTAGAATGGAAATAAACAACTGGTTACGAAATGTATCCATTAGAAAATTACTTATTGCCGTTATTACCTTTTCGCTTATCACGTTATCGTTGCTTAGTATCTCACTGAATAATTATATTTTTAGTCAGTTGTTCCAAGATAACATTGAACAAGATTTACTGCCCAACCAACTAGCAAAAGTAAAATTTCGCATTAGAGAACAATTAAGCACGCCATTAGAGCTTTCCAAATCAATTACGCAAAATCAATTTATGCTTGATTGGGCTGCAGCAAATGAACCCGAGGCACAACAACAACAAGTCATAGATTATTTATCTAATATGCAACAAGCTAACGATGCATTAACGGTATTTTGGGTGTCCAACATCAGTCAAAATTATTATACACATCAAGGTATTACCAGACAAATTAATCAAAACAGTGATGCATGGTTTTACCAATTCCTGAATGGCAAAGAGCCATTTGAAATTTCATTTGATGTTGAGAAAGGCACAACAAAACTCACCGCATTTGTAAACTATCGTGTTAATTATCAAGGAAAAGATATCGCAATTGCTGGACTTGGTTACGCCGTTGACCAAATTAGCGCCGATATACTTTCAAACAAAATTGGCGAAAACGGCTATGTTTTCGTTACCGATTATCAAGGTAATGTGATTATTCATCATGAACTTCCTGCTTTAAAGCAACGCCAATTAAAGCAGTTTGACGGTTTTGCATCGAGTTCGAGCAAACTGTTAAGTCAAAATGCAGGTTATGTTTTTGATATTGTAGATCATAAAGGCCAAGAGTTTTATGTTGCTAGTGTCGGTTTACCTGAACTCAATTGGAAAATCATCGCAATGTTGCCACGCGCTGAACCTTTAGCAAAAATACACTCAGCATTAACAAAAACCGCACTGCTAAATTTAGTTATTGTCGCCGTTTTTATTTTCTTAATGGTGTTATTAGCAAATAGAATTACTAAACCTATTATTGAAATTGGTCAACGCTTAATCGCTATGGCTGGTACTGGAGGTGATCTAACACAAAAATTAGATGATGAGCGCGGCGATGAGCTTGGTCAACTTGCTAAAGGGTTTAACGCCATATTAAGCAAAGTGCGAGAGATCATGATAGAAATAAAGCATACAGAAAGCATTATGACCTCTTCATTTAACCAACTCAATGATATGGCAAGTAATGTAAATAAGTTGGTCATTAGCCAACAAGCTGAATCCGATTCCGTGGCAACGGCAACCAACGAAATGAGCCACAGCATTCAAGAGGTTAGTGAACTAGCAACTAATACCGCAACCAAAACAGAAGGCTCTGAACAACAGATCAACGTTTCCAATCAACGTGTAGATGAAACAAGCAATGTTATGTTGCAATTACAGGAAAGCAATAGAATTACCCAAGAGAAGATCACTCAACTTGCCGATCAAACCCAAATGATCAGTTCAGTCGTTGACACCATTAGTAGTATTTCCGAGCAAACTAATTTACTTGCTCTAAATGCAGCAATAGAGGCAGCGCGTGCCGGTGAGCAAGGCAGAGGATTTGCCGTAGTGGCGGATGAAGTGCGCACACTTGCTGGTCGAACACAAAGTTCAACGCAAGAAATCAATGACGTTATTCAACGGTTACAGCAACAAGCCAACGAGACGGTTTCTGCTATGCAAGAAAACACTGAGCTTGCCAGCCAAGGCTTAGAGAAAACGAATGATGCTAAACAAGTGCTTGGGGAAGTCGTTATTGATATTAATGAAATTACCGCAATGAACACGCAAGTTGCAACCGCAACACAAGAACAATCTAGCGTCATTAACGAACTTAATGAAAATGTGACGAAGATAGCAGACATGGCGACAGAAATTTCTAACTTATCCGATACAACAACAAGTATAATTACGGAATTAGACCATCAAAAACACCAATTAGAACAACTTGTTGCTCAATTTAAAACCGAATAGGACGTACACATGAAGACGCTATATTTAACCAAGAAGTATATTTTTGTTACGGGTATACTAGCTACATTATTTGCTCCAATGCAGGCAAACGCAGAAACGTTATGGTCAGATTTTAGCGCTACCCTCTTAAAAGGAGATAACTATAAAGTCGGCGATAGTGATCGCACTGTTTTTACCTTTGAGCATGCAGCTGGCTATAGCTGGGGTGATAGCTTTCTGTTTGTTGATCGCTTACATTCTAGCAATGGTGATCGCGAAACCTATATCGAAATATCTCCGCGATTTCAATTATCTACTTATCAAAATGAATTCATCGAAAATATCTATTTAGCGACTACAGCCGAAGTTGGAGATGGTTTTACTAATTATCTAGTTGGCATTGGCACCAACTTTAAGGTACCTAATTTTTTATTTTTTAAAACTAACATTTACCATAAAAACATTGACTCAAGTGACAACGGGATTCAAACAACTTTGAGCTGGGCCGTACCAATTGGCCCCTTGGTGTACGATGGATTTTTAGATTATGTTACCGCTACCGATGACGCCAATGCTCAAATGAATTTTACCTCACAACTAAAGTATGACTTAGCACCAGCACTAAATATTAAATCTAAACTCTACGTAGGCATTGAATATGTACACTGGGATAATAAGTTTGGCATTAAAGGAGTTGACGAGCGAAATGTTAATTTACTTTTAAAGTATCATTTCTAACATTCACTCATCAATTTGGTGGGTGTTGGTGTACTATTCAGCCCACCAAACATCGTATAACTCACTTACAGAGACGGAAACGGCACCATTATCTTTAAGCCATTTTTCAACGGCTTTTCTATCGGCGTCTGTACAACTACCTAACTTTTCTGTACAAATCAACCCATGCCAGATGGTATCTCCTTCACCACCAAAGCCTAGTTTATTGGGTTGAATAGCTTCAGCAATAAACTTATCAAGAAAGCTATCAACGCCAGCAGAGTCAGTATCATCAGACAACTTCCACGCCACATCAAAGCCAAATTCTTGGAATTCGTCAACGCGTAGTTTTTTTCTTAACCTTCTCGAACGGTTTTTTGCTTGAATTTTCATAATATTCCTTAATGCTTATTTTGCCGCCAAATATAGTGGCTGAGCTATAAAAAGTCCACCGAAGTTGATAAATAACCAATAACAACTTCATGCATAAAATTACTGGTATTCACAGTAAATTTCGCTACACTGACGCCCCTATGACGCAAAGCATTAGTATTTCATCAAATTCAGCAACAGGTTTCAGTGAAGCCGTCGTTAACTGGTATCATAAGCAAGGAAGAAAGCACTTACCTTGGCAACAGAATAAAACACCTTATCGCGTGTGGATTTCAGAGATCATGCTACAACAGACTCAAGTTGCTACTGTTATTCCTTATTATCAGCGATTTATGGAAAGCTTTCCCAACATCACAGCACTCGCAAATGCTGAACAAGACTTAGTGTTACATCATTGGACTGGTTTAGGGTATTACGCACGTGCGCGGAACCTCCATAAAGCGGCTCAAATAATGCGAGATAAATTCCAAGGTGAGTTTCCATTAGCTATAGAGCAGGTCATAGCATTGCCAGGTATTGGTCGCTCAACAGCAGGAGCAATATTAAGCCTAGCGTTAAAGCAACATCACCCAATACTTGATGGAAACGTAAAACGCGTACTATCTCGCCACTATTTAGTGGAAGGCTATAACGGACAAAGCAAATATGAAAAAACACTTTGGCCCATTGCCGAAAAATTAACACCGGCAAAACACGTAGACGCATTTAACCAGGCCATGATGGACATTGGTGCAACACTTTGTACACGTTCAAAGCCAGATTGTTCAAACTGTCCACTTGTAAGTACATGTTTAGCCTATGCTGGTAACGAACAACAACACTTCCCACAAAAGAAACCAAAAAAGAAAATTCCTGAAAAGTCAGCCATCATGTTGATTTTAAAACAAGGTGAGAAAGTACTCTTAATCAAACGTCCACCAAGTGGTATTTGGGGTGGACTGTATGGTTTTCCCGAAATAGATTTACAAAGTAACATAGACAAGAAATTATCTTCGTTTGGGTTAACAGGCACTAAACAGCAAGCACTAACGCCTTTTCGTCATACGTTTAGTCACTTTCATTTGGATATCACACCAATACTTGTAGAGTGTCAGCTTAAAAAAGAAAACACAAACATTGCTGAATATGATCAGCACTTGTGGTATCACATTACTAATCAAGATACTGTCGGCTTAGCCGCATCTAGCTGTAAAATACTTGATGAAGTACGTGAGTTATACCAAGCTTTAGGTTAATCACAAATACACGTTAACCTAAAGGCACATTATGCTAGAGATAGTTGGCATTGACCATATTGTATTACGAACAAATAAACTTGATGCAATGCTACATTTTTATTGCAATGTATTAGGTTGTCATATTGAACGTGAAACAGATAAAGAACAGGGATTAACACAATTACGTGCTGGTAGCGCGCTTATTGATATTGTAAACGTTGACAGTGAGTTAGGTCGTTTGGGAGGAAAAGCACCAACCTCAAATGATAACAACCTTGATCATTTTTGTTTGCAGTTAGCACCAATCAACCAAGCTGCGATTAAACAGCACTTTCAAAACCACCAAATACAAATTGGAGATTTTGAACGTCGTTATGGCGCTGAAGGGTATGGCGATTCTGTATACCTTAACGACCCACAAGGGAATACCATCGAACTACGTTCTAAGCGCTAGCATCTATAATGATAATCGTTTGCTTAGGATATTCATGACTTTCGAGGGAGAACAATCCTAACTGAAAGCCCACCGCCAATCCTATTATGTAATGATATATTGCCATCATGCGCTTCAATAATTTCTCGGCAAAGTGCTAGCCCTAACCCTGTACCCGATTGTTTAGTCGAATAGAACGGGATCAGTGCATTCGTTAGCACTTGTTCTGACATCCCCGTACCACGGTCTTTAACCTCAAAGGTTAATTGTGAACTTGATAATCCAATACATAATGCGACTTCTGATAAAGCTGAGCCAGATTCTTGCGCATTTTTGATCAAATTAATGAGCACTTGTTCCAATTGGCTAGGATCAAACGTCACAACTTCATCAGGAATATTATCTGGTGCTACAAAGGAGAGTTGTGCTTTTAGCTGCGCAATAAAAGCAGATAAATTATTTGCTTCTAACCGTGGTGTCGGTAATTTTGCAAATTTAGCATAACCCGAAATAAAACTATTTAAATGATCGATACGCTCTTTTATCGTGTCAAAAATCAACGGCAACTTCTGGTCTTGATACTTCTTAGCAATTAATTGACCAGAGTGAGTAACTGAAGAAATGGGCGCTAATGAGTTATTTAATTCATGGCTTATTACTCTGATGACTTTTTTCCAAACCGCAACTTCTTGTCTACTCAACTCCCGTGTCATGTGCTTTAACAAAAATAATTGATGCTTTTTATTATTCAGTAAAAAGTCACCACGTGATAAATGCCATGTTTCGCTATTGTCCGGTTCTTCAATAACGAATAAACCGTCTCGGTGCTGCATTATTGCCTGACATAATGCCTCTGGCCAATGCTTCATCAGCGCATCTAGTTTTTCACCTTCCATGCGCTTGCCTTGATTTAAAAAATGACGAGTTTCGCTGTTTGAATAAACAAAGTAACCATCGTCATCAACCAAAAACATCATTATTGGTGAGCTTTCTATCACTTTATCTAATAACAATTCACGTTGATAAATACTTTGTTTTTCAGCACGTAATTTTTCAGCAACCTCATTATATAAGTGACACAACTGGCTCAATTCATCTTTGCCTTTTATGGCTAAACTATTCGAAAATTCATTATCTCTAAAATTTAATAACCCAGACTCCAGTGCCAGCAACTTGTTTTCAATGAAGGCAAAAAAGTAATGTACGATAGCAATAACAAATGCACTACTAAACACTAAAACGAATAACAGTAATTGCCAGTCCGTCGCTGAAAGAAAAAAGAATAAAATACTATTTGAAAGCCAAGTAGCGCCTACTGCAATGATTAATAACCGCCCTTTTAAGGTATTAAACATTACTTGTCGATCCCAAACTTTTCCATACGGCGATACAATGCTTGTCGACTTAAACCTAGCGACTTAGCCGCACGACTTATAACGCCATTATTATTGGCAATCGCCTGTTCTACCATTTGTTGCGTGATCACGTCATCTTGCTGTGCATTCAATTGTGGACTTGAGCTTTCTAAACCGAAATCTTCTGGCTGCCATTCTTGAGATTGAGAAAGTAACATAGCACGTTGACAGGCATTTTCTAGCTCTCTCACATTCCCAGGCCATGAATGCCCTTTTAAAGTCTGCGCTGTTATTTTCGAAAGTGGTTTAGCCCCCCTTGTGAAATGTTCAACGAGTGGAATAACATCATCTGTGCGCTCATTTAATGCAGGTAGCTCTAGGCCAATAACATTCAAACGATAATATAGATCTTCTCGAAAGTTTCCTTGTTCAATATCTAAAGAAAGATTAGCGTTAGTTGCACTAATGACTCGTACATTAACTTTTATTGTTTCATGGCTTCCTAAACGTTCAAATTCGCCAGTTTGTAGTACACGTAATAATTTAATTTGCCCTGATAACGATAAATTGCCTATTTCATCTAAGAATAAAGTACCACCATCAGCAGCTTCAAAACGGCCAATACGTCGTTTATTGGCGCCCGTATAGGCGCCCGCCTCTGCACCAAAAAGCTCTGCTTCCATTAAGTCTATCGGTAAGGCGCCAACATTTACTTTTATAAAAGGATTAGCTGACCTTAATGAGTTTGCATGTACGATATCAGCAATTTTTTCTTTACCTGCACCATTTGGTCCAGTGATCAAAACACTTACGTCTGATTTCGCGACTTGAATACTCATATCAACAAGTCGTTGCATTTTAATACTTTTAAAAATAAGGCCACATAAATTAGCTTCACTTAAATGCGTTTCGCGTTCTCTATTTTGATTGATCAGCGATTGAGACGCCTGTCTCACTTCATATAGCTCAATTAAATTATTAATAGTGATGAGTAACTTTTCATCATCCCACGGTTTGGCTAAATAATCGGCAGCACCATGTTTAACAAGCTCAATTGCTGTTGTTAAGTCTGTCCAAGCTGTAAGTAAAATAATAGGCAAATCAGGCAGCATTTCACGCATTTGATAAAATGCCTGTTTACCTTCCTCGCCACTGGTTGTGTCTTGCGTAAAGTTCATATCAAGAATGACTAATGCAATTCGTTGATAATTTAATATAGGCATGGCCTCGGCAGGACAGCTTGCAGTAACCACCTGATAATCATGCAGCTCTAGCAAAATACTTAATGCATTACAGACCGATGGATTATCATCGACTACTAATATTTTTTCCATAAATCAGTTTGTTACCTTAGCTGAACTGATATCACCACAAAGAGCATCAGCCTATCAAACTCAATGATTGAAATGAATCAATTTGCTGCAATTATTGATGATATCCATGGTTGATAACTTGATACCCTCACTTGATATGACTTATGACCATATAATCCGGCTTGAAAATCACTCAAAGGGCCGTCAACATAATCCCACGAAAACATACCGACTAACCACTCACGACCATCTTTTTTTGATAATTACAGGTCCACCGCTATCTCCAGAACCATCAATTCCCTCTAACGGTAACGCTTTTTCAGGCTGGTCAAATGTTATGGCTAACCAGTAAGGTGTTACTTCCTCAATTTTATTTTCGAGTATACGTAGCACTTTATCACGCTTGGTCTCGAAAACTGCACCGCTAATGCCATCTCCAGTTGCGCCTTTTCCATAACCAATAACGCGCTTACCTAATTCATCTGATTTAGTATATATAGATAACGGACTGACACTATCAACTGATGTTGATAGCTTTACCAAGGCAATATCACGATTAGCAAACTGAAAATCCATTGTCGCTTTCGTACCTTTTTCCAAGGTGGACGGCTCAAGCTTTCGATAATCTTTATGGATGAAAACTGATTCAATTACATACTCTTTGCCCGCAATATCAATCGTTTTACCTTGATAATCATAGAAAATCACATGTGCGACAGTTAAAATCCAATTTGGCGCAATCAAGACTCCTTGTCCTTCATGCGGCATATTAACTAGATACTGCGGTGAATTTTTAACAACATAATCATCTGCACTTTTGTCATGCCTAATAACTACCGCGAAACTTGTAGAACAAAAAACAAGTAAGATAAACAGACACCATATTTTTTTCATTAAACTTTCCTTAGATCAAAAGCATTAGTAATTACGCTAATGCTTTTTTAAATGGCATGACTACACCGAGCGGGTCGCGATTGCCGGTGATATTTTTGAAGCCTTTAAGGCAGGTATAAATACCGCAACTTCAATAACCAAAATAATACCCACTAATGTTGCACCAATATAATTAAAAGACAATGCATCAGAAGAAAAGTAGGTCATCAAGTAGTTATTAAGAACTAACGCCAAAATAATGCCCAATATAATGCCTATTCCAGCAATTAATGCACTTTCAGTCATAAAATACCTTTGAATATCAACACGACTTGCGCCTAATGCTCTGCGAGTGCCAATTTGTTTTTGTCGACGATTAACATTAAAAATTGTCATACCGGCAATACCTAAGGCAGTAATAAAAATAAGTACGGCAATAATAACCATCAACATATTCGTCATCAGTTTATCACGCTGATAACTCGTAGCTTTCATGTCTTCGATGGTGGATATTTCGTTTATCACACGGCGATTTTCCAATTTTAATAAAATGTCTTGAATATCTTTCAAAATATGATCAACTTGCCCAGGCTCAACACGAATAGCAAATCGAATAAACTGATGCACAGACAATACTGGCATTAATACATTGCGATCTACCATAGGAGAATGCACCCAAGGCCCTTGCATCTTATCGATAATACCAATAATTTGAAATGGCATATCAATACTATACATATATTTACCTAACGCATTTTCGTCTGGAAAAATCTCGTCAGCTAACGCTTGAGTAATGATTGCCACTTTGGGCGCTTCAGCCCCAGTTTCTCGGACAATAAAATCATCAGGACGGAAGTCTCTCCCTTTTGTGATTTCATGACCAAAAAGCTTAGTAATGTTGTAATTTCCAGTAAACACACCAGCACCGGCAGATATAGCACCTTCACCTTCCAACTGATTACGAAAGCCCCAAGAATCGCCACTACCAGATAACGGCAGTTGATTTATTCCTGTCGCCTCGACAACACCCGGTATCTCCATAATCTTTTGTTGATCAACTAATAATTGCTTCGCTATATCAACATTATCATCGTAAAAATACATTGCTACGCCAATAATTTCTGATTCAGGTATACCACTATCACGATTCATATCGTCGATGCGTTCTTTGATAATAAATGCGGCATTACTGACAATTGCTAGTGTTAATGCGATTTGCATGATGATCAAAATAACACTACTTTTATTTCGCATCATGGCATTAAAAATGGGAGAAATATGTAACATAATGCAGCTCCTATTGTGTTTTTAAATAAATAGATGGCAACGTTGTACATACGCGCCAAGCGGGGTAAATGCCCGCTACCACCGTTGCCGTTACCGCAATTAACGGTGCTGCGATAAACATGGTTAAATCCATTGATGCAACAAAATCAAAACCATCAAAGTTATTTTTCAATAATGACAATCCAAAATACGCAAAGGCTAATCCAAGTAATCCGCCAAGCAATCCAAGCATGCCGACTTCTACTAAATGTTGAGCAAATACTTGTCCACGACTCGCACCTAGCGCTCTACGCACACCTACATGTGGTGCATTACGTAAAAATTTAGCAAGCAATAAACCGATACTATTAACTAAGCACACCACTAAAAACATAAAACTGACAGCAACGAGCACATAAGAGTCGTCACCGACAACATTGTTATAGTCAAGCCACTCCTGAACATTGCGCAACACACCTCTGGCATCGTCGCGTTCAAAACGAGCTAGTTTCTTTTGTTGCTCAACATACCCTGATAAATACTGTGAAAACGCTTCTTTGTCTTTTGTGTTGGGTAATTCGGCCCAATATTGTGTCCATAAAAGTTCTGAATCGAGCTTTTCTTGATAGTTGTTAACGCGTTCAGCTTTCCAACCATTGTTATTTCCCCAAGAGTGTAATTCGTAAACGCTAGATAAAACAAAGGGAATAAACACCTGTTCAGCGCTTTGAAACGCGCCATTGTTAACATCATAAAACTTTGGCTTCGGCTGCCAAGACGCTGTAATACCAACAATTTGATAAGTAGTAGCGTTTAAGAAAATTTCTTTACCTGTGTTATCACCACCACCAAATAGCCTGTCATTTAATTCTTCACTGATCACCACTTGAAAGGTTGGGTTTTCATCTACCGTTTTACTCCACGGTCCACCATATAGAAATTTAACGTCAAACATTGAAAAGAAATGACGTGTAGTAACACGGCTTGCATGCAATACAGGAGCAAACTCGGGGTCAAGCGTACGTACAGAAAAACCCGTTTTATACATAGGTGTATGTTTTAGATCAGGTAATGCACGCATCAGGTTCGTTGCATCTTGATAAGTCATTTGTTGAGGTACATTATCTGTGGTGTTCCACGTAGAGTCGCTACCGGTTGATTGCAACTGTACAGCAAATAACTGATCTGACTTTTCACTAATCGGATTGTTACCCGTCATATGATTTAACGTTAATGCTGTCATTGAAATTCCGATGCCACAGGCAATCGCCAACACCATCAGCATTGTAGTACCTAGCGTGCTTTTTAAGCTTTTTATCGCAAGTTGAATATAATAACTAAACATGCTTTTTCCTTAGCCTTTTAGGCAATTGCTTCCTGTTCTTTTGCAGTTTTGCCACCTTGGTACATGGTAAAGTCACAAAGTTGCCCATCAACAATTTGAATATTGCGCTCAGCTCTACGGGCAAGTTCAGCATCGTGTGTTACCATAACGATTGTAGTGCCTTGTTTGTTTATTTTTTCTAATAGTTCCATCACTTGTTTTGCCATTAAACTGTCAAGGTTACCGGTTGGCTCATCCGCTAATAAAAATTTAGGTTCACCGGCTAATGCTCTTGCAATAGCAACACGTTGTTGTTGTCCACCCGACAACTGTGAAGGTAAGTGTTTCATTCGCGATGCTAAACCAACAAGCTCTAATGCATGCTCTATTTTTTGTTTGCGCTCTTTAGCGCTAAAGCCGCGGTAACGCAACGGAACATCTACATTTTCAAAAAGATTTAAGTCGGGAATTAAATTGAAGCCTTGAAATATAAAGCCAATTTTCTCATTTCTTAACCGCGATAGATCTTTATCACTTAAGCCAACAATACTTTGTCCATCAAGCTGATAGTCACCTGAAGAAATATTTTCTAACAACCCTGCAATATTTAAAAAAGTCGTTTTCCCCGAACCCGATGGGCCCGTTACTGCGATAAACTCCCCTTCTTTAACCGTTAAATTGAAATCACGTAACGCGTGTGTTTGCACTAATTCCGTTTGGTATACTTTATTAATATCTGACATCACTAACATAATGTTCTCCTTAATTTTTTTAATTTTTCAGTACGATTAATAAAGCAAAACACGCGCTTTATCATCAAATAGTTCTAGGCTAGAAATAACCAGTGTGTCACCTTCTTTAACGCCCTTTACAATTTCGATATGACTCATGCTAGTTGCGCCGCTTTCAATCGAAACACGCTCAGCTGAGTCATCATGCACCACATAAGCTAGCTTACCAGCACCGCTTTGATAGAATTGGCCTCTACGAACCATCAAAACATCTTCTTTTTGCTCTAATATAATGCGACCACTTACGCGTTGGTTTTGGCGTAAACTTGTACCTTGGGTTTCATCCATTCTTACTCTTGCCGTCACTTGACTACCAATAACTTCTGGAGAAATTGACGCCAGTTTTCCATATAAAGTTTTACCAGCCATACTGACTTCCACGGTCATTCCTAACCCAAGTTCATCAGCATAAGCTTCTGGTACTTGTAATTCAGCTTCATAAGCTGACAGGTCAACAACCATCATCAATGAATCGTTATTGTTTACTTTTGCTTTTTGCTCTACTAGCCAGTTACCAACAATGCCACTGACTGGAGATAAAATGTCTAACTCATCAACTTTACGTTGCAATTCAGCTAAACGTTGTTGCTCAGCTTTCAGCTCTAACGCTTTGTTCTCTACTTCAAAGGCTAGAGTGTCAATTGCTAGCGTTGCCTCCTGTTCAGCATGCTGAGTACGTAAACGAGACTTAGCTAATTCGTCTTGTGCTTGCTCAAAGTCAATTTGACTAATAATGTTACGCTCTATCGATTGATTAGCTCGGCGCGCTTCTCTTTCGGCTGCTGCAAGGTCAACCTTTGCTAGTTCTAGTTTTTGTTGATACTCAAGCTGTTTTCTTCGAGAGGCGAGTTTTTCTCGATTTAATGCAGAACTTAATCGTTGTACTAACGTTTTTTGTTGGCCAAGTGTTGCCATTAATTGCGGACTATCTATTTGCGCAACCTTTTGCCCAAGCTCTACCATGTCTCCTGGCTTCACTTTTAATGTGACTAAGCCTTGTTCAGGGCTATAGATAATGGGTGCATTAGCTGCCACTATTTTACCTGAGGCAACTATATCTCTTAATAAATCACCACGCTCAACTGTTGCCATTTTTAGCTGTGCTCTCGCAATGCTTTTTTCAGCGCTAAGCCACGTTGAAATAGCTTGCCAAGTAACAAACAATAAAATACCTGCAAAGGCGACCAACGCCACTTGCTTTACCTTACTGGTTTGTTTAGAGACAACGTGTGTGTCTTGTTGGCTAGTATCCCTAATCATTGAACATCCTCATTTATAACGACTAACCTAATAAAGCACCTAACATGCCAAAACACTATCCTATTGAATAGTATTGATATTTTCCATTTCCAGCCTTATTTACAGTGTCCGCGGACACTTTTCGAGCGGACAGAGCTAGTTTGATACGGACAGGTGGACAGTAAAATAACGACTTTTTTCAAGATGCAGAAATACTATAGAGTGGTTGACCAGAAGTATCGTAAACAGGTACAGTGTGTGAACAATAAAATAACAATAAAGTTGAATATAAACCTCTAGTTACGTGCAACAAAGGTTGAGCACATTCCTTAATAACTGCTCATAGTAACTTAATTGTAAGTACACTAAGACTTATTCAACATATCGAGTAATTGATGACGTTTTTAAGTGCAGGTAAATTCGTAACATCCATTTGGTGTATTTCGATATTTTTCATATCCCATTTAACATTTGCAAAAGAAGTAAATGATTACTTTCTTGATTTTTATACTGAAAATTACCCTCCATCTTCCTATATTCATCAGGATAGACTAACCGGGTTATCTGTAGAAACACTTAAATTAATGTGGCAAGAACTCAAACTGCCAGAAAAAGACATTCATGTCGTTCCTTGGGCACGAGGGTTTCATTACGCTAAAAGCAATCGCCATTCAGTGCTCTTTGCTATGTCTAGAACACCAAGCAGAGAATCGTTGTTTCACTGGGTTGGTCCGATATTTACTGCAACTTATGTTGTCGTAGCCAAAATAACAATTGCTCAAGACAAACTCACTGAAGAACGTTTGTTTAGCAATAGTTTTGCACTGATCAGAGACGATATTACCGAAGAGTTACTGAAAACCAAAGGTGTGAAAAACTTAATCCCAAGCCCAGATATAGAACATGCAGAACGCATGTTAGCAAATGATAGAATTGATATGATGGCTATTTCAAAAAGCGGCCTTCGCAGTATATTGGCACGTTCCCCAGAAAAACGTGACCAATACAAAATAGTGTATACATTAGCTGAAATTGGCGATTACTTTGCTTTTAATAAAGCGGTACCAAAAAGTGTAGTGACACAATATCAGCAGGCTTTTAATAGCGTATCACCGGCGCTTGAACACTTAAGAACTAAATTTAACGTGTATGAGTCTACGTCGTTAGCAAACTAGAAAAAGCCGAGAAAATTTAACGCAATCTCTATATACTATGACGGTATATTTTTTCATTTCTACAGAGAGCAATTATGAGCAGAACGGTTTTTTGTCAAAAATTACAAAAAGAAGCCCCAGGCTTAGCATTTCAATTATATCCAGGTGACGTAGGCAAGCGTATTTTTGATAACATTAGCCAAGAAGCGTGGACCGATTGGCAGAAAAAGCAAACCATGCTTATTAATGAACATAAAATGAATATGATGAATCCAGACGATCGCGCTGTACTAGAAAAAATCATGGTAGATTATTTATTCAACAATATAGAACCTAATATCGAAGGTTATACGCCAGAACAGAAATAAATGCATTTACTATGTAAACATCAAAAGTAAAAATTTTTAGTACCAATTTAGTATCAAACGTTGAAATTCAATCAATATTCGCATTAAATGACAGCAATACGGAGAAAAAAACAACAAACAAACATTTTTTCAAAAAAAAGTGTTGACGGTTGAAACGAAAAACAGTTTAATACGCCCCGTCTTCAAGGCAAAGCCAAAAAGACATGTACTATGATAATTTATTATCTAGTGCCTCGATAGCTCAGTCGGTAGAGCAGGGGATTGAAAATCCCCGTGTCGGTGGTTCGATTCCGCCTCGAGGCACCATTATTTTGAAGTAGTGATTTGTAGAAACAATCATTAGTTCGGTGCCAAGGTAAATTATTCCTTTGAATGTATTTATCGCACACAGTCTTTGTGTGCCGACTTAGCTCAGTTGGTAGAGCAACTGACTTGTAATCAGTAGGTCGCCAGTTCGACTCCGGCAGTCGGCACCATTTATCAGATAAGCCCAGCATTCGCTGGGCTTTTTTGTATCTAATTATCAGAGATAAATATTGAGGCCTTTTTATTTATCAAAGATAAACTGCCCTACGCATCTATTCTGCCTATATACGTTAGTGGAGCGTGTCATACCAAATGATTTTGTGAATATTCGCAACTTAGTCATCTTAAAAAATCACCACTTTACTCAGTTACTTCCTTTGTTTTTCATAACAGGGTAAGCTGCAACTTTATCTTTTTTGGGACTTACTATGGAATTCTTAACAACAGTGGCTTTTTTATTAGCATCCACTTCAGCAATAACACGTCCTGCACCATTAGTATCTATTCCGAGCCATGATGGCTTTTTTGACAATATTGCTGCCCACTGCGGTAAAGCGTATGAAGGCACTGTAACGGTTGACAATGCCAAAGGGCCGAGCTCATTTGCTGATAAAAAGCTCGTTATGCATGTGCGCCGATGTAGCGAACGAGAGCTACAAGTGCCATTTCATGTAGGAAAGGATGCATCTCGTACTTGGATTATTACTAAAACAGGCAGTGGATTAAGTTTAAAGCATGACCATCGTCATAAAGACGGTACTAATGATGTGTCGACTATGTACGGCGGTCATACTATTGATGCGGGTTTTGAAAATGTGCAGTCTTTTCCTGCTGATCAGTATTCAAAAGAACTATTTGTAAGCCAAGGTATCCCTCAGTCAATGGGTAATACATGGCAGATGTATATTTACCCTGAAAAATTTACTTATCGCTTAATCCGCCAAGGTCGAGAGTTTCGTGTTGATTTTGATTTAACCAAGCCAATCACTCCGCCAGCAACTCCTTGGGGATATAAAGACTAAGAAGAAAAACCTAATGATAACCAAGCTAAAGCTTTAGAAAACATATCAGGTTTAATAAAGCTTTTAACAAAGTTAAATTAAAAACGGATTGGTGACACGTGTATATTATTGTATTTCGTTATCGGCCTTTATCCTTATCCGATGCATTGGGCAATGCATGAGCAAATTATTATCAGCCATTGCTCACAATTCCACATAACCTTTTAAAAATGCTTCCATTCAACTTTTAATGCAAGTTGTGACATTTGTCATATCCAATTGATGACATTCGTCTATTACCAAAAAGTTATATCGCCTCGATAATGGCTCTCGAAAGCTCAATACAACTAAGGACCGTTACTATGAAACATTCAATCTTATTCACATTGCTATTTAGTAGCTCAGTTTTAGCCGACCAAGCATCTGTTGATGCCATTGAACAGGCTGCGATGACGATGAATTTATCAACATTAAAACAGTTGGTCACTCAAACAACTGACTATGATAAAGCGCTTGCTTATTATCGTTTGGCGATTATACAAAGTACTAACGCGAAAACGGAAGCCGCAAATACATCGCTCGACAATGCAATTGACCAGCTCGTTACGCTAACAGAGCAAAACCCTGAAGATGCCGAAAGCTGGGCATTGCTAGCACAAGTTTATGGTTACAAAATTAGTTTTTCGCCATTAAAAGCCGCTTATTACGGGCCAAAGTCAGGAGTAGCTTTATCGAATGCCTATGAACTTGCGCCAAATAACCCACGAGTACATTTGATAAAAGCGATTAGTGAATATAATACACCAGCGATGTTTGGAGGCAGTAAAAAAGCAGCAATAAAATCTTTGGATAAAGCCATTGAGTTGTTCCAGTTTGATAATGCGGTAGACACAAAATGGGGTCATGCAGAAGCTTACGTGTGGCGTGGTTTATCGCAGCTTGATATATCCGAAACGGCAAATGCGATAGCCGATTGGCGACAGGCGACTGAGATTTCGCCTAATTACAGCTGGCCGCAATTTTTAATCGAACAAAATCAGTAATGCCTTTTAGCCCACATAGGCTGTGGGCTAAAAACCTAGATATAATTACACTCACTCAAGGGTTTATTACAATGAAAACATTAGAGCAATATCGAGAAGAATTTAAACAAAAGAAGCTGATAACTATGCCGCTTTCAGGTGCGATAGTATGGTTTTTATTAGGGGTGTTAAGTTTCTACTTGCCGTCAGAGCAAATGGTACTGCCTCTTTATATAGGTACAGGATCCATTTTCTATTTGGCGCTGTTTTTGTCAAAATTTACGGGTGAGAAATTATTGGCTAAAAGCACTGATATGAACCCATTTGATAAATTATTCCTTTATACGGTTGCAATGTCTCTTTGTGGCTTTTCAATTGCCATTCCTTTTGGTTTAGAAAATTATTCATCGTTGCCTTTAAGCATCGGGATTATCTCAGGTCTAATGTGGTTACCAATTACTTGGATTATTGGCCATAATGTTGGCGTTCTGCACACTTTACTTCGCACCATCCTCATTGTTATTGCATGGTTTATGTGGCCTGAAATCCGCTTTACAACCATCCCTTTTATCATTGTTTTTGTTTACGGTATCAGTATCACGCAGCTTTACCTTAGGCATAAAAAAGTACACCAATTACTTACGATACAAGTAGCAAAAACATAAAGAAATCGGTACTTTATGGAAAAGGGAGAATATTGTGTCAGATAACTTTAACCAAGCATTGGCGGATAAACGCAACCCATATTGGCTTTGGGGGCCACTCGCCTTTTCCATTTTTTATTTCTTACCCCTTATATTTAATTTGTCTGTTTTCATAGGGCCACGCTTAGTCGGTGTTTTCGGCATTTATTTGGCATTCTTAGCACTCTATAAAAAAGCTATTTTTGCTAAGGGAGAAAAGGTATTACTGCCAACTTTGGGGATTATCTTTTTATGCGTTTTAGGTACTTATATTACACCGGGCACTCAAGCTTTATTTGGTTATGCCGCCTATTTTTGTGGTTTTAATTTTCGTTTCAATAAAGGGATTCAAGGTCTTACCGGAATTTTGCTCGCTATTGTTCTTTCCGCAGAGCTTTTTTCATATCGCGATGCCTTTTTCTTAGCACCAGCACTTATTGTTTCAATTGGCCTATTCTTTTTTGGTCAAGCTGAGCGTAAAGATCGCCTACATAAGCAAAAAGAAAACATTAGCCAGCAAAAAGTAGAGCATTTTGCCGCAATTGCCGAACGTGAACGTATTGCGCGTGATTTACATGATTTAGTGGGACATTCACTTTCATCAATAGCACTTAAAGCCAATTTAGCTGAGAAGTTGATCAGTAAAAACCATCATGAAAAAGCTGCTACTGAAATTCACGAAGTTGCTTCATTGTCCCGTGAAATATTGGCGCAAGTTAGAGAAGCTGTATCAGGCATAAAACAATACAATTTGCCAAAACAGATAGAAAAACTGGTTTCTGAATTGGAAAGTCACAATATCACGGTGAAAAAAAACATTGATTTAACGAGTTTACCACCTCATCTTGAATTGCCGTTGATATTTATTTGTACCGAATTAGTGACCAATATTCTTAAACATAGTTCCGGTGATCAGGTGCTAATTGATATTCAAACTACATGTGTTGATGATCAAGTTTTAGCACTTACTATAAAAGATAATGGACAGGTTTTGGCGCCCAATTGGGGTAATGGTTTAACAGGTATAAAAGAACGGTGCCAACTGATAAATGCTGAGTTTACCATCAACACACAAGACGGTTTTTGTGCACGAATCACTTTAGGAAAAGAATAGATGATCAAGGTATTAATCGCGGAAGATCAAGCGCTAGTGCGAGGCGCAATTTCAGCATTGCTAAGCTTAGAAGATGATATAGAGGTAATTGCAGAAGCCGCAAATGGCCAAGAAGCAATGTCACTTATTGAAACGCATGCTGTTGATATTGTATTGACCGATATCGAAATGCCAATAATGACAGGCATTGAACTGGCTGAAAAGTTAGTCGATGTAAATCCTTCGGTTAAAACAGTTATTATGACCACGTTCTCTCGCTCAGGGTACATAAAGCGTGCGCTAAAATCTGGGGTCATGGGGTTTATTTTAAAAGAAGCAGATTCAGATGAACTGGTTGCGGCAATAAGAAATGTAAGCCAAGGAACGAAAGTATTCAGCGCTGAACTTGCTTTATCTGCGCTTGATGACAACGACCCTTTGTCTGAAAAGGAACGTAAAGCGTTAAAACTTGCCAGTGATGGTCTTAAAACGGCAGAAATAGCGGAGCAACTCTTTTTATCTCAAGGCACTATTCGTAATTACTTATCTGAGGCTATCGCAAAGCTCAATGCCACTAATCGTGTCGATGCCGCACGTATTGCTCGTCAAAAGGGGTGGTTGTGACACCTGCTGATTTCTAGACAATGCCTTGTTAATCGCATCTACTTCTTCTACAACGTAGATTGGTAGATTTGAGTTGTGCTAACTGTATAACGTAAATATTTAATGCTAGATTTTATTTTTCAATTGTGTGCTCATTTAATGAGTTAATATTGTTTGAGACTATTAGCTTTTCCAAATATTGCCACTCCTAGCGTATATCTACAGGCAGTTACATAAGCTAACTAGTCAGCACTGTAACCTTTATTAGGCATATCACGTAGAAACTGCCAATCTCTCATAATAGCAACAACCTTTAAACGCTAAAAGTAACTGTTTACTAAACTCTCTTTAGCACTAATCACCCTTTAAAATACTTTTTTGAAAACAGTAAATTAAAATTTAACCGACAAAAGTAAAGCCGCTTTTATCCCACCTTAAGAAGCATATCTCAAGTTAACCACAAATGTTTATTGTATAAACAGACAAAATTAAACTTGAAAATAAATTGTGATGTTATAACATTGCCAACCTTTATAAATCTTACCTGATTGGTTAACACTGAAATATTTAATAGGCATATTTCACTACCAATACAGAATACAGTAACTTAACTCTTTAAAAAGTAGACAAATAATGACTCGCACCACGCAAATTAAATTATCTGTATTAGCAACTTCCATCGCTTCTGTTTTATCGCTTTCATCATTTACAGCGACAGCTACCGAACAAAATTTAGAGAAAATTGAAGTACAAGGACACTGGCAAGCATATCGCGGTAACGTTCCATTAATCGAAACACCCCAAGCAGTTGATAGAATCGACGCAGATACCATTGAAAACGAAAATATTACTCGATTTATTGATGCACTGGATTTTTCGCCAAGTATAGTAAGGCAAAACAACTCTGGCGGTATGTTTGATAGCTTTGCTATTCGCGGCTTTTCCGGTGATGAAAACAATCCTACAGGTTATTTAGTAAATGGTTTCAACTCACGCGGGTATAACGGTAATAGAAGTACAGCAAATATTGAAACGATTGAAGTGATGAAAGGCCCAGGTTCAGCATTATATGGCCAAGGTGAGCCTGGCGGTACAATCAACATTATTACCAAAAAACCGCAATTTGATGAGCAAGGTTTTATTCAAGGAACACTAGGCAATTACAGTAAGAAACAAGTTGAATTTGACTACACGAATGCACTAAATAATGTTGCCGCTTATCGTTTAAATGGTTCGTATGAAGACTCTGACACTTATCGCGATCATGTTTACCTTGAAAGTTTACATTTAAGTCCTTCTGTACTATGGAACATCTCTAATACCACGAGTCTAAGTTACGAAATGGAAGTGCTTGATCAGAAAAAGCCATTAGATCGTGGCGTTTATGTCTTAAATAATGATTTTAACGCCACCAACCCTGAGGATTTTTATGGTGATATTCGCGATGGCGCTCACGAAGTTGAAGCACTAGGCCATCAATTGTTGTTAAATCACACGATCAACAATGACTGGCATATGCTAGCAGGCCTTGCATATAGAGATTCATCATTTAAAGGTATATCTTCTGACACTGAACTTTCTAGCGGTCGTCAGCTGGTTTATACCGATCCCGACACACTATCAAGACAGCGCAGAGAGCGTGATTATCAAGCAGAAGATTTATCGGCGCGTATTGAATTAAGCGGCGAACTTATATTCGGCGATATTAAACATAATTTGTTAGTCGGCTTAGACTATTTTAACTATGATTTAAATACTGACTACAAGGTTTGGCGCACAGCTTGGGGGACAGACGATACAACATACAGCATCGATCCCAATATGCCTGATTACACGCAAGTTAGACCTATCGCATCACCGAAAACACAAACCGCAGAACAACAAGAAGGTTTGGGGTTGTACGCACAGGACCTGATTGAATTAACCGAAAGTTCAAAATTACTCGTTGGCTTTAGGGTCGATAAATTTAAGCAGGACATTTTAAATAAGCTTAGCAATGATTCACAACACAAAGAGCAAACAGAAGTTACACCGCGTGTAGGCTTGGTTTATGAACTTAATGACACTATAAATTTATATACAAGCTATGCGGAAGGTTTTAGACCAAATCCGGGGCTCGATGCAGACAGAAACGCCTTTGATCCAGAAGAAACCAGTTCCTTTGAAATTGGCGCTAAGTGGCAAAATATTGCAAATAGATTTTCAGGGAGTATTGCAATATACGATGCAGAAAAAACCAATATGTTAACTGCAGAGCCAGATACAGGACTATCTGCCACATTAGGAGAAGTTGAAAGTCAGGGCGTTGATTTTCAATTAACGACACACCTTACTGACAATACCGTGGTTGAGTTAGCCTATGCTTATACTGACGCTAAAACGGCAAATGATGTTATCAATTCAGATTGGGGCGTTCCTATTCCTAAAGGTTCTAGGCTCATTAATATAGCAAAACACAGAGGTCACCTAGCACTCAAACATTTCACCGAAATAATGGGTAAAGACACATACTTGGGGGCTTCTGTAAACTATGTAGGAGATCGTTTGGGTGAAACGACTGACGCAGATTATATCTTACCGTCGTATTCTTTAGTTAACCTTTCTGCCGCTATAGATCTAAGCAAACAAATTAGTGTGAAGTTTGATGTTAATAATTTATTTGATAAACACTATTTTGAAAACTCATACCATAAACTATGGACAATGCCTGGTTCGCCAGTCAACTATAACATGACAGTAAAATACCAATTTTAATCAACTTAAATTACGCTATTGCGTGTAGTTAATTTCATGCAATAGCCAACCAATAATTCAAACTTACGATAATCATATGACATCAAATACTCACATTGATTCACCCTACCAAGAGTCATTAAAATCAACACCTAATGCTATTAAAAAGCGCCTCGTATCGATCGATATTTTGCGAGGGTTAGTCATGTTGCTCATGTTAGTCGATCACGTACGCGAACGATTTTTTTATCATCACAATGTTGCCGATCCAATGATCCTCGATGAAACAGACACAAGTTTGTTTTTTACCCGGATCAGTGCGCATTTTTGTGCCCCCGTATTTGTATTTTTAACGGGATTATCTGCATGGCTTTACGCCCACCCAAGTAATGGCAATCAACGTTCAGCCCAAAGCTTTTTACTTAAACGCGGGTTATTTATAATTTTTGTCGAAATAACCTTAATTAACTTTTCTTGGTTTGGCGACTACAACGCACTTTATTTGCAAGTAATGTGGGCTATTGGCTTAAGTATGGTTGCCCTTGCCATAGTTACTAAGCTACCTCATTGGTTAATTGGTTGCTTGGGCTTTATTATTGTATTTGGGCACAACGCGTTAGCATTTATTCACTTTCAGCCAAACGAACTTGGTTATACACTTTGGACTATTTTGCATGATAGAGGTTTTATCTTTACTGGCGAGTCCTTCAAAGTAAAAGCGTCATACCCCGTATTACCTTGGATTGGCGTAATCTTACTGGGTTACTTTATTGCACCAATATTTTCTTCCCATATTAACGCTCAAAAAAGAACATCTACCTTAATACTTTGCGGAATTAGCTGTATTTTACTGCTACTGGTATTAAGAGGGTTTAATATATATGGAGAAACGCTACCTTGGGTTTCTGGTGTTAATTGGCTTGAATCTTTAAAATCTTTTATTAACTACACTAAGTATCCTCCTTCTCTAGATTTTCTACTGTTTACCTTGGGGATTGCATTATTACTACTTGCCACTTTAGAGCAGGCGAATAACAGCATAACGAACGCTATAGCGTACTTTGGTGGCGCACCAATGTTTTTTTATATCCTCCATTTATATGTGTTATTAGTGTCATATCGAGTATTAGTATCAATGTTTGGCACCAATAAAGGTGAGTACTGGGGAGTAGATTCTATTTGGCAAATTTGGTGCATTGCCGCATTTCTAGCGATACTACTTTATTGGCCAACGAAGAAGTTTGGAGTCTTTAAAAGAAAAAGTAATGCAGCATGGACAAAATACCTTTAATGAATATGCTCCTTTTCAAATGTGTTATTACGTTTTTATCGAGCGTTATAACTTCCTAATTTAAGAGCCATCATTACGAAAAGAAAAGCCACCGATTATCGGTGGCTTTTACATACTGTCAATCTATTTCAAGATGACATAACACTTACAAACGATAAATATTATCCGCACTGTCTCGGTCAATTAATCGAACAAATGGGTCAACGCCAACATACTTAGGTTTTTCATCAACAGTCAATTTAATCACATTCTCACCAGATTTAATTTCATGTTTTTCTAGATATTGCACCAGCTCTTCTGCAGAAAGATCTTCGGGATCTGCGCTAAATAAACCAATATCAATCATGTCTGAGAACTCTTTTTCAGTCTCTATACCTTGACCATCAGCTGTTAGCATTGCTGCATCAACCGTAATAGTTACATCAAACTTTCCATCGTCACGATCAGTAACTTCAACGTTTGTCGTTTTAAGATCATAAAGCGTGATATGTTCGAATAAGCTACTGATAAACTGTTTTTCTTGTTCATCAGCATCTTGTTTAATGTACGCCATTAAATCAAGCGTTGTAGGATATGGTGTGCTCTGATATTTAAATTCAGTTAGAAAATCAGCCAGTGCTTTATTTAATTTTTCTTCACCTAATCTATCTTTCAATGCCATCATCACAACAGATCCTTTGCGATAGTGAATATACTGTTGATTTTCACTACGGAACAACGGCATTTCTTCAATCGCTTCAACGCTTCTGCCACGCAGGTATCGATCTAATTCATACTTTAAGAATTTACGAATCTTCTCTGGGCCATATTTCTTCTCCATCACCATTAATGCAGCGTACTGCGATAATGATTCAGAAATAATAGCACTGCCTTGAACATTAGCGGCGCCTACTTGATGTCCCCACCATTGGTGAGCAACTTCATGAGCAGTAACGTAATACACTGGGTCTATATTTTCAGGATCGCGTAGATCGGTAATAAAACCAATTCGCTCTGAATACGGCACCGTATTCGCAAAGCTTTGCGCAAATGACCGATAACCTGGAAATTCAATTATACGCATTTGCTGGTGCTGATAAGGACCAAACTCTTGCGTGAAGTAATCAATTGAATCTTTTACTGATTCGATCATGCGATCAACATTCATATGATGGTCTTTATGATAGTAAATTTCGATATCAATGCCTTTATACTGCTCTTTTTTAGCTTCAAGTTTGGCAGACATTATCGAGTAAAAGTTCACCATTGGCGCATTCATTTTATAATGATACGTTCGACGGCCATCTTCGACTTTTTCACTTTGCACATATCCCGGCGCGATAGCGAATTGATCTTCACTTGTCGTAATTGTCGCTTCAAAGTCGATAAAGCCAACGCCTTTGCCAAAAAAGCTTTCATTATAGTAACGACTATCTTCTAACTTATTTGCACGTTCAATTGGATCAAGTTCGCGCTTTCTACGTTCATGGCGATCTACTAATTGCCAATCTTGGCGATAACCAAATGCGGGAAATAGCTCGAAATTATTAATAAACGTTCCATTTTCAACAAGCATAAAGTCATTATTACCATCAGAGAAACCTTGATGTGAACGATGCGCAATTAATTGCCCTGTTCTGCTTTCACCTGGCGCTAATGGTTTATCAAATTCAAACCATGCAGTATCAAATTTAGCATCAACATCTTTCAATTTGCCTCCAGCTATTACCACATCCCATTTTTTTGAAAATCGTGGTTTAGACACAAGAAAGCGCTCAATGTTTGTATCTGTGGTGTTTTTAACGGTAATTTCAGCAACGGCTTCAATTCGACGCTTAGCAGGATAAATATCAACTTTTGCATGCGTTTTAGTGATCATTGGTAATTCGTCATCTTTATGAGCAACATACTGTTTTTCATATTCTGCTTGAAGATCATGACGATCTTCTTGGATCACATATTCATTCAAGACACGCGTGTTGTAGTGAATATAAGCACCTGAAGCAACAAATATCGCTAAACCAAGGCCTATTGCTACTTTACCTTTACTACCTAAGTAATAACCCACTTTGCTAAATCGCGTTTTTAGCGGTTGAGCAGGTCCTCTGTGCCATAATGCATACGTTAACGCGGCTAAGATAATTGTTGCACCTAACCAATAAAGCATGTACCAAGAATGGGCTGTTAAAAAATGGCCATAAGTATTTATGTCTGAATAAAAAACTTGCGGTGATCCAGAGAACTGAAACATATTATGACTGAAACCAAAGCTACTTATTACCAACGTAGAAATGATATACAGCACAAACAATAGCATCCCAATATATTTATTCGGGCTAAGTACTTGTAAAAAGAAAGCTAATACCGCAGTCATTATTAACGGCACTAGATTCACATAACCTAGTCGAATGAAATATTGTGAAAATTCAAAATTATCATACCCTCTGATTATTTGGTTGAGCACGGTAACTGAAATACCAAAAACATATAACAACGCTAGCACTAAACTGATGGCAATAATTTTCGATAACCAAAATGTGATGTTATTTACTGGCATTGAATCAACAATATCACCCATGCCTGAATTACGCTCACGCCATACAATTTCAGCACTGTAATATGTTAAGACAATCAGCATTAATAATCCGGTTGATCCCGAAATTAATTGAATCATTGATTGTGTGATTGGCCAGTTTGGTGTGCCAAACATTGCCCGAGGATCAATAAGCGGAGCAACTAAAGCAAATACGGTAAAGGCGCCAAGTACTAAAAATGGTGCACTGAATATCACTTGTTTTATTTCAAATTTAATCCGTAACCATAAATGAGCCCCAGTTGTAATACCTTGGCTTTTATAGTCAACACGATTAGCGAGTGCTGAATCAGAGTTTTCTTCAACTTTTTGCTTCTCTTTCTTATTCGCTTTTGGTTGTGTGAGTGACACTTTACGGGTAAATCCACCAAAAACTGCCATAATTACAACACTTGCAATTAGCCAGATTATGCGGTTTTCAAGCAAAACACCGGTTAACTCAACGGCCGTATTATTTTTGTCGTGCATGGTCCAATAGCGCGTTACTTCGCCAAAGGTATTGACACCAAAAGGGTCTGCCAGTGCAACAATCGTACGATATTCAGGGTCTGAAAATAGTTGTCCTGCAACGGTATAGGCAATAAAGAAGCCTACGGCAATTAAATAGACAGCCATCATACTACGAAAACGAATAGCGACTGCGTAAAACATGCAAGATAAAACCAGTAAGGTTGGCAAGGCTAAATAAAAATACGCGGTAAAATAATAAGTAAGATTAGTGGCGCCTAATCGCTCTGCATCCACCCAGCCTGCTAAACCTCCAATAACCGTTCCTAAAAGTATCCCTAATGGCACAAAAGCAAACACTGTTGCAACCATAGCAAAAGATCCAAAGAAACGACCTAGTTGATAGCTAATTGGATTAATTGGCTTGCTATAAAGGATCTCAGCCATTTTAGTAGTGTCATTTCTGGTTGCAGTACTTGCAACATAATTAACCACCAAAAACATGGCGAATATCCCCATGATAACTAGGGTTTGCGCAATAGAGTATGGCCCATTGTATAGAACGTTACCGCCACCACCAATTTGCACATTATCGCTAACAGTTGCGAAGAATGTCAGTAAGAAAAAGATCGCACTTGTAACAATAAAAGAAGGTTGACGAGTATAGTATCGCCATTCAAATAAAAACATTTTTGCAAACATAACTTACCCCTTAAGCCGCATTACGATGAGCGTGTAATGTCGAGAAGTAGACATCTTCTAAGTTTGCTGGTGCTGCTTCAAAACCTTCTGGTGCTTGTTCAGCCATAACATGAATAATCGTTTTACCCGCAAATAATCGTTTTGAAATAACAGGCATATTTTGTTCTATTTCTTCAGCTTCTTGTTGCGTTACTGTTTTACGCCAAATTTGGCCGCCCAGTTTATCCGTCAGTAATATAGGATTACCTTCAAGTAATATTTGACCAGAAGCTAACACTGCCATATTCGGACAAAGCTCAGAGACATCTTCAACGATGTGCGTAGATAAAATAATGACTTTTTCTTCCCCTAAGCTAACCAGTAGATTGTGAAATCGATTACGTTCTTCTGGATCAAGACCCGCTGTCGGTTCATCAACAACTAATAAATCAGGATCGCCTAATAATGCTTGCGCAATACCAAATCGCTGACGCATACCACCAGAGAAACCACTCACAGCTTTTTTTCGATGTTGAAATAAATTTGTTTGCGCTAGTAAGCCTTCTACCGCTTCTTTACGCTCACCCTTTTGGCTAATACCTTTTAAGATTGCCATGTGATCTAATAAGTCGTAAGCACTGATCCTAGGATATACACCAAAGTCTTGTGGTAAATACCCTAACCGTTGTCGTAATTGTTGAGGATCGGCAAACACGTCAATACCATCAAAGGTGATCGAGCCTTCATCAGCTTCCTGTAACGTTGATATTGTGCGCATCAATGAAGATTTTCCTGCGCCATTTGGCCCAAGTAAACCAAACATTCCTTTTGGAATTGATAGGTTTACATTGTTCAGTGCATGTACACCATTATCATATGTTTTTGACAAACCTTTGATTTCTAGCATATTTTCTCATCCTATGTGATTTATTTTTATTCGCTGTTATGCAGGTACACATGTTTAGTCTAATCATTAACAATTTTATTACAATCAAAGTAACAAAATATAAATTCCTAAATTTATTATTAAGTTAGCAATTCTATAGCACCTCAACGCACTTTAATTCTCGCCTATTTCGTAAAATCACGAAATAACGACTTAAAAGGAGATAATATGTCTGATGCATTTCAAGCGTTATCGAGTCCCGTCAGGCGAAAAATACTCGCACTGCTCAAAGAAAAAAACCTTACTGCAGGTGAAATTTCAAATGAGATAAATGTCGCAAAATCGACACTATCAGGACATTTTAATGTATTGAAAGCTGCAGATTTAGTAACAACCGTGCGGCAAGGGACAACGATTTATTATTCGTTGAATACTAGCGTTGTTGAAGATTTAATGGCCGGATTGCTTTCTCTATTTGGCAAAGACCAACAAGAAAATGATACAGCTAAAGTAAAGGAGAAATAACAATGAACATGTTTAAACTAACAATGGTCATCGCAATAACTATCCTGTTGGCCGCTCTAATCATGATCTCACAAGTACCTGCAGATTTGCAGTTGCCGATTCATTGGAATAGTGCCGGCGTCGTTGACAAATATGCTAATGCGCACACTGCATTGTTATTTCCGCCGGCAGTGACAATCGCGTTAATTGCAGTTATTTTTCTGTTGCGATTTTTTGAACCAAGAAAAGAAAATTTAAGCCAATCAAAAAAAGCTGTTTATTCGATAACCTTCGCCATCTCACTTTTGTTAGGCACATTGGAGTTAGGATATATCGCAATAATTTGTGGTGCAGAAATAAACATGCAATTACTTGTCGTCTTTATGGTTGGCATTAGCTTAATGATAATAGGTAACTTTTTAAGCAAAACGAAAAGTAACTATTTTATTGGTATCCGGACTCCTTGGGCACTGCAAAATGATGAGAATTGGCGTAAAACCCATAGATTATCAGGAAGATTATTTATGATTACAGGTTTTATTGTGGGCACTGCATGCTGGATAATCCGTACTGAACACTTAACGTTTTTAATTGTGGGGTTAGTTTTACCTTCAGCGATTGCTCCTAGCATATACTCTTGGTGGCTATGGAAAAAAAACGAAAGTAACGTAAGTGAAGAGTAAACAAATGAATTTTCTTCATTCATCATGATAATTTATTTCAATTGTCATCAGATATTCATCTCGCTATGCTGCAATTGCTTTTGAAATCTCCCCAGATTTCTTGCATTTGACGCTTTATGTTTAATGTCCTAGCGCTGTTTCTACAGCGCTTTTTTTTTATCTAGTTCGCACCAAAACAGTGCGCCTCATGTTACAACAATAGGCAATATTTTTTAAAACCCAAAAAATGTCTTTAATAAACAAGGCTGTATATGTTGGTTTAACACTTGCTAACACTTCACTTGGATTAATAAGAATAAGGTATTTATGGCAATTCAAACCCCAATTCGCGGTTTAAGATCTTTTTGTATAGCAGCTAAATGTTTGAGCTTTAAACATGCGGCTTCTCAGCTATTTTTGACGCCCTCAGCCGTGAGTCATCAAATTAAACAACTTGAAGAACAGTTAGGTTTTGAGTTGTTTCAACGTCAAACACGCGCAATTGCTTTAACCAGTGCAGGTAAGCAGTTTTACAATGCTGTTCAACCTTTAGTGTCAGAATTAGAGTCAACAATAGCGAACTTTACCCATAACCAACAAAACCAAACTATTACTATTTCAATGCCTGAGTTTTTTGCCAGTGAGCTCTTTGTACCAAAACTCAGTGATTGGACGGAAAAATACCCAAATATCGACTTACAACTAGAAACAGTAAAAGCGAATTCTCCATCAAGTATCAACGCTGATTTATCAATTGTACTCGCTAATGGCATACCCAATGCCAGTATTGTTCATGAACTATTTCCTATTCGATACGCCCCTGCATGTAACAAAAAGTTATATAAACAATGGGTAAATAAAGGACTCGATGCACTCAAACATGTGCCACTAATTTTACACCAGTCTCGCCCTTGGTCTTGGCATCAGTGGGCCGATAAAATGAACATAACTGACTTTGATCCTAAGCAAATTATTCAGTTTGACAGTATGTTTGGTGTTGCTCGGGCGGCTCAACAAGGCATGGGTATCGCATTAGTACCATTGCCTATGAGTAGAACATGGTTTAGTGAAAAGCTGCTGATAAAGCTTTTTGAACAAGAGTTAGTTACAAAAGATAAGTATTACCTAATTCAGCACGAAAATATCGAAAAAGGAAGCGCAATGGATACATTTGCCAAGTGGGTAGAGCGCAACTTTGTTGCCGACGCCTGAGTAAAGATTCGAGCTTAACCGCGTACAAGTGAATTTAATTCAGCTAATGACTGCATTTTTATCGTTTGTCAGTTAAGGAGTGGTCTCTTATTGTTTAATTGTGAACGGCATTCAATTGTCGTTTAACACTAATTATTAAACAACCTAGAGGATTAACCATGAAATCAACGCCACCCAAATTAGTGTCTTTAGTACTGGCAAGCATGTTATCTACGGTAACGCTTGCCGACGAACCTTTAAGCAAGTTCAAAGTTGCGGTAATAAAAAATACCGCAGGTTCAAGTGAACTTGTTAATGGCAACTACACATCAGGGCTTAATAAACTTAAACATGCTCAAAAGTCATCTCATCACTTTGAAATTGATATGGGGTTATGTGCAGCGAATTTAAAACGATATAAGTTCGATCAGGCGGAAGAAGCTTGCTCAAAGGCTATTAATAACATTGATACTCATGCAGCAAGAAGTCGTGAAGGTAAGTTCATCAAAGCATTAGCATTAAGTAACCGCGGTATTGTTCGTTACTTACAAAACAATAACTTTGGCGCATTAGATGACTTTACCAGTGCCTTACTGCTTTCAGACAGCCGAGTAATTAAAGACAACTTAGCCTATTTTAAATCAACCATGCACGCCAGAACATTAGGTAGTGAAACTTTAGAAGTAACAGAATAAGGAGTAAGTAAACATGAAAAATGTAATCTCTGAATATCTATTAAAACACACTTTGCTGTTTCATCAGTTGAAACATTTAAACCTCGCGCAATGGGATATCAACGTATTAAGACAACAAGATATGATTAATCGACGACAGCAACAGTAGTTAAATTATGCCAAAAATGACCTAATTCGGCGAGAATAATGATTAAATTCTCGTCATCTTTTATTTCCTCACTCATCACTGTATATTTATTTACCACCAACATCCTCTACCTACTAGAAAGCATGGGCATAGCTTGCTAGAATCTACGCATTTTATGACTTGATGAGATCGATTAAAGATGGGTAGAGCGTTTCAAAACCGTAAAGAGTCTATGGCGAAAACAGCCGGACAAAAAACCAAAGTTTATTCTAAATATGGTAAAGCAATTTACGCTACTGCAAAAAGCGGTGGAGCTGACCCTGATGGCAATTTAGCACTTCGTAGTCTAATTGAAAAAGCCAAAAAAGACCAAGTTCCTACACATGTTATTGAAAAGGCAATCGATAAAGCTAATGGTGCAGGCGGAGAAGACTACTCTGAAGCACGTTACGAAGGCTTTGGCCCTGGAAATTGCATGGTGATTATCGATTGTCTAACCGACAATGGTAACCGTACAATAAAAGATGTACGCCAATGTTTTACAAAAACAAACGCAAAAATCGGTTCAACGGGTACAGTTTCTCACATGTTTGACCATCAAGCTGTATTTGCTTTCAAGGGCGATGATGATGAAGTTGTATTAGAAAACTTAATGATGGCTGATATTGACGTTACCGATGTTGAGCTAGAAGACGGAGTAATAACTGTTTACGCACCTCATACGGAATTCTATAAAATTAAAACCGCATTTGCAGATTCAATGCCGGAATATAATTTAGAGGTTGAAGAGATTTCTTGGGTTCCACAAACATATGTTGATATAACCGAAGAAGACGACATTGCTAATTTTAAAAAGTTTATGGCAATGTTAGAAGACTGTGACGACGTACAACAAGTATATCACAATGCAGATTTGCCATCGGAAGCATAAGTTCCGACAGGTAAAAAATAAAGCGCTTATACGGCGCTTTATTTTTGTCTGGTTAATCGCTAATCAATGTATTCTTATAGAACATAATAATCTTTTAAACTTTACTAACCTTATGCAAAATCGCCTGACATTGAGCCTCGCTCATCATTTTCGGAACCGGATATTCACAATAGGCCTCTTTTATTGCTCTTGTCGCTATATTAGGAATATCTCGCGGCTGAAGTTGTTCAAAATATTGTGGAATATTTATCTGTTCAAGTAAGGTTTTGACACGCCCCAAGAATGCTTGTGCTTGTACTGGTTGGCTTTCCTCTTTATCAATAAACCCTAATAAAACAGCAAGCTCAGCATATTTATCAATGACCTTGTTTTTAGAGAACTCGAGAATATGTGGCAATAATACAGCATTCGCTCTACCATGCGGAATGTGATAAATCGCGCCAAGTTGATGTGCCATAGCGTGTACATAACCGATTGATGCTCTGGTAAACGCGGCACCCGCATAATAGCTGGCAAGTAACATTTCATTGCGTGCAGCTACATTACTGCCGTCGTCATAAGCACTTGGCAAAGCAGAAAAAATCCTCTGCATTGCATTTAAACCATATTGCCGTGTCAGCGTTGTTGCGTGTTTACTAATATAAGATTCTATCGCATGAGTTAGTGCATCAATGCCTGTTTCTGCCGTTATTTGACGCGGTAATCCAATTGTTAACGCAGGATCAAGTAACGCGACGGCAGGAACTAAACAAGGATCAATAACCGTAAATTTTTGTTGCTGTTGACTATTCGTAACCACTGCGACAAGTGTTGTTTCTGACCCCGTACCTGCCGTTGTTGGAATAGCGATAAAATACGGTAACCTTTTTCGCACACGAAACAGTCCCGCAAGAGAGGCAATTGACTTGTTTTTAGTCACGCTAGCTGCAACCCCTTTGGCACAATCAATAACTGAACCACCACCGAGTGCGACGATGGCATCACATTGGTTTTCAGTAAAGTAACAACGCCCCTGCTCAATAACCTCTATCGTTGGATCGGGTGTAATACCATCAAAGACGTAGAATTTGATCCCTTTCTCTTCAAGTAAATGCAGTAACGGCTTAATCAACCCTAATTGCATTAACCCTTTGTCTGTGGCAATAAAAACGCATGACTTGCCGTGCCTTTGCAATAATTCAGGCACGTCTTCAAGATGATTTGATCCTGTTACTAACGCAGGCAATGGGATATGTATCAGTTTATTAACATATTTTCGTACATAAATGACTAGATGGTGTAACCAAGAAATCATGATTTTTTCGCCAACTTATCGATTAATGCCTTAACCGCATCGATATGTTCTGGATTATTATGGCAAATACCTTGAAAAGTCGCGCAAACATCAAGAAAGTCATTTAATTCTGTTCTCTGTGCCATTTGCATTAATCGTTTACTCATGCGTAACGCATGTGTCGGTTTGGCAGCCATTTCTGTTGCTAGTTTTAATGCCTCACGCTGTAATTCATCATTAGGTACTACAGATAATACAATCCCCAATTCTTTTGCTTTGTAAGCATCAATGACTTCACCAGTAAAAGTTAAGTGTGCGGCTTGCTGATAACCAATTAATCGTTGCATAAACCACGCGCCACCGTCTCCAGGAATAATACCCAAATTAATAAATGTTTCCCCAAACTTTGCTTTATCACTCGCTATACGAATATCACACATATTAGCAATATCAAAACCAGCACCAATTGCAGGTCCATTTACCGCGGCAATAACAGGTACCTCACAACGATAGAGTACTTTAGGAATACGTTGAATACCTTGACGATAACGCTGCTCCAATGTTTCAACATCACCAGCAAAGTCACCATGTTTGTCTAACATATCCTTAATGTTACCACCTGCCGAAAATGCGGACCCCTCTCCTGTGATAATTAATACCGCTACATCAGCGTCTTGATTAACCCACTCGACAACGGCAACAATGTCATCGGCAATTGCCGTACCCGTTAAGGCGTTGCGTACGTCGTGGCGGTCAAACGTTAATATCGCAACGCCACCTTTGCATGTTAATGAACAATCGGTAAGAGTTGGCTTTTGCATGGTCCTTCCTTATTTAATGGTTTTTTCTTGCTTTTTTGCCTGCTGCCAGTAGTGTTCTAGTTCAAGTAAGTCATGTTCAGTAAAAGGTTTATTGGAATGATTAACTTGCTGTTCCACAGATTGAAAACGGCGAGTAAACTTTCGATTTGCCTGTCGTAATAAGTCTTCAGGATCTTGTTTAGCATGGCGACAAAGGTTAACCACAGCAAACATTAAATCACCTAACTCTTCTGCGAGGCCGTCACCAGACCCTTGCAGTTCATCTTTGACTTCTTGAATTTCTTCTTCTACTTTATCCATTACTTGGTTGATATTAGGCCAATCAAACCCCACGTGCGAACAGCGTTTTTGAATTTTTGCCGCTTGTGACAAAGCAGGTAATGCGTTTGGAATATCAGCGAGTATGCTTAAATTGTCTGCATTATTTTTTTCAGCACGTTCTTTAGCTTTCTCTTGTTCCCAGTTCCTTTTAATCTCTTCATCCGTTACCAAGGCCGCATTATCAAACACATGGGGATGCCTGCGGATCAGTTTTTCACATATCGCAGCAAGCACTGTGTCAAAATCAAATCGTCTTTCTTCTTCACCAAGTTGCGCGTAAAAGATAACTTGGAAAAGTAAATCGCCTAGTTCTTTTTCTAGCTCTTGGTAATCCTGCTGAGCAATTGCATCTGCCACTTCATATGCCTCTTCAATGGTATGAGGTACGATTGATGCGTATGTTTGTTTTATATCCCACGGGCAACCCGTTTCAGGGTTTCGTAACTGCGCCATAATCCAACGCAGCTTTTCGATGGAGGGTTTATCATTTATCATGTTATTTTCTCTTTACTTCAATAACGTCATCCAACTGAGAAAACTTACTGATCAATTTTTGCAGCCTCTCTTGATGTGATATTTCTAATTGAATCGTCATTGTCGTTGTATGAGCATTACGATCTGAATTCGATTCAATACCTACAATTAAGATCCTTTCATTCGATATAATGGTAGATACATCTCGAAGCAAACCTTGTCTATCATATGCAGTAACTAGCAAAGATACTTGGTAAGAATTTGAATCTTTTTCTCCCCACTGCACTTCAACTTCTCTTTCTGGTTGCAGTGTTAGCAGATGGTTGAGTTGTTCACAATCATGGCGATGTACCGATATCCCGCGTCCCTGTGTAATAAAACCAGCAATTTCATCACCAGGCACAGGCTGACAACATTTTGCCATATGTGTTAATAAATTTCCGACACCAGAAACAGTAACACCACTACTATCTGACTTTTGTTGATGCTGCGCTGTTCCCTGTTTTACCAACGATTGTGGATCTATCTCAGTTACAGGCTTTGTTTTTTCTTCTTGCGCTAGTAAAAAATTAACAACTTGTTGTAATTTCGCGTTACCCGAGCCAATCGCGGCATAAAGATCATCAGCATTGTTAACATTATATCGCTGACATACAGCAGATAAATCTACTTTTTCAAACGAATATTTAGCCAACTCAGCCTCTAGCTGTTCTTTTCCAAGACTAATATGCTTATCACGATCTTGTAACTTAAAAAAGTGTTGTACCTTGGCGCGTGCCCGTGGTGTATGTATGTAGTTCAATGTTGGGTTTAACCAGTCGCGACTTGGATTAGGCGTTTTACTGGTTAAAATTTCCACTTGGTCACCCGTGTGTAATTGATGAGTAAATGGCACAATACGGCCAAATACTTTTGCACCGATACAACAATGGCCTACATTTGAGTGAATATAATAGGCAAAATCTAATGGCGTCGCACCTGTTGGTAAGTCGATCACATCACCATTAGGCGTAAATACGTAAATTCTATCTTCAAAGACTTGGCTACGCAGCTCATCTATAAGTTCACCACTTTCAGTAACATCTTCTTGCCACTGCAAAATTTTACGTAACCAACTGACCTTTTCGTCAAAACCACTGGCTTTACCTGACGCCGTGCCTTCCTTATAGCGCCAATGCGCAGCAACACCTAATTCAGCATCATCGTGCATTTGCTTAGTTCTGATCTGAATTTCAACAGTTTTCCCTTCAGGACCATAAACAACGGTATGTATAGATTGATAACCGTTAGCTTTCGGGGTTGCAACATAGTCATCGAATTCATTTGGTAAATGCTTCCAACTTGTATGCACAATACCTAATGCACCGTAGCAGTCTTGCAGTTTTTCAACGATAATTCTAACCGCTCTAACATCAAAAAGTTGATCAAAGTCTAACGACTTTTTCTGCATTTTTTTCCAAATGCTATAAATGTGCTTTGGCCTGCCATAAACTTCGCCATTAATACCAGCATTACAAATTTTTGTAGACAATCCATCAACAAAATCAGCCATGTATTGCTCACGATCTAAACGCTTTTCGTCAAGTAACTTTGCTATTTTCATGTAAGTATTTGGGTGTAAATACCTAAACGATATATCCTCTAATTCCCACTTTAATTGCCCGATACCCAGACGGTTTGCCAATGGCGCATAAATATTTTCTGTTTCTTTCGCCGCTAACACTCTCGTTTCTTCATCTGCATTTTTAACAAGTCTTAAAAAAACTAATCGCTCTGCAAGTTTAATCACAACCGCTCGAACATCTTCGACCATCGCTAATAACATACGACGAATATTATCTACTTGATTAACAGATACTTTATTCGATTGAGTTTGCTGTAATGTTTTAATAGCATCCATTTGTGCGACACCTTTACACAACAAATAAATACTTTGACTAAACTTCTCTTGCACATCAGACAAAGGCAACAAGTTATACTCAATTAAAGGAATAATAATCGCTGCACATAATGAATCTTTATCTAAATTGAGGCTGGCAAGGATCTCAACCATTTCTAGTGCTTTAGTTTCACATTCTTGATGATCAGCAAATAATGTCGAAAATTGCTGCCATAATGCGACAAGCTCATCCTTTTTATCTTGACTAAGCTCTAATGTATCTAGCCATTGTGTAAAGCTAGTTTGTGTCATTTGATGTGATTTGCGAACCGAAACCATGTTACTTCCATACTTTTAGGCGTTTAAACTTACAATTTCGCATCAGCGCTGTTTATTTAGCTGATGAAATTGTTTGTTGACTATGCCATGATACAAAAAATTGCACAGAATGTGTGAAAGAATACAGACAAATTATTACCTTACGTAATCGGTTTAACAGTTAATAACTTATGCAAAAATTGAGTCTTAAAGACTGGGTTATCCTACTCACTATCGTACCAACCACCTTAATTGGGTTGTTTATTGCAAGTTATTTTTCCTATTCAAGTTATACAAACTTAAATGATTACCTTGAAAATCGTGCACGTAGCATAATTGAACCAATTGCTATTTCAGCAACCAGAAGCTTACAAGAAAAAGAGCGAGATAGTTTACGAGAGCTTATTAATTTTGCCCATCGTAGCCAATCAGAACTGGTCAAAAGTATCACCATATTTACCAAAGATAACCAAGTTTTTGTAACGAGTGCTTATCATGGAGATACTGAATTAATGCGGATTTCAGCCGGTGAACAAATTCCATTAACTACGCAATTTATTCATCAAAATGATCATTTAATTCTACGCACTCCAGTAATAGACGAGAAAAGTAGTACGCAGATTATTGCTAACAACAACCTTCAGCAAGTAACCGTTGGCTATGTTGCAGTACAGATTGACAAAAACAGTATTCAATTAGCTCAACAAAATCAATTTATCATTGCCTTCTCTATCGCACTTGTTGGCGCATTTATAAGTGGTTTGTTGTCATTAAGGCTAATTAAAAACGTCACTCGACCAATTACATCTATGGTACAAGCTGTTGATCGTATTAGAGAGGGTAAACTTGAAAGTCGTGTTACAGGACAACTTATAGGGGAGTTAAACTTTCTTAAAAATGGTGTCAACGCCATGGCGCAATCATTAGGTGATTATCAAGAAGAAATGCAGCGTAGTATAGATCAAGCAACATTAGATTTACGTGAAAGCCTAGAGCAATTCGAAATTCAAAATGTTGAGTTAGATATAGCCAAACGCAAAGCTCAAGACGCTAATAAAGTAAAATCTGAGTTTTTAGCAAACATGAGTCATGAGCTCAGAACACCATTAAATGGTGTTATTGGTTTTACACGTCAAGTATTGAAAACGCCGTTATCCGACACGCAGCGAGATTATTTACAAACCATAGAACGCTCTGCTGCCAACCTTCTCGCAATTATTAATGACATACTCGACTTTTCTAAGCTTGATGCGGGTAAAATGGTTATCGAAAAAATTCCATTTTCAATGCGCGAAACGGTTGAAGAGACCATCGTTTTATTAGCGCCAAGTGCTCACAGCAAAAACATTGAATTATCTTTACGTGTTGTACCTAACTTACCAGATTCACTGATTGGTGATGCAATGCGTATTAAGCAAATACTGATCAACCTTGCAAATAATGCAATTAAGTTCACAGATAAAGGATCGGTTAATATTGATATTGATTGCGAACATAAAGATGACAGTATTGCGATCTTAAAAATCACCGTTAATGATACTGGTATTGGCATAAACGCAGAGCAACAGGCGTCAATATTTGAAGCATTTGGCCAAGCAGATCAAAGTGTGACTCGCTTATATGGTGGCACGGGGCTTGGTCTCGTCATATCGCAACGCCTAGTCAAAGAGATGAAAGGCGACATAGGCTTTATTAGTAACGAACAAAACGGCTCAACCTTTTGGTTTACCTTTCAATGCGAAATTAATCCAATTCCCGATGATGCATTACTCAACCCTCCCGCATTAAAAAATAAACGTATACTTTACTTAGAGCCTCATACTCATAGCCGAATTGCAAACAGTGAAATCCTTGAAAGCTGGCATATGCATGTGACCCCTGTAGAAAGCTTACAACAAATTACAGCGGCTCTCGCACGTAAAGAAACGTTCGACTTTGCTTTGATTGGTCATGATGTAACGCCTACTGCGATTAATGAATTAAAACAGCTTATTGTTTCCCTTAAAGCACATATTCCTTCGATTCACCTTGCAATCAATAGTAACTCGCCAAATTTACAAGAGGCGTTGATTGTACTTGGCGCAAAAAGTTGTTTGAGTAAGCCATTAACACCTGAAAAGTTATGTAAATCGCTAATACCGCAACACTTTGACTTTGCTAATTCTTTAACAGAGGTACTTGAAAACAAGGTTCCCATAAAGGTACTCGCTGTTGACGATAACGATGCTAATCTTAAATTAATCAATGCACTATTATTAGAGCAGGTCAGTGAAGTGATTACCGCGGTCAACGGGCAAGAAGCTGTAGATATTTGTAAGAATGAAAAATTTGCACTTATTTTTATGGATATACAGATGCCAGTAATGGATGGAATTAGTGCCTTAAAACACATCAAGAGTAATACCTTTAATGATCAAACACCTATCATCGCGGTAACAGCGCATGCATTAAGCGATGAAAAAGATAAGCTACTCAAAGAAGGCTTTAACTCTTATATGACTAAGCCAATTGACGAAACCATGCTACGTCATACTATCTATGAATATTGCGATCTAGATTTATTAGGTGCTCAAGCATCGCGGGTAAAATTATTAAACGCTGAACTACCGCAGGAAAAGTCAGGCGATGTGGCGAACGTTGTTTCATCTTCCCCCTCTAAGGAGTCAGCCGAACCTGAAATTACCACTTCTACCGTTATTAATTGGCCATTGGCATTAAAACGTGCAGGTAGAAAACGTAAACTCGCTAAAGACATGCTCACCGGCTTAGTAGAAAGCTTGCCGGAGGTAAAACTTAATGTCACAGAAGCGATAACGTCACAAGATCTCGAACATTTAAAAATACTGATTCATAAATTGAATGGTGCGTGTTGTTATTCAGGTGTACCAGATCTCGGTAAAATGGTACATCAAATTGAGACTGAGCTAAAAAAAGGTGCTGGTATTGATGAGCTGGAACCTGAGTTTTTTGAGTTTTTTGAACATCTCGATCGTATCTTAAGCTTTGCTGATAAAGCTTTCAATGAAATAGAAATGATGTCAAACACAGAGAAAGATTAAACAACAGGTTTAATCTCGCAATTGAATATCAGGCGATGTATTAATGTCGCCCTCCTCGTTTACGACGGCCAAGCCACCATTACAAGTTAATACCGCTAAGCTATGACCATTTTCGTTTCGAACAAACGCAAGCTCATAACCAAACTTACCTAAGCTACTTGCCGAAAACTTTTGTGCTAGTGAGAGTTTCGTCCACCAGACAGATTGCTCGGGAGGCTCCCGACGCCTGTCGACTATTGGCTGTTTAAGTGACTGCATAACACACCTACTGAACAAATTTTAAACACAATTTATACCAGTATAGACGATAAACAAACTGTTTGACCAGTTTATACGTTAAATAAATTAGGTATTGCGTTTAACAACGCAGGTATTTAACGCGATAATACAACAAAAGCAGTGGCGTATCTGGCTTCGTCGGCAAGTGATATATGCCACGTTTTTGCCCCCAAAGCCTGTGCTTTTAATAAAGCAACATTAGATAGCTCTAATGCAGGTTGGCCTGTTTGGAGCGATACAATATCAAAATGCTGAAAAGAGACACCATCAGCAATACCAGTACCAATGGCTTTAGCAGCAGCCTCTTTCCCAGCCCAACGTTTCGCCAAAAACGGTAATGGAAATTTCAACGAGAGATAATGTTGGTATTCTCTGGGTGTTAACACTCTTAACGCCAGCTTTTCGAGCATGTTGGCTGACATGTTTGTTAACCGATCAACTTCAACAATGTCAGTACCAACCCCAACCACAGACATTATCTAAGCTCTCGCTTCTAACATAAGCCGTTTCATGTCACGTACCGCTTTTTCTAATCCGTCAATCGCTGCTCGCGCAATAATTGCATGACCAATATTTAACTCAATTATTTCAGGGATCGCTGCAATAGGTTTGACATTGAAATAGGTTAACCCATGACCTGCGTTGACCTTTAAGCCCTGTTGATGGGCATATTGAATACCTTCGATTAATCGTGCAAGTTCTTTTTCTTGATCAGCTTCTGAAGTGGCTTCGGCATACTGACCAGTATGGATTTCAATATATGGCGCTTTAGTTGCTACTGCTGCGTCTATCTGTGCTTTATCTGCATCAATAAATAAGCTCGTTTGAGTGCCTTGAGCTGACATTCGTGAAACCGCATTAGTAATACTAGCGATTTGTCCTGCAACATCTAGCCCCCCCTCGGTTGTTAGCTCTTCACGTTTCTCTGGAACTAAACATACGAAGGCTGGTTTTACCTCACAGGCGATAGCAAGCATTTCATCAGTTACCGCCATTTCTAAATTCATACGTGTTTGTAACGTTTGTTTCATTAAATAGACATCACGATCAACAATATGTCGGCGATCTTCACGGAGATGAATGGTAATACCATCAGCTCCAGCATGTTCAGCTACAGCGGCTGCATGAACAGGATCAGGGTAGTTTGTACCACGCGCTTGTCTTAACGTAGCAATATGATCAACATTAACGCCAAGTAATATATCTTTCATTTTTAATCTCTTTTTATAAATAACTTTCTGCTGTTCAATGTTTTGCCATCAAGTAAATGGTGGAACACCTCTCGCATCAACACCTTATAGGTTTGCATAACATCCGCTTCAACCGTTTGATTTTGCGCAATACTAATTAAATGTTCAACATTATATCGCTTTGCATGCCAACCTTGTTGTTCTGCGACAAATCCTTGGTCAGGTAGATAATGACAATAAGGTGTATTGCATTCAAACAATGGTTCAAAGTCAAACCCATAACCAAGTTCATCCAATAAGTGTCGTTCAAATTTACGTAATATTGGTTCAATCGATTGCTGATTCGCTAATTCTTCTATCGCGACACTGTATTGTTTAAAAATAGTGGGTATTGGCAGTAATTCGTCTAGCAATTTACTTTGTAGTTCATTTAAATAAAAACCACTATATAAATAATTTCCCGATAAACGCCAAGACTTTCCAGCAGCCTCCAACAAAGAAATCGCTTTTAAATTTGCTTTACCTTTGAAAGACACTATCAATGGACTAAAAGGCTGTAATAATGCTTTTTTATTTGACTTAGTGGACTGTCCTGAATAAGTGATTGCTGACACTTTTCCTTGTTGTTCAGTAATAAATTCAGCAATAATTTGATGTTCTTTGTAGGGCCTAGCATGCAATAAAAAAGCGCGTTGCTCAATTTCTTGCATATTTCACCACCTTATCAAAACCTAACCTGAATAATCATCACCGTAGCCTAAGCTACGTAATGCTCGCTCATCGTCAGCCCAACCTGATTTCACTTTAACCCAGGTTTCTAAAAACACTTGTCGACCAAACAACGTTTCCATATCTAAGCGTGCTTCCTTACCTATGGTTTTTAAACGCTCACCTTTATTACCAATGACCATTCGTTTTTGACTATTACGTTCAACAAGCACTAAAGCATTTATGTGTAAAATACCTTTATCATCCATTTTAAACTGTTCAATTTCGACGGTAGTAGCGTAAGGTAATTCGTCGCCGGTAAAGCGCATAAGCTTTTCACGAATAATTTCTGACGCCATAAATCGACTAGAACGGTCTGTAATATAATCTTCAGGAAACCAAAACTCACCTTCCGGTAAAGCTGAAAAACAAAATTGTTTAATTTTATCTAAATTATCGCCTTTGGTTGCCGAGATAGGAATAATATCTTGGAAACTATGCTTTTCCCCTAACATTTGTAGGTGCGGTAGGAGATGCTCTTTGTCTTGCACATTATCTACTTTGTTAATAACCAGTATACAAGGAACATTGGCATGCTTAACTTTGTTAAGCACTAATTCGTCATCTGGCGTCCAGTGTGTTCCTTCAACGAGAAATAACACAAGCTCTACTTCAGCAATAGAGCTACTGGCAGCACGGTTCATAAAGCGGTTGATCGCACGTTTTTCTTCTGCATGCAAACCTGGTGTATCGACAAGAATCGCTTGATTATCATCTTCGGTAAGTATACCGAGTATCCTATGCCTTGTTGTTTGTGGTTTACGCGAAGTAATACTGACTTTTTGCCCTAATAACGCGTTTAGTAATGTAGATTTACCAACATTAGGTCTACCAACAATGGCAACCAATCCACAATGTTGTGAACTCATATTATTTCTCCGCCTTCGGTTTGCCGTTATTTGATAAGATTAATGCCAGTACTTTTTCTGCTGCCGCTTGTTCTGCTTTACGTCGACTAGATCCTTTAGTGATCACTGGTTGAGAAATTTCAGCGGTTGTGCAACGAACAGTAAACTCCTGATTATGAGATTGACCCGATGTATTAATCACTTCATAAAGGGGTAAGGCAATTTTTCGCCCTTGTAAATACTCTTGTAAACGTGTTTTCGGATCTTTTTGAGCAAGCCCAGGTTTAATATCATTGAGCCGTTGTTCAAACCAAGACAATACAAGCTGTTTACAGGTATCAATATCAGCATCTAAAAACACCGCGCCAATAATCGCCTCTACCGCATCTTCTAATATTGATTCACGACGATGACCACCACTTTTTAACTCACCTGGCCCTAGAATCAAATGTTGTCCTAACTCGAAGTTTCTACCAATTTCAGCAAGTGTCACTCCTTTTACCAAGCTAGAACGCATGCGTGTTAAATCACCTTCATTTTCCTTGGGGAACTTTTCATATAAGGCTTGAGCAATAGTAAACCCCAAAATAGAGTCACCTAAAAACTCTAAACGCTCATTATGTTGCCCTTTCGCACTGCGATGAGTCAGTGCTCGTAACAGCAATTGAGGTTGCTTGAATTGATAACCTAAGCGTTTTTCAAGTTGAGCAATAGCTTGTGGCGTATTCTTTACCATTAATTAATGCTACCTATACGAGAAAAACGAATACCTGTTGGTATCCAGGTTGGTAAAACATCGTCTGGCGTTCGCTCAAAATCAAAACTCATCCAAATGAAAATAGCTTCACCAACAAGATTTTCTTCTGGCACAAAGCCCCAAAACCTTCCATCTAGACTGTTATCACGATTATCACCCATTACAAAGTAATGGCCTTTCGGCACGACAAATTCGTCGCGCTGGGTACCACTTTGCTTAAAGTAATGTGCCGTTCTAGGCGCAATGACATTATTCACTAAAATATCATGTGATTTATTCGGCATATCAGAGGTATATCGTGTAAGCTCAACATCACCATCATTATAGTCCCCATTGCTGACAAACGTATTAGGTACTTGCTTAAACTCTTTACAATCTTGATTACTATCGGTACATGGCGATTTAATATAAAGCGATTTATTGCGATAAATAATGCGATCACCAGGTAAACCTATAACGCGCTTTATATAGTCAATACGTGTATCAATGGGGTATTTAAACACAACCACGTCACCACGTTCAGGCTCGCCTATTTCTAGAAACTTTTGTCTGAATACCGGATCACGTAAGCCATAATTATGCTTATTAACAAGAATGAAATCACCATCAAGCAACGTTGGCATCATAGACCCTGAAGGGATCTGAAACGGCTCATATAAAAAAGAGCGTAAAATAAGTACAAAGGCAATAACCGGAAAAATTTGTACTGGTGTGTCGATAAAAAATGGCGCTTCTAATATTTTTGCCTCGATATCCGCATCTAATTCGCCGTCGCATTGCTCTTGTGCCGCCGTAAGTTTTAATCGGCGCTGAGGAGCCCAATAAAACTTGTCAGCCACCCAAACAATACCTGTGACCACAGTTAATATGACCAACAATATTGAAAAATAAACCGCCATAATTTTCCTTTAGTTTTCCAGTTTAAGGACTGCTAAAAACGCTTCTTGAGGCACTTCCACGTTACCTACTTGTTTCATGCGTTTTTTACCTTCTTTTTGCTTCTGTAGTAGTTTCTTCTTACGAGAAACATCACCACCATAACACTTCGCCGTTACATTTTTACGCAACTGTTTCACCGTAGTACGGGCGATAATGTTGTTACCAATAGCCGCTTGAATTGCAATATCAAACATTTGTCGATGTATAAGTTCACGTAATTTTTCCACCAACATTCTGCCGCGAGCAACTGAATTAGAGCGATGGGTAATCATCGCCAACGCATCCACTCTATCGCCATTAATCATCACATCTGCTCTCACCATATCTGAGGCTTCAAAACGAATAAAATGATAATCCAATGATGCGTAACCACGACTCGTAGATTTTAATTTATCAAAAAAGTCCATGACGACTTCTGCCATAGGTAATTCATAAGTAACGGCAACTTGTTTACCGTGATATATAATATCTTTTTGAACACCACGTTTTTCGATACACAACGTGATGACATTACCTAAATGCTCTTGAGGAACCAAAATATTAGCTTGTACAATTGGCTCTCTAATTTCCGCTATTTCATTAACTGCTGGTAAATCACTCGGATTATCTATAGAAAGTACTTCTCCTTTCGTCGTTTCTACTTCGTAGTTAACGGTCGGTGCAGTTGTGATCAAATCTAAATCATATTCACGTGCTAGGCGTTCTTGGATAATTTCCATGTGCAACATACCTAAAAAGCCAACACGGAAACCAAAGCCAAGTGCAGAAGAGTTTTCAGGTTCAAAAAACAAAGAGGCATCATTCAAACTTAATTTATTAAGTGCGTCTCGAAAACTTTCATAGTCATCTGAACTAATTGGGAAAATACCCGCATATACCTGAGGTTGTGCTTTCTTAAAACCAGCAAGAGGCTTGGCTGCTTCTTTTTTAGCGATAGTGATTGTATCGCCAACTGGTGCTCCATGAATTTCTTTAATACCCGCAATAATGAAACCAACTTCACCTGTTTTCAACACGCCTGTTTCAGTTTGCTTTGGTGTAAATATACCTACTTTATCGATAATATGTGTCTGTCCTGTCGACATTACCAACATTTTATCGCCTTTACGTACTTCACCGTTCATCACACGGACGAGAGAAACAACCCCTTGATAGTTATCAAACCAAGAATCAATAATTAACGCTTGAAGGTTGGCATCAGGATCACCTTCTGGTGCAGGGATATTTGCAACAATACACTCTAAAACATCTTCAATACCAATGCCGGTTTTAGCCGAGCATGCAACAGCGCCAGTTGCATCAATGCCGATGATATCTTCTATTTCTTCACAAACACGATCAGGATCTGCTTGTGGCAGATCGATTTTATTGAGGATTGGCAGCACCTCTAAATCCATTTCAATTGCTGTGTAACAGTTAGCTACTGTTTGTGCTTCAACTCCTTGTCCAGCATCAACAACTAACAATGCTCCTTCACAAGAAGCTAATGAACGAGAAACTTCATATGAAAAATCAACGTGTCCTGGCGTATCAATAAAGTTAAGTTGGTAGGTTTCACCATCTTTTGCTTTATAGTCTAGGGTTACACTTTGCGCTTTGATCGTAATGCCTCGCTCGCGCTCTAGATCCATTGAATCTAGCACTTGCGCTTCCATTTCACGAGAAGTAAGTCCTCCGCAATGTTGGATTAATCGATCAGATAACGTAGATTTACCATGGTCAATATGAGCAATGATAGAAAAATTTCGGATATGTTTCATAGAAGAAAATTAATAAACAGCTTTCACAATATAATAGTGGCGAGATTTTATCTAATTTAGCGCTCGGGGGCTATCTTTTGTTGGGAATAAGGCTAAAAAATCGTATTTTGATGTCGGTTAGCTCGCTGTCTGATTTAGCAAAACCTTGTTATTCTTGTTTCCAACTCGCAACAACTGTGCACGCCACCTTGCGTCATTGGCAACTTGTTTTTGTTTGTATTGTGCGCATTTATAACCTATGTAGCCACCAACTAAACCAAATAGTAATGAAAACAACTCATGGGTTACATCAAAGGCTGCCAATGTATATTGTCCAAAAACACTCGCAACAAATAGTCCGATCAATGGCCATAAATAGACTTGCCATGCTGCAGAAAGAAGCACGTGTTCAGATAAACCTATAAGTACTTCGTCTCCTACGTTTACGGGCAACGTCGGCAACGCCAACTGATAATTCACATGCTTTTGACCAAACGCTTTAGCGACTTGACCACTGCCACAAGAGTCCAACTGCTCACAACCACTGCACGTAGACTTTACCGTTGTTTGAACAACAATATTGTCATCATTCACGGCAATAACGCGAGCATACTCTTCTATCAAGGTGACACTCCTGACACCACACGCACAGAATCAGCAATGCGCTTAGCGGTTTGCGTTGGTATTTTGCCAACAACGCTTACTTCCAACCCTTTTACAACTTGACTCAAGGCGACTGTTGCACCATCCATAACGTAATCAGTAGGTCGTTGTTGCTCTTTACTCGGTGTTACATAAATAGAAACTTCAGCTAAACCATCGCTGTAGAGCTGAAATTCAACAGGTTCTTTAGTAGATAAAATACGATGCCTATTGGCATTGATTCGTTCAAAACCCTGTGGCAACCAATCTACCTGCCACGAAAGTTTTTGTTGTTGATATCCTTCTGGAATATCAACGACCTCCGGTAAATCTGTGTTTTCTAATTGCAGCAAACTTTCCGATGGGTATTCAGTTATATCTAAATGTGTAAACTGAACCTGTTCAAGCTGCTGCCCTTTGCGTGTAATAACGGCAAGCTTTAATAATAAGCTAGTATGTTGATCCAACCACAACCAATATGCATATTTATTATTATCTTTAGGCACAATACGGATCACTTGTGCACCACGCCCAAGTACCCGGCTTTTGCCCACTGACACAAAATTATAGTGTGCTTGAAGAGCAACAAGGTCTTCACTGAAAACATTAGGAATAGGGCCAGTAATTTGTTCCGTTTTTACTGAATAAGGTGGTAATTCAGGCTCAATATAACTAACAATATTGCCTTTTCGTAGCACATCCCTTCTCGGTCCATTAAGCAGCGATAGAATTTCTAATTCAGTTCCATGCTCTGTAACACCATGAAACCAATGGTATGGTTCTGCATGATTATTTTTTACAACGACAAAGGAAGTACCAAAATTTAATGTTTTTAAAGAATGAGATAATTGTTGAAGCCAAGATTCAGCGGTTGATGGTTCTTGCGTTTCTTGAGCTTTCACTGGCGTTATAATTAACGCCAGTGAAATAATGCAGCTAACTAATTTCATTTAACCGGTTTTTCAGCCTCTTGTTTTGATACGTTATCTTGAGGAGTAACAATAGCGGCACTAAATTTCATTTGTTGTTTATGATCTTGTAATAACGCTTGAAAACGACGTTGTTGTTCAACAATAGCCTGTTGTTTATCAACCCGCGTGTTTTGTTGAAAGTTTAAGCTAACAGGCTCTGCAACACCGCCTACAGCGTAACCTGTTTGAACAACTTGATAAGGTGTAACTGTGTCGTTATCAGCAACATTCGTTTGCACACCTAATACCATTAAGCCCGCTGCTGATGCAGCAATTGCAACTTGACCAAAAGGTTTCAATAATGTGACAACTTTCGCTTTAACAGTACGGGAAAGACTCGATTTGGTAGCAGGAGCTAATACGGTTGGTTCTTCAGCAATTGCGTTAGTTATCGCGTCAGAAAGATCGATATCAATGGATGTTGGTACATCATCACGCAGTACATCGCCGATTAAGTGATATCGCTGCCAAGTATCTGACATATCGTTATCTTTGAGCACATCGTCTAAAACTGCATCTTCATGATGAAAATTATCGACTAGTGAAGATACTGTTTCAAATTTGCTTTCACTCATAAAAAAAACCTTAAACCTTATCGTTATTAGCGTTGAAGTAATGGACGTATTTTTTTATCTACAGCTTCTCGAGCTCTAAATATTCTGGATCGCACTGTGCCAACAGGACATTCCATAATCGTCGCAATTTCTTCGTAACTTAACCCTTCTAATTCGCGCAGATTAATAGCTGTCCGCAAATCATCTGGCAATTGTTCAATGGTGTTAAACACCACCTTCTTAATTTCTTTGGTCAACAGTAGTTTTTCAGGTGACGCATTTTCTCTCAAAGCATCACCTGAATCATATATCTCTGCATCTTCAATTTCAACATCTGTGCCTGGCGGCTTTCGCCCACTTGCAACCATATGGTTTTTGGCACAGTTTACTGCAATTCGATACAACCAAGTATAAAATGCACTTTCACCTCTAAAATTAGGTAGTGCACGGTAAGCTTTAATGAAAGCTTCTTGAACGATATCAGGTACATCACTATGATTTCTTACATAGCGAGAAACCAAATTTGCTACTTTATTCTGATACTTCGTTACTAGCAGGTTATAGGCATTTTTATCGCCGCGTTGCACCCGCTCAACCAATTCTTGGTCGACGTTCAGTTCGCTCATTCGAGCCAATTCTCCTACTAACTAACTTAATTTATTAACATCTGGCTCATAACAAACGCATCAAGTGAGACTAGGGGATTCGTAAAAAGTTCTAATTATTTTTAAATTAATTTAAAAAAAAGCAATTACTCTAGTCAATTTGTTGTTATCAGCATCTATTACAAGATAAAATCACCCCCATTATACAACACCTTAGTTCATCACGTATATGAATCATCAACATAACTGTGACGTTTTAATTGTCGGTAGTGGCGCTGCCGGTCTAACTCTTGCCTTACATTTAGCCCAAAATGCCGATGTTGTCGTGCTCAGTAAAGGGAAAATGAATGAGGGCTCGACTTATTATGCCCAAGGCGGTATCGCCGCAGTATTTGACGAAAACGACAGTATTGAATCCCATGTTGCCGATACGCTTATTGCTGGTGCAGGGCTTTGCGAAGAATCGGCCGTGCAATATACTGCAGAAAATGCAAAGGCGTGTTTAGAGTGGTTAATTGAACAAGGTGTCGCATTCGATCAGGAAGACAGCGAAAACGGCACAAAAAAATATCACCTAACACGAGAAGGTGGTCATAGCCATCGCAGAATCCTCCATGCAGCCGATGCAACAGGACAAGCAATTCAATCCACGTTAATTGAACGTGTAAAACACCATAGTAGAATCAGGGTCTTTGAGCGTTACAACGCCATAGACTTAGTTAGAGATCATCATCAGCAGTCTAAGCCCTGTATCGGTGCCTATGTTTGGAACCGCAATGTTGAAAGTGTTGAACGTATTTTTGCTAAAAAAGTTATACTGGCGACAGGCGGTGCTTCGAAAGTTTATCAATACACGTCTAATCCTGATATTGCTAGCGGCGATGGTATTGCAATGGCATGGCGGGCTGGTTGCAGAGTTGCAAATATGGAATTTAACCAATTCCACCCTACTTGTCTTTTCCATCCTGAAGCTGGAAACTTTCTCATTACTGAAGCATTGCGAGGCGAAGGAGCACTATTGAGGCGCCCTGATGGTAGTCGATTTATGCCAAGCTTTGATGAACGAGCAGAGTTAGCACCGCGTGATATTGTCGCACGAGCAATTGATTTTGAAATGAAACGGCTAGGTGCTGACTGTATGTATTTAGACATAAGTCATAAGCCAGCAGCCTTTATAAAACAACATTTCCCAACGATATACGAGAAAACACTGTCGCTTGGTATTGATATGACCAAGCAACCAATCCCTGTTGTACCTGCCGCACACTATACATGCGGTGGCGTCATGATTAACCAACAGGGACAAACAGATATTGGCAATCTTTATGCAATTGGTGAAGTAGCATACACTGGCTTACATGGTGCCAATAGAATGGCCAGTAATTCACTCTTAGAATGTCTCGTGTTTGCACGCGCAGCGGCCAAAGATATTGAGTTAACATTAGATCACCAACAGCCTTATTTAACTTTACCACTCTGGGACGAAAGCCGTGTGACTGACTCCGACGAAGAAGTTGTGATTCAACACAACTGGCATGAACTTAGATTATTTATGTGGGATTACGTTGGCATCGTGCGAACTACAAAACGCTTGGAGCGTGCATTGCACCGGGTTGAGTTATTGCAAAAAGAAATTGATGAGTACTATCGACACTTCCGTGTTAGTAACAATCTACTCGAACTTCGAAACCTCGTTCAAGTTGCTGAACTTATCATTAAATGTGCGATGAATCGAAAAGAAAGCAGAGGGTTACACTATACGCTTGATTACCCCAACATGCTACCAACGGCAGAAGTCACGACATTGTATCCTGAAAACTGCCCTGTTGTTTAAACCTAAGTATATATCGGCATAGGCGAGTATAGTCTCGCCTACTCATACTATCTTTAAAAATAAAAAAACGTTTCACTTGATTGGACTGGTTATTTAAGGTGTACAAATGAAGCCAGCAACCAAACCAACCAATTCGACTACCCGAAGTCAGCATGTATAAGTGACTAGGTAACAGTTCTACAACGCCTTTCTGCCCCAATGAAAATATCAAAGGCTGACAGCTTAAGCGATATAAAGATAGCGTACCCAAGAAAAGTAAAGCGCTGAGAAAAGCACAATACTGCCACAACGCGGCGCTTGGTTGTTGATACAGGCATACAATGACCAATATCAAGCAAGCAAAGGTAACAAAGCAACTTTGCCTAGCAAGCACCGATGGCTTAATGCAAAACCTATACTTTGACTCGACTAAGTATAAATTGCACCATTTCGTTAAGTTGTGGGTCTTCACATTCCTCGTGCCCCATAAACCACGCAAACAACTCTGGATCTTGGCAGGTAAGTAAGCGTTCAAAAATTCGTTTATTTGGTTCTGAAAGTTCGTCGTATGCTTCGTCAACAAAAGGCATAAACAACACATCTAATTCTAGCATACCACGACGGCATGCCCATTTTAGCCGCGCTTTGTTTACAGGTTCTGACATTTTATCAATCCTAAAAATACACTAAAGCCATTGTAGCAAAATCACCGTATTAACATCTATAGCCGCATTTCTATTTTTAGCCATATCAATTAAATAGCACAACGTTTTTAGCCTTTAATTTTCAAAGCAAATGTAAACGGTCACAAAATCCCCCAATACTCACTTGCTTCTTATACAAATGTCCCCATCTATGTCATCATTAGGGTATTCCATTGTTCAATTACTATCACGGTTATTACAGCGCATATGAAACCAAGTTTAACTGCTTTACCACATACTTTCACAATTCCATTAACGCAAGTACAGGCAATCTCACTATCGGGTGAAGAGCAAGTAAAGTACTTACAAGGGCAAGTAACTTGTGATGTAGAGACGTTACCCAATGCCAAGTTGCTTTACGGTGCTCATTGCACAGCAAAAGGAAAAGTACTTTCATGTTTTCGCTTGTTTGAACATCAACAATCCCTACTGTTATTACAGCCGGCAGAAACATTAGCCAGTTCTCTAAAAGAACTTCAAAAGTTTGGTGTTTTTGCTAAAGTCACAATAGAAAAATCGCCATTAAGCTTTACCGCGGTTTGTGGTCAAAAGGCAACAGACAGCCTAGCTAAGCATTGCACGTCTTTACCTGATGAATCTTGTCCAGTTGTTAGCAATGACCAGCTTTCAATACTTTATATTGCCAGTAAGTCACCTAGGTATATCGTCGCAGGTAAATCTGACGATGTATCTGCGCTTATCTTAGCACTTGATTTGCCGGCAGTATCTTCTGAGGTGTGGAGTTTATTAGAAATTACCAACGGTATTCCTTTGCTTAAAAATACTGAACAAGAGTATGTACCACAAATGTTAAATATGCAGGCAATTAACGGCATTAGCTTTACTAAAGGTTGTTACCTAGGGCAAGAAACTGTTGCCCGTATGCAATATTTAGGCAGAAATAAGAAAGCCATGTTTACATTAAAAGGTGAAGTACATGAGCAACCTGAGCATATTGCAATTGAAAAGCAACTTGGTGAAAACTGGCGAAAAGCTGGTGATGTGATCAGCCATTATACTGCCGATACGGGTGAGCTATACGTTCAAGCTATATTAGCTAGTGATACAGAAGAACAAACAAATCTGCGACTTAAATCCCCTCAAGCATGCGTATTATCTTTAATGGCTCTGCCATATACACTTGAAAACCAATAACCTTCAACTCTAGGAATTATTATGAAAATTGCCCCTAATAAAGTGGTCATTCTGCATTACGCCGTTTCTGACAGCGAAGACACCCTTATCGACAGTTCTTATGATCACCAGCCATTAGCTGTAATTCATGGCACCGGGTATTTAATACCTGGTTTAGAAGAAGCGCTTACAGATCACAAAGCAGGTGATAAATTTGAAGTAGAAGTGGCAGCAGAAAATGCTTATGGTGAACGTCACGATGGTTTTGTTCAAACCGTACCTAAGTCTCTTTTCCAAGGCATTGAAGATTTAGACGTAGGCACACAACTACGCGCTACAACAGACGAAGGCGAACAAACCGTTATTGTTATCGATGTTCAAGATGAAGAAATTACCGTAGATGGTAATCATCCACTCGCTGGTATAGATCTAAAATTTGACGTTGAAATTATCGAAGTACGTGAAGCAACAGCCGAAGAACTTGAACATGGTCATGTTCATAGCGAAGGTGGTTGTGGCCATCAACATTAATGTTTATACATTAATGACTCTCCCTGATATTGTGTTGTCCTAAAATAGGTTAGCACTTATTTACTAAAACGCCTGATCAACTTTATCGGGCGTTTTATATTTTCAAGCCATGGAGAAATCGACATTATATTAAGTAGTTATATAGAACCGTAATCTACAGTATTATTGGCAAGGCTGAACCACCGTGAATAGCACAGTATTTGCTCATCAGCCACGGTACCGTTAAAGGATATCTTCATCGAATCAAAAAGAAAATAAAGAGCCAATTGCTATAAAAGACACGTTTCGACATCGACACAAACGCTCACATTTCATATTAAACTACCCTCTATCAAGCTGAGCTAAGGTGGTCTCGACGTAGTTGATAATTCCAGTAATGACTAAATGCGATAACACATGAGCCAAAGACGGTCAGACACACTTCGGTTAAATCACCAAGAATTTCGTGCCCCAAATAAGCGGCTACCAGCAAGATAAGCAAGCCAATAAACGCGCCAACAAAAACTTGAATTTTTCGATGGTGCTGATAGCCGAAAAAAAGCGCTAATAAGCTAACAGGCACAACTGCACCAACTAGCCAAAGATGAAAGGATTCACTCTTTAGTAATGACAACCCTGCTAACGGCGGTATTAAAATCATAGCGATGGGTAAAACCAAACAGTGAATTACGCATAAAAGGGATACACCTATTGCTGCTTTGTCACTCATATACTGAAGTTTAATCAAAATTTTTCCTCGCTATAGGGTATGCATTGCTTGTTTACAATGGTTGCACAATGTAATGACTTCTAACTGGCTACCTTTGGCTAAAAAATCAGCGGCTTCAATATGTTGATAAAATGACTGAATGATGTTGTTCGGTGCCTCTATCTCTGCCGTTCTCTGGCAGGATTTACAAATTAAGAACAGTGATGATTGATGCTGGCATTTTGCTGACAAACTTTTACAAGCAAGGTACTTATTAGCTGCATTCACTCGATGTGCCAATTTCATCGATTCTAAAAACTCTAACGCTCGATACACAGACATTGCACGTAGTGAGAGTCCAATAGTCTCATGTGTTTTATCTCTAATTTCATATGCGGAAATTGGTTGCTCTTGCATTAACAAAATTTCAAGTACCCTTTGCCGGTTTTTCGTCAACCCTTTATAGGAATGTTTGCAAACATCTCTTGCTGCGTTAATCACAGCATCTACCTTAACTTGATTCATTTCTATTACTCTAAATACAGTTTAATTCCATGTTTACCTGCACCTTAGAAAGTAGAACGCAACCTTATTACATTGATAACGGTGCAATGCGGTACATAGGCTTATCTAATTTAAACAGTAAAAACCTTAGTGAACGCATCACAACAAACGTAAAACGTTTACTGCGATAAAAACTTTCCGATCAGATATTCCTTTTGATTTTGTTATGTTATAACATAACCACACTAAATGTTATAACATAACAATTTAAAAATAAAACAATATAATCTTTATGGAGTTATAAATGCATAATTTATCCAAGGTTGCAGCACTGTTATCAGTACTTCTACCTACCAGCGTATTAGCACAGTCTGTTCAAGGCATTGTGTTAAATAAAGCAGGTAAAGCCGTCGCTGGTGCCACCGTTGAAGTGGAAGGCATAGGTAAACAGCGAACAGACAAATATGGTCGATTCATTTTTCGCGATTTAAATACCGGTGATAATGAATTCCACATTTCTGCGGCAGGTTTTTCACATATCACCAAACATGTCACTGTATCAGACAGTAACCAAAATCAATTAACGATTACCCTCACCCGCTCACCCATTGAAGTTATTGATGTTCAAGCAACGCCCATTCACATGTCAACAATGGAGTCAGCGGCACCCGTCAGTGTATTAGCAGGTGAAACACTGCGTCGCCAACAAGCTGCGACGCTCGGCGATAGCCTTGAAAAAATAGCTGGTGTTCATACAAATTTTCACGCAAACGTTGCAAGTACACCAGTTATCCGAGGGTTAAGCGGCCCACGAGTATTAATTGCACAAAATGGATTAGATGTAAGCGATGTATCAAGAGTTGGTCCTGACCACTCTGTTGCGTCTGAAGCGTCTACGGCACAACAAATTGAAGTTCTGAGAGGACCCGCAACGCTCTTTTATGGAAGTGGTGCAGTTGGTGGTGTTGTTAACGTTGTCGATAACCGCGTACCAAAAGATAGCAGTACGCGTGGCGAATGGTTAATCGAAAAAGATTCGGTAGACGACAGTAAACTCGCCTCTTTCAATGCAACTACAGGTACTGAATCTTTCGCCTTTTATGCCGATGGTTATTGGCGTGAATCTGAAGATTATAAAGTCCCTGTTAAACCCGAACTTGAACACGACGTTCATGAAGATGAAGAAGATCATCACGCACTAGTAGTGAAAAATAGCGCTGAAGAATCCAATGGTTTTACAGTAGGAGCCAGTTATCTATTTGATAACGGTTATTTTGGCTTCGCTGTTGAACAATTTAATCGTGAATATGGCATTCCAGGCCACAGCCATGGTGGTGAAGAGGAAAGTGCTGAAGAAGAGAACGTATACGCAGATCTTGAGCAAACCCGTGTACAACTACTAGGTGAATTTAACATTCAAGATAGCTGGTTAAACAAAATTAATTTACGCGGTGGCTTTACCGATTATCAACACGCTGAAATTGAACATGGCGTAACCGGCACCTTATTTGAAAACAAAAGCCAAGAGTTAAAAGTTGATCTGTTGCACCGCCCTTTTAATGACTGGAACGGTGGCATTAGTTTTCATTACAAAAACAGTGAAGTTACAGCGCAAGGTGATGAAGCATTTACCCCGCCATCTGAAGCAAAAACAGTGGCGCTGGCGCTAATGGAAGAAAAGCACTATGGAAATGTACTATTGCAATTAGGCGCACGAGTTGAGCGAGTCACGTTAACTGCAAATGACGTGTTATTGCCAATGCTTGCAGCACATGAGCACGAGGAAGAAGACGAGCATGATCATGATCACGACCATGATCACAGTGAGGAAAAAACTGAAATTACACGAGTATTCTCAGTTGATCATGAATTTACGCCAGTAAGCTTGTCAGCGGGTTTAGTATGGGATTTTACGCCTGGTTACAATATTGGCCTGTCAGTTTCACGCTCTGAACGTGCACCATCTGCCTCTGAATTATTATCATTTGGACCACATATTGGTACACGCAGTTATGAAGTTGGTGCCCTATTCGCTTTACACCACGACGATAATACAGCACATATAGGTTTAACAGAAAATACTATCGACCTTGAAACTGCCAATAATGTAGATCTGACCTTACGTAAAACACAGGGCGATGCAGGTTTTATATTTAACCTCTTCTATAACAAAGTAGACAATTACTATTATCAAACTGCCACTGGGTTATTTGCTGAAGACGGCCATGATCATGATGATGAAGGTGACCACGCTCACGACGAACACACTGGAGAGCTACCAGTATATATCTTCCAAACTGATGACGTTATTTTACACGGCTTTGAAGCGCAAGTTGCTTGGCAGGTCAGCAACGCGTTTAAAGCGACGCTATTTTCAGACTACGTTCGTGCACGACGACAAAATGGTGGAGACCTACCTCGCACACCGCCACTTAGATTTGGCACACAATTTAGCTACCAAAATGATCGACTAAGCGCTCACTTGGATATTACACGTTATCAAGAACAAGACAAAATTAGTGCATTTGAAACCACCACAGACGGTTACACCCTTTTAGATGCCAGTATCTCTTATGATTTTTCAGTATTAAATCAAGATATTGCCGTGTATTTAAAAGGTTCAAACCTTACCGACACAGAAGCCAGAGTCCACAGTTCATTTTTAAAAGACATAGCACCTCGCCCTGGCCGCAGTATTGCTCTCGGTATTAAAGGCTACTTCTAATTCATTTATACAATAAAAAGCATTTAAGGAAAAAAGAATGACAACAACATTTCAATTCAATTTACTTGCCGTCGCCATTGGCGGAATATTATTAACAGGTTGTGGCGATGCTGAAACGAATATCGTCGAAAAAGACCCTATAGTAGAAGATGTCGATAATCATGATGATCACGACCACGGTGATGATGGCTATACTATCGAATCGATGGGGCGACTAGCCGTATTGTCTGGTGAAAGCGCTGAAGCAGTAGTTTTTGATCTAGATAATGGTGATTTACTAGAGTCTTTTTCATTAACACATGACTCAAACACACTAAAAGCATCGGCTGGCTACCGCTACGCCGTTATCAACAGTCGCGCTCAAGATTATGTTGGCTTCATTGATAGTGGCTTATGGCGCGAAAATCACGGCGATCATTTACATGATTACCAACAAGAGCCTGTCATGAGTAATTATGAGTTAGTCAGCAACAGTCGGCCGACACATATCGTCAACCACGATGGGCAAATGGCGGTATTTTACGATGGTGATGCTACAACAGGCACTGCAGCCGCTGTGCAGGTAATTACTGATAACGATATCAGTACAGAAACCATGGCGCTTCCCGGAATTCAATACACGATGAATATGCATGGTGTTGCCGAACCTAGAGGTGAGCATCTGCTATCAACAATTCGCCGAGATGACAGCGAAAGCACCTCAAATGCAAAAGTACTACCAGATCAGGTGGGTGTTTACCACTTACACGAAGGCGAATATGAGCTAGAACAAACATTAGATATTACTTGCCCAGATTTACACGGTGCGGCACAAAATAGTGAAGTGGTTGTGTTTGGGTGTAGCGACGGTGTGTTAGTCGCTCACCAACATAACGACGAATATGAAGCAGAGAAAGTAGCCAACATTGCTGAATTGGGTAGTTTAAGAATAGGTTCTGTTTATGGTCACGAAGCAAATGAGTCTTTCATTGGTGTCGCTTCAGCACATGGCGGCGGCGAAGCAATTTTAGTGACCATACACCCTGAAGATGGCGAAATGGAACAACTCGACTGGCAACCAATGGAAAATGCATCCCCTATTTCCTATGCATTTTCTTTTAATGGTGAACACTTCCTGATTTTAGATAACCAAGGTTACCTAACAATTCTTACACAGCATGATCATGACGGTCACGCGGAATGGGAAGTTGCCGGACAAATCGATATTTCACAAGAAGACATCACGGCAATGCCTGAAGGCATGTCATTTAGTATGACAGTTGCTCAAAATGATCACTTTGCTTATGTTGCAGATCCTTTTGCACAGCACATCTTACAAATTCATTTAGATGATATGGAAATCGAAGGCGATATTGAACTTGGTTTTTCACCCGCCAAAATTGCTTGGTTAGGGATTGCAGAAGAGTCTGAATCAGATCACGAGCACCATTAGGATATAATTGGAAGTTTAAAACACAAACCACTCGCTTAAAACTTTACGAGATCTATCGCTTCCTAACCAACTGGCGATAGATCTTTTAATATTGATATAAAAGAATTAATTAACGTTTATCAATGGTAATAGTGCTGTTTTATTAACGCTCCTAAAGCGCATCAATTTTTCTTTTTAACTGCTCTTGTGGATCTGTAATTAACTTCTCTAAGGTTTCAATGCGTTGCTTTAATTGTAATATTTCTTGGTTTTTTGCTGTCCTTTCTTGGTCTAAAAATGAAGAATATTTGTTTAGCCCTAGCCATTCACTAGATAATAAATTACGACGTTCAAACAAATACATGCCAATAAAAAACACAACAACAAATACTACTGCAATATCTAGATTTAATATTAATTCCAACATTATTACTCTCCTTATCAGCGAATAATGAGTTAACAGTTAACATAGTCTAAACATCGCTTCACTTATTACAAAAAAAGAGTAGATAATTTTACCAAGAACTTAATCCATTGATTTTAATTACAGTTTAATCAAGCCTTTAGCCGTTTAAACACCGCAATAGCAGCAATATCATTGCCAAATAGTGTTGAATTAGTATCAAGATTGACTAGCTCCCACCCCATTTCGCCATAAGCATTTAATTTTTCATCAAGCAGTGATAAATCTAACCTACCAGAGACAAACTGTTTTTTATCAAACCTTAACGTTTTATATTCCCAAGTTGGTGACATATCTCATTCACCACTTAACATTCAGCAGCTATGACTGACACTTCAACGAGCAAGGCATCACGCGCCATTGGAGCCTGAACACAAGCTCTAGCAGGTGCATGCCCTTCAGGCACCCATGCATCCCAAACTGCGTTCATTTGGGTAAAGTCATCCATTGTTTTTAAGTAAACCGTTGCTGAAAGCATATGTTCTTTTGAACTACCTGCTTGATTCAATAACGCCTCGACTTTCTCGAGCATTGTTTTCGTTTGGCCAGTAATATCTTCGCTCGCATCTTTACAAACCTGACCACATAAATAAATCGTACCATTGTGCTTTACAATGCGGCTCATACGAGAGCCCGTTTCAATTCTTTCTATCATAGTTACAAAGTGTAATTTATCTGAGAAGTGCAAAATATAATAGCCGTTCAGCAATACAATGAACATAACAATACGCTTATTGCTTATTATTTAAAGCACTAAGCAATAGCTATAAAGCAGCATAAATGTTGTAAGTTAATACTGAGGACAACCGGAATGAGTTAATCTTTTGATGGCTTTGAAGGATACTTTTGCTTAGCAATAGTAACAGCACCTAAAACAGCGAACATCAACGCTACGCCATAAAATGACAATTGATCATTTAATAAGCCTGCAATCAAAAACAAAATGCCACTGGCGATGAACAGATAACCACTTTTTAGTGTTTTAGACATTACACTTCCATTTGTTATTCACTTTAGAGAAAACCATAGCACTTTTAATAAGCGAAATGCAATAAGTGTCTATTTCTGATGCATAGTGTTTTGTTGATATTCTGATCTAAGCAATGCCCAAATATCTTCATCATAGAATTGATTATTTTTTTGGGAAACTTGCCTGCGTTTACCTTCAAACTTAAAGCCATTTTTCTCAAGCACTCTACTAGAGGCAATATTTTCCGTTACAACCGATACATGTAACCTGTTGATATCTGTAGTACGAAAAATGTAATCACTAAAGTCTTTAATAGCGATCGTTGCTATACCTAGTCGCCAATATTTCCTAGCGATCCAATACCCAAGTTCAGCACTAGAGAGATATTCAAACGCACCACGCTCTGCTGAAATACAGCCAACAAATCCACCATGGTACTCAATGGCTAGAGTAAGTTGGGAGGATTGCGCATAAGTAACCCATTCGTTTGCATCTTCGGCTTTATATGGTTTTGGAATCGCGTCAGTAATATATTGAGTTACCTGAGGATCATTTAAATATGATACAAGTTCATCAATATCGGATTTTTTAAAAGGTCTTAAAGTGATCATAGAGGCTACAAGCGTTAACTAGCTCGCTGCATGTACGAGTACATAACCTAAAATAAAAGTACTCAATGTATTTTCTCGCAAAATTAACCCCTTTTAACTAAACCTATAGCATAGCTATTTGACTATTCTTAAGGTTATTTAAGTCTCTGCAAGTGCAATAAAGTCATCATCACCTTTTAAGCTTTCAAAATAGATTTCACCCATTAATTCTTCTCGTAAAGGCGCGGAAATATCGATAGCTCTTTTAATATCTTCTATTGCTTCATTCTTCTGATCTAATTTTGCCTTAGCACATGCTCGCTGCCAGTAAGCAAAAGCGTATTCACTATCTATATCTAACGCTTGATTAACCAGTGAAATAGCCCAAGAGTCATCATTCATATCAAGTAATATATCGGCTTTATAGGTTAAGGCTTCAACATCATTGGGACTAAGTTCTAATATTTGATCATAGATATTCAGCTTCTCTTGATCACTTTTTTCTAGACCTGCCCGCATCCAAAGCGAGTGCACTAAATTGCTATCGGATAATTCTTTTTGTGCACTTACAATTTGGTTTGAACGCTCTTTAATTGTATCTTCCAAGGCGTTGAGTCGTTTTTCATATTCTAACGTAAGCTTTTCAATTCTTTTTGTCGTGCTAGATTCCATATGCACTTTAATATCATTAATCGATTTCCACCCCAACAAAACTAAAATTGAAGCAGCAGCAGTAATAATATAAAAAATATTATTCGTTGTATCTGCGGTGTATCGTAAAGCGCGATCAGATGATTCTAATTTCGCATTTGCCACCTTATCAATAAGTTCAGCTTTTAACGCTTGTTGTTCTTGGCGCAACATTTTTAATTCATCAAGCATATACCGTTCAATAAAAGGGTTATACAAAGGTTTGTCTAACTCATTAATTTTTTTATCAATCGACTCCGCCTCTTGAGCAAACACAACACCAGATAATATAAAGCATGATATTAATAGATGAAAAATTATAGGTAATAAGCGCATTGGATTATATTAGCTCCGAACTAGTATGGTGAAAAACATCGTAACTGCTTTCAAAAACGGTCACGATAATGCCTAGCAAACGTATATGGTAACTAAATTTTCCCGATAAAACAGGGCATAAATCACCGTTCAAGAAACGAATTATCAATTTGTCTACATTAATACACTGCTTGGCAATAATTAAACGCGTATGAGCTAATGTATGATAACGAGATATGTAGAGAGATCAAAGGCTTTATCATTTCCCTCAACAATTACAGAGAAAAGCCCGTTAATCAAAGTACCAGCAATACATTAAAACAAAGTAATGTAAAACATATTTACGCATACATAACCGAGATAAACTAAGTTCACCACTACGCTAAACTAACAAAAAATGTATACTGTTTGTTTTAACTACAGCTTTAACAAGTAAATGTAAGAAGCCCTAAAGCGGCCTCTTAAGCAATACTTTAGTTATTCAAGATTACCAAGCCAGTTGTAGAGTCATAATCTACTGTTAACGAGGGCCTTTTCGTATAAGTAAATGTGCAGGCATTACCGCCATTATAAGTCGCTTCAAAATCACTGTTACTATTGCCAGCAACCAGAGCATCTTGAGAATCTAAGACCGCTCGCCAAACATCTAAGCAATCATTTTCACTGTTTAGCGTTAGGCTTACACCTCGAGTATCGGCAGGATATCCTGCACTATTAACGCTTAAGTCTCCACCAGCTATAGGATCTGAAATGGGGATGAAATCTTGCACGGCTTGATTATTACCTCGGATTAGCCAAGCAAGATGAACTTGTTCAACACCGCTTTTAAATGATGCAGCAATACTAGTAAATACCGCCTCGTCTGCATCTTCTGCCAAATCAACAAATTTAGGTGCAGCCGTAACTGCCAAGATACCTAAAATTACGATAACAACTACCAACTCAATAAGAGTAAACCCTTTATTATTATTTTTCACGTTAGATTCACTTCAATTAATTTTAACGCCAATACATTAATTGATAGACAAGCAGTCTGCAATAAAAGATTCTCATTACTTCTTGATTAACAAAGTAATGTTAAGATTTACAGGCAAAGCTCCCACTGCACAATCACCACCTACACAGGAGATGGTTTAGAGTTAACAATAAAAAAACCAGCGATAAATCGCTGGTTTTTGAAACGTATCAATTATCACGAATTAACGTTTAATGCATTTATTCCCACTCAATAGTGGCAGGTGGTTTGCCTGAAATATCATAAACGACACGTGATATCCCATCAATTTCATTGATAATACGGTTAGAAACTAACCCTAAGAAATCATAAGGTAAATGTGCCCAGTGTGCGGTCATAAAGTCAATCGTTTCAACTGCGCGTAAACTAACTACCCAGTCATACTTACGACCATCACCCATTACACCAACTGAACGTACAGGTAAGAACACAGTAAATGCCTGGCTCACTTTATTATACAAATCGTGTTTATGTAATTCTTCAATAAATATCGCATCAGCACGACGTAGTAGATCAGCATATTCTTTCTTTACTTCACCAAGAATGCGTACACCTAAACCTGGACCAGGGAACGGGTGGCGATAAAGCATGTCATACGGTAAACCTAACTCTAAACCAATTTTACGTACTTCATCTTTGAATAGCTCTCGTAATGGCTCGACTAATCCTAATTCCATATCTTCAGGTAAACCACCGACATTATGATGAGACTTAATCACATGCGCTTTACCTGTTTTTGATGCTGCAGATTCAATAACGTCTGGGTAAATGGTGCCTTGCGCTAACCATTTAGCATTGGCCAATTTACTTGCTTCTTCATCAAAAACTTCAACAAAAACGTTTCCAATAATTTTACGTTTAGCTTCTGGATCAGCTTCACCTTTTAATCGATTTAAAAATCGATCTTCAGCATTAATGTGTAAAATATTTAACCCGAAGTGATCGCCAAACATGTCCATCACTTGTTGTCCTTCGTTTAAACGAAGTAAACCATTATCAACAAATACACATGTTAACTTATCGCCAATAGCACGGTGTATTAACATGGCAACAACAGATGAATCAACACCACCAGATAAGCCAAGAACAACTTCATCATCACCTACTTGCTCTTTTATTTTTTCAATCGCATCTTCAATAATTGAGCTTGGTGTCCATAACTTCTCACAACCACAGATATCTAGAATAAAATGTTCTAAAATACGCATACCTTGTTTGGTATGGGTTACTTCTGGGTGGAATTGTACGCCGTAGAATTGCTTTTCTTCATTTGCCATCGCGGCATATTTACAACTCGGTGTTTGCGCAATAGTTTTAAAGCTTGGTGGAATTGCAGATACTTTGTCACCATGACTCATCCAAACATCTAAAAGCGCTTTACCATTGTTACCGATACGATCTTCAATATTTTTAAACAAATTAGATTCAGCAATAACTTCAACAGCGGCGTAACCAAACTCTTTGTGTTCGGAGCCTTGAACACCACCGCCTAATTGTTCTGCCATTGTTTGCATGCCATAGCAAATACCAAAAACGGGTACACCGGCATTAAATACATATTCAGGTGCTCGAGGTGAGTTCAGTTCAGTTACCGACTCTGGACCACCTGCTAAAATAATGCCGCTTGGGTTGAATTCTTTAATTTGCTCTTCAGTAACATCCCAAGCCCATAGCTCACAATAAACACCAATTTCACGAACACGACGAGCGATTAATTGTGTATATTGAGAACCAAAATCTAAAATTAGTACTCGAGAATCATGGATATCTTTGGTCATATCAAAACCTTTTATAAGTTTAAAAATAACAGGCTGATTCGAAAATCAGCCTGTAAAAATCTATTTAAGAATAATCATAGTCTAGAATATTAACGCCTTTAGCAAAGTCGTAACTAAACGTTTATTCAATTAGCCCATTCTATAGTTAGGCGCTTCCTTGGTAATAGCAACATCATGTACATGAGATTCCCCCATGCCCGCAGCCGTTATTTTCATAAATTGTGGTTTAGTGCGCATTTCTTCTATTGTAGCGGAGCCTGTTAAGCCCATTGAAGAACGTAAACCGCCCATTTGTTGATGGATAATTGCCGCCACTGGACCTTTATACGCAACACGACCTTCAATACCTTCTGGTACTAATTTATCAGCTTCACCGTCAGATTTTTGGAAGTAACGATCACTAGAGCCTTCTTTTTGAGACATAGCTCCTAAAGATCCCATTCCACGGTAAGATTTGTAATAACGGCCTTGATATAGCTCTACTTCGCCTGGCGACTCCTCTGTACCCGCGAACATGCTACCAACCATGACACAATGAGCTCCAGCTACTAATGCTTTTGCTATATCACCTGAAAAACGAATACCACCATCAGCAATAACCGGCACTCCTGTCCCTTTAATAGCATCTACGGCATTAGAGATTGCGGTAAGTTGCGGTACACCTACACCCGTTACAATGCGTGTAGTACAAATAGAGCCTGGACCAATGCCCACTTTAACAGCATCAACGCCTGCATCTACTAAAGCTTTAGCACCGTCGCCTGTTGCCACATTACCCGCAACGATTTGTAGATCAGGGTATTTAGCGCGTGTTGCTTTAACACGATCAAGCACTCCTTGCGAGTGGCCATGTGAAGTATCTATCAGTAATACATCCACTCCCGCGGCAACAAGTGCATCAATACGTTCATCTGTACCAGCACCAACACCGACTGCTGCGCCAACACGCAATCGCCCTAATTCATCTTTACAAGCATTCGGTTTGCTCTCTGCTTTTTGATAATCCTTTACCGTGATCAAGCCCGTTAATTTAAAGGCATCGTCTACCATTAATATTTTTTCAATACGATGCTCATGCATTAATCCTAGAATTTCTTCGCGCTTCGCTCCCTCTTTCACGGTGACGAGACGTTCCTTGCCAGTCATCAAAGCTGAAACAGGTTTTGATAAGTCTGTTTCAAATCGTAAATCACGGCCAGTAACGATACCCACAAGATTATTTGTATTATCAACAACAGGAAAGCCAGAAAATCCTAATTCATCAGCTAGCATCATGACAGATTCTATAGATGCTGTTGGGCTTACTGTCACGGGGTCAGTCACAATTCCACTTTCGTATTTTTTCACCATTGAAACATTTTTAGCTTGTTCTGCTATAGTCATGTTTTTATGAACAAAACCTAGCCCCCCTTCTTGAGCAAGCGTGATCGCTAAACGTGCTTCAGTTACCGTATCCATAGATGCCGATACCATAGGTACATTTAATTCAATTTTTCGTGTTAATTTGGTTTTCAATTCGGCCGTATGGGGCAGTACCTTTGAGTGGGCAGGTACAAGTAGAACATCATCAAAAGTTAGTGCTTCTTGAGCAATTCGTAGCATCGCAACATCTCTCTAATAAAAGTGGCTAGGGAGGAAATATTGCGGCAGAATTTTAACCGTTTTCCCCCTTGAGGTAAACTTAATTTTTACTATTTCCAATAAAAATTTATAATGGCAGCTATAAAAAATTCATAACATGATTTTGAGCCTTTATGAGCCAGCAATTTATTCTAAAAGTCAGCGAATTAACAAAGAAAGTAAAATACATACTCGAAAGTGAAATGAATACTGTTTGGCTAACCGGCGAAATATCTAACTTTATCGCTGCTAGTTCTGGTCATTGGTATTTAACGTTAAAAGACAGCAAAGCCCAAGTACGCTGTGCAATGTTTAAAAGCAACAATAGCAAAGTAAAAATTAAACCTGCTAATGGACAACAAGTGCTCGTTCGTGCTCGTGTTTCCTTATATGAACCTCGCGGTGACTTTCAACTTATTATTGATCAAATGGATGATGCAGGTGCGGGACTCTTACAACAGGAATATGACAAACTAAAAGCGAAACTAAGTGCAAAAGGATATTTCTCTCAACAACACAAACAAGCGTTACCTAGCACTATCAATACAATCGGCGTCGTAACATCCCCTACCGGAGCAGCTATCAAAGACATATTGTCAGTGCTACAACGAAGAAGCCCGCAAACAAACATCATTATTTATCCAGCATTAGTCCAAGGGCAGGAAGCGAAATTCGATATTGTTACAGCCATTACTGAAGCAAATAAACGTCAGGAATGTGATGTCCTAATTGTTGGTCGTGGTGGAGGCTCATTAGAAGATTTATGGCCATTTAATGAGGAACTTGTTGTTGATGCCATTTACCAAAGCACGATACCGATCATCAGTGCAGTTGGCCATGAAATTGATACCACTTTAGCGGATTATGTTGCAGATCTTCGCGCTGCGACGCCTTCTGCTGCTGCAGAACTCGCTTCTACAAACATATTGGACATTATCGATAAAACAAAACAATTAGAACTTAGGATGCTAAGACAGTTCACGAATAGCAGTGAAAAACACCACAGTTTATTGTCGAATTTGCAACATAGATTACGCCGCATGCATCCAGAACAATACATAATAACACAGCAACAGCGTGCAGATGATCTCATTGGTCGCCTTACCAATGCACAACAAAACAAGCTCAACATACTCGCAGTACCTCAGCAACTATTAACACAGCGTATACATAAAATACCGCTACATTTTGATTTAGCACATAAACAAGAAGCAACAAAGGCGTTACACCTTCGACTAATGGATGCAATAAAAAAGCAGCATGAAAACAAACAACAAGCATTTGTCAGCACGCTAGAACAGCTTCAGCTTGTTAGTCCGTTAGCAACCATTGCACGAGGTTACAGTGTGACAAGAAATGAATTGAGTATTGTAAAATCGATAACACAGGTCAATGAAAACGACACTATTAACATTCAAGTTGCAGATGGAAATATAAATGCCAAAGTATTAAATACATCAGGCCAATAAAACACTTAAACTTCTAAGGTAATAACGTGGTGTAACAGTTTAATGATATCGTCGCGGGTGTTATCGTCAAAACGCACACCTATAGAAACGCCATTGAGCACTGGCTTGATACTGCACATTTTTCCGGGCAGCTTAATATTACTAAGATCCAAAAAATCCTCAATAATGATCTCGATCGTTTTGTTAGACACCATATTGAGTTTTTCACCGTTCTCTATAAGCAATTGACATCCGGATAAAGACAAATCAGTTATCAACCCCTGCCAATAGTTGCTATCAACAAAAACCTTAGATTCAATTTCGGTGTCAATACGAATAGATCTACGTAAACTTTGCACACTCAAAGAACGGGGAAACTCAAGCACCATTAATTTTGAAGGAATTTGTAGTGTTTGTTTGACAGTACTAATAAATGCCGCAACAGAACCTTCGTGGCCTTCTATCAATCCTCTAACCGTTACCGATACCCCTTGGGTTAAAAATTGACTAAACGAACCGAGTTTACTTTGTTCCGGAAATTGCACAAGAACGTATTTTTTTGGTAGGTAACCAACAAAAATAGTACGAAACTTACCCTTTTGACCCGCAGGTGTGGCTATATCTATCGTTACCGACGACCCTGCCTGTAACAATCCTAAGTTCCGATTTAGACGTTCTACTGTTTCTATCTTCGTTGGCGACGATGGCATTTTAATTACGGTTAAATAAGTACTGTGATTAAAATTAGCTAAAAATACGTTGCAATGCAACGTATTAGCATTAAGAAACAATATTTAACCACATTAGGGTCTGTTGATCTTTTGAAATTAAATTTTGTTCGAACTAAACGCTTTTTGTTCAAGGCGTGAGCAATGTTGCATGGTTATTCCATGTAAATTGCGAACAACGATGAAGAAATAACGTTTAGCTGAACCCAAAGGGCAGCGTTTTTTGTCATTTATACGTCGTTATTACTTTTTCATGTGGAATAACCACATATTAATCGCAATGTCTTGTCTAAATACCAATAAACTGCTGCAAAAATAAACGCGAAAGTTCAACAGACCTTAATCTTCTGAACTTTTGTAACCTTGAGTTTTACGCGCAAGTTTCTTTTGTTCAGTAAATGATAGTTTTTTCTTACCCGCGAATGGGTTTGACGTTTCTCTAAACTCGATTTTTATTGGTGTCCCCATTATCTTTAATGACTTACGATAATAGTTCATTAAATAGCGCTTATAAGATTTAGGCAGATGTTTTGCTTGATTACCATGCACCACAATAATGGGTGGGTTATAACCACCGGCATGCGCATACTTAAGACGAATACGACGACCATTATGCATCGGCGGCTGATGATCAAAAACAGCCATGTCTAATATTTTAGTGACCATAGATGTTGAAACGCGTTTTGTTGCAGAAATAAAAGCTTCTTCAACCGACTCATATAAATGTCCAACACCAGTACCGTGTAACGCAGAAATAAAATGAATACGCGCAAAATCAATAAAGCCTAGTCGACGATCGAGTTCTTTATGAATGCGATCTTTAACGCTTTCGTCCAAGCCATCCCATTTGTTAACCGCAACAACTAAAGAACGCCCTGCTTCAAGTATAAAACCAAGTAAACTAAGGTCTTGGTCAGATATTCCTTCTTGTGCATCAATTATCAACAAACAAACATTCGCATCTTCAATCGCACGAAGTGTTTTAATCACGGAGTACTTTTCAACCACGTCAGTCACATTTTTTCGACGTCGTATTCCCGCAGTATCGATTAACGTGTATTCACGGCCATTGCGCTCCATCGGAATATAAACACTATCACGTGTTGTTCCTGGCATGTCGTAAACTACAACCCGCTCTTCACCTAAAATACGATTTGTCAGCGTAGATTTACCAACATTAGGTTTACCGATGATCGCCAACTTTATTGCGTCAGTTTCTTCAGGGGCTTGGGCTATTAATGCCTCTTCAGATAACGCCTCATCAGTTTCGTCATGGTCGAGGTCACTACCTATTGTTTCTATATGCGGTGCTAAAGCTAAAGTTAATAACTGCGTTACACCACGCCCATGTGCCGCAGCAATTTGATGCACGTCACCTAAGGCTAACTGATAAAATTCAGCGACTGCAGAGTCTGCATCGATACCATCAATCTTATTTGCAACTAAAAAAACTTTTTTATTTTGTTTACGCAGATAATCAGCTAAACCTTGATCAGCAGAAGTTAATCCCGCTCGTGCATCTACCATAAATAGCACCGCATCAGCTTCTTCTACAGCCATCAATGATTGTTCAGCCATTAAGGCATCTATACCCTCTTCATCGCCATGAATACCGCCGGTATCAATAACAATAAACGCATGGTCGTCAACATGTGCCTGACCATATTGCCTGTCACGCGTTAAACCAGGATAGTCTGCAACAAGTGCATCACGACTGCGCGTAAGCCGATTAAACAAGGTTGATTTTCCAACATTTGGACGCCCTACAAGCGCAACAACAGGAAGCATGATTACCTCAAAATTATCTATTTAATAAACAACAGCGGCCCTGCACGTTATGCAGAGCCGCTTTAATATTAGCACTTAATCGCTAAACTAAGGCGTTTTAATCGCCTGCAAATCACCATCTCTAGACTGAACATAAAGCATGTTGCCATCTGTTGTAGGCGTCGCATATATACCACTACCATCAACATGATGACGAGCGACAATATCACCTGTATCTTTATCTAACCAATGTAAGTATCCTTCAAAATCGCCAACAACAATGTATTTGTCGATTTCAGCAGGCCCTGTCACATTACGATTAGTTAACGAAAGCTGACTCCACTTTTCTGTACCATTAATACGGTCAATGGCATATACATGACCTTTAACGTCGGTAAGGTATATTGTGTTACCACTGATAGTAAGTTTACGATATGAAGAGTACTGACGTTTCCATAAAACACGACCGCTTCTCAAATCAACTGCTGCTAAGTTACCACGAGAAGCAATTGTATAAGCCTTGTCACCATAGATGATTGGTGTGGAATCAATATCAACGACACGCTCTAATTCTGTTGAGCCTGTTGCTTCGCCGATTTCTGACGTCCAACCTTGTTGACCATTTTCAATAATATAAACAGTCAAACTTCCATTAGGTGATCCAATAATTGCACCGCCGGCAGCAACAGCTGGAGAACTTGTCCCCCGAAGTGTTAATGGTGGTACATCTTGCTCAATACTCCACATATCTTCGCCAGTAGAAGCATTAAATGCTTTAACAATACCTGCAGCCGTATTAACAACCAATACACCGGCATCAAAGCCTGGGGCAGCTAATACTTCACCTTTTACTTTACTTTGCCAGCTTAGTTCACCCGTTTCCGCATCCAGTGCATAAACATCACCATTCTCGCTACCAATAAACACTTTATTAATAGCTGCCGTTGGACCACCATTTAAATAGGCTGTTGGTTTACTAGAGAAAAAACCGCCATCCCCTTTCTCACGAAGGTCAGTACGCCATAATTCTTTACCGGTTGCAGGATCTAACGCATAAACTTCACCTTCACGGCTCGCATTATATAGCTTCTCATAAGCAATAAAGGGCTTAATGCGTGAAAAGTATTTATCTACACCGCTAATACTGTCTTCCCAAACTACATTAACTTCAAATTTTTCAGTGATTTCTGTTAACTCTACCGGTTCATTCGGATCAATCTCATCTTCGGTAGAAGAACATGCCATAAGACCTGTTAATAAACAGCTAAGTAGCAATGTTTTATGTGGTAATACGTTTGTTATTTTTAGCACCAATGGCTCCGTTTTTATCGCACGTTTCTTGATAGAGGATTATTTTGTAAGAACAATAGGTTCTGCAAGGTTATCATACTTCATTTGTAACACTGGCGTTGTACCCGCAGCACTCGCATCTAACGCCGCTTGATAAGCGGTTCTTGCGTTATCTTTATCGCCATTGAGTAAGTATGCATCACCTTTAATTTCTTCTAATTCAGCAGTAAAAGCCGCCGGAAATTCACCACTCAAGGTATTTAGCGCTAATTCTATTTGCTTAGTCTCAATTTGCACTCGAGCTAAACGTAGTTTTGCTAACGACTTAATTCCTTTATCAGTCGTATTTTCAATCGCTTGATTTAAATACGTTTCAACTTGCGCCCAATCTTTGTGCTCAGCTGAATCTTTAGCTAATGCAAGTGCCGTTAAGCTCGCATAATTGGTACCTGCATTATTTTTGATAAAAGCTTGACCACGTGATTGAAACGCTTCATCACCGTCTTCAACGAGTGCAATGACTTTTTGGAAATTTTCAGAAACTGCAAGTTCTTGATTTAATTTGCTATCTTTGTAATAACCGAAGCCGATAAAACCAGCAAAACCGAGCACTAAACCTGCAATAATAGCATTACCGTATTCATTCCAAATTTTCTTAAGTTGTTCAACTTGTTGTTCTTCTGTTTGATTTATATCCACAACGATTCCTTTAAAATAAGCTTTTTAATAACGCTGGCACTTGTTCAAATGCCATTTGTTGTTGTTCTTGTTGGCCACGCAAATATTTTACGGTGACTTGCTGCTGTGCAAGTTCATCTTCACCCAATATTAGCGCAACTTGCGCGCCAGATTTATCTGCACGCTTTATTTGTTTCTTCATGTTACCACCACCACAATGCGTTTGAATTCGCGTATGTGGAACCGCATCTCGCCACTGTTCAGCAAGACTAGATGCTTTTATGTCGACGCCATCACCTAAACTGATAACATATGCATCGACCTGTGGTCTAACATTGTTCACTTTGTCTAAGCTAGTTAGCATTAACACTAAACGTTCAATACCTAATGCAAAACCAAAGCCTGGTGTAGCTTTTCCGCCTAGTTGTTCAACTAAACCATCATAACGACCACCTGCACAAACGGTACCTTGCGCTCCTAGACTTTCTGTTGTCCATTCAAAAACCGTTCGATTGTAGTAATCTAAACCACGAACTAACTTGTCATTCAGCACATAACTTATACCTGCTGCGTCTAAGCGTTCGCATACACCAGCAAAATGCGCTTTAGATTCCTCACCAAAATAATCTACTAATTTAGGCGCTCCCACTAAGGCTTTTTGTACCTCAGGGTTTTTACTGTCTAGCACACGTAATGGATTCGTATGCATACGACGTTTTGAATCGTCGTCAAGCATATCTTCTTTCTTCGTTAAGAATTCGACCAAAGCATCACGATAAGCGGCACGTTCTTCATTCGAACCTAATGAATTCAACTCTAGTGTGACAAACTCATTGATGCCAAGTTCCTTCCAAAGTCGATAAGTTAGCGAAATAACTTCTGCGTCGATGTCAGGTGTTGCGATACCAAAGGCTTCAAGACCAAATTGATGGAACTGACGATAGCGGCCTTTTTGTGGACGTTCATGACGAAACATTGGGCCCATATACCATAATCTTTGCTCTTGATTATATAAAAGGCCATGTTGGTTTCCTGCTCTTACGCAACAAGCTGTGCCTTCTGGTCGCAGTGTTAGGCTATCACCGTTGCGATCATCAAAGGTGTACATTTCTTTTTCGACGATATCGGTAACTTCACCAATAGAACGTTTAAAAAGCGCGGTTGACTCCACAATAGGCATGCGGATTTCAGCAAAGCCATAATTACTAGCCACACGACGTAATACTGACTCAACCATTTGCCAAATATTGGTTTCTGAAGGAAGGCAGTCGTTCATCCCACGAACAGCCTGAATTGTTTTACTCACCTAGAAGGCTCTCTTTTGCTTATAGAAATGTAAAAATGCAGCGCGCATTATAGGCAGTTTAGCGATAAACGTAAACTGCTGTACCTATTTGTCGATTTCTTTAATGTCAATTTTATTTGCTTGATCCATCAACTTAGCTTTCGCACGAATTCGTTGTTCTAATTGATCAACCAAATTATCATTATCAAAACGCTCTTTTTGGCGTATACCGTCTAAGTAATAGCCACTTTTTTTACTGCTACCTGTTAGGCCTAAATCGGAAACTGTTGCCTCACCTGGTCCATTTACGATACAACCAATAATTGAAACATCCATTGGCGTCATAATATCTTCTACACGCTGTTCGAGTTCATTTACCGTACTAATTACATCAAATTCTTGTCTTGAACAGCTTGGGCAAGCAATAAAGTTAATGCCTCGGCTACGAAGCTTTAACGACTTTAAAATATCAAAACCAACTTTAACCTCTTCAACAGGATCAGCCGCAAGCGAAACACGTAATGTGTCACCAATACCTTCAGACAGCAACAAACCCAAGCCAACAGAAGATTTCACTGCACCAGAACGTAAACCTCCGGCTTCAGTAATACCAAGATGTAAAGGGTTATCAATTTGCTTAGCTAAAAGTCGATAAGAACCAACCGCTAAAAATACATCAGAAGCCTTAACACTTACTTTAAAATCATGAAAGTTTAAGCGATCGAGAATATCAACATGCCGCATTGCCGATTCCAACAATGCTTCTGCGGTAGGCTCTGTATATTTTTCTTGAATGTCTTTTTCCAACGAGCCACCATTGACGCCGATTCGGATTGGGATCCCTTTATCACGCGCAGATTCAACAACCGCACGTACGCGATCTTCACGGCCTATGTTGCCGGGGTTAATACGCAAGCAATCTGCACCATATTCTGCAACTTTTAAAGCGATACGATAATCAAAATGAATATCCGTGACTAATGGCACAGAAACCTGCTTTTTAATTTCTTTGAAAGCTTCAGCAGCATCCATTGTTGGCACACTGACACGAACAATATCTGCCCCAACGGCTTCAAGTGCTTTAATTTGTTTAACCGTAGCTGAAACATCAGTGGTTAATGTGTTGGTCATGGATTGAACAGCGATGGGAGCATTCCCTCCCACAGGGACATTGCCAACCATAATTTGACGTGACTTTCGACGTATAATTGGAGATTCTTTAAACATAATAGATTCGTTTACTCTGCTTGATCTTCTGCATCGAGTGGCAAGGTGAACTTGGCAATATTGCCACGTGAAAATTGCGACATATCAATATTGTCCCCCTGAAAAGAAATAGCTACAAGTTCAGGTTTACCCAGTGTTACTTTAAACGGCGCTTGACCCGAAATATTCATTACATAGCCTGTTTTTTTTATACCCCATGCTACGCGTTCACCTGTTGCGTCATAAATATTAACCCAGCAATCTCCAGAAAAAGTAAACTGAGCAGATGTTAGTACCACATCAACAGTGTCCTCAATTAACGCTTTATCAGGCTCGTTACTTGTTACTACAGATGTTATCGCTTCAGCCTTACCCTCTGTCTGCTCTGATGCATTAGGTGCTACACTTTCTTGGTTGGCATTAACATCTTTGTTATTTACATGCGCCGTCGTCTTTTTGAGCGTCTCTGCTAGTGGTGCAATGTTATCATTGTTTTCTTGATTACCAGTTACACTATCAGAGCTGTTCAAAGGTAACGATTGTTCCGTTACCGGTGTTTTCTCGGTGTTACTATCATTTTTCGAAACGGAAGACTCGTCTAAAACCGTTGTTTTTTGACTCTGCTTCGCATCTTGTACCCACCATACAATACTTGATCCTACTAAGGCGGCTAATATAATGTAGGTTAGCCACATGAGACGACTATTTTCAGCTTGCTTTTCAGTTTCCTTAGAAAAGCTTTGCATTTGCGCACTCTGTTTTACAACCACATTTAAGGCTTCATAACTTGCCAATACATCTGTTACGGAAACATCGACAAGCTTAGCATAGCTTTTTAAGTAGCCTCGGTTAAAAGTAGGTGGTAAAGAGCCGTCATAAATATCCTGTTCAAGATTACTTACCAAGACGGTACGAAAGTTTAATCGTTCCGCAACATCGTGTTGACTCAAACCCATTTTTTCACGGGCTTGTGCAAGCATTTGGCCAGGGCCTATCTTTGAATGTTCTTCAGTGATTTCTTCCACTTTTTCGTGTTGTGTCATGTTCGTCATTGTTAATTGTTACTTCTTAGGAGCGGCGACCATAATTACATCACCTATTTTTATAGGTTGATTTCGAGAAATATTATTCCAACGTTCTATCGCTTTCATATGGACATTGTACAGCATAGAGATGGAAAATAATGTATCGCCTTTTGCTACCGTATGCGTTAAAACTTCACTCGCTTGTTTGGTATTACTGTCTATTTGCTGCGTCACTTTACTTGCTGAGTTTTGCGTTGGAGCATTACCATTCTTTGTATTCTCAGGCGCTGATGTAGCGGTATTCGTATTCAAATTACTTGCAGTATTCAATGTAGTTTTCTTATTGGCTGTTGTCGTTTTAGGCGACAACTTGACGAAACGCTTTTTCTTTTTTGTAACTACCTGAGTTTGCTGAGTCGCTGCATATCTTTTGGCTAAAACATCGGCCTCTATACTGGCTAAATCATTCAAAAGAAATGCTCTTGCTTGAAAAGAATTAGGGAACATTTTTACCAGCATACTTGCGTAATTTTTGGCGACCTTCGTCTTACCTTGCTTACTATATATTTTATAAGCTAATGCTAACGCTTCTGGTAAAAACCTGCGTGTTGCTTTCTCATATCGCTTTAAATACTGCTGCGCTGAAACATAGTTTTTCTTTGCATATTGTAAACGCATCATGTGTAGAATTGCTGTCGCATTACTTGGACTATGTTGAATAGACTTGCTTAAGTAGTGCTCTGCTTTATCAAATGCGTCAGCATCCAATTGACATAATGCTAAGTTTTCATAACTTTGTGCCACTAGCAAATAACTAGGTACCGCAATAGCCTTTAACATCTGCTTCTCGGCAAGCTCGTATTTTTCTTGCTTACAAAGAAAAACACCATAATTATTCAGCGTATCAGGATCATCCCCCTTGATAGATAACGCTTTTTCATAGGCTTGCGTCGCTAATTCTGGTTCACCGACCGTATCATAATAATGAGCAAAGGCAGTATGAACTTGTACTAAATGAGGAGCCGAACGCTTTGCTTTTTCTAGATTTAACTTAGCCTGCGTTGTATTCCCCATTTTCAAATAACCCAAGCCCAACGAAATACGCGTCATGGCGATTTCATTGTTTGAAGATTCGTTTTGCACAACTGGCGTGTGATTATCGTTTTCGTAGGTTTGCGTGACACAGCCCGCCAAACCTAAGCAACACAATAATAGGGTTACCTTATTCAGAAACTTATCCATGGATACCGACACAAGTGTTATTAATTTCAGACTATTTTTACTGAAATTTGTTCAGCTTTCACCTGTTTTTTTTCTTCTGCTTGTTCAGTATTGGTTGCAGTGCGCTTCGTACGGTCTAAAACATCGCCTGCGAGCTGACCACATGCAGCATCAATATCATCACCACGTGTTCGACGGGTAATTACCGTATAGCCATAGGTTTGTAGTACTTTATCGAACCTATCAATACGAGAATTACTTGATCTTTTGTAAGGTGAACCTGGATATGGATTAAATGGGATCAGGTTAATTTTGCTTGGTGTATCTTTTAACGCATGTGCAAGTTCATGTGCATGCTCAGTAGTATCATTCACTTCTTGAATCATAACGTACTCTACTGTAACCGCTTTTTGTGCTTTAGAACCTTCTATATATTGACGAGAAGCAGCAAGAAACTCCTGTAATGGATATTTCTTGTTTATTGGCACAAGTTCATTACGTAAAGCGTCATTTGGCGCGTGTATAGAGATAGCTAAAGCACAATCAATTTTTTCTTTTAACATCGCAAGTGCTGGAACTACACCAGAAGTACTAACGGTGACACGACGCTTTGACAATCCATAAGCAAGATCGTTAAGCATATTGTCTAAAGCAGGTATTAAGTTTTTCATATTTAATAACGGCTCACCCATGCCCATCATTACGATGTTAGTGATTGGTCGCTTACCCGCAATGCGTGTTGCACCAATATCATTTGCTACACGCCACACTTGGCCAATTATTTCAGAGACAGAAAGGTTTCGATTAAATCCTTGTTGAGCTGTAGAACAAAAACTACATTCTAAGGCACAACCTACTTGAGAAGATACACACAAAGTGGCGCGATTATTTTCAGGGATCCAAACGGTTTCAACTTCCTGACCACCTTCAAGTTTTAATGCATACTTTATCGTACCATCATTCGATACTTGCTTTTGTGATATCTCAGGCGCATGTATTTCACAGTTTCTGGCAAGTTTTTCACGTAACTTCTTATTCAAATTGGTCATTTGCTCGAAGTCATCATAACCAAAATGGTACATCCATTTCATTACTTGATCAGCGCGGAATGGCTTTTCACCAATTGAAGCAAAATAGTCACGCAACCCTTGATGGTCAAAGTTTAATAAATTAACTTTCTTCATGTTTGGGCTAACACTGGTTGCGGATTCATTCATGCTGAAAAACTCTCAATACTACAATATTCAAAGGGGCGAAATTGTACACTTTTTCATCAAAAGTAACAATTAAGATAACTAGGGTAAGTTGTTTGTCATCGAAACCAAAATCAACTTATCGTAACCATCTAACAAAACAAAAGGATTTTACCGCTAAACGATAAAACCCTTTATTTGATTAATTCTTTTATTAATCAAAGTCATTAGTACTAATATTTATGAAAAACTCAGCTAATTGACTTAACTGCGTATTATCGACCAAAACAGGAGACCAATAACTTCAACTTACAAAGAATTAACGAGTGCGTGGGCAAATCTCTTCATCAGAGAAGAAGTAAGCAATTTCACGCGCAGCAGATTCAACAGCATCAGAACCGTGTACTGCATTCTCATCAATCGAGTTAGCATAGTCAGCACGTAATGTACCTGCTAAGGCTTCAGCTGGGTTAGTAGCACCCATAATTTCACGGTTTTTAAGTACAGCACCTTCGCCTTCAAGTACTTGAACCATTACAGGACCAGAAGTCATAAATTCAACTAAAGCACCAAAGAAAGGACGTTCGCTATGCTCAGCATAGAAACCTTCAGCTTGTTCTTTAGAAAGGTGAACCATTTTAGATGCGATGATCGTTAAACCAGCAGTTTCAAAGCGATTGTAGATCTGACCAATAACATTTTTTGCTACTGCATCAGGTTTTACGATAGAAAAAGTACGTTCGATAGCCATGATAAGCCCTCAATTTTGTAAGTTTAATAAACTAGATTATAAATTTTGGCGCGATTATAGACGAATTGTTGGCAAATGCCTACCTAGGAATAAAGATTGTTATTCCTGATGTGTAAAATTTTAAACAACCCCTTATCAATAAAGGGGTTGTTTATACAAACATTGTCTAATGTACAAGGTTATTTATATGCTGCAGCGACGGTACTGACGGTATTCAGGGTGCCAAAAGTTACGTTGTATTTTGGCAAGTAATGCTTCATCGTCAATACGAAGTGCAAGGTCTTGGTCAAAGGCGACTTGAGCTACTGCAAAGGCAATTTCTTTACTTAAATTTGCAATTTCAGTCAATGGAGGCAATAACTCTCCTTTACCTTCATTTGCTAATGGTGAAGCTTTTGCCAATGTTTCACTCGCCACCATTAACATTTCATCAGTAATACGATTAATATTCGCGGCGACAACTGCTAAACCTAAACCTGGGAAAATATAACTATTGTTACACTGTGCAATAGGATAAATTTCACCTTTATGTTCGACAGGTTCAAAAGGACTACCTGTCGCTACAATGGCTTTTCCCTCCGTCCAATTAATTACTTGTTCAGGCGTTGCTTCAACTTGTCTCACTGGATTACTTAACGGGAAAATAATAGGTTTGTCATTGTTGCTGGCCATCATCTTAATAACATCTTCAGTGAAGAGCCCGGCTACACCGGAAACACCAATGAGAATGTCAGGTTTTGCTTGTGTTACTGTTTCCAATAATGTCGCATACTCACCTTCAATCTGCCACGCAGCAATTGCTGCCCGTTTTTGACCAAGTTTTTCTTGAAAGTCTCTTAACCCTTCCATACCTTCAGTAACTAAGCCATAACGGTCAATCATAAATACTTGACTGCGCGCTTGCTCCGGATCAAGGCCTTCACTAATCATCTGCGCAATAATTTGTTCAGCAATACCGCAACCAGCAGAGCCAGCACCAACAAAAACAACCTTTTGCTGTGATAACTGCCCGCCCTTAATGCGACATGCTGATAGCAATGTACCGACAGTAACCGATGCAGTTCCTTGAATATCATCATTGAAGCAACAAATTTGATCTTTATATCGATTTAATAATGGCATTGCGTTCGGTTGTGCAAAGTCTTCAAACTGTAGCATCACATGTGGCCACCTGCGCTTAACCGCTTGAACAAACATATCGACAAATTCGTCATAGGCTTCTTGACTAATACGTGGGTGACGTGAGCCCATATACATAGGATCATTTAGTAATTTTTCATTGTTTGTACCAACATCTAACATCACAGGTAAGCAATACGCTGGGCTAATGCCGCCACAAGCGGTATAAAGTGATAGTTTGCCGATAGGGATCCCCATACCACCAATACCTTGGTCGCCTAAGCCAAGAATACGTTCTCCGTCAGTTACCACTATCACTTTTACTTTATTTTTAGTCGCGTTACGCAAAATATCATCGATATCATGACGATCTTCGTAAGAAATAAATAAGCCACGATTACTGCGATAGATATCAGAAAACCTTTCACAAGCGTCGCCCACGGTTGGGGTATAGATAATCGGCATCATTTCTGTCAAATGCGCTTGTACGAGTTTAAAAAATAAGGTTTCATTTTTGTCGTGAATCGCACGTAAATAAATATGCTTGTTTAAATTAGTACGGAAACTACTGTACTGCATGTAACAACGCTCAACTTGCTCATCAATAGTTTCATAGGCAGGAGGTAGTAAGCCCGCTAAATTAAACTGTTTACGTTCTTCGCGTGAAAATGCGGAACCTTTGTTAAGTAAAGGTGTTTCTAATAGATTAGGACCCGAATATGGAATGTATAAAGGACGTTGTTTATTTGTCGTCATAAGTATAATTTTATTTGCGCCAGTTGGTTGAGCTAAACACTTGTGATATCAGCGTTAGTTTATTGGACTAGATTATAGACGAACTCCCCCTGACAACAAAGCGGAACACTTGGTAAATCTATAAAAATAGAGAAAAAAGCGTTTAAAAACCTAATACATTCAATTAATCGATTTCTGCCATCCACGCTAATTGAATTGCTTCTAACACTCTTTCACCGCAATGTTCAGGATCATCATCAAAATTATCAAGTGCCAGTACCCACTTTCGCAATTCAGTAAAGTGCAGTTTATAAGGATCCACATCTGGATGTTCTTCAATAAGATCTAACGCAATTTCAAGTGAGTCAACCCAACGTAGTCCCATATTCACCCCTTTTGACTATATGCCTTAAAAAATTAAATGAAACCAAAATGCATCGGCAAGCAACATAACGACCAACCATATGATGATAAGACGAGCACGCCGACAAAATTGACAATCAGTGTGCCACCATTTAGCCATTTTTTTCGACAAATTCTTTAACATAATTATTACGGTTAATTTGAGTATAGGGTAATATAGAGAAAACGAAATAATCCTGTGTTCTTCTATGGCCAATATTACCTTTTCTCAAGACGTTAAACAGCAAATTATTAATAAATTACAACGATATTTTGAACAGGAGCTTTGTTTTGAGCTTGAACAGTTTGACGCCGATTTCCTGCTTGATTTCATCGGTGATAATTTAGGAAGCTACTTTTATAATCAGGGTATTTACGATGCTCAACAAATCATAACGAACAAAGTAGATCACATCAGTGAAGCCATCTATGAATTAGAAAAGCCAGTAGATACCAAGCGTTAACCTTCATTGTTGATGGATAGTTTAGTTACTGCCAGCAATGCTAAAAAATAGTAGAAAATAACATGATGCAAATTACAGACTTAGCTCAAGAAGAAAAGTTACCGCCGATATTAAGGCTCGGTTTTCGTCCTTTCTTTTTATTAGGGCCTGCATTTGCAATTATCGCTCTCATCATATGGGGACTTTTATTTCATGGCAAAATAAACTGGCAACCTTTCGGCGAAGGATATTGGTGGCATATCCATGAAATGATATTCGGTTTCGCCGCTGCGATAATTGCCGGCTTTTTACTAACAGCAGTTCAAACATGGACAGGCATAAGAAGCGTACATGGTAAAATATTACTGCTGCTCATAATGTTATGGCTTGGTGGTCGCTTTGCACTGTTGCTGCCGACATATATTCCACACGCCGTCATCTCTATCATTGATCTAAGTTTTTTACCCGTAACCGCCTACCTATTAGCAAAGCCCCTTTTAGCAGTAAATCAAAAACGCAATTTGTTTTTTGTGCCTATTTTGCTGCTGTTTACAGGTATCAATGTGCAAATGCACATCGCACTTTATCCTGATAGTAATATTTCCATTCAGCATTCTGGATACGCTGGCATAATGTTGATCACGACATTAATTTCAATTATTGCTGGCCGTGTAACACCTATGTTTACCGCCAATGGGACAAAAACGACAAAAGTACAAAATACTCCTTGGTTAGAACTTATTTCAAACGGCATGTTGTTTTTCATTTTTATATGCTACTTAGTAGATCCGATCATCGCCATTAATTACACTTTATTAGGAGGGTTATTCATCTTTGCTGGTATATTACAAGCAATACGCGTAACCCGTTGGCGCCCATGGATTACCATACACGTTCCTTTACTTTGGTCATTACATCTATCGATTCTATGCATCTGGCTCGCTTTGGTATTGCTAGGCCTTACCTATAGCTTTGCACTTTTTCCAGCAAATCATATTTGGCACCTGTTAACCATTGGAGGAATATGTGGCGTCATTTTAGCCATGATTTCACGTGTATCTCTTGGCCATACAGGTCGGCCTTTGAAAGTAACGCCAATCATTAAAACCAGTTTTATTTTAGTGTTTATTGCAGCAATTTCACGGGTAATAATGCCAATAATAATACCAAGCGCAGTACCCGAACTTTACTGGATAGCAACAGGTACCGTCTGTGCAAGTTTTTTACTTTTTTTATATCAATATATCCCCTACTTAACGAGCGCTCGCGCAGACGGTAGACCTGGATAGTTAACATTTAGTGCCTTTTATGAAATGTGTATTTTTAGACCGAAAAACCTTTGTAGATGAAGTATCAACATCATCAATTAGCCAACAAGTTACCGCATTAACCTCATACGACTATACCAATGAGAGTGATGTTATAGCGCGCTGTAAAGATGCAGATGTTGTGATCACAAACAAAGTAAAGCTCACTCGCGAAATACTTACGTTACTCCCAAAACTCAAACTCATTTGTGTAGCGGCCACTGGCGTTAATAATATAGATGTGACGGCGGCAATTAATCTCGGCATCGCGGTCACGAATGTTAGTGGCTATTCTGCACCATCCGTCAGTCAATATGTGTTTTCTCAACTCCTTAACTACTTTAGTCATCCCGTTTCTCATCAAAAGAATGTTGAACAAGGGCTATGGCAAAAAAGCCAAAGTTTTTGTGTTCATGGATGCGGTAGTAAAGAACTAGCAGGTAAAAAAATAGCGATTATTGGCTTTGGTTGCTTAGGGCAAAAAGTTGCCAATATTGCTCAAGCTTTTGATATGCATGTTATTATCGCTGAACGCCCTAACGCTGAGACAATTAGGCCTAATAGAATGGCATTTGAAACAGCACTTAAACAAGCTGACATTGTCAGTTTACATTGTCCTCTCACAAGTGAAACACAAGACTTGATAAATAAAGATACCTTGGCATTGATGAAACCTAGTGCGTTACTTATAAATACCGCACGCGGCGGTATAATTAATGAAAAAGATCTTTTCACTGCACTCACCCAAGATCAAATTGCCGGCGCAATCTTGGATGTATTGCAAGATGAGCCTCCGAGTATTGATAATACATTGTTAAAAAATCAACCTAACAATCTGAAAATAACGGCACATATTGCGTGGGCTAGCATAGAAGCACAGCAACGCTTACTCAATTTAATCGCTGTCAATATTGCTGACTTTAAACAAGGCAAGGAAACGAATCGAATAACATCCCCCTGATAGCACGCCAGAACATTCTAAAGTGACTAAAGATAAGTACATTTAAAAGTACTTATCTTTAATTTTTCCATACTGAAAATACCCCCATTGGCCAACGCGACGCAATGGTGCAAAGGGAAACGTTGGTAATGGCGACGTGTATAAAGGAATATTAGGTACTTGAGCACCAGCTACTTTATCTGCCAGCCTTTTACCCGCCTGTGCAGAAAAAGAAACACCAGCACCACAATATCCCATGCTATAAAACAAATTCTGTTCAGCATTTTGATATATATGTGGAATATCATCTAATGACATACAAATCCAACCAGACCATGCATAGGCAATATTTAATGATTCAAGCGCTGGAAAACTAGACTTTAATACGGATAACAATCGGTTAGCATAATAAGGATCTTGAGCTGACTTACCTGATATAGCGCCTCGCCCACCAAATAAGATGCGATTATCAGGCAATTTACGGTAGTAATATTTTAACGCTCTTGTATCCATGACCACCTGATTCGTTTTAATACCACTGTCCGAGAGTTGTTGCTCACTCATAGGCTCAGTTACAATAATTTGAGACAATACAGGTAGGTACCTATTATTAACGGCAGGCATAAATCCTTGTGGTGTATAGCCATTGGTAGCAAGTACCACTTTTTTCGCTTTAACCAAAGCTGATGGAGTGATCAATTCAAATCCCGTTGACGATTGCCGACTTTGCAATACCGGTGTACTGCAATAAATATCAGCACCAGCACTCGTTGCAAGGTTTTGGTATCCCCAGGCTAACTTTAAGGGGTTTAATCCAAATCCATCAGTGTAGCGAATAGCACCATGGGCATTTCGATCGTCCATAAACTGTTGTCTAACATCGTCTTTTGACAACACATCTATATCATATCCAAACATATCTTTCTGCAATTGCGCAATAGCTCTTAATTCATTTAATTTGTTCGGTTTATGCGCTACTTTTAGGTAACCTGCAGGCTGCATATCACAATCAATACCGCGAGCAATAAGCCCCTTTACACGTTCAACACCTTCGGCCATTTCTTGATAGGTAGCACGCATTGCCTGCTCCCCCCACTGGTTCGCCATTTGACTGAACGACTTCCTACCTGATGTTTTTAAAATAAAGCCCGCATTTCGGCCACTGCATCCCCAGGCGCTTTGATTTGCTTCGAGCAAAGTCGCTTTAATGCCATGTTCTTCAGCTAAATGCAAAGCGCAAGACATACCTGTATAACCCGCACCGATAATAGCAACATCGACCTCAAGATCAGTTTGTAAAGCACCTAGATTCTTGGGCGATGAGCCAGAAACCTGCGCCCAATAACTGTTTGGATAATCTTGGCCGCAGCCTGGAGATTGGTGATATAACGGATCATACATAATATTAACTATTTTCAAGGTAGGTCATGGTGATATTTCTTTGGTAAACTTACCTTAAGTTCAAGCAATAATGAATCATAAATGCAAAAAAAGACTATTAACTATCGCGAAATGACACCTGACGACTTTTCCCAAGTCATCCGATTAGCCACTCACGTTCATGGTGAAGGTTATATGGATAATGAAAGCGCGTCACGGTGGTTTAAGCAAGGATTAAAAAACAACATAAATAGTAGCTTTGTCGCCTATGATGGCGAAATCTTAGTTGGCTTTCGTATTACATTTTCAGCTCAGCAATGGCAAATTGATCAATGGTGCACCCCCGACAAATGGTCGGTACCAAGCGAATCCGTTTGTTACTTTAAATGTAATACTGTCGACGAGCACTATCGCGGCTATGGGATAGGCAGTAAATTACTTGAGCTTTCCATCGACAACGTTAAACAACAAGGTGCGAAAGCCGGTGTCAGTCATCTATGGATGCAAAGTCCAGGTAATAGCGCGGTTAAATATTTTACTAAATGTGGTGGCAGCTTAGTAAAGCAACACCCAGATAGATGGAATGCGCTAAGCAAACAAGGGTACATGTGCCCTATATGTCACCATGACTGCCACTGTTCGGCAGCCGAAATGATGATTACCTTTAGAGTCTGTTGATCTTTCGCGTTTCTTTTTGCAGCAGTTTATTGGTATTTAGACAAGGCATTGCGATTAATATTTGGTTATTCCACATGAAAAAGCAATAACGACGTATAAATAACAAAAAACACTGCCCTCTGGGTTCAGCTAAACGCTATTTCTTCATCGTTGTTCGCAATTTACATGGAATAACCATGCGACATCGCTCACGCCTTGAACAAAAAGCGTTTAGTTCGAACAAAATTTAATCTCAAAAGATCAACAGCCCCTAATTAAGCGCGTTGAAAAAGCCGTGACAACAATGAGCGCTGCTCAGTTGCTAATGCTTGTTGCGGCAAGGCATTAAAATGCGCTAACGATGGCGTTGAAACTGCTAAATTCTTGTGTTCAAAGTCACCAGACGCTGGATTAAAACGGTAATCGTTACTCCACGTTTGAATGTTTTCACTAACCTGCTTAATTGCGTCAACAACATAGCTAACTTCTTTATCTGTCATCGTAGGATGAAAAGAAGCCCTTATCCAACCAGGCTTTTCAGCATAATCGCCCGAATCAATCTGATCAGTAATCTTGGAAGATGTATCGTGGTCTACATTTAATAAAATGTGACCATAGGTGCCGGCACAAGAACAACCACCGCGTGTTTGTACACCAAACCGATCATTCAACAATCTAACCACTAAATTGTAATGAGCACCTTTAACGTAAAAAGAAACTATCGCCAACCGATCTCTAATAGCAGACTCTAACATTTCTACATTATCTAACTGAGCTAAAGTATCCATGACATAGTTGGTGATCCAGTTTTCACGTGCAGTAATGTTTGCAACACCCATTTCATCTTTCACTTTAATAGCTAACGCAGTCTTAATACATTGTAAAAATCCGGGTGTTCCGCCGTCTTCCCGCATTTCAATATCGTCGAAAAAGCTATGCTCTCCCCAAGGATTTGTCCATGTTACCGTACCACCACCTGGGTGGTCTGGCACTTTATTTTTATACAATGCTTTATTAAACAGTAAAACACCTGAACTGCCAGGACCACCAAGAAACTTGTGAGGTGAGAAATATATCGCATCTAATGCTTGCTTAGGGTTAGCTGGATGCATATCAATATCGACATAAGGTGCCGAACAGGCAAAATCAACGAAACATACACCACCATGATCATGCATTATCTCCGCCATCTGATAGTACGGGGTTTTTATGCCAGTTACGTTCGAGCAAGCAGTAAATGAACCTATCTTATGCTTACGATCGCCATATTGCTTAAGTAGCTGTGTAAGATGCTCCAGAGATGGCAATCCGTTGCTATCAGGTTGAACAATTTCTAACGTAACATCACATTCATACCACGAGGTTTGGTTAGAATGATGTTCCATGTGAGTAATAAAAACTACAGGTTTATCTTGGTCATTAAAATGCACTTGATCTTGCATACGCTCCGGAATGCGCAAATTTAAGATACGTTGAAACTTATTAATAACCCCTGTCATACCAGCTTCTGCTGTTATTAGAACATCATTTTTGCACGCATTAACATGTTTTTTAATCACAAGCTGAGCTTCATGGTAGACATTCGTCATTACTCCACCCGTAAGATTTGTTTCGGTATGAGTATTTGCTACATATGGGCCAAGAGTTTCAGTAATAAACGTTTCAATAGGTTGATAGAGTCGACCACTTGCAGTCCAATCTGCGTAAACGATAGGTAAAGTTTGGCCGTTAATTTCATGTGATAGCTGTTGACCAATAATGTTTTTGCGAAATTGGGAAAAGTACTGTTCTGTAGACATAACATATCGCCGCCGTTTAAGTAATAAATCTAATTCTACAAATAAGACTCATATAGGCAACTAAAAACCAACAAACCGACACAATAGACAAAATAGTTTTAAAAAAATAAAAAATAAAGGATTTATAAACTAAACAAAACCAGCTATATACAATTGATAGAATAACGTTTTGAAATTAGCCGTTTTATGAATTTTTGTTCCAAAAAAAACCAGCACTAGACTGGTTTTTTTCGGCGATATTTCTATTTCTTACCTATTTTGAGAGTAAATAAGCGCGTAATACCGAAAACTCTCGACTTTGTTCGCTCGACAATATCGTTTCTGTTGCGCAATCAGCTAGCTCTTTTGGTAGTCCAATTGGCTGCCCTAGCATGCTTTCAACAACATCTTTAAATTTAGCTGGGTGAGCAGTCCCTAGGAAAACACCAAACTCCCCCTCTTCAGCACTATATTGTAATGCTTTATAAGCAACTGCGGCATGAGGCTCACTAATATACCCAAGTTTAGAAAGTGACAGCATCGTCATTTGTGTTTGCTCTTCGTCAATGGAAATCGAACTAACGCAGTTCTGAGGAACAATGCCCGATTTTAGCATGTGCTCAACACGTGGCCAGTTATTAGGATTACTCACATCCATAGCATTCGACATTGTTGCAACAGTATCGTTTGGAGACCACTCTCCCGTTTTTAAATAACGAGGTACTGTATCATTGGCATTAGTTGCAGCGACAAAACGCTTAATAGGTAGTCCCATCGCCTTTGCAAGCAAGCCTGCAGTCAAGTTACCAAAATTACCGCTTGGTACGGAGAACACCAAGTCTTTTAGTGCAGCTTTGCCTTGTTGGCGATACAATTGTGCTACTGCTTCAAAGTAATAACACACCTGTGCAAGTAAACGGCTAATATTGATAGAGTTTGCAGAATTTAAACCGATGGTTTCTTTAAGTTCTTGATCATCAAAGGATTGTTTAACCAATGCTTGGCAATCGTCAAAGTCACCATCAATGGCAATTGTTTCTATATTTCCGCCAAGTGTGGTGAACATTTTTTCTTGAAGTAAACTAATTTTGCCTTGCGGGTATAAAATTACAACACGAATGTTCTCTATTCCATGAAAAGCGTGTGCAACGGCAGCGCCTGTATCACCAGAAGTCGCTGTTAATATTGTTAGCTTTTTACCCTCGTTAAATGTTTGCAGACAACGTGCCATAAAACGCGCACCAAAATCTTTAAATGCTAATGTTGGACCATGGAATAATTCTAATATTGCACGATCTTCACTGATCGGCTGAATTTGCGCAGGAAAGTTAAACGCATCTGTCACTATTTCTGTCAGTTGAGCTTTTGATAAATCGCCACTTACAAATGGATATAACACTTGCACGCTGCGCTCTATCATTGGCAAGGCGAGTAATTGTTCGATGTTATCCATTGTCGGTATTTTTTCTGGGAAAAATAGCCCTTGATTACGACCTAATCCTTGTTTAACTGCGCCTGCAAAACTTACCTGTTCATCATTTTCTTTAAGGTTATAAAAATTCACAATAATTGTCCTACTAAAACTTTATTTTGATGCCGCTTAAACGTTTATCTGGCAAGCACCTTGATTGTCGACACGGCATACATGCACGAAACCGTCACTCTGCCCTGTACTTAATGTCTGTAAATAGTTGTCATTTAGCCATTTTGCATATGCATTGGCTTTGGAAATGTCATCGGTCACACAAAACAATGTTGGGCCGGAGCCCGATATTCCTACAGCTAAGCAACCTTGTTGATTTAAATAGTCACATGCCTGCTCAAACCCTGGTAATAAGTGTTTTCGAAAAGGTTCGGCAACTACGTCTTTAACAACAGAAAATGCTAATGCCTTATTTCCACGATGACATGCATCTACGAAAGTTGCCAAGTTTTGCCCAAACGTAATCACCTCTTTGCGGGAGTAATGCGCTGGTAACACATCACGAGCTGCCTTTGTAGAGACTTCAATGCCCGGATAAGCCATAACATAATAACAATCGTCAAATTGTGGTAGTGTTTGGCAAATTACACTTTCGTCTGGCACCATAAGTTGCATACCACCGTAATAGCATGGTGCTACGTTATCATAATGAAGACTACCACTAATTTGCGCTTCCATCATTCCCATTAATTTGAGCATATGTTCTTGCTCAAAACATTGATCAAATTGTGCTTTATAAAAACAATTTAACGCCTCGAGAGCGGCAACAACAGAACATGCACTTGATCCAAGCCCACTACCAACGGGCATTTTTTTATCCAGTGTGATATGAACGGGTACAGGTACGATGTCAGCATCTTTTAAATTTTGATTAAAAAGCTGCAAGCAATCCCATACAATATTTTCACGAGGATCTTGCGGCAACTTATTCGCAAAAGCTCCTACAACCGATAAACTATCTGTGCTGCTCGACTCAACTGTTACCACATCACCTAATAAGCTACCATCAACGGGCTTAACAGCGACCCCTAATACATCGAAACCAACACTCATATTACCAATAGAAGCTGGTGCAAAAACAGATACGCTCATTAGTGCTGTTGCTCCCATGCTAAGGTTCTTAATAAATCACCAAAAACACCTGCCGCTGTAACGGCAGCTCCAGCACCATAGCCGCGAAGTACAAAAGGTAATGGTTGATAGTATCGACTGTGAATTGCTAAGGCATTTTCACCCTCTTTAATACTATATAAGGGATGATCCGCACCAACAGCGTCAATAGATACTTGGCACTGTCCATCAATAATGTTACCTATATAACGCAATACCTTTCCTTCTTGTTTCGCTTCATTAACACGCTGCGCCATTACATCATCAAGTTTTGATAAATTATTCATAAACGTAGCAACGTCACCACTCGCATCAAATGACTCACCAAGCACAGAGTCTACCTTTATATCGGAAAGCTCAAGTGGCATACCGGCTTCACGCGCCATAATAAGTAGCTTTCTTGCGACATCCATACCACTTAAATCATCTCGAGGATCTGGCTCTGTAAAACCATTCTCTTTTGCAATAGCTGTCGCTTGTGACAAGGTCATTCCTTCATCTAATTTACCAAAAATATAAGACAAAGACCCTGAGAGAATCCCTTCAAATTGTAACAGTTCATCACCCGCTTTAATGAGACTTTGCAACGTATCAATTACCGGTAAGCCTGCCCCGACTGTTGTTTCATACAAAAAGCGACGATTGGTTTCTTGAGTGGCTTGTCTGATTGCTTGATAGTAATCCCATGAATCAGTATTCGCTTTTTTGTTTGGCGTAACAACATGAAAGCCTTCTTTAATAAAATCGACGTAACTCATCGCTAGCGCCTCATTTGAGGTTGAATCAACTAGTACAGGGTTGATCAAATGGTTATCTCTAACAAAAGCTTTAACATTTTCCACCGTAACAGGTATGGCATCTTTGCCTAAGTATGATTGCCAATTATCTAAATTAATACCTTCTTGATCAAAAATCATTCCTTTACTATTTGCAATTCCGTATACACGTAATGAAATGTTTTGAGTTTTTAGTTTCGGTTGTTGTTTTGCAATTTGCGCAATTAATTCACTACCTACAACGCCACAACCAACTAAAAAGACATCGATTGTCGGTTTATGAGAAAAGAAATTTTGATGGCTCACTTTTAGAGCGTCAGTACATTTACGTTTTTCAATAACAACCGAAATACTGCGCTCTGAAGAGTCTTGTGCAATTGCCACAACATTTACACGAGCTTGCGCAAGTGAAGAGAAAAACTTGGCTGCAACACCTTGCTGATGATGCATACCATCACCAACAAGCGAGACTATTGATAGCTCATGTTGCAAATCAATAGGCTCAAGTAAGCCGTTCAATAACTCTAACTCGAATTCTTGCTTCAAACTTTGCGCTGCTTGTGCGGCATCAGCAGAATAAATACAAAAACTAATACAATATTCACTCGACGACTGACTAATTAATACGATAGAAATATTTTCACGACTCATCGTTGCAAACACACGGCTTGCCATTCCCACCATACCCTTCATACCAGGACCAGAGACGTTAACCATGGTTAAATCATCAAGGTTTGAAATAGCTTTCACTTGTTTTTTCTGATCATTTTCGTTAGCGATTAATGTACCAGCTGCTTCAGGGTTACCAGTATTCTTAATTAAACAAGGTATATGATATTGCGCGATTGGTCCGATTGTTTTTGGGTGTAAAACACTGGCACCAAAATAGGAGAGTTCCATTGCTTCTTGATAAGATAAATAGTCGAGCAATTGCGCGTCTTTAATTAACCTTGGATCAGCGTTGTAGACACCATTAACATCTGTCCAGATTTCACAGCATTCTGCTTGGGCACAAACAGCTAATACCGCAGCCGAGTAATCAGAACCATTACGACCTAGCGTTGTTAATTGCTGCTCGCTATTAACACCAATAAAGCCGGGCATCAACGCTATTTTATTTAACTTGGGATAATGCTGTTGAAACTGCTCTTTACATAGCACGAGATCAGCAAGTGCATTGAGATAAACATCGCTCGTATGTAAAAACTTTTCAGGTTCAATTACCGAAACATCAAAACCGTCGGTAGCAAGTACAGATTCTAATATCGCAACACTCATACGCTCACCAACACTAATAATAATAGCGCGTATATGATCAGGACAATAAGACAGCATAGATGCGCCTTGCAGATAGCGATTTAGCTTATGTTCCCAGTTCGCTAACGCTTGTTCAGCGTGTGTCGCATTGAATTGCGGGATTGTTGCACTTAAGTCTTCAACGATTGTTTCAATGGCAGTTCTAAAATGCGCTAAGTCATTTTGTAATTTACTTTCATCAGTTATATTTTCCGCCATCGCTACTAGGTGATTTGTAACCCCTTGAGGTGCTGATACGACAACAGCTAGCGATGATTCCTTGCTCTTATTATTGATAATACTTGCAACTTGAACAAAACGTTCAGCCGTTGCCAATGATGAGCCACCAAACTTTAACACACGCATGTTTACTTCCCCTAAAAACAAAAAAAGCCCGGAACCTTTGTGGTCGCGGGCTTTGATAAAATACTTTCTTTTACACGTCAGCCGTCGACCACCATCCCTGCCAGGGTGGTAGTGGTAATAATGGTAATAGTGCGTGTAATTGATTTCATGTCAGATAAAATGCCAAAAATGTAATTTTCTGTCAACAACTAATATTGAATAGAACTAGACGATAAATGAATAAACTAAAACTAATAATGTATAATTATTACATTATTAGCTAGTCACGACGTTTTTTTCAGCCTTATGCTGACAATATTGCTGCACTTGATTTCGCCCATTTTCTTTTGCTTTATAAAGCGCTGAGTCTGCACTAGCAATGAGATCTTCATATCGCATGTCTGTAACTTGAATGCTCGAAACACCAACACTGGTTGTTACTGCGTGTGTTTGCCCTTGAAAAGTAAACACATGTTTTTCTAATTCAGCACGAATACGTTCTGCTACATCTAATGCACCGCTTACTTCAGTTTCAGGCAAGATAACGGCAAACTCTTCTCCCCCATACCTGCCAAATAGATCACATAGGCGTAATAACTCTTTCACACACGTTGCCGTTTCTATTAAAACAGCATCGCCACATTGGTGACCAAAATTATCGTTTAATCGTTTAAAATGATCTAAATCGAACATAATCAAGGATAGATCATGATCATATCGACGCGCTCGAGAAAACTCTTTATCGAGACATTCTTCCCAATGTTTTCGATTAAAGACTTGTGTTAAACCATCGATTCTATTCGCCTTTGCAAGTTCTTCCAAAGCATGGTTCAACTTACCTTGATAATGAGCAACATCTGTTGTGTCCTCAATTAAAATACAAACATGAGCCACTTCGCCACTTTCTTCTACAGGGATAAACGTGCAATTCTGAGCCATAAAATGGCTATCGGTTGTAATCGGACGATGATGTGGTAATTCAAATAAGTGATGCCTTTGCTCCCAAGAACAAAAACTAGGCGAGTTTAATGCCGCCACACTAGACAATTTACGCTCAAACCAACGAACAGGTAACTCTGGAAAAACGCTAAATATACTCTTCCCTATTACTTCATCGAGAGATTTATGTGCATGTACTTGCATGAAGCGATTAAACTCAACAATATTACATGACAAGTCAACAACGATTACACCAGTATTAATACGCTCTGCAATAGTTTGACAAAAATGAGGTAAGCGCATTAATACTCTTCCAAGATGCGATCAATCACTTGCGCAATATTGATGATGGCTGATTCTGGGATAAGTAAAATCATGTCACAGTTAAACGAGTAGTCCGTTACTTGATATGAAATTTTAACTTTTAATGCTAAATCCCAATTAAATGATTGCTGTTCAACATGTTCAGAAAAGCCAGATTTACTTGACGGAATAAATCTTGGTGCACTATATGACATTTGATTATTAATTTGACTCGCGAATACATTCAAAAATGTAGTCGTTAATATGGAACTCAAGTCAATAATTTGTTCTTCAACGGTTAATTCATCCGGCTCATAACCGAGCAAGTCAGCCAGACGATCAGAGTCTTTCGGTTGATAGACAAGCAGTGCTTCTCCTCTAATACCTTCATAGCCAAAGAAACCTTGACTGACAACCGCTGCTGCATTGTCTTCAACATTCAACGCATCGGATATCTGTTTGGAACTTACCTGCTCAATACTAGGTACTTTTAAATAAACAAATGTATCAAGGTATCTCGCCAATTGATCGCTTGCTTGACCCATTGCAACATTAATTAATTCTTGCAAGCAGTCTTGTTGATCTTCAGTTAAATCGAAATGCGTCATAGTAAACCATTTTCCTGTAAGTGTTTTGTTAACACTTCTGCTTTAACTGGTTTTCGGATAAATGCTTTAGCACCAAGTTCAAGAACTTTACTTTGCATTTCAGGCTGGATATCTGCCGAGATAACAAAAACACTCGGTGATATCCCCATCTTTTGGATACCTTGTAAAACACCGATACCATCAATTTCTGGCATAGTTAAATCTAAAAATAGAACATCAATGCTATTTGAGCGCAACAATTTTAATGCTTCAACACCATTAGTAGCTGTTTGAGCGTTATTAGCAAGTGCATCAGGTAAACTCCGCAACACTTGCTTTCGCGCTAAATTAGAATCATCGCAGATCAGTACAGACCAGCTCATTAAATTGGTAACCTTATAATTTATTATTTTTGTACCTTTAATTTACCCTAATTTTAACGTGCTGTTAATGAATAAACGGTTAAATTTTAATTTTTTTTTGTACAAATTTAGATAATTTTTGGCAATTAAAACGCAAATAATGCCTAAAATAAGGCAGTTAACTACATTTAATTTAAAAACTTAAAATAGGTCATTCACAAGTTTCATTGCACAATTAACCAGTAATTAACATAATTACAGATATCGATATACTTGCTGATAACAAATAAACAACTACTGTTTTCCACTGCGCGTTAAATGCTTTCATGATAAACCTCCATTAGATTGTCAAAAAACTGTCGTTCAAAATTGTTCATTTTACAAACAGAAAATAAACAATTTTCATGCCAATCAGCTAGTTAACATAGTAAAGGTGTTGAAGATATAGCAAATTACACCTTTGATAGCGCAGTAAACTCTATTAAAAAGCGCCATGAGGTATTTACATTGAAAGCTTAGGTATGAGAAATTTTGGGCCAAACTAAAGAGTGCTGATGGTCACGCAACCATTTTTTTGCAAGCATATAGTCGGGCTGATATTCACCGACTAACTGCCAGAACTCTCTACTATGATTTAAATGTTTGAGATGACAAAGTTCGTGCACAACGACATAATCGATAACCCAATGAGGCAGCATCATGAGTAGGTAGTTAAGCTTTATTTGCCCGGTATTATCACAACTCCCCCATCGCGCTTTATACTGCCTAATAGCGAGACTACTTGGATACATGCTCATTTGTTGACTGTATACCGCTATTTTTTCGCTTAATATCAGTTCTGCCTGCTGCTTAAGCCATTGTTCTATTGCTTTTTTAATACGTGTAAGATTATCAACGGGCGATATATTATTTTTAGGTAAACACAATGTAATCACAAGACGGCGTTGTTCATAGTTAACATTAGCTTTTTCACCAACTTGCACGCTAATCGGTATTAGTTCACCAAACAACCAAAGCTGGCCATTATCATGCAGCTTATTTTGAAGGTGTTGGGCTTGCTGCTGTTCAATAAGTACCTTTTCAATCCAATTACGTTTTTGCCAAACAAGGTTTTCAATATATGCTATTGGCACAGCATAAGGCGCTTTTACGATAACTTGGTTATCTTTTACCTGTAATGCAATACGCTTTCGCTTATTACATCGTAATAACTGAAAGTTACCTTGTTTTTTATTTAAATGGTTTAACACAGCGTTTATGTGCTTAACAGCTGTTAAGCAGCGTTACTTGAATCTTGCACTTGGCTTTCATCTTCTTTAGTTGCCGGCATTTTTTCTTTTTTGGTAACGGGTTTTTTAGCTACTTTCGGTTTCTTGGCTTGCAACGCAATAAGAACCTCTTCTCTATGTTTAGCTAAATAAACACTCAGTTCTTCTTTATCAGCATCACTTAATTCAACAGGTACTTTAGTTAACATTTCGGAAAGGTTGTCCGCCATGTCTAACATTTTGTCGTATTCATCAGCGGCTTTTTTATCCATGAATGTTTCAACCTCCACACCTTGTCTTATAACAACAAATCTACTTTCAACGGCCATTGGCTTCCCTTATCTAACAGGTAACATTAATTGATATACCAATCTTAATTGGCAAATACAGCCAAACTGTATATTTACACAGTAACAATACGTTATTTATCAAAAAATGCAATCATAAAATGTTAAAGCACTGAAATTTTCTCGCTATTCATCGTGCGATAACTAACATTGCATGTAAATTATATTTCTAATAGAAGGCTGAATGTAAAAGTTCATGTGTAATTTGTCATTTTAAAATACTTGAAAAAGTTAAAACTTCTTTTAAAACATGATAGTAAAAACTTTTTACCGCTATACCTTTCTTCATAAGTCGTTACATAGGAGGCGTTTTATAACGATCTTTTTTCGTTATAAGCAGTCATTATTAAGTAACAGTAACCCAGTATTTAGAATCTACGTTAGACCTAATGGAGAAAGTCATGAAATTATTACCAATGATCACCACTATTACTGCAACAACTTTTGTTTTACTTTTAAGTGCGAATGCCAAAGCGACACCACTCGATAAATACGTCGAACAATCTTTAATTGCGGTGTGTAAATCAACAATGAAAGGTAATTTATTTAAATTTCATAAAACACTAAAGTTTTATCGTTTACAACAAAAAACTATCGCAAATGGACTCGTGTGTAATGGTAGCAATGTAACCGAATTTGCGCGTAAACATGGCGCTTATAAAATTGCAAATAGATTAGAAACGCACTTAGACAATAATACTTCGATTGTCGATATCGCGGCTGTCAATAAAATGGGGGTTACTTTTGAAGAATGATCATTAACGACAAAAACGCCCGTCTAATAACGGGCGTTTTTACTTATTTGTCGTATCGTTTACTTAACAATTACTATTAAGCAATATTGGCAAACTGATTCATTGTATTATCTTTACCGCCAGCTTTTAGTGCCGCTTCACCAGCAAAGTATTCTTTATGATCATCGCCCATATCAGAGCCAGCCATGTTTTGATGTTTTACGCACGCAATATCTTGGCGAATTTCTTGACGCTGAACATTTAATACATAACCCAACATACCTTGTTCACCAAAATACTCCTTGGCTAAATTATCTGTTGATAATGCCGCAGTGTGGTAAGTAGGCAATGTAATTAAGTGATGGAATATTCCAGCCTCTCGCGCCGCATCTTGTTGGAATGTTCTAATTTTTTCATCTGCAACAATTGCTAGCTCAGTATTATCATAGTCAACACTCATCAAGCGATCACGATCGTAACCAGAAACATCCTTGCCATCTTCAGACATTGCATCAAAGACTTGTTGACGGAAATTAAGTGTCCAGTTAAACGAAGGTGAGTTGTTATATACAAGTTTAGCGTTAGGTACTACTTTTCTGATCTCGTTTACCATGCCACCTATTTGTCCAATATGTGGTTTTTCGGTTTCTATCCAAATCAAATCTGCACCATTTTGTAGGGATGTAATACAATCTAAAATACAGCGCTCTTCACCTGTGCCCTTTTTAAACTGAAATAGGTTACTTGCAAGACGTTTAGGGCGCATAAGTTTGCCATTTTGCTTAAGTAACACATCGCCATTAGCTAAATCATCTTCAGAAACTTGTTCACAATCTAAAAAGCTATTGTATTGGTCACCTAAATCGCCTGGCTTTTTAGTTACGGCAATTTGCTTAGTTAGACCTGCACCTAATGAATCAGTGCGAGCCACAATAACGCCATCATCAACACCTAGCTCCATAAATGCATATCTAACAGCATTAATTTTCGCTAGGAAGTCTGCATGTGGAACAGTCACTTTACCATCTTGATGCCCACATTGTTTTTCATCTGACACTTGGTTCTCAATCTGAATACAACATGCACCAGCTTCAATCATTTGCTTAGCCAGTAAATACGTTGCCTCTGCATTACCAAAGCCCGCATCAATATCTGCAATAATAGGTACTACATGCGTTTGATGCTGGTCAATTTGTTGCTGAATTTCTGCCGCTTTTACACTATCGCCATTTTCATTAGCACTATCTAATGCTCGGAATAGTCCACCTAATTCTCTTGCGTCGGCTTGACGTAAAAAGGTATACAGCTCTTCAATTAACATTGGCACTGAGGTTTTCTCATGCATTGATTGATCTGGTAATGGGCCAAACTCCGATCTCAATGCCGCAATCATCCAACCAGAAAGATATAAGTAACGACGTTCTGTTGATTGAAAGTGTTTTTTGATTGAAATCATTTTCTGTTGACCAATAAACCCATGCCAACAACCTAGAGACTGTGTATATTTGCTCGGATCTTTATCATACGCATCCATATCTTTACGCATAATTGCTGCAGTATACTTTGCGATATCTAGCCCTGTTTTGAAACGATTCTGCAATCGCATACGTGCAACTGATTCAGCATCTATTGATTGCCAATTACGTTGCTCTTTAATGGTAGAATCAGCGTTTTCAACTTGTTGGCGGTATGTGGTCATTTTTATCTCCTGGCGCATATTGCGGTATTAGTTAGGACAATCACAAAATGTAACTCATGCTGTAACTTGTCACATCGAACAACAAAAAGACTAAACCAATATACAAACATTGATAAAATGCATAATTTTTATCATCACTATTCACAAAGAAAATATTAAAAAAAACAGAAAATAAATACTTTTAAATACAATAATTTAAAAACATGAAAGGCAATATACATACAAAGAAAAATAACAAAACTTAACGACTACGACTAAAATCTAGTTGCGTTAACCCATAACTAATGTCATATAGTTTATTTATCGTAATTATAAAAATTATTAATCTGATGAATATTTCAAAAATTGACCTTAACTTACTCATTTATTTAGATGTACTGCTGCGTGAAAAAAATGTTACTCGGGCCGCAAGCCAATTAAACATTACGCAACCTGCTATGAGTAATGGCCTCAAGAGGTTAAGAACACTCTTTAATGATCCTATTTTAGTAAGAACATCTGACGGAATGGTTCCTACAGAGCGTGCACGTGCCCTATCTCCAATGATTAGAAAAATATTATTAGAGCTAGAAGAAGCACTACAAGGTGAAGAGGAGTTCGATGAAAAAAGTAGTCAACGCGTATTTAGAATTATGGCAAGTGACTACGCAGCATCAACATTATTACCTGTTCTTTTGCGGAAAGTGAACCAAATTGCACCCAACGTAACCATTGATATTATGACGCCAAGTGATGTTAATTTTCACGATGTTGAAGCCGGAAAAATTGATATGGCAATTAACCGTTTTGAAGAGTTGCCTCAGTCGTTCCATCAAAAAACAATTTGGCGTGATGGTTTTTCTTGCCTGTTGAGCGCAGATAATGATGTTGTCACTAAATTTAACCTAAATAGTTACTTAGCCTCAAAGCATGTTTGGGTATCTAAAACTGGTTTTGGTGTGGGGGTCGGCATGGATCCTAAAGATGTACAAAAGCTTGGATGGGTTGATGAAGCTCTAGCTCGTCTGGGGAAGAAGCGTGATATAAAAGTGTTCACACGAAGTTACCATGTTGCGATGCAGCTCGCATACGAAGACGGTTTAGTGGCAACTTTACCTTCAAAAGCAGCAATGTTGCATAAAGATGATGCTAATTACACTATTTTAAAACCTCCTTTTGAGATACCAGACATTGAACTCAAAATGATTTGGAGCCCATTATTGCATCATGATGCTAGCCATGTATGGTTTAGGCAACTCGTGATTGAGGCAGCAAATGAACATACTGATAGTCGGTAATTAACATGCCCCAATCACTTTATGCCGTTGTTGCTATACTTTCATGCCTACTTTTAGGTTATGGTCTTCATACCTTGTTAGGTGGTTTACCGCCTAGTTTGTATGGCATGATCGTCTTCACATTAGCACTCCATTACAATGTAATTGATGATAAACGTTTAGAACAAAGTATCAGCTGGATACTTAAACATATGGGCGTATGTTTTGTTCCTGCGGGTGTAGGCATTATTGAGCACTATGATTTGATAAAATCTTATGGCATCACGATGGTTGCCATTACCTTTTTTACCACTTGGTTATTACTTACCTTTGTTGGATGGTTTGCTCAAAAACAAGAAAATAAAGCTGAGTGTTAATATGTCATTAGTCAATTCACTTTTATTTTGTGCGATCACTATTGTTACCTATCAAGCTTTCGCACAACTGCAGCAACGCTTAAATAAAGTATGGTTAAACCCAATGCTTTTGACTGTATTAATACTCATTGCAACCTTACAATTATTGCAAATCAATTACCCTGATTATCATGACAATACTGAAATTCTTACCTGGCTTCTACAGCCTGCAGTTGTTGCACTAGGGTACCCCTTATATCAGCAACTACACACAATGAAAAAACAATGGAAAAGCATCGCAATTCTATTAACTGTTGGTGCTGCTCTAGTTGTAGCTGTGAGCTTTTTACTCACATTTATTATCACAGAAGAATACAGTATTTCGGTCTCTATTGCCTTAAAGTCCATTACTACTCCCATAGCGCTAGCGACAACAGAGCAATTACAAGGTAATCAAGCAATCACAGCATTCGCCATAATATTGGCAGGGCTATTCGGTGCATTATTTGGCGTTAGTTGGTTAACGTTTATTGGCGTAAATTCACCGAAGGCACAAGGCATAGCGATAGGTGCGGCGAGTCATGTTTTGGGTACTGCCACTATTAGCCAATTATCTTTTGAGCATGCAGCTTACGGTTCATTAGCCTTAATTACCTCAGCTACCATTACGGCCATAATATCGCCAACAATAATTCAGCAACTTAGCCAGCTTCTAGGTTAGCAACGATAATTTAAATAATGCAATTATTCACCATAAATTATATCCAAACAAAACCATATTCACACTATGAATACTAGTTATCACAAAAGATAATGTTCAATACCCTATATAATCACAAAAACATTAAAAACATTAAATATCAACAATTTAAAACCACATTTGTTATCTGTTTTTTAGCCACACAGGCGTCAAACGAACACTCGTAGACTTTAGTGCTATTGAATCGCGTAATCGAACTGACTACATTCATGCTTACTAAAGACTGATAGCAACAATGAAAACTTTCTCCCTTACAACGTTCATTGTTAAATTGAGGAGTCACTATGACTGAGCGCACACATATCGCAGGACTACAAATTGCAACATGCCTTTATGAATTTATTGAGCATGAGGTCTTAGTTGATTTACCCTTAACATCCCATGACTTTTGGCAGCAGTTTTCCTTAATTGTTGAAGATCTTACTCCAATTAATAAGGCGCTATTGCAAACCAGAGATAAATTACAACAATCGATTACCGCATGGCACCAAGTATCAAGTAACGATGCTAATAACCTTGATAAGTACAAAAAGTTCTTAACAGAAATTGGTTACCTAACCCCTAAAATTGATGACTTCACAATAAGTACTGAAAATGTTGATGACGAACTTGCCGTTATGGCAGGGCCTCAGCTTGTAGTTCCAATCACAAATGCACGATTTGCATTAAATGCTGTAAATGCTAGGTGGGGAAGCTTATACGACGCACTATATGGCACAGACGTAATATCAGACGAAGATGGTGCGGAAAAATCAAAAAACTATAACCCAATACGTGGTCAACAAGTTATTCGATATGGAAGACAATTTCTTGATTACGCATTACCACTAACCAATGGTTCACACCAACAAGCAGTCAATTATCAACTGAAAGAAAAGCAATTAGTAGTCACATTAGCTGATCAGCAAACAGTTTTATTAAGTGATCCGGGTCAGTTAAAAGGATTTCAAGGGCAAATATCTAACCCTACATGCTTGTTATTCGCTCATAATGGCTTACGTTTTGAAATAAATTTTGCCGCAAACAGTGACATTGCTGCGCGTGATTTAGCAGGTATTAGCGATATTACATTAGAATCAGCATTAACCACCATTATGGATTGCGAAGACTCTGTAGCGACCGTTGATGCAGAAGATAAGATTGTCGCCTACCGTAATTGGTTAGGGTTAAACCAAGGACGCTTATCAACGAAGGTCGTTAAAAACAATCAACACTTCCTGCGCACTATGGCTGATGATAGAGACTACACAGATATGAATGGACATCCATTAGTGCTAAGTGGTAGAAGTTTAATGTTTGTACGTAATGTCGGTCATTTGATGCAAAACGATGCCGTGTTAACGACTAACGGTGATCCCGTTTATGAAGGCATACTTGATGCGATGATAACGTCAACTATTGCACTCTATGACTTACTAAACAAAAGTGCGTTAACCAACAGTAGGCAGCAATCTATTTATATTGTAAAGCCGAAAATGCATGGCCCTGACGAGGTTTCTTTCGCAAACGAACTATTTGGCCGTGTTGAGCGTGCTTTAAGCCTTCCTAAAAACACCATAAAGATGGGCATAATGGATGAAGAAAGACGGACGAGCGTCAACTTAAAAGCTTGTATATATCAAGCGAAAGAGCGCGTTGTTTTTATCAACACTGGCTTTCTAGACAGAACGGGAGATGAAATACATACCTCAATGTCAGCGGGGCCAATGGAAAGAAAAAATGCGATAAAGCATACTCCTTGGATTTCAGCTTATGAGAATAGTAATGTAGATATCGGGCTAAGTTGTGGCCTTTCAGGCAAAGCTCAAATAGGTAAAGGCATGTGGCCGATACCTGATAATATGGCAGATATGCTTAGCACCAAAATCAATCACGTAGAAGCTGGCGCTAATACAGCATGGGTTCCCTCACCAACTGCTGCGACATTACATGCGTTACATTATCATCAAAAAAATGTGTTCAAAATACAAGAACAGTTACAAACTCGAACACCAGCATCTATTGATGAAATGCTTAGAATACCACTGGCATCTAATACCAACTGGAGTAGAGCAGAAATCTCAGACGAGTTAGATAACAATATTCAAGGGATCCTTGGCTATGTAGTTCGATGGATTGACCAGGGTATTGGTTGCTCTAAAGTACCCGATATTAATAACGTTGGTTTGATGGAAGACAGAGCTACATTGAGAATTTCAAGTCAACATGTCGCCAATTGGTTAAAACATGGTATTTGTCAGCTTAGTGACGTTGAAAAAAGTTTTGCTAAAATGGCAAAAATAGTGGACGAACAAAATAGTCATGATCCGCTTTACCAACCTATGTGCAGTAATCTTGAAGACAACTTAGCGTTTAATGCAGCAAAGGCATTGGTGCTTCAAGGAGAAGTACAACCAAATGGTTATACGGAACCGCTACTGCATCAATACAGAATACGAGCAAAAAAACTTAATAAACAATTAAAACTCGAAGCAGTTACGACGTAACCCTTGTAAATATTGAGGCTAACTACGGTTAGTCTCAATATTCCTACCGCTTATCCCAAAGCATTAGCATTTACGAGTTATTACAATTAAAGTCAAAATGTAACGAATGTTAGATCGCATGTTATTAGGAAGTAAACGTGTGTAATTTTGGCGAGAGGATAAAACAATGGAATCGTTGACAAAGCAATTGCTTATTAAAAGTAGTATAGGTTTACTTTTTTTAATGTCTGGCAGTTCAAATGCAACCCCAGAAAATGCAATTCAAGCCATGGATAATACCCTCACAAAAAACAACTATGCGTTTTTACTACCTAACGTTGCACCTCAAGGTATTCAAAGTTCAACACTCTTTAGCTCATCACAGCATTATTCATCAATATTAGCGAAAAGCAGTAACACGGTGACTAACAGAAGTTGTGGCAAAAAAAGAAACGAACTATATGAGTTATCAACAATACTAAGCGATAAGTTACATGTATTTCTTTCTTATTTCGAAGATAGCCCAGCTTATCAGTTTGCAGACAAGCGTGAAGACAAAGAGTCGTTACCTATCGAAGGCTAACTGGCAGCACAGCTTCGACTTTAACTTAAATAAACAAAACATTCTGAAAATTACTGAAATAGCACTTGATGATTAACGCTTGTGTCATTTGAGTTGCAAAAATAAAAAGATTCACCACTCATGGTAAAGCGGTGAACCTCTGCGGCATGGCTAACTAAAATTCGTAGCTTTTAGACTTGGCGAGTAACTGTTTAGTATTTATATCATCCCCAGCGCAAGCACTGATATCTTTTTTACTAAGGACAATGACGCGATCTTTATATCGATTGGCTTCTCTTGCCCCTCCAGATTGAATAATTAAATTTACATTTTCATTCTTAGGTACAGCTTTTAAACCATTGCCATACAAGCAAAATGTTTCGGCCAAGGAGTGAGACAATGATTGATAGTAAGTAACACGCTCTTTTTCACGTTCTGCTTGTTTAGCTAATTGCGCTTTTCTCACTTCCTTAACTTGCTTTTCTAATACCTTAGCTTGGCCCTTTAACTTTTCTTTTTGTTCCTTTAATGATTTAACTGCAGATTCCAGTTCAGCTTTTGATTCTTTATCGGCTCTTCGTAATTGGTATTCGTGATCTCTTAATTCACGTTCTACTTCACGGAGCGCATAAGATGTATCGCGACGCTCTTCTCTAATATCTCGATATTTCTCTCGATCGTGTTGTAACGCTTCCATTGCTTGCTCATACCCACTGGCGGCCTTTTCCATCGCTTCTGCGACTTTTAATTCTGTTTCAACAGTGATTGCATCGTTAAATTCAATATCAGAAACAGGCGGCAATGGTGCTATTGGAGCTAATGGTGGAAGGGGGGCTCTTTCCGACATTGAAAAGCTAAAATCCCCCCAATGACTTCTATACGAACCTGAGCTAATGGTAAACAATACACCCTGGCCTTTAAGGTAGGTACTCTCAACGCGATTAATTGCGATTGGTTTGCCTTTTTGTTCTTGCGCAGACGCAGACTTAATAATTTTACTCATGATCGCTAATTGCTTATGCATCGACGTAAACTCGTCACTTGGTTGCGCTAATGTCGCGCCCGATATTACACCTGATAGTGCCGTGCATAAGGCCATGGTTGCGAATTTTTTCATGATTTACTCCTCAGTAATCCAGTTAGTCGAACTAACATCATTTTTTACAGGCGAGATACTCGCACTTTGATAAAGTATTGTTTCAGCGAAACGTTTAAATTTTAATTGTTGGTCTAATTGATCATCTTGTCGCTGATCATTGATGTATTTAATGAAGTCGTTCATATCTTCTTTGCGTTCTTGACGCGAAGCGCCCAATATATAACTCGCCAATTGTAAGTTCCCTTCTTGCTGCTTCGCACTAATATCAGCAGCATAATTTGCCAATACAACTTGTTGCTCATTTGCAAAACTTTGCAATTTTTGGTCGAGTAACGTTTCAACATACTGTGACGTTTTTGCCTGGTTATTCCCAGCAAAGCTAATCGTCACTCCTTGCTCTTGAATATTCACTTCAACATTAAAGAGTACTAATGACATGGCAAATAATGAGCAAGCAAAAGACATTGCGGGTAACCCTTGCCATTGCCACCAAGGACGGCTATCACTTTCAAAGCTTGCTCCTCTATCCCATTCAGGTACTTGCTCATCAGCTGTCACTTCAGCGAAATGCTCTACTTGCTCAGCAACTAAGGCTCTTTGATGCCAAACGGGAGACGAGTCGAGCGTTTCTTTATTACGGCTACGTGATTCCTTATTCGTGAGCCATTCGCTAAACGCATGCTCTAGTGCTGAGTCATCACGTTCAATGTCATTTTTTTTAGACATAATCCAACTCCACATATTCTTTCAACTTATCTAAACCACTATAAAGTCTAGATTTAGCGGTATTTATTGAGATACCCAATTGGTAAGCGATTTCATCAAACGTTGCATGTTGAAAAAACTTCAATTCCACGACTATCTTTTGATTTACGGGTAGTTTTTGCAAAGCATGCTGTATATCAAGTTTTATACGTCCGTTTGTCATGTGTTTTTCAGGACAAGTATCCTCATCAATATCTTCTTGTTCTGGCTCATCATCAAGTGATTTTGTTGGTTTTCTTCGACGATAAAACTCGATACATCGATAGTGTGCAATCTTAAACATCCATCCTTTAAAAGGGCTATCACCTCGAAAAGAAGATAAGTTGCGAAAAATGGCCACAAAAACATCTTGCATCAAATCAAGGGCATCTTCTCGATTACTAACCATACGTAGTGCATAGTTATACAAGGCTTTTTCATGTCGCTTTACTAAGGTTATCCAGGCAGATTTTTTACCTGTTAGCGCTTGCTTTACTAGCGTTTCATCGCTTCTTTCGAACACGCATATTCCTATTTTTCTTAATATTATCGCTTCGTTACCTATAAAGACGATAACACGATATAAATAGTTTGAAATTTATTTAATTTTTTTCGTCGTCATATGTTGATGATGTTATTTCAAGCATATGCTTCCCATTATTACTTATAAAAAACAAGTTAGTACATGTGTACAACAAACTGATTTTTATATCGTTATTCAAAAAAATCGGTTTGACTCAAAATGAAAATACGGTAATGTTTCGATAAGCAGCATCAGTTAAAGGAATAAAAATGATCACCGCTACAGCACGCCATATTTTGGTAGATAACGAAGAGCTTTGTAAACAACTTAAGTCGGAAATTGAGTCTGGTACTGATTTTGAAACCGTTGCAAAGCAACATTCAAATTGCCCCTCTAAATTGCAAGGTGGTGCTTTAGGTTCTTTTAGTCGTGGACAAATGGTAAAGGAATTTGATCAAGTCGTTTTTAATGCCGCATTGAATAGTGTTCAAGGGCCAGTAAAAACCCAGTTTGGCTACCATTTAATTGAAGTGACAAAGCGCACAGATAAATAATAGAATACATCGGCTTATTGATTAAATATGAGCTAAAAAAATGCCAGCATTTGCTGGCATTTTTTATATATTAACAGCTTAACTAAGTGAATATGCTTCGCAATGTCCAGAAGATAAGAATAGATAAACCTGCACCTACTGGTAGGGTAATAACCCAAGATACAACAATATTTCTTACAACACTTAAATTAATCGCGGCTATTCCACGTGCCATACCAACACCTAACACCGCCCCAACAAGCGTTTGAGTGGTTGAAATAGGTAAGCCAGCACCAGACGCAATAACAACGGTACATGCTGCTGCTAATTCAGCGGCAAAACCGCGGCTTGGCGTTAAATGTGTAATACCTTTACCTATTGTAGCAATTACCCGATGACCAAAGATAGCCAAACCAGCAACAATACCTAAACCACCTAACGGTAAAATCCACCATACTAACGGTGATTTCTTAACAATTTCACCGCCGTTATCAATAATGCTGACCACTGCCGCAAGAGGACCAATCGCATTTGCAACATCATTTGAACCATGTGCAAACGCCATACAACATGCAGTAACAACCATCAAGGTAGCAAATACTTTCTCTACGTTAGCATAATGCGCTGACTTATCAGCATCTTGTTCAAAACGTAGTCGAGTAATAAAAAACTTACCAATTAGCGCTACAATAACGGCAACAATAACAGCAAGGTAATAACCCCCCGCTCCATCCAATTCGAAACTTACGATACCTAAATCAATGTTGTCTAAACCAATATGTTTAAGACCTTTTTTGATAGTAACTAAAGACAACACGAAGCCAGCTAAAAACATATAAAACGGTACATAACGTTTAGCGTTATCTAACGGTTTTTCTGTATCGAATATTAACTTTTGTGCACTGTTAAAGATGATAAAAGCGATAACCCCAGAAATTAGCGGTGTGATTATCCAACTACCAACAATTCCAAGCACTTTACCCCAAGCCACAGTGTCAGGGCTAACACCAATGGCAGCAAAACCAATGATGGCACCAACAATAGAATGCGTTGTAGATACTGGCCAGCCTAGTATAGATGCAATTAATAACCAAGTTGCTGCTGCTAAAAGGGCAGCAATCATACCAAACACTAACTGTTCTGGAATAGCAGTGAAATAACTTGGGTCAATAATACCTTTACGTATAGTAGAGGTAACCTCTCCTCCGGCTAGATAGGCGCCGGCAAATTCAAAGACCATCGCGATAATAATCGCTTGTTTTATCGTTAAGGCTTTTGAACCTACAGAGGTACCCATTGCATTTGCAACGTCATTGGCTCCTATGCCCCAGGCCATAAAAAAGCCAACAACTGCGGCGATCATCACGAGGATCGAACCATGTGAAGCTAAAATATCCATGATCTATCCTATTTTCTCGCGAGTAAAATTTCTAAACGAGCACCAACTCGTTCTGCCAAGTCAGCTAAGTCACCAACCCATTCAATAATTTGATATAAGAACATTACATCTACCGGTTTTAAGCTGTCTTCTATTGCTAACAAATTTTTACGGATTGAAATTTGCAGCAAATCTGTGTCATCTTCAATTTCATCAAGCTGGTGGATCATTTTTTCAACAATTTCCACTTCTCGGCCTCTAAAGCCGGTTTCTAACAAACTATCTAGTTCATTAATAGCTTCTGCCGCCTTTTCAATTGCATCGATACAACGCACGACATACTCGGTAAATTCTTGTTGTAATTCCGCAGGAATTACCAATTTACGGCCGATAATGCGACCAGCAATATCTTTCGCTTTATTGGCAATTTTATCTTGCTGTGTTAACAACTCTAATAAGTCAGCACGATCCACAGGCATAAATAATCCGCCCGGCAACTCTAAACGCAATTGACGTTTAAGTTCATCACACTCATGCTCTAACTTTGAAATTTTTGTACGGATTTTACCTGCCGTTGACCAATCGTTTTCAACAACAGCAGCAAAAAAGGGTACTAAATGATTTGAACACTTCGAAACTTTTCGAATGTGTTTTTCTAATGGTTTTAGGGGCGATTTTGCAAACACACCTAAGATTGAATTACTGGCCATAATATATTTCCAGGAGCAAATCTGCTCTTTATTATTAGTCGGCGCGGATATTAACGTATTTGACGTTAAATTCAATAGCCTTTAACGTCAAATATTACTCGTAAACCCACATAAATTGTACTGACTATGCATTTATCAGCTAAAGATAGTCGAAAATTCAAACAGTTGCTATCAAAGCACAAAAAAAGACTTGATACCAGAATGTCAAAATTTGTCTGTTGATTATAGCTTTTTCATATCTTCAATTGAGGTATGACGTACTACTTTACCTTTGACAAAATAAATAATGTATTCACAAATATTTTGACAACGATCTCCAATTCTTTCCAACGCTCGTGCTGACCATATAACCGTCATAATTTGTGGTATAGAACGTGGCTCTTCCATCATGTAGGTCATTAACTGACGCATTAACGCTTCATATTCACGGTCAATTTTATCATCGCTGCCATGCGTTTTTATCGCTGTTTCTACATCCATACGGGTAAAGGCATCTAAGGTAGTTTGTAAGACTTCGAGTACTTTTCTACCAAGGTTATCAAGATTCATTAACAATCCTCGGTGTTCACTACTAAGGCTTTGTAACGTTACCTCAGCAATTTTTTCTGCTTCATCACCGATACGCTCAAGATCGGCAATGGTTTTTACAATTGCCATAATCAGGCGTAAATCACCTGCAGCAGGCTGCCTTTTCGCAATAATTCGCGTACATTCGTCATCAATACTCACTTCAAGATTATTAATTTTATAATCACTTTGATGAACGATTTTCGCCAGCTCTTCATCTGATTCATAAACAGATGTTAACGCATCGCTTAATTGTTTCTCAACTAAACCGCCCATTTGCATCACATGATTAATAACACGTTCTAAATCTTCATTAAATTGGCCAGAAATATGACGGCCGATATTTAAATTATCCACAAATTTTCTCCTATCAATCCGTCGAGTTAGCCGTAGCGGCCGGTAATATAATCTTCAGTTTTCTTCTTAACAGGCGTCGTAAAGAGTGTATTGGTATCACTATATTCAATAAGATCACCCATATACATAAACGCAGTTTGATCTGAAACGCGAGCTGCTTGTTGCATATTATGTGTCACAATCACTACGGTAAACTTTTGTTTTAAATCGTTTATAAGCTCTTCAATCGTTAACGTTGAAATAGGATCAAGTGCGGATGTGGGTTCATCTAATAATAGCACTTCAGGTTCAATAGCAATTGCTCTTGCAATAACAAGTCGCTGTTGTTGACCACCCGACAAACCTAATGCACTGTCGTGAAGTCGATCTTTAACTTCATTCCATAATGCCGCAGCGCGTAAAGCATTTTCTACAGCCTCATCAAGTACGCGTCGGTTATTTTCGCCGGTAATACGCAAGCCGTAAACCACATTTTCATAAATACTTTTTGGAAATGGGTTTGGACGTTGAAACACCATACCAACTTTGCGACGCAATGCAGCTACATCGACATGTTTGTCATAAATATTTTGCCCATGAAGGTTTATTTCACCTTCTATACGACAAATATCAACTAAGTCATTCATGCGGTTTATACAGCGCAATAATGTCGATTTACCACAACCACTTGGCCCGATAAACGCCGTTACCTGCCCTTTTGGAATTGCCATTGTGATATTTTGTAGTGCTTGTTTTTCACCATAAAACAGATTTAAGTTTTGAATATCTAGCGCTTTTTGTTCTGGTGACAAATTAGCTAAATCAATTTTATCTCGACTCGTTAAAATGTTCTGAGGACTAACTGTAATCATAATATTCTCTTTAAATTCAATATATTTGCAATGGGAAGTATTACTTCCGAGTTAAAGCACAACGTCGTCTAGTGCTCTAACATGCGATATTTTTCACGTAAACGGTTACGTATCGATACGGCAGTCATGTTCAACGCTACAATAATGGTTACCAATAGCAATGCCGTCGCATAAACCAGCGGCCTTGCTGCTTCAACATTAGGGCTTTGAAAGCCAACATCATAAATATGAAACCCTAAATGCATAAACTTACGATCTAAATGTAAGAATGGGAAATTGCCATCTAATGGTAGATTTGGTGCCATTTTCACAACCCCAACCAACATCAATGGTGCAACTTCTCCGGCAGCGCGCGCAATAGCCAAAATAATACCTGTCATGATAGCGGGACTCGCGATGGGCAAAATAATGCGCCAAAGCGTTTCCGCCTTAGTAGCACCAAGAGCTAAGCTACCATGTCGCATCGCAGAAGGGATTCGAGCTAAACCTTCCTCAGTTGATACAATCACGACCGGCAATGTTAATATTGCAAGTGTTATCGCTGACCAGAGAACGCCGGGTGTACCGAACGTCGGGCTTGGTAATGTTTCAGGGTAGAATATTTGGTCAAGTGAGCCACCAACCATATAAACAAAGAAACCAAGACCAAATACACCGTAAACAATAGAAGGTACACCCGCGAGGTTAATCACAGCAATACGTAACAATTTAGTAAATGCATTTTTACCTGCATATTCATGTAAATAGATTGCGGCAACAACACCTAGCGGCGAAACAATAACCGTCATCAATAAAACCATGAGAACCGTACCAAAAATTGCTGGGAATACCCCACCTTCGGTATTCGCCTCTCGCGGATCATCTACGATGAAACTACCAATTTTGCTAAAAAATGTGCCTAACTTTTCCAAGAAACTAAAACGATTGTTTGCTTCTATTTTTAGGATTTGTTCGAAATTGATCGTAACAACCTGGCCATCCATTGCCCGCACTTTAATATGGTCTCGTGCAACTTTATCGCGTAACGCCATTAAATCTTTTTCTAACGTTTTATAGGCTTCACGCAACTCGGCAACATTTGCTTTGATTTCCTGTTCTTTTGCCGGTGTTAACTTATTTTGCAATCGATATTTACGTTCTTGTAAACGAAGACGTTCAATTTGGTAATTAATAGCACCGATGTCGACTTTTTGTAATTCATCCATTTCTGCTTGGAAGTCAGTCACTCGTGCGAGTAATTCATCCATTTTATCGAGAGAGACTTCTTTTCCATCTAAATATAGGCTCTCAATAAAGCCATAGAAATTACCATTTGTTCTTCGCTCTATAACTACCAAATCTTCAGGTGTCGATATTTTTGTAATTTCCGGTACCAAAATCCAACGAAAATCCAAGCTAACTAATTCTCTGTTTCCTGTCTTCACGAGGTAACGTTCAATATATTCTTGATCACCTAAATCTAACTTTAAGTGGACAAGTTGTTCCGCAGGAATACTTTCACGATCATAAATTTCACCAATAACGGTTTGTTCTTTGCCTTGTTGATCAATCATGTCAAATTGATACAAGGTGGACGGCCAAAAGTATGATAAACCATGCGAAGCAATAAGATACAACAACCCTATCACCGAAATTAAACTAATACTGACACCACCCGCTGAAAGCCAGATCCAAGGTGAGCCTGATTTAAACCAATTATTCATCTTGCTAACCCTACCCTACAACGAACTATATTTTTCACGTAAACGCTGACGAACAAATTCAGCTAACGTATTAAAAACAAATGTAAATATAAACAATACAAATGCGGCTAAGAATAAAATTCGGTAGTGAGAACTTCCCACTTCTGATTCTGGCATTTCAACTGCAATATTGGCTGATAAGGTACGCATACCTTGGAATATACTCCAATCAACAATAGGTGTATTACCTGTTGCCATCAACACAATCATTGTTTCTCCAACTGCGCGACCAAGCCCCATCATTACCGCTGAAAAAATACCTGGGCTAGCAGTAAGCAATACAACCTTAATTAAGGTTTGCCAAGGTGTTGCTCCTAACGCTAAAGAACCACTTGTTAAATGTTTAGGTACACTAAAAATCGCATCTTCAGCCATGGAAAAAATTGTTGGTATAACAGCAAACCCCATTGCGATACCTACAACTAATGCGTTGCGTTGGTCAAATGACACACCAAGCTCATTGGTTATAAATTGACGCACATCGCCACCGAAAAAAGCGTCTTCCATCCAAGGAGATAGTGAAAATGCAAAATATGCAGCGAGACACAGCATTGGAATTAAAATGATTGGTGCAAGCGTATCTGGTACAACACCTTTAATATGACGCGGTAACTTAAACCAACTATAAGCGGTGATAAAAACCGTTATTGGCAGCAAGACAAGCATCAAAGCAATAGCAGGCAAATTATTCTCGACAATAGGCGCAAGCCAAAGACCTGCCAAAAAGCCTAAAATTACCGTGGGCAATGCTTCCATGATTTCAATTGTTGGCTTCACTTTTTTACGCATTTCTGGCGTCATAAAGTAAGCAGTATAGATGGCTGCTGCTAAAGCTACAGGCACAGCAAACAACATCGCGTATAAAGCAGCTTTAATGGTACCAAATGAAATGGGCACTAATGAAAACTTTGCTTCAAAGTCGTCTGAACCCGAAGTAGATTGCCAAATATAATCTGGCTCGGGATAACCCTCATACCATACTTGTTGCCACAACGCATGCCATGTCACTTCTGGATGCTCATTTTCGACCGAGTAAAGTGAAAAGCTGTTACCTGAAAATAGCATCAATCCGTCAGCACGTGGCGATATTACAAACATATCTGGTGCTGTATCTGCCAACTGACCGCGCCATAAATCGTTTTCACTTGTCGTATAAAAAGCGCCAACTTCACCACTTGCGGTAATCGTAAAAAAGCTCTTTCGATATTGCTCAGTAACAATTTTTGCAACCGATTCTTCTTTACTCACTGCAAAAGTACGAATTTGCTTAAACTCTCGCCCTTCTGCTCCGGCAACTTCAAACCATTGACTAACTGTCCCGGCACTATCCCCTAGTAATACTGAACTACCACCTGATAAAAGTGCCATAGATGTTAAATGCAAAGGTTTACTGCGTGATTGTGCGAGTTGTGGGATTATCGTCGCTTTTAAAGGCACCTCGTCATCATAGGTTAGGTCGTAAACCAAGACTTGATCGCCACTGCGGATAAAAGCCATTGCCAAGTCAGGCGTAACAAGTACTTGATCAACACGTCGCGAATCTAACTCGATAGTTTGATACTCAATATCATGTGCAGGGTCGTAATTAAAATCGTCTTCAGCAATTAATGACGTTTTAATCAGGCGATTATCATGCGTATAGCCAACAAAAACCGCACGTTCATCATTCATTGCAAACGACAAATGTGCAAATGTACTCTGCTGTTCATCAACTACAATAAAGTCTTCACCGAGTGGATAGGTTATATTAGGAATAATTTCACGTTTACCCGTATCGAACGTCGACTGAAATTTCGGCGCAACTAATTGCACATTACCTTGTTTATCTAACAACAGCTTTCTTTCGCCATCAACATCAATAATTTGTTGAATTGGGTTTTCAGACAAGCTCAATGAATAAGCAGGTTCACGATATTTTTCCTGCTCGCCTTTTAAGGCAAAGTAGTCAATCTTGCCTTGCTCATCAATAACATAAGCTAGCTCTTGTAATTCATCAATACCAATAGCAAGCGCTTGTTGCGTTTTATCAATGTTAAAAGTTTGTACTTCATTTACTTTGGCAGACTCAAAAACAGGTTTGATCACATAAAGCAAATAGAGAAAAATAAGCACAAGGGTAAATAATACACTGACACCGCCAAGTGTAATTAGCCATCGTGCTAACGAGTTTTTCAGCTGCCTTGGGCCAACTGACTTTAACGCTATTGTCACTAAAGGTACCTTTTGTTCAATAGAAAATTCTAATTGCAGCGATTATAAGACACTTTTGTGACACTTTTGTGACACGCTGTAACAATTGTATATAATTCAACCAAACCAACTTTAAGTATCTAACATTGTTGTGAAAATAGTTATATTTTACTATCGTAGAGATAACGCAAAATGCACACTTAATTAGCAAGGAAGAGCAATGAGTATTTCAAAATTAATGTCGAAAAATATCATTAGCTTAGATATTGATGATGATTTAGGGAAAGCAAAGCTCGCGTTTGATACGCACCCTATTCATCATTTATTAATTCTTAATGGTAAAGAGTTAGCTGGTATTTTTACCGATCGAGATCTATACAAACAATTAAGCCCGCATATAAACACTAAAAATGAAACGCCTCGCGACACATCATTACTGCATAAAAAAGTACATTTATTTATGACCCGAGAGTTGGTCACAGCGACGGTTGAAACTACATTAAACGAAGCTGTGTTACTTTTTTATGACAACAGAATTTCATGTTTACCTATCGTCGATAAGAACTTCCACCCAGTAGGGATTATCTCTTGGCGAGATATCGTAAAAATTATTGCGATACAATATCGCAATAAATTGCACGCGGAATCACCTAATATCGTAACTAAATCAAGCGAATATACTGAATAATCGACAGAAGAGATAAACGTAAGAAAAGCGCAAAACTAAGAACTGCATGACAACATAGAACAACCAGCCTTGTTTCGTGCCCATTCTGGTCGCTTATTCGCTAACTCACTTTCTTGTGGTTGTTCGTCGTAGGGCTTTTGCAAAACACGATATAACTGATGCAGCATCGCATAATCGCCTTTTTCTGCTTGCTCAATCGCCTGCTGAGCGAGATAATTTCTTAATACATATTTCGGGTTTACGCGGTTCATACGCTCGATTTTTTCATCTTTCGACCACTTATTATGCGACAGCCGTGCTACATATATCGAAAGCCACTGATGCCATTGCGCCACTTGTTCATCTGTTAATGGTTGATAAAAACAATCGGCTAAATGCGACATCCATTGATTTTCTGCATAAGGTAAAGTCGCTAATAAGCGGTAAAAAATTGTCATATCCGTATTACTTGCAGACATAATTTTTTCAAGCGCAATAAATAAGGCTGGGTCACTATCGTTGTCTAATTGTTCTAACCCAAGCTTGTCTGCCATCATTTGACGCCATTGTTGCTCATATTTTGTTGCAAAGTTCGATAAGATATCGTTCAGCGGCTGTGCATCTTCTATAAGTGGGTAAATCGCATTTGCTAATTGAAATAGGTTCCATTGCGCGATTTCTGGTTGTGCGCCAAAACAATAACGCTTACCTTGGGCATCGGTTGTATTTGGAGTCCAATTTAAATCAAAATTATCTATCCAACCATATGGGCCGTAATCAATAGTTTCAGACAAGATTGACATGTTATCTGTATTCATTACACCATGTACAAAACCTACTCGCATCCAGTGAACCATCAACGCACAGGTTTCATCTGCAATTTGCTTAAACAACGCTAAATAACTTTCTTTCGAAGGCTGCCCAATATCAGGAAAATAATGTTGTAACGCGTAATCAACGAGTTGCTTCAATAAGCTAATATCGCCACGAGAGGCAGGAAGTTGAAAACTACCAAAACGCAAAAAACTCGCTGAAACGCGGCAAACAATAGCACCTAGTTCTGCTTGCGGATTACCATCATAAAACATATCGCGTACAACGGAATCGCCTGTTAAGCATAAACTTAACGCTCTCGTAGTAGGAACACCAAGGTGAAACATCGCTTCTGAGCAAAGGTACTCTCTTATCGATGAACGCAACACGGCAAGCCCATCAGCACGTCTAGAGTATGGTGTAGCGCCTGCGCCTTTTAACTGTAATGTCTTGGAACCGTCTTTCGGGGTATCGAGTTGCAATAGGTTAATTGCTCTGCCGTCTCCAAGTTGTCCGGCCCAATGACCAAATTGATGACCGCCATAATTCATTGCGTACGGTGTGGTATTTTCAAGAACCATATTTCCCGTCAACAGCTTTGCAAGCGCCTCTTTATCATCAATGTTTAACGTTAACTGCGCTGCCAATGACGTGTTAAGTGCAATTAACGATGGGTTATTGGTTCGTGTAGGTTGCACAGTAGAATATGCTGCATTAGTGACAGTTCTACAAAAATTTGCTGTTTCAGGATCAGCAGGCAACTGTGCTAAAAAATGGTTATTAATATCAGACCTGAAGAATTGCACAATAAGACGCCTATTTAGTCGCTAAAGCTATAGATCTCATAGTGTAATTGATAAGTCGCGCGAGCTAAAGCGCTACTTCTTGAAAGATAACGCGATTACGCCCTTGCTGTTTAGCCATATACATACGTTTATCAGCAATCTTCATCGCTTGATCTAATGCTTGATATTTTAAACATTCTGCCACACCAAAACTGGCGGTTCCGTTAACTTTTTCTCCATCAACATTGACATAACTTTTTTCAATAAGCTCTCGTAACTTCTCTGCTAGTGCAACTCCTTGTTCTTTAGTGGTATTCATAAAGAAAAGTAAAAATTCTTCGCCCCCCGTGCGTACAAGCACATCTTGTCTCCTTATATTGTCAGTACATAAAGCGGCAAATCGTTTTAGAATTTCATCACCAGTTTCATGTCCAAACGTATCATTTATCTCTTTAAAATGATCAATATCAATATTAACTAACGTCAATGGAAAGTACTCATCACTGGCCATTAACCGCTCAATGAGTACTGTAGATAAAAAGCGCCTATTGGGTAATTTAGTTAGACTGTCAGTATAAGCTTGTTTTAACTTTATATGACTGAGTTTGGTTAATCGACGATGACTAACATGACGAAAATAATCAGCAATAAAACTGACAAAACACATCACGGCAAAAGACGTTAAAAAACGGGAAACTTCTGCTGCTGGATAATCTGCAGTTATCGTAATAGTGCCATTTAATAACAAGACAAGTGATATGAAAAACAACACATTTACTACACCACCTACTTTAACGCCGAGTAAAACAAAGTAAATGAGTGGCATTGGGTAAAGCCAATATAAAGCAGTATTTTGATATCCGCCGGTATAAACAACACACAACAACATCACAAAAACAAAGCAAGCCGATAATACATAATGAATTTTGTCCTTTTTGAACAAAATAGCCAATACTGCATTCATCGTAATGAGTACCGCGCCAGCCAACAGAATTAAAGATAAGTTTACATCATACGCCTGATAACTTTTGGCAGAGAAATACAGGATAACGGCGGAACCGCAGAAGCTAACAAAGTAAAAAATTGACTTTTTACGATAGCGATCGATTTCATCGATTGTCGCTTTTTCAGAAAACTTATCCCACCAATCCATACGGTTAGCCATGTGAAACTATTTTTTATTTTATCTTACTTAACAAATAGCATATGTCGAAATCTTTGCGCACTTCAACTTAAAAATCGACCTTTTTTGCTTTTCTATAGACATGATCAGTAGCTCGGTACGCATACCGATTAAACGACTTATGCTTTTTACCAACGTTTATTTTATGGAATATAACCTTAGCTATGTTGAGTGTTATGAAGCTTTACGAGTTAACCAATAATTTTCTACGTTATTTCTGCATTTCAAGCTTTGATTGTCGCCAATATTCACCTAAAATGTCGACATCATTCTGTTTTCAAAACAAAAGGTTTATTAATGGCTCAACCATTACCCGACAAATTTATCATGTCTATGCACCGCGTCAGTAAAGTGGTGCCACCCAAACGCACAATCTTAAAAGACATTTCACTTTCTTTCTTTCCTGGTGCGAAAATCGGTGTACTTGGTCTCAATGGCGCAGGTAAATCAACATTACTCAGAATTATGGCAGGTGTAGATACCGAGTTTGAAGGTGAAGCTAATGCACTGGCAGGTACCAACATCGGTTATTTGCCGCAAGAGCCGGAACTAGATGAATCAAAAACGGTACGTGAGATCGTTGAAGAATCAGTAGCGGAAGTCAAGAATGCAATCGCCCGCCTTGATCAAGTTTACGCTGAATACGCAGAACCAGATGCTGATTTCGATGCACTAGCAAAAGAGCAAGGTGAACTTGAAAACATTATTAATGCGCAAGATGGACATAATATAGATAACGTATTAGAGCGCGCAGCTGATGCGCTTCGCTTACCAGATTGGGAACAGCCAATTTCTGTACTATCTGGTGGTGAACGACGCCGCGTAGCGCTATGCAGATTACTCCTATCTAAACCAGACATGTTACTGCTTGATGAACCGACTAACCACTTAGATGCAGAATCAGTTGCTTGGTTAGAACGTTTCTTACATGACTATTCAGGTACGGTCGTTGCTATTACCCATGACCGTTACTTTTTAGACAATGTAGCGGGCTGGATCTTAGAACTTGACCGTGGTCATGGTATTCCTTGGGAAGGTAACTATTCTTCTTGGTTAGAACAAAAAGATGCGCGCTTAGAACAAGAAAAGCGTAGTGAAAATGCGTTACAAAAAACCATCAAGCACGAACTTGAATGGGTACGTTCAAACCCTAAAGGTCGCCAAGCTAAAAGCAAAGCACGTATGGCACGTTTTGAAGAACTTAATAACCAAGAACATCAAAAGCGTAATGAAACCAATGAACTATATATTCCGCCAGGCCCGCGGTTAGGTGATAAAGTATTAGAGGTTAATCACCTAACAAAATCTTTTGGTGATCGTATTCTAATTGACGATTTAAGCTTTAGCATTCCAAAAGGCGCTATTGTTGGCATAATAGGTGCCAACGGTGCTGGTAAATCTACATTATTTAAAATGTTATCTGGTACTGAACAGCCAGATTCAGGCACTGTAGAGTTAGGTGATACCGTGAAACTCGCCAGTGTCGATCAGTTCAGAGATGATATGAATGATAAGGCAACAGTTTATGAAGAGATCTCTGAAGGTCACGATATTTTAACCATTGGTAATTATGAAACGCCAAGTCGCGCCTACTGTTCGCGCTTTAACTTTAAAGGCAACGATCAACAAAAATTCGTAGGTGATTTATCGGGTGGTGAACGTAATCGTGTGCACCTTGCGAAACTCGTTAAAACAGGCGGTAACTTATTACTGCTTGATGAACCAACCAATGATTTAGACGTTGAAACATTGCGAGCTCTTGAAGAAGCGTTACTTGAATTTCCAGGTTGTGCCATGGTTATATCACATGACCGTTGGTTCCTTGACCGCATAGCTACGCACATCATTGATTATCGTGATGAAGGACAAGTTAACTTCTATGAAGGTAACTACACTGATTACGAAGAGTGGCTGAAAAAGACGCTTGGTAAAGATGCAGCAGAACCTCACCGTATAAAGTACAAACGAATCAGTAAGTAACAATTTGTTGACCATGTTTTTAAAAAGCACCTTAATAAAGAATTAAGGTGCTTTTTTTATAAATAGCGCTATGCTAAAGGTATTGATCCACTTATTTGCAATGCTCAATGGAAAACAGACGTCAATTTACGCGCATTTTGTTCTCGATAGATGCTCAGCTTGAAGTAGAAGATAAAACTTACGCGGTAAACATTCATGATATTTCGTTAAATGGGGCACTGGTTAGTGCACCTGAAACGCAAACAGATATTATCAATAAACTTGCAATATTGAGTTTTAACCTCAATGAAACCCCAGTTTGCATGCATGTTGCAATCGTCCATGTTGAGCCTGATGAAGTTGGCTTGCGATGTAACGCAATTGACATTGACAGTGTGACACACCTAAGAAGGCTCGTTGAATTGAACTTAGGTGATGATAGTCAGCTTAATAAAGAACTTTCTCAATTAACGCGCACTTTTCTCGATTAACTTAGTGTTAAACTACAAGTTATTTGTGGTTAACGTGCCATAAGCAAAATCATTACATTTTTCATCAGAAGGATCCGCTATGAACCAACTTATTCTCTCGTTTGTTAGCCCTGACCGCCCTGGGCTTGTTGATACATTATCTGACATCGTTCATCAACATCATGGTAATTGGCAAACCAGCAGTTTACATCACTTATCTGGATTTTTTGCTGGTGTCGTCGAAATAGCGGTGACTGAAGAGCAAACCCAATCTTTAATAGATAAAATACAAAGTATCCCTAATGTTAAATGTATTATAGAGCAAACAGCACAACACGCAGGAACACGTGCAAGCCTTGTGCTAGAACTAACAGCTAATGATCGTTCAGGTATCGTACGAGATATATCTTCTGTTATCCACCAACAAGGAGGTAACTTATTGAAACTCGTTAGTGCCCATGAAGGTGCAGCACACTCTGGTGTAGAGTTGTTTAAAGCAAAGGCAAGCATCGACGTTGCGGAAAGCAATATTGACGACCTAATTACGGCATTAGAAGCGACCGCTGATGACCTTATGGTCGATATCTCCCGATAATTCAATTTTATGACAGAAATAAGTCTATTTTCGTATTTCTGTCATAATTCCTAGCTATACTCTTAATTATGCTCCCCAAAATATTGCATTAAATGATTGATAAAGAGTTGTTTTTCGATAAAGAGTTAAGTTGGTTATCTTTTAACGAGCGTGTTTTACAAGAAGCTGGTGATGAAAATGTGCCATTAATTGAACGCATTCGCTTTCTTGCAATTTATTCAGCCAACCTTGATGAGTTCTTTCGCGTACGCGTGGCAAAATTAAGACGTAAATTGCTTCTTGAACGAGCAACCAATGAAGGAGATAAAAACTCGCCACAATATTTATATTTGAGTCAATTGTTGAGCGAAATCAATCATTCTGTTAGTCAACTTACAGACACCTTTCGCAGTTATGCTCAGCAAGCCTTTGCTCAATTAAAACAGCATAATATCGAACTGCTTTTCAACGATGAACACTCACATGTTTTTAACCGTGACTTAAGTGCGGAAGAAAAATCTTTTATAACAACCTATTACAATAATCATATTGTTCGCTATATTACCCCTATTTTCATCACTTCTAATACCCAACTTGTTAATTGCTTAGATGACGATGGTATTTATTTTCTCGTTGCGTTAAAACAATCAGATGAAATGCAGTATGCACTAATAGAGATACCACGTTCTGAAGTTGATCGCTTTATTATTCTTCCGAAAGAAAAAAACAAGCAATTACGCAGAATTGTAATGCTAGATGATGTTGTACATTATTTTATTGGTGAAGTATTTGAAGATATTATTGAATACACCGAATTAGAAGCGTATTCATTAAAACTGACGCGTGATGCTGAATATGACTTAAACGATGAACTTGATCAAAGTTTACTCGATAAAATGTCAAAAGGCTTAAAGCAACGTTTAACCGCTGAGCCTGTGCGTTTAGGTTATGACAAAAACATGCCAGATCACATGTTGAAGTTCTTAAGAAAAGCATTAAAAATAAAAGATATCAACGATTTAATTCCTGGTGTAAGGTATCGCCATTATAAAGACTTTATTGGTTTTCCTAACCTTGGTGGGCCAGAGCTTGAAAACCCAGAATTACCGGCACTCGACGCAACTCGTTTAGTACATAAAAGCTTGTCTTTCAAAGCTATCCGCGACCAAGATATTTTAGTGTATTACCCCTACTACAAATTTCGTCACTTCACAGAATTTGTCAGGCAAGCATCGTATGATCCACTAGTAAAAACAATAAAAATTAATATTTACCGTGTAGCTAAAAAATCCGAAATCATTCATTCACTCATGGAAGCCGTAAAAAATGGCAAACACGTTACGGTTGTTGTTGAACTTAGAGCTAGGTTTGATGAGCAAACTAATATAACGTGGGCACATCGAATGAAAGATGCAGGCATTAAGGTCGAATTTGGCATCGATACACTAAAAATTCACTCAAAGTTATGTTTAGTGACTCGACTAGAAAATGACAAACTAGTACGCTACGCGCATATTGGTACCGGTAATTTCCATGAAAAAAATGCTCGTATATATACAGACTTTTCATTATTTACGCATCATCGAGAGATCACACAAGAAGTCGATAATGTTTTTTCGTTTATCGCCCATAGTTACAAACGCTTTCGTTTCAATCATCTCATCGTTTCTCCACTAACATCACGTCGACGTTTATATCAACTAATTGATAATGAAATAGAATTTGCCAACAATAATAAAAAAGCGAGAATTACGCTTAAAGTTAATAACTTAGTTGATACAGGGTTGATCAATAAGCTTTATGCTGCAAGTAATGCTGGGGTAAAAATTGATATTATTGTTCGTGGTATGTGTTCACTAATTCCAGGAAAGAAAGGCATGAGCGAGAATATTCATGCTATTTCTATTGTCGATAGGTTTTTAGAGCACCCTCGCGTGATGATCTTTCATAACAATGGCGCTAAAAGCCTATACATTAGTTCTGCAGATTGGATGGAGCGCAACATTGATCAACGTGTTGAAGTCGCCTGTCCAATTTATGACCCAGTATTAAAAAAACGTATTATCGATATTATTAATATTCAGCTAAAAGATAACCAAAAAGCACGACTCATTAACGAGCATCAAGATAACTGTTACGTAAAACAAGGTAGAAAAAAACCAATAAGGTCACAAATTCTTATCTATCATTATTTGGCTGAACAAGAAAATAATGACAAAATGAAACTGATACAGTCAGAAAATTAACAACACAATGATAACGCCTGAAGATGAAAAAAATGCTGAGTATCTTGCTGCTTTGGATATTGGTTCTAACAGTTTTCATTTTGTCTTAGCACGGCACATTGATCAGAATATTCAAATTTTGCACGCTGAGAAATATCGTGTGCAACTTGCCCAAGGTCTAGATGAACAATTAAACCTGTCCGAAGAAGCAATGGATAGAGGCCTACTTGCACTTGAAAAACTTGCCACGAGTACACGACATATTGAACAGGATAACTTTCGCGCCGTCGCTACATATACACTAAGGCAAGCCAAAAATGCAGATCAGTTTCTTAAGGCTGCATCGAAAGTGTTTCCATTTACCATAGAAATCATTTCTGGTCATGAAGAAGCAAGATTAATATACCAAGGTGTTGCCCATCACAGACAAACAAATGAGCAACAGCTCATTATTGATATTGGTGGTGGCAGTACCGAATGTATTATTGGCCAAGCACACCAAATAAAAAAACTTGATAGTTTAAATTTAGGATGTGTCAGCTACCAACAAGCATTTTTTGCGGATGGAGTCATTACTGAACGCGCATTTAATAACGCGATTCAAAGTGCTAGCCATCAAGTAGACAGTATCGTAAAGCGATTTAAAAAAACCGGCTGGCAGCATGCACTAGGTACTTCAGGTACTATTAAAGCGATCACCAAAATCATTAATGCAGAAAATGAATTCAATCAGCCGATTAGCCTATCTGAGGTTGAGCAGCTACAAAAACGATTACTAACGTTTAAGCACGTTGCTGACATCGATTTACCAACACTCAAAGAAAGTCGTAGAAATGTCATTTGCTCTGGTGTTGCTGTATTGATCGCAATAATGCGTTGTTTGGAGATAAAAGAGCTAGGGTTTTGTCAGTACGCTTTGCGTGAAGGGGTACTGTTCGAGCAACTCGATAACTTGCAACACAACAATGTAAGGCAACGCACGGTAGAAAGCTTTATTACGCGTTTTAATATCGATACCCAACAAGCTGAAAACGTAAGATCACAAGCGTTACACTTATACCAGCATGTTGCTGAACCTTGGCAAGTGAATAAACCCATTTACCACGAACTGCTAAAATTTGCGGCAGTGCTACATGAATTGGGTATAGATATAAACACTTCAGGTTATCATAAGCATGGAAAATACATTATAGAACAAGCTGATATGGCTGGCTTCAATCAAGAACAGCAATTTGCGCTAGCTTGGCTAGTTGGTAATCAGCGTAAAAAGATTACCCCGCTTAACCTTGATGATGGCTATATGTTAGATCATCAAGCATTACATAAACTTTGCGCACTATTACGCTTTAGCGTGTTACTGAATCAACAACGACATTCAGAAGAGGAGCAACAGTTATCAATTACAGCAAAAGACAATGTACTTGAAGCCACAATAGACAAACGCTGGTTAATCGAACGCCCTATTATCAGTACAGAGTTATTTTACGAACAACAAGCTTTATCAGCAGTCAATATTACGCTGATCATTAAGACATCACCTTAATTACAAAAGCACATCATTTTAATGTTCATATTTTTAAGACTGTTTTTTCTCAAAAAAGCCCGCAACCGCGGGCTTTTTTGAGAAAAACTTATCGTTATAATAAACCAAGTTTTTTGTATTCTTTCTCAACTACTGCTGCAGGTAATGGAATATATCCATCTTTTTCAACAATTTTTTGACCTGTTTTTGATAAAATCATTTTCAAAAATTCAGCATCCATAGGCGCTAAAGGTTTGTTTGGGTGTTTATTAACATACACATATAAAAAGCGAGATAATGGGTACTTCTTATTAATCGCATTTTCCATCGTCGCTTCTACAAAGTTATCACCTTTCTTTGCCAGTGGTAATGCGCGTACGCCTGATGTTTTATAACCAATACCAGAATAACCAATACCATTTAATGAAGCAGATACCGACTGAACAACTGATGCAGAACCAGGTTGTTCATTAACACTGTTCTTAAAATCACCCTTACAAAGTGCTTTCTTCTTAAAGTACCCATATGTGCCTGATACTGAATTGCGACCATATAATTGGATATCTTTACCCGTCCAATCACCTGTTAACCCTAGGTCACCCCAACGATCTGCATCAGTTAACGCACCACATTTACGGTTGCTTGAAAAAATCGCATCTACTTGATCAATGCGTAATCCCTTAATAGGGTTATCTTTATGTACAAATACCGCCAACGCATCTATGGCAACACGAACAGCTACAGGCTTATAACTATAACGTTTTTCGAAAGCCTCAATCTCGCGAGACTTCATTTTTCGACTCATTGGGCCTAAATTTGACGTTCCTTCCGTTAAAGCAGGGGGTGCAGTAGAAGAACCAGCAGCTTGAATTTGAACGTTAACGTTTGGGTAAGTACGTTTAAACTCTTCCGCCCAAAATGTCATCATGTTTGCTAGAGTATCTGAACCTACAGAAGACAGATTACCTGAAATACCACTAACCTTATTATATTCCGGTAAGTCTTTATCAATTGCAGCGGCTGAAAAGCTCACTAAACTTGCAAGACTAATAGCGCTTAAAGCACGTTTAAAATTCATATTTTTCTCCAATGAGAGTATTTACGTATCGAATAATTGTGAACACTATATAAAGCTAATATGACAATTATATTTAAGGTATGTGACACTTATATGACAACATTCAAATATTTGTCATAAAAACGACATGATAAAAGTCATACTTATTTCGCATGAAGTTATATCAATAATTTTATTGTTGTAGGTTAACTTGATGAACGTTTCGTTAATTATCTATGAAGCGAATGCATTTGGGTTCAAAGTAGATAATAAACTCGCTACCTTTACCCCACTGACTATTAATGGCTAATTCTGCATGATGATGATTAAGCACATGTTTTACAATCGCTAATCCTAAACCTGACCCACCAGTGTTTCGTGAACGTGATTTATCGACACGAAAAAAACGTTCCGTTATTCGATTTACATGCTCAGGGCGAATACCTGGTCCATCATCTTTTACAGAAAACTTCGCTTTATTGCCTTCTTTACCCCAAGAAACATGGATATTTCCTCCGGCAGGTGTATAGGCTATTGCATTAGAAATTAAATTTGAACAAGCGCTCTTAAGTTCATTGTCTATTCCTTCGATGGCAAGCGCGTTATCTATTTCACTTGTTAGAATGTGCGACTTCTCTTGATTTAACCATTTAGCATCTTCGATTAGCGCACTAATCAATTTTGGCATGTCTACAAGTTGTTTTTCTTCTTCCTCAGTGCTGACTTCAACACGAGATAAGATCAGTAATTGCTCGACGAGTCTATCCATCCTTGACACTTGTGTTTCCATGGTTGAAAACGCCTTCTGCCAATAAGGGTCTAAGCTGCTTTCAGTCATCTGCACCATTTCGACATAACCACGCATTACCGTCAAAGGTGTTTTAAGCTCATGTGACACATTTGCGACAAAGTCTCGACGCATTTCCTCTAAACGATGAATTTTACTAATATCTCGAGCAAGAAATAGCACTTGATCTGCACCATACGCGATTAACCTCAACTCGATCATTAATTCTGTGTTTATAGGCGAAGGTATATGGCAAGGAAGTTCAAAGTTACCCTCTTCAATATATCGAGCAAATTCTGGAAAGCGAATAAGGTTATCAATGCGTTGGCCAACATCGCCGGGCCAGCGAACACCCAAGATGCGTTGCGCTTTTTTATTTCCCCATTGAATAGTTAAATCTGACGATAATACAAGCGCGGCATCAGGTAACGCTTCTGCACCATCCCTAAATTGACGCACTTTATCGTTTAGTCTTTTTTGTTTGAGCCTATGCTTACGTATAATACGATATAAACCATCATAGATCCGCCCCCACAAGCCGTTTGCCGTTGGCGGAGATAAACTTTTACTTACCCAAAGCCACGTCATTAACTTAACTAAATGGTGGTAATGCCAAACTAACAAGGCAATTGCCGTAAAAGCAACAACCATAAATGCCACGCCGAAAAGCAGACCTAGCAAGTAGCTAATAGCTAAAGCAATAAAAAGGCGAGCGAAAATCGCTTTAGCTGATAGACTAGAATACATATATATTAATTAAACACTCAATTTTATTTTACCTGAGAATCGATACCCTGATCCTCGTACTGTCTGAATAAAGTCTTCATGTCCTGCACCTGCAATCGCTTTTCTTAAGCGTCTAATGTGAACATCTACAGTTCTATCTTCAACGTATACGTTAGTACCCCATACGTTATCTAATAGCTGCTCTCGACTATAAACACGTTCTGTGTGTGTCATAAAGAAATGCAATAAGCGAAATTCAGTAGGACCTAAATCTATATTTTTGTCATTAATCGACACGCGATGAGCAACTGGATCAAGTTTCATACCATGAAATTCAATCGCTTCTTCTAGTGCTGTAGGAGCAACACGACGAATAACGGCTTTAATACGTGCAATTAGTTCTTTAGGTGAGAATGGCTTAGTAACATAATCATCAACACCAACATCAAAGCCTTTAACTTTGTCTTCTTCATCCGCGCGAGCGGTTAACATAATAATTGGTATTGTGCGTGTATATTCATTCTGCTTAAGCGTCTTGGCTAATTTAACGCCAGAGCCACCAGGCAGCATCCAATCTAATAATATTAAATCTGGATAAGGCTCAACAATTTTTTCTTTTGCTTGGTCAAAGTCTTCTGCTTCAATGGCATTAAAGCCATTTTGTTCCAACACGAAAGTAATCATTTCCCTGATTGGTGCTTCGTCTTCAACGACCAAAATTTGTCTGTTCATGTATTCAACTTCCCATTAGGCATGTGACAATATCTAATGAACATTGTGATAAGTTTTTATGACAATTATATGACAACTTTAAAATTTTAACTCATCATTGCTTAAGATATTATTGAACACAAGAAAAAAGCGACAATACAGCCGCTTTTTATACCTATATTTAACAACATCAGGTAATTAGAATTTATATTCTAAGCCAAGACCTGCGTAATCTTCGTCAGCGCCACTATCCATATCGAACGAGGTAAAGAAACCAAATACTTTGGTATTCTTCGCTAATTTATAATCGGCGCCTAATGTTATACCTGATTTGTCATCACCACCATCAAATTCAGCGGTTTGAAATTGCGCTTTTAACGCCCAATTATCAATACTGTATTTACCTGACAACATTAAGCCATCCATTTCCTGACCTGAGTTAATGCTTTCTTGTGATTGTGCTATAGCGCCTAAAGTAAAAGCACCCAGTTTAGTCGATACAACAGCACGTGTTACGTCATAACCGGCAACTTCTGAATCAAAAGCAATCGCCGCGTAAACGTTTGATTTTTTAAGGGCTTTATCGCCATACATTAGCGCGATAGAGGTAGCGTCTTCGCCGTCAACACTGTCTTCAACAACATAAGTCAAACCGAGCTGAAAACCACTAAACGATTTCGTTTTATAAGTAATGCTATCGGCCACACGGTTTTCACCTTTCCATAACGATTTAATATCACCGTTTAAATCACTAAATAAATCTACTTTGCCTTGCGATTGCTTTAAAATGGTATCGTTTTTACCAAATAACACTTCACCAAAATTTCCTTTTAGTCCGATATATTGGTTTCTATCAGTAATACTATCCCCTTTTGGACTATCACCATCTAAATCGACTTGAAATTCAGCTTTAAAAACGACACTTAACTCATCAGTTAGTGCTTGCCCACCTTTAAAGCCAATACGTGAAGCGTTACTTTTAATTTCTGTAAATGAACCTTCGCCTTCATCTGAAGATTGCGCAGTAACATTTGCCTTGCCATAAATATCAATATCACCAGCAAAGCTTGGCGCAGATAACATAGCAACAGCAAGAGTAGTATAAGAAAGTTTCATGTGATTACCCTTTCAAAGTAAGTAATAAGTAATTTGCCGCACATTGTGCCCGCCTTAGATGACACTTTTGTGACAATATGTATTTTTTTTTACAATAAAATGAATTTTTCAGGTCATTTTAATGTAAGTTTTATTTCACTTTTTTTACAACAAAGCTCGACTCATTATCAAAAACTATAGCCTATCTCCCCGAAAAATAAGATAAATAACAATTTATTTTTCTTTTTTTATCAGAAAAACCTTTAATCAAACGGCAAAATAGCTACAATCAAATGAAGTATTGATAACGCAGTTGAAATAATGAAAATAACGAGTATTTCTCGCAAATTGCTGACTAGAGTTTTATCTTTCTACTTTGTCTTAACTTTTTTAGTGACTTGCGTGCAAATTGGCGCGGAATACATCAATACCAAAAAACACATCAATGACGAACTACAAACGTTAGAAAAAACGTTTTCAAGCAGCTTAACGCGTGCTGTGTGGGAGCTAAATACACAACAAGCCATTGATATTGCAGAAGGCCTTGTTGCAATTCCCATGATTAAAGGCATTAAAGTAACCGATGAAAATAATAAGGTCATCACGCAATTAGGTGTTAATGCTAAATTGCCAAAAGACCAAGAGCAAAATAAGCGCTACTTTAATATCAACGCATTTTCTGATGGTTTGTTCGGCCATTCATTCCCACTTATCTTTGAATTTTCTGGACGCACAACAAAAGTGGGTTCCGTAACCTTACTATCAAGTAATCAGGTTATCTTCAATCGTATTGAAGTTGGTATTTACTTTCTTATTGGTAACGCTATGGTGAAAACGGCAGCGTTAATGTTCTTGTTTTCTATTGCTTTTTCACAATTGCTAACCAACCCTCTTAATGAGCTTACAGAGCAAATTACTCAGTTCGATATGGATGATCCTGAAGCGTCAAAAATCCATATGGTCAATTACGAACAAAACGAATTAAGTGTCTTACAAAACGCCTACAATAATCTACTCTCAGAATTAGCCAAATACAAAGAAGAACTTGCCCTAGCGCAAAGTGAAATTATTGCCTCTAATCGAAAACTTGATGAACAAAACTTAATGCTAGAACAAGAGGTTGCAAGAAAAACGTCTTCGCTAAGTACAACAATGCTAAAAATGGAGCGTCAACAGCGTGAATTACTTGCACAGCAAGGCCAGTTGCAAGAAGAGAACAAACGAAGAAGTATCACTGAGAAAACCCTTATTGATACAAATAAAGAGTTAAAGAGTTCGATAAACGAATTAAACAAAGCACAAGATCGTTTACTCGATTCAGAGAAAATGGCGGTTCTTGGCGCCTTATCAGCAGAAGTATCACATGAAATTAACACCCCCATTGGTGTAAGTATTACTTCTACTAGCTACCTCGCCGACCTTTTATCTGAATTAAACAACGATATAGAAGAACAAAAGTTAAGTAAACGTAGCCTTGAAGAATTTACAGAAAATGCAGGTCAAAGTGTTGCGTTACTCATTAATAACCTAAATAGAGCTTCTGAATTAATAAACAGCTATAAACAAGTAGCCGTTGACCAAACGAGTGATAAGATTCGTCAGATAACCTTTGCCAAATATCTCGATGAAATCATTCAGTCACTGCACCCAAAATTAAAGAAAACCAACCATAGTATTAATGTAAATTGTCCCGAAGACCTTGAGATTTATTGCCATGCTGGTGCAATATCACAAATTTTTACTAATCTTATCATTAATTCGATTATTCATGGCTTCGACGGTATAAATAGAGGAAAAATCAACATCACCGTGCAAATGAACAATAAAGAAGTTGAAATCGTTTATCAGGACAATGGTGTAGGTTTAGAGCAAGAACAACTACCACTCATATTCGATCCTTTCTTTACCACGAAAGCAGGTAAAGGAGGCACAGGATTAGGCACTCATATCATTCATAACTTGGTTACAGATACCTTAAATGGAACGATCGATGTAGAGTCGGTTAAAAATCACGGGCTTACCTTTATCATCAAATTTACAGATATGCAGTAAGTCAATCATGACGATAAAGCTTTCAGATTAAACAAACTAAAGATTAATTAATCACGTTATTTGGTATAAGATAACGCCCTTTAAAAGAACAAAGGCGAACAGTCGCCCACGAGAGTCATTCCATGTGGTTTAAGAATTTATATTTTTTCGCTTTTACGCGCCCTTTCGAATGGTCAGAACAAGATCTGATCAAACATTTAAACGAACACTTATTTACGCCATGCGGTTCTACTGAAATGTCTCATTTCGGTTGGGTTAATGCATTAGGTAAGCATGGTGATTCAGTGGTTCACTCTGTCAATGGTAATCATTTGCTGTGCGCTCGAAAAGAAGAAAAGATCTTACCGGCTCCTGTTATTAAGGAGATGTTAGAAGAGAAAGTCGCCGTGTTAGAAAATGAGCACGGTCGCAGTGCAACCAAAAAAGAAAAAGAGCAATTCAAAGAAGATATTATTTTTGAATTATTGCCTCGTGCATTTTCTCGCGTTACAGATATGCATGGCTACATTAACGCTGAGCACAATATTATCGTGATCAACACGAGTAGCAGAAGCAAAGCAGAAGACTTCCTTGCACTTCTACGAAAAGTTTTAGGAACTCTTCCTGTAACCAGTGTTTCACCTGAAAAAGCCCCTGATGAACTTATGACAGACTGGTTAACCGAAACCAGCTTAGGTGAATCATTTGAGTTAGGTACCGAAGCAGAACTTCATGGCTTAGGAGATGATGGCGCAATTGTACGCGTTAAAAATCAAGATTTAACAAGTGAAGAAATCAAAAGCCACTTAGATGCTGAAAAGTTTGCAGTCAAGCTCGAACTTGTTTGGGACGATGCTATGTCTTGTATTCTATGTGATGACTTTGCGATTAAACGCCTTAAGTTTTTTGATGTACTACATGAGCAAAACGAAGATATTGATAAAGATGATGTATTAGCACGCTTAGACGCTGATTTTGCCTTAATGGCAGGTGAACTCAATCGCTTTATTGGTGACTTATTGCATGAATTTGACTGTAAAACCTCTGATTATTTAGAAAAGTAACATCAAAAATTAAAAAAGGCGCTTAGCGCCTTTTTTAATTGAACATAGATTTGACATCATGCAACAAATCTTTAAATTCATCCGAATTCATAAAGTCGATATCAGGTAAAACACCTTTATTAACATAGCTTTTTATTAACACTTCTTGCGTTGCTTCATTTTTAAAGATGCCATTATAAATTGCGCCAGCACGAATAAAATCTAAGTAACTAACTTCCGCTGGCAGCACCGTTAAGTCACTCCAATTTTGTACAATTTCAGTAAATTCTTCAGATAAATCCCATGCTCTAGTAACTTCAGCACCAACTTTACTGGAAAGTTTAATTATCGCTTGCTGTAAAAAAGTTGGGTTAGCAAAGACATCTGGATGACATTCCGCTTCTGTTAATATCGGTAACACACCAATACTATGTATCAGGGCTGCTAACGTCAGCGTATCTAATGTCAACGGTGAATGCTTATGTTCTTTTTGATAAAATGTCATCAATGTTATTGCAACAGAGGCAACGTCAATTGTTTTTGCCCACGATTTTTTTAGATAAAGAGAGACAATTTCATTTTCTGAGACAAATACTTGTTCTAACGCCATCGCAGTAGCGATGCTTTTTATTTGTCTTAACCCTATACGTGTAACGGCTTGATTTACCGTTTCAACCTTAACACCTCTACCGAGAATCGCACTATTCGCAACTTTTAACATGCCCATAGATAACGCTGGATCATGAGAAATAATATCACTCATTTGACCTAAGTTAATTTGCGGATCATCTGCTGCTTCTCTCACTTTTAAAGCAACTTCAGGCAAGGTTGGTAATACGAGTGACTTTTGTTTGATTTTTTCTACAAGTATGGTGTACAGCGCATTCTCAGTTCCCATATTCATGCCTCTTAAATAATTGTTTATCGTTATAAAAGTAGCACAGTATTTTAATGCATGTAGGGTTTAATTTTGTTTTTTCTTAATATTCTATAACGCAGCTCAAAGCCTGTGCTAAAAGCAAAAATTATATGTATACACAGATCAATTTAGTTATTTTAAGGTAGTTATAGGCGCTCTAATGCATTAATAAGCTCACACAATTTTATAACCACATTTTTAATAAGGAATTATTGAATATTGATCATCGCACGCCTATAATGCGCTCGTTTTTTACCTAAGAGTCGAATTATGTTTAAGCCAGAATTACTTTCACCTGCCGGTAGCCTTAAAAATATGCGTTATGCGTTTGCCTATGGTGCAGATGCGGTGTACGCAGGACAACCCAGATACTCACTCAGGGTAAGAAATAACGAATTTAACTTACAAACGATTAAGCAAGGCATTGACGAAGCGCACTCTTTAGGTAAAAAGTTTTACCTCGTCAATAACATAGCACCTCATAACAGCAAATTAGCGACATTCTTAAAAGACATAAAACCTATTATAGACATGAACCCAGATGCATTGATCATGTCTGATCCGGGATTAATTATGCTCGTACGTGAACACTTTCCAGACATGGCGATACATTTATCTGTCCAAGCAAATGCTGTGAACTGGGCAACCGTTAAATTTTGGCATCAACAAGGCGTGGAGCGCGTCATACTTTCCCGTGAATTATCGTTAGATGAAATAGAAGAGATTCGCATGCGTTGCCCTGAAATGGAATTAGAAGTATTTGTGCATGGCGCGCTATGTATGGCGTATTCGGGACGTTGTTTACTGTCTGGTTACATTAATAAACGTGATCCAAACCAAGGGACTTGCACCAACGCTTGTCGTTGGAAATATGATGTTCATGAAGCAAAAGAAACAGAAACTGGGGATGTGATCGCGCAACAACCTCAGATCATTGTGCCAGAGACTGAAAAGCCTATTGAAGATGTTGTACTATTGCAAGAGCAAGGTCGCCCCGGAGAGTATATGCCAGCATTTGAAGACGAGCATGGCACATACATTATGAATTCAAAAGATTTACGTGCTGTAGAGCATGTTGACCGACTTGTAAAAATGGGCGTGCATTCTTTAAAAATTGAAGGACGAACAAAATCTTTTTACTACTGTGCGCGTACCGCACAAATTTATCATCAAGCAATCTTGGACGCACTTGAAAACAAACCCTTTGATCAAACATTAAATACTAATTTAGAACATTTGGCGCATCGCGGTTACACAGAAGGTTTTTTACAACGTCACCGCCCTAGTGATACTCAAAATTATGAATATGGTTACTCCAAAAGTGACACTCAACAGTTTGTCGGTGAAGTTATCAGGAAAAATGTCGACAATGGATTACTTGAAATTGACGTAAAAAATAAATTTCTCGTCGGTGATCAATTAGAACTCATGACGCCACAAGGCAACATAAGTTTTACTTTAACGCACATGGAAAATCGCAAAGGCGAAGCTATTATTGACGCAAAGGGCTCGGGTCATAAAGTGTTTATTGCGCTTGATACAAACCTAGATTTGTCTTTTGGCATTATTATGCGTTACCTACAAGATGGTGGTACCACACGCCATCCTTTCGCACAAAACCAAGCAGGCTAAAAGATGGCGTTAATTATAGAAGATTCCTGTATTAACTGTGATATGTGTGATCCAGAATGTCCCAATAAAGCAATTACGCTAGGTGAAGAAGTCTACGAGATCGATCCAGAGAAATGCACGGAATGTGTCGGGCATTACGAAAAACCTACATGCATGTCAGTTTGTCCAATTGACTGTATCAAAAAAGATCCTCAACATATCGAAAGCGAAGCACAATTACTTGCTAAATTTCTGCGTATTCACCCTTAAGATTCGACATCCGTTGTGAATATTTAGCACTCACATGACATCATACTTTTAAAGCATTTTATCAATTAGTAAACAAATCATTTTTGAACATTACATTATCGCTAATATAGCTTAGAAGCATTCAGGGCTTTTAATCATATTTAGCCTAATAGCTAGGTTAAAAAGCTATTTGGATAACTTAAACCACTTTAATAGGTTTACATTCAGCGCATAAAGTATGAGGTAAATACCCACGGCAATTGCTCCAATGTGGCTAAAAGTATAACCTTGCTCCACATTAAAAAAGTTAAGGCCAATGCTCGCTGAGTATATAAAAAAGACACCCAAACAAAAACTTAGAAATCTGAAAAACATGATATTACCCCGTTTTAGCTTTACAGTAGGCATTTGCCCCCATTTGAAACCCCATAGAAAAGAAGCCAATAAAACCATAAAAACAAATGAGTAACATTGCTAACGTATAGAAAAAAGATGGTGCAGAGCCTAAAAATAAGGAGAATAAAGGCTCATTAACCTCACTTCTAATATGTTGTATAAAAAAGGTAATAATTATACAAATAGCGATTAAAACAATGATTATCAATGAGGGGGATTGTGTTATTGTTTTTCATAATAGACTCTAGACTACACTTAACGTAGATTTAAAATATATGTTCCGATTTATTATCCTATACAAACATGCCCCTCATCTACTTGCTTAAGTTCATTTACGTTTAATTCACGCATACTATTTAGGTGAAATAACTCGTTAAGAATACGAAAAGAAGAACAGAAGCATTATTTAGAGCATGTATTATCATAACAACGTAAATTGCTTGTATCGTCGACTTCTCTTGCCAAAATAAATACGCCAACGTCATCATATAAAATAAGAAAAATACACCGATTCCCCATAAAGGAGTCACTAGTGAATGTAAGCACGCCCAAAATATTCCACTGATAAGACCTATATACAGTTTTTTTTTTAAAAATTTTTTGAGCACTTCAATTACAGGAACCATCAGTAATGTTTCAATAAACGGTGCTAAAAATACGGTTTTTAAAGTGCTTGCCAAGGTAAACTCACCAACTAAGTATGCTTCTTGACGAACAAACAAAGACATTATTGAGATTACCCCAATGCCAACAGTAAACACTAAGATAAATATTTTTAGCGCATACAAAAATAATGATCGCTCCGTGTCTTCTAGCAAATTGAAACATTGTACTTTCAAATTGTTACCTTAATTCTAGATGTGAAATTGACTGTAAAATAGCAAGGGGCAATAAACATTGCCCCTGTGATACGTTATGGTGCTATCATCATGTCTTCATATGAGGCTTCGCCCCAATCAGCGTCTAAAGCGGCATCTATCAGCTTTCCTGCTAGATACCAACCCAAACCACTGACAAATCCACCATTTATTTCTTCAAGTTCATTTACGTTTAATTCACGCATGTTATTACACTCCATGTATCCAGCATTTTTAATAAATAACACTGGGTTGATAAATTGCTCAATTTCACGATGACAATGAGCGATTTGTATGGCTGACTTTAATTTCTCACATGAACATTCACTAAAGGCAGCCGTCTCCATTTCCTGAAAAACAGTCAATATCAAGATTGACAGGAAAATCGTTTATGCAACATGTTTACAACGCTATTTTCACACCATCAGAAAATAATAGTTAATCATTGCTTAAACGATAGGTTAAAAAGTAAGAGAGACCGCCACTATTGGCAATTGAAATACATTGTAAAAAGCTTGTATAAAGGTTGGCTAGGCATTTAGCGCAGTAAATGCCTCCGTTATCGCCAATATGGAATGTGCGGTGCAATGAGCTAGAAAATAAGAAAGCTTAATCGCTAAACACTGAAAGGATACGCGATTGCTTCGTGATGTTGGTAACCTTCAACAGTAAAGTCATCGGTAGTCACCCAAGTTTCTATATCTTCTAACGATTTAATATCAGGGTTAATTGTCAACTGTGGCGATGGAAACGGTTCGCGTTTTAATTGCACATCGCGCAGTAATTCAAGCTGATCTTCATAAATATGCGCATTAATAATTTTATGATATGCCTTACCCGGTTTATGGCCGGTAATTTGTGCCATCAATGCTAACAAGGTAAACACTTGCACTTGATTAAAATTTAAGCCTAATGGGACATCACATGAACGCTGATAACTCGTTAAATGCAATGTGTCACCTAATAATGAAAAGGTGTGTGTGTGCATACAAGGACGTAAACAACCCATGTCAAATTCACCTGGATTATAAAACGTGATAATTTCACCACGATCATCAACACCACGAGAGAGATTATCAACAACTTTCTTTAACTGATCTAACGTTGAACCATCTGGTTTTTGCCATGCTCTACCTTGCACGCCATATACACGCCCCATGTCATCCTCACCTTTGCGATGCGGATTACTCAGCCAAGCTTCATTGTCATTTGCGTTAGCATTCCAAGTATTACAGCCTATTTTTCTAAACTGTGCAGCGCTACTATAGCCACGTAAATACCCTAATAACTCTGCAATAGCTGCTTTATAAAAACTTTTTCGGGTGGTAATTAATGGAAATTGATTGCCCGCAACGTCATAAGTCAAGTCAGCATTAATTAACGTCAGACACTTTTTACCTGTACGTTCGTTCGTCACCCATTGGCCGTTATCAATAATGTTTTTACATAACGCTAAATATTGTTTCATTATTATCTTTTCACTTGCAAACACAGTTATTAAAGAAGAAAGCAGATTGTACGCTATTCTTTAGCGAAAAATCATCCTTATCGCAACAAGAATTAAAAAACCAGCAAACATTCGTTGTAAGTATCTTACTGGTAAACGCCCAGCCATTTTAACGCCATATGGCGCAAACAGAGAAGAAGTTAGGACGATACCTAATAATGCCGGTAAATAGATATACCCTAAACTCCATTTAGGCAAACCTGTTTGATCTAACCCGGTGATCACAAAGCCAATTGCCCCGAAAAACGCTACAACAAGCCCGCAAATTGTTGCCGTACCAATAGCATGTCGAATAGACACAGAATAGTAACTTAGTAAGGGTACTAAAATAGCACCGCCAGCTATGCCCATCATGCTAGAAATATAGCCGGTGCCGAAGCCAATTATTCGAACAATATTATTACCAGGCAAAGGCTTACTCTTTTGTATTCTAATAGAAAACAACATATAAGAAGCAAGAATGATTACTGCGGTAGCGAATATGTAAGTAAGAAATTCTGTTGAAAGTGAGTCTGCAACATAGGCGCCAGATATTGCGCCAAACGCTATCATCACCATAAGCTGCTTAGCAAGTGGCCAAGGAATATTACTATTTTTATGGTGAGCAAAGCTTGCAGACGTTGAGGTAAATATAATAGAGGCAAGTGACGTTGCAATCGAAATAGGCATTACCAGTTCAGTATTTACACCTAACAAAGGTAATAAATAGACAAGTGCGGGTACGATGACCAATCCACCACCTATGCCAAGTAATCCAGCAAGAAATCCAGCTAAACAGCCTATGAGCGCACAAGAAATTACTACAGTTATAAACATGCTTGATATCCAATTTCAGGAATTTAAGGCAACAAAAGAGAAAACAAAACGCGATTACATACCGGCGCGAACAAATCCACCTAAATTTAATTGCTCGAGTTGTTCATTAAGATAATCAATAACCTGCTGAGCATCAGAAAACGTTAATACTTTCGATAAAATTGCCTTCGCAGTTTTAAACTCTACATGTCTAATGACCCAAATGATCCGTGCAACATTATGAGAGTTCATACTTATTTTATCATAGCCCATTGCGAGCAATAATAAAGCACCAGCGGGCTCACTTGCTAATTCTCCACATAAACTTAATGGTATCATAAATCGATTAGATTCTTGAGCGATCATACTCAATGCTCTTAGTACCGAAGGATGATAAGAGTTATAGAGTCCAGCAACACGTGCATTATTTCTATCTACCGCTAAAAGATATTGCGTTAAATCATTGCTCCCAACAGAGAAAAAGTCGACTTTTTGCGCTAATTCTCCCAATTGAAAGATAACACTAGGTACTTCGAGCATTATACCAACTTTAGGTTTAGGCAGTACCTTATCATTTGTCATTTCTATTTCAGAAGATAACTCATAATACGCTTGGTTGATTAACCTTATCGCTTCATCAACCTCTGCAATACTCGAAATCATGGGTAACATGATTTCTAAATTACCACAATGAGCATTTGCTCTGATCATTGCTCGTACTTGCAAAAGAAATATTTCCGGATGATCTAAGGTAATCCGAATACCACGCCAACCTAAAAAGGGGTTATCTTCAACAATTGGAAAGTATGGCAGTGCTTTATCACCTCCTACATCCAAAGTTCGCATGGTAACAACTTGATTTGGAAACGCATGTAGTACTTGTTGATAAAGTGTTGTTTGCTCAACTTCAGAGGGAAAGCAATTTTTATTCATAAAGGGAATTTCAGTGCGATACAAGCCGATGCCCGCTACACCAATATTCTTTGAATTTTCAAAGCCTGAAGATAAACCCGCATTTAATAAAATTTCAATGCTTTTACCATCTGGCGTTTCTGCTGGTAATGCTTCTACTTCTTTAACTTTCGCAGTAAGTGCCGTTTCCTCTGCGATCAAATGTTCATATTCATTAATCAACGCGTCATTAGGCGCGACAAAAAGTTCACCGCTATAACCATCGATAATACACATTTCTTGATCAATTTTGCCAAGCGGTATACGGCTTATCCCCATAACAGCTGGCACTGCCAATGACCGTGCCAATATCGCCGCATGTGAATTATTAGAGCCTTGTAATGAAACAATCCCTTTCAAGCCTAAATGTTGATATTCAGCAACAAGTGCAGCAGTAACGTCTTCAGCAACCAAAATAAATGCCTCAGGTACTGCATGCGTTTTGGTATTTGACGCTTTTAAATTATATAAAACTCGATTACCAAGATCTTTTATATCACTAGCTCTTTCTCTTAAATAGTCATCATCTAGGTCCTCAAATTGCACTACATAACCATCGATGATTAATTTCAACGCACTTTCAGCCGTCCAGCCTAATGCTATTTTTTCACTGACTTCTTTACCTAAGTTTGCATTATCTAATAGCTGCTTATACATATCGAAAATATCTAAACTGCTATCTGCGATGGTATTAGCAAGCTTGGTCGTCATTTGTTCAAAATCAGCACGTGTCGCTTTTACGGCGTCAACAAAGCGTTTTTGTTCAAAAACAATATCTTCAGTTCCTTTAAGCGTAACGACACTTAAATCGATATTGGGTTGGATAACAAAAATGGGGGCCATTGCTACGCCAGCAGAGCCGGCAACACCTTTAATAGACGATACCCACTGACTATTGCCTTGTTGTTTGCCTAAAATATCTGTCGCTTCAGCATTCGCCATCGCTGTTGCGATTTGCGCTGCTAAGGTGACTAAAAATGCTTCCTCTGTTTCAGTAAAATAACGGGCTGTTTCTTGCTGAATAGAAATAACACCAAGTACTTTTCTTTGATGGATTATCGGCGTACCAAGGAAGGCATTAAGCTTATCTTCTTTGACTTCGGGTGCGTGAAGAAAGTGTGGGTGTTGACGAGCATTAGCGATATTTAAAGGCTCTTCACGTTGTGCAACTAACCCAACTAACCCTTCGCTAAAACCTAACGTAGTTTGTCCTAATGATTCTTGTGCTAAACCGTCTGTCGCCATTAAAACAAATTGCTGTTTTTGATGATCTGCTAGGTAGATTGAACAACAGTCCGTCCGCATGACCTTTTTGACTTGCGAGACGATTCTATTTAGTGCGCTGTCTAGCTCACTATCTTGGCTAAATTCCAGTACTATTTTTCGTAAACTGGTTAACATTATTTGTTATTATTTCCCTAACATTATCGAGGTAAACTAATCATTCTCAATAGCTTATTCTTTCCTGACTACAATTTCCAAGCAACTTATTTAGTACAGATAAAAAGTAACAAAGCGTAACTTGGAGCAGCGAGTATTTAAACAGCGTACAGAATAAATACTACAGTAAAAAGAAAAATAGCCCACAGGGTTTATCGTGAGCTATTTCAATACAGGTATCAATTACTGCTATCAATTGATACTACATAGTTATAACTAATTTCGACGTTTTCGGCGAGGATTTGAAAACGTTGCATTAGAAAATTCTTTCATCACTTTACGATAAACATCTCTTTTAAATGCAACCACTTGCCTTACCGGGTACCAATAACTTACCCAACGCCAATCGTCAAATTCAGGATGGTTTGAATGCTGTAAATCTACCGCAGACTCTTTCGCAGTTAGCTTAAGTAAAAACCATTTTTGTTTTTGACCAATACACACAGGCTTGCTGTCATGCCGGATCAAGCGCTTGGGTAATTTATAACGCAACCAATGTTTAGTCGTCGCCACCACTTTAACGTGTTCTGGCTTCAAACCTACTTCTTCGTGTAACTCACGATACATTGTTTGTTCTGGCGTTTCACCTTCGTCAACTCCGCCCTGCGGAAATTGCCACGAGTGCTGGCCATAACGTCGCGCCCAAAATACTTGTCCCCTGTCATTAATTATAACTATGCCGACATTGGCTCGATAGCCTTCGGCATCTATCACAGGACTTCCTACTAAATTTCACTATGTTCTGATTCTTCCACAATAAAGTTCGATGAGCAAATAGAAAAGTCGACGAATGTTAAATTTACCGTTAAGTACTTGCAGCTATCTCCCTACTTTCAGATAATGCATGATAAATAAATTATCCTTATGACTATGCACAAGCCCAGTAAACCAACAAGTGAAAAAGAGCTGCTTGCTCGAGCACAAAACCTCGCGGGCCTGACCTTAGGTGAAATAGCAACACAATTTGACATTGCTGTTCCTCGTAATTTAAAAAAAGAAAAAGGTTGGGTTGGTTTACTCTTAGAGCATGCACTTGGCGCCACTGCTGGGTCACGCCCAGAACCAGACTTTGTAGATTTAGGTATCGAATTGAAATCAATCCCTATCAACCACGCGGCAAAACCCTTAGAAACAACCTTTGTTTGCGTTGCTCCTTTAACTGGGCTCGTTGGTACTACATGGAATAATTGTCATTTAAAGCATAAACTTACTAGAGTACTTTGGGTTCCAGTCATTGCTGAACGACACATTCCTGTCGCTGAACGTATTGTCTGCACGCCTTTTTTATGGAGTCCTAATGAATATGAAGAAAGTTTAATGGCTCAAGACTGGCAAGAACTAACAGATATGATAGTGTTAGGAAACGTTGAAAATATAAACGGTAAGCATGGGCAGGTTTTGCAACTAAGACCTAAAGCAGCAAACAGTAGTGCAAAAACAAAAGCGTATAACAGTGAAGGAAAACCCTTTATGACGTTACCACGAGGTTTTTATTTGAAAACCAATTTTACGCAATATTTAATCAACCATCATTTATGTGTTGTATGAGTTAATCACTTAAAATGAATTTTATTAGAAAGTTCGAGCATTATTTATCAGCCTTGTATTTATTTACCATCATAACGCTGCTTATAACCTCTTACTTTACGTTTAAAGAAGTAATTAACAGCTATAACAAAAACCAACACCAATCAATTATCCCGCTTTTTTCGATTGTTAATACTGAAATTATCAGACCTTTAAATACCGCATATTTTATGGCAAATGACCCATTACTTATCGAATTAATTGAGCAAGATAATGTGAGTCAAGAGCGCTTACTTTCCTATCTTAAAGCAATGTCTATTCGCCATAATATTGTGACTTTTTTAGCGATAGAAAAGCACGGCATCAATATTGACTCTACCGGGGAAGTGTTATCGTTAAACAGTGATAAAGTAGAATGGTATTATAGACTTAAAGAACAAAATCATACGCAGTTTGCTGATATAGGTAATGCCGCAGATCCACATTTATTTTTTGATATAAAACTCTTTAATGCTAAAGATGAGTTTTTAGGGTTTGCAGGTGTCGCCATCGATTTAGACCACTTTGCAAAGGCCTTTGCACAATATAGCGAGCGCTTTGGCTTTGAGCTTGTATTTGCCAATGAAAAAAATGAAGTGATGCTATCTTCAAACTACTTAATGAAAACAGATAGTCACCATCGCCGAGATGAAATCGTTAATGTGAATGATCTTGATTGGTATCAGAGCATGTTAGAAAATGCTGATGAAAAGTTACTTAATTCTATTGTTGCATTTACACAGGGAGATCGTGTGGTGTCGCAAATGCCGTTGCAAGCGTTAAATTGGCGGATGTACATTATATCGCCGCCTGCATCAGAGCAACAAGAATACTGGACGCTTTTTCTAACGCGAATAGGCTTATTTTTACTGGTTGTTTTAGTCCTCTATTCCATCTTTATTGGTTTTCTCGACTTTTTTAAACATAAATTGGTCGCCAGTTCAGAAACGGATTACCTTACTCAACTGCCTAACCGCAGCTTTTTAACGTGGAAATTTGAAGAACTTGCTTGCACCTATAATGATATTTGTGTCGTGATAGCCGATATTGATTATTTTAAGCAAATCAACGATCAGTACGGGCATGTTGTAGGTGATGCAGTACTAAAAGAGATTGCGAAACAATTGGAGAATTGTTTACGCAGTGGGGACATTTGTGGTCGTTGGGGCGGTGAAGAATTCGTTATGTTATTACCTGATCTAACCAGTGAACAAGCAGTAGAAATTATTGAACGACTGCGCAAAAGTATCGCCTCCTTTTCATTCTCTCATTCAAGTATTAGCCAGCCTTTTAATATCACAGTAAGCTTTGGTATATGTCAGCAGCAATCGGAAAGTCAATCACTTGATAATTTACTTCAATATGCTGACAAAGCGCTTTATAAAGCGAAGTCGAAAGGCCGAAACCGCACCGAATACTTTAAATAACGTCTACACGCTGGCTTAAAACCTTCACTTTTCCTGTATCGATCGTCTGCCAGCTTGTATTGGCTGCTTCCAGACAGATATATTCATTTTCACCCTGCTCATGAATATCCGCCATAGTGCTAGCAATATCTTTACCTGGATTCCATAACACCCATTGATGGCAATTATTGCTGCTAACCTTGATCGTGCGTTGCCAGCCCTTATCTTCGATAATCTGTTCGCTATTGTTATGGTAGATACGATCTATAGGGCCAGCACAGTTTTTCAGTCTGTCCAATTGTTGTTTTTCACCCGTCACTTTATCGTCAAAAGGTACATCATCTAAGTGAGGGACTCTAACATTTTTGGGATCACTAACAGCAAAATAACTATGCAAAGCTTGTCCAAAAAATATTGCCTCATTTGAATGATTTTCAATACTTAATTTCTGACTTAATGACGTTGAAAAGACTAAAGTTTGTTCAACAACAAAAGCATGTTGCCAAGCACTATGCTTATTTTCGCCATTAAAGAACAGTACGATTGAAACTTCATCCGGCGTAATGTCTATCGCTTTGAGTTGCCACATGTTAGTACGAGCAAACCCATGATTACCGAGGTTATTACCATGCGTATCTAACAACGGGCCAAACCACGGCCAACAGATAGGTATTCCACCGCGAATGGCTTTGCCAGATTTGAACTCTGCCGTTTTACTTAACCACAAAACAGGCTTTTCATTTGTTGGCTGCCATGTCAAAACGTGACCACCATAAAGGCTGACGGAGGCCTTACACAATGGATGTTCGATAGTAAGAAGCTGATAGTCATTATCAACAGTCTGCTGAATAACTTTTGCATAATCTGTCGTTTTTAATATTATGTCGCCCATAGAAAATACCGCATTAAAGAATTATAAATAATAGCAATAGAACCGATTATTTCGTCCATTCAACGCTATATTAGGAAAATTAAAACAATTTACGTCGTGGTCATTAATGTTTAGATGATAAAACCTCTGTACCAAGGATTTAGCGATTCAGAAGAGGTCTAATACCGTAAACCATTGTCTGTACCACTTTACTACCGTAGAATCATAAAAATAATGTCTTCATTTGATCCTGAGTTTACCAAAGCATATTTTGTATGAAAGCATAAAAGTATACAGCACAAACAAAAAAGCCAGACATTAGTCTGGCTTTTATTAACCGTTAGCTTACTTATTTTACATACGCGCGTGGCATATTGGTTTCTGCTGTATATCGTTCACGTAATGCGTCTTGACGACTTTTTGTTGTTTTCTCAACGCCATCAACCCACATTTTTTCGACATGAGTACTCAATTCAAACGGGTCACCACTCCAAAGGACTAAATCGGCCTTTTTACCCACAGCAACGCGACCTGCGTCAATATTAAATGCGTCTGCAATATTTACGGTTACGGCTTTTAGTGCATCTTCTTTCTTGACGCCATTAGCAACCGAAATTCCCGCATCAAAACGCAACATATATAGATTATGCGTATCACCACTGACTGAATAGGCAACATTAACGCCTGCATCAAATAATTTACTTGCACTTGTTAAGCTGCGATGTAAAGCATCAAAGCTAGGTAAATTATTTATGGCTCCCATGATAACGGGTACACCTGCGTCAGCAATTTCATTGGCAACGCTTACTGCATCACCAGCGCCGGCGATAACTAAATCTAACGCAAAATCTTGCTTAATCGCTAATAACGCCAAAATATCGGTAGCGCGATCTACATAGGCAATAAGCGGCTTTTCACCTGCTAATAACGTACGAATAACTTGCTCATCACGTTTTGGTTGTTTTTCGTCTTTGTTACTGTCTTTCGCTGTATCTAACTTCTCTTGCGCGTCTTGTAGCTTATAACGTAATTTTTGAATTTCCATCGCTCGAGAGCCTTTACGCTTAGCACCAAGATCAACAATAACCGCAACGTTTGTTTCTCTAATACTATCAAAGTCACCCGATAAGTCCGCTAAGAATGCTTGGCCTTTAAACATGCCGTCACCACCACGAGGAACCGTGATATTAGCAGTAATACCGCCCTTTCTAGTGTAAGGAATTACCGTAGATTTAGGATTGAAAGCGACACTTGCATCAAACGTTATATCTGCTTTTTTCTCTCCTGAGTCACGCGTACTTGATACTGCAGAGACTTCTACGAGACCTAGTTGGTTCATCGCACCAATAAAACCTGGTGTTAATATTTTGCCTTGCGCATCAATCGAGGTGTCAGCTTCAACAGTATCTGGATTAATAGCACTGATCACTCCGTCATCAAAAACAACAGTTGCATTCTTTAGCACACCTTGTTCAGTCATGGTATGAACCGTTGCATTAGTAATAGCAACGCTATCGGCATAAACTGATGCAGCGCTTGTTAAGGCGACCATCAATAATGAAGATTTAAATAATTTCATGGTGATTCTCCTTATTGTTGGCCAAGTGAAAAGTCGCTTACCGCTTGATAGTTTTCATCAAAACGATCATAAACTTTAGCGCCATCAACAAACACTTGTTCAGCTTGCGCGTATACACTAAATGGGTTGCTGTTCCAAATAACCACATCTGCGTTTTTACCTGACTCAAGCGTTCCCGTTTTATCATCAATACCGAGTGATTTAGCAGCATTAGCTGTAATCCAAGTAATAGCGTCTTTAGGTTTTATATCGAAACCATTTTCATTGGCTCGATACATAACTTTGCCAGCTTCTTGATTCAAACGTTGGATAGTTGTTGCTGAGTCTGAATGTACTATTGCACAAGAGTTTGCCTTACTGCTAACAACTGCAACATTTTCTTGAATCATGTCGTAAGCTTCCATTTTAAAGCCCCACCAATCTGGCCACATCGCAGCACAATTACCATTTTCAGCTAATTTATCCGCAATTTTGTATGCTTCAATTGCATGATGGAACGTTCCTGCGTGATATCCAAACTCTTTGGACAGGTCAATCATCATCGCCATTTCTTCTGCTTTGTAGCAATGGTTATGAATTTTAATTTCACCATCTAGTACACCTTTCAGGGTATCAAGCTCAATATCTCTAGCTGGTGCTTCTGGGTTTTTACCAGCAGCATAATCTGCTTCATATTTATCCCATGCTCGCTTGTACTCTGTCGCCTCAGCCCAAGCCATGCGATATCCAGCCATATTTCCCATACGCGTGGCCGGAGACACTTTCTTAGTTCCATACACACGTTTTGGATTTTCACCACAGGCCATTTTTAAACCATAAGGAGCATCGGGAAACTTCATTCCTTGCATCGTTTGACTTGGCACGTTTCGCAACGTAACACCTCGGCCTCCAAATAAATTAGCTGAACCTGGGAGAATTTGTAATGTAGTAATACCGCCTTCTCGTGCACGATTGAAACCGGGATCTTGTGGCCAAACACTGTGCTCAGCCCACACTTCTGATGTGTTCGGTTGAGTTGCTTCATTACCATCGGAATGTGACTCTGCAGACGGACTTGGGTAAACCCCTAAATGCGAATGAACATCAATAATACCTGGAGTTACCCACTTACCATTTGCGTCGATAACAGCTGCACTCTGTGCAGCAATATTTTTACCCACTTGACTAATTTTCCCATTAATCATCAGTACATCAGCATTATCGATACGCTCGCCAGTGCCAGTTAACACAGTTGCGTTGCGGATAATGGTGGTTTGTTGTGGAAGCACTTGATAGGTACTTGGATACGGGTTTTTATTAATTTCTACCTTTTCATCTTGTTTTTCAGACTTTATACAAGCCGTTAAAGACATTGAAATAGCAGCAACTAATACCGAAGGTATAAATTTTTGCATGTGTGGTTCCCAAAAAAAGTAAGCTTGGAACGGTTATCCCGCCAAGCGAATTATTATCATTATTTTAAGTATCACCCTTTACAGTATTACGAACGAGCTAAATCGACAAGGGGGTAAAGTGAAGTTACATCTTTGCTTGCGATAAAGGGCGTACTTTTAACGATAAGTTACGGTAACTTAACTATGTTAATAGCAAAATTTCACATCGCCACCTATCAATATGCTGACGTTGATATTTTAATATGATTTCATGCTCGCTAAACAACTTCAGCGTTTTAGACTATACATAAGGTATAGTTCATTCAAATTTACAATAAATTATGCGGTATTCCTGTTGGCTGATCTTTATCATTACCCTTTGGTTTAACAATACAGCTTCTGCCGTTAATGAACTATCACTAAATATTGACACAAACAGATTACCAAAAACGATAGCGCTCGCCACAACTGATTGGTGCCCCTATTTATGTCAGCAAAACGATCATAAAACAGGCATTGTTGTCGACTATTTAAACTATCTTTCGACGCAATTAGATATAACGTTTATTTTTCATTTTTATCCCTGGAGTCGTGCTATTCAACTCGTCACTAATAACACCCATCACGGACTCGCAACGGCAATACAATCAGAAGCACCAAATTTGAAGCTGACAACAGTGCCAACCATGACTTATAAAGCCTGTTTTTACGTAAGAAACAACTCAAACTGGCATTATAAAGATATCAATTCAATCACAGATATTAGGCTAGGCTATATCGCAAACTATGGGTATGGAGAACCAGTTGATAGTTATATTAAACACCATAAACATGCTCAACACTTAGTTAAAATTACAGGCGTATCTGCACCACAAAGATTAATAAAAATGCTTAGCAGTAAACGAATCGATGGTTTTATTGCTGATCAACAAGTTACTCGGTGGATGACACGATTGTCCCAATCACAGGGAAATATCAACAATGCAGGATGTTTAACGCCAATGCCATTTTATCTTGCCATCAATCCATCGTTACCATGGGGTAATCAGCTAATACAACGACTCGATAACTTATTAAAAAATGACAAAAATCAACAGTATTTACAACAGATGATCTTGCCTAACTACCAATAAATTTCATTAATTTTTTACGGCGAAAAAATAAAACAGCTAGAACAAGCATTATATAAATAATGGGCTCAGTAGTATCTGACTTTACAGACCAATAAAAATGCCATACGGCCAATATTGCCGCTAAATAAACCCAGTTATGTAGTCTCTGCCACCGTCTCCCCATCCGTTTTTTTAACCTAGACCATGAAGTTACGGCTAATAAACTTATGATAACAAATGCCACCATACCTAATGTGATATATGGGCGCTCAACAACTTCTTCCAAAAATAACGCGAGATCAAATTGAATTTCAAATGCCCAAAAACTAAAGACGTGACAAAACGCATATAAAAAGGCGTACAAACCAACAAGTCGTCTATTTTGCATTAACAAAGGTGTTTTAATGCGCTTTGTAATTGGGGTAATAACTAATCCGAGTATGAGTAAATTTAGCGCACCGATACCAGTAAAGTGCAATACTTGTTCAACAGGATCAGCACCAAGCTGATCAATTATTGCTAAATAATATATATTGATTAACAGCGACAGGCTAATAAAGTGAATACCAACTTTTAATGCAAGTGTATCTTTTCTCATAACGACCTTTAAAAGTGTTTTCGCAAATCCATATTTTTATACATGCCAGCAACATACTCTCCATAACCATTGAAAGGCAGGGTATCAATTCGATTACGTGCGAATAAACCGCCGGAGGTTAAACGCCTCTCGCTCGCCTGACTCCATCGCGGGTGATCAACGCTAGGATTTACATTGGCATAAAAACCATATTCATGGGGGGCTAAAATATTCCATGTTGTAGGCGGCATATGCTCAACTAACTTAATACGTACTATCGATTTAATACTTTTAAACCCATATTTCCATGGCACAACAAGGCGAATAGGTGCACCGTTTTGCGGCGGTAAAGTTTTTCCATAGAGCCCCACAGATAAAAGTGTGAGATCATTAACAGCTTCATCGATTCTCAAGCCTTCTACATACGGATAATCTATGCCACCACCTATACGACGATTCGCTTGACCTGGCATTTGTTCAGGATCATATAGTGTTTGAAAGGCAACATATTTAGCATTAGAGGTCGGTTTAACTTTTTTCAGTAAATCAACCAACGGAAAGCCTATCCAAGGTATGACCATAGACCACGCTTCTACACAACGAAAACGATATATACGTTCTTGCAGTGGAAACATCGACAGCAACTGTTCATAATCTAACGTTAACGGCTGTTCACAAGCACCTTCTATGCGAAGTTGCCAAGGTTTAACGTTTAAATGTTGAGCATTTTCGACGGGATCAGATTTTTTTGTGCCAAATTCATAAAAGTTATTATGAGATGTTACTTTCGCTTCAGGCGTTAGCTTTTCATTAATAGGCATCCCTTTTTGATAAGTTAAGGGAGATGTTTTAAACGTAGTTTTATTTTGCTTACTCGTAAACCAATCAACAGCTGACGCTTGTTGAGATACACCTAACAACCCAGTAGCACCAAAAAATCCAAGCTGTTTCAACACCGTACGACGATTTAAGTATAAGCTTTCGTCGGTAACCGCTTGCTCAGGAAGGTTAACTGATTGACCAATTGCATTTCTCATAACATTGCCTTGCCCAGATTAAAAAATAAAAATACGAGTGAAACAGTTATTTTGTTCACTCGTATTTAATCTAGACCTGACTTACGTAAGATTAATTCTCTACCACATTAAATCATCAGGAATTTGATAGTCCGCATATGGATCTTCTTCATCAATGTCTTGCTCTACTTTGTCGTTTTGTACCAGTAAGACTTCCGGCGCTAAGGCGGCAACTTTTTCAGCCGTTTCAGCGGTCACTAAGTAGGTATTGTCTTCAATACCACACAGCGCTAGTCGCCCATTAACAAGTGCATTATAACTACTGGTATCTAAATGCATTTTTTTAATTGTCTTACCAAAGGTATAGTTATAAACACTGTCACCATCAACCTCTTTTAATTGATGATGTTCCAATATTTGTATAATACGTAACTTATCTTCTTTTGCTTTTAATTCTTGTTGACGTTGCGCGTTCAACTGCGCGTCTTTTTCAAGCTTTTCTTGCTGCTTTTTCGCTAAGTCTTGCTTTACTTTTTCCTGTAAGCTTTCACCAACCTGTTGGCCACTTTTCTGTTGTTTTTTCTTTTTACGTTTTTCAGTATTAGCTTTACGCGCACTTTGCTTAGTGGCAAGGCCCGCTTTTAATAATTGATCTTGTAATGAAGACATGAGGGGTTCTCAAAAATAAAAGGTTTCCGTTATTTTATCAGGCTAGATCAGAATTCATAGTCTGATAATAGTTTAAACATTGCGCCAGTTGTTTTGGGGTATCAAGATCAACAAATGCTTCATCTAATGGTAACGAAATTACACTATGCATATGCTTTTTCAATAATCTCTTGGCGCCAGAAGAAGGTTTTTGCTCTGATAGCGTTCGAAAATATGTATACGGAAAAATAACAGGCGGCCCCTGCACGTTATCTTGTGTTTTAGTTGCACAATGAATTTTTTCCGGCGCCCGTCGCCACGCCTGTACGAACGTATTTAAAAGTTTAGGGGTTAATTGCCATTGATCAACCAGTAGCAACATTACTGCGGTGATGTGGTTAGGCAAAGCTTTGATACCATGAGTAATAGAGCTTCCCATGCCTAGTTGCCAATCTAAATTATTAACAATGTGAACAGGTAAATGCTCAATTGAATGAGCAATAACTTGTGCCTGACAACCAACCACTACATACACATGCGACGTTACTGATAAAGCGAGATGGCATTGTTTTGCAATTAACGTTTCATTTTGCACCTTAACAAGCTGTTTAGCTTGTCCCAAACGAGAAGAACTGCCTCCCGCCAAGATAATAATAGCCAAGGTGCTATTTAGTGCTGAATGCGCCATGATTTTACATTATTTGTTTGATGGCGCATGCTAATGAACTGCTGAATTTCAGCACAAATCGATAATGCAATAGCTTGCGGGCTTCTCCCGCCAATATCTAACCCTATCGGACCAAAAACTTGTCCCTGAACATCTGATGCGGTTAATGATAACGCACTAAGTAGCTTATCACGACGGCCTGCTGGACCTAACAAGCCAATATAATCAACTCCTGCAGCAAGGGCCTGTTGTAATATTTCACCATCATTATTCAAATTATGCGTCATCACCACGACGGCATCAAACCCTTGATACTGCTCAACACTAGCATTTTCTGCACGTAACTTACGTTTTTGAAAACACGATGAAAAATCAGGCTGATCTAAATATGCTTGACGATGATCTTGTAACGTTACTCGCCACCCTAATTGCGTGACCATATTTACTAACGGCACAACATCTGGTCCGGCACCACACACTAACATATTAAAAATGGGGGTTATCGGAACGATTAGCCAATCACCACTTCCAAGCTTAGCTTCAATACTTTTGTCCATTTCATCAAGTAAAGCTTCAATGAAAACTGCTTTTCCTGTACCTTGCGCTTCGATACATTGACAATAAAAGCCTGTTTTTCCCGCCTGGACTGCATCCAGTAATTGCGTAAACGACAGGTGTTGATTTTCAGTAGTAATGGGTTGCAAGAAAATATCAATAGCACCATCACACCCTAAACCTAGGCCCCAAAGTAAATCGGCACCGGCTTTCAAATCATAGGTCAATTCAGCACATTGCCCTGTGTCTAGCACTTCTTGAGCATGTAATGCAATGTCAGCTTCTAAACAGCCTCCACTTAATAAGCCAGTACAAACACCTTCCGAGGAAATAAGCATCATTGTCCCCGTTTTACGATACGTTGAACCGTTAGTCGCCACTATAGTTGCAAGTACATAATTTTTGTTAGGTGAAAAATCACGCACAATTTGTAACCAATTTTCCTGCATCATTAAACCTTAGTGATAAACGCGATACTATTACCGTGTATGACTATTATTGTCTGCTTGTGCTATTACTTGCAACAAGGTATTCCAAGGTAGCAACGCACACTGCTTACGTATTGGAAATTGTTGAACCGTTAACAATGGTGAAAATTGCTCAGCAAGTTCACCAATTAATGCAATATTAGTTACCAGTACGCCGGTGAGTTGTTGAGCAAGTACTTTCGCATCCGCCACAGTCTCTTGAGAGACTTCTTGACACATAATAGATGCCGAAGCACGGCAGATAGCGCAGCTATCACCGTGAAAGGCAATGTCTTTAATAAACAAATTCGTTTCGTGCCGGTCTATCGAAACTTCAACAGTTATTTCATCACCACATGCGGGATTAACGCCACTATGTGACGCGCTTATCGGTATTGTCTTTTCAAAACCTACTGGATTTTTATGATGTGTAAGCAACGCTTCTTGATACAACTGTTGTGTATTCTTTTCATCAGGTTTACGAGGCTGATATTGTTTAACAAAGTTCATAATAGCTACACCACATTCGTTATTACTGATCACAACGCCATCATTTTATGCGCGGTTTTTAAGCCTTCAATTAATCGATCTATATCACTAACGTCATTATACAAGCCTAGCGAGGCTCTAATGCTAGCATTTACACCTAATGTTTGGTGTAAAGGTTGTGCACAGTGATGTCCTGCACGAATTGCAACACCTTCATTATCCAATAAGCTCGCTACGTCATGACAGTGCACTTTTTTTGTTTGAAAGCTTACTAAAGAAGATGACTTATTGACAGTACCCGCATCGTTACGCCGCAGTAATGGTTGATAAAACGGTAAACTTTCTAAGGCAGAGTGCATATAAGCCGCTAAGTTATCAATATATTGGTTGACATCATGCCAAGATATATCTGCCATGTAATCTAGAGCCTCAATTAGGCCAATTATTGCTGCGACATTATGAGAACCAGGCTCAAATTTTAAAGGTCCAGAGACATAACGACTTCGCTCATAAGTGACGGATTCAATAATACCACCGCCTAATTGATAAGGACGCATTTGATCAAACAGTTGTCCTTTAGCATACAGTACACCACATCCAGTTGGACCATATATTTTATGTGCAGAAAACACATAAAAGTCACAATCTATCGCGTTAACATTAATCCCCCCTTTCGCAATAGCTTGCGCACCATCAATAAGAGTTGGTACACCTTTACTGCGAGCAATTCGGCAAATTTGTTCTACGGGGTTTTGTCGCCCTAGGACGTTAGAAGTATGCGTAATGGCCAATATTAGCGTGTTGCTATCAAGTAATTCTGACAACTCGGCGAGGTTTATCACACCTTCGTCGTTTAACGGCGCAACTCTTAATTCTGCGCCGTATTGAAGCGCGAGTCGCTGCCAAGGTAACAAATTAGCATGATGTTCAGCTGCACTTATGACGATGTTGCTGCTATCTCCTGTCGAAGAGGCATTGATGAGCAAAGGCTCAACAAAACTGTAAGCGACAATATTGATGGCATCAGTGGTGCCATGATTAAATGAAATGTTTTGCTCACTACTTGCGCCAATAAAATCAGCCACTTTTGCACGAGCTTGCTCTACACGCTCGGTAACATTGGCACTAAGTTGATAAAGCCCTTTATGACTGTTTGCATGCGCATAACACTGATAGTGAAAAACAGCATCAGCAACATGTTTTGGAGTTAAGCATGTTGCTGCTGAATCCAAATAGCAAAGATTTGGGTGAGCATGAGATAAATACACAGGAAAGTCTTGCTTCCATGGACTAACAATGGACATATTTCAATGATTCTTTAACGAGTGTGGATTAACGTTAACAATCAGATTTAAAGATAGCAATTAACCATTTGTAAGTTTTAATGAAATCAATGTCTAGTATGTAACAATTCTTATAAGTGGCTATACAATGTTAGCTGAACATTACTTAACTAAACGCATTGGCGCTTGTTCTGTTATGTTACCTTCTAATGACTTGCTTTCGGAGGGCTTACTCGCAACCGTTTTCTTTGCTGAAATACGAACTTCTTTATGAATAGATTCACCTTGTTGAAAGCGATGATAACTTACTTCATCTAATCCAATTGATTGTGCAAAGTTATAGAAACTCTTAAAGTCTTGTTTAGAGAACTCATCTTCATCTTTATTAAGCAACCCATCTACATACATTTTATTGCCATTAATATTGCAGTTCGCAATTGCTCTATATGGTTTGCCAAATTCATCTACCTTTAGCGCTCTTACCGCTTTAACTTCAAAAAACCAGTCGCCAACCTGAATATAGCGAGAATGAGTTTGTGTCATTATTAATCTCAACTTAAATACGCCCGCACAAATAACATAAATGTGCTGCACTAAAAAAACAGGCTCACTACTTATTAGATAGACAAAAAATAACAACAAAAATAAGTAGAAAGGTCAGCCTGTGACTTGCGATAATTATTGCATTGTTAGCACTGTTCCGCTAACAATTTTTTAACAAATAGAGTATCGTTTTCACATTACAGAATTTGCTCTACTGACAGTGCAATTTGCTTTTCCATAACACATTGAAAGAAATGGTAAAGGTACATTGTTCCTGTTTCTCATTTCAGGTACTCTAAAATTATAAAAAATTACTCTTAATATGATTATGCATCGCGTCAAAAAAACTATCGTAGCCGTTTTACTATTAATAATGTTAATTGTCGCAATGGCCTTTACATGGCTCTATAGCCAAATCGATGGTGCTCTGCCTCAGTTAGACGGAAAAATTACACTTTTTGGATTAGAAAATGGCGCGTCCATAGAGCGAGATGAAAAAGGTGTTGCAACAATTAAAGCAGAAAACAGACACGACTTAGCCCTCGCCACTGGCTTTGTACATGCACAAGAGCGTTTCTTTCAAATGGATACTTTAAGACGTAATGCTGCGGGCGAGTTATCAAGCTTGTTTGGTGGTGTTGCTCTACCCTACGACAAATCTATTCGATTACATCGTTTTAGACAACGAGCGGAAGCAATCGTTAAACAACTACCTGAAAACGAAAAGAAAATTCTTAATGCATATACTACAGGAGTTAATGAGGGTCTACGAAGTCTAAAAGCACATCCATTTGAGTACTTACTATTACAGCAACAGCCCGTTGAATGGCGCCCAGAAGACAGTATTTTAGCTGTTTATTCAATGTATTTAGACTTACAGTATAAAGATGGTAAAAGAGAGAGAACCCTCGGATTATTGCAGAACTTACTCAGCAATGATGTTTACCAATTTCTAAACCCAAAAGGCAGTAAATGGGATGCCGCTATTGATGGCACAACATACACGCCAGCACCTATACCAGAGACACCGTGGCCAAGCGCAGCATCTGCGGCAAATAATCTCGTATCACCAGTAAACAAGACAAGTTTCACCTTTGATAATAACCTTACAAAGCAAGAAGCATTACCGGGGTCAAACAATTGGGCGGTGTCAGGCACTTTAACGGCTAGTGGTAGTGCCATTGTCGCCAATGATATGCACTTATCGCTGCGCATTCCTAACACATGGTTTAGAGCAAGGTTTATCTATCAAAAGCACGGACAAGAAAAAGACATTACAGGCGTAACACTGCCCGGTACACCACTGATGGTAGCAGGTAGTAACGGTCACATTGCTTGGGGGTTTACTAATAGTTACGGTGACTTCAGTGATGTGATTGTGTTAGAAACTAATGATGCTCAAGATCAATACTTAACACCAGATGGCTTTAGGCCCTTTACCTACAGCACTCAAGTTGTAGCAATAAAAGAAAAGCCCTCAGAAGAAGTAGAAATACAAGAAACAATTTGGGGGCCAGTGATCGGTAAAAACCATCTAGGCCAGCCTTTAGCTTATCGTTGGACAGCACATGATAACCAAGCAGTAAACCTCGCGTCGATCGCGTTAGAAGACAGTAAAACCGTAAAAGACGCTTTTTCAGTCGCTGCCCGTTCAGGTATTCCTGCACAAAATATTGTTATTGGTGATAAAGACGGCAACATCGGTTGGACAATAATGGGCGCAATACCAAAACGCAGTGCAAACTTCGGAGAAACGCCTTCATCATGGTCAAACGGCGACAATACATGGCAAGGTTACCTGACTGAACGTGAATACCCGCGTATTTATAACCCCAAAACAGATCGTATATGGACGGCAAATGCAAGAGTTGTCGGTGGGAAAATGCTTGAAAAACTGGGCAATGGTGGCTATGCCTTAGGTGCGAGAGCAAAGCAGATTGCAGATAATTTACATGCAGAAGAAACATTCGATGAAGAAAAGCTGCTTGCCATTGCTTTAGATGACCAAGCACTCTTTTTAGATCATTGGCATGAGTTTATTATCGAGCAAGTGTTAACCGAAGAAACGCTTGCGCAGCATCCTCATTGGCAAGAAGCAAAAACCTTATTACTTGAAGAAACTGCACTATCTGCTAGCACCGACTCAGTCACATACCGCTTAATCAGAAATTTTCGTATAACATTGCGCGATCATGTCTTTAGTCAACTTGCCAATAATATGTCATCAATTGATGAGCACTTTCAAATAAGTACAATCCGCCATCAACTCGAAATACCACTTTGGCAATTGGTATCACAACAACCTGATAATTTTTTGTGGTTACCCAACGATAGTTGGCAGGCAGCTTTCATATACGCTTTTGACCAGACGTTTCAAGCGCTAACGAAAGACCAAGATTTAACAGAAGCCACATGGGGCCAACAAAATACAGCCGTAATACGACACCCATTAGCCTCCGCTATTCCTATACTGACGAAGTTTTTAAGTATGCCTGCTACGCCCTTGCCTGGTGATAGCTATATGCCTAGAGTACAAGGTACAAACTTTGGTGCTTCTGAACGAATGGTCGTGTCACCCGGTCATGAAGAAAACGGCATCTTTCACATGCCAACTAGCCAATCTGGTCACCCTTGGAGTCCTTATTTTAGTCTTGGGAACCAAGATTGGGTACTCGGAAAACCAAGTAGTTTTCTCCCTGAAAAAACAAAATATACTTTAACATTATTGAGTTATTAGGAGGCAAAATGACAATTCTTATCAGCTGTTTATTCATCTCCCTGTTAATGCCATTTTTAACAAAAATTCCTGTCGCGATAGCGATGCATAAACACAATGGATACAACAATCAAGCACCAAGAAGCCAGCAAGCAGCTTTAAAAGGATTTGGTGCGAGAGCTGTCGCCGGCCATCAAAATGCTTTTGAAGCGGTCATCATATTTGCACCAGCAATATTACTTGCCATAGCGACAGGAAATACAAGTACTCTGATCCAACAACTAGCGATAGCCCACATCGCTGCACGTATTGTTTATCAGTTGTTATATTTGGCGAATTTAAGCACATTAAGAAGTATCGTTTGGGGCATAGGACTCATAACGTCACTGACTATCGTATGGCAATGCCTACCCTAAGGTGTATTCTCTCTTATATAGCAAAGTGCAAGGATGAGGTGTGAAATGAGTATAAATAAGTAGTTGAAAAACACTGCAACGCTCGATAAAGTAAAGCGATGAAAGACATCATATTCACCTTTATTTTTACCTTTTTTATATCCCGTATTTAGGGAGTGTTGATGTCGTTTAAAAGTTAACGATAAACCTCCCAAGCGGAGGTTTTTTTATGTCAGAAAAACTTTTTATTTTTAATTACCTTGGAATTACCACTTATGTCTGTGAGCGAAGAATTAGATCTGAATAAACTGAGAGAGCAAATAACAACACTCGATCAAGAGTTACTCGCACTATTTGCAAAACGACGCTCACTTACACTTAACGTTGCTAAAAGTAAGGCGCATCAAGTAAGACCTGTACGCGATCAACAACGAGAACAAGAGTTATTAGTAAGATTAATAAAGCAAGGCCGTGATTTTGGGCTAGATGCACACTATGTTACAAGTGTATTCCAAACCATCATCGAAGATTCTGTACTTAATCAACAAGCCTATTTACAAACACTGGCAAATCCAAATATAGAAATGCCAGCGGTTAGTGTTGCTTTCTTAGGAGACAAAGGCTCTTACAGTTATTTAGCAAGCCATCGTTATTTTTCAAGGCGCGCAGAGAAGATTATAGAGTATGGATGTCAGAGCTTTAGCGATATTTTACAACAAGTGGAATCTGGTCATGTTGATTACGGCATGCTACCAATAGAAAACACAAGCTCCGGTAGCATTAACGAAGTGTATGATCTATTACAACACACTAACTTATCGATTGTTGGCGAAATTACTCAACCGATTGAACACTGTTTATTAGCAGCGGTAAATACGACGTTAAGTCAAATAACAACAATTTACGCCCATGGACAACCTTTTACGCAATGCAGTAACTTCCTTGATAAACAAGGGAATATGCGCATTGAATACTGTGAAAGTACAGCCGAAGCTATGGCAAAAGCCTGCGAACTTCAGGATCCAACGGTAGCCGTTATAGGTAGTGAAGAAGGCGGTAAGTTATACCAACTCCATGCTTTAGAAAAATCAATAGCTAATCAAACAGAAAATCACAGTCGATTTATTCTTGTTGCAAGAAAACCAATCGAAGTAGCCGAGCAAATTCCAGCCAAAACAACGTTTATTCTTGCTACAGGGCAAAAACCAGGCGCATTGGTAGAGTGTTTGCTGATATTAAAGAATGCAGGCATTAACATGTGCAAGCTAGAATCACGTCCCATACAAGGGCGTCCATGGGAAGAAATGTTTTATATCGATGTTGAAGCAAACTTAAAACAAATAGCATTACAAGAAGCGATAAGAGAACTCACTTCAATTACCAATTTTATTAAGGTGTTAGGCTGTTACCCTATTGAACATATTAATCCAACAAGTGTTCCTAGCAGCGCACTAAAGGCTGATTAACCCTTCTATCAAGAAAAGGTTTATGCACTCGCCATAAACCTTTTCTTGAATGCATTTACGATTTACTTATGTACTAAAGCACATTTTTCTCAATAAATTAGTAGAGAAATACAACATTAAGTAAATTTCCCGATATACTAATAACAAACTAAATCACTAAATTAACAGGATGGAATAAGTGAAAGTAATCTCTTCAATTATCGTGATCATTTTACTATTGTGCGGTGGCGCACTTTGGTTTCTCGCCGGCGGCTCTTTAAATGAATACGTTAAAGCGCAAATCGAATCAGTAGGTCAGCAATTAACAGAACAAAAAGTTTCTGTGAATAAAGTAGATATACAACTGACAAAAGGTGCAGGCAGCATCTTTGGGTTAACCTTACCAAACCCCAATAAATATAATTACCCAAACGCATTTTCGTTAGGTGAAATCACACTTGATATTGATATTGAAAGTCTCACTAGTGACCCCATTGTTTTGGACGCAATCGTCATTCAAAAGCCAGAGGCTTTTGTAGAGTTTACCAAAGCGGGCGGAGCAAACATTAAAGACCTTATTGATACGATTGAAAAGAATTTACCAAAATCAAAGCAAGCCAGTAAGCCAACCTCAGATGGTCAACCCGAGCCTAAACTAACCATTAAAAAAGTTATTTTGGCTGGTACTGCTTTATCTGTAGATTTATCAGCACTTGGCAACAAAGAGCATCAAGCGACGTTGCAAGATATTACCTTGACCAATATCGGTGGCAGTGAAGGTTTACCAGCAAGCCAAATAGGGAGTGTTATCGTTAAAGAAGCCTTATCTGAGATTTGGCGTCATACAAAGCAAGTTCAAAAAGAAAAAATAAAAGCAAAAGCGACAGAAAAACTCAAAGAAAAAGCTAAAGAAAAGTTATCAGAATTATTTAACTAATCAGATAGCTGAGGGAGATACCAATGAAAAACTTAATGCTTAGCGCCTTAACAGTGTTAATTTTCACAATGCCAGTTCAATTAGTTAATGCAACGGAATGGGAATTTAGTGCCCATATCGGTCAAACGTGGGCACCAGACCTTCAAAGCTATAATACTAGCGAAACAATTGCCATTGACGATGGTAATAACTTCGGATTTGGTATTGCTTGGCAAGACTCTCCAAGTGGCATGGGACAAGTGCTATTTAACCAAGTCAGTCATGATTTTGTTAGTGAATTAGATCAAACTAATCAATCACTTGATATTTTATATGGACACTTTAACGGTATCGCTATATTTAAGCAGCAAAACTACGCGACAACTGTTTCCCTTGGTTTAGGTGGCGCTTTATTCGATGCTGATCAAGGTGAACAGCTCTATCCCTCTGCAACTATAGCCCTTGGCACACGCTATGACTTTTCTGACAATTTAACCTTTTTTACTGAATTACGAGGTTATGCTAGTTTAGTTGATGAAGAGGATAACTTATTTTGTCAACAAGATAACTGCCACGCGCAATTTGAAGATAGCTTATGGATGGAAACTAACATCACCATAGGTATCGCATTTAGGTTTTAAAAATAACAATTATTCATTAATCATAAAAAGGAAAATACTAAAATGACGAAGTTTTTTACTGCAATTGTAGTGTCATTATTACTTATCGCATGTGCACCTGAAGTAGGCACAAAAGCTTGGTGTGAAGCATTAAAAGAAAAGCCTAAAGGCGACTGGACTGCAAACGAAGCAGCCGATTATACCAAGCACTGTTTATTTAAGTCAGACGACGAAGAATAATTCACGTCCATTAAAATGAGAAACACAGCACTAGTTACTGTGTTTCTTAATAAAGCCATCAATATCTGCCACTAAAGACACATCAGGTCGCTCAATTATACGTCCTAACTCTTTTCCCGCGTTTTTAACAATTACCGTCGGCGTATAAACAATGTTTGCCGCTTTTGCTCGTCCCTTAGGTTCAGCCTTACGATAATTTAACGCGATTAACCGATAAGACAATGCCTTATTCTCTTGGAGCAATTTAAGTAACTTGGGTACTTCTCGCTCGCTGTCATGACACCAACTACCAAAATAAATATCAAAATGAATACCATTAGGCCACTGCTTAATAAGTGCAAGGTCTTTTTCCGATACCTTATAGCTTTGGTAGTTATTCGAAAACGATTGCTCAGTCGTTAATAAAGTTTGTTTAGTGATATCTCCTTGGCTAACTTCTGGAGGTACAACACTGGAACACGCCGTGATTAGTCCTAACGATAACGTAGCAATTAACTCAATTTTTATCATAAAAATATCATTGTTTTTTTAATTCATTAGCTTTTAATAACATGGCTTTACTTTCATGTAAAAAGGTTTCTGCATAATCGCCAAACCAATCAGAAACTTGATTAAACATGGTAACAAATGCATCTTTGTCTCCCATCTCAACATCTTCTAACAACTCAAGAAAACGGTAAGCAAACCGCTTCATCATGGCAATATTGTCTCGATTAGAAAAAATAATGTCTGTGTATAGTATTGGATCTTGCGCAAATAACCTGCCGACCATAATAAGTTCCAATCGATAAATAGGTGAGCTCATATCTACCAATTGAGAAATTTCAGCACCTTCTGTCATTAAGTGATAACCATAAGCGATTGTTGAAAAGTGCCTCATCACTTGTACCATCGACATTGCTTGGTCATGCTGTTGGGCAGTAACAGGATAGATTTTTGCCCCCCAAACAGCGAACTGATCAAGCAACCATTGATAGTCCTCTGGTTGACGCCCTTCACAGGTGATAATCGTTTGCTTAATAAGGCCGGCAACGTCTGGCCCAAACATCGGATGTAAACCCACAACAGGTCCACTGTGAACTCGCATCATTTCATGTAATGGCGCAGCTTTAATACTTGTTATGTCTGCCAAAACACAATCTTTTGGTAATTGGTGAAGTTGTTGTATGATATTCGCAGTTAGCCTAATAGGTACAGAAACGATCACTAAACTGGCTTCAGCAAGAATGTCATTACTTCTCGCCCAATCATCATGTTCAAGAATTTCTACTCGATAACCTGACCGCGAAAATAAATCTACAAAGACTGCACCGAGTTGTCCTGCACCGCCTATTACGACAACTTTACGACACGAAGGGTTTACGCAACGATAGCCACTAGCATCTTGACTACTATAAGAATCTCGCATTAAGCGTCGCAAAATATCTTCAATGAGTTCAGGGCACAAGCCAGCATCAGCAGCTTGCTGACGCCTTAACGCCAACAACTCACGCTCTCTATCAGGAGCGTAAATTGGCATGCCTACTTCACTTTTTAACGCCCCGACTTTACTAGTAATCGCACGGCGCTTCGCCAGTAATTCAACTAATTGGCTGTCTACGTCATCTATTTGATCACGCAGTAATTTTAGTTGTGCTGTTATATCTGATTTTTCCATAAATAGGTTACAAAATTCTTGCGTTTAACACTGATGACAATTGCTCCACACTTTGCCCTAGTAAAGCTTTTGTAGTTGTAAAGTCAATGCAAGCGTCGGTGACCGAAACACCATACTTAAGTTGATCTTTTGGTAAATCAGCACTTTGATTCCCTTCATTTAAGTGACTCTCAAGCATTATACCAATAATAGATTTGTTACCATTTACAATTTGAGTAACAACATCTTGCGCAACTATTGGTTGTCGACGATAGTCCTTATTCGAATTCCCGTGTGAACAATCAACAACAATACCCGGCTCTAACGCATGCTTTGCAAGTTGTTGTTCACAAAGCGCAATATCATCTGCTTGGTAATTGGGCTTTTTACCCCCTCGTAAAATGACATGACCATCTGGGTTGCCTGAAGTTTTAATTAATGCCACTTGCCCTTCTTGGTTAATTCCCATAAAACGATGCGAAGATGCAGCAGATTGCATCGCATTTATCGCCACATCAAGGCTACCATTCGTGCCATTTTTAAAGCCAATCGGCATTGATAAGCCACTTGCCATTTCACGATGTGTTTGTGATTCAGTTGTTCTAGCACCAATTGCTGACCAACTAAAAAGCTCCGCAAGGTATTGAGGGCTGATCGGATCTAACGCTTCGGTCGCCAAAGGTAAACCCAAATCCGTTAAGTATAACAATAGCTCGCGCGCTTTTCTTAAGCCACTTTCAACGTCGAATGAACCATTCATGTCAGGATCATTAATCAGCCCTTTCCAGCCAACCGTTGTTCTAGGCTTTTCAAAATAAACGCGCATAACAATATAGAGTGTGTCTTTGTATTGATCATGTAGTGCTTTTAATTGTTGAGCGTACGCTTTAGCTGCCTCGACATCATGTATTGAACAAGGGCCACTAATCACTAAAAAACGGTGATCTTTTTTATGGATGATATTAGCTATATCTTGCCTAGCATTGATTATAAATTCACGACCCTGTTTCGAGAGTGGTAATTCATCACGCAATTGTTGCGGGGTAATAAGCACTTCTTCAGCATTGACATGAATATTGTTTAATGATCCTTTCGGGCTTATCGCACTTACATTTGATTCAGACATTTTAACGTTCCAGATATTTTAACAGCGAGTTTTATAAGAATAATACATACGGGCTAAACAGGATGTTTAGCAATAGAAAGACCAGAAATAATAAAAACTAAATTTATTCAAAATCATTATATGTATATGTTGTAAACTTTGGTTTACGTAAATTGTACATATATTCTTACATGATAAAATTTATCTGGCAAATACTTTTTCAATTATTTATTGACTAACCTAGCTCAACAAAACAACCAAATATTAAAAAACGACCAACATTACATTTTAATCATTTAAAATCAATATGTTAACTATAGATAATATTTATTCTGACCATAAAAAAGCACCTATCAAAGGTGCTTTTTACAAACGATATTTAATTAAAGACCGCTCATGTCTTTATTCACTGAAATAATTTCATGCCATGTGTTTTCAAACGCTTTAGAATAACTTTCAGAAAACGATTTATAACTTCCTTTACCGTAAATTTCTTCAAAGTGCTTCTTAAACTCCCAATCGTCATCCATTTCAGCCCACTTATCAAAAGAGGATATAGCCATCAAATGCCGGCCATTCATTTTTCCTTGTATAAATTTGTTGTCCATCATTGCCCAATATTTAACTTTACCAGTTTTCATTAACGTTTCTTTTATTTGCATCAATAAATATTTTGCAACTTCCCAATCCTGATCTTGCCTAACAGTTAAATATCGGCAGGAAAATTTTTCAGGAGAGGGAGCCTTATCATCTAAATTATTGATAACAAGATTTTCCATATGCCGCCAAATTTCACTTTGATTATATGAGTTAATATAAGGGTTAATATTGTCCGCCCAATCATCATCATGACTTTTACTTTCAGGCCTTGCGTCTAATTCAGAAAAACTCACTGGTCCCATAACCCAAATAAGTTCATTGACATTTGGGCCATAGATAATGTTATAGATTCGTGTTTTTAACGGGTCTTTAACATGAAATTTTTTGATATGCGAACGCATGTTTTTGGTGAGCTTTTGAGCGTTTTTATTGTCGATTGTAAATCGAAATGTATCCCATTGCGTATACTCTTTTGCTTCTTCAGCTATTGCCGATAATACAAATAATAAACTAGCCAACATCACAAATATATTTTTCATAATAGTACCTTACTTTAATACTATTACAGCTTTAAACCGGAAGGTTAAAGTAGACTTCAATAATATTTAATTAATGACAGGAGCAGTATAGTAAAGAACTAAATGTTTGCCATTTTCAACGAAAGACAAATACATAATGAAAAAGTAACGAAGAAAGTGTTTGCATAAAAAAAGCGCCCTATTAAGGCGCTTTTATTTTATAAATGCTCAATTAACCATGAACGATTCGATTTTCAATCAAATTATCAACTACCGCTGGATCTGCTAGCGTTGAAGTATCACCTAATGTGTCAATTTCATTCTCGGCAATTTTACGCAAAATACGACGCATAATTTTACCTGAACGCGTTTTTGGTAAGCCCGGCGCCCATTGAATATAATCAGGTTTAGCAAAACGACCTAACTCTTTTGCGACAAACTCAATTAGCTCTTTGTTGAGTTCTGGCGATTCTGTAGCATTTGCCATTAATGTAACATAAGCATATACGCCTTGGCCTTTCACTTCGTGTGGGTAACCAACAACAGCAGCTTCTGCAACTGCAGGATGCAATACTAATGCACTTTCAATTTCCGCAGTACCTAGGCGATGTCCAGATACATTAAGTACGTCATCAACACGCCCTGTGATCCAATAAAAGCCGTCTTCATCACGTTTTGCACCATCACCAGTAAAGTAGTTACCAGGATATTGGCTTAAATAGGTATCAATAAAGCGTTCATGGTTGCCATAAACACTACGGAGTTGACCCGGCCAACTGCCTGTCATCACTAACAAGCCTTGGTTTTCACCCGTTAATGTGTTGCCATCTTTATCGAACAATGCAGGTTTAACACCAAAGAATGGTTTGCCCGCTGCACCAGGTTTCATATCAACGGCTCCAGGTAAAGAAGTAATCAGAATACCGCCTGTTTCCGTCTGCCACCAAGTATCAACGATAGGACAGTTAGATTTACCAACGACTTCATAATACCAATGCCAAGCTTCTGGGTTAATTGGTTCACCAACCGTACCAAGTAAGCGTAAATCTGATAAGTCGTATTTAGTAACGTAATCATCACCAACACTCATTAACGCGCGAATTGCCGTCGGTGCTGTATAAAAGATATTTACTTTATGCTTTTCGCACACTTGCCAAAATCTACCTGCATCTGGATAAGTAGGCACCCCTTCAAAAACCAATGTTGTAGCACCATTAGCAAGTGGCCCGTAAAAAATGTATGAATGGCCCGTTATCCAACCAGCATCAGCTGTACACCAGTAGATTTCACCTTCTTTATAGTCAAATACATATTTGTGTGTCATCGCAGTATAAAGCGAATAACCACCACACGTATGAAGCACACCTTTTGGTGTACCAGTAGAGCCAGAGGTATAAAGGATGAATAATGGATCTTCTGCGTCCATCACTTCTGGTTCACATACAGCAGGTAGGTTTGCAACAGATGCTTGGTACTTAACATCAATAGTATCGTTCCAGGCGACATCTCCACCTGTGCGCTCGACGACAATAACAGAATGTACACTTGGACAATCAGCGATAGCCGCGTCAACGTTAGCTTTTAAAGGAATAACACGACCGCCACGTAAACTTTCATCGGCAGTAATAACCACTTGGCAATCTGCATCATCAATACGTGCCCTAATAGATTCGGTAGAAAAGCCACCAAAGACAACTGAATGAATAGCGCCAATACGGGCACAAGCTAACATTGCATAGCCAACTTCAGGGATCATCGGCATGTAAATACACACACGATCACCCTTCTTTACACCACGTGCTTTTAACAAATTGGCAAAGCGACACACATGGTCATGTAATTCTTGATAGGTAACCTTAAGATCTTCTTCCGGATTATCACCTTCCCAAATGATTGCAACATCATTTGCTTTAGTGGGTAAATGTCTATCAATACAGTTGTAGCTAACGTTTAACTTACCGCCTTCAAACCACTTTATATCACCTGATTTTAAATCAACTTTACTCACCGTATCAAAAGGTTGATACCAGTCTAAAAATTCTTTCGCTTGTTCTGCCCAAAATACGTCTGGTTGTTCAATTGATTGTTGATACATTTTTTCATAAGTATCAGTATCAATATGCGTATGTGCTTCGGCACTCGGTAATACTGGATAACGACTCTTTAGTTCTTGCATGATAAGTCCTTCGTAAAATAACTTGATATCTCAAACCAAGTGAAATAAATAATGCTTACAGCTAAAGTCAATTATTTATGCCACTTAGTATTGCTTTATCTACTAAACGCTTTCGCTGATAGCGACAATTATATTTATTGTAATTGGCAACATCATATAGCATGTAAATCATTTCGCATACTCAACTAAAGTCGAATAAGATGGATTTTAGGATCAAATACTATGAGTCACGCTGCGCTTACATTATCACCGTTAAATCAAGTTGACAACGCTGTCATTCATTGTGTGAATGATAAAATACATGTTTGCAAATAAATACGAGCATTAAAAGGAAGTGGACGATGGTATAAGAAAAGATAATAGCGCTTTAATTTGTCAATCATTAAAGCGCTGTGTAAATAGTTATTGGCAAGCTAAGGGTTGGTCACTCTGTTTAGCAGAGCGGTATTGAATCGAGCTAATTGAAACACTGCTCGACCCCTTGATTGTCATCGCAAATGGCGAAACAACTTCACCAAATTTTACCCCTTGCTGCGTAAAACATGACAATGGAATAACGACATCTTGCCAAGCGTCTGCGGGTAAGCGATTAAGAGCCTGATCAATAGGAACAACACCTGAACAACTGCCCTTTTCATCACCGATACTTTCACAACTTAACGACACACTTGCTTCAGTCACCTCTTCGCTGTTGCGTCGAATAGCAAGTGCTAAATAGTTCCCGGCTTCCTGAGCTGCGGTTAGGTCTTCACGAAAACCATTGGTGGTGGCTAATACAATACCTGCAGATTCCGCATTGTTAGTGACGATTGTAAACGCATCTTCTTGCACATGACGGTCTATCGTACGGTATGACACATGTTTAAGCGCTGCGGTGCTCGAATTAATAATCTTAGCACTATCGCCATCGATTAAGGTTAATTGCCATAGTTTAGCAACCTGTCCATCAAATAAGTTAACTTGGCTTTGATCGACACTTATTTTTGCAGTCTGTTCATTTAAGTTGTCGGCTAGCACGTTTTCATCACCATATTGCAAACCAAATCCATAAGGTAATAACGGTTCATAAACTTTATCACCACGGTTAACGAGTTGATCTGCCGATTTTGGCCAAGAAAAAGACAGCTTACCTTTAAAGTCATGCTGTATATCGCCTTTGGCATCGGTCAATATTACATCAGCGATAGCTTTACCTTCTGAGCCAGGCAACCAAACTGCCACAAAGGCATCACTATTGTTAAGTTCCGCATTAACCCACATAGGGCGTCCGCTAATAAACAACGATACAACAGGGATATTCTGAGCTTTAAGTTTTTTCAACAACGCTAAGTCTTTTTTTACACCACGTTGATAATCTAAGTTTGCACGGTCGCCATGTCCTTCTGCGTAAGGTTCTTCACCAAAAACAACAACGGCAACATCTGGTTTTGTGTTGAACTCACCTTCAGTATTCAGTTCAATAGTGCCACCCGCTTGTTCAACTTGTGCTTTAAAGCCGTCATAAATAGAACTGCCACCAGGAAAGTCTTCGTTAGTGTTGTTTGTTCCTTGCCACGTAATTGTCCAACCACCTGATTGCTTACCTATATTGTCCGCACCATCTCCTGCAACCAATATATGCTGTTTTGGCGACAACGGTAGAATATTAGCTTTGTTCTTAAGTAGTACTAATGACTCTCGTACAGCTTGTTGTGCAACCACACGATGTGACGCCTGGCCAATTAATTCAGTTTTTCCTGAAAATAATCGGTTCTGAGGACTTGGTTTATCAAATAAGCCTGCTCTATATTTAACACGTAAAATTCGGCGTACTGCATCGTCGATTCTTGATTGCGCAATCACACCTTCTTTTACTTGTTTAATGGTATTTTCCATCAATGGCTTCCAAGCGTCTGTTGGTACCATGTAAATATCTAAACCAGCATTAACAGCTTGTGGACAGTTATCATTACTACAGCCGGCTATCTGACCGTGTCCGTTCCAGTCACCAACCACAAAACCATCAAAGCCCATTTGTTCTTTAAGTACATCTGTTAATAGATATTTTTGACCATGCAACTTCTTACCATGCCAACTATTAAAGGATGCCATTACTGATTGAGCACCAGCTGTAAGACCACCAACATACCCTTGACCATGTATATCGAATAGCGCTTGTTCAGTAGCAATATTATCACCTTGATCATCACCACCTACTGTACCACCATCGCCAATAAAATGTTTTACTGTACTGATCACACGATCGTCACCTAAGAAATCTTCGCCGGCGTGTCCTTGAAGACCTTTTACAATCGCGTTTGCATATTGCTTAACAATTTCAGGATCTTCAGAGTATCCCTCATACGTTCTTCCCCATCTATCATCGCGCACAGTTGCAACGGTAGGCGCAAATACCCAATCAATACCTGTCACCATCACTTCCGTTGCGGTTATTTGAGCAACTTTCTCAATTAACGCTGGGTTGTTCGCGGCGCCAAGGCCGATGTTATGTGGAAATAACGTAGCGCCAATCACGTTATTATGCCCATGAACCGCATCAGTCCCCCACATCGTAGGGATTGCACTACCATCTAGGCTATCGTCTATAGATGCTTGATACATTTTTTCAGCAAGTGCAATCCAGTCTTGAGGTGTAGAATGTTTGTCATTATTTGGAAATGAGCCTCCACCATTCAAATACGAGCCAAATCCGTAACGTCGCATATCCTCAACACTAATATCCCTGATTTCTGGCTGAATCATTTGTGCGACTTTCTGTTCAAGTGTCATTGTTGCTAGCATCTTGGCAACTTTTGCTTCAACAGCAGGGTCTCTTTTTACGTCAGAGCTAATTTTAGGCCAAATTTTCGCAGCCTTATTCATTGTCTCTAGTTGCTGCTCTGCAACATTTTCAGACTGTTGACAAGCGCCTAATAAACTCGCGCAAGATAATGCCAAACAAGATTTTAAAAACATGTTCATATTTATTCCTTATCAGCTTCTACGTGGGTTGGCACTGAGCCTTTAACCCCATAAAAAGCAATATAGATATAACAGAGAAGTGGTAAGAAAAATGCAAGTTGAAGACCGACAACATCTGCCAAAACACCTTGCAATAGCGGTACTATCGCACCACCCACAATTGCCAAGCACAACACGCCAGAGCCTCGACTTGCGTGTTGTCCTAAACCACTTATAGCGAGACTAAAAATGGTTGGAAACATAATAGAGTTAAAGAGTCCTATTGCGAGTACAGACCATTTAGCTATTTCACCTTGACTGAAAATTGTTAACATTAACAACACAATCGCAGCAGCAGCATTAAAGGCTAATACTTTGCCCGCACTCACATGTTGCATAACAATGGCACCGACAAAACGACCTAACATAGCGCCGCCCCAGTAATAAGCGATTAAACGAGATGCTTCTGATTCCGTTAAACCAGCAATATTTGGATCGTGTAAATAACTGACCAAGAAACTACCAATTGCAACTTCAGCACCTACATATAAAAAGATGGCGATGGCACCTAGTTTAAGATGCGAAAACTTAATTGCATCGGCATAGGAAGCCGCACTGTGCGTTACGGTTCCTAATTTTGGTAATTTTAATTTTGCAAATACGCCAGCTAACAACAGTAATATTGCTGCCAATAGTAAATAAGGTAGCTGAACCGCGGAAGCGCCCGTTGCATCCGACGTTTCTACCGATGAAAAAATTAAATATGCGCCAAAAAACGGCGCTACTGTCGTACCTAGAGAGTTAAAAGCTTGCGTCATCGTCAGACGCGAAGAAGCAGTTTTAGTTGGCCCTAATATGCTGACAAAAGGGTTTGCAGACACTTGCAGTAACGTTATACCTGCAGCTAATACAAACAAAGCAATTAAAAATAACGCATACACCTCTAGAGCTGCTGCTGGATAAAACAACAAACAACCAATGGCCGCAACAGTTAAGCCAGTAACAATACCTTTTTGATAACCAATTTTTGCCACTAAGTTTCCTGCGGGTATTGAAACAATAAAGTAAGCACTAAAAAAGCAAAACTGAATCAACATTGCCTGTGTATAAGACAGTTCAAATGCGCCTTTAAGATAAGGAATTAAAATGTCGTTTAGACAAGTAATAAATCCCCACATAAAAAATAAGGTGGTAAGCGAACAAAGTGCGAAAGTATATGTATTCGCTCCTTTAGGGGGTAACTGCTCAGTCGCTGGCTTTGCAGACATCGAAAACTCAGCCATAAAGCGCTCCTATAAAGATAATATCGTCGTTAGGACTTAGGTCAAAGTCGAGCGAGAACGCTCGACAATAAAAAATATTCGGCGGCAACATTTACCGCCGAATAACGTTGGTGCTATTGAAAGCTATATCTAAAACCGACAACATAGCGAGGGCCGTACTGGCGAGCAAAAAGAAACTGCTCTTCATAACGGCCATAGCCCTGTTCTGTCTCGTTATTGATATTTATACCTTCAAAAAATACCGTTGTTTGCTCATCAACATCATAATTAACGCTTAAATCCCATTGTCCAAACGCTTTAGCAAACTGAGGTGGGTTATCTGAAGACCCTTCGTTTTGACCTACGCCAATCAAGTATTCATCACGCCAAGCGTAAGTTGCTTTAATTGACAGACCATTTTTTTCGTAAAAGGCTTGGAAGTTTGCCGAATCACTAAGACCCGTTAGTGGTGTTTGTTGTTCTAAGCTATTAACATCGAATTCGACGTCACCTTCAACAATGGTGCCATTAATACCAAGACCAAAACCCGTTTCTCCAAACAAATGTTGAAACGCAATTTCAAAACCATCAACCGTTTTAGTATCAGGCGCGTTAAATGGTCGACGTATATCCCAAGTAATTAATGGGTCTTCCGAAGAAGGCGTTAAATAACCTTGTTCATTTAACGCTGATCCATTTGCCTGTATTTCAGCAAATATTGCATCATTAGTTGCTTGCTCACCTCGTCCTTCAATATTAGCTACCGCTTGGTTCCAGCGAGGGCCAAGATAAATATCGTGAAAGCCATCAATGGTTGTAGAGACGATTTGACTACCAATAAAGTTTTCTACATCTTTTCTAAAGTAACCAACTGATGCATAACTTGCTTCGTCATAGTAATACTCTAAGCTCAGATCAAAATTGGTAGATTCGAATGGTTGTAGGTTGGTATTACCTTCACCACCATTTCGAGAACCAATTTTAGGGCTACCAGACAAACTTCTGCCGCCAGCTAAATCCCCTAATGGTGCACGTGTAATGGTTTTCCCCCAAGAAGCGCGAGCAACAATTTCATCAGTAAGCTCTACTTTTAAATCAATCATAGGAAGGAACACATCGTGTTCACCAGTTTGCTTAAGAAAGTTAGCATCTCCCGGCAAATATTGTGTATGCCACTCACTGCCACCTTTCCACCATACCGTAGTAGGCACTGGCTGAAGCACATTACTGGTCACGTCTGTTTCTTCATAACGCACACCAATGTTTAATTGTACAGGGTAATCAGCAACGTCAAATTCCCATTGCGATTGTACATACACACTTTTTGTTTCTTCTTGTACAGAGCCTTCAGTTAATGTCCCCATATCATGGTAAGCCGTTGTAGCAAAATAATCGTCACCACCTAAAAGCTCATTGGTTAAAAAAGCTTCTGAACGAGCAACCACTTCATCAAAATCAAAGGTGTAGTAATAACTCGGTGTCAAGTTAGCCCCGCCACTACCAAATTCATCCAAGAAGTTGTTAGTGCTGTGTTTAGTGAACATACCGTCTGGAAACATTTCAGGCCATGATGGGTTAAACAAAAAGCCACCAATTAAACCGCTCCATGCGTGAGAACCACCCATACGTTGATCTGTATAGGCACCACCAAACTTCACTTGAACAAGTGGAATGTCGAATGCATCATTTTCCCACGTACCGTGTAACTGTACCTGCTCTATTTCGGACTTTCCTGGAGAATGAATAAACTGACTGAAATGAGAGTCAATTTCTCCTGGTGCTAGTTCCGTTGTGCCATTATTCCAATAGATTTCTGCACGCGGGATATCGCCGTTGCGATAATCATAAGTTTTCGTTCTTAACTGATCAGATCCCAGTACCAAAGAACCAAAACTGCCTAATCCGTCATCACCACCGTTATCAATTTCACTAGAAGAGTCGTGATAATCAAGTACAATATTTAATGTATCTGTTACTTGCCAGTCAAAATTAAGCCCTATTGATTCCTCTTCTACATCTGTTGTTCCTCTTGATGCAGTGTATGAGCCATCATTACCACTTATATCGGCATAAACAACGGTACCATTTTCATCAATTTCATAAGCATTGATATTACCACCGTAGTCGTTCCATAAGCCCCAGCCAATAGAATTTACACCTGTAGTCGCTTCTGTACGAATATAGTCAAGTGAAACGATAAGTGATTCAATTGGCATATACTGAATAGTAACGTGGCCATTGGTTCTATCTCTCTCTAAATTCTCGATACCGTAATTCATATCACGAGGAAAAAAATGATTTCCCACTCGATTACCTTCATCATCTAATGGACGTGGATCAACTACTTTGTCGTCATCTAAATTTGTTGGTAATGCAACGTTTGCTTGCCAACCTTGGATATTAGCCAGTTGTTTTTGAAAGTCACGTTCATGATGTGTAAAAGAAAACGCTACACCTAAGGTATCGTCTAAAAAGGTATTTGAATAAAGTGCAGAGAACTCAGGTGTAACATCACTGTTTTCTTCATTTGAAGTATCGTGAATTGCTTTACCAGATAAACTGTAACGCTCTCCAGGACTTGCCAGCGGTTTACGAGTAACAATATTAACAGTTGCCCCTAAACCACCACTTGGATTTTCTGCACGTGCAGTCTTATACACCTCAAGTGCAGAAACACCGTCTGATGCAAGATTTTCTAAACTGTATGAACGTGTATTACCTGTGCCAGGCATTTGACGTCCATTGAGTGTAATTAAGTTGAAATCAGGACCAAAACCACGCACCGTGATCTGGCTCCCCTCACCGTTACTTCGGCTTACAGAAACCCCGGTAATGCGCTGTAATGATTCGGCAAGGTTAGTATCAGGAAACTTACCCATTTCTTCTGCTGAAATAGCGTCCACAACCCCTGACATGTCCCTTTTTACGTTCATTGCACGGACTAAACTGCCTTTAATACCTTTTACTTCAATAATTTCAACGTTGTCTGTTTTAGCGTCTGACGTTTGCTCTGCAAGTGCTACTTGACTTACTGACGCGGTAAGCACAGCTGACAAAGCGAGTGCTATTGGTGATTTTGTAAATGTTGTAATATTCATCTTTACCCTACTTATTCAAAATTATTATTGAATTGATGACTTCGTTGTCATCAAGTCGTTAAATTCCAAGTGTTACGATGTAGCTACTGCAGTGCGCATGATCTCATTCATACTGTGTTGCTCTTTCTCTATTTCTAAAGGCAGTATGGTCTGACTATCAGCTTGCGCAGCAGAGCTAGCGTTAACAATGTCAACTAACGAAAAGGTAAATGGTTGCAATAAATCGAGATCACTTACTGCAATATGAGTAAAAGCATTAAAACTTGGTAATGAAGTTTTCATGGCCGCTTTAAAGGCCAGTTTTTGTGATTGAGGTACGGTATTTGGGTCATAGATCATCACATTATCTAAACGATAAACTGCACCTTCACCACTGCCCCATGCAGGAAATACCATCACTACATCTATTTGACTAATATCTAAACCAGCGTCAAATAAGTCTTGTAAAGAATAGGTATAAGTTTGCCATTCACCCACAACCGGAACAACGCCTTCCATGCTATCACTGAGATTAAGCTCAACAGCGGTAGTGGCATCACCAGCTTCTATTTTAAACAACCATGCGGCACTGCTATCATTCGGTGCTGATTCTATTTTCATTTCAAATTGTACAACACCATTAAGTAATAAACTTGAAGCATCTAAATACACATCATCGTCAGCGAGCAACCCCATAACGGTTGGTGTTGAACCAATGACAAATTCAGCCGTTAAACCATGCTCTGTATCATCATTTTCAATCGTTGGTGTAGAACCGCCGCAACAATCCCAAATACTCCATTGTTCTAATGCTTGTTCTGCAAATAACACGTGCCCGTTAAAGCCTGTCGAAGCGTTAGGGTCGTAGATTTTTACATTATCAACACGGTATATTGCGCCATCACCACTGCCCCAAGCCGGAAAAATCATTAATACATCAATCGCACTTACATCTAACCCAGCATTGGCTAAATCTGCCAAGTTAAAGGTATATGTTTGCCATTGACCGGTTGTTGGTGATACACCTTCAACACTTGCAGACAAATCAAGCTCAACCGCCGATGCGGCATTATCGCTTTCAACTTTAAATAACCAAGCAGCATCAGCTATATTAGGAGCTGACGTTATTTTCATATCAAATTGAATTACACCATTCGACAATATAGCACTTGCATCAAACGGTTCAGGTTCTACATCTGGAGCCGAAATAAACTCAGCACGGGAAGCAAAGCCCATAACTGTTGGTGTTGCGCCTATAGCAAATTCAGCAACCGCACCATGAGCCTCATCCTCATCAATAACAACCATTGGCGTGCTGCCACCACAACAATCCCATAAAGGCCAGCTCGCTTTCTCTTCATCAGTAAACACAGTAAGCGACGGCGCAGCGAAATCTGCTCCAATTGTTAAATCGGCAACTCGATAAACAGCGCCTTCGCCACTTCCCCAAGCAGGAAAAATCATAACAACATCAATTGCACTAACATCTAAGCCTGCATCAGCAAGTGTTTTTAACGAAAAAGTGTATGTTTGCCACTGTCCAGCTACAGGTGCTACGCCTTCTTCACTTTCTGAAAGAGAAATTTCAGCAGCAGTGCTAGCGCCTTGGCTTTCAACTTTTAACAACCATGGTGCATCCGCGACATTTGGCAACGACTCAACTTTCATCATAAAGCTAAGTGTTCCCGTATCAACAATAGGACTTGCATCAAAGGGTGATGGTTTACCAGTAGGATCGGTAATAAATTCTTCACGTGAAGTAAAACCATTTACTGTAGGTGTTGCCCCTACCATAAACTCCATTACATCACCTTGTTCAGCATCTTCAACAATCATAGGTGTTGAACCACCACAGCAATCCCATGCTGGCCAATTTACATTCGCAGTGCCATCAAAAATAGTTAGGTTTTGCGGTACTCCTGTAGAAGGCGGTGACGGAATTGGCGCATCACCTTCTTCAAGTGCATCATCTAAGCTGTCGTAGCCTCCGCGAACGGTTTCACAGCCTTTACCCGTGTCAGGGTTCTGCTGACATTGATAAACACGAACATAATCAATCTCGTAATGTTGACCTTCTGTAAATGCTGAGGCATCAATACCTAAATTATTGACATTCTCAGGCCAGTCACCACCTACCGCTAAGTTCAGTAATAAATGGAACTCTTGATCGAACGGCGCATTATCCCAATGTGTTGTTAATTCACCGCTACCTTGATCAAAATATTCAGTAAACCAACCACGATGAGATAAACCAACTGGTTCATCTTTACTGTTAAACCTTACCGTTGAACGTCGTTGCGTTTGATATAAGTAATCATCCACATACCAACGAATTTCACCTTCTTGCCATTCAATCGCATAGGTATGAAAGTCATCAGCTGGGTTTACACCCGCCGGTAATTGATATGCTCTACCACTCGAACTATTGTCTGGCCAATCTTTACCATAATGCAATGTTCCATGAATGTTATTCTCTACTTCACCATCAGCATTAGCCACTTTCAAATTCACAGCTTCAACGATGTCGATTTCGCCAGATTTTGGCCAACCGCCATAAAATTCATCCGTTGGCAGCATCCAAAATGCGGGCCAACTACCTTGACCACTTGGTAATTTAGCCCGCATTTCAAATCGACCGTACTTAAAGTCGCCTTTATATTTACTGCTCAGACGTGCCGAGGTGTAAGGAAGCTCTGCACCTTCTTCTGCAGGTAAAGCGACAATATGTAAGATACCGTCATTTATGTAAGAGTTTTCAGCACTATCGGTGTAACATTGCTTTTCATTGTTACCACCACCCATACAGTTGACTTCGTGCGTCCACTTTTGGCTGTCGATAACATTTGTGTCGAATTCATCATTCCAGATCATTTGCCAATCTGAAACCGGTTGCGTTGGCTCAACGCTTGTTGAAGATGTGCTTGTTTCTGCACCGCCACCACAACCAATTAAGGCAGCAGCCGAACTTGCAAGCAACAATTTTAATATTTTGTTTGTTGTATTCATATTGTTATTTCCACTTTAGACAAAGCAGGCTTTTCATCCGTGTTTCTATGTAGCATAGTAAACCGAACGTCTCCCCCACCAATTTTGTGACTTTGTTTTTATTTATCTTGCAGTCACATGACTTTGCTAATTTAGGCTTTTGATTAGGGCCTGTTGAACTTTCGAGATTAAATTTTGTTCGAACTAAACGCGAAAGTTCAATAACCACTAATCAAAGCTAATAGTGGAATAGGCAAGAAATAGCCACAATATAAATGCGCTATCACGGGATTAATTTGCGAGTTTTAGCAAACATTGCGATAAAAAGAGATATTTTTACGATGACATGTAGAGGTGCTATAACATTTATCGACCACATTCGACGTTTACGAAAAAATGAAAAGCTTGTTTAAAATTTTTCTAGGTCTATACTAGGATGTCGATTTTGAGGTAGAAATGTCTAAAAAATTTAGAATCAACATCATCAAGAGTAACGCTCTCACCTTCCCAATTTAAGCCGAACGTACCCCTTACGTTCGGCTAGCACTTTATTTTCTTAATTTTATTTACAGTCATAAGAGCGTAACGCTTTCATGTGTATTACCGCAATATAGCGAGCAAATTATTCATCAATCGTTGAGTATCGCTAATGCAACACGCTCTAGTTCGGTTGGAGATATTACCGTGCTCAAATACGTTAGCGGCCTTTTTAGGCTAGTTGATTGCAGAACAGAACCATCTTTTAAAGATATAAGTTTTAAAATTTTAATGAATCCAACAAAGTTAAATGCTTTTCTTTCTCGTTTAGCAATAAGTCAATCAAAAGCATCTCGATTTAATAGCTTAATTACCATAGGCAGTCGAGTGGTGTTGAAGAATTTAGCAATCCAAGAAACATTCACCTTAAAAATTGTCAGCACTGAAAAAGCGCGACCTCAGATGGGAGAAATATCTTGTTTATCAATCATCGGGACAGAATTATTAGGGCAGCAACAAGGCGCCATATTTACGATAGACACACCTAATGGCCAAGAATTGTGGCAAGTATTAAAAGTAGGAGATTAATATCAACAAAAAAATAATCAATTACCCTTAAACGTTTACATTAACAGGCATTAACCAAAGAGTTTTATTATGGAAAATAAACCAGAAATTACCATATCTCGATCTGACGTTGCTGAAATTGAATATCAAATTACGCAACAAGGTTTACCAGAAGAACTGACTTCGGCATTAGAAGATGAAATTAGTAGAGCGACCTTAGTTGCTAATAACGCATTACCTAAAGATGTTGTAGCTATAGGTTCTCAAGTAACATTTAAAGTGCTTGAGACAAATAATATTTTTACAAAAACGTTATGTTTGCCCAGCGATATTAATAAGTATGAAGATACAATCTCAATTTTTGCTCCTATCGGCTCTGCAATTATTGGTTTACGTGTTGGCCAACGGATTAACTGGCAAGTTCAACGCGCAAATCAAACCGTTGAGATAATCAGTGTTGCTCAATAACTTAATTACCTGAGCTTAAGTTTAACAGGTTAACAACATTTTTTATTGATTACACATTGAAATAACAAAGGAAACATAAATGAATTACACTCATGAGACAATATCACATCTAAAGAGAAGTAGCCCTGCACAAGCAGAGTTTTATCAAGCTGTTGAAGAGGTATTAACGTCCTTAGCACCTATATTAGAAAGCAATAGTAAATACAGAGAAGAAGCGATAATTCAGCGAATTGTAGAGCCTGAGCGACAAATTATGTTTCGCGTGCCATGGGTTGATGATCAAGGTAACATTCAAGTCAATAAAGGTTATAGAGTAGAATTTAACTCAGCTTTAGGCCCTTATAAAGGCGGCTTACGATTTCACCCTTCCGTTAATGCAAGCATTATCAAATTTCTAGGATTTGAACAAATATTTAAGAATGCATTAACTGGGCTACCCATTGGTGGAGGAAAAGGTGGAGCTAATTTTATCCCAAACGGAAAGTCTAATGGTGAAATTATGAGATTTTGCCAATCATTTATGAGCGAACTTTATCGTCATATTGGCCCTCATGTTGACGTTCCCGCTGGAGATATAGGCGTTGGAGCTCGTGAAATCGGGTATATGTTTGGACAATATAAAAGGCTAACAGGCCGTTACGAAGGTGCATTGACTGGTAAAAGTTTACTTTGGGGGGGCTCATTAATGAGAAAGGAAGCGACTGGTTATGGGACTGTATATTTCGCTAATTATATGCTCAATGATAAGGGAGACAGCTTACACGGTAAGAAGTGTTTAGTTTCTGGGGCTGGTAACGTAGCAATCTATGCCATAGAAAAGTTATATCAATTAGGAGCGACTCCGTTAAGTTGTAGCGATTCACGAGGCACTATATACCATGATGAAGGTATCGACGTTAAGTTATTAAAAAGGCTAAAAGAAGTTAAACGTGACAGCTTAATTCATTATTTAGACGCCTACCCTAGTGCGAAATATACACCGGTATCTGATTACCCAACAGATGGCCATGCGGTATGGCGCTACAAGGCAGATGCAGCCTTTCCATGTGCAACTCAAAATGAATTAACTGAACAAGACGTGGTTGCATTAATTAATAATGGTTGTACTTTAGTCAGCGAAGGTGCAAACATGCCAACAACACGCGAAGCTATAAACGTTCTCCTTGAAGCAAACATTACTTATGGACCTGGGAAAGCTGCTAATGCAGGCGGCGTTGCAACAAGTCAATTAGAAATGGCACAAAATGCCAGTATGCAAAGGTGGACTTTCAATACCGTTGATGAACAATTACAACGCATTATGAAAAATATTTTTACCAACGCAAATGAAGTCAGTAAAGAATTCGGCCAACCTGGTAATTTAATACTTGGAGCTAATATCGCTGGTTTCCGCCGCGTTGCTGATGCCATGATTGAACAAGGAGTGGTGTAAAACACAAAAGTCATAGCATTAACAATGATTCATAAGCTTAAACAGAGTTATTTCAATATGTTGAGATTAATACCTTTAAATTTCAATATGTTGAATTAACCAATGTTAAAGGTATTTCAATAGAGATGCTGACTAAAAAGGTTAAAATAAACGCGATATACCCTCCGGAAACCTAGAATAAAAAAGGGGTTAGTGACTTTAATAAAGTCACTAACCCCTTTCTACATTTCTATATTTTTATATTTTTATATTTTTATATTTTTATATTTTTATATTTTTATATTTTTATATTTTTATATTTTTACGCTTCACTTTACCTTTGATTTCTTTTTCGAAATTTTTCAGGACAAAGGGGATAATAATTAGCATACTCAGCGATAAACTGTGCTGTGGTAACATTGGTTTGCTTAATAACATTGGTAGAGGCAACAACATTAAACGGTCTACCGAAACAATAACTTTTGCTTGACACTTTCAACCCAGAATCAATTTCTTTATATGCTAGCTTCGATGAACTGTCTTGTGTTTTTAGCACTTCTATGTGCGCTTGATCGATATCTGCACCATAAGCCGCTTTTAGTTGTGCAGGTTGCTTTTGCCACTCATCAAGACTAACCACATCGAAGATACGATCTTCAAACGATAAATGATAAATCGTATCGCCAACAGCTTTAACGACAAACTTCTGTGATTGCATAAGGTTAGATGGGTTTTGATAACGACATGTTCTCTCCCAAAGAGCGTATCTGATAGAGTGTGGCCTTGTCTGTTTTGGTATATCCAATCGCTTACATTGCCAATTTTTGCCTTTAGTGGCGATCATGTTATCAATGTCGCTTTTTGTGCTCATCATCGACACGCCCAAAATGTTAGAAAGTTTTGCTAAATCGGGCTGTGAAAGAACGTTGCCATTTTCATCGATAAGTTCGCTTAACGCAGAGAAAGGCAGTGACGTTGCTAGAATGAACAAAATGGTGTTTATTTTCATGATTATCCCTCATCAATAGTCGTTTATTGTCTAAAATAACGTCTCAAAAATTAACATAAGCTGAATACTGGTTAGCTGCTTCAATAGCTTAGTACATGTTTCAACGTTACTAAGGCATGTTTAGCTTGCAAGGTTTGTCAGCCGTTACGCAAGGTAAAGCCTTTGCCTAGTGTGTTGTCACAAACAAAGGCAATCATCAGTAAAAAACAAAGCAACACTGATTATGTTGTATTCCTGTGACAACATAATGACTATTTTAGAAATTTAATACTAAACGGGTAAACCCACAATTGACCGTTATTTGCTTTCAGTGCCGCAATAATCGCAAAAACAAAATTAAGAATCGCCAATAAAATAAAGCCAGCGATCCCAATAACAATAAACACTAAAATGCCACAAACAATCGAGTAAATAAACAAGCTAATCAACCAATTAACCGTTACTTTACCATGTTCATCAATCGCGCTATTTTTATCTTTATTCGTTGCCCACATCACAATAGGTAGTATAAATCCTAACCCTGGAATAATGATACTGGTTAACTGACTTAAATGAATGAGCATGCAATATGTATTTAGAGGCATGCCCCAATATTCTTCTCTATTATGTTCCATTTATATTCTCCTTGTTATGCTAACGAATAATTCTTTTAGGAAATGTTTTCTCGACAAACGATTTGGTAAAGGATTAGGTAATTAACACTTACACTAATCATTTACAGTCTCTTTCAACGATTAGCTTGTACGCTAAACACCATTGACATTGTCGTTGATAAATTCTACGCGATATAGTCTATATCAAGGATAAGTTTAACAACAAGCCTTTGATTTTAATAATACGTCTTTAGAAACCATGCATATTAAAACGATAATCATTAGCGTAGACGAATATTATGTAAAACAACTACCACGCGAAATACAGTATATTTTTATACATTAGCCACTAAGTTATTAACATTGTTTAATTTGCTCGTGAATTAATAATATTACCAACTGCTTCGTTAAAGTTGCGGCTTACCTTTAACTTAACATCATCCCCCATGTCTAATAGGCTTTCATTATTTTTCAGCGTTTGAATACTTTTTACACAGTTGATATTGATCAACGTTGATTTATGAATACGTTGAAACATATTGCTATCTAATTCACTTTCAAGTTTTTTCATGGTGATACGTACAATAAAATTTTCTTCCGTGGTGTGAATACACATATAATCGCCAGCAGCGTCTATCCAGCGAATATTCTTAACAGGTACAAACACTTTTTCATTTTTATCATTTTTAATCACTAATTCCTGACGATATTGAGAGGGCAACCTAGCACTACTACTTTCTAACCATTCTTCGAGTTCAGAGATTTCAAGCCCCGACGTTTCACCTAATGCCTTTAACAACCTAAATTTCTCTAAATCACGTTGTTGAGGTGTCAAACGTTCACGAATACGATCAACCGTTTTTTGCAACCGCCCGATATTGGCAGGCTTTAGAATATAATCGATTGCATTAAGCTCAAATGCTTCTAATGCATACTCACTGTAAGCACTTACAAACACAACAAGTGGCATAATATCAGCTTGTATAAGTTGAACGACTTCTAACCCACTAATGCCAGGCAGTCTTAAATCAATAAACAAAACGTCTGGTTGGCAACGTTGGCAGAGCTTAATCGCTTCATCTCCGTCGGTCGCTTCGCCAATTACGGTAACATCTTCAATCGCATCTAAACGTAATTTTAACCCCTCTATGGCTAAGGGTTCGTCATCGACAACAACAGCGGTAATTTTATTATTGGTCATGAGTCGTTACTTTTTGTAGAGGCATCACTATTTTCACACTGGTACCAGACGAACTTTGTTTAATTGAAATATGACTTTCTTCATTAAACATTGTCGCTAACCGTTCTTTGGTATTGGGTAAACCGATACCAAATCCAGGCGTTGATTCACGCGTATCTCCATTGCCTTGATCTTCAACACAGACATTAAGTTTATTATCTACTATTTTTGCAGAAATACTGACGACACCGTGTTCTTTTTGGCTTTCAATGCCATACTTGATTGCGTTTTCGACAATAGGCTGAAGAAATAAAGCAGGCACTCTTGCATTGTTAGCCGCGTCATCTACATCAAAAACCACACTTAATCGATCACCAAAGCGTACTTTCTCAATTGATAGGTACAGTGCTAATAACTCTATTTCTTTTGATAATGTACTTTCAACTTGTGCTTTTTGATCCAAAGAATACCGAAAAAAGGTACACAGTTTATCTAACATTTCTCCGGCTGTTGCATTGTCCTTTTTATAAATCAATGTTGAAATCGCATTCATCGTATTAAACATAAAATGCGGGCTTAATTGATACCGTAACATCTGCAACTGTGATTCTTTTGCAGACGTTTGTGCGCGTAGCAGCATTTCATGCTCTTTTTGCAGTTTATTGTTATAAAGCATAATGAAAAATATTGCCGTCCAGATAAACATGGTAGACAGTGAAAATAAAAACCAACCACCAAATTCCAGCATATTCCATTTTTCATACCAAACTTGATGGTAAACCACGGTTTTATACGACGCGAGCTTAATAACGTTGTAAATAATGCCAAGTAATGCAGCCGTGCCAAAACTTATAGTGAGGGTTTTCTTTAAAGGGAGATGTACCGTTTTTTGAATGACTAACCAAGAAACATAGCTCAAGACGAAACCACTCAGGATCTCTATCCCCAAATTGAGCACTTGCCCTGATAAGTTAAAGTTAGGATCATCAAACTGTGGCCGAATAATCGCAATGAACACCACTATTGCATAACCAATCCAACCACTTAATTGCAGCATCCAAAATTGCTGACTTTGCTTTGAAAAACCTTGAGGCTCTATTTGTAAGGTTGCATCTTGCATTACTGTTTGCATAAGGTACCTAACGCAATTTTTTTCTTAGTGTGTATTTAAACCTTGTAAACAATCAAGCATTTCGTTCACTTATTTTGTGTAAAAACATCATTAACTTTTGTTTACCTTTAATACATTCATACATAATTTTTAACATTTTCACACATGAAGCTTTTGCAACAGATCACAATTTTAGCGACACTATCAACAGCATTGTTAACTAAATAATAACAACATTGTCAAACACAATACCTATTCATCAAGGATAACAACATGAATAAAACCCTGATCGCCCTTATTGCAGGTAGTGCTATGCTCTCTTTAGCATCACAAGCGCTCGCAGACGAAGGTTATCAAAATCCGTCTCCAGCTATTGCTTCACTTGTCGATGCTAAACTCTCACCAACCACGCGTTTATCGCCAAATAAACAATGGATGGCATTTTTTGAGCGCCAGCGAATTGCATCACTCGACGAGTTAGCTAAACCAGAATTGAAATTAGCAGGTATCAAGCTAAACCCTGATAACTTTTCGCGTGCTCGACCTAGATCAAAATACCTATCTATCGCCTTCAAAAACTTAGCGTCTAACAAGGAAATTTCGTTAACAAATTTACCTAAAGGCAGAATTTTATCACCTTCTTGGTCACCCAATAGTGAACATCTTGCGTTTTTCATTGAACAAAGTAAACAAGCAAACTTGTTCATTTATTCAATTAAAACAGACACGTTACGAAAAGTTGATAACTTAGCATTAAATTCTGTTATTACATCAAGACCATACCGTTGGTTACCGGATAGTACAGCCATTATCGCTAACAAAGCCGTTAATATTACTGTTGAAGCGCCTGACGATAATGTCTCTAGTGCAGTCCCCATTGTGTCGCAAACAACAGGGGAAAAAGCGCCTGCACGTACTTATCAAAATTTACTTGCTACGCCACACGACAAAGCATTGTTTAAGTATTATGGTTTAGGTCAATTAGTAAAAGTATCGTTGCAAGGTAAGGTAACTAATATTGGCCAACCTGCACTCATTCGAGGGTTTAGAGTCTCTCCTGATGCTAAGAATATTCTTGTTGGGCACATTGAACAGCCATTTTCGTATTTAGTGCCTTATTCACGTTTTGCCACTACATGGCGAGTTGTTGATACGAGTGGCAAGCTGATAAAAGAAATCGTCCGCCAACCGCTTGCAGAAAACATTCCACAAGGGTTTGATAGTGTGCGAACAGGTAAACGTTCACTCTCTTGGCGCAACGATAAAGCCGCGACATTAGTATGGGCAGAGGCTCAAGATAACGGGTCAATGAAAGCTAAGGTTAAATACCATGATTTCATCTATACGCAAGCATCGCCTTTTACAGAAGCGCCTAAACTTTTTGCAAAACTAGATCGTCGTTATAACACCATTACATGGGGCAATGATCAAGTGGCTATGTTATCTGATTGGCGATTTAGTGATAGAAAAATACGTAGCTTTATCGTTAATCCTAATAACGCTGATGAAGGCCGCATAATCTTTGAAGATCGCTCCTATAACGATGCTTATAATGATCCTGGACGTGTGGTAAGAGAACAAAACGCCTTTGGACGATATACGCTTGCTATTCAAGACAATCGATATTTATTACTCACCGGTACTGGAGCATCTGATCAAGGCAATATTCCTTTTTTAGACAAGTACGATATTACCACACAGAAAAAAGAACGTTTATGGCACAGTGAAGCACCTTATTATGAGCGTGTTCGCGATGTTTTAGATACTGCTGGTACTAAGCTAATAACCGTCAGAGAATCTAAAACTGAGCAGCCAAACTTTTTTATTAGAGATTTAACGAAGAAATCTATTACTCAGTTTTCTGACTTCCCACATCCATACCCTTCCTTTACCAATGTTAAAAAGGAATTGGTAAAATATACCCGTGATGATGGCGTTGAACTTAGCGGTACGCTTTACCTTCCACCAGGTTATAAAACGTCTGACGGAACCTTACCTGTATTGATGTGGGCATACCCACTAGAGTACAAAGATAAAAGTGTCGCCTCACAAGTGCGAGAATCTCCCTATGAATTTACCTACATTGGTTATTGGGGCCCAATGCCTTATTTAGCAAAAGGCATAGCTATATTTGACGATCCAAAAATGCCTATTGTTGGTATAGAGGGTAAAGAGCCAAACGATACGTTCCGTAAACAATTGGTGTCTAGTGCACAGGCTGCAGTTGATGTATTAGTTGAAAAAGGCATTGCTGATAAAAACAATATTGCCATTGCCGGCCATTCATATGGTGCCTTTATGGTTGCAAATTTGTTAGCACATAGTGACTTATTTAAAACAGGTATTGCACGCAGCGGCGCCTATAACCGTTCACTGACACCGTTTGGCTTTCAAGGCGAAGAACGTAATTTCTGGGAAGGACAAGAGGTTTATGCCACGATGTCGCCGTTTTTTCATGCTGAGAAAATTAACGAGCCTATGCTTATGATCCACGGAAAAGAAGATCCAAATTCAGGTACGTTTCCGATGCAATCTGAACGCATGTACAATGCGTTAAAAGGTTTAGGTAAAGATGCTAGATTAGTGATGTTGCCGTATGAAGGACACGGCTACAGAGCAAGAGAAAGTATTTTACATGTACTTTGGGAGCAAGAGCGTTGGTTAGAAAACTATCTGATCGCTAAGTAATACTTCGTTATGACTAGACCTACGGTGAAGAAAGTCAACGTAGGTTTATATGAGTAAAGCGCTTCCTTGAAGGTACTAAACACAAAAAACCCGCTTGGTAATACCAAGCGGGTTTTCTTTATTTCAGTCAATCTAAGTAAATTAACGCTAAAGCGATAATTACTTCTTAGCCAACTTCTCTTTGATACGCGCAGAACGACCTGAACGCTCACGTAAGTAGTAGATTTTAGATTGACGAACATCACCGCGACGTTTAACTTCGATAGAATCGATTAACGGGCTATGTGTCTGGAATACACGCTCAACACCAACACCGCTTGAAATTTTACGTACGGTGAAAGCAGAATGTAAGCCACGGTTTTTAACAGCGATAACAACACCTTCAAACGCTTGAAGACGTTCTTTATCACCTTCTTTAACTTTTACTTGTACAACAACAGTATCGCCTGATGCGAATGCTGGTACATCTTTCTTCATTTGCTCTTCTTCAAGAGCCTTAATAATGTTACTCATAATAATACCTTCTCCTAGGATTCACGGTCTGTATCAGGTGACTGCTTAATTGTATTAAGCGCTTTTTCCTGTTCAGCCGTCAGAGCTAGGCCAGTTAAAAGTTCTGGTCTTCTAAGCCAAGTTCTTTCTAAAGATTTAAACTCTCGCCACTGTTTAATATGTTCGTGATTACCACTTAACAACACTTTAGGTACCGACTTACCGTCTAATACCTCTGGCCTTGTATAATGTGGACAATCAAGCAAGCCATCTGAAAACGAATCTTGTTCTGCAGATAACTCATGTCCCAATACACCAGGTACAAAGCGGGCAATTGCATCAATCATATTCATCGCGGGTAATTCACCACCACTTAAAACATAATCGCCAACCGACCATTCTTCATCAACATGTGATTCGATAAGTCGCTCGTCAATGCCTTCATAACGTCCTGCTATAAATATCAGTCGGTCATGATGTGCTAATTCACTTACACCAGTTTGGTCAAGCCTACGTCCTTGCGGCGACAAATAAATGACCTTTGCGCGCTCACCGCCACGTAGCGAAACATCTTTATCTGCTTCAGCTTTTGCGGCATTTATCGCATCTCGTAATGGTTGCACCATCATTAACATACCTGGACCACCGCCATAAGGACGATCATCAACAGTACGATGTTTATCGTGTGTAAAGTCTCTTGGGTTCCACTTGTGAAACTCAATCAACCCATTACGTATCGCTCGGCCTGTCACCCCATACTCGGTTATTGCATCAAACATTTCTGGAAAAAGGCTAATCACCCCAATCCATAATTTGCTGTTACTCACGAGTTAAAAACCTGGATCCCAGTCAACACAAATTTGTTTATCTTCTAAGCTCACCGTCTTAACAACTTGATCTTCAAGATAAGGAATTAACCTTTCCTTTTTACCAAAGCCATCATTTCGGTTTGCTTTTACAACCAGTACGTCGTTTGAGCCTGTTTCCAATAAATCAGAAACTTGCCCTAAGTCATAACCTTTGTCAGTAACAACGGTCATGCCGATTAGGTCTCGCCAGTAAAACTCGCCATCAGGGAGCTCAGGTAAAGTTGCTTTATCAACATAAATTTCAGCGCTCACCAACGTTTGTGCAACGTCCCGATCGTCAATATTGTCAATCTTAACCACTAAACCTTTATTATGCTTTCGCCAATCAGTTACTTCGACTGTTTGTACTTTATTTCCTAATTTTAAAGACCAAGGAAAATAGTCAAGAATAGCTTCTTGATCTTGAGTAAAAGAATGAACTTTTAACCACCCCTTAACACCATAGACTGCGCCTATTTTGCCAACAATGATTTGTTCATTACTTATTACTTCAGTCATTACTATTCACTTATCTTATGCTGCAGCTTGAGCATCTTTTACAAGCTTTGCCACACGATCAGATAAACCAGCGCCTTGTGCAACCCAATGGTTTACACGATCAAGGTCTAAACGCAATTTTTCTGCTTGACCTTGTGCTGAAGGGTTGAAGAAACCAATCTTCTCGATGAAACGACCATCGCGAGAGTTACGGCTATCTGCAACAACTACCTGATAGAATGGACGCTTTTTTGCGCCGCCACGGGCTAAACGAATGGTAACCATATCGTCCTCTATATATTAATGTTAAAACGAATTTCCAGACACTTCCTGACACATAAGGTGACAGAAAAGCTCGCGTATTCTACGCTTTTTCAGCCAGAAAGCAAGTAATAGTCATCCAATTGCCATTATCTTTAGAGAAAGGAACTAGGGGGGGTTAAGCCATATTTACGATATATGGGCTGCAACACATTGGCATCTAGCGCTCGTTGTAAAAGTTGATTAAGTTCATTAACGCTAATAGAGGCCGAGTTAGGTACAATAAAGTGGCGTGTATATTGGGTATCTATACGATTTGACACTAATATCAGCTGTTTAACTGTTGGGTACTGTTTAAAAAACCAATTGAGTGCAGTTTCGCTAACAATCGCAATATCAACCCGATTTGCCGCAGTCATTCTTATACTCGCTTCTTCTGTTCTTACCATTGTTGCATCATAATGCTCAGTAAGTGTGGATATCTCAATATCAAACTCGGTTAGTTTGTAATGATAACCAATGACTAACGCTAACGATTTATTCTTTAATGTCTCAAAATACTGCTGAGATTTAGTTTTATTTGCATAAGTAATATAGACGTCTTTAGAGCTCACAATGGGAGCAGTACTTTGAACAGGCTTTTCGCGCCACCCCCAATTGAGGTTATCCCACATCATAATATCAATTAAGCCATCATTTAATGCTTTTTGCTTGCGTTTAGAGGGTATTTCAACGGCGACAAAATGAAACGTTTGTTGAAATTTATTCAATGCCGCCAAGATTTCAGGCCCTGCACCAAAGAATTGTTGATGATTTCCAATAAGAAATGGCGGTCGAATGCTTAACCCTACATTTATTTTGATGGTTGTTGCTACTGGTGTTTCACTATTTAAAGGATCGCTAAAAACGTTACAAGAAGTAAAAATTAACGCGAAACACAACGTTATGTGGCGAATTTGCTTGTCTATCATCGACATTCCTTGTATTGGCATTCTATCTTTCAGCCGTAAAAAAGGCAGCCAATGCTGCCTTTTTTAGTGTAGACGTTATCGGCCGAAACCTCCAAAACCACCAGGTCCTCCCGGAGGCATCATACCTTTCATGGAACGCATCATCTTTTGCATCCCACCTTTACCAGACATTTTCTTCATCATTTTTTGCATTTGGGTAAACTGCTTTAGCAATTTATTAACGTCTTGAATTTGTGTGCCTGAGCCCGCCGCTATACGACGCTTTCTAGAACCTTTGATGATCTCTGGACGTTCACGTTCTTTCGGTGTCATTGAATTAATAATCGCTTCCATTCGGATAGTAACTTTATCATCCATTTGGCCCTTTATTTGCTCTGACATATTACCCATCCCCGGTAACTTATCTACAAGGCCCATCATACCACCCATGTTTTTCATTTGTACGAGCTGATCGCGAAAGTCCTCTAGCGAAAACCCCTTTCCTGACTTAACTTTCTTGGCAAGTTTTTCTGCTTGTTTACGATCAACTTTTTGTTCAACTTCTTCAATAAGTGACAGTACATCACCCATGCCAAGAATACGTGATGCAATTCGATCAGGATGGAATGGTTCAAGCGCTTCAATTTTTTCACCAACACCCATAAATTTAATCGGCTTTCCTGTGATATGCCTGATCGAAAGCGCTGCACCACCACGAGCATCACCATCAGTTTTGGTTAGGATAACCCCCGTTAATGGTAACGCATCGTTAAAAGCTTTTGCGGTATTTGCGGCATCTTGGCCAGTCATGGCATCAACAGTAAACAAGGTTTCGATTGGTTCAATTGCCGCATGTAACGCTTTAATTTCATCCATCATGTCGCCATCAATATGTAATCGACCAGCGGTATCAACAATTAACACATCAAAATAGTGGTTTCTGGCGTGCGCTATCGCGGCATTAGCAATGTCGATGGGATTTTGTTTAATATCACTGGGGAAAAAATCAACCCCAACATCAGACGCAAGTGTCTCTAACTGCTTAATTGCGGCCGGGCGATATACGTCAGCACTGACCACCAATACTTTTTTCTTTTCTCTTTCTTTTAAATACTTAGAGAGTTTGGCTACAGAAGTGGTTTTACCCGCACCTTGCAAACCTGCCATTAATACAACCGCTGGTGGCGTCGCTTTTAGGTTTAATGATTCATTAATCTCACCCATGGCAATTTCGAGTTCTTTTTGAACAATTTTAACGAATACTTGCCCTGGCGTTAGGCTTTTTGAAACATCTTGTCCTACCGCACTTTCTTTTACTTTTGCAATAAATTCACGGACAACAGGCAAGGCTACGTCAGCTTCTAAAAGTGCCATTCGCACTTCACGTAACGTATCTTTAATGTTGTCTTCAGTAAGTCTACCTCGACCACTGATATTTTTAAGGGTCTTCGTTAAGCGATCTGATAAATTCTCGAACATGTATCACTCTGGCCAATTGCGGTTTGGAGAAAATTTACCTCATATTATACGCGTGAGGTAAATAAGCGAAAGTATAAAATGGCATCATAATTTAAAATTTCAATCTTATTGCCAACATAATTTATGGGAGATAAACCTGACTTCACTAAATCAAACTGACCTCTTAACATCTTAATACAATAGTATGTATCGTATTATTACAATAACGTTAAGCATAACGTATTCATTCTGAACAGATAAACGTAGCAAGCATTGGCTATTTTTATTATGATGAGTCAGTAAATATGTTCTTATTTCAATTGTGATGTTTATTGATAAACATTTACAGTGTTTTTACGCATTCAAAAATAAAGGAATACTTGTTTGGATTTTTCGTCAATTTGCAGTTTAGTTGCTTTCATTTGCTACGTCACTGCAACAGTAGCCGTTGTTTTCCGCTTGTTTCACCCAAAGGGGCCTAATATTGTTAAGGTCTTACTTATTGGCTCTCTTGCAATTGTTGGCCATACCTTAGCAACCACTCACTTCTTATTTGCGGAACAAAATCTTAATTTTGCATTACCAAATGTGATCTCTTTAGTCAGTCTCGTTATTAGCTTAACGGTTACTGCTATGGCGTTAAAATATAAAGTTAATTTATTATTGCCGGTCGCATATAGTTTCGCAGGTCTGTGGCAACTCACTTCAATTTTTATTCCTCATAGTAGTAATATTTTGCTGCCTACCGCTAATTTCGCGATTGCTAGCCATATTATTTTAGCATTGGTCGCCTACTGTATTCTTATTATTGCCATGCTGTACGCTTTCCAAGTTGCCTACATAAATATGAAACTCAAAGATAAAAACTTAATTGCAGTGAGTCACCTACCTCCATTAATGCAAGTTGAAGGACAATTATTTACTATACTTGCCATTGGCACCTTAGGTTTATTATTAAGCCAACTTGTTGGTTTTGTTTTTCTAAATGACTTTTTAGCTAACAATGCACACAAAACCGTATTATCATTGGCAGCATTAGCACTATATAGTGTTACTTTATGGGGTCATTTTAAATTAGGTTGGCGTGGTCATCGCGTGTTAGTCTTGATCATATCTGCCTCAACATTACTTACACTTGCCTATTTTGGCAGTCGCTTTGTGAAAGAGTTTTTATTATCTTAAAATTTAAGTTATAACTAACCCTTAATATAAAGCGCATTTGTTTGGCAACATAGGACCCCATATTTGGATACCATCTCAACGAGTATGCTATTTCTTATTCTCAGCATACTAATTCTAATCTCAGCGTACTTTTCTGGTTCAGAAACAGGCATGATGTCGTTAAATCGATACAAGCTACGCCATTTAGAAAAGCAAAAGCATAAAGGCGCAAAACGAGTCGGCAAACTATTAAGTCGCCCTGACCAACTTATCGGCTTAATTTTGATTGGAAATAACTTGGTTAATGTATTTGCCTCGCTCATAGCTGGTATTATTGCAGAGCGCTTAATAGGTGATGCAGGTATTTTCTATGCCGGTCTAATATTAACATTAGTGATTTTAATTTTTGCAGAAGTAACACCTAAAACTTTGGCAGCACTAAATCCTGAGAAAGTGGCATTTCCGAGTTCAATACTATTAACACTGCTATTAAAACTGTTTTACCCGCTAGTTGTCGCAGTAAACTGGATAACCAATGGCATACTCGCCTTATTAGGAGTTAGTCGTGAAGAACGAGAATTACACAGCCTAAGTTCTGAGGAATTACGCACAGTAGTAAATGAATCAGGTGCTTTATTAGCGGAACGCGATCAAAGCATGTTGGTAAGCATCTTAGACTTAGAAAAAGTAACTGTAGAAGACATTATGATCCCACGAAGTGAGTTAGTGGGGATAGATATCAACGAAGATTGGAAAAAAATCCAAAAGCAATTAACACAAGCCACACACACACGTGTACTTTTATACCGCGATACCATTGATGACGTAGTCGGTTATGTTCACATGCGTGATGCTTTAAAGCTATTGTCTAAAAACCAGTTTACCAAAGCAACATTACTAAGAGCGGTTCGAGAACTATATTTTATTCCCGAAGGTACAACGTTAAATGTACAAATATTAAAGTTTCAGCACGCTAAAGAGCGCCTCGGATTGGTTGTAGATGAGTATGGGGATATTCAGGGGTTAGTGACGCTAGAAGATATACTCGAAGAAATCGTCGGTGACTTTACCACAACAAAAGAACCAGCCCCATCTGAAGAAGTGCATATTCAACCCGATGGTAGTTATTTGGTTGATGGTAGTGCAACCGTTAGAGACATTAATAAAGAAATGGACTGGCATTTCCCTACAGACGGTCCTAAAACACTTAATGGTCTTGTTCTAGAATACTTAGAAGATATACCTGAAGCTAAACTCAGTGTGCGTATTGCTGGTTATCCTCTCGAAATTGTAGATGTAACAGATAATATGATTAAAACTGTACGTATAATCCCAGCGTATTACCTTAAAGAAGCCAACCCAAAAGATTAGGGTCTGTTGAACTTTCGCGTTTATTTTTGCAGCAGTTTATTGGTATTTAGACAAGGCATTGCGATTAATATGTGGTTATTCCACATGAAAAAGCAATAACGACGTATAAATGACAAAAAACGCTGCCCTCTGGGTTCAGCTAAACGCTATTTCTTCATCGTTGTTCGCAATTTACATGGAATAACCATGCGACATTGCTCACGCCTTGAACAAAAAGCGTTTAGTTCGAACAAAATTTAATCTCAAAAGTTCAACAGACCCTAATGAAGTAGCGGTTTTTCAAAACGGCTACTTCTGTCGAATGAGCATATACATCTCGCCTAATATTTTTTCATCAATATGACTAGCCCAAAAAAATAACCACAAAGTTATCCACAGACAATAGCAACAATTAACATTTCCACAATTTCTGTGGATAACAAATGCAAAGCCATAAAACATCAGGGCTCAGTATTTGCAATATTTTTTTAGAAAAAAAATGAAGTTTTTTTAACATTTTTTTTAAATCCATACCTCACGTGAGCTGGCAGCAAATTTCAATAAAAATAACGGCTTTGGCAAGAAAAATGCTTTGATAGCTGGTAATGAAAGCGCATAACAGGATTGTTAAATTTTTGCACTTTTCTACGAAAAACTAGGTATATAAAAAAGTTGTTTTTTACGATTATTACACTAAATTGAGATTATTAAACAAAGCACTAATCGCTTTGTTTATCGACAATACTCACTAAATTTGCCGATAAAAATAGCACTTTGCATAAAAGTTATCCAAAGGCCGGTGAAACAGTGGGTTTCACCTATCTTTAGCCAAACAACCAGCGCCATAAACTGCTTTCATTCAATTCAGCTTCACACGACTTCAGTTGGCTACTATAGCGTCTTGAACGATTATCTACGATTCGAGCAACTTTAACTAACCAGCGCTTCTTTTTATAAGATTTTCGCTTAAAGCCACCCCAACCTTCATGATAATTTAAATATTGGTTATATGCGTCCCACTTTGAAACACGATTAATTTTGTTTGTTTTGAAAATAAACCAGGCCATAAAATCAATCGCATCGTCAAAATCATCTCGATCTGCCCCAGAATTGCCCGTTTCACGAATATAGTCTTGCCAAGTCATGGTCTTTGCTTGCGAATAGCCGTAAGCAGTACTTACACGCCCCCAAGGAATAAAACCAAGTAAATAGTCACGAGGCGGTAATGCATCATCTTTAAATGAACTCTCTTGATACATCATGCTCATTGGTACATGAATTGGAGTTCCCCATCGTTCACGTGCATCTTTAGCGGCGAAATACCAATCTCTATGTTCTCTAAAAATTTCACATAAATTCTCAGGATTTTTTGGCGGCGGTGTAGCACAGCTACTTAGAAATAACGTTGAAATTAATACAATAAAAGAAACAACTATTTTATTCATAAAGCCCAAGACTACAGATTTTTAACGATTTTTATAATGCCAGAAAACTGGCATTTTACCAAAATGAAAAAAAATTATTTTTTCTTTGAACTTTTTTAAAATACACCACTCTTACCTTACAAGACTTTCATATTGTGTTTCCCTTGAACATCTTAATAGCGCATTTTTTAATGCGCTTTTTTTTATCTAATTTTTGAACTTATTGAGATTAAGCGACTCTCACTTTATGAGAAGTTAATTCCCTTAGTGTTTCATGTTTAGTTATGCGCATTTTAAAGATGCGCTTTTTTTTGTTTATTTTTTGAACTTTAACTCACTCATAAGCTCTAATGTATTGAAGGTGTTATTCTCTTATGTTTCATGAACGATTCGCGCGTTAATTTTTATTAACGCGTTTTTTTATGTTTTTTAATCACTTAATTCATAATACAGGCTTATTGTGCGTTTTTATTTAAATAATTTGCATAAAAATTGAACTTTCATTTAAACACCCTGTCTTACTACTTGAGAGCAAAACACCTCCCTGGACTGCTTTCTTTTATTTGAGGCGCGTTACCCTAACGCGCTTTTTTTTGCCCAAAAAAAAGGAGCTTAAAGCTCCTTTTTAATATTGGTGGCATTTACTGCGCGAAGTATTCCGTTAGAAAATCATCAAAAGGTAAAGTGTCACTTTGTTCAATGTCTTTTTGTTGATCTATAGACTTTTTAGCTTGCTCATTAAAATAAGCTTCACTATAAAAGCGATAATCACTGTTCAATGCCTCGTCTCTGTATGTAACTGCTTGCTGTAACGTAAAATCGGTTAAGCTTTGTTTGTTATCATTAACAACGCGCAGTAATTTTGCCGATGGCGTTTTATCTGGATCATTAATTTTTTCGAATTCAAAAGCTAACGCTTTTTGATATTTATCTGAACCATTTGCGTTATCTAGCAACATAGCTACCGATTTCATTTCTTCAAATATTGCCGTACCCCATTCTTTAACAGATACTTTGTCACCGTTATGATCCAACAAAAGCTTTGGATCTCTACCTCGTACAACAACGTCATCCATATTTTTTTCACATACACTTTGTACTTCACAAAGTGATTCAGGACTTTCTTTAAGTGCGCAATAGGTCAAAAACACATCCAGAAAGTAGATTTGCTGTTCACTTATGCCAGTATCCACAAAAGGATTAACATCTAGCGCTCTAACTTCAACGTATTGAACACCTCTACGACTTAACGCTTGTGAGGGCTTTTCGCCTGAATTAGCCACTTGTTTAGGTCTTACGGGGGCGTACAATTCATTTTCTATCTGAAGTACATTAGCATTTAACTGCTGGTAAGTATCACCAACTTTTACACCAATTTCAGCGAACTTATCGGAGCTCAAACTAATGGCTTCTTGCACACCTGAAATGTATTCATCAATGTTGTTATAACAAATTCTAAGCGCTGACTGTTCACTATTGGTATAACCAAGGTCACTCATACGTAAACTTGTAGCATGTTCCAGGTAAATATAACCACTCTCAGACTTTTTAAAAGGTAAGTTGGTCTCTTTACCTTGTAAAAAAGAAGGACAGATTGCAGGAGAGCTGCCATATAAATAAGGGATTAGCCAACAGTAACGCTTATAATTTCGCAATAAGGCAAAATAGCCCGCTGAAATGTAGTCTTGCTCGCTTAAAGAAGAATCTTCGGTTGATTTTAACGTTTGCCAAAATGACTTGGGAAATGAAAAATTAAAGTGAATGCCTGCAATAACTTGCATCATACTTCCGTATCTATTTTTAAGCCCTTGTCGATAGATAGATTTCATTTTACCAATATTTGATGTGCCGTAATACGCTAAGGCAATATTATCTTCATCATCAACAAAGCATGGCATACTGGTAGGCCAAATAAGTTCGCCATCAATATTCGAAAGTGTAAACTTTTGGATGTCTTTTAATTGCGAGATAGTTTGCTCGACAGAGTAGCTTACCGGCGTAATAAACTCTAACAAGCCTTCGGCATAATCGGTCGTGATATGAGGATGTGTCAGGGCAGAACCTAAAGCCTGATAATGGCCATGTTCTGATAACTTCCCTTCGGCCAATACTCTTAATCCTTCGCGTTCGATGCCACGTCCAATCTCAGTTAACGCTGCTTTATTACGTTCCTCGCCAAGAACGCTAATTTTCTGTTGAAAAGATAATGTCAAAATGGGTCCTATTGCATCGAGCGATTTCTGCCTAAAGATGTATGGCTAAAAGATTGCTTTTCAATGCTTAGTTATCAATTGTTATTAAAAACATTACTACCAGTCAATGTTTACGGGGGTTGTACTTAATTAAATATTCGCTACGATAATATTTTGCACGTAATTAATGACCGACGATTTAAAAATTAACTTACAGACAAATGTAATCTTTATGCAAATATTAGTTCCACTGTTTCTAATAATAGCAACTTAAGGTAAAGTTGGGCGCAAAACAATCATCATCGTAATTTCATGCAAGACAGTCCATTAAGTCTACTTCCTCCAATCATTGCCATTGCCATCGCTATTTGGCGAAAAAACGCTTTACTGGCGCTATTTTTCGGCATTGTGTTGTGCTTTATAATGATTGAAAACTGGCAGCCTGTCGACGGTTTGATAAGTAGTGCAAATGGTTTAATTGGTGTTTTTGATTCATTAGGCAACATTTATATCGTTAGCTTCAGTTTACTCATTGGTGCTTTAGTTACACTCATGAACCAATCAGGCGCGGTAGAAGGTTTTATCAACTCATTAGCACGTTTAAATGTAGTTAAAAATTCAAAGCAAGCTGCTCTTTTACCTACGTTTGTGGGCACTACTATCTTTACTGATACCAACCTAAGTATCTTTACTGCAGGTATGGCAAGTCAGTCTTTGTTTGATAAATACAAGTTAAGCCGGGCAAGACTTGCTTATTTAATTGATTCAACATGTGCCCCCATAAGCATATTATTCTTAATAAATGGTTGGGGAGCGTATGTACTTGGCTTACTAGATGGTCACCAGCTCTCAGATCCTGTTGGTATACTGATTGGTACGATTGCTTATAACTTTTATGCCATCATTGCTGTCATTTTTGCCTATTATACCGCTGCAAGTGGCAAAGCTTTTGGTCCATTGAAACACGCCAAGTCACTCATTGTGAGCCAAGAAAGCCAAGTTACAAAAAATGAAGCGCCTGCCATTATAATGTGGTTACCTCTATTATCATTGCTTACTATTACCCTTGCGCTGCTATGGATTACGGGCGATGGTGATTTGAGACAAGGTTCAGGATCTTTTTCGGTATTCTGGGCAATTGTAAGCGCAGTTTTCATCTTGATTTTCATGATTAAAGGCTTTGGCGCAATGTCATGGAAAAACATTATTAAATACACGTTATTAGGTATAAAACATATGGCGCCAGCTGTCGCGATATTGGTCCTATCATTTGCTTTTGGCGATGCAATAAAGTCGTTGGGGACAGGGTTGTACGTCAGTCAATTATTAAACCTTGAAGTACCTTTGTTTTTCATTGCCCCTATTTTATTTTTGGCTGCAGGCTTCATGGCTTTTGCAACGGGTACTTCTTGGGGCACATTCGCTATTTTAGTGCCAATTGCCGTACCTCTTGCCCAACAAACAGGATTGCCTATCGAGTTTTTGGTTGCTGCAGTATTAGGTGGTGGCATCTTTGGTGACCATGCTTCACCTATTTCTGACACCACTGTGGTTGCCTCTATTGCCAGTGGCTGTGATCATTATGAGCATGTAAAAACCCAATTACCCTATGCGTTAACTGCCGGTGGTATTACGTTAATTATGTACACCATAATAGGATTTAATCTCTAACTATGTTGCTACCAATTGTTGATAATCAACAGCATTTCATTGTTATTGATAAACCTGCTGGCATCGGTTTTCACGATGAAGGAGACGTTTTAGGTGTTCACAGCCTACTTAAAAAACAATTGCTATTAGCTGAGCTATACCCTTTACATCGCCTTGATAAAATGACCTCTGGGCTATTAATTTTTGCGAAAAATAAACTTACGGCACAGGCATTCCAACGACTGTTCGAACAACGAGAAATCGAAAAGTATTATCTCGCGGTCTCTGATAAAAAGCCCAAAAAGAAGCAAGGTTTAATTATTGGAGACATGCAAAAAAGTAGGCGTGGAATGTGGAAATTACTACGTTCAAAAGATAACCCTGCAGTTACACAGTTTTTTAGCTATTCCTTACCCGAAGCCGTGCGTTTGTTTATTATAAAACCACACTCAGGAAAAACGCACCAAATACGTGTCGCATTAGCCAGTATTGGTAGCCCGATATTAGGTGATCACTATTATGCAAAATCCCAAGCAGATAGAGGCTACTTACATGCTTTTGCGTTGTCATTTAGCTATAGTGGAAAACAATATCGCTACCGGTTGCTGCCAACTAATGGGCTTTATTTTCTCACCAGTGAATGCTTGACTAAAATTAACGAAATAACGCCGCCATGGAAGCTAGCTTGGCCAACTTATAAAACATAGCACTTAACAAATAAAATTGACACCATACAGGTGAATAAGCGCTACAAACAGAAATCTCGAAAATATTGTTGCGAGATTCTATATTCGCGCATGAGTTGCCATTTCTTATAGATATTCTTAGCTTTTTCGCTTCGAATAAAGCGACAAAAAGTCTTATCCCAATGCGCCTTTAGTTTCGAACCTCTTTCTGACATAGAAAAAGCGGCGTGAATTTGTAGATAACCTACGGGTTTATTAGTTAAATTTCCCCCTTGAGAAACAGTGTTTCGCTGATAAGAGGTAAAAAAAGAACCTTCTGAGTCAACAATATAATCAGTACGCCCATGAAGAAGTTTATTTACTGCTTGTTTTCTGGTGTCAACTTCTGACATTGAGAAATCCATCGCAGGCAAATAACGTTTAAAAGGTTTAGAAAGCCCTGCAATAAACGTAATATGCTTGTTTTGTAGACTCGACACATTCTGCCACTTACTTATATTAGCTTTAGAAAAAATAGCCAACAAAACGTCAACATCGTGAGGTAATTCAGAGTACTGGAGGTCATATTGTTCATCTTTCAACATACCTACCATCATATCTGCCTTACCACTTTCCACCAAAGCTACAGCTCTTTTGTATGGATAGGTACTAATATCAAGGTTCGCCCCCATTGACGTTAAAATGGCATGAACAACATCAAACTGTTGGCCAGTGCCATCAGACAATGTATAAGGAGGTAAAGTTTCACCAACCACTCGAATCGATGCGAATTCATCATTATTTTTACTGTTCACAGCTGTGGTAAACATCAAGCAAAGTAGAGTAAATATTTTTATCAATAATCCCACTAACATATCCTTTGTTTTCTGCAAAATTTACAGGTTTTACGATCGAGATCCTCTCTGAATTACTTACTGATTATAACACGCTCATACTGAGATAGTTATCATGTTAAACAGCCAATATTACTCTGGAAAAAATCTAAAAAGACCCGAGTTTTCATAGGTATATTTCTACTGTGATATAGAACAGATAATTGCTGTGCTACTAACGGTTGCGATACCTTCGCCACTTTAATCGTTGAACTACGCGTGCCTATATAATCAGGCAGTTTAACAGCGCCTATGTCTTGTTCGCATGCCTTAACGCGCATTTCTGGACTTGCTAATATCATTGTTGCAGTTGGCTGACGTTCTATTATTCTGCCATTATCACGAAAGTACCATTTCTCATTTTTATCTGCGAGAATAGCCTTAAAGTCGCTTAGCTCATTCATTTGTTTATTATTGGCTTTGTCAGCGATGTAAATTGACTGTGGAAAACTCAACAAAACTTTACTGACCCACTGAGAATCAGGCAAAGCATGTTCGTGTAGCACAAAAACTAAGTCATACTTATGGTCAAATTGAGGCGTAATCCCAGTATAATGCTGACACTGTATTTGTAATTCGGGATATTGCAATGCAAACGTTGTTATTAATTCTCCAATTACTTGATTAAAAAACTCAAGCGGCAATAACAACGTTAATACACCTTTGACATGAAACTGACTATCATAGATAAACTGATCAACCTCCTCCAATGCTGCAATATGAGGCTGACATTGCTTATATAATAGCTGACCTGCATCAGTAAGTTGCAATTTTCGCGTGGTTCTAATCAGTAACTGACTACCCAATTGCTGCTCTAGTAGAAGCAATCTTCGACTAATTCTTGATTTGGGCACCGCTAATTTTTGTGCAGCCTTAGTAAAAGACCCTGACTCAACGATAGCAACAAAAATGCGATAATTATCCAATTGTTCCGTATTTACTAAACTAGCCACACTTTATTCCAAAAATAGAACAGTGTTTTTCATTTAACCCCACTAATAATACAAAAACAAGTCAAATATAATGGCGCCAAGTTAACAATTGAAGGATAAGAGATGAATCAAGTTATTGATGTGACACAAGATGATTTTCAACAGTATGTAAATCAACATGACGGTAAACTACTGGTAGATTTTTACGCACCTTGGTGTGGGCCATGTAAGATGATCGCCCCAGTAATTGACCAAATCGCACAAGAAAATGAAGCTTTAAAAGTCATTAAAGTAAACGCAGACGAAGCGCCAGAGTTAATGGCTCAATACGGCATTCGTGGCATCCCAACGTTACTATTAATAAATAATGGCGAGTTAGTTGACCGTAAAGTGGGTGCAGTATCAGTTACGCAGTTAAATGAATTTATTGGTAAATGATGTTTTCATTAATGTTTACATAGACCTTGATATACAAAGCCCGTTTAACACGGGCTTTTTGATGTTATAAACCAATAAAACTATTCATAAAACCACTGTCAATGATCATCCCTGAATCATCTTTAATGGGCTTAAACAACTCCTCATTGCTGTTAAGCATATTTCTGGCTGCAACATCAATCGCTAAATCTTCTTTTTTAATGTCACTAAGCACGGCTATTTTCTCAGCAAAGTAAAACTGTCGAGCCAACTAAATTAATGAATGAATAAATACAATAGCTATTGCTGTAGGACAAATAAACTTCGTGTACCAAGGCCATATTTTCCAAAACAATGAATGCTCTACATTATCATTGCCAGATTGGATTTCTTTTAAAATTTCGCTTCGCTGCCAGATCCAGCCAACAAATACACAACAAAGCATGGCAATAATTGGTTGTCCATATTCAGTCGCTAATGTTGCGACGAAATCTAGCATAACGCCAAGGTGACTAATAATGCCAACACTCATAAGAAAGATGAAAATCCCTATAAATGTCGTTGCTGCTTTACGCTCAATACCATGACGTTCAACGACATAGGATACCGGTCCCTCTAACATGGAAATGCTCGACGTTAATGCTGCAACAGACATCAAGACGAAGAATGCAAAACCAACAATAAAACCAATATCACCCATCGTATCAAAGAGTGCAGGTAATACCGCGAACACCAGCCCAGAGCCAGAAATTAAACTGCCATCTTCAGCAAAAATCGCAACACCTTGAGCTTGTGCAACATACATTGCAGGAATAATGAGTAAACCAGCTAAAAAGGCAATTGAAACATCAATTAACGTTACTTGAGCCCCTAAAGAAACGAGGTTTTCTTTTTTAGAAATATATGAACCATAAATAACCATTACACTCGTACCAAGTGACAATGAGAAAAACGCCTGTCCCATTGCGCTAATAAGCAAGCCCGGATCTAATACACGACTGATATCAGGGTTTAGATAAGCATTCAGGCCTTCGCTAGCGCCATCTAGCGTAAATACGTAACCTATTAACATCAATAACAAGGCAATGAGCAGTGGCATTAAGCGTTTTGACCACTTTTCAATACCATCTTCAACACCGCGTCGAATGACGAAAACCGTTAAAAACATAAAGCATGCCGTAAAAAGGATATTTCTTGGCAGTGATTGTGCTACAACCCATTCTGCACTTTGCTCTGAACCGATAAAATGTGCAACAGGCTCAATAGCATAAGATATCATCCAACCTGCGATTATACCGTAGAAGCTCAAAATAAGTGCCGCACAAACTACGCCGCCAAAGCCAACTATAAAAGCAAAACGCTTGTGACTTTGTGTACGCGACATACTTTGTAAAGAGGTAACAGCATTGGCTTGGCCATAACGACCAATCAATAATTCAGCCATAAAAGCGGGATACGCTAAGCAAAACGCCAACACTAAATACACTAAAACGAAAGCAGCACCACCGTTGCTTGCTGTTTGTGTAGGAAATCCCCAAATATTTCCCAACCCAACAGCTGAGCCAGCAGCTGCCATTATAAAACCAATGCGAGAACTAAACTCGCCTCGAGAAGTAGCCATGAAAACCTTTCTTTATTGTTATTTATCAATGTTCATTATTAAGGTCTATGTTTACTACCTATGTACTTTCTAACGACCAGCATGTGTGTCTACACAAACTAGCTTTTTAAAAAGTAAATGGTTATTGCTGTTACAAAAGAACACGCTTTAAATACGTGTACACAGCATGCATAAATGCGCACAAAACCTAGACTTCGGCTTAATTTACTTAATCTCGATCAATAAAAACAGCTTTTTGCGTACAAATTCGGCGAATATTTTTATTAAAGATAGATTAGCTGTAAAGGAGACGATACCAATTTGCTCACTTTTCAAACAAATAAAGACACAACGGCTTATGCACATATGCATGTAAGCCGTGATAATGTCATATGAAGAGCTTAATCGCGAAAATTAGTAAATTGAAATGATTGCCCAAGTTCTTGTTCTCTGACCAACTTCATAACCATTTGAAGGTCATCACGCTTTTTGCCGGTAACACGCACTTGTTCACCTTGAATAGCCGCTTGAACTTTAAGTTTGCTATCTTTAATTACTTTAACTATTTTTTTTGCCGTTGGCTGATCAATACCTTCTTTAAAACTGCACGTTGCTGAACACTTTTTACCTGAAAATTCAGGGTCTCCAACAGACATAGACTGCGGATCCACTTTCCGTTTTGTTAATTGATTACGAAGCATATCGACTAATTGCTTGATTTGAAAATCACCTTCAGCAGTCACAACAACATTGGGACTTTTCCAATCAAAACTAGCCTCAACGCCTCTAAAGTCAAAACGTGTACTTAATTCTCGCGCAGCATTTTCGGAAGCATTGCGTACTTCCTCAATATTGATTTCAGACACAATATCCATTGACGGCATAATATTCTCACTCAGTAAAATTTTCATGCATCATAGCAAAAACTAAAATGACTAAAAACACATAATCCATGCATTTTTTTATTGTAAACACATGATATGATAATAGCTTAGCTTTTACATTACTTAGACGCGAAATGAAGAGCCAACAACATCTGCTTTTTTTGCTCATTTTCTTACTCATTATTATTAGCGCAAGCTTCTTTACGGCGGAATTAGACGCAATAATTGTAAGGGGTACAAAAATTGACTCTATTGGCCACATTATTGGCTTTTTTATTTTAACGTGGATACTTAATGGCGTTTTTCGCCTTCCTTTAACCCGCTTAGTTGCGGCGCTTTTTTGTTACGCAGCTCTGACAGAGTTAGGACAATGGTACTTACAATTTAGAAATGCCGAATTTAGTGACTTTTTCGCTGATATTGTCGGTATAACAGCCTATGTTGCATTAAAGTGGATAAAAGTAATGTACTTTCAAAAGAGTTACGTATGAAATTTGTCGTTGTTGGTCAAGGCGCTATCGGTCTGCTCTGGTATTCTCACTTTGTTAAAGCAAACCTTTGGCCTGCATTACTTTGTTCGCCTCGTGCCGACGAGACAATAAAACATATGACCTTAATTGACGATGAAGATCAACAGCACATCTTTTCGTTAAACACAATTAAGCCAGAGAATATGTTCGATGCCGATGTGATCATCTTTTGTTTGAAAGCTTATGACATTTTGCCAGCGTTAAAAGATTACCGGGAAGAGATAAATAGAAATGCTCAAATCATATTATGCCATAATGGTATAATCTCAACACAACCCATTGAAGAGCTCTTTCCTCATCAAACTATATATACGCTGTTAACCACTCATGGCAGTAAAAAACTTGATCGCTTCACGATAAAACATACCGGTAAAGGCCAAAGTCAACTTGGTGAACTGCAACACACCTCGCATAATAGCCGCCAACAGTTAACGGCTATATTAAATAAAGCTTGCCCACAAGTTACGTGGCATGACGACATAAAACATCTACAATGGTTAAAGCTAGCTGTAAACTGTGTGATTAACCCGTTAACAGCGATTTACAATATTAACAATGGCAGCCTATTACAGACGCAGTACCAGTCATTGATTAAAAAGCTTTGTGAAGAACTCGTTATTATTGCAGCAAAGGAAAATGTGGATCTTAATAGCGATCAGCTGATTGAAAATGTTCGGCATGTAGCGAAAGTAACCGAAGAAAACTGCTCATCTATGTTAGCTGATGTCCGCAACGGAACCACAACTGAAATAGAGCACATCAACGGCTATATTGTACATTTAGCAAACAAACATAAACAAACCGTTCCGGCTAACTTATCACTTTATCAACAAGTTAACCGATTAACGACAGTAAAGAACGCTAAATAACGTAATATTAGGGACGATAAACCTTGACGTTTTTAAAGCCATTATCAATTAAATATAATGCTTGTAGCTTACTCATTACACCTTGATCACAATATAAGTAATATTGTTTTGATTGGTCTAAGTCGCCAAACTGCGTGGCGAGTTTAAAAAATGGTAAGTGTTGTACAGCAACATGATCGATGTCTAACGGGTTTTCATCTTCTTCTTCAGGACTACGAATGTCTAGTACTATCGCCGCCTCATCAAGTTCAGAAACTTCCTCAACCGCATGTATTTCTTGCTCGGTTTGCTCACCAATATCTTTAATATCAAAAATACGCGCTTGTTCAACAACTTGATCTAAAATCGAAAAATCGAACTTTTCTTCTTCAGCTTCAATTTTTGCAAGCACAGCTTTTACCGTCGGTTTTTTAGAAATCACACCACAATATTCTGGAATTGTTTTAGCGAAATCTTCCGTACCAATAGCGCGAGCAATATCAATAATATCCTGCTTATCATATGCGGCTAATGGTCGTAAAATTAACGTTTCTGTTACCCGATCAATAACGTTTAAGTTGGTTAAGGTTTGGCTTGAAACCTGCCCCAATGCCTCACCAGTAACCAATGCCTGAATGCCACGTTTCTCTGCAATTTTAGCCGCTGCGCGCATCATCATTCGTTTTAAAATCACGCCCATTTGGCCGTTTTCAATTTTTTCGAGGATTTCAGCAACAACAGGTTCAAAGTCAACAGCAAAGAACTTCACGCGATGAGATGCGCCAAACTTGTTCCAAAGGTAATAGCTCACTTCTTTTACGCCAACTTCATGGGCAGAGCCGCCAAGATTAAAAAAGCAATAATGTGTTCTCGCGCCTTTTTTGATCATTTGGTAACTTGAAACACCGGAATCAAAACCTCCCGACATTAAAGACAAAACATCTTCTTGTGTCGCAATGGGAAAGCCACCTAAACCAACATGGCGTTCTGTTACGATAAATAAGTCTTTTTGTTTTATTTCTAAATGTACAGTTACATCAGGTTTCTTAAGTTTTACTTTTGCTGACTCAACGGCCTGATTCAGTCCGCCACCAACATACTGCTCCACTTGGAGTGAGGAAAAGTCGTGATCACCTGTACGTTTAACTCGCACACAAAACGTTTTATTTTCTAGGTGCTTAGCGTGAACAGCTAATGTTTTTTCGTAAATGTCATGTAAATCAGTAAACGCTCGTTGTTGCACTTCAATTATCATGGCAACACCAGGGATACACTTCAACGTATCAATTAACTGTTGACGATTTTCTTCTGTGTTATTTTTAGTATTAACTTCAATGCTATCCCAATTAACTTTTGAGGTAACTTGCTCATCGACACGACGTAGTACATTTTTAATATTCGATTCAAGAATCTTGGTAAAACGCTTACGTACCGGTCGACTTTTAATGGCGATTTCAGCCTGAAGTTTAATAATAAATCTCATAACAACATACCCAGAATTTTTGTGGCGCGGATTATACAACATGCAAATTAAATGTGCGAAAAAAAAGGATCGCATTGCGATCCTTTCTATTAACGCTTATTTGTTGTTACCTGACATTATGAGTCATTTGATATAATTGACACAGGCTCTGTTTCTTTTGCTTTACCTTGATTGATTGAAATTTCAACACGTCGATTACGACGTCTATTAAGCGCATTATTATTTGGTACCAATGGTTTTGAATCTGCATGACCTGCAACTATCATCCGCGAAGGATCAAAGCCTTCAACCTTGACCAGTTCATGTGCTATAGCAACAGCACGTTTACTTGATAAGTCCCAATTAGAGGTAAACAGCTCTGAGCTAATACCGCGATTATCAGTATGCCCCGAAACCATTATTTCACCGGGCACTGTATTTAATAATTCACCAACCTCTTGAATAATAGGTCGAAATTTAGGTTGCAAAAACGCAGAACCTGATGGAAATGAACCATTTTCCCGTATACGAATAATAATCTGCTGTCCTAGCTGTTCCAGCTCAATCGCACCATCTTGAATTTGCTGTTCAAGCTGCTCAGCTATTTTTTTCACAAGTTCATTCACTTGCTCTTGAGAAGCTTGCTCTAGCTCATCACTTGCTTTTTGTCTGGCCTGAGCAGACATTTCATCAGCCGTACTTTGTGATTGACCTCCACGCTCAGTGCCTCGTTGTTCTTGACGACCACCAGCAGATGTTTCATCACCCGCTTGAAACTCTAGCATTTGTTGTGTCATTTCAACGGTCTGTTGTTGAATCACCTCAATTGGCGTTGGTTCTGGTTTACCTGGTCTAAATTCTTGGGCGATTATGCTCGTGCCCTTAGGAATATCTTTAACTTCAATTTTGTTCTGCACTCCAAAAGCGAATTTCATAGAACCTGCAATTTGCTTAAATTTCAAAACATCCATTTCTGAAAAAGACAACAGTAAAACAAAAAAACACATTAATAACGACATTAAATCAGCAAACGTGCCCATCCATGGAGGAAGACCAGGAGGTGGACATTTACACTCAGGAGGATTCGCCATCTGCTGACTCCCTACTCTTCCGTTGTATCAATAGTTCGTTTACTTTCTGCAAGATAATTTTTCAACAGCCCTTCAATTACGCGTGGGTTTTGACCGTCTTGTATACCTAACACCGCATCAAGAATAAGTTCTTGATTTAACTTTTCTTCAGCCATACGCAGCTTTAACTTATTAGCGATTGGAATTGCAATAACATTTGCTAAGAAAGCACCATATAAAGTAGTAAGCAAGGCTACCGCCATTGCAGGACCAATGGCTTTAGGATCATCCATATTCGATAACATGGCAACTAGACCGATTAACGTACCAATCATCCCCATTGCGGGTGCAATTTCAGCCAAAGATGACAGCATGCCAATACCAGTTTCATGGCGTTCAGTGGTTAAATTAATATCTTTTTGCAGAGTGCCTCTTACAACATCAGCATCATGGCCATCAACAAGCATATCTACGCCTTTTTGCATAAAGGCATTGGATATTTCTGCTTCTTCTAATGCAAGAAAACCACCTTTACGAGCGGCATCAGCCATTTCAACAGATTTTTCAATTAACTCTTCTGGCTTTTCAATTTTAAACATGAAGGCCTTGCCCATGATCTTGCCAATGCCAAAGAATTGACCAAGATTATAGTTAGCAAGAACAACAAACGTAGAGCCACAAAATACGATAAGAATAGATTGGGTATCTATAAACATATTAATATCGCCACCCAATACCATTGCCATGACAACAAACCCAATGGCACCTAAAATTCCTAGTAGTGTAGCTAAATCCACACAAGCCTCCGAAAAAATATTGCTTATTTGCTAGCTTAATAACGATAATAACCTAAGGCGTGTCAATTCGCGAACGCATTATTATCTATCACGAGAATACTTATATTATCGCCCATATTGTCAATAACTTAACAAATATTTTCACTTTATTTTATTGAAAGTAATTTACAAGCTCAGTTGAACAAAGTTTACAGCTAAGGTATCTTGCGCCTTACTTATTAAAACGCGCGGTTTAAGCAAGGTCATGGCACGTAAAAAAATTGAAAATCTAAATTTTGAGGACGCTTTAAAAGAGCTCGAAATTATCGTTGAACAACTTGAAAAGGGTGAATTGAATTTAGAAGACTCAATGACGTTATTTGAACGTGGGTTATCGTTAAGCCAGGTGAGTCAAAAAAAACTAAAAGATGCTGAACAAAAAGTGCAAATTTTAATGCAAAGACAAGAAAAGTCTTCATTAGAAAATTTCGAATCAAAAGAGTAACACGCGCGTGAAAGACCTTTCAGGATTACCTCAATATCAAGAACGCGTTGATCAATACCTGACTAATGCACTAGATGCCATCATTGTAAATGATCAAAAATTGCATGATGCAATGCGCTATGGCTTGCTTATTGGAGGCAAGCGAATGAGACCTTACTTAGCTTATATTGCCGGCGAAGCGCTTGGTGCCTCAACTGAGGATATCGATGGCGTAGCGGCAGCTATTGAATGTATTCATGCATATTCATTATTACATGATGATTTACCCGCGATGGATGATGATGACTTGCGCCGTGGTCGACCAACTTGTCATAAAGCCTTTGATGAAGCAACGGCAATATTAGCGGGTGATAGTCTGCAAACGTTAGCGTTTGATATTCTTGCCAATCATGCTTTTTCGGCATTTGCAAAAACAAAACAGCTTACGTTAATAAAATTGCTTATTAATGCAGCAGGTTATCAAGGCATGTGCGGAGGGCAAGCACTCGATCTTTCTGCAACCAATAAAAATGTAGCCATCGATGCGTTAGAAAATCTGCATCACTTAAAAACCGGTGCATTATTACAAGCTTCGGTGTTAATGGCGGCCGAATGTGCACCAAATGTAAAACCAGAAGATAAACTGGCATTGAAAGAATACGCACAACACGTAGGTTTAGCGTATCAAGTTCGAGACGATATTATTGATATCACATCAAGTGATGAAGAGCTTGGTAAACCAGCAGGTTCAGACCTTGCAGCTAATAAAAGTACCTATCCTTCCTTGCTTGGTTTACAAGGCGCGCAACAAAAAGCTGATGACTTGTTTCAACAATCACTTCAAGCTTTGGCCAGATTACCTTACAATACGCAAAATCTGTCCGATTTCGCGACATTTATTATCCAACGAACTAGCTAGGTTGTATTAAAACGAACAACTATGACGACGAACCTAAACGATTATCCGTTATTATCAAAAATTGACACGCCTGATGACTTACGTCAGTTATCACAAGATCAACTGCCTAAGGCCAGCGAAGAATTGCGTCGTTATTTGCTGAATTCTGTCAGTAAAAGTAGCGGTCATTTTGCTTCAGGACTTGGCACAATAGAATTAACAGTTGCGCTGCATTATGTTTACAATACTCCTTTTGATCACCTTATTTGGGATGTTGGTCACCAAGCCTATCCTCATAAAATATTAACAGGCAGACGCGATCAACTTCATACCATCCGTCAAAAAGACGGTCTACACCCTTTTCCTTGGCGTGAAGAAAGTGAGTATGACGTGTTAAGTGTAGGCCATTCCAGTACATCTATTTCTGCTGCATTAGGCCTTGCTGCCGCGGCAGAAAAAGAAGGTAAAAATCGTAAAGTCGTTGCAGTAATAGGTGATGGTGCCATGACAGCGGGTATGGCATTTGAAGCCTTAAACCATGCTGGCGACATTCACAAAGACATGTTGGTCATTTTAAATGACAACGAAATGTCAATTTCAGAAAATGTTGGTGCGTTAAACAACCATTTAGCCAAAATGTTATCGGGAAGCTTTTATACTGGATTTAGAGAAGGTAGTAAGCGTTTACTTAACAACATTCCTCCTATCAAAGAGCTAGCGAGTCGCGCTGAAGAACACCTCAAAGGCATGGTCGTACCCAGTACCTTTTTTGAAGAGTTAGGGTTTAATTATATTGGTCCAATAGATGGCCACGATGTAACGGGTTTAGTCGATACGATAAATAATATGCGCGGTTTAAAAGGCCCGCAAATTCTGCATATTGCCACAAAAAAAGGTAAAGGATTTCAAGCAGCAGAAAAAGACCCAATTAAGTACCATGCGGTTCCAAAGTTTAACCCGTCTGAAACAGGTCTACCAAAGAGTGCCCCAAGTCTTCCAACCTATTCACAAATATTTGGTGATTGGCTGTGCAAAATGGCAGCAACGGATGACAAACTAGCCGCAATAACACCCGCCATGCGAGAAGGCTCTGGTATGGTTGAGTTTAGCCAACGTTTTCCCGACAAATATTATGATGTTGCTATTGCAGAGCAACATGCTGTCACATTTGCCGCAGGCTTAGCTATTGGTGGTAACAATGCCATCGTTGCAATTTATTCCAGTTTTTTACAACGTGGCTACGATCAGCTTATCCACGATATTGCTATTCAAAATTTACCTGTGCTCTTTGCCATTGATAGAGCTGGCATTGTTGGCGCAGATGGGCCAACACACCAAGGTGCGTTTGATCTTAGCTTTATGCGCTGTATTCCAAATTTAGTTATCATGGCACCATCGGACGAACGAGAATGTCAATTGATGCTTACAACCGGCTATAAAGCACAACAACCTACTGCAGTTAGATATCCAAGAGGGAATGCTATCGGTGTTGAACTACCAGATTTAACAGAAACTATTGAGATAGGTAAAGCAAAGCTCATTAAGCAAGGCGAAAAAATAGCGATAGTTAATTTTGGCACTATGTTGGTAGAATCAGAAAAAGCAGCTACACATTTTAACGCCACACTTGTCGATATGCGTTTTGTAAAGCCCCTTGATAATAAAATGTTAGATGATATGGCGCAACAACACGACATTATCGTGACGGTTGAAGATAACGCTATTTCAGGAGGGGCTGGCTCAGGCATTAATGAATATTTGCTCAGTAAACGAGCAAACGTTAGTATTTTAAATATTGGTTTACCTGATCAATTTATTAAACACGGTACGCAAGCGGAAATTCATCAAGAACTCGGATTAGATGCAGCAGGTATTATTGAAAAAATAACAACGTTTAATAAATAACTGCTAATCATTACATAATAATGGCTGTGCATCGCTGTTCAGCCATTAGTTTTTAGCCCCAAATTCGCTACTTATCACTATTACCACATACTTAATATTAAGGCGCAGTACGATTAATAATCGTTATTGAGCTTGATATTCATTTGCCTCTTAATATTTAAACGCTATTTCTAACAACAGTGCATGAAATGTGTCTTCTCATTGCCACATTTACAGAGTTTTTTGTATTAACTGAGTAAATAACTAGACAATACGCTAATACACACGTTATAAAAAACAAAAACAATAGAGAAAAATAATGCGTATATTCATATTTATCGTCTTTTTTACCTGTCATTTATTGCTCGCAGTACAGGCAAAAGAAGTGCAACCTGTTCAATCAAAAATCGAGACTATTCATCAGAAATTTGAGCAAGGTTCATTATCAAGTGAGCAGTTGGTCAAAAATTACCTTGAACGAATTAAACACTTCGATCAGCAAGGGGTAAATTTAAACTCAGTTTCGCAAATTAATTCACACGCAATAGAACGTGCTAAAGCATTAGATAAAGCTTACGAAAAACAGGGCTTAACAGGACCGCTACATGGAATTCCTATCTTATTAAAAGACAATATTGATACAACAGATAACATGTCAAATAGCGCGGGTTCTCTTGCCCTTGCCAATAATTTTCCTAAAAACAATGCGCATCTAGTCGATCAGTTAATAAAGGCAGGTGCCATTATTCTCGGTAAAACGAATTTGAGTGAATGGGCAAACTTTCGATCTACGTCTTCATCTAGTGGTTGGAGTAGCCTGTATGGTCAAACAAAAAATGCACATGACGTAACAGCAAGTCCATGCGGTTCGAGCTCAGGCTCAGGCGTTGCAATTGCCGCTGACTTTGCTGTTTTAGCCGTAGGCACTGAAACAGACGGCTCAGTTACCTGCCCTTCTGCAATCAATGGTATTGTTGGTATAAAACCTACATTAGGTACGATCAGCCGTAGCGGCATCATTCCTATTGCTCACAGCCAAGATACTGCAGGCCCTATGGCACAAACGGTAACAGATGCCGTTATTATGCTTAGTGTTATGGTTGACGTTGATAATCAAGATCCTAAACCAGTTGCGTCTAAAATAGACTATGTTAAACACCTTAAAAAAGATGGGCTTGCAGGAAAGCGTATCGGTGTAGTTAGAAACCTAATGGGCTACCATAAGCAGCTAGACGAAACCTTTGAACAAGCGCTAAAGGATTTAGCAGCACAGGGAGCTACCATCGTTGATGATCTCACATTTGACAACAAGAGTGACTGGGGTGGCAATGAGTTTGAGATTTTACTTTATGAGTTTAAAGCGGATTTAAATAAGTATTTAACTAACACTACCAATGACATACCTAAATCACTGAAAGCAATTATTGAATTTAATCAAAAACACGCGGATAAAGTCATGCCTCACTTTGCGCAGGAAATTATGCAGATGGCCGAAGCAAAAGGTAATTTATCTGAAAATGCCTATTTAACAGCGCTGTCAGCAGCAAAAAAAGCGACACAAGAAAACGGCATTGACAAATTACTCACACAGCATAAAGTTGACTTACTTATTGCCCCCACAACAGGCCCTGCATGGAAAATAGACCATGTAAATGGTGATCATTACCTTGGCGCAGCATCAAGTGCTCCGGCAATAGCTGGATACCCTCATATTACTGTTCCTATGGGGTTTGTTAAGCATTTACCTGTTGGTATCTCTTTTATTGGTGGATTTCTTCAAGAAGGTAAACTCATCGAAGCCGCCTATAGCTATGAGCAAGCAACCCAACATAGACGCTCGCCTAAATTAGGTAAGTAAAATACATTTAAAACAATTGATTGTACATAACCATAAGCTTTGATAGCTTATGGTTATCTTCCCTAACGAAATTGTTATGATTAGAGCACATTGAATTTAATAGTAAAAAGTTGGATTTTAGGGATAATACTATTCATCACAAGTGCCAACTCAGAGGCAAAGGAAACCATTATTTGGCGAGTGTTAGACTGGCCACCATTTTATATATTGCATGGTCCAGATAAAGGACAAGGGATTTATGACGTAATCCTTAACAATATCACCGCGAAAATGCCACACTACCATCATAAAAAAGTGGTGATGAATACCCAACGGTTATTGGCGGAATTTGCAAAAAAAACCAAGGTTTGTTCAGCGTCTGCACTCGCTAATACCCCAGCAATATTATCGAAAGTAAATAGCTTTTTATTACCGCACCAACTTATTTATCATAAAGACGACTTTCCTAGTTTTTCTCTGCAAGCGTCAATTTCACTGACTAGGCTACTTAAAAATGAGAAAATAAAACTCGGTATTGCAACGCAACGGTATCCACAGATAATCAATGATATTATTCAAAAAAATCAAACGAATACAAATATATTGCGACAAAACAATTACAATAGTTTAGTCCGCATGTTTTTTCGTCGTCGTTTTGATGCGTTAATCGAATATCCACCTGTGATCAATTATTCAAAACATCAACTAGGTTTGTCACTTAATAGCCAAAGCATCGCGATAAAAGAAATATCATCGCTTAAGTATTTATCGGTTCATTTTGCATGTTCAGACAGTCCATGGGGGAAAGACGTTATCAATGCCATTGATCGGTTATTAGTACAAGAAGCAACTTCTGAAAACTATTTGCCGTCACGATTGCGTTGGTATGAACGGAATGATAAAGACGCATTGAAAACCTATTATTTAGACCATTATCTTAACGATAAAAAAACGCCTTCACTCGTCACTAAAACAACTGAAGGCGAATTCGATAAATAACGTGTTAGGTTGCGTTACTCATTAATATATTCAACAACCTCTAAGCCAAAACCCGACAATGAGTGATACTTAACTTGCGAGCTCAATAAGCGCATTTTACCCACGCCCAAATTAGCTAAAATTTGTGAACCTACACCAACATTTCTCGAACCGATATGACGCTGAACTTCTTTTACCTCTTCTCCTGCATCAAGTTTGGCATACTTTTGTACTTGGGCAATAAGTTCATCCGGCGATTCATGCTTACCGAGCAACACTAAAACACCACCTTCACTGCCAATACGTTTAAGGGCATCGCCAATTGGCCATTTTGCAACACTTTCTCGTTGACTAAACAACAAATCTCTAAAGGTATTTTCCAAATGAACTCGCACTAACGTTGGTTTATCATGCTCTATTTCTCCCTTTGTTAAAGCGAAATGAGCTTGTCCATCTATCGTGTCTTTAAACACTGTCAAATCAAATTCACCGAACGCTGTTGGTAACTTGCACTGGGAAACACGCTCGATTGTTGTTTCGTTAGCATTGCGATATTCAATAAGATCTGCAATTGTGCCCATTTTAATACCATGACGTTCAGCAATAATTTCTAAATCTGGACGGCGCGCCATGGTGCCGTCTTCATTTAATATCTCAACAATCACAGATGCGGGCTCTAATCCAGCCAACCGAGCAAGGTCTACGCCAGCTTCGGTATGGCCGGCTCTATTAAGCACACCACCATCTTTTGCCATTAATGGAAAGATATGACCTGGTTGAACAATTGAATGTTGATTAGCATCCTTGGAAACTGCGGCTAAAACTGTTTTTGCACGATCTGCAGCTGAGATACCGGTCGTAACACCTTCGGCCGCTTCAATTGAAACAGTAAAATTGGTTGAGAATTGTGCGTCATTTTTACTAACCATTAATGGCAGGTTTAATTTTTTACAACGTTCAATTGTCATCGGCATGCAAATTAATCCACGGCCATGTGTTGCCATAAAATTAATCGCTTCAGGTGTGACAAGCTCCGCTGCCATGATGAAATCGCCTTCATTCTCGCGATCTTCATCATCCATAAGGATAACCATTTTACCCTGTTTAATATCGTCAATTAGCTCCTGAGGAGTATTTAAGTTCATGACAGCCTCTTAATTTTTAATAAAACCACTTTGACGCAATAGAGATTCAGTCACGCCAGATGCATTTGTTTGATTGCTGTTTTGTTTTAACAACAAGCGTTCGATATAACGTGCCATTACATCAACTTCAACATTGACATAACTTCCCTGGCGGTAGTTTGGCATAATAGTTTGCTCCGCTGTATGAGGAACAATTGTTAACCTAAATTTGTTCGCTTCAAGCGCGTTTACGGTTAAACTTACACCATCAATCGTAATAGACCCTTTTTCAGCAATATAGGGGGCAATTTCTTCCGACATTTCTAGCCAATAATCTGTGCTATTACCAGTGTCATTGATACTTTCAATCTTTGCTACGGCATCAACATGTCCAGAAACAATGTGTCCACCAAACCGTGTCGTTGGTAACATCGCTTTTTCTAAATTAACACGTTGATTAACTTGATAGTGTGCAAACCCAGTTCGTGATAATGTTTCAGTCGATACGTCAGCGCTAAAGCTTTTCGCGTCAAAAGCAATTACTGTTAAGCAAATGCCGTTGGTGGCAATAGAATCTCCGAGCTTTACATCAGCCATGTCTAATGCACCAGTATCTATTACAATACGAGCGCCTTGTGCACTCACCTGTAATTGCTTAATCGTGCCTATCGCTTCAATAATTCCAGTAAACATTTTATTTCTCTAATTCTAGGTTTCACGGTTAAAATTCGCCACGATTTTAATATCGTGCCCCACCATGGCAACGTCTTTAATAACTAACGATTTTGCTTGTTTTAACGTGTCGACATGAGGAAAATTAACGAGTCCTTTACCTGCATGACCAAGCAACTTAGGTGCTTGATATAGTACCAGTTCATCAACAAGACCTTGCTCAATAAACGCCCCAGCGAGTTGCATACCTGATTCAACGAGTATGTCATTCAGCCCTTTTTCAGCAAGGGCTTTTAATGCTGCATCAAGATCAACATATTGACCACATTGTGATTTCGGCAAGATAATATGTTCAACAAAATGAGGCCATTGGTGGCTGTTTTCAAGTTGAGTCGTTAAAATGACAATTGGTGCTTCGATACTAAAAATTGCCAACGCTGGCGATAAACGGTTTTTTGAGTCAATGATCACGCGTACCGGTTGTCGCACATCTTTCTCTTGGTATTGATGTTTCAAACTGCCTAATTCTGCCCATCTTACCGTCATACGAGCATTATCATGTAAAATAGAGTCAGCACCACTGACAACAGCACAACTTTGAGCTCTAAGTCTCTGAACATCGCTACGCGCAGCTTGTGAGGTTATCCATTGACTCTCACCTGAAGCCATAGCGGTTTTTCCATCAAGACTTGCTGCTAACTTACAACGCACATAGGGTCGCCCTTTTGTCATTAAAGAAATAAAACCTACGTTGAGTGCCTTGGCATCAGTCTCCAGTAAACCTTGTAAGGTTTCTATCCCCGCTTGCGCCAGCATAGCAAGGCCATTACCTGACACTTGCGGGTTTGGATCGACCATCGCTGCAATCACTTTCGTCACACCTGCCTTAATTAAACCTTGCGCGCAAGGTGGTGTTCTGCCGAAATGAGAACACGGCTCTAGTGTTACATACGCGGTAGCGCCTTTTGCCATTTCTCCTGCTTGTGCCAACGCATTTACCTCAGCATGCGCATGGCCTGCTTGTTGATGCCAACCTTCACCAACAACTTCATCATCCTTAACGATTACACAACCAACACGGGGATTAGGTGACGTTGTGTATACCCCCTTTTTAGCGAGCACGATTGCTCTCGTCATATAGCGATAGTCTGCTTGCGAAAAGGTCTTAGTCATATTAATTGTCATCACCTAGTCGAGCGATTTCTTCGCCAAACTCCCGAATGTCTTCAAAAGAACGATATACCGAGGCAAAGCGTACATAAGCAACTTTATCGAGTTTTTTAAGTTGTTCCATAATTAAATTACCTAACATTTCACTCGATACTTCTCGTTCGCCTGTTGCACGTAATTTGGATTTTAATCGATTAATGGCTTTTTCTGTTTGCTCTACGCTTACCGGGCGCTTTTCCAAAGCGCGCATTAAACCAGAACGAAGCTTTTCTTCATGATAAGGCTCTCTCGAACCGTCACGTTTAATAATACGCGGCATAACAAGCTCTGCCATTTCAAAAGTAGTAAAGCGCTCTAAACACGCAATACATTCACGGCGACGCCTAATTTGATGTCCGTCAGCGACAAGGCGTGAATCGATCACCTTTGTTTCAGTCGCCGTGCAAAATGGACAATACATGGTTGTTCCCAATGAGAGTTTAATAGTAGGTTATTTTAAAGGAATTTAAGAATGAAGTAACTGACAAATAATAAAAAAGCCCAAAGTTTCCTTTGGGCTTTTGTAAACAATAACATTCAGAAAGATAGTGGTTAACTTCATTTAACTACCGAAGCGAAAACCACTATAAATGTCACCTGCTAACAAGTTATGCGTAAACCGGTAACCGAGCACAAACTTCTTTTACTTTTTCCTGAACGGCAGCAATGGTTGCTTCATTGTTGATATCGTCAAGGATATCACATATCCAACCAGTTAATGCTTTCGTTTCTTCGATACCGAATCCACGACGCGTTATCGCAGGTGTACCTAAACGCAATCCTGATGTAACAAAAGGTGAACGTGGATCGTTAGGTACAGAGTTTTTATTGACTGTAATATGTGCACGACCAAGCGCAGCGTCAGCATCTTTACCCGTGATATCTTTGTCGATCAAATCAAGTAATAACAAATGGTTTTCTGTGCCATTTGATACAACTTTATAACCGCGTTCTTGTAATACCTCAACCATTGCTTTTGCATTATCAAGCACTTGTTGCTGATATACTTTAAACTCTGGCTGTAATGCTTCTTTAAATGCAACCGCTTTTGCAGCGATAACATGCATCAATGGACCACCTTGACCACCAGGAAAAACAGCAGAGTTTAACTTTTTATAAACGTCTTCATCGCCACAACCAGAAACAATAAGGCCGCCACGAGGACCAGCTAATGTTTTATGCGTTGTTGTTGTCACTACATGTGCATGGGGTACTGGGTTAGGGTATAGCCCTGCCGCAATTAAACCAGCGACGTGCGCCATATCAACCATAAAATAAGCGCCAACGCTATCGGCAATTTTACGCATACGCGCCCAATCAACAACGCCAGAGAATGCAGAAAAACCACCAATGATCATTTCTGGCTTATGCTCTTGTGCTAAACGTTCCATTTCTACGTAATCAATATCACCGGTTTCAGGATCTAAACCATATTGAAATGCTTCGTACGATTTACCAGAGAAGTTTACATGCGAACCATGAGTTAAGTGACCACCATGAGCAAGGCTCATACCTAATACTTTTCCGCCTGGTGAAACTAACGCTTGAAAAACTGCCGCATTAGCTTGTGAGCCTGCATGTGGTTGCACGTTTGCATAGTCAGCACCAAATAATTCTTTGGCTCTTTCAATAGCTAACGCTTCGGCTTTATCAACAAATTCACAACCACCGTAGTAACGCTTACCGGGATAACCTTCAGCATATTTGTTTGTCAACTGCGAACCTTGGGCTTCTAGCACACGAGGACTACAGTAGTTTTCAGAAGCAATGAGTTCGATGTGCTCTTCTTGACGAATGGTTTCGTCAGTCATTGACTGCCATAATTCAGCGTCAAAATCGGCAATATTCATATCACGAGTAAGCATGTTTATACCTCAAGTTCTCAGCTTTATTGCCCTGTACAATACGAGACATTAGCTGGACGGTTTGTCTAAGTTTAATTGCCGCATATTTTGCCTGAATCATGCGCTAATGTATACGCAAAAACCTCATGCAGTTATTTCATTTTTTAATGAAATATATCGATTGCCCAAAGTGCAATATGCGGTAAAAGTTTTCGGATGCGAGATCAAACCCGCTTTCGAGGTAATATATCGAATAAAAAAACAAAGAACAACACATTAAATTCAGAAATTTAAGTGACAATCCGAATTTAATATGAATTTATAGCGTAATAATAGTTATTAATTTTGATTTCTTGCAAGTAGTGTTTTTAATTCTTTTTTACGTTTTACACCAAACCAATGAGTGATCCCCCACATTATAAATATAAAAACGTTGATTAACATTAAACCTGTTAGTGGCGATTTTTCAGCATTTATCGCAGATTCATACACAAAGAAGTTCGCTAATATACCAAAAGGTAAACACGACCACTTAGTTAACCGAATATAGCTAAGTGATGACTGATGCCCCTTAATGGCATTTTGAATCGCCTGTTCAGGGCTATCATTAATTTGCTTCCATGTTGTTAATCGAATTTTCAATTCGTAATAACAAAAAATAATCGATAGTACTGCACTTCCCCATAAATAACCCAGTAAAGGTCTTTCCCAAGAATCTTCAACAAATGTGCCGTATAGTGCACTTATTATGAGTCCTACCGTTGCAACAACATTCGCTACAAATATATATTTGGCTTCTCTCGTTCTACGTTTAGTTTTTTTTAATAGCTTTTGAATATCCGTTTTTACTGTGGGCTGCTGTTGCCAATCTTGAGTTAACGCTTGCCATTGTTCATCAATTAGCGATGTATCAAGACTCGTATCTTTATTCATGTCTTTATCTTTATGAGGTTCTGAATTATTTGCAGTCATTATTTTTCTGCCCCTAGCAACTCACTAAGTGCTGCTTTCGCGCGTTGCAACCGTACACCTACTAAATTTGTGGTAATAGACAGTACATCGGCAACTTCTTGATAACTCATACCTTCCAATGCCAACGTTATCACTTGCTGTTGTTCTAATTTTAACTGACGAATAGCCTGCGCTAGTTTGCGTTGTCGTTGCTGTTGATCCAGAGATTGGTATGGTGTTGGTTGTTGATGATCTTGTTCAACATCTTGTGGCATGTCACTAAGATCGTGATCTGCTTTCACAGTACGCACAGCTTTGGCGACATGTGTTGCCAAAACATTATGTGCGATACGCGCAACAAATGTTTTCACGGCTGAATCATGGCGAAATTTAGGTAATGCTCGCCAAATATTCAGAGCAATCTCTTGAAAAAGCTCATCTTGTAAAGCAGGTTTTGCTTCAAAACCGGTAATAATATGACGAAGCAGCTTTTCGTGCTCCGTCATCCATTCAGTGAATATTTTTTGAAGATCCAAATCGTTAGTTTTCCCAGTCGTCACCGTTATACGGTGATCTCGTTGTAATGACGGTAATTCTAACGATTTATTCACAAATCACCAACCTTCAATTAACTTAAAGACATAATAACTTTCTCTGACTTCAAGCGCTTTGACATGCCAACAACAAGTGCAGCAGTTAACGCTACTGTAGCAGCCGTACTTACAATCAACGCACTCCAATCAACAGGTAATCCTTTAAACAAATCTTCCATTAAAATTGATTGTGCTGATATGGGTGTCCATTCAACCCAAGCTGGTTTGCTATCCATCATCATCATGGCTAGTGGTACCATCGCTGGCACCATGATTAGCATTGCTACTGTAGATTGTGCCTCTTTAAAAGATTTAGCTTGAAAGGCAAAAAATAGTTGTAATGATGATGCTAAAAAGCAAAGTGGTATCAATAACATCAATAATGCGATAAAGGTCGTAAAGTCTAAACTAAAGGTCGCTCCGATTTTCGTTAAATCAACAAAACTCACCGATACGGTTGTTAAACTCAACATAAGCGTTACTGAAATTGTTGCAATTAAACTAGAACAAATTAACTTAGCTAATACAATTTTATAGGTTTCAACAGGTTGACAAAGCAACAACTCTAATACATTTCGTTCGCGCTCACCGGCGCTAGAGTCGACAGATATTGATTGACCTGAAACGAAAGCCCCCATCATCAAATATAAACCAAGCATTAACGTAATAATAACAGCATTACTTGTTGGCGCTGACGTATCTTGCTCCTGTAAATTAATTGGACGTAATAGTTTTACATCGATACCTCGTACTAATAATCGCTTATAACCAATATTAAGCGAGTGTGCGCGTACTTCATCTTTAATCCGACGGATAGGCGCATTCAATGACTTTTCACTATAGTCAGCACGTAGTGTCAAATCGATAGGGTTTCCTTCAAGAAGATCTTCAGCAAAGCTCGCAGGAATGATCAACTCAACATTATATTCGTCCCATTGACGTTTCTTATCTTCTGGGACTTCGCTGAAAGGCAGAATATTGCTATCGCGTAAAGACTTCATTAACTTGGGTGCATGTTCAGCCCCAGTAACTTTTACGTAAATTGGTGGGTTATCTACCGCTTCATTAATTGCGAACTTTGAAAAGACCATAATAAAAACAGGCATTAATAAACCCATGCTGAGTGCAACCATAAGGGCACGTTTATCACGAAACGCTTCTTTTAGCTCTTTAATAAGTAATGCTTTAAACTGGATCATGCCGCTACTCCTTCGTCTGAACCAATAAGTTTCACAAAAGCTTCTTCTAATTGAGTTTCACCGGCTAAATCACACAATTCTTGTGGTGTACCCTGTGCAGCTAATTTACCATTCGCCACGATAACTACACGGTCACAAAGTGCCGCAACTTCTTGCATCACATGTGAAGAAAACAAAATACAATGGCCCTTTTCCTTAAATTTGTTTAAGTAAGTTCTTAACACGCGGGTACTCATGACATCTAAACCTCGTGTTGGCTCATCCAATACAAAGTTTTGCGGTTGATGTACTAACGCTTGAGCTAATGTGACCTTCATTCTTTGCCCTTGCGAAAAACCCGCTGATTTACGATGCGCTAGATCTTGCATATCTAAGTCTGTCAGTATGGTCTCAATTGCTTGTTTTTTCTTATCTCCATGTAGACCATGTAAGCTAGCGAAATAGTCAATTTGTTCATACGCAGTTAACCGTTCATATAAACCGAATTTATCTGGAAATATCCCTAAATTTGCGCGGGCAGCCAGAGGGTTTTCAGTTACGGCTATACCATCTATTTTTGCATATCCTTGATCAGCAGCAAGTAACCCATAGAGTGTTCGTAAGCACGTTGTTTTTCCTGCACCATTTGGACCTAAAATCCCAGTGATTTCACCATCTTTTGCTTGAAAAGATAGCCCATCTAAAGCAGTAACAACCTGCTTTTTCGTTTTAAAAGCTTTATGTAAATCATGTACTTCAATCATAATATATCCTTATACTCCGCCATTTAAACTAGTCATAAACGACTCTGGTGGAATATCTGCAATGCAGGCGTCATCAAGTTCGTTTGGATTTTGTGTCTTTAAAAACTCATTTATCATTTCCATCGCACAAGGCTGAACACCTGGGGTGTGCGAACTATGTGGCATAACAATGTGTTTACTGTTTGGTAGCGTACTATCTGAATATTCAGCATTACTTGGTGGTGTTACAGGATCAAGATCGCCAGAAATAATCAACGTAGGAATGTCTTCGGTTACTGGTTGATAAAACTCACTATCAACGTTGTATTTAGGCCAAAGTGGGCAAGCTAACTTCAACCCATATTGGCCGATGCTACCATTAAATGTATTTTTAGCATCATCTTCCCAGTTTGACTCACTTATTCTCGGTACATCCTCATTACACAAAATGTTAAACGTTAATCCCATGTACATCCCCTCACCAATATCGCCAGCAGCCGTTGAGCCTGCCAGTGGAGCAAAATTACCTGTTGAGGCTTGGTGAATAATAAGGGGGACAAGTGAACGCATTTCAACAGAATAAAGCTGAGAAAATATTGTAGAAACAAATTTCTGCTCATCAACTTTCATCGCTATCGGCGTACCTAATCGTGGATGCGGTATTGATACCGTAACTGGCTCTTCCGCCAATGCTTTTTTCACTTGTTCAAACTCTGTTGCTAAGTTTGGATATGCTTGTTGGCAACTGTCTTCAGTTTGGCAATTTTCGAGCAACATATTAAATGAGCGCTCAGCACTTTTCCCAAACAGACCAATCGGTACCTCTATTGGACCAACGCTATCTAATATCACAGATGTTAGCGATTCTGGAAACATCCTCATATACACTAAGCCTGCTCGTGTGCCATATGAGCCACCGTAAATCGCAATTTTTTCATGACCAAGTGCCTCTCGAACAGCGTCAAAATCTCTTATGGCATTTTCAGAAGTATATTGTGACAAGTCGCCATCAAGTTGCGATAAGCACGTTTTAATTTCCTCCACCGAAAAATCAGAAGGCAAATTGGTATAAGGATCAAGCTCTTCAGCATTTTTACACTGCAAGGGATTAGACTCACCAGTGCCGCGCTGATCAACTAAAATCAAATCTCGCGTTTTTCTTACTTCATTAAAAGCTTTATATATTCCTCCCGCTAGACTGACTGCTGCTTGACCAGGACCGCCAGCTAAAAACATTAACGGTTCATTATTTTGGCTATTATCAATTGCAGGCAGTACAGCAAAATTGATCGATATTTTTTTACCCTTTTGTTGTTTATAGTTTTCAGGTACTTCAAGTTTGCCACATTGCACTTGTTGCTTAATACCCTCCAGATGGCAATCATTCAATGTTAGTTGATGATCACTTGCCTTAGATAAGCTAGATATACCTACTAAACTTATCGCTGCAATACATTTCCAAGGTGCTGTCATTTTATCCTTCCTTCTAAAATCTTAAATGGTTAGTCTCACACTTAAGTGATTTATTACAAAAAATGTAAAAAAATTAACAATGTGAATAAAAATGGGTTTATAGACGAACTTTTTGTAGCAAGGCTAGCTAAAATTTAATGACAGTGAACGATTCAAAAGTATTGTACTGAACATTGAAGCACAACAACGTGTTATAACGCGACGTTGTACTGTATTTTCGAAACTTCAACTAACCAGCACTAACGTTTAGCGTAATGGTCAGTTTACCTAATCATAATTAAGGCTAATTTGATGGAAGAAAAGCCGCAGGGAGATTGCGGCTTTTCAAATATGAGAGTAAACAAACAATAGGGGAGCTCGTTTAGCTCTCAAAACCTTTTGTTAGTTAAAAAGATTGTGTGTAACTTAACGTAAACACTCGACCTCGAATATCGTACAAAGACTTATAAGGCTCTCTAGGACGTAGGCTACGACGAGGTGTATCTTCTTCTGTTAGATTCAAAACACCTAATGCTAGTTTTCCATGCCAAGGCGTAAAATAGGTATAGGTTAAGTTATGCCCTGTAAAAGACGCTAACGCATCAAACACTTCAGTCTCGCCTTCATCGTTTGTAAATGTGTCTTTTTGAGAGGCAATATAATAAGAATACAGATTGAGTGAATGATCGTTATATGTCCATGTTAAAGACATATTGACTCGATCCTGCGGGCGACCAACATCACCAAGCTCATCATCACCTAAAGCGACAGTACCTTCTTCGCTAATGAAGCTAGTTCTATACTTGCGCATGTGTGACCAATTTAGGTCTATATCGAATGCTCCAACTTGCGTTTCAACACGGCCATTTAACGCAGCGTCTATACCTGAAATTTCACGTAAACCAGCATTAGTATTTGGTGTGAATATTTCAAGAATATCACTGTTGCCTCGCAATAAAATGTCTACGCCTGGTAATTTAGACGAAATAGGTACACTGCCTCCTTCAGCCATCCATGTCTGAATTTGCATTAACTGTATAACGCTGGGTGAAATAGTCGTTACACGATTTTCCGTATCTAACGTCCACATATCGGCTTTTACTTGCCAATGCTCGGCAAACTGCCACACTACACCAATATTGGTGTTTTCACTTTCTTCAGCTTTAAGATTTTTATTACCACCCTGTGTCGCCCAATATTCATCAACTAGATTACAATCTTCCAATGAAATACCTTGGTTATAACAGCCAATAAAATTGACTTCATTGTCGCGGTAGCCTCGAATATTATCCGAGTATAAATCTGTTAATAATGGTGCTTGGAACCCTGTACCTGCTGAACCTCTAATCAATAAGTTTTCTGTAGGGCGATAACTAATAGACACTTGTGGATTAGTTGTAGTACCAAAATCACTATAATCATCGTGACGGGCAGCTATATTTACCTCAAGGTTTTTAAAGATAGGAAAAACAGACTCAACAAACACAGCGGAAGCCGTTCTTGAGCCAATACCGCCACTACCACCATTTCCGCCGGCAACATTACCTGCTTCAGCTTGGCCATCGATTTTAGAATAATAGGTTTCTCTCAAATGAGATGCTCCAACGTAAGCAGACCATGTACCACCAGGCAAATCCATTACGTCAAATTGTACACCACCACGCAAACTATTTTGCGTTGAAACTCGACGTTTATCGAAGTTAGCTCTTACCGAAGCTGGCGGTAAAGAATCGGGGTCTCGCGGATCCCACCCGCTCCAATTTCCATCAGCATCCATATATCCGACCGAATCAGTAAGCTGCGCAGTACTGGCGTAGTTGCTGCCCCAAGTAAACGCATCATATCTCGCATAATTTGCACTTAAGTCCCAAGTAATTTCACCTAATTCACCTTCCAGTCCCACGACTAAATCAAGCGTCGTATCATTATGTTCAGCTTCGCGATCACCTAGAGTATTCATACGATAGCCAAACCAGCCACCTTCTTCTACCGGCGATAAATCAAGTGTTTCACCTGTGCTAGTGGTAATTGTTCTACCAGGTAATGCAATATCAACAGGAAACCATGCAGGTACTCCAGCAGAGACATCTTTAGTCTGTTGGTTCATCCACATACCACGAGCAACAAGACGAATATCGTCAGTAAGTTCGTACGTCATATTTGTCATCATTGCATCACGACGAGTAGATGGTAGTTCTTGCGCTGCAGTTGTGTAGTCATAAGCACAAACAGAGTCATCAGCATCACTTAACTTAGATAATTGACCAATGAACTGACCAGAACCTTTACCGTTATAGACATCACAATTACCCTGTAAGTTTAAAGGTTCGTCATTCCAACCATTACTCCACTGCTGTATTGTTCGCCCAGTACTGCTTAACCCCCACCAATTATCCAAGTACTGCGGATCTGCTCCTTCTTCAACTAATTGTGCGGTGGCGTAATCAAGGTCAGACATTAATAGCTCATCTTCTTCATAGTGTTCCCATGAAAATACCATTGAGCCTCTTTCACCACTCAACCCACCCGTTAGGGTAAATTTCTCAGAGTCTTGACCCGTTACACTATCAGGAAATTCATATTTAGCAGACATTTCTAAGCCACTAAATTCTTTTTTCAAAACAATATTAATCACACCAGCAACGGCGTCAGAACCATAGACCGCAGAAGCACCATCAGTAAGAATATCTATCCTTTCAATAGCGGCTGTTGGAATCATATTTAAGTTGGCGCTGCCGCCAGTGATTGGCGATTTAGTTAATCTGACACCATCAATTAATACAAGTGATTGACGAGCGTCTGTTCCTTTTAGAGAAATCTCAGCTTGTGAGCTCCAACCGTTATTTGAATCACCACCAAATGAACCAAAGCTATTTAAAGACGAATTTCTTAATACATCACTAACGGTTGAAAATCCGGATGCCTCCATATCTGCTGCAGTAATTGTAATGACAGGACTCGCTGCTTCAAATGCAATACGTTTGATACGCGACCCTGTAACTTCAATACGTTCAACTTTTTCATCCGTTGAAGCCTCTTCAGCCATTGCTGAGTATGATCCCGTACAAAGCGGAATAATTGCTGCCGCAACTAAAGAAATTTTTTGAACCTTCGTTATTTTTTTGTTGTTAAGTCGAATTTGTCGACTTTTTATGTTGTTAATCCCAAACATGTTATGACCTTAATTTTTATTATTTTACTCGGATGAATTACACCAAATCAATATATTGTATACAATATATTGGATCCTAGGTTAGGCTAAATCTATTTACTGATCAAGCGCTTTGTATACAATTTTATTATCTCGATGATTTATAAGTGGATTTCATTAAAATTTTTGAAAACTCTTTGCGATGAAACATGTTAAAAACTAAACCTTTTTTTACATGTTTTTTAATTTTCCCTGTATATAAAATCTGCACTACACATCAGGTGAGCTGTAAAGTGTGCAATATTCAAACAGTAGTGTTCTGAACAAGAAAAAAATAAAAAATAAACATTCACATCACTTTGATTTAAAGATAAAGTTTAAATAGATGTAATCTAGTTTGAGGACAACTGATGGATTTAAATCAGTGGGTAGATGAATTATTTGAAGTCTTTGATGAAGACAAAGACGGTGTTATTAGTAGAAGTGAATTTGTTGAGTTAATCGACGTTCTATTACAAGATAAAGGTATTAGAATGTGTGAAAGCATTTTTAAACGATTTGATAAAAATCACGACAATTCAATATCGAAAGAAGAGTTAAAGGAAATGGTTATAGAATTAGCGTTGTAACGCAATTCTTTCTACAGATTAACGCCCATTTACGTAATTATTTAACCGATACCATGCAGTATTTGTGAGGTTTCTTGTCTTAAGAGATTGTATATGGTCGTTTTTTTGTGCATCTACGTTTAATCTTTTAATGCTATTTTCTGTGGTAATTTCCTCCCTTTAAGTTATCAATAATATCTCAAAACAAATTAACATGCGTGTTTATACAAATAAGCAACCGCCACGTTATGTTAAGCTTCAAAAGCATCTTGTTTTAACGACGTTATAAACGGGCGCAATAACTTTATCGGCATTAATGCAACTAGCCTGGTATGCCAAGGTTAATCATTTAAATAGCGATAGAGCAATACATATTCTTTTCTAGCTAATACTACTGTCTTTAACACAGTTTTTACCCGCTAATTTGGCAGCGTAAAGTGCTTTATCAGCTTTTGCATACAATGCACTCGCTTTAGTTTTTGGTTCTGTAGTAGTACAAACACCAAAGCTAGCTGTTACTGAAATTCTTCGTTGACTATCATCTCTAAAAGCAGACATTTCAAAGCTTTGACGAATTCTTTGTGCTACTTTCATACCTTGCTCATTATCTGTCCGTGGTAACACACACATAAATTCTTCACCACCTATTCTGCCGACAATATCACCTGGTCGACAGCTATCTTCTGCAATCTTAGCTATTTCAACCAACACCTTATCGCCGATAGGATGACCATGTAAATCATTAATAGCCTTAAAGTCATCAACATCAAATAAAATAACAGTCAATGCACCTTTGTCTATTATTGTCTTCTCTAATAGCGCGTCGAGTTTTTCAAAACAATAACGTCGGTTGTATAGTCCGGTTAACGGATCTACTCTTGTCAAAGCTGTTATTTGGATATTATGTTTATATTGAAAGGTAACTACGATTATCACTACTACCAATAAAGTAATTAAAAATACAATAATGTAGCTTTGTTGTTTGGCTTTTTGTTCTCTATTTTCGGTCGCTAAATCGGTAGCTTTTTGTCTTTGCTTTGACAATGCCCGCTCTACTTCTTGCCTTTCTAACTCTAATGAGGCCCTGATATTATTGACGCGACTCGTTGAGTTATCGATCAACGCTTGACTGTATGCCTCATAGTATTGTTCTAATGTCTGATAAGCGAGTTTAAAGTTACCTTTCGCAAACGCTAAGTGGCCGCGTATTTTTTGATTCTCTAATTCCCATGCCGTGCCAAGTAATTCTGGCATTGTGTCAAAAATCGCTTCTGAAGCTTTTATCGCTAATTCTGCTTTATTTAGCTCACCTAACGTAATATGGCAGCTGGCTTTTCGTTTATAAAGTTCGGCATCATAATCGTCTAATCCCTTGAGAGCAAAAGCCTGATCAATATATGTTAGCGCATTAACACAATCGCCCTTTTCAGCATAAGTCATACCTAATCCATAGGCAGAAAAGTAAGAAATATTAGTATTAGGGGTATAATTTACTGCCTCTTGATAGCGCTTAAAATAAACAATAGCTTGATCATACTTTTTCCAATAGCGATAAGTAGACGCCAAGCCATATATTGCCTCTGCAATATGCGCTTTGTAGTTTAAACGTTCGTAGGTATCAAGCGCTTTTTGATAATACTCGAGCGATCTTTTATAACGATTCATATAGCCATAAATTGCGCCGTAAGTTTCATTAATGGTGGCTATTAAATATTGATCTTCTATCGCAAACGCTTCAACAAACGCTTCTTGTAAGTCTTTAAGGGAAGTATCGTAGAGATCTGCAAGGCTATAAGTATACGCTAACTCTTGTTTTGCACGTATATAAACTCGGTTATTGCCAACTTTTTCTGCCGCTGACATAGACTGTTCAAACAGCCCTCTCGCTTGTTTATAGTTTCCTTGACGTTGAACAGATAAACCTTGATAAAAGTAATAGCGCGCTTGAATTTCATTGTCCACCTGATTAGACAATAACGGTTTAATCAAGGCTAATGTTTGATCGAATTTCAAATAAAAATACAGTAAATTTTCAGCTTGTGCTTTTCTAACTAACCACCAAAGATAGTTGTTAGTATTACTATTGTTATGTTGAACCTCTTGCGTTAAAAGCGCTTCATAAGCAAGCCAAGGGTCGCGAAATATCATTTCCTCTGAAGATTCAGATGACAATTTATCAGTCGTATTGTTAGTGAGTGGTTTAGCAGCAAGAACGTTACTTTGTACAAACATTATTGGTATAAAACACAATAATGTTAGTCGAAAAATACTAATGCCAACTTTATTTTTCAATCAGAAAACCCTCTAATACATTTTTATTATTGTTCTCGTTGATATTGTTCAGTCTACATGTTTTACGTATAAAGTTTCATCATACTTTAGTGGAAATAATTATTACTGATACAAATAAGTTACATGAAAATACGTTAATATAGCTGTTTAATTACGCAATTTATGAGTAAACTTACCACAAGTGCTAAGGATTTTAAACGCGATATATCATGAAGGAATGTCTGAAACTACCAATAAGTTAAATTATGCAAACTGAAAAATTCGACAATTTAGTAATACTTCTATTGATCAGTTTTACCTTTATTATCATTGGTGCGCATCATTTCGCATTAAACAAAACAATCACATTTGATAGCCAGTCAAATATCAGAGCCTATGCTGTTACGGATACGGCAAATGGCGGTTCTTCTAAAGCCAAATTACATACAAAAGGTGACAGCTATTTATTAGATTGTCATATTGTGAAATCAGATTACCCTTGGCCATTTTGTGAAGTAACGTTTGCTGTCGGCGTAAATGAAAAAAATGAACTCGACACCCCCTTAGACTTATCACCATATACCAGCGCGCACATATTCGCTAAATATATTAGTGATAATAAGGCCAGTTTTCGTTTTCAATTACGTACATATAACGAACGTTATTCATCACCTACAGATGACTCAACGTGGAAATACAATGGCATCGAATATTGGCCAGAGAAAAACACTTATCCCGTTGAAATTCCGTTAGATGCGATGCAAGTAGCAACCTGGTGGTTATTGGAACAAGAAATCCCTATTGCATACGCAAGTCCTGAATTTGATCAGGTACTTATACTCGAACTTGCCACAGGAAACCACATGAAACCTGGGCATTACCAAATTGAAATTGAGCGTATTGAGTTTTCAGGTAAGGTCTTTACTAACAAGCAAGTGTTCACCTTTATCATTGCTATGTGGGTTTTTGCCGCAATTATTGGCTTGGTCATGAACTTGTATCGCTCCAAAGAAAAATTAATATTGCTTGAAAAACGAGCGCATGAATTAAAGCAATTAAATAGATTATTAAATGTTAAGTCTCAAGAATTGAAAGATCAGGTAGAGCGCGATCCATTAACGGGCGCACTCAACCGAAAAGGTATTGAGCACGTTTTTACAAATGAAATTAAAACACTGTCATTGATGTTTATCGATATCGATCACTTTAAACCACTAAATGATCGATACGGACATAATATTGGCGACATTATTCTTAAAGATTTTGTAAAGCTGATTAGCGAAAACTGCCGCTCTACAGACTTTCTCGCACGCTGGGGTGGAGAGGAGTTTCTTTTAATTTGTCCCAATACAAAATTATTAGAAGCAAATGAACTAGCGGAAGATTTAAGACAACTCATTGCGCAACATCATTTTGTTCAAGACATTAAAATTACCGCAAGTTTTGGGCTTGCTCAAAAAGAAAACGAATCGGTTTCTGCCCTCATTGAAAGAGCAGACGTTGCATTGTACGCAGCAAAAGCACAAGGTAGAAATAAGGTTGTCATCTCTAACAACGTGGATCTATTCTAAGCGACAATCACGGATAGTGAACTTGAAACGCTATGATTGTAGATTTGAAAACAAGCTTAAAATTTCACCACCTAGCTTTTTCATACATTTGAATGTTACCGATGACTCTGAGCAATAAGTACAAGTCATATTTTATGTGACTGACTTTGTTCACTATACCAACTGTTATCAGTGCCAACTCTCAATTTTTATAAGTAAATGTACAGTACGAGAATAAGATAATGAAAAAGCCGGCATATCGCCGGCTTTTTTTATGAACAGAATAGTTTAGCTTTGCACGGTATCAGTACTAAGCTCCCCATCTATAGCGCCTGTATGTTGTACTTTTTTACGACGAAATACTCCCTTTAAGTCTTCGAATATTACATACAACGTAGGTATTAATATTAATGTTACAACAGTCGCGAATAAAACACCGAATGATAATGACACCGCCATTGGTATTACAATTTTTGCTTGCATACTCGTTTCGAAGAACACAATAGGCACCAAACCAATAAAGGTTGTAATCGACGTTAACATAATCGCTCTAAAACGTTTAGTACCGGCAAATACAACCGCTTGTTTTAATGGAATTCCTTGTTTACGTGAATTATTGACATAATCAACCATTACCAAGGAGTCATTCACTACTACACCGGCAGCTGCAATAATTCCGAACAATGAGAGCGCATTAAGATCCATTCCCAACATCAAGTGGCCAAACGTAGCTCCAATGACACCAAATGGTATGACAATCATAATCATTAACGGTTGTGAATATGACTTCAATGGAATTGCTAGCAATGAATAAACCACTAATAATGAAATAACAAACCCTTTAAGCTGCTCAAAGAAACTGTCCATTTCTTCTTGAATTCTCCCCGATAGTTCAGAATTCAACTGTGGATATTTGCGTTTTAACTGTGGTATGAAATTTTCACGAATATCATTAGCCACTTTAAATGGCTCAACCTGCTCAGCATCAACACTTGCCCAAACATTAATTGTGCGATTGCCATTTTCGCGTCTGATGCTGGTGACACCTTGTTTTACTGAAATGTCAGCAACTTCTGATAAAGGTAACTCAGCTCCATTGGGCGCTTGTATCATGACATTATCAACTTGACCAACTGAATTTCGCTCTTCAAGTGGATATCGCACCATCACTTTAATTTCTTCGGTGTCTCGTAAGATTCGTTGTGCTTCTAAACCATAAAAGCTATAACTCACTTGCGAAGCAATATCTTGTAAACTAAGCCCCATACTGTGAGCAAGTGGCTTCAATGTAAATTGAACCTCTTTTGCACTAGTTTGGCGGCTATCATTAACATCACCAACACCCTTAAGTGAATTTAGTTTTGCTTTTAACTCTTCAGCAGCTGCAAGTAATTGTTCATCGCTATGGCTTTCCAAACGGAAACTAATATCACCGTCTTCTCGACCACTACCAAAGAGATTATCGTCTATTGAAAAAGACTTAACACCAGGCATTGTAGGTATAGCTGCCCGCCATTTTTCTGCCAATTCAAACGTATCCATGGCTCTTAGTTCAGGCTCTACGAGCTTCACCGTAATTTCACCACGTGTTCGACCATTTAGCCTTACGTTCATATCCGCAATCATACCATTACCATGATTTGATATGATTTGTTGATCAACACTCGTTAATATATCTTCAATACGTAATAGCGTGTTTAATGTTGCCTTTTCTGAAGAATCAACATTCATCTCGACGGTAACGCGTGGGAAATCGTGAGGTATTTTAGGCTGTCCAATAAAACGAACAAAACCACCTGAAAATAACCCTGCACTAAGTAGAATAATAGCAATAAAAACGGTAAGTACGGCATATCTGTAACTTAGAAACTTTTCTAATGCTGGGCGGTAAACATTTTCTACAAACGCAGATAGCTTAGAGTCAATCCAACGACGTGCTCTATCAATTGGGTTTTTCGGGTTAAACTTCTTCACCTTCATATTAGCTAAGTGAGCCGGCAAAATTAACTTCGATTCAATGAGTGAAAATATCAAACAAAAGATAACAACAAAACCGATAGACTTATTAAAGGCTGACGACGGACCATCACCTAAGACAAAAGGCACAAATACAGCAATTGTTGTTAAAACACCAAAGGTTGCTGGCATTGCTACACGTTTAACACCACGAATTACATTTTCAGTGGTATGCCCTTTTTCTTCCATTTCAGTATGGGCGCTTTCCCCCATAACAATGGCGTCATCCACCACTATCCCTAAAACGAGTATAAACGCAAATAAACTGGTAATATTAATCGTAACATTCACAAATTCCATCGGCATTACAAGAATCGTACCTAGGAAGCAAACAGGTAAGCCCATCATGACCCAAAAAGCTAGACGCATTCTTAAAAATAAAGCCAACATAAGAAAAACAAGGATCGCACCACTAAACATGTTCTCTAACATCATGTCTAAGCGGCCCTGCAAATAATACGTTAAATCAACCCAAGGTTGCAGTTTTACGCCTTCAGGCAATTGAGCTTGCTTTTGTTCTACATAACGATGAATCACTTTGGCAACGTTGGTAATACTTTGATTATCAGCAGCACCAATAAAGAATGTCGCGGAATTCATCCCATTAAACTTAGAGTATTGAATACCTTCTTGAAAGCCATCATTAATGGTCGCGATATCACCTAGCAACACCTTAGTACCATCAGACAGAGTTAATACCGGGATACGTTCGAACTCATGACCTCTATATGCTTGGTTTTCAACGCGCAAATTAATGTAACCATTTTCAGCACGAATTTGCCCAGCAGACATATTACGCGATTGACCGCGAACAGCACGAGCAACATCAGTAAAACTTAAGCCATACTCTCGCAACTTATCCTTACTGACCTCTATTGAGATTTCATACCCTAAGCCACCATAAAATTCTGAAATATTAATATTAGGAAGTTGTTGTATTTCATCGTGAATTTTGCGTCCAAGCTCTTTCAATTCGGCATTTGATAAATCGCCATAAAGCGCCATATATAAAACTTCTTGTCGAAATTTAATACGCTCAACCGTAGGGCGTTCCATACCATCAGGAAAACTTGGAATAGAGTCGATTGCAGACTTTACTTCTTCGAGTACTACTTGAGGATCGTAGCTTTCATCAATACGAAAATAGCCGCGTGAAAAGTTACGATTAGAGTATGTAATAACACGCTCTAACCCTTGAACAGTCTCTAGTGCTTCCTCAATTTTTATCGTTATGCCTTCTTCCACTTCTTGAGGTGCGGCGCCTGGATAAGGTGCACTAAACTCAATCCAGTTAATTTTAACTTGTGGAAACATTTGTTTGTTAATGGTTAACGCGGTCATCAAACCACCAATAATGATAAACACCATTAACAAGTTGGCAGCTACGCTATTACGTGTAAACCACGCAATTATACCTTTATTTGTATCATCCATAGTCTAATCCTTTACGCTAGCAATTTGCGTATCTGTATTAGTTTCGGTATCAGGTGTTACAGCGTCATCACTTGTAGGTAGCGCTAATTGCATACCATCTACTGGATAATCTAGGGCAGATACGATGACACGGTCCCCTGTTTTTAACCCGTTGGAAATAATAACATTCGCGCCATCTTCACTGACAATTTCTACGTTAACAAATTGCAATTTCGACTCTTCATCTAAAATAGCAATACGATCTTTGTTAATTAAATGACGAGGTACTGACGCAGCTAAAGCTAATTCTTTACCTAACACTGTTGCGTTTACATAAGATCCAAATCGTAATGGTGTATTTTCTGTTTCAGCATGTAGGCCATAAGGATCAGATACTTCGGCCACTAAATAACTCATGCGACTTTTATCATCGACAACACCTTCACTACGTGCAATATTCGCTTGCCATACATGATTCTGCCCAGCAAAGTCGCCTGATAGGTTCACCTGAGCAGCATGCCCTTGCTTTACTAGAAACTGTAATTGGTTATCTGCAACAGGTAAGCGTATTTGCGCTGTTTCAGTCCCTAACATTTTACCAATTTTACTGCCCGTAGAGACAAAAGTACCCAAGCCAATATGGCGAGATTCAATCATGGCATCAAAAGGTGCTCTTAAATAAGTACGTTCTAGATTACGCTCAGCGCGCAATACACTCGCCTGAGCTGCTTTTACTCGAGCTTGTTCCTGCTTTAATTGAGGTTTACGAAGGCTAAGTTCTGTCGGCGAAGCATTTGTAATTCGCTTCCACTCTTCCTTGGCAACTTTACCGCGAGCAAGTTCTTCTTCAAGGGATGCAGTTGCAGATGCAAGGCTGGCCTGTGCATCAATCAAAGCCGCTTTATAATCACTTGGATCAATACGCGCTAGCACTTGTCCTTTCTTAACAAAACTACCACGTAAAAACGTATCTGATAACTCAACTATTTGGCCACTGACTTGTGCAACAAGCTCTATTTCATACTTAGGAGTAACAACGCCATAAGAGTCTACAGTCAATGTAAGTGGTGCTACGGTAATTTCTTCAACCGCAACAATTGGAGTATTATCAACTTTAGGCTTTTCTTCTGGCGGCTTTTTCATGCTAGATAAAGCTATAAAGATAACAGCCCCTATGACCAAGATGACAATCGGTAGGATTATTTGTTTTTTTCGAGTCACCGCGATTTCCTCATAAAATTATGTTCAGGTGTAACTTTTTATGTCATTGCGCCTATGATAGCGAAATACAAAAAAGAACGACTACAAAAGTTGTAAATGCTTGTTACAAGGATCACGCCGTTTTTTTAAATTTTTGTACTTAAGCGACAAAAAATATTTTTTATCAATAAAAACAAAAAGATATAAAATTTATGTTGTGTTAAATATCAGCAATAAAAAAGAGCCCTTAAAGGGCTCTTTTACTAAAGTGGTTAAATTAACCAATAATTAAACTTTTATAAATATTTTTCGACAATATAACCAATAAAGTACAAGCCATTGAAGTAGTAACATACCTCCAAAAAGGATCACATCTTGCCAACCTGCTGGGGCCACTTGTATTAAACCACCAAATAGACTGGTACTCGTATACTTCCAACTAATTAAGCTTGAGCCTAAATAAACAATGATAGAGTTAGTACCAATAACAGCAAAAAACTTCGCCCAGCCTGTTAATCCAATGACATCGATTAATAAATAAAACAGCGTTAATAATAATACGCTGTACCCAGCAGTAACGAGTACAAATGAACTTGTCCATAAGGTTTTATTAATTGGAAAAACCATGCCCCATAAATAACCTGCGGCTAACAAAGATACCCCAACAATCAGTAGCGTAACTATTAGTTTCTTGGGCGACTGCATTTCCTTAACCATGAAGCGACCGACGAAAACACCAATAAGCGCGTTGGCGATAGAGGTAACATTTGACAATAGCCCTTCAGGATCTAAAGGTAAATTTCGATAGGTAGTGCCAGGAAGTAAATGTTGATCAAACCATACGTTAATAGCGCCCTCAGCGGTAAAGTTACCACCACCAAAGCCACCTAAGGTTACAAATTGTAACAATAACCAATAGCCAATAAGTATGCCAATAGCGGCTATCCATTGTGTTCGTTCGCTGACATACCAAACTAACAATGCAGCCACAAACCAAGAAATACCAATGCGCCCTAACACACTTGCAAAGCGAATATCGTCAATAGTAGCAGGGATACCTCGTCCCCAAGCATGATTATATATAACACCAAATAACACCAACAGCGCCAGCCTCTTAATACCATGACGTAAGATAGCTTTTGCTTTCTCAGGCGGATAACTCGCTAATGGTTTTGCTCCAATGCCTAAGCTTACACCGGACAAGAATATAAATAATGGGAAAATTAGATCGTATGCAGTAAATCCATGCCAAACCGAATGCTCCATTTGCTCTGCCCAAAAATGAAAAAATGACCATCCAGTAATAATAAAAAAGGCAGCAAAAAGCTTTTCACCGCCTAAAATCCAAAACATATCGAAGCCACGTAAAGCGTCTATCGACAATAACCGTTTTTTCTTAGGTGCTAATTCACCTGCTATTTGCTGACTCATAAAAGCCCCATATCAATATAAAACATCAGAAAAAGACAACGCTGTCATTTGTTAAGTAGGCATTGTAGAACAGCTACTTAAAAGTTAAAACCACTATTCAGGCCATTTATTTAATATTTAACAGTATTTGCCTTAAGGAGTTCTCGCATGCAATAACAATATTACGTCAATCAATATGAAACTAACCCTTGTTATCCAGTAAAAATCTCTTACCATGTAATAATCTACTTTATAAGGTTTATACATGATTGATAAAATTAGCGCGTTTTTAACATCACTCAAACAGGGCAGCGAGGAATCTATAGAAGAGTCCATCACAATAGAACTTGCTTGCACGGTATTACTCTGTGAAGTTATGAGAGCTGATGGCTTGATCAATAATCAAGAAAGACAACACTTATCACAACTGGTGTCCCAGAAATTTTTATGTAACAGCAATACTGCTGATGCATTGATTGAAGAAGCCATTGAATTATGTGAACAGGCAAACGATTTTCACCGCTTTACGTCTATCGTTAATCGTCACTACCAACCAGAAGAAAAAATAAAAATTATTGCGTTGTTATGGCAACTTGCGTTGGCTGACGATCATTTAGCAGCTATTGAGGAACACACCATAAGACGTATTGCCGACTTACTTCATTTACGTCACAGTGAATATATTACTGCGAAATCTTCAGTTATCGCCAAACCATAAATTGAGGAATAGCTACATGCAACATTTATATGAGTAATCCTCATATGCTGAGTACTTAATTAACTCTGCCTCTATATTCAACAAAACCTAAAAAACGCTAGAGTTGCATAGCGATCACGTTTTAATCACCAGCTTGTATGATTACTTGCACCAGAAATTTCAGGCAATTGGTCTTCAAGACAAATATTTCAACAAAAATACACATCAAAGATCAACACACCTTCGTGAGTCAGGTATAATAACAATGTTTTATCATTCGCTTAATGCAGGTATTTATGGCTTCACTTGGTCAGTTTAATCAATTAACAATTATAGAAAGAACAGATAAAGGCTTATTATTAGATGGGCAAGCGTTTGGAGAAATATTTTTACCAAACAAACAGATTCCCACACTAACAGCATCACAAAAAGCTATTAGCGTCTTTTTATATCGTGACATAAATGACCATGTTTCAGCGACCACCAAGAAACCATTCGCTAAGGCCGGTGAGTTTGCCTATCTACGGGTTAAAGAAACCAATAAACTGGGAGCCTTTTTAGACTGGGGATTACCAAAAGACCTACTCGTTCCTTTTAATTTGCAATACCGAAAAATGGAACAAGGAAAGTCTTATCTTGTTTATGTATTTATCGATGAACATTCAGGTAGGTTAGTTGCTTCGAGTAAGCTCGATAAATTTTTAGATATTTGGCCCGCAGACTACGCACAGTGGCAACAAGTCGACATTGTAATAGGTGGCAAAACAGATTTAGGTTTTAAAGCAATTATCAACCATAAACACTGGGGATTGCTTTATCAAAATGAAATATTTCAACCCTTGCGTGTCGGTCAAAAACTCAGTGCTTACATTAAAAATATTCGTGAAGATGGCCGCTTAGATTTAAGTCTATCTCGAGCAGGAAAAGGTAAAGTGGCAGATTTTAATTCAACTCTACTTACCTACTTAAATGAGCATAATGGCTTTTGTCCGTTGCACGATAAAAGTGCGCCCGCAGACATTTCTAAAACGTTTGGCGTCAGCAAAAAGACCTATAAAGCTGCTGTTGGAAACCTTCTTAAACAAGGTAAAATTTCACTCTCTGAACGCGGTATACAGTTAGTTTAAAACAGTAAGCCTCTACACGAGGCTTACTTAACAAAGTTAATTAAAAACTTCCTCTTATACCTAACTCAACGCCACGACCAGGCAAAGGTGCAACATTTTTCAAGAACGATGTGTGTACCCGTGCTTCTTCATCCGTAAGGTTATTTCCTTTCAAGAAGACAACAAGATCATTGCCAACACCTTCCAAGTAATAATTAACATGCGCATCAATCAAAGTGTAACCATCAGTTTTTTCTTCATATTGAGAAACATCATCTTGATCAAAATAATGATTAACTGATAACTGCGCACTGTAATCTTGTGCGACATAATCAAATGTTGCACCGACTCGCATTGGCGGAATACGCGGTAAGTTACCGCCATTTTTTAATTTAGCACGTGTGTAGTCCGCATACATATTTGAGCGCAGGTTCGACGTCCATTGGTAAATAAGTTCAGCTTCAACACCATACATGTCGACATCACGTTGCTGATAAACATAAACAGGTAATCCTTCTTCAGAGAACTCGTCATGATGATCTTCTTCACCTTCATGATCTTCCTCTTCACCATGTTCATGATGCGTTTCAACAAATAGCCCTGTATTCGTTTGATAAAAATAGTCATCAATTTGATTGTAAAATGCACCAAGCACAAAACCAAAGTCACCTTCAAATTTTCGCCATGTTAAATCGATGTTCGTCGCTGTTTCTAACTCGATATTGTCTTGTTCAATATGGAAATGGTCATCATGCAGTAAATAAACGGCACCTTTTTCAAAGGTATTTGTTCCAATATGTGGACCATTTGAAAACAGTTCGGCAGCTGAAGGCGCTCGTTGTGAATAGGCTAAAGACAACCCTAAGTTATATCCAGGTTGATAGTCCCATACGAACCCTGCTGATAAACTAACTGGCGTGAATTCTTGCGCTTTTAATTCATCTTCATCATGATAGTGCTCGTCGTCGTGTTCATCATGTTCGTCATCATGTGTTTCAGCATTATTTGCGGTAACTTCTACACGCTCAACTCGAGCACCTAATTGTACAAGTATATCGTCAAAATGACGTTCCTCTAACCAAGCAAGTGCAACAGACGTTGTTTCAGATGGCGGCGTAAAGGCTTCTTCACCAATCGCTTCAAAATCATTTGTTTTGTAATGAATCGTCCAAGCACCTTTCCAGCCGAGTGTTTCATTATGAAAAATATCGAAGCGAGCTTCTAACATTTCATTGTTAAACACTGTACCGACTTGATCACCTTCAATTTCTTTATGCTGATAATCGGTGTAAGACAGTTTGCTGGCAACCTTATTGATAAATCCTTGCTCAAAATTCAATTCACTTAAAAACTGTAAACGTTCTTGTGTTAAATCGCCCCAAACATCTTCTTCATGTTCTTCATGTTCGTCATGTTCGTCATGTTCGTCATGTTCGTCATGTTCGTCATGTTCGTCACCATGATTATGACCTGGAATGCCATATTCTCTGTTACTTTTACCGTAAGAGAAGCCGATAAAACCTTGATCTAAAATAAAACTGGTTCCGACAGTAAATCCAGACGATTTAGAAGCACTATTAGCGAGTTCACCTTTTTCGCCTGTATGTTCCTCGTGCTCTTCGTCATGTTCTTCATGTTCATGATCATCGTGCTGTACTTCCGCATATCCAGGTATCTTATAATTATCGCCGTCACGCCAAAAGCCATCAAAATGAAAAGCCATATTGCCTGCAGATGTATTGCCCATAAGACTTACTTCGTCTTCTGATGCAACCGTATTATGTTTTGCTAAATAATTAAATTCGTTATCTAGTGTTTTCGGTACTCTATTATCAACAACATTAACAACACCACCAATAGCACCACTACCGTAAAATAACGTCGCAGGACCTCTTAACACTTCAATTTGTTGGGCTGTTGCAGATTCAGTCGATACAACGTGATCTGGCCCTATACGTGATGCATCTCCTACATCTAATCCATTTTGAGTAATTAATACCCTTGGTCCATCTAAGCCACGAATAATAGGGCTGCTAGAAACAGGACCAAAATATGTAGAATGCACACCCACTTCATTCTTTAACGTTTCACCAAGTGTTGATGCCTGCTTTGTTCTGAGTTCATCACTAGCAATTACATTAACGGGAAGCGCTGATTCAATGGTCGATGAATGCAATGGCGTCGCATGCACATCAACGACCTCCATAACGCTTGGCATAAGTACAAAATTAACCGAGGTACGATTATCACTGGTAATCACTAGTTTTCGGTTTTGATGTGCAAAGTTTTTAGCACTTACATGTAATTCGATTTTCGAAGCATCAACACCAGTAAATGTAAATCGGCCATATTCATCAGTAAGCAATACTTTTTTACTGTTTACGATTGCCACCTTGGCATAAGGAATTGGCTCTCCTTTGGTATTTTCTACAACACCTGATATCTGTTGGGCAGCGAAAACAATTGTTGACGCAGACGACATTGTTAGTAGCGTCAAAACGGGTAAATATTTCATAGTATTCCTGTACAAATTTATCAATAAAATTAAATCGTCAGCAAACAAAAGACGGCATCAAAAAATAGGATGCAAGTTTGCTTAAGATCAATTAAAACGAACTAAAAAGGTAATGTTTATAGTGTAAGAGAATGCTTAAATTACAGGAGGTGCACGTTGGGATGGTTGTTGATAATTATCTCTAACAACGGAGACAACACGGGCATTAATTTTGTGTGCTGTAAATTGACCAATATTGGTTTTAACAAGTGTAACAGGGCGATAAACAGGATCAGCCTTTTGCTGACATAACTTACAATCAAGTTGTTCATACACTTGAATATCGGCTGAACCCTCGTGACTATGCGCAGCAAAAGACAGCAGCATGACTAACGCCATAACAGCGCTAATTGCTACTTGCTTAGTACGATTATTAAAACACGAGTTTAAATTCATGGAAGTGATAATATAACATTACACAGTAGGCAGCAATCATTAGGTACAAAAAAAGCGCCTATTTCGGCGCTTTTTAATAAAATCCTAATTGTTACTGCGTACCGCCGATAGTCATGTTGTCTACTTTTAACGTCGGCTGACCAACGCCAACAGGTACGCTTTGTCCATCTTTACCACAGACACCAATACCCGGATCTAACGCTAGATCATTACCAACCATACTGACTTTTTTCATCGCTTCAGGACCACTACCGATTAAGGTAGCTCCTTTAATCGGCGATGTAATTTTACCATCTTCTATTAAATATGCCTCTGAACTGGTAAATACAAACTTTCCTGATGTTATATCCACTTGACCGCCAGCAAAATGTGGCGCATATATGCCCTTTTTGACCGACTTGATGATATCTTCAGGTGAATGCTCACCAGCAAGCATGTAAGTATTTGTCATTCGAGGCATCGGCAAATGCGCGTATGACTCTCTTCGGCCATTACCAGTTGCCTTAACTCCCATCAATGACGCGTTATGCTTGTCTTGCATATAACCTTTTAATACACCTTTCTCAATCAATACGTTGTATTGACCTGGCACACCTTCATCATCAATCGTTAACGAGCCGCGACGGTTTGCTAACGTACCATCATCAACGATCGTACAATGCTCAGAAGTTACTTGCTGACCTACTTTGCCTGAAAAAGCTGAAGAACCCTTACGGTTGAAATCACCTTCTAAACCATGTCCAACAGCCTCATGAAGTAACACACCAGGCCAACCAGAACCGAGCACTACAGGTAGCGAGCCTGCCGGTGATTCAATCGCCACTAAATTAACTAGCGCCTGTCTAACCGCTTCTTCTGCGTAGTGAAGATACCTTGCTTTGTTATCTTCAACCTCAAAGAAATAGCTATAATCGGTACGACCACCGCCACCTGCACTGCCGCGTTCACGTTTACCGTCGCCTTCTACAAGTACTGAGCAATTTAGCCTGACTAACGGTCTAATATCAGTAGCGTAGGTACCATCATTAGCCGCGACTAATACTTTTTCATAAACGCCAGTTAAACTAACAATAACCTGCTTTACACGTTCATCTTGTTGTCTTGCATGCGCTTCAACTTCATGAAGTAATATGATTTTTTTCTCTTGAGATAAACTACTTAATGGATCTACTTGAGTATAAATTTGCTGTACAGCATGTTGGGTAAAGACTTTAACTTTACCTGAGTGTCCTGCACTTGCGATACCTTTGGCGGCTGTTGCGGCTTTTTCTAATGATTGTGCAGAAATATCATCAGAATAAGAGAAACCGGTTTTTTCACCCGATATCGCTCTAACCCCTACACCACGTTCGATATTATAGGAGCCTTCTTTAACGACACCATCTTCTAATAACCAAGATTCGTGAGCACTAGATTGAAAGTACAGATCAGCAAGATCAACATTGTGTTGGCTAATCCCAGATAATATATCGGTTAAAAAACCTTGATCTAACTGACCTTTACCAAGTAGATCTTTTTCGACTTCATTCATTGTTGATTAACTTCGTTGTAAATTTATTATGTGTTGCCACAGGTATTGCCGTTCTAACCTGAGTAACTCTTGATGGTTCAAATTGTGCTGAAACATAACCTAGCCCATCAGGAAGTTGTGTAACTACCTCTCCCCAAGGGTCGACAATCAAACTATGCCCATATGTTTCCCTACCATTACTATGTGTACCTACCTGTCCTGCTGCAACAATGTAAACTTGATTTTCTATTGCGCGAGCTTTTAGCAAGGCTAGCCAATGGGCTTTTCCTGTAACACGGGTAAAGGCACTTGGTAACGTAATCACTTGGGCACCTTGTTTACACAGTTCCCTAAACAATTCAGGGAAACGGAGATCATAACAGATCGCAAGTCCAACCGTAACATCTGCCAATGAAACTGTTACAACCTTATTGCCAGGTTGCGTATATCTTGATTCAAGGTATTGTTTTTCATTATCTTCAACCTCAACATCAAATAAATGTAATTTATCGTACTCAGCAACTTTTAAGCCTGTTTTATCGAAAACACAGCAGGTATTAGTAAACTTATCCGTTTGCTGACGATAAATCGGAATACTACCTGCAACGAGTGATACAGCATAGTTTTTAGCTAAACGTGACAACGCCTTACTTAATCTATCACTTTGACATGTTTCTTTTGCCAACGCTAATTGTTCAGCGTCTTTGCCACCGAAAAATAAACAGCACTCTGGCAAAACAATAATGTGCTCGCAAGATTCATTTATTGCAGTGATCTCTTTGAGTTGCTGTTCTATGACTGCTAAATTTTCATCAACATTTGGCGTTGATGTTAATTGAATTGCAGAGAGTTTAACCATTAGGCCTTTCCATTTGATCTTTCTTTAAGGGCTCTATCAATCCTGTCTCCGGGTTTAACACCCCTTGTATCTCTTGTTCCGATTTTTGCTCTGGTAAATGTTCCACTATTTGCGGTGGCGTATCTTGGCCAACACTTATATGTTTAGTTTTCTTATCTATTTGTTGAAAGTTAGGTGCTGAAATATCTCCCGTCAATGCAAACTGATATTCAACGGGCACTTGTGATGTAATCACACCATCAATTGCAACGCCCGCCAAGAACGTCACGGGGTTCAACGTGGCAATCCAAGCTATCGCAGGGAGACTTGACGTCACATTGGGTTGATAAGACATACGATAGTCGAGAGTTTGTTGCTGTAAATCTGTATTACCTTTAACGCTTAAATCACCTGCAGCACCTTTCATAAAGGTATTTTTCGTATAAACAATGCCATCTTTAATGTGATAATCACCTTTGATTTCACTATAAAACATACCATCAGCAAAAATATCACGAAAATCAAAGCGTAACTTACGCACCAACGACTGCAAACTTAAGATGGAGAACGCTCTTGCTTGATCCGGCACTTCCTTTAACACTCCTTCATCGAGCTTAGCCTTAACATCACCATTTAAGTTTGCGAGGGTAAAGTCGTGCGGCCCACCAAACCAATTAAGTGAAAATGTCGTACTTAACCCACTGTCTGCCACAGTAGAGGAAAGACCAAGCCGTTCAAACTCTCGTTCAATATCTTTTGTCTTATAACTGCCTGAAATATTGGTTGTCGACTGTTCATCGTCAATTTGCCAAATAGCATCTAAAGTCAGTTGGTTGCTTTGTCGTTTAGCGACAAAATTCTTAAGCGCTAGACTATGTTCATCAATGCGGTTGAGTAAAAAATCTACGCTACCAAAAGATAAATTCGCATACTGGCAGTCACCACAGGAAAAGCGAATCGGTGGCATAGACGAAAACAACTGTTGATTGAATTCACTATCTATTTGCTTGATCGTTTGTTCATTATTAGTGGCCTTTTGTTGCTCATCAGCATTAGAGTCAATTAAGGTTTTATTAGCGGCGATTCTCAAATAATCTGCATTCACCTCAATCCCTTGCGTTAACCAATCAGGAAAGAATTTTACTTCGCCCCTAGCTTCTTTACTCGTTAACGACAGCAACCACCAACTGGTTTGATCGGCTAAATCAAATGATACCCCTGAAAGTGTTTCACCATATAAATCAATGTGGCTAATGTCACCTCGAATAATATCTGGCGAAGGTAAAAGGCTTGGCGATGTGTTTGCAGTTAGCTCGTCATTCGGCGGAAGACTTGCAAGTAAATCACTTATAAATGGCTGCCATTGCGCAAAATTTGCCGTTTCTAAGGCAGAAGTAACGTGAAAACCCTTTTTAGGTAAAGACATTGGCGCTGAGCCAAGAATCAAATGCGACTGCAAAAAGCTTGTGCTTTCATGATCTAATCGGCCATAAAAGGCGAGCTGCTCGCCAATTACAACATCAACAGTTGAATGCGTCAGGTCGCCATTAGCGAGCACTTTACTCATCACTACATCGCTTGCCTGTTTACGATAAGGTTCAGGTAAAGAAAGTGCTGTTTTTTCCAATGTAGAATCAATGTTTAAATGATAATTAAATGCGCCATCATCAAAATTATTTAAAACGAGGTGCCCTTGCCAGCCCAATTCACCGTTTGCATAATGTTTCAACGGTTCAGGTATTTGTGCGATCCAAGTTTCATGCGGCCATAACGCTTTAATTTGAATATTAGTTTCATAATGTAATGGGTTTTGCTTACCGCTAACATTTAAGGTTAATGGCATACCACGCCAACTGAGTGACAAATTACTCGCTTCAATTACTTCATTTTCAAACGTCAATTGTCCATTGAGCTTACTTAGTAGCATTTCTGGAGCTTTAAGTGAAACATCATTGTTGTTAAAAGTAATTTTACCGTTGGCAACCGCAGCATCAACGTTATTAAGTGGTAATGATAACGCAAACGCCGCCCCCACATTTTGCTTCACATTTAATTGTTCAAGTACCGCACCAACACTCTGATCAAGTGGACTAGTGAGCATCAAATTTGTGACCAAGGCAGGATCTGCACTTGCTAGTTTTGCCTCTATGTTAAGTACTTGTTCATGCGTAAGGTCAGCGAACTCTGCCGTTACGCCTGCTACAGACAAACCATTTAATGTGCCGGATCTACCTGTTATTAACATTTCATTATTAGTAAAATTCAAATTGGCGGAAAAGTGTTGAATAGCAGGCCAATTTTCATTGAAGATAAAACTGGCATCTTCTAGTTCTGCATTAACATTAAATACGCCTTCATTGTGTTCAAAAGGAAACTTCGATAATGGCCCGTTAAATAGAATGCTCGCCTGTGAAACCTTGCCTTTTTTTAACGCTTTATTTAAATAATTAACCAAGTCCTCACCCATTAATTGGTGAGGGTACAAAGCAGGTGCATCAACTACGTTTAACTCTCTAGCATATGCATAAAGTGCCATTTCCGTTGCTTGTTCAGGTGAATATGTTAAACCAAGTTCAGCATTCAACTTTATTTTATCTGATGTAAAAACAATATCGGGTGACGTTATTTGCCAACTATCCTGTACTTGCCTTACTACCACATTCGCAGCTAACTTCTCAAAAGAAATTGGCGTATTAAAATGTTGTGCAAAATCAAGCCGACCGGCCTTTCCAATGATCCTTAACTTGGCTAGATCATTATGCAAGACAAGCTCTCCTGCAAGGTTAGAAATAGCTGGGATTCCGTCACTATAATCTGATTCAAACTCCGAGAAGTTCGCTGTGGCTTTGATATTATTATCTTCGTTTTCAAACTTAATTTGTGAAAATTGACCACGTGGGTTAACACTATCTAATAAACTTTTAAAAGATTCATGTTCAATGAAAAGTGGCAATAAATCACTGATTCCAGCAATATCAACCTGAGAAATAAAACCTGAGGTAAGAATATCATCATGACTGATATCTAAATAAAACGGCTGCCACTGCTGTTCATCAGTGCGAACGCTGATCTCACTTGAGTAAATATGCACTGGCATTGATTGCCCAATGTTATCAACAACAATTTGTCCTTGGTCAACATTAAGCGTTTTAATGTTATTTTCATGCTGCCACGCAATTTGATTTTCACCCAGTACGACTTGAAGTTGTTTAGCTTGCCCTTTGGTAATTGTTAACCATGCATCAAAGTTTATTGACGAATGGGTATTTTCATCTTCAACCGCAAAAACTCTGTCTAACCAAGGGGTGATATTGAGCTGATTCGCATTCAGGTATAACTTACCTTCCATATCGTCAAGCTGATCGCCATGAATCGCCATGTTAAATTGCAAGGTGTTTGACGTTAAACCGTCTAGCACCACGTTACCTTTCGCTTTATGGTTTTTACCTCGGTTTTCCCAATAAAGTTCATTCACAAGAAAGGTCTTTTCACCCTTTTGATCACGGTAAATTATCTGACTATCTTTAATCGAAAATCGATTAATTTGTTTAAGAAAAAGTTCTGATACATTTTGTACCATGGCGTCGTTATTAGCAGCGTTGTTTGCAAACGCCTGCTGATCAAACAGCACTTTTACACCTTGTAAAGACAAGTCTTTAGTGACAATATTGCGCTGTTGAATACTGCGCCAGAAGTCGAGATTAACATCAAACGCTTCAATGAAAATAACAGCGCCATCTGTTTTCAGTACACTGACATTTTCCGCCACTAAACTAGGGCCAGAACTTAGCCACCCCATGTTTAGATTACCAATAACAATATCACTACCATAAGCGCTGTTGATATAATCTTGGAAGTGCTGGCTATAGTTATGAGCATAAGGTAGGAACAAACGCAACGCGCTAATTAGCACAGCAAATACCACTAATAAAATAGCGAGTATTTTATATGCTCGGTTTAACCAGCGATTGGAAACCTTTGACACTGTCATAACTAAATTAGCTCTTCACCTGACTATTTAATACCTGTTCCCTACCAATCCTTACAGCATCTCCTTGCTGCTATAACTTTACCTTAGCTTATCATAACGCCAATATGTCACATCATGACAACATCGAATTGCTCCTGGTTATATAATGATTCTGTTTGTATTTTAATTTGTTTGCCAATAAACACTTCTAGTTCAGCGAGGTTATGAAACTCATCATTAACTAATGACTCACTCACGGCGGTTGATGCATAAACGATAAACTTATCGGCATCATAGGCGCGATTAACTCTGACAATTTCTCGTAATATCTCAAAACAGACCGTTTCAACCGTCTTTAAATTACCTCGACCTTCGCAAACAGGGCATTCACCACATAAAATATGCTCTAAACTCTCACGCGTTCTCTTGCGAGTCATCTCAACTAATCCTAACGCGGAAAAGCCAGAAAGACTGTATTTCACTTTGTCTTTAGCCATTGCCATATCTAAACTATGCAACACGCGGCGTTGATGGTCATCACTGTGCATATCAATAAAATCGACAATGATAATACCGCCAAGGTTACGTAACCGTAACTGTCGAGCAATGGCTTGCGTCGCTTCTATATTTGTATTAAAGATTGTTTCTTCCAGGTTACGGTGTCCAACAAAGGCCCCTGTATTAATATCTATTGTGGTCATTGCTTCTGTTTGATCAATAATCAAATAACCACCAGATTTTAGTTCGATTTTTCGATGTAACGCCCGTTGTATCTCGCTTTCAACATCAAACAAGTCAAAAATGGGTCTTTCACCTGGGTAATATTCCATAACAGGTGTCAATTCAGGCACAAACTCTTGTGTAAACTCTCCAAGCTGATCAAAGGTTAGCTTGGAATCAACACGAATACGCTCTAAAGACGTGCCAACAAAATCTCGAATAACACGGAAAGCCAATGACAAGTCTTGGTAAATCGCTGTTTTTGTTTGTTTACGTTTTTTACGTTCTGTGACTTTTGCCCAAACACGGCACAGAAACTCAGCATCATGCTGCAATTCTTTAACACCAGCACCTTCAGCGGCTGTTCGCACAATAAAACCATGATCATCTTCACAGTAAGGCTGTACAATTTCTCGCAAGCGTTTTCGCTCTGCGACATCTTCTATTCGTTGTGAAATACCTGCATGGCTTGCATTAGGCATTAACACTAAATATCGCGCAGCAACTGTAATATCTGTGGTTAATCGCGCGCCTTTGGTTCCTAGTGGATCTTTCACCACTTGAACCACGATATATTGCCCTTCATGCACTAAGCTACGAATGTCAGGTACTTGTTCACCATTACTTTCATCATTGGTAATTAATTTAGAGTTAATATCAGATGCATGCAAAAACGCAGCTTTATCAAGGTTAATATCAACAAAGGCAGCTTGCATACCAGGTAAAACACGAATGACTTTGCCGAGATAAATATTACCAACTAGCCCACGTTTTGCTTCACGTTCAACATGGACCTCTTGTAATACACCATTCTCAATTAACGCTACACGCGTTTCACTAGGTGTTACATTTATCAGTAATTCACCGGTCATTTAATTTCCTTTATCTGATTTTGGCGTTTTGCAGTGATGTATACATATTAAAATGGGCTAATAAAGCTTTCGTTTCACAAAGTGGTAACCCTACCACGGCTGAGTAACTGCCACGAATGGCTTTAACAAACTGTCCACCAATACCTTGGATACCATAGGCACCTGCCTTATCTTTAGGCTCACCGCTATGCCAATAGGCATCCATTTCATGCTCAGAAATCTCATCAAACTCTACATGTGTACAGACTACACACGTATCGCTTAACGAACCCTGAACAACTGCAACACCGGTATATACTTGATGTGTATTACCTGAAAGCAATGACAAATACTCGCGGCATTGCTCAATAGTTTCAGGTTTTCCAAGAATACGTTGTTGGTAAACAACACAGGTGTCCGATCCAACAACGACGCTTTGCTTTGGAGCTTTGTCGGCGATGCAATTTGCCTTTTCTAAAGATAAGCGTAGTACATAATCTGAAGGCCCCTCTGATGGCCGTAACGTTTCATCTATATCTGGGCTTTGACAGGTAAACGTGTATCCAAGTTCCGACAAAAAGGCTTTTCTTCTCGGTGATTGCGACGCTAATATCAATGAAGGTGTCATGACAAGGATTACCTATTATTTAATGCCGAAGTGTCGACGAATTTTGCGTAATAATAAAAAAGCCCAAGGCCATAAAATAATCGTGGTAAGTACAGGGTATAAGTAGCTTGGTAAGAAAATAATATCGGTTAAAAAGCGTTGAAACCAAAAAACAAGTAAGTGATATAATGCAGATAGCACACCTACAATAAGTGCTTGTTGCCAAACAGAAAAATTTCGTATTTTCTGAAAGTTGCCTGCAATTATATAAACACATAATGCCATTGCGGCTGCATGTACGCCTAATACTGACCCTAAAAGTACATCTAATAAAAAGCCCATGATCCAAGCAGTAATGACATTGACTCTACTCGGTAGTGCAAGTGTCCAATATAATAAGACCACTAACACCCAATCAGGTCGAAAGGCATCGACGCTTAAGGGCAAAGGCATAATAGAGCCAACAATCGCGACCAACAACGTTAATAATATGATGATGCCATTATGAGCCAACATTATTGTTCTCCATCACAGCAGACAGCTCGTCTTTACTCGAAAATATAGGGGTTGGTTTCTCTGGCCATAACAATAATACATATCGTAAACGATTTATCTGAGCTACGGGCTCACTTTGCACTTGGGCAAAGGCTCGAGATTCATCAGTTCTCACCGCAACTACACGAGCAACAGGATAACCTTCTGGATATTTGCCGCCTAACCCTGACGTTACAAGTAAGTCTCCTACTTTTACATCCGTACTGTGGGGAACAAAATTATGAATCAAACGATCAATAGTGCCCGTGCCGTTTGCTATCATACGAATGCCATTACGCGTAATTCTCACGGGAACTGCATGAGTCACATCTGTGATAAGCAATATGCGACTCGTAATGGTGCCAACATGCAAGACCTGGCCAACAATGCCTTTGTCATCAATGATCGCTTGTCCTTCAAAAACACCATCATTTGCGCCACGGTTAATAACCACCTGATGAGAATATGGATCACTATCAACCGATAAAATTTCTGCGACCATTTTTTTAGCGTCTTTACGAACAGGAGATGAAAGCAACAAACGTAATCGATCATTTTCTTGTTTAAGAATATTTAATTGCATTGCTTGTTCTTTATAGCGCAATTCATTTGATTTAAGCGTTTGGTTTTCCTCGATTAGATGCTTTCGGGTTTTAATGTTCTCAACAGCCCAATCTATCGCTTGTTTAGGTGTAGTTGCCAAATACTGAAGTGGGCTTACCACTGATTGTAAATAACCTCGGACAAACTCAAAGCTATTCATTTTGTGATCGAAAAAGATCAAAAGGGCAGAACAAAACAGCACCAGAACGAGTCGGTGCTGTGGAGAGGGTCCATGTTTAAATATAGGATTCATCGAGAATATATTTTCTCTATTTTATTGAACATCAATAAGCAGGCCTTTGCTAATCATTTATTTAATGCAGTGACGCTACACTGCATTAAAATTTTACTCGTAAGTGAACAAGTCACCGCCGTGCATATCTATCATTTCTAATGCTTTACCACCACCTCGAGCGACACATGTTAATGGGTCATCAGCAACAACAACAGGGATACCGGTTTCTTCCATCAATAAACGATCTAAATCTTTTAATAATGCACCACCGCCAGTTAGTACCATACCGCGTTCAGAAATATCAGACGCTAATTCTGGTGGCGATTGTTCTAAAGCGACCATAATGGCACTAACAATACCTGTTAAAGGTTCCTGCAAGGCTTCTAATATTTCATTACTGTTTAACGTAAAGCTACGCGGAACACCTTCGGCTAAGTTACGTCCTCGTACTTCAATTTCAACAAGTTCTTCACCTGGGTATGCCGAGCCAATTTCATGTTTAATGCGCTCTGCCGTTGCTTCACCGATTAAGCTACCAAAATTACGACGAACATAGTTAATAATCGCGTCATCAAATTTATCACCGCCAATACGAACAGATGATGAATACACCACACCATTAAGTGAAATAATACCAACTTCTGTCGTACCACCACCGATATCAACAACCATAGAACCTGTTGCTTCAGACACTGGCATGCCCGCCCCAATTGCGGCTGCCATTGGCTCATCAATAAGGTACACTTCACGAGCACCCGCCCCTAGCGCAGACTCACGAATAGCACGTCGTTCAACTTGTGTTGACCCACATGGCACACACACTAGAACACGTGGACTAGGGCGTAAAAAATTATTGCTGTGTACTTGCTTAATAAAATACTGCAGCATTTTTTCTGTCACGAAAAAGTTTGCAATAACACCGTCTTTCATCGGTCTTATCGCTTCAATGTTTCCTGGTGTACGACCTAACATTTGTTTTGCAGCTGTACCTACTGCGGCAACACTTTTTGAGCCGCCGGCCCTGTCTTGACGAATAGCAACTACTGATGGCTCGTCTAACACGATACCTTGTTCTTTTACATAAATAAGTGTGTTTGCCGTTCCTAAGTCGATTGATAAATCGTTAGAAAACATGCCTCGTAATTTTTTAAACATACGGTCTAAATGTCCTTGCTATCTGACTACAACATGGCTGCCATAGCGTACTTCGATTATTTTTCTAATTGTCGGTAATCATAACGTAGTATTGACAAGATGTGATGCCCGAATGACGAAAAAATCATGTTTTTTTGCAACTTTTTTCATGAAACTGTCAAAAAAGCGCTAATTTTGTATTTCTCGCCAAGAAATAATGCGGTCATTACCACGAAAAAGACCGAAATTTAGTAAGCCAACGGGGTTATCATCATAAAGATTATTATCCTGCCAATCATACTTTAACCATGCTGGTACTTCATATTCAAACTGTAAACCCCCTTGTTTGCCATTACCTGGTGCGCTAAAGGTAAATCTATTTGGCAGTTCAATAAAATGCCCGGAAATAAATGTACCATCTGTATCAGCTTCAACATCATCTACCTCTAAATTGTCTGAGGTGTCTTTATCAATTAAGCGATACTGGCCACTATTTAATCCACCGCTCCATATAGCGCCTGAAGTAATTCTTGCATCATTAAGAACAGGTTCTAAGTTTGGCGTTGTACAGCTATCACCGTCATTAACAACAAAACCACTAAAACCACTGCCATCGAAATACTCTAGACGCATTACAACGGGTAATACTTCGGTTTCAGGACCATAAGCGTTTTCAATAACCCAACGGCCAAAACGAATTTTACTGTCAAAGCCTGCTAAAGAGCGTGCCGTGTTTTGCAACATATCCAGCCCTTCAAGTTCACTCCCTTCAACATCGGTCAGTTTGACACCAAAACGCACCTGCTCAAATGGGCCATCCGGCGAGCTTTCTCTAACAAACTGTCCTTTATCAAACTCCAAACCTCCACTTCCACCATCATCTTCATTTTTATAAACGCCGTCATACCAATCTACGCCGGAAAAATCCCGCAAGCGATGAGTAACATCATCAACAGCAGCATTTTCAGCTACTACATCAATAGTTGCTTTCGCCAGGGTAGCAAAATAATTTTTGGTGGTGTCGCCAGCTTGATTTTGTGCGGTAATTTCATAAACCAGTTTGATTTCAGGTTGTGACATATAGCTCATGGGTTCACCAGCCACAGTACAAAAGTTAGTGACACTTGACTGGGTTAATACAAACTTAGCCGGAATAAAACGACCAATAGTGGCTAGTCCACTGGCGTGATTATTACTATTACTTACCGTTTGCTGTTCACGCACGTAAAGTTTAACACTTCCTACTTCGTTATAAACCGCGCCGGTAGCTGTTTTCAGACTTTGATATTGGCCCGAATTGAAGGAAAAAGCAGAGGTTGCATATGTTAAATTATCGCCAGGTAACGTCGTGGTTAAGTTTAAGTTATCCCCGGTTAATGTACCTGTAACACCGTCGGATGTGGGTAAAATGCGTTGTAAAGCTAGCTCTACTTGTTGTGTAAAATTAGGCGTAATATCACCATCTTTATTAACTGCCAGAATATTTAAATTAAATTCAGCCCCCGCCTGCTCGGTAATAGTTGCATTGATATCAGCGCTCATTAAGGGCGATGTACCGTCATTATTGCTGTCGGTATTAGCACTCACAATGAATTCATACGGCCTGACATAAAAGATTTCACTATTACCAAATAGTGTAACCGCAGGGTTGTCAGGTGTTGCCGCAATATCATGTTTCGCATATAAAAGTACCTCACCAGCATCATGATAAGTATTGATCGGCAATTGTGCTGTAGAGTCATTATCGAACGCTAAATCTATAGCACTATAACTCGAGGGAGCACCTAAATATTTAGGTACAGTATTGTTTGCAATTTTATAATCTAACCCACTCGTCAAAGCAGGATTAGCTGCTTTCAGTGCAAAATCAATACGGCGCGTACCTGCGCTATCAAAATATCCTTGGCAAACACCGTCATCATCTTTCACTGCTTGAATAAAGATCCGTGAATTACCGCCGCTCTGCATTGGCTCACCCGCCACTTCGATATCATTAAAACCGGTAATTTTAAAGCCCGCATTACTAAACGTGATATCACAGTCATTTGGGTTATTGCTATTACACACATAGCCATTACTTGCCGCAACACTGGCGTTATCAATAGACAATGTAGCAGTTTCTGCAACTCGGTATGACAAATCAAAGGTGGTATTTCCAGTAAAATTAATCGCCTTGATTACCGAATGACTATTACCTTGTGCAATAACATCTAAGGAGACGTTTTCCGTTGTTTCAATACATGTACCATCAAAGCTATTAGTGCAGGCCTTTACGGTAACACTTTCAGCTTCACAAGTAAGACCATTCGCACTATGAAGGATCTGATAATGATTAATAGAAGCGGCTGAACCTTCACAAAAACCATGGCCATCAAGTTTGTCAGCATCGCCTGAAGAATAAAAAAACGCACCTTGTTGGTCTACTTGCATAGCACCGTTAGCAGAAATTGAGCCGGTAATATAAGCATTACGGTTGACCGAAATACTGCCTCCTGCATAAATATGGGCATTAATTTCAGCAAATCTATTAATGGTTAACGAGCCGGCGACAATGAGTAAAACATTGGCAGGACTACCACCAGCATTAATCCGTGTATTTTGTTGTATGGTCGCACTACCATTGATAAAAATAACCGCAGTACCAGTGCCACTAAAGGTTATTGTTGCTCCTTGAGAATGCCCCCAGTACAAATGCTGATAGACTCCATCCGTTATATTGGTCGCATTAAAAAAGCCACTGGCAGAATAAAAAGGGATTGTAGGAGTCGGAAAACTATTAACTGGCGAACAAGTACCGCCATCGCAAGTACTTGAATTATTGATTGATATTCCACCATTGACGGCAAATGTCGTTGGCCCTGGAAAGATGGCACTACAGTCAGTCGCATAGCTAGGCGAAATAGCAAATATGAACAATAAAAGTGCAAGGCATAATTGTCGGAGCATCACTAAACAACTTCAGCAATAAACTTATCTTACTTAACGTTACTCCTAACTGCTCAAGAGTACAAGTAACAGCTTGTATTTGTTCGCTAAAGCGCGCTTAAATGCAAAAAGAAAAAACCCCACTAACGTGGGGAAAATTTTCATGAAACGAAAAAGGGGCTCTATATGCGTTCAACCAATAACCAGTAAAACGCCGCATACATAGTTTAATACTAAATATTAAGAGAATATTTTAACTTACGTCCAGCGACAAGCAGCACACCTAATGCTAGTAATAACACAGTTGTCGGCTCTGGAACTTGATTAGGCTCAGGTGCAAGTGAAGACTCACGTACATAAAAAGTATCGGCAAAATCTAAATAAAAAGGTAGTAAACCCACACCATTTGGGTCACTGGCAATGATGCCAGTTTCAAAATCTGTTGTGGTGACTGTATCTTGTGAAAGTATGTTTTGGCTTAACCCCGTAAATACAGAATTAAAATACTCCACAGCATGAATGTAACCTGTTATCGTGCCTTGATCATCCTTTAAGGTGAATGCATCAAGCGTTAACACTTCAAAAATATACACCAGTTGCTCTAATGTCGCATAATGCCAATTTTCTTGCACTAACGGTGCATGTAAGGTGTTTGTACCCCATGATTCAGCATTTACAGGTGATGCCCACGCATAATCCCAGCCATTAGATGAGACATAATGTACACCTGCTAAATCAGTTGTTAACTGATCTTCGGCGTTAACATAGTTCTTGTTCTCAAGATCAAATTGCGACAAATTAGTGATCAACGTTGCGTTGGACACAAATGTAATACAAAAAGAAAGTAATATTAGGCTAATAAATTTGTTCATTAAAACGACCTCTACTTAATGAAGCGGATACAATCAAAACGACGTCAGTTTGTTTATACAAAATTCATGCCTAATTTAAAAAATAATTACTTATTAATAACTTAAATTTTATCCTTTACGCTAAGTGTTAATAGGTGTAAAGAAAACCAACATTTATATGTAAACACATTGTTATAAACTTCGCGCTTGTACTTCAACTGTTCTTGAGGTTGTAACATCATCAATTGTGCAACTACCTGTACTTGTAAGCGTATAATACTGTGCTCCTGCGATGACATCGGGGTTAAGTGTGCATTGGGTTTTAAAACCACAATTTTTTAAGCCATCAATATGAGCAATGCTTGGCTCAAGATTCCCCCCAGGGCAACTTTGTGCAGGATTATCGAGCGGGAAAATCTGCTGTAATTGCCATTGCATGCCTGTTTGTGCTGCTTGAAATGCTCTCGTGCCTAATACTTCATAGACAACAGTGTTACTGCTAGTACGCAACATCTTGACGAGGGCAACACCTAGCAAACTCATCACAACAATAACGAAAATTGCAATAACTAAAGCGCTACCTGTTTGACTTTTGGCACTGTGTGTTGGTAAAAAATTGACATTATGGAACATTTGGCACCTGAATTTGGTTACGAAGTAATGCTTGCTCACCATTTTGCTCAAATTGCAATGCAATCGTAACAACGCTATTACGTTGTAACGTTGCTTCCTTTACCTCTATATTGGAAGATAATTGATTTATACCTGTTGCTAATGGCACACCATCTCGTGTCAGTATGCCATTAGCGGTAATACAAAACGCTGTTTCTCCTGCGATAAAATACGCGCGTTTGGTTGGCGAATCGGTTTTAAAATGTATTGCCGATGAAAAATTAACGTTCCAGGTTGCTGAAGATGACGGCTTGGTAATACTTGCAAAATTATGCACTTTCCCAGAAGTACTTATTACATCATCAACGTTTGTAGGATACACAATAATCTTGTTCGCATTGGCAACAGCGTCATCTTCAAAAGGAACAACGTCTATAACAGACGCAGCACTTTCAGGTAACACGGGAATATCTAGATAAATACTCGTGGCTAACACTGGTGTAAAATGTAAACAATCGGCGCCAGCGGAGTTCGTTTTATACAATGAATTAGGTAATGCGGTACGAATTTCTCTATTTAAACGTTCAACAGCAAAGCGAGCACCACTGATCAACTTATCTCTCGCGGTAGATTCAGCATAAATATTACTACCAAACTTCAAGAAGTTACTAACGCCAACCGCCAAAACCCCCAAGATTACAATAACCGTAATTAACTCGATTAACGTAAAGCCACGCATCTGATGTTTAGTTAAGTGATGTTTCATCAGTAATTAGTCCGATAAGTGGCAAAAGTTTGCACATAGCCTGTTGGCGTTGTTACAGTCACGGTGATCAGCTTTGCCGTATACTGATTATCATCTGTATCGCCATTTTCTCTAGTAATGCCATTAAAATCACTATCATTACCAACCGATACCGTTAACGTAAAGCCTAAATAATTTGCAATATCACCATTGTTATAAACTAAGCCATTATAGTCATCGACATCATCAAACAGTTCACGGACATCAGATTCCTCATTAGCCATATTTAGGCTACAAGGGTCAGCATCAGCTTCACCGCAACGTAACCGTCCCCCCGCTTTATCACTGTTTTCGTCGAACGCTTTTTGTTGAATTTCATTGAGCATTGATTGTGCTAATTCAGCGCCTCGTATTTGATGCAATACACTAGCACTTTGTTCAGTTGCAGGATAAAGCAATGTCGTTAATACGGCGAACGAGATTGATAACACGACAATGCCAACAATCGTTTCTATCAATGTAAAACCACTTTGGTTAGCCTTCATAAATAAAGCCTTCTGCATTAACAAATACATTTAATGTTTGTTCTTCACCTGTGATAGTGATTTTACATGGGGCAGTACAACCTTCTGGTCGCCCCATTTTACTAAAGGCAATGTCATCTCCACTAAACGTAACCAAGTGATTACCGTCTATTTGCACACTTGTCGGTCCGTCTTCGTTATTTAAATTATAACGCACGCTATCTTGCCATTGGTTAAGATGACAACTATCTGCTGATGTCATATCGGTTTTCAACAGGCCAATCATTTGAGTTGTTACTTTTACTTTATGGCAGGCATTACTTTGTTGCATCGCACGTATTTGCACCGCACGCAATGTGGTGACAATTTCATCTTGATAGGTTCTTTCTTCATAACCGCTACCACTAAACCATTTGGGTACAACAGTTACCGCTACAATGGCTAAAATAATAATGGTTACCACCATTTCAATCGTAGTAAATGCGCGGATAGGTTTGACGACATTTTGGCTCATTAGCAAGGGTTCATCCCTACCGTGGCTTTAGTAGTCGATGTTGCCGCTCGGTAATAAACAATACAAGCTTCGCTGGTATTTACAGGAGTAGCCTGATCGCTTGGATAAACAATTAATCGGCTATTATCTGTCGTAGCCGTGACCTCAAAAGCATTTTGGTCAAAGTCTATTATTTTTGACCATTCACTCTCTGAGGCTAACGGATAACCGTATTTTACATAAACAGGCTGACCATCTAGCTGAATAGTTGGAAAAGCTAACGCCGTATTTGCATTAGGCGCAAAAGGTAAATTTTGGTTACCCTTGATTACAGCCTTACCATAAACACGTGCCATACCGCCCTCAAAAGACGCCTTTATTGCTTCTAGGGTTGTGGTTTTTGCATCTCGACTAAAATCAATATATTTAGGCACTGCGATAGTCGCTAATATACCAACGATAATGATCACAACAAGTAACTCGATAAGCGTAAAGCCATTCTTAAGCATCTGTTAAAGACTCCATGCTAAGTAACACGATAGATTTTATAGGCGATAAATCCATCATAATGAAAAACCGTCAATAAATAAATCTATCGCATCAAATTCGTTAAAAAGTTGAAATAAAGTGACTTTCTACTTAATCTGCGTCTATCTCAATCTAACAATGCAGCTCATGTCTCGTTATAGCAAAACCGCCCTTCTATTGCTTTTTAGTTATTTTGCTTTAGGCATGACGCTGATCATGGAAACGTCTGGCGGGGTTGGATTAGCGTACTCTTTTAATGTGTTAGCATGGCTATGTATGTGCCTTATTGTGGCACTCGCTTTGTACAAAATTGCCTGTGATAAACACATAGTGCTATCTCCCTTTGAATATTGTTTGCTTGCGGCGTTGATTTGCTTACTCATTCCCTTTTTTTATGGCGCAGAATTTAGCGAACACGCTATTCCACGTTATCTAGGTGCTTGTATTGCCGTTGCATTTATCATTGCTCTGCAGCAACTCGATTTCTTAGAAAAGAAACCAGGGTTATTATTAGGCCTTGCTTTATTTGCCATTTGTATTCAAGTCGCTGTAGGTTTGTTTCAATTATCATTAACAGAGTACTTCGCACCGTTAGATTTTGATCCATCACGCCATCGCGTGTTTGGGTTGTTTTATCAACCGAACGTGATGGCAAGCTTTATCGCCACTGGGTTAGCTATTTGTTGTTATCTCTTAGCGATAAAGCAACAATTAGCAAAGAAATGGCTATTATCATTATTGCTCCTTATCGCTGCCTTTACGATTTTATTAACCGATTTATTATCACTAACGGGCAAGTACGGGGCTGTTGCCGCGCTTATTTTTATTACGCCTTTATTCGTAAAGAGTTCTATTAAGCGTAGCTTGATTTGTTATCTTGTTATCATTATTTCTGTGTTTACCACACTTTATGTAAACAAATTAAATGAAGAACCAAGCTATATCAAAGATGAACAACGTAGTGTTAATGTCAGAAAAACAATTTACAGTGTAAGTACAAAACTATGGCTTTCAGCACCATTAACAGGCGTTGGTTATGGTAGTTTTGAGCGCCGTTATCTTGATTTTCATAACCAATTAAAAAGGCAACAACCTGACTTAGCTGATCCGTTAATAAATCTCAATCATCCTCACAATGAAACACTGTTGTGGACGATAGAAGGTGGAGTGATTCCGTTCCTCGGGTTTTTGATATTGATAGCAGGATTTATATTTTGTTTTATCCGCAGTAAAGATAAATACCATGCGCTAGCGTGTTTTGGCTTACTCGCTCCGATCGCACTGCATACACAGACAGAAATGCCTTTTTATAGTTCTGTGCCGCATTTGTTGATTTTTGCACTGTTGCTATCTTATTTTTCAAGAACAATAAGCAATGCCAATAAATATGTTATTCACAACATTAGGTGGTTTAATTCGGCTAAATTAATGGCGATACTTGTGGCTTGCATTAGCACACCTTTTTTGTTGACCACCTTACACACCAACTACATTGTCACTCAGTATGAAAAATCAGATGAGCAAACACTTGATAAACTAACAACAATTATCAACCCGCTACCTTGGCGAAGTAAGATTGAAGCACATGTGTTTCATAACGTGCTGTTTTCGGGGATGAAAAATAAAAATACTGAAAAAGTAAAAGCCTTTGCGCAATGGGCAGAGCAACGAATAAAACATGCGCCGCGAAAAACGATTTATCGGCATTTGCTACTTTGTTATCAAGTTTTAGGTGATAACACTAATTATCAACGTATATTGCAGCAAGCCAAATTGACGTATCCGTTAGTGTCACAATGGACCATTACAGGCAAGGAAAAAGCTGCAATCAGTGAACAATAAAACTATCTGCAATAAAAAAACCGAGCCACATGGCTCGGTTTATTTATTTCTATTACGTTTAAGTTAACACTTATCTAGATCAACTGCGGTAATCTCAGGACGTGAAGTAGCATCACCAGGCTGTGTATAAGTAACACGACAATTGGCTTGGTCATTTGAATCTAAATGAAAAAATGCTCCGCCGCTAAAACTAACAGCATCATCGACATCTACTAGCTTAATGATTTCAGCTGTCTCCGGCCAACCGAATTCTAGGTCTACGGTTGAGCCCGCTACAGTAATTGAATCACCTTTAGAGATGGCTCCTTCAACTAATGCCTTAGCGTGAACCAAATCAGCGGCTGAATTAACTGAGCCTTGCACACCTTGCATCACTGACGCTTTTGCATCGCCCGTTAAATCAATAAACTTAGGCGCAGCTGTCGCCGCTAAAATACCTAAAATAACAATTACCACCACTAATTCAATTAAAGTGAAACCTTTAGCACTTGATAGCTTTTTCATAGTAAATCCCCGAACGATTATTAATTATTTATTGTTATTGCAACCGCACTGTTTGCAGGTTGATACGTAAAGTAGTTCGCAACTGTATTGACATTAGTTACATCGTAATCACCATTACTGTCTTTCGCAATGGTTTCTTTCAAATAATAAAAACAAGTACTTGCAGCACCAGTGCCTGTTTCAGCAACATAATATTGCATACTACTATCGTTAGATAATACTGTTGCGTCGTCTGTTACTTTTGGTGGCTGCTGTAAAATACTGTTCCAAACGTCTACACAGTTTGCGGCATCAAAGCCACCGCCTAAGGTAGCACCATCGTTTTCAACTGCTGTTGAAGCAACCACGTAACCAGGGCGAATACCAGCAGCTTCTGTGGTAAGTAGCACTTCTGTACCATCATAACTAACCACGTTTCGACCCCCTGTATCTTTCTCGCGACCTTCAGCTTCCCATTGAGCACGTGCAAGTGAAATACCCGTAGCAAAGCCACCTGCCATACCTTCTATATTAGCTTCCTTTGCTCTATCAGTAAGATCTAAGAACTTAGGAATTGCCGTGACAGCCAAAAAGCCCAAAATAACAACAACAATAACAAGTTCAATCAACGTGAAACCTGACTGCTTTTTCATGATAAAACAACCTCAATTAAGATCTAATAGTTTAATTCTAACCACTTTTTTGCAAATTAGTCACTCTTTTGATTCATACACATGCGTATTTCGAACCAATAGTGCTATTTTGCAATGCTAATGTTACTTACCATACCTGTTTGCAAAGCATAATCAAAGTATTCACCACTTGCTAACTGGAATCTACATCTCCGTTGTGACGTGGGTGACGTTTGCATTAACTCCAATACCGCAACAGGATTATTCATAAACGTTAGCTCAGTTTTCATTACCGCTCGCCATACTTTAATGCAGTTGCCTTGCGCCCCTTGAAAGTCTACCCAACCTTTATCGTTAACGGCTATTTTCAAACCTTCCTTTTTAACGTTTACTATCTGCGGCTGGTTTTCCATAAACCACTGCGCTCTAATAGCGGTAACTCGCGAAGCAAATGTTGACGCAGCGGCGGTAAAATTCGCTTTGGTAAAATTATCTTCCTGCTTAAAAAAATAGTAGATAAACACCGACATTAAACAAGCGACAAGCGTGATAATAACGATATTTTCACTAAGCGACTTTTCGCGACTATTTACTTGCTCTTGCCGTGTCATATTTATCCTTTAAATGCAGACATCATATCCCACATTGGCGTAAATATACCGAGTGCTAAAATCAACACCATCGCCGCCACAATGGCAATAAGGATCGGCTCAATCTTCGCGGTAAGTGTACTTAGCTCATAATCTACTTCACGCTCATAATAATCTGCAACTTCTTGCAATAACTCATCAACGCGTCCTGTTTCTTCACCAACGGCAACCATTTGCAACACTAATGGGGTAAATAAATCACTGGCAATTGCTGAGCGTAAAAGACTTTCACCGCTTTCAATGGCTGTGCGCATAGACACAATTTTTTTGGCCATATAATTATTATCGACCGCTTCGGATACTAAGGTTAACCCCGTGGTCATGGGTACACCAGCTTTAAGTACAATCGCGAAACTATGTGAAAACCTCGCTAATATCGACCGTTCTATAATTGAACCTACAATAGGCAGCCGCGTTTTAATTCTATCCCAACGATATTTGCCCGCTGGCGTGTTGAGGTACCCTCGAATGCCGAAAAATGCAACGATACTACTAACCAACATATGCGGCCAATACGTTAAGAAAAACTCAGAACTGCTGATCAACGCCCGTGTCGCCCAAGGCAACTCAGCACCTAGCTTTGAAAACATATCAGCAAAGGTTGGTATAACAAATATATTTAATACAACCACGGCAATCACAATCGCGATAATAACGAAAGACGGGTAACGTAACGCCGTTTTAATACGCTTGCGTGTTTCTTGTTCACGTTCAAAATAGCTGGCAAGTTTTGCAAATGCTTGCTCAAGTTGACCGGTATTTTCGCCAACATGCACAAGTGAGACAAATAACGGTGTAAATATTTTAGGATGATGGTTTAAGGCCGAAGATAAGGTATAACCACCTTCTAATTGACTCGCTATTTCGCTTAATGCAGCTTTCAGTTTTACATTATTCGTTGAGTCAGACATACCATTAATAGCGCGTAATATTGGCACGCCTGATCTAACCAATGCATACATTTGTCGACAGAAAACGATAAGATCATCTAACGAAACTAATGACCCACCAAATAGCGCTGATAAGTCTATTTGCCCACTAGTATTGCCATCAGATTTCTTTTTACTTGGTTCAATGGCAATAGGAATAATTTGCTGACGATTAAGTTGCTCGGCAACTGCGGCAGCATTCGACGCTTCGATTGAGCCTTTTACCTGCCCACCTTGACTATTTCTGCCAGTATAATCAAACGTTGCCATATGCTATTACTCGCTCACGTCAATCATTTCAACAAGGCGTAACACTTCTTCTATCGACGTTATACCTTGTGCCGCATAGTTAAATGCCGCCATAGCTAATGGTGTAAAGTGCGGATGTGCTTTTGCTTGTTCGGTAAATGATTCTGCATCATCTCGTTTTAACGCCGCCATCATTGGCTCGTTCATTTCTAATAACTCAAAGACACCAATTCGACCTTTATAACCAGTATATTGACAGGTTTGACAGCCTTTACCATGTCTAAACGCAGCGTTTAATGCTTTATCACCGGCTAAATGCGACAGCCACATTTTTTCTTGGCTAGTTGGCTCGTAAGTACTTGCACAGCTATCACAAACTCTTCGAACTAAGCGCTGGGCAATAATCGCGCGAAGTGAACTACCAACTAAAAAGCCCGCTGCCCCCATGTCAATCAAACGTAGTGCACTGGTGATTGCGTCATTTGTATGTAATGTTGATAACACTAAGTGACCCGTTAATGCGCCTCTTAAGCCAATTTCTACTGTTTCATGATCACGCATCTCACCGACCATAATAATGTCTGGATCTTGTCGCAAAGCCGTACGTAAGACACTGGAAAAACTCAAATCTATTTTACTATTGACTTGTACCTGATTAATACGTGGTAAGCGGTATTCTACGGGGTCTTCAACGGTTATGATTTTTTTAGTCGACTGATTGAGTTCGCTGAGTGCACCATACAGTGTTGTTGTTTTACCACTACCTGTAGGTCCTGTTACTAATACCATCCCGTGGGGCCGTGTAATTTGATGGCGAACACGTGCAACCAGCTCAGGAGGCATCCCAGTTTCATCGAGCGATAATAAACCAGCTGACTGATCAAGCAAACGCATTACCACTGACTCACCATGTTGCACTGGCATGGTCGACATACGTACATCAATATTATGGCCTTTAATTTTAAGGTTAAAGCGACCATCTTGTGGTAATCGCTTCTCAGAAATGTCGAGACCAGCCATGAGCTTTAACCGCAGTACCATCGCTGAGGCAATTTTGTTTTCTTTTAAAACATTTTCTTGTAGCACGCCATCTATACGTTGACGTATGCGCAATAACTTTTCATCCGGCTCAATATGAATATCAGATGCGCGCATTTGTACTGCGTCTTCAAAAACTGACTGTAACAACTTGCCAACAGTAGCATCACCACCTTCATCAATGAAAGACGTGGTTAAATCAAACTCTGATGATTGCTCATATTCTTCTTCTAACTGACTTGCAAAAGACTCAATATCAGCTGTGCGTCGATAAAGGCCATCGAATGCTTCATAAAGTTGAGATTCCATGACAACGGCAAGTTTAACTTTTCTAGGCGAAAGCATATCTTCGAGTTGATCTAAGCCACTAAGGTCGGCGGGATCACTCATACCAATTAACACAGCATCGCCCTGGTCTTCTATAATCAACGCGCGTAATCGTCTGGCGTGTACTTCAGGTAACAATTTGGCAACGTCGGTTGGAATACGACGTTGACTAATATCTAAAAATGGCACATCAAGTTGTTGTGCAAGGAACTCTAATAGCTGTCGCTCACCTAAATAGCCAAGTTCGATTAAAGTATCCCCTAGTTTTCGACCTGTTGATTTTTGACTATTTAGCGCCTGCATCAATTGCTCATTAGTGATGATATGTTCATGCACTAACAAATCGCCAAGGCGCATTTTTAGTTTTGGTGCCGCCATTCTATTATTCTCCTAATTCAGACAGTCGTTGGCGAATAAATTGCCGTGTACTTTCTGAAATATCATCTGTTGCACTTGCTTTAAGGTATGCTTGCTTTGCATGTGAAAACTCGCCATCACGATCTAATGCAACGGCATAGCCAAGCCACCATTTCCCCTGCGTTGGTTGTAACTGAGTTAAACGTTCATATGCCGTTGACGCTTGTTTATTTTCTCCAGCTTGTTGTGCAATAGTCGCGAGAAAAGATTGAAATGCAACATCATCTGTATGCGCCACAGGCATTAAGCTAGCCAACGCTTTTTTATGCAAGCCTTCTTTTAAGTATATACGCGCCTGCATCATGCGAAACTCAAGATAATTTGGGGCTAATGCGATACCTTGTGATAATAGATTTAATGCCGCTCGCATGTCTTGTCGACCAAACCATAACGCAGCAAGTTGCTTTCTGCTGGAATGATGTTCTGGTTGAATCAGCAAAATTTCTTCCAGTAAGCTTTCTGCCCGTTTCATATTATTAAGCTCTATAGCTTGCTGCGCAGCTTTAGATTTTTGTCGCACTAACGCTTCTGCCGTCAATTGTTTTCTCGCGATTGTTAAGACGGGCTTTTTCTCAGTTGAAGCCTTATTAACCTGACTTGCTTCAGTTTTGCTTTCTAACGGTGGTTCATTATCATTTACCACATTTTTCGCATTGCGTGCTTCGCTGTTTGATTGATTATTCTGAACAATATCAACCGTGAATGTGTCGTTAACATCTGCCGTTATTGTTGATGTATTTTTTGCCGCTACAGGGGCATTCGCATTTTGATTTACCTGCGCTACTTGAGTATCGGCTTCAACAGCATTTTCTTGGTTTGAACTCACCTTATGCGCGATTTTTGGCTCATCGCCACTTTCGCTTACAGGCATTACATTATCAGCTGAAACTTTTTGATGAACAAACGATTGCTCTTTTAGTAGTTGATTTTCTTGATATAGCCACCAAATAAGACCACCGGCTATGTTAACCAGCAGCAAAATACCTAGAATAAGTAACCAAGGTTTGGTTGATGTACTTTGAATTACAACTGGTTGATGCGTATTAGTATTAGCTTGTTCATCCTGATTTCGTTGTTCAAGGTCTTTTAACATTTGGTTTATAACGCTCATCGTGTTCCTCCAAGGAAATACAAGCTGAGCAACACCAAACTCAACAAGGCGCCTGCCGTTATCCACTTTCGGCGATTATCAAGCATTTCACCCGTTGATTCTGTGTCTTGTACCGCGAGGGTTAAATGCTTTTTGGTTAAGCGGTAACTCCCTTGCCCATAACTTAGCATGAGCATTTTATGACATAAAATATTCACTAGCCGAGGAATACCATGCGATACCCTGGCGATACGTGCGCAGAGTTTTTCATCAAACAATTGCGCACCTTTATATCCTGCAACCTGTAAACGGTGTTCAATGTACTTTGCAACTTCTTGTTCTGTCATGGCACGCAAATGATACGAAAACGTTATTCGTTGCTTTAATTGTCTAAAGGTATCTTCATTTAAGCGTTGATCTAATTCTGGTTGGGCGAATAACACCACTTGTAATAATTTACGTGTCTCAGTTTCCAAGTTAGTAAACAACCTTAATGCTTCTAAACTTTCAGCAGGTAAGGCTTGCGCTTCATCCAATATCAATACAACAGAGTGTCCTTGACTATGCAAGGTCAGTAAACGCTCTTGAATACGTTGCGTTAATAGTTGTACAGACATGCGCTGTGCTTGTTTAACACCTAACTCAACCGCGACCGCGCGCCTTAATTCATCTGGTTGTAGGTATGGATTTGGGATATAGGCTGTTATGAAATGCTCTGGAATTTCATTTAGTAACTTCCGACATAGCAAGGTTTTACCTGTGCCAACTTCACCAATAACCTTAATAAAGCCTTCACCCGTTTTTAACGCCGTTAGCAATACTTCAAACGCTTCAAAGTGTGGCGCCATTCCCAAATAAAAATTTGTATTCGGGGTCAACGTAAAGGGTAATTCACGCAACCCGAAATGATAAAGATACATAATAGTGCCTTAGGCGCTTATTGTTCATCTTCTTCTGGAAACCATTGCTTTAACAGCTGACGCGCATCTTCCAATTGGCTTTTCCATGTATCACGCCCTGTTACAATGGGCTTAAGCATCAATACTAATTCTTTTTTCTGTGTGCTCTGGCTTTTACTTTTAAACAGTTCACCCATCAATGGAATATCACCTAATAATGGCGTTTTTGACTCCATATCTACTTTGGTCGTTTCGATAAGACCACCAATGACCACTATTTCACCTGACTTAGCGCGTACAACAGTGTCTGATTCTCTGACACTACTTTGCGCCAAAGGTAAGACATAATCTTGACCATCTAAGCGTATGGTTTTTGTTTTTTCTTGTACTGTCGTTACTGACGGGTGTACGTGCAATATGACTTCACCGTTGGCGTCAATTTGTGGGGTAACATCTAACGCAATACCTGAGAAAAAGGGCGTAAGCTCAATTTCAGGTGTTGTTGTTGTCGCTGTACCTGTTGTGGTGGTTGAAGAAACTTCGGTGACAAAAAATTCATCTTCTCCAACTTTTATCACCGCCTTTTGGTTATTTGTCGCAGTAATACGAGGACTGGAAAGCACCTGCACATTGCCTTGGGTTGACAATAATTGTAACACTCCTGAAAAGTCAGTATTCTTAACGAAACTCAGGCCGGTTGCGCCACCTATGGTATTGGAAATTACATTACCTTCAATCGTGCCATTAGTGGCAAAATTAAACTCTGTACTCCCAATACTCCCTAATAGCTCTCCCCATCTAACGCCCTGCTGATAATCATCATTTAACGTGACTTCAAGAATTTTCGCTTCGATAATCACTTGTCGACGCAAAAGTTCCTGAGATCCAGTCAGGAAGTTTTTAATCGCTTTAATATCTTTTGGAAATGCGCGCACAGTCACTAGGCCAGACTGCGGTGATACAACAACAGAACGATCTGCACTTTCACTCGCACCAATGAGATCTTCTAAATTTTCTTCAAGTTCTTTCCAAAAATCGGATCTATTTTCAGTATAAACATTGGTACCATTAATGTTCATTTGTGAAGATTGATTATTCTGACCATTATTACCATTTTGGCTATTTTGGTTATTGTTATACGAATTCCGATTATTATTGTTACCGCTATTCTGCCCGCCATTATTACCGTCTGCATTGCCAACACCACCTGAATTAACACTCATTGTTGAATAACCACCGCGAGTGATAAACAAATAATCTAATGGGATGGTTTCTGTGCGGATACCAGCAGGATAAACTTGAATAACTTGCCCTGATTGACTAATTTCATAACCATAAAGCTGTTCTACGACGTCAAGCGCTTCGGTTAAGGTTACGTCTTTCAGGTTTAAGGTAATATTACCGGAAACCTCTGGGTGTACTGCAACGCTATAATTTGAGTCTTCAACTAATGCAGCAAAAAAAGCTTTTGCGTCTACATCACTCGCGCCGATATCTAATCGTTTTTCAGACAGCAAGCCTTGCCTTGCGTGTTCCATATTTTTTTGCATTAAATCTTGCTGCACAGCAGAAGGGAGTTTAGCAAGTGGTTTTGGTGCCGTACTTTGCTCTGATGAAGCGATAGCCTTGTCTAATTCATCAGTAATATGTTTAGGCTTTGAAGGCACAGATTGACAACTAGCTAACACAATAGCCATTGTAACTATTAACATATTTTTTCTAGGCTGAGTCATATCTACTTATCTTTTTTCTTTGAATTATCGACAACAGACGAGAATAATGACAACTTAATTTTCTTCTCATCAGACGAGAGTATCACATACTGTGACGTCACCTTTTGCAAATGATATTGGTTAAATGTATCACCTTGTTTTAACAACTTACCATTGATCACAACATTTAATTGTTCTCCAGAATGAACAATGCTTTGTAATACAGGAAAAACGTTAACACCTGTTTGTAGACCGCTCGCTTGCTTCAACAGCGGTTTTGTTGGGTCAGTTGTTTGTGCTACTGAAATAAATGACACTAACAACAAGCTTAATAATGTTTTATACACCTAAAAACTCCTTATTAGTGCTCAAGCTATACATGGTAATCGTTAATTCACCTGTCGGATAGGCCATTAACTGATAATCAAACGATTGCCAAAAGAACTTCCACTTCATTTTTTCTAACGCTTCTAAATAATCTTTCAACGCGAAAAAGTTACCTGTTAATGTCAATTTAACGCCATGTTTAAACAAGGATATTGATTGTGTTGTTTGTTTTTTTTCTGTTGAATTCTCACCTGGTTCAGGCAATTTCATTTCTTGTGCACCCAATATCTCAAATGATGCTAATGAGACATTTTTTTGTGATGACAACAGTGAAATTAACGCATGACGCATCTGAATAGGATTAATTAAATCAGATGCTAGTAAACTCAACTTTTCATCGACTTCATTCATTTGCTGTTGATACTGCTCAAGTTGCAGCTGCACAGCTTTATTTGGATTTTTCGCTAACGCATCTGTCAAAATATTAACCGTAGTCTGTGTTGACGCAATGTTACCGACATTTTCTCGTTGCTGTTTTTCCAACTTGTCAATGTGAACAAGACTGTCATCAATAAACAAACTGAAAATTACAAAGGTAATTGCAACCAACCCAGTAAGGATGATCAAGTATTGCTCTCGTGGTGTTATATACAGAAACTTTTCAGCATAAGTTTGCCAACGTGCCATCATCTTATCGCTCCCTGCTATCATCTTTATATGAGCTGACAGCAAATTCTGTTAGTTTATTTGCATTCTCTTTAAGCTCAAAATGACTAAAAGTAAGCCCAGATAAGAACGTTGACTGCTCAAAAGCCGTCAACCAAGAAGGTACACTTTCTGGTGTATTAGCTACACCATCGAATCGCACGTAATCGCCACTAATAACGATACGATTTAAGCTAATGTCACGATGATGATATTGCGAAAGTTCGTGCATTGCAGCTGAAAATCCAGCGGCGTAGGTGGTGGTTTTATCGGTTAACTGCTGATGTAACAACCGCTTATTTTCTAAAAGATATTTTATTGTTTCCAATTGCTCAACAAGACGCTTATCAGGTTTATTATCTGCTACGCGCTTTTCTAAACGAGCTTGCTCATTCTGCAAAGTGTTTTTTGTTAGGTTTGACTGAGCAACATCGGCTTTTAATACTGAAAGTTGATAGTCTGTCCAAAATAACCAGGCTAACATTGCAACTAAGGTTATCGCCCATAATGATACAACTTTCCCTAGAGTCCACGTTGGTTGCTCTGGTATCAATTCAGGTTGTAATAGGTTTATTGTATGTTTAGCCATGCACGACCTCATTTTCATTAAGGCTGTGTATTGCACCTAAACTCGCCGCAAACGTTCTATATTCTTCAAAGGGTTCGGGCATGGAAAATAAGTTTACCGCTACATTAGCATTCTCAGCTAAGCATCTCGCCAAATAAGCTTCATTGGCAATAGGAACGAGTACCTCAATACTCTTAATAGGTGCTTGCTTCATTTGGCGTTCAAAGTAATCCATCGAGCGTTGAATTTCCAAACTTAATGAATCAATAGTACCAAAGTTTAATTCTTGCTCTGACTTGTCACCGATATTTGCCATACCACGCAAGCGACGTTGAAAATATAACTTACCTTGTTTCACAATAAGCAACAACATGTCTTCATTAGGCTGTTGACAGAGTAAAATTTTTGCATCGTCAATATTGGGCATCAGTGCTGCAAAAGCAAATTCTTCAATGGTAATCGACGTGGGCTCAAGTTGTTGTTCGCGCAAGACTTCAAGCCATGTACTCAACGAATCTTTAGCAGCACATACCACGTGAATTTTTTCTACGCCGCTGGCCAACGTTGGTGCGTCGAAATAATCAAGTACCATATTTTCTGGCGCAATAGTAACAAGGTCTTTTATCTGCCATTTTAAGGCGCTATGAATTTCTTCGTCGGGCAATGATGGCTTATCAACTTGCACTATTTGATTATGCTTAGATGATAAAACTAAATGACATTGTCCACTATAGTCAGATTGTTGCTGAATGGCTTTAAATGCAGTCGAAAAGTCGCCACCGGCACTATTGAAAAGCTTACAACTTACTTGCCGTCCTTCACCAATAGTACTGAGGTGAAAAGACTCTTGTTGTAAACTAAGCCCAATAAGATTCGATGCTTTTCGAGGCTTAAACGCTTGTTGGATCCGTGACGCTAATGACATTTATCTGATATTATTATGCTTTATATGAATCGTCATAATTTTATTATCACTTATTCAACTCTAACCGCAAGCTTTTTAGGTAAAAACCCGTTATTAATCGTAAGGTTTCAAGATTTTTAATAGAAATAAAGACACTATAGCATTGAAATACAGGAATCGCTCTCTCATATGCTCGACATCACGCCAATACATTCACCGGTACAAAGACTCAAGCATCCTCTGTTTGCCCAATATAACCTCCATGTAAGCGTTAAGCGCGATGATCTGATCCATCCAATCATTTCAGGTAACAAATGGCGAAAACTAAAATACAACTTACAGTTTGCAAAAACAGCTGGTTACAAAGGCGTGATTAGTTTTGGCGGCGCTTACTCAAACCATATTCATGCGCTTGCCTATGCCTGCTTTCAACAACAACTACCATCCATAGCTTTCATTCGAGGAGAGTCACACTACGCTGCGAATGCGACCTTAAAACAAGCAATTAGTTGGGGAATGAAATGTAAGTTTCTCGATAGAGAGAGCTATAAAAAAAGATCCGACAATACTTTTATTGACCATATTCAGCAACAGTACCCAGAGTATTTTATTATTCCTGAAGGGGGAACTAATTTCCACGCGTTAAAAGGTGTTCAAGAACTTTGTCATGAACTAAATAGTCAAGTTGAATTTGATACAATAATTACCCCTGTTGGCAGTGCTGGTACCATTTCAGGCCTCATTACTGGAGATATGCAACAACATCAAATACTGGGTATTGCGGTATTAAAACAAGCGGGTTATTTACGAGATGATATAAAGTCATTACTGTTAGAGCATAATTGTAACGCAAAAAATTGGCAGCTCCTGACAGCATATCATGGAGGTGGTTACGCCAAATTTGATAACGACTTACTTGCTCAAATGCGTGATTTTAGCCAAGTGACTCAACTACCAATCGAGCCAATTTATTCGGGAAAAATGATCGTCGCCTTACTGGCGCTCATCAAACAAGGTTTTTTTCCTGTAGGGCATAGAATAGTGGTCTTACATACCGGTGGGTTGCAAGGCCTATACGGTTTAATAGAACGTAAAAAAATTAAGGCTGATGAATGGCTTTTGCCACTTCAGTCATAGGCTCGGTGAAATAATGTCCTTGCCCTCCATTAACACCAAGCTTTTTCAACGTTCGCCACTCTTCTGAACTTTCAACACCAAACGCATATATTTCTACATGTTGATATTTACAAACATTGATTAAACTTTTTACAAATATTTGATTTTCAGAGCGTTGATGAATATGCATAACAACGCTGGAATGTAATTTGATCGCACTAATAGAACATTGCTTTAAATACTCTGTACTTTCTACATATTGACCAACTTTATCAATAATGATTCGCACGCCTATTTGTTGTAAACGCTTAAACACCAGTTTTAAGGCTGACAAGTGATTTACTAGCTGATATTCAGATAACTCGACAATAAGCTGTGAAACGATGTTTGGATAACTCATGAGCACAGCACTAAATCGTGTAAAAAAGTCTTTCGACAACAGACTTTCTAAGGATATATTCAAACTACAACTTTCTTTCAAGTAACTATCATAACTAAGGATTCTGCACACTTGTGCCAACACGAGGAAATCAATTTCTTTAATCACACCACTTTTAACGGCCATGGGGAGAAAAACACGCGCGTTAATCAATTGCCCATCATTATCACGTACCTTTGTGAGCACTTCGTGATGCAAAGACTGATCAGTCTTTGCCGACAGAACTGGTTGAAAAAAAAGTACGAATGCATTGCGGGCAATGGCTCTTTCTAAAAATGTTCGCCATTGTAAAGAGCCTTTCGCACTGACATGCTCTACTTCACCTGGTTCAAACATAAACCATTGTGTTGGTCCTTGTAATTGTGCTGAACGTAATGCCATGTCAGCTTCAGACTTAATTTGATAACTATTTTCTGCCTGAGAGAAATAACTCACACCAATATGTACAAACGCGTCTTTGTCTACACCGACAGGTAATATGGTATTAGACAACGTTTTAATAAGCCGACTTGCCAATTTTTCTGCTTCAGTAATATAAACACCTGGCACTATTAACGCCAATTCATAAGTGTCTCTTCGTGCTAAGTAACATCCAGGGAGCTTCGTCAATAATGCGTTAATGCTGGCAATAACTTGATTAAAAATCTGTTGAACAGCCGTTCTTCCATATAGTGTATAAATTATGTCCCCGTCATTAAAATGAATAAAATACACGGCACCTTGAATATCTTCTTCTTTCAAAAGTGCATCAAGACGGTGATCGAAAAACTCTCTATTACCAAGCCCTGTCTCTTCGTCCAACAGAACTTTAGTGCGTATTCCTTGATCAACAATTATATCGATATTGTCTACATCTCGCCCTTTTTCAATGAGTTGATTGACCATTTTTGCAATAATATCTTGCCCTTCTAGCATTTGATATTCATGGCATATATTTGCCAAATGAGCCCAGTTTTCAATCGCCAGTAGTCTGTTATTTTTTGTTTGAATAAAACAATAAAAACGCCAAGCAATGGCAAAAAGTACAATAGCTGCACCTGCACACATTATCGCAAAAATAAATTGATGATTTAAGGCTAGTACGAATGACACGCCCAGAGTCACACTGGCACTAATTAGCAATGTGCATAACAGTTTAAAAAGTGTTGATAATGAAAGCTTAACCATTTGCTTTGAACTATATTTAGAGCGATAAAACAAAGTGTAGCTAACTTTCAGCATTCATCACTTTTTGGCGAATAATAAGCATAAAAAAACGCTGAAACTTGCGTTACAGCGTTTTCATTCTAAAGCTTAGTTAATTATTACGCTTCAGCGATAACAACTACTTTAATGCTTGAGTCAACATCAGTGTGCAAGTGAATTGCGATATCAAATTCACCTGTTTCACGGATTGAACCGTGTGGTAAACGTACTTCAGCTTTTACAATTTCAACACCCGCTTCAGTGATCGCTTCAGCGATATCACGAGTACCAATTGAACCGAATAATTTACCTTCATCACCCGCTTTAGAAGCGATTGTTACTTCAGCAAGTTCTACTAATTTAGCAGCACGTGCTTCAGCAGCAGCTAAGTCATCCGCTAATTTCTTTTCTAAATCAGCACGACGAGCTTCAAAGTGCTCAACGTTTGCTTTAGATGCAAAAACAGCTTTACCTTGAGGTAATAAGAAGTTACGTGCATAACCAGACTTAACAGTTACCTTGTCACCAAGGCCGCCTAATTTGGCGATTTTATCAAGAAGAATTACTTCCATTTTCAAAACCCCTTATTAGGTTACTTGTGTAAATCAGTATACGGTAATAATGCTAAGTAACGAGCACGCTTGATCGCACGACCAAGTTGACGTTGATATTTAGCACTTGTACCAGTAATACGGCTAGGAACGATTTTACCACTTTCAGTGATATAGTTTTTTAACGTAGCGGTATCTTTATAATCGATTTCGCTAGCGCCTTCCGCTGAAAAGCGGCAGAACTTACGACGTCTAAAAAAACGAGACATGGATTTCTCCTAATTTATCATTTCTAATTGCAAGGCGTGGAGCACAAGAAGAGGGTTACCGTTTCTTGATTCATGACGGTTTAAAAAACCAGTCACTTTTACCACACTACCCGCAACAAATTCACGCGTTAATTGAGTCAGCTCACCTGTTACCACAACCTGTATTCGAACAAACGCTTGGCGATTTAAGCCCGCTTCCTGTTGAATTGATCGATGATCAATTGAAAACTGACAATGTTCTATACCCGCTGGGCTAGTTGAGTAGTTGGGTTTTTTTACCAACTCACCCACCATTACAAGGTGATTCTCAATCACAGATTACTTATTCTTCGCTTGCAGCTTCTTCAGTTTTTTCTTCAACTTTAGCAGCTGGCGCTTCTGTAACCTCTTTCTTCACTTCGCGACGGTCATCTTTAGCAACAGCCATTGGTGATGCTTCAGTTACCGCGCCTTTAGTGCGCATGATCATGTTACGAATAACAACGTCGTTATAACGGAAAGAAGTTTCTAGTTCGTCAATAACTGCTTGAGGCGCTTCTAAGTTAATTAAAACATAGTGTGCTTTATGCAATTTATTGATTGGGTATGCTAACTGACGACGACCCCAGTCTTCAAGACGGGTAATCTTACCTTCAGCGGCGTTGATCATGTCAGTGTAACGCTGGATCATACCAGGTACTTGTTCACTCTGATCAGGGTGAACCATAAATACGATTTCGTAATGACGCATTACGAGCTCCTTACGGTTGTAGCCTCTTAGCTGGCTCAGCCAAAGCACCAGTATTGAGGCAAGGAACAAAAATGTTCAGGCTGATTTAAGGTCGCGTATTGTAGGTAAAATAAACACTGAAGGCAAGTTTAAATACGTTTGTAACTGTATTTAATTAACTTGATGGTTTATTTGGATAGAAATTTAAGTAGATATTATCCAATCCCTGATGTTTTTTATCTGAAAAGGCAATATCCAGCCCCCATTTAGAGATTGAAAACTTTTGAATTTTTTCTATAAAGCAGCGGGGAGTCATTGCTTGTAAACATTGTTTAGCCACCTGTGTGAACAAAAACGCATTTAAATACCCTTCTAACTGGATCCGGTCAACATCGGTAATACCTAGCGCTCGCATGTCTTGCCTAAACTCACGACAATATTGCGCTTGGCATATTATCGGATCTGGCATCACTTCAGTAACAAGTACATTACTTGGGTAGGCTAGTAATGAAAATAAATCACTGCTTGAGATAAATGAAACCGTTGTAAAAAAAGGCGTAAAGTTTTGCTCAAATGCTTTATTTATCACATCTGCCATCGGTCGATATGTTCCGACAAAAGCAACCGCATCTACATTATGTTGTTTAAGTAGCATTAACGCGGTATCAATATCTTCTGTATTGCGCCGATATCTTGCTGTCACAGTAGGTGCCATTTTATATTCAGACAAAATATTCAAGTAACCTTTTTCAACCGCGTAACCAAAGTTGTCGGCTTGTATCAATAACCCTATTTTCTTTAGTCCTCGCTCTTTCACTAGGTAATCAATCTGTTGTTTAACCTCTTGATAATAACTTGCACGTAGATTAAAAATGTTCGAGGTTACGGGCTTTCGCAAAAAATTGGCCCCCGTAAAAGGTGTTAAGAACGGCAAACCACTTTGTTTAACTGTCTCTAACGCCGCGTATGATGTTGGCGTTCCAACATAATTAAAAAAAGCGAATACGTCGTTTTCAGCTAAAAACGCCTTAGTATTGCTAAGTGTTTTAAAGGGTTCATAGCTATCATCTTTTTTAATGACTTTTATACGAAATTCCGCTAACTCAGCGGTTTTCTTGACGCGACTAAAGTAGGCTTCAGCCCCTTGATTCAAACGCAAGCCCAATTGCGCCGCAGGCCCTTTAGTAGCATTTGAAACGGCAAGGGTAATGTCATGACTTTCATACGCTGTGGCGCAAGTTATGACACTAAAAATCAGTGAAATGATGTACAAGGTTACTTTAAAAATCGTTAATACACCTATAGTCAGTTTACTCTTTGTTGCGAAAAGTAAGTCTACCTCAATTCATTTATGTTTAACAATTGCACAAGTTATACCTATAAAAACAATATCAAGGCTACTATGTGCTGATGCGTTGACGTACGATCTCAAATAGGCAAATGCCCGTTGCGACCGACACGTTTAAACTTGACACATCACCCGCCATAGGTAATTTCACAAGTTGATCACAGTTTTCTTTAGTTAAACGTCTCATGCCTTTTCCTTCAGCGCCCATTACCAGTGCCATCGGGCCTTGCAAACTCACGTCATATAAACTGGTGTCTGTTTCTCCTGCAGTGCCAATGATCCAAATACCTTGTTCCTGTAGTTGTTTCATTGTACGTGCTAAGTTAGTGACTTGGATCAATGGCACCGTTTCAGCAGCGCCTACGGCCACTTTTCGCACAGTAGCACTTAGTCTCGCGGCATTGTCTTTAGGCACGATAATCGCTTGTACACCTGCTGCATCAGCATTTCGCAAACATGCACCAAGGTTATGCGGATCAGTTACACCATCTAATATTAATAAAAACGGAGGAGTATTTTGCTGTGATGCACGTAATAAAATATCGTCTAAATCATGTTCAGTAAGCAGCTTTTCAGGGGTAATTCTCGCTAACACTCCCTGGTGTTGCTCTCCTTTAGACTTATCATCTAATACCTTTCTTTGTACTACTTGGGTTGGAATTGCGTATTTTCTCGCTAAATTTACAATTGGCGCAAGGCGCTCATCTTCTCGCCCTTTTAATAAAAAAAGCTCTTTAAAACGCTCTGGTTGACGCTCAATCAATGCGCTTACAGCATGGATTCCAAATGCTATTTCTTCGTGTTTAGCCATGTTTACCCTTTAACCTTCCTTCTCGCATTCTTACCTGGACGAGACTTCTTATTTTTATGTGCTTTAGTTTTTTTGACATTGCCTTTTGGTTTTCGCTTACCACCACGCTCGCTTTTTTCTGCATTTTTCTGTAACTTCCGCTTCGGGCTACCTTTACCTGTCTTTTTATTTACTGGCTTTCTAGGCGTTTGGTGTAGCGTGTCTACTAGCACTAAATCAATTTTCTTTTCATCTAAATTAACCGCAGCGACCTGCACTTCTAGTTCGTCGCCAACATGAAAATTATTACCTGTTTTCTCTCCCGTTAAGCACATTCTGGCATCATCAAAATGGTAAAAATCATGTCCTAGGGAGGTAATATGCACTAGCCCCTCAATATGAAGTTTATGCAATCGAACAAATAAGCCAAAATTTGTCACGGTAGAAATCACCCCAGTAAAAGTATCTCCTACGTGATCTTGCATGAACTCACATTTCAACCAGTCAGCGACATCTCGCGTTGCATCATCGGCTCTACGCTCTGTCATAGAACAATGTTCACCTAATTCAGTTATCTGAGCTTCGGTATAAAGGTGGTGACCATCATTCGCATCCGAAGACGCTTGTTCTTGCAGAATTCCTTTAATAACGCGATGAATAATCAAATCAGGATAACGACGAATTGGCGAAGTAAAATGACTATAGGCTTCTAATGCTAAACCGAAATGACCGATATTATCATGCTGATAAACAGCTTGCCTCATTGAGCGCAAAAGCATGGTTTGAATAAGCTCTTGCTCTGGCCGTCCCTCGATTGATGCTAAAATAGCGCTATAATCAGAAGGTTCAGGCCCTTCTTCCATCGCGCCTTTTAATGACATGTTTATGCCGAGTTCGGCAAGATAGTTTACGAAGTGGACAAATTTTTCATCGTTAGGCTTATCATGGACACGATAAAGCCCATGTTTTTGATGTGATAGTACAAACGTTGCAGTAGCGACGTTCGCTAAAATCATACATTCTTCGATAATTTTATGTGCATCGTTTCTAACTAACGCTTCTATTGATTCAATTTTACGGCTTTCGTTAAACACAAAACGTGTTTCTTGTGTTTCAAATGCAATCGCACCTCGATTTTCACGAGCAATTTTTAGGGCTAAGTATAGTTGATTCAATGTTTCAAGTTCAGATACGCGATTTGCATATTCTGCTCGAAGTGTTGCATCTCCCTCTAAAATTGCCGCTACTTTCGTATAGGTAAAACGAGCATGAGACTTTATAACCGCAGGATAAAAATCACTCTCTAGCAATTGGCCTTGTTTATCTATGGTCATTTCACAAACCATCGCTAATCGATCAACATCTGGGTTTAATGAACATAAGCCATTGGAAAGTTTTTCGGGTAACATTGGGATAACTTGGCTAGGAAAGTAAACTGAATTTCCTCGCGAAATTGCTTCGTCGTCTAGTGGCGTACCTGGCCGCACATAATAACTTACATCAGCAATTGCCACCCATAATCGCCAACCACCTGACGGCTCTTGTTGGCAATATACCGCATCATCAAAATCACGCGCATCTTCACCATCAATGGTAACAAGAGGTAGATGTCGCAGATCTTTTCTAGACGCTTTAGCAGGCTCGTCAACTTCATCATTAATTTGACTAACTTGCTCTATAACACTTGCTGGCCATTCATAAGGTAGATCGTGTTCACGAAGCGCGATATCAATTTCCATACCCGGCGCCATATAATCGCCAAGCACCTCTATTATACGACCAACTGCATTATTACGCTTACTTGGACGCTGAATAAGCTCGACAACGACCATTTGACCATGTCTTGCACCGGCTCTTTCGTTAGGATCTATCAATATATCTTGTTTTATTTTCGAATCTTCTGGTACAACAAACAATATATTATGTTCAACAAAAAAGCGTCCAACAATGGCGTGTTTTCTTGGTTCAATGACATCAATAATTTTAACTTCTTGCCGACCTTTACGGTCGGTTCTATCAACGATAATCGCTTCAACAATATCGCCATGAATAACCCTTTGCATTTCGTGTGATGAAATAAACAAATCTTTTGAAGGTTTTTCTCCTGCCGGCACATCAGGCGTAAAAAAGCCATACCCATCTCTATGGCCGCAAACTTTTCCAGTAAGCAAGCTACTTTTGGGCGGAATCGCGTATTGCTTAAACTTGTTAAAGATAAGCTGTCCTTCTTTTTCCATCGCCCTTAAGCGACGTTTTAAACCCAGTAAATGCTCATCACGTTGATAATTCAACTTTTTACAAAGGGCTTTGAATGTTGGTGGGATATTGGCTTTTTCAATGACAGATAACAACTCTTCACGGCTTGCTACCGGAAAATCATAATGTTGTTGCTCTTTTTTGTGCGGTGAATCTTTAATAATACTTATTCTTCATTAGTGAACTGACACTTTTATTATATCTTATTTATCCAATAAGACGTCAATTTTTGTCCACTTTTTTCTTTACAACGGAGCCTTTGTTTACGCCACGTCATTCTATGCTACATCATTATTGATAACCTAATAACTTGGCGCTTAACGTAGACTAGTACTTACCTTGCTTTGCTCTGTCAACAATGCGTTCTGGCATTTTAGTGGCTAATTTGCTCAGTAAATTGGTGATCTTTTTATGAGTTTTTTTATCATCCGTTACGGAATGATGTAACTGCGCATACAACTCTGGAAAATCTAAAGGGCTACCTTGACCATTATTATATATTTCTGCAAGTCGAATTTGTGCTTTAAGGTTATGTAAACTTGCCGCTTCTTTGAGGTAAATAATTGCCTCTCTAATATCTGGCTGCATAAATTTTCCAATATGATAATAGCGACCTAATTGTTCAAGTGCTTCTGGCAAGCCTTGATCAGCTGCCTCTCTCATGTAGTGTAATCCCAAAGGAATATCCTTTTTCACACAAACACCATAAGCTAGCATATCCCCCCACAGAAATTGAAATGACGGTTTTGCTGCAATTGTGGCGCGTGCTTCTATATCTTGCACTAGTTGACATTCATCGAGCACCACTTGACTTAAATGCTTGTTTTCTTTAATTAAATCTAAAAGAATATCATCGGTATATACTTGAACTGCTTTTATCGTCGCAGCCTGAGAAGGCATCATTACCATGTAAAAAAATAAAATACTGAAAAATAAACGCAACATAATAACCCTACTATTTTCGGCCTTTACTCGCCATAACTCTATTATCGACCAAACGGCGAAAAGATGAAGTATTTCGCGCTAAAAACCCAATACTCCTAAGCATTCTCACACGATAGGTAATAAACTTTACAAAATAATTAGCAAGTTTAATACCAGTTATGAGAAATTATTTTGACGACAAATATGACATTTATTTGCACTTCAATATGGCTAAGGTGTCAAAATTTATGACAAATGCTATGCTTAATTTTCATGCTTCTCTATTAAAGTTTGGTTAACGTATCATGTAAATACATCGTTTTTTAACACGTTGATGAGCGTATTTAAAATACCTTTTAATTGTCGCTAAGGTTTTATTACTTATCTATAAAAATCAGTTAACTAGGAAAACATTAATGCTAAAAGAGTTAAACGTATCTGAGTTGAAAATTGGTGATTACGTTGTCGAAATAACAAAACAATCTGCAAAGTACACCTTAACAAATGCAGGTAATATAAAAAATGATCGTGTAATAAATAACCTTATTGCTAAAGGCGTACAACGTGTCGTAATTGATACTGACAAAACCCTGACACAACCACTATCAAGCAAAGAAGATAAATCATTATCTGATCAAATACGTGATGCAAAAGATATCTTTGCAGTGGCTAAAGAGATACAAAAGAAAGTGTTTAAAGACGCTACTCAGGGTAGACCTTTAGATTTAAGCCCTATTACAGAGATCACGGATAGAGCAATTGATGAAATTTTTAAAAATTCAAATGCACTTGCCAATGTAATCAATATTAGGAATAAAGATGAATACTTACTTGAGCATTCAATTTCAGTTTCTATACTGATTACCATTTTTGCCAAGTATCTCAATTTGGAAAAGACGATTATACAACAACTTGCTATTGGGGCGTTTTTGCATGATGTAGGCAAAATACTGGTACCTGAAGAAGTACTTAATAAACCAGGAAAGTTGACGGAAGATGAGTTCATCATTATGAAGTCACACGTAAACCACTCGATCGATATCATTCAAAACACGCCGGGCATATCCGCGCTTAGCCTAGAGGTTGCAGCCCTGCATCATGAAAAGCTAAATGGCCAAGGTTACCCTTATAATATTCCTGGCGATCATATTTCACTGCATGGTCGCATGATTGCTATCTGCGATATTTTTGATGCGTTAACCGCCTCACGCTGTTACAAGCAAGGCTATACGCATAATAAAGCATTTTCTATTTTAAAAAATCTCGCTGAACAAGAACATTTAGATAGCAAACTGGTTGCACAGTTTATTCAATGCATGGGAGTTTACCCGGTTGGCTCTTTAGTTGAGTTAAATTCAGGTAAAATAGCGATAGTGGAAGAAATTCAACCTGAAGATTTAATAAGTCCTAAAGTCAAAGCATTTTATAGTGCAAAGCACCACCATTTTATAGAAACCAAATATATTGATCTCGCAAAATCAGAAGACTTTATCGTCAAAGGCGTTAGACCCGATGATCTTAATTTAGACATGAATAAGATCATCGAGGAATTGTTAATTGAAGGCTAATGCCTAAAATTAACCGTACTATTAGCGGCAAAATAGCTAAATAATGTATAAACTGCAGTTGCTTGTTTCATCACTAATGGGTCAACTTTATCGAGCGTATCATTTTCCGTATGATGATAATCAAAATACGTTGAACCATCCGGTGCAAAATTCATACTTGACATACCAGCCTCACTCAATAAGCTCATATCAGATTGCGCTTTAGCATTGTTTTCTAATGACAACTCTACACCTAGTGGCGTTAAATAGTGGGCAAACTCTTTAACAGCAGGCATCGATTTTTCACCGACGCCAGAGGTTACTTTATAAATATTACCAGTACCGAAATCCCACTCTGCCCCCAAGACATGTTTGTCCATTTCATCTTTATGATCAACCAAGTATTGACGAGCCCCAAGTAAACCAACTTCTTCAGCAGCAAATAAAATAACCCGAATAGTACGGTTTGGCTTGTTCGGTAATTGATTAATATGATGAGCCGCTGCCATCACAATGCCAACGCCCATACCATCATCAACAGCACCTGTACCGACATCCCAACTATCTAAATGCGCGCCTATCGCTACAATTTCATCAGGAAACTTACTACCTGTAATTTCACCAATCACATTAGCAGACTTAGCTACAATTTTATCATCAGTAGACGACGTTAACGTCAGAGTCATGGTCACCGCTTTTTTACGCTTTAACTGATTGATTAACATGTCAGCATCAGGATTAGAAATTGCCGCTGCAGGTATTTTTTTTACATCATCTTGATAACGCATAATACCAGTGTGAGCGATACGATTGCTGTCTGTGCCTACGGAGCGCATAATAAGCGCTGACGCGCCTTTTTTAGCCGCAATATTTGCCCCCCCAACACGCGTACCCACGGCTTCACCATATCCATGGCCATCAAGGTGACGCTCCATACGGTAAGACACAAATGCAATTTTTCCCGCTAAACTGTTGTCTGGCGCTGCTTTTAATTCAGCTAACGACTCAAAATGAGCAACTTCAGCTTGAATACCTTGTTCTCCAGTACCTATCGAACCACCCAAGGCAATCGCTACTAACGGTTGCGGGTATGGAGTTAAAATAGCAGCAGATGCCTTTCCCCTGCGCCAAAAAGTACCAGTAACTTCTTCAGTCCAAACCTTATCAAACCCGAGAGATTGCATTTTATCTACCGCCCATTTAATCGATTTTTTATCGCCTTCTGAGCCCATCAATCGGTGACCTACTTCTGTCGTCAATGATTCGACAATCTGATAAGAAAGAGCAGAGTCTTTTGCTGTATCGCGCAACGCTGCCATATTTTCTTGTTGTACTTTTGTCAGGGTGTTTGAATATGCTAGTGAAGTAGAAAGTAAACCACTGCACAACAGCAACACTTTAACAACACTATGCTTTTTTAGTCGTATCATTTTAAATCCCATTATTATTGCTATTTTATCTGCACATTACACTAGCACACTTTACTTGTTTACAACCACGCAAAGATTCGAGCGCCTAAACGTTTGTTACTCGCTCCTGAGACATACAATATTAAACACGTTTACACGTACCTTTTTAAAGCAATGACTGACTTAACCGAATTGATGTTACATCAGTAAGGGGGAAAACTGGGAGATATTAATCGCGCAAGGAGTAAATGATATACCTTGCGCATAATTGACGAAAACTGAGGAGATTACTTACTACATAGAAAACGACGAACCACAACCACAAGTTGTTGTCGCATTTGGGTTGTTGACAAGAAAACGACTGCCTTCTAGGCCTTCAGTATAATCTACTTCACCATCAACTAAATACTGCAAACTCATCGGATCAACAACCATAGTGACACCTTGTTTTACTATCGTCATATCACCTTCGTTGACCTTTTCATCAAAAGTAAAACCATATTGAAAACCTGAACAACCTCCGCCTGTAACATATACACGTAACTTCAGGTTTGGGTTTTCCTCTTCAGTGATCAAAGCCAACACTTTACTCGCAGCGGCATCAGTAAATTTAATCGGTACTTCTGGGTTTGACATAAACTTCAACTCTCACTCTAATATGCTGGAATTATCGTAAACTTGACTAATTTAGTCAAGTATTAGCGACGTAGTTTGTTTGGGGGTTTGAACAACATCTGCCCAAGAATAGCTTTGATCGATTCGTTGGTAGGCTTGCCATTTACTTTTTGGCATAACTGCCGACAACTCAATTTGATCAGGTGAAAAGTGCTCAGGCAAAGTAAGCTCTCCCTCAATAATCTGGAAGTACTGAAAACTAAAACCTAACTGTTTTTTTGTTATTTCAGAAATCTTGCTCAATTCTAACTTTACAGGCTTATCTTTTAAACTGCCGTGCAATACTAATTTTATATGCCCTTTAGCAAAGCGTTTTCTCACTTTCTGTTGAACTAAAACGACCTGAAAGCGATAGTGTCTTGGACTCGCCGTGCTTGAGAGCGTCAATTTATCAATAACAAGTCCATCTGCTTGTTTTTCTGGCGCCATTACTTTTTCATAAAAAGCTAACTCAGTTTTAACCTTGAAGTGTTGCTGTTCTATTTCAGTTAACAGGTTTTGTGACTTTTGATTGGCAAGACGTTCAACTTCTAACTCAACTTCCAGTGTATTTATGCGGCGAATATGCTCTTCTTGCTGTTGATACAAATGATCTAAGCGTTGTTGCATTTGATGAAGCGTGGTTTGTTGAAAGCCATGGAAAAAGTTACCAATTCGGTACCCACAAAAAAAGCATGTCACGATTAAGGCAATCAATAACAGCGACGAGCGGAAAGTCCCCAAGCGCTCGACAATACTATTTAAATTTAATTTTGCTAACCAACTCATATGAAAAGTATTATGATACCAATGAAATACAACAATAATAACCGACGACAAGCTTCATAATATGATGAATAACTTAGCGCTAAAAAAACATCTTGCTCAACCCAAGACGTCTTGGCAGCTTTGTTTACTTGCCGCGATTGGCGGTATCGCTGCAGCAGCGATAGTGATACTTTTTACTTTTAGTATCAAAGAATTACAAAGCTTATACCAACTCCTGGTCGACAATTATATCAAGTCTGACGTCGTAAGTCGTATGCTATTACCAATTATTGGTGCATTAGTTATATTAATAATCGCTACTATTACCGGCTATCAGTATTTACGGACAGGCATTCCTTTTGTTTTACATCGATTGAAAGTCGCTTATGGTGTTATGCCACTGCGCAATACGTTAAATCAATTTTTTGGTAGTACTTTAGCAATCGCGAGCGGTTTTTCAGTCGGTAGAGAAGGGCCCGCTGTTCATTTGGGAGCAGCTTGTAGTAGCTATATCGGCAATAAGCTAGGTTTACCTTTTAATACGGTAAGAACCTTGTGTGCGTGCGGAATCGCTGCTGGGATTTCTGCCAGTTTTAACACCCCCGTTGCAGCCGTTATTTTTGTAATGGAAGTGATATTGCGAGAGTATAAGGTCTATATCTTTATTCCTATTATGATCGCGGCTCTTGTTGGTTCTATGATCACTCACGGTGTCTATGGCCCCGCCCATCAATATGAGTTTTTTGACAAAATTGAATTAACCGCCATTCATTATCCAATACTTGTAGTATTTGGCATTACATTGGGCATACTCGCTTTTATCTTTAATAAAAATTTAACAACGCTCATACAATTCGCCAATAAATACTCCCTTAAAAAACGATTACTCGTTGCTGCACTCATCACCGCATTTTTTAGTGCTTTAATCCCAGCCGCAATAAGCACTGAAATTCAATTTAGCCAATTTAGCACTGAGTTTTCTCAACCCATGACATTCGTGCTATTACTACTATTCGCCAAACTCGTAATGACGATAACGGCACTTGGTTTAGGCATTCCAGGGGGGGTCGTTGGACCAATATTAGTTATTGGCGCAATTTCGGGCGTAGTTGCAGCTGAAACTATTGTGACCTTTATTCCCGGCGATAATTTACCAACAGATTATGCCTTAATGGGCATGGCCGGCTTTATGGCCGCAACGCTCAATGCACCGTTAGCCGCACTATTAGCGGTAGTTGAACTTTCAGGGCAACTTGAGGTTATTGTGCCAGCGATGCTAGTTATCTCAACTGCTTGTGTCTCCTCCGGACAGTTTTTCAAGAACCGCAGTGTTTTTGTTATGCAGTTAGAAGTCCAAAACCTACTATATCGACAGCCGCCTATCGAAAAATCGTTACAACGAATTGGCGTACTCGCGGCAATGAATTCGCAATTTGAACTAGTAGAAAGCGATAATGTGAAACTGCTGACCGAACGATATTTATTAAGTGAGGGTAATACATTACTGATCTCTCAATCGGTAGATGATCCAGCATCCTTTATATGGCATCAAGCACGGGTGTCTGAAGATAACGATGTTCAATCATTTGATAATCACACGTTAGTTGCGATTGAAAGCCGAGCAACACTCGCCGAAGCATATGCCGCGTTGAGCGATGCACGTAGAGGTGCGGTTTATATTTATCAACAGGATAAAAGTAAAGTGTTGGGTATTTTATCTTTTGCTCAAATAAGACGCTTTTTATTAGAAGGAAATACACGATTATGACAATACTTTGGCTAAAAGCACTTCATGTCAGTTTTATGGTTGCGTGGTTTGCAGGAATTTTTTATTTACCAAGACTTTTTGTAAACCATGCTGAAGCCACCGATAGCAATGTTATTGAACAATTAAAAGGTATGGAAAAACGGTTACTATACTTTATTACCCCATTTGCGCTATTAACCGTTACCTTTGGCTTATTGCTCATATATTCCTATGGCATAGCATGGTTTAACACCGCTATTTGGCTGCATATTAAGGTGACTTTAGTGCTAGTACTGCTTGCCTATCACGGTTACTGTTTTCGTCTTTTATATTTATTTAAACATGATAAAAATACTAGAAGCGGTCGCTTTTATCGTATATTTAATGAAATACCAGTTCTCATTTTATTTGCGGTAGTCATACTCGCATATGTAAAGCCAAGTGTTGGCTAATATTGTGTAAATTTCGCATAACAATTTGTTGAATATGCGTTCTCAATAACGGCGGAATATGGTATATTTCGCCCGATTTTTTCAGCGTGTTTAAGACATTATTCAATAGCATGAATTAAGCACCCTTTCATTATTTAGGAAAGACTATGATGACCTTTGAAGGCAGCCATATCCTTTCAGTTTCACAATTTGATCGTGAGGCTATCTCGAGAATTTTGTCTGTTTCAGCACAAATGGCGCCATATGCAATGCGTCAAAAAAGATGTTGTGTTTTGGACGGTGCAATTCTCAACAATTTATTTTTTGAGCCAAGCACTAGAACCCGTGTGAGTTTTGGTACTGCGTTCAACTTACTTGGTGGCTTTGTTAGAGAAACGGTTGGGCAAGAAAACTCGTCTCTCAGTAAAGGAGAATCATTATTTGATACTGCCCGTGTTATTAGTGGCTATTCAGATGTTATCGCGATGCGGCACCCTAAAATGCACTCTGTGAGCGAGTTTGCGACCGGTAGTAGTGTACCTGTTATTAATGGTGGTGACGGTGCCAATGAACATCCTACACAAGCATTGTTAGATTTATTTACCATTGAATCTGAAATGAAACCGCATGGCAGAACACTAGATGGTTTACATATTGCCTTAATGGGTGATTTAAAGCATGGTCGTACCGTGCATTCTTTATCTAAGCTTCTCAGCTTGTACAACAATATTACCGTAACAATGATCGCTCCAGATGCTTTACAAATGCCCGATAACGTTATCGCTACACTGGAAAATGCTGGTCATAAAGTGATCCTTACCGATAAAGTAGAGGGTAACTTGGCCTGTGATGTGATATACCAGACGCGTATTCAGCAAGAACGCTTTGCAAGTCAAGGTGAAGCTGACTTATATCGCGGGCATTTCAGCCTTAATAGAGATGTTTATCAACAATATTGTCAGGCTCACACCGTAATCATGCATCCTTTACCTAGAGATTCTAGACCTGAAGCAAATGAATTAGATACAGATCTTAATGATCTCGATAACCTAGCTATTTTCAGACAAGCACAAAATGGCGTACTGGTACGTATGGCGCTTTTTGCATTAACCCTAGGCGTTGAAAACTCACTAACCAAATACGAAAAACCAATAACATGGTTTACCAATAAAACCGGTTAAGGACTTTAAATGAATAAATCAGAACAATTATTCGAACAAGCAAAACAAATCATTCCTGGTGGCGTTAATTCTCCAGTACGAGCTTTTAATGGCGTAGGTGGAACACCTTGTTTTATTGAACATGCAAACGGCGCATATATGTATGACGCCAATGACAAAGAATATATTGATTATGTTGGTTCTTGGGGGCCAATGATCCTTGGCCATAATCATCCTGCAATAAAAAAAGCAGTCATTGAAGCAGCAGAAAATGGATTAAGCTTTGGCGCGCCAACTGAAATTGAAATTATCATGGCGCAAAAAGTAAAAGCCGTGGTTCCTTCGATGGAAATGCTGCGCATGGTAAGCTCCGGTACGGAAGCAACCATGAGTGCAATTCGTTTAGCAAGAGGCTATACCGGCAGAGATAAAATTCTAAAATTTGAAGGTTGCTACCACGGTCATGCCGACTCATTGTTAGTTAAAGCTGGTTCTGGCGCTTTGACCATGGGTGTACCTAATTCACCTGGCATACCAGAAGACTTTGCTAAGCATACAATTACCGTTAATTTTAATGATATTGAGCAAGTAAAGCAGGTGTTCAACGATATTGGCGATCAAATCGCTTGTATCATTGTAGAACCTGTTGCTGGCAACATGAATTGCATACCACCAATACCTGGATTTTTAGAAGGATTACGCGAGGTTTGTGATCAATACAAATCGGTGCTTATTTTTGATGAGGTTATGACCGGATTTCGCGTTGCATTAGGTGGTGCACAGGCCTACTATAATGTTACACCAGATTTAACCACCTTAGGTAAGGTCATTGGCGGTGGCATGCCCGTTGGCGCTTTCGGTGGTAAAAAAGAAATCATGAACTTTATTGCGCCGGTTGGCCCGGTATATCAAGCAGGTACATTATCAGGAAATCCACTAGCCATGGCTGCAGGTTTAGCATCTCTAAATGAATTATGTGATGGTGATAAGCACGCTGTACTTAGTATAAAAACAGAAACACTTGCTAAAGGTTTTAAAGCAGCGGCTGACAAGCATGGTATTTCGTTGTCTATTAACTATGTTGGTGCAATGTTTGGATTCTTTTTTACCGAAGAAACACAAGTCACAAGTTATGCGCAAGCAACGGCATGCGACGGTGAATTATTTAAACGTTTTTATCATTTAATGCTCGATGAAGGTGTTTACCTTGCCCCTTCTGCTTTTGAAGCGAGCTTTTTATCTACGGCACATTCAGATGAAGATATTGCGAAAACACTTATTGCTGCCGATAAATGTTTCGCTGCCTTGAAAAACGCATAATTTCGCTTCTTGTTAGCTTATTGATTAATGAGCACTAATGAAAAAGCGGCCATCAGGCCGCTTTTTCATTTAACGCTTTATTCTACTTTTGCTTTCGTAGTTTGTAGTTCATGTTGCAACCAATCATAGGCTTGCTGCCAACCTAACTCCAATCCAGAAAAAGCACGACAATTCCATTTATCCATAGCTCGTACTGCTTGTAAATTATTAGAAATTTCTTGACCTTCAGGTGAATAATAAACAAAAGCTATCGCTTTTAAATGCTCATAAGAGGCAACACTAAGTTTTGCTTCAAAGCTATATGAATAGTGATTAACCTTGTTTACCAACATCGCAAATTCATCAGTAAACCTACTAAGAATAAAGTTATGGCATTCTTCAACCATATCTAAATCCATCACTATGCCTTCATCGACTACGACCTCAACTACATTATTAGAAAGTAAATTAAATTGCCCGAAACTTAAGCGATGCTTCATCTTAGGCCCCCAAAAAGTACTTCATTTAATTTGTAGTTTTTATCTCTGTGCAACAGCACCCTAATAACATAGTTGTAATAAAGCAATAATTCAATTAATAATCATTATTATTTAATGCTTTTGTTCTTCTATTCTGAAAGCACCGCGTAACTCGGATCCAACCAATTATTTCAACAGTTTGTATACCTTAGAAAATTTAGAACGATAAAAGTTTTTATCAACAATAAGGGGTAATAAAATTCATTGATAACGATTATGCAATTACTAAACATCAGGCATAAAAAAACCGGCATAAGCCGGTTTTTTGCGTAACGTATAAAATTAACGTTTTGAAAATTGTGGACGTTTACGTGCTTTATGTAAACCAACTTTCTTACGTTCAACTTTACGTGCATCACGTGTAACGAAACCAGCTTTACGAAGTTCGCTTCGTAATGTTTCGTCATATTGTAATAACGCACGAGTAATACCGTGACGAATTGCACCTGCTTGACCTGTGCTACCACCACCTGCAACAGTGATGTTGAAGTCAAACTTCTCAGTTACTTCTGCTAATTCGATTGGTTGACGAACAACCATACGCGCAGTTTCACGTGCAAAGTATTCTGTAATGTCACGCTTGTTAATTGTAATTGCACCACTACCAGCTTTCATGAACACACGAGCAGTAGAGCTCTTACGACGACCAGTACCGTAATATTGATTATCAGCCATTGCTTACAGCTCCAAAGGTTGTGGTTGTTGTGCAGCATGCTTGTGCTCTGGGCCAGCATACACTTTTAACTTGCGGTACATTTCACGACCTAAAGGTCCTTTAGGAAGCATACCTTTTACAGCGAATTCAATCGCACGCTCTGGCGCTTTTTCAATTAGCTTTTCAAAGCTAATTTGCTTTAAACCACCAGGGAATTCTGTGTGCGAGTAGTAAATTTTACCCTTCGCTTTATTACCAGTTACTTTTACTTTCTCTGCGTTTACAACAACAATATAGTCGCCTGTATCACAATGAGGTGTGTATTCTGGCTTATGCTTACCGCGCAAACGGCTAGCAATTTCAGTAGCGATACGACCAAGAGTTTTATTCTCAGCGTCCACTAAAAACCATTCGCGTTGTACGCTTTCTGGCTTAGCTACAAAAGTTTTCATTTGAAAAACCCAATATTAAAAATGTTACTTAAAAAACAGCTAAATGCTGCAGTTCAATGAGGCTACGCTTTTACCCCTTCGAGTATCGAGCCCTTTGTTTATGGTTTGGGAAAAACCTAATAAACAAAATTGTAACGTTAGGGAGCGCAGGATTATACAGAATCTATTTGATAAAATCACGTACAAATTTTAATCTTTTTTATATTTTTTCAATAAAATAGCTATAGATACGATTAATGTATTTATCTACCATGTTGAAAAAGGGGCAACATCACCTATACAACAAGGTACAAACCCAGTAGGTGTTTATTGAAAATAAAGCGCCATCAAACATATGGCGCTTGATACGAAACAATATTACTTGCTAGAACAACTTTAGAAATGAACAGTTACGCCGGCAAAAACACCTTTAAACTCTAGATTAGAATAAAGGTTATTTAGGTCTTCTAATTCTAGTTTAACCGCGCGATATCCTAATGAAAAACTGACGTCGACCGCTAGATTATCAATAGCTTCATAACTGACTCCTGCTTGATAATCATACAATGTGTGATCATCGAGAGATAAAAAGTTTCCTTGCGCGAACAAATCTACACCAGTAAATGGTAAGCCAACAATCGTTGACGCATAAAGCATAGGCACCATTTCATCTGTTGCAATTTTACCTGTTACTTCTATCGTTGATGTACTTCCGTCGTTACTGACTTCAGCAAGCCCTGAGAGTGAGACATCGCCGTCAAAATCTCGCCCCGTTATCCCTAAATCAAATGAAAATAACCCATTATCAAAAAACTCATAATACAAAGTGTAATCAGTGTAACTGACATCAAAGTTTGCGTTGACGTCGCGACCTGATGCAAAAGTATAACCATCAAATTGAATGTCCGAATCCAGTTGTGTCATGCCCTTTGTCTCTAAACTGGTATGAGAAATTCTCGCATTAGGGATGAAAGGAATGGGGTGTTCTATCGCAATGAATGAACTTCCTTGCTGTTCATCGGCAAGTTGAAAGTTAGTTTGTCCGCCGCTTTCACCAAAAATACCGCTAGCTTTATTATCCCAAACTTGTCCACCAAGGTATACGCCAATGGCATCTGCTTGTACAGTTGACGTGAATAAAATAGCTGATAAAGCCGTTACTAAAACTTTGTTCATGTAGTTATCCCTGACTAAGTAAATCATTTAAATCAATAAGTGCTGCGTTAGCACGTGAAATATAATTCGCCATCACTAAGGAGTGATTTGCTAAAACGCCAAATCCATCGCCATTAAGTATCATAGGGCTCCAAATTGCTTCTTGGCTCGCTTCTAACTCTCTTATAATTTGTTGAAGGCTTACTTTGGCATTTTTCTTTGCTAATACATCACTAAAGTCTATTTCAATTGCCTTAAGAAAATGAAGAAGCACCCACGTTGCACCACGCGCTTCATAAAACTCATTGTCGATCTGCCACCAACTCGTTTTTAATTGAACGTGATTGGCCGCAAAAGTTGACTGCGTTGCAGCATCGTCTCCTGCTAGATCAACATTTAACTGGTCACGGCCAACACTGGCACTTAATCGTTGAGAATAACTACCCATCCGTTTTGTCACCTCTTGCAACCAATCACGTAAATTATCAGCACGTGCATAAAATTGTGCCTGTTGAGAGTTAACATCTGAAAGTTGCTTACGATAAAGATAAAGTGCATCAATCGCTTTTTGGTATTCATTCTCAGCACTAGGCATCGCCCAGCTTTTGTGGTCAATATTTAATTGAGGTTGTGCAATTTGAAGCTGCTTGTTTTCTAATGATTGTGATTGCGAGCGGCTAAACTCTTGTCTCATAATTAGCGCCATATCACGAATCATTTCTAATGCACCAAACTCCCAGGCAGGAATATTATCGAGAAACACTGACGGTGGAAGCGCATCATTTGCTAAATAACCACCTGGTTTTTCTAAGATGGTTTCAGTTACTCTGATTAATGCCGTTGTTGTTGTATAGCCAACAACCGGTGAAACATTTTCGGTTTTCGCGGCATCGATCACTTCTTGCTTAAGATCTAGTCTGTCTGGCTCAAAACTCCAGTAAACTCCTAAAAAGTAAAGACTAAAGAAGACAACGGCAAAGGCTGAAGCAACTGTTTTTACTGAAAAGTTAACGTTCATATGTCACTCCTAATGATGATTATGTGCATGCTTAGCTTTCTTTTTACGTTTAATACTTTCAACTGGAAGGGAAATTGGCAGTTGTTCACCATCTTTAAATTGCAACGTTAGTTCAACATTGTCGCCTACTTTTAATGGTTTATTGAGTTCAAAGATCATTAAATGTAAACCCGATGGCTGCAAAGTTACAGCGTCATGCATATTTATAACAATAGATTCTCGTTGACGCATTTTCATCATACCTTCAGACATTTGATGTTCATGTATTTCAATACGAGGACTAATATTACTTGTAGCGCCAATAAGTTCTTTCACGTTCATACTATGATTAGTAATCACCATATAAGCTGACGATATATTAGTACCCGGTATTGTTGCTCTAATATATCCATTTTCAACCTTAACATGATTATCAGCATGAACAGCCAGAGAAAAAAGAGAAATTACAGCGGCAACTAATGCCGCGCTAATACGTGTTTGATGAGCTTTTGCAAATATTCTAACATTCATAACTTGCTATGTTTCCTTCATTACTCATATTATGGTTATACTGCCATTGTAACTAAGCTAACTTCAAATGGATAACTTAATTCTTTCAAATTTACAAAATAATGTACTTAGCGTAACACTTAACCGTTTTGATAAAAAAAACGCATTAAATTCAGAGATGTACCTAACATTATGTAAAATATTGTCAGCTGCATCAGATAACCCTAATGTACACAGTGTACTCATCCAAGGTAACGACGCCTGTTTTTGTGCAGGCAACGATTTAGCTGACTTTATCAAACATGCTAACGACGAAGAGCTTGCCGCTTTCCAATTTGTTAAAGCACTCGCACATTTTGACAAGCCTTTGATTGCAGCGGTTGCTGGGCCTGCTGTCGGTATTGGCACAACAATGTTACTTCATTGTGATTACATCGTAGCAACTACAGATGCAAAACTTAAATTGCCGTTCAGTCAGCTTGGACTATGCCCAGAAGCCGCTTCAAGTGTTTTACTACCCTTACGTGTTGGACATAACAAGGCCTTTGAATTGCTTGTACTTGGCGAAACCTTCAATGGTCAACAAGCACACGAACTCGGGTTAATCAATAAGGTCGTAGATACAAACCTACTATTACCAACAGCCTTAACGGTTGCTGAAACCATAGCTAAACTGCCTGCCGACGCGACTCAAACAAGTCGTCGATTGATTAAGCAAGCGACACAAGCCCAGGTTTTACAAGCTATTGAGCAAGAAGCCGTTGAATTTTCTCGCTTAGTAAAAACACCAGATTGCCAACACATTCTAAAATCGTTCTTTAATTAGCCATTAACGCTAAAAACTAATGAGTTATTCATTATTAACTCATTAGTTTTTTTAACCGTTTACGAAGCTGCTTTACTTTTTTTTCTAGTTTTTCATTATCTTTCAAAATGATGGAGTTAAGAATTTGTTCAGCAGCAGTAAAGTCTTTTTTATGCACAAGCAGTTGCGCGAGTCGATAATGACTCCAATTTTTGTATCGCGTACTTTCTAAATGCTGTGCTTGCTTTAACGCATTAATACCAAGCTCAATATTATTCCCAGTTTCAGCTGCCAACTTCCCTTGTTGATACAAAGCTTGTGCTTTGTCTTCATTGTTTTGTGCAAATTTTACCGCGAGCTTGAGATCTTCATTTGCACGTTCCCAAGCTTCTGATTCAATATTAGCCATCGCACGTGTAAGATATAATGCACCGCTTTCAGGGTATTCTGCCAATCCTTCAGCTAAAGTACTGTACGCTTTTTCTGACTGTTCATTGTTACGGTAAATGGTTGCGAGCTGTCGATAGCCTTTAACCGGTGATAGTTGAATAAGCTTTTTAGCATAAGTAGTCGCTTTATCTACGTCACCACCAGCAATAGTTGGTGCATGCAAATAGAACCCTATTGCAGTATCTAAAGCATCTATATAATGCGGGTTCAGCGTTAACGTTTTCTCGATAGCCTCAACAAAATCTTCCGCGTAGCCTAGCTTAGAAAAGATACTTGCTTGTTGTGCCATTACAACTGCACTCACGGCAAAATAATAATTAACTTTGTCGTTCTCTGGCGCTTTTTCTCTTAATGTTTCAAAGTAGTCGTATGCCTCTTCACCTTGCTGTTCAGCTAGCAAAAATCGACCTTGGATGAGCTTTCCGTTTATCGACTGTTTGATCTCCTTAGAAAGTGTTGCATACGAAGCCTTCGCATCTAATATATTCCCTTTTGCTAATGCTTCTTCGACTTTTTGAGTTGAGGAAGCAGTGGCATTAAAACTAATAACTAGCGAGGCGATGATTACTAAACTTTTCATTATTATCCTTATAAATTTTTATCGTAAACGCTTGTTAGTTACAGTGTGCTTTCTGTGTATTGCGAGAGCAAAGCCAAATAATACCGATAACGAGCAACAAGGGCCAAAATGCTCCTATCAATGCCATTGCAATCGCACCAAAAACTAACATAGTAATAAAGATTACAGTACCAAAAACACTAACCACGATAGCTATTCCAGCAATAACTAACAAAACAACAACTAAAGCTGAGATACTTATGGCTTTCAAAGGTTCAATTAACTCTTCCCCCATATAGACATCAATATCGAGCAACTCAATGACACTCGCTCCGAGCATATAAGTCAGCACCAAGGTTGCAATAATGGCAAGTATCAATGATTTAAAAAGTGACATACTTTACTCCTCATGAAACCGTCTATACGTCGGTAAACATTATTAACGATTTGGTAATAATACTGCTGCTGTTATGTACGCAACGGCGGTAACTACAGGAAAGGTAAATAACGAGACAATCGCTGCAATTCTTACTCCCCAACTTGGTAATTCATAATGGTTAGCGATACCGGCGCATACGCCCGAAATTTTTCTATTTAAACAATCTTTAGATAATTGTGGACGACGATTACAGTGGCGTTGATATTTCATCTTTAATTCCTCACATTTAGGTATGGCATTTAAGAGCGCAATGACACCTTAAATATTTATGTGCCATTGCTACACTAACAACTAAGCATTCACAGCCTGTTTTTTCATGCTTTCAAGCTCTTTGTCGATACGCTCGTCTGTTTCAAGTGCTGAAATTTGACTAGCAAGATCTTGGTTTGATGTCATATCAAAGGCTTCAACTTGTGCTTCTACTTCATCAATCTTTTGTTGGTAGCGTTCAAACTTTGTAATCGCTTCATCAATGTTGTAAATGTGTGCTTTTTCTCGCACTTTTAAACGTACCGTAGCTGATTCTTGCCTTAACACGAACGCTTCTTGCTTTCTTTTTGCTTCCGATAGTTTCTCTTGTAACCGTTGACCATCTTCTTGAACAGCGGCTAGAAAATCTTCTAGTTGTGCCAATTCTTCAGATAATGCATCTCGTTCATCTTGGGATTTATGCTTTTCTACTAAGGCCGCTTTTGCAAGGTCATCGCGGTCTTTTTCAATGGCCACTTCAGCCTTTTCTTGCCAACTAGCAACTGATTTTTCAAGTTGACGAATTTGACGCAATAATGTTTTCTTCTCAGCAATATGTTTTGCTGCAGTAGACCTCACCTCAACTAACGTTTCTTCCATTTCCTGAATGATCAATTTGATCATTTTTTCAGGATCTTCTGCTTTATCCAACATGCTATTGATATTGGCGTTTACGATATCTGCAAATCTAGAAAACATTCCCATGGTTTTTCTCCTACTCTTCGACGACTGATTTTTTTGTTAACGGGGTAAATTTAGCAACAAGTTGATCTTCATTTTCCAAGGGTTTTTCAACGCTTAAGATTGTTGCTTTTAGTTGTTCATTTATGCTGTTATTTAGTTCTTGCGATAAATATTGAGAAACTTGTTTAGTTTGTTCAACAATCGCTTTGTTCACTGTATCTTCAATACTGCTTTGATTTGCCGATGCATTAGCAACTGTTCCCAATCCAAGAACAAGTGACGCTATAAATAATGAAGTACGTTGACGGTTCATTTTGCTCTCTCCTTAAAAAGGCATCGTTTAATATCAAATAGGCGTTTCGCCCGATTAATATCTACATTACAAACCTTATGCCAACTGGAAATATTTTTTTATCTCTATGTTTTATTTAGATTTTTTTGAAATTCATAAAAAGAAGAGAAACCATGACATAATATGTCACACGAAAATATAGTGAATAAAACCACTCCATTGGTCTAATTCACCACTTATGACATTTAAACACGATTGTATGACTAATTAACGGCAGGCAACGCTGCGTTGGCGCCCCACTCAGCCCAAGAACCATCGTAAATTGAAAGATTTTTATAACCGACTAATGATGCTGCAAATGCCAAAACACATGCGGTTACGCCAGAGCCGCAAGTAAACACTATTTTTTGATGTTTTTGCGCGTAGTGACTAAAAAGCATATTTAGCTCGTCTAAAGGACGCATTTTTCCTTCGGATAATAACGTAGTAAAAGGCATATTTTTAGCGTGTGGCATATGCCCACTGCGCAAACCTTCTCTTGGTTCAGGCACTTGACCATAAAAGCGTTCAGCAGATCTCGCGTCAATTACAATAGCATTTTGGCTTTCAATCATACTTTGCAGGTCTTGAGTTGAACAAAAGGCATCGCCGAGCGGCTGTGCAATAAAGTCACCACGCTTAACATTGTTATTAGACGCCGCATTAACGGGTAAATGATGATCAACCCAATTTGGTAATCCACCATCTAATATCGCCACTTGTGCTAAACCTGAAGACTTTAACATCCACCAGGCCCGAGCAGACGAATATATACCCATATTATCATAGACAACCACTTTAGAATGTTGACAGATCCCCATAGCTTGTACTCTTTTTGTAAACACCTCTGTGCTTAACATTGTGTGTGGATATGGAGAAGACTGATCTGAAAACTCATTATCGATATCAAAGCGTTTTGCGTGTGCAATCGCTACGGTAGGCCACTGTTTATCAGGTATGACCATATTACCAATCGGCGCTATGCTTGCATCCAGTATAACAAGGTTAGGGTCGTTAATAATTGAAAATAATTGTTGCGGAGATATCAGTGTATTGAAAGAAGCCATATATTGCTCATTCGCTTGTTTAGCGTAAGCAAAAAGTAGCTAAGATTTATCTAAAAGTACAGTAGGTTGTATTAACCATAAACATTAAAGTTGGCACGTTATATATCACACACTGACACTCGCTTATTCGACGTTTTGCTTTTTTCAAAAAAACGAATAACAACCGAACTTGCAAGTACTGCCGCAGATGGGATCATCATTAATATTGATATTGTAAATAAACTTAACATCTTGTCGACCTTCCTTTGAATGATAACTAGTAAGATGCAAATTACTAAACAAAGGTTGTGCCATTGATCTAAAAAAAACTTAAACCCCTGATTATTAAAAGTATTTATTTTTTACAAAAAGTATGCTTTTGAAACAAATTACCTGTTTCGAGCTATTCATAGTGAAAATTACTAATTATTGGTCAACTTCAACAAGCCATCCATAGCTACTTCTCCCGAATGCGGGAATGTATTTCCCGATTTCGGGAAATGTCACGAAGCAAGCGCAGAGACTTTAGCGAAAGCTTCAAGCAAAACACTGCTATTGGCCCCCTCTCTACCCGCATTTTCACTCAAGTATCGACGATATTGCTTAGCGCCAGGTAAACCATTACATAACCCTAGCATATGCCTAACAACATGCCATACTCTACCGCCATTACTCACGTATTCATCTATATACTCCGCCATGCTTTCAATGACTTGTGTACGCGACAATATGGGTTCATTTTGTTGCCATAGCCTATTGTCAGCCTCAGCAAGAAAATAAGGATTTTGATAAATCTCACGACCAATCATTACACCATCAATATGTGCCAAATGGTTTTCTACTTCTAGATAGGTCTTTATGCCACCATTAATTGAAATGTCGAGATGTGGGAAGTCTTTTTTGATTTGATAAACGCGTTCATAGTTTAACGGTGGAACTTCACGATTTTGTTTTGGACTCAAGCCGCTTAGCCACGCTTTTCGAGCATGTACAATAAAGTGCTGACACCCCGCTTGTGAAACTTGTTTTACAAATTGATGCAAGAATTCGTAACTATCATAATCGTCAATGCCTATTCTTGATTTTACGGTTATTGGAACATTAACGGCAGATTGCATTTTAGTAACGCACTGTGCAACTAGTGCCGGTTCAGCCATCAAGCACGCACCAAATCGACCATTCTGTACCCTGTCTGACGGACAGCCAACATTGATATTAATTTCATCATAGCCCTTTTGTTCTGCAATTTGAGCACATTCTGTCATTGCTATAGGATCACTGCCACCTAGTTGCAAAACGATCGGGTGTTCTTGTTCATGAAATCCTAAATAGTCGCCCTTACCAAAGAGAATTGCCCCTGTAGTGACCATTTCAGTATATAAAACAACATTTTTAGACATAGTACGGTAAAAATATCGACAATGACGGTCAGTCCAATCGAGCATGGGTGCAACGGATAATTTATGTGAAATCATATAACAACAGCAAACAAATAAAGAGAATGAAATGACCGGCATATACAACCGTCAGCTAAGTGATGGATTATAAGTGAAGTTAGCAATACACTCAAAAATTCACGATATTTAATGTAAATCACCTAATGAACGCAAAAGAAGCGGTGTACACCAAATTTCTCTATGTTAGACTCAGGTTTACGTGACGCATACATTAAAAATATATGAACATTGATACTTTGCTAGAGCAAGCTAAAAAATTTTGTTTAAAAAGGGAAGTAAGATTTACGCCTACACGCGAACAAGTGTTTAAATTATTAGCGAATAAACAAAAAGCTATTGGCGCATATGACCTATTAGACGAGTTAAAGCTAACAGATCCAGCCGCAAAACCTGCGACAATCTACCGCGCACTAGACTTTTTAAGCCAACAAGGTTTTGTTCATAAAATAGAATCTATTAATGCGTTTGTTATGTGTCATCACTTTGGTGACTGCAACCATCCTGTGCAACTATTAATATGCGATAACTGTGGGCTTGTAGAAGAAATACAATCAAATGATTTTGATGCCGCATTGAAAGATATGGCAAGTAATAAAGGATTTACTGTGCACCACCAAATTGTCGAAGCACATGGGGCTTGTACCGATTGCCAATAGTAAGATCTATCTTTTTCGATATTTTTTCGTAGGATTATTGGTAAAATAGGCAATACTCACCGATACTTACATGCAACAGATTAAATGTTTTGAGTTTTCAAGAATCTGAAATAAAAGTTAACATAATTTTTACCTATTAGATTAAAGTTGCTAGTATCTTAGAATAACAATTGGTATTCTCGATTTACAATTGCTAAATATATATGCAAAATCAGAATACTAGAACTGATTAAGGCTTTGAGTACCTTCATGAATGTAGAGTTTATTAACCCATTTTTATCGTCAATGCTAAACGTAATGTCCACTATGGCTCAGATGGAATTATCTCCTGAAAAGCCAAAGCTTAAAAAGAATGAAGTGGCAATGGGCGATGTATCAGGTCTTATTGGTATGGTCAGTGAGCAAACGAAAGGCTCACTATCTATAACATTTGATGCGCCTTTGGCATTAGCCACCATGAAAAACATGGTTGGTGAAGCACCTGATGAAGTCAATGAAGAAATAACAGACCTCGTTGGTGAAATTACCAATATGGTTACTGGTGGTGCAAAACGCATGTTGAGTGAAAAAGGTTTTGAATTTGATATGGCAACACCTATGGTTGTGTCAGGTAATAACCATACCATTAATCATAAAGCAGACGGGCCTATCGTTATTATTCCGCTTAATTCACCCCACGGTAAAGCGTATATAGAATTTAGCTTTGACAAATAAAAAAGCCTCCTTTGAGGCTTTTTTATTAGCGATACATTACATTTTATTGCTAGCACGTCACTCTTAATTGCTTAGCTGCTTCAACCATATTTTTAAGTGCTAATTTAGTTTCATGCCACTGCCGTGTTTTTAAACCGCAATCAGGGTTTATCCAGAGGTTTTCTTTTTCTATATAGCCTTCCGCCTTTTCAATCAATGACTTAATCCATTGGATAGAAGGTACATTAGGTGAGTGAATATCGTAAACACCAGGCCCAATATCGTTAGGATAGTGTTGTTTCTCGAAAGCATCTAACAAAGCCATATTCGAACGTGATGTTTCAATGGTAATAACGTCAGCATCTAAGCACGTAATCGCAGGCATTATTTCATTAAATTCAGAGTAACACATATGTGTATGGATCTGTGTACTGTCTTTTGCTTTTGCAACAGTCAAACGAAAACACCTTGTTGCCCAATCAAAGTAATCCTGCCATTGGCTATGTTTTAATGGCATAGCTTCTCTAATTGCTGGTTCATCAATTTGAATAATGTTTAACCCTGCCCTTTCTAAATCTGCTACTTCATCAGCTATCGCTAACGCGATTTGAGTAGCAACCAACGATCGCGCTTTATCTTCACGCACAAATGACCAAGATAAAATAGTAATAGGACCCGTAAGCATCGCTTTTACAGGCTTATCCGTTAATGACTGGGCATAACTAAGCCATTGTATTGTCATGGGCTTTTTGCGAGCTACGTCACCATAAATAATTGGTGGCTTAACACACCGAGAACCATAACTTTGTACCCAACCAAAGCGCGTAAAAGTTACACCTTCAAGTTGTTCACCAAAGTACTCAACCATATCATTACGTTCAGCTTCACCATGCACTAAAACATCTAGACCAATTTCTTCTTGTACATGAATCGCTTGCTTTATTTCACTATAAATACTGAATTGATAATGCTTATCATCAACTTTACCTTGTCGCCAGTCAGAACGTAATTTACGTAAATGCTTGGTTTGTGGAAAAGAGCCTATCGTCGTTGTAGGGTAAGCAGGTAAACCAAGCTTTTCCTGTTGTAAGCGTTTACGGTTGTTAAATGTTGTAGAACGATAATAATCCTGATCAGGTAAATCTGATACACGCTTTTCTACCCAGGCATTTTTAGACAGGTTAGACGCAAATCTCTCAATAACAGGCTTAGAGTATCGCACAAGTTCCGAAATATTTTGACTAACCAGTGCGGTCTTTAATAACGCAAGCTCTTCGCATTTTTGTTTTGCAAACGCTAGCCATTGTCGTATCTGAAAGTTTAATTCTTGTTCTGCACTCAAATCTACGGGGCTATGTAATAAAGAACAGCTTGGTGCTAACCATAGCCTCTCTTTATAATCTTGATAAAACGGATTCAACCACTGATAAAGGCTAGCAAGATTGCTTTTCCAAACATTGCGACCATCGATGATACCAAGTGAAATTACCCATTCATTAGGCAGTAAATTTAATACATTGCTTACATCAATTGATTCAACTACGGTATCAATATGAATACCGTCAATAGGTAAGGTTCTTATCAAATCTAGGTGATGTTCAACACTACCAAAATAAGAGGCTAGCATCAGCTTGATACGACCTGGCTTGATTGCGTTGTATGCCGCTATCAACGCCTGTTGCCAATTTTCTTCAAGCTCTAACGCAAGTATCGGCTCATCTATTTGCAACCAATCCACACCTGTAGCTGCAATTTGGTTAATTATATTGTTGTAGGCGACCATTAACGCTGGCAGGTGAGGCAAGTTTTTTTCATTGTTTTTTGAAAGATATAGGTACGTTACAGGCCCAAGCAAAATAGGTTTAACCTCATGACCGCCTTTTTGTGCCTGTGCAATTTGTGCAAGCAAATGCGATGCATCGACGTTAAAGCATTGATCTTCCGATAGTTCTGGTACTAAATAATGGTAATTGGTATCAAACCACTTAGTCATATCACTTGCAGCACAGCCACAACTACTCGTACTTTTGCCTCGTGCTATTTGAAACTCAAGATCTAAAGACGAAAGTGATTGAGAAAAACGATTAGGCACTACACCTAACATCAAGCTAGTCGTTAAAACATGATCATAATGGGAAAAGTCACCAACCGGCAATAAGTCTATGCCAGCTAGAGCTTGAATTTGCCAGTTATCCTCTCTAATAGCTGCACATGACGCTAGAAATGATTCTTGTGTTGATTCTCCATGCCAATAACGTTCAAGTGCAATTTTTAGTTCTCTTTTTCCACCAATTCGTGGGAATCCTAAATTATGAATACGCATATTTTTCTCCTTAATTATATAGACGTCTAGACGTTTAAATGTATATAATCAGAAAAATGCTCATGATCGCTAACGCTATTTTTTCACACGTATAGGAAAAATTTTCATATGTTGGAATTAAAACACTTAAGAACGCTATATATGCTGTCAATTCATGGCAGTGTTCGACGAGCAGCAAGTCAGCTTTTTATGAGTCAATCAGCGCTTTCACATCAAATTAAAGACTTAGAGCACCGCATAGGTTCAAGTTTATTTAATAGAAACACTCACCCTATTGAATTTAGTCCGCAAGGAAAAACAATTTTAGCGCTCGCATTAAAAGTGTTGCCAGATATCGATGAAACAATATCTTCGTTAAAAGGTGCTCAAAGAAACCAACAAACGATATCACTGGCCATTGATTGTCATGCCTGTTTTCAATGGCTAAGCCCCGTCATAAAAAAAATTGAACAAGACTATAATATTTCTTTAGAGATTATTGATAACTATTTTGGTGAAGATGAACATAAAGCAGATTTACGTTTTTCTGACAAAACATCATTTGCAAATACGCACCAAGTTCAAAAAATAGGAGAGTTTGAATTACTTGTTGTTATGCCTACAACACACAAACTTGCTAACCAAAGTGAGATAGACGTAGCGTCATTTAGCAACGAAGTACTGCTAACATACCCAGTACCTACAGTGGAACTCGATATTTTTAACCAAGTTTTACTGCCCAGAAAAATTACGCCAAAACAGATCAAGCAGGTACAACATAGCCATACAATGGCACAAATGGTATCTGCTGGCCTGGGTATTGCCGTTTTGCCTGACTGGTTAATTTATAGTTTTTCATGGCATGAACAACTCGCGGTAAGACGAATTGCTCAACATCCAATGAAAAAAACATTATCATTGGTATATCAACATAAGCAAGATTTATCGGCATTAGTAGAAAGCGTATTACCGCTAATTCGCCAGTCTTTCAAACAACTAACCTAAACAATATTATGTGGCATCAGAGAGAAATTCACCTGAAAGCAAAGTCTAGAGGCTTTCATTTAATTACGACAGAACTCGATAAAGCATTACCTATGCTCGCGAATATAGACTGCGGCTTGGTCAATTTTTTTATCAAACACACATCAGCCTCATTAACAATTAATGAAAATGCTGACCCAACCGTAAGGTTAGATATGGAGTCACATTTTAATAAATTTGTACCAGAGAATGCTCCATACTACCAACACACTTATGAAGGCGCCGATGATATGCCAGCACATATTAAAGCAAGTTTATTGGGCAGCAGTGTTACCGTTCCAATATCAAAAGGAAAAATGAACATGGGTATTTGGCAAGGAATTTACCTTGGAGAACATCGAGATCATGGTGGTAGTAGAACGATCATAGCGACTATTCAAGGTCAATAAAATGTTTTATGGTGTACTTCATTAACGTAAATATAGTTAACTAGAAAAATAAAACACATTAATAAGGAACATTTTATGGGATTCTTATCAGGCTTAATGGGTAACGCATCGCAAGTAGATGTTAATGAATTAACAGATGAGCTTGCACCAATTTTAGCAAACAATGAGACGGTAGAACTGGGGTTTAAACTCATTCGCGATAAATTTATTTTCACCAGTCATCGCTTAATACTTATTGATAAACAAGGACTCACAGGTAGTAAAGTTGAATATCACTCGGTGCCATATAAAGCGATCACACATTTTAAAATTGAAAGTGCGGGGCATTTTGACCTCGACTCCGATTTAAAAATTTACATTTCTGGCCAAGACACGCCAATTAGCAGAGAACTTAGAAAAGGTGATGACATCGTTGCCATTCAAAAAACCTTGGCCAATTGCTTGTTTGCATAAACTGCTATTATTTCGTTCTTGAAGTAACGCGCTTGCTAATATTACACAACAATTCGTAAGGGATTGTTGTCGCATATTGTGCCACTTCTGCGACACTGAGTGATTGTCCCCAAAGTGTCGCTATATCACCAACCTTGTCTTGCGAATGTTGACCAAGATCCACAGTTATCATATCCATAGATACCCGACCGACTAAAGGTACACGGCGACCGTTTAGTAACACAGGAGTGCCATTAGGAGCATGTCTTGGGTAACCATCTCCATAGCCGATGGCTATCACGCCAATCGTGGTATCTATTTCACTTTTCCACGCTGAACCATAGCCTACGGTTTCACCGGCTTTAATCGCTCTAATTGCAATAACACCGGCTTGTAATGTCATCACTGGCATAATGTTATGTGTGCTATTGCTAACATCATTAATCATGGGCGATACACCATAAAGCATTAGACCTGGACGTACCCAATCATAATGACACGCCGGCCACGCCCAAATCCCTGCCGAATTTGATAAACTTCTTTCTATATCTAAAGGTGCCGTCAATTGCGTAAACGTATTAAGTTGTTGCAACGTTGCAGGATCAGCACAATCATCTGCACAACCTAAATGACTCATAATAATAATATCATCTTGTACATTTTTACTGGCTAATAACTGTTGATAGAAACTTTCAAACTGATGTGGATTGATACCTAAACGATGCATGCCGGTATCAACTTTTAACCATACTTTAAGAGGTTCATCTAGGCGAGCATTAACAATGGCAGCTAATTGCTGCTCATTATGTACAATTGTTTGTAAATTATTAACAGCCAAAATAGGTAAATCTTGAGCCGTAAAAAACCCTTCTAGCAATACAATAGGTTTAACAATACCATCAGCTCTTAGCGCCAGCGCTTCCTCGATACGCGCCACACCAAAAGCATCTGCTTGTGGCAATGCTTTGGCAATTCTTTCTAATCCGTGACCGTATGCGTTAGCCTTTAAAACAGCTAATATTTTACTGTTCGGTGCTTGTTTTTTTATCGCAGAGTAATTTTGCTGTAACGCGGCAAGATCTATCGTCGCAGTCGCGCTTCGGATCGTCATTACGTATTAATCTTCTTCTAATATATGTGGGCCAGCATAGTTATCGAAACGAGAAAACTGACCTTGGAACGTAAGTGCTACACGGCCTATTGGGCCATTACGCTGTTTACCTATTATAATCTCAGCCATACCTTTAAATTCGGAATCGTCGTGATAAACCTCATCACGGTAGATAAACATGATCAAATCCGCATCTTGCTCAATTGACCCTGATTCACGTAAATCTGAGTTTACCGGTCGCTTGTCTGAACGTTGCTCCAAGCTTCGGTTTAACTGAGATAACGCAACCACTGGAATCTCTAATTCTTTTGCCAGTGCTTTTAATGAACGTGATATTTCCGCAATTTCTAACGTTCTATTATCCGAAAACTGCGGCGCACGCATTAATTGCAAGTAATCAACCATAATCATACTTAAACCGCCGTTATCTCGGGCTACGCGTCGAGCTCTTGAACGCACTTCAGTAGGGGTTAAGCCCGCTGAATCATCGATAAACATCTTACCCTTTTCAAGTAACAAGCCCATAGTCGATGACAAACGTGCCCAATCTTCATCGTTCAATTGACCTGTTCTAATTTTTGTTTGGTCGATACGACCGAGTGATGCAAGCATTCTCATCATGATTTGTTCAGACGGCATCTCAAGTGAAAAAATCAAACAAGGTTTGTCTGACGTCATTGCTGCACTTTCACACAAGTTCATTGCGAATGTCGTTTTACCCATCGAAGGTCGTGCTGCAACAATAATAAGATCAGAAGGTTGCATGCCTGCAGTCATCTTATCCAAATCAGAAAAACCTGTCGTTACCCCCGTAACACCATCATGAGGCTGCTGGTATAATTTCTCAATTCTATCTACGGTTTTTTCTAATACATCGTTGATGTTTTCAGGGCCTTCTGATTTATTTGCTCGCTTTTCAGCAATTTGAAACACTCGTGTTTCTGCTAAATCGAGTAACTCAGCACTGCTTCTTCCTTGAGAATCAAACCCCGCTTCGGCAATTTCATTCGCGACTGAAATCATTTCACGCGTTACAGCACGTTCTCGAACGATTTCAGCATATGCGGTGATGTTGGCAGCACTTGGCGTGTTTTTCATCATTTCAGCGAGATAAACAAATCCACCGGCATCATCTAGCTTTTGATCATTTTCCAAGGCTTCTGAAAGCGTGATCAAATCAACGGGATCACCTAATTCTATTAAGCCCCCAATGGTTTCAAACGCAATTCGATGAGAACGACTATAAAAGTCTTCGGCAACTACGCGCTCTGAAACACGGTCCCATGCTTCGTTGTCTAACAGTAGCCCCCCTAACACAGACTGTTCAGCCTCAAGCGAATGTGGTGGTACTTTCAACTCATCCACGAGTTGATCGTGCTTTTTACTATTTCTGGAAAAGTTTGCTGGCTTGCGATCTGCCATTCATAACACCTGTGTTGATTTATCGAATTCAGCGTTTTTATTGCTAAATAGCAAGCTGATGAGTAAGGCGAGTATTATGACTTAGAAAAACGTTTTAAGTAAAGAATAAGCGAGTAAGATTGTGAGTGACTTTTGATAAGCCACTCATGAACATGTTATTTTGTTAATCTTATTGTGCCACTAACTGTTGTGCCTTTAACGGAAGCGCTACCGTTTCCTGTGTCAAAGTATAACTTAGCGCGAGGTGAGTATTTACTCTCTTGAGCTCTGTCATCAGTTATTTTGTTGATCAAGTCGCCACCAGCATGAGTTTTCAAACGAAACGTGGCGTTTACGTCTTCGTTAAACTTCAGCCCGATATCACCACTTACTGACGACATTTTTACACGAGCGCTATCTGCCAACGTTAATTCTCCCGCTATTTCACCGCTTACGGCAGACAACTCTAAATCATCAATGCTACCTAGCATAAACTCAATTTCACCAGAAACGACACTTAAGTCAACTTCACGCGCTTTTGATAGCGTTTTAACATTACCACTTACCGCGCGAATTTTTAATCGCCCTTTCGACTCAGTATCTTCAATATCACCACTGACGGTATTCAGTAATATCTTACCGCTAAGTTGACGACTGACAATATCACCACTCACTGTTGCTATTTCCGTCTGACCACCAATGTTACTGACGTGTAGATCGCCACTAACAGTTTTACCTTCAACACCTTTTTCAATACGCTTTAATGTAAAATCTGAAGAAACCCCAGCAAAATCAACTCTCACATCACGAGGCACCATCACGACAAGATCAGAACCGTCACTATTATCTCCTCCTCGATAACTATTCTTGACCTTAACTTTGATTTTAACCGCATTGCCATTTCGCTCAAAAATAAAGCGCTGTGTTTGTTCATCAAGTTCACCCTTGACCGACACTTCAGTTTTATCCCAGCCTTCAATCAAAACCTTACCACGTAAGTTGTCGATGGAAATTTTACCAACCCCTTCGGCTTGAACAGTTTCATCAACACGTTCATTAGCTAGCACAGACCACGAGCTTAGCGCAGTTAAGGCGCCTGCAATTAATAGTAACTTCTTCATACACCTTTCCTCTAAATCGTTTGCCATTGCGGGCTATATAACTTTTTCAATAAATCCAATTCTTGCTTTTGCGTCCAACGCAATAAGTTGAGCAGGTCACCGTTACTTTCATCTTTCGCTAATGCCTTTTGAATAGCGTCTCTGGCTTCTTGCAATTCGGTCAATTGTGTCTGCATTTTGGGCGATAAGTTTGTTAAATCAGGTTGACCTAAACTGGTAAGCATTAACTGCTTTTGCTGCTCAAAGTCATGCTGCATCACTTGCGCAAAACTTTGTTGTGGCGCCTTTACATCTGATTGAGGCGACAAGTTAAACCACGAAAGTGTAATAACAAAAACAATACTTGCTGCCCAAGCAACTGGATAATATACACGTTTTAATGGCTTACCTTGAGCAGGCTGTTGTGAAATTGCTAATTCAATACCCTGCCATAAATCTCGCTCTGGTGATATTTCTTTAGGTAATTGCTTCACCTGCTCTTGTAGTAAGTTGTCAGTAATTTCTGTCTTCATGCTACTACTCACTTAATGCTTCTTTTAACAATGTTTTAGCCCGATGGTATTGCGCCTTACTCGACCCAACAGCCATGCCCATCATATTTGCAATCTCTTCATGCCGATATCCTTCTACGGCGAAGAGCACAAAAACAATACGTGCACGTTCTGGTAATTGCTGTATCTTCTGATCAAGCAAGCTTACTTCTGCTTGATCAGACATCGTGGCAGATTGTTCCTCAACATATTTTTCTTCTATACTAAAAACACGTTGTATCCACGTTTTTTGCTTACGAATATGCCCTAATACAACATTTGTCGCGACACTGTGTAGCCACGTTGAAAACTTACTATCACCACGGAAATTTTTAATTTTCTGCCATAGCTGTACAAAAACTTCTTGGCAGGCATCTTCGGCGCTATCTTTATCTGCTAGCATACGCCAACAAAGTGCGTAAACACGTTTATAATGCCGTTGATACAATTGTAAAAAAGCGTGCTGCTCACCACGCTGCGCTTGTGCGACCAACTCTCCATCCTGATCAGGGAGAAAACGTTGCTGAGCATCAATAACTTGCGAATTACTCAAAAACTTATTCCGAAATAGCTGTTTAATTAATTAGATGCAGTATGTTCATAAAGGGTTTAAAAATAAAATTTATTTTTAGATATAAAAAAAGCGCCACTAAGGCGCTTTTTTCAAACATATGGGTTATCAAGCTTATTTCTTGCTTAATGCACCAAAACGTTTGTTGAATTTATCAACACGGCCACCAGTTTCAGCAGCTTTTTGCTTACCAGTGTAGAATGGATGACATTCTGAACATACATCAAGATGAAGATCTTTTGCAACTGTTGAACGAGTGTTAATTACGTTACCACAAGAACAATTAGCCTTGATCTCTACGTAGTTAGGGTGAATACCGTCTTTCATGGACAACCTCTAAATATAGGCCGTATCGCCACTTAGTCGAACCTACTTCGCTAAGCACCATACGCGTTAAAAATAATGGGGGCGAATAATAAGGGATTAACTATCGCTATTCAAGTTAAATTACGACAAATTAGCGAAAAAATAACCAAATAATTTATCACTTGGCATCACGGATAATAATGCGCAAAATATAAGTTCTATTTATTGATATAGTTTTTTCCCTTGTCTGATTGTTTTCTTGTTCAAGTTGCTATACCGGTACCGCTGCGGCAGCACTTTACTTATATAGTCCCATTGCCTTTGCTCACAACCGATATTACGATCGGAGAACAAGTGCTTGTGCCATTTGGCCATCGACAAGTAATTGGTGTTGTTACGAGCATTCAAACAGAATGTCCAATGAATATCGAACAGCAAAAACTTAAGTCAATTATATCTCGTGTAAACCCAGAAAATGCCATTCCAGCAGAACTTATTAAACTATTAACGTTAACTGCTAACTATTATCAACATCCTATCGGCGAGGTCTTTCAACATGCATTGCCGGTATTGTTACGTCAAATATCCCCCGTTAAAATTGAAAAAACACTCGCTTGGCAAACCTCGCAAGATATAACACTTGCTTTGGAAAAACTAACAAAGAAAAGAGCCATAAAACAAGCAGCCTTGCTATCACTGATCGACAAACATAAAAACATTACTTGGCCTGAACTAAGAACGCTTGGTTATAGTAAACAGCAACTCACGGCACTAGAAAACAAACAACTCATTAATGCCACTGAAGTAATCCCCAAAACCTTTACTTGGAAAGAAGCTGATTTAAATTCCGCAGATAGATTAACACTATCAACGGAACAAGCATTAGCGGTTGCAGCAATATCTCAAGGAAAAACGACCTTTCAAAGTCATTTATTACATGGCATTACTGGCAGTGGAAAAACTGAGGTTTACCTTCAAGCAATGGAACCCGTACTTGCGCAAAACCAGCAAATATTGGTACTAGTGCCTGAAATAGGACTAACACCTCAAATGCTTGCGCGCTTTGAGCAAAGATTCAACGTACCTGTTTTCCTTCATCATTCAGGGCTAAACGACAAAGAGAGGTTTGCCACATGGCTACAAGCAAAGCAAGGAAACGCTGCAATTATAATAGGTACTCGTTCAGCTGTTTTTACGCCTTGTCGTCATTTAGGGATGATTATTGTCGATGAAGAGCATGATCCATCTTTTAAACAACAAGACAGTTTTCGTTATCACGGAAGAGATATCGCGATTTTAAGAGCAAGGCAGCAAAACATACCGATTGTGCTAGGTAGTGCTACACCAAGTTTTGAATCTTTAGCCAATGCAAACACGGGTAAATACCATTATCATCAACTAACTGAACGGCCGGGCAATAGTGTGCCTGCATCGCTAAAACTTATTGATGTTAATAGCCAACCACTATCTTCAGGATTAACCCCTGCAACCATTAGCGCAATAAAACACACACTAGCCAAAGACGAACAAGTACTGGTGTTTATCAATCGAAGAGGCTTTTCACCGGCAATAAACTGTAAAGAGTGCCACTGGGTGGCTGATTGCCAACGATGCAATCGTCCTTATACGTTACACAAGGCACAAGGGTTGTTGATCTGTCATCATTGTAATAGTCAAAAACGCATTCCAAAACAATGCCCTGATTGTGGCAGTGTTCGCATTAACCCGGTCGGCCAAGGTACTGAACAAGTAGAGCAATGGCTTAGTGAACAGTTTACCGACCACAGCGTCGTTAGAATTGATCGAGATAGCACGCGGCGAAAAGGTGAATTAAGTAAACGTTTAGAACAAGTCGCCGAAAAGCAACATCACATCCTTATTGGCACGCAAATGTTAGCAAAAGGCCATCATTTCCCTGATGTCACTCTTGTCGTTATGTTAGATATTGACGGTGCTTTGTTTAGTGTTGATTATCGAGCAGCAGAGCATATGGCACAATTACTAGAACAAGTTGCAGGCCGTGCTGGACGTGCAAGTAAACCTGGAACAGTATTAATTCAAACTCAATATCCTCAACACCCGTTACTGCACCAGTTGGTAAATCAAGGATATACTGAATTTGCAAAAACAGGTTTACAAGAACGGCAATGGGCAAAATTACCGCCTTATAGCTTTCAAGCACTAATACGTGCAGAAGCAAATACACCCTATCTACCAGAACAATTTTTACGGTCTATTAGTCAGCTTTCTCTTCCGTGTAACCTCGCAGGACCTATGCCCGCAGCAATGGAAAAAAAAGCAGGTAAATTTCGTTTTCACTTGTTGGTGCAAGCAGATTCTCGTAAAGTACTTCATCAAGGCATATTGACCATACTTTCAGCCGTTGAAGAAAATGATTTGAATACTAAAGTACGGTGGTCTATCGATGTTGATCCGATAGATTTGAGTTGGTAACACGGATGCTAGTCGTTGGCCACTGTTTTTAAGTGATCTTTATCAGACATTGCTTAAAAGCAAAAAATAAGGCTTATTATTCTTCAATAGTGCTTTGAATTTTTACTTGCTCAGTTACAATGAGTTATTGAGAGTTTTTAGTTCCAGTTATTACGCAGTAAACAAATGACGCATCAAGATTACGTATCTCGTACAAAAAACAAAAAGAACCCATATAAGAAAAAGCAAGCGCCAGAGTCTAACCCTGCTCCTGCGAAATTAAAGTTTATAGGCGTTGGTGCGCTTATCGCTTGTCTCTGTTTTGGATACTTTTTATGGTCAATAAAAGATATTGAACCCGCAGAGGAAGTAAAACCAACGACATCTACGCAAGCCACTAAAAAAGCAACAGAGCTCCCTAAACCACCTAAAGAAAAATGGGCTTATCCGCAGCAACTGCAAGAAAAAGAAGTCGACGCAGGTGAATATACAGTTGAAGATAGAGGGCCATGGAAAATGCAATGCGGTTCATTTAGAACGCAACAACAAGCAGAAAAAATGAAAGCAACTATCGCTTTTGCTGGTTTATCTTCGACTATTAGCGCTTCAACAGGCAGCAATGGAACCTGGCATAAAGTTTCATTAGGCCCTTATGATAAAAAGCGTGATGCTGAGCGCGATAAACATAAATTACGCGGAAATGGCATTACCACGTGTCAAGTTTGGTTATGGCGTTAACTTCGATTAAAAAGCATTGTTAATGTTTTTCGCTTTTTAATGAACAGCCAATAAGCGTTAATGTGCTAACTTTATTAAGCCAAATAAATAAACTTATTTGGCTTAATTACATCATCATCTTGAAAAATCCCCATGCGTACCCATTTTAACTACAATGTAATTAACTCGCTAAAGCTAATCGCGTGATATGCATATTATTAACGTACTTTAGCTACACCCGTTTTAGAGGTTTAACGTGACTACAATAGTATCAGTGAGAAGAAACGGTAAAGTTGCCATTGGTGGAGACGGACAAGTTTCTTTAGGCAACACCGTTATGAAAGGAAATGCCAAAAAAGTTCGTCGTTTATACAACAACAAAGTACTAGCAGGGTTTGCTGGTGGTACCGCCGACGCCTTTACCTTATTTGAACGCTTTGAAAGCAAACTCGAAATGCATCAAGGCCACTTGACTAAGGCAGCCGTGGAATTAGCAAAAGACTGGAGAAGTGATCGCGCTTTACGAAAATTAGAAGCACTGCTTGCCGTAGCTGATGAGACAGCATCATTAATTATTACCGGTAACGGCGACGTTGTTCAGCCTGAAAACGACTTAATCGCCATCGGTAGTGGCGGAAACTTTGCTCAAGCAGCTGCCACAGCATTATTAGAAAATACCGAATTAACCGCTACAGAAATTGTTGAAAAATCATTAAAAATCGCTGGTGATATCTGTGTATTCACAAACCATAGTTACACCTTAGATGAACTATAACCAGCGTAAAGGAATCTTTTATGTCTAATATGACCCCTCGCGAAATCGTACATGAACTAGATAGCCATATCATTGGTCAATCAGATGCTAAACGCGCTGTTGCAATTGCACTGAGAAATCGATGGCGACGCATGCAATTAAACGATGAGCTACGTCAAGAAGTAACACCTAAAAACATTCTTATGATTGGCCCAACAGGTGTGGGCAAAACAGAAATTGCCCGCCGATTAGCTAAATTAGCGAATGCACCTTTTATTAAAGTTGAAGCAACGAAATTTACTGAAGTAGGTTATGTTGGTAAAGAAGTAGAAACCATTATTCGCGACCTCGCTGATATGGCATTTAAAATGACCAAAGAGCAAGAAATGGCTCGCGTTAAACATCTTGCTGAAGAACGTGCAGAAGAGCGCATTCTAGATGTACTGCTTCCGCCAGCACGTGATACTTTTGGTAACGAAGAAAATTCAGAAAACACTTCAACAAGACAAATATTTCGTAAAAAACTACGTGAAGGCAAACTTGACGATAAAGAAATTGAATTAGATCTTGCCGCACCGCAAGTTGGCGTAGAAATAATGGCTCCGCCGGGCATGGAAGACATGACCTCGCAGTTGCAAAATATGTTTCAGAACCTATCGCCGGAAAAAACCAAAAAGCGAAAGTTGAAAATTAAAGATGCATTTAAGTCATTACAAGAAGAAGAAGCCGCGAAAATTGTAGATCAAGAAGATATAAAAGTTAAAGCATTAGAAGCTGTAGAACAAAACGGAATTGTTTTTGTTGATGAAATTGACAAAATCTGTAAGCGTGGAGACTCATCTGGCCCAGATGTATCTCGTGAAGGTGTTCAACGTGATCTATTGCCTCTTGTAGAAGGCTCTACCGTATCAACGAAGCATGGTATGGTGAAAACCGATCATATCTTATTTATTGCTTCCGGTGCTTTTCAAATGGCAAAACCATCAGACCTAATCCCTGAATTACAAGGACGACTGCCTATTCGTGTTGAGTTACAAGCATTAACAACCAATGACTTTGTTCGTATTTTAACAGAACCAAATGCTTCTTTAACTGAACAATACATTGCTCTACTGGCAACGGAAGGCGTTGACTTATCATTTAGCGAAGACGGCATTCAAGCAATTGCTAAAGCAGCTTGGCAAGTTAATGAATCTACAGAGAATATTGGTGCTCGTAGATTACATACTATGATGGAACGCTTGACTGAAGAGTTGTCATACTCTGCCAACGATAGACACGGTGAAACAGTGGTTATTGATGAAGCATATGTCACTAAAACACTTAATGACGTTGTGCAAGATGAAGACCTTAGCCGCTTTATTTTATAAAACATCCTGTTATTTCTATGATAAAAAAAACCTAAGCATTAGCTTAGGTTTTTTTATAAACATGTAAAATCATTATTAAACGCTAAACTGATTAACCTCTTTATCAAGTACATTAGCTTGCTGGGATACTTCTTCGCTCATTTGTGCATTTTGTGTCGCGGCATTACCTGCTTCTTCAGCAACATCGCGGATCATCACCACATGTTGATTGACTTCTTGAGCTACGGCACTTTGCTGCTGTATCGCGCTTGCAATCGCGGTATTCATGTCCATAATCGTGGAAACATCAAGCGTAATCTCTTCAAGCATTTGACCAGCAGACGCTGCTTGATCGGCACTTTCTTGTCCTTGTGTTCTACAAGCAGCCATATGCGAAACAATATCTTTAGTTCGCGCCTGCAACGAAGTAATAATCCCTTCAATTTCTTGTGTAGAATCTTGCGTTCGACTCGCTAACGTTCTGACCTCATCAGCAACTACCGCAAAGCCACGCCCTTGTTCACCAGCGCGAGCAGCTTCTATCGCCGCGTTTAAAGCCAGTAAATTAGTTTGCTCGGCAATGCCACGAATAACATCTAATACTGAACCTATCGTGTCACTATCTTTCGCGAGTTCTTGCACCACATTTTCTGATTCCAGTAAGGTTGCAGACAGATGATCAATTTGCCCAATAGTCGACTCCACTCCCGCCTTACCTTTTTGCGCATTTTCATGAGTAGTTTCGGCTTTACCTGCTGCATCATGGGTATTTTTAGCAATTTCTTCAACGGTCGCTACCATTTCAGTCACCGCGGTAGCAACAAGATCTGTCTGCTGTACTTGCGTATCTACGCCTTCATTCGCCTTATGGATATTCTCCGATAAATTTCGCGTCGCGGTATTTACCGTATCTACCGAATGATTAACCTCAATAATGAGATTTCTAAAGCTGCCAATCATAGTATTAAACACTCTAGCAACCTCTGCCAACTCATCATTTTCTGTTGTTTCCACTTTAATAGAGAGGTTTTTCGTTTCAGCAACACGGTTCATGGTATTTTTAAGATTATTAACACCATCTAAAATCGATTTACTCATGAAATAGGTAAACCCTATACCAAAAACAAGTACCGTCGCAAATACGCCTACTGACACCTTGCCGACAAAATCAGTATGACTGTCAACCAACTTTTTACTTGTATCAACTAAGGAGAGTAAATTTTTATCGACTTGATGTACCGCTGCGCGCATCTTGCCCATCAAACCTAAATCAGCCTTAAAACCTAATTCACGCTGTGCATCTGTTAAGGCTTTAAATGATGCCTGATAAGTGCTAATACTATCGACGATTTGCGTCTTAGTATTAGCCGCTAAATCGCTATTATTGACGTAATTTACAAAGTCCTGCGCATTATCATTCCAACGGTTTATATATTTATCATCTATACGAAGCATGAAGTCCTTTTCATTGCGGCGTAACTGCAACATCATGCTTAACATTTGGTGGTCTTTATCACCAATCAGTTCCTCAACATTATGTACCGAGGCTCGCAATTTACCGTATAATCCATCTGTTGGGCTGAGCCCTATACGCTGTTGTGCTGCGATCATGTTTTTAAAGTGCTTCTCATAATCAATAATTACACTGCGCATTCTGTCAACTTCTGGCGGACTATCTTCACTTAAAAGCTGTGCTAGCTGATTAATATCAGCCATTAATTTTTGATAGGTTTTATCGAACTTATCATTGTACTTGATATCCTTACGGGCGAGAAAATCCTTTTCATGACGACGCAATTGTAAAACTGACACTTCAATGCTACCTATCGTTCTGGCAACTTCAATGTCCCCTTCCAATGACGATTCGGTATAAGATATGAGTAGCAGCATAAATAACATTGCTAAGCCAAGTATTGAGGTATTGGCAATTAGCTTGTGTTTAATCAGCATAGATACAACCCTTTGATGGTATTAAGAAAAGAGACTTCTAAAAAGTAAGTATAGACATTATCGGCAAAAGTTAAAAAAATCAGAGTGTTTTTTTAACTTTTTTACATATTAGCTACGGCGAGAGAATTGTTTAATGAGCGCGTCTTCAGTTAACGGTCGATTAATATAAAAACCTTGCACAGCATCACAGCCTAGCTTTCTCAACAATTCTAATTGCTCTTGGCTTTCTACACCTTCGGCAAGTACCCTTTTACCTAAACCGTGTGATAGTTTAATCATCGACTTAACAATAGTCAGATCTGAGTCATTACGCGCAAAGTCGGTAATAAAACTGCGATCGATTTTTATTTTATCAATAGGAAGTTCACGTAAATAAGATAACGACGAGTACCCTGTACCAAAATCATCAATCGACACCTTAATGCCCATATTTTGTAAGGTTACAATCGTATCCATGGCTGATTCAATATCGGTAATAACAACATTTTCAGTTATCTCTAATTCAAGATATTTAGAAGGAATATCGTACTTTAACAATAGCCCTTGAATTTTTGATACTAAGGTTGGGTCTTGGAATTCAGCAGCACTGACATTTACGGCAATCGTAATACGTCGTTTATAATTCAGATACCAGTGAGCGAGCTTTTGACAAGCAAGCTCTAAAACATAACCGTCAAGCTCACTATTTAATGCTAGTGCTTCAAAATCAGGTAAAAACTGGTCTGGTTGCAACAATCCACGTTCTGGATGTTGCCAACGCACCAACGCTTCAACGCCTTCAATACGATTACTAACAAGGTTTAATTGCGGTTGAAAATACAACAAAAACTCATTGTTTTGAATACCCAATCGAATTGCTTTTTCAGCAGCAGGTAAATGGCTCCCATCTGCTTGCATGCCCGTTGAATAACGCATACTTGGAATATTACGATTTTCAGCGCGAAATAGTGCTAAATTAGCCTTGTGCAATAAATTTTCCGCATCGTCTCCATCTTGAGGCGATAAACAATAACCAACACTTGCCTGTAAATGTATTTCTTGATTATTAACTCGATAAGCGCGTGAGATAACGTCATGTATATGTTGAGCAGCTTTTTCTAATTGGCCCTCGTCACCTATTTCAATAGCAAAGACAAATGAGTCACCACTTATACGTCCCACAACTTGTGGTAGTAATATACTTTGTTTCAACCGCTTAGCGACTTTCCCTAACACCAAATCACCTATTTTCAAACCGTAGGTGTCATTTATAAACTTAAACCTTTTTAGATCAATAAGGTATATGGCCAGTTTAAGTCTTTTATTTACAGCCGCTTCAATGGCTGAAGGGATGTTTTCAATAACTTGTTCACGATTTAGTGCGCCAGTTAGCATATCGTGTTTTCCCATATACGTTGCACGATTAATTGCCTGTTCTGCCGCATTCCTTTCTGCTCCCTGCATCCATAGGAGCAAACTTACACCAAGCATGGCGTAACAGGCAAAATCAAAATAGCGAAAGATAAGTTCTATTTGCGTAAACTGCGTTTCGCGCAACATCACAACGGACAGAAACGAAAAAATGACAAAACGTACACTCAAAATAAGACAAATGGTGATGAGCATTTTAGCCGCGAAAAAGCGTTTTTGACTATTCATGAGTAATACAGAAACACCAAAAAACACACCCGACAAAATAAAATCTAGTAAACTTACTCGAATATAAAAGCGATTAAATGCACCATATATATCTTGAGAAAATACCAAAGTAACGGTAGTCGCAAAAATAACAGCCGCACTTACTAGCCAAATTCGATACTTTAAAAGCGTTGAAAATTTATTTAATGATTCTAAAAAGCCAAAAACGAAAAACAGTGCAAAGCTATAAGCACCTATCTGACCACCTATAGCAATAAATATTTTTAACCAATCAGTATCCGGTATTGCTGGTGTAAAATTTTGAAGCGCCATTGACAAGAACTTTACCGCTAAACAAATAAAGCCCAGCGCCCAATACTTAACGAAGCCATGACCTACATCTTTAAAATATTGATATAATAAAAATGCCAACGCTCCTGACATACACAATTGAAATATGTAAAAAAAACCTAATGCATATGTGCTGTCTTGCATCAAAACACAATTACCTAAATGAGAAGTTACTGTTAACTAGACGCATTAAATAGCCTTTTACTAATGATTACAAGTTCATTTTCTTTTGTTGACTTGTTAAGTGATATAAGCCCTGTATACTAGACGCTAATGCAATACTATCAACCCCAAGAAGGATTCTACTGTGGAATACAATACGTCTGAATTGTGTAACTTGTATGCCGATTTAATTGATGTTGTCGAACCTATTTTTTGCAACTACGGTGGTAGAAGTTCGTTTGGGGGCCAAGTCGTGACCGTTAAATGCTTTGAAACAAACGGCTTGATTTCTCAAATTGTTGAAACAGATGGTACAGGTAAAGTACTTGTCATTGATGGTGGTGGTTCAACACGAAGAGCACTTATTGACAATTACATCGCTGAAGCCGCTGCAAAAAATAATTGGGAAGGCATTGTTTGCTTTGGTAGTGTACGTGATGTCGACATGCTAGAAGACATTGATATGGGCATCCAAGGTTTAGTTTCTATCCCTGTTGGCGCGACTGATGAAGCACATGGTGAAACTGATTTACCCATAAATTTTGGTGGCGTTACGTTTTTGCCTGATGATCATATTTATGCCGATAACACCGGGATTATACTTTCACCAGATGCTCTAGATATCGAATAATTAACTGACTTTGCTTGCTTGGCTTTGGCGGCTTATACACCAATCTAAAACTTGTTCTTTTTTTAAGCCTCTATGAACAAGTTTTCCTTGAGCAACATCTCCGCCAATTGCCTCATAGTTTTCTTTGATCGACAGCCTATCCATGCCTGTACCCACAACCATAATATCCATCTTTCTAATTAAATTAATTAACGCATTAACAATGGTTTTGTCTACACGATAACCAGCCGTGTCATCAATATGGCTACAATCGATTTTAACCTGATGCACCGCAGCACGACGCAAGTACTTTAACGCTTCATAGCTGCCTGAAAATTCATCAACAGCAATTTTAATACCTAATGCTTTTAACTGGTCTATCATCATTCTTGCTCTAAAGGCACTCGACAACAATACCTTTTCATTGAGCTCGATAATAAGTTGATTTATTGCAACGCCATGCTGTTCTGCTTGCGTTTCGATGTAATCGGCTAGTTCAGCTTCCAATAAAACACTGCTATTTAGATTTACTGAAACAGTCGCAGAAAGTTTCTGGCTATTCGCAATTTTTAAAACCGAAAATGCGTCTTTAATTAACATTTTTGTTAGTGGGTAAATAACATTGCTGAACGCCGCCATTTCTTCAAACTCTTCTTTTGACATAGCATTGCCGAAATATGTTTGCCAATCGAGTGCCATCTCAAAACCGACAACGGTATCTTTACTACAAGAAACTTGTGGTAAAACAAGCGATTCAAGCTTACCTGTTTGTTGATAATTTCGAAGCTTCTCCATATGCGCTAATCGCATTTCGCCGTGCAATACATGGCGCTGTTCATAATAACACTTGGTTTGCCCTAAACGCTCAGCTTGAATTAATGCATCGCAAGCTTCAGTAATCAGCTGATTAGCATGGTGTTGAGCGCTGCCTGTACTAACACCAAGTACCAAATCAAAATTTAAAGAACAATTTTTAACGCTTATCGCTTGCGGTACTGTTTTTATTAATGTTTGACATAAATCGTCAATAATAAAATTTTCAGGGTGCTCAAAAACACTTTTATCCACAAAAACAGCAAAATCTAAACCTTGTAACCGACAAAGCTTGATCGGCTTACTTGCTGTTCCTAAGTTTAATAGTAACTTATTATCACTCAGCCCAAGCTGCATCTTATAAGCGAACTGTAATAATAATAAGTCGGCATTTTTATGTCCTAAGACATTATTCATTTGTTCAAAATTAACTGGTTTAAAGGCAATAACGGCAACATTATCCGCACCTTTTGCTTTTATAAAGGCTGACAACGCTGCAACGCCACGTTGCATAAGAGGCAAGTTAGTAACTAAGTCTCGAGAAACTTCTTCTTCACTCGTTGTTTCATCATCTAATGAATCTGTTTTTTTCTGGGTTTGAAATCGTATTAATTTAATCAAAAATGTGGCACACATACCGATAAAAAACGCAACTAAGATATCTGAAAATTTAAACGTTAAATTAAACAAACTTTGCGCTGCATAAGTTGGAGACGAAATTAATAGCGCCAGTATGAGTGCGCAAATACGCAAAGTTAAATGATTACAGTTGTTCACGATAACGCACCTTTCAACAGCAAACCGGAGCGGGATACTTTAAGATTAACCAATCGAACACTTTTTGTACAGCTAGATTAGTGGGAAATAACAATACTTCCCTCTTTGACCAACATTGTCAATGGATTCACACCATACTGATAACATAACTCCGCAGGTTGGCATATATCCCACATCGCGATGTCAGCATCATAACCAACAGCCAATTGACCTTTACTCTTTGCAAGTCCTAATGCTTTAGCGCCATTACACGTAACGCCTGCGAGTGCTTCAGTAGGCGTTAATCGAAATAGCGTACAAGCCATATTTAACATTAACTGTAATGAATGTACCGGCGAAGAGCCGGGGTTTGCATCTGTCGCTATAGCCATGGGTACACCATACTCACGTAGCAAAGCAATTGGCGGAAGCTGTGTTTCACGCAAAAAATAGAAAGCACCTGGTAATAATACCGCCGTCATATTGCTATCTTTCATGGCTTTAATACCAGCTTCATCTAAATATTCAACGTGATCTGAAGATAACGCATTAAACTGCGCTGCTAATTCAGTACCTCCAATATTTGACAACTGTTCCGCATGGACTTTGACTGGCAAGTTTGCTTTAGATGCCGCTTTAAATACTTGTTCAGTCTGTGCTCGTGTAAAACCAATATTTTCACAAAACACATCGACAGCATCAGCGAGGTTTTGATCAATAACAGCCGGCAACATTTCATTGCAAACAAGGTCAACATAAACATTGGGGTTATCTTTATATTCAACAGGTAACGCATGAGCCCCAAGAAAGGTACGTTTAACGGTCACAGGAATATGCTTTGAAAGTTCTGTTGCTACCTTGAGCATTTTAACTTCATTTTCCGTATCTAAGCCATATCCCGATTTTATTTCAATGGTGGTAACACCTTGACGATGCAGAGCTTTTAATCGAGGCAGTGCTTGATTAAAAAGCATTTCTTCTGATGCTGCTCTAGTAGCAGAAACCGTTGATACTATCCCTCCACCAGCATTGGCAATATCTTCGTAGCTAGCGCCTTGTAAACGCATTTCAAACTCATTTGCGCGATTACCACCGTAAACAATATGTGTATGGCAATCGATAAGGCCAGGCGTTAACCATTTTCCTTTACCATCAACCACATTAACTTCATCGACATTATATGCCGGTAAGGTTGACATCTCACCAATCCAAACTATTTTTCCATGAGAAACAGCGAGAGCAGCTTGGTGCAATTCACCGTAACTGGTCGAATCGTCAGACATTGTAGCTAAGTTAACGTTTATAAATAATGTGTGCCAAGAAGAGACGTTAGGTGTCATGGTGTGCTCGATAACCGATAATAATGCTGCAACTTTAGCGAATTAATTAGCTTATTGCAAACTTGTATATACAACCATTGACCAAACACAAGAAACATGACATTGTATATACAAGTTAACGTGTAATAGATAGACACAGTTTATAGGTAGAGTATATATGACTCAGGCAAAGGCAGCGAAGTTTACCGTCATTAAAGAACACATTTGTCAAAATATTGAATCTGGCAATTGGCTACAACATAGCAAAGTCCCCTCTGAAAATGAACTTGCAGAGCAATTTTCAGTGAGTCGTATGACGGCAAGACGCGCACTTCAAGAACTTACAGAACAAGGTTTGTTAGTGCGTACTCAAGGTGCAGGTACTTTTGTTGCTACATTTAAATCGCAGTCTTCAGTATTAGAAATTCGTAATATTGCTGACGAAATAAATGACCGAGGCCATGAACATCAAGCACTACAACTTGCCTTAACAGCTGTAGAGGTTACCGAAGAATTGGCAATATTATTAGGTATGAAACAAAAAGATCGTGTCTATTACTCTGAAGTTTTACATTTAGAAAATAAACAGCCTATCCAACTTGAACAACGGTTTGTTAATCCTCGCCTAGTACCTGATTATTTGCTGCAAAATTTTACCAATATTACGCCGCACGAATATTTATCTAATGAAGCACCATTAACAGAAGCAACACACGAAATTGAGGCAGTCCTTGCTGCACCTGAAATTTGTAAATTACTTGAAATATCAGCTACAACACCATGTTTACAAGTCAAACGTCGAACTTGGTCAAGCCATGGTGTCGTTAGCTTAGCAACATTGACTGCACCAGGTGATAAATATCGCTTAGGCAGCCATTTAACTTTTTAAACATACCTTCGTTAGGAATAGCACATGACTATCGACAAAAGATTAGACACCACTCGTAAGATCCGCGCTGCGCGTGGCAGTGAAATAACAGCTAAAAGCTGGTTAACAGAAGCAGCAAAACGCATGCTAATGAATAATTTAGATGATGAAGTTGCAGAACATCCGCAATCACTTGTTGTCTATGGTGGCATTGGCCGTGCCGCGCGGGATTGGCAATGTTATGACAAGATTGTTGAAACATTAGATCGCTTAGAAAACGACGAAACCTTACTTGTTCAGTCTGGTAAACCTGTCGGTGTTTTCCGCACACACGCCGATGCCCCTAGAGTATTAATTGCCAATTCAAACCTGGTACCGAATTGGGGGAACTGGGAACATTTTAACGAGTTAGATAAGCAAGGCTTAATGATGTACGGCCAAATGACCGCAGGTTCATGGATTTATATTGGCTCTCAAGGCATTGTACAAGGTACCTATGAGACGTTTGTCGCCATGGCAAAGCAGCACTTCAACGGTAATGCTAAAGGTAAGTGGGTACTTACTGGTGGTTTAGGTGGTATGGGCGGTGCTCAACCTCTAGCTGCAACCATGGCAGGATTTTCTGCGTTAGTCGTTGAGTGTGATGAATCACGTATCGATTTTAGAATAAACACACGTTATGTTGACGTCAAAGCAACAAATCTTGATGAAGCGCTAGCGATCATTAACGATGCATGTGCTAAGGGCGAAGCAATTTCCGTTGGTTTACTTGGCAACGCCGCTGATGTGTTTCCAGAATTAGTAAAACGTGGAATTACACCAGACGTAGTTACTGACCAAACTTCAGCTCATGATCCATTAAATGGTTATTTACCAAAAGGTTGGAGTATGGAATATGCCGCAGAAATGCGTCAAAAGGATGAAGCAGCTGTTGTGAAAGCTGCGAAGCAGTCTATGGCTATACAAGTTCAAGCGATGCTAGACTTACAAACGGCAGGTGCTGCAACAACAGATTACGGTAACAACATCCGTCAAATGGCGTTAGAAGAAGGCGTAACGAATGCATTTGATTTCCCTGGTTTTGTTCCCGCTTATATTCGCCCATTATTTTGTGAGGGTGTAGGCCCTTTCCGCTGGGTAGCACTCTCTGGTGATCCAGAAGATATTTATAAAACCGATCAAAAAGTGAAGGAACTTATTCCTAATGATCCGCATTTACATAATTGGCTAGATATGGCTAAAGAGCGTATTGCGTTTCAAGGGCTACCAGCTCGTATTTGCTGGGTTGGCTTGAAAGATAGAGCTCGACTTGCACTGGCTTTTAACGAAATGGTTAAGAATGGCGAACTAAAAGCCCCTGTAGTCATTGGTCGTGATCACTTAGATTCAGGTTCAGTAGCGTCACCAAATCGTGAAACAGAAAGTATGAAAGACGGCTCAGATGCCGTATCAGATTGGCCGCTACTTAATGCATTATTATCAACTTCTGGCGGTGCAACATGGGTGAGCTTACATCATGGTGGTGGTGTAGGTATGGGCTTTAGCCAACACGCAGGCGTCGTTATTGTCGCAGATGGTACAGATGCAGCAAAGCAACGCATAGCAAGAGTGTTATGGAATGACCCTGGCACAGGTGTAATGCGTCATGCAGATGCAGGCTACGACATTGCAATTAAATGTGCGCAAGAACAAGGTCTAGATCTGCCAATGATCGACGGCGCAAACGGTAAGAAAGGAGCTGACAAATGATAAATGAATTAACAATTATCCCTGGCAAACTCACCTTAGCAGAACTTCGCGCAGTAAGCCGTTATGACGGTATCAAGTATTCACTAGATGAAAGTGCGTTCGAAAACATCAACAACAGCGCCGCTGCCGTACAAGAAGTGATTGAAAAAGATCAAATTGTGTACGGTATTAATACGGGCTTTGGTTTACTTGCTAATACACGCATTAAAAAAGACGAACTCGAACTGCTACAACGCTCTATTGTACTTTCACATTCCGCAGGTTTTGGCGAGTATATGGAAGATGCTACCGTGCGCTTAATGATGGTACTAAAAATTAACTCGTTAGCACGCGGATTTTCTGGTATTCGTCTTGAGGTTATTCAAGCCTTAATTACATTATTAAATGCTGAAGTGTATCCATGTGTACCTAAGAAAGGTTCTGTTGGGGCTTCAGGAGATCTCGCGCCATTATCGCATATGGTATTACCACTGCTCGGTGAGGGAGAAATGTCTTACCAAGATCAAGTCATCCCTGCTGCAGAAGGTCTTGAAATTGCAGGCTTGCAACCAATCACATTAGCAGCTAAAGAAGGTTTAGCGTTACTTAATGGCACACAAGCTTCAACAACGTTTGCATTAGAAGGGTTATTTTTAGCGGAAGATTTATTTGCTGCTGGTGTTACTATCGGTTCAATGACCGTTGAGGCTGCTTTAGGCTCTCGAGCTCCTTTTGATGATAGAGTACATCAAGTGCGAGGACAACAAGGTCAAATTGATGCTGCTTCAGCCTATCGTCATGTTTTAGCAAGTGATTCCGAGATTGGTCAGTCACATTTAGCCTGTGAAAAAGTACAAGATCCATACTCTTTACGTTGTCAGCCACAAGTCATGGGTGCCTGCTTGACACAAATTCGTCAGGCTGCACAAGTTTTAATTGTTGAAGCAAATGGCGTAACTGATAACCCTTTAGTGTTTGCCAATGAAGGTGACTTTATTTCAGCGGGTAACTTCCACGCAGAGCCTGTTGCCATGGCTGCCGATAACCTAGCCTTAGCAATAGCTGAAATTGGCTCATTATCTGAGCGAAGAATGGCGTTATTGATAGATGCAAACTTAAGCAAATTACCGCCGTTCTTAGTTGAAAATGGTGGTGTTAATTCAGGCTTTATGATCGCACAAGTGACATCGGCAGCGCTTGCTTCTGAAAACAAATCACTCGCACACCCTGCGTCTGTTGATAGTTTACCGACTTCGGCAAACCAAGAAGATCACGTGTCAATGGCAGCGTTCGCTGGTCGTCGATTAGTTGATATGGCAGAGAATACCAATGGTGTGTTGGCCGTTGAGTATTTAGCAGCGGCTCAAGGATTAGATTTTAGAGCACCATTAAAAAGCTCAGTAATCATAGAACAAGCCAAAGCAATATTACGTGAATATGTTGCATACTATGATAAGGATCGATATTTTGCACCTGATATTGCAGAAGCTTCCGGCATAATTGCTGAAGCAGATCTAAACTCATTAATTCCAGCTGGCATACTACCAAGCTTTTAGTGCTATTCAGCAGCATACTGTCCTATCTTAAAATGTTTTTACATTTTTAGGTTAGGACATACTTTGAAATAAAGGCTGGCGATTCGCCAGTCTTTTTTATACTCGCTTTTCGTTATCAATAACAAGTCTTTTCAGCCAATCATTAAAAATACATACCAACCATCAAGAGCATACTCGCTTTCTAAGTTCCTGATTAAAGACGACTTCGACATTTAACAAATAAATTGATAACGTTTAAATTACAGTAGTGAAACAATTTATTTACGTTATACTATAATGAATAGATAGCGTGATTGTGAACATATAATACGGTTATCGTACACGTTGAATACAAGGAGCGATCGGTGGAATATATTTTGTATTTTGAAACATGGATAGTATTGGCTATTCTATTTTCTTGCCTCGAAATTTTTATTCCTGGTGGCATTTTGCTCAACTTAGGGATCGCCTCTTTGTTAGTCGCAATCGGTGTTCAACAACATATCCTTGATACTTGGGCATTAACACTAACAGCCTGGTTTATCTGTGCATCGCTTCTACTATTTGTACTTTACTTTTTCACCGAAAGATTTTTTAAAGGTGATCAAACCATAGGTAATGTTTACGAAGAACTTGATATTTATGGTAAAAAAGTCGTTGTAACTGAAGATATTGGCCCTGGTACCCATGCAGGTAGAGTTTCTTTTCAAGGAACTTCATGGGCCGCGCTAGGTGATGGTTCTCAAATACCTGCTGGTTGTGAAGCCATAATTATTTGTAAAGATAATATCTCATTAGTTGTCGAACCGGTTAAATAACCACACATTAGCACTCCCTTATAACAATAAAACTTAGGAAGGTTTTCTATGTTAGCTACAATTACGTTTGGATTACTGGCATTACTGTTTATTATCGTAAAGCTAGTCTTAATTGTAAAAATGAAAGAAGTTTGCGTCATCGAACGTCTAGGTAAATTTCGAGCAGTTATGCAGCCTGGCATTCATTTTCTTATTCCTTTTATTGATCGCGTAGCCTATCGACATGAAACACGTGAACAGGTACTTGATATTCCTGCACAAAGCTGTATTTCAAGAGATAACATTCAAATTAACGTCGATGGTTTAGTCTATATACAAGTAATGGATGGTGCTAAAGCAAGTTATGGTATTGAAGATTACAAGCGTGCAAGCATTAACTTAGCGCAAACGACAATGCGGAGTGAAATAGGTAAACTGAATCTAAGCCAAACATTTTCAGAACGAGATACGCTCAATGAGATTATCGTTAGAGAAATAGATAAAGCATCTGATCCTTGGGGAATAAAGGTGCTACGCTATGAGGTAAGAAATATTACACCATCAGCAAATGTTGTTCACACGTTAGAAAAACAAATGGAAGCAGAACGACAAAAACGCGCTGAAATCACGCTAGCACAAGCTGAAAAAGAGTCGACCATAAACCTATCTGAAGGGCAAAGACAAGAAGCAATAAACTTATCAGAAGGCGACAAACAACGCCAAATCAATGAGGCACATGGACGAGCAGCAGAAATTGACATTCTAACGCAAGCAACCGCTGAAGGTATTGCATTAATTGCACGTGCAGCTTCTCTGCCAAGTGGCGATAAAGCAATAAGAATGCGATTGTTAGAACAGTTTATTCAACAAACGGGGGATATTTTGAAAACAGCTGATGTCTCGGTACTCCCAACAGAGCTTGCAAAGCTAGAAGGCTTTTTCGAAGGAATGGACAAAGTGACACAAACCGCACAAGGAGCAAAAGGATGATCCCTAACAATGTATCTCAACTTGATTTAGTTATTTTAGGAATCTGGGCGGCAATTTTCTTGTATCTCGCTTTTAAATTTATCCAAGCAATTTGTTTAGTACCGACAAAATCAGCTTATGTTGTCGAACGACTGGGAAAATACCGCTGTACATTAGAAGCGGGTTTTCACATGTTATTACCCTTTATAGATAGAGTCGCATTTATTCAGGATCTGAAAGAGGAAACCATTGATGTACCTCCACAAGAGTGCTTTTCTAAAGATGAGGTTAATGTCGAAGTAGATGGCGTAATATACATACAAATCATCGACCCGCTAAAAGCCAGCTATGGCATTACTGATTATCGATTTGCCGCCATGCAATTAGCTCAAACAACCACACGCTCTGTCATAGGCACGTTAGATTTAGATCGTACGTTTGAAGAACGCGATATTATTAGTGCAAAAGTAGTTGAAGTGCTTGATAAAGCAGGTGCAACATGGGGTATTCGTGTACATCGCTATGAAATAAAGAACATTACACCACCCTTAACGGTAAAAAATGCCATGGAGCTACAGGTTAATGCTGAACGAGAAAAACGTGCCATTTTAGCTAAAAGTTTAGGTGAAAAAGCAAGTAAAATTAATCACTCTGAAGGTGAAATGACAGAAATGATTAATATCTCCGAAGGTGAGAAACAACGGAGAATTAACGCCGCAGAAGGTAAAGCAGCAGAAATATTAGCGATTGCCACAGCAACAGGTAATGCAATTGAAAAAGTTGCCCAAGCCATTGAATTACCTGGTGGAGATCAAGCTATTCAAATGCAGCTGAACGAGCAATACTTAAGCAAGTTATCTGGTTTAAGTGATAAAAGCAGAAAAGTTATTTTACCTGCCAATTTATTAGACTTTGAACAGTGGCTAAAAACCTTGGGTAGCAAGCCGGTTTAATAAACAAGGATAAATCTAGTGTTATCAAGCCGTTGTTCAACGTTTAATACGTATGCAACGGGCACTAGAAGGTTAATAATAACGTTAAAATAACCAGTACCATCAAGGATAGAAAAAACCACTTATTATCTTCTACAGTGCCTGTTCTTTGCTTATAGAGCTTTGCAATATAGGCACTTATTACATATACCACCGCACCAAGTATAGCCGTTACCACATAAACAGATAATGCTTTAAATGTAAGGTTTTCATACCAATAAAATTGTGGTCCAGTGCTACTTACAGTGACTAAATTAAAAAGAAAAACATGTATCAACAGGCAAATACCCAGTACACATGCTTGTTTTGCGACTGACATTTAAGGTTTCCTGTAAAGTCCTATTTTTTTGATGCCCAGCACACTAAGTCATCATGAGTAAACGTAATCCCGGTTTCTTGCCGGATTTTATTAGCAATGACCTGTTTACCTAAATCCACATCAGATAACGGATCAAATACTGGGTTTTTCTTGCCTAATGCTTTAGCTGCGACTTCATAAAAATGCTGTTTTGTCACTTGCATGTCACTAACACAATTATAAATCCCCCCCATTAGATGTTGAGTAATAAATGCCATTAACTGATTTACAACATCTGTTTGGTGAACAAGGTTTACGTAGGAATTTGGCCCCTTTACCATACGCCCAGGTGAGAAAAACTGCCCAGGATGTCTATGTGGTCCTACTAACCCACCACAACGAAAAACAGCACTGTCTTCTGAAAACTTTAAGGCGTGTTGTTCTGCATTCGCTAAAATAGCGACTTTCTCAATATCAAGTTTCAAGGGTGTTGTTTCATCCACCTGCCCCGTATAACCTTGGTAAACAGCAGTTGTACTAATGAGCAAAACTTTTTTCACACCGCCTGTTTTAGCGTGCGCCATTATATTCTTTATATTATCAGCATAGTCTTTTTTACCTCGACGAAGTCCAGGCGGGATACAAATGACTAGTACTTGTTGATCAAATACTGGGTACGTTACATCCGAGCCACCGGAGGTAGGAAAACTTAAGCAATGGCCTTTTATACCTAACTGACAAGCGTTAGCAAGGCTCTCTTCGCGTTGCGTAGTTACCACAACGTTGATCGACTTTTCAATACAGGTTTTAGCTAATGCTAAGCCGAGCCAGCCGCAGCCTACAATACCTACTGATAAGTTTTTACCTTTCATTATGCAATTTTCCTAACCACAGTGTGGTTTATCTACTTCTTTTCAGCGTTATGGCCAATAATAGACACAACACGTTTTGATACACCATTAGGAATAGGTATCGTTAAATTATATTGTAATATCTTCCATTGCCCTGCTCGCTTAATAAGTACACCAGAACCTCGACATAAACCATAAGAAGCATTTGTTAGCAGTTCATCAAAAAAAGCTATTTTACCAGTTTCAATTATGCTTACATTTCTCTCAGTAGGCGTATAAAGCCAACCTTTATTGGCGTCAAAGTACGGTTTAACAAACGCTTTAAACGCCGTTTTATTCCAACGCTCTGTTGCATCTGTCCCCAAGAAAACGCTCTCTTTAGCTAATAATGAGAAGTAACGTTCAAAGTTTGCTTCGCCAGCTGCCTGATGAAATGAATCCAGTACATCTTCCACATCTTGTTGAGCATAGCTAATGCTTGAAATAACACACAAGAGTAATACAAATTTTTTCATTTTTTCACCTTAACAACATATTTGCCACTAAATTTGGCTGCGACTTTATCTCCCGAGAGTACCTCAACATCAATATGAAAGCTTGCTTTACCATCACGAGAAAAAGACATTAAGTCGCCATGTGTATTTTTCCGCTGTACAATTGCATTTGCACTCTGAGCTATTGGCCTCAGATATTCAATTTTCCCTTCAGCTAGAACAATATCTCCCTTGATAGTTTCACTGAGTAACGTTAAATAAACCCAGCCCCAACCTGACAATGTAGCTAGCGTGTAGATGCTACCCGCAAACATCGTATCATGTAAGTTCTTATTCATTGCAAAATCACAATGAGTAATAAACTGATCACCATCATAGAAATCAGTTTGCATTCCCATTGCTTTACTAAGCGGGATCGTACGATGCCAAATATCCTGCAAAGATGAGATTTCTTCATTATGATTATTGACTATATCCGGAAGCGTTTTCACCATCGCATAATGTTGAATTTCATCGTAAAGTCTGTGTGCGATGCCAGTTTTTCGATAATTCAAATGTTGATAAAACGACAAGGCATTTTCTCGCGCATTTAAACGAATAGTTAAAACCCCCCTAGACTTCGCCAGTACTTCTAATTCATGCATTATCCGCTGACCATACCCTTTACCCTGCATTGCTGGTGCTGTAGCGATATAACGAATATGACCAACCCACTCGCTATCAATGTGTAAACGCCCTATCGCTAAGATGTTCCCTGTGTCATCAATTAGCATACGATGAACTGCACAATTTTCTAATTCGTCTTTTTCACTGCCAAAGGGTTGATACCACGGAGCTCTCAGTACTTGCCAACGTAATTGGTAATATTGTGTAAATTGTTCTGGTGTTTGAGGTGCGATACAAGAAATCATTGGCTATGCTAATAAAACTAAAGTCATGTGATGGGTATTAAATGAAATTAATAACGCATTTACAACAAGGATCAATACGTTATTTCTTTAATAATAACCTCTCCTTCACAGTATTAGAAAACCCTCACTATCGATGGTTAAATTTTGGTCATGTCACACAAAGTATTATGCTAAAACGAAAGCCATATCTCTTAACACTACCCCACCAATATTTCATTGTAATCCCTTTACTTTTTATCTCACCTAATCGAGTTATTGAGTTTGGGTTAGGTGGAGGCAATTTACTGCGTTTTTTAGCGCATTACTTTCCGCAAATTACATACAAATGTATTGAACAAAGTAGCGATGTAATCACCTGCTTTCATCGATTCTTTAATCCACAACATTGCCAATATCGTTTACATAATCAAAGCTGTAAACAATGGTTACATACCAATACATTAAAAGAAGTAGATTGGATCATTTATGATATCTATTCATCCGAAAACAACGACGTTGATCTTAATGTGATAAGAAAAATGCTCAGTGAACTTAACACTAATAGCTGGTTAACCATTAATATTCCAAGTGATAAGAGCCGCAACATAAACCACACCTTACAAAAACTTAACGTCCTAAAACAGCAACGTTCATTGGTGTACTTTCAAGTTCCGCACTATAAAAACACGATTATTCATCTGCACCCAAAAAGTATTAGCACTCTAACGCAAAAATACATACCAAGCTATTATACCAAAAGAGCGATAAATCTTTGGCAATATCGCTGTCTAGATCGTTAGTTGAAACGTCACCGGCCCATCATTAAGTAAACGTACCTTCATATCTGCACCAAAAACGCCCGTTGGTACTGCAAAGCCTTTTTCACGTAATTGTAGGCAAAAATACTGATAGAGGTCATCACTAAAACTTGGTGCAGCCGCCCCCGTAAAACTTGGACGCATACCTTTAGAAGTATCCGCCGCTAAGGTAAACTGAGAAACAACCAAAATATCACCACCAATTTGAGATACATTAAGGTTCATCTTGCCCTTTTCATCTTCGAAAATACGGTAACCAGCGACCCGCTCAGCCAGACGAGCGGCTTTTTGTTTATTATCTTGAGGCTCTACCGCAAGTAGTACAAGCAAGCCTTTTTGAATTTCACCAACCAATTTTTCATCAACTTCCACACTTGCGTGTGTAACACGTTGTATCAATGCAATCATATATTTAACTATCTCTTAAGAAGTCAGCCATAACATCTGCAGCTTTACACATTGCGTCTATTGTTTGTGTTTCAAATCCACTATGACCCGCTTGAGGTAAAATTTGTAAGCTGGCATTTTTCCAATTTTCAACTAACTCAAATGCACACTGAACTTGGCAGACCATATCATAACGACCATGGATTACTATGGCTGGGATATTAGTGATTTTATTTATATTTTCAAGTATATAGTTATCGGTAATAAAGCTTTTATGATTAAAGAAATGGTGCGATATTTTTGCCATACAACAGGCTTGATGAAAGTCTTCCACTTGCGATAAACCAACGTGTGAATGCTCAATACTCGATAGTCTAAGTTCCCACAAATACCACGCTTTACACGCAGCACTAATTGCAAGCTCGTTACCGCTATTAAAAATCTTACCATAGCCTTTAATCGGATCGGTTCTGTCTTTATTATCGAGAGGCTCAAGAAATTCTTGATAATAATCAGGAAAAAAAGCTTGCGCACCTTGTGGTCTATATAACCAATCATACTCTTTAGAAGTAGCAAGAAAAACGCCTCGTAAAATGAACGCTAGTACACATTGTGGGTAACGAATACCATATAATAATGCTAGTGTTGTTCCCCATGAACCACCAACCATAAGCCATTGTGAAATATTCAAATGGTTCCGGATTCGTTCTATATCATCAACGAGATTATCAGTATTATTACCTGTTAACGCTGAGGTAGGAATCGATCGCCCACACCCTCGCTGATCAAAGCTAATATAATGATATTTTTCTGGATCAAAATATCGTCTATGATTTTCGCTACTTCCTCCCCCAGGTCCTCCATGTAAATAGATGACGGGGATCCCCTTTTCATTGCCCGCTTGCTCAATATATAGCTTGTGACCATCACCAACATCAAGAAATTCGGTCTTAAAAGGAGCTATTTTTGCATGTAGTATTCGTGACATAGTCAGTTAATCCTCTTGCCCCAGCGTAGTCTTGAAATCTTGCAAACAAACCGTAAACAACGCACCTATCAGCACAATGAGCCAAGAGAGATAAACCCATAAAAATAGAATAGGAATAGTTGCTAATGCACCATAAATTGCCTGATAAGAAGGCAATTGTGTTACGTAAAATGCAAACCCTTTTTTGGCAACTTCAAATAATATCGCTGCTAATGTAGCCCCAGCAAATGCGTGGGGAAATGGTACATTTCTATTTGGAACGACTAAATAAATAATAAGAAAAGCGGCTAATGCCGTTAGCAATGGCACCAAACGCATAATAATATTTGCTAATCCCAAGAGATCGTAATCACCCAAAGACACAAGTGAAGCAATATAAGAAGTCGCAACAATACTACTTCCAACGAGAACAGGCCCTAATGTTAGTACCATCCAGTACATAGAAAACGCAGTGATCATGCGACGCTTTTTAGTGACTCGCCAAAGTTTATTCAAAGTTTTGTCTATCGCTGAAATCAAAAGTAATGCAAATAAAAATAAAAATGTAATTGCAATGGCTGACATTTTTGAGGCATTAGCGACAAACCCAGTAATGTGCTCCTGAACCACGTTCCCTGCTGCAGGTAAAAAGTGTTGGTAGACAAAATTTTCTACTAACACTTTAATATCAGCAAAAATAGGGAATGCAGTCATAACCGAGACCATAACAACGACCATAGGCACCAGTGACATTAAGGTAACGTAAGCTAAATAACCTGCGTTCACGTGTACTTGTTCAATAAATAGCCGCCTAGTAAAAAACAACACAAATTGACTTATCGCTAGCCATTGTTTCGATTTTAAGATTTTATTTACAAAACTCATATTGCATAATTAGTTACATCGGTTAATGATAAAGTATAAGATGAATTAGTGGTGAAAACCTATCTTAGCTTTATAATTACTTAAAAAATATTTAAAAGGAGATATTATGTCTGGACAAGGCTCTGGTGGTAATGTGTTAGCAGCCGTATGCAGTTTCTTTATTGCAGGTTTAGGTCAGTTGGTACAAGGGCGAATATTAGCAGCGATTATATTTTTCTTGTTAACATGGGTTAACTATACACTTGCTGCAACAGGAATTTTATTTTTCATGGCGTTACCAGGATTTATCTTTCACGTTTGGGCAATCATCGACGCTGCTAAATTTAGAGGGGCAAGCTAACATGCTAAGCCGATTAAAAACTAAACTAGTAGTTACCTTTACTGTTCTCGTGCTAGTCGGTTGCCAATCGGCTTATTACTCTGCAATGGAGAAAGTTGGTACTCACAAACGTGATATATTAATTGACCGTGTAGAGAAAGCGACAGAATCACAAGAAGAAGCCAAAGAAGAGTTTCAAGATGCACTTACTCAATTCTCTTCCTTAGTTAATTTTGACGGTGGTGAACTACAATCACACTATGAGCGGAGTAAAGATCATTACGAAGCGAGTAAAGCGGCAGCTGAAGATGTAGCTGAACGGATTTCGTTAATCGAAGATGTGGCGCAAGCGCTATTTGATGAATGGCAAGAAGAGATAGCGCAATTCTCGAATGCCAATTACAAGCGACAAAGTCAACAACAACTACGTGAAACTGAACGACGCTATAAAAGTGTAGTGCGTGCAATGCATCGAGCCAAAGACAAAATGCAGCCTGTACTGTATGCGTTGAAGGATAATATGCTTTATTTGAAGCATAACCTCAATGCTAAAGCAATTGGTTCCTTAAAAGCAGAGTATGCGAATATAAAACAAGATGTGACGTTATTAATTGAACAAATGAATCGTTCTATAGATGACTCTCAAGCCTTCATAGCAAGCTTAAAGACGGAGTAACTTACCTTACGCCGTCATCTATTCCTGGTATTACTTCTTCAACTTGTTCTTTTATTGGGTCTACTTGATAATTGATTGAGGCTAAGAGTTCGGATAGCTGTTTGATTTGTTCAGTACCTGCTTGCCCTTCTTTAAAGAGTTTACTCAGTGAATTTAATTGCTTTAATTGCTCAGGAGACATCTATAAGCCCTTTTCTCATTATTATTTTTATTTATTTTAACCAACACTCGCTTTATTAAAGCACCTAGAAATCGACAATGGCTTAATTTTGTCGCGACCATCATCAATAAACTCGCGATAAAGACGGCTAAGCTCATGCTGTTCAACAAGGTTTGCTTCATCAGAGACGACTTTTTCAAAAAGAATATTCAACCTGTTTAGTTTATATTGTTCCATAGTTCCACCTTATGCCAACCACTCCATAGTTGTTAAACTAGGTTAACGATACTAAAACAGTTTAGCACTGAATTGCGTTTCAGCCAGTTGACGAGTTGACATTTGCAATTAACAAGCAATTAACAAAAACAAGAATCAATAACATAAAGCATTGTTTATTAATTGCTTTTTTAAAAGGGACTAAATAGAACTCATGTATTTCGGTCACAATGCTGACATGACATTGAGATATATCTTACATTCAGTAGGCGATAATCTGCCAACATTGAAACTGAAAGAGGCATGTTATTAAATTGCGATTAGGTAAATTAAACACAAAAAAATACCGCGTGATACGCGGTATTTTTCCAAAACAGAAAAAGACTTAATTAGCTCTTTTTAGCAGTTCTACTTTCACGTTTACGATCTGACTCTTTTAACCACTTTTTACGAATACGTATATTCTCAGGCGTTACTTCAACAAGTTCATCATCATCGATAAACTCCAACGCTTGCTCTAACGTCATTAATACTGGTGGTGTTAACACTTGCGCTTCATCAGTACCAGAAGCACGTACGTTTGTTAACTGCTTACCTTTCAGCGCATTAACTGTTAAATCATTATCACGGCTGTGAATTCCGATAACCATACCTTCGTATACTTCAACACCGTGACCTATCATTAATCGTCCACGTTCTTGTAAGTTAAACAATGCATTCGTTAACGCTTTACCTGTTGCATTGGCGATCATTACACCATTTAGACGTTGTCCTATCTCACCGCCTTTATGAGGGCCGTATTCAAAAAAGGTATGATAAATCAAACCTGAACCCGACGTTAACGTCATAAACTCAGTTTGAAAACCTATTAAACCTCGGCTTGGCATGATGAAGTCCATACGAATACGACCTTTACCATCAGGCGCCATGTCGGTAAGTTCGGCTTTACGTAAACCCATTTTCTCCATAATAGAACCTTGATGCTCTTCTTCAACATCAATGGTTACCGTTTCATATGGTTCTTCTATTTGACCATCAACTTCACGCATGATTACTTCAGGACGAGAAACCGCAAGCTCGTAGCCCTCTCGACGCATATTTTCAATCAAAATACCTAAATGCAGTTCACCGCGACCAGATACTTTAAATTTATCAGGATCGTCTAATTGCTCGACACGTAAAGCAACATTATGTACGAGTTCTTTATCCAATCTATCTTTGATATTACGTGAAGTAACATACTTACCTTCTTTGCCTGAAAAAGGAGAAGTATTTACTTGGAATGTCATCGTTACCGTAGGCTCATCTACTGATAAAGGTGGTAATGGTGCAACTTCATTTGGACAACAAATAGTGTCGGAAATTTTTAACTCACCTAAACCAGTAATAGCGATAATATCACCTGCTTCAGCAATTTCTGTTTCATGGCGTTCTAGCCCTAAGTAACCAAACACTTTACCAACTTTACCGTTGTGTATTTTACCGCTTGCACTTTGCACAGTAACTTGTTGATTCGGTTTAACAGAGCCACGAGTCACACGACCAACACCGATAACACCTAAATATGAACTGTAATCTAGTTGTGATATCTGCATTTGAAATGCACCGCTAGGATCAGCATCTGGCGCAGGCACTTGATCTACAATTGTTTGGAAAAGCGGCGTCATGTCTTTGCCTTCTTCGCCTTCTTCAAGCGATGCCCAACCGTTGATAGCAGAAGCATAAACCACCTGAAAATCTAATTGTTCATCTGAAGCACCTAGGTTATCGAATAAGTCAAAAACTTGATCCATCACCCACTCAGGGCGTGCACCTGGCTTATCAATTTTGTTGATAACGACAATTGGTTTTAAGCCTTGAGCAAATGCCTTTTGCGTTACAAATCGCGTTTGTGGCATTGGGCCTTCTTGTGCATCAACAATTAAAAGCACAGAATCTACCATAGACATTACGCGTTCTACTTCACCGCCAAAGTCAGCATGACCTGGAGTATCAACAATATTTACACGGTAATCTTGCCAATTAATGGCAGTATTTTTGGCCAAAATGGTGATACCGCGTTCTTTTTCAATATCATTTGAATCCATTACACGTTCTTCAAGGTCAGTTCTTGAATCTAACGTACCAGATTGATCTAATAGTTTATCAACCAGGGTTGTTTTACCGTGGTCAACGTGGGCGATAATCGCAATATTACGTAATTTATCTAACACAGGAGTTTGCTCAAAGGGCTATAATTGGGCGCGTATTGTACAGTAGTCTAGACCACAATGAAAAGATAATCGTTTATTAATTTAAATTGCTAGAAAAGATAGCATTTGTCTTCTACACTGGCATTGCACCAGTTAGATGCAAAGCAAGGATCATTATGGTGCAAACCTCTATCAGTGTTTTATTTAATACACTGATTTAAAAGGCTTTATTGCTTGGCACGATTTTGGCTTACACCGTAGCAAAGCAAAAATGCGTAATTGCATTTACATTAATTTTGTTAACTTCACTGGAGACACTCAATGTCACAAGCAGTATTAGACTTAATCAAAGAAAACGATGTTAAGTTTGTTGACTTACGTTTTACTGATTCAAAAGGTAAAGAGCAGCACGTTTCGTTACCACATCATCAAATTGATGAAGACTTCTTCGAAGAAGGAAAAATGTTCGATGGTTCTTCTATCGCTGGTTGGAAAGGTATCAACGAATCAGACATGGTATTAATGCCTGACGCTTCAACAGCTGTTTTAGACCCTTTTACAGAAGAAGTTACGTTAAATCTACGTTGTGACATCGTTGAACCAGCGACTATGCAAGGTTACAGTCGTGACCCACGTTCAGTAGCACATCGTGCAGAAGAGTATATGCGTTCAACAGGTATTGCAGATACAGTGTTAATTGGCCCTGAACCAGAGTTCTTCGTATTTGACGATGTGAAATTCCACGCAGATATGTCTGGCGCTAGCTACTCAATCGATGATAAAGAAGCATGTTGGAACTCTAAAACTTCATATGAAGATGGTAACACAGGTCATCGTCCAGGCGTTAAAGGTGGTTACTTCCCTGTTGCACCAGTAGATTCTTCACAAGATTTACGTTCAGCAATGTGTTTAGTTATGGAAGAAATGGGCTTAGTTGTTGAAGCACATCACCATGAAGTTGCTACGGCAGGTCAAAACGAAATCGCTTGTCGATTTAACACAATGGTTAAAAAAGCGGATGAAGTGCAAATCTATAAGTATGTTGTTCACAATGTTGCACATGCTTACGGCAAAACAGCAACTTTCATGCCTAAGCCTTTAGTTGGCGACAACGGTACAGGTATGCACGTTCACCAATCATTAGCAAAAGACGGTGTTAACCTTTTTGCTGGTGACAAATATGGCGGATTATCTGAAACTGCTCTTTACTACATTGGCGGTATCATCAAGCATGCTAAAGCATTGAATGCATTTACAAATGCTTCTACTAACTCATACAAGCGTCTTGTACCTGGTTTTGAAGCACCTGTTATGCTTGCTTACTCTGCACGTAACCGTTCAGCTTCAATACGTATCCCAGTTGTACCTTCACCAAAAGCACGCCGAATCGAAGTTCGCTTCCCTGATCCTACAGCTAACCCATACTTAGCATTTACGGCAATGTTAATGGCTGGTCTTGACGGTATCAAAAACAAGATCCACCCTGGTGATGCAATGGATAAAGATTTATACGACTTACCGGCAGAAGAAGCAGCAGCTATCCCTCAAGTAGCATCTTCTTTAGAAGAAGCGCTTGACGCGTTAGAAGCTGACAAAGAATTCTTAACAGCTGGTGGCGTGATGGATGACGACATGATTGATGCCTACATAGGTCTCAAACGTGAAGAAGTTGAAACACTTAACATGACAACTCACCCTGTTGAATTCCAAATGTACTATAGTGTTTAATCAATAACACACTGATTGTCATTAAAAAGCTCACTTCGGTGAGCTTTTTTGTAGCTAAAATGCTTTTTTTTAGATAGATTAAAAGATAAGCGTTTAATCTATAAGGAGTGCACATTGAAAAATATACCTTTAATCTGCACCCTCTTTGTTATCTTATGCTTTCTAAACACCGCTCATGCAGCATCAACCAAAGTATATGTTTGGGTTGATGAAAATGGCAGAGTAGTCTATTCAGACACACCTAGACCAGGTGCAGAAGAAGTTGAAGTGCAAGAAAAAAACATTGTTTCATCCAATGTCGATACCTCTGTACTCGATATCACACCCAAAATCATTGAAGATAAGTTTAATGTAGAAATTACACAACCAACCAATAAGCAAACAATTAGAGACAATACAGGCTCTCTTTTGGTGCAAGGTCGCATTAAACCATTATTTAAGCAAGGACATCGTATACGCTTGCTATTAGATGGCAGCCCATATCAATCTCCGCAAAACTATGCTTTGTTTAGACTTTCTAATATAGACAGAGGTGAGCACCTACTAAAATTAGAGCTTTTAAACGATAAAGGCAAGATAATTGCATCGTCTAAGCAAATAACCTTTTATATGCACCGTGCTTCTAAAATCAAAGCAAAATAACAAGTAAAATAGTGCAATAAACAGGTTTTAACTTTACACTAAAAATATTACGCACCATTTTAGTGCATAGAGGTTTTATGCCTAGTATAGAAAAGTTAGACGTGCCCGAAAAACTGTATTATCAGCAAAACTTACCAAATCATATGGTAACTGCTGTTATTGTCTTAAATAAACAACTCACTATTCAATATGCTAACCCAGCAGCGGAAGCCTTGTTAGTAAAGAGTTTAAACAAATTAAAAAATCACAGTCTACAAAGTGTGTTTTTTAATAGCCCTATTAGTAGTATACGGTTAAAGCAATTACTGACTTCTGGCCAGGAATTCAGTGATAGTGATGTAGTACTCGAGTTTTTTGATAAACGCATCATTACTGTGGAACTCACTGCCTCGTCTTTTTCCTTAGACAATTCTCCGCATATTTTATTAGAAATAAAGCAAATTGATCAGCAAAAGCAAATTAGTGAAGAAGCTTTCCAACATCAGCAATGGGAGTCTGCTCGTGATCTTATTCGCGGATTAGCTCATGAAATAAAGAATCCGCTTGGCGGTCTTAGAGGTGCAGCTCAACTTTTAAATAAAGAAATCACGGTAGAACAGCAAGAATATACGGCAATGATAATCGAACAAGCAGATAGATTAACAAACCTCGTTGATCGCTTACTTGGCCCGAATCAACTGCCGAACTTTAACAATCAGAATATTCACCTAGTTTTAGAAAAAGTATCTAAGCTCATAAGCTTTAATAACCCAGACGATATAAAGATAGTGAAAGACTATGATCCATCGTTACCAGATATTCTATTTGACGCAGATAAAATACAACAAGCCGTATTAAATATTGTCAGTAATGCTGTCCAAGTGATCGGAAAAAACGGTGTTATTCGAATAAAAACACGGGCAGCGAGTAATAAGACGATCAATGGACGTCGTGTAAAATTAGCCGCACAGATCAGCATCATAGATAATGGTCCTGGCATACCGAGTAAAATTCAAGATACATTGTTCTACCCTATGGTCTCTGGACGTTCAAATGGCACAGGCTTAGGACTTGCCATTTCACAAACGTTAATCAACCAACATAAAGGAAAAATTTCCTGTATTAGTCGCCCGGGTCATACCGAGTTTATTATTTTATTACCAATTTCAGAAGATACAACGATATGATGACAGAGCAAATATGGGTCGTAGATGACGATAGTTCTATACGCTGGGTACTTGAGAAAGCATTTGCTAACGCAAATATTAGTTCGGCATCTTTTGATAGTGCTGAAAATTTACTTACAGCATTAGATCACGGCCAACCTGAAGTAATTATTTCTGATATTCGAATGCCCAATATTGATGGTATGGAATTACTTAATGACATTAATATGCGTTTTCCAGATATTCCTGTGATCATTATGACCGCTCACTCAGACCTCGATAGTGCTGTAAACGCATATCAAGGCGGTGCTTTTGAATATCTCCCAAAGCCTTTCGACATTGATGAAGCACTTGCATTAAGTAAACGCGCTCTAATGCACGCACAAGAAACAAAAGCAAAAACTCGACAGGATGCCCCAAGCTCAATGCCAGTTGGTATTATTGGCGAAGCTCCCGCGATGCAAGAGGTTTTTAGAGCAATCGGCCGCTTATCTCGCTCAAGCATTAGTGTATTAATCAATGGTGAATCAGGTACAGGTAAAGAGCTTGTTGCACATGCTTTACATATGCATAGTCCAAGAGCTAAAGCTCCCTTCATTCCATTGAATATGGCAGCGATTCCTAAAGATTTAATAGAGTCAGAATTATTCGGTCATGAAAAAGGTGCCTTTACTGGTGCAAACTCAGTAAGACAAGGTAGATTTGAGCAAGCACATAACGGCACCTTGTTTCTCGATGAAATAGGCGATATGCCACTCGATATACAAACGCGATTATTACGAGTATTGGCAGACGGTCAATTTTATCGTGTAGGTGGACACTCTCCCATTCAAGTAGATGTTAGGATTCTTGCTGCAACTCACCAAAACCTTGAAGATAAAGTGCGTACTGGTGATTTTCGAGAAGATTTATTTCACCGTTTAAATGTAATTCGCATTCACATACCTAGCTTACGAGAGCGCAGAGAAGATATTCCTCAATTGTGCGAACACTTTCTTAAACATGCTGCGACTGAACTTAGTGTAGAACCAAAATCCTTGGATAAGGCCACTGTCGACTATTTAAAACAATTCGATTGGCCTGGTAATGTGAGACAACTTGAAAATATATGCCGTTTTTTAACCGTTATGGCAAGTAGCAAAGAAATTCACTTGGAAGATTTACCGAGTGAATTAACGCACGATACGCCAACATATGATCCTAACGGTAGTAGTTGGCAAGTAACATTACGACAATGGGCATTAGATAAATTTAATGCTGGTGAAGAAGCGCTTTTAGAGCAAGCACTTCCAGAGTTTGAAAAGATCATGATTGAGTCGGCATTAAAAGTGACAAATGGTCACAAGCAAGAAGCGGCTAAAAAGTTAGGATGGGGAAGAAATACATTAACGAGAAAATTAAAAGACTTAGCAATTTAATTAACAAAAGCGTTTAGCTAGAACAAGTATGATCCGCGCAACGTTTACAGCTATTGCATAATTTCAAATTAATGACGTGTGCAGCGACTATTAACGTTGCACCAATAATAATAAAAAAGGGTTCCGCTTGTTCGGAAAAATCATGCTTCATCCAATACACGACTAGCCCAACAATGAGCAGGTAAAAAGGATACAGCTTTTTATGATATCTTTTAAAGCCTGAAAACATGGCTATAGAACCTAACACACCAGTAATAATAAGAAAAACATGTTCCCATGTATGATCAGCTAAAAAGCTTAGCCCAAGTAAAGGTAATGCTGGGAGAATAACAGGCAGCAAAATACAGTGCAAAGCACACAACGATGTAGCTGTTATACCAATTCTATCTAGCACGATTTTTACCTTCAGTTATACGTAGGGTGAGATAATATCACAATTGATATAGTATCACAATAAATATTCACTATGCTCTGTCGACCGTAAAGCACATGGATTGATCTATAGAATGTAGCTCCAATGCCAGCATAATTAAACGATCGATACCTAACGCTACGCCAGAACAAGGCGGTAAACCATGCGCCAACGCTGAAATAAATCGCTCATCAATCGGTTTCTTGGTTTTACCCATTTGCAAACGATATTCGTTGTCTTGTTCAAATCTCCTGCGTTGTTCTTTTGCATTAGTTAGCTCATGAAAACCATTCGCTAGTTCGATACCTTTAAAATACACTTCAAACCGTTCGGCAACTAATGAATTATCAGCGCTAACTTTTGCTAATGATGCTTGAGATGAAGGGAAGTGGTAAACAGTACAAGGCCTTATTTGTCCTATTTTTTCTTCTAAACACTCCGAAAAAAGAACCTGCAACAAAATATCTCTATCTGTTTCATTCGCAATCCAATCACCTAAGATACCATTATCAGATAAAGCGAGTTTTAATTCACAAACATCTGCTGTTAAAGGATCCAAGTCCAATTCATTAATAAACAGTTGTTGATAAGAGATGGTATCTGCGGGTTCACAATTTAAGGTGAGCGTTAATAACTGACTCACTTCATCCATAAGTGAAAAATGGTCAAAGCCCAATCTATACCATTCAAGCATCGTAAATTCAGGATTGTGATATCGTCCCTGTTCTTCATCTCTAAAAGCTTTACCCAATTGATAGATATCTTGGTAACCGCTAGCAAGTAACCTTTTCAATGCAAACTCAGGTGAAGTCTGCAGATAATAGACTTGATTTGAACTATTTGCGCGTGACTGAGTTTCGAATGCTTCTAAATATTTATCTGTAACTGTTCCCTGAGAAAGCATAGGCGTATCTACTTCTACTACACCTTTTTGATAAAAGAAGTTTCTTATCTCGTGCAATATCTCTGCACGTTTTTTAGCGTCTCGCCAAGAAAGTCCGGGTTGAAACATATAGATCAATTTTTAAATAAAAGGTACTGTAAACGAAAAAAGCCCTTGTCGCTAGACAAGGGCTTATAATGAGAACCTGGTAATGTCCTACTCTCACATGGGAACTCCCACACTACCATCGGCGCTATTGCATTTCACTTCTGAGTTCGGCATGGGATCAGGTGGTTCTACAATGCTATGGTTACCAGGTAAAAACTGTTAATGACTACGAATCATAACGATAATTTTTAGTCATTAAGAGCTTAAAAAACCCGCAGCTTTCGCTACGGGTTTCTTTTAATAGAAGCTTGATAATGTCCTACTCTCACATGGGAACTCCCACACTACCATCGGCGCTATTGCATTTCACTACTGAGTTCGGCATGGGATCAGGTGGTTCTACAATGCTATTGTCATCAAGCATAAACTTTTATCGTCTACTTTCGTAAACACAATCTCGGAAATCTAATATCTATATTTTCTAATTCAATGCACAGTACGTGAATATACTTGTCAAACATCATACAACAAAACCACTTGGGTGTTGTATGGTTAAGCCTCACGGGCAATTAGTATCAGTTAGCTCAATGCCTCGCAGCACTTACACACCTGACCTATCAACGTTGTAGTCTCCAACGACCCTTTAGGGAGATTAAATCTCCAGTGAGAACTCATCTTAAAGCCTGTTTCCCGCTTAGATGCTTTCAGCGGTTATCAGTTCCGAACGTAGCTACCGGGCAATGCTATTGGCATAACAACCCGAACACCAGCGGTTCGTCCACTCCGGTCCTCTCGTACTAGGAGCAGCCCTCTTCAATTCTCAAACGCCCACGGCAGATAGGGACCGAACTGTCTCACGACGTTCTAAACCCAGCTCGCGTACCACTTTAAATGGCGAACAGCCATACCCTTGGGACCGACTTCAGCCCCAGGATGTGATGAGCCGACATCGAGGTGCCAAACACCGCCGTCGATATGAACTCTTGGGCGGTATCAGCCTGTTATCCCCGGAGTACCTTTTATCCGTTGAGCGATGGCCCTTCCATACAGAACCACCGGATCACTATGACCTGCTTTCGCACCTGCTCGACGTGTCTGTCTCGCAGTTAAGCTGGCTTATGCCATTGCACTAACCGTACGATGTCCGACCGTACTTAGCCAACCTTCGTGCTCCTCCGTTACTCTTTGGGAGGAGACCGCCCCAGTCAAACTACCCACCAGACAGTGTCCCCAAGCCCGATAAGGGCCCTAGGTTAGAACATCACGCATACAAGGGTGGTATTTCAAGGTTGGCTCCACACACACTGGCGTGCATGCTTCAAAGCCTCCCACCTATCCTACACATGTAGGAGCAATGTTCACTGTCAAGCTATAGTAAAGGTTCACGGGGTCTTTCCGTCTAGCCGCGGGTATACGGCATCTTAACCGCAATTTCAATTTCACTGAGTCTCGGGTGGAGACAGTGTGGCCATGATTACGCCATTCGTGCAGGTCGGAACTTACCCGACAAGGAATTTCGCTACCTTAGGACCGTTATAGTTACGGCCGCCGTTTACCGGGGCTTCGATCATGAGCTTCGCAGAGCTAACCCAATCAATTAACCTTCCGGCACCGGGCAGGCGTCACACCGTATACGTCATCTTTCGATTTTGCACAGTGCTGTGTTTTTAATAAACAGTTCCAGCCACCTGGTTACTTCGACTGACCTCAGCTTAGGGAGCAAGTCCCATCACCAAAGCCAGCGTACCTTCTCCCGAAGTTACGGTACTATTTTGCCTAGTTCCTTCACCCGAGTTCTCTCAAGCGCCTTAGTATTCTCTACCTAACCACCTGTGTCGGTTTGGGGTACGGTTCCTATATATCTGATGCTTAGAAGCTTTTCCTGGAAGCAGGGCATCAACAGCTTCTACTCCGTAGAGTATCGTCTCGACTCTCAGCCTAGTGGTGACCCGGATTTGCCTAAGTCTCCAGCCTACAATCTTTCACATGGACTACCAACGCCATGCCTGTTTAGCCTTCTCCGTCCCTCCTTCGCAATATATAGAAGTACAGAAATATTAATCTGTTTCCCATCGACTACGCTTTTCAGCCTCGCCTTAGGGGCCGACTTACCCTGCCCTGATTAACATGGGACAGGAAACCTTGGTCTTTCGGCGTGGGGGTTTTTCACCCCCATTATCGTTACTCATGTCAGCATTCGCACTTCTGATACCTCCAGCATGCCTTACAACACACCTTCAACGGCTTACAGAACGCTCCCCTACCACTCAAAATAAATTTTGAATCCGCAGCTTCGGTGCATAGTTTAGCCCCGTTACATCTTCCGCGCAGACCGACTCGACTAGTGAGCTATTACGCTTTCTTTAAAGGATGGCTGCTTCTAAGCCAACCTCCTAGCTGTCTATGCCTTTCCACATCGTTTCCCACTTAACTATGACTTTGGGACCTTAGCTGGCGGTCTGGGTTGTTTCCCTCTTCACTACGGACGTTAGCACCCATAGTGTGTCTCCCGGATAGTACTCATTGGTATTCGGAGTTTGCAAAGGGTTGGTAAGTCGGGATGACCCCCTAGCCTTAACAGTGCTCTACCCCCAATGGTATTCGTCCGAGGCTCTACCTAAATAGATTTCGGGGAGAACCAGCTATCTCCCGGCTTGATTAGCCTTTCACTCCGACCCACAGGTCATCACCGCATTTTTCAACATACGTGTGTTCGGTCCTCCAGTTGATGTTACTCAACCTTCAACCTGCCCATGGGTAGATCGCCGGGTTTCGGGTCTATACCTAGCAACTAAACGCGCAGTTAACACTCGCTTTCGCTACGGCTCCCCTAATCGGTTAACCTTGCTACTAAATATAAGTCGCTGACCCATTATACAAAAGGTACGCAGTCACCCGAAGGCTTCCACTGCTTGTACGTATACGGTTTCAGGTTCTATTTCACTCCCCTCACAGGGGTTCTTTTCGCCTTTCCCTCACGGTACTGGTTCACTATCGGTCAGTTAGGAGTATTTAGCCTTGGAGGATGGTCCCCCCATATTCAGTCAACATTTCACGTGTGCCGACCTACTCGATTTCACAAACATTTTGTCTTCATGTACGGGACTATCACCCTGTATCGTGTACCTTTCCAGATACTTCCATTGACGCCATGCCGCTTAAGGGCTAATTCGCGTTCGCTCGCCGCTACTAACGAAATCTCGGTTGATTTCTTTTCCTCGGGGTACTTAGATGTTTCAGTTCTCCCGGTTCGCCTCTTTATGCTATGTATTCACATAAAGATACTTGCTTATGCAAGTGGGTTTCCCCATTCGGAAATCTGTGTCTATAACGTCTTTTATCGACTTAACACAGCTTATCGCAGATTAACACGTCCTTCATCGCCTCTAACTGCCAAGGCATCCACCATATACGCTTAGTCACTTAACCATACAACCCTAAGTAGTCTTAAGTGTTTGAGTGACAAAACCCAAACTAAATGTATGTCTGACATTTTCACGTACTATAAATAGCACTTGAATTAGAATTCACTTAACAACGCGCGACACGTTATTAAGGGTTTTAAACATAAAACTTTATGTTTAAGGGATATAAATATCAGCTTTCCAGATTGTTAAAGAAGTAGTAATCAACACGCATTCGGTTAAAAACTTGGTTAAAAAAACCAAATTGAAAATCACTAAAAAGTAACCTTTAATTTGGTCTTTCGTTCTTTATGAAGAAGTATTGGTGGAGCTAAGCAGGATCGAACTGCTGACCTCCTGCGTGCAAGGCAGGCGCTCTCCCAGCTGAGCTATAGCCCCTTTTTAGACTTAGTCAGGGTGACTTCTTCTATATTCGTTATCTATGCAATTTGTGTGAACACTCAACAATAATCTGTCTTACTTCAAGATAAGGAGGTGATCCAACCCCAGGTTCCCCTAGGGTTACCTTGTTACGACTTCACCCCAGTCATGAATCACAAAGTGGTGACCGTCCCCCCGAGGGTTAAACTAGCCACTTCTTTTGCAACCCACTCCCATGGTGTGACGGGCGGTGTGTACAAGGCCCGGGAACGTATTCACCGTAGCATTCTGATCTACGATTACTAGCGATTCCGACTTCACGGAGTCGAGTTGCAGACTCCGATCCGGACTACGATACACTTTATGGGATTCGCTCCACCTCGCGGTCTTGCTGCCCTCTGTATGTACCATTGTAGCACGTGTGTAGCCCATCCCGTAAGGGCCATGATGACTTGACGTCGTCCCCACCTTCCTCCGGTTTATCACCGGCAGTCTCCTTAGAGTTCCCGACACTACTCGCTGGCAAATAAGGATAGGGGTTGCGCTCGTTGCGGGACTTAACCCAACATTTCACAACACGAGCTGACGACAGCCATGCAGCACCTGTCTCAGAGTTCCCGAAGGCACAATTCTATCTCTAGAAAATTCTCTGGATGTCAAGGGATGGTAAGGTTCTTCGCGTTGCATCGAATTAAACCACATGCTCCACCGCTTGTGCGGGCCCCCGTCAATTCATTTGAGTTTTAACCTTGCGGCCGTACTCCCCAGGCGGTCAACTTAGCGCGTTAGCTACGCTACTCACGTTTCAAGAACACAAACAGCTAGTTGACATCGTTTACGGCGTGGACTACCAGGGTATCTAATCCTGTTCGCTCCCCACGCTTTCGTGCCTCAGCGTCAGTATTTGTCCAGGTGGCCGCCTTCGCCACTGATGTTCCTTCCAATCTCTACGCATTTCACCGCTACACTGGAAATTCCACCACCCTCTACAATACTCTAGTTAGCCAGTTTCAAATGCAGTTCCGGAGTTGAGCTCCGGGATTTCACATCTGACTTAACTAACCGCCTACGCACGCTTTACGCCCAGTAATTCCGATTAACGCTCGCACCCTCCGTATTACCGCGGCTGCTGGCACGGAGTTAGCCGGTGCTTCTTCTGTCGCTAACGTCACAGATGCAAGGTATTAACTTACACCCTTTCCTCACGACTGAAAGTGCTTTACAACCCGAAGGCCTTCTTCACACACGCGGCATGGCTGCATCAGGGTTTCCCCCATTGTGCAATATTCCCCACTGCTGCCTCCCGTAGGAGTCTGGGCCGTGTCTCAGTCCCAGTGTGGCTGATCATCCTCTCAAACCAGCTAGAGATCGTCGCCTAGGTAAGCCATTACCTTACCTACTAGCTAATCTCACTTGGGCTAATCTAAAGGCGAAAGGTCCGAAGAGCCCCCCCTTTGGTCCGTAGACATTATGCGGTATTAGCAGTCGTTTCCAACTGTTGTCCCCCACCTCTAGGCATATTCCCAAGCATTACTCACCCGTCCGCCGCTCGACGCCAGAGTAGCAAGCTACTCTTCGTTTCCGCTCGACTTGCATGTGTTAAGCCTGCCGCCAGCGTTCAATCTGAGCCATGATCAAACTCTTCAATTAAAAAATCGTTTGTGCATCCGAAGATGCTGCTCAATGAATTCTGTACATCTTTTTGACTTACTTTAAAAAGTTAGACAAAAAGTAAAAACTTAAATAAGTTTTTGTATGAACATTCACTAAGACATTTTTGTAACCTAAGTTACTGGTAAAACATCATCACTGTGAGTGCCCACACAAATTGCATGATAACTAATTGTTAAAGAACTTAAATCTTTCGATTTCACTAGGCATCTCATTCGTGCTTAGTGTCTGCTCTACCGTTGAGAGCGGATGCGCATTTTACGCATCTCAGTTTCGTTGTCAACACTTTTTATTTAACTTTTTAAATAATTTTTTGTGTTACTGTTTTTTACTTCAATGAAATAAAAAACATCTTCAAAACCGCTTCTTGGCTTGTCCCCGAGAAGTGGAGCGCATTGTAGAGATCTTCTAAAATGGATCAAGTACTTTTTTCATTATTTTGTTTGTTTGCCGTTTTAATACACAATATGTCGTTTTATTCGCTATTTATTGCACATTATTCGAATATTAACTGCATTTCTAATGTTATATACATTTTCGTTTTATTTAATCAACGCTTTAATTACGCTAACTTGTTGCACAATAGGAAAAGCGCGGTAACATGTATTTGCAATTAAATTTTGTATTTTAAAAATAATAATTAGGTAATCTTTAATATGACTTCTCCGAAAACTACACAAATACTAGTAGCCATAGTATGCGCTATTGTTGCTTATTTTATTTCTATCTATATAGAAGCAAGTGCAATAGTTGTTGCAATATTGGTATTTGTGAGCGCAATAATAACATCGTTATTTACAAGCAATGCTTCAGAAAGTGCTACAACTGATGTTAAAACACTTTATGTAGGTAATTTACCTTACCGAGCAAATGAAGGAGCTGTACGAGCTCTTTTTTCTGATTACGGTAAAGTGCATTCCGTTAGATTAATGAAAGACAAACATACAGGTAAAAGAAGAGGCTTCGGGTTTGTAGAAATGGCTGCTGATGATGTTGATGGTGCAATTAAGAAACTAAATGATTCAGAATTTCAACAAAGAACCCTTAAAGTTAGAGAAGCAAAAGAACGACCCGAAAAACAATTTGATAATGAATAACATACTTATATTAATAAAAAACCGCTTTAGATAGGCGGTTTTTTTACCTTAAGCATTAATATAATTCAAATATTGAAAATACTTTGCTTTGCAAACCAATACATGTCTGAGATATAAAATCTTACTTCAAGATAAATACTTCAGGTGCTCTATCTTACTAGCTTGAATAACAACATATCAAAACATCATACGATGATGTTATCACTTTATATACGTCGATATATAAGCAGCATTTTGACATTAACAGAATTTAATTATCTTCCTGTTGTTAACCGCACACAACTGACTCACTAATATAAAATATCCGCTTTGAGGTTTATCTATGTTTAAGCCCTAACTTGATTAATCGATGAAAAGTAGCAAACATTCACGTCCTCATTTGTCCCTATTGAATAAACAGGCTATAGATAAAAATAATACTAAAAACTAGACAAAGAGAAACTGGGCGCTAAAATCTGCGCACTCACAGTTCGACCAACTAAAGGCACCTTATGTTTAGTCATATCGACCCAGCACTGTATGAATCTCAGCTAACAGAAAAACAGCATAAAATGACGGAGTTATTTAGTTCTTTGACTACCACATCATTTGAAGTCTTTAGTTCTCAACCGTTAAATTATAGGCAGCGAGCTGAATTTCGCGTCTGGCATGAAGGCGAAGATCTGTTTTATATAATGTTTAATCAAGAGACTAAACAGAAATATCGTGTAGATACGTTTCCTGTCGCAAGTACATTAATAAATATCTTAATGACTGCTTTACTTGAAAATATTAGAAATAACGAATTATTGCGTCGCAAGTTATTTCAAGTAGACTTTCTAACGACACTGAGCGGTGAAGCTGTAATTAGTCTGCTATATCATAAGCAACTCGATGATCAATGGTTGAGTCAGTGTCGCCAACTTAAAGAAAAGTTATCCAAAATTTGCCCGATTGATTTCATAGGTCGTGCACGCAAGCAAAAACTTATCGTCGATAAAGATTATGTAAGCGAAACTCTAACGGTTAATCAAAAACAATATGTCTATCAACAAATAGAGAATGGCTTTACTCAACCAAATGCTGGCGTAAACGAAAAAATGCTTACTTGGGCACAAAATGCAACCCAGAATAAAGGCGGCGATCTTGTCGAGTTATATTGTGGCAACGGAAACTTCAGTATCGCATTAGCAGAAAACTTTGATCGAGTACTTGGTACTGAAATTTCAAAAACATCAGTAAAATCTGCCCAAAAAAATATTGCTGATAACCAATTATCTAACGTCGAAATAATCCGAATGTCTAGTGAAGAATTTAGCCAAGCAATGAATGGCGAAAAAAGCTTTCGCCGCTTAGCTGATTTAGATTTAACAACATACAGTTATGAAACAGTGTTAGTAGACCCTCCACGTGCGGGGTTAGATCCTGACAGTGTTGAACTTGTCAGTCGTTTCAATACTATCATTTATATATCGTGTAACCCTGAAACCCTAGTTGATAATTTACAGCAACTTACGAAAACACATAATATAGAAAAGATGGCGTTATTTGATCAGTTTCCTTACACCCATCATATCGAAACAGGCGTTATTTTAACCCGTAAATAACATTAAAGCGGTACGGGTTTGTTACTCTCTATACGGTTTGCTAGCTCCATCGCTCCTCGAGCGATGAAGCGCAATTGTTGAATCGTTCGCTCAGATAGCAATTCACGCTCTTTTCTATCAGCATCAAGTGCGTCCGACCCTGCACTAAACACAATCGTCACTGCCGCATTTGCTTGCAAGTAGGCAACTTCCGCATCAAGTCTATTCGCCTGTTGCAAATAGTCACACAACTCTAGCGTAAAGTAGCTAATTTCTCGATTTACCGCGGCTCTAAATGCAGGTGATGTACCAGAGCGTTCACGCAATAATAAGCGGAAAATATTACCATTGTTTTCAATAAACTCCATAAAGGTAAGTACTGAGATTTTGATCACAGAACCACCTTTTTCTATGCGTTGTCTTGCTTGGCGCATTAATTGACGGAGTGTTAAACCCGCTTCGTCAACCAACGTTAACCCTAGCTCATCCATATCAGAGAAGTGGCGATAAAAAGATGTTGGTGCTAGCCCTGCCTCTTTTGCAACTTCTCTTAAGCTTAAATTAGAAAAGCTTCGCTCAGCGCTCAATTGATTTAATGCTGCGTTAATAATTTGCCTACGGGTTTTTTCTTTTTGTTGGGCGCGAATACCGCTCATAGTGCTCTAATTAAACAAAGGTAATAAGTTTATATGATACTCAAATAACACGCTAAGGGGAAATATCCAATACACAATTACATACAGTTGTACTCTTAACATTGTATCAACTTTCTTCAAATCTTAATAAAACAATACTTGACTATGGATGAGGTGAATTTAAAATAGCTTACACTTGTACACTGAAAATAAATTAATCGAGTGATTAATGAAAAAACCTAAGATTATTTGGCTAAACGTTTCCGTCTTTGCCATCACCTTTTTAATTGCAGCCATTGCTGTTCCATACCGCGCATTGACACATGGCTTTGATGGCGCCGAAATATTAATGGCAATTGCTTGTTTCTGTTATTGTGGTATGTCTATCACTGCTGGCTATCATCGTTTGTGGTCACATAAAACTTACCAAGCTCATTGGTCTCTCAGGTTTATCTATGCCATTGGTGGCGCATTTGCGCTGCAAAATAGTGCTTTACACTGGTCTTCAGACCATCGTATTCATCACAAGCATGTTGATAAAAATGATGTTGACCCATACTCAGCAAAGCGCGGATTTTGGTTTTCTCATATTGGTTGGATGTTACGAGAATATCAATCTCACCGATATAACGATTATGACAATGTAAGAGATTTGCAAAAAGATCCCATTGTCATGTGGCAGCACAAACATTATTTAACGCTGGTACTACTTACCAATATAGGTATTCCACTACTCTTTGGTGTAATACACGGTGATGTCATTAGTGCACTGCTATTAATTGGCTTTTTTAGGCTCGTACTTAGTCATCATACAACGTTTTTTATTAACTCATTAGCACATATTTGGGGTAAGCAAACTTATAGCGAAAAGAACACTGCTCGAGATAATGGCATACTTGCGTTATTTACTTTTGGCGAAGGCTACCACAACTTCCATCATAACTTCGAAAATGACTACCGTAATGGCATTCGTTGGTGGCAATTTGACCCAACAAAATGGCTGATCAAAAGCTGTGAATTTTTGAAACTAACACATAAATTACGCGTCAGCCCTGAAGATAAAATTATAAAGGCGCGCGTATCAATGGAACTTAAAAGGAAGCAACTCAAACTTGCTACACACCCCAACGCTGATCAACTGCTAGAGCGACTTCAACAAGAATATGACAATTTAATGCTGAAATTGAATGACTTTTATGAAGTTAAAAAACAGCTTTTACTCAGCAAACGTGAACAGTTAATTGCAGATGTAGAAAAATCAGATTTACTGTTACGTTACAAGGAAATCAAATTCAATTTGCAGCAACAACAGCGCAGTTGGCAATTTTTTCTTGAAAAAGTCGCATAAAAAACAATTTATTAGTGCTGGCCTAGCACATCTATAAATTTACCTAGATACTAATTCCTGCTAAAATTTTTTAATTATCGGCAGGAATTAAGGTTTCCATCTTGGCTAAAAATACTTCTTCTAAAAACAATAAAATAACTTTTGATTTCGACGCTATCATTATTGGTACAGGCCCAGGGGGTGAAGGCACCTCAATGGAGCTTGCGAAGAAGAATAAACGTGTTGCAATCGTCGAACGTTATAAAGATGTTGGTGGTGGCTGCACGCATTGGGGCACTATTCCCTCTAAAGCATTAAGACAAAGTGTTTCCCGACTTATTGAGTACAATTCAAATCCACTTTTTAGGCAGCACGAAAAAGCAAAACATCTAACGTTTTCGGATATTTTAAGCCATGCCTCAGCGGTAATTCGTAAACAAGTTCAATTACGTAGTGGGTTTTATGACAGAAACCGCGTAGAACATATTGTTGGTGAAGCTTCTTTTGAAGATAAAAACACACTTAAAATTGTCAAACCAGACGGTTCAATAGAGACAGTTACCGCAGAGCAAATAGTCATTGCTACAGGGTCGCATCCATATCGCCCTGATGATATTGATTTTAATCATCCAAGAGTATACGACTCAGATACCATACTATCCTTAAAACATGACCCACGTTCTGTGATCATATACGGTGCAGGTGTTATTGGTAGTGAATACGCCTCAATTTTTCGGGGGCTGAGTGTTAAGGTTGATTTAGTCAATACGCGTGACCGATTATTGTCCTTTCTTGATGACGAAATGTCTGATGCCTTAAGCTACCACTTCTGGAATAATGGTGTTGTTATACGCCATGGGGAGCAAATAAAACGTGTGGATGCTAATGATGAACACGTTGTTGTTCATTTAGAGTCTGGCAAAAAAATGAAAGCTGATTGCTTGTTATGGGCAAATGGACGAACAGGTAATACAGCAGCGCTAAAACTCGAAAATGCAGGTTTAAAAGCCGATGGCCGAGGACAGCTTAAAGTCAATGATCTTTATCAAACGGAAGTCGACAACATATACGCAGTGGGAGATGTTATTGGCTATCCAAGTTTAGCAAGTGCTGCTTATGATCAAGGTCGTCTCGCAGCATCAGCGATGATGGATAATAAAAGTACTGCCAAACTGATTGCCGATATCCCAACAGGCATATATACCATTCCAGAAATAAGCTCAGTAGGTAAGACAGAGCAAGAACTTACCGAAGCGAAAATACCTTACGAAGTAGGTCGTTCACAGTTTAAGCATCTAGCGCGAGCACAAATTGCTAATAGCTTGGTAGGCACACTGAAAATACTCTTTCACCGAGAAACAAAAGAAATTCTTGGCATTCACTGCTTCGGCGAAAACGCGGCAGAAATTATTCACATCGGACAAGCCATTATGCAACAAAAAGGCGAAGGTAATACCATTGAATATTTTGTAAATACCACGTTCAATTATCCTACAATGGCTGAAGCATTTCGTGTCGCGGCATTAAATGGTCTTAATCGACTGTTCTAAAACCACGTTATTCAATAGATAAAAAAAGGGGTCAGGTACAATTTATGCCTAAATTGTACCTAACCCCTTTTTTATATTCGTTTACAAATGAAACGGTTTACTTAAGCGATGCACTGCATCAATAAAGTAACCCGCATGATCTGGATTAACATCTGGATGAATACCATGTCCTAAATTGAATACATGCCCTGTTTTTTCAGTACCAAAGCCTTTTAGAATTGTCGCAACTTCTTCTTCAATACGTTCTTTAGGTGCGTATAACATTGATGGGTCCATATTGCCTTGCAGTGCAACTTTATCTCCAACACGCGCTTTGGCATCTTCAATGTTAATTGTCCAGTCTAAGCCAACGGCATCACAACCCGTTGCTGCAATGGATTCAAGCCACATGCCACCATTTTTAGTAAATAAGGTTACTGGCACTCGTCTTCCATCATTTTGACGCGTTAAACCATCAACAATTTTCTCCATATATTGTAAAGAAAAATCTTTATAATCCCGTGGCGATAACACCCCGCCCCAAGTATCAAAAACCATCACCGATTGAGCACCAGCAGCGATTTGTGCGTTTAAGTAACTAATAACTGAATCGGCTAATTTATCAAGTAATAAGTGCAGTGTTTGTGGTTCTGCATACATCATCTTTTTGATCTTAGTAAAAGCTTTAGAACTGCCGCCTTCAATCATATAAGTAGCCAATGTCCAAGGGCTACCAGAAAAACCAATAAGTGGCACAGAACCATCTAAGGCTTTACGAATAGAACGCACCGCATTCATCACGTACTGCAATTCAACTTCTGGATCAGGCAGACCAATTTTATCAACATCTGCTTTACAGGTAATTGGACGCTCAAACTTTGGTCCTTCGCCAGTTTCGAAATATAGACCTAACCCCATCGCGTCAGGGATCGTTAAAATGTCACTAAATAAAATAGCGGCGTCTAACGGGAAACGTCTTAATGGCTGAAGTGTCACCTCGGTAGCAAGCTCAGTGTTACGGCATAATGCCATAAAATCACCTGCATCTTTTCGTGTTTCCTTGTATTCAGGAAGGTAACGTCCTGCCTGACGCATCATCCAAACAGGCGTGTAGTCTACAGGTTGGCGAAGCAAAGCACGTAAATAAGTGTCGTTTTTCAATTCAGTCATTAAAAATGCATCCGATAAAAATAATGCGCGCATTCTATCACCGCGCTATATATTGATCTATGTTCTACATCAAATTCTTGATACAGATTTCAACAAATCTTTGTGGCACTTTCGCCAGTCAATTCTTTGTAAAATGAAAAATACAAAATTAATTTAAATTTTATTTATTGATTTGTTAACAACTCCAAATCAGTACTGTTCAAAATAACAACACATCGATACAGCTAGAAAAACCAATGAATTCATAGCCTTTAAGCAAGGTAAAGTTACCATCACTTTTTAAATGCCTATTAACATTACGCTAACAAGGGTTATTACGAAAAAACTCGTGGTATAAATGCTCTAATAAAGTTGTTGCATGGCGAAATTCCCTTTGCTATAAATTGTCCCGCGCTAACAGAAAACAATAATAATAAAAAAGCAGAATTAATAAGAAGCTAGTAAAACTAGACCATACAGCGAGCATTTCAGGCCTTACTTCGGTAAGGCTTTTTTATTGCCGATTTTTGAGAGTTCTTAATAAACGCCTAACAGAATAAACACATTTAAGGACGTGACAAACGCCATAAAAAAGCCGACTTATTAAGCCGGCTTTCACTGTCAAATAAACATATCTTTATTCGAAATAAAGCTTATCTCTTGTCACTTTATTGTTACCAATTTCATTCATGGTTTCCGCATTATATAAACGCCCATTTATCATGGTATAACTGATTTGATCCGATAAACGAATGTCTTGTGTGATATCACCATCAATGACAATCAAGTCAGCAAGTTTACCTTGTGTTAATGAACCTAGGTCTTTGTCTAATCCTAGAGACTTAGCCGGTGCTATTGTCGCGGTGCTTAATGCTTCAATAGGTGACATACCGCCTTGCGCCATCATCCAAATTTCCCAATGCATTGCCAAGCCCTCACGTTGACCATGACCGCCGGCATTTACCAATACGCCAAGATCTTGTACTTCTTTTGCAACTTTCGCGACATTAAAATGGTTATAATGATGCAACGGTGCTTTAGTACGACGCATCGAACGAGGATCAAGTACTTCACTTGGTACATACTTGCTCAAGCGGTGATGTTTCCACACGTCGGTTGTATCATACCAGTAATGTTCACCAGAAATTCCACCATAAGAAACACCCATTGTAGGTGTATAAGCCATTGAAGAATATGACCAAAGCTGTTTAATATCATCGTAAATAGCAGCAGTAGGAATTGAATGTTCTAACGTTGTATGACCATCAACAAGCATTGTAAGGTTATGCTGTAATAATGAGCCCCCCTCAGGAACCACCATTACACTCATTTCTCGACCCGCTTGAATAAACTGTTGGCGCTGATCACGACGTGGCTGATTATAGCTTTTAACCGAAAATGCGCCGGCCTTTTTTAAACGTTCTATATGAAATTTAGCATCATCCAAGCTATCTACATGCGCAGTAGCACCAGCAGATGCAGCACCATATAAAATACGCCCTGTTGAAAACAATCGAGGGGCTACAATCTTACCTGCTTTTTGCATTTCACTCGCCGCAAAAAAGCTTGATGTATCATTTGATGGGTCATGAATAGTTGTAACTCCCAATGACAGACCCGCTAAATTCTTCCAATTTTGTTCGGGAATAATTTGATAGCTAGCCTGTGGTCCATGCGCATGGGCATCGATAAGTCCAGGTACAATCGACTTTCCAGTAACATCAATTACCTGTGCTCCTTTTGGAATGGATACATCTCCTTTACTACCTACAGCGATAATTTTATTAGCTTTTACTAAAACAACACCGTCATCAATAACGCCTTGCTTATCCATGGTAACAACTTTACCACCCACAAAAGCCGTCATACCCTCTGGTTTATCTATTTTGTGTTTAAAACTTAATGAGGTAACCAAAGGCTCTATTTTTTCGGTTTTTTCGTCGTCGGCTGAGAAATCAAAAAGCTTATCAACGGATGCTTGATACAGGTCTGCACCTAAATTCCAATACAAGCTTTTAGCATCACCATGCCAACTGATACCTTCACCTGCTCTAGTAGAAAGCTGCTTAACAGGAAAGTTTTTAGCACTTGGCCCGGTATCTATAACACTGCCACGTTCAACAAATGGCGTAACAAATACTTTAAACCGTTCTGCAAACGCAACATGTTTTCCGTCCGGTGATACGCGATATTCAGTGGCAAACTTTCCTTGATAGAGCGCCTGCTTATGTTGACCATCTAAATCAATTTTAAATAACTGTGTTTTCTTGCCGCCTTGCGTTAGATAAATACGATCATTACGCGCGCCAAAATGAGGTGCATAGCCTGACTCTGTAATTAACGTTGCCTCACCACCTTTAGCCGGTACTTGATACACACCGGCATTTAACCCCCACTTAGGGTTCAGAATTGCACCAGCTTGCACTTTTCGATAAACAACGGTTTTACCATCAGGAGAAAATGTAGGTTCGATATACTTGCCCGGCTCAGTTGAAATCGTTTTACCTTTGCCACCACGAGATGAAACTATCTTTACGCTGCCGAATTTGTTGTCGTCCCATGTGGTATACACGATTTTTTTACCATCACGAGAAAAGCTTGGGTTTAGTTCTCTGTGGTTATTTTGCCTCGTTAAACGCTTGGCGGGTCCTTTCGTTTTACCTTTTGACAATGCCTGCACATAAATATGCCCCATTGATTCAAATACAACCTTTTCGCCATTTGGCGATATTTCAATATCACGCAGCATTTTTACATCAAATTCATTTTGATCTAAGTCTTGCTCAAAGCGCAATGCTGCTTGTATTTTCTTTTGCGTTTGCACATGGAACGGTATGACTGTCGCGTTCCCAGATTTAGTATCTAAACGATTAATTTGACCACCCGCCCAAAAGACAAGCGTTCTGTTATCGGGTAACCATGCCATATCAGGGTAAACACCATGTATCGCCCAGGTTTCTTGCATATCACGATCAAGGTTTTCATACACTAACGTTTCTTCACCTGTTTTTAAGTCATAAAGATACAAGTTTGACTGAAAATCATCGCGACTTATAAAAGCAAGTTTTTTACCATCTGGCGAAGGTACAGGCCTAATTGCTCCACCCTTACCTGAAATAATCGTTTTAATCTTACCCGTTTCTAATTCGAAACGTTTTATATGATAAATACCAGACTCTGAATCTTTACTGTATTCAAAATACTTACCTGGTGTTGCATCTTGTGAAAAATACACATAACGGCCGTCTGGAGAAAAAGCAGGTTCACCCAAGTCTTTTTGCTCATTAGGGCGCTTAGTTAACATAACACCGCTACCACCTGACTTATGGTACAGCCATACTTCGCCTGCGCCTAGAGAACGTCTACCGGTATAATGTTTACGACCTACTAGATATTCACCATCAGGTGACCATGCAGGACTATTTAGTAAACGAAATGTTTCTTTGGTAACAGGTTTTGCGGCAGAGCCATCGACATTCATCACCCATAAATTATCACCACCACCTTGATCCGATGTAAAGGCAATATGTTTTCCATCAGGGCTAAACGTTGGTTGCATTTGCCATGCTATATCAGTCATTAATGCCGTTGCTTTTCCACCTGTAATTGGCATGGTATATATGTCACCGAGGAGATCGAATACGATGGTTTTTCCATCGGGACTGACATCGACATTCATCCATGTCCCCTGAGTAACATCAATATTAGCGGTGACAAATTGCCCTTGAGGCGCATTTACCGACCATTTTTCATCATTACTTTCTTTTGATTTGTCTTCAGCAGCACTGTGTCCACTTGTCATTGACAATACAAGAGCCAGTGTAACAGTAGACAATACCTGAAGTGACTTTTGAGGCATTTGTATATCCTATTTGTTTATCGTTATCATTTTATTACTAGACATCCTTGTAACTTCAAGTAACAGCATGCCTTAGTAATCTGCCATTTATGCAGATACTAAAGCATAATTGTATACAAAGGTTCAATCTTGATGAGATAAACGAGAATATATTTACGGTAAACGCCGAGCTTAAGAGATTATTTTTGATAACCCCAGCGCGGCATAATATCTTGTGGAATGCTTAAATGGTCAAGTAACCTACCGACCATAAAATCTACCAAATCATTTATTGATTCAGGATTATGGTAAAAGCCAGGGGCTGCAGGCATGATAGTTACCCCCATTTGAGAAAGCGTTAGCATATTTTGTAGGTGTATCGTAGAAAAAGGTGTTTCTCTAGGTACCATAATTAACTGGCCACGTTCCTTAATAACAACATCTGCTGCACGTTCAATCAAATTGTCGCTCATACCTTGACTGATCGCAGCCAACGTACCTGTAGAGCACGGACAAACTACCATTGTTTTAGGTGCAGCAGAGCCCGACGCTACCGGAGAGAACCATTGTTCTTTACCAAATACGACAATTTGCTCTGGTTTCGCTTGAAAGTGTTCAGTAAAAAATTTACTTGAAGCTTCAGGAGAAGCAGGAATTTTAATATTAGCTTCAGTATCCAAAACAACGCGTGCAGCACTGGATATAAGTAGGTAAATTTGATAGTTGGCTGCCACTAAACATTCCATCAGCCTTAACGCATACGGTGAACCTGATGCGCCGGTGATCGCTAATGTTATCTTTCCGTTAAAGTCGCTCATTATTATCTCATTATATTTCCGCTAAACCTGTTAGTAATCTATCGTGAATATCAGCAAAACCGCCATTACTCATTACCACAATTGTATCACCAGGTTGCACTTTATTAAGTATGGTCTCAGTAAAGCGTTGTATATCATTATCTACAACACACGGCTGTTGGCAGTCCTGTATTAGCTTGTCTACTGACCATGTCACTTTATCATCATGATAAACAAACGATAAATCGGCATTAGCAAGCGAACTTGCCAATGTATCTTTATGAACACCTGATTTCATTGTATTTGATCTTGGCTCTAATACCGCTAGTATTCGCCCTTGCCCAACGCTTGCACGTATTGCACTAAGTGTTTTTTTTATCGCTGTTGGATGGTGCGCAAAGTCATCAAAAACGCGAACTTTTTGTACTTCTCCACGTAACTCTAATCGTCTTTTCGTATTCACAAATTCGGATAAGGCTTCAATAGCAACTTTACTTGGTACCCCTGCATGCCGAGCGCTTGCTATCGCCATTAAGCCATTTTCGATATTAAAATCCCCTATTAGTGACCAATTAACCGTCCCTTGCACTTGCCCTTTAAAGCTAACGACAAACTCACTACCTTCATCATTAAGCTTCTCAGCGTGCCAACCATCTTGTTTATTTGCATCATCAACCGTTACTTCCGTTGGTGTCCAGCACCCCATGGCTAATGTTTCACTAATCGCATGATCTTTTGCAGGCGCAAGCACTAGACCATTACTTGGTACCATACGAATTAAATGATGAAACTGCTTTTGAATATCACCGAGGTCATTGAAAATATCGGCATGATCAAATTCCATATTGTTCATCACTAACGTTCTGGGTCTATAGTGGACAAACTTAGAACGCTTATCAAAAAATGCGGTGTCATACTCATCGGCTTCAATAACAAAAAAAGGAGAGTTTCCTAATCGTGCCGAGCAGTCAAAATTTTGCGGTACACCACCAATTAAAAAACCGGGTGTGAGTTTGGCATATTCCAAAATCCACGCCAACATAGAGCTAGTTGTTGTTTTTCCATGCGTGCCTGCTACGGCTAGTACCCATCGATCTTTTAACACATGTTCAAGAAGCCACTGCGGACCAGATGTATATGGAATATTACGATCAAGGACATATTCGACCATTTCGTTGCCACGTGTCATAGCATTGCCAACAATAACTAAATCAGGTTCATCCGCTAAATGCTCAATGAGATACCCTTGCTTCAGTTCAATACCTAACTCGGAAAGTTGTGTGCTCATTGGCGGATAAACATTAGCATCGCACCCTGTAACACGATGGCCTAATTGTTTAGCAATGGCGGCGATACCACCCATAAAGGTGCCACAAATACCGAGAATATGAAGATGCATACTTTTCCTATCAATCAAAGTGAAAGTCACTAAATTGTCAGCAATATACCTGAAATTGTACTTTAACTCACCTCAAATTCTCGCCGTTTTAAGCAATTAGAGCGGGTAAGGTAAAATATCCTAAAAATGCAATTGCACTTAGATCTAGGGTTTGCCAGAATTAGGTTAAATCACTTTAGAGGGAAGCATAGTGTCTATCCTAGAAGTTCAATCACTACACATTTATCCAATTAAATCTGCCGCGGGAATCGATTTATCACATGCTTGGGCAGATGAATATGGTTTAAGTTTTGATCGACGTTTTGTTGTGACTGAGCTCAATGGTCAATTTATCACCGCGCGAACCCAACCAAAACTTTGCTTGATTACGGTAAATATTACACCAGAGGGCCTTGTACTCACTGCTCCTGATATGCCGGTTCTTGAAATAAAAAGCCGCCAGTTTAGCGAACAATACCATGATATAACTGTGTGGAATGATAATATAGAAGCACTGTATTGCCATCAGCACTACGATAAGTGGTTTAGTGAATACTTAGGCATACCTTGCCAGTTACACTTTTTTGCTGAACGGTCTACGCGCTATGTTAAAAATCGCAATAACCAAGTCGCTTTTGCTGACGGTTATCCATTACTCATTACAACACAAGCAACTTTAGATGATCTTAATAAGCGGTTAAAAAACCATCAAGTCAGCATGAAACAGTTTCGCCCTAATATTGTTGTGGCTAACAGTGAAGCTTTTGCAGAAGACACTTGGCAACATATTCGTATCGGTGAAGTCGAATTTGAAATCACAAAACCCTGTAGTCGTTGTATCTTTACAACGGTAGATCCTGTTACAGGTGAAAAGCACGCGAAACAGGAGCCTCTAGCGACTCTAAAACAATACAGACAACTTGCAAATGGTGACGTTATTTTTGGTCAAAATATGGTGGCATTGAACAAAGGTACAATACGCCAAGGTGACCAAGTAACGATATTAGCGCAACAAGCAGCGCCGCTTTATAGCAAGCCATCTAAAGTGAGCAAAGAGCCATCTAAAGAAACAATACAACCAAAGAAAGTGCCCAAAAATGTTAATTTAGTATTCGATTCTTGGGGAACTTCCCATAAAGGTAATACACAAGAGCCAATATTAGATCAAGGTGAAGAAGCCGGACTAATTTTACCTTATTCTTGTCGAGGTGGTATGTGTGGTCGCTGTAAAATAAAATTAGCAAGTGGGGACGTGAAACAACTTGCAGATGATGGATTAACCGATGAGGAAAAACAGCAAGGATATATACTTGCTTGCAGCTCAATTCCACAATCAGATTTACTACTAACATCAGGGTAAAAATGCCAATACTACTCAATTGTGATCTTGGCGAAAAAGTGCATGACAACGATGCCTTACTTATGCCGTTTATTGATCAGGCCAATATTGCTTGTGGCTTGCATGCATCAGACCCTCAAACGATAAGCCACACAATACAACTCGCTATCAAACATAATGTCGCTATCGGCGCTCACCCTAGCTATCCTGACAAAGCTAATTTTGGTCGCGTGACGATGCCACTTTCACAACCGGCACTTGAATCTGTTTTACATTATCAATTGGCGGCATTTTCTCAATTATGTGAGTTAAATGGTACTCAACTGCGTTATGTAAAGCCACATGGCGCTTTATATAACGATATGATGAAAGATCACGACATTTTTACCACGCTTTGTCACGTTATCGCACAAATGTTTACTGATGTTTCACTGATGATACAAGCTTTACCTAATATGGCTCCTTTTATCCACATTGCCAAGCACTACAATATTTCAATCATTTCCGAAGCCTTTGCCGATAGGAACTACCAAGATAACGGTCTATTGGTGCCACGTTCTCATTCATATGCTATGGTAAACGATAGTACACAAGTTAAACAGAACATCGCGAATCTTCTCAACACAGGTCACATGACATCAACGTCGGGAAAAACTCTGCCACTTAGTGTGAAAAGTTTATGTGTTCATGGTGACAACGAGCATGCGCTTGCGATAGTCAAACAAATTAGGCAGCAAATTGATGAATACGACCGAACAAGTTGAAATTTCTGCTATTAGCGAAGATGCTGTGCTCATCGAGTGGCAAGAAGTGATCTCGCCAACGATTCAACAAACGATCAACCAATTAAAAACACAGTTAACCTCAACGTTAAAGCACAAAGTCATTGAACTTGTATCCAGTTACAACAGCCTGATAGTTTATTATCGATTTGACTTGATCACCTATCAACAGTTACTTGCCGTTATAATTGAACACACAGCAACCCCTACTGATTTACAACATAATTTAGACAAAGTACCTGAACTAGTGATCCCTGTTTATTACCAAGGTTTTGACCTGAAAAACGTTGCGCATCAATTGTCATTATCAACAACAGACGTGATTGCGAATCATAGCGAAAATAAATACATTGCCTATGCACATGGCTTCTCGCCAGGATTTTGTTACCTCGCTTCTCTTGACAAAACGTTGCACCTCCCGCGAAAAGCTAGTCCTCGCGTCAAAGTACCGCGCGGCGCAGTCGCTATTGCCGGTCAACAAACGGCCGTTTATCCAAATATTAGCCCTGGTGGTTGGCATATTATTGGCTTCACACCGATGCCAATGTATAGCACACAAAATGAGACATTTTCGCCAACGATTACACTTGGGCAAGTTGTTAGTTTTACGCCAATTTCTAAAGAGAATTTTATCAGTATGGGCGGAAATATCGACGAGATTATAACGCCATGATCACTGTCGCTAAATGTAATAATAATATTTCCGTTCAAGATCTAGGTCGTGCAGCAGCACAACACTGTGGCTTTAGTGCCTCAGGTGCCGCCGATGAGTATAGCTTTTTACTCGCCAATCAATTACTCGGTAACGCAGCAAATACACCCGCTTTCGAAGTATTTATGGGCAACGTAACACTCAACGTTAGCCAACCCTGTGATATAGCTATAACAGGCGCACCTTGTGAAATACTGATAAATCACCAATTAGCTCCCTCTCGTCAACGCTTTTCGCTTAATGCTGGCGACACCCTTCAGTTAAAAACACCGAAAAACATGCTATATAGTTATATCAGCATCAAAGGGGGGATTAACTGTAAAAAATGGCTTGAAAGTGCCAGCTTTACCTCACATGAAAGTCATATTGATGGACATATCCAACCGATAGTTGCTGGCGATCGTTTTGCTTTCTCTGAATCATCTACAATCAAAAATACTAAAGGTAAGCCGCTAAACAAGGAGCGCTCGTTATTTTTTCATCAACCTGGCGAACAGACATTAACCTTAAGGTTTATACCCAGTAACTTCTTTAATGCATGGACACCTCATCACCAATCAACGTTTTTAGATCAGCGTTATTGCATTGCCACGAACAGTAATAAAATGGGTTATCGCCTGACAGGCAAAGCTATTACAGTAGAAACTGATGAGCAACGTCTCTCAAAACCGGTTAGCTTAGGCACGATTCAATTACCACCAGATGGTCAGCCAATTGTACTCATGAAAGCAAGACAAACCATTGGCGGTTACCCGGTACTTGGTACTGTAATTCAAACAGATGTCTATCGGTTGAGTCAAAAACGACCTAGCGAGCACGTTTGCTTTAAAACAACATCACTTGCGCAAGCGCAAGCCCAATTATTGGCTTATAAGCATCGAATGGGCTTATCTTCACCTTAACAAATAACATTATTATCAATAATTAATGAGTGACAGAAAAAAGTTCCTATCGTTGCATCCAAATTACGTTTATGCGCATCTTATCCAATAAGACCCAAAAATTTTAGGAAACGTTATGTTTAATGTAGAAGTATTCATACCTGTGGTTTTATTTATTTGTATCGCCGTTATTTTATGGCGTATCGTTAATTACTATACGGAAATTAAGAATGCTCAACAGGTCACTGTACAAAAGCTGATAGACAGTGGGCAGGAATTATCTGCTGAGCTCATTGCCAGTATTTCAAAACCAAACTCAAATGACAAAAATAGAGATTTATCACGCGGAATTATTGCTATCAGTATTGCAATAGCCATCTTCTTTTACGGTAAATTTGCTGTACAAAGCGTCGAGTTTTCTTGGTTATCAATTTTCCCCCTCATGCTTGGTATCGCTTGTATCATCATCCATAAAGTACAACCGAAAACTGAATAAGGCATATAAAATGCCATTACAGGATGAAAGTTCACTCATTGCCCAGGTTATTATTCACGGTGATAACCTGGCATTTGGTAAGCTCGTCGCTTTCTATCAACAACCTTTGCGCCAATATTGCCGCAGATTAACAGCACCCGATCATGCATTGGCCGATGACATCGCTCAAGAGTGTTTTGTTCAAGCTTTTCGAAACATCGCTCAGTTTAGCGGTAAGGGGAAGTTTCAATCATGGTTATTTCGTATTGCCTATTATAGTTTTCTTCAGCATTTACGACGTAAGCAAGTAACCGAAGAATATATTGAACAGGTTGATGAAAGCGCAGATACTGCAAACCAAACAATTCAGTGGGATTTAGAACGAGCAATGGCAGCACTTTCTACCGAAGAACGTACGTGTTTAACCTTAGTATTTTCTTTCGGTTATACACAACAAGAATGTGCTGAAATTCTAGAGAAACCTCTGGGGACTATAAAGTCACACTGTAAGCGTGGTAAAGAAAAGCTCACTCAGCTAATGACCAATGATGGTAACATTAACAACCAACCTGAGGTGGCATAAGGAGATAACATGGATAATATAGAACAGCTTCTTAAACAACCGTTGCCGTCTGTTAACGATGATCATTTTACTGAACAAGTAATGGACGATATTTATCGCTATCAAAAATGGCGAAGCATTTTTCTTGTCGTAAGCGTGATTATTTCAATGATAGGGTCTTCGATAGTACTCTTTCTATTTGTAGAGAATACTGCGTTGTTGCAAACACTTAACGATACATTTATTTTAAGTTCGCAAGCTAATGTAAACGCTGCTTTATCGATGATAAACATACCAAGCAATACGATTCAATCACTGGCATTATGTTTGTTAGTAACCTTATTTAGTGTCGTCGCTATGCAAAAGGGCAGTCAGTTTATGAAATAACGTGATAACACGTTCATTACACATTAGCACGATCAAAAATAGTTGATGAATTGTCGAGGCTATCACTTTAGAATAGCCCTCGCATACCATAACGCTAGTAACGACAGGGCCTATTTTCGTGTTATTAATGATCGACAATTACGATTCTTTTACTTTCAATCTTGTTCATTATTTTCAGTCACTTGGACAAGAAGTTATTGCCTTTCGCAACGACGAAATTACGCTTAAGGAAATCGAAAAGTTAGCACCCAAGTATATTGTAATTTCACCTGGCCCCTGCGATCCAGATAAAGCAGGCATATCCTTAAAAGTTGTTGAACACTTCGCTGGAAAAGTGCCTATTTTAGGTGTTTGTTTAGGCCATCAATGCATTGCTCAAGTTTTTGGTGCAAATGTCATCAAGGCAACGCAAGTCATGCATGGTAAAACAAGCCAAGTTCACCACCAACAAAAATCAGTCTTTTTCAATTTAAATCAACCGTTAACCGTAACTAGGTACCATTCATTGATTGTTGATATTGCCACCTTACCGTCTATGCTGGAGATAACAGCTTGGACAGAAAATAGTCAAGGTGAAGTTAAAGAAATAATGGGGCTCGCACATCGGGACTTCCCCATTGTAAGCGTACAGTTTCACCCAGAATCAGTAATGACTGAACAAGGACATCAGTTATTAAATAATTTTATTTCTCAATACTCTCACTATAATTGTATTTAAATAGATAAAATTAAACGTTACCCTAACAATGCACATCGAAAACCATCAGTCATATTTAACGCTAGATATCTAATGAAATTATTTGAAAATAACGACAACATTGCCCCGATTTACCAAAAAGCTATTGCGCTAACAATTGGCAAAGAATACGTAGATAGCGATCATACGATCACGTCAGTTATTTCCAAACAAAACAGCGAACAAGAAAACCGACGTCGAGAGTTACTGGCTGTAGAAGAGAAAGCCAAGCAAGAACGTCTTATCGAAGAACATGGTAAAAATCACTTTAAGCACCAAATGATGAGTAAGTTTTTTACCACAGTAAACACGCATGTTAACAATGCCTTTGATCAAAAGGAAAGTTTATATACTGATGTGCTGCAAATTGAAGATGCTGCGCCCGACATTATGGAAATACTCGCAGTAAAAGCGGCTTCGGTTAAGCGTATTGCACCACTGGTAAATTCACTGCCTTGGTTAGCGGATGAACTCGTTAACCTGGTGAACAAACCACAATATAGAAAGCGGGCAGATGTACAAGTTACCGAACCAAATTTAGCATTAACTTATGTTGGGTTAGAAAACCTTAAATTGGTAATGCCAACTTTCATGTTAAAACACTGGCTTCCTACCAGTACTTCACCATTTGGTTTAATGAAAAGGAAACTGTGGAATGATGCGGTTACTATAGCGTTAGCGTCTCAAGCACTAGCAAAGTTTCATCACCAAGATACATTTACCGCATTTTCAGCTGGTATGTTTAGCAACATAGGCCTAATGGCGGTTACCCGTTGCTTCATACAAATATACAATGATTTACATAAAGAGGCATTAAAAGACGCCTTTGACAACAAAGATAAGCGATTACATGACGTCCTGGTTGAGTTTGACCTGTCACCCGAGTTATTACACCAGCAACTTATTAGCAGAAGCGCAACAGTAAGTGCGGATCTTGTAGAACTGATGCGTTTTGATAGATTAATGATTACTGAGCCAGTCTTTGATCTTGCCTATACTGACGATTTTAGCGCTATGACCGATATAGCAAAATTAGTCGCAAAAGCTAAAGCTTATGTTATGTATCGCAACTTAGCAGCAGACGAAATGATATCGTCATCCGAAGCAAAATCTTTGCTAAGTAGCGTAAAGCTCACTAAAGCAGAAATAGCTCATTTGAAAAAAACAGACATAGATCACATTAAACTCACCTTTAATCACTAAACACAGTCCAAGCCTATGAGTGAATTTGTGGCTAAATGCCGGAAAAATAGCTTTAGTTGGTAGCAAAAATGGCAGCATCTCAAAATTTTTTTTTGAGTAAATATGAAAGCATTGTAAAAATTTAATGCTCTAAAAACATGCAAATACACCTAAGCCTCATTAATTTTAAGCAAATTTTTAATACATTATAGTTATGCAATATAACTGAATAAAAACTACAAACCCCTTGTTTTACAAGGCTTTCGAGCACTTACAAGCGAGACAACAATTGTTTTATCTGTCATAATGCCTCGTATGTGTTTATCTTTGGTGTATATTTTTACTACACTTTTTTGCCTCGTAATTTGTAATTAATTTCTCGCAAAACTTTTATACCACAAAGGTAAATACACTTTATTTATTGAACAACTCGCATAGCAGTAAAAGTGAGCTATTATTGAGCATCACTGCTGCTAAGCACTTAGTTAAACAAAACAAAATAGCTTCCCGAACTTAAGGAGTACAAAATGAGTAATCACCAACCGGTCAGCCGTGAATTATTTGATGAAGTAATGGTACCTAATTATGCACCATCTGCAGTAATTCCAGTAAGAGGCGAAGGTTCTCGCGTTTGGGATCAGCAAGGTAAAGAGTTTATCGATTTTGCTGGTGGTATCGCAGTAAACTGCTTAGGCCATTGTCACCCAGCACTCGTTGGCGCGCTAAAAGAGCAAGGTGAAAAAATTTGGCACCTTTCGAATGTAATGACCAATGAACCAGCATTGCGTTTAGCTAAAAAACTTGTAGATAATACCTTTGCAGAAAAAGTCTATTTTGCCAATTCAGGGGCAGAATCTAATGAGGCAGCATTAAAGCTTGCACGTCGCTGGGCATTAGATGTTCACGGTGAGCACAAAACACAAATTATTGCCTTTAAACAAGGTTTTCATGGTAGAACGTTTTTCACCGTAACCGTTGGCGGTCAAGCAGCCTATTCAGATGGCTTCGGTCCAAAACCTGGCGATGTCGTTCATGCCGAATATAACGACTTAGAAAGTGTAAAAGCATTAATTTCAGAAAAAACATGTGCCGTAGTTATGGAACCCTTACAAGGTGAAGGTGGCATTATTTCTCCAACCGCAGAATTTGTTAAAGGTGTGCGTGAATTATGTAATGAAAACAATGCGCTACTAGTTTTTGATGAAGTTCAAACTGGTGTTGGCAGAACAGGTGATTTATATGCCTACATGGGCTTAGATGTTACACCTGATATTTTAACAACAGCTAAAGCACTTGGCGGTGGTTTCCCAATTGGTGCGATGTTAACAACAACTGAAATTGCTAAACATCTTAAAATAGGTACTCATGGCAGCACTTATGGTGGCAACCCATTAGCGTGTGCGGTAGCGGAAGCTGCATTTGATACTGTAAATGATCCAAAAGTATTAAACGGCGTAAAAGAAAAAGCAGCACTATATGTTGAAGGCTTAAATGCCATTAATGAAAAATATCATGTCTTTAAAGAAATCCGTGGTAAAGGTTTATTGATTGGTGGTGTACTTGCAGATGATTATCAAGGCAAAGCAAAAGAATTTCTTGTTGCTGCGATGGAAGAAGGTGTAATGACACTCGTTGCTGGCGCAAGTGTTGTTCGTTTTGCACCTTCATTAGTTATTCCTAATGATGATATTTTAGAAGGTTTAGCTCGATTTGAGCGTGCCGTTGCAAAAGTAGCTAACGCTTAACTTTTGAAGGGTTTCTCAGCGATGAGAGACCCATCCACGTTGAGAAGTAATTATGATCATTATTCGCCCTATTCGACATAACGATTACGATGCGTTACACAAAATTGCCGTAGAGTCTGGCCATGGATTTACCTCTTTACCAGTAAATGAAGAGCTACTTTCACAACGAATTGCACACTCAGAAGCATCTTTTCATCGCGACGTAATCACCCCTGGCAATGAAGGCTATCTTTTTGTCATGGAAGATAGCGAAACAGGAGAAGTAGTCGGAACTAGTGGTATTGAAGCTGCCGTAGGTCTTGAAGACGCTTTTTACCATTACCACGTAGGTAAAGTTGTACATAGCTCTCGAGAGCTCAATGTCTACAATACTGTAGAAACACTTTCACTATGCAATGACTACACTGGCGCAACAGAAATTTGCACCTTGTTTTTATCGGAAAGCCATCGTAAAAACAATAATGGACGCTTTCTATCTCGCATGCGCTTTCTTTTTATTGCCGAACATTTAGAACGTTTTTCAGATACCGTAATCGCGGAAATGCGTGGCGTATCTGATGATGAAGGCCGTTCTCCCTTTTGGAACTGGCTTGAAGAGCATTTCTTTTCGATGGACTTTCCAACCGCTGACTATCTCACCGGTATTGGTAAAAAAGAGTTTATCGCAGAGCTAATGCCCAAATACCCTATCTATGTCAGCTTACTCAGTAAAGATGCACAACAAGTAATTGATAAAGTACATGACAAAACCGTTCCTGCACTAAGACTATTAGAGGCAGAAGGTTTTAGTCGTCGTGGATATGTAGATATTTTTGATGCAGGTCCTACTGTTGAAGCAAAAATACGTGATATTCGTTCAATTCAAGAAAGCTCGCGATGCCAAGTGATTATTGGCGATGTAGATAACAGCAACAATTACATTTTGTGCAACAGTAAAATTGCTGACTTTAGAGCAGTACAAGCGCCAATTTTATTACGTGAAACCGCAAAGCAAGCAGTTATATCACCACAGGTTGCAGAAAGCTTACATGTCACAGATGGTGACTGGATTAGAATAGTTAAAAATTAAATTCACCCTCGCTAAATTAAGCAATATAAAAGCGAAAGTAGTGATGAGGAAAAAATAATGACGCACCCAATACAATTTATCGATGGTCAATGGCTTGAAGGTCATGGTACAGAATTCACGTCCGTTAACCCGGCAAAAAATACTGTTATATGGCAAGGAAATGCAGCAAGTGAACAACAAGTAGATCAAGCTATTAATGCGGCACGCAATGCCTTTAGTGCTTGGTCAACAACACCACTTGAAGCACGTATTGCGTTAACCGAACGCTTTGCTGAAATACTAGCAGACAATAAAGAAGCGCTTGCAACAACAATTGCACAAGAAACAGGTAAACCTCTTTGGGAAACAAGAACCGAAGTTGGCGCGATGATCGGAAAAATTGCTATTTCTATAAAAGCATACAATGAGCGAACAAGTACAGTTGAAAACCCAATGCCTGGTGCAAAAGCATTTATACGTCATAAGCCACATGGTGTAGTAGCTGTTTTTGGCCCTTATAACTTCCCAGGACACCTGCCTAACGGTCATATTGTACCAGCACTAATCGCAGGCAATACCATTGTTTTTAAACCAAGTGAACTGACACCATTGACGGCTCAACTTACCATGAAATTATGGCAAGAAGCTGGCCTACCTGCCGGTGTTATTAATATGGTGCAAGGTGAAGTTGCTACAGGCAAAGCATTGGCTAACCATCAACAAATTGACGGTTTATTTTTTACTGGTAGTTCAACTACGGGTAAATTATTGCATGAGCAATTTGGTGGTCTACCAGGTAAAATATTAGCATTGGAAATGGGTGGCAATAACCCACTCATAGTTAAAGACGTAGAAGATATTGACGCCGCTGTGCATGACATACTGCAATCTGCATTTATAAGTGCAGGTCAACGTTGTACCTGTGCACGTCGCTTATTCATTCAAAACAATGAGCAAGGTGATGCAATTCTTGCCAAACTTATTGAGTCGACTAAAGCCATCAAAATAGGCTACTTCGATGATGAAGAACAACCATTCATTGGTTCAATGATCTCGGAAAAAGCCGCACTTGGTTTAGTCAGTGCACAAGAAGCACTGATCAAGTTAGGTGCAAAACCACTTGTTAAATTAAGTCATAAAGAATCAGGTACTGGTTTTGTAACACCTGGTATCGTCGACGTTACTGGCGTAGATATTCCTGACGAAGAGCACTTTGGTCCATTATTAAAAGTGTATCGATACGATGATTTTGACGCTGCAATTGATGAAGGCAACAACACTTCATTTGGATTGTCAGCAGGTCTACTCGCAGATAGCGAAGCCGATTACCAACATTTCTTTTCACGCATAAGAGCTGGTATTGTCAATTGGAATAAACCAATAACGGGTGCAAGCAGCGCAGCACCATTTGGTGGTATAGGTGATAGTGGCAACCACAGAGCAAGTGCATATTACGCCGCAGACTATTGCGCTTACCCAGTAGCTTCAGTTGAAGCTCAAAGTGTGTCTTTACCTGAAAACCTTTCTCCTGGGTTAACAATTAAATAAGAAACATTGTCAGCAGTTGCACAATAATTGCGCTTCTGCTGACTTAAAAAGACAAGCTAATTAACAATATTTTATTTTCAGCATCTAACACAAAGTAGTGAGAAATATCATGAGCGTTGAAGTTAAACAATTATTCAATAATATTTGGCAAAATTATTTACAAGTAACTCCGTCAGCTGAAAAGATCCACCAGTTATTAGGGTCTGGCAATGATGTGATAAATGATCATGTTGCTTATCGCACATTTAATCATGAAAAAGTAAACATTGATAAGTTGGCACAACACTTATTAGCGCTGGGTTACAAAGAGTGTGGCGAATATCACTTTGAAGCCAAAAAGCTTTATGCAAAACACTTTGAACACCAAGATGACACCTTGCCTAAAGTGTTTATTAGTGAATTACTTGTGGAAGAGTTTTCACCGAAAGTTCAAACCATTATTAACAAAGTTATTGATAATATTGACCCATCTATTGTTGCAACGCCCGAATTACTTTATTCAGGAAAGCACTGGCCGTTAAGCTACGATGATTATCAAACATTGCTTGCAGAAAGTGAGTATGCTGCATGGTTATCCGCGTGGGGCTATCGAGCAAACCATTTTACGGTAAGTATTAACTACCTAGAAAATTTTGATAACATCGAAGACGTTAATCAGGCGTTGAAAGATGCAGGATTCGCATTAAACGCATCAGGTGGTGAAATCAAAGGTGATGCTGAAGTCAAACTTGAACAGTCTTCGACAATGGCTGACAAAGCGAAAGTCGAATTTACCGATAAAACCGTCGAAATTCCTTCTTGTTTTTATGAATTCGCTAAACGCTATCCATTAGATAATGGTGAACTTTATACAGGATTTGTTGCTGCATCTGCAGACAAAATTTTTGAAAGCACCAACACAACTAGCTAACACAATAGCAATACGTTGAACAGCTCAAAATACTCTTACGTTGAGCTGTTCAACCCATTATTGCAGCATTTACCTGTAGTTGAAACCTCACCGGCTATTTCTCAAGTGAGTTCTTTGCTATATCTGTAATTGACACATCACGCTCACCACGATCAATCATGTTGATCATGATGTCAGATCTTTTACCGTGTTTTTCAACAAATGCTAAAATATTTTCTCCATTACACTCAACATTTTTAGCAACGAATTGTTTTGAATAGCCTGAAGCCTTTATTTGGTTATGCATAACGGCCCTATTGCCATTAACAGCTGCCATACATAAACTCGTTTCAATTGTGCCATCAGATGCTGTTAGCTTTTCAGCTTGGGCTGTTGCAACAACCCCAGAAACCATAACCGACGCTAATAGTACTTTTTTGATAAACATAAATACACTCCACTCTTTTAAATAAGCAACACCGCACGTGCTGTACATATATAGTGGCAACAAATGATCAAAAAGTTGTTTATATTAAATCATCGAATGTAAATGTTCGTTTCAATATTGTATCTAACAAGCCGCATATTTCCAAAGCATACTCCACGCAACTCTTTGTTTTACAAAAGATAAGAATGCTTGGCTATACCAATTTATTAAAAACACAATTGATTACATTCATTATTCGAAAATGTTAGGCTACAAGTAAACCTGAACATTTAATGCAAAAAGCGCTTAATTAAAATAGAGCTAAAACAAACTATTTGCGTGAATTTTTACTATAGTTGAATATTAAATAATCGAACCATAGAGTGACTATGCTTAAATTATTTAGCTTGTTCTCAATACGCTAATGAAGCTCTAAGTTGGTCAAATATTTAATCGAATTGGTATAAATCGTTCTTTTATATTGAGGGCAATAAACAAGACACTATCTCGTATTAAACTCAGGTAGACTGTTAGGATGACGATATGGATATACAGCTTTTTGAAAACAGTGCGCGACGCAAAGATACTATGTTACGTATCGCTGTTGATCGCATCCATAATAAATTACAACACTTACAGTCAGAAAAGCAGCTGATACAACTCGTCACTGAACTGCTATGTGAGCTTTCTGCTTCTGAATTCACAGTCGCCTTTCAATTAACTTTTGACGAAAATCGCACCCCCTATTTTGAGAAAATTTCAGCCGTTACAAATACGCACAAAGGTATTAACCAGTTACCACGATCTCATAACCTATCAATAACGGCTAAGTCAAAGTCGGTATATAAAGCCTATGTTGCCAATTCACCCACTGTTATCCATGATAAGTCGTTATTAGAAGAACTAAGCCCGAATGACAAACATCATCATCAGGCGATAATGATGCCAGTACACGATATAGACAAGCCAATTGCCATGTTTGTTTTATTTGATGCTGAGGCGCCATATCATGTTAATCAAGTGAGTCGATATATACCGCTGTTTAATGCGCTAAATCATGTTCGGCGCATGCTGAAAATTAAACCGGTAGCAATAAAGCAACTTTCATCACAAGAACAGAGCTATAAACATAATTATTCAATATTAGAAACACTTTCACCAAATCCTGTGTTAGTACTCAAGAAAGATCTTAATATTGCACGTATCAACCCAGCCCTTGAATCGTTGTTAAATTACGAAAATTCACAATTAATTAATAAAAATATCAGCAAAATCATTACTGACCATGACAAGCATAAACACAAGTTAAAAATGGCTTTAGGGTATCAGCATATCGGGCAAGCAAATAAACAGTACTTAACATTTAGAACACAAGAAAATGTCGAGTTAGAACTCGCTTGTAGTATTGTGAAAATTGTCGAAGAAGGAGAGGTTCGCATTCTCGTATTGATGCACGATATACGTGATGAACAAGCAGTACAGAATCAATATGAATTAGAACTTGCACGTTTTAAAGCGCTTTCAGAGTTAGTACCGATCGGCATTTTACAAACAGACGAAAATTGGCACACCCGTTACGTTAATAATAAATGGTTAGAAACATTAGGCGTAGAGCGCAAGGATGTCGAAAGATTAAATTGGACTCAACTCTTTAGTAACGACCAAGCAGAGTCAATTTTATCAGGCCTTTACGAATCACTAAATTGTCACCAAACATTTGAATTTGAAGGTAGTATTTTTACCAATTATGAGCAAGAGCTATGGATACATTTCGAAGCTCGCCCTTTATTTGACATGCAAGGAAACCTTTCTGGTTTTATCGCTTCAATAGTTGACAATACTTTTCATCATAATACTGAAGAGCGGTTGCGCGACATTGCTGAAACAGATCACCTCACCAAGCTTCCCAATAGATTGGCATTAACAAATAGACTTGCTAACTCACTAGAACGCGTTGAACGTAGGGGTGCAATGGCAATGCTCAGTATGGATTTAGATGGTTTTAAAAACGTTAATGATACCATGGGCCACGATGCTGGAGATAAGCTTTTAGTACTGGTTTCAACAAGAATTCTAAAAGTTTTGCGCAAAGAAGACTTTCTAGCCAGGTTAGGGGGGGATGAATTTATTGTTGTATTAGAGCAGCTACAAGATTCAGAAGTTGCTTCAGCAGTTGCTAATAAAATACTTAACGCCCTTAACAAGCCTTTCATTATCGAATCAGAAGAAGTATTTATTTCAGCAAGTATCGGTATATGCTTTGCAGTGGCGGGACAAAAAACAACCAGCACACAACTAATGAAACAAGCTGACATTGCTATGTATCATGCCAAGGATATGGGCAGGAACACGGTACAATATTATTCCTCGAACCTTGATAAAACCTCACGAGACCGACTTGAGATGGGCAATAACTTGCACCGTGCAGTTAGTCAAAATGAGTTTGAATTGTTTTATCAATTGCAAATTGATAACAATTCTCAAAAAATCGTTGGCTTAGAAGCGTTACTCCGATGGCGAAAACACGACAATACGATCATACCGCCAGATCAATTTATCCCAATGTTAGAAGAAATCGGCCTAATTGTACCAACGGGTCGGCGAGTAATTAAACAAGCCTTAACGCAATTAGCACGTTGGATTAAGGCTGGCAAACTGTCAAACGATGTTGCAATGGCGGTTAATTTAAGTCCGAAGCAATTTACAGACCCTGATTTAATCAAATTCATTTTAAAATGTATTGATGACAATCACTTACGCGGGCATAATCTTGTACTCGAAATCACCGAAACCACCTTGTTGCAAGACAACAAAGAAGTAAACTTTATTTTAAAAGAACTCGCCAATTGTCACATAAAAATTGCCCTTGATGATTTTGGCACTGGCTATTCATCATTAAGTCACTTAAAAAATTACCCTATTGGCGAAATTAAAATAGATCGAAGCTTTATTAATGACATTCTTAATGATGATAACGATCGAGAAATTACCAAAGCAGTTATCGCCATGGCTAAGGCACTAAATATTGATATTGTTGCCGAAGGCATCGAAAGCCAAGCAATACTTGATGAACTGATTTTAATGAAATGCGCTATTGGCCAAGGCTATTTTTATAATAAGCCTATGCCTGCCAAGGAAGTAGAAGCCCTCTTTAACCAATACACCGGTTAAGAACATGATAGGAATGATTAATGGACGTAACGAACACAAATAACATAACGCAACCCAACTACTATATTGGTATAGGCGCTTCTGCAGGTGGGCTTGAAGCACTGCGTTCATTTGTGCATAACATTGAACCTGATACCGGTCATGTCTTTATAATTATTCAACACTTATCGCCTGACTTTAAAAGTATGATGCCAGAATTACTCGCGCGATATACAGAGATCCCCATCTCTAAATTGGAAGATGGAACACGCGTTCAAGCGAATCATATTTATTTAGCACCGCCGCGAAAAAACGTATTACTTGCCGAAGGAAGCGTGTTGCTAGTAGAACAAATGGAAAATCCTGGTGGTAATTTCCCCATAGATGCATTCTTCCGCTCGCTCGCAGAAGATCAACAGAATCACGCTATTGCTGTCATTCTATCGGGTACCGGTAGTGATGGCTCCAGAGGCATTCAAGCCATTAAAGACGTCGGCGGCTTAGTGGTCGTTCAAGAACCATCTGATGCAGCCTTTGATGGTATGCCTTTTAACGCAGTTAAAACGGGTTTTTCAGACATTGTCGAATCAGCTGACCAGATGATGACAAAGATCATCAATTACACCAGTAACATCATAGTCTCCGGCGAAGAAATAGCTGTCGATCCCGATAAAAGTATAGAACATGCGTTATCAGATATTTATAACCTTTTAAAAGCTAAAAGTGATATAGATTTTAGCCATTATAAAGGAAAAACCATCGTTCGCCGTATAGAAAGGCGTATGGGTATTAATACTGTTGAAAGTATCACCGAATATTACAACTATTTATTAAAAAACCCTAAAGAATTACAAACACTAGCAAAAGATATGCTGATTGGCGTTACGCGCTTTTTTAGAGATGATGATGCTTTTATACAGCTAACTGAAAAAGTCATCCCAAATGTTATTGAAAATTCACAACCTGATGAAATTATTCGTATTTGGAGTGCTTGTTGCTCTACTGGCGAAGAAGCTTATAGCTTAGCAATTTTAATAGACGAGTACCTATGTCAGCATAATTTAGATCGCACGGTACGTATTTTTGCAACCGATGTTGACGCAGATGCAATTACAGAAGCAGGCCTCGGACGTTTTTCACAAAACATAGAAAGCGACGTATCACCAGAACGATTAAAACGATATTTCGATTTACAAGATGACTATTACGTTATCAACTCAAACATCCGTAAAATGGTTATTTTTGCAACACATAATATTTTAACCGATCCACCGTTTTCTAATTGCCAGTTAGCCGTTTGTCGCAATGCATTGATTTATTTTCAGCCAAAAGCACAAAAGCGAATTATTACCTTACTGCATTTTTCACTAAATAAAGATGGTTACTTATTTCTAGGGTCATCTGAGTCTTTAGGTGATATGAAGCAACACTTCGCGGTAGAAAATGAACGCCATCGTATTTATCGTAAAATAGACAACACTAAGATGCTAATTGACGCGAGTCCACAAATGGGTCAGCAAGAGCAAAAAAACAATAAGAGCCCTTCAATTAGTCAGCTATTATCTAGCTTTCAGCAGTCTTCGAAAAAACCTAATTATTCGCCAGTCTTAGAACGTATCATCGAAGAATATGCGCCACCTGCAATTATTCTTTCTGAAGAGCAAAATGTGGTACATGTTTTTGGTGATGTTAGCGCATACACGCGTAAGATAGGTTCTGGTCAGTTTAGCTCTTTGCTCTCTGATTATATTATCGAAGGGCTGAGTGTTGCTGTTTCTACCGCTTTATATCGGGCACAATCATTACACTCAAGTGTTCACTATGAACGAATCAGCTTTAATGACGAAAATGAACAACAATGCTGGGTAAACCTTCGTGTTTTATACCTAGATACTCCAAGATTAACGAGTAACTATTTTGTCGTATTGTTTGAACAAGAAGAGGTTATTCAAGCTCCACAAGAAAAAATCGTTCATGAAGCGCCTGTTAATGATCACAATAAGCAGCTAATTTCAGATTTAGAAGATGCACTCAGAACGAAACAAGAACATCTACAAGTAACTGTTGAAGAGCTACAAACGACTAATGAAGAGTTACAAAGCTCAAATGAAGAGCTTATGGCGGCTAACGAGGAGCTACAAAGTACTAACGAAGAACTTCAGTCTGTAAACGAAGAGCTTTATACCGTTAATAGCGAGTATCAAGAAAAAATGGAAATCACCTTACAAAGTAAACTCGATACCGATAATGTGATCAGGTCAGCCGATATAGGCTTTATTTTTCTCGACGAAGCCTTGTTAATTCGTAAGTTCTCCCCCTCAATTGTTAATGATGTAAACCTATTAGATAGTGATGTAGGTAGACCTTTTCACCATATTTCTCACGCATTAGATTACGATGACCTTTTGCATGATATTACCGAAGTTGTGCGTACTAATATTGAAATAAAAGTGCATGTAAATCGCCTAGACGATAGCGGTCAACGCCTGGTAAAAATATCACCGTATCGTGATCAATATGGTGTTGCGCTTGGTTGTGTCATTAACATTACTGACATCACAGAAACAGTCACATTAAAAAATCAATTGCATGACTCTTGGGAAATGTTAAAGCATGCGCAAAGTGCTTCATTATTTCTGGAAAACAAAGATGTTATAAAATTATTACTCGTCGACGATGACGAAGTAGATTTGCACGCATTGCGAAGAAATATTGATATTGAACGCGAAGACAACTATTTGTTTAATATAACTACTGCTAGTAGTGTAAATGCTGCGCTAGAAAAAATTGAACAAGAAGACTTTGACGTTTATATCGTTGATTATATTTTAGCCGCTGATGACGGATTAGCACTGATTGAACAAGTACAGCAAATAAAACCAAACAGCGCCTTTATTTTACTCTCTGGTATGTTGACCAAAGAATTGCGAGAAAAAGCGCTAAATCTAGGCGTATATGACGTATTAGCAAAAGACGAAGTAACGCCAGCTCTTATTCAACGAAGTATTAACTACACCTTAATTCATAAGAAAACTAATCTATTTTTACAATCATGCACGTAATACGCTTTATCAAAGCGTTTATTGCCAATATACGCAAGGAGGGTAGATGAATACTATACGCACAGTCTCTATCAGTCGTTATTTAGCAGTATCAGTGTCGTTAATTGCATTAACGGTGATTGCCGGATGGTATGCAAATTTACCGAAGGTTGTTCAAATACACCCAACCTTTGTTGCCATGCAATTTAATACCGCTTTGTGTTTTTTATTGGTAAGTTTAAGTGTTATTTGCCGTAGCTATGAAAAAATAAGCAGTTCAACTTTATTGGCCGCCATTGCTTTTTTGGTCGGGTTAGGTACCTTTATTGAGTATATTGGTCATGTTGATTTATACATTGATCAGTTATTTATGGAACATTATGTAACGACAAATACTACACACCCGGGTCGCATGGCAATAAGTACTGCGCTGTGCTTCTTAATGGCGGGATTCGCTTTAATCGTCCACAACAATATTCCGTCACTACAACTGAATAAACTCATTGGCCCTGCCGTCAGTGGTATGGGGTTTGTCGCATTTGTCGGTTATCTTTTCAACATTGAGACCGCCTACGGGTTAGGTAACTTGTCTGCAATGGCTTTACATACGTCGATCAATTTTATCCTGATCGGCGTAGCAATTACCTTGGTATCTACGCTAGATAAACCTGAATCAAAGTTGTTTGGGTATTATTGGAAAGAAAGTAGCTTATCGGTTGCGTTAATCGTATTCACTTTTGCGCTCTCACAAGCAGTAGAAAATTGGCAAAAACAGCAAGTACAAAATAAGCTTAATACGCAAACGCAATATACGGCTAAAACGCTAAAAGTCATTGTAGAAAACCGTATAAAAGCACTAAATCGCATGGCAACACGTTGGCAATATAGCGACAATTTAACCCAAGAAAAATGGCAAATTGATAGTTTACAATACGTAGCCGATTTTCCAGAAATCACAGCTATAGAGTGGGTTGATAATAATCTAATGGTTCGCTGGATAGTACCTTTAGAGGGTAACGAAATGGCAGTAAACTATAATTTATCAACAGAGAAAAAACGTTACAATACCTTAAGATTGGCACGTACAACAAATAATATAGCGCTATCGCCAACGGTTGATTTAATACAAGGAGAACGTGGATTTTTAATTGTATTACCCTTAACAAAACATCAACAACCTGATGGCTATTTACTCGGCGTAATCGCATACGAAAATTTACTCCAAGCGCTTAAAGAGCACGTAAATTTAAGTAACATCAACCTATCACTCACAGAAAATGCACAGTTACTCGCTCAGTTAAAAAATGAAAGCAAAAATGACACTAACTACGTCGTTGAGCAAGCTGTTAATTTAAAGGAAGGATCTTGGGAGTTGACTGCGAGTTATACACAAGCTTATACAACTTCGATACGCTCACGTTTACCTGAAATAGTATTAATCTCAGGTTTCGGTGCCATTTTTCTAACACTCATGTTTCTCAAACTTTGGCGAGATACAAAAAAGAACGCGCAGCAACTTATCAGTGAAATTAAACAACATAAAAAAACAAAAGCCCTGCTATCTTATGAAGAAAACCGATTAAGAACAACATTGGAAACCATGGTCGATGGCGTAGTACTCGCTGACCAATCTGGAAAAATACTCAATATAAATCAAGCTGCATCAACACTTTTTGGCTATCAAGATAAAGAAATTATAGGACAAAACGTTAGAGTTTTAATGCCAGATCCTGACCGCAGTCAACATGATAGTTACTTAAACCATTATTTGCGAGGCGGTACACCCCAAATTATAGGTATAGGCCGCGAAGTTACTGCTATCCGAAAAAACGGTAAAACTTTTCCTATTCATCTTTCTATCGCCCACATGAAAATAGAAGACAAAGACTTTTTTTCAGCAATAATCCGCGATATTAGTTTACAAAAAGAAACACAACTGGCACTTGCTAAATACATGCGAGAACTTGAGCGAAGCAATGAAGAGTTATCTGAATTTGCTTACATCGCTTCACATGATCTCAAAGCACCGCTTAGAGGCATTATGCAGCTATCTAATTGGATAGATGAAGAATTACAAGATAATAAATCGCCTGAGGTTGCTGAATACATTAAATTAATGCAAAGTAGAACGTCGCGTTTAGAAGGCCTATTAAATGACTTACTTTCATATGCAACACTCACTGAGAGAGTTGGTGAGTTAGCTGCCGTCGACATTGAAACCTTGATAGATGATATTTTCCAACTATTAAATCCTCCTCCTGAATTTAAACTAAATATCCAAGGCGATGTTAAATCATTACAAACCATGACAACGCCATTAGAACAAATTTTTAGAAACTTGATAAACAATGCCATAAAGCATCATGATAAAGAAAGTGGCACCATAACAGTGACAAGTAAAAAAATGAAAAACGGTTATCAATTTTCTGTCTGTGATGATGGCCCAGGGATTGAACCTCAATTCCATAAACAAATTTTCGGTATATTTAAAACACTAAAACCCAGAGATGAACTCGAAGGTAGTGGCATGGGTTTGGCTATTGTAAAAAAATTACTTGATAGTTATGACTGTTCAATTAGCATAGAATCAAACGGTGCAACAGGTACATGCTTTATATTTACGTGGCCAGAAAACGCAAAGTTCAAGGAGGTATTCAATGGGACATCATGAGCAACATGCTACCGCAGTTTTAATTGTAGAAGATGATGATATTGATGCCATTAGCGTACAACGTGCCTTAGGAAAATTAGACACTAGTAATCCCATTTATCGCGCTAAAGATGGGCTACAAGGTCTAGAATTAATGCGAAGTAAATTACGTAACCGACCTTATATTATTTTACTTGATCTCAATATGCCCAAAATGAACGGGTTGGCAATGCTCAAAGAACTACGTAACGATCCAATGTTATCTAACAACATTGTTTATGTGTTAACAACGTCAAATCGAGATCAAGATAAAGCAAGTGCATACGAACATCATATCGCCGGATACTTCTTAAAGTCTACTTTGAACCACGATTACTCAGAACTTGGTGCAATGCTCAATCAATATCTACAAATAAACGAACTCCCTCAGCTTAAAAGTATCTAATATTGCATTGATAATAGCGAAATTTCGCTTAATTCCGCCTTATTTTACTTATTTAGTTCTGTAGTAAACGGTTGAATAAAGACACTTTGCTAGCGGTAGGCTTAACAATAAATCATCATTGTTGTTTGCCCCCTTAGCTAAGCTCATCGTCATGAGAAGACCTTCACCATGCTTATGCAAATAAGCAATTTTGTCTGCTGTTGTTATAAGTACAGCATGAGCACCATTGTATGAAAATAACTGTCGCTGCTTTGTTGAAATATTTGCAAAATTATTAATGTATTGCCCAAGTTCATAGGTTAAGACAAGTTGCTCTCCTTGCAGAACACCCGCAACGCTGTCAATCATAACCGAGTGTTGAGGCGTTAACCACTTGGGATGAGAGAAACAAAATTTCGAGGTAGGACACAAGCGTTGCCAAGTGTCTATTTTAAATTGATCACATAAATTATTAGCCAACGCTTGGCCTAAACATACCATAGAGAATAACGATGTCACTAAAAGCAACTTTACTTTACGTAACGTTGATAAATTATCACCACGACCATTAAAAACCATACAACCTTTAATTCAGTACTAACTTACTGCGACGATGACCACTCACCACGGCAATAACCATAATAAAAAATAACAGCCATGTTTTCGGTTCAGTAACGTTAACCAATTCCTTTACAATAAGCACTGGCTTGATGTTTATCCAATAAAGGCCATCAAACGACTGCACTAATGGGCTTTGTCGAATACGAGCCACTTCGGCTTCCGTGATAGTGGTATTATTATTCAAACTTGGGTTCATTAAATATTGACCAAATATGTGTGGCAGCCCCAAATTATGGCCTAGCTCATGTGCTAACAATTCACTGCCGTAAAAACTGTCAGCAAAATTAGACTCGACTACGAAGTCATTACCAAAGTACTCACCACAACCAACAATACTAGTACTGACGGTACTACCACAAATACTAATGGTATCAATATAATAAAAGTTAACGGTTAACAAGCTGCCTGTATGCATACCAAATAATTGGCTCACTTGATCTCTTGTGGTAATGTCTAGCAGGTCGGGGGCGACAATTTCATGCGCTTCTTCAATACGAATATCAATGGGCATATCGCCAAATGATGGTTGTGAATATATGTCGTCTAATGCCGCTTCATCAAGCGTAATGTAGGAAGCATAGCTCGAAACAGCTACACCAAAGAGCGTAAAAAACACAATTGCTTTTTCTAGGGTCATATCCTTTCACCTACGTTATTAGTCAGGGAAAACCACTAGTAAAGCTCAAGGTTATTATTATTGTCATGAGCAACTCATCACTAATGTACGTTAGCGAGCCATAAATGTTTATATTAAATAGCATCACTGATAGTTAACTGTAGATCTGATGTAGAAATTTGCCAGTTTTCGCTATCACATACTCACGTCAATTCATTTACACTATCGTTTAATAACCTCCCCACGCATAGGCGCTAATTTCGCTAATATACGATTTTGCACGGGGTAAGTAACATCAGCTTTCTCCATCGCGACAATTAATAATTCGACGACGCGATTAAAATGCGCTTCTGTTATATTCATTCCTGTATGTATATCTACCATGGAGTCACCGTTATATCGGCAAGGACCACCCGTAATCGTGCACATATGCTCAATAAAACCAGCTCTGAAATGACTAACACTCGATTTAGCAAAGTACGGAAAAATTTGCTTATCTTTAACGATTTCAGCGATAAAGTTATCAACAATTTTATCAATACCAGTCTGTCCACCTATCGAAGCATATAAGGTATTTTGGTCGTTATTGGATGTAGACGAACAAGCAAACAAAGAAAAACTAAAAAATAAAATGAGTAATTTACGTGGATTTAAAAACATTAGAACTGCCCCGAAATGGATACATACCAACCATGTTGACCTTCAATATTAGCAATGGTGCCTAAATCTAAATAGGCAACGGTCATATTAAAATGCTTATTGGGAAACCACGCCAAAAACACGTCATGCCAATTACTTTCTTTAACCGCTAAATTTTCTGATTTAACACGGTACTCTGTACCAAGCGCCAAATGTTTATTGAGTAAAATTGCGGCTGACAACTCGGGATGTATAGCACCGTTCCCTTCCAAGCCGCCGTAGCCTAATAGTCCCATTTCATTCGCTTCAGAGTACCTTAACGTGGCATTCCATAGCAGGTTGTAACCCGCAAAGGCCCCTAAATGTAATTTACTCATGGCAACGTACACATCAGTACCTTTGTCTTCTTTGGCACCTAATGCAAAAGCGATATCAGGTGTGTCTAACATTTTATGTTGAACACCCACTGAAATTTGCGGCCAATCGCTATAAACCAAGTCACCATACAAACGCACTTTCATGCCAATGACTTCTTGTTTCAACGTCAATGAAAGCGGCTCAACATCAAAGTCTTGCTTGGCATAAGATAGCTCAATACGATCATATAAGTTTAACTGAGCGCCGCACACATTGAGTTGAAAATCTTGCACGTTTGCTTGTGAACAAAAAGCAGATGCCGCAATTTCATCTTCTGTTGCATACCCAGCTAGTTGCGCCCACGGCACTATGCCTCCACCACCTGCACCTTCTACCTGTGAAACACCAGGTGTCGCTAAAATTTTACCATTAGCAAAACACATAAACGGTAAACAAAATATCATTGCACTAAGGAGTTGTTTCATAACATTCATACCATTCTATAAATTTCTCAGCCGTTAACGGACGCGATAGATAATAGCCTTGCGCATAATCACATTGATACTGTGTCAGTAATGCTAAGCTTTCTTTTGTTTCCACACCTTCAGCGACAACCTGCAACCCTAATCGATGACCTAATAGTACGGTAGAAGCAACAATATCTTGATCTTGTTTATTTTGATCTAAGTTTAAAATAAAGCATTTATCAATTTTCAGTTCATCAACAGGTAAATGCTTGAGCTTTGCTAGCGAGGACTGACCAATACCATAATCATCGACCGAAATTTGGAAACCAATAGACTTAAGGTAACTCAGGCGCGAAGCAACAAGGTTTTCATTTTCCGCTAAATCTCGCTCGGTAAGCTCTAAGGTAATTTGATAGGGCTCTACTTGTTTAGTCGCGATAGTATCTAACAAATATTCTACAAACGTATCATGTTGAATATCTTGTGCTGATAAGTTAATAGAAACTTTAAATTGATAGCCTTGAATATTCCAACGCTCTACTTGATCTAACACTTGTAAAATAACCCAACGTGTTAACGTTACAATAAGGCCAGCTTTCTCAGCGAGCCCAACAAATAGCTCAGGATTAACAAACTCACCTTTATTGTTTATCCAACGAATTAACGCTTCTAATTTATCTACCTGCCCTGATTTAATGTTAAGTTTTGGCTGATAATTAAGAAATAACGGGCTGTCTTCCGCCTCTAATGCAGTCTTTAATTCATCAATTAACGAAAGCTTATACATATAGGCTTCATCTTCACCTTGCTGGTAATAACGAACGATAACTTGCTCATTGCTGGCAGCAGCAACCGCCATAGCAGCTCTACGCATCAAGTGTTCGGCATCAGTGTCATGGTCTTCATCAAGCTGCGCTATACCAAAATAAAGCGCGACATTAAGTTTGATGTCATCGACCCAATAAGGACGGTCCAATTCAGATTGTAGGTGTTCCATTAAGCGTGTGATGTGCGCGGTCTGTTGATTACCCACACCGATTAGAAACTCATCAGCATTAATGCGAGAAACACCAATCACCTTGATATCATTAGTATTTAAAGGACCTAAAAAGTTAAAAACACGATGTGCTAGCTCTTTTAAAATTTTATCGCCATTAGTGATGCCAATAGTATCGTTAAGCGCTTTAAACCCCTTAATATTAAAGGCAATTAACGTTAATTGTTTATGCTCTGCTAAAGAAGCTTCTAACACTTCTAGCATTTTTTGACGGTTATAGAGCCCCGTTAATAAATCTCGCTCTGCTTGATATTTTATTGCTTTCTCACGATTTTCAATCGCAGCTCCCATTACCGAAAAACTCTGATACAACTCGGTAAACTCTCTGGGCAAATCTCCTGAAAGCTTTGGAATAACGAGATCGCCCCTACCGACACGTTGCGTTAAGTTCATTAAAATATTTAAAGGTTTAGATAACCCTTGTGATAGCAAACGCGAAAAGGCAATAGCAATAACAATAACCAACACGGCAATTAATAAAATTGAAGAAATTAACTGGTTAAAATCATGATGAATCTTTTTTAACGAAGCTGACAATACCACTGATATATCTTGAGAATTTCCTAAAGGCCTTAATTGATGAAAATAATCATCGCTAGAAAGTAAGATATTAGAAGGTGGCGCTATCGCTTCTTGCATTATTCTTTGACTCGAGTATTCACTGTCCATGGTAGTTGCAAGAACTTGATCATGTTGAGCAATCGAAACATCTAGAGAGATCAATTCCTTTAATTCAGACAATGAATCCTGACCAAACTCAAAACCAATTACAGTATATGCAATAACTCTTGGCGCCTTAACAGGTAACACGATGACTTGGAACACTACATCACCAATACTTAGAAACTGAGCGTGAACATTACGAAAAGGCAAAGATTTCACCCCTGCCGTTACGGCGTCTGGTAGTAATGCTTTAGAAGAACTTGTGGTTATTAAGTTGCCGTTTAAGTCAAGCAACAACATTAAGTCAGCATTAATTCGCTCTCCATGATTTAACAGGACACTTTCAATCGTTTTTTTATCTTGAGTAGCAATCGCTTGTTTAAAGCCAAAATCAGCAGCCAAAACGCTCGCGGCAGTAATCAACATTTTTTCTTGTGAAACTAAATTCTGATTCAAGACATTTTTCGCTGAAGATAGCTGCTGTTTAATTTGCTGTTCCGCGTAATCAGCAATACGCAACCAGTAACTCGCGGTTAACGCCACTACTGTTAATAAGATGAGTCCTGTCGATAACCAGGTTATTTGCGTTTTAAAACGGTATTTAGTGAGCATGGCTAAAAACGTCTTCGAAACTATCACTTTTTACCGGTGGTAATGTTTCAAATTCTAATAAAATATTATTGTTCTGTTGGTTAAAAGACGTAAAGGATTGACGATAATTAGTACCTTTTGCGGCATTAGCATGCCATACCTTTATTTCTTTAATTTGCTGTGCACTTAAATCTATGTTGGTTTTACCCTGTTCATTAGTAAGATATGTATGCGAGTTGTCAGTAACATAAATATAACCCACCATAGCGTCATGAATATTACATCCTAAGACCACAATTCCACTTTGCTCAAACGTAATTGGTGCTTTAGGTTTGCCCGCATATAATTTTAACTCAAAGGTTTTTGCTGTTGAAAAAGAATACACATGATGACGAATATCATCACTATTAGGAAAACTCACCAGGCTTTTTTCTGGCACAATAAGTACTTCTGGTACAAAGCTTTTGTCTATTTGATCCATAATATAAGGGGTCGAGCTTACTTGCCAAGTATCTGGGTTAGCATCAGTAATAATTTCAATTACCGCATGCTTTAATGCCTCACCTTGTTGATTTTTGACCTGAATAACGGTCTTTGCATGTGTGGGTATCACAAGCAAAGCACTCATTAACATTAACCACCTTAAAAATCGTAACGTACTCATAAAAAAGCCAATTTAGTAACAACGTTCAATAGAGCATAACCTTGCTATACCTCTGTGTCTAATTTTGACATCAATTAATGCAGTACAAATAGCGTCAAATCAACGCACTAGAGGTTATCAGCTGATGTACATCTATATTGCCTATATATTGTACTTATCATTATATTTCTATATAGTTTGATACGTTTATAAATCATAAGCTTATAGATAGAAATTACTCAAATAAGTTTTCATGACGTCTAATTGGAGTATTCGTTCAAAATGAAAAAATATAACATCGCCATTGTGCTATCTTTGGTAATTGCAATACTACCCACCTTTGTAGATGCATCCACAAGAACTAACAATCATGATGTGTTAAATCAAACCGACGAAGCCGGCAAAATAGCCATAACAGGTATAAGATGTAAAAGCCATTCTTCATCTTGTAATGGCGTAACGGTTAAAAACCTTGAAACAGGCGATGTTATTTTCAAAGAAAATAAGGTGTCTTATAAACTTGATTATAATCAAAATCCTTATAGTCCTATAGGGGGTAGATATTATAATTTTACCATGGCACCTAATGGTAAACGCTTCGGTTTTTGGTTTGAAAATTGGAACAGCGATGACGACTATTACTACATTTATCAAACCAACCCGATAAAACTCATTCAAAAAATTAAAGGCGGCAGTTGGGATGATAGGGCAGAGTTTTCTGCCTCAGGTAAACGATTAGTCCTCGAAAACCACAATCACTTAGCCGTATTTGACGTTGAATCTGGCACACGTTTGCCGTTAGAAAAGGCTAAATTCGGCAAAAAACGGGAAGTGCGATCAATCGGAATTACTCCGGATGACACTAAGTTAATTGCGATTGTTGAATACGGTATTGTCGCTTGGGATTTAGCGACAGGTAAGCAGCTTTATAACCACAATACTCGTATGCGTACTGGCTTCGTGGTTTCCGGCACTAATTATGGTGGCGGGCAATTACGCTTTTCGAAAGATAACAAAACTGCATTATCAGTAGGTTTTGGTAAAATTACCTTACTTGATATTAATACAGGTCATTTAATTAAACAGTTTAAAACATCCAAACTATCAACAAATGATTCATATTACGCAAAAGTAGACTTTATTGAACAAGGGAATTTACCCTTAGTTACCGTATTAGCTCCACTAGAATTTCGAAAACGTGATAAGTACGAAATATTTATTGCCGATTGGCAACAAGAAAAACGATTAATGAAAATAGGGGGAACTGGCGATAATTATCATCAATTACGTAAACATGCCCTCAAGATTACCTCTAGCAAATACACAGAGAAACTGCTTGAAGAAACTGAAAAAGCAAAGCAATTATCAGGGGTAGCGCAACTCACTAAACTAGCCGCGTTATATCAGCAAAATGATGTACCACTTAGCCACTATTTTCCTGAGAGAAAGCAATGGATTGAGCAATTAAAAACAGACTGGTACACACGCGCCAAACAGCAAATAAACCAAGCGAATAACAATAACGATGTTCAACAATTACAAACACTTGTTAGCAGTGATTTGCTTGGTAACAAAGAAAATCGCGTACTCGCCTATCAATCGTTGCATAGCGTGTTAAAAAATAACAATGATTATCAAGGCTTAATTGCGCTTGCCGAGTCTGATTATATTCCTGCTCAAATAAAAAGAGACAGTCTACTTGATGCCATAGCACGTTACCCAGACTCAACAAAGTTAGCGGACTATTTAGCCTTAGCTGATAAATTCAATGACGATGCAAGGGTAACAAACGCTATATTTAACAAAATTTATCAACGCGTGAAAGAAGCTGATAACATTGCTTCATATCAATGGTACATAAAGCATGTTCCGCAAAGTGAACACACACAAGAGGCGCTACTTACCTTATATAAACGTGCATTTGAGCTCGCAGACGACAGAGGCACTATTGCAAGTTATAACGACTTTATCATCGCTTACCCATTTGCCCCGCAAGTACATCAAGCAACAGAGTATGCCAGGTCGTTAGAAGAGGATGAATACTCAAGTTTTTTTAGTAGCGACGAGGAACTTTCACGCCGTTTGTTAGTGCGTTCAAAACAAATATCGCGGGTTGCAAACCAATACCGTTACGACAATACCGGCTATTTACTCGTCATTGATCGAATGAACACTTTGTTGCAAGACATGTATCCTGGCCAAGACGCAACATTACGTCATTTAGAGTCAGAAGAGTTTAAAGACTTTCATCGAGATTTTAGTCGAGCAATGCGCTCATTATCGTCTAAATTAGATAGCATAAATGATAACGTTAAAGACTTAAAACGACATGTCGCTAAGCAATCAGACATGATTGAACAGCACTTCGAAAAAGCTGCACAAGACCGAGAAACAGCAAGCGAACTAACACGACAACATCGTATGTGGGAGCGTTATTTACAAGGTAAAAGTTAACTAGAGCTTGCCTTCACCCCACAACAGAGGAAACACGACTAGCAAGAAGAAGCGTGCCATTCGTGTTACCTCTGCTTATTCACTACCTGCTTTTACTTAATGAGAAAATCACGCTCTGAAAGTAATAACTTACCTTTAAGCATGTTAATACTTGTCAAATACGTTTAGCCATTTGACGTTATGCCTGTAATTTACTTTGCCAGTTCAGCACGACCATGAGCAGTTTGATAATTAATATCAGGTCCTACTGGCACAATTTGCGTCGGATTTATCATTTTATGACTGAAATAATAATGGCGCTTAATATGTTCAAAATTAACCGTTTCAGCAATTTTAGGTACTTGAAATAATTCACGAATATAATTCGCAAGATTTGGATATTGCTCAATCATGCGTTTGTTACATTTAAAATGACCAAAATAAACCGCATCAAAACGAATTAACGTAGTGAATAATCGCCAGTCTGCTTCAGTAATTTGATCACCGACAAGGTAGCGTTCCGTGGCCAATATTTGCTCTATGTCATCTAAGGCGCTAAACAAGTTATTATAAGCTTCTTCATACGCAGACTGCGTGGTAGCAAAGCCCGTTTTATACACACCATTATTAATATTGTGGTAAACAAAATCGTTTATTTTATCAATTTCGCCACGTAAGGTTTGCGGATAATAATCTTGTTCGTTTCCTGTTATATGATCAAATGCTGTATTAAGCATGCGAATAATTTCAGCAGATTCATTACTGACGATACGTTGTTGCTTCTTGTCCCAGAGTACGGGTACTGTAACGCGACCGGTGTATTTAGCATCATTGCGCACATATATCTCTGACATTAATTCTGAACCATATAAGTCATCGCCAGTTCCACCCTGTGCTCGATCAAAGCTCCAGCCTTTGTCGAGCATATCTGGGCTTACAATTGAGACACTAATGTGTGACTCTAGCTCTTTTAGTGCTCGAAAAATTAACGCTCTATGTGCCCAAGGGCATGCCAAAGAAACATATAAATGATAACGACCAGATTCCGCCTTAAAGCCTGAATCTCCAGTTGGCCCCGCGCGCCCATCTCGCGTTACCCAATGACGAAGTTGCGATTGTTCACGCTTAAATTTGCCGTTATTTTCTTCAGTATCATACCAAGTATCGTGCCATGTACCTTCTACTAATAGCCCCATATTAATCCTCCTACCATTATCATCATATAACACATTTCACAGACTAGAGCGTATAGAACTTTACTGTTTGAATTTGGTTCAAAGTAAACATGAAAGGTCTACACGCTTAATGTTTTACGGTAATTCAAAAACTAACGCTGTTAGTGATTCTTGACCAGCATTAACAAAAGTAAGTGCTGCTTCATGAGTAACCTTTGCTCCATCGCCAGATGATAACTGCGTACCATTAACGGTGAGCTCACCTGAAACTAAGTGCACATAAACCTTCTTTCCAGCATTTGGCGCAAAAACCGCTTCAGTATTGGCCGCTAATATAAGCTGAAGCAATTGTGCTTCTTGTTTAATTTTTAGCGTACCTCCCTCACCTGTTGGGGTGACGATAGGCGTTAGTCCCTGCGATTGGCCAAAAGCTTTTTGCTGATAGCTAGGCTTTTCGCCGAAGACATTAGGTTCAATCCAAATCTGTAAAAAATGTGACGATTGTGTGTTACTCGCATTATATTCACTATGATAAATTCCTTTGCCAGCTGACATTAGCTGGAATTCACCAACGGGTAACTTTTTTACATTACCAGTACTGTCTTTGTGCTCTAGCACGCCATCAATCACATAACTAATGATTTCCATATCACGATGACCATGTGTGTCAAAGCCTGTACCGGCTTTGACTATATCATCGTTAATCACTCTTAGAGCGGAAAATCCCATGTGTTGAGGGTCGTAGTATTGACCAAATGAAAAAGTATGCTTGCTGTTTAACCAACCTATATTGGCTTTACCGCGTTGCTCTGATTTTCGTAGTTCAATCATAATACTTGCTCCTAAAAACGAACAGTTAAGCCAATTTTCTACTTAATAGGTTATCGACAGATAATTTACCTGCACCCGAAACAGCCAACGACACACTTGCTGCTAGCAACGCTAAACCAAACTCATAACCATTGTTAGACATAAATAATCCGTTAGTAAAATGCACAGAGAAGATCGCAACAACCATGGTTATTGATAAAACAACGGCCGCAGGGCGAGTTAACAAGCCTAATAATATAAATAAACCACCAAAAAACTCTCCACTGCCAGCTAATAACGCCATTAAATAGCCAGGCGTTAAACCGATAGATTCCATCCAGCCGCCGGTACCTTCTAATCCATAACCGCCAAACCAGCCAAACAATTTTTGTGCACCATGCGCGATAAAAATGATGCCGATAGGAATACGCAACGCCAAGGTTGAATAACCAGCTTTACTTTCAATAATTTTATTCATTAGTGCTTTCATTTAATTTTCCTCAATAAATTTTAACAATAGCTTTAGGGTCTGTTGTTCTTTTGAGATTAAACTTTGTTCGAACTAAACGCGAAAGAACAACGGCTCCTAACATTAAAACTTCAATTTAACTGTTGAACTAAAGTATAAAATTGATAATCTCTATATAAAATCGGAACATTTTGACAAGTTACTTCAAAATATTTGAACAAAAGACTATGCACCCAGCAATTACATTAGATGCGCTCAGAGCAATTGACGCGATAAACAAAACTGGCAGCTTTGCCGCGGCCGCTCAATCTCTCTATAAAGTGCCATCGGCATTGACTTACACCATAAAAAAACTAGAAGAAGACATTGGTGCCACATTATTTGATCGCTCTAAACAACGTGCTGTCCTGACACCAGCAGGAAAGCTCGTACTGGAACATGGCAGAGAAATCCTCCATGCTACATCGAAAATGGTTGATGCCGTTTCACAATTGGAATCTGGTTGGGAAAAACACATCAGAATTGCGCGAGATACTATTATTCCTAGCACCGTGCTATTTGATGTACTCGCAGAGTTTACACAACTAAAACAACAGGTAGATGTAACTGTAAGTGTCGAAGCATTAGGAGGAGGATGGGATGCTTTGCATAGTCAAAGAGCAGATATTGTTATAGGGGCATCAGGTGAACTCCCAAAAGGCATGTTTCATACCTATAAAATTGCACAATTAACGTTTATTTTTGCCGTGCCTCCTGAACATGCATTAGCAAGGGTAGATGGACCCATTGAAGCTGAGCATTTACATGATTTCCCCTCAATAGTCGTCGCCGATAGTTCACAATATTTACCGGTAAGAAACAGTGGTTTATTCAATAGTAAACAGGTTATTACCGTTAACAATATGGATGCGAAAGTTGAAGCACAACGACGAGGAATTGGCGTTGGCTTTTTGCCATTACATTTTGCACAACCCTTGATTGATTCAGGAGCACTTATTCAAAAAGCTTGTGCAATCCCGAGACCCAATCAAGATTTATATATCGCCTGGAACAAAAGGCAAGAAGGCAAAGCGTTTGACTGGTTCATCGACAAATTATGTCAAGCAAATTGGCAAATCTAAAATGCTCAAGAAACACTGTTTGAACACTCCTTGCCTCAACACCACTCAATTAAATATTTGTTTCAATGGCTTTCACATAGACATCTGACAAATAAGGATTACACTTTTTATTATTAATTTTTTTATTTAATGAAAATATGTATATAGCCTTGCGATATCGTGCTCAATATTATTTTGTCATTGTGTTTCAACTTTTATTCTTCAACATTGGTACAGCTAAAGAACTTAATGTTGCTGTGAGTCAAACACTTCCCCCCTACGTATTACCAGAAAGTAATAGTGGCATTGAAATTGACTTATTTCGCGAAGCTATGGCTTTAAAAGGCTATGAAATTAGACCATTTTACGTACCTTTTGCCCGATTAAGTACGTCACTGAAACACGAGAAAACAGATGTAGCACTGACACTACAAATCGATCCAAATTTAACAGGGGTTCATTATTCTCAACCATATATATTTTATAGAAATGTTGTTGTTTCACTTAAAAAACGGCAGTTACAAATCGACAAAATTGAAGACCTAAAACAATACTCAATATTAGCGTTTCAAAATGCCGCTATTTTTCTTGGTGAGCAATTTCACAATATAACTAAAACGAATAGAAAATATGTTGAAATTGCTAACCAACAAAATCAAGTCCACATGCTTTATTTAGAAAGAGTTGATGCCATTATTATGGATGAAAAAATATTCCACTACTTTCGACAACAAGAGCCGGAGCAATATAGAAAAGAAGCAATTAACATACATCCACTATTTGTTCCGATCTTTTATCATGTGGGTTTTAAAGATGAAAAATTAAGAGATGCTTATGACAACGCCCTGAACACATTAAAAGGCAATGGGCGTTATCAAGAAATTATCAATAGCTATTAGATAATAAACTTTGAGGCAAAGGCCAACTCGTCAACAATATTTCGCCCTGCCAAGTTTGAATAGTCAACCAAACTCTATGATTTGATGTAAGTTCTTTAGGTGCAAGGCCATGCACTTCTTGTCCATGTTCACTACCATGTAAAATACCATGATCTTCAGCGGCTAATGTTTCGAGTGGTAACGCTTTTTCACCAATGGTTAAATAGGCTTGCTTTATCGAATTTACATCGCCTTCATTAAACATTAAGAAGAAGTCTTTTGTATAAACACCATCATGGAAATAAGGCGCATCCAAGTTATAAGGCATAGGTGTTACTTCAAACTGCCCCACTTTCTTTGCTGCCCAAGTATCAGGAAATTGCGGAAACAATGTGGTATATAAAAAATAGCCTGCCAATAAAATCACTACCCCATTGATTTTATATTTATAACGATTCCATAAATTATTTTTTGCACGTGCCATAATGTTACCTATACCGATACCGATGACTTAGTGTTATTTGATACACTAACTGATTCTGTCTCAGTTAAATGTTGTTGTCTTTTCGCAGCTTTAAACGTTCTTTCACCCCACATTAAAAACCCGGTTATTGACATTCCAGTTAAGAAAACGCCAAAAATAAACCAAATAATTTTTGTCCAAATACCGCCAATTGTTCCGTAATGCAGAGGGTTCGCTATATGAGAAAGTGTTTGCACAACATTCATTTCATCGGGAGAACGGGTACTCATGATCTCGCCATTCCAAGGGTTCACTGTTACGCCATAAGAATACTGGTCATAAAAGATAAAATCGCCTTCACCATAAAATTTATAGGTATCGCGATAATGCTCTGGCGGCATTACATAACGGCTTTTAAAGTCAGGAAACTTTTGCTGCGTGATCGTTAACGCATCTTGCAAACTATAGGCTCTTTGCGGTATCTGACTACCAGAGGGTAAATCGTTAACAGCGACAATTGGAGGATGCGGATCAATTTCTATATCGTTTTGCCACATTATTGCCTGCACTAAATACCAAAGCCCAGTTAAGCTCATAAGTAATAAGAACCAGACCGACCAAACACCTGCTAGACGATGTAAATCGGCTAAAAATGTCTTTTTCCCCTGGTTTACACGTAATTTAGGTTGAGTAAAGGCACGCCAAAAGTTTTTATAAACAAGCAAGCCAGTAATTAACGCACCAAGCATTACGATGGCCATTGCACATACAAGGTAATAGCCAACACTATAACTATTTTGCCAAGGGAAATATAACCAGCCATGTAATGCTCGCATAAAGTTGATAAAGGTAAATCCCTGATTAACTTCTTGTATCTCGCCAGTATATTGATTGACATACGCAATTGCATAAGGCTTATCACTATCGGTAAAGATAACAGCATTTACTAAATAAGGTTCAAAGCTAAGTGCGGTTGTTATTTTTGCCGTTGGGTACGCACTTTCAACGGTATCGATAAGTTCGGTAACCTTTTTTTCTGGCAAATTATCAGGGTTTAATGCCCGTGCATTCGTATTAGTAAGCCAGGTTATTTCGTGACTTATCACCGCAATAGTGCCTGTCAAACAGACAAAACAGAACACGATCCATACAGGTAACGAAAACCAACCATGGAGCTGAAATAAAAAACGATTGCTTAGCTTTGCCATATAAATATTAGTGCAGTAATAAAAAGTTTAAGTTCAGGCATATTAAGGTGCTTTGTCGCTAAATTCAAGGTAAACACTATTGAAAATCATTCTTATTTGTTTAACTTATTACTAATGATAATAATTATCATTAGTAATAAGTGTTTTATCTATGTATACTCTTCGGCCATAAAAATGAACAATACAAACTGGGAGAACACATGAAACTTACAAAAACATTTACTTTTTCTGCCTTAATACTAGCAATGGGATTCCCGACTATTGCTCAAGAAACAAGCGCAGAAAGACAAAACACTAGCCTAGACAAAGATATAGAACAGATCCTTATTGTGGGCGTTCGCTCTTCACGTATCAGCAAAGGTGCCACTGGACTTACCATGAAAATTGACGAAACACCCCAGTCAATTAGTATGGTTTCAGCAGAGCAAATAAAGAATTACGCCACAACAAACTTAAACGATGCACTAAAACTCGCAACAGGTATTAATGTTGAAGAATGGGAAACCAATCGTACTAACTATACGTCACGCGGGTTTGAAATCAAAAATACTCAAATTGACGGAATAGGAATGCCCAATGACTGGGGTATTGTTACGGGCGCTATGGAAGCGTACGGGTACGATAAAATTGAAGTTATTCGCGGAGCAAACGGATTATTAACGGGTGTTGGTAGCTCTGCAGGAACAATTAACTATGTAAGAAAACGTCCAACAAATGAAAACCAAGGAGAAGTAAACCTTTCTGTCGGTTCTTATGATTTAACACGCATTGAAGCAGACTACTCTCTTTTGCTGACTGAGGATGGCCGATGGGCTGCTCGTGCCGTTGTTGCCGCTGAAGATAAAGGTTCATACCTTAAAGGTTTAGAGAATGATCGTACTTTCTTTTATGGCACGATAGACGGGCAATTAACCAACAACTCGACACTTGCTTTTGGTTACTCTTATCAAGATGCAAATACTGACGGCAACATGTGGGGAGCACTTGTTTTTAATTACACAGATGGCACACAAGCTGAGTGGAAAACTAGCGCAACAACCACGCAAGATTGGACCATGTGGGACACTATCAACACCACCGCATTCATTGAATATGTATACATGTTTGAAAATGATTGGGAATTGAAAGCGACCTATAATCAACGTACTTCCGAAGAAGATGACAAGTTATTTTATGCCTACGGCTCTATAGATAAAGATACTGGGTTAGGCTTGGTAGGTTGGCCTGGGCGCTTTGGTGGAGAGTTTGACGCAGATTTATTTGATCTCACCATCAATGGTGACTTTTCATTGTTTGGTCAAAACCATGAGCTAGTTTTTGGTGCAAGTCATTCAAAAAGTAAGCAACACCTAAACCAATATAGTTTTGATTTTTCATCAACACCTGCTTATGGCCCCACGCCAGCATTCCCATATGCGTTAGACGCAATTCCAGAACCTGTGTGGCAAGATAATAATGTTTACTCAAAAATTGACGTCACGCTTAAACGTTATTTTGGCTCAACAAAACTCAATGTTACAGAAGACTTTTTTGTTATTGCTGGTTTCAATGCTATCGATTATAGCCGCCATGGCGTTAATAACGCCGTAGATATTGATAACGAAGAAAGCGAATTTAGCCCTTATGTTGGTGCCACGTATTCAGTTACTGAAGATATCAACTTATATGCAAGTTATTCCGATATCTACCAACCACAGGAGCAATATGATATTGACGGCTATTTTTTAGCACCAACTAAAGGTGTTAATTTTGAAACTGGTATAAAAACAACTTGGTTTGACAACAATTTACTCGCAACATTTGCCTATTTCACCGCTGAACAAGAAGGCATTGCCAACTATGCGGGTATCAATCCAGCCACAGGCCAATATTTTTATAACGGTATTGATGTAGAGTCAAAAGGTTATGAGTTAGAAGTTGTTGGTCGCATCAATGAAAATTTAACAACATCGCTTGCTTATACCAACTTAGACATGGACAACAGTGCCGGAGGTGAAGCACATGAATGGGCACCAAGAAACGTCATTAACTTCTTAGTTGACTATAAACTATCTGCCATGCCTAGCCTGACTGTTGGTTTGGGTGGTAAATGGCAATCTAAAACAAAAAATGTTGAATATAATGTAAAACAAGACGCTTATTTACTCGTTAATGCCTTTGCTCGTTGGGACATTAACGACAGATTATCTGTACAAGCAAACATCAATAATATTACCGATGAAAAGTACATCACCAGTTTGCACACCGTTGGTTATTATGCGGCACCTACTAATGGTAGTGTGCGCTTGTCGTACCAATTTTAACCACACTCGCCAGTGTGTTTAGTGCTTAAGCGCGCTGGCTTCTTTTTTAATAAATTTAGTACAACAAACGTAAAGCGCTTGTGCATCAATGGGTTTACCAATATGGTGCACAAATCCACAATCTAAATATCTTTTTACGTCTTCTTCCATCACGTTTGCCGTTAACGCAACAATAGGAATATTAGGATATAATTCGCGAATAATCTGCCCCGCCTGCATACCATCCATCACTGGCATTTGTATATCCATAAACACTAAATCGACATTGTGCTGTCCAACTAAATCAACAGCTTCTTGACCGTTATTAGCAATCACAATTTCACAGTTGGTTGCTTTCATCATAGAGGTAAAAATCGTCTGATTAATTCGATTATCTTCCGCCAGCAATATTTTTATACCGGCTAGGCTTGGCACCTCTACTTTTACGGCTTTTTGGGCTGAGGCTAATACCTCAGTTTTCTCTAGTGGCAATGTCACTTCAAACGTTGTTCCGACACCAAGCTTACTGCTCACTTGAATGCTGCCTTTCATCATATCGATTAATGATTTACAAATTGCCATACCAAGACCAGTTCCGCCAAATTTTCGCGTTGTACTGTTATCAGCTTGTTCAAATCGATTGTAAAGGTTTTCGATTACCTCTTGCTCCATGCCGATACCGGTATCCTCTACTTTCATAAAAAGCTTACCATTGATATCAGTATCAAGAAAAATGGTTACAGAGCCCTTTTGCGTGAACTTTACCGCATTTGCGCTCAGATTTAATAATATCTGTTTAGTGCGAACACTATCGCCTAACCAACCATGATTATAATTAGTGCCTTTTATTATCTGCAACGTAATTCCTTTCTCTTCCGTAACAGGCTTTAGCGATAACACTAAAGAATCTAACAAGTTGTTAAGGTTAAATGGCTTCGACTCTAAAGACAGTTTTTGCGCATCGATTTTAGAAAAATCCAAAATATCATTTATAATCGTTAACAACATTTCTGAAGAGTACGTCGCCTTAATTAAGAGGTCATGTGCTTCTTCTGTCAATGGCATGTCTTTTAATAACTGTAAAGTGCCTAAGACACCATTCATTGGCGTACGAATTTCATGGCTCATGTTTGCTAAAAACAACGATTTTGCATTATTCGCTTCTTCAGCGATTCTTCTCGCCTCATCTATGTGCTTTTTTTGTTCCGATAACAGGGTAACATTTTCTTTTAATTGATGATTACTTTGCTCAAGCTCTTTTGTTTGTTCGTGAACGATGGTCTTTAACCGTTGATTAAAGCGCATTTGAAAAAACAAATACCCCAAGAATGCCACGGCAACGGCAAGTACAAAATACAACAGCCGTGAATTAATCTGAAACGGCTTGGCAAAATAATCAGTTAATAATATACCATCTAGCTGAGCGTCTTCTGGTGCCATCTTTAAATTTTTATAAATTTGCGCAATTCTAATGAAACGCTCAGGGTAAACGCTGCCTATTGGCACTAAAGTTGGTTTAATGAGTGATGCTGTCATTTTTGCTTCAAGCAGTATGTTTTCCAACGTATTATCCGATTGATATTTTTCATGAATTAACGTTGCTATTTCTTTCTGATTATCTAAAGCATACAACCACCCTTTTCGCGTAGCCTCAACAAAACGCTGTACACTTGCTATATCATTGTTGATCTTTTCTTCCGTGGTAAAAAGCAAGTCGCCATAAAAATCAATGCCATAACTGGCAGGATCAATTAAATTATATTCAATACCTTTGGCCGAATATTTGAAGGGTTGGTTAGAACGATAAGCAGACATGACATCGGCAGTATTATCAAGTAGTGCCCAATCGTTAAAACTGTGCGGAATAAATTGATAACCATGTTCATCAATGCCAAACATTTCTAGCAATGCGGTCAACGGGGCGCCATCTAGGCCGCGTTGAAACATGATTTTCTTACCTTTTAAATCATAAGGACTCGTAATACCTGACGATTTTAACGTCAGAAAAACTAAAGGACTTGATTGAAAAATCGTACTGGCAATAACGAGTGGCTTACCTTTCAATCGTGCGGCTACGATCGAGGCATCACCAATACCATAATCTGCGCTTCCTGTTAGCACATCATCGATGACACGGCTATTAACGTTTCGTTCTTTGATTTCTACATCAAAGCCAGCATCTTGATAAAAGCCTTTTTCTTTTGCTGCGTAATAACCAGCAAATTGAAACTGATGAAACCACTTAAGCTGCAACACAACCTTTTCTTGCGCCCCAACGACAGGCGTTAATAACAGCAGTAATGCGACATACTTCTTCATTTCTAGATCTATAGTTAGGCGTTGCTTTAACTATAGTACAAAGCATGTGGAGTTTACATCATGAATGTACCTAGCTTACCTGCCCATCTTAAACCGCTTGTCATCACCTTTCTCGTTAAAAACGACAAAACGCGCGTTGTTGGCATATTAATTGATTATAAAATGCTTTAGCGTCAACGTTATGAGGTACAGGATGATCAATAACATTAATAATTACAGTAACTTGTTTAATAGCAATACCACGAACTCTTCTAGCACAACGGAAGTAGACGATATTATTGCGAATAAAAAACAACAAATTGACGCTAACATCGCACCTTCATTAAGCTATAACAACAGTCTCTTTTTAAGCAGCAAAGCGCAAAAAATTAGTGCGATAAACAACGAGTTTTTTAGCGGCGGTAGTTTAAATTTTGATGATCTAGATTCACTAAAATCACGTGTCTATCAGCTAGGCTTGATCACTAAAGAGGAATTTGGAAAATTAACAAACACAGAGTATTCTGAACAAGAATTAGCCGCCGCAGATGACATTTCAACTCAAGGAATAGCTAATTACATCAATAACTTTTTAAAACGTTTAGATGAAAGTGATGCGGGTAAAAACGAAACTAATGACACAGTAGATAAACAAACGTCTGATGTGGAAGAAAGCGAATCACTCATTGCACTAAAAGCTGCACTGAATAATGCAAAAAATATTATCACTGATGTTGAAAACGCTAAATCAAAAGAAGACTTTAAAGCGACATTAATCAAATCAATGTCAATATTAAACGAGAGCATTACTGCTCAAGCATTTGAGAAAATGCCAATTGATGACAAAGTAGGCCTTACAAAAGTGTATCAGACTCTAGAAATCGTCGACAAAATATCGCCACAACGTCTCACAAATCAAAAGCTCAATCATTATATGTCGATATCACTTGTTTAACAAAACATAGTTCATGATGCGGTAATGATAATGTGATGCCAATAAAAACACATTACTAAGCAGAAAGTTATACAAAATTTTCATTAAAACGATTAAAATTCAGTGCGATTAAAAGCATGTATTTAATGTCAGCAAATATACAAGTAAAATAGCTGTATTTATTCGCATGTACTTTAGATGTGCTTATAATTTAAGGTAAGAAAGGTCGAGCATTAACGTTGTTTCTTAACATTCGCTAACTAAATATAGGCGAGTTAATGTGATGCCTGCGTAATATTTTCACTAATGCCACAGTTTTACACGCATATTAAATTTAATGCAGTGATACGTTTCTAAACAACGTTAAGGTTTAAAGTTTTGTTTGATAGTCGATTTAAATCAATTAATGTGAAAGGTGATTTATTTGGTGGTGTAACAACTGCTATTATTTCCTTACCATTAGCGCTTGCCTTTGGTGTCGCTTCTGGCGCCGGTGCCGAAGCTGGTCTTTGGGGCGCCATTATGGTGGGCTTTTTCGCCGCTTTATTCGGCGGTTCCTCAACGTTAATTTCTGAGCCTACAGGTCCTATGACGGTCATCATGACCGCGGTTTTAACCAGTATGATGGCAAAGTACCCAGAGACAGGGCTTGCGATGTCATTTACCGTTGTCATGATGGCAGGTGCCTTTCAGGTACTCCTTGGTACGTTAAAACTCGGCAAATATGTCACCTTAATGCCTTATAGCGTGATATCAGGCTTTATGTCTGGTATTGGTGTCATTCTTATTATACTTCAATTATCACCCTTGCTAGGAAGCCCTGCCCCTGCAGGGGGAGTATTAGGTACTTTGTCTGCATTACCAGACACCATTCTCAACGTGAGTTTTAGCGAGTTATTATTAGGGCTAATGACCTTAGGCGTGTTGTTTTACTTTCCAAAACAGTACCAAAAATATGTGCCAGCACAACTGGTTGCGTTGTTTTTCGTTACTTTAGTTTCTATCATTTTATTTGATTTTGAAGACATCAGACGCATCGGTGAGATTCCTGCTGGATTACCATCATTAGTGATCCCACACTTTAATGCAGAAATGTTTACCACCATGGTTATTGATGCATTAGTACTGGGTACATTAGGGTGTATTGATACATTACTTACCGCTGTTATTGGTGATTCATTGACACGTAAAGAACATGACTCCGATAAAGAATTGCGAGGGCAAGGTATTGCCAATATGCTTTCTGGATTATTTGGTGCTTTACCTGGCGCCGGTGCAACGATGGGCACGGTAACCAATATACAAGTTGGTGCTCGCTCACCATTATCAGGCATTATTCGCGCTGGTATACTTGCCTTTGTTGTGCTTGTGGCGGGTGGTTTAACCGAACCGATACCTATGGCTGTACTTGCAGGTATCGCTGTGTTTGTTGGTATAAATATTTTGGATTGGAGCTTTATTCAACGTGCGCATAAGGTCAACATTCAAGGCACTGTGATCATGTATGGCGTCATGTTTTTAACTGTTTTTGTTGATCTCATTGTCGCTGTTGGCTTAGGGGTATTTATTTCTAATATTATTATTATTGAACAACTAAGCCGCACACAAGCAAAGCAAGTAAAAGCGATCAGCGATGCTGACAGTGACGTACCACTGACCGAAACAGAACGCTCGCTATTAGAAGAAGCGAAAGGCAAAGTGTTGTTAGTATATTTATCTGGACCAATGATCTTTAGTGTTTCCAAGGCGATATCTCGCCAACATTCCAGTATTACTGACTATCAAGTAATGATACTAGATTTGACTGATGTTCCTATGATTGACGTAACAGTTGGCCTTGCCTTAGAAAATGCCATCAAAGATGCCATAGATTCGCAATGTAAAGTGTTGTTGCTCTGCCCCAATAAACAAACGTTTAAACAACTTGAGAAATTCCATATTTTAGACAATGTATCGGGCATCGACAGTTATAACAACAGAGTTGAAGCAATTGAATTTGCTCTTAGTCATATTAATCATCAGCCGGAAATTCAACAGACGCACACGTAACCTAACACGTACGGCTTATTGATGACGCTTTGACGGCATTGATAAGCCAATACTTTTTTAAGATTACAGTTTACTTATTCATGTTTCAACGAACCTTACATTAACATGCGTTCATAACGCAAAATCCCTGGCAATTCCGCCAGGGACTTCTATTAAATAGGTTAGTCTTTAAACTGCTTGCGTTAAAATTTCACGACTTTTCGCTATCGTAATATCTCCATGCTCACCTAGTGCGGTCATGCCATGTTGCTCTAATCGATTAATGACTATATCAATATCACTCATGCCAAGATCTACATCAGATAAGCGTGTTGGTACTTGCATGCTTTTGAAAAATGTTTCGGTCAAGTGAATAGCTTGGTCGATGCGTTCGTTTTCACTCCCTTCATTTAACTGCCAAACGCGAGCAGCATATTGTAATAATTTATCTCGCTTGCTCTCTCGACAAACTTTCATAACCGCGGGCAATACAATTGACAACGTTCGTGCGTGGTCAATACCAAAAGCACCGGTGAGTTCATGACCTATCATATGTGTTGACCAATCCTGTGGCACACCAGCACCAATCAAGCCATTTAAGGCCATAGTTGCCGACCACATAATATTGGCTCGAATTTCTACATCTTCTTTCGTAGCTGGTGATAACGCTTTAGGGCCTTCCTCAATCAAGGTTTGTAATAGCCCTTCACTAAAACGGTCTTGTACCTTACCATTCACGTTGTAGGTTAAGTATTGCTCGATAGTATGCACAAACGCATCAACTACACCATTACTGATCTGACGATCAGAGAGTGATAGGGTTACTTTAGGATCTAATACCGCAAAAAGAGGGCAAACTAAAGGACTAGAAAATGCAAGCTTATCGCCATCTCTAGTTACCACAGAGTTACCATTACTTTCAGAGCCTGTTGCAGGCAGTGTTAAAACCGCCCCTATGGGCAACGCTTCTGTAATGGCTTGTTGTTTAGCGAGAATATCCCAAGGATCATTCCCCTTATATAATGTCGCAGCAGCAATAAATTTAGCACCATCTACAACAGAGCCACCACCTACAGCCAGTAAATAATCTATTCGCTCTGCTTTAATTATCTGTTGGGCCTTCATCAACGTATCGTAACTCGGATTTGGTTCAATACCTGAGAATTCAAACCAAGTGTGTTCACTAAGTGCGGCTACAACTTGCTCATATACGCCATTATTTTTTATCGAACCACCGCCATAAACCAATAAAACCCTTGCATTTAAAGGAATTTCTTTTGAAATGGCGGCAATTTTTCCTTCGCCAAAGTGAATACTGGTTGGGTTTTTAAAACTGAAATTTAACATTTTTTATCCTAAAATTTTTCAACAACATATTGATAACATGTCTGTTTACGACGCAAGTTGCTTAAGTAGTTTTTCAGCCGTTAACGCTGAACTTGCTGGATTTTGACCTGTAATAATTAAACCATCTTGTACTACAAAAGCATGCCAGTCTTTTGCTTTTTGATAGTCACCACCACGCTTGATGAGTTCATCTTCAAGTAAAAATGGTACTACATTTGTTAATTGTACGGCTTCTTCTTCACTGTTAGAGAAGCCTGTGATCGCTTTATTGTTAATAGCAAATTCGCCAGACGCTTGTTTTACATTTAATAACGCTGCGCTGGCATGACACACTGTCGCTACACCCTTACCTGCTTTTAGAAAGTTTTCAATCAAGGTAATCGAATCAATACTATCGGTAAGATCCCAAAGTGGACCGTGACCACCAGGATAGAAAACACCATCAAAATCTCTCTCATTAAGTGAAGATAATTTTTCCGTCGCAGCAATTTTAGCCTGAGCGACTTCATCAGCGTCGTAGCGATCTGTAGCAGCAGTTTGGAAATCTGGCATTTTGCTTGTTGGATCAATTGGCGCTTGACCACCTAAGGGAGTGGCGATGGTTACTTCAGCACCAGCATCAGTAAAGGTGTAATAAGGTGCTGCAAACTCTTCAGCCCAGAATCCCGTTTTTTGTCCCGTGTTACCCAGTTTATCATGTGAAGTCAGAACCATTAGTATTTTTTTAGTCATTGTGATTTGTCCATTAAATAAGCGCGTTGTTTATTACTATACGAGCAGTATAAGCACACATTCATACCTGAACAATGCAGATAAAACTGACAACTTTGTATTAAAAATTGATACAATCATCATTAAGCGTATTTTTATTATTAGGCGAATGTATGAATGTATCATTCGAACAACTTAAGAGCATGGTGGTATTCGCCCAAGTAATTGAGCAAGGCAGCTTAAGTGCAGCAGCAAAACATTTAGGGGTATCTCGTGCCGTTGTGAGTTATCACTTAAAAAAACTTGAAGCACAGTTTGAAGTAAAACTACTTAATCGCTCCACACGTTCAATTAATCTCACGGAAGCAGGCCAAGCTTTTTATGAGCGATGTCATGCTATTGCGGAGCAAGCTAGTGCAGCTAATCAACAAATTGAAAATTTCAAAAATGAACCTATCGGGTTACTTAAATTAACTTGCCCAGTCAATGTGGGCCTACAAACAATTGTACCTGCACTTAACGAGTTTAAGAGAATTTATCCTAAAATTGAGCTTGATGTTATGCTCACAGATGAAGTCGTTAATATCATGAAAGAAGGTATCGATTTAGCCATTCGTGGGGCACCTCTCCCAGATTCTGGTTTACAAGCGAGTAAGTTGGCGACATTAAAAACCTGCCTATGTGGTTCACCGGAATATTTTCTTCAATATGGGCGACCCAAAAGCCCTGCCGACTTAGCGGCTCATCAATGGGTAATCTATAAATTAACCTCTGGCGTATTAAACATAAAGAAAGGCAATCGTTCATTCAGTATTAACACCCAAGGAAGTATTAGTACAAATAATGCTGCTGCACGTACCGCATTTGTCGAGGCTGGCTATGGATTAGCACGCATTCCTATTTATGATGCTTGGCCAAAAATACAAGCTGGCACCTTGCAACGAGTTTTAGATGACTATGAGTTTAACGACATAAATGTTTATGGTGTATTCCCTCCAGGTACTGCCAATTCAAAGAAACTGCGATTATTGCTTAATTTTATGAAAGCATACTTTACTAATCAAATTAGCTTAAGGTCGGATTAAAAGTGAGTAGCACGCACTAACACAGAAACACTGTTGACGAATGTTTAACAACATTCGTCAACTTTACTACGCTGCACCATATTCATTAGGCGTATTAGCTATTTACTGATGACTTTAATTACCTAAATAAATAGCACGCTGAAGCGACTGCAAAGAACCAATAGTAGGCAACGATAACGTTTGCATATTGTCGATAGACAATGCGGCATGTAACGGTAATGTGGCGGCACCTTTTAAAGGCACTTCTTCTACATGCGGGGTTTTAATTAACCTAACGACATCTAAATCACCGTATTGAGCAATAGATGGTATGTATGGTCGAAGCTGAGTAATAAATTTGTCTAAAAACCATGAACTCACATCACCACCAATAATAATCGTTTGGCAATTGAGTAAGGTTTCAAGTGAATGAATTGCAATGCGCATTGGCTCTGCGGCCTGTTCGAGCCACATAAAAAACGCTTTTTGATTTTCTTGACAATGTTGAGCAAGTTCTTCGTGACTTACCGCATCAAAATTTAAAAACTGTTTTAGCGAGGTAAGCGAGGCAAAGTCATTTAGTCGGCCTAATTCTAACGTTTTTTCGTCTGTTTCAGGTGTCACAAACAACTCTCCAATGGCACCCGTTAAACCGTTTTTACCTAAGAGTATTTTTCGATCGTAAACAACTGCCGCTTCAACGACGTCTGAAAGGTGGACACAAATGAAACTATGTAATTGTTTGGCTTCGCCATAAAGCATTTGATAAGCGGCACATGCTGAAGCTGTTGTTTCAGTCGCAACGGGTAATGATAAAGTATCTGCAAGTTGTTGTTTAAACTCAAGACCTTGTTGGTAGCTAGACAAAGTGTGATGTGTTTCATTAACAAAAATAGCGCCTACACCCAATATTTGAGCACTAGTAAGTGAGTTTTCCGCCAGTAGGGTATTAAAGAGTTGCGCTATTTCAGAAAAAATATCCGCTTTATCGTAGTCTATATTTTTTCGTGCAACTTCGTTGCCTTTTAAAGAAAATATGCCTGCTTGAATTTTGGTTGGGAAAATTCTTAATGCAAAACTATAGACGCTCTCATCTTTTAAATTTAGCATTTTAGACGGCTTGCCAACCGCCCCTTCTTTTTTAATACCAATTTCTTCAATTAGGCCGATTTCAAGTAACTCTTCAACCATATTGGTAATTGTTTGCTTTGTCAGGTGGGTACGCCTAGATATTTCAACGCGAGAAATTGGTCCTTGCGTGACAATTTCTGATAATGCTAAGCGTAAGTTTAAAGCTTTATTTTGCTTTGAGTTTGAACCTTTCAAATGAACAATCACCCCAAATGAATAATTAATTATCGTTATTATACTGATATTTTACGGAAAAGTAGTACCAATAGTAAAACTAATTGTGGTGAACATTTAAACAAAAACCATTAAGTCAAAATGATTGACAAATAAAATAATGGCACTAAGATAGCCTTAATGGAGAACATTATTAGGATAAATTCATGGCTAGTTATCGCCAAAAATTACTAAAACCAACGCGAAAATTATTATTAATTTCCACTTTAATTTCAACGATGTTTAGTGTCTTTTCCTACGCAGTTGATGTTGATAGCATTAAAAATGCAGCCAAATCAGATGACGTTAATTTGTCAAAACAAGACATCAGTACGATAAAAGCGAAAAAGTTAACTGCTGCCCTTGTATGGCATGGTTCAAGTGCTTGGGTAAGTGCTGTTACTAAAGGTGCAACCAAAACATTTGAAGACTTGGGCGTAAAGGTTGTCGCTGTAACAGACGCACAATTTGATCCGGCAAAGCAAGTGGCAGACCTTGAAAACATCAGTGCCTTGTCTCCCGATATCATTTTATCTTTATCTGTTGATAGTATCAGTACCAGTAGTAGCTATCGAGCAGCGATTAACAGTGGCGCTAAATTGGTCTTATTGAGTAACCCTATTGATGGCTTTGTTCACGGCAGAGACTACGTCGGTATTGTCACTGATGACATGTTTGGCATGGGTGAAGCGGCAGCAGAGCTAGTTGCTGAATCTCTAGACAATAAAGGTAATTTAGGCATTCTTTATCATGACGCCAAATATTTTATTACCAACAATCGCGATCAAGCCTTTGAAGATGCACTCTCGAACTACCCTGACATCAATGTTGTTACCAAACGTGGTTTTATTAAAGAACATGAAACCAGCAACATCACAGCTGCAATGGTACTGCAAAACCCTGAGTTGCAAGCTATTTATGTTTCATGGGATACCGCTGCCGAAGGCGTAATCGAATCACTTCGGTCTTTAGACAGACGAGACATTAAAGTTGTCACGCATGATTTAGGTATTAATAATCTATTAGACATGGCCATTGATGGCAATTTATATGGCACAGTATCAGATCGCCCATTTGATATTGGCGCGACCATGGCAAAACTTGGTGCTGCGTCCTTTATAGGTCAGTCTGCAGCACCTGTTACTATTGTGCCATTTGACAAAGTCACCAAAAAAGAAATTTCGTCAATTTGGCACCAAGCCTATAAAACACCATTGCCTTCGTTATTAAATAAAGCGTTGCAACAGACCAACGAGGATTCAGAATGACCACCCAGAGTTTATCTATCAGTCAATTTAAGCAGGTCGTATTAAGGCGCGATGCATACATATATTACATCTTCTTATTTGTCATGTTGTTCTTTGCCGTTATTCTGCACGATACAGCTTTTCTAACGGTTGCCAACTTCATGAATATTGTAAAGCAAACTGCGCCACTCACCATTATGGCTGTAGGACTAACGTTTGCGCTTGCCGTGGGACATATTGATTTGTCGATCGGCTCCACCGTTGCTTTAAGTGCGTTAGTCGGCGCGCTGCTTTTGCAGTACACCGGTATTCATTTTGCCGTATTAGGTGCGTTAACTGTTGGTGTTGCTATTGGCTTGGTCAATGGCTTTTTAATTGAACGCCTGCAGGTATCTTCGCTGCTCATTACCTTAGGTACAATGGGAATTGTTACTGGTATCGCAAGACAAATCACTAACTTAGAGTCTGTACCAATTATTAATCAGGATTTTAACTTTATATTTGGTGCGGGTAATGTCTTTGGTGTTCCAGTATTACTTATCTGGACCATAGGCATTGGCGCAATTGCCTACATCATACTCAATAAACTTGCTGCTGGACGACACGTACTTGCTGTAGGTGGTAATCCGACTGCATCTCTGGCAATGGGGCTTAAAGTCACTCGCATTAGAATCTATGCCTTGGTAGCCTCTTCGGCAGCGGCAGCTTTAGCGGGCCTACTTTATGCCGGCAGACTTCACGGCGCACGCTACACCTTAGGTGAAGCTGACTTGCTAACCGTTATAGCAGCCGTTGCTATTGGTGGTACCAGTTTATTCGGTGGCCGAGCCTGTATTATAGGTGCCATTTTAGGCTCATGGATCATGGGAATGATTAACAATGGTCTTATATTGTCAGGATTTTCTACCAACGAACAAATGATTGCTCGTGGTGTAATTTTGATCATTGCCGTGGCAATTGGCGTTAAGGAGATTAGAAATGGTTAGAACAGCATTAGATCAATCAGCATTGGAATTAACGTCAATCAAAAAGAGTTTTGGTGGTGTTCATGCCCTCAAAGATGTCAGTTTTAAAATAAATAAAGGTGAAGTTGTTGGTTTACTCGGTGACAACGGTGCGGGTAAATCGACTTTAGTCAAGTGCATTTCCGGCATACACCAACCTGATGCTGGTCAAGTTATCGTAAACGGTCACGAGGTCAATATTCAATCTCCTCAAGAAGCGCGTGATGTTGGCATAGAAACCGTATTTCAAGATCTTGCCATGATCCCGGAATTTAACATTGTGCAAAATTTATTTCTAAATCGTGAAATAAAACACAAAAACCCTATTCTCCGTTGGCTAGGTTGGTTGGACAATAAAGTAATGCTGAAGCAGGCCAAAAAATCGTTAAATCGATTAAACACGCGCATTCCTTCCTACAAAGAGCAAATTCACAATTTATCGGGTGGTCAACGACAAGCAATTGCCATTGCACGAGCAGTAAATTGGGGAGCTGATATCGTCATTATGGATGAGCCAACAGCAGCGCTCGGCGTTGAGCAAAGTGCTCAAGTCAACGACTTGATAAAAGTGATTAGCTCTCAAGGTGTCGCTGTTTTACTGATCAGCCACAACATGCAACACGTAAAAGAAACGTGTGACCGCGCTGTTGTCCTTTATCAAGGGCATTCCGTTGCTGATGTTGCTGTTGCAGACGTTAGCAAAGAAGACTTAGTCGCCCTGATAACTGGCGCAAAAGCCGCCGCAGCCTAAACCAATTAGATGAGTACTAAATGGCTATTGAGTACTCATCTAATTTACTGGATAAGCAAACCTCTGCCATAGATTTATATGGGAGATAGGACGCTTACGCCTTAAGGAAATGAGATGAATAATGCAAAAAAAGTAGAACAACTCATTAGCACGTTGACTATTGAAGAAAAGGTCGGTCAATTATTTGTGTTGGCTTTTGCAGGACATGACACTGACTATGCCTTAGATTTGATCAAGAATTATCATGTAGGAGGCTTCTACATAACTGATGACAATGCCGCTTCATTAACAGATGCCAAAATACTGTCAAAAACATTGCAAGCGCAAGCATCACTTCGCCCTTGTGATGCTCCCTTGTTACTTGCGGTTGATCAAGAAGGTGCTTGGGGCATATTAACCAAAGAAACCGATATCGGTCCAGGTAATCTGGCATTGGGTAAAGCTAACGATCTTGAACTTACCGAAAGCATGTACCAAGTATTTGCTCAACAGATGCAGGCAATAGGCTATAACACTTTATTGTCTCCTTGTGTTGATGTTAACGCTAATCCAAATAACCCTATCATCGGCCAACGGTCATTTGGCGAAGCGCCAGCGCTGGTAGCAAAGCATTCAATCGCTGCAATCAAGGGCGTAACAAAAACAGGTAACCTAGCCTGTGCCAAACATTTTCCGGGTCATGGTGACACCGCCATTGATAGCCACCGTAGCCTAGCGCAAGTCGATAAACCGCTTGAACAACTATTACAAGAAGACTTAGTACCGTTTCAACAATCGATTGATTCTGGCGTGTCTTTAATTATGACAGCTCATATTAACTACCCTCAGATTGATAGCGAATTTCCTGCCACGCTTTCAAAAACCATTCTCACTGACCTCTTAAAAGGCCAGATGAAGTTTAACGGCTTAATCATAACCGACAGCATGAATATGTGGGCGATGCGGAAAAATTTCCACCCTGTTCAAGCAGCGATCATGGCAATTAAGGCGGGTGCTCATTTGATTATGTTAAGTGAAGAACACTATGAAAATGAAGCAACCCCATACAAACAGATTCAACAAGACACCATTAACGGTGTTATTTTAGCTGTAAAATCAGGCGAATTATCAGAAGAATGTCTCAATGAAACGCTAAAACATGTGCTGTGTTTTAAATATCGAGATTTAGAAACCCAGTGGTTAACTGAACAACTTGATAAAGCAACATGTGCTAAGATTGCTGAACATGCCGCTGAAAAAGCAATTAAGGTACTGAGAAATTCAAACAACCTATTTCCACTTGAGCAGCGTCCATTTTATTTAACCTTTGCTGCCAACCCTACACTTTATGACAGCTTGGTCAATAGCCGAGGCATAGGCCCAAATGACCCACATCCTGCGAGTGAAGTTTTTACCCAGTCGCTGAGATCACAGAACGCTAATTTTACCGCGATCTCTTACCATGAATTTTCGGATATTCTCAACGCCAAAAAACAATTAGATAAAGACATTCCTGTTGTGCTGATCACTGAAGATTACCCATTACCTGGTGAAGACTTTTATAGCGAAGAACAATTAAATCGAGTCAAAGCAGCCCACAACTTATTTGACGACAAGCTTGTTGTTTTAGCATTAAGATCAGATTATGAATTAGCGCATTTTCCAGATCTTAATACCTATATCTGTACTTATTCAAGTCGTGCGGCTAGCGCAAAAGCTTTAGCAAAATCATTAATTTACCCACCAAACTAATAAGATAAAAAAATAAATAAAAAAATTGATTGACATTTAGTCAAAATGATTGATTATTAATTAGTAAAAGCAATTGACATAATAATTAGAACGATATTTAACTGAGGGAAAATAACAACATGTCTGTAAAACAATTTAAAAAATCAAAAATGCATTCAGCAATATTATGCTGCTTGTCTTTTGGTTCAGTTGCTATGATTTCAAGTCAAGCAATTGCCAATGAGCAAGAAGCAAAAAAAGCCGTTGAAGTTATTGAAGTAAAAGGTATTCGCGGAAGCTTAAGCAAGGCACTTAACGCGAAGCGATTTAGTGACTCTGTCTTAGACTCTATATCCGCAGAGGATATTGGTAAGTTTCCTGACAAAAACATTGGTGATGCGATGCAACGCATCCCTGGCGTTACCGTCGTTAGAACCTATGGCGAAGTAAATGGTGTCACCGTTCGAGGTACAGCGCCAGAGCATAGTATGGTGCTGCTTAATGGCCAAAATGTTGCCAGTGTTGGTTGGTTTGACTTAGGTGGTATTAACCGTAGCTTTAACTTTGAAATGTTAGCCGCTGAACAAATTTCAGGCATGGATTTATACAAATCAGCCGAAGCGAATGTCAACGAAGGAGCTATCGGTGGTACTGTTAACTTAAAAACGCGTAAACCACTAGACTTAGAAGCAGGTACTTTCTTTGCTTCAGCTGAAGGTGCTTATCATGATAGCGCAGAAGAATGGGATCCTGCCTATTCAGCACTAGGTAGCTGGAAAACTGAAGATGAAACATTTGGTGTATTAGTTGCCTACTCGAATGAAGAATCAAAGGTTTACCGAGAAACTTTGTCAAATTTTGGTACGCCAGGTGCAGGCAATCTAGCTGATGACCAAGGAAACACACATGCGACATATACCGCTATGTCATCTATTTTATTTGATGAAGACAGAGAGCGTTCAAGTACACAAGTTACTTTGCAGTATACGCCGAATGATAATCTTGAGCTCAGCTTAAACTACAACCTGTTTGAACTGAACAATGACCACAACAACTCTGCACTATTCGGTATTGTTGGGTTTGGAACAATTGACAGCAATTCGATTACCAAAAACAGCTCAAATGTAATTACCCGCGCAACAACAAATGGTGCCGGTGGCCCAGGTTTAGCACCTCTATTTAACAATACGGTATTGCGTACACCTGAAATGCAAACTGACGCGCTTAATTTGTCAGTAGATTATAACGCCGACGATTGGACAGTGAGTTTTGTCGCTGGTAGTTCAACGGCTGAAGGTAGAACAAAACAAAGCAGTACCTGGTGGGGTGATACCGAAAACACCGCCAATGCAGGTTATACCTACGACGTCAGTGGTGCACTTGAAATTATTCCGACTAATCCAAACTATATGAGTAGTCATGATAATTTTAAGATTTTCCAAGAATTTACTTACATTAACTATGTTCGTGATAATGATATCGACTATCTTCAATCAGATTTTAGCTACCAGCTAAATAGCGGTATTTTTACCACGATTGATGCGGGTATAAAATTCCAAGAGCAAACATTCGAATCACGCGGAGATTATCGTGATGTCGACGTAAACACTGCAATAGCAGATGGCTTAACGTTAGCAGATTTCAATGGTGGCTTTGTTAACGGTTTACATAGTAAAGAAGGACGTGCCGGCAGCTTATCAGCATTTCCTATCGCAAACCGCGGCTTATGGGACTACGCTGAACAAAACCAAGCTTCAACCACAACAACCTTAAGTAAATTCTCTATCGAAGAAGATATTACCGCTGCTTACATAAAAGCGAACTTTGAAGGCGAAGGTTTCCGAGGCAATATCGGCCTGCGTTATGTAGATACTGACGTTTTGTCTAAGGGAAGCATTGATGGCGTACCTTCACAAGGTAAGAAAAACTACACGAACTTTTTACCGAGTGTCAATATTGCCGCAGATATTTCTGAAGATCTTATCTTCCGTTTTGCAGCTGGTTCAACGGTAGCTCGTCCTGATTATGATGATATGCAAATGGCTGAAACCATTTCCGTGAGCTTTGGCACGGCAACTGTCGGTAGCCCAGACTTAGATCCTTACAAAGCCGACCAATATGATATTGGTTTAGAATGGTATTTTGATGAAGCTTCAGTTGTCGCGGCAACCATGTTCATTAAAAACATCAGTGACTATATTGAAACAACAGCCGCGACTGAACCTTATGCTGGTTGTTCTGACACTTGTTTAGTAACCCGTTCACGTAACGTAGGTACCGCTGATGTAACAGGTATCGAATTACAAGTGCAGCATGATTTTGACAATGGATTCGGTGTTCAAGGTAACTATACCTATACCGACAGTGAAGTCACTAATTCAGCGGGTAAAACAGTGCCGTTAAATGAAGTGTCTGAAAATTCATTTAATCTGTCTGCTTACTATGAAGACGATAACTTTAGTGCTCGAATTGCCTATAACTATCGCGATGATTGGATGCGCCAGTACAACGGAAGCGGCAGTGGCAGTGTTAACGACTCATATAGTCAAGTTGATGCTTCGATTGTTTGGCATGTGTTGGAAAATGTCGATATCTCGCTAGAAGCGGTTAACCTAACCAATGAAGCCTTAATATTGCGTCACCCAGATTATAACAACATCATCCACAGTGTTGATGAATTTGGTTCTCGCTATTATTTAGGCGCAAGTGTTAAGTTCTAATTAAACACTCCCTCTTTTCATATAGTAGGTTTCTACACGCGTTCCTACTATATGATGAGTAATCGTTTACTTTGTTGGTAAACAGTGAAACTAAACGATTAAAATGCGGTAATTTATTACCACTTTAATTTTAGCCAGAGTCATTAAGATCTGGCTTTTTTCCTTTATACGTTTCATGATTACCTTCTCTGTATTTTCCCCTTTTCAGCAATAAAAAAATGCTAAGTCGCTTTACACTCATACATTTCTTGAGATGCACATATATTTATAAGACTTTGTGAAGATATAATATCCTTTTAGAAGCATTGATAACATCTAATCACCCGCTTTGGGATGGTTTATCAAACAATTGGCTGATAGGTAATTACCTACTTTTATCTCACCCCTTACCCATTAGATAATGTAATGATCGATTACCTAAAGGTAGCCGCAATGAAAAAGTATCAAAATCGACGCCTTAAATATCATATAGTCTTTGAAATATGCTGTAACTCAGTCGTTCACGTCATTATCAAGTAATGCATTACAGCTATTAATTATTCAACGTAAAATAAAAAGAATGATTCAAAATCTATAAATAATGTAAGGCGGGTAAGTTGGATAATATTAAATGACTGATGACCTGACGCCGCGACATTAAAACGCAAGGTTATTTGAATAAGAGACACTAGAGCGTGTTGAACTTTCGAGGTTGTTTTTACGGCAATTTATGATGTTTTTAGACAAGGCAAATAATCAAGATTAATTATTAAACATTATATAAACTTTACTTTAAATCAGGCTAAAGAATATGTTTAACGCCCCTTTAAATATAGCTCTAATAAAAAAGCGGCTAAATTAGCCGCTGATTTTAGTTTTTATACAAGTATATTTAGTTACATGAAACTTCGGTCCAGAACCAAGTAGAAGTAGATGTTGGCTCTTCCCAAACGCCTGGGTTATTTTGCGCTTGAAAACATGAACCGTTATGAGATACAACATCGCCATTGTTGACTGCTGTTTGACCTGCAACCCAAGGTGTAATCGTGGTGCCAGTGTCATTAGTAATGGTCACTGTTGTCGACGCTGAATCACTCAGCTCTCCATCGCTTACTGTTAACGTGATCGTGGCCACAGTATCCGATGAAACATTCGCTGCCGTGAAGGTTGGGTTAGCGGCAGTTGCCGAACTGAAACTACCAGCACTAGAAGGTGAAACACTCCACTGGTAACTCAACGTAGTATTTGCATCAGGATCTGTTGAATTAGAACCCGTTAAGCTAACACTGTTACCCTCTAAAACACTAGAAGCTGAAGATGAAACGTCCGCTGTCGGCGCATTATTTGTAGCTGATGAATCGGTAATAGTTAATGAAACAGAATCGGTATCGCTCAACTCTCCATCACTTACCGTCAAACTGATAGTAGCCGTTGTATTCGCTGTCACATCGGCTGCGGTAAATGTTGGAGTTGCCGCAGTATTAGAGCTAAAGTTACCAGCACTTGCAGGTGACACACTCCACTGATAAGTCAAGGTTGTATTTGCGTCTGGATCTGTAGAATCTGAGCCCGTTAACGTAACAACATTACCCTCTTGCACACTAGCCGCTGAAGAGGAAGCTACAGCCGTTGGTGCGCTGTTACCGCCTGAGTTACATGAAACTTCACTCCAGAACCAAGTCGATGCTGGTGTTGGTGCTTCCCACACGCCTGGATTATTTTGAGCCATGAAACATAAACCGTTGTAAGAAACAATGTCACCATTTTCAACAACGGTCTGGCCTGCAACCCAAGGTGTAATTGTGGTACCAGTATCATTAGCCACGGTCACAGATGTTGATGCTGAATCACTAAGCTCACCATCACTAACTGTTAACGTTATCGTTGCAACAATATCCGAAGAAACATTCGATGCTATGAACATTGGATTTGCAGCGGTAGCCGAGCTAAAGGTACCAACACTAGCTGGTGAAACACTCCATTGATAAGTTAATGTTGTATTTGCATCGGGATCTGTAGAATTAGAACCCGTTAGGCTAACACTATTACCTTCAACAACACTAGATGAAGAAGCGGAAACAACTGCAGTTGGGGCGTTGTTCGATTGACTCATAGTAACATTAACTGTCACAGTAGCTGTGTTAGTCAGTTCCCCATCATTAACCGTCAAACTGATATTTGCCACTGTATCTGTCGAGACTTCCGAAGCAGTAAATATAGGATCTGCCGCAGTCGCCGAACTAAAGCTACCAGCACCAGCAGGTGAAACACTCCACTGATAAGTCAAGGTGGTATTTGCGTCTGGATCAGTTGAGTTTGAACCTGTTAAGTTTACAGAGCCACCTTCAACTACCGAAGAAGCCGAGGCTGATACAATAGCACTAGGCGCACTATTTGATGTTGAGTCGGTAACCGTTACCCAAGCCGATGTACTATCACTTAATTCACCGTCACTTACCGTTAAAGCAATATTTACATCGGTATCGGCGTCAACAGCAGCGGCTGTAAACGTTGGACTAACCGCAGTGGTCGAACTAAAGCTACCCGCACTGGAAGGCGTCGCGATCCACTGATACGTTAATGTTGTATTGGCATCAGGATCTGTAGAATTGGCAGCAGTTAAACCAATGCTTGTCCCTTCAACCACACTGCTTGCTGATGTAGAAAGAACCGCTGTAGGCGCGTTATTGCCTGTGCTGCCGTCGCTGCTCACCAATACCGCATGGGTTGCCGCATTGCTTGCTAAACCATTTACACCTTTAAGTTGGAAATAAAATTCCGTGGTCTTGCTAACGTTTGGCAAAGTAATAGCCGTAGTCAGCGAACTAGGGGAAGCAATCGTCGCTTGTGGAGAAAGTGGTTCAACTTGCGTCCATTGATAATCATTCGAGCCAGAAACTGTGCCCGTTACGTTTATCGTAGCACCACTAGTTGCATTACTTGCTCCATTTGCAGTTATGACAGGTCGCGCAGGAATAGTAATACCGCCTAACTGCGAGATATCACCAGACATTTCAGAAAACATTTCTGCCGTAAGATCTGTTAATTTAAGACCAACAAACTCAATTCTTGCCCAAGAATCAAACCCTATCTCAAGATGACCATCGGCATTTTCCCATGCAGACAAGTTAGATACAGCAACATGTCGGTCTGGAACTATCTTATCAATCATAGGACGGAAGCCAGTAACTGTATCTCTTGGGCTCCAGTCCATAACAACGGTTTGTGTATGGACAATATACTCATCCATATCTGTTGGTAAACTACTACTAGGAACCCCTTGTAGCAAAATACTTTGATTTCCTGGAAGTGTTAGAATAGTACCTGTTTGGTCACTCGTGCTAGCAATGGTCATTTGATCCAATGGCGCACCTGTCCACTCAACGCCTAAAGAAATGCGATCTTTGCCAAGGGTAAAATCATTGATAACCGTTTGATTGTTACCAGCAGCATGCTTTTGAATAACAATTTGGTCAATGCCGCCGCCAGTTGTAACCGTATCATTTCCCCAACCGGCAAAAAGTGTTTCAGTATGTTCGGTACCTGAAATTTGGTCATTGCTCGGAGTATCAAATACAGTATCATGACCTTGGAACATGTCCATATAAAAGCCAGCGGTTGTGCCAGTTTCATCGCCAGAATCAGTACCTTCAAAAATCGCTAAAATCACACCCAATGCTCCACGCAAATGAGTTGCAGCAATAATACCTGACATAGTAATTGTGGTAGTTTTAATAACTTGTTGACCGTTTTCTATGTGTTTGTAGTCGTAACTTGTTCCTAAAATATCAGACCAATCTTTGCCTCTTTCTTGCATCAAGTTGCGAAATTTTATGTAGTTTGAACGCATTAAGGCACGAATAATTTGCTCTTGTTTAGCGGGAATGCGCATATCATCAAAATGATAAATGTCGTCTTTACCACTAAAAGTTCCAAGCCATTCATTAACCTGCGGTGTAATTAGTTGAACCGTACCTCCTGGCCACATGAACGTAATGGTTTCTTTAACGCCAGTACATGTGTCTTCACTTTGACGACCAGTACCTGTTGCAGCCCATTCACTAGCTGGACGTGCAGAATAGTATTTACTCAGGCCATTTTCCGTTATAGGAATATAATAACCAGAGTCGATTAGTGTCGCTTCACCATTTTGATAACCAACAAAACCCCATGCATTAAGTGAACTATACTGCATTTTTCGGATCATGCGTTTACGCTCTTCTAAAGAAGCATTGTTGTCGTAGAAACGATCAACGTCTAACTTTTGAAAATATCTTTTTACTGAATGGGTTTCGCCAACAACACTACCGTCACATGCTAAGTCGATTCGACCAGGAATGTCATTACCAAAACTGTCCTTTTTTAAGTAGCTATAAGTACGAGCACTATCATTGTTGTAGTCAGCTTGATAGGCATTTACGATGGCATCGGTTGCATCTGGTAAACCAGACTCAAATCCACGTAGTGCATCTAAAAAGTTGGTCATATCGCCCGCATTTGCTAGTTGGGCTTGTCCACCCATAGTTAAGCAAATACAAGTGGCTATATATTTAATCTTGTTGTTCATAATTTGTAGTTTCCGTTTTGTGTAGTTCCGTCATGGTTAATCACACTTCAACAGCTTTTTGAGGTGTTTTTTTGAGCATTTTTTGTCAGCTACGGTAACCGTAAAACAAACTTGCAGTGAGAATAAAATGCACTGTAAACACATTAAGTAGTCAAAAATAATAAGTCAAGTGTTTTTACTAATTATCAAGAAAAACAAACAAATAATGGTATATTTTCTTATATTACAAAGAGTTAACTATTTACACCAAATAACACTACGGTGGTTATAATGATTTCTACGATAACTAATGGCTGGAATTTAACTAAATTCAAGCCAGTTTGAAGCATAAGTATTGTTCTTTTTAAATTTGATAAAAGTACCAAATGAATTAGTTAGAATCACAGATGAAAAGTGATTAAAAAATAAGGGGGTGTGTTAGCGAGTTTAAAGAGGTTGAAAAGTAAAACAGCGGCGAAACTTTACCTTTAAAAGTTTGAAATATAAGAAAATTTATGATTCTGCTTGATTAACATATAGAAAAAACAATTACTAAAATTTTGAGTTAGCCGATAAGTCGCTTTCGCTGAGGTATAAGCGTCGTAGACAATTGATTGTCTAAAAAGAAAAACCCTGATGTTACCATCAGGGTTTAAGAAAAAGTGAGTTAACACATAAGCCGGGTTCTGTCGTGGACAATCATTCGTCTAGGCTATGGATCGCTCCATAGCTCAAGCAACCTACCCGGTTTCAACGCGAGCCACGCCGTATGAAACCCTATTTGGTCTTGCTCCGGGTGGAGTTTACCCTGCTGCAAACTATTGCTAGTCGCCCGGTGCGCTCTTACCGCACCCTTTCACCCTTACCTGTGCTACTCTCTACCTAAATAGAAAGTAGCCATCGGCGGTCTTCTCTCTGCTGCACTTGTCGTCGGCTTGCGCCGCCCAGACGTTATCTGGCACCCTGCTCTTTGGAGCCCGGACTTTCCTCCCCTTGTCCTGTCTATTTATTATCGAAACAATAAATACAACGAACAAGCAGCGATTGTCTGGCTAACTCGGGGCGCATTCTACCCCAATATCTAAACAACAACAAAACATACTTGTACTTGCTACTTATTATTTTTAATGTAAAGCGAAATTGTCGATTAACTAAGCCTGTGACATATTGTCGCACTTTAGGGTTTTCTTGTTGTTTTTCAGTAAGCTTTGAAGAAATATAGCCTGCATAAATTAACCATCTTTTTGAAGTACTCTGCCCAAGATGAAAACCTTAAATCAACTGACTAAATCGCTTGTAATGGCTTTCCCACTGGTTCTATTAACCCCATACAATGCAACTGCTGATGACATAGAACAGATAGTTGTTCTTGGTGAAAGAACAACTGAACGTATCGCTGTTGTGGAAACAGAAGTGCAACATGCCGACATTTCCGACAATTTACGCTTAATTGCAGGTGCTAATGTTAATAAAAATGGCAGCTTAACGGGTATTGTTCAATATCGTGGACTGTACGGTGATCGCGTTGCCACGCAAGTCGGTGGGCAACATATTATCGGAGCGGGACCAAATGCAATGGACACACCGCTGAGCTATAGTCCAGCGATTATCACTGATAGCATTACCATGCAACGTGGTATTGCTTCGGTCACTTCGGGTATCGAATCACTTGGTGGATCAATCAATACCACGCTTAAACAGGCACATTTTTCAGAAACAACGCATGCATTACTTTCTGGAGATGTGCGTATTGGCTATCAAGAAAATGGCGAATCAAAAAATACCGCAGGTTTGATAAACCTAAGCACAAACAAAGCTGCATTAATGGCTTATATAGATACGAGAATGGCAGAACACCTAACTGCCGCAGATGGCAGGGTCATTACACCAACAGGCTATACCAAAACACAATCAGGGTTTTCAGGCGCAGTACGCTTTAACGATGCCACCTTAGGTGTTAATTATCACTATAACGACACCCATGAGGCAGGTACACCTTCACTGCCCATGGATATTGATTTTATCTACACACATCGTACACAACTATATGGCAAGCACGCTCTCGCAAAGGGTGAGTTAAGTTGGCAGCTTGGCTTTATTGATGCTGATCATAAAATGGACAACTTTCAACAGCGCATGAATATGATGCCAACAATGCATCGCAGCAATCACGCACAATCTGAAACGACTTCGTTTACCATTGATTGGAAAAATAACGCATGGACGTTAGGGTTTGATGGATACCAATCAACACACGATGCGACCATTACCAACCCAAATAATATGATGTTTAATATTGCAAACTTTAACAATATTAAAGATAAAAAAATTAGTTTGTTCGGGGAGTATCAACAACACTATTTGGCACATACAGTAACACTTGGTGCGAGAGTTAAACGTATCTCCGCCAAAGCGGACAACGTCAGCCATCATATGGCGATGATGAACCCCACCATAAAAGAGCTAGTCACCTCTTTTAATCAAGGTGATCGCCACCAGAATGACACAAATACAGACTTAACCTTAGATTGGTTACTCCCCAAAATACATAATACGCAATTACTCATTTCCATTGCCCAAAAGCAACGAGCACCAAGTTATCAAGAACGATACTTGTGGTTACCAATGGAAGCAACTGCCGGACTTGCAGATGGAAATACTTACCTTGGAAACGTTAACTTAGAGAGTGAAACCGCTAATCAAATAAATATAGGCACAACATATCAAACGGATAATTTTATGTTTGTCGGTGATATTTTTTATACCCGTATTAATGACTATATACAGGGAATGCCAAATATGAATATGCCGGTCAATATGTTGGCAAAAATGATGATGAACAGTGACACGGTATTGCAATTTTCTAACGTGGATGCACAGTTATCAGGCTTTGATGGACAATTAGTTTACCAACTTGGAGAGTACTGGCAACTTTCAACGACTGTGAGCTATGTTAGAGGAAAACGTAAGGATATTGATGATAACCTCTATCGTGTTGCTCCACTTAATGGTCATCTCGCTTTGAGTTACCAAGGGGATGGGTGGCAAGTTACAACTCGCTTACATGCCTTTGCTTCACAAGATAATGTCGCCACCTTAAACCATGAAAAATCCACTGCAGGCTATGGTTATATCGATATCGTTGGTGATTACCAACTCGCCAATCAACTCAGCCTTAATTTTGGCGTTAAAAATTTAACAAATCGCGAATATCAAGATCACTTGTCTGCATACAACCGCGTTAATGGCAGTGATATATCGCCAATGTCTCGCATACCAAGCACAGAAAGAAGCGTTTGGTTAACGGCCACACTATCATTCTAAGTTCCGCATATAGACATCTGTCTATACCCTTACGCCCTAGTTTTTACTAATAAAGCTAGGGCGTTTTTTTAACTTTCGTTGTAACGTTCTTCTGTGCATTGAAAGATGACGTGCAGCCGCGGAAATATTGCCATCATTGGCTCGCAATACTTGCTGAATATGTTCCCATTCTGCTTGCTCTGCACTTAAGTGTTTAGGCACGTGAGTAAATTCAGTCGCGATATTTTGATCACTTACGTCGAGTGTTTTTAACAATGTATCAGTATCTATAGGTTTCGCTAAGTAATCATCAGCCCCTAATTTAATTGCCTTTACCGCCGTAGCAATGCTGGCATACCCGGTTAACAGAATAATGCGGCAAAAAGGTAATACATGCTTTATAGGTGAAATAAGTGTTAAGCCACTCTCTCCCGCTAAATGCATATCTAACAGGATCGCATCTGGCTTAAAAGACCTCACTTTCAATAAAGCATCACTGTTATTTTCACTATGTTCAACAGTAAGTTTGTACTTACTCAAACGTCGTGACAGTACAGAAGCATACGCTTGATCATCTTCTATAAGCAGTACTTTCATGGCGGCAATGTCTCTTTTAATGGCATAGAAATCACAACAACCGCACCACCTGATTGATGATTATCTAACCACAGTTTACCTGATAATCGTTCAAGGCTCGCGTTACTCAACATAATCGCAACACCTAAGCCATGCTCACTTATTTGAGGGAAGTCCCCCAGTTCTTTTAATTGTTCAACGATAAACCCAGTGCCATAATCTCGAATTGATAAACACCACTCGTGCTGCTTTATGCTTGATTCAATTTCAATAACATTATGTTCACTTTCTTGGCTAGCATGCACGGCATTATCAATCACGTTAACAACTGCAGGAATAAACGAACCATCTATAGCAATATTGGCTGTTTCAGCATTGTTAATAAATTGAAAACTCACATTTGGGTAAGTTAATTGACAGTGACTTTTTATTTGCTTTAGCAACAACGTACAAGCAATTGTATGTTTTTCATTTGTTTTAATCTGCTCAGATGTTGCTCTAAAAGCACGTAAGCTTTGTGAACAACGTGCCACCTGTTGGGTAATGTCTGCCACTAAAGCAGGATCAACATGTGCCTCTTCTTTAAGCTCTTCTGTCAATAATTGCAATGTAGCTAAGGGCGTTGCTAAATTATGTGTAACCTGCGCAGAAGCAACCCCTAGCGCAATAATTCGCTCCTTTTTTAATTGTTGCTCACGATATTGTGCAATCGTTTTTTCACGACCAGCAATGGTACGAGCTAAATAGCCTACAACGAGCGAAAGCACGAGCGCAGAAAAAAGGAAATTTAACCACATGCCAATGAAATGACCTTCCATATTTCCATGCATAACATGCATTGGCATGGTCCACAATAATATAGAGTAAATAACAATGGCACAGGACGATATGGCAAGACACCCCAAAAATGGCAATGTAATCGCCGCAATTGCAATGGGCACAAGAAATAACGAAATGAAGGCGTTTGTTGCCCCTCCACTAAAATATAATAAGCAACCTAAGAACATAACGTCAGCTAAAAGCTGCACCAATACAAGGTGCTTACTTGAATGACTTGTAGTTCTGGTTTGTACAAAGCTCGCTATATTGAAGGCTAACTCTACTCCAATAACGATGAACATGGGTAACCAAGGCAATTGGTAATTTAATGCCAAATTTACAAATAACAGTAGAAAAACTTGAAGTATAATCGACATACCTCGTAGTGCCATAATAAGCTCTACGGTCGACATGCGAGAAAAAAAACTGAGTAATTTAATCATTTATTTACTCTTCTAACTGGGTTTTAAGCCAAGCTATAGCGCTGTTATCATCGGCGAAAAACTCAATATTTTGCTTTTTCAGTGCAGGTGTTCGAGCTAATATAATATGCTTCAAAGCGAGTGACTCTAGCACAAAGGCTTTGGCAATAACTGGCTGAGAGTTCAACCAATTATTGTAATCATTCAGTACTTGATAAGCTTCTGGCGTGCCACCATCAACTTCCGTATCATTAATTAGCATCGCAAAGCCTTTTCCATGTATAGCTGCAATGTGTTTTTTCACTGCATCTACGTAAGCGTGAACGCCAGTTTCATTGAAACTCCCAATGAGTTTTACCAACAATATATTGTCTTGCCGCACAATTTGATGGGTTCCGTGTGACGCCACGCTATTACTCCTATTAAAATCTACTCATCTGCATATTACCGCTATTTATAGCTTAAACTTAACTCATACAATGCCTTTTTATTTACACTGTATAAATCTGCGATAACCGCACAGGCTTTCTTCGGCGGTAATTCTTTTAACACTCTTTTTAATGCACGCTCAACGTCAGCTGTAATTTCTGAGGCTGACGCTGTCATTCCTTCAATAATCAAAACCATCTCACCTTTTAATTGATTAGGATCGTTTGATAACCAAGCATGCATTTCACCTGCTTTCGCTGAGTGTATAGTTTCAAAGGTTTTGGTTAATTCTCGCGCGATTACGATATAACGTTCCTCGCCTAAAACGGTAACAATATCAGCGACTGTATCTATTGCTCTTCGAGGTGCATCATAGAAAACCATTGTTCTTGTTTCATTGGCTACATTTTGCAATGTTGCCTGTCTTGCACCAGATTTTGATGGTAGAAAACCTTCAAACGCAAACCTGTCCGTCGGTAATCCTGCAACAGATAAAGCTGCTATAGCAGCACAAGCGCCTGGAACTGGCGAAACGTTGAGACCTAGCTGTCGACAATAACGCACTAGGTGAAATCCAGGATCACTAATAAGTGGCGTTCCCGCATCTGACACTAACGCGACATTATTACCTGCGGTTAGCTGCTCACCAATATACTCTTGCTTTTGACGTTCATTGTGATCGTGCAGAGACATCGTTTTTCCATTAATAGAAAAAGCGGACAAAAGCTTTTTGGTATGTCGAGTGTCTTCACATGCGATAATATCCACATCACGTAAAGTATCTATAGCTCGTTGGCTAATATCACCAAGATTGCCTATTGGGGTTGCAACAATAAACAATGTTCCGGCGTTCTCTTCTGGTAAAGTCATTTAAATAGTTCTGTTGAGCCAAAAGTGTTTGGCGTTTATTATAAAGCAATATCAATCAAAAAGATCCATCAATTGTAAGGCTTGTTAGTGACATATCATTACTTTACCGTAAAAAGTTTGCTCAGTGTTGTATTCGTCGCCATATTATTATTACTAGCAAGTTGCGCGACAAAACCCGTAAAAAAGGCAAAGCAAACACAAACGCAGCAACAAATTATCGCCAGTGAAGCCCTAACAGAATCTTCACAAGATTACTTAGCGCAGGCTGAGAAAACAAAGGGAGAACAAGCGACAGCTTTATTGGTAAAGGCAGCACGCCAATTGATCAATGAAAATGAAAACAAAAAAGCGTTATGGCTCGCGAAACAAATTCAACCACTAACAGACCGATTCGCAGTTAAATACCAACTTACGTTAATTAGCGCCCAAAGCTTGTTAAATTTAGGTGAGCTTGAAAAAGCATATCTACACCTTTTAGAAGCAGAAAAATGGCTTGATGGCTCCTCTCAACCTGAAGAATATTATTATCTTTTATCAGCGATACAACAGCAAAGGGCTCTACCTTTAGCATCATTAGACGCTAAATTACGCGGTTTAGCATTAGCAAATAAAGAAGTGTATCAGCAGCAAGCACAACAAGTTTGGCTCGATTTAAACAAGTTATCGCAGTGGGAAGTTGAGCTTTTAACACAGTTAAATCCTCCTTATTTTACCGGTTGGAAGCAATTACTTAATTTTGCACATCGCTTTGGCTATCAACCCGCGACTTTTAATCGTTATTTAACACAATGGCAACGCGATTACCGCGATCACCCTGCTAATACCGTTATCGCTAGTTTATCAAGCGAGACAGTACAAGATGAAGATGACGAACACAACATAGCCGTTCTATTACCCTTAACAGGAAAACAAAAGGCAGCAGGTGAAACTGCACAACAAGGTATATTAGCGGCATATAACAATAATCGAGAAACCGCATTACATTTCATAGATACTTCAACGGTTGATTTTCAGTTGCTTGCGGAGCAACTTGCTGAGCTCAATATAGATCATGTGATTGGTCCATTGTTAAAGCAGAATGTCGATACCTATTTATCACAATCTTCATTAACCTTGCCGACATTATTATTAAACCTACCACAAAATCAGGCATTAAAAGATAACCATATGGTATTGTCAATGAACCCTGAAGATGAAGCAATTCAAGCAGCAACTACGTTAAGTAGACGTAACTTTACCTCACCCATTGTATTTGCTCAACAAGACAGCATTAGTGAACGCATAGCTAAAACATTTAGTGCCCAGTGGCAACGAATTAACGGTAAGTCGCCGGAGGTAATCGTCTTTGAAGATGCGAGTAAAGTGCAGGAAAAATTAGAGAGTACACTCGAGCTAGATAAGAGTAAAAAGCGCATCAGAGATATTGACAGACGCATACGTCAACAACTTAAAACACAAGAGCGAAATCGTCTTGATATTGACATGATCTATATCGTTGCTTCACCCAATGAAACGCGGTTACTAAAGCCTTACATTGATGTTAATATTTCACCTTTTGCCCGTGCAATTCCTGTATTTGCAAGCTCCAGAAGCCATAGTGACAATAGCGATAAAAGTGACAGTCGCGACCTTTCAGGCTTATCGTTTACCGAAATGCCTTGGCAATTACGTAGTAAGCAACAAAATCAATCACTCAAACAACTCAGCTCTCAAGTTTGGCCTGATAGAAGTGACAGTTTAGAACGTATATTTGCGATGGGGTATGATAGCTATGCTCTGATTAAAAAGTTTACTGTTTTTAAACAACAACCTTATATACGCCATTATGGACAAACAGGCGTATTAAAATTAAACCAACAAGGCGTATTAACTCGCAGTCTGCTGTGGGGGACCTACCAAAAGGATCGGGTAGAAGAAATTGATATCGAATAAACATGATAAAGCATTAGCACAAAGTACAATGCCAAGCCAAGGTGATTATTGGGAGGCACAAGCACTTAAATACTTGAAGCAACAACAACTCACCTTTATTCAAGCAAATTTTCATGGCAGATTGGGTGAAATAGACTTGATCATGAAAGAGGGCAACACCATAGTATTTGTAGAAGTAAAATATCGAAAAAACAAACGCTTTGGTGGTGCAATTTCAGCAATAGGTATAGCAAAACAAGAAAAAATTCGCAAAACAGCAGCATTTTTTCTGCAACAACAAGGTCTAAACGCTTATAATACTGCCTGTCGATTTGATATCGTCGCTATCGAAGGCGGTAATATTCCCGAAATAATTTGGCTGAAAAACGCCTTTTGACTCGATTTTTAGGAGCCAATTTAACAATGTTAGAGCGCATCAAAAGTAACTTTACTGAAAGTATTCAAACAAAAATCGCCGCGAGTGAAGCGCTTGCAGGCCCTATAGAACAAGCTTCTTTAATAATGGTTCAATCTTTATTAGGAGGTCACAAGATATTGTCATGTGGTAACGGAGGTTCAGCTGGCGATGCACAACATTTCTCTGCAGAGCTTCTTAACCGTTATGAAACTGAACGACCAAGTCTACCTGCCATTGCATTAACTACAGATAGCTCTACAATCACATCAATAGCAAATGACTATCATTATGATGAAGTCTTTTCCAAGCAAGTTCGAGCATTAGGTAATGCTGGTGATGTTTTACTTGCCATCTCAACAAGTGGTAATTCTCGCAATGTTATTAAAGCGATAGAAGCGGCAGTGGCTCGCGATATGCCAATTATTGCCCTAACAGGCAAAGATGGTGGCGATATCGCTGGTTTGCTTGGTGAGAATGACGTAGAAATTCGCGTACCGTCTTCACGTACTGCACGTATTCAAGAAGTTCATCTAGTTGTTATACATTGTTTATGCGATATTATTGATTCAACCTTATTTCCGCAAGACGAAGAATAAATAACCTATGAAAGCAACGAATGGATTATTGCTACTCGCTACCGTTTCTATGTTACAAGGTTGTGTTGCAGCAGCCGTTGTAGGGGTTGTGGGTGGCGCGAGTGTCGTTACAGACAATCGCTCAATTGGCAATCAAATTGATGATCAGAAAATTGAAATAGCAGCTCATGCTAAACTCGCCAATGTCGCAGGTATATCAGATAACACGCACCTTCAAGTCGTCAGTGTTAATGGTAAAGTACTTGTTGTAGGGCAAGCGCCTAATACCTACTTAAAAGATCTCGCGATAAAAACCATCAACCAAGTCAATGGTGTTGACTATATTCATGATCAAATACGCATAAGTAACGTGACGTCACTGGCAACACGCAGTAATGATGTATGGTTAACATCAAAGGTTAAAACAGCATTATTTAAAAAAGACGATTTTGACGCGAATAACGTTAAAGTTGTAACTGAAAATGGTGAAGTATTTTTAATGGGGTTAGTCAGTAATAAACTCGCTAGTAGCGCCGTTGAAATTGCACGCCATGTTGGTGGTGTAAATCGTGTTTTTAAAATGTTTGAAATCGTCGAAGGTTAGCGTATTGTTAGCATCGAATCTTTGAAGTCATAAAAAAACACTCCTATGAGTGTTTTTTTTATTTGACCACTTTTAAGCTAGCTCGACCTCGAGGTTTTGTCGGAGGTGTGGGCTCAGGATCATCGTCGTCATTGTCAACAGCACTTACAGGTGTAAGACAAATATCTTCTTCTGTAGGTGGATGTTCAATTGCCAATGAAGTACCAGCACCATTTTCTTTTGCATAGATAGCGGCTATAGCACCGAAAGGCACGGTTAAATGTTCTAACTTTCCGCCGAATCTTGCTGTAAACTCAATTTTATCACCTTCAAGTGAAATAGAGCCAACAGCAGATGGCGCGATATTAAGAATGATTTGATCATCCGATACAAATGCCATTGGTACCAACACACCGTATACATTTACATCAACGGCAATATAAGGTGTTAAGCTGTTATCACAAATCCAATCATAAAAAGCCCTAACAATGTAGGGCTTTGATGAAGTCATTTCAACAGACATTATACCGCGGCACCATAGCGAAGCTCACGCTCAGCTTCAGTTAACGACGCTTGGAATGAATCACGTTCAAATACACGTAACATGTAAGTTTTAAGCTCTTTAGAACCAGCACCTTCTAACTCAATACCAAAAACAGGTAAACGCCATAATAGCGGCGCTAGATAACAATCAACTAAGCTAAACTCTTCACTCATAAAGTATGGTGCTTCATTTAAAATAGGAGCAATGCTTAATAAACTTTCAGCAAGTTCTTTACGTGCTTTTGTTGCTTCATCAGCAGTACCGTTCATGATTAAGCGTGCAAGGCTATACCAGTCTTGTTCAATCCTATGCATCATTAAACGACTACGACCACGAGACACTGGGTAAACAGGCATCAATGGTGGATGAGGAAATCGCTCATCTAAGTACTCAATAATGATAGACGCTTCATAAAGTGCTAATTCGCGATCGATTAATGTTGGCACGGTTCCGTACGGATTTAAGTCTAATAAATCCTCAGGCAAATTCGCCATATCAACTAAGTGGATATCTACACCAACGCCTTTTTCTGCCAACACAATGCGTGTTTGATGACTATACATATCATCTGCATGTGAATATAAGTTCATGACAGAGCGTTTATTTGCAGCAACGGCCATTTCGCCTCCAAAAAATATTCAATTATAACTAACAATGGGGGCAGAGCCCCCAAATAACATTACGCCTTGTTGATGCGCAAATTAATGCACATCTCTCCAATATTCTTTCTTAAGTAGATAAGAGAATATTAGAAGAATAAATAAAAATCCGATAACGTAATAACCAAGTTGTTCACGTTCCAGCTTGTTTGGCTCTGCAACATACTCCAAGAAGTTCGTTAAATCGCGCACAAACTCATCGTATTCTTCTGGTGACATTGTACCACCAACAGCAGGTGTCAAATGACCATTTTCATCTAAGGTTTGTATACCCTGTAAACCCTGTAAAACATGTGGCATCGCTACATCTTTAAAGATTTTATTATTAACGCCAAACGGACGATTCTCATCTACATAGAATGAACGTAAATACGTATAAATATAATCAGGACTTCTAAAACGTGCTTCTAACGTTAAGTCTGGTGGTGTAGAACCAAACCAAGCTGCAGCATCTTTCGCAGGCATAGTATTAGTAATATGGTCACCAGGTTTTTCACCTGTTGGCATATACTTTTCTTTACCTTCTGCTTCGCTAATACCTAAATCACGAAAAGTGCGGTTATAACGTTGATATTGCAGTTGGTGGCAACCTAAACAATACTTTAAGTACGATTCAAAACCACGCTTTAATGATGCCTTATCTGATAAATCATTATTCGCTTTATCTAGTGGCAATGAGCCCCCAGCAGCAATTGCTAAGAAAGGGGCACACGCTAATAGTGTTACAATTAACTTTCTCATTATCCTGTCACCCTCTCTGGTACTGGTTTGGTTTTTTCATTTTTACTGTAGAACCACAGTAAGATAAAGAAGCCAAAGTAGCCTAAACTCGCAATTCGACCAATTAAGTTCGCCAAATCAGTTGCCGGCATAGTACCTAGCACACCCAAGACAATGAAACTAATCGCAAACTGCGTTAAGTTAAGTAGATGCGCTTTACTACGATAACGGATTGACTTAACCGTACCGCGGTCAAACCAAGGTAACGCGAATAGCATACCGATTGCAGCAAACATGGTTATCATACCGAATAGCTTGTCTGGTACTACCCTCAAAATAGTGAAGAAAGGACCAAAATACCATACAGGTACAATATGCTCTGGCGTTTTCAAGCCGTTAGCAGGTTCAAAGTTTGGTGCTTCAATGAAGTACCCGCCACCTTCTGGCGCAAAAAACATAACCCATGAAAAACCAATCAAGAAAATAATTACAGCAACCAAGTCTTTAACGGTGTAATAAGGGTGGAAAGGTACCGCATCAACAATGTCATACTTTTTAGTATATTGTTTATGGAACGTAAATTTACTTTGTTCTTCTTCAGGCACACTACCCTTTGGTTTTTTAATATCAGTACCGTCAGGGTTGTTAGAACCAACTTCATGCAACGCAATAATATGTAAAAATACCAAGACACAAAGCACTAATGGTAGAGCAATAACATGTAAAGCAAAGAAACGATTCAACGTTGCACCAGAGATAACATAGTCACCCTTGATCCAAATAGTCAATTCCTCACCCACTAAAGGTATCGCGCCGAATAGCGATATAATTACCTGCGCTCCCCAATACGACATATTACCCCATGGTAACAAGTAACCCATAAAGGCTTCAGCCATAAGTACAAGGAAAATAAACATACCAAAAATCCACAGCAATTCACGTGGTTTTTGGTAAGAACCATACATCAGGCCACGGAACATATGCAGATATACAACAATGAAGAATGCCGATGCACCTGTTGAATGCATATAACGTAGCAACCAGCCGTAATCAACATCACGCATGATATATTCGATTGAAGCAAAAGCGCCTGCACCTGATGGTTCATAATTCATAGTTAACCAGATACCCGTTAGGATTTGGTTAACTAATACTACTGTCGCCAAAATTCCGAAAACATACCAAAAGTTAAAGTTTTTCGGTGCCGGATATTGGATAGCATGCTTGTTCATGGCATCCATAAATGGCAAACGTTTTTCAATCCAAGCCATAAAGTTTTCCATTATGCGTCTCCTTGGCTAACACCAATTAACAAGGTGTCTTCAGTAGGGAATGAATGCTCAGGAACTACAAGGTTTAGTGGTGCTGGAACGCCAGAGAAAACACGACCTGCCATATCAAATTTAGAACCGTGACAAGGACAGTAGAATCCATTTTTAACGCCTTCTACTACTTCTTCAAAATCACCTTTACGATAAGTTGGAGCACAACCTAAGTGAGTACAAACACCTAATGCCACCATTATTTCAGGTTTAATTGAGCGGTACTCATTAGCCGCATATTCAGGCTGTTGAGGTTCGGCAGACTTAGGATCACGAAGTTGATCTTCATGATTCGCTAAAGTATTAATTGTTTCATCAGTACGACGTACGACATAAACTGGCTTACCGCGCCATTCAGCACGGATTAATTGACCGGGTTCAACCTTACCTACATTGACTTCAACTGGTGCCCCTGCGGCTTTCGCACGCTCACTTGGGTTCCAGGAGCCAATGAAAGGCACAGCCACACCGACAGCGCCAACACCACCAACTACCGAAGTAGCAGCAGTTAAAAAGCGTCGACGGCTGTTATTCACAGGCGCATTGCTCATCCAACATCTCCAAAATTTGTATTATTTATTTAAAGTTAGAATTCTTGTTGCTCTCTAAGCATAGCCAAAGCGTTGATTCTTTTTCAAACAAATAAACTTAGCGATAAAAAAATTTTTCCGATCATAAAGAAAAGCCCTGATTTTTACAAGGAAATAAAGCGGTTTATAGGGGGGATTAGCAAAAAAAACTGATAATAATTACTTAACCACATAATCATGGTTGAATCTCGCCAAACAACTTAAAATGGATGTCATTAAAAAGCTATTCACCGAACAAGCGTTCAAGCCAAGATTTCTTTTTCTTTTCAGGCTGTGGCTCCAAGCACGAGTACTGCTTAGTTAAGCCTCTTGCGATAGCTGGCATGTGTACATTTTTCTGGCATTCTACTGCCATTGCGAGCCCTGTTTTTGAATCAAAAGGTAATACTTCTATATCATTAGGCATAGTGCTGTCTTTACTTTGAGCACCGTAGCTATTTAAAAAATCTGCAAACAAAACTAAAGCACCTGAACTGCCGGTCAGGTTAGTTTGTTTGTTATCATCTCGACCAATCCAAGTGGTGATTAAATGCCTTTTGTCATAACCAACAAACCAACTATCACGCTGATCATTAGTCGTACCAGTTTTTCCCGCAAGTACTTTGTCTTTTAGACGCCAACTAAGCGACTTAGCCGTCCCTTCAGTAGCCACTTTCGTTAATGCATAATCAACAAGATAAGTCGCTTGCTCTGAAAAATAGGGTACTGGTTCAGCAAAAAATTCATACAATGTTTCACCTTGCGCAGACATTATTTTCTCAACAGCGTGACTTTGCACCGCATAACCTTGGTTAACGATCGGCAAATAAAATTGACTCACTTGGTAGGGAGACATATTTATTGAACCCAGCAGCATTGAAGGTCTGAGCGTAATATCACTATCATACCCCAACAAATGCACCACTTCGGCAACGCTTTCTAAACCAAGTGCCATGCCTAAGTTAACCGTCGGTATATTGAGCGACTTGACGAGGCTATCAAGTAAGGAAACCTGACCACGAAATTTGCCATCATAATTTTTAGGCTGCCAAACATCACCGTTATCAGCTTCAAAACTAATTTTTTTGTCATCAAGTATCGTTGCCAATTGATAATCTTGATAACGTTCAAGTGCTGCTAAATATATTGCGGGTTTGATCAACGAACCAATCGGTCGCTTAGCGTGTAACGCACGGTTAAAGCCGGCATAACCACTCTCTTTACCACCTACAACGCCTTTCACTGCACCTGTTTTTCGCGCCGTCACTATCATTGCTGTTTCTAGCTCATGCGCTTTATCGCCCGCTAAACTTTCAAGTTGTTGGTTAACCTTTTTTTCCATTAAGGTCTGTGTATGCAAAGAAAAAGACGTAAAAACACGTATGCCTGACGCTTGCAACTCTGGTGGTAACAAAGTGCCAAGTTCTTTTTTTACTAACTGTAAATAAGCTGGGAATTTTTGTTTATTTTTAATTAATCGACGAGATTTACGGACCGATAAGTCACTTTCTATCGCGGCTAAATATTCAGCCTTAGTCAAATAATCTTGTTTAAACATGAGTTTTAATACGAGATCTCGGCGTTTTTTTACACGCGAAGCATAACGCCAAGGATCATAATAACTAGGCCCTTTAATTACGCCAACTAATGTTGCCATTTGTTCATCTGATAACTGGGCAACGCTTTTGCCAAAATAAAACTCTGCTGCTAAACCAAAACCATATATACCATTAGCAAAATGTTGACCTAAATAAACCTCATTAATATAAGCTTCTAGTAACTGATCTTTGCTATAGCGGTACTCAAGTAATAGCGCCATAATTGCTTCATTAGCTTTGCGCCAAATCGTTTTCTCACGAGATAAGTACATGTTTTTAACCAGTTGTTGCGTTAAGGTACTACCGCCTTGCACGGTTCTACCTGCCTGAATATTACTGTATAACGCTCGTAAAATTCCAAGTGGTGAAATACCCGCGTGATGGTAAAAATCGCGATCCTCTACGAGCAATAAAGTATCCAGTAATCTTTCTGGCACAGACTGCAACGGCACGAGTACACGATCTTCTTTATTTTCTGGAATGATACGATCGATTAAATAGGGTTCCAAAACAATTGAAGAGGACGGTTGTTCATCGATATAGAGGTTTTCAACCCTTTGTTCATCACCAATGTTATTTATATCGATCATAATTTTTTGCGGATATTCGATACCAGCGCCGAAATCAAATGCGCGCCGATAAACAATAATACGTTTTTTTGATAACGCAAATTGACCAGGTTTAGATACTTTTGTTACCCGCTGATACCCCATCAACGATAACTCTGCTTTTAAATGCTTAAAATCAATGACGCTACCAAGCTGGTACTCTTGTACCTTGCCATAAACTTGAACAGGAATTTGCCAACGTTGTCCTTCGAATTTTTCAACAACCCGCGCATCTAAATATAGCGTGTAAAACGCTAATACTACGGTAAATAAAAGCGTAACCTTGAGCATAAAAAAGCTAAAACGAGCGAGTTTAGAACGTTTTTTTATACTTGATGCAGCTGTATTTTCTTTGCTTTTAACCACGCAGAAACTTACCTACTCATCGTCTTCGTTTTCAGAAATTTTACTATTGCTAGATTTCAAACGTTGGCGAAACTTTGCTTTAGCCAACATTTGCATATCTTCCACTTGGTCGCTTTCGTCAATGATTTCACGCCCCAAAAATGTCTCTATCGCATCTTCAAGGGTTACAACGCCTGCCGTTTGCCCAAAATGATCTTCAACTAAAAAAATATGTTCATGACGTTTAATAAAAATATCAAGCAACGGTAACACCGGCAAACTTTCAGAAATACGATGAAGCGCCTGTTTAATATCAATAAGTTGAGTTTCACCTCGCCCCTGACGCTCTAGCTCGTAGAGCGTTCCTTTGATAATAACGCCGGTAATATTATCGACAGAACCGGTATATACTGGAATACGCGTAAAACTCGCCGTTTGTTCAGCGGCAAGTGCTTCAGAGATTGTTAATGTTTCATCAAGCGCATGTACAACACTTCGAGGCGTCAAAATATCTTCTGCTTTAACATCCCTTAACGTTAATATATTTTCAACGAGTTGGTTTTCCTGATAAAAAAGCGATCCATCTTTATGACCAAGCGCAGCAAACGCTCTTATTTCATCACGAGAAACAACATCCGTTTTATTTTTATCAAATAGGCGTGTTAACAGCGATGAAAACCACACTAACGGATATACAACTTTGACTAGAAAGTTGATGACATAAGCTGATGGAATAGCTAAGTTACGCCAGAACTTAGCGCCAATCGTTTTAGGAATAATTTCTGAGAAATAAAGGATAGCTAACGTTAACAAAAATGCAATTAAGGTTTCTTTTTCTTCACCAAACACTCTAATAGCTTGAGCACCTACACCAGCAGCCCCCATAGTATGGGCAAAAGTATTAAGGATCAAAATACTTGAAATTGATTTGTCGATGTTATCTTTTACTTGATTTAACACCTTACCACCGAGTGGTTTTTCTTTTTGAATATTTTCGACAAAGCTTGGTGTTACAGACAGTAATACTGCCTCAAGAATTGAACATAAAAACGACACACCTATTGCAATAGCCAAGTATGTGAGAAGTAAAGTCATAAAATCTGCAAGTTAAAACATTTAAAATAAACGATTATTGTAAACTAGCTAACTATGCTTTCATATGCTTAAGTGGTAATTATTCAAGCAAACGAGCTAATTTCATCGCTTATTACTATGCAACATTAAAAGAAATGTATAAGCTACCACAACGTTAAATAATCGAAGTTTTTGCTATGGAAAAATACGAAGAACTACTCGTTGCGATCAGAAGAGTAATAAGAGCGATTGATTTGCATTCAAAGCAATTAAACAAATCTGCTGGCCTAACGGGTCCCCAACTTTTAATTATGCAAGAAATTGCACGCATTAAAGGTGTGACAGCAAGTCAGATAGCTAAGTCGATTAATTTAAGTGCGGCTACGGTAACAAATATACTTGATAGGTTAGAAAGTAGAGGCTTTATCGAGCGCATCCGAAGTACGGAAGACAAGCGAAGAGTCACATTATTTTTATCTGACAGTGGTAGGAATAGTCTGATTAACGCCCCACAACCTTTGCAACAACATTTCATTCAAAAATTTTGTCATTTAGAACAATGGGAACAGTCGTTACTGCTTTCCTCTATGCAGCGTATCGCAACAATGATGGACGCCAATGAAATAGACGCTTCACCGATGCTAGAATTGGACTTAATGCAAGCCAGCGCTGAGGTTAATAAACACTCTTAATCACTCGGGCGTTAATTACTAGGTTTATAACACGCACCAGCAAGCCTTTTAAATCCAGATAATCGCGCGAAATAAGATCAAGTAAAAACGTTACTTGATCTTACAACGATATTTTATCTTCTATCAGTTTTACAATTTCTTCCTTGGTATGATTCAATAGCGGTTGGTCATCACTGTTAGAGATCAAGAAAACATTATCATTGCATTCACCCAATTGACTAATTTTCGCAGAATGTATCGTAAAGCCATGCTCATTAAATACTTGGCATATTTGCTCTATATAGCCAGGATCATCCAAGGCATTAATTTTAATTAACGACTTGTCTTTATCGGGATAAGACAATACTTCGATAATGGGCTCTTGCTCAAATGTCTCCACATACATTGGTGCTTTAATCGCTTTACCCGTATCCCCTGTATCGAGTATTTCACTTACACGGTCAACAACGGTATTGAGTCGATATTCATCATCAACCACGTCATCACTTTCACTTAAGAGCTGGAAGACCTCAATCACATAATCGTCTTCAGTCGTAAGCATATTCGCTTCTTTTACCCGAAGTTTTGCTTTTGATAACACTTTAAAAATATCAGAGAAAAGTTGATCTCTATCTGGCGTGTAAACAACTAAGGTAGTAAAGCCAAGATCATTTGACTGACATAAAAAAACATGATGTTGTTCATGCCAGTTATTAATTATTTTTTCTGTAATTTCAACGATATGCTCAACACAATTAGCGGTGAAAAACTCACTCGGTAGTTTCTTCCACCACTTTTCTACATTGGTAATATCAATATCACGGTGTAACTGACTTTTAGCTATTGCTTTTTTATCACTGATTAAAGTTCTCGCCTCAAAAACATTACCTGTTCCTTTAGCAATCACTTTCTTCAAGCCTTTGTACAATAAAGAAAGTTGATATTCGATCCAAGGATTCCACGCACTTTCATTAGTTGCCATTAAATCCGCCACGGTAAAACAAAGTAACGCATCAAGCTTTTCCTGTGATGAGATAGACTTTACGACTTTCTGAAAGATAGCCGGATCATTTAGATCGCTTTGTTTACACACATCAAGCATCAAAGTTTGATTTTTAACTAACCAAAAAACTAATTGAATGGAACGTTCATCCAACTGATGAAAAGTCGCAAACTCCTTTGCTTGCATTGCACTTAATTCATGATCTTCATCGGTTTGTCTACCAGACAAGTGATGACACAAGGTCGCTAGTCGCAGGGGCAATTTGTCAGGTAACCTTTGATAGGCTTTAACAGGTAAGCTGTCATGTTCATGATATTTTTCAAAGGCTCCTAAATAAGCCAATGCCTTAAAGGCGTGTTCATCAACTGTGTAGGCGTTATGCATATCAAACTGCATTTGCCCTTCAATTAACTGCCAGTGTGAAAAATAGACCGACAAAATACCATAGCGGTGCATCAGCCCCAATGCTTGCTCAAAGCCATCAGTTTTAGACAACAATTCGATAAACTCGTCTCTACAACCTTGATAATCTTGTAGTTCACCAAGTAATGAGCGCCTAACATTTCTTAACGCTCGTAATGTCTTTGGTGTAATACCGGTCACTGCATCAATGTCAGAAATTAATCTAAACATGCGAATAACTTGTTTCTTTTCTATGAAAAGATTTCTATCTTCTACATCAATTAAACAGCCTACACGTCTAAAACCACTATCAAGCTGCTTCACTTTATCGCCAAGGCTCTTAGGCGTATGTTCTATAATGAGCGTATCAAGAATTAATTGGTTTAATTCGCGGATCCTAGTCATTGCTCTAAACAATTGCCGCATCATACGCTCTATCGCTTGTTGGCTGTTCTCTCCATCACCAAAACCAAGCATCTTGGCAACATCCGCCTGGTATTCGAATAACAACTGTTCAACAGAGGATTCAGCCATGGTATGCAATGCCCAACGGACGCGACAGACGAAGTCAAACGCTTCTTTTAGCTCAATTTTTTCATCAGTAAGTAACAGTTTGGTGCCGTTAAACACTTCGGCATAACCTAAGCCATAAAATTTTTGCGCAACCCACAAGATACTTTGTACATCACGCATTCCTCCAGGATTGTTCTTTAAGTTCGGTTCTAAAAACAACGCGGTGTTTTTTGCCTTAACGTGTCTTGCTTTTTGTTCAGCCAGCTTTTCTTCAAAGAAACGTTGATGAGACCAAATAGACTCACTATGCATGAAATCGTGAATTGTCGTTGCATGATGTGTTGGACCTGCCAGATTTCTTATGTCCAATAAATTCGTTGCTATCGTTACATCATGTTTTGCCTGCTTTTTTGCCTCGTCTAAGGTTCTAACAGAATGACCAATATCAGCACCTAGATCCCACAATTTTGTGAGAAATTCAGATAATGCTTCTTGCTGTTGTTTATTAATCTTTTTGTCTATGATAATCGCTAAATCAATATCAGAGCCAGGATGCAAAGAGGCTCTGCCATAACCACCAACTGCATTTAAAGAAATTGTTGTATCTGACAACCCATAAAAGCGCCATAGTTCTGTCAATAGTTGATCAAAAAAGGCAGCTCGTTCGGTTAATAGCTCTTGAATTGCATCAGTCATAAAACGACGGTTTAACCCCTCGTCTTTTTCTTTAATCACTGACTTTAGTGTTAAAGCATCCGGTAATGTGTTGAAATTCATTGAATTCTCTATAATCGTTTAAACCACGTATTCAGGCTGTCGAGTTCACCATCTACCAGCGATTCATTTTTTAAACGCCCACCAAACTCAAACCCTTGTTCAACACATATAGCATTTATTGCTAGGCTACTGGCAGGCACAATGGTAAACGCAGTGGTGCAATCTCGTTCTTTAAAATAGCTTTCCATCTCTGCCAATAAGTTTTTAAGTAACTGCCAGACGTCAAACTCAGCACTAACAATGAAATCTGAAAATTCAACAACTTGCTGTGATTCATCATAAATTGCGGTTGCTGTTGCCACAATTTTGTCGTTTGATTGCGCAAAAAATTTGTGGTGACTATCATGCTCTGTTGTGCCGTGTTCTCTGCCAGTAAAAATCAACTTATCTTTACTTTCCACGTTACTACGAACAGTGTTAGTCCCAACAGTTACCCGGTCAAAATTAAAATCAGTTAATTTATTTTTTCGGCTTATGTAGGCTTTTTCAAGGACTTTATCATGAATGCTGGAGAGATGATTTTTGTGGTGTTTATCGTCAAGGTAATAAACAACATAAAAAGCATCTTGTAAGCCATAGTAAGCCATGATTGACGCTTCAACTTTAAAGCCATGTTGAAAAAAATAAATTGCTTGTGATTCCTTAACTTTGATACTGATTTTTGCCGCATTTTTTTGATAACAGTAGCGCATGACCATTTCTACAAATACTGATAAATCAATAGTACCTAAATCATCAACGAGTAAAGTGTTTGCTTCTGTATCATAAACAAAGTCTATATTTTCTTCCTTGGCTAACTCTTCAAAACTCAACGGTTTTATACTCATAATATTAAGCTAAATCGCTCCTAAGTGCATATTTAATAGAAAAAACAATTAGAACTCTTACTATTCAAATAGTAACAAATGGTCAAAAAATAGCAAACTACCCTTAAAGAAAGCACAATAATAGCGACACATAGAAGAAAGAATGTATAAATTTTCACTAAGCACTAATTTTATTTCTACTCTAATGATTAGGGCCTATTGTTCTTTTTAGATTAAATTTTGTTCGAACTAAACGCTCTTTGTCATTTATACGTCGTTATTGCTTTTCATGTAGAGTAACCACATATTAATCGCAATGCCTTGTCTAAATACCAATAAACTGCTGCAAAAATAAACACGAAAGATCAACAGCCCCTCGTTGTCTTTTTGGCTTTTACCGAACGACCCGGTGTTTCATCAAGTGGTTTTTCAGGCCATCGATGTTTGGGGTATTTACCACGCATATCTTTAACTACGTCAAAATAAGACGTTTGCCAAAAATGAGCCAAATCACTGGTGGTTTGAATAGGCCTACGAGCGGGTGATAATAGTTCAAAGCGCAAAGGAACCGTGTGACCCGCGAGCATAGGCGTTTCAAGCTGACCAAACATTTCTTGTAAGACAACCGCAACGGTAGGGCCTTGTGCTGCATCATAACGAATAGCAATAGTTTTATTACTGGGAGTCAGATAGTTTATTGGAGCTTGTTCATTAAGTATTTGTTGTTGCTGCCAATCTAAATTGGCCACTAATAAATCATAAATATCAAGCTGTTTTAAAGCTTTAAGTGATGGTACATGACTAATATAAGGTATTAGCCACTGCCCGATATTCTCAAGTAACTGTTGCTCTGATAATGTTGGAAATTCCTTGTTATGAGCACTGAGCCACTCGGCCCGTGCCAACCAAGCCTCACAGCGTTCGGTCCACTTCAAAAATCGAAGCCCTTCTTGCTTTAAAATATCACCAATGCTTTGCGTTAACTGTTTTTGCTCAACAACACCAACATTTTCCTCGTGAAGAACAAGCGCATAGTAATACGCGATTTTTCGGCTTAAAATATTTTCTTTCTTGTTATCTAAGCAATACTTGGTTTCAACCTTTACTTTATCTTCAGTGATCGATGTCATTACTGTCTTTGAAATTGGTAATGCCATAAAAATTAATCCATTTTTGTTTTTACCGTCACAATCACAAACAATTAGCCAACCAGATGCTCTGAGTGTGTCATCTTCACGCACACAGACACCTCGCCCATTGGCTAACAGAAAACGTTCTCCATCACTTTTTCTTGCCTTCGCTAAACGATCAGGAAACGCATTAAAAAGTAACTTTGGAGCACATTGTTCAAACACTGAGATATCTATTTTCTCAGCGTTAAGGCTAATAGATAGCTTATTGGCAAAACTATGCGCAAGTTTCTTCACTTGCTCAAGCGCACCTTTATTTATATTAGTAACAGAGCGAATGCCGCTTAGGTGATCACTTAAAAGCTGAAACCTTAAAGTAATATCTGCGCTATACGACGACGTTAGAATATCTCTTTCAGACAACAACGCCGCCAGTAAGCAAGCAACCGCTTTCTCTGTATTATTTTGGCAATGCAGTAACATACTACTTAACCTTGGTTCTACACCGAAGTTTAGCGCTCGTTTGCCCAGTGTTGTGACGCGATTATTTTCGTCAAAGAAACCCAAAGCTCGATTTAGTTGGCACGCAACATCAAAATGATGCTTTGGCGGACGAGACAACCAGTTCGCTTCTTCATACTTTGTTATTCCCCAAGCAGACAACTCCAATGTTAACCCCGTTAACTCTGCGGTCGCTATATCTGGCAGCTGGAAATCTTGCAGCATGGCATGTTCAGTATTAGACCACAATCGGATGCACTGTCCTGCTTGTACACGCCCAGCTCTTCCTGCACGTTGATCAGCGGACGCCTTCGAAATATTTACTGTGCTCAGACGAGATAAACCACTTTTTACATCAAATGTAAGTACTTTTTCTAACCCGGTATCAATAACAGTTGTAACACCTTCAATTGTTAAGCTAGTTTCTGCAATATTGGTTGAAAAAATAATGCGCGTGGCAGAACCTTTATACAAATTCAATACTTTTTCTTGCGCAGCTAAAGGCAAGCTACCATATAAGGGTAACAATAAAACTGCTTGATTTATCGATGCTTCTGCAAGCTCAATACAACGTTTAATATCGCCCTGTCCAGGCAAAAAAACAAGAATATCGCCTGTCACATCGTTTGCTAAAAGTTGCTGTAATTGTTGTATTACCCGCTCGGAAATATAGTGAGAGCGTTGCCCTGCATAGTAAATATCTACAGGAAAAGTTCTACCTGGGCATTTAATAACTGGCGCTTGTGCTAAATAATCAGCGATATATGCAGTATCAATGGTCGCTGACATCACTAATAGCTTTAATGATTCGTTGTAAGCTTCTTGAACCTCTATGGCGAGCATTAAAGCTAAATCAGCATGTAACGAGCGTTCATGAAACTCATCAAAGATAATTAATCCGATATCAGAGATCTCTGGATCTTGTTGAATTCGTCGTGTGAGCACACCTTCAGTGACAATTTCTAAACGTGTCGCATTGGAAACTCTACGCTCATTTCGAACCTGATAACCAACGGTTTGTCCTACGCCTTCATTTAATAATCCAGATAAATAATGCGCAATAGATTTCGCCGCAACGCGTCGAGGCTCTAGCATGATTATTTTTTTATTACCGACAATAGCCGCTTTTAACAATGCCAAAGGCACTGCCGTTGATTTTCCTGCACCAGGCTCTGCTTGCAACACTAATCGCTGGTGATTACTAAGTGTTGTTTTTATTTTGGAAATAAAGGCTTCTATTGGTAACAAAACTATTTAGTACTTCTTCAACATAACTAGCGCGATTATAACAGAGGATAAAACAAAAAAATGGTGTTCTGTCACGTTGTTATTAGTGTCAGTGCATATCAATAGTGTCATTTTACCTTCATGAATATGCAAAAAATTTGTCATGTGTTTTCACTAAAGTATTGGGATCGTTACATTAAAAGAGATAACAATGAAAATGTTAAAACAACTTTCCATCGCGACAATATTACTGTCCATGCTAATGGCATGTAACGGCGATGACGGACAAGATGGTAAAAATGGCTCTACAGGGCCAACCGGTGCGCAAGGGCCAAAAGGGACTGATGGCGAAGACGGTAAAGATGGCAATAGTGCGACTGTTAACTTAACACCAAAACTAGTTGCGCGCGCAGTACTTAACGCAGAGTCTCCTGAAGGCGCAGCTGAAATTGTTCAATATCATAATAAATCTGGCTTAATCTATGCGATTAATAGTTCTAGCAATCAAGCAACGGTTGATGTTCTATCACTTTTAGACGCAGATCCTAATATATTAACTAAAGATGCAGAAGGCGTTGTGACGAACACAAACATGACAATTCAATCGCAAATAGACTTGTCGCTCAATACTACTGGCGATGCTAATAGCATTAGTATTTCCAACAAATATGATTTACTTGCTGTTGCCATTGCTGCACCTACAACCGGTGAAAAAGGTCATATAGCTATTTATGATATTAGCGGTGCTGTTCCTGTATTTTTAAAAAATATTGAGGCAGGCTTTTTACCAGACATGGTTACTTTCACACCTGATAGCAGCAAAATAGTCGTCGCCAACGAAGGTGAACCTAGTGGTGATTATACCGTTGATCCACAAGGAAGTATTTCAATCATTGCGGTAAACAACGGTGTGGTTGCAGATACAGCAATTGATTTAGGGTTTGAAAGCTATAACACTAAAAAAGTTGAATTGATGTCACAAGGTATGATGTTCCCAAATCCTTCAGGTCGTGTAATCAAAGGGCAAACGATAACAACGACCGTGGCGATGGATATAGAGCCTGAATATGTTGCAGTATCAAATGATAGTAAGTTTGCTTATGTTAGCCTGCAGGAAAACAACGGTATCGCTATCGTCGACTTATCAACAGATAAAATAACGACAGTAAAAGGCTTAGGTTTTAAAGATTGGTCAAATTATCTCATTGATGCCTCCGATAAAGACAATGGTATTAATTTGCGCCAATATCAAAACCTCTATGGCATGTATCAACCTGACAGTGTCAGCTCTTACACTTGGCAAGGTGCTCACTTTATCGTAACCGCCAATGAAGGTGATGGTAGAGAATATTTCTTTGATGCAACAGATGAGACATCTTGTTTAGCCAATGGTGGCATCGAATATGATGAAGATGATGGCTGTTTAGCCTACCTTGATGAGTCTCGCGTTGAAGATCTGACATTAGATCCAATTGCATTTGATGGAATTAATAATGATGATGACGATCTTGGCCGATTAAAAGTATCAGTGGTTAAAGGAGATATTGATAATGATGGCGATTATGATGCGTTATACACTTATGGTGCTCGTTCATTTTCAATTTGGGATCAAAATGGCAACCTTGTGTTTGATTCTGGTGATGACGTCGTTCGCATTACTTCTGCAATCCATGGTCAAGCATTTAACAATGACGAAGATGCCAACGAAGGAGATACACGTTCTGATGCAAAAGGCGCCGAGCCTGAAGCATTAACCATTGGCGTTGTGGCAGGTAAAACCCTCGCATTTATTGGCTTAGAGCGTATGGCAGGTATCATGGTTTATGACATCTCCAATCCTTTTAACGTAAAGTTCGTTGATTATTTTATTAACAGAGGTGTTACGGAAGACGCTGAAATCACGGGCGATTTAGCGCCAGAAGGGATGAAATTTATTCCAGCAACTACGACACAAGATGCAATGCTAATTGTTGGTAATGAAATTTCAGGTTCAGTCAGTGTGTGGCAGCTGTCGGTGAACTGATACTTTAAACTATCGTAGATTACAACGAGGGTATGTTAAATATTGCCTAAATATACCCTCTTTATTATGCTGTAATGATAACTTCCTAGATTTGGTTATATCCATGAAGCGAATGTTTTTCGCCTTAGATATTAGCAACTCAGATAAACAATATCTCGCAAAGTGGCGACAACAAATATTGTTGAATGCCAAGCCCGTTTCACAAGAAAACTTTCATATTACACTGTCATTTCTCGGTATGCTGAGCGACCTTCAAATTGAACAATTAATTACGTTTGTCGACGCTCAAAACCTGTTGAGCAAACAAGCACCTTTTGAAATTTGTGCAACACAACTTGGTCTTTTCAAAAAACCCCAGGTATTGTACCTAGCATTTCAAAACTTCCCTAAACCGTTATCACGTTTAGCGTATAATTTGAGCCATCAAGCAAGCATCATGGGAATTACGCAACATCATCCGTCCTTTTTACCTCATATAACCCTGTTTCGAAAGGCAAAAGAAATACCACAACAACAAACTAAAAGTGAGGGGGTTTCTATTATGCTTACGATCAGCCAATTCAGCCTATATCACTCTTACAGTACCAATGAAGGTGTACGCTATAAACCAATAAGAACCTGGTCATTCACTACCAATAAGTCATTGAAATAACCATAATTAAAAAGTTGCAACTTTCGTAAAATCTGCTTACTTGGCAACGTCAATAATTCCTGCTATTGATATCTGCTCTATTTCAAACCAAGGAGGAGCATATGAATTTAGCTGCACATGGTGACTATCATATTGAAAAAGAGGGCAATATTCTTGTTGTAGATGCGCACGGCCCATTCAATGAAATCACCGCGCACGCCTATGTTGAAGATATGCAAAAAGCTTGCGAACAATACCAAGGAAAACCTTGGGGGTTACTTGTCACCTTCTATGGTAATAGTATCTTTACACCAGAGGCAGAAAAAGCATTAGTCGATGTAACACGTTATCGGATGCAACGTGGCATGATTGCCAACGCAAGTGTCATTGTGGAAAGTAATTCCGCAGACATTCAGCAAATGCAGTTAAGAAGAGTTTACCAAGCATGTAATCTTAAATTTCATGTTTTTGCTGATATTGTCTCGGCGAAAAACTGGTTAGTTGAGTTTGTAGAAGAGCAATCACATGCTATGTAACGGCTCTTCTACATATATATTACTTAAGTAATAAACGAGAAATAGTGGCAATTGACATACCCGTTGCTCCAGCACCCCACATAGCATTCGCGCTACCATTATAAGCAGCCGCTAAATCGAAGTGTAACCAACCAGCACCTTCATTCGGCACAAAACGAGAAAGGAAACCTGCAGCGTTACTCGCGCCTCCCATACCTCCACCTTTCTGAGTTCTGCTATTTGCAGTATCAGCAAATGCGGAGGGACACTTCTCTTGATGCCATGTTTCCAATGGTAAGCGCCAAAGCGGTTCTTGCTCCGTATCAGCAGCCTCTAAAGCATATTGTGCTGACTGATCATCTAAAGACATTAATGCAGTATAATCGCCTCCAGTAGCAAGCATGGCCGCTCCCGTAAGCGTCGCAGCATCGATAATCATATCTGGATCCGATTCACTCGCCAACAATAGCCCATCAGCTAATACTAAACGTCCTTCAGCATCAGTATTGGCTACTTCGCACGTCACACCATTTTTATAAGTTAATATATCACTAACCTTATAAGCACTGCCGCTGATCATGTTTTCAGCGCAACACAAAATCAGCTTTACGCGTTTATCTAACCCTTGTTGAATCGCATAAGCCAGCGATGCGGCGACAACAGCAACCCCACCCATATCACACTTCATGTTAAACATGCCTTCATTAGGCTTAAGGCTATAACCACCGGTATCAAAAGTAATACCTTTACCAACCAAACAAACACTAACAGCAGCGTCATTATTACCCGTAGGGTTAAAATCAATCTCAGCTAAACAAGGCGCATGTTGACTCGCCTTACCAACGTTATAAACACCAACCCACCCGTTATGTTTTAACGCTTCGCCTTTCACAACATTCATGTGAATATGCTCTGGCGCTAACGATTTTAAGTAATCATAAACACTTGTCGTTAACACTTCTGGCGACTGCTCAGCTGCCGTTTGGTTTGTCAATGTTTTCGCCCATGCGTATGTCGCTAGTTTATCTGCGAGTTTGTCAGCCTCTTGACCCGTAAAAGTAACACTGTTTAATTTTTCAATACAACTAAAGCCTTGTGCAAAAGCCCATTGAAAATGCTCTTGCCATAAATCCCCAACTAGCGTTATCTGTTCTATTCCCATCCCTTCAAGCTTACGGGCAGCCTTTTGAATATCTCGACTAATTGCTTTATTTAACGTTGGAAAATATAAATATACGTTACCATCAATACACTGGATAGTTTTCTCTTGTTGCCAATCTTTAGCTTTATTTTTAGTTGTTAGATGCACTAAAACACGTTGCTTCACACGGTCACCTTTTTGGTTGTATTTTTATAGTGTTAGTTTACACCATTCTTACTATTCACTCACTCCAAGATCTGTAATTAGTTATGATATAGTGCGTTTTTTATCATCCAAACACATACAAATGAAACTAGAACTTGGCCATGCAACGCTGGAGAAGCGTTATAAACGTTTTTTGGCAGATGTAATATTACCGAATGGCGAGAAAACAACCATTCACTGCGCTAACACCGGTGCAATGACAGGCTGTGCAGATGCTGGTAGCATTGTACGGTACAGTATTTCTGACAATGTAAAAAGAAAGTATCCGTTTAGTTGGGAGCTCAGCATTACTCATGAACAACATATGATTTGTGTTAATACTATACGAGCGAATCAACTGGTAGAAGAAGCACTCGTTAACAGGCGTATTACCCAACTAACGCAATTTACCTCTTTAAAGAGAGAAGTTAGGTATGGTGAAGAAAACAGCAAGGTAGATTTTTTTATTAAAGATTCACAAGGTAAAGACACCTACATAGAAGTTAAAAGTGTCACTTTACTTGACGCGAAACAAGGTTACTTTCCAGACGCAAAAACAGTACGGGGGCAAAAGCACCTAAGAGAACTCATGGACGTTGTAGCCAGCGGAAAACGAGCAGTACTATTATTTGCTGTACTTCATTCTGGTATCGAGAGTGTTGCCGCTGCACGTCATATTGATGAAAAATACGCACAGTTACTTTTAGAGGCATATCAACAAGGCGTCGAAATTATTGCCTATAAAGCAGATTTCAATCTTACGTCAACGATTGCTGAACTCACGCTGACGCATCAAGTCCCTGTTATAATTGACTAAACATCAACTTAACCTCATGACTTTTCACAAGAAGAAACCGTTTATCTGTTAAAAAAGACACACTGCTTAACAAACATTTATCAACAAAAGATTGACGAGAGCTGTAGAATCTTGCTAAAAAAGTGGGCTTGCGAGAAAAGCAGGATTCATAAGATATATGTTACTTCTGTAACGTTTTGATATTTAGTTAAAAAATATATTTTTAACATTTGTTCTTGAATTTTGTCTAACGTAACACAATATAGTTCTGATATTTCAGGTCTATTTAAAAATTGGCACATGCAATCAAATACGCATTCTTTAATTGTTATTTGATCGAGTTAGCTTTAGGAGAATTAGCATGCCAAACAGTAAAGCTTTAGGTATTTTAGCATTAGCCGGTGTTGAGCCGTATGTAGAAAAACCTAATGAAGAATACATGAACGCTGAGCAATTGGAACACTTTAAAAAGATCCTAGAAGCTTGGCGTACGCAACTTCGTGAAGAAGTCGATCGCACCGTAACTCATATGAAAGATGAAGCGGCGAATTTTCCTGACCCTGTTGACCGTGCAGCTCAAGAAGAAGAATTTAGCTTAGAGTTACGCACCAGAGATCGTGAACGTAAATTAATTAAAAAGATTGAAAAAACTTTGCAATTAATTGAAGAAGATGATTTTGGTTTCTGTAAGTCTTGTGGCATTGAAATTGGCATTCGCCGATTAGAAGCTCGTCCTACAGCCGATCTATGTATAGAGTGTAAAACATTAGCGGAAATTAAAGAGCGTCAGCTTGCAGGCTAATCATCTATATAGATGAGTAAACCAATCATGTCAGAGCGATCTTCATATTATCGAGGTCGCTTTGCGCCATCTCCTTCTGGATTTCTTCATTACGGCTCCCTTATTACCGCATTAGCGAGTTTTCTTGATGCTAAATACCATCAAGGAGAGTGGTTGGTGCGAATTGAAGATATTGATCCGCCGCGAGAGCAACAAGGCGCTAGCGAAAGTATTCTCGAAACACTACTTGCATATGGTCTTCAATGGGACCAAGAAGTGATGTTTCAAAGCTGTCAATCAAAACGATATGAACAAATAATTGAAAACTTAACGCTGAACCGTCTAGCATATAATTGTCAGTGTACACGTGCACAAATAAAAGCAATGGGCGGGGTCTATAATGGCCACTGTCGGACGCTCAACCTCTCGAGAGAAAACTGTGCTATTCGGGTAATTAATCAAGAAAAAACGTCTCATTATACTGATATATTTCAAGGACACGTGTCTTGTGATAGCACGTTGGCCGCTGAGGATTTCATTATTAAAAGGCGTGACCGCCTATATGCATATCAGCTAGCTGTTGTTGCCGATGATATTGAGCAAGAGATCACTCACGTAATACGAGGGTGTGATTTGTTAACGCCTACGGCGAGACAAATAAGTTTTTTTAAGTTATTAGGAAAAACCGTACCTTGTTATGGTCATATTCCACTTGCTGTGACTCATGAAGGGTACAAGTTAAGCAAGCAAAACAAGGCGCCAGCCATAGACATTAAAAAGCCACAGCCTAGTCTAGTTAATGCACTAAGGTTTTTAGGTCAAAACCCTCCTTCTTCGTTACAAACTGCTGATGTCGATACCATCATCAACTGGGCGATAAGTCATTGGCAACGTGCATTAGTACCTAAACAACGGCAAATCTCTATTTAAAGGGTTTTGCTACCACACGAATTCAGAGTCATTCAAAAAAATACCGCGCTTTTAATACGAATACTGTATTTTTTTCATTCTCTTTTTTGCCTCACTGTTATATGATCTCGACGCAGTTTTTAGTTTTGAGGTTGTTAAGTATCAAACGTGTTATCAATTTGTGTAAGAAGGTATTCGGCCAGTCTATGCATGAACAAAAATCAGCAAGTTCAGTCCCTGCAAAACGCAGCGATGGCCCACAAATTTTATCTCGAGACAAACACCCCGTTTCTCGCCAACACATTAGCTCAAATGCACTAAAAGTACTCTATCGTTTAAATAAAGGCGGTTTTGACGCCTATTTAGTTGGTGGTGGTGTACGAGACATTATGCTTGGCTTAGCACCAAAAGATTTTGATATCGCAACTAACGCAACGCCTGAACAAATTAAGGCCTTATTTAGAAACTGTCGCCTCATTGGTAGACGCTTTCGTTTGGCTCATATTGTTTTTGGTCGCGATATTATAGAAGTAGCGACTTTTCGTGGGCATCACGATGGCAATTCACCACAAGCATCCTGTGCTAAAACGTCAAAGCAAAGTGAACACGGCATGCTACTTAGAGACAATATTTATGGCTCAATTGAAGAGGATGCTGAACGCAGAGATTTTACAATAAACGCCCTTTATTATTCTGTTGCTAACTTCAATGTTTATGATTTTGCTAATGGTGTTGAAGACATTAAACAACGCAAAATTCGGTTAATTGGGGATCCTGAAACACGTTATCGTGAAGACCCCGTTCGCATGCTTCGCGCGATAAGATTCGCAACTAAGCTTGATATGACCATCAGTAAAGAAACTGCAGCACCGATTATTGCACTTGCTCCATTATTAGACAATATTCCGCCTGCGCGCTTATTTGAAGAATTTTTAAAGTTATTTCTATCAGGTAAAGCTTTAGAAAACTTCCATATGTTGCGCCAATATGAACTGTTTCGCTATTTTTTTCCTGTTGTTGATGAAGCACTAGAACAACAGTCTTTACTTTATTTACCAGCCTTTTTAGAGCAAGCCTTTAACAATACGGATGAGAGAATCAATAACGATAAACGTGTTACGCCAGCATTTTTATTTGCTGCACTGTTATGGTATCCCATTCAGCAGCAAATAAAGGTATTAAAACAAACATCGTCGTTAACACCGCAAGATGCTTTTTTTACCGCCTACGGCGAGGTAATGGCTCGACAACAACAAAGCATTGCTATTCCAAAACGCTTCCAAACTGTGATCAAAGACATTTTGATATTGCAAGAAAGATTAACTCGTCGCGATGGTAAACGCGCATATAGAGCGTTCGAACATCCTAAATTTAGAGCGGGTTATGACTTCTTACTTTTGCGTCACCAAGTCGAATCTGCACAAGGAAATAACGATTTAGCAGAACTCACTGATTGGTGGACTGAATTTCAGCAAAGAAATTATGAAACGCAGCAACAAATGATAAAGTCATTGGCGCGAAGTAAACCAAGCACGAGACGCACACCTAGAAAGCGTCGCCGTTCACCACGTAACAATAAGCCCCAACATTAATTATGGCGCTCTGTTATATCGGTATCGGCAGCAATTTATCTAACCCTGCTAAACAAATTCAACGGGCGATAGATCAATTGAAACAGCATGACATGTTTACTGTTAACGCTGTTTCATCACTGTACTGCAGCCAGCCTATGGGGCCGCAAGATCAGCCAGATTACATGAATGCAGTAGCCTGTATCGATACGTCGCTTTCACCAGTAGCATTACTTGACGCATTACAAATGATAGAAAAGAATGCCGGTAGAGTAAGAAAAGGCGATCGCTGGGGAGCGCGAATACTTGACTTAGATATTCTACTTTATGATTTAGATGTGATTAATACAGAGCGCCTCGTCGTACCGCATTATGGTATGAAAGATCGTGAATTCGTTTTAATTCCGTTGGCTGAGATTGCACCAACGTTAATTCTCCCCTGCCAATCCAGCGTTGCTAGTTTAGCCAAAAGCATCGATAAAAACGCACTAACAATTCACAGCCAACTCAGTTAAAATCGCTACAAGTAAATAAAATTAAAGCATGATAAATATGCTTTTGGATCTTTAAATGACAAAGATAACAACTTCTGTGTTGCAAAAAATGAAGCAACAAGGCGAAAAAATTGCCACCATTACAGCTTATGATGCCAGCTTTGCTAAACTGTTTGATCAGGCAGGTATTCACGCTATTTTAATTGGAGATTCACTCGGTATGGTATTGCAAGGGCAAGATGATACCTTACCCGTTGACGTAGACCATATGGCTTACCATACGCAATGTGTAAAACGTGGCGTTGAAAACACGCTTATAATCAGTGATCTGCCTTTCATGAGCTACGCAACAAAAGAACAAGCTTTTATCAATGCTGCCAAATTAATGCAAGCAGGGGCCAGCATGGTTAAAATTGAAGGTGGACTTTGGTTAGCCGAAACAATTTCTGGCCTCGTTGAACGTGGTATTCCTGTGTGTGCACATCTCGGACTAACGCCACAATCAGTCAATGTTTTTGGTGGCTTTAAAGTACAGGGACGTGACAACGATAAAGCGCTAGAAATGATCGAGCATGCCAAGGCTTTAGAAGCGGCGGGTGCGCAATTATTGGTCTTAGAATGTATACCAGCTTCGCTAGGTAAAGCGATTTCTGAAGCATTAACTATACCTACAATTGGTATAGGTGCAGGCAAAGATACTGATGGCCAGATATTAGTGATGCATGATGCACTGGGCATTTCTTGTAGTTATATGCCTAAATTTTCCAGAAACTTTCTCATCGACACTGGTGATATTAAAAAAGCCATAGAATTATATATCAGTGAAGTTTCACAAGGAAACTTCCCTGGTGATGAACATATATTTAAGTAGATTAAAATGATCGTCGTAAATGATATTGCAACCTTACGTAAAGAAGTTAACCAATGGCGACTACAAGGGTTAAAAGTCGCTTTTGTTCCTACCATGGGAAACCTGCATGCAGGCCATATTTCTTTAATCACAGAAGCGCACAAACATGCTGATAAAGTGGTGGCCAGTATTTTTGTTAATCCGATGCAATTTGGTCAAAATGAAGACATAGAGAATTACCCAAGAACATTAGCAGCAGATCAGAAAAAGCTCGCTGACGCGGATACTGACTTACTTTTTACCCCCACACCTGCAGTTATTTATCCAAAAGGTCTGGATAAGCAGTCATTTGTTGAGGTCCCTCAGGTATCAGAAGGTTACTGTGGTGAAAGCCGACCTGGCCATTTTCGTGGTGTCGCTACTGTTGTTTGTAAACTCTTCAATATTGTGCAGCCTGATGTCGCATGTTTTGGCTTAAAAGATTTTCAACAGGTGCAAGTTATTCAAACTATGGTTGATGACTTATCGATGCCTATCGATATCATACCAGTACCTACCGTTAGAGAACCGAGTGGGCTCGCATTAAGCTCTAGGAATAACTATTTGACGGAAGAAGAGCTAAAAATAGCGCCTGCATTGAGTCAAAATATTCAATGGCTGGCCGAACAGATAAAACAAGATAATGACTTTATTGGCCTTGCAAAACAAGCTGCTAATTTCATTAATAATGCGGGTTTAAAAACAGATTATATACATATTTGTCATGCTAAAACGCTACAACCTGCCAGTGAGGATGATAAAGAGCTTGTTATACTAGCAGCTGCGCACTGCGGAAAAGCTCGCCTTATTGATAATTTGCAAGTCAATCTGTAATAAATCATCAGGGCAATCAAAATAAAAAGGCCAGCAGTATCATGGAAACTGCTGGCCTTTTTACGTGTGTAATTATTTTTATTCGTATGAGCGTTCAAGCCACATTAACTGGCTTTTCAGATCTTCAATTTCTTTTTTAGCATCAATAAGTTGCTGCTCTACAGATTGATTTTCAACGCTACGCTCATCAATTACTTCCGGCATTTTACTGTCCTCTTTATACATCATACAGCCCTCAACAATGTAACCTCACCTGTAATATTACACATAAGGTTTCATTTTGTAAAACAAACGAAAGAAGTTTATTTCGTTTAGAAAGTTAATAAGTGTAAAATCTAGACAACAAGATTTGAATTTTTGTTAATAAATCAAAGAGTAGTAATTAATAACGTAACTGAGTTGAATGTTATAAATTTTGAGACAATGCGATCAATTTAGGTAAAAAATGACTACTTTCTTTCGCCAATTCTTCTTGCTCAACAAGTACATCCTTTAATATCTCTTTAGATGTTAAAGGATTGGCAAGTACCACACGAAAAACTAACGTTTTTCTACCATTGTATTTTTGCACTTCAATACGCGTACGCGATACAAATGATTTGCCATTTTCTCGTTGTCTCTTTTGGATAAACTTCGTCAACTTATCCAATAAATTGTTAACATTATTAAGCGTATTTTCGTCCGCTTTTGTAAGTAAGGTTTGAATTGATGCAGGATTATAGCGATAGGTCAACAAGCATAACTCAGGCGCAGTAACCAGTTCGAAATCTGGGTGTTGATCAATAAGGTCAGCAAAATATTTCGCTTTTTCTATTCCTTGGTTGATTAACATCTCGTAACCTGGACGACTAATAATATGCAAACTTGCATAAACAAGCATCGCCATACCAGGTCTTGAACCTTCCAGTGTATGAGAGCCTAAATCTTTCGAGCCTTTACGTAAAATATATTCAGCATGATGTTCAATAGAAGCAACTGATGCAGGGTTACGAAAAACCACGAGACCAGCCCCCATAGGCACATACATTTGTTTGTGTGCGTCAATAGTAACCGAGTCTGCATGCTCAATGCCACTTAACAGGCTGCGATGTTTATTTGATAATAATGTTGCGCCACCCCACGCTGCGTCAACATGAAAATGACATTGAAATTCAGCAGCCACTTTTGCCATTTCGTGCAACGGGTCTATATTGCCTGTTTCTGTTGTTCCAGCGACACCGACAATACTTAATATACGAATATTTTTTGCTTCAAGTTCTCGGCACTTTTCTTTTAACTTAACGCAATCCATTTTGTTATGTCCGTCGGTCGGGATTGCTATAACACTATCTTGGCCTATTCCAAGTACATCAGCCGACTTCTTTAGTGAGTAATGGCCTCTTCTGGACACTAAGATAGCAAGACCATCGTATTGGTAGTGCTTTAAGGCGGCAAACAATCCTTCGCGCGCAACGCCTTTAAATGCGCCTTCAGGTCGCAATAAGTTATTTCTTGCTACCCAAAGTGCGGTGATATTCGCAACTGTGCCACCTGAGCAAAAAGCACCAAGGGAATGGTTCGCACTATGCATCCACTGTTGATAGAAGTTTTCTTCAAATTGATATACCAACCGGTGCATCATACCCAGTACTTGACGTTCTAGCGGTGTAAATGCCTTTGATGTTTCTATTTTGACTAAGTTCTGATTAAGCCCGACCATTAGTTTGGATAACGGTAATATAAAATAAGGTAAGGCTGACGTCATATGACCAATAAAACTTGGGCTAGAAGTATGTACAGATTGCGCTACAACTTTTTCGAGAAGATGGTGCATATGATCAGAAACAAATGAAGGTTGCTCAGGAATTTGAGAGCAGGCAAAATCTTTTTCTATTTCAGATAACGCTGTTTCTTTAGCGGCAATATGATCACCAAGAAAGCCCGCTAGGTTTTGCGAGATCTCTTGTTCTATTCGTCCCAACGTAGAGTCAGGAGCCTCTGGAATGGTAAAAATACGATGTAGCGACTCTTCTGTCGCATTTGCCGCACGTTTGTTCATCGTCATAAATTGCACTAACTTTTTGTAGTCACCAACCCGATATTGGAGACATGTCGTAAGTGCGGCACTTTAATAAACTTTGCAACAAAAGTCTTGTATTTTTCGTTTTTTAAACGATTTTACTTATAAACAATTGACCAATTAACCAATTAATGTTGCTAAATATACAAACCCTAGCTCGACAATTGCCAAACTGCTTAACGCCATCATTAAAACGTTCTTTTTAATATTGTGAGTCATATCCATGTCCTATCTTCAAAGTGACTGATATGTCCTTACTAACAATTATTAGACCAACTTTTTAAAGTGTTGTTTTTTTTGGTTTTTTATTATTTAGCGGCTATATATAGCTTATTTAGAGTTTGTATCATTGGCAAAAAAGTGGTGATTTTCACTAAGCAATTTAGCCTAATCAACTAAAGAACGTAATAGCACAACACAGTGAACAGCTAAGTAATGGTTAATTGCCAACATACCTGCCCGCTTGCCTTATACTTTGCTTCAAATGGCGTTAAAGCGATATCAGCTTTTACTTCTTCAATGCTGCCACGGCGATTAGCAATGTTTGCGGCCATTAAGAACTCTTCTAAATATAATCGCCAATTACTACGCAAGATAATCTTTTGCCCAATTGAAATTATCTCAGGAAACACTGCGCTTCCGTGCCATCGACGTTGCACATGCTTACTCTTTGGCCATGGATTTGGGTACAGAATATAATGCTGATCAACACACCATTTCTCCCGCACGATCAGTCGATAGAAGTCATTTAGATCAGCACGTAATAGTAAGAAATTGTCTATATCGTGTGTCGACGTGCGAGCAACGAGTTCTTGATCATTACGCTCGATGCGATGCGCAGATTTATCAATACCGATAACCAACGCCTCTGGGTTATTCTTTGCCAGTAAACGCGTACTTTGACCAACCCCACAGCAGGAGTCTAATATTAGCTTTCCTTTGTGAGCACTTACTCGTTCATTCGCTAAAGCAAAAGCATCTAACGTGTGCTGTTGAAAAGGCTTTTGAGAACGATGGGCTAAATGCTTTTCAACAATATCAACAAGCTTTTCATGAACGCCTAACTGATTTGTAACTATCGCTTTTGAATCACCGGTATTACTGTCTTGCATTAGCTTCTCAAACCAATTCCCTTAGAAATTAAGTACATTGCTATACCATAAAGGCTAACAATAAATACCCCTAAAACACTAAATGCCACCGTTAAACTGACATCTGAAATACCCAAGAAACCATAACGGAATGCATTTACCATATACACGATAGGGTTAATTTGCGACACACCTTGCCAGAAATCTGGCAACAATGAGATAGAATAAAATACACCGCCTAAGTATGTTAACGGCGTTAAAACAAAAGTAGGAATAATGGATATATCATCAAAACTACCCGCAAAAACAGCATTAATTAAACCACCTAACGCAAATGTTGCTGACGTTAAAGCGACCGTTACAATAATAACCCAAATATTATGAATTTGAATGTCAGTAAAAAACATTGCAACAATAGTAACAATAAGTCCGACTAGAATTCCCCGCGCCATGCCGCCGCCAACATAGCCTGCGACAATCACCCAGTTTGGTACTGGTGCTACAAGCATTTCTTCTACATTTCGTTGCCATTTTGCACTAAAAAATGATGATGCTACATTAGAATACGAATTAGTGATCACACTCATCATAATCAAACCTGGGACAATAAATGCCATATAATCAAAGCCCCCCATTTGACCAATTCTCGAGCCTATTAAAGAGCCAAAAATAACAAAATATAAGCTAATCGTTATCGCAGGTGGTACGAGCGTTTGCACCCAAATGCGCATAAATCTGTGAGTCTCTTTATGCAAAATACTTTTTAATGCAACCATATTTCTAGCTGACGACATCGCTATGCTTCCTCCAACTTTTCACCTGAACCAACGAGACTTACAAACAGTTCTTCTAAACGATTACTTTTATTTCGCATACTAATTACATCAATGTCCTGTTGACTAAGCTGTGCAAAGACATCATTAATCTTTTGAGATTTTCTCACATCAACTTCTACCGTATGATCATCGATAACGCGGTAACAAAACCCTTCAAGCTCAGGTGTATTACTATTAGGCTTGAGGTCTAATACGAATGTTTCCAAATCAAGCTTAGCCAGTAGTGATTTCATGTCGGTATTTTCTACGATGATGCCCGAGTCAATAATCGCGATATTACGGCACAACATTTCTGCTTCTTCCAAATAGTGTGTCGTTAAAATAATGGTAATACCTTGCTTGTTTAATTCGCGTAAAAAATCCCACATAGAACGTCTTAACTCAATATCAACACCAGCCGTTGGTTCATCTAAAATGAGTATTTGTGGTTCATGCATTAACGCGCGAGCTATCATCAAGCGGCGTTTCATTCCACCTGACAGCATTCTTGCCGCATTGTCTTTTTTATCCCATAGATCGAGTTGCTTTAGGTACTTTTCGGCGCGTTGATGTGCTGTTGCGCGATCAACACCATAGTACCCTGCCTGATTTACCAATATTTTCGTTAAGCTTTCAAACTGATTAAAGTTAAACTCTTGTGGTACTAAACCTATATGACTTTTTGCGGTTTCAAGGGCCTGATCAATATCGTAACCAAAAACCTTTACTTGTCCTTCAGATTTATTAACCAACGAAGTAATGACACCAATTGTCGTAGACTTCCCCGCTCCATTTGGTCCTAGTAAAGCAAAAAAGTCACCTTTATCAACTGAGAGTTCTATTCCTTTCAAGGCTTGAAAACCACCTTTATAAGTTTTCTTTAAACCAGATATTTCGAGCGCTTTAGTCATATTGATTTCAAATTAAAACAAATAATTTTATTAAATGAGGCAATAAAGCACGAAATTCAAGCGTATAAGTAAAATAAAATTCACAACATTACCGCGAATAATCTCGAGCAACCATTGCCTTTAAATTGTATACAATTTAAAGTAGCTGCGTTATTGACGAGGAAAAGTACATGCAATTTATCACAATAAAAAAATTGCTTGTTGGAACCGCGCTGACTACAGCGCTTGTTGCTTGCCAAGCAACAGATGGTAATACAACACAACAAGCAGAAAGTAACTTAGCAAATACTAAAAATGCGCTAACACTTGACAGAATTTATACCGATTATGAATTTAGATCAGATTATATCGGTCAAATTCGCTGGCTAGAGGATGGTACCGGTTACACATCAGTAGAAAAGTCGAAAACAACAAAAGCCGATGATAAAGGTAAACAAGTGCCAATTGGGCGCGATATTGTTTTATATAACCCGGAGACACTGCAAGGTGAAGTACTCGTTTCAGCAGAGCAGTTAACGCCAAGAAATACAGAAAAGCCTCTCGCTATTCATGACTATATTTGGTCTGGTGATCGCAAACAGTTGCTCATTTATACCAATAGTAAAAAGGTATGGCGTTCAAACAGTCGTGGTGATTATTGGGTACTAAATCTATCTACAAATGCATTAGTCAAATTAGGTGGTGATGCAGCCAAGCCTAGTAGCCTCATGTTTGCGAAGTTTTCACCTGATGGAACACGCGTTGCCTATGTACGCGATGATAACATTTATGTTGAGAATCTTAATGATAACAGCATTTCCCAATTAACTCACGACGCGGGTAATGGCATTATTAATGGTTTGTTCGATTGGGTATACGAAGAAGAATTTTCAATTCGAGATGGTTTTCGCTGGAGCCCCGATGGTAAAAAAATTGCTTTTTGGCAACTAGATACCTCTGGTAGCAAAGACTTTATCATGATCAACAATACCGACGCTCTATACCCAACAATTACCAAATTTCCATACCCTAAAGTAGGTGAAACTAATTCTCTCGCTAATATTGGCATTGTTGACCTAGCCTCGAAAAAGGTCACGATGACTAAGCTGCCAAATAATTCACGAGAAATGTATATTCCACGTATGAACTGGGCAGGCACTGGCGAAGCTATACTTATTCAGCATGTTAATCGTAAGCAAGATACCAATATACTTTATCTAGTGAACAGTCAAAATGCCGCGATTAGTAAGATCATGGTTGAACAAGAAGAAACTTATTTAGATTTCTATGATGATGCCCACTGGATTAACGACGGCAAGTATTTTGTTTGGACGAGTGAACGCAGTGGTTGGCGAGATCTTTACCGCATATCACGTGATGGTAAAGAAGTTATCAATTTAACGCCAGGTAATTTTGATGTCACTGTTTTTGGCTCTATTCAAGCAATTGATGAAAAAGGTGGTTGGCTATATTTTACAGCGTCCAAAGGTAATACATCAGAGCGTTATCTATACCGCAGCAAGTTAGATGGTAGCGTGGTAAATCAGCGACTCACTCCAAAAGCGTTTGCGGGTGTAAACTACTATCAAATGTCACCTAATGGTCAATGGGCCGTTCATAGCCATTCAGCCTTTGACCAACCGACACAAAAACGTTTAGTCATGGTAGCGAATCATCAAGAAAAACACATGATGATGGACAACCAAAAGCTGATTGATAAATTGGCAACAATTAACAAACCTTCACATGAGTTTTTCCAAGTAAAAGCGCGTGATGGTGTTGTATTAGATGGTTATATCATGCGCCCTGCTGACTTTGACCCAAATAAAAAATACCCAATTATTTTTTATGTATACAGTGAACCGGCTGGGCAAACGGTACAAAATAGATGGCGTGGAAACTCTTATGTTTGGGATGCTTATATGACCGAACAAGGTTACATTATCGCGTCAATTGATAGCCGAGGTGCAGCGTCGCCAAAAGGGCGTGAGTGGCGTAAGTCCATTTATGGTGCAGTAGGCATTTTATCATCTCGTGACCAAGCCGATGCTTTAGATGCAATGAGTAAACGCTGGGATTATATCGATACGGATCGCGTTGGCATATGGGGACACTCTGGTGGTGGCTCTATGACATTGAATATGTTATTTCGTTACCCTGAGCAATACCACGTAGGTATATCATTGGCGCCAGTACCAGACCAAAAGCTATACGATACCATTTATCAAGAACGTTACTCAGGCTTATTACCCGATTATGAAGAAGGTTATAAGCAAGGTTCACCAATAACCCACGCCAAGAACTTACAAGGTAACTTATTATTGGTACATGGTACCGGCGATGACAACGTACATTATCAAGGTGCTGAACGATTAATCAATGAATTGGTAAAACATAATAAACAGTTTGAATTTATGTCTTACCCTAATCGCAGCCATAGTTTGCGCGAAGGTAAAGGTACAACGTTACATTTACAAACGATGAAAACACAATACTTTAATCGTTATTTAAAAAATAAACAGTAACACTGCGTTTACTAAAAAGTATAAAAAACCTGCCAATTAGCAGGTTTTTTATGTATTTTTTCACCACTTATAACTCGTTAAAACAACCTAAGAGTGGTTAATTACACCAAGTAAGTGTTTTCATATAAAACTATCTCTTTGTTATTAAAAGCTTTTAAATGTTGGCTACCATTTTGCTTTATATTTGATATCCAATGACTAACGCATCAATAATCGCGTTAGTGTTAAATCTTCACTAAGGCTACGTTGTAGAGGGTGTTATGAAAGATATTCATTCAGTAGAGAAAAAAAACTGGTTAAGCGCAGGCACATGGTTACGTGGCCTATTTATGTTGTTATTCGGTTTTATTGCAGGCTTTGTACGTTTTATTATTACCATGATTGCGATATTCCAGTTCTTGTTCTTACTCGTAACCGGTAGAGCAAATAATCATTTAAAAAGTCTTGGTCAAAGTTTAAACAACTATATTTATCAAATTAATCAATTTTTAACGTTAAATACCGATAAATACCCTTTTCCATTAAGTGACTGGCCAGAAGATAAACCACATTACCGCTATACCCATAGAAGTTAAGTGACAGTTCACGTGGGGTTACAATCAAAGCCCTGCGTGAATAATAAATCGACCTATCACCTGCATCCAAATATTGAATTGCCGCATCTTTATAGTCAATACAATCAATATAATGAGAAAATATGCACTATTATTTATTACCACTAACCTACTTCTTAATACTTACACTTAGCATCTCAATATCAGTAAATGCAACCAATATAACGGATAAAATAGATAACCAGATAAGTAAAATTAGGACACAATTAAACATCAATAGTGCGATTGCTATCGCCGTGATTGATAATGAAAAAATCATATACCAACGCACTACAGGGTACGCTGACATCGAGCATAATATACTAGCAAACGACGAAACTCTTTTTTATATCGCTTCGATTACCAAACCGCTTTTTGCTCAATTCATTTTACAAATATTGGAAAAATCTCAATATTCACTAGATACGACGCTCGCTCAGATGTTCCCCGAGATAAAATTTCATTCAGAAATTAAAGCGAATAAAGTGACCATTAAACATTTACTCTCACATACATCAGGTCTTCAAGATAACTTCTTAACAAACGCTTTGTCGATCACTGGTATTCATAATAAGCAACTCACAAAGAGTATGCTAAGCAAACTTTATTCGAATACGGAAAAACCATTAGGCCAATTTCAGTATACAAATTTAGGCTACAACATTGTGAGTTTATGGTATGAAAATACGTTTAATATCCCATGGCAAACGGCAATAAAACATCATTTATTAACACCCTTGAAGATGACACACACAACCGCTTTACGCAGTGAAGCCAAGCAACAAAAATTACAGATTGCTAAACCATATTCTTACTTTTCACTAGAGCCAACCAAGGCTTTATACTTAGAAAAGCAAGATAATACTCTACATGCGGCAGGTGGCTTGTTGTCTTCTATTGAAGATATGGCGCGCTTTGTTAATCAACAATTAACGCCATCAGCAATACCTAACCTAAAGAACAACACTAAACTTTCCCATAAATCTCTAGCAAACGTTAACAGTAAACGCGGCGATTTTGAACGTACTACCTATGGACTAGGTTGGTATAAAGGGCAATACAAAAAACAGGTAACCATGCATCATTTTGGTTCTTTTGATGGCTTTCGCCCACACCTATCTTTTATGCCAAATAAAGGCATTGGTATTGTAATATTGAATAATGAAGGCATGTTCAACGATAAGGTTACGGATGTTATTGCTGACTATATCTATGGCATATTGTTAGAAGAAGATGATATTGAACAAACATCTCTTCAACGAATTGCTGCGTTATCAACAATGGCGAAGTCGTACCGTGAAAAATTTATCACTAAAGAGCAAAGTTACCACAATCGTCCTTTAGATCTAACAAAGCCAATTAATCAATATACCGGAACATATCATCACGCGATGGCGGGCAATGTCATTATTAACTATCAGCAAGAGCATTTCACTGTTACATGGGGAAACCTTCACGCAACGGCAACGGCTTATAAAGAAACTGATGTGCTTAGAATTAAGTTGAGACCTAGCCATGGCCAGTTGATACGTTTTATTGAATATAACTCAGGTATTTCAGCACTTACGCTAGATGGCATTACATTTAAAAAGCGCTAAAACAGACAATAAAAAACCCCGTATTAGCGAGGTTTTTTAAATAATGTATTACAGGTTATTTTCCGGCACGTGATACATATTCACCAGTGCGTGTATCCACTTTCACTACTTCACCGATTTGAACAAATAAAGGTACACGTACTACGGCACCTGTAGTTAATGTTGCAGGTTTACCACCAGTACCTGCCGTATCACCTTTTAAGCCAGGATCAGTTTCTGTTATTTCTAACTCAACAAAGTTAGGAGGCGACACAGAAATTGGGTTACCATCCCAAAAAGTAATCGTACATAAATCACCTTCTGACAGCCATTTTACATTATCGCCAACCGCTTTTTCGTCAGCTGCAACTTGCTCAAAGGTGTCATTATTCATAAAATGCCAGAATTCGCCATCGGCATATAAATAACCAAGCTCTGAATCCATTACATCAGCGCCTTCTACAGATTCACCTGATTTAAAGGTTTTTTCTAGCACTTTGCCAGAGATTAACTTACGGATTTTTACACGGTTAAATGCTTGGCCTTTACCCGGCTTAACGATTTCATTTTCTAAAATGTTACAAGGTTCGCCGTCGATCATTAATTTAAGACCGGCTTTAAATTGGTTAGTACTGAATGAAGCCATAAATACTCGCTTTACTTTCGAGAGATTGAAATTATAAATGCCGCAAATAATACCCTATATTCACGATAATTTGCACACTTCTTGGCAAAAAGAGTTAGCCGACGTTGTGACAGACCCGAGTGTACTGTTAAAAATGCTTGATATTGACCCTAGCATTTATCAAGCACACTTTTCTGCCCGTAAGCTTTTTCCAGTGCGAGTGCCAAAGCCTTTTATTACAAGAATGGTGAAAGGTGACATTGATGATCCCCTACTAAAACAAGTCATGCCAATATCAGCGGAGTTTATTGACACTCATGGATTTAGCACCGACCCGTTGGCAGAACATGATACAGTTGCCGAGGGTTTATTGCATAAATATACTCACCGCGTACTGATGATCGTAAAAGCGGGTTGTGCGATTAATTGTCGATACTGTTTCCGTCGTCATTTTCCTTATGCTGATAACAGCCCAAATAAACAACGTTGGCAGCAAGCACTCGATTACATTACAGCACATCAAGAAGTTAACGAAGTGATTTTTAGCGGTGGTGATCCGCTCATGGCTAATGATCAACACTTACATTGGTTAATAGCGCAAATCGAGCGTATTCCTCACGTAAAACGGCTACGTATTCACAGTCGATTACCTGTCGTTATCCCGCAACGTATAACACCTGAGCTAGTAGATATGTTGGCAAACTCTCGACTTAAAAGCACCTTTGTCTTTCATATCAATCACCCAAATGAAATTGATGAATCATTTGCAAACGCCATTGAGCCCCTACGGCAAGCTAGGATACCGCTATTCAATCAAAGTGTGTTATTAAAAGGCGTGAACGACGAAGTAAACACTTTATGTCAATTAAGTGAGCAGCTTTTTGATTGCGGTATTCAGCCATACTATTTGCACTTATTTGATAAAGTACAAGGGGTTGCTCATTTTAATATTAGCGATCAACAAGCACAATCATTAGTAAAAAACATGATGGCAACCTTACCTGGCTTTTTAATGCCTAAAGTTGTGCGGGAAATTGCTGGTGAAGCTAACAAAACCCCCATAAAACTGGCATAATACTGCGCTATTTTCATTAGCACCGATTAAAATACTATGAGTGAAGCAGTCAATAAACAACTGATCGACAATATTTCAATTATTCTTAAAAAGTCACTTGCTGCAGACGCGACTCTGTCTGACCTACGTGAAAAGAAAATGGCAAACTTTGAAAACATCTTTAAACAGGATGCGGGTTTTAATGCAAATGCCAATACCTTTCAACCCTATGTTGAAGAGGTTGCTGACGACTTACTGAAATGGCAACAAAACCAAGATCAGCAATTACTTATAGCACTGGTAAAGAAAATAGAGCAGCTTTTTGCCGTGCTAGGTACCTTTGAGAAAACATACACCGCAGATTAATAACTAATTGACTTAAAGATGCTTATCAATATTGTAGATAAGCATCAAAATTAGCGTTACTTTTGCGCAAGTGTATTATCAAACCATTGGTCTAACATCACTTTTTCATAATGAAGAAAAGTGTTGTTATAACGTAAACTACTTCGCATCATAAAGCTCATATCTTTCAAGTTTTCTAAGCCTTCTTGAAGGATGTGATCAGAAGCATCCACTAGCTGATATGAAAACTTCATACGTGGTATATGAATATCTTTGATCACACGTATACGATCCATGGTTTCATGCACATCACCTGCTAAATCAACATCAGTTACAGTAATCTTTAAAGTCTGTTCTTTGGGAAGTTGCTCTGCCAGTTTAGCGAAATGTTGTTCAAACTCTTTAAACACGCGCTTTTTAAATTTAGCTCTATGCTCTTGCCCAGCATAAACATCTCTGTATTTATCTGGGTTCTGCCATGTTACTTCACTTGTGCCGGCCAACGCATTTGGTGCAACAAGCAAAAACGAAACAATTGTAGACATTATCACGTTTACTTTAATCATAGTCCTGCCCTCTACTTTACTTGGTATATCCATTAGACCGGATATTAACCAAAAAATGTGTATTAAATTGTAATCTAAAAACAAGCGCCTGTATGTACATTCACAAAACGGCTTTATTCTTTGTCTTCAAATAAAGCCGTTTTAGCTAGTAAATACGATATACCGCACTCACTTTAAAAAAGTGAAAATAATGTTTGCATTTTGACCAAATGAGAACTATTATCACTCGCATAATCATTAAGGGTTCGCTATGTTTGTTTGCATTTGTAATGGCATCACAGATAAAAATATACAAGAAGTCGTGCGTAACAAAGGCGCAGGTACTATGCGTGAATTAAAAAAACACCTTAATATTGGTAAAGACTGTGGTTCTTGCGTGAAAGCAGCGCAACAAGTTATCGATAATACCATTATCGATGAATCACTTTTTCAAGACGTCGGCTAGCACTTCCCTCAATAATTGTTCTTTATCATTCACTTAACAACGATAAAAAATTACTAACAGTAATAAAAACAAGAATAGTTTTCATTGGTAAATCATTGTTTTTACTTATTTTTTTGACTTAAGCAATTAAACTCTTATAATTGTTCCACCACTTGCTAATGGAACGTTATCTATGCAAAGTCAAAGTAATATAATCACAACGCTAAACGCAGTGCTTACCACCGAACTTACCTCAATTAACCAATTTTTCTTACATGCAAGAATGTATAAGAACTGGGGCTTTTCAAAACTAAATGAGCATTGCTATAAAAAGTCTATTAAAGACATGAAGCAAGCAGATGCACTGATTGAGCGGATTCTTTTCCTAGAAGGCTTACCAAACTTACAAAAACTTGGTGCACTTTCTATCGGTGAAAAAACCGAAGAAATGTTGCAATGCGATAGCAAATTTCAATTAACGCAAATTGAACAAATGAAGCAAGCGATTGCTTTATGTGAGCAAGAAAAAGATTTCGTCACCCGTGAACTATTGGTTGAGATCCTTGACTATGAAGAAGAACATTTAGATTGGTTAGAGACGCAAGCGTATCAAATTCAACATATGGGTTTGGAAAAATATTTACAAGCACAGTTATAAAGGAGTGAGTCATGAAAGGTAATACAGAGATTATTAACGCCCTTAACGGCCTGTTAGCTTATGAGCTTGCCGCAATGGATCAATACTTCATTCATTCACGTATGTATCACGACTGGGGCTTCACAAAATTATTTGAACGCATCGACCATGAATTTGACGACGAAAAAGGACACGCGTCTTTACTCATTGAGCGTATTCTCTTTTTAGAAGGCACGCCAGATATGGTTACCAGAAGTGGTCTTGATATCGGCAAAGATGTCCCGCAAATGTTAAGCAATGATTTAGACGTAGAACTTGCCGTTGATAAGGCGTTAAAAGACGCAATGGCGCTCTGTGAGGAGAAAAAAGATTTTGTCACCCGTAATATGTTGCAAACACTTATTGATGATACCGAAAGCGATCATGCGTTCTGGTTAGAACAACAATTACGACTCATAAAGACTCTTGGTTTAGAGAACTACTTACAGTCTCAACTGTAAACTTATAGCAAATAATTTCCTACGTTTCTTTTAGAGAATAAAAAAACCGCCTCGGCGGTTTTTTTATTTAGTCTATTTTAAGCAGTATATTCTGCATAGGGTAAATTGATAATGACAAGAGACGTTGAGCAACGCATAGCTCGTACTATGCGAGTCGAAAAGACAACAACGTCAAGATCAATTTAATTAAGCATGAATTACATCATACCTGGCATACCGCCACCCATACCACCCATGCCGCCCATATCAGGCATTGCAGGTGCAGAATCTTTAACTGGTGCGTCAGTAATCATCGCTTCAGTTGTTAACATTAAGCCAGCAACAGATGCCGCAAACTGAATTGCAGAACGTGTTACTTTCGCTGGATCTAGAATCCCCATGTCTAACATATCGCCATAAGTACCGTTACCCGCATTATAACCATAGTTACCTTCACCATTACGTACTTCATTAAGTACTACAGAAGCTTCATCACCGCAGTTAGTCACGATTTGACGTAATGGCGACTCCATTGCGCGTAATGCTACATTGATACCGTGATTTTGGTCTTCGTTATCACCTTCAAGTGCTTTAATTTTCTCAGCAACACGAACCAAGGCAACACCACCACCAGCTACAACACCTTCTTCAACCGCTGCGCGCGTTGCGTGTAATGCATCTTCAACGCGTGCTTTTTTCTCTTTCATTTCAACTTCAGTAGCCGCGCCCACTTTAATGACCGCAACACCACCAGCAAGTTTTGCTAAGCGCTCTTGAAGTTTTTCTTTATCATAATCTGAAGATGTTTCTTCAATTTGGCCACGAATTTGAGCAACACGTGCTTGAATGTCAGCTTCTTCGCCAATGCCATCGATAATGGTTGTATTGTCTTTAGATATCACGACACGCTTAGCTTGACCTAAATCTTCTAAAGTCGCTTTTTCAAGCTCCATACCGATTTCTTCGGAAATTACTGTACCTGCTGTTAACGTAGCGATGTCTTGAAGCATTGCTTTGCGGCGATCACCAAAACCTGGCGCCTTAACGGCAGCAACTTTAACAATACCACGCATGTTGTTTACAACTAATGTCGCTAATGCTTCACCTTCAACATCTTCAGCAATAATTAATAAAGGCTTACCTGCTTTAGCAACTGCTTCTAATGTTTGAAGCAATTCGCGTATATTTGATACTTTTTTATCCACTAAAAGAATGAATGGGTTTTCTAATTCAACCGTGCCATTTTCTTGGTTGTTAATGAAGTAAGGTGATAAGTATCCACGATCAAACTGCATACCTTCAACAACGTCTAACTCATCAGTCAACGCTTGACCTTCTTCAACAGTAATAACGCCTTCTGCACCAACACGCTCCATTGCTGTAGCAATGATTTCACCAACTGTCTTGTCTGAGTTTGCTGAAATAGTACCAACTTGCTCAATCGCTTTATTGTCAGTACAAGGTGTAGAAAGTGATTTAAGCTCTTCAACCGCAGCAATAACAGCTTTGTCTATACCGCGCTTAAGATCCATTGGATTCATACCCGCTGCGATTGACTTTAAACCTTCATTTACAATAGCTTGTGCTAATACGGTTGCAGTTGTTGTACCGTCGCCCGCTTCATCGTTTGCCTTAGACGCAACTTCTTTCACCATTTGTGCGCCCATATTTTCGAACTTATCTTCAAGTTCAATTTCTTTGGCAACTGAAACACCATCTTTAGTGATTGTTGGGCCACCAAATGATTTATCTAAAACTACATTACGACCTTTAGGTCCTAAAGTAACCTTAACTGCATCAGCTAAAATATTTACACCGCTAAGCATTTTAGCGCGTGCGTCATTACCGAATAATACGTCTTTTGCCGCCATTTTAATCTTTCCTATTTTGCTCTATTGAGAAGCCTAACCAATCATTTTCAACGATGCTTAAATCTGTTCACCGTATTAAATTTTCTGATAAATGCGTTTACACTTCTCTAATTGAATTAAATGATAATTTACTAATTAATTATTCTACGATAGCTAAGATGTCTGTTTCGCTTAAGATAAGCACGTCTTCACCATCAATTTTTTCAGTTTTAACACCATAACCTTCATTAAAGATCACTTGGTCACCTACTTTTACATCTAATGCGCGCACTTCACCGTTTTCTAGGATGCGGCCATTGCCTACAGCAATAACTTCACCACGGGTTGATTTCTCAGCAGCGCTACCCGTTAAAACGATACCGCCAGCAGATTTAGACTCTACTTCTTTACGCTTGATAATTACGCGATCGTGTAATGGACGAATACTCATTGATTTCTCTCCTGAGAATGTTGTTTACAAATTAATTGAGTTGAAAGATAAATAGGGCCGTATTTCACCAATACAACCCTTTTAGTGAAAATTTTTTAATCTTTGCGTTCGAATTCGCCTTCAAGTGTTTTACCACCACTTTGTGGCGTTTCTTTTTCAACTTTTTGGTCAAATGAATGTTGTTGATGATGATGAAATGTAAATTGCTGCGTTTGTACAACCGAATGTTGGGTAAGTCGACTCTGAACTGCATTTATAAGGCCTCTTCTAACTTGAGGTATAAGTAAAGACAATCCAAAGAAGTCAGTAACAAAACCAGGCGTCACTAATAACACGCCAGCAACCAATAACAATAAACCTGCAACAATTTCATCCGAAGGTGCTTCACCTTGGGCCATTTTATCTTGTACAGATTGCAACGTAGCGATACCTTGTTGCTTCACATTTTTTGCACCTAACCACGCTGTAATGACAACAATTGCGATCGTTGGCCAAGCACCTAGCCACGCACCAACTTGCATCAATACCGCGATTTCAATAATGGGAATAATAACGAACAAAAAAAACAGAATGCGAAACATGTAATAAATTCTCCTAGTGCAGTGAAACAAATATGAGGGTGATCAGGTCTTTTTCAACCAGTGACGTTTTACAGACTCTGAATATTGCTTTAGATTATGGCCAGACCCCATAAGTTGTGACAAAATTATGTATCAAATCGTGTTATGTACATGCCCTTCAAACGAAGTTGGGCATCAAATAGCGGAAACGCTCGTAAAACAAAAGGTTGCCGCTTGTGTTAACATTGTTTCAAACGTGACGTCCGTGTACCAATGGCAAGGGACAATTGAAAAGGATACTGAAGTACAGCTTATAATTAAAACAAAAGCCACTTTTTTTAAACAGCTATCGGAAATCATTACACAGCTTCACCCTTATGACGTACCTGAAATTATCGCGCTAGCTATTAGCAATGGTAATCAGGATTACTTAACTTGGTTAAATGACTCAATAAACCCTCATGCTTAAACATTACACTTCATTATTTTTATTTATTTGCCTAACGCTGTTTGGTCAGGTCAATGCAAGCGCACAGGACTCAATTTTTGACAGCAGTGCAAGCTCATTGTTCAGTAACGAACAGGAGTTCTTAACGCCAGATCTCGCCTTTAATTTCAATTTTGAACAAAGCCAAAATACCGTACAAATAAGCTTTGATATTGTTGAAGGCTACTACTTATATAAAAAACAATTTTCTTTCGAAGGAAAGAACGTCTCTATTAATAGCGTAAACTTGCCTTCGGGGATCGAACACGAGGATGAGTTTTTCGGCGTACAAGAGATTTTTGAAAAACCGCTCTCGTTCCAAATTAAACTAAGCGACATTGGTAATAATGCACAATTGATGGTTCGCTTTCAGGGTTGTGCGAAAAAAGGTCTATGCTACCCACCTGAAATAAAGGTCATTGATATAGTCAGCTCAAAAGCCAGTTCAGCTGATATTTTTGCAGCGATGTCACAAACTTCAAATAATAGCAATGGACAGCTTATAGATAAAAAAATGCCTGTGACTGAAAGTAGTGAACAACATCAATTAGTTGATTTACTTAAAAGTGATAACTTATGGTGGACGCTGTTTGCCTTTTTTATTGGTGGATTATTATTGTCATTTACCCCTTGTGTATTCCCAATGTACCCTATTTTAACAGGCATTATTGTTGGCCAAAAACAAGGTTTATCAACAAATAGGGCGTTTGCTTTATCCTTTACTTATGTGCAAGGAATGGCCGTCACTTACACGATTTTAGGTATCATCGTTGCTTTAGCTGGAGCGCAATTTCAAGCAATGTTTCAGCACCCGATAGTATTGCTCACACTGAGTGCTTTATTCATCTTTCTCGCGCTATCAATGTTCGGCATTTTTAATCTAAGCTTACCCGCTAGTTGGCAGAATAAGCTCAATAATCTGAGCAATAATCAAAAATCTGGGTCATATGGTGGTGTTTTTAGCATGGGAGCAATTTCCGGTCTTGTCGCTTCTCCTTGTACGACAGCCCCATTAACAGGCGCGTTGATTTATATTTCTCAATCAGGAGATGTTACGTTAGGCGCAGCTGCCTTATATGCATTAAGTTTGGGAATGGGGTTACCACTACTTATTTTAGGTAGCACTGGTGGTAAATTGTTACCCAAGGCCGGGGCTTGGATGGAAATGATAAAAGTAGTTTTCGGCTTTTTACTCTTAACAGTACCAGTCTTCTTGTTAGAGCGAATCTTACCAAACACCATAACTTTTGCGATCGCGCTTATTATTCTACTCTCGGCATGCGTTTATTTTGTTAAATCAGCATTAAAAAATAAAAGTCGTTTGAAGGGTTCTTTTGCCAGTGCGTTAGTACTTGCAATAACCTGTTTCAGTGGATATCAGCTAACGCAGTATTATCAAGTGTTACCAGAGCAACAACGTGATACTAAAGCGTTTACTTATGTTAAAAATTTAACCGAGCTAAAAGCCCTCGTTGCCACTGCTAATGCAAACGGTGAAACCGTTATGGTCGATTTATATGCCGATTGGTGTGTCGCATGTAAAGAGTTTGAACATAAAACCTTCCCTGTTGCTGTCGTTCAAGAAGCGTTAGTAAATACACGATTAGTACAAATAGATCTAACCGATACAGGTGCCCCAGATAGCGTCGAGTTAATGAAGCATTATCAAGTCTTTGGCTTACCTTCAATTTTATTTTTTAACTTAGAAGGGGAAGAACTTAGTCAACGTAGAGTGACAGGTTTTATGGCAGCTGAGGAATTTGCTCAGCATATAGAAGACACTTTCTAGTGTCTTCATAATTGCCAATTAATGGTTTTTTTTCCTTGCTGATGAAGTAATGCATTAGTTTTAGAAAAGTGTTGGCAACCAAAAAAACCACGATGTGCAGATAAAGGTGAAGGGTGCGGCGCTTTTAAAACAAAATGTTTGTCGGTATCGATACTTTGTCCTTTTTTTTGTGCATGCGCTCCCCAAAGTAAAAAGATAACACCTTCACCATAATCATTGAGTAATGCGATAACTCGGTCAGTAAATTGTTCCCAGCCAAGTTTTTTATGAGAATGCGCCTGCCCTTCTTCAACAGTAAGAACGGTATTAAGTAACATCACGCCTTGTTCTGCCCAGCTTCGCAAATCTCCATGTTCAGGCATTTGAAACCCTTCAATATCAGAAAGTAGCTCTTTATACATGTTAACAAGAGAAGGAGGAGGTTTTATGCCAGGTTTAACAGAAAAACAAAAACCATGAGCTTGCCCTTCACCGTGATATGGATCCTGTCCTAGAATTACAACGTTAATGTTCTTAAAGTCTGGTGTAGTAAAAGCATTAAAAACATCATCTACGGGTGGATAAACATTAATGCCTTGTTCGCGTCGCTTTGCGACATAATCTAAGGTGTCTTGAAAGTAACGTTTTTGTTTTTCTTCAGCAAGTAATGCTGTCCATGTTAGTATCGTCATTTATTTTTCAATCAAGTTCAAACTTATACTTAGCGATTTAAAATAGTTACTCACCATATTGATAAACCGTTTAGGGGTAACATATTGCCGGTTGCGTTTTCCAATAACCATTAATAAGGTATGAATTTACAAAGCCAAATAAATCCGCTTCCGGGATGGGCTTTGAAAAATAGTAACCTTGAATGATGTCACATTCACTCTCCGCCAAGCTTCTCAATTGTGCACTACTTTCAACGCCTTCGGCAATGACCGTAAGGCCTAAGTTCTTGACCATAGCAATCGTCGACATAATAATTTGATAATCAGCGTGATTTTCCAACATACCAAAGACAAAACTTTTATCTATTTTAATTACATCGATTGGCATTTTTTTAATATAAGCTAACGAAGAGTAACCCGTACCAAAATCATCAATCGCAAAACTAAAGCCCGATTCTTTCAATAAATTCATGGTATTGATGGCGCGATCAATATCTTTAACTAACGTTTGTTCCGTCAATTCAAGTTCGAACCTTCTAGCATTAAAATTAAATTCATCAAGTAAACCACTTAAATATTGCGGTAATTGTGGATCAATAAATTGTCCTGCTGAAAGGTTTATCGCCATGCGCACATCTGTTAAACCGATTGCATCAAGTTCTTTTAATATTTCAAAACACCTGCGAATTACCCAGTAGCCGAGCTCAATCATGTGCTCAGAATTTTCTAAAATGGGTATAAAGTCATCGGGGGAAATCATGCCTTTTTCAGGATGCTTCCAACGCAACAATGCCTCAAATCCGTAAAGCTTTTTCGTCTTCGTTTCCAACTGCGGTTGCAAACTCAAACTAAATTGACCTTTAGCCAAGGCTTGCCGCACTTCTGTTTCCATCATGACTCGATGAGCAACACGTTGATACATATCTGCATGGTAGACATGAAATTGTGCTCCACCATTATCTTTCGCCTCGTACATTGCGATGTCTGCTTGGCTAACGAGTAACTCAGGTTTCGCAATTTCATCTTCGCAATAAGCAATACCAATACTGGTAGAAACGTAGAAAATGCTAGAACCAATACGGATAGGCTCCTTAAATCGCTCTAATATTTTTTCTGCAATAGGAACAGCATCTTCAGAGCTATTGAGGTGCCCTAAAACAATGACAAATTCATCACCACCAAAACGGCAGGCTAAATCAACATGGCGTACACTCACTCTCAAACGGTTAGCAGCCTCAATTAATAATTTATCGCCATCACCATGACCATTACTATCATTAACTTTTTTGAAGTCGTCTAAATCTAAAAACAAAACCGCAATACCCTTACCTGTTCTGCCAATATTCGCAACGGCTTTGCGCAACTGGTAATTGAGCATGTTCCGATTAGGCAACCCGGTTAACAGGTCATACATTGCAATGTTTTCGAGTTCTTTGGTTTTTTGTTCTACTTCAATATTTAATTGCTCAAGTTCATAGCTCAACTCAGTAGCAGAGTCGGCTACTATATCCAATTCGTCTGCCAACATGCGTTTACGCTTTAAGCGAATTTGCCTAAATTGCTCAAATTCTTTACGTGCTAATAAAGGTAAAGCACTCGAAAGCGTTAAAATGCGATTGGTAAAAGGGCTAGCGACAAAGTAGACGAATACGGCAAGAATGATAAAAATCAATAACGAAGAAAGTAAAAATTGCATTACTTGCTGTCTGTACTCCTCTTTTATTGAGCTAACATCATCAACTAATGCAATATAAAATTGCTTATCTTCACTTGTTGCTAATTGCATTAAATTAACTAAATAGCTTTGTTGCTCTAATACCACTTCCAAACCAGATTCTCGTATTTCTTTTGCCGAAATATCACTGTCTAACTTGGCAAACAAATCGTGCATTAACTTTGCATTTGAGGTTGATAGAAAACGAAATTGATTCTGAAAAGATTGTTCGCTACCATCAAAACTCACGATGGCAATTTCACTTTGCAATACACGATTTATTGAGTAAATCACATCGATTAATGACATCGACATCGCAACAACATGAAAGTGTCCATCTGCTCCTAGTAAAGGTACAACAATTAGTTGTTCACAAGCATTACCGCAGAATAATTGGTAATTGGGTTCTTTACTGTTAAATGCCTCTTCAACCGCAACTAAAACATTATCATGGATATCTGTCGTGCTATACGTTAAGGATTTATCTTCATCAAATAACCAAATATTTTCAACATTTTGGTTCATTTGCAACGCATCATATTGACGCTCAAAAGCGGCAGGAAGAGAGTATTGATCTTTTGATGTAAGCTGAATAACGTCCGAAAATGACTCAATCCATAAACCAAGACGTTCACGATCGGTACTAGTTTGCATGGCTAATTGGCTTTGTCCTTGCGCAATTTTTTCAATTTGAAAATCTTTAAACTCTTGCTTTAAACGTGATAAAGACATCATAGATATACCAATGCTCATAAGAAGTAAGGCACTTATAATGAGCAAGAGTAATTTTGTTGGTACGCTTATAAAGATTTTATTCATTACTTAAAACCAATATACAACTTGTAAAGCTGAGATTTGCCAATATTCATGGCTATTCACCGTTGGATTTGGCAATACTACCGGCGTTAACCTTGCGGTTCCTTTAACCCAGTGGTGCTCTAGCTGAATTTGAACATTATTAGCAACATCAAAAGTTGCACCTACTACTGCTTCATGTTGATAACCAAAGTGTTTTGGTACGCCACCTAGCGTAGAAGCTTCTAACTTAGTACCTGTTTTATCATTTTTATCAGCATAAAAATGTTCTAATCTACCTAATAACTTGATTTCTGAATCATAAATATACTCCAGCTGTGCGAAACCACCTTGACCCGTTTTCTGCTGAACGAAGGCGTCATGTAAAAAGCCTTCAAGTTTCATTTTTTCTTGTAGCAACTCAAAACTAAATGTCCAATTTTGTCCTTGATACTCACCATTAAAATAATTTCTTGTTAGCGCTAAATCACCGCTAGTAAAATAACTTTGGCGTTTTTTCTGATACTCAAAATTTGCATCTGTTATCGCTAATCCAAATCGCCAGTTAGATAACGTTGGCGCCCAATAAATACTGGCTTGAAGATCTGTTTCATGGGTTAAATCACCATCAGAAAATGGCCCCAATATGATGCGTGCTTGTTCATCAGAAATACTCGAAAAACTTGAACTGACACGAAAATCAAAGTCACCAAATTCATCACTAAAATATTTAGCGGTAATAGCACCACCGTCACCACCTACGGACATATTACGTGTTGCATCAAAATATACTGACTGTGGCAATATGATACTTGGTCGCGTCATAGGCACGTCACGCGTACTTGAATACAACCAATGATAGTTTTTAATTCGACCTAAATATAAATTTACTTGCCATTTATCGTTGGTAAACGCAGACCAGTCCATCAATAAATAATCAATGTGAAGTCCATCCGCATAACGGTTGCCACCATTTAAATAAACGGCTTGCCCTGAAAACCTTAGACGGTCTGAAAACTGATATGAGGCGTTAATGCCCAGTTCGGTTAACTCCGTTGAAATTTTTTCATCGTCATTGACATAATTACTGCCATCAACATCAATTAAACCTTGCGCGATAAAGCCATGTAGTTGTACACCATTATCTTCTGCGTTAACCACAGTAGTCATGCATATGCTTAACATCGCGATCGGCGTTAAACTAATTATTCGCTTCATTAGCGAGCGAAAGTGGTTATTGCGAAATCTGAATAACATTGACTATGTTTTCCTTTGTTATATTTTCTACGTACCCTAATGCTCCTGGGGTCGTACTGACGGCTTTTAATAACATTTCTGGCGATGCCACTATTGTTGGCGCTACGCCTAAACCTGAAAAGGTAAGTTTGTTCCAAATACGATCTAATTTATAAGGCAAAATATTTAATGTGTTCTGAGCAAACTTTTTATGTAAAGGGTGGTGACTAGGGAGTACAAATACTTTAATCGGAGTATTGTCTGACCAACGAACTTGACGCATAGCATAAATGCGCCGCAATTGGGCAACGGTGATAGATTGCTGTGTTACTGCCTTATGTGTAATTACTTCAATCCCAAAGCTGGGTGAACTAATACAAGTCAGGATACAGAAAAAGCAAAAATAAATATAACGGCTGATAACAATATCCTTATTAGGGAATCCAATTGTATACAAATTGAAATAACATCTTATTTTTGGCAGGCTATTGTGACAATTACCTCCCTACATTTCAACGAGTTAAATACTTAACTGCCCATTTAATTCTAGTCGAGTTCAAACAAATAACCAGAAAAAAACTCATTAAAAACACCTTAACAAAGAGATTAGACCAGTATTTTGCTGCGAATGTCGTCGAAAACACTATAATAATCGGTAAATAAAGTAATAACATTAGTTTTTTAGTGCTTACCGTTTCATAATCACTAATTTTATGTAAACATAGTACAAAGACTACAATTAGTGACACTTTCAATGCAGATGGCACCAAAATTTAAAATTTTACTGTTAAATGGTCCTAACCTAAACATGTTAGGAAAACGAGAACCCAATATTTATGGTTCACAATCATTAGTACAAATTGTAGACGAACTTACTCATTCTGCTGAAAAGGTCGATGTTGAACTCACGCATGTGCAATCAAATGCTGAACATGAATTGATCAATGCAATACACGATGCCTATAACAACATTAACTTTATTATTATCAACCCAGCAGCTTTTACACATACAAGCATCGCTTTACGTGATGCGTTAGCGGCGGTGAATATTCCTTTTATAGAAGTGCACTTATCAAACGTGCATGCGCGAGAACCTTTTCGTCATCATTCTTATTTAAGTGATAAAGCCGTTGGCGTAATTTGTGGACTAGGTGCGCAAGGTTACCAATTTGCACTATCGGCAGCTTGCCGGTACTTACAAGACAACACGAGCAGTAAATAATTACTGACCAAATTAAAACACATTAAGTAAGGTATTTTCATGGACATTCGTAAAATTAAGAAGCTTATAGAACTTGTAGAAGAGTCTGGCATTAACGAAATTGAAATTTCAGAAGGTGAAGAATCAATTCGTATCAATAAAGGTAATACAATTGTTCAATCTGCACCCATGATGCAAGCGGCACCAGCGCCTGCAGCACCTGCTGCTCCGGCATCAGCACCTGCGACTACCGATGCAGCACCTGCCGCGCCAGCCGCACCTACAGGTCATGTTGTTCGCTCACCGATGGTGGGAACATTTTATTCTGCAGCATCTCCTGATGCGCCAGCTTTTGTAGAAGTTGGTCAACACGTTAATGCGGGCGATACATTATGTATCGTTGAAGCAATGAAAATGATGAACCAAATCGAAGCAGATAAGTCAGGTGTAATCAAAGAGATTTTAGCGCAAAACGAAGATGCTATTGAATTCGATCAACCGCTATTCATCATTGAATAAGCCCAACCTCAGAAGGGTAATTCCATGTTAGAGAAAGTTGTTATCGCCAATAGAGGCGAAATAGCGCTAAGAATATTACGCGCATGTAAAGAGCTAGGTATAAAAACCGTCGCTGTGCATTCAACTGCAGATAGAAACCTAAAACATGTTTTATTAGCAGATGAAACGATATGTATTGGCAAACCACCAGCAAATGAGAGTTACTTGGATATTCCAAGTATTATAACGGCTGCAGAAGTTACCAATGCGGTTGCGATTCACCCTGGTTATGGTTTTTTAGCGGAAAATGCTGACTTTGCTGAGCAAGTAGAAAACTCAGGTTTTACTTTTATCGGACCAAAGGCAGAAAGTATCCGGTTGATGGGTGACAAAGTATCAGCAATCAAAGCCATGAAAGCTGCAGGTGTGCCATGTGTACCTGGTTCTGATGGTCCACTTACCGACGATAGTGCAGCGAATTTAGCCCACGGTAAGCGCATTGGTTATCCAGTAATTATTAAAGCGTCTGGTGGCGGCGGTGGTCGCGGCATGCGTATTGTACGCGAAGAAGCCGAACTACTTGAAGCTATTCAGTTAACCAAGACTGAAGCCCGCGCCGCATTTAACAATGATATGGTTTACATGGAAAAATTCCTTGAAAACCCACGTCATGTTGAAGTGCAAGTAATTGCAGATGGCCAAGGTGGTGCAATTCACTTAGGTGAACGTGACTGCTCAATGCAACGCCGCCACCAAAAAGTGGTTGAAGAAGCGCCGGCACCAGGCATAACACCACAGATGCGCGCTAAAATAGGCGAGCGTTGCTGTAATGCTTGTATTGAAATTAACTATCGTGGTGCAGGTACGTTTGAATTCTTGTATGAAAACGGGGAATTTTATTTTATTGAAATGAATACCCGTATTCAGGTTGAGCATCCGGTCACTGAAATGGTTACTGGCGTTGACTTAATCAAAGAGCAGTTACGTGTAGCGGCTGGACAACCTTTATCTTATACCCAAGACGATATTAAGATATCAGGTCATGCGATTGAATGTCGTATCAACGCTGAAGATCCACGTACTTTTATTCCATCTCCAGGTAAAATTACACGATTCCACCCACCAGGTGGCATGGGTGTACGCTGGGATTCTCATATTTACGCAGATTATTCAGTACCTCCTCATTACGATTCAATGGTTGGAAAATTAATTACGTACGGAGATAATCGTGATGTAGCAATTGCTCGTATGAGAAACGCACTCAGCGAGTTAGTCGTTGATGGTATTAAAACGAATATTGCCTTACACCAAGATATTTTAAGTGATCAAGGGTTTGTTAATGGTGGTGCCAATATCCATTACTTAGAAAAGAAACTCGCTGAAAGCGAATAAAGATATACATAACAAAAAGCCCCATTAATAACATGGGGCTTTTTTATGGCTGCTCTTCGAGGATACCTGCTTTTGTTGTATAATCACTTGCAATGTAAATAGACGATATAAACGACAATGACTGAACCAACACTACTTGAAAAACCTACACCGCCTGCAGACAGTGAATGCTGTGATAGCGCCTGTAACCCCTGTGTTTGGGATCACTACTATGCGGCATTAAAAGCTTGGCGAATACAGCAAGCAGAGTTAAAAGAGAAACAAGAGCTTACTTCAAAGTAAACGCTAACTTACCCAATGCCGAGCCATGATCAATTTCGGTAGCACAAGGCACAACTCGATCATGCGCTACTTGTTTTTCTTCGACCAGATAATCAACAAACGTCGCTAACCTTTGCTGTCCCAACACTGAAGCTTGATTTGCTTGTTGGTTCGTAAGCGCTTTTTTACGGCTTCCTGCAGGAAAATCGGCAACACCTACAATTGGACATACTGTTATCTGTAACTCTTTTTTATCGGTTAAGATGTTTGCAATTTGATCCGCGAACGCCGTTTGCTTATTCTTCATATCAATCTGTTTTGCTGAGTAGTTTAAATCATCAACATTAATAGCAAATAAGGTATCACCTGCCATCATTGCCACCGTAACAATATTAGAATACGGCACAAATGTTTGCATTAAGTAACTTTTCGCGCCTTCTTTTAATGCTTTTGTCGTGATCAATGAAATAAAACCTGACAAGCCAAAATCTGGATCGTCAAAACGTCCGGTAAGTGGAATATCTATCGTTAAATTACCTTTTTTGTCCGTAAGCTGGCTTATAGCAACATTCAATGGTACTAAATGATTACTCGTCACTTTTTGTTTTTTGCCTATATGAGGCGACAATGCAATTGCTTTAATATCAGTTGTTACTTTGCCAGAAATAGCATTACTGTTGACTGAAAACTCAATATTGGCATTTAACTGACCTTGTTTAATTTTATGGCCAATAGCATCAACAATATAAGGTGAAAACTGCGTGAGATTAACGGTCTTCAACTCCCCTTTGGCTTTCAGTATTTTTCCCGGCTCGAAAGGTGTAATCTCTCCTTTAACAGCTACAGTAGAGCGTTTTCCTAAATGACCAAGCAGTTCAAATTGAGCAGGCTTAGCATCAACATGTGAAGAAATATTATCAATGTTTAGCGTTTCTATCATTATGTCCTGAATAACAGGTTCTGAAGCGGTAAAATCATGTAACACTAAATGAGGATTACCTGAGATCTGCACTCTATTTATTACCACACCAATTGCTTGCTCCACTGGCTTATCGGCATTACTTTGTTCAACTTTTGGTACTTCATTAGCAACAGTATTTTGTTGAGTTTCACTCGCGGCATTAGTTTCTTCTTTAGCTTTAACTAACACCAAGTTCTCTAAAGGATTATCTTTTGATTTGTAAATTGAGAGTTTATCGAGCTTTCCTACAAAACTACCAACAGTTAAAAGTTTCTGATCAAAACTGATATCACTCACTTCTATCTGCTGAAAAGTTAACAGTGGTTTTAGTTCTACAATGTTACTGGACAGCGTTTGAGGTATTGTCGATTTTTGAGATACCTTGCCACCGGCAAGCAATAAATTAGCAATCGTTACCTCAATATTGTCATTAAACTTTGTTCGACCATTTTTTAGGTTAAATGTATCAAGAGATAATATGACATCATTGTTTTCTATCTGTTGCCACAGCACCGACTCCATAGCGAAGTTATTCATCAATAAACCTTCAAGCTTTTCAGCATCAGCGTTCCATACAATTGATGAACCATCTGCACTCAACTGCATGTCTGCAACTTTTGCCAGTGTTAATTGTTCATTTATCAGCAAAGGAAGGCTTAATTCTTTAACTTTCGTTAATGATTTTTCTAAATCGATGTACCATTTGTTATCTTTTAACTCAATGTCGCCGGCTAATTCAGTAGTAACTGAACCTTCAGTAGATTTGAATTCATTTGGTAACCACTCTTGGAGCGTATTAATGTCTGCGCCTGCTATGAAGTCACTAATCGACAAAGAAAGAGTTTGGTCGGTCTTCTTAAACGACGATGCTAGCCTAAGCTCTTTGTCGTTAAGCATACTTTGTAAAGCAACTTCACCAATCATCCCTTTAGCATTAAGTAAAGTATTCGAAAGCGACAATTCAGCAAGTTTTAACTGATGCACCGTTTTTGCGGTCAAGTCGACATTAAATTTTGTTAATACAAGTTTATTGAGTAATACGCTCGACTCAGAAGGTTCGCTATTATCACTAGGCGTAGCTGTTTGAGTTGTAGGTTGCCAACCAGCAAAGGAGAGCCCATTATCTGACCATTCAGCACTTAAGGAACCACCATTAATTTCACCGTATTCTAAGGTAAGGTTTCCTTGCAATAAATGCCACCAGTGCAAATCAACCGAAATCTCATTAAGTTGTAAAAACTTCTTTTCTTGGTGTGCCAGTGTTAGTCCTTTAACATTAACGGATAAGGTAAATGGGTTTAAGCGCACACTTTCAATATTTGCTGACAACGCAGTGCTGGGTAAATTTTTATTAATAAAATAAGAAACTAGGCCACTTGTCCCTAAGGTTATATAAGCGAAAAATACTGCAACTGCAGTCGCACTAAGAAAAACAATTTTGTATTTTTTGAACATGAAAATCAGTTATCACAGCGTAAGAAAAATTAACTAATGTAATGCTACTTGGCTTAACGGCTAATGGCAATGTGATTCACCATTAAAACAAAAGCCCACATAACGTGAGCTTTAATTAGTGCACAACAGTAACGAGAGTTAACGTTATTGTCGAATTAGATAGTCAAATGCTGACAGCGCCGCTTTTGCCCCCTCTCCCATTGCGATGACAATTTGTTTATAAGGCACGGTTGTAACGTCACCACAAGCAAAGATACCAGGCTCAGACGTATAACCTCTTTCATCTATCACCACTTCGCCATAAGGCGTTAACTCTACAACACCTTTTAAAAATTCACTATTAGGTAGTAAACCAATTTGAACAAAAACACCTGCAAGATGCTTTCTATGTACTTGTTCAGTTTCTCTGTCAACATAATCTATGGCAACAACCTTTCCGTTATCAGCAATGATTTCTTTTGTGGCGGCATTGCTAATTAACGTGATTTTTTCATGCTCGCGCGCTTTATCAACTAGTAATTTATCCGCTTTGAAATCAGATAAAAATTCAAACACGGTGACATGGTTTACCATACCTGCTAGGTCTAGTGCCGCTTCAATACCGGAGTTACCGCCGCCCACTACAGCTACATCTTTGCCTTTAAAGAAAGGGCCGTCACAATGAGGGCAGTAAGCAACACCATTACCAACATTTTCTTTCTCACCAGGAACACCTAACTCTCTCCATTTTGCGCCAGTAGCAATAATGAGTGTTTTTGTGTCGATGACTTCGCCAGAAGATAAAGTAATAGCTTTAATATCGCCTTTAACAATATCATCCACCCTTACATGCTCTTTAATAGTAACGTCGTACTCTGTTAAATGCGTATATAGGTTCTTGGTTAATTCTGTACCCGTTGTTTTGGAAACTGATATTAAATTTTCAATACCGACAGTATCTTTTACCTGACCACCAATACGGTCTGCAATCATAGTTACTTTTAGCCCTTTACGCGCAGCGTATATAGCAGAAGCGACGCCAGCAGGACCACCTCCAATGACGGTTACATCTTGTAGTGGTAGTTTTTCACTGTCTTTAACTTTTGAAATATAAGGAAATTTTGTTTGTAACTTATCTAATAACTGAGCAATATCAACTTTGCCGTTAGCGAATGGCTCACCATTAAGATAAACACTCGGCACACCTTGAATGCCACGTTCCTCAATCATTGCTTGATACAATCCGCCGTCAATCATTTCACTGCTAATATTGTCGTTTAACAGTGCAAATTGGTTTAATGCCTGTACGACTTCAGGGCAATTATGGCAACTCAAACTGACAAACACTTCAAAATGTAAGGGTTGATCAATGTTCTTAATGATTGACTGTACTTGTTTATCTAGCTTAATGTCTGTGCCCGCTGACTGTAGCACCGCTAAAACAAGAGAATTAAACTCATGCCCTGACGGTATGCCTGAAAATTCAATACCGTTAAATTTTCCATCAACTTCAATCGCAAACGTAATGGGACTACGAAGGTTAGTATCACGTTCCACTAATTGTAACTTATCGGAAACCGATACTAATTGCGTTAGAAAATCTTTCAGTTCATCACGCTTTTCGTGCTCACCCATCTGTAAAACTAGTGTCACGTCGTTGGTCATTGTTGCGGTATATGTTTTTAATGCATTTAAAATATCTTTAGTTAACATTGTTTTACCTTAATAAAGTTTACTGGGTGAAAAAGGTGAACGTAAATGCCCACCAGTACATTGGACAATTAAATTTGGACAATTAAATTTTGCCAACTAAATCTAAGCTTGGCGTTAGTGTCGCTTCACCTTGTTCCCAAGCTGCTGGACATACTTCACCGTCGTTATCACGAACATATTGTGCAGCTTTTACTTTGCGAACCATGTCTTTAGCAGATCTTCCAATACCACCTGCGTGTATTTCGGCAACTTGAATGACGCCATCTGGATCGGCTAAAAATGTGCCACGATGCGCCATATGATCTTCTTCAATCATGACATCAAAGCCACGTGTTATATGACCTGTTTGATCACCAATCATTGGAAATTGAATTTTGCTAATCGCCTCACTTGAGTCGTGCCATGCTTTATGAGAAAAATGGGTATCCGTTGATACTGCGTAGACTTCTACACCTAATTGCTTTAACTGTGCGTATTGGTTTGCCATGTCCTCTAATTCAGTTGGACATACAAAGGTAAAATCTGCAGGATAAAATAAAAATATTGACCACTTCCCTTTAACTAATTCGCTATTTACTTCTGTAAATTCACCGTTATGGAACGCTGTTGCTGTAAAATCTGGAATTGTTTGACCAATCTTCGCCATGAGTATTTCCTCTTAATAATGGTGTTAAAGCAAAATTGCTTCGATGAGGAAATATTAAAGAAATGCTTTCGATAAGAAAATTTGAATAAATAGATTTCTACATTCTATTTATTAGAATCAGGTTGCAATAAAAATTAATCTCGAAAGACCAACAGACCCTAACCTATTGAAGAAAATAAAAGGTATTGGCTTAGTAGGCATAACAACTCATAGTAATGTACTAATAAAATAGCTAACCGACTTGCCGAATAAAAACAATAATTAATATTCGATTACATGGCACAAAGGGAGTATATATACTCCCTTCTTAGCGCTTTAATGCCAATCTTCAAAATCAGTACGGCTTTGTCTACGTACGTCTTTAGCTTGTCGAAGCTTCTTATTATCGCGGGTACGTGTGTCGCGATAGGTTTTCATCGGTGAGGCTTTTCTCGTTGAGTACGCAATTTGATAACCAATAATGCCACCAAGTTCATCAATCGTTTCAGTGGTCGTGCTTTCATCTATATTTTGGTGCAATGTCATTGTATTTTCCAAGTTGACCCATTACATCGCAAATATGGTGTAAATTGACCGAAAATTAAAACAAAACTTTTCTGTTGATAAGATAAATTAAATTTTAATTAAATGGACAATAAAAAAAGCGCTCAGCCATTAACGCTTATATAAGAAAACGTTAACAACGGAGCGCCTTTAAAAGCCTGTTACCAGTAATACTACGGTTTTAACAGGGGCTTTATAAGTTTATCCAAAGCCTCTGATCTTAACGCTTGATAACCGTTAGATTCCAATTCATCATTAATACAAATCGCTAAATAGTTCGCTAGTTCATCAAACTCTACTTCATCTTCAGCGGCATCAGCTTTACACACCAAAGCAAACTCCTTTAATGTTTTTTCACTTGCTTGCTGCAAATCTACATCTTCGATAGCAATAACCGTTAGCGGCATCATGAGTGTAAACAATGCACACAGTATTATTTTATTCAATGTCGTCATTTTGAATTTCTCTTTTTGTTTTGTAAATACTTCATCGTAGGCACTAGCCTGCCAATTCCATATCCAAATCATCATTAATCGAATCTTCTTCAAGGCTTATCGCTTGAAAACGACTGCTCGGCGAAAAACCATGGAACGTTCTACTTTTCTGCACAGCATGAAGGTATTTTTTCCATAACTTCACTGGATATAAAGTGCTTTCCACGGTGTCATTAAGCTCTATTAAGAACAAAAACTCTTCTTCATTAATTGGCGATAATATACCGTGTTGAAGCTCAGCAAACGTATTACCATACTCAATTAACTCTTGAGATTCTCTTTTATTAAAGTAACCACTTCTCGACAATCCACAGGGAAATACTTCTGCCCCAAAAAAAGGCTTTGAACCAACACGAATTGACGTTTCCATTACGCGTTCTCCTCAACTATATGGCATGCACTCATGCGCAAAAGATAACCAAACTCTACGCAGGAATGTATGCCTAAGGAGGTTAAAAGAGAAGCAAATAATAATTGTCGTACCGACAACTATTTTCTGATCTATTGACGTTACTTCTTGCGGCTAATTTCTATGGCGCCATCTAGATGAATATCGCGCTGAGGAAACGCAACAACAATGCCGTGTTCGCTAAATTTTCGGTTTAAAGCAAAACGAATTTCGCTTGCAACCTGTCTTAAACCCCCTTCTACCTGAGAGTTAATCCAAAAATAGATTTCAAAAACTAAGGCATTATCACCAAACTCTTGGAAAAAAACTTGTGCTTTTGGCGAACCAAGTACTTCCTGTTCACTATTCGCTACTGCTAGCATGATTTCTGCAACCTGATCGCAGTTACTACCATATTGCACGCCAACCGATACTGTACCTCGTATTAGCTTGTCGCGCAGTGTCCAGTTCGTCACGGTATTTTCAAGCAACTTACTATTTGGTATCAACATGTGCACACCATCAACACGTCGCACACGAGTTGAACGTGTATTGATTTCTTCAACCACGCCTTTAACACCTTCAACTTCTAAAAAATCGCCTATACGTATTGGCTTTTCTCCAATCAATATCCAGCCACTAATGAAATTGTTAATGATATTCTGAGCGCCAAAACCAAATCCAATGGCGATAGCACCTGATAAAAAAGCAAAAGCTGTTATTGGCACATTCAACATCGATAAGGTGACGAAAAATACAGCAACAAGAACGATAACATAGAGAATGCGCTCAATGAGTAGGACGATGTTAGGATCTTTATTTCTTGCTTTAAGCATGTTAGCGATCTTCTTAATCACAAGTTTAGCGATCAACAAGCTCACGACTATCCACAGAGGCACGGCTAATACCTCAATGACCGTTATCGTTTGTTCATTAAAGGTAAACAATGGGTAGTCAAGCCATTGTTTTACATCACTCAGCATTAATTATTCTCCTCAAAATCTGATGCGATAAAAACACCAGCAGGATCGACATAAAAATTCGATCCTAACGCTTCGCGTCCTAATAACATCAAATACGTCATATCGGATCTATCCGTTAGTGTAATCTCAATATTCCATGCAAAATTTCCTAACTTCGCGCCTGTTTTTATTACGTAGCGCTGCTCACTTACACCATTAGATGATTTTATTTTGCGAATATCATGTAATAATGCTTTGCATCGCACGACCTTTTCAACATTGTGAATTTCTGGGTGAATATCAAATGCTAAACCTGGCTTCTTTCCAATCTTTATTTGTTGAATATTATCAACGTGTAAGGAAGAAGTTTGTGCTCCAGTATCAACGCGCACCGCTAGTTGACTAATCTCTAACTCGGGTAAATCAATATTTTCTAAATTACCGATAATGATTCTATCTTTCATAGTAATGCTTCACTGTTATCAATATTTCCAATAAGTTCTTCTTCAATGGTATCAATGTGGTTTACCACATGTTGATCATCTTCCGAAAAAAAGGCAATGTGATACATTGCTTCGCCTTCCTGAACTAACGGTATATTTTGTTTACCAATTATAACGCCATCTTTATGGGCTAATACCTGACCTAAAATTTTACCAAAAGGCGAACCTATATCAGCTAGCACATCGCCTTTTTTAACTTGATCACCAAGTGAATAGTGATGCGTAACAATGCCACTAGCATTTCCACGCACCCAACCACTATTATTAGCAATAAAATGATTAAGTTGGCGTTTTCCTGCTCTTCGCCTTGGCATCATTTTTAAATGACGCAACACGTTAATAATCCCTTTTATACCTGCACGAATCGAAAACTCGTCAAAGCGAAGTGCTTCGCCTGCTTCATACAAGAGCACCTTAGTGTCATTTTTTACTGCAGCTTCCCTCAGTGATCCATCAATAATGTTAGAATGTAAAATAACAGGTACACCAAACATTTTTGCTAATTCAAGCGTTTCATCGTCTGTTAAATCAGCTCTAATTTGTGGCAAATTTGAACGATGGATTGCCCCAGTATGTAAATCAATACCGTAATCACAATGACTCACTATTTCGTTAAGAAATATATTCGCCACTCGTCCTGCCAGTGAACCTTTTGCAGACCCAGGGAAACAACGATTTAGATCACGTCTATCTGGCATATAACGACTTTGATTAACCATGCCATAAACATTGACCATTGGCACAGCAATAAAGGTACCTGAATTAATTTTAAAACCCTTTAAATTGATTAACCTTCGAATGATTTCAACACCATTGAGTTCATCTCCGTGCACCGCAGCACTCACAAATATAGTAGGTCCTGGCTTTTTTCCCCTAACAATATATACAGGAAGGTGCACATCCATATCCGTATAAAGTTTCGCTACCGGTAACGCTATATTTTTTGTTTCACCGGGTAAGATTACGTGTTCACCAATTTTTAATTCGTTCAAAGCCGTCTCCTAACAAAGAGCAATATGAAACTTTATCTTAACCTTTACCACGTGTTCTATTGGTGGTGGTTTTTGCACTTTTCTCAATAAACTCAATCACCTTATTTGCTACATCAAGACCAGTAGCAGTTTCAATGCCTTCTAAACCAGGTGAAGAATTTACTTCCATTACCATAGGACCATTATGCGAGCGAAGCAGATCTACACCACAGAAATTTAATCCCATTACTTTGGCAGCATTTAGTGCTGTTTGTCGCTCTTCTTTCGTTAATTTAATCACTTCTGCAGTACCACCACGATGTAAATTAGATCGAAACTCTCCCTCTAACCCTTGGCGTTTCATTGCCGCAACCACACGCCCGCCAACAACTAAACAACGTATATCAGCACCACCAGCTTCTTTAATGAACTCTTGTACTAAAATGTTCGCCTTAAGGCCCATAAAAGCTTCAATAATACTTTCCGCTGCTTTAGCGGTATCAGCCAATACAACACCAATACCTTGCGTACCTTCAAGTAATTTAATAACCAAAGGCGCGCCACCAACATTTTTTATCAAATCTTTAATATTATCTGCTTTGCTAGCAAACCCCGTTCTAGGCAGGCCAACGCCTTTTCTTGATAATAACTGCAATGAGCGTAATTTGTCTCGCGAGCGACTAATCGCTACCGACTCGTTGATATTAAAAGTACCCATCATTTCAAATTGCCTCGCAACAGCCGTTCCGTAGAATGTTACAGAGGCTCCTATGCGAGGAATAATCGCATCATATTTTGGCAACTCTTCACCATGATAACGCACCGTCGGGCGGCTACTGGTAATATCCATATAACAGTGTAACGTATCAACTACGTCAACCTCATGTCCCCTTGCGATACATGCTTCTTTCAAGCGGCGGGTTGAATATAAATTTTCATTTCTAGATAAGATAGCAATTTTCATTTTTTACTCTCAGTTAAATTTTGTGTGCAAAGTAGCCGAAAAAACATGAATGTTAAAACGGAATAAAATAAACTGTTTAATAAATAGTTTTTATTAAACATTAGTATGAAAATTGAACTTTTGAGTACTTTTTTAGAAGTAAGTCAAACATTGCACTTCCGTGTTGCCGCAGAAAACCTGTTCATCACCCAAGCGGCGGTGAGTAGTCGTATTAAATTACTCGAACAAGAATTAGGCGTACTCTTATTTGATCGTACCCACAAACGCCTATCTTTAACGGCAGAAGGTCATCGTCTGGTAAAACACGCTAACGAGATGATGATTATGTGGCATAAACTAAAACAAGACGTTGGTGTATCACAAGCCAACTCATCACAGTTGTTTGTCGGCTCTATGATGTCTATTTGGGATATCGTATTACAAGATTGGCTACAAAAAATTCATCGTAACTTAGATGATGTGCATTTGATCACCCATACATACTCTCCAATGGAGTTACGAAAACAAGTGGTAAGCCGGTTAATCGATATCGCATTTCTATTTGAGCCGCCATACATTGAAGATATTGTTACTGAAAAAGTCAGTAGCGTACCATTGCAACTTGTAACAACTGATCAGGCCGTGACACTAGAAACGTTAGATAATATGGTCATGGTAGATTACGGAGAGTCTGTAAACAGTCAGTTATTAAGAGAATTGCATGAAGTGTCCGTGATTAGGCACAACATGAGTCAACCCAGAATTGCCTTAAACTTTATACTAGAAGCAGGTGGCTGCGCGTATCTGCCAAAACAAATGTGCTTTGAACATTTAAGAAAAAATAGGCTTTATCTCGTGCCTGATGCCCCCACTTATCGTCGTGATATATATGCGATTTACTTAGCTAAAAGTAATAAAGAATTGCTGATTAAAGATGCATTACAGCTTTTTCCTTACATGCGCACTTAGTACTTTCACGATAACAATTGATAGTTACTTTTTATCAGTTTAATAAATTTTATTTATCAAAGTAACATTCTGATCATTTTTTAACGTCAAATTTTTCGCTTTACCGTGTAAACGTTAGGTAAAAACTATATTCATAGAAAATTTTAAGAAGACTTTTCATCACGTTTAGCGATATACATTTTCGAATCAGCTTTATCAAATAACGTTTTTTTATCCTCTCCATCTATCCCCATTACCGCACCACCAAAACTCATGCTTACTTTTAGCTCTAGCAAGGTACCTTTCGCAGATTCTAAAGCATAAACGCCACACAATTTTTGCTTTTTGGCATTAATAAATAATGTCAGATCATCATGGTTATCAATATTAGGTGCTAAAATGACAAATTCATCTCCTCCAATTCGAGCAATTGTATCCGTTACTCGGTTAAACATTCTTAAACGCGCAGCGACTAACTGCAGTATGCGATCACCAACTGTGTGACCATACTCATCATTTATTGGCTTAAAATTATCAAGATCAATAAATATGAGCGCAAACTTTTGTTGATAACGCACATAATTTTCATATTTATTTGCAAACTGTTCATCAAATGCTTCACGATTGTATAACTGAGTTAATTTATCGCGGATAGCCTGCTCTTCTAGCGCGGCTTGCAGTAAATGACGTTCTCGTGAAAATAAAAGAGTTCGTGTAATAAGCTCAGTAGAAAGCTCATCTTTTCGTAAATAATCTTGTGCGCCAAGTTGAATTACTTTTATCGCTATATCTTCATCACTGCCCGTTAAGACGACTATGGGTATATTTTTGGCAATACCTTTAATTTTTATTAATGTGTCTAGTCCTTGACTATCAGGTAGGTTTAAATCTGCAACCAATACATCAGGTTCAAGTAAATTAATTGAATTGGCTAATGAAGCTATCGTAGTAAAACATTGAACACGAAAAAGATGTTTCTGAGAGTTACTAAGTTTACTCTTTAACAAATATTGATCTTCGAGACAATCTTCAAGTAAACATACGACAAACCTATTCATCAACTGACCTCTTCTGGGCAGTTATTCAACTCAAACCAATATTGTGTAACTTGCTTAATCAAATGCTGAATATCTGAAACAGAATTAGGTTTAAGTAAATACGACTTAGCGCCGAGTTCATACGCTTTATTTATATCACGATCACTTGATGATGTGGTGTATGTAATGATTAACATTTGTTTAAATTTTTCATGCTCATTAATACTTTCAAGCGCTTCAAATCCGCTTAATTTAGGCATATTTAGATCGAGCAGGAACAAGGTATTATGAACGGGGTGATGTTTTACATATTCCACGAACTCAACGCCGTCACGTAACACAATAAGTTCGAGCGGTTGCGAGGCATTTTGGCAGGCAGATTTAAAAAAGTAGATATCGTCGTCGTCATCTTCAACTAATACCAACTTAGACATATTTAGCTCCTTGCTTAGGCAGAGATAAGGTAAACGTAGTGCCTTGTTCTTGGTCACTGTCGCAACTGATGTGCCCTTCATGGACTTTCAATATTTGCTGACAAATTGCTAATCCAATGCCACTGCCCTCGTATTCACTGATAGAATGTAACTTTCTAAAAGGCTCAAATATTTGTGTAAAATATTGCTCTTTAATGCCAATACCGTTATCAGCCACTGTGATTACTGTACTTTCGCTGATTTCTTTTAAACTAATATTAATGATAGGTTGTTGACCAATTTTCGCAAACTTAATCGCATTAGCAATCAAGTTTTGAAAGACTTGTGTCAACAGAGCAGGGTCCGCATATAAATCAACAGGTTCAGTTGTGACGTTAATAACCACATCTTTTTGTTCAATAAGAAATGACAGCCTATCTTTAGCATCGTTAATGATGGATGTTAAATCGCATTTAATAATATTAATCGCGGTAGTATTGATACGCGATAGCTTCAATATGTCTTTTATCATGGTTTGCATACGTTCAGCGGCATTCACAAGGCGTGTTAGCTCATAATTAGCCTCTTCATCTTTTTCAAATACCGCCGACAAGCGCTCTTGTAATAAGCGCGAAAAGGCGATTATTTTTCTAAGTGGCTCTTGTAAATCATGAGAAGCAACAAAGGCAAAACGCTCTAAATACGCATTTGATTCTTTAAGCTTTTGTAGCAATGACGTTTGTTCGGTAATATCAACAAAGGTACCCAACATAATTTGTGGTGCGCCTGTTTCATCACGCTTTACAATACAATCGACGGAATAGCACCAAACCCAATGACCATCTTTATGCTTGAAGCGATATGTTATGGGTATCAGGTTATTATTTTGTTCATTAATAACACTACTGATGTGTCCCTGTACTTGTTCAAGATCCTCAGGGTGAAAGAGTTTCAAAAAGTCTTTTTCTGCGTTTATGTCATGGATAGTGTAACCAAGTAAATCGGTATATCTTTGATTAACAGTTATATTGGTGTTTTTGGTAACATCAAACAAATAGAGTCCACAAACAGTTGAGTTTATTATTGTTTGCAAGAAGCTTTGATTCTCTTCCAGTGCTTTTTCGCTACGCTTCTGTTGCGTAACATCTATTGCTGTTGCCACAATAGTTGCCACTTGGTTATTAGCATCAAGTATTGGATAGAGTGTAGTGCTATACCACAAAGGCTCATTATCAAACTCGTAACTCTCTACAAAATCGACCGGCGATTTAGTGTCTACACATTTTTCGTAATTAAACCTCACTTTCTTGGCAACTGATTCAGGAAATATATCACCTGTAAGCGCTGTTAAACTTTTTCCAATTACGTGCTCTTGTGTTGTATTTGTCCAAGCACAGGCGGTGTCATTAAATTGTTCGTATCTGAAGTCGCCATCCTTCATCACAGTTAACACCCAAATTGCATGTCTAGAACCATAATAAATCGTATTTAAAAAATCCGTTTGTTCTTGATTAAGCCGCTCTAACTTTTTAAGTGCATCTATATTACGTAAAGAGCCAGACATGATGAGCGGCTTTCCTTCGGCGTCAAACGTACTATTTCCAACACTGACGAACCAACTATATTTCTGATTTTTTCCCACGCCTAAATATTCAACAGCATATTGTTTTTTATCAATAAAGTGTTGTTCAATCGCTTGTTGAACCGCACTTTGATGATCAGGATGAATGTGTGAAAACCAATCTTGAAAACAGGGAGTTTTAATCTCTTCTTTGTCAATCAACTCCATAAGCTTTGGTGAATATTCCACCCGATCATTGACGACATCCCACTCCCAGATACCATCTTCTGTCGCAGAAATTGCCCGCTCTAAACGATTGTGAGATTCAACAAGCTCTTGTTTGATCTCGGTAAATGCAGTTAAATTCTTAATGGCGATGAGTGTAACAAACTCCCCTTCAAACTCAGCTTTATCCAATGACAATTCAATAGGTACAACTTCACCGTTTTCTTGAGGAATAGTGCCATTTACGACTAGCTTTTCATTATTCGTATATTTATGGCTCGCTAAAAATGTCTCGACGTCACAATGAATATCATGCTCAAGCGATACAAAGTCAAAAAGGGATAAGCCCAACGCTTCACAATGAATGTAATCATTGTATTCTTCGGTAAAGGTTTGATTATAAAAAACAATACGATGCCTGTTATTTAACATTAATGTGCTGACAGGAATACTATTTAAAATAAATTGCACTAATTTCTGGTTTACCAACTGAGATTCAAGTTCATCAACGGTAGCTTTATTTGCAGTTAGTTGTTCTTTTACGTCTTCAAATTGAGCAATCGTGGGTAATGTTATTGCTGTCGGCATTAGCTTATATACATATACAGCCGTAATCACGGAGACTAATGCTGTAATGGCCTTACTGACGCCATGTATGCCGTATATACCATGCCATATTGTCAAAATACCAAATACGTGAGTGATACCACAAAACAATATAAACAAGCTAAACAAGACAAATACGCCACGAAATCCAATGTCTTGTCTTTTTGCTGAAAATAGCATAATTGCAACAGGCAACGAAAAGTAAGCCACAGCAATTAAAAAATCTGAGATGACATTAGTCCAAAGAATATGTGGTTGCCATAAATAACAATGGCCGTGTGGCATATAATCGCCACGAAAGAAAGACGATAAGGTATTGGTTTCCATGCGCGACATCCTAGCCTACAAGAAGTATGCTCAGTTAAGCTCTGAGCCTTTATGATTAGGTTAGCACATATAAAAAAAAGCGAGGCCACGCCCATTTGGAAATGAAAACGTGGCCAATAAACTAACACAGTTATCGAATCGACAATATGCTACTTATTTCGCTGCCTTGGCAGGTAAACTCATGACAAAAAAATCTCTAGTGAGCTGCTGCTCTATCTTAATTGCTTCGTGTGTTGGGCAGAATAATGTAAACGATATTTTTACTTTACCAATATCTGTTGTCGACATTTTAACGCTAGGCGCTGGGCCTGGAATTTTAATTTCTAATCGGTTCTCAATCAAAGCGTTATACCTTTCTGCTACGTCATTAAAACCAGAACAGTATTGAATAGCATTATTGAGTAGTTGCGCTTGAATATCCTCTGGTAAATGCGCTGCATCATCACAAACCACGGAAAATGAATGATTTACGTAACGCTTCATATAATTTAGGTTTTTAATCGGTTGTAACATTAATTGCGTATTGGGTAAAAATACACTTCGACCAGTATAAGAATAGTTAGCTAAATTAACTTCAAGTAAGGTTACTTTTGCCCAATCTGTTTCAGTAACTTCGCCAGTAAAATCATCTATTTGAATCCAATCACCAATTCTAAAAGGCGTGCTACTTGAGAGGTAGATAAAACCAATAATACATTGGATAATTTCTTTTGTTGCGATAACGATGGCAACAACAAATGCTGCAATAGATAACGCAAAATGCTGTAATTCATCACCCCATAAGATCATTAATGTTATAAATACTAATAAGTTAAGAAGGTTCTTAATATTATTTACAACATAACGCTTATCTAGACCTTTACGCTTATATCGACGACGAATAAGACGACTTATTGCTATTTTTATAGGAATAACAAAAATCACTAATGCTGCTGACACGAGTAACTTGTTATCAAAAATAAATTCCATTTAGGTACCTTATATTAGAGAGTTTCATCAAGTACTTGGTTTATCACCGAGAAAAGTTCAATAAATAACACCAACTTTGTGTTATTTATTGTTGCACACGTTCGCTGTTGGTTGCGGTATAGGCACACACTAATTCACCCAGTTTCTCTATAGCCTTATCAATATCGTCGCTCCATTTAACGCCAAAGCTAATACGCATATAATGTTGGTATTTGCCTGATGGAGAAAATATTTGTCCAGGAGCAAAACTAATGCCATGGGAAATAGCCTGCCTAAATATATAGCTCGTATCAACAACTGAACGACACCTCACCCACAATACACTGCCACCTTGAGGCATCGAGATACAGGTTTCTGGAGGAAAATGTTTAGCAATTAAATCAATCATACGTTCGCGATTGTAGCGGAGTATTTTCCTCAACACATGTAAATGTCGATCATAATCACCACTTAATAAATAATCCGTTAACGTCCACTGTTGAAGCATTGATGTTGAACACGACTGCGCTCGCTTAATACGCTTAGCAGTTTCTTCGAACTTCCCTGGGATCAGCCAGCCGACACGATAACCTGGCGCCGCTGTTTTCGAAAATGAAGAGCACGTCATTACCAACCCTTTTTCAGAGTAATATTGTGCCGGTACAGGTCTGTTTTCAGTTAAATATAAGTCACTATATACATCATCTTCTATCAATGGGATATCTCGAGACTCTAACAGCTTTACTAACCTTTGACGTCCAGACTCTGGCATAAATGATCCAAGTGGATTATTTATTGCCGTCGCGAATAAGCACGCTTTTACTGGGTGATTATTTAAAACTTTTTCTAATTCATCAATACAGACCCCATCTTCGGTACAAGTATAGACTTCCAGAGCTTTCATTTCTAAGCTTTCAATCAGCTCAATTAAACCAAAATAACATGGGGATTCTACCGCAATAATATCCCCTTTATTCGCCACACATTGTAAGGCGATTGATAGCGCTTCTTGCGCACCATTCGTGATCACCATGTCATGATGATTAACATCTACGCCTAATTCTTGATACCTCAGGGCAAGTGTTAACCTAAGCTTTGGATCACCGTTAACAGGTCCGTAACTCACGGCCTTTTCAGCTGTCCTCGTCAGTACGGTTCTCATCAACCTTGCTAACGTTTTGTCTGGTGGATGTGCATTCACAGGGTTTGAGATACCAAGCGCAGTAGTACCAGGTACATGCACAGCATCATATACCTGTTCAATTAGACTGCGACATGAAACTTCAACGGGTTGGCACTGTGCCCATTTAGCGCGCATTGGTTGTAAAGTACGCGCATGTTTCGCGTTCAAATAATACCCCGACTGTGGGCGAGCAGATATAGTCCCTTGACGTTCAAGTTCCACATAAGCTTGTTTAACCGTCGGTACGCTAATGCCAAATTGTTGCCCTAGTTTACGCAAGCTTGGCAATTTATCCCCTGGGCGAAGCGCACCATTTTTGGCTTGTTTTTCAACAAAGTCGATGACTTGTTGATACAAGAATTCAGGTGCAGAACGATTCACGAGCCTCAAACTGTATAGGTTCCATTTTCTCTTTTTTGTATATGGTATTAAAACAAAGAGTCGATAAACTGTCTAGCATATTTCGCCTAACGACAACATAAAATGAACAACTATATTTTGTACGCAATTACAGTATTAATATGGGGATCCACTTGGTATGCCATCAGCCTACAATTGGGAAACGTAACCCCAGAGGCGTCTGTTGTTTATCGTTATGCGATTGCTTCGTTAATGATCTTTATATATTGCGCGTTTAAAAAGCAAAATCTACGATTCACGGTGCGTCAGCACGTACAACTCGCGTTGTTTGGTATCTGCTTATTTAGTGTCAATTATTACTTCCTATACAATGCACAAACCATGATTAATTCAGCATTAAGCTGTATTGCATTTTCAACACTGATGATAATGAACATCGGTAATGCTAGGCTATTTTTTGGTACGCGCGTAGATACATCGGTTTATCTCGGTGGATTTCTTGGATTACTCGGCATTGTTATTTTATTCTGGCCTCAAGCGAGTGAGCTATCACTAACAAATAAAACCATTGTCGGCTTCTTACTTTGCCTTGTCGGTACTTTATCTGCTTCTTTCGGCAATATGCTTTCCATTAAAAACCAACAAGACGGTCTTGCAATCATGCCAGCAAATGCTTGGGCAATGGGATATGGCGCTCTCTTTATGTCCATTGTTTTGTTACTTCAAGGGAAGTCATTTACCTGTGATTGGTCAGTAACATACGTTAGTTCATTACTCTATCTATCATTGTTTGGGTCAGTGATCGCTTTTGGCTGTTACCTAACATTATTAACAAGAATAGGAGCCCACAAAGCCTCATATGCCAACATTTTATTCCCGGCAGTTGCTGTATGTATCGCGACGTTATTTGAAGGTTTCGTTTGGGATATTTACACCATTGCGGGTTTTACAGCCATTATGGCAGGCAACATCGTACTGATTATAAAACCAAAGCTAATTACCCGAAAAGCGCCCGCGGTCGCTTAACCATAGTTACCAAGGTGTAAGCCAATTAGAAAATAAAACTTCTTTGTGCACGCGCACAGCGACTTAAGTAAATTCCTTCCGCTTAAGTCGCCTTTTATTTCTATATACCGACATCAATTATTGGCCAATGGGAGAACCTGGCGGTAACTTAGCTACCGTATTTTCTGGCACGTTTAGTTTATGTGCAAGGTATTGAGGAATTTGCGACGACATTAAAAAATATTGCCCAGATAATGCACTGCTATCAGTTTTACGCGCATCTAACCATTGAGACAGTTCATTTAACACCACAAAGACTTCAGACTTTACTTCTGTTGCAATCTGCTTTTGTTGCCATAATTGAGCTAACTTATTTACCACAAGTCTATTAACACGTTGCTGCACTAATAAATCGAGACCTGATTGAGCTGGTTGTTTTATTGTCGCTTCAATGAGTTGTTTTAGCAGCATCGCTGGTGAAGGTATTGCGCTATCTATTGCCGATTGCTGCGCTAACCTTGCCAAACGAGATTTATTTAATAGTAAATCAATCGTATGTTTTGCACTTGCTTCTGCGGCAGTAACAGGATCAAACGCCAAGCCGGTTTGGCTAGAAAAGCTCTCTCTATCACGGTAATAGCTATAAGCTTTCGGCGGAATAATATCAACGATATGTTTCGGCAATGTAAGTACAGCAGGTGATAATGTTAGGAGCAGTTGTTCTATAGCATGTTGTTGCTTGCGGCCTTCTACAACCTTTAACGTATTATTGAAGTTGAGCGTTCTAACTTGGTATGAATAGTTAATGCCTGCAACCACCTTTGCTGCCGCTTCAACTTGATAGCGATGAAAGTTATAAATAGGTACTAATACTTGTTCTATCTCAGCTAAAGGTGTGCCAAAAGGTATACTATGAATACCAAAAGTAGACAGTGCCTTTTTACGAATAGCTAATACTCTGATTAACTCATCAACAGGATCATTACCGTTATCCCATAAATGCGCGTAAAGGTGCCCGCCTGATTTAGGTCTACCATCTGCGTCAGACATATACCTTAGTGACTTTTGTTGTGCGTCTGCGATAACCTTAGCTAAATATTGTTGTTCATTTGTGGCGCCAGTATCTTGATATCCATAAGCAATAACATGTTTATCCCATGAGCCAATGTTAACGTCATAAGCCTGCGACAAATCTATTTCTCCGCTTTTCAATTGAATATACGGATGAGGGTAATCCATGACCGAAGCGCGATCGTTTGTACTTGCCGCAAAATTATGTGCTATGCCCAATGTATGCCCCACCTCATGAGCCGATAGTTGACGAATTCTCGCTAGTGCCATTTCTTTCATCGGCGTTGTATCGACACTTTTACTACTAAATGGTGATGTAAGTCCTAACGCAATTAAGTAATCTTGACGCACTCTTAACGAACCAAGTGTTACATGCCCTTTAATGATCTCGCCTGTGCGTGGGTCTATAACTGATGAACCATACGACCAGCCACGTGTTGCTCTATGGACCCATTGAATTACATTAAAGCGAACATCCATTGGATCTGCATCTGCAGGCAGCATTTTCACTTGAAAAGCATTGCGGTAGCCTATTGCTTCAAACGCTTGATTCCACCACATAGCCCCTTCAATTAATGCACTCTTAATAGGCTCAGGTACACCGGGATCAAGATAATAGATAATTGGCTCTTTAGCTTCACTAATGCTTGCAAGTGGTTGCTTTTTTTCAAGTCGATGTCGATTAATTACACGCTTGACTAACGGCTCTTCAATAGCTGATGCATAATCAGCATATTTATGTGCCCAAAAGCCACTGTAAGGATGAAATTCGCGAGTCTTGTATTGTTCATCTGGCAACGCAATTAGTGAATGATGAAAATTTACCGTAACCACATTGTCATCAGGCGTTACTGATTTTAAATGACGACCAGCACCAGTGCCTTTAAATGTAACGGTAGCTTCCAACTCAGTATTTTTATCAAAGGCTTTGCTTCTAGGTGCATAAAAAGCACTTCTACTACGATCAATAGAAAAACTACCTTGTTTACGTGCTTTCAATTTGGCGCCGAGCTTATGGATGTCGGACAATAAGAAAGGCGTATAATCAATCAAGTAACGATTATTATCTTCAGCAACCACTTTAAAGCCCCAAATCACAGCACTTGCAAACGCTTCCTCGACCGCTTTTTGCTCTAACTTATTATTACTATTAGCGCGATAGTAGGTATTTTTTTGTCTTAACAAAACTTTTTCACCTACGCGTTCAAAAGCAACTAACCTCGTTTGACCTAACTGCCCTCTATCCAAGCCAATATCATTAGAGCCCACGCCATGAGGCATAGCACTTTGAAATAGAAACTCTTGCTGTTGCTCAATTTCTACATAGACTTTTCCAGATTCTTTGTCATAGTAAAAGGTAAAAAAGCCTTGGTGTTGCTGCTTCCCCTTTACAAACGCTTCGATGGAGTCGGTAGCACATACTGAAAAAATACTACAAATTAGTAGTAAACAAACAAATTTAAGTGTTTTCATTTCTTTCTCTTTTAATAGAAGCAAAGCCTTATTTTTGCAGATAAAATAACTGTAAAGCTTTACGAAATTTTTGTTATAATCGCGCCGTAACAAAGCATGAAAACTTTCAATAAAACTCAACCAAGTAGTGTTAATTGAACATGATAAAGCGACTACAGGATGATGAAGCATTCATGCCTATTGTAAAAAGTACATTTTATACAATTTAACCACTCATACTGTAAAAAATTAGGTAAGACAATGCAACGACTCGCACCCGCATTACGTGAAGATAATGTACCATTAGATCTCATTTCCCTAATAAAAACCATATTAGCTGCTTCAAAGGAAATTTCATTCCGCGTAAGCCAAGCACATCTAGGTGGACTACTTGGCTCGACATTAGACGAAAATATTCAAGGTGAAGTACAGAAGAAACTCGATGTCGTCGCAAACGAATTGATCAAAGATATATTACTTGAGTCTGGCTTTGTAAGAGCTATTTCTTCTGAAGAAGAAGAAAACTCAGTCGTTGGTGACAAAGAAGGTAAGTTTATCGTTTCTTTTGATCCTTTAGATGGCAGCTCTAATATTGATATTAACTCGCTCATCGGCACCATATTTTCAATTCATGAAGCCAGAAATGATATAGAAGCGGGCGATCCAGCTCAATTCCAACAAGCGGGTCATAAACAAGTATGTGCGGGTTATGTACTTTATGGTCCATCAACCATGTTAGTGATGACAACTGGTAAAGGTACGCATTTTTATGTATTAGATCGCACTCACGGGGGCTTTTTATTAGTAGAACGCAATGTTCAGGTGCCAACGGAAACACAAGAGTTCGCAATTAATATGTCAAATCAACGTTTCTGGCACCCGCCAATGCAGCAATATATTAATGATCTTATTGCGGGCAAAACGGGGCCAAGAGGTAAAAATTTCAACATGCGCTGGATAGCTGCAATGGTCGGTGATATTCATCGTGTGTTAACACGAGGTGGTATTTTTACTTACCCTGCCGATACTAAAAACCCAGAAAAACCGTTCAAGCTGCGCTTAATGTATGAAGCAAATCCAATGAGTTTTCTTATTGAGCAAGCAGGAGGCTTAGCAATGACATCACAGGGGCGTATTATGGAGATTGAGCCTGAAGATATACATCAACGCGTTGAAGTTATTATGGGCTCTAAAGAAGAAGTTAATACCTGTTTAAAATACTACGATTAACATTGTTCTAAACGCATTGTTTTCTTAGCTTTTAAAATGAAGCATACGGTTCAAAACCGTATGCTTGTCCTGCAACTTCATGTCATTACTAAAGAATTTCAGTTTCTCCGACCATTAAAGTTACGTTAATTATTTGTTTATTTTATGTGTCAGATAATTTTACATTCTCACCATTGTACATTAGTGCAAACACTCTAAACACATATTAATAAAGACTTTTTTCCTTATGGCAAGTTAATTGCTTTGCGGGCGCATGTACTTTTAATTAACAAGGAAAATAAGGACATGTTTAAAAAGTTATTAACATCTGTAGTATTTGCTGCAACAGCAATGAGTTCTCAAGCGAATATGATTGTTGACCTTGAGTTACAGCTGCTAGCAGATGTTTCTGGTAGTGTAGATTCAAGCGAATACGTACTGCAATTACAAGGTTATGAGCAAGCATTTCGTTCTACAAGTGTTCATAACGCTATTGAAGCCGGCAACGAAGGAAAAATTGCCGTGCAATACGTAGAGTGGTCTGGCGATTCACAACAAGCTATTCAAATTGATTGGACATTAATTGATAGCGCAGCTGATGCTATCGCTTTCGCAGATACATTAGCTGGCTTAACTCGCGCATTTAGTGGCAGTACAGCTATTGGCTCAGCCATTAACTATGGTGTATCTCTATTCAATTCAAATACATACGATGCTGCACGTCAAGTAATTGATGTATCTGGAGACGGTACCAATAATGATGGTGCTAGTGTAACAGCTGCAAGAGACAATGCACTTGCTTCTGGTATCGATACCATCAACGGCATTACAATTGAAAGCACAAGTGTAGGTACTTATTACCAAAATAACGTCATTGGTGGCCAAAATGCTTTCCATTTACATGCTGATTCATTTGCTGATTTCCAAGCAGGCATCGAGCGCAAACTGGTCAGAGAAATTTCAGCAACCGTTCCAGAACCGGGCACATTAGCATTATTCGGTTTAGCATTAGTTGGTTTAGCGCGCATTCGCCAAAGCTAAAAACATCAACAACTAGTCGATATAACGAGAATAAAGTCGCTTATAGCTTAAGCGGCTTTTTTTTGTCCTTGTATTTTTGCTAAAATAACGCCAGTTCTAATTAATCGGCTCATAAGAGAAATATTTATGCCTAATTATGTTGTGGGTCACAAGATCCCAGACTCAGATTCAATCTGTTCCGCTATCGCTTTATCTTATCTTAAAACAGCGCTAGGGGAAGAAACCGTTCCAGCTCGTTTAGGTGAATTATCACCTGAAACACTCTTTATCTTGGATAAATTTGGCTTTGAGCAACCAGAGCTTAAATTAAGTTACGCAGGCGAAAGCCTTTATATCGTTGATCATTCAGAGCGAACACAAGGGCCTGATGACATCGATGATGCGACTATTTTAGGGATTATTGATCATCATAAATTAGGCGATATTACTACGTCTACGCCACTTGAATGTTGGATCCGTCCAGTAGGCTGTACTAATACAATTATTAAGATGATGTACGACTTTCATGATGTCGAAATCCCTAAAAATATTGCGGGTGCAATGATGTGTGCGATTCTATCAGACACTGTCATTTTTAAATCGCCAACCTGCACCACTGCAGATATTAAGTGTGTTGAAGCATTGGCTGAAATAGCAGGCATTAAAGATCCTCAAGCACTTGGTATGGAAATGTTCAAAGTAAAATCTGCGGTTGAAGGCACACCGATCCGTGATTTAGTTTTACGCGACTTTAAAGATTTTGATATGAATGGACATCTTGTCGGTATCGGACAGTTAGAAGTCATCGACTTAGCGATTTTTGATGAGATAAAATCAGATCTCGAAGCTGACATTGCCGCCCTAAAAGCTGAAGGCAACCGTCATAGCGTACTTTTATTGTTAACAGACATTATGAAAGAAGGCTCTGAAGTACTCGTAGTAAGTGATAACGAAGACTTAACAGCAAAAGCTTTTGATAAAGCATCTACAGACGGACGCGTATGGCTTGATGGAGTACTGTCTCGTAAAAAACAAGTCGTGCCACCACTACAAACGTCTTTTAGTTAAAGCAAGAGCGTAGTATAGGCAAGAAAGCTCAGTATTCGCTGAGCTTTTCTTTTTTAAAAGGGCTGACATGGATATTAAACATAGCAAACGGTTATCTTTTCGATTAATGGATGAAAACGACAGTGAGCTTTTATGGCTGCTTGATCAAGATCCTCAAGTAATGAGATACATTACAGGAGGTAAAATATCAACATTAGCGAAGATTAAACACACATTCATTCCCCGCATGAATGCCTATCGTAATGCAGAAAAAGGTTTCGGACTTTGGCAAGTTAATAATATAGATAACGATGAATACCTTGGATGGATACTCATTAGACCTATGCATTTTTTTTCAGCTGCGCCAGAATTCGACAATTTGGAAATTGGGTGGAGATTCTTTAGAAATATATGGGGAAAAGGCTATGCAACTGAAGCTGCCCAACATGTTATGCAGTCCTTACATTTACAACTAGGGTACAATACGTTTAGTGCTATCGCCGATGAGAACAATCTTGCATCAATTAATGTTATGAAAAAACTAGGTATGCACTACATAAAAACATACCACCACAAAGATCAGTTAATTAATTGCCAAGTTGCCTATTATCAAGTTAATAAAAAACGTTAATTTTTTGTAATAAAAATACATACATAACGACTAAGCAACGATATAACTATAGACAAGGATATTTATGCAGTTGCTCGTTAATCAAGTATTAAAGCAGTACGCTACTGTAAAAGCGGTAAATCACTTAAGTTTTAACGTTAATCGCGGAGAAATTTTTGCGTTATTAGGCCCTAATGGCGCAGGTAAGTCTTCTTTAGTAAAAATGCTCACTGGCTTCACAACACCAGATGCCGGCGAGATTCGTGTAACAATAAACGAAAAAGAATATAACGCCATTCCAAATTGGGCATTAGGTTATTTACCAGAAGACCGAGGCTTATATCCGGAAAAATCAGTCATCGATAACATTTGTTACTTCGCCCAATTAAATGGCATGACTAAAGGTAATGCCAAAGAACAGGCTGCCTTTTGGTTAGAAAAATTTGATTTAAGCGAACGCAAAAGCGATCAACTTAAGTCATTATCAAAAGGTAACCAACAAAAAGTACAGTTAATCACTGCCGTTATACATCAACCTCAATGGATAATACTTGATGAGCCCTTTTCAGGTTTAGATCCTGTCAATCAAGAAAAGGTTGTTACCTTTTTACATGAGTTGAAAAAGTTGGGAATGACAGTGCTACTTAGTGCACACCAAATGGCTATGGTTGAAAAAATTGCTGACCGTATATTATTGATGAATAAGGGAGAAGCCGTTTTCTATGGCACATTAGGTGAAATTACACAGCAATTAGGCAGTAACAATCAAGTTGTAGCAAGTTATATACATGCGATCGACCAAGAAAAAATTTCACAATTTTTTACTACAGACGAAGTCGTGAAAATAAATAGTACAAAATTGCAAGTTGCCTGTGCCGACACTGAACAATTAAATCAAGTAACAGAAAAACTTACGAAATTGGGCACTCTCTCTTCCATTCAATGTCAACAAAGAGATCTGCACCAAATTTATATCGACGCTATTGAGCAACATGGAGAGACTGCACATGAAGCCTAACAAATCAAAACAAGTATGGCTCGTTACCTGCTGGGAGTTCATGCACTTTTTCAAATGGAAACAGGAGCTTATTTCTAAACTGATCATGATTGCGATTGCTGTAGTTGTGTATTTTTGGCAAGTAGTCAAAAATGATGACGTTACGATTTACCAAATAGCATTGGCAAGCCCGAATATAACATTACAAAGTGCCGGACAATTTAATTTTGAATACGTCGAAAATAACTCACTTTCAGCCTACGAATTGTTACGGCAAGAAGAGAGTAAATATGACGCTGTCATTGCAATAAACACAGATAACTCAGATGAGCAACAGCAACTCATACTAACCGTAAACGATAAGCAAAGTTGGCATAACAACTTAAATACGGAAATATTAAATCAATATCGCCAAACAGTTGCTCAGCAATTAAACTTACAGCCTAGCCAGTTATTATTACTACAAACACCTGTTTCCATAACGCAGCAATATGCTGATCAAGCAATTAAATCTGAAGACGAAGTTAGCGATACCATTGCAATAGTCATGATAGTACTCATGGCTGTCGGTATTTTTACCTCCTTTGGACAGCTATTCGCAAGCATAACCGGTGAAAAACAACAACGGGTTACAGAGCAACTCTACTCTTGTATTAGCGCACAAAGTTGGATCGACGGGAAGATTTTAGGTCAGCTACTTCATGCAATTAAAGCGATGGTCACCGCAGGCTTTACAGGTTTGATTGGTTATGCTTTTATGGCTGTAGTGATTAACGATCAAAGTATCGACCTTGCAATGATTGATTGGTCGTTTATTCCGTGGCTGTTTATCTTCTCTCTGTTGGGTATTTACATCAGTACTGCATTTATCGCCGCTGTTGCGGCTGCGATTGATGATCCTAATCATAGTGCTAAAACTAGTATGATGTTATTACCATTATTACCTGTTGCATTAGTCTTTATGACAATGGATGACGCGTCTGGTTGGGCAATGAGCTTATTAAGTTTTCTACCATTAACCTCATTTGTTGCTATGCCAGTAAAAATGTCGCTAATCGATGTACCGTTATGGCATACCCTGTTATCGTTGGCATTAGGTATTGCGCTTGCGGCATGGCTGAGATCTGGTGCAGCGAGAATGTTTAAAATGGGTATGACTATGTATGGCAAAGAGCCAAGCGTAGGTATGATGTTTAAGTGGATGATAAAAGAGCCTAAATAACCCTTCAATATGAGCCTACCTCATTACGGGTAGGCTCTAGCACTTCTAGGTTCTCACTATTTCGTCAACTTTTTACGCGTTGTAAACCCTAGCAACGCTAAACTTAATAATGCTATCGTACCTGGCTCTGGTACTGTTATTGGTGACGTCTCATGACCAATACCCTTAACATTTGTTAAATTTTCACCTGAAATATCAAAAGCATAATAAGATGTTCTCAAGAAGCCGTCTGCATCTTCAAAGTTTGTTGTACGTGACTCTGTCCAGAGTCCCGTTACGATATCACCAGAAAGAAAGTCACTATCATACTGTGTTAAAACTGCAAAATAAGAGCCTGCATCTAACGTTATTGATATGAAAGCGTCCCAGCTATTATTACTTGATGCAGATACGATAGCAGAACTATCATCATCAGCTGCAAGTTGATTACCTAAACTGTTAAAAACAAACAACTGACTGTCAAAACCGCCATCAGCAATCGTAGTTCCTTCTGCATTTACACCGCCAGCATAACCCAAACTGGTTAGCTCAATAAGTGAATTGTCCGTAGTAACATCAAAACTAATATAAAAACGACTTTCGTCATTATCAAAGTTACCGGTAAACGATTCAGTAATAAGCGTTGCATTAGCCGTTAAGCTCATCAATAGCGCCGCCGCAGTGGAAATAAATTTTTTCATTCTATGAAGTTCCTTTCTTAAATTAATTACAACGTCGCTCCTTTAGCAATAAATAAACCAAATAAAAATAACGATTATATTTCAATAAGTTAGGGCAATATCAATAAGAAGGAAAAAATCATTGTTACAAAAGTGTAAACAAATCTGACACTATTGCTTACTTGTCAATAGCTTAAAAGAAAAAGGCCAGCGAAATCGCTGGCCTAAACATTACAATAACTACATCAGTATTGCTTTAAAACTAAACGCGTTCAAACACTGTAGCAATACCCTGACCTAAGCCAATACACATGGTTGCAAGACCAATATTTACGTCTTTACCTTCCATTAAATTGATAAGCGTTGTTGAAATACGTGAACCTGAACAACCTAGCGGGTGACCTAGAGCAATAGCACCACCATTTAAATTGATCATATCATCCATTTTATCTTCAATACCCAACGCTCTCACACAAGATAATGCTTGTGCAGCAAATGCTTCATTGAACTCTGCTAACTGAATATCTTCAATGGAAAGACCTGCACGTTTTAATGCTTTCTTCGTTGCTGGCACTGGTCCATAACCCATCGTTGACGGATCACAACCTGCAACGCCCATACCGCGAATTTTAACGCGTGGCGTTAACCCCATCGCAGCCGCTTTTTCTGCTGACATGACTAACATTGCTGATGCGCCATCAGAAAGCGCGGAGGAAGTACCTGCGGTAACGGTGCCATTAGCAGGGTCAAACACTGGGCGTAATCCTGCTAACGTTTCAACGGTTGTTTCTGGACGAATCACCTCGTCATAATCGATCATGGTAAGTGCGCCAGTGACTGAATCATGCCCTTGCGTAGCAACGATTTCATTTGCCCAACGCCCTTCAATGGTCGCCTCATGTGCTTTTTGGTGTGAACGCGCACCAAAGGCATCTTGTTGTTCACGTGTTACACCATGTTGACGACCAAGCAATTCTGCAGTTAATCCCATATTACCCGCTGCGCGAGAAATATATTTGCTTAGTGCCGGGTCAAAATCTACATCGTACATCATAGGTACATGACCCATATGTTCAACACCACCAATTATAAATACATCACCTTGATCTGACATAATACTCGTTGCAGCATCATGTAAAGCTTGCATGGACGAACCACATAAACGGTTAACAGTAACTGCACCAACATGTTTTGGAATGTCAGTAAGTAATTGTGCATTACGTGCAATATTAAAGCCTTGCTCTTTGGTCTGTTTAACATTACCCCAAATGATGTCTTCTATCTCATTTGGATCTAAGTTTGGATTTCTAACCAATAGTTGTTGCATCAAGTGAGCAGATAATGTTTCTGCACGCGTATTGCGAAAAACACCAGCCTTTGAGCGTCCCATTGGGGTGCGAATACAATCGACGATTACGACTTCTTTCATGATCTTCTCCTAGGCAGTTTTAACGTCAGTGAAAAAATATGATTTACCTTCAGCTGCCATACTACGCAGCCCGTCTGTAACTTGGTAAATCTCACCTAAATGGGCATATTTATCTGCCATAGCGATAAAGTTATCTAAGCCTAAGGTTTCTAAATAACGAATTGGTCCCCCTCTAAACGGTGGGAACCCTAAACCATATATTAATCCCATATCAGCTTCGGCGGCAGAACCTACCACTCCTTCCTCTAAACAACGCACAACTTCATTAACCATTGGCACCATCAAGCGCGCAATAATTTCTTCACTAGTGAAGTCTTTCTTTTCAACAGCGAATAGCTGATAGGCATTTTGTGAGGCAACTTTTGTCGGTTTGCCACGTTTATCTTTACCGTAGTCATAGAAGCCATGACCATTTTTTTGCCCGAAACAGTTTGCTTGGTATAGTTTACTTACCGGATCATTATCAATTTTTGCCATCCTTGTTGGGAAACCTTCAGACATTACACCAGTACAATGATCTGCCGTATCAATTCCTACAACATCTAATAAGTAAGCAGGGCCCATAGGCCAACCAAATTGTTTTTCCATTACTTTATCAACAGCAGTGAAATCAGCCCCTTCAAGCACTAATTGGCTAAAGCCTGCAAAATAAGGGAAAAGTACACGGTTAATATAAAAGCCCGGGCAATCATTTACCACGATAGGCGATTTTCCCACTTTAGCGGCATAAGCAACAACCGCTGCAACCGTTTCATCGGAGGTATCTTTACCACGAATAACTTCAACAAGCGGCATTTTATGCACAGGATTAAAGAAGTGCATACCACAAAATTTATCTTTGCGTTTAAGGCTTTGCGCAAGTAAATCAATCGAAATTGTTGATGTGTTTGATGTAACAATCGTCTCCTCTGAAACAGCATCTTCTACTTCAGCAAGGACAATACCTTTAACTTTAGGATTTTCTACTACCGCTTCAACAACGATATCTGCATCTTTTACACCCTCATAACTTAATGTTGGCGTAATATTATTCAGTACACTAGCAAGCTTTTTCGCGTTGATGCGACCACGGTCAGCCAATTTTGTTAAAATACCCGCCGCGGTCGTTAAACCTAAGTCTAACGCATCATGATTAATGTCTTTCATTACAATAGGCGTGCCTTTATACGCCGATTGATAAGCAATACCGCCGCCCATGATTCCTGCTCCAAGTACTGCAGCACGGTCAACTTTTTTAGTTGCCATTTTACCGGCTTTTTTCGCTTTGCCTTTAACGACTTGATCGGCTAGGAATAGTCCAATTTGCGCTGTAGCAGCATCTGTTTTAGCAAGCTTTGCAAAGCCTTCATTCTCTAATGCCATTGCACCAGTACGATCAAGATCGGCTGCGGCTTCAATAACATTAATCGTTGCCATAGGTGCTGGGTAATGTTTACCAGCTTTAGCAGCAACCATACCTTTACAGGTATTGAAGGTCATCACCTTTTCTGTTGGGGAAAGGGTAAGTGGAGACAGTTTAGGTTGACGCTTTGCTCGCCAATCTAACTTACCAGCGATAGCATCATGTAAAGTGCTTAATGCAGCTACACGCAATTGCTCTGGTGCGACAACAGCATCTAAAACACCAACTGCTAATGCTTGTTCTGGCTTAAATGCTTTACCTGTAGACATCCACTCAATTGCATTATCAGCACCAATGACACGTGGTAAACGCACTGTGCCACCAAATCCAGGCATTAAACCGAGTTTAACTTCCGGTAAGCCTATCGATACTGTTGTATCTGCTATACGGTAATCACATGCCAACGACATTTCACAACCACCACCTAATGCAAATCCATTTAGTGCCACAACCGTTGGCATAGCTAAATCTTCAAAGGCATCAAAAACGTCTGATCCATTTTTAATCCAAGGAATAAGTTCATCTTCAGGTTTTTTGAAAGTCTCTAGAAATTCAGTGATATCAGCACCAACAATAAAGTTAGATTTACCTGATGTGACTAATACCCCTTTGGCGTCGTTACATTGTTTTATCGCATCGATAACCGCGATAAATTCTTTAAAGGTTTCCTGATCAAACTTATTTACTGAACCTTCGGCGTCGAACTTAAACTCTACAACACCAGCATCCAGTAGTTCGGCAGAAAGGCTTTTGCCTTGAAATAACATGCCTAGTCTCCTCACAACAATGAAATAAAAATAGCTACGCTATACGTATGTTTAATAATAATAGTCGAATGAGTGTGCCTTGAAAGAAAATGAAAAGCAAATTTTTTAAACAAGCGTTTTAATTACGTGTTTAGTTGTCGGTTTTTTCTCTAGATTTGACCATACCAACGAGAATACAAAATTGCGCAATATAGTAAGTTGCCATCACCCATAAGTCATAAGCTGGCAAAGTTATACTAAATAACCCAATAGCAAGAATAGAGTCAGAGGCTATAAAAACAATTGCACCAACTTTGACCAACCAATGTAATGATGACAATATCGCGCTTACTCCCATCAACATAATGATCACCAAATAAACGATCACAGGTATCATGAGTTCGCCTGTTTTAGGCACAATAAAACCAGCCATCGCACATGCGTAGATAACAAGCGTGATGCTAATTAAAGACGAACTTTGTTTATTGTTATGCCATGCAAATTGTTTAAAAAATAAGTAACAATAAATGAGCTGAGCTAACAGAAACGCCGCTAAGCCAATTGTAAAGTGGTAAAAATGACTGGGGGCGAGAAAAGTATCACCGATGCCTGAAAAAAATAAAGCAGCCGACATCAAATGCTTTGTGTTTCCATCTAGCGTGCGTCTTGCAATAATTACTAGCACAATAATAGGTAACACTTTAACTGAAAATTGCAGCGAATAAGGTGCGGCAAATAACGACACTAAATACAAAGCAGCTAACGCACTGTACAAGAATACTGCGGCTTTAAAGTGAAGCTTATGTACTAATAAGTATGAGGCTTTAGTCACTTTGTAGCGCGTCAATTGGATCAAGTTGAGAGGCTTTAATCGCGGGATAAACACCAAATGTCAAACCGACCAAAGCACAAATTGAAAATGACAGCATAATAGCAGTGATTGACCAAGATACCGCCCAGTCGGAATATAATGCAATTGCTTCTGACAACAAAATGCCAAAAACCACGCCTATGAGTCCTCCTAAAATAGAGATAGTAAAACTCTCCGCCATAAACTGCATTTGAATATCTTTTTGTGTTGCACCAACGGCGCGCAACAAACCAATTTCTTTCGTACGTTCTAATACCGTTGCAAGCATGATATTCATAATACCTATTCCACCGACAAGCAAAGAAATACCGGCAACACATGACATCACAATATTAAAGATTTGCTGCGTTTGTTTTTGCTGCGCTAGCAACTGTGCCGGTACCGTCATTTCAAAGTCATTTACCTCATTATGGCGTCTTGTTAACAAGTGCTCTATGGATTGAGCGGCAAGGGTTGGCTCAACGTCTTCTATCAGCTGAAACTTCAAACTTGATAATTCACTTGATAGCTTTTTGCGCTTAAACTTATAAATAGCTGTGTTTAACGGTATAAAAAGTTGATCTTGTTCATTGCCCAACTTAACACCTTGAAATTCCGATTTTTTTAGCATCGGATTAAAAATAACGCCGACCACTTTAAACCACAGGTGATTAATTTTAACATTTTGACCTACTGCATCACCTTCGGGGAACAACTGCTTCGCTGCATTACTCCCTAGCACCGCCACTTGTTTGTATTGAATGTGATCTTGGTTAGTCAATAAGCGACCATTGGCAACGGTCAAGCTAGAAAGTTCAAAATAGCTCGGGCTTACACCTACTGCCTCAGATTTTGATTGTCCTTGAGCGCTAAAAATTGTGTAGGTCTCAATCACTTTTTGTGCACTAAAGGCTTCAATAAACGGTAGCGAAGCTAGCGCAATTTCACCATCACGAATTGTCAAACCTGCTGAATGCTTACGTTGCTCTTTTAGCTCTTGTTCTTCAAACGTTTTACTGTCGACAATTAAGTTTCTCAACCCCATTGTCTCAATCATTTTCATGGCTTCACGTTCAGCACCTTCACCAATATTAAGCATGGCGATCACGGCTCCAACGCCAAATACCATACCTAACAAGGTTAATAACGTGCGTAACTTGTGTTGGGCAAGTTCGGCTAACGTGTCATAAAACATTGCGACATATTTCATTAGCTTGCGCCTCGCTCAATCAAAGAGATTTCTTGTCCAGCTTGTAAGCCTTGCTCTATAACAGCATGGCTTAAGCTAGTTTTGCCTAGCTGCACTGGTGCTTTTTTAAATTCGCCATTGGTGTACAACCAAACATATTGTTCATTATCTTGCGAAAAAACTGCCTGCAATGGCACGATAAGTTTTTCTTTTGGAGGCTCGATCATTATTGTTGCTGTAACTTTTCTCCCCGGTACAAAGATCGATGGCTGTTGATTTGTAAGTTTCACAATAACTTCAAAGAACTTTTGTGGATCTCCACGAGTAATTGAACTTGGATAAGCAGAAATACTCTCTACTTTACCAGCAAAACGTTTATCAACTTCAGCGTTCAGTAGGAAGGAAACATCTGCATTCTCAGTCAAGTCTATTGCTTCTTTTTCCGCAACAAACAGCTTTACTTTCATTTTTTGAATATCAGGTAATTCGGCAATTTTCTGACCAGGCCAGTACAGTTGCCCAGGTCGAGATTTTTCACCTCGCCAGTTACTTTTATAAACAATCATACCGTCATGCGGTGCTTTAATTTCGAGTTTTGAAAGACTGTCTTTCAACATATTCAAATTAGTTTGATGTTGAGTTTTTTTCATTTCTAGCAAACTCATTTCACCTGATGAACTTTCGCTAAAATTACCTTCTTTCCATTCAAGGTAATTTTGTTTAGTCCCCAGGTATTGGCTGTCTTGCATAGACTCAAGTATTTCAAGCTTTGATAAAATACGTTCATCATCAATTGCGAACTTATCGGCAAAGGTCTTTTCTTCACCAACCAACGCGATATCTTTGTTGATACTGGTTAACTCCTTATTAAGTTGCCCAGATTTATCCTGTATATCTTGTAATGTCATATTAAGTTCATTTAATTTCGCCTCTTTACTTTTTGTCATCACTTCACCATCAAATTTAGCGATGATTTCTCCTTGTTTTACAAAAGTATATTCAGGCGCTAACCAAGCGAGTACTTGTGAGCCACTGCGTGATATCGGCGCATTAATCACCGTCGCTTTTGCGGCAAAAAGCTCCCCTTTTGCCGGTACTTGAATAGAAAATTGGTCATGTTTAACGGTGTATAACAAAGGCTTATGTGCTTGCTCACTGCAGCCAATAAGAGCAGTTAACGCTGCTATGAAGAATATGTTCTTAATCATCATTAACTCCCTGTCATAGTACCGGTATGGGTTCTTGGTAGAATCTCAATTCGAGCGCTCATGCCTGGACGCATTACCTTTAAATTTAGGTCATTTAAAGAAATAACTGCGTCTATCACGCGCGTTTTATCCTGATGAGATTTATCGCGAAATACGCGCCCCATTTCTGCTATTGTTCCTTCATATGTCACTTCATTTGCACTATCTAAATATATTTTTACCGCTTGCCCTTCGCTCACCTTGCCGCTGTCAGGTTCAGTAATTTGGGCTAACAACTGCATTTCTTCTAGTACAGCAAGCTCAATAATCGGTTGACCAAATTGAATATTTTCGCCCACAGCTGGCTTTTCACCCTGCCAATTAGCGCGATAAATAACCATACCGTCAATAGGCGCTTTTACTTTTAACTTCTCTTTATCAGCAACGAGTGCATTAACCTTTGAAGTAATGCGATCAACCTTACCCGTCAAACGTTTTAGGTTCATTACTGAGTTTTTTTGATGAAAAGCCAAGCGCTTTTTTGCCATTAATAGGTCACTTTCTGCGATGGTATAGTCTATTTGCGCTTTACGTCGGTCATTATCCGACTGACTATTATCTACAATAGTGATACGTCGTTGAGATTTATCAAATTCCATCTGCATTTCAGCTAACGCCAAAATTAACTCTTGTTCCTTCTCTTCCTCTCGGTTCTGCTTATTTTCCAGTTCTTTTTTCGCTTGCTGAAGCTTCGCTTTTTCATCTCGCAAACGATCAGAGACTTTCTTATCGTCAAAAGCTACCAGTAATTGACCAGCAGTAACCTTAGTATTATCGGGAATAAGTGTTTTTATTTGATATTGCCACATACGGGCAACAGACGGTGGTGCGATTAACGCAGATGTTTTAGATTCAAGTTCGCCACTTGCGGTGATCGGTGTGGTTTTATCTATTTGAATAGCTGTTAATGTCTGGTTTTCAGTGCAGGCCCCCAAAAACACTAGGCATATTATTATGTACAAACACTTCACGAGTTTTCCCCTTCTATTTCAATTTGTACACTCATGCCCGGTAATACAGAAAAGTCGGGTTTCTCGCTCAGCGCAAATTCAAGACGATAATATACATCTTCGCCCCATTCTTTTCGTATTTCGGGTTGCGTAGAAATATTTACGAGCGCTGCCGAAAACTGATATTGAGGATAAGCATCGAAAACTAGACTTCCCGTGACTCCCTTCGATACTTTTTTATAATCCACTTCGTGCAACCATGCTTCTATAAACATGCCTTTTGAAGAAGGGATTTCTGCAATTTTCCAAGAAGGTTGTGCAGTCATACCAACAAAGACCTTTTCCCCATTCCAAGGGTGAGAACCATAAATTACCGGGCCTTCTCGTTCTGCATTTAAGCTCATTTGCTTAAGCTTGTATTTATTATACGTTAGCGTACGTTGATGCTTTTCAATGGTTAACTTTTTCTTGGTGATATTCACATCATTGGTGATCTTAACCTGCACTAAATTGTCTTTTGCTTTTGCATGAGCAATCAATGCTTTTTCATAATTAAGCTGATTTTTCTCATAATCAAACTGACTGATAAATTGTTCACCAATACCTGCATCAATTTTAGCTTTTTCAAGTAATAAAGCATTGCGCTTAACTTGGTGCTGCGCTTCTAATAAGTTTTGACTAGCCTCTGAAGTAACGCGATGCAATTCATCCTCAGCGACAATCAAGCTTGTTTCTGCTTGTTCGATATTAGTGAGAATTGAGCCGCTATCAAAAACAACCACTACATCGCCTTCCTTTGCAACTTCACCTTCTGGCAGCATCCATTGTACTTGGCTTCGCCAAGTATCTGTTTTAGGTGAATAAAAAACTTGGCTCTCACTTGCCTTTATTTGCCCAGATATCAACATATTATCTTGAGCGACTACGGTTGATGTAATGCAAAGTACTGCTAAAGCGATGATTAAGCGACGCATTTTTTATCCTCTATAATCTTACCGTCACGCATTCTGATCACACGTTGTGCATAAGCTGCAATATCTTCTTCATGCGTTACTAACACTATCGTTTGACCAAGTTGATGTAGAGAAACCAATAATTCCATAATTTCATATGACGTTTTACTATCAAGGTTTCCAGTAGGTTCATCTGCAAAAATAACTTTCGGCTCATTCACCAATGCTCGCGCTATAGCAACACGTTGGCGCTGCCCACCGGACATTTCAAATGGTTTATGATCAGCACGAGCAGTCAATCCAACTTTCTCAAGCATTGCCTTGCCTTTTTCAAGCGCCTGCTCCTCGGTGTAATGCGAATACCGCAAAGGTACAATGACATTTTCCAACGCGGTTAAACGAGGTAATAGGTGAAAGGTCTGAAAAATAAAGCCTATTTTTTGATTGCGAATACTAGACAGTGATTCGTCATCCATTTGCTGTATACATTGACCAGAGAGTAAGTATTCACCAGAAGTCGGTGTATCGAGTGCACCAAGAATATTCATTAAACTCGACTTGCCTGAGCCTGACTGCCCCATAACAGCTACAAACTCATTATTATCAATTTGCAATGAAACATTATCGAGGGCAACAACCTCAGAAGCATCTTTTCCGTAAACGCGAGTGACGTTGTTTAACGCAATCATAGAACTATATCCCATTGTATATATTAACTTTTTAATATACATCGTCTAAAATATAATAACCCCTACTGATTGTAAACGTTTGTTACAAAATGTAAAATTGCAAAAGATTTCATCGTTTTTTTACCTACCGTCGGTAAAATATTACTTTTGAGCAGGCATCTGCTTTCTTAGCTTGGAACCCACATGCAATTATCAAGTAAGTTTAATCGTCCAGAATATTTACTCTTAGCAATGGCTTTTATCATGCCGCTAGTTTTTTCAGTATGGATGGCACTGCTCAATAATTTTGTCGTTGAAAAAGCAGCTTTTACGGGTAAAGAAATAGGCATTTTACAAAGCTTACGAGAAATACCAGGCTTTCTTGCCTTTACAGCAATTTACGTATTGATATTTTTGAAAGAGCAGACGTTTGCCATACTCGCGTTAGGGCTAACAGCCTTTGGGGTTGCCATTACGGGTTACTTTCCAACGGCAATGGGCTTGTATATCACCACAATAGTGATGTCAGTTGGCTTTCATTACTTCGAAACCATCAATCAGTCACTAACTTTGCAATGGATAAAGAAAGAGAATACACCACATTTTATGGGTAAACTCTTGTCTGCTAAATCAGCGGCTTCGTTACTTGCCTTCAGTAGTATTTGGCTGTTGATGGAATATTTTTCATGGAGCTACCAAGCTACCTATACACTATTTGGTGGCTTAGCATTGGTGTTAACCTGTTATTTAGCAATTGCTTTTAAACAGTTTCCTTTGCACGCAGAACAACATAAACGACTTATTTTAAGAAAACGTTATTGGTTATTTTATGCGTTAACCTTTTTCAGTGGCGCACGCCGGCAAATTTTCGTTGTTTTCGCAGGCTTTTTAATGGTAGAAAAGTTCGGCTATAGTGTTGCAGATATCAGCGCGTTATTTTTGATCAACTATATTTTTAATTGGTTGTTTGCCGCCAAAATAGGAAAACTCATCGGTATAATTGGTGAAAGGCGCGTTTTAAAGTTTGAATATTGCGGATTGGTTACACTCTTCATTGCTTACGGCTTAGCAGAAAATGCCACCTTTGCTGCCGCATTATATGTTATTGATCACCTATTTTTCGCACTCGCAATTGCAATAAAAACTTATTTCCAAAAGATAGCCGCACCTGAAGATATAGCGGCCACTGCTGGTGTAAGTTTCTCTATAAATCACATTGCAGCTGTAGTAATACCTGCCTTATTAGGTTTGGTTTGGATAACGAATTCATCGTGGGTATTTTACATTGGTGCAGGCTTTGCTTTCTGTTCTTTAGTGCTCTCGCATTTTATTCCAAATCAGCCACAACAAGGCACAGAGTTAAAATGGCAAGAAGCGAACTAATAAAACTTCGATGACACAATACTAAGGGCTAGCTATATGCTTTTCAGCCCTTATTTATTGTCTTTTAAGAATTGTAGAAACTCTACTGACGGCATTGGTTTAGCATAATAAAAGCCTTGTACTTCATCACAATGTTGCGCTTTAAGATGCGCTTCTTGATCTTGGTCTTCTATGCCTTCAGCGATCACTTTTAGGTTCATTTGTTTACCAAGGTTAATAATCGTATCAGCGATTATTGACTCGCCTGGCGTCGTAATATCATTAACAAATGAACGGTCCACTTTTAAGCGATCGAGTGGTAATTGCTTTAAGTAACTTAAAGACGAATAGCCAGTACCAAAGTCGTCTAACGCGATACTAATACCTTCTGCTTTAAGCTTTTTCAGCGCATCAACAACAACTTGAGGTTCGTCCATCAGAATATTTTCAGTTATTTCTAACTCAAGTTTATGCGGACGAACTTGATGTTTTTTAATCGAGCCAATAATTTGATCGACAAAGTTAACCCGTTTAAATTGTGGAATGGATACATTGACCGAAATGCTTACTTGTTCAAAAGATTCATGCTCTAAGGCTTTTATTTGCTGGCAAGCTTGATTAATAACCCAATCGCCTATTTCAATAATTAACCCTGAATATTCTGCAAGCGGTATAAACTCGGCAGGAGAAATAAAGTTACCATCTGCTGTACGCCACCTCAGTAAAGCTTCAGCTCCTGTAACCTTTCCGGTTGATAAACTTAATTGTGGTTGATACCAAAGCTCTAGTCTGTTATCAGCAAAATCAGTTCTCAACTGACGTATCATTCCCAAGCGCCATAGCGTTTTCTCTTCCATTTCTTGCTTGTAATACGCAAAGTGCTGCTGATTGTTTTTCTTAGCAAGATTCAGCGCAATATTTATTTGGTTCAGTACTTTAACCCCACGAGGGCCTGCGTCTTTTTTCTCACAAAAGCCAAATGTTGCACTGATGGGTAAATGCTGTTCACCTGCAGAAAAGGGTTGATTGAACAACTCACTAAGAGTGTCTGGATTAACAGTACTTTTCGGTCCAATAATGCCAAAAACGTCTGCGCCAATACGTGCAAATTGGCAGGCATTGGCAATTGTTTTCATTCTAGTCGTTACCGACATTAACAATTGATTGCCGAGATCTTGTCCTAAACCATCGTTAATATCACTAAAATGGTTAATATCGATTAAACCTGCAACGAGATCGGCGTCTTTATTTTGCGCAAAATCATCAAGCAAGTTAACAAACTCTAAACGATTAGGTAATTCTGTTAACCAGTCTTTGTATGCGGCATTTCGCAATTTTTGAAATAAATGTACGTTTTCATAACCGACAGAAATATTCGTGAGGTAAACTTCTACCAATTGTTTATCTATATCTGATAACTCGTGCTCGGGTTCAAGAAAAACAACGGCACGATAACCGCCACTGGCTAGGTACAAACACGTATATTCTTCATTAAACTGGTGTTGTTTTTGTTGGAAACAGCTCTTAATTTGCTGTTGAATAACGCTATCTGACAGCACATCAATTTTCTGATTTTTGAAGTCACTAGACATGCCAAACTGACCCAATACATACAAGCTTAGATCATCAGCACCTTCAACAATACCTTGTCCTCTAGCGCAAAAGAGACTTGATTTACATGCAATAAGTGGTTGAAGCTCTGTTAGCACGCCTTCTGCGTATTCATGTACAGAGTGCAGTTCTAATAATTCCGCAGAGGCTTCGACGATTTTTTCTAAGCCTTCTCGGTTTTGTGTCACTGTATCTATTTGTTGATATGAACGAATGGCAGCATATACAGTGGTAACAAGTTTACGACGAGTGAGTTCTGTTTTGGTTTTATAATCATTAATGTCATAGTCTTTAATGACACTTTCTTCTGGCGCGTAACCAGGTTGCCCTGTTCGAAGAACAATACGTAAGTCTTGACGTGCTAATGTTTCACGAATGTGCTTAACAACCGTTAAACCCGCATCATCGGTTTCCATGACAACATCAAGCAACACTAACACAATATCATCATGTTGTTCGATAAGTTGACACGCATCCCTACCAGAGTAGGCATGTATATAGTCCAAACGTTTACCGAGTACGATCAAATCAGACAATGCAAGCTGTGTGACTGAGTGAATCTCTGGGTCATCATCAACAATTAAGACTTTCCAAGTATCTTTACCGGCGTCTTCTACAATCTCGTCTTCATCACTATCATCGATAAACAAAAAATCGTCGTTAGTATCTTCGGAAGCCTGCATATTTTCCTCAAACCAGCAGCATAAAACCACTGTTAATCTAGCGATAGTTCACTAGTAAATTATTGTAAATTTTATTCACTATCACTTACATAATAAAAGTGAGTGACAGATTATTCAACAAAACAATTAGATAATTATCAATATTTTCCAACATGTTAATGTACTGTTAAACAAGCGCAAATTGTATACGTTAAATTAGCCGTAGACATTTTTGTTTGTGCCAGTGATACTAACTATAGTTTTTCCTCACGTATTTTTAGAGAAATTATTTCTCGTGCATACTATTAACGATAGTTTTATTGCTTTTGTCAATCGCTCTTTACTATTAATGAGGCACATTTAATGAAAGATACCACTACTTCTTCATCACAGCCCGTTGTTTTAGATGTTGATAAAACCTCTGAGATTGTCAGTGCACCGGAACAATCATCTCAACAGTCAAAACATAAGAATCAACTTTCCTCGCAAATGCAATTGCTTGGCTTAGCCAAGCAATTCGTCATTGACGGCTCTTTACTCCCCATAGAAAAACAAATGCCGTTAGAAGACAGAAGTAAAAAGCGAGAGCGCACCGCTGAATTGCGGAAGCAACAAAATATGGAAAGTATTATTCAACGGGCTATTCATTATTGTGCAGATGACAAAGTCACTGATCGTGTTGATCAAGACTGGTTTGCAAGCTTTATTGAGTTAGCTGAACATATTAGTAATAAAACCATGCAAGATTTATGGGCAAAAATACTGGCAGGAGAAATAGCGGCACCAGGTAGTTTTTCTTTGAAATCATTACAAGCGTTTCGTACGATGAGTATTCATGAAGCAAAGCTATTTGCTAAAGCATGTAGCTTAGCTGTTAGCGATAATCATCGAAAAAGTATGCGTTTAATTTCTGGCGCCTCACAACTACCGGGGATTATTAATTTTTTTACCGGTAACCGACAGCATCCAATCAACCTGTCTGCTTTTGGTTTATCATATGCTGAATTATTAACCCTAGCAGATAACCATTTAATTTTTATTCAAGAAACGGAAACCCCCCCTATTAAAAAAGGTGAAACACTTACTTTTGATTACAATGGCGAGCCCTTTTCTTTAGTATCAACAAAACAGAATGTGTTGTTATCGTTTTATAAGTTCACACCTATTGGTAACGAACTTGCGCAATTAATTGCCAACAAGCCTGATGCTAAATATCGCGGTTATGTTAAGCAGGAGTTTACTGGACTTTTTTCAGTACAGTAACCTTATTAAAAATAGATCTTCTTACCCATAAAAAAAGCCCGATATACAACGGGCTTTTTTTTATGGGTTAAGCAGTGGCTGTTAAATGCCATCACCATCAGTATGCAAACCGCACTCGCGTTGCATACCTGAAAATCTTACTTCGCTTTCATCCATGCCTAATGTTAATGGCCTCGTAGAATGTGTATCACCTACACTGACATAACCTTTATCCCATAATGGATGGTAAGGTAATCCATGCTTGGTTAGGTACTGATGTACATCCTTATTATGCCAATCAATAATCGGGTGCACTTTAAATCGACCTCGAAGGATACTAACAACGGAAAGCCCTTCACGATGATTTGATTGTTGTCTACGTATGCCAGAAAACCAAGTACCTGCTTGTAATTCGGTCAATCCGCGCTCTAGTGGCTCAACCTTATTACGTCGATTATATGCTTTTAATGAGGCCTCATTTTTGTCCCATTCTTCGCCGTACTTTGCTAACTGCCAAGCAGCACTCTCTTTAGCGCTATAGACATGAAGATTTAATTTCAACTTATCTGTGAGTTGATCGATAAACTGATACGTTTCAGGGAACAAATGTCCTGTATCAGTGAGAATAACCGGAATATTCGCATCGACTTGCGTCATCATATGTAACATTACGGCTGATTGAATGCCAAAGCTCGACGATAAAACGAACTTACTCGGTAAGTTCTCTAACGCCCATTCAACTCGTCCTGTAGCACTTTGCTTTTCCAATAATTCATTCCACTGATTTAACCATGGTTCAGGTAAAGAAGCAGGAAATTTATTATTAATCGCCGATGACGTCACAGGTTGCGTGTTATTAGTCATGAAAGTCTCGCTTACTGACTTTAACTTCTTGGATAATGCCCGCACGGATCACGAAATCACCAAATGCTTCATGTTGCTCACGTTCATTTACCCAACGTGCAACTAAGCCGTCTATTTCAGTCAGAATATTTTGTTCATCTAAGTTTTCTTTATACATTTTAGGTACACGTGTACCGGCAATATTACCACCTAGATGCATATTGTATTTGCCCGGCCCTTTGCCCACTAAACCAAGCTCAGCAAGCATTGCGCGCCCACAACCATTAGGACATCCCGTTACACGCAATATAATATGCTCATCAGCAACGCCGTGCTTTGCCAGAATGGCATCAACATCGTCAATTAATCCTGGTAGATAACGTTCAGCTTCGGCCATAGCAAGCGGACATGTTGGAAACGCCACACATGCCATCGAATTTTTACGTTGATTTGACACCTTCTCGTCTAATAATCCGTGTTCACGAGCAATATTTTCAATCAACGCTTTGTCTTCTTCAGCCACGCCTGCAACGATCAAATTCTGGTTAGCTGTCATGCGAAAATCACCTTTGTGAACTTTTGCAATTTCAGCAACACCTGTTTTCAGTGGTTTACCAGGATAGTCTAACAACCGACCATTTTCGATAAAGAGCGCTAAATGGTGCTTGCCATCAATACCAGCAACCCAACCTAAACGATCGCCACGCTCTGTAAATTCATACGGTCGACTTTGCTCGAATATAATTCCCGCTCTACGTTCAACTTCCGCTTTAAATGTGTCGATTCCCACACGATCAAGTGTATACTTCGTTTTTGCATTCTTACGATTTACACGATTTCCCCAATCACGTTGCACTGTTACAACAGCAGCAGCAACATCAAGTGTGTTTGCTAAAGGTACAAAGCCAAAGTCGTCCGCTTTTCGTGGGTATGTAGATTTGTCACCATGAGTCATCGCCAAACCACCACCCACAAGTACGTTGAAGCCAATTAACTTACCTTGCTCTGCAATTGCAACAAAATTAAGATCATTCGCGTGAACGTCAACATCATTTTGTGGTGGAATAACAACCGTTGTTTTGAATTTACGCGGTAAATAATTACTGCCTAAAATCGGCTCTTCAGTATTTTCTCCTTGCTCGCCCTCTAGTTTTTCACCATCTAACCAGATTTCAGCGTATGCGCGAGTTTTAGGGAGTAAGTGTTCACTTATCTTTTTTGCCCATTCATAGGCTTCTTGATGTAGCTCAGACTCTACAGGATTTGTCGTACATAAAACGTTTCGGTTTACATCGCCAGCAGTGGCGATAGAGTCAATGCCAATACTGTTTAATGTTTGATGCATCACTTTAATATTCGGTTTTAATACACCATGAAACTGAAAAGTTTGACGCGTCGTTAAGCGTATAGAACCATACATGGTTTTTTCTTCGGCAAATTTATCAATTGCTAACCATTGTGTAGGTGTAATAATACCGCCAGGCATGCGAGCACGAAGCATCACATTATGAAGTGGTTCAAGCTTTTGCTTAGTACGCTCAGCACGAATATCTCGGTCATCTTGCTGATACATCCCATGAAAACGAATAAGCTGAAAGTTATCACCAATAAAGCCACCAGTGATTGGATCTTTTAGATCTTGTTCAATGGTACCGCGTAAAAAGTTACTGCCAGCTTTTAAACGCTCGTTATCTGCTAACTTACCTTCAACGATTAGAGGGCCATTTGCTTGAGTAGTATCAGTCATTAATATACGTCCTTCTGATAACGCTTAGCGTTGCGTAAATCTTTTAAATATTGCTCAGCTTGTTCAGCTGTTTTATTACCCTGTTCAGCTACAATGTCTAGTAATGCTGATTCAACATCTTTCGCCATACGGCTCATATCACCACAAATATAAAGGTGAGCACCGCGTTCTAACCAAGCGAACACATCAGCTGCTTGCTGACGCAATCGATCTTGTACATATATTTTTTCAGCTTGATCACGAGAAAAGGCTAGATCAAGACGAGTTAATAAACCTGATTTCAAGTAGCCTTGCCATTCCAACTGATATAGAAAGTCTTGTGTAAATGTTTGATCACCAAAGAATAACCAGTTATCACCCTCTGCTTCTGCTGCATCACGTTCTTGCATAAACGCTCTAAATGGTGCAATACCAGTACCTGGACCAATCATAATAACTGGCGTATTACCGTCTGGTGGTAAACGGAAATTGTCATTGTGTTCAATAAACACCTTAACTTCTCCGCCTTCTGCTAGACGCTTACCTAAAAAGCTCGATGCACCGCCTGCACGAGCTTGACCATTGGCTTCGTATTCTACTAAGCCGACGGTCAAATGTACCTCTTCGTCAACTTCAGATTGACTTGATGCAATAGAATACAAACGTGGCGTTATTTTACGCAATGCATCAACAAAGACCTGTGCTTCTACCTTTGCCGGTGCCGATTTCACAATATCAACAATCTGATGATTAGCTGCATATTCACGTGCAATATTTTTGTCGCTTGCTAACTTTATTAACGCTTCATCGTTTGAGATATTCGCCCAAAACTCTATAAACGCTGGCGCAGTTTGAGTAATTTCTAGCTTTGTAAGTAAGGCATCTTGCAAACGATAAGCTTCACCTGCGACTGTGATTGTTTCATCAGCAGACAATGACAATGCTGCAATTAATTCATCAACTAACAAAATGTCATTTTCAAACCACACACCTAAAGCATCGCCAGCTTGATAGGTAATACCTGACTCGCCTAAATCAATTTCAATATGACGTACATCTTTATTTGAATCTCGTCCGGTAATTTTTTGACTAACGCTTAATTCAGCAACATAAGGATTCTGTTTAGTGTATTGACTGGTCGCACCGGCTGTTGGCATAGCAACAACATTCGTCTGAGAAGTGCTAGCACCAAGTAGCTCTTTAGATTTTGATAAAATATCTTCCGACCACGCTTTTGCATCATCATCATAATCAACGTCACAATCTAAACGCGGTGCAATTTGTTTTGCCCCTAATTTGGCAAGATACTCGTCAAAGTCTTTACCCGTTTGACAAAAGAATTCGTAGCTTGAGTCACCTAATGCCAATACACTGTAATGCAAGTGTTCTAATTTAGGCGCTTTTTTAGACGATAAAAATTCATGAAAACCAATCGCGTCATCAGGTGGCTCACCCTCACCATTTGTGCTGGCAACAATGAGTAAATGGGTAACATTTTTAATACTTTTCGGTTTAAACTCGCCCATGCTTTTGCATTCAACAGTAAGCCCCTGCGCTTGCGCTTGTTCAGCAAGACTTGTAGCAACACCTTTCGCATTGCCTGTTTGTGAACCATATAAAATAGTTAAGGTTGCAGAAGCTTGCGGAACAATCGCCGTCGGTAAAACCGCTACAGAGGAACCTTCACTTTTCGCCGCTAAATACCCACTAGCCCACGCCAATTGCAACGGAGAATAGCCACCAATGGTTTCTTTCAGCGTGCTCAATTGTTCTTGGCTTAGCATGGTTTGATTTAAGTTTTGCTCAGACATCTATCGTCAACTCGCCCATTTCTAATATAGGACAAGAATAGATCGAGATATTCAAAATTAAAAAGAATAGAAAAGGCTTTTTTATTCCAAAAGTGAATAACTAGCTTTTTTTCAGTACTATCAAGTACTACTAGAGAATCTATTTAAACCGTTACATTGCTCTTGTACCGGATACCCAGTCAAACAGATTTAGCGTTTGAAAATTTTGACGTTTAAATGGAAATATTAATAAGAAGAGCGCTAAGCAAAAGCTACCAAACAATACGTCCATAGAAAACTTCAGTTGTACGTTCAAACATACAAGCAGATAAAGTACATTGGTGGTGATAAATGAACGAATGAATAACGATACAGCAACACTTGAAGGTTGTTTTCCCGTAAGCGAATTGTACTGTAGACGAAAAATAACATCACCGAACGTTTGCTTTTTCGTTATCGCAATGGTTATTGAATTGAGTAAGATATGGCCTGCCCAAATGATAGCGACTATAACAAGCGTATTTTCAATTGGAGTGAGTTCTAAAATAACAAAATGTAAGAACAGATAACTAATATAGAAAGTGGCCAGAAGCGACAGTGTTTGTTTTAAAAGCAATTGCCATCGACTTTCATTACCCAAGTGTTTGCTCATCAATATTCCTTCGCTAAATAGTAACTTACACCGTTTTTAAAATTAACACCTCCGCATTAACCGCGTCAAACTTAACTAGCACAAACAATACATTGGCTTTAAGTTTGTTTTGTTGGTTTACGCTAACAATATGGAAACATAAATTTTGTTGTACGTTGTTTTTCAACAATATGTTCTTAGATGCGATGGCTAAAATTAGCTTCCTTTAGACGTTGGCCTAGTTTTCATGGCTACTATTGCTGTTATAAATTTTACCTGGCAAGCTCACTTTAAAGACATCAGCTACCAAATCAACAATAACTATAGTGTATTAGATTTTCTAGGTGGTTCATTTTGGATCTTCCGTGCCGTACTTTTTGAAGAGTTACTCTTTAGAGGCGTGCTGCTATACCTGTTAATTAAACATGTCGGAATGATTAAAGCCTGTATTTTCAGCTCAATAGTCTTTGGTATTTATCATTGGTTCAGTTATGAGGTATTCGGATCCAGACTTGTTTTAATGATTTATGTATTCTTAATCACTGGCGCTGGCGGTTGGATGTTTGCCTACGCATTTGCAAAAACGAAATCTTTATATGCCCCCATTGGCTTGCATCTTGGATGGAACCTTGTTTCTGCAATCGTGTTTTCTGCAGGCCCCATTGGAAATCAATGGTTGATTCAACAAGGAGACGCTATTCAAACAAATGGTTGGGTAACATTGTTGTTTTTTTCATTGCAAACGATCATTGCTCCTGGTCTTGTAACTTGGTACTTGCATAGTTGTTATACATCAGCCAATTCACATTTTCACAAAAACGCAACGTAAACAATCACTGCGTTTTCTCTATTCCTCCCTTGTTCGTTAACTGAGCAAGCTTACATATGATGCGGGCTCATTCTAGATTGAATTTCCACCAGTTAGCGGACAATCCAAAAATGTCTTAAACATTTGATTGGCTAGGCTCGCACAATCAATTAGTATTACGACAATTTTGATAATAAACGAGTTTATCATGTCCATAACATTAAATTGGGACAAAGCAGGTGTAGAGTATTTTTGTTCAGATACCGTCACTTTCGACGACGTTAAGCGTGCCGATGAAACCGTTTTTAACGATGAAAGGTTTGACGCCATTGATTATGTCTTTATAAATGCGTTAAACATAAATACGGTCACACTCAGTAAACTGGATATTCAAATTGACGTCGCTAACGATTTTTCTCACTCATTCAAGAACGAAAACCTTAAAATGGCTTTTATTGCCAACAAACCTCATATTCGTAAAGTTGCCGAGTACTATGTAACTTTGTTTCGTCAACGTCATATTGATTGGCAGGTTGCAGTATTTGTATCACTAGAAGAAGCACGTCATTGGGTTAGTTAATATCCGCGGTTAACTAAGACAGATAGGGTATTTGTTATATGTGGCAGGTAATTAATGATAAACGGTAAACAAGGAAGCATTATTGGTCGCTATAATGTATAAACAATTACGTTAACTTATTAGATATTGCGATAAATTTATCCATGCCATTATCAACGCTACTAAATAAACTTCCCCCGAGAAATATTTGCTTAGCAAATGCGTTATTTTGGTTAGTCTTAAATACAATTGCCGCTTACTATAATTACCGTATGCAGCTGCATTATGAGCGGCCAGCAATTTACACAGATATTTGGCTCGAGTACTTGCCTTGGTGGGGAAATTGGGCCTTTGTTGCGCCACTTGTTTTTGCTTCTACACAGTTAATTCCATTTAAAAAAACACAACTAGCGCGTTTTATTATATTAAATATTATCGCTTCAATAGTGCTATTTTTTCTTTATTGGTTTTTAACCGTAATACAAGTTGCACTTATTCAACATGGCAGGGTAACGTTTAAAATAATACAAGACGCCTTTGATCGGCTTTTATTAAGCCCGTTGCATATTGATTTCCTCATTTATCTTGCCGTATTTTGTGCAGGCTATGCCCTTACGTATTACACACGTGCAAAACAACACGCAGTTAAAAATCAACAACTGGCTAAACAACTTGTAGAAGTAGAGTTACAGTCATTACGCTCACAACTCAACCCACATTTCCTTTTCAATACCTTGAATACGGTGGCAAGCCTTATTCGCTTAGATGAGAAGAACAAAGCGGTGAAGGCCCTAAGTGAACTGAGTCTGATGCTACGAAAAGTACTCGAAAATCAAAATAATCAACTGATCCCATTGCCACAAGAAATTGAATTTATAGATAGCTACTTAACCATTCAAAAAATGCGCTTCGAAGATAAACTTAAAACAGAAGTTCAACTTGAGGGAAACTTACATGCTTGTCAGATCCCATTTATGTTGCTACAACCCTTGGTCGAAAACGCAGTGCAACATGGCAGTCAATTAGAAAGTAATCAAAATAAATTAACCCTTCGGGTTGCATGTGACGATGAGCAGTTATCAATAACGTTAGTAAACAAAATAGCGCATACGGATGATCATCAAGGATTTGGTATTGGTATAACTAACTGTCGTCAACGGTTAGATAAAATATACAAAAATCGTTATACATTTAGCCTTAAAGAAATAGAAAATGATTATTTTGAAACACGTTTAACTTTACCCATTGGGGTGCACTATGATTAACGTATTAATTGCTGATGATGAAAGATTAGCAAGACAGACCATCGAATACCTACTGAAAGATCAACAAGATATTGGTGATATTTTCTTTGCTGAAAATGGTAACCAAGTGGTTGAAATGGCAAAAACTCACCACCCAGATATCATTTTTCTAGACATTCAAATGCCTGGTAAAAATGGTTTAGAAGCGGCAGAGTTATTATCAATTGACGCGGTTATTGTTTTTGCCACCGCCTTTGATCAATATGCTATCAGTGCTTTTGAGTTAAATGCGATTGACTACCTATTAAAACCATATGACGATGAAAGATTTTATCAAGCATTAGATAAAGCAAAGCTGCAAGTTGCCAATAACCAAGTAAGTAACCTTGCAAATATTAATGAACTTATTGTTCACCTTAAGCAACAAGCTGACTCGCCCTTTAAAACGCAGTTGGTGGTAAAAGATCCAGGTCGAATTCGCATTGTTGATGTCAACGATATTGAATATATCCAGGGCGCAGGGAACTACGCAGATATCCACTTAAAAAATGGTGACCACTTACTGCATCGCGCAACCTTAACCATGCTTGAAACACAGTTGAACCCACAAGAATTTATACGAATTCATCGTTCTTCTATCGTAAGTCGTCATTGTGTAAAAGCACTAACAGCTACTGATACCGGTGACTACCTCGTACATCTAAAAAGTAAATCACAACTCACTCTTAGCAGACGAAATAAAAATAAACTCGATACTTTACTGAATGAGCGATAACCGACTTTTTGTGCAATAACCATAAAAAAAAGGGGCAACATATGTTGCCCCAAAAAATGCGCTTATTGAATTAATTATGTCTCAACAAGCTACCTCACAAAATCAAGAATTCAGTTGTCCAAAGAGAATCAATTAACTGTTCTTGACACTAAAATAGGACTACTTGCACCCATTTAAAAACGGCTACAACTCTATTAAGCACAACCATAGTGACAAAATATGCGTATTTTACGAATAATTATTAATCATAATTTATAACTTATTGCATATAAACGTTTTTTTATAATGCTTATGCAACATATTTTGTAAAATATGAGCATACCTTAGTCTGATAAAATTAATCACTCTCACTATAAAAGTAAGCTTTTATTTATGCTCATTAAATTATTAAGTAATTTTATGTAAGAAAATACCCACTAACGACGTCATACTAATGAGAAGCGAAAAAGGAGAGTGTCGTTGAACAACAAAAACCATCAAGCCGCCATCGCCAAATTGGCACAACAACATGGACGCATGGTGTTTCATACAACTTATCGCTTACTGGGCAACAGCCACTCAGCTGAAGATGTTACTCAGGAAGTGTTTATTAAGTTGTTTAAGAAATCAACCAATGCATTCAACAGCATAAAAAACTGGCCGGCCTACCTAAAAACGATGGCCTCATCAGCCGCGATAGATCAGCTGAGACGCCAACAAAGGCAGGCTGAAGAGTCTATGGAAGATTCCTTAAACGAAGACATTCAGTCTGTTGAGAAAGCTCAACGTAATACAGATCCCTATCGCGAAATTGCTTTATCTAGAGATATTGAAAACTTTAGAAGTGCTTTAGCTGAATTGGCCACACAAGATGCTCATGTGTTTTGTCTAAGACACTTAGAAGAGTTTTCCTATCAAGAAATTGCCAAACAATTAGGAATTTCAACCAGCCTAGTTGGCGTCACTTTGCATCGCGCTCAACAAAAAATCTCACAACTCGTGGGAGAGTCACAATTTTTAGGAGCAGGCTATGAAATCACAGGATAAATTAACCCCAGAATTAGAACATTACATTGCTTCAATCAAAGCAAGTTCACCTTCTTCATCTGAAGATGAAAGTATGCAGGTAAACTTAGAAGCTGCCATAGAAAAAAAGGGTAAGATCATGGCGAGTGATAAAGCAAAGCCAATGATAAAAAGTAATGTATTAACCAAGCTTAAACAAAAGTTATCACAAATATCGCTTATTCCACTCAGTGGTGCTGTCGCTACAGTAACATTAACAATTTTCGCGCTAATGCTATTAAGCGGGCCACCAAGTGTAGCATTTGCCTCAGTTGTTCAACAATTAGAGAAAATTACCAGTATGCGCTTTGTTTCCGAAATGAAATCATTTGATACCGTATTCTCTCGACTTAAAGTTTACTATCGTGAGCCCGGTTTAGTGCGTATTGAAAACGTTCCGCTCGTTGAAGGTGGTGAGAATGCTAGTTCCATTAATGTTATCAATGCTAACGAAGGTAAGGGCGTTATCTTTTTCCCTGGACCGAAATTTGCCACGCCATTTAATTTTGCTCCTGAACAAACCGAAGGCTCTCCTAAAGAAGATCCTCTGTACTGGTTTACTGCGATAAAACAATACAAAGGTGATGTCATGGAACTCGGTGAACAACTAATAAATAACAAAACAGCCACTGGCTTAAGGTTCACTCAATCAGGCACGCAAGTTACGTTATGGATTGATCCAAATACCCAGTTACCGATAAAAATTATTGTTAATACCGCGATGGAAAATAATTCAGCGGCTTTTCAAATGGAAGCAGATGTAGAGTTTAATATTGCACTCGATGATGATTTATTTTCATTGGAGATTGATGAAAACTACATGCAAATGCAACGCGAAGATAAGTAGCAGTTCACATTGCACTCTGTAAACAAGTCAATAATGTTTACAGAGTGCTTTTACCACATTATAAATAGCAAAACCAAAAGATCGCCGCCTACAAAAAAATACGTGATGTTATAAACATTTTCATATTCTTGATAAAACATATTTAGCTAACGCTAAGCTAGAAGTTAGCCCTGGAGAGTCAATTCCAAATAAGTTTATTAAACCTGAATAACCATGCTCTGTTTCTGATTGTACAAGAAAATCTTTAAAGCCCTCTTGCTCTGATTGTAGCTTTGGCCGAATACCGGCATAAGACGGTTGTAACTTATGTTTGATTACAGCAGGAAAGTATCCCTTGATCGCCTGATAAAACTTGTCCTGTAACGTCAGTGAAATGTCATAACTTAATGTTGTTATATATTCAGTATCAGGGCCAAACTTCAATTGCCCCGCCGTATCTAATGATGCGTGAATACCTAAACCATGCTGTTGTGGCACGGGATAAATTAATCGTGAAAAAGGGCTTTACCACTGTAGCTAAAGTAGTGACCTCGACACCAATGTATTTTTGGAATGTTATTTACTGGAAATTGATCAATTTTTTTAGCGACATCACACGCCTGTAATCCAGCACTATTAATTAAAATATTTGATTGAATAGTCATGCGTTCACCGACACTATTCAGGGTAATTTGATAGGCTTTATGTACCATATTTACCGCTAATAATGTTGTTTGTGCAACGTAAATACCGCCTCTTTTTTCAAAATCAAATAGTAAACTTGCCATCAATTGATGTGAATCTACAATGCCTGTTGAAGGCGAAATTAAGGCACTACTAGCTGATACTTGCGGCTCCAATTGTTGAGCCTGCCGCTTAGATAACCAGGTCAAATCTTTAACGTAATTCTTTTCCGCTTGTTGCGCCAATAACTCAAGCGCGTCTTCTTCCTGATTACCATTGGCGACTATCAATTTACCTATGCGCCGCACTGGCACACAAGACTCTCGGCAATATTGGTAAAGCAAATGCTTCCCTTCCACACATAACTTTGCCTTCAAACTATCTTCGGGATAATAAATACCAGCATGTATTACTTCACTATTTCTACTGCTTGTCTCTTCACCAAACGTACTATTCTTCTCAATAAGTAATACATGTGAAAACTGCTCACTTAGTTCCCGAGCAATCGCTAAACCGACAACGCCAGCACCTATAACAACCGCATCAAATTTTTCCATTGACCCTTCTAACGCTAAATCGCTTCATTACTTTATCTTAGGTTATGATAAGATCTTGAGCTAATTAAATGAATAATTTCTACCGATGTAGTTAATATGCTACATCTAATATTATATTGAAATTTAACGGAAAATATTATGTATAAGTTACTATTACTGCTTGTATTAGTTTTGTTTAGTCATTCAAGCTTTGCGTTAGGGAAGCTAGGCCACAAAGTCGTTTGCCAACTAGCATTTGATCAACTTTCTTTAAAAAAGCAACAAACGGTTACTGATTTATTAGCACTTATCCCTGAAAATGATCGCCACGCAATTAATCAATATTTGCGTGCTAAAGTGTCTACGCCTATTACCTTTGCCAAAGCGTGCACTTGGGCAGATGCGATTAAAAGAGAGCCAGAATATAAGCAATTTAAAACATGGCACTATATTAATGTAGCGAGAAACACAACCCAGCTCACTGACACTAGCTGCAAGAAAAACTGTATTACACAAGCCATAGCATTTCATCGTGATCAATTAGAAAAAGCAGCAAACGATAACGAAAAAGCAAAAGCTCTAATGTTTTTAGGTCATTGGGTTGGCGACATACACCAACCTTTTCATGTGAGTTTTGCGAGTGATCTTGGCGGCAACCGTATAAACGTTACCCCCTTTAAAGGCAGGTGTAGCAATATACACTGGTATTGGGACGAATGTCTTCTGTATCCAGAACCGCGTGTAAAAGAAAACTTAACACAATACTGGTATAGCAGACTTAGCGGCATGTTAACGAAAGCCAATCGTAACCTTTGGTTGACCTCGGATACCATCGACTGGGCGAATGAATCACTCGCTATAGTAACCGATAAAGAAACTGGCTATTGCCAATACAGTAATTCAGTATGTGAAAAAGGTAATATCACTCCTTATGTGATTGATAAAACCTATCATCAAAACCAACAACAGCTTTTAGCTACTCGCATGGCACAAGCTTCTATCCGTTTAGCGAAGATTATAGAGCAAAGCTTATAAGGTAAAAAGTAGTTGATTTTTTAATCACTTTAAACATACTAGATCGACTAATTTTTAAACAATATGTCATAGGGACGTTGCCATGTTAACAAAACTAGAGCAAAGCAAATCGCGGTGGGGAGGCCAAAACCAAGTAGTGGATGATTGGTTACAAGAACGACAAGCCGTACTTGTTGCTTACTGTGATTTGATCGGGTTATATCCGATAGAGAGCAGCGACAAATCACTTCCAAACGCTCGCCATATTCAACGCTTTTGTCAACGATTAATGGACTATATTTCAGCAAGTCATTTTGAAATATTTCATGATGTTATAGAGCAGTGTCAAGAGAAAGGTCCAGAAGATAAGCGTAATGCCGAAAAGATTTTTCCCTTATTAAATCACTCTACAGATCTTGCTTTAACGTTTAACGATAAATTTGCCGAAGTTAATACAACTGATTTACCTGAAAACTTTGATATACAACTTGCGTCATTAGGCAGAGCATTAGAAGAACGGTTTAATCACGAAGACCAATTACTCGCTATGCTATACAGGTACTAACTTTTATTTGTACTTTACAAATAAAAAAAGCTTGAGCATTAAGCTCAAGCTTTTCCATGATTATTCATTCGTTTAAGTACTTAATTAATGCGCGTGTCCGTCTTCGCTTTCCGCCTTAGTCGCTTTTTCTGCAGCTGCTTCTTCAGCTGTTTTAAAGTCAATTAACTCTACAACGAAGTTTAAGACTGCATTAGCTGGAATTTGCGGTGGTCGACCTGAAGGGCCATATGCCAAATCACTTGGAATAGTAAAGTTATACTTAGCGCCTTTTGACATTAATTGAACACCTTCTGTCCAACCTGGAATAACGCCATTTAATGGAAACTCAATTGGCTCATTACGCTTGTATGAACTATCAAACTCTGTACCGTCCATTAATGTACCTTGGTAATGTACTTTTACGATATCAGTCGCTGTTGGCTTTTCACCTTCACCCGCTTCAACAACTTGATATTGCAAGCCAGACTCAGTAACGACAACACCGTCTTTCTTGGCATTTTCAGCTAAATATGCCTGTCCCTTTTCTAATGCTTCGCTTGCTTCTTTTGCCGCCACTGCTTGTTGTTTTTCACGCATTGATTTTTCTAAGTTCATCATCAGTGCTTGAACTTCTTCTTTTTCAATCACTGCTTTACCTTCAAGGCTATCTTTAATACCACGTAAAATAAGTGCTTGGTCTAATGATAAACCCAACGTCTCTTGTTGTTCTAAATTGCGTTGTGTGAACATACCAATTGACGCACCTAGCGCATAAGCTTGCTTTTGCACTTCTGTATCCAGTACAGGCGCTTCTTCTTTTTTAGTTTCTTGTTGACACCCTACCACTGAAATTAACGCCAGTGCTACGACTGTAGGTTTAAATAGTTTCATTAAATTCTCCGTTGATGCGGTCAAAACTTAAAATGAACCGCCATTATCGCTGTGAAATACACATGCGTTAAAAAAGAACATATACTAACGATAAATGCAGGTAGAAAAAAGACCTTAATGAATAAAGCCAATTTAACAATGCTGTACATGCTGATTTTCGTACTTTGCTTAGTAGGATGCCAACCTGTCAGCAATAAACCAATACAACGGTGGCAACACGCAGCAAATGGCGCCTATGCTGCCAATATCTCTGACGATGCAACCTTAAGTGTTGTAAGCTCAGTACATCATGGCATTAGTTTATGGGATCTAAAAGAAAACGCATTAATCTTTCATTGGTCACAGCAACAAGATTCAGCCGACAACCTTGTGTTAGCGGCAGATATAGCACATGACAATAGCCATGTATTGACGGCAAGTAGACAAAACTTTTCTTTATGGGATGTTAAATCTGGTGAATCAAAAGGCTATTGGCAAATAGATGGTTCAACGATTCGAGATGTGGCGTTATCAAATAATGGTAAATATATATTGATCGGAAAAAGTGACGGAAAGGTTGTTCACTTTACACCTGACAATGGTCGCCGCATTGAATTTCTTGGCCACCAAGAAAAAATAAATACGGTTGATATGCTTCCTAACGGTAGAATTGCATTATCCGGCTCAAACGACTTTGTCGCTTACGTCTGGGACACCCAAACAGGCCAAGTTATTTATCGATTCAATCACCCGAGCCGAGTCACCATGGTCGCACTGGATCCTTATGGGCGTTATGCTTTTACCGCAGATAGTAAAAAGTCAGCAAACATCTGGGATTTAAAAACGGGAAAACGCATTAGTCAGCTGCAATATGCTAATCGACAAGAAGTTTTTAGCTCCGTGCAATTCTCAAAAAATGGTGAGCTACTTGCTACTGGTGCCCCCTCAAGAAAAGTCAGTGTCTGGCAAATAAGTAATGGTAAACGTATTGATAGTTGGCGCGTAACACCAAAAGAAGGTATTCACCCTGCGAGTGCTGTCGTGTATAGTGTTGCTTTTAGCGATAATAACCACATTATTACCGAATCATCTTCAGGATATGCAGAATTATGGCAAGCCCAGTAGCAGAAGATACAATCCAGCAACTTGAACAAAGTATAGAATCACTTGAAACGCGAAATGCCTTCCAAGACGATGTTATTGAACAACTAAGTCATGAACTCACTGTACATCAGGAAGAAATTGCTGCATTGAAAGAACAAATGAGATTGTTAGTACAACGTATCAAAAACCAACAAGCTCCCAACTTAATGCAACAGGAAGACGAGCCACCACCGCCACATTACTAAGGCTTAAATACGCCGATCACTTGTTCATTACTTCTAACATCTTTTTCAACGTGATCTTCAGGTTGACTCATTTGGTAGCCACATTTGACGCAAGACACTTTTTCTACGTCATGTTCTTTAAACAAAGCCATAGTGTCGATTGCTTGGCACTTAGGGCATGTTGCCCCAGCAATAAATCGTTTTTTACTCATTTGACTTTTCTATTCGCTTTTACGGTAAATTAGTCATATTTTACCTTGAATTGCACATCAAGGAAAAGCGACAATACGTTCGATATTTTTTTATTAGGTTTTATCATGATCACAGCTGTAGATTTAAGCTTACACCGCGGTGTTAAAAGTTTAATTGAATCATCAAGTTTTACTATTCACCCTAATCATAAAGTAGGTTTGGTTGGCGCAAACGGCTGTGGAAAATCTTCATTGTTTTCTGCTTTTCTTGGTCAGCTTTCTCCCGATGGTGGAGATTTATCTGTGCCAAAACAATGGAAAATAGCAACCGTTAAACAGGAAACTCCTGCCTTAGATTGCTCAGCATTAGAGTATGTTATTGACGGTGATACTGAATTTAGAGCATTGGAAGCCGAACTTAGCACCGCAAGAGCGCAAAACGATGGTAATAAAGAAGCGACTGTTATTAATCACATTGATAGTATTGGTGGCTATAGTTTACCAGCACGAGCAGGTGAATTACTTCATGGTTTAGGCTTTTTACCGCAACAACTTTCACTACCGGTCAAGGAATTTTCAGGTGGTTGGAGAATGCGCTTGAACCTAGCGCAAGCACTTATAAGTCGTTGTGATCTTTTGTTACTCGATGAACCAACCAACCATTTAGATTTAGATGCTGTTATTTGGCTTCAAAACTGGCTCAAACGTTTTGACGGTACATTGATTCTCATTTCGCATGACCGAGATTTTTTAGATGACGTTATTGGGCAAATTCTTCACATTGATCGCCAAAAAGCCAAGTTATATTCTGGCAATTACAGTGCCTTTGAACGTCAACGTGCGGAACAGCTTGCCCAACAAGACGCGCAATTCCAAAAACAACAAAAAGAAGTGCAACACTTAACCGCTTTTGTTGACCGATTCCGTGCGAAAGCAAGTAAAGCTAAACAAGCACAAAGTCGCTTAAAACGACTACAAAAGTTACCTGATCTTGCACCTGCGCATGTTGACACCCCCTTTAGCTTTTCCTTTGAAAAACCTGACTATATGCCCTATCCATTGTTATCGATTGAAAAGGCAGCTTGTGGCTACGACCAAGATACCATTATTTTAAACAACACGAATATATCGTTAGTTCCTGGCAGTAGAATTGGATTATTAGGGAGAAACGGGGCAGGTAAATCGACATTAATAAAGTCTCTAGCGGGCGATATTTCATTAATTAGTGGCGAGCGTTACCGTGCACAAGAATTACGTATTGGCTATTTCTCTCAGCATCAGCTTGAGCAGTTACATATGGCGTCTACAGCAATCGAGCATATTCTTCGCGCTAAACCCGAAATGACAGATCTAGAAGCACGTAATTATTTAGGACGTTTTGGCTTTAGTGGTGATCAAGCATTAGCAGTGATAAATACAATGTCTGGTGGTGAGAAAGCAAGGCTAGTACTTGCGCTTATTGTTCTGGAAAAGCCACAACTCCTTTTACTTGATGAACCCACAAACCATTTAGACTTAGAAATGCGCCAAGCCCTTGTATTGGCTTTACAAGATTTTAATGGCGCTATCATATTAATTGCCCATGACCGGTATCTGTTAGAGTCATGCGTAGATGAGTTTTATTTGGTTGCTGACGGCAGTGTTACTGAGTTTTCGGGTGATATTGACGACTATCAACAATGGCTGAATAACGACAAAAAAGAAAGTACTAAAACAACAAAAAATGACGTTACAATAGATAAAAAGCAACAAAGACAGCAACAAGCTGAGTTGAGAAAACAAGCCGCACCGCTAAAAAAGCAGGCACAGAAACTTGAAAAAACCCTCAATCAAACACAAGAAAAACTCGACAACGTTGAAAAAATTCTTGGTGACAACGACATTTACCAACCTGAAAATAAACAAAAACTCACTGAGCTGTTGAAAGAACAAAGCCAATTAAAGGCAGAAATCGAGTCATTTGAATCAGAATGGTTAATGTTAGAAGAAGAAATTGAAAAAATTATGACTGAGCAGTAAGTCAACTTCATAATACATTGCTACAATAAAAGGAGATGACGACTAATGAAAGGGTGTTCTATGAAAAAAATTATGTCATTAACTGCGTTTATTGCACTTACTTGTGCAACGAACTTCAATGCCGTATCCGCTGATTTAGATCTTGGAATTTACGAACTAAATCGTGGTGAATTTAAACGCGCAATTGAAGAGTTTGAACCACTTGTTACTGAAGGCTATGCGCCTGCACAATATCAAATGGCATTGATATATCAAAATGGCTGGGGAGCACCAAAAAGCAAAACTAAAGCATTTGAATTAATGACAATGGCAGCTGAACAAAACTTTTCGGATGCACTTTTTTCATTGTCTGTTATGTACAGCGAAGGTGAAGTAGTAGAAAAAGATTTGAAAAAGGCATTCCAACTCATGGAAAAAGCCGCTAAAAAAGGGATGGCAAGTGCACAATTTAATGTTGGTGTAATGTATGCTAATGGCGAAGGTACGCACAGAGATTACTATAAAGCAGCCCGTTGGTATGAAAAATCAGCAAGACAAAATTATGCACTAGCACAATTTAATTTGGCCGGTTTATATTTTGAAGGCAATGGCGTAGAAAAAAGCCTAGAACAATCGTATCTATGGAATTACATCGCCTCTAAAAGCGGTTATGTTCCTGCTCAGAAAAGCCGTGATATGGATGAACATAAACTCAGCGTAAAACAAATTCAAGATACCAGAGAGCAAGCTGAAGCGTTATATACTAACCTTTTAGAACAACAAGAGTTGAAAGTAAAAACAAGAGCAGCAAGCGAAAACCTTTTTAAATAAGCGTGATTATATGCTTTATTTAAAAGCATTAATTTAACACATTACACGACTTATCAATAATCATGTTATTGATAAGTCGTGCTCACCATAATATTGATCTACATCATAACTTGAAAAGCTAACCCAATTTACAATGTCTTCATCGTAACAATTTACAATGAGCTAAAGGGGTAAGTTATGGACCTATTAAACATGTTACTAAACGATCCTGTGGTATATATTTCAATCATTGGCTTGAGTGTTGTCTTAGGTATTTGTGGTTACTACGTTTACTTTTTTATCAAGAACATTGAAGAAAACAACTAAAGCGCGATAACTTGACCGTTAATTAAGGGAATTTATAGGTAAATTCATCCTACATTTTTCCTTCAGTTACAGACAGTTTTTTGTTCATAAAACAAGCAAAATCACGGCATCTTTGCTATACTCAGTCGATATAATTGTGGTGAGTAAAGCTTAGTCTAAAAGGTGATTGTGATGGAACTATCAATTAACAGTACCTCGTCGTCATTGAGTGTTATTGATCGTAAACAGAAAGAACGCGAAGAAAAAGACGAACAGCTAGCCTCAGGAAAGCGTATTAATAGCGCTGCTGATGATGCCGCAGGGTTACAAATTAGCAGCCGTTTAACGTCTCAAGTAAATGATGCACAACAGCGCAGCATCAATACGCAAGATCAAGCCAATATCAATAATGTTCAAGCGGGCCAACTTTCGTCTATTTCTGAAAGTTTACAACGGGCGAATGTATTATCGATTCAATCAAGTAATCCGTTAGCAGACAGTAATGCTATTCAAAGTGAACTAGACCAACTTACAGAGCAAATTAATACCATTGCCACTGAAGCACTTGGTAACAGTAGTTTTGTGTCAGGATTAAACGCCAGCGACCCACAAACGACACAGCAAGCAATAGAAACAGCGTTAACAACCGTTACTGAAAATACAGCATCACTCGGTGCAGAAAACAATGCGTTATCAAATCAAGCCGCTACCTACGAGACAACACGTGTCAACGTCAGTGCTGCAAGGTCACGTATAGAAGATACTGATTACGGGCAAACAACGAGTGAACAACAGCAAGCCAATACACTATTGCAAGCAGCTGTAATTAATAAAAAAGATGAAGACGCACAGAAAGGCTTATTAATAAATCAATTGGTGTAATAGCGCGAAGCAAGATAAACTCTTATCATTTTTAATGATTCAATAACTTTATGATTATACCGCTAGACGCCGTCGATACTGAAACCCTTCATAACATTATAGAAGCATTCATACTACGTGAAGGAACAGACTATGGTGAGCAGGAAGCAACAATGTTAGAAAAAATAGCCATGGTAAAATTGCAGCTACAGCAAGGCAAAGCCGTTTTGGTGTACTCTGAGCTACACCAAAACGTTAACATATTACCCGCAAAGCAGTTTAATCAAGCTGCAGCAACCCCAGAAGACTACTGAGTAAAACTCAAGGTAAACGTAACAGGTACCGTATGACTAATACTGGGTAACCCAGCCAATTTTTGTAACTGATTAATACCCTTCACTAAATCAAAGTCTTTTGCTTTAACAAGTAGTGGCGCAGCACTTGTTACCAAAATTTTATCTTTCGATAAGCGACTTACATTTACCGACAATTCTACAGATTGCGTATTACCATGTAATGCTATTTCTCCTTTTAATAGCTGAGTCTTAATTTCGCCTTGCTTAAGATTGTTGAGTATTTTTGGTGAGATACTCGCGGCAAATGTCGCGTTTGGAAAAAGCGTAGTCGCAAATAAATGCTCTTGCATGCGCTGATCTCGAATAGCAATATTGGTATTAACACTTGCTAAATCAATTGAGAGCATTACTTTGCCATCATCAGCAATGGTTGCATTGAACGATTCAAAGGTGTGGTTTTCTGCAACATGCTCCTTTTTAAACGTTGTAAAGTTTAACGATGAATCTTCAGAAACTAATTGCCAATCAGCCAAGGCAGGTAATGTCATTAAACCAAGAAGTGCTGCGATTGTTTTTTTCATGTTTGAATTCCTTTATTAATAATTTAGCGACGTGCTTGATGTGGAATAATCACCTCTTTCCATGGAATATCTTGCACACCGAGTGAAATAAAATCAGGATTTAATAAACTTTCACGCATATTATATGACAACGCGCCAAATTCACTATTAAGAATAATGCCTCCTGCTTGCTCTAAAATACATTGGCTTGCACCTGTATCCCACTCTCCTGTTGGACCAACACGCAAGTAACAGTCAGCTCCCCCTTCAGCAATTAAACAATTTTTCAAAGAACAACTGCCCAAAGCAATATGTTCATATTGAAAATCACTATTAAGGTATTGCCCCATCAAACCTAACTCTTGTCGGCGACTAATAGCAACTTTGATTTTTCGTTGCCCATCATAAGCGGCAACCCTTATTCTATCTGTGCCTCGTATGTGCTCTTTAAAAGCTCCTGCTCCTTTTTGAGCAAAATAGGTAATACGATGTTCAGGCGCATGAATGACGCCGATAACTGGCCAACCATTCTCAACTAGTGCAATATTTACTGCAAAATCACCGCTACCAATAATAAACTCCCCTGTGCCGTCAATGGGATCTAATAACCAATAGCGAGACCAAGTTTTACGCTGCGCTAAAGGCACCGCACCTACTTCTTCTGAAATAATAGGGATATTTGGCGTCAATCGAGAAAGCTCAGCCATCAAAATATCATTCGCAGCAATATCAGCGCTAGTAACAGGACTGTTGTCATCTTTAATCTCAGCCGTATAATCGCCTCTATTATAATATTTCAGTACTTCTTGCCCTGCTTTTTTACTGCTTTCTATCGCAATAGTTAACAGCGATGCTAAATTCATTTACGAGTCCTTAGTTGATCAACAACCAACATTAATGCGGCAATACTTCGAGCTTCATTGAAATCACTTCGTGAAAGTAATTGTGCATAATTTTGGATAGGCCAATACACTAATTCCATAGGCTCTGGCTCATCGCCTGGCAACTTCTCGGGATATAGATCTCTTGCAGTAAAAATTTCCATGTCTCCTGCAAAGAAAGCAGGTGCCATTGCCACCTTGTGTAAAGCGTTAAGTTCATTAGCACCAAAGCCAACTTCTTCTTTCAATTCTCGATTTGCGGCTTCAATTGCCTTTTCACCTGGATCAATAAGTCCCTTAGGAAACCCTAATTCGTAGCTATGTGTGCCAGCACAATACTCTTTTACTAATATCAATTGGTCATCTGTTGTCATGGGCACAATCATAACTGCACCACGACCTGAGCCTTCCATTCGTTCATACACCCGTTCAGCACCGTTACTGAAAGTAAGTGCTAACTGTTCAATTGAAAAAAGCATGCTTTTCGCAATTGACGTACGCTTATTAATTTTAGGCAGCTGCTTATTATTTGACATTATCACCACGTGTTGCCGTATTAATTTGGCAATGACCATGTAAGATTCGATATACTCCCTATGATAAAGTTTTAACAGGAAAAATCTATGCTAGATTGGTCAAAAATATCAACCGTATTATTAGATATGGATGGAACGATATTAGATCTGCACTATGATAATCATTTTTGGTTAACACATTTGCCAAAACGCATAAGTGAAGAGAAAAACATCAGCTTAGCGCAAGCAAAAAAAACAATGTTAGATCACTATGAAAAAGTCGCTGGAACTATTTCATGGTATTGTTTGGATTACTGGGCAGAACAGACAAAAATGCCCATCACAGCTTTGAAACGTGAAGTACAACACTTAATTAGCTTGCGTAACGATGCGCATGATTTTTTAGTTGCCTTAAGAGAAACAGGCAGACGAGTCATTTTAGTAACTAATGCGCACCCTGAAAGTTTGTCTTTAAAAATTGAACTGACACAACTTGATAAATATTTCGACGTTTTATATTCCACACATGAATTTGGTGTAACAAAAGAGTCACAGTCACTTTGGAAAAAATTGCAAAAAAAGCAAGGGTTTAATGTAAAGGAAACACTATTTATTGACGACAGTTTACCCATACTAGCATCCGCTAAAACCTTTGGTATTGAACATTTACTTGCCGTCGCAAACCCCGACAGTAAACAACCTACACGTGATATCAACGAATACCCTGCGGTTGTCGATTATCGGGATTTACTGCATGATATATATGCAAATAAGCTCAATTAGCCTGGTCAAAAACGTAATGGATAACGACCTTGTGCATCTTTTTTCGTAACCATTGGTAATACTTGCATGATTGCTTGAGGTGTTTTGCTCGTTGGCAAGATATACCCCTGCCCATATGCATAGCCATTGGCCCCAACATTAACGGTAAAAGTTAATCCTATATCGTTATTACTGTCTATGCTTAGTACAGCTTCTCCAGCCTGACAGCTTAATTGTCCACTCAAATCACCAAGTGGTATTTTTTGATCCATAACGGTAACACCAGCATTTTTCCAGAAAGCCTTACCTGCCAATTGCTGACAAATTGGTGTACCTACTTGAAATGATGATAAGGATATCGAGATATAGCGATGTGCTGTGATTGCCACTGGTGTACTAATTTGCTTAGCAATTAACGCTGCAGGTAAATTAATAACTGTCTCTGATAATACAGGCGCAGACAACAAATTATTGACAGTGACCCTGCCATCAATAGGCGTCAATGCAGGATCTCCAAACCTTGCCGTTATTTTAGGGTTCAAACTTAATAGTGAAAAAATACTGACTTCAGCATGTACCTTTTCAATATGTTGCCCATTAACAACCACACGCTCTATTGTTGGACGCCATAAAGAGCCACCTATACCAACTGCAGATATATTTTTAGGTAGACTAACCCAACTCGCCACATAGGCAGCAGGTAAATTTACCAGTAAAAACCCTAAATACACACTGATAAAACAAGCGGCAAATACAAACCATTTTTTCACTACTATCTTCCTAACTGTAATCGTTTTATTTCAACACTACCTGAAACACTGTCTTGATTAATGTCTATATTTATCACTTTAATACCATGCTGTTCTGATAAATTAGCAAGCCAAGTAAGTAGTGTATTAAAGTTAATATTATCTACCCAAACTAACACACTGTTGGTTTGCGGTTGTAAACGTGCAATGACTATATTTTTCTGCCTTGCTGTACGATTGACTATGCTTGATATACTTGCCGTAGTATTGTTACTAGCATTACTTACCGGCTGCTGTGCTATACGAGCTGTTTCAATAGTAACCCACTCCAATAACGCTTGTTGACGTGCAAGTTTTGCTTGTGCTTTTGTAACCCCTTCAGTTAACGGCTGCCAAATCAGTTGAAAGCATAAAAATACCAAGAGTACGGAACCCAGTGCCGCAACTAAACGCTGCTCTCTTGATTGTAAATTCATCCACCACTCTTTCATGAATTTCCTCCATCTCTCACTTTAATACTGATAGAGCCCGTTACACTCGTCCCTTGATTATTAAGCGCACCTTGAGACACGTTAAATGCATTTTTTAATGCAGCGTTAAATCGTTCAAAATCTTGATAGCCTGCACCGGTTGCTTGCATACGCAATTCACCACGCTTGCCATCGTACCTTATGTTTTCAGGCTTCAATGTAGGCACTTGTTTAAACGCTGGTTGTAATTGCGTAAGTAAAGCAAGAAAATCACCACTGCTGTCTGAACCAGACTGTAGTGAAAGTTGTCTTTTAAGCTGGGACTTTACCGTCGCAACCCTTACCCGCTGTGTCTTAGGAAATGCTTGTTTGTAGCGGTCAATAACTTGCGCTTCAACAACGTCAATTTCAGCGTTTGTTTGCATTAACGTAATGCCCTTACCGACAACATTAAGCAACAGGGCAAGTAAGGCAATACCAGCAACCCATCCCCAAGTTTTTAAAATCGGTGAACGTTCTTTTTTAATTGAAAATTGGCCTTGAAGCATATTAAAGCGGCGTGTGTCGAGATGCTGCGCCATTAATGCTAACGGTAGTTCTTCGGGTAAATAATTTATATCTACATGCTCATCATGCTGTGGTAGTGATGAATAGGCGTCAACAACAACCGAATCGCCTGACTTTGACCATACTTTAGTAAAATGAGGCCATAGGTTTACATCTATTGTTGCCCCTTGCCATTGTCCTTGTCGAACAATAACCTGATCGTCTAATGTTATCGCCTGCCACCTGTCTTCTGCCAAAGGCATAGCCAACACTTCAGGCATGACTATATCGGCTTCAATTGATGCTTTTGACAGTTGTAAGAGCCATGAGGACATACGTTCTTTTTCAACAAACGCTATTGGGCAGTTTCCAGCAGGCGAGACAAAGTTGCCATAGGCAAAAAACAATGCATCAACGTCTTGAGCAACGTCATCTTCTATGACATATGGCGCTGCTAACTGGATCGCTTTTTTTGACTTCGCAGGGACATTCAGTAACTTTAAAGAAACGTCATTGCTAGGCAAGAGAATGATTACTTCCCGTTGTTGAGATTTCGCCGAAAGCTGCGATAGCTCTTCATCTGTCGCGAGTTCACCACTGGCAATAATATGTTGTTCACTTTTCGACCAAACGAGCCAATGTATTTTTCCGGCGTCTTGACTTGCAAGCCTAATTATTAATTGTTCTGCCATTAATCACGTCCTATCGTGCGGCTAATCACTTTAATTTGGTTATCGTCATTCATTTGCATCATAGAATTCAGATAAAAGTAACTATTATTAAATGTTGCGACAGTGCTTAGTTTAAAGTATTGACTGTCAACTACAAACTGTTGTTTCTGTTCATCAGTAATCTTAAGCTTATTCACTTCAGGCATGTTAAAAAAAGCGTCAACGTTGTCAAAACCTTCAACGTCTCTTATCGATAACGCTAATTCAGCTTCGCTTCTTGATATCGCTAACAATGCCTGTAAAAGCTCTGGTTTATCTGACGGTATCGTATTAATGTTAACTTGATGTAAGTTTGTATTAGGTAACACACAAACAAAAGGCTTCAATGCCTGAATAACTTCTTTTGTAAAATGCTCGATTACTCGCAACTCATTAACACTCGCAAGGTAATAATTGGCTGCTAAGTATGGGTGTTCTTTGGCGGAATAGTCACTGTCTTCTGCTCCGCCTGCACTCACAATACTGGTGTCGCTATCTAACCAATCAGACAAGGCGTCTGTCATATATTCGGCGGTAAAGGCATCAACCCCCTCAATATTTAACGCAATGATTAACTCTTGAAAAGCGGTGTGTGCAGGTGTTTTGTCTTTCGTTGCTTTACTTGCATTATTGCGCAACGCATTCAAATTAAAACAGGCTTGTAAATCAGTAATTTTGCCGGTGATTTCGCCATATGGTACCGGATAAGTAGTTTCATCTTGTGCCCAAAATTGCTCAAGCGTAGTTTTAGCAGGCTCATCTTCAAAGCTCGTTTTTAACACCCTTTTCGCAAAGGCTTCCGCGCCCATTGCATACCAATATGCCTGTTGATTAAATCGAATATTGGCCGATTTCTTCACTTCCAACTGCACTCTCGCCAGCATATGCGTTGCAATAGTTGCAGCCAAAGCAACAACAAGCATCACCGTAATCAACGCTATACCTTTAAATTTGTTCATTGTCTTGGCCTTTGTGGGCCATCTATTAGCCCCGGAGCACTACTGTTTTCATTTTCTTTATCGCTATTGTTCTGATCAACATCAGGTCGGTCTATTAATAAGAACTTTCGCGTTAGCACGCCCAAATCTTGCGTGGTAATGGTAAATGAAATCGCTTCAGGCCACATATTTTCACCTAGCGCTTCATGCCACTTATTATCAGCAAAGTATTCGATTTCAAGATTTGTTACTTGTTCTATCAACGTTCTAATAATTGGCTCTTCACCAATAACTGGATCTACAAAGTTAAAGTGCATACGTTCTAAACGTTTATCTTGAATACGATACGCGATGGGCTGCATATCTGAACGAGGTAAGATGAGATTTGGATTGCTCCATCCACTGCGCACAAAAGCAATTGCTTGTTCACTTAACGCTAAATCACCTTTATCTGCATAGAAAAATGTCGTTTGTGGTGCTTCACCTTCTATACGTACTGATCGTCTAGCAATTTGTAATAAATCACGCTCAATAATAATCCAAGCACGTTGGATCTCATTTAGGCGCTGCTGTTTATATTCAGCACCGTCTTTTGTTCTTATAACACCATCTAAAATACTAAAACTGGCAAGACTTATCACGGCAAAAATTGCTGTTGCAAGCAACACTTCAATCAGGGTAAAACCTTTAACAATGGCCGTTTTCATCAACGGCTTTCCTTTGCAACATAAGTCGTTAAACTCGCCAATGGAGATGCTGCTTTCTTTTGCGCTCTCACTTCAATGGTGATCGCTCGCATATCTTTATCAGTTGTAGCAACGACTTTCTGTTGCCAATGCCATTCTCTACCTGCCTGCTCAACGCTCCCTTGTTTATTTTTTGGTGGCCATTGACGATCTAAAGACGCATCAACCAATTGGTTAGAAGCGACCCACTGTGCCACCATATTATCTTCTATGTAATTTAGACTAGAAAAGTGTGTTTCAGAGGTACTCAACAATGCTACGCCAGCAAGAGCAAACACAGACAACGCAAGTAATACTTCAACCAAAGTAAAACCTATTGCTTTGCTTATGTTATGTACACCATGCATATTGCTCACGGGTTTTCTCGTTCAGTATTTGAAACTTGTATTGAAATGGGAGCGCTATATTGGCCAACCACATCAATGCTGTATGGCTCCTGCGTATTATCAACGCTAGAAAATGTAGCGATAAAGGGGGTAATTTCACCGCCAGTTAATAGGTAAACTTGAGGAATGATCAGTTTATCTCCTTCCTCCAACGCTTCTTCCATTGCGTCGAGTGTCTCATCATCTACGGTGAATAACTCTCTATCAATCAACGTACTATTTTGTTCAGGAGCGAGGCCATCAAACGATAACGTTATAGATACACCTTCAGGAAGTTTATATTGTTCAAGCTCCTGAACATTAGGTAGCGTAACCCAACGTGTACCATCATACCCAAGGAATTGATACGAATTTTCAGTTACATGCAACCCCAATTCAATGTTATTCAATAACCCATGATCGGCCGCTAAATTAAAGACACCGGTAAACCTTTCCGCTTCTTGATTCACACGTTGTTCGTACTTATTCGAGATAAAACTAATTTGAACTGCAGCGACCATAAAACCGATCACCACAATTACCATCAGAATTTCAATAAGCGTAAAGCCTTTAACTGTTGAATAGCGCGAAGGTCTGAACATCATACTAAAGGCTGTGACGACTATTGAAAGTCGCCAAGATTCCAATTACCAATATCATCATCGGTACCCGCTTCACCATCAGGTCCCATTGAAAAAACATCCATTTTACCGTGCTCGCCAGGGTTCAATAGCTGATAATCATTGCCCCATGGGTCTAATGGTAAACGTTTAATATATCCGCCTTCTTGAAAGCGACGAGGCACAGGCTCAATATTCGTTTGTTCAACTAAAGCTTCTAAGCCTTGTTCTGTTGTGGGGTAGTCGTAATTTTGTGAACGATATAACGTCAACGCAGATTCCAAAGTACCAATATCAATCACGGCTTTTTGCTTTTGAGCTGTGTCTTGACTTCCCATAAGGTTTGGCACAACCATACTTGCAATAATACCGATAATAACTAATACAATCATTACTTCCAGTAATGTAAAACCTGAGACTTTTTTCATGAGATTACCTTTTTCGCTCAACTAAATTCCAATTAATGTGTTCATTTTTAAGATTGGCTGCAATATAGCCATCACAATAAACAATACAATACCTGCCATTGTCACCATAATGGCAGGCTCAAACGCTTTCAATGAAATATTTACCAAGGCTTCAAACTCGCGATCTTGGTTATCTGCGGCTCGACCAAGCATATGTTCAAGCTGACCACTTTTTTCTCCACTCGCAATCATGTGTAACATCATCGGAGGAAATAACTGTGTTTGTTCTAGTGACAGTCGCAAACTACTACCTTCGCGCACTTTGATAGCTGCTTGTTTAACTTTGTCTTTAATATAGAGATTGCCTAACACTTCGCCGGCAATGCTCATACTCTCTAATAGTGGTACTGCACTGGCAGTAAGAATACTTAAGGTACGTGCAAAACGGGCAGTATTAACACCTCGCGCCACCTTTCCTATTCCCGGTAATGTTAAAAGTTTTTCATGAACTGAGTATTTAATATGTGCTTTTTTCATCATCTGAAACCCAATAAATAACAACACAATAAAAATGATCAGAAGATAAAAACCATAATTTTGTAAAAATTCACTTGTTGCAATCAAAATTTTTGTCGACTGCGGCAAATTTGCGCCTACATCATCAAACTGACTCACGATTTTCGGCACAACAGAGGTTAATAACACAACGATAACCCCTATTGCTACTACCGTCATTATGGCTGGATACACCAAGGCTTGAATCATTTGTGAGCGCAACCGCTGACGTTGCTCTGTATAGTCTGCAAGTCTATTTAGTACTTTATCTAAATGACCAGATTTTTCACCGGCAGCAACCATGGCTCTGAAAAGATAATTAAACACTTGGGGGTATTCAGCCATACTTTCAGCCAGACTATAACCTTCTGTCACTTTTGTGCGTACAGTCATCAGTAAACTTTTAGTGACATCTTTCTCAGATTGTTCAGCAACCGCCAATAACGCTTCTTCTAGCGGTAAACCTGACTCTACAAGCGTTGCAAGTTGGCGCGTTAAAATGGCAAGTTCACTTGCAGAAACTTTTTTACTCCGTGAAAAAGAGGTGGTTTTTTGCTGCTGTTTATTTTTCTTTATGCTTGCTGTAACTTCTGTAGGCATCAACCCTTGATCGCGCAATAGCGAGCGGACATGACGCGCAGTGTCCCCTTCAATGATACCTTTTTTAAGTTTACCATTGCGATCAACCGCTTGATATTCAAATGCAGCCATAACTTAGTTAATCTTCCCTAGTAACACGTAGCACTTCTTCTAACGTCGTTATACCTGCAACGACTTTATCAAATCCATCTCGACGAATACTAGGAGTATGTTGGCGTACATAGCGCTCAATTTCTTGTTCACCTTTACCGTTATGAATAAACTCACGTACTTTTTCGTCTACAAGTAATAACTCATGAATACCGGTTCTACCTTTATATCCCTTAAAATTGCACTCACTACATCCTTTCGCTCTGTAAATAGTGCATTGTTCTGTCTGTGGTAGACCTAATAATTTTAGTTCTTCATCATCGGCTAAATGTGCTTCTTTACAATGAGGGCAAAGAGTACGCACTAGTCGTTGCGCTAACACACCTAACAAACTGGAAGAAAGTAAAAATGATTCAACACCCATATCTTCCATACGCGTTAAAGCGCCCGCCGCAGTATTTGTGTGTAATGTTGATAACACGAGGTGTCCAGTAAGACTGGCTTGAACACCGATTTGTGCTGTTTCTAAATCGCGAATTTCACCAACCATGACAACATCAGGATCTTGTCTCAAAATAGCTCTTAGCCCACGCGCAAACGTCATATCAACTTTCGTGTTAACTTGAGTTTGCCCAATGCCTTCAATGGCATATTCAATGGGATCTTCAACGGTAAGAACATTTCGTTCTCTACTATCAATTTGACTGAGTCCGGCATACAAGGTTGTTGATTTACCTGACCCCGTAGGTCCTGTTACTAAAATAATGCCGTGAGGCTTATCGATTAACTGCGAAAATTTAAGACGATTATCGTTTGTCATCCCTAAGTCTTGTAAGTCTAATCTCGCCGCATTTTTATCTAATAAACGCAAGACAACACGTTCACCGTGCCCTGTTGGCATTGTAGACACACGAACATCTACTGCTCTACCTGCTATACGTAACGAAATTCGTCCATCTTGTGGAATACGCTTTTCAGCAATATCTAGTTTAGCCATAACCTTAATACGGGAGACTAACAACGAAGCTAACTTACGGTTAGGTTTCAAAACTTCACGTAATACGCCATCGATTCTAAAGCGAATTTGTAAAGATTGTTCAAAAGTTTCAATATGAATATCTGATGCACTTTCTTTGATTGCTTCACTCAGCATCGCATTAATCATCTTGATAATGGGTGCATCATCTTCATTTTCTAACAAGTCTTCGGTTTCAATTAACTCATCAGTAATGGAGTACAAGTCAACTTCATTACCGATATCTTCCATCATTTGCTTTGCTTCAGATGAATCACGCTGATACGCATTGGTTAAACGCATCTCAAATTGCTCTGGCGATAAAAAAACCAGTTCAAAGCGTTGCTGTATCACCCTTCTTACTTCGAGTAATACATGCTCGCTAACGCTTTCAACACAATACAAGGTAACATCATCCCCATCTTTACTAACTAACACGCTATGGCGCTTAGCAAAGCCAAATGGTAATTGCGCAAACGTTAACGTTTCATTAGCTACAACGTTTGTTTCTGCTGAAGCACTATCGCTTATTGAATCAAGAGAAGAATCACTCATAATGTTTATTGCACTTTTTTCTTGGCACTGTTTTGCTTCGCGTCTTTCTGATTCATGTACTCGTCAAACGTAGGCGGTAACGATAACTCATCATTCCATTTAGGTAATAGAGGAAGCTTTTCATCTTTCATTAACGATAAACCTTCTTCTTGCTTACGTAATTCATCAGCACGAATATAGTTATATTTGTCCTTACTGATATCGTTCATTAGCTTACCATCTCGGATCACCGTTGGGCGCAAGAACACCATCAAGTTTCTTTTACGTTTGGAGTTATTGGTAGATTTAAAAAGATGACCAATAATTGGAATATCACCTAGCAGTGGCACCTTCTGTACGCTTTCTTGTACGTCTTCATCGATAAGACCGCCTAAAATAACAGTTGCACCATTATCCGCTAAAACAGTGGTTTTAATTTCACGTTTATTGATTGAAATATCAACGCCCGTTGAACCACTTACTGACGAAACTTCTTGTTCAATGGTTAATTGCACACCGGAGCCTTCATTAACTTGAGGTGTTACTTTTAACTTAATACCGACTTCTTGACGATCAACGGTTTGGAAAGGATTACTATTGTTATTACCGGTTGTTGAACCAGTGATAATTGGAACTTCTTGCCCAACTAAGAAGTGCGCTTCTTCGTTATCAAGCGTAGTGATACTTGGTGTTGCCAATATATTAGAATTTGTGTCAGCACTTACTGCTTGTACAATTGCCCCCCAGTCATCTTTAACCAAGCCAAACATCATACCGTTTACAGTACCTAAAAGTTTGGCGATCAAGCTGTAATCGCCGTCAGTATCAGGGTTGGTGGTAGTTACTGGGTTACCATTACCATCGATGGTAGTCACTGTAGTGCCTGGTTCACCTCTCGCCGCTTCTGCTGCTGCACCAACAGCCGTTATTGGCACCGTACCATTGGTAAATTGCGTTGCTCCACCATTTTCATGATACCACTGAACACCCAAGTTAACGCCATCACTTTCAAACACTTCCACGATAATCGCTTCAACTAATACTTGTGCACGCCTTACGTCTAACTGGCGTATTACCGCTTCCAAAGATCTTAACATATCTGGTTGAGCGGTAATCACCAAGGTATTAGTATCAGCGTGCGCCTCAATACTAATGTTACGTTTTTTCTGATTACGACTATTCGTTTTAGGCCCATTTTCTTCTGCTTCTATAGACTCACTAACGCCTGTTAGTACATCAACTAAATCTTCAGCTTTTGAATACTTAAGATAATAGACACGTGTATTACCGTTCGTTTCTAATTCGCTATCTAAACGCGATACAAGTTTAGCTACCCGGTCACGAGCTTGTTTTTCACCGCTGACAATAACACTGTTGGTTCGCTCGTCGGCAACAATTTTAGGGATCAAGAAACTCGGTGTACCCGCTTTACCTGAGCTTGATTTATTTAATGCTTCTACAATCCGCACCATTTCGCCAGCAGAAGCATGCTCTAAGCGAATAATTTGTTCATATTGATCGCCTGCACGATCTACACGTCTAATAATGTTCGCTAATCGATTAACCACCGCTGCCGTACCCGTCATAATGAAGACATTGGCGGGATCATAATTTACAACGGTACCACCGCCAGCCTGATCAGACATTTGACGTAGTAATGGCGATAGCTCACGAACTGTAACATTTTTCACTTCAACAACGCGCGTGACCATTTCATCGCCAACACCTGGATTTTCGTCATCAACTAACGGCGTTGCTTCAGATCTTGCTTTCTTATTTTTAATAATTTTTACTATGTTATTGTCCATTTCAATAGCCGCAAAGCCATATACTTCCAATACATTTAGAAAAAATTGGTAATATTGATCTTCATTCAATAAATCATAACTACGGACATTAACTTTACCACGAACATTTGGGTCAACGATCATGGTTTTCTTCAAGTTTTTACCAACAATATTGATAAATTCCGTTAAATCTGTTCCTTTGAAATTCGGCGAATACTGTGCGGCTGACGCGGATTGGGCGCTAAAAAGTAATCCGTTAAAAAGACAAATAGTTGCGAATACCATCAACCATTTTTTTCCCCACGTCATTGCATGCGAATTGCGCATGGATAATTCCTTATTTTTCATTATTGAATACTAAATAAAATTTCTGTTAGTGAACCGTTACGGTCTATAAGTAACGACACTTCTGTTTCTTCTTTCAAAGCCTGAACTGCTTGCGCAGCTTCATTAGGAAGCGATAAATCAAATCCATTCATTTGTACTGCTATATCACCCGCTTTGAGCCCTGATGCTTTAAAAAAAGTTCCATCATTGCCTGGGGTTAATTGATAACCAACGATTTCCCCATTCACTCGTTTGGGGCTAACTGTTAAGTAATCAAATATCTTACCAGGATCACTGTTTATATCTTGTTGAAGCTGCATTGCTGTTTCAGACAAATCTTCGTTATCTCGTTGATCAACGGTCACAATTGACACTGGCCCTTGAACAGTTTTTTCAGATGCATTAAAGCGACTTTCACCCACTTTGCTATATTTAAATCCGTCTAACATCAACGTTTCTAAACGACCAGATTGTTTAATAATAACGCGATCACTTGCAACTGACTCTAGCGTAGCACGAGTACCTGTGATTTTATCTCCAATCCCATAAGTTTCTTGTTTGCCATTATGCTCAATAATTGCTGCGGCAGTGCTTTTCTCTGTACTAGCGACGGTACCGGATAAGGTTAATCGTAACTTGGTTTCAGGAGCATCTTGTACTTGCACAGGCACAGGCTTTACCGTCACATCTTTTTCACCAAACAAATTAAGTTGTTTCAATTCGTTCAGATCAATTTGCTTACTACTGTTTATTGGAGCACTTACATAATTGATATTATGCGCATTAATATCATTTGTGGTAGGTAAAAGTTGCCAAGTAAAATGTGCTAAAATATAAGCGATGTAACACAGCAATATACCGCCGGTTAAAGTTGCGACTTTCTTCTGAGGCACACGGCTAACAAAATGTTGAAACGACGATAAATCTGTCGGTATAAGCATAGTAGAGGTTACAATTTATATAATTTTTCTTAGTTGATGATACTTGAGCAAATCAGCTAGAACAAGAAAACAGCTTTATTTTTAATTAATATTTACAAATATTCACGAGTGATAGCACTGACTTACTAGCTATGCTAAGTTGCGCGTCATTCTCATAGGTAAATGTGACAATAGCATGAAACAAAGTAAAAATACTTCTGAGTCTGAAAACATTCGGTTAGATAAGTGGCTCTGGGCGGCGCGATTTTATAAAACACGTGCGATTGCAAAACAGATGATCGACGGGGGCAAAGTATTTTATAATGGCCAACGTTCAAAGTCGGGGAAGTTTGTCTCCATAGGCGATACCGTTAGAGTACGTCAAGGCTATGATGATAAAGAGGTCACAATTGTGGCACTTGCCGATAAACGCAGAGACGCAACATTTGCGCAAACCTTGTATGAAGAAACAACCGACAGTGTTGAATCCAGAGAAAAAACCGCATTAGCGCGCAAACAAGGGCTGCTATTTAATCCAGGTACAGATACTAAACCCGACAAAAAACAGCGTAGACAAATTAGACAATTGAAAGAAAGGATATAACAGTGACCATTCCCACTGATGAATTAAATAGATACTTATTCGATGATTTACACGTTCGTGGTGAACTTGTACAGATAAGTACTACTTACCAAAATATTATAAAAGGTCATAACTATCCTGATGGTGTTAAAAAACTTTTAGGTGAGTTAATTGCAGTAACAAGTCTATTAACGGCCACACTTAAAATTGAAGGTGAAATTGCTGTACAGCTTCAAGGTGACGGACCCGCTGATTATTTTGCGGTCAATGCAAATCATAATCAGGAAATAAGAGCTATTGCGAAAGTCAGTGAGACTGCGTCAGGCTCAGGGCTAAGAGATCTTGTTGGCAAAGGGAATATGATTATCACCATAAGGCCAGAAGTAGGTGAAGCCTATCAAGGTGTCGTTGCATTGGAACATGATAACCTTGCCGATTGTATTGCACATTATTTTGAAGTTTCAGAACAAATACCTACAAAAATTTGGTTATTTTATAACAAAGATTCTGAACAAATCGCTGGTTCACTAATACAACTATTGCCTGACAGTGGAGATAAAGAACAACAAATGAATGATTTTGACCATTTGTGTCAAATTACAGCGACCATCAAAGACGATGAGATATTTTCTTTAGATGCTCAAACCCTTCTATACCGCTTGTATCATCAGGAGAAGGTAAGGTTATTTGAACCTCAGCCAGTAACCAATACCTGTGGTTGTTCAGAGGAAAAGTGTTTAAACGCCATTTCACAATTAGGGCAACAAGAAATAGAAAGTATTCTTGCTGAGCAAGGCAAAGTTAGTATGACTTGTGATTACTGCCTAACGACCTATGCTTTTGATCATTCACACTTTGCTGAGTTATTTAATCTAACAAAACATTAATAATTATAAGAGAGAAAGATTTGAACCACCAAGAAATAGCTAACCAAGTGTTAGCTGATATAAAAAACCAAAATAAGGTATCCGCCCTAGCCCATTTATCAACCTTAATTGATGAAAATGCAGAGTTAGGAAAACTATGGGGAAGTCTAGCACGCCTTGCTCTTTCAATTGGTGAAATAGAAATCGCATTAACCTGTGCTGATAACTATTTAGCCGACGACAAAAACGATTTATCGAAATGTATCCAAGTTGCTAGTGTTTACGCCGAAACCGGTCGTTTTGAAAAAGCATTGGCCTTATTGTCCCCTTTCACAAAGAAAGTCGATAATATCTCTTTACATCATATTTTAAGCACCATTTATAGCCAAATAGGTGATAAAGATAATGCTCTATATCATAGCCGTAAAGCCCTAATGAAAAATCCTTTACTAGGAATTACTTGGTTAAATCTTGCGGCATTAAAGCGATTTACTCCAAATGATAAAGAACTAGAAACTTTACGCGCCATGGAAGAAAGGATTACGGGCAAAGATGTACAAAACGATATTCCTTATTGGTACGCTTTTGGTAAGGCACTTCTAGATATAGGAGAAAGTGAAGCAGCTTTTGAAAAATTTGCCAAAGGCGCTAGTCTTATGCAAAGTCAAACAAACTTTAATATAGCTAGCCACAAGCAAATGATAGACAATATCATCAACGTGCAAACTACAGATGCTTTTAGTGCTTTACCTGACGTGTTACCTACGCAAGGTAAAGGATTAATTTTTATTGTCGGTCTGCCAAGAAGTGGCACTACGCTTTTACAGCAACTGTTAACATGCCACCCTGAAATCGATGCGGGTGGGGAAAGTAACAACCTAGCTATTGCAGTTGCTCCAGTGAACCGTCAATTAGTCAATGATCTGTCAACAATTTCTGATAAAACTTGGCAGGAAATCGCCAAAGAATACCAACAGTTAATGAGACAACGATTTCCTTCTAACAACCACATTATCGATAAATCCTTTAACATTAACCAACACTTAGGGTTACTCAGCTATTTATACCCTGCAGCAACCTTTATTCATATCAATCGCAAAAAAGCAGAAAACGCGTGGTCTTGTTTTAGAACTTATTTTAGCCAAGGCATCACATGGAGTAATTCGATTGCTGAAATAAAAGAATACTTTGAATGCGATCAAAAACTATTAACCCATTGGAAATCGTTTTTATCGAAGAGGATAAACGAAATAAATTATGAGGATCTGATTACGGATCCAAAAGCGACATTGACAAAAGTTTGTAATGCCATTGGGATAGAATATGATGAAGCGTTTACCAACTTTCATATGAATCCACACCCAGTTCAAACCGCTAGTGTGGGTCAAGTAAGAGGGCCGCTTACCCGAGCGTCAATTACTATGCCGGAAGAATTATTAAAGCATTTTAACGACTTTGAATAACATTATTAATGCCAGCAGTCTTATCTATCACTGCTGGCATACGCTTTTACTTTTCAATAATAGGCTTAAAGGTATTTTCAAACCAGTCTGTGATTAATTCAAAGTCGTGATAGTAAGGCTTATTAAATTTTAAAGATCTAGTGAATTTAAAGTTTGGTGTGTATAGGCTTACCCCCCGTGATGCTAACAACTTGTTATCAACATCAATCAACTGAAAACTAAACTCAATTCTAGGCGGCATTTCCTCTTTTACGACCCTTATTCTATGACTATTTACATAAGTAACGGCACCAGCGAGATCTAAGTCTTTTACGCTTACATATAATGTTTTATCATCTGGTAGCTTTTTAGCAAGCTTAATAAAATGCTGTTCGAATGCTGCGAAAACTTCTTCTTGATAGGTATGTTTGTTTTCTGTACCTGCAATAATATCTGTATAGTTTTCCGGATTTTCCCAAAAAACTTGCACATTACCCGCAAAGGCACTGTAACTTAATAAAGTAGTGCATAACAAAATTAGCTTTCTATACATTGTAAATCCCTTAACTTTCAAAATAGCTTCTAGTTAAAATTAACATCTAAGTATTTTTTATAACAAATTACGAACCAATACCGTCGCAACTTATTTTATTTTTTACATAAAAAAAACCCTAACGGTAAAGTTAGGGTTTTAATATAGTTAACTGTTATTCCTTAATAGTACTAAGTACTACTATTAGAATTCAGCTGAAACACTGAAACGGAAGTAACGTGGTGTTTGGAACGCTGTAGGTAAACCGTAGGTTGGGTTTGGTTCACCGAAATCAATATAACCATTGTTAGCATCAGAACCAGCATAACGTTCGTTAACTTCATTTAACTGTGTTGCTTTATCGTTATTTGTTACGTTGAAGACATCAGCACGGAATGTAATTTTGCGTTCATCCCAGTAGTAGTCATAAGATGCAGATAGATCTAATTGCCATGTATTTGGTGTACGTCCTTCTGAACCACGTGTTACTAACTGACCATCTTTAACGAATGACTCTGCTCCATACCATGATGCGAAGATATCAGTAGGATGGAAACCAAATGAGTTAAGTGGACGACCTTGTGTCCAATTAAAGTTTGCACCCACAGTAAAGTTTTCCATTACTTGATACGCACCATTCATTTTAACTGAATGACGACGATCATTTGGTAAGTTACCGCTTGCGCCATCAACTAGGCCCGGTTGGTCATAGTTAGTTGTCAAACCAGAATCAGTTTGGTCATTATCAGAACGCACGAAACCTTCATTATTACCCCAAGAATGAGCCCATGTATACGTAAAGCTAAATAGCCAATCATCTTCCCATGCGCGATCTAATGTAACATCGACTGAAGCATACTGACGTTCAGCTTTAGGGTAACCTAAAATTGATGCTGGAACTGTGAAAGTTTCCTCACCGTAATAGTCACCCGAACCGTCAGGGTCAGTAGTAAATGTTACATCATTTCCTGGGTTTGTTAGTACGTAATAATGGAAACCAGAACAAATTACACAACCTGGACTATTCGGATCTTCTTGTTTTAAGAAGTCATCGAAACCTTTATCAATTGCGATATCTTCTAAAGAAGAGCCTAGATCACGATAAGTTGCTTTAATGCCCCAACTCCAGTTGTCTTGAAGTACCTGCTGGAATCCAACAATAAATTCATCTTGGTACATAGGGTCAAGATCAGCATTAACTGTTTCAGCTGTATTCTTAAGGGTACCATCACCATATGTTGTAACTGCACCACCACTTCCTGGCACTTTGTTTGGAGTGAAGTCAGCATTAATACTTTCGACATCAAAATATTGTCGAGTATATAACTCATCACCAGCTAAGCGAATGTTAGTATTTGTTGCTACTGGCAAGAAATATCGACCATAGTTAGCAAATACTTTACTTTCACCATCACCATTAATGTCCCAAGAAATACCTACACGTGGTGCCCATTGATCAGATACGTCAACAAACTTAATACCTGCTTTGTTGAAGTTTTCAAAGGTTTCATTACGTAAGCCAATACGCGCGACAATGTTATCAGTAACTTGCCAAGTATCTTCAATGTAGAATGCAGATGATTTTGTCTCGAAGTCACCTACGTTTATATAAAACTCTTCACGTACTCTTGTACAATCAAGAATATCTTGAGCTAATAATTCTGTATCACAACCTTGATAACGGTAAGCTACACCACCTGCGCGTTGTGTATTTTCAGTTGCTTCCATTTTTTCATAATCGATACCGAAACGAAGAGTATGGTCATCATGAACATACCAATCTACATCAAAACGGTAAGATGTACGTTTGTCGTCTTGAACTGAAGGATAACGTAAGCCGAATGCACCAAACTCTTTATCAGTAAAGCGTTCATATACCATAGGCTTATCACCAAGTGGGTTACTACCTTGGTTTAAGTTTGAGTAGCTAGCTTCATTGATTGAGTATTGAGCACTAATTGTTAAGTCATCAGTTAAAATACCTGTATACTTAAGGCCCCAAGTTTTACCACCACGTTCTAAAATATAGTCACCGTAAGTACGGCCTACTTCATCAGCATCTGGGTTATAAAGGTTTTTCGTAGTTTCGAGATCGGAAGAGTTATCCCAACCAGTAAACTCTAAAATATGATCATCTGTGATATACCAATCAAGCTTTAATGCATAAAAAGTATCATCCGCTTCACGATCATAAATCGCTGAACTAGTAGCATAATCACTATCACGACTTTCTTGGTTAACTAAAGCAAAAAAGAATAGTTTATCTTTAACTAATGCACCACTTGCCCATAAGTTATAGTTCGTGCTACCAACTTTATCTTGATTATTAACGATATAATACTCAGAACCAGCTTCTTCGATATTCGCTTGGCTTGTACGCTTAACGTCAGGTTGATCTTCGCGTAAAGAAGATGGCTCCCAGTAAGCACTTGCACCGAACTTGAATTCATTTGAGCCTGATTTAGTTACCGCATTAACAACACCACCGGTTGAACGACCAAATTCTGCTGAATAACCACCTGTTTTAACTTCAAATGACTTATACATCTCAAAAGGTAACTCTGAGCCACCTAAGCCGTTACGGAAATTAGTTGTATTAATACCGTTAATATAATAGGTGTTTTCACCAACTGATGAACCACCGAACGAAGCGAAGTTACCGAAGTCATCATCACCTTTGATTGTACCTGGTGCTAACATCGCGACAGAAGTTACATCACGTGATACAGGAACTTTATTTAAATATTCTACATCAACAACGAGTTGAGATTCACTTGATGATACGTCAATTGAAGAAACAACAGCACCTGTTACACTGATGCGTTCAATGTCACCAGATTCTAACGTTAATGAAACCGTTGTAGCGCCAGCAGGGCCTACTCTTAAACTATCTTGTTGTAAAACTAGAAAGCCATCTTTTTTAGCTTCTAAAGAGTAATTACCAACGGGTAACAATGGAAAACGGAAGTTACCTTGAGCGTCAGATTGTACAGTACGAGTTAAGCCAGTCGTTTTGTTAGTAATTTTGACGGCAACGCCAGAAATAACTTCGCCTTGGGTACTAACTGATTTACCAGTAATAGCACCATCATTTGCAAGTGCTGGCATTGCAGCACCTAAAGTCATTGCAACAGCCGCAGCAGTTACAGACCGTTTGAAAGTCTTATTAAATTCTCTTTTCATGTGTGATTCTCTCTGGACTATAATTTAATAGTTATTTTTTTTAAATTTATTTCTATATGTTACAAACCGTAACATGCCTTAACAATTTTGCATGAATATGAATAATTTTCAAGCCATATTTAGTGATGAATAGAGATTAGCTTTCACTTGAAACAATCAAGAATAATCTCTATTATAACAACATCTTAAGATAACAAATAAGCAATCCGTACTAATAACTGTACATTTTTAGAGCAAATTCACACACAATTTAATGTTTCAGTTGTTTCATTTATATTTCTATTTGTAACATATATGTTAATTTTATTTACATTCATGACACATTCTTCATATTTACTGTCAACAATAATGTTATTCTGTTTTTAAACTTGATTAGTTTTGGTTATGCAGAGTAAGATAAATTTCAAATTGAATGTTATTGAAATACAATGGTTACTGACACAGACGGTTACGTTCACATTATTGAGTACTTAACAGAACATTTGTCCTTGTTTGAAAAATCAAGCAAGGTCAATACAAGTGCCTTAACGGTAATGGAAGTAATCGAACAAGAATTAACAGAACAAATTATTATCGTTTGCAGCCAAAACGAACAATTAAGTTTTAATCAGCGAAATACAATTATTCGCGAAGTTGACGCTATTGTGTATGACCTTCAAGAAATCCTTTCCGGTGTTATCAACAACCCAGTATCAAGTGAGCAAAAAGAATTTTTAAAAGAATTTGCTCAACTCATTAAAAATCTATTCGATACAGAAATACATTCAGGTGTGCTTAGTTAAGCAACCTTTTACACATTTTATTTGGAGACATTATGCAAGCTGAAGTCAAATGGGTCGGCGAAGAAACTTTTATGGGCATTTCAGAAAGCGGACATACAGTTGTATTGGATGCTAATGGTGGAAATATAGCGCCTAGCCCTCTAGAAAACGTATTACTTTCACTAGGTGGTTGTTCGTCTGTTGATGTTGTGAGTATTTTAAAAAAAGCACGCCAAGGTATCGTTGGCTGTACAGTTAAAATTTCTGCAACTCGTGTAGATACGACACCACGCTTATTTTCAGACATTCATTTGCACTTTGAAATTACCGGCACTAATATTCAAGAAAAGCACGTAGAAAGAGCGGTAAGCCTATCCGCTGATAAATATTGTTCTGTAGCCCTGATGCTAAACAAAACAGTCAATATTACCCACGACTATTCAATAACAGAAAGTTAATTTTTATTATGAGCCTGATATATTGTTAGGCTCATAAATCGCTCATCCAGTCTAATTGTTTATTAGCTTCCTGTTTTTTTAACATTAAATCTTTTATTAAAGGCGTCAATATAAGCTCCATCGCTAAGCCCATTTTGCCACCTGGCACAACAAGAGTATTAACACGAGACATAAAAGCTCCTTCTATCATGGATAGATAATAGGGAAAGTTTACATTGCTTGCCTCTCTAAAGCGTATAACAACGAAACTCTCATCTAATGAAGGGATTGCTTTAGCGCTAAACGGATTTGATGTGTCAACGGTAGGAACGCGCTGGAAATTGATATGCGTTTTAGAAAATTGTGGTGTGATAAAAGAAATATAATCTTCCATGCTTCGAACAATACTTGCAGTAACTGCTTCTCTGCTGTGTCCACGTTGGTTAGTATCACGTATTATCTTCTGGATCCATTCTAAATTGACGATGGGAACCATGCCAATCAACAGGTCTACATATTGGGCAACATCATTTTTTTCAGTTACAACGCCACCATGTAAGCCTTCATAGAATAACAAATCTGTTCCTTCACCGAGATCTTCCCATGGCGTAAACGTACCGGGCATTTGATTATAAGGCACAGCTTCATCAAACGTATGTAGATAACGTCTCATTTTACCCTTACCGGTTTCAGAGTAGTCCTTAAATAATTTTTCTAAGGCATCGAAATCGTTCGCTTCGTCTCCAAAATAGCTAATTCTACGGCCTATTTCTTTTGCTTTACGCTTCTCTAAATCCATTTCTTGACGAGAGTAACGATGAAAACTATCACCTTCTACTTTTGCAGATATAATATCTAGCGTTCGAAAAATATGTTCAAAAGATTCAGAGGTCGTCGATGTGCCAGCCCCAGAAGAGCCAGTTACCGCAATAATCGGGTTTCTTGATGACATAAATTAAACCGAAAAATGAATGAGCTAAAAGTTATACGGATAATTTAAGATAAGATCAACTGTTAGGGAGATAGAAAACAAAAAAGCGAGGCATAGCCTCGCTTTTTTCTCTAAAGCTTAATTAATTAAGCTTCTGCACTTGTTTCTTCAATCTCTTCAGCAACTTCTTCAACTGCTGGACGATCAACAAGCTCAACATAAGCCATAGGCGCTTTATCACCAGTACGGTAACCGCATTTTAAAATACGAGTATAACCACCTGGACGTTCTTGATAACGAGGACCAAGTTCGCTGAATAATAAACCTACTACTTCTTGATTACGTGTACGAGCAAACGCTAAACGACGATTTGCTACACTGTCGGTTTTGGCCAAAGTAATTAATGGCTCAACAACGCGACGTAATTCTTTAGCTTTAGCAACTGTCGTTTTAATAACACCGTGTTTAACTAAAGAACTTGCCATATTGCGGAACATCGCCTGGCGATGACTGCTATTACGGTTTAACTGGCGACCGCTTTTACGATGACGCATAAGTTAATCCTTATCTCAACTAATAAAAATGATGACCGACTTAGTCGTTATCAGCAATGCTTTCAGGTGGCCAGTTTTCTAGGCGCATACCTAGAGATAAGCCACGAGACGCTAACACGTCTTTGATTTCAGTCAGAGACTTCTTACCTAAATTAGGAGTTTTAAGAAGTTCGACTTCTGCACGCTGCACTAAATCACCAATATATTGAATCGCTTCTGCTTTTAAGCAGTTCGCAGAACGAACAGTAAGCTCGAGGTCATCAACTGGACGAAGTAAAATTGGATCGAAAAGAGGTTTCTCTTCTTTCGGTTCAACTTCTGTTACATCACGTAATTCAACAAAAGCATCAAGCTGTTCAGCAAGAATTGTTGAAGCACGACGAATTGCTTCTTCTGGATCTAACGTTCCGTTAGTTTCCATGTCTATGATTAATTTATCTAAATCTGTGCGTTGTTCAACACGCGCAGAATCAACATCATAAGCAATACGAACAACAGGGCTGAAAGAAGCATCAACCAACAAACGACCAATTGCACGATCTTCATCTTCGGCTTCGCGACGAGTAGAAGCGGGAACGTAACCACGACCCATCTCTACTTTGATGCGCATACTGATAGAACCATCACCTGTAAGGTGACAAATAACATGTTCAGGATTTGAAATTGTTACATCACCGTCATGTTGTATATCAGCTGCCGTAACAGGGCCTTCACCTGACTTAGTTAAGGTAAGAACTGCTTCAGTTTTGCCTTCTAAACCTATCGCTAGTCCTTTAAGGTTTAACAGTATTTCAATGATGTCCTCTTGAACACCTTCTTTACTACTGTACTCATGTAATACGCCATCAATTTCTACTTCAGTTACGGCACAACCCGGCATTGAAGATAATAAAATGCGACGTAAGGCATTACCTAAAGTGTGACCAAAACCACGTTCAAGTGGTTCTAAAGTAACTTTAGAACGGGTAGCACTAACTGTTTCAATGTCTACCATTCGTGGTCTTAGAAATTCGGTTACAGAACCCTGCATTATGTCCTCTCTTAAAGTTCAGCTTTACTTAGAGTAAAGTTCTACTATCAACTGTTCATTAATTTCAGCAGATAAATCTGAACGATCAGGAACACGTTTAAATACGCCTTCCATTTTCTTATTATCTACTTCAACCCAGACTGGCTTTTCACGTTGCTCAGCTAATTCTAAAGCAGCGATAATACGCGCTTGAGTTTTAGATTTTTCACGAACAGAAACCACGTCTTCAGCTTTAACAGTGAAAGATGGAATATTTACAACTTTACCGTTTACTACGATCGATTTATGACTTACTAATTGACGCGCTTCTGCACGAGTACTAGCAAAGCCCATACGATACACAACGTTGTCTAAACGTTTTTCTAAAAGTTGCAACAAGTTTTCACCTGTATTACCTTTCAAACGCGCAGCTTCTTTGTAGTAGTTACGGAATTGTTTTTCTAATACGCCGTAAATACGACGTACTTTTTGTTTCTCACGAAGCTGAACACCATAGTCAGATAAACGACCGCGACGTGCGCCGTGCTGACCTGGGATCATTTCGAATTTACATTTAGTGTCAATTGCTCTAACACCGCTTTTAAGGAACAAGTCAGTTCCTTCACGGCGACTAAGCTTTAACTTAGGACCTAAATATCTTGCCATTTTCTTTCTCCAACTATCCTATTAAACGCGACGTTTCTTAGGAGGACGACAACCATTATGAGGAATAGGTGTTACGTCAGTAATGTTGGTGATTTTAAAACCAGCAGCATTTAAGGCACGGATTGCAGATTCACGACCTGGACCTGGACCTTTAACGAACACTTCAATATTCTTCAACCCAAACTCTTGTGCAGCTTTACCCGCACGGTCAGCAGCTACTTGTGCAGCAAAAGGTGTAGATTTACGTGAACCACGGAAACCTGAACCACCTGCAGTTGCCCAAGATAATGCATTACCTTGACGGTCTGTCAGAGTTACGATTGTGTTGTTGAAAGATGCATGGATGTGAGCCATGCCATCAGCAACTTGTTTTTTCACGCGTTTGCGTGAACGAACTGGAGTTTTAGCCATTTTCTATCCCCTCGCTACTTCTTAATAGGTTTACGAGGACCTTTACGGGTACGCGCATTTGTTTTAGTGCGCTGACCACGTAGAGGAAGGCTACGACGGTGGCGAATGCCACGGAAACAGCCTAGGTCCATCAAACGTTTGATGTTCATTGAAACTTCACGGCGTAAGTCACCTTCAACGGTAAACTTATCCACTTCTGCACGAAGCAAATCGATTTGTGCTTCGTCTAATTCACTGATCTTTGTAGATTCTGCGATACCAGTTGCCGCACAAATAGCTTTTGCACGAGTTGAACCGATACCGTAAATCGCAGTAAGGGCAATTACTGCATGTTTACGATCAGGGATGTTAATGCCAGCGATACGGGCCACTAACACATCTCCTATATTTAAAATTAATAACCACAGGTTGAAAAGCCCGTTAGGATACTCAACCCGCCCATCTTTTGCAAATTAAAGTGTCATTAAATCGTAAATTCAATGACACTTCAAAAAGATTAACCTTGGCGTTGTTTATGCTTAGGGTCGGTCTTGCAAATTACTCGAACAACACCAGCACGTTTAACAACTTTGCAGTTACGGCAAATCTTTTTTACGGATGCACGAACTTTCATTTTCTACTCCGTTAATTAACGTCAGCAAACTTATCGGCCGTAGCCTTTAAGATTCGCCTTCTTAAGTACATTGTCATATTGATGAGACATCAAATGCGTTTGTACTTGAGCCATAAAGTCCATGATAACAACAACAATGATCAGTAACGATGTTCCACCGAAGTAAAACTGTACATCCCATGCGATCATCATAAACTCAGGAACCAAACAGATAAACGTAATGTATAGCGCACCCGTTAAGGTTAAGCGTGTCATTACTTTATCAATATATTTTGACGTTTGCTCACCAGGACGAATCCCAGGAATAAACGCACCAGATTTTTTCAGGTTATCTGCGGTTTCACGCGGATTAAATACCAATGCCGTGTAAAAGAAACAGAAAAATATTATAGCAGTAGCTAGTAACATTACATATAGCGGTTGACCTGGAGAAATCGCAATTGATAACTCCTGCAATACGTCCGCTATCATACCTTCACCTTGTCCAAACCAGCTCGCAATGGAGCCAGGGAAAAGCAAAATACTAGAAGCAAAGATTGGTGGTATTACACCAGCCATATTCACTTTTAGTGGTAAATGTGTACTTTGTGCAGCAAACACTTTTCTACCTTGTTGGCGTTTTGCGTAGTTAACAACGATACGACGTTGACCACGTTCAACAAAAACAACGAAAAATGTAACCGCAAAAACAATTACTGCAATTAGTAATAATACTAAAATGTTAATTTCACCTTGACGCGCCATTTCAGCAGTTTGACCTACAGCCGATGGCATACCAGCAACAATACCAGCAAAAATCAAAATAGAGATACCGTTTCCGATTCCTCGCTCAGTGATTTGTTCACCTAACCACATTAAAAACATGGTACCAGTGACTAACGATACAACAGCGGTAAAGTAAAAACCAAACCCTGCATCCATAACTAAACCAGGCATCATTCCCGGTAAGCTTTTTGCTATCGCTATTGATTGTACTGTTGCAAGTACTAAAGTACCGTAGCGCGTGTATTGGCTAATTTTTCTACGCCCTGCTTCACCTTCTTTCTTAAGTTCAGCCATTGTCGGGTGAATCACCGTTAACAACTGCATAATAATCGAAGCAGAAATATAAGGCATAATTCCTAGAGCCAATACAGAGGCACGCTCAAGTGCACCACCAGAGAACATGTTAAACATCTCTACGATGGTGCCCTTTTGTTGTTCAAACAACTGAGCTAATACAGCGGCGTCAATACCAGGGATTGGCACAAATGATCCTAGTCTAAACACAATAAGTGCTAATAATACGAACCATAATCTTTGTTTCAGTTCAGACAAACCGCCTGAGCCTTTGTTATCCATTCCTGGTGTAGCCATAACCTGTATTATTCCTCGATCTTGCCACCAGCAGCTTCAATAGCTGCACGAGCACCTTTAGTAACACCTAAACCACGAATTGTTACAGGTTTTGTGATTTCACCCGAAAGCATAATCTTAACTGTTTCAATATTACGTGTGATTAAGTTTGCATTTTTAAGCGCATAAATATCTACAACTTCAGCATCAACGTTGTTCAATTCGTGTAAACGAACTTCTGCATGTACTAATGCTTTGCGAGATGTAAAACCAAACTTTGGTAAACGTTGTTTCAAAGGCATTTGACCACCTTCAAAACCTGGACGTACACCACCGCCAGAACGTGACTTCTGACCTTTGTGACCGCGACCAGCTGTTTTACCTAAGCCTGAACCAATACCACGACCAACGCGTTTCTTGGCTGACTTAGCGCCTGGTGCAGGAGATAAAGTATTTAAATGCATTATTAATCCTCCACCTTAATCATATAATGTACTTGATTGATCATACCACGTACAGAAGGAGTATCTTCTAACTCAACTGTATGATTGATACGACGTAAACCAAGACCTTTTAATGTAGCTCTATGCTTCGGTAAACGACCGATAGAACTTTTTACTTGAGTTACTTTAACTGTTTTAGCCATGGTAATTACCCCAAGATCTCTTCAACGCTCTTACCACGCTTAGCTGCAACAGATGCTGGCGATTTCATATTCGCTAGCGCTGAAACAGTAGCACGTACTACGTTGATTGGGTTAGTAGAACCGTATGCTTTAGACAATACGTTCTGTACGCCTGCAACTTCTAGTACTGCACGCATCGCGCCACCGGCGATGATACCTGTACCTTCAGACGCAGGTTGCATGTAAACCTTAGAACCTGAATGACGACCCTTGATAGGGTGTTGAAGAGTAGTACCCTTCAAGTCAATCGTTACTAAGTTACGACGAGCCTTTTCCATTGCTTTTTGGATTGCAGCAGGCACTTCACGTGCTTTACCGTAACCAAAACCAACGCGGCCATTACCATCACCAACTACTGTTAGTGCTGTGAAACTGAATATACGACCACCTTTAACCACTTTTGAAACGCGGTTAACAGCAATCAATTTTTCAGCTAAATCACTTTGTTGTGTGTTTTCTACATTAGCCATCATCAACTCCTAGAACTGAAGGCCAGCTTCACGAGCTGCTTCAGCTAACGCTTTCACGCGACCGTGGTAACGGAAACCTGAACGATCAAATGCTACTGACTCTACGCCTTTAGCTTTTGCACGTTCTGCGATTGCTTTGCCAACAGCTTCTGCTGCAGCAATGTTACCTGTTTTTTCAACTTGTGCTTTCACTTCTTTATCTAAAGTTGAAGCTGATGCTAAAACTTCAGAACCAGTTGGAGCGATAAGTTGCGCGTAAATATGGCGAGGAGTACGGTGAACGACTAAACGATTCGCACCCAACTCGCTGATTTTTGCACGTGCACGTTTTGCACGGCGTAAACGAGATGTTTTCTTATCCATCGTATTACCCTACTTCTTCTTAGCTTCTTTACGGCGTACATATTCGTCGCTATAACGAATACCTTTACCTTTATAAGGCTCAGGCTTACGGTATGCACGAATGTTCGCAGCAACTTGACCAACCAACTGTTTGTTAGCACTTTTAAGTACAACTTCAGTCTGGCTAGGAGTTTCACATGTAACCCCTTCAGGGATTGCATGATCTACTGGGTGAGAAAAACCTAAAGAAAGGTTTAACACTTTACCAGCAGCTTTTGCACGGTAACCAACACCGTTAAGAATTAATTTCTTCTCAAAACCTTTGCTAGCGCCAACAACCATGTTGTTGATGTTTGCACGAGCAGTACCGGCTTGCATCCAAGCAGCTTTGCTATCTTCTGTTACTTCAGTGTTGATAGAGTTTTCTTCTTGAGAAACTTTAACAAGACTGTGAACAGTAGCAGTTAGTTCGCCAACTGGACCTTTAACTGTGATGTCTTGGCCTGATAACGTTACGGTAACGCCAGCAGGAACTTCGACAGGTGCTTTTGCAACACGAGACATTTTTTTGCTCCTTACGCTACGATACCGATGATTTCACCGCCTAGACCCGCTTTGCGAGCGTCGCGATCAGCCATCAAACCTTTAGAAGTAGAAACGATTGCGATACCCATACCTGCAAGTACTTTAGGAAGCTCTTGAGCACCCTTATATACACGTAAACCAGGACGAGAAACACGTTTAATTGTTTCGATTACTTCTTTACCTTCAAAATATTTCAACTCAACAGTTAAATCTGGCTTTACATCACCTGATACTGAGAAATCTGAAATAAAACCTTCTTCTTTAAGCAAGTTAGCAATAGCAACTTTTAGCTTAGAAGATGGCATTACTACTGCAGTCTTTTCTGCAGATTGACCGTTGCGGATGCGTGTAAACATGTCCGCGATAGGATCAGTCATCATAACCATTTACTCCCGTGAATTACCAACTAGCTTTCTTAAGACCAGGAACTTCACCGCGCATCATGTGCTCACGTAATTGAATACGGCTAAGGCCGAACTTACGTAAGTAACCATGTGGGCGACCCGTTACGTTACAACGATTACGTTGACGTGCAGAACTTGAGTCACGTGGTAAAGTTTGAAGTTTTAAAACGGCATCCCAGCGCTCTTCTTCAGAAGAATTAACACTTGAGATGATTTCTTTTAAAGCACGACGCTTTTCAGCGTACTTTGCAACTAGTTTAGTGCGTTTTGCTTCACGAGCTTTCATTGACGATTTAGCCATAACTCTACACCTTATTTCTTGAACGGAAAGTTAAAGGCAGTCAGCAAAGCATGACCTTCTTCGTTAGATTGCGCAGTAGTAGTGATAGTAATATCCATACCACGAATCTTATCGATTTTATCATAATCGATTTCTGGGAAGATGATTTGCTCTTTCACGCCCATGCTATAATTACCACGACCATCGAACGATTTAGGGTTCAAGCCACGGAAATCACGGATACGAGGAACTGAGATAGAGATTAAGCGCTCTAAAAATTCCCACATTCTTTCGCCGCGTAAAGTTACTTTTGCGCCAATAGGATAGCCTTCACGGATCTTAAAGCCAGCAACTGATTTGCGTGCTTTAGTGATCAGAGGCTTTTGACCTGAGATTGCAGTAAGATCATTTGTGGCAGCTTCTAAAACCTTTTTATCGGCAATTGCTTCACCAACACCCATGTTTAGGGTGATCTTTTCAATCCGAGGGACTTGCATGACACTTTTGTAATCAAACTTCTTTTGAAGTTCAGCTACAACTGTATCTTTGTAAAAATCATGCAGTTTCGCCATCGTTTACTCCAATTAAAATTAAACTAATTCGTTATTAGATTTGAAGAAACGAACTTTTTTGCCGTCTTCAATTCTAAAACCAACACGATCTGCCTTGCCTGTAGCAGGGTTTACGATCGCAACATTAGATACGTGAATAGGTGCTTCTTTTTCTACGATGCCACCAGCTTGCTGTAACTGAGGTACAGGCTTCTGATGCTTCTTAACTAAGTTAACACCTTCTACAAATACTTTGCTGTCTTCAACAAGAACTTTAGTAACTTTACCAGTTTTGCCCTTGTCTTTACCTGCAAGTACGATTACTTCATCATCACGACGAATCTTATTTGCCATTATCGTGACTCCTTATAGTACTTCTGGTGCAAGTGACACGATTTTCATGAACTTTTCAGTTCTTAATTCACGTGTTACCGGCCCGAAAATACGAGTACCAATTGGCTGTAAGTTTGCATTAAGCATTACAGCCGCGTTGCCGTCAAAGCGAATGGCTGAGCCATCCTGGCGACGAACGCCCTTTTTAGTGCGCACCACTACCGCATTCAGTACATCACCTTTTTTCACTTTACCGCGAGGAATTGCTTCCTTCACTGCTACTTTGATGACGTCACCTATGCGTGCATAGCGACGGTGCGAGCCACCAAGGACCTTAATACATTGCACGCGTCGAGCGCCACTGTTATCAGCAACGTCTAGCTGTGTTTGCATTTGGATCATTTTATGTGCTCCGCTGTTATTAAATTCAAGGCCAGAAATTTGACCCGTCACTGCCTTTAAAACCCATCCGTTATTCGGAGGGCGCGAGATTATAACACCACTTTTTTAAAATTGGTACTTTAAATGAACAATATTTAAAGTGTTGAATATATTTGTTCAGATTTATGTACAGAATTCAGCAAGACCACAAATTATAAAAGAAACACTGAAAACGAATAACTCCATACTGTATTGGGTTGAAATAAAAATTATACAAGGGGTTGGCGTACTTATTGAGTTAATAGTTTTATTTCATCTAGCAAGTAATAAATTTTGTCATCTACTATCATGCGCAATTCACGACTAGTATGCGCCCTACTCTGGTGACTCATAAGCACCTTGATAACAGAAATATCGATATCGTAAGTCCATTTGGTGATTAAATACACTTGCTATATATTCCATAACAACTTTAGCGTTTTAAATAGAGAATAGTTATCTTCGCCAAAAGATATAATAATGTTGGGCTTCATCGTATTATTTCGGTAGTCAGGATACACGCGTTATATTGCAAACTGATTAAATCGCCTTTGTAAGTTACTGTGATAGTAAAACGAACTTGGTTTAAAACAGCGACACAAACTTTTAAAGAAAGGTTCATATAGTTGTTATCTAATCTTCTGAAAATAGCTTACTACGCAAATTCAGAGATAAATACTATGTATACAGGCCTCATAAGTGTCATTTTTACCACATATAACTCTGTTAAATGGTTAAATAAAGTATTAACAGGATTTCACTGTCAAACCGATAGAAACTTTGAAGTAATAGTCGCAGATGATGGTTCTACCATTGATACGAGAAACGCCATTAATTGTTTTAGTGAAAAAACCCAGCTCCCTATTTCACATGTTTGGCAAAAGGATAACGGATTTCAAAAATGTAAAATAATGAACAAAGCCTTAAAAGTAGCTAAAGGTGATTATGTTATTTTTACTGATGGTGATTGTATTCCAAGAAATGATTTCGTTTCGGTTCATCGTAAATATGCAGAGCCGGGTTATTTTCTTTCGGGCGGCTATTTTAAATTGCCGCTAAAAACGAGTAACACCATTTGTGTGCAAGATATCATTTCAGGTAAAGCGTTTTCTCCAGAGTGGCTTTTAAACAATGGTTTAAAGAAAACGCACAAACTGGCTAAATTGAAAGCAACAAAAGCTACTGCAAAGATTTTGAATGCAATAACGCCTACGCGACGAACTTGGAACGGGCATAACGCTTCAGGTTGGAAGTCAGATATTGAGAGCGTAAATGGCTTCGACGAAAGAATGCAATATGGTGGTCAAGACTGTGAGCTCGGTTATCGATTGAAACACAAAGGTATCAAAGCAAAACAAATTAGGTATAGTGCAATTTGCGTTCACTTAGATCATCCACGCGGATATGTTACCAAAGAAATGTTAGCAAATAGCCGCTTGATCAAAGACACCACGCTGAGTCAAAAATTAACCTTTACCGAGTTTGGTTTAGAAAAAGAATATCAGTAGGTTCAAAAATCAAAAAGCCCCGCATAAGCGGGGCTTTTACTTTATCTACTAATTTAGTGATTAGTTAAATCAGCAATTACGCTTTTTCAACTACGTCTACTAAAGTCCAAGACTTAGTCTTAGAAATAGGAGCACATTCACGAATAGTAACTAAATCACCTGTATTACATACGTTAGCTTCATCGTGCGCTTTCAACTTAGTTGAACGCGAAATGAACTTACCGTAGATAGGGTGCTTAACACGACGCTCGATCAGGACAGTGATAGACTTATCCATTTTGTCACTGATTACGCGACCTTGTAGTGTACGAATTTTATCGCTCATTACTTACCAGCCTTCTCAGTTATGATAGTCTTAACACGTGCAATATTGCGACGTACCGTTTTTAGCAAGTGAGTTTGCGCTAACTGACCTGTGCTTGCTTGCATGCGATAGTTAAACTGTTCGCGCATAAGCTCAAGTAATTCAGCATTTAACTCTTCAATGCTTTTGTCTTTTAATTCGCTAGCTTTCATTACATCACCGTTCTAGTTACGAAGGTTGTTTTGAACGGAAGTTTAGCTGCTGCTAAAGCAAATGCTTCACGCGCTAACTCTTCTGATACACCTTCCATTTCATAAAGAACACGACCTGGTAGAATTTGACATACCCAATATTCCACAGAACCTTTACCTTTACCCATACGAACCTCAAGAGGTTTCTTAGTAATTGGTTTGTCCGGGAAAACACGGATCCAAATTTTACCTTGACGCTTAACGTGACGTGTCATTGCACGACGAGCCGCTTCAATCTGACGAGCAGTCATACGACCACGCTCAACAGATTTAAGACCGTAAGTACCGAAGCTTACAGTGCTACCAGTGTTTGCAAGGCCACGGTTACGCAATTTAAATTGCTTACGGAATTTAGTACGTTTTGGTTGTAACATTACTTATCCCCTACTTGCTCTTGCGGTTGTTTCTTTTCTTAGGTTTAGCTGGTGCTTCTACCTGTGCAGGCATGCCACCAATTACTTCACCTTTAAAGATCCAAACTTTAATACCGATTACACCATAAGTAGTGTCAGCACGTGCAATTGAATAATCAATATCTGCACGTAAAGTGTGAAGAGGTACACGACCTTCACGATACCACTCAGAACGAGCAATATCTGCGCCGCCTAAACGACCGCTAACTTCTACTTTGATACCCTTAGCACCTAAACGCATAGCGTTTTGAACAGCACGCTTCATCGCACGACGGAACATAACACGACGCTCTAATTGGCTCGCGATGCTGTCAGCAACTAATTGTGAATCCATTTCTGGCTTACGTACTTCCGCAATGTTAATTTGCGCAGGCACACCAGCGATTTTAGATACTTTTACACGTAATTTTTCTACGTCTTCGCCTTTCTTACCGATAACAACACCAGGACGAGCCGTGTGAATTGTTACGCGGATTGATTTAGCAGGACGCTCAATTACGATTTTTGATAATGATGCACGCTTAAGCTTTTCAGATAAATATGCACGAACTAAATGATCGCCGTGTAAGTTATCTGCAAACTCTTTGCTACTTGCAAACCAAGTAGACGCGAAAGGTTTAGTGATACCTAAGCGAATACCATTTGGATGGACTTTTTGACCCATTCTAATATCTCCTAGCTATCAGCAACAATCACAGTAATGTGACTTGTACGCTTAAGGATACGATCCGCGCGACCTTTCGCACGAGGCTTAATACGCTTCATTGTAGGACCATCGTCAACCATAATGGTTTTAACGAATAAATCATCAATGTCTGCACCTTCGTTATGCTCTGCGTTAGCAATCGCTGAGTTAAGTACTTTCTTCACTAATACAGCAGCGCCTTTGTTGCTGTATTCTAAGATTTCCAAAGCTTTCTCAACGTGTAAGCCGCGGATTTGATCCACAACTAAACGTGCTTTTTGAGCAGAACCACGGGCAAATTTATGTTTAGCAATAGCTTCCATTTAACTTCCCCTTACTTCTTCTTCGCTTTCTTATCAGCAGCATGGCCGCGATAAGTACGTGTTGGTGCAAATTCACCTAATTTGTGACCGATCATTTCTTCGGTTACAAATACAGGAACGTGTTGACGACCATTATGGACAGCGATAGTCAATCCGATCATATTAGGTATGATCATTGAGCGACGGGACCAAGTTTTAATTGGCTTTTTATTCCCGCTTTCCACCGCTTTCTCTACCTTCGTCAACAAGTGTAGGTCAATAAAAGGACCTTTCTTGAGAGAACGTGGCATGGTGATTCCTCTTTAATTAATTAAGCACTAATTACTTAGTACGACGACGTACGATAAATTTATCTGTACGCTTGTTCTTACGAGTCTTATAACCCTTAGTTGGTACACCCCAAGGAGATACCGGATGACGACCGCCTGAAGTTTTACCTTCACCACCACCGTGTGGGTGATCAACTGGGTTCATGGCTACACCACGAACTGTTGGGCGAACACCACGCCAACGTTGAGCACCAGCTTTACCTAAAGAGCGAAGCATGTGTTCAGCATTGCCGATTTCACCTAGTGTTGCACGACAATCTGCTTCTACTTTGCGCATTTCGCCTGAGCGAAGACGTAAAGTTACATAAGCACCGTCTTTTGCAACTAACTGAGCGTAAGTACCCGCCGCACGAGCGATTTGAGCACCTTTGCCAGGTTTAAGTTCAATTGCGTGTACAACACTACCTAATGGTGTGTTGCGCAATGGTAATGTATTACCTGCTTTAATTGGTGCATCTGCACCAGACTGAATTGCATCACCAGCTTTTAGGCCTTTTGGCGCTAAAATGTAACGACGCTCACCGTCTGCATATAATACTAATGCGATATTAGCTGAACGATTTGGATCATATTCCAAACGCTCTACCTTCGCAGGGATACCATCTTTAGTACGTTTAAAGTCGATTACGCGATAATGATGCTTATGACCACCACCAACGTGACGAACAGTAATACGGCCCGTGTTGTTACGACCACCTGATTTAGAGTTTTTCTCTAAAAGTGGAGCGTAAGGCTTACCTTTATATAGGTCCGGGTTTGTCACTTTAACTACATGGCGACGACCCGGAGAAGTTGGTTTACATTTAACAACTGCCATTTTGCTTCTCCTATGCTTCTGCGCCAACGAAGTCGATGTCGCTACCTTCTGCAAGAGTTACATAAGCTTTTTTCCAATCGCTACGTTGGCCCATACGAGCACCCGTGCGCTTAGCTTTACCCTTAACATTTAAAGTACGAACACCGTCAACTTTTACGTCGAAAAGTTTCTCTACTGCCGCTTTGATTTCAGCTTTTTTAGCATCAGTTGCTACTTTGAAAACAATTGTATTGTTCGCTTCAGCAGTCAATGTTGCTTTTTCAGAAATGTTTGGTGCCAAAAGCACTTTTAACAAACGTTCTTCGCTTATCATGCTAACATCTCCTCGATTTGCTTAACCGCACCAGCAGTCATTAATACTTTCTCGAAACCAACTAAAGAAACAGGGTCAATCGCTTGAACGTCAACAACGTCAACTTTGTATAAGTTACGAGCAGAAAGGAATAAATTCTCATCTACTTCTGGTGTAACAATTAATACATCTTTAAGCTCTAAACCTTTTAACTTAGCAACTAAGTCTTTAGTTTTCGGTGTATCTACTGAGAAGTCATTTACAATCACTAAACGTTCTTGACGAACTAACTCAGAAAGGATGCTTTTGATCGCACCACGATACATTTTACGGTTTACTTTTTGGCTGTGATCTTGAGGACGTGCAGCGAATGTAACGCCACCTGTTCTCCAAATTGGACCACGAGTTGTACCAGCACGTGCGCGGCCAGTACCTTTTTGACGCCATGGCTTTTTGCCGCCGCCGCTAACTTCAGAACGGTTCTTTTGCTTAACAGTACCTTGACGAGCACCTGCTGCATACGCAACAACTACTTGGTGTACTAAAGCTTCGTTGAACTCACGTCCGAAAGTTGCTTCAGAAACTTCTAAAGCGCCTGACGCGTCTTTTAATGCTAATTCCATCAAAATTCTCCTCAGACGTTAGGCTTTAACAGCTGGCTTGATGATTACGTCAGCGTTTACATGACCCGGAACTGCACCTTTAATAAGAAGCAAGTTACGTTCAGCGTCTACGCGAACTAATTCAAGGTTTTGAGTTGTAACTTTCTCAGCACCCATGTGACCAGACATTTTTTTGCCTTTAAATACACGACCTGGTGTTTGACACTGGCCGATAGAACCGTTTGAACGGTGAGAGATAGAGTTACCGTGAGTAGCATCTTGCATACGGAAGTTCCAACGCTTAATACCACCTTGGAAACCTTTACCTTTCGATGTACCGGTTACGTCTACTAAATTTGTTTCGTTGAATAGTTCAACAGTGATTTCGCTACCAGCTGCTAAATCAGCACCTTCGCCTTCCGTTAAACGGAATTCCCATAAACCACGACCAGCTTCGATACCTGCTTTCGCAAAGTGACCAGCAGTTGGCTTGTTTACACGGTTAGCTTTCTTAGTACCAGTAGTAACTTGAATCGCTGAGTAACCATCGTTGTCTACAGTTTTTACCTGAGCAACACGGTTAGCTTCAACTTCTAGGACTGTAACTGGAGTAGATACGCCATCTTCAGTGAAGATACGTGTCATACCAACTTTGCGTCCAACTAGACCTATAGTCATGTTAAAACCCCCTATTAACCCAAGCTAATTTGAACGTCGACACCAGCTGCTAAGTCTAAACGCATTAATGCATCAACAGTCTTATCAGTAGGTTCTACGATATCAATTAAACGCTTGTGAGTACGAATTTCGTACTGGTCACGCGCATCTTTGTTAACGTGTGGAGAAATCAAAATAGTGAAACGCTCTTTGCGCGTAGGTAATGGAATTGGACCACGAACCTGAGCACCAGTACGTTTAGCAGTATCAACGATTTCTGCTGTAGATTGATCAATCAAACGATGATCAAACGCTTTCAAACGAATGCGAATTCTTTGATTTGACATTTATCAAATCCCCTAATAAAAGAACGAACAAAGTACAGCCCATCTCCTTTCTTATTGAGAAAGGGGGGAGTACCGATTAAATCATTCAACTCCAAATCGGAGTTGCTGTAGAGTTTGAAAACCCTAAGGTTTCAAACTAAACCCTGTAGGCAAAGCCAAAACAGGAGGGCGTATTATACATAAGGATAAAAAAAGAGCAACCGTTAATTTATGTTGCTCTCTTATGCTTATTAACTGCCTTCCATTAACCAAAAAGGAAATATCAAAAGCTAAGGTGTCTTTAACATTATTTTTTTCTATTTCTATTTAGTTCACCTGGTGTCATTGGTGGTGTTGCATTGGGCTTAAACGAGTTCCACCGGTCCGACCTAATAAATATACCACGAGAAACGTTTCTTTTATTTTCTGTCATCATTGCAAGCGCCCTTTCTTTCGAGCGCAAATTGAGTAATAAGTTAAACTGAGGTAAAACAGGTTTTTTATACGTACCGTTCAATTCATATTGCTGACTGTTACGAATTAATTGAATCTTAAGCTGATCATCATTATTCAACGCGGTAACTTCTTCAATTAACGGTGTTAAAGATTTAGTTATATTACGTCCATTAATTTTCGTTAATATATCCCCTTCCATTACGCCTATAGACTTAAGTGGACTGTCTTCGATAAGTAATTCAACCTGCACTCCTGTACCTAAATCCAAAACCCCTTCCAACCCTAAAGATTCAATTTTCTCTTCGGGCCTGAATAACTGTATATACTCAGTTGATATATCACGTTGACTATAAAATTTTACTAATGACATTGTTAGTTGTTCATAATCAAATTGAAGTGCATTAGATAACTGATTTATACGGTTAAACGAAATATTATTAAGCAACTCACTGCTACCGAAGCTAAATATACTGCTAGGAACAAAGACGAGTTCGTCTTCTCCCTCAATCATAAATTTTCGGTTTTGACGCTGTACCATCATTTTTATTTGATAATTATTATTTCTTATAATCTTTAAATATAAATTCAACGCATCGATAGGCTTTTTATTATCAAATGAAATACTTATACCCGTATTATCAAAACTGATGATTTCATCACCAGTTCTTAATCCTAAATTGAATGCTGGTGAACTCGGTAGCACTGATAACAGTTTAATATGACCATCAGTCGTATAAGAATTTTCAGTTACGGTACCAAAATATCTATTGACCTTTAGCGGGTCGATATTGCCAATTGGTAAAGATTTCCCCGCTATTTGGTAGTGCCTAAATGATTTTTGACGAAATGCTTGAAGCTTTTTCTCTAAGTTTTCAGGAAGACGCGACATAGTTAATGTAGTACTTGACGACGCACCTTCAAGTACCGTGCCTTCAGGCATTTTGCATTCACGAGGTGTTTTTTTTAATAAACTTATTGTTTGAGGTTGATCATCATAAATAAATGTATAGGAATAGCCTGCTTCAAAATAATATTGTTGTGCCAAATACACGATATCATCGTCTGTCATTATGTCTAATGTTGTTGAAGGGTCTAAGCGCATAATTCTTTTTTGCTTTTTTACAGCAAACAGTGATAGTAATTGAGGGCCTTCAGCAAGGTAATAGATGCCCTTCCCATTCAAAAGATCTTTATAACTATATTTTTCCTCTACCTGTTTATAATTAACTGAATCTAAGACAACAAGTCTATCATTGTGTTTAAATTGCAATGATGCGCACTGACTTGCAAATAATGTATTTGTATAAAGCACGGAAATAAAAATACATATTTTAAATACTAATTTCATTACCTTCTTCCTTATTACCACTCACAATATGCTGTTGGATAACCTGTTTACGCTCCGTTAAAATTTTCAATTTATCTTCTGTGTTTTCAGCATTCATTAACTTAATATCTAATGCTTGTAACGTTCCAATTAATGACGCTCTTCTATAAGTTACTTGTTGTTGCAGCTGAATTTTTTCTTCGAGTAACATGTTCGAGATCAAAACATGCTCAAGTTGTTGCTTCAAAGTAAACTGACTCCACATCATCCACCCAATCGAAGCAAATAGTATGGTTGCAGCCGCACTAAACATGAGTTTTTTCCATGGCCCAACATTTCTTTCTTCTTTCTCAAGCTTAGGTTGAATTGTTTGCCACAAATCATTGGGAGGGAGGATTAATTCAACATATTGAGCACTTTCACAAAGTAAAAGAATTTTTTGATGCTCATCACGGCAAGATTCACACGTTGCCAAGTGAGACTTTTCCATTTTGGTTAATTGTTGAAGAAACCGATCATTCGCAATATGCATGATTTCTAACCTCTGGCATGGTTCTTAGCTTTTTCAAAGCTCTTGATACGATTGATTTAGAATAACTAGGCGTTTTATCGACTAAAACAGCGATTTCATCATGGCTATATTGTTCAACAATAAACAACCATAAAACTAAACGTTCAGCCTCATTAATTTTCACAAGTAGAGCGTCTAATAATGCACTATCTTGAATCATCTTATGGGGTTCAAAATCAATCAAGCCTCCCTCATCAGACGAATGTCCCATCAAAACTATGCGTTTGTTTCGCTTTATAAAATTCAAAGTATTGTTAAACGCTATTCGCTTTGACCAAGCAATAAAAGAATGCTGTTTTCTATATAAATGCACTTTTTCAAAAATATCTAGGAATGTATCCTGCAATAAATCTTGAGCAGTAGCATGATTTAAGCAAATTTTATAAATGACAGTATATATTTGTGGAGATAGCAAACGATAACAACGCTCAAAGGCGCAATGCTTTCCTTGCTTCATTTCTCCAATAAGACTCTCTTCCCAAATATCCAAAAACAATGTCCTTTTTAATAATTGTTCTTTTCCAAATATTTCACTTTACACAGCATAAAACACTTTACCTTTAAAAAACGTCGCAATTAAAATCAATTATATACACTTGAACAACTTACCAGATACTTCAATCTGTTCATACACGAAGAAGCCCTAGATTTATCTACTGACAAACCATAGAAATTACAATTTTCTACAGGAAGTTATTTTTGTTTAACGTAACTTCTGGTATACTCGCGCGGTTTTTATTCACTAACCCTTTAGAGCAAAGCAATGTCAGATTTAAGCAAATACAGAAATATTGGTATTTTCGCTCACGTTGATGCTGGTAAAACCACAACAACTGAACGAATTTTGAAACTTACAGGTAAAATACATAAGTTAGGTGAAGTTCACGATGGTGAATCTACTACTGACTTCATGGAACAAGAAGCAGAGCGTGGTATTACTATCCAGTCAGCTGCTGTAACATGTGAGTGGAAAAAGCACCGTTTTAACGTAATTGACACTCCTGGTCACGTTGACTTCACAGTTGAAGTATACCGTTCATTAAAAGTTCTTGATGGTGGTATTGGTGTATTCTGTGGTTCTGGTGGTGTTGAGCCACAATCAGAAACTAACTGGCGCTACGCTAACGAATCAAAAGTAGCTCGTTTAATATTCGTAAACAAGCTTGACCGTTTAGGCGCAAACTTCTACCGCGTTAAAGATCAAGTTAAAAATGTACTTGGCGCAAACCCACTTGTAATGACTTTACCAATCGGTGAAGAAGACGAGTTCGTTGGTGTTGTAGACGTTTTATCTCAAAAAGCATACATTTGGGATGACTCAGGTCAACCAGAAAACTACGAAATTACAGATATTCCAGCAGACATGGTAGACGACGCAGCAGCATACCGTGAAGAATTAATCGAAACTGCTTTAGAAGCAGATGAAGATTTATTAATGGAATACCTAGAAGGTGAAGTTAACCCTACTGAAGAACAAATCAAAGCGTGTATCCGTAAAGGTACTAACGAATTATTATTCTTCCCAACATACTGTGGTTCTGCATTTAAGAACAAAGGTATGCAACTTCTTCTTGACGCTGTTGTTGATTACTTACCATCACCAACTGAAGTTCCACCTCAACCATTAACAGATGAAGAAGGTGAACCTACTGGCGAATTCGCAATTGTTGATCCAGATAACGAACCATTCCGTGCATTAGCATTTAAAATTATGGATGACCGTTTCGGTGCACTTACTTTCATACGTATCTACTCTGGCCGTGTTAAGAAAGGTGACACAGTACTTAACTCGTTTACAGGTAAAACTGAGCGTATTGGCCGTATGGTTGAGATGCAAGCAGATGACCGTACTGAGTTAACTGAAGCACAAGCCGGTGACATTTTAGCTATCGTTGGTATGAAGAACGTTCAAACAGGTCACACATTATGTGACGTTAAGAGCCCTTGTACACTTGAAGCAATGGTATTCCCAGAACCAGTAATCTCAATTGCTGTTGCACCAAAAGATAAAGGTTCAACTGAAAAAATGGGTATTGCTATTGGTAAAATGGTTGCAGAAGATCCGTCTTTCCAAGTTGAAACAGACGAAGATTCAGGTGAAACTATCCTTAAAGGTATGGGTGAGCTTCACTTAGATATCAAAGTAGATATCTTAAAGCGTACTTACGGCGTTGAACTTGAAGTTGGTAAGCCACAAGTAGCATACCGCGAAACTATCACACAAGAGATTGAAGATTCTTACACGCATAAGAAACAATCTGGTGGTTCTGGTCAATTCGGTAAGATTGATTACCGCATCAAGCCAGGCGAGCAAAACTCAGGTTTTGTTTTCAAATCAACCGTTGTTGGTGGTAACGTTCCTAAAGAATTCTTCCCTGCTATTGAAAAAGGCTTCAAGGGCATGATGGACGAAGGTGTTCTTGCTGGTTTCCCTGTATTAGACGTTGAAGTTGAGTTATTCGACGGTGGTTACCATGCGGTGGATTCATCAGCTGTTGCATTCGAAATCGCTGCTAAAGGCGCTTTCCGTCAATCAATTCCTAAAGCAGGTGCACAACTTCTTGAACCAATCATGAAAGTTGACGTATACACGCCAGAAGACAACGTAGGTGACGTAATTGGTGACCTTAACCGTCGTCGTGGCATGATCAAAGACCAAGAAGCTGGCACAACAGGTGTTCGCATCAAAGGTGACGTACCTCTTTCTGAGATGTTTGGTTACATTGGACACTTACGTACAATCACTTCAGGTCGTGGTCAATTCTCTATGGAATTCAGCCACTACTCAGCTTGTCCAAGCAACGTAGCTGACGAAGTAATTGCAGAAGCAAAAGCACGTAAAGAAGCTAAGTAATTTAGCCCTTTAACACTTTTTGAAAAGCCTCGCTTATGCGGGGCTTTTTTGTGCCTGTAATTAACGCTAGATGTACTGCAACAATGGGTAGTTAATTACATCACACACATACTCAATACCTAAGTACAATAAAGGTAAAATCAGCAATTTTGAAGTGAACTAACTTTCTGGTAAGAGAATTTAAACACGAAACGTGCACCATTAATTTGTTTTAGTAACTTCGATAAAGTACTCCAAAAATAGTTATATTTTGATTATTTAGTTAAACAATAAATTTACAACAATAATACAACAACCAACTATAGTTATATATATCAAATAGATACCGACAAACCAATAAAGTTCGTAAGTTGCATGACTTGCTCAAATAGAAATCTCTCCCTAAGTTCATTTCATCTTGGCTGTTAACAATTCAGCTGTAAAATTTATAGGGTAACTAGGTGTCACAATTATTTAGAAAACAAGCCGTCGATGCGCAAGGACAAAAGCTCAAAGGTACGATTTCTTTAGCACAACCCCTCTCGCTAAAAATAACCGTAATCACAATAACGATTATTACTTTATCAACATTGCTGTTTTTGTTTAATGCACATTATACAAGAAAGGAAACCATAATAGGCTTTTTAAGGCCCGATAAAGGAATTATCAAAAGCTATTCAAAAAGTTTGGGTACAGTAAAAGAAGTATTTGTATCAGCGGGTCAACGAGTTAAAGCGGGAACACCTTTGGTTTCTGTAATTAGTAATCGAGCGCTGGAAAATGGGGTAGATGTTAATCAAAAAATGATCTCTGAATTGAGTCAACAAATTCATTTATTAAAGCTAGAACTTAAAGATTTACCCATACTTGAACAAAATAACCGAGATAAGCTAACAAAACAATTAATCTTAACTCAAGGTTCAATTGCGGGAACTAACATACAGAAAGAACTCGTTAATAAGAAAGTTACGCTATTAGATCAGCAAGCCAAACAATTAAACAACCTATACAACAAAGGGTTTATTTCACAACTAGACATACAGAACCACCAAGAAAAACAACTTATGTCTCTTCAAGAAATAGAACAACTTAATAGCTCAACAATTAACTTGAAATTCAAAAGTGCACAACTGCAAAACCAAATTGTATTACTTTCAAAGGAATACCAGTCAAAACAACGTGCTATAAAGCAAAAGCTATCAACATTAAACAATCAACTATTGGAAATGAAAAGTAACTTTAGCTACGTAGTAACCGCTGCACAAAACGGTACGGTTACAGATATTCATGTATTACCAGGAGAAACGCTAAGTAAAATAAGACCATTGCTAACAATCCTACCACAGCAATCCTCTCTAATAGCTGAATTAATGTTACCAACTAGATCTGCGGGGTTTATAGCTCAGGGCGATACTGCATTCTTGAGATTTGATGCATTTCCTCATCAAAAATTTGGCTATATAAAAGGGGAAGTTACACGAATCGACAATGTTCTTATCACTCAACAAGATGTCAATTTTCCCATTAGCATTAACGAACCTGTTTATAGGCTGCAAGCTAAATTAAATACGCAATTTATCGAAGCTTATGAAAAAAAGCTACCGCTCAAAAGTGGCATGAAGTTTAAGGCAGACATCGTGCTAGAAAACCGCACACTATTTGAATGGCTTATTGATCCAATCCTAAGTGTTAAAAATAAGTTGAGATAAGACCATGTTAATAAAAAATATCAGTAACCTGCCAATATTATTAAAACTTAAACAACAACTATTGGCCTACCCATTAAAAACAACACTAGCATTAATTCAAGGGATTACAGGCTTATCAATTGTTCTGAATACTGAAGCAGTATTATTATTTTTCAGCGCGATTTTAATTATGCTTAGTAGTGTGTTTATTATCTATTCAACCATAAGAAACTCAGCTTATTTGTTCACGTTAAGTGTAACACTCACTTATTGTTATTTTGTTCTTTTTTTCACGTCGCTATCTGACTTTATGACCCAAGGATACTGGCTTTTCTATAGCGTTATATTGGTACTTTACATGTATTTTGTTCAATTAATTAGAGCAATAGAAGAGGATTGTTACACATGATGAATTTTAGTGTTCACTACCGAGTAAATCATATATTAAATAGTTTATTTATATTGACAGTAGTCTGTGTACTTCATCCTTCCAGCACTTATTTTGTCTGTATAGGAATTTGGCTCACAATTGGCTTCCTGGATTTTTTACTTGTTTATAACAAAGTGCAAAAACTGCTCTTTTCTAGAGTGAGCTTTGATGAATTTATTGTACATACCAGAACAGGAAAAATGATTCATATGTCTAATGCACAATTATCTATAGATCAACTATTGTGTATTTATCGTGTGCGCATAACTAATTACAAGTTATCTAAAAGCTTTTATTTCTTTTCCACTCCAACCTTTAAAATTGATTTTTCACCGATTAACTACGATGGCATTAAGTCACTTTTAACGACTCGGATTTAATTTAAAAGCCATCAGCAATAACATCAAATGATTAGGAATTAAGTAAATGGAAATTACAGCAAACTCACCTGCACTTCTTGAATTCTCTTCGAAGAAACGAGTACCGCTAATATTGCAAGCAGAAGTTGCGGAATGTGGACTTGCTTCGATGGCAATGATCGCATCCTATTATGGTCATCAATTAGATATGCCAGCGATGCGTAACAGGTTTTCCGCAACGCTAAAAGGAATGAATTTACAACACCTTATCGAGTTAGGTGATAGTTTAGGTTTAGCGAGCCGACCGTTACAGTGCCCTTTAGAAAGCGTAGTTAAGCTTGCCCTACCTTGTATTTTACATTGGGATATGAATCACTTTGTTGTGCTTACTAAAGTGGCTGGTCATAAATATTATATAAACGATCCCGCTAGCGGAAAACAAGTATACACGTTAGATGAATTTAGTCAGCATTATACCGGAATAGCGCTAGAACTTTCTCCGACATCTAAATTTGAAGTACGAAAAGAACAACAAAAAATGCGCATTTCACAGCTATGGAGCAACATTACTGGCTTAAAAACCGCTTTAGTAAAATTGCTTATATTGTCCTTTTTTCTGCAGTTATTCAGTTTAGCCACTCCATATTACATGCAATGGGTTGTCGACGAAGTGCTAGTTAGTTATGACGAAGCCTTACTCGTCGTTCTTGCATTGGGTTTTTCTATACTAGTAATGGTATCGGTAATTACCAACTCTGTTAGAAGTTGGCTCATATTACGTTTATCAAGCTTGTTAAATATACAAATGGGCGTAAATGTGCTTCGCCACCTGTTAAGATTACCGATGACTTATTTTGAAACTCGTCATGTAGGTGACATTGTTTCGAGGTTCTCTTCTTTAAATCATATTAGAGAACGGATGACTACAGGATTAGTAGAAACTACGGTGGACGGTGTCATGTCAGTCGTTGTTTTGCTCATGATGTTCTTATATTCAATTCATTTAACGCTCATTGTAATTGGTACTATTGCGCTATATGCATGCCTTCGAATTGGCATGTATCAACCGCTACATCGGGCAACAGAAGATTCAATTCAAAACTCGGCAAAAGAGCAAAGTAACTTTCTAGAAAATATAAGGGGGATACAAACCATAAAGCTTTTTGGCAATGAAGCCCAACGTCAGGGGATATGGCAGAATAGATATGCTGAGGTTATCAATGCCGATATTCACTTAGGTAAACTAAAAATTGGCTTTGATAGCATCAATAAGGCGTTATTTGGGCTAGAGAATGTATTAGTTATCTTTTTTGCAGCAACCGCGGTTATGGGAAATGAAATATCTATTGGCATGGTACTAGCGTTCATTGCCTATAAAAATCAATTAACGCAAAGCGTTACAAACCTTATTGAACAGTTAATTCAGTTTAAAATGATGCGCTTGCATCTTGATCGTCTTGCAGATATTGCTCTAACTAAAGTAGAACAGAATCGAGACACATTAAATGCTAATTTTAAGCTACTAAACGAAGGTTCAGGTCAGCTAACATTGGAAAACATCAGTTTCAGTTTTTCCGAAGATGAAAAGCCAATATTGGATAACATCTCATTTAACGTCGAAGCAGGTGATTGTATCGCTATTACAGGCCCTTCAGGTTCTGGTAAATCAACTCTCGTAAAAATAATGCTGGGGTTATTACAACCAACCACAGGGCGCGTTTTGTTTAATGGAAAAGACATCAAACAGATAGGGCTTAAGCAGTATCGAAAGCTTGTATCTGCAGTAATGCAGGACGATACTTTATTGGCAGGTTCCATCGCCGATAACATTTCATTTTTTGATCCAGAACCTAACTTTCTAAAAATTCAACAATGTACAAAAACTGCCGCTATACATAAGGACATTACCGAAATGACAATGGGATACAATACGCTGGTAGGCGATATGGGTTCCAGCCTGTCAGGTGGACAACAACAAAGAGTTTTACTTGCTAGAGCGCTTTACAAAACACCACGAATTTTATTTTTAGATGAAGCAACAAGTCATCTAGATACTCAAAATGAATTCAAAATCTGTGAAAAAATTGACGAACTATCGATGACACGAATAATCATTGCACATAGACCAGAAACAATTAGGCATTCAAATAAAGTGCTATTACTAAATAAAGGGAAATTGGCAGATATCTCCGAGAAGCAACTACACAGTTGTTAATTGTTTAATTTTAACTCACTAAAGATATAAGCCCATATAATTATGTTCAATAGGACCATGGAGGTATCAATATTCTAACGACTAGACAACATCGATTTGTCCAAAATAAATCGAATAAACTAATTTTTCTAATGCCAGTAGCACTTGGTGTCTTTATACAAACGAGTATATAAAGTCACTATAAATGTTGTTGGATGTGAAAAGTAAACACAATTTTAAACTGTTAAATTTATAAGGATATAAAAATGAAAGATATAAAAGAACACAAAGCGTTAATTTCTATTCAAGGTGGAAATGCTGATACCGTAAATAATTCGCATAAAGCCGACGAAAAGCAACAACTCAACTATTACGATACGCCAGAGTATTATAACCCTCTGACACCTATTAATGGACTAACACTTGAAAGGATTAATCTGTAAATAGCCATGTTAAATCGCTTTAATTAAATATCTATGATTAAGGCGATTTAGGCTAGAGTGTTCAATCATGAGTTCAAAAAATAAAAGTGACATTTATCAATTTGTAACTAAAAGCATGGGGATCTCACTTTTTGCTTTTAGTATTTTTATACAGTTTCGTTATAACTTAATGTTAGTGGCTATAAATTGTACATTTTTAGGTTGTTATCTATTCTTCACAGATAAAGTCTCAACTAAAATTTATCATGCCTTACTGATAAGTTTTGGACTCTTACTAATCATTACCTCTCGCCTTTCTTGGTTCATTGTTTTATGTGCTTTATTGATTGTTTTTACATTAAGTTTATTTCATTATAAATGCATTAAGCCTTATTTATAGCCTTCTTTTCTCACTCACATCAATTGTGCACAACTTGCATTATGAAGTCTGAAATGTTTTGATACAAATTAGCAAGATAATAATTAATTTATAAAAATCAACAAGATTGAACATTTGTATAATTTTTATAGTTCGATGGGCATCAAGGGAAGAGAGTGCTGAGCTGTGGAAAATTTTCATTTAATAAAAATAAAAAACTGGGTCTTTGATCCTACTAAAAAAACGCTAACTTTCGAGCCGGCAAACAACGCCGAAAACAAAGAAAGTAAAGTTGAGTCATTGGAATCAAAACACGCGGCACTACTTAGTTGCTTAATTGAACATCAAGGCACTGTTGTTTCTCGTGAAAAGTTGGTAAAACTTGTTTGGAAAGATAGATTTGTAGACGACCGAACAATAAATGCAACAATTTCCCGTTTACGCAAAATTTTGAGTAGCGATAAACAAGCTTATATTAAGACTCACCCAAAGCTTGGTTATAGCTTAAACTGTCAAGCTGTTTATGTCCCTATCACACTTCCAGAGAAAATCACCTTAGAACAACAAAAACCAATAGCTACAAGAGTAAAATTGGTCTTTATTTGTTTGATAGTGCTATCTTTAGCCCTTGTTTGGTTTGCCATTGACCAATCCCAAAAGTCACTACAGAATCTTGAAAATAGCCATATTGAAATCGAACCTTTAACATATGAAGAAGGATGGGAGTTTGAGCCCTCATTGTCTAAAGATGGGAAACTATTAGCATACGTAAGCCTGCAAGATTGGCAAAGTAATTCACAGGTACACGTCCAAAATAACGCATCCAAAAATACTAAGCCAATTAACTCTTCAGTAAACACTCGAACACCAGTATGGAACAAAGACTCTTATGAGTTATATTACGCCGCTGAAATAAACAATCAATGTATTATAAAAAAAATCAATGTATCAACTAACCTTGAATTTTCACCACCTAAAACCGTAATTAGTTGCGGGAATATATTTGACGTCCCTCATATCGCAATTTCCAATGATGGGTATTGGTTATATTATCTCGACCAAAACAAAAACGAGCCATCTAAAATAAAAAGATACAACCTACAAACTCAAGCAATAGAGGTATTAACTAATCCACCTTCAAGTCTTCATGGAGACTATGATATTGCATTAAATAGTAACGATTCAAAATTAGTTTTTATAAGACATTATGACGATATGTCACATTCAGCATTAACTTTAAATCTTGAGAGCGGAGAGCAGTTAGATTATACGAAAAGAAAATTTGAGGTTGACTCAGTAGGCTGGAGTGACTTTGAAGATAGCTTTGTGTTCACAGATGACGCGTTTAATACCTTATATACTGTAAATACCAACACTTTAAACTTTACAAAAGTTTTTCAAAATGATGAAAGACTATCTGATCCAATATATACGGTTCAAAATGAGGTTCTTATCTCTATAGGTGATCCTTATAAATCAAATGTTGGCTCAATAAAAATTATCAATAATGAGTTTACGCCTATAAACAACATAATCAATTCATCATTTAAAGATCATAGTCCAGTTTCAGTGCAAGGTTCGATTAATGAACTCTATTTTGTGTCAAATAGATCTGGAAGCTACGAATTATGGAAGCAATCAGCCAATTCTCTGAAGCAAGTCACGTATTTTAATAGCCCTGAAAACTACATTTCGGAACTACTAATTACCAACAATAACTCTACAATTGTTTTTAAACTAAATAATAGCTACAAAGCTTTAGATCTTTATACTGGTAATATAAAAAACTTAAAGTTTAATCAAGGCGAAATAAGGAGCATAACTAAAAACTGTGATTCTGAAAACGCTATCTTAATGACAGTAAAGCAAAGTGGACAATGGAATCTTATAAACCTTGCAATTGATACTTTTAAAATAACGTCAATACAAAAAAATATTACTTCTGTAAAAGCAAATTGTAGTAAAAATCACTATCTAGTAACCAAACAGGGTAAAAATGGTTTGTATAAACTAATTGGAAATGGCATTACTTCTAAGAAACCTTTACTTCCAACGTTTAACTTTTCCGACTCGGGCGCTTGGTCAGTTGATGGGAATTTTTTATTTTTTTGGGATAACAGTTCAAAACAGCTAGTCTCCTATAACTTTGAAACAAATAACAAAACTATGATAGATTTACCTGACAAATACCTTACGCTATTATCTTCAAACAATAATACGCTGTATTTTAGTGAACTAAGCGTGCAAAACACCTATATTGGGAAATTTACAATACCAAATTCAGAATAAACAATGTTTTTCCAATAAATTAATATGAACTTTATCTACTTTAGAAAGTGAACTATTTCACTATTTTGGAGAAGAACATGGAACGTTTTTATACTAGTTTGGTTTGCACGAGTATTATTTATATTATTGGTTTCCACTTACATATAGCCTCCCCTCTAAATGATGTTGCGCTTAAACACAATCACCTAGTACAGAAAATATTTAGCCCTACATCCGCTTTTGAAAAAAAGAAAAAGAAGACCAGAATATAAATGTTAGAAATCGGCGCATTAAAGCGCCGAGTTAATCAGCCAACTCTTAAGTGCAATCTACCCCAACATGCGGTAGTCTCTCTGCACAACAAAAATAAACGTTTTTTATTACATGGCTGTATCTTCAAAACTTCATAACCCGTTAGTGTACGCACTCGCATTTTCTTCTGGTTTCTCCATTATGGGCATCGAACTATTAGGCGGCAGAATACTTGCGCCCTTTTTCGGCAGCAGTGTGCATATTTGGGGCAGTATTATTACCGTTTTTATGTTGAGTTTAAGCCTTGGCTATTTACTTGGCGGCAAGTTGTCAACACGTCATGCATCATTAAAGCGCTATGGCACAATTTTTTTTATCGCAGGAATTACGGTTCTGCCAATTGCCTTATGGGCACCAAATATAATGGAAAGCATTTTTCTTAACGTAGAAGATACACGCTATGGTTCTTTGCTTGCGTCAATGGCATTGTTTTTTATACCAACCGTTATACTCGGTATGATATCGCCCTATTCTGTTCGTTTATTAGTTATTGATAAAGAGCGCAGTGGTCAAGTTGCAGGGGTGTTGTATTTTGTGTCAACGCTCGGTAGTGCTTTAGGCACCATAATGACGTCGTTTTACTTTGTGCTTTGGTTTGAAGTAAACAATATTATATTTGCCTATAGTTTTTTACTGGTATTACTCGGTATTATTGCCATTGTTTTTTATTTTCAGGAAGATTCTCAACATGCGTAGTTTGGCTAGTGTAGTTCTTTGTTTGATTTTGGCGTTTCAAACGCACGCTAAAGTTGTTCATCAAGAGCGTTCTTTATATCGCGATATTTTAGTTGAAGATAACTACGACCTACGTTGTTTAAAATTTAATGTAAAAACGAGTAAAACAAACCAAAGCTGCATCTTTAAGAATGATCCACAAAAGCTAGTTTTTAACTATACAAAGTTGCTATTTTCTAGTTTATTGTTGCTCGAGAAGGCACCTGAAAGCGTGTTAATTATTGGTTTGGGTGGCGGCACAATGTCTAACACGCTACATCAATTATACCCTGATGCGCGTATAGAGAATGTTGAAATTGACCCTGCGGTGATAAAGGTTGCACGCCATTATTTTGGTTTTTTTGAAAATGAGCATGTAACGTCAAAAGTTGCAGATGGCCGTATTTTTATAAAGCGCGCAGGTCTAAAGAAGCAACAATATGATTGGATTATTTTAGATGCCTTTAATGGTGATTACATCCCTGAACATTTATTGACGAAAGAGTTTTTAGAGGAGACCAAAAAATTATTAACACCTAAAGGGGTGTTATCTGCAAATACTTTTTCAATTAGTAAATTGTATGAACATGAATCTGCTACTTACCACGCAGTTTTTGGTGATTTTTTTAACGTTAGTAACCGCAACAATAGTAATCGAATTATCTTAACCACTAAAAACGGTTTACCTAACGAAGCCTTTATCTCAAGTCGCGCCAAAGCAATCCATAGCAAGTTATTACCTTATGATGTAAATATCATTGATATTGCTACTTACATCACTTCAACGCGTGATGGCAAAGATTGGTCAAGTGATACTAAAGTGCTTACAGATCAGTTTTCTCCAGCGAACTTACTTAACTATTAAGCACAGCTATTACCTAAGCCAATTTGCCACTGCTGCATTAATGCATAAAGCGCTTGGCTCTCAATTGATTTTGATGATGCTAGTGCATGTGCCACACCTTGTTGATCTTCAGTACTTCGGTGCTGACCAAGTTTGGCTTTCGCGTCAATATCTTTAATAGAAATACTAAAGCCAACAATACCTTTTGCTAGTTTTTGCTGATACTCAGGCGTGACTATATCTCTGTTATCGAGTAATGAAGGTTCGTACTTTTCCATCAGCTTATTTAGCGCATTAGCGGTTTCTTGCGCGTTAAGTAGCGTCGCTTTCCCCTGTACATGAACACTCGCGTAATTCCACGTTGGCACATTTGGACTACCTTCGTACCACGTTGGCGAAATGTAATCATGCGGCCCATCAAAAATAGCGAGGCAATTACCATCAGTAAGCGTTTTCCAATGAGCATTTGCGCGAGCAAAATGCCCAAACAAACAATGTGTCGCTTTTTCATAGAACAACGGTAACCTCGTTGCTTGCAGGTTTGGCGACACTAATGTTGCAAAACTATATTGCTCAATAAACGCTATGACGGAACTTTCAGAAGGAAATTCCATGTTTTTAGGTACGTACACTAATTCAATACTCCATGACTGTTTAATACGAGTGTATGCTGAACACTCAGCTGGCACTATTAACGCGAATATTGGTCTTTGTAACGTATAATTAGTACAAAAAGCTATAGATTTTGTTGCTTGATATAAGCTACAAATATAGAAGTCGCTTGTCTGCTGTACTTCAAACCGACAAATCCGATGTTTAACTTATTATCACTTGCGCTTTGAGTTCTTAACAAATATGATTGATGCTATTAGAATTATATCAATGATTAAATTGAAGTAATTCCGTAAGTTAAAAATGTTTTAATAGCAGGTTTAATTTGTGGCTTAACATTCGAAATCGTTCAGGAAAAATAAACATGCGCTTGGCTTTACTCGCACTAACGGTTGGCTGTATTTCAGTTGGCTCTCAGACATTCGCTTTTGAATCAGTGTCTTCGGGCTACAACTCGGTAGAAAGTTTAGAACTTCAACTGAGTGACAAAGAGGCTGAATATTCTGCTTTTATCAACACGTTAAACTCGTTAAATGAACAATTTAATGCCGAAACAGAAAAATTAGCACTACTTCGTGGCAGAGGTGACGAGTTAAAGAAAGCACGAGCTTTAGCTTTACTTAACATGAATGAGCAATATGAGGCTCTGATTGACAATCCCGAACAAGATATTGCGCAAGCACAAAATGCCTATCGACAAGCTATTCAAAATCAAAAACAAAATAAAGAAGATATAAAAAGCACAGTCACGTTAATTGCTAGTTTAAAAAAGCAGTTAGCTGAAGCGAATCTTCAGCGATTTACTCTAGCAAATGCACGCGAAGCCCTTGTAGAAGAAATTAGAATTGCACGTGTTAAACGACTACAAAAAGAATTCGAAAAACAAGACCAAATTCAAGCATCACAATCAGTAGCCTGTGATGCACAAGAAACACTAAAACAATGTATTACCCGAAGCAACCAACTAGCTAAACAAAAAGCGTCAAAAGAGTTTGTTGATGGTTTGTTTGCAGGTGCTACAGAGTCTACTACGATTAGCCAAAATAAAGATGATTCAGCTGCACAGGTGCGCTTGCTGAGCCATAAAGTTGAATCTGGTGAATTTAGTGGTCAAGGTAATTATTCAACAACGGTGACGGTGGAGCTGCAAGGTTCACTTCCAAATGCCGAAGCATGTAAATTACTTGAGTTATCTACCCGTTATTGTACTTACGACAAGGAACATGCTCAAACAGCCCCTGTGAATGAACAGGCGGGCAATGAGCTTTCGTTAAATGATGAAGGTGTCATGTATGAACTTACTGTACGTTCAGATCAATATGACGATGAAGTGTTCATTGATGGCGTAAGCTATGGCTCAACAAAGTTATCAGTCATGCTTTCTTCTGGTTTACATGACATTGTGATCACAAAACCAGGGTATATGGATTACCAAGAACAAGTTCGTTTAAACAAGAACAAAACAGTTAAAGCTGAGCTAGTAAAATCTGCCATTAATTTTGCCAACGGCGAACCTGTACAAGACATTTTACCTGGTGATGAGTTAGGCCCAGAGCTTATTGGTGTTCCAGCTGGTCGTTTTCAAATGGGTGATTTAAAAGGTGCTGGCCTTAGCAATGAAAAGCCTGCCAGAGGCGAAGAAATACTTAAGTCGTTCGCTATTGCTCAACATCAAATTACGGTTGGCGACTTTAAACGCTTTGTAAAAGCAACAAATTACGTTACTGAAGCAGAGAGTGAAAACGGCTGCGCTGCATTTATCGATGGTAAACCTGCATATAATAGTGTGTTGAACTGGCGTAACCCTGGTTTTAAACAAAACGACGAACATCCTGTAGTTTGTGTTAGCGATAAAGATGCTAAAGCCTATTTAGCATGGCTAACTAAACAAACCGAACGTAAATATCGTTTACCAACTGAAAAAGAATGGGAATACGTAGCACGCGCAGGTAGTGTTGATAACTACTGGTGGGGTAACGACATTGGCAATGGTCGTGCAAATTGCGCCTATTGCGGAAGCAAATGGTCAAATGTAAGTACATCTCCTATTAAGTCTTTTAGACCAAATAGACTGGGTCTTTACGATACCGTAGGGAACGTTTGGGAGCTTACAAATGGTGATAAAGTTGTTGCCAGAGGCGGTGCCTGGAACTTTGCACCTAAGCTTGCAAGAACATCTGTAAGGCTAGAGTTAGCCCCAGGCTTTCGTTCTAACTACGTTGGTTTTAGAGTACTTCGAGAAAATTAATAAGGTTAGCTTTGCTGATTTAGATAAAGGAGCGATTAACGCTCCTTTTTTGTTTTTAATGATAAAGTACTTTTCTTTGCTTGTTTAGGTTTAGCATTAACAGTAATTTTTTGTTTATGCGTAATCACATCTGATTCCGTCTTACCTGCAGTTTTTGTAGATCCTTTTAACGCATTATTGATCGTTGCCATTTCTTCTTTAGTAAGATCTCGCCACTGTCCTGGTTTCAAATTACCAAGTTTGACGCTCATAATACGATTTCGTCTTAATTTCGTAACCTCGTACCCTAGATACTCACACATGCGACGAATTTGCCTGTTTAGTCCTTGTGTTAATATTATCTTGAACACAAATTTACTTTGAGGCGTGACTTTACAAGGGTTTGTGATCGTACCGAGAATAGGCACACCTCGTGACATTCTTTCAATAAAGCGTTCGCTGATAGGTTTATCTACAGTAACTACATATTCTTTATCATGAGCATTTTCAGCACGTAAAATCTTATTAACTATATCACCATCACTTGTCAGAAAAATAAGCCCCTCAGAAGGCTTATCTAAGCGTCCTATTGGGAATATACGCTCTTTATGTCCGATGGCATCTATTATATTGCCTTTTACATTACGTTCTGTTGTACAAGTTATGCCTATAGGTTTGTTGTAAGCGATATAAATACGATCAGACTTATTTGATGGCATTGCACCTACAAGTTTATTGTCGACCTTAACCATGTCACCAGGTAATACTTTCGTGCCTAATTCCGGTACCTTACCATTAATGGTAACTCGATTGGCCTCGATCAATTTATCAGCCTCTCTACGTGAACAATAGCCTGATTCACTGATGTATTTATTGAGTCTTTTACCTGTGACTGTCACTATTTTTCCATGCAATGTATTTCATTAATATTGTATCGCAGAATATAAAAAATAACATTCGACTTACATAAAACATTCGTACAGATTGTTAGTTGTTGTAGTATTTGTATAGCATCTACTGCTAATATCTTTTAGCGTCATTTCAAATAATAGGAATCTAAAACATGGCACATGGAATGTGGAATGGTAATACCAAGCGTTTCTTTTGTAGTACCAGCTTTTTACTAACTTCATTTTTAACACATGCTGATAATTGGAAAGCGTATGTTGATAAAAATATTAACGTAGATAGTGCCTATGCTGTTGTCAATCAATATGAGCCTATGGTGCAGTGTAATGATACCTCAACGCCTGGCGCACAGTCATGTTATTCAACCCCAACCAAAGTTCTTGTTGTTGATGCCAATAGTAGTCTGTTAGCGGGTTATGAAATAGGCCATACCAATCAAAATAGCCCAAGATACATGTTACAAAAATATGTGACATCCATTGAAGTGTCTGCAAACGTTGCTAACTTAATGACAAACACACTCGATGCTTATGAGATATTAAATGATACGGCAGAAGCAACTAATTCTGACAATCGAGTTGCTGCAAGTTCCTCAAGCGGCGATTGCAATAGCAATAGCCCAACAGCAAAAACAGTACAAGCAATTACTGATGGGGCAATATTAGATCAAGTGCACAACCAAGCCGCACAGGAATTTGATCAACGTTTTTCTAATTTATCGGCTGGGCTCTCTGCACTAACATTAAAAAATCTTAATTTTAATGTTAGTAGTAATGGCGTTTCAATAGGCGGCACCTTTCAATTTGATGCGATAACTAAAACCGTTATTACTCGGTTTGCTCCAACTAAAGGTGACTTTTATACCAACAATGATGTAGCTGCTTATAATTTAACCTTAAAAAATGGTTCAATTCACTTAACGGTCAATGAAGAGCAAACAAAGCTTGATGGCGTACCATTAAACAGGCTCAAAGCTACCGGTCTTACATCCGTTAATGATTGCCTTATCAAAGAGCTCAATAAATACATCGCGGCTTCTGTTGCTTCGTATTATACCGATAGCGTAGGGTCTGGCTCTTTACCTATTGGATGGAATCGAATACCAGTTAACACAGGTGGTTTTCACATTAATAGCAAAGAATGTGTATGGACATTCCACTTGAAGGATAGACACTTTATTCAAGTTTTAGGCTCTTGCCCATAAAACGTTTAAGACAGAGTTTACTACCAAAAATAAAAACCGTAGAACTTGCTGCGGTTTTTAATAGCTGCTTGACTCAGTTCCCCAAATTAACAACGCTAATCTATTACTCTGCTAAGCCTATGTGACAGATATTTTCGCATGGAATCACAATGCGCTAACGTTACTCTGAGTTTAAAGTTTTTAACACCTAGAACGCAAAAAACCCGCAGCTTTCGCTACGGGTTTCTTTTATTAGAAGCTTGATTCAGACCCGCGAACTCGCAGAGCTCATTCGGTAAAAAGCGGCCAACATGAAGCTGTTCATGTTGTCAGTCAACCCTTTTTACCCTACTCCTGTGAGAGTACTCCTGAATTTTTGACATAAAAAAGGCCGCCTAAACAGGCGGCCTTTCTTTGGAATAGAAGCTTGATGATGTCCTACTCTCACATGGGAACTCCCACACTACCATCGGCGCTATTGCATTTCACTACTGAGTTCGGCATGGGATCAGGTGGTTCTACAATGCTATTGTCATCAAGCATAAACTTTTATCGTCTACTTTCGTAAACACAATCTCGGAAATCTAATATCTATATTTTCTAATTCAATGCACAGTACGTGAATATACTTGTCAAACATCATACAACAAAACCACTTGGGTGTTGTATGGTTAAGCCTCACGGGCAATTAGTATCAGTTAGCTCAATGCCTCGCAGCACTTACACACCTGACCTATCAACGTTGTAGTCTCCAACGACCCTTTAGGGAGATTAAATCTCCAGTGAGAACTCATCTTAAAGCCTGTTTCCCGCTTAGATGCTTTCAGCGGTTATCAGTTCCGAACGTAGCTACCGGGCAATGCTATTGGCATAACAACCCGAACACCAGCGGTTCGTCCACTCCGGTCCTCTCGTACTAGGAGCAGCCCTCTTCAATTCTCAAACGCCCACGGCAGATAGGGACCGAACTGTCTCACGACGTTCTAAACCCAGCTCGCGTACCACTTTAAATGGCGAACAGCCATACCCTTGGGACCGACTTCAGCCCCAGGATGTGATGAGCCGACATCGAGGTGCCAAACACCGCCGTCGATATGAACTCTTGGGCGGTATCAGCCTGTTATCCCCGGAGTACCTTTTATCCGTTGAGCGATGGCCCTTCCATACAGAACCACCGGATCACTATGACCTGCTTTCGCACCTGCTCGACGTGTCTGTCTCGCAGTTAAGCTGGCTTATGCCATTGCACTAACCGTACGATGTCCGACCGTACTTAGCCAACCTTCGTGCTCCTCCGTTACTCTTTGGGAGGAGACCGCCCCAGTCAAACTACCCACCAGACAGTGTCCCCAAGCCCGATAAGGGCCCTAGGTTAGAACATCACGCATACAAGGGTGGTATTTCAAGGTTGGCTCCACACACACTGGCGTGCATGCTTCAAAGCCTCCCACCTATCCTACACATGTAGGAGCAATGTTCACTGTCAAGCTATAGTAAAGGTTCACGGGGTCTTTCCGTCTAGCCGCGGGTATACGGCATCTTAACCGCAATTTCAATTTCACTGAGTCTCGGGTGGAGACAGTGTGGCCATGATTACGCCATTCGTGCAGGTCGGAACTTACCCGACAAGGAATTTCGCTACCTTAGGACCGTTATAGTTACGGCCGCCGTTTACCGGGGCTTCGATCATGAGCTTCGCAGAGCTAACCCAATCAATTAACCTTCCGGCACCGGGCAGGCGTCACACCGTATACGTCATCTTTCGATTTTGCACAGTGCTGTGTTTTTAATAAACAGTTCCAGCCACCTGGTTACTTCGACTGACCTCAGCTTAGGGAGCAAGTCCCATCACCAAAGCCAGCGTACCTTCTCCCGAAGTTACGGTACTATTTTGCCTAGTTCCTTCACCCGAGTTCTCTCAAGCGCCTTAGTATTCTCTACCTAACCACCTGTGTCGGTTTGGGGTACGGTTCCTATATATCTGATGCTTAGAAGCTTTTCCTGGAAGCAGGGCATCAACAGCTTCTACTCCGTAGAGTATCGTCTCGACTCTCAGCCTAGTGGTGACCCGGATTTGCCTAAGTCTCCAGCCTACAATCTTTCACATGGACTACCAACGCCATGCCTGTTTAGCCTTCTCCGTCCCTCCTTCGCAATATATAGAAGTACAGAAATATTAATCTGTTTCCCATCGACTACGCTTTTCAGCCTCGCCTTAGGGGCCGACTTACCCTGCCCTGATTAACATGGGACAGGAAACCTTGGTCTTTCGGCGTGGGGGTTTTTCACCCCCATTATCGTTACTCATGTCAGCATTCGCACTTCTGATACCTCCAGCATGCCTTACAACACACCTTCAACGGCTTACAGAACGCTCCCCTACCACTCAAAATAAATTTTGAATCCGCAGCTTCGGTGCATAGTTTAGCCCCGTTACATCTTCCGCGCAGACCGACTCGACTAGTGAGCTATTACGCTTTCTTTAAAGGATGGCTGCTTCTAAGCCAACCTCCTAGCTGTCTATGCCTTTCCACATCGTTTCCCACTTAACTATGACTTTGGGACCTTAGCTGGCGGTCTGGGTTGTTTCCCTCTTCACTACGGACGTTAGCACCCATAGTGTGTCTCCCGGATAGTACTCATTGGTATTCGGAGTTTGCAAAGGGTTGGTAAGTCGGGATGACCCCCTAGCCTTAACAGTGCTCTACCCCCAATGGTATTCGTCCGAGGCTCTACCTAAATAGATTTCGGGGAGAACCAGCTATCTCCCGGCTTGATTAGCCTTTCACTCCGACCCACAGGTCATCACCGCATTTTTCAACATACGTGTGTTCGGTCCTCCAGTTGATGTTACTCAACCTTCAACCTGCCCATGGGTAGATCGCCGGGTTTCGGGTCTATACCTAGCAACTAAACGCGCAGTTAACACTCGCTTTCGCTACGGCTCCCCTAATCGGTTAACCTTGCTACTAAATATAAGTCGCTGACCCATTATACAAAAGGTACGCAGTCACCCGAAGGCTTCCACTGCTTGTACGTATACGGTTTCAGGTTCTATTTCACTCCCCTCACAGGGGTTCTTTTCGCCTTTCCCTCACGGTACTGGTTCACTATCGGTCAGTTAGGAGTATTTAGCCTTGGAGGATGGTCCCCCCATATTCAGTCAACATTTCACGTGTGCCGACCTACTCGATTTCACAAACATTTTGTCTTCATGTACGGGACTATCACCCTGTATCGTGTACCTTTCCAGATACTTCCATTGACGCCATGCCGCTTAAGGGCTAATTCGCGTTCGCTCGCCGCTACTAACGAAATCTCGGTTGATTTCTTTTCCTCGGGGTACTTAGATGTTTCAGTTCTCCCGGTTCGCCTCTTTATGCTATGTATTCACATAAAGATACTTGCTTATGCAAGTGGGTTTCCCCATTCGGAAATCTGTGTCTATAACGTCTTTTATCGACTTAACACAGCTTATCGCAGATTAACACGTCCTTCATCGCCTCTAACTGCCAAGGCATCCACCATATACGCTTAGTCACTTAACCATACAACCCTAAGTAGTCTTAAGTGTTTGAGTGACAAAACCCAAACTAAATGTATGTCTGACATTTTCACGTACTATAAATAGCACTTGAATTAGAATTCACTTAACAACGCGCGACACGTTATTAAGGGTTTTAAACATAAAACTTTATGTTTAAGGGATATAAATATCAGCTTTCCAGATTGTTAAAGAAGTAGTCATTAACACACATTCGGTTAAAAACTTGGTTAAAAAAACCAAATTGAAAATCACTAAAAAGTAACCTTTAATTTGGTCTTTCGTTCTTTATGAAGAAGTAAAATCAATTTCAGTTAAGCAAGGCACTTTAAAGCGATGTTTGCATCTGCAAATGAGCTTTGAAGTAACGAAGCATAACGCAAAATTTGGTAGGTCTGGGCAGACTTGAACTGCCGACCTCACCCTTATCAGGGGTGCGCTCTAACCAGCTGAGCTACAGACCTATTTCACGTCCCTTCACTAGGTAAAAAGTGGTGGAGCTAAGCAGGATCGAACTGCTGACCTCCTGCGTGCAAGGCAGGCGCTCTCCCAGCTGAGCTATAGCCCCTTTTAGACTTAGTCAGGGTGACTTCTTCTATATTCGTTATCTATGCAATTTGTGTGAACACTCAACAATAATCTGTCTTACTTCAAGATAAGGAGGTGATCCAACCCCAGGTTCCCCTAGGGTTACCTTGTTACGACTTCACCCCAGTCATGAATCACAAAGTGGTGACCGTCCCCCCGAGGGTTAAACTAGCCACTTCTTTTGCAACCCACTCCCATGGTGTGACGGGCGGTGTGTACAAGGCCCGGGAACGTATTCACCGTAGCATTCTGATCTACGATTACTAGCGATTCCGACTTCACGGAGTCGAGTTGCAGACTCCGATCCGGACTACGATACACTTTATGGGATTCGCTCCACCTCGCGGTCTTGCTGCCCTCTGTATGTACCATTGTAGCACGTGTGTAGCCCATCCCGTAAGGGCCATGATGACTTGACGTCGTCCCCACCTTCCTCCGGTTTATCACCGGCAGTCTCCTTAGAGTTCCCGACACTACTCGCTGGCAAATAAGGATAGGGGTTGCGCTCGTTGCGGGACTTAACCCAACATTTCACAACACGAGCTGACGACAGCCATGCAGCACCTGTCTCAGAGTTCCCGAAGGCACAATTCTATCTCTAGAAAATTCTCTGGATGTCAAGGGATGGTAAGGTTCTTCGCGTTGCATCGAATTAAACCACATGCTCCACCGCTTGTGCGGGCCCCCGTCAATTCATTTGAGTTTTAACCTTGCGGCCGTACTCCCCAGGCGGTCAACTTAGCGCGTTAGCTACGCTACTCACGTTTCAAGAACACAAACAGCTAGTTGACATCGTTTACGGCGTGGACTACCAGGGTATCTAATCCTGTTCGCTCCCCACGCTTTCGTGCCTCAGCGTCAGTATTTGTCCAGGTGGCCGCCTTCGCCACTGATGTTCCTTCCAATCTCTACGCATTTCACCGCTACACTGGAAATTCCACCACCCTCTACAATACTCTAGTTAGCCAGTTTCAAATGCAGTTCCGGAGTTGAGCTCCGGGATTTCACATCTGACTTAACTAACCGCCTACGCACGCTTTACGCCCAGTAATTCCGATTAACGCTCGCACCCTCCGTATTACCGCGGCTGCTGGCACGGAGTTAGCCGGTGCTTCTTCTGTCGCTAACGTCACAGATGCAAGGTATTAACTTACACCCTTTCCTCACGACTGAAAGTGCTTTACAACCCGAAGGCCTTCTTCACACACGCGGCATGGCTGCATCAGGGTTTCCCCCATTGTGCAATATTCCCCACTGCTGCCTCCCGTAGGAGTCTGGGCCGTGTCTCAGTCCCAGTGTGGCTGATCATCCTCTCAAACCAGCTAGAGATCGTCGCCTAGGTAAGCCATTACCTTACCTACTAGCTAATCTCACTTGGGCTAATCTAAAGGCGAAAGGTCCGAAGAGCCCCCCCTTTGGTCCGTAGACATTATGCGGTATTAGCAGTCGTTTCCAACTGTTGTCCCCCACCTCTAGGCATATTCCCAAGCATTACTCACCCGTCCGCCGCTCGACGCCAGAGTAGCAAGCTACTCTTCGTTTCCGCTCGACTTGCATGTGTTAAGCCTGCCGCCAGCGTTCAATCTGAGCCATGATCAAACTCTTCAATTAAAAAATCGTTTGTGCATCCGAAGATGCTGCTCAATGAATTCTGTACATCTTTTTGACTTACTTTAAAAAGTTAGACAAAAAGTAAAAACTTAAATAAGTTTTTGTATGAACATTCACTAAGACATCTTTTGTAACCTAAGTTACTGGTAAAACATCATCACTGTGAGTGCCCACACAAATTGCATGATAACTAATTGTTAAAGAACTTAAATCTTTCGATTTCACTAGGCATCTCATTCGTGCTTAGTGTCTGCTCTACCGTTGAGAGCGGATGCGCATTTTACGCATCTCAGTTTCGTTGTCAACACTTTTTATTTAACTTTTTAAATAATTTTTTGTGTTGCTGTTTTTTACTTCAATGAAATAAAAAACATCTTCAAAACCGCTTCTTGGCTTGTCCCCGAGAAGTGGAGCGCATTGTAGAGATCTTCTAAAATGGATCAAGTACTTTTTTCATTATTTTGTTTGTTTGAACAAATATTGAACTTAATGACGCATATGTGAACTAAACTAATGCACAAGTATTAAAATTCGCGGTATTACGTCGAAGATAAATACTAAAATACACGTTCGAAACGTTAGAATAATAAAAAGAAATGTTATGTTTCTAGAGAGTACAGTCGATGAATAAAGTAATTACAGTATTACTTTGTTGTTTATGTACAACCGTTAGTGCAAAGGATTTTGCAAAAGAAAAACAGGAACGTTTAGTTAGCAGTTTAATTAAACAACAAGTTAATCAACAAGTATCAATTGAAAACAGTGTCAAATCACTGTTAATTCGATACCCAGAGAAAGTGGATTTAATTGTACCTGCCGCAGTAAAGCTATACCCGGCTGATTACATCAGTATTATGAACGGCGCAATGAAAGCCGAACCAGTATTAGCATGTAGTGTATTAGAAGCAATGCTGACATCTAACGTTGCTCCCGCAGCTTCACTCCTAGAACACGCCATTTCACTAGAGCCCGCTTATAGTAGTGAATTAATTAATGTTGTTATCAATGCGAGACCCGACGACTTAGAAAACTTATTAAGAGTGGCTATAACAAATGAACCGCTTTTTTCTAATGCTGTAGTCGATAAAACCATGAATTCTTTTCCTGATAGGCTCGTTAGTATCCTTGTTAGTGCAATAAATATCATGCCTGATAATGTAGCTAATTTTATAAAAAGTGCTTTGGCACTCAAACCTGAGAACAATCAACAGGTATTAACGAAGACATTTAGTGGCTTAAATGATCGCTATACTCAAGAGATAGTTGACAGCGCTTTAGCAGCTGGTATGAGTGAGCAAGCCATAGTTGATGCCATTCAAAAAAGTGATATGGATAAGAACATCAGAGATAACTTAAAAATTGCTAAAAATGAGCAATAAAAAAGGAGCTAATCGCTCCTTTTTTAAAACTTTAGACTTCTCTGGCAATAGCGCGGTAGGCAATATCGGTTCTAAACTCTACCCCCTGCCACGTAATTTGATGTAACAGTTCATACGCAGCTTTTTGTGCTGTCGTTACATTTTCTCCAAGTGCAGTTGCACATAATACACGCCCGCCTGCTGTCACGACTTGACCATCTTTCAGAGCTGTACCCGCATGGAATGTTTTACGATCTTCAGCAGTATTGGTATCTAAACCTGAAATGATGTCACCTTTGGGGTAACTGCTAGGATATCCTGCTGCAGCGAGTACAACGCCAACAGCGGCACGTGAATCAAAACTAATGTCTTGCTGATCTAGTTTTCCATCACAAGCCGCTAAACATAATTCGACAAGATCTGATTGTAAACGCATCATAATTGGCTGCGTTTCTGGATCACCAAAACGGCAGTTATATTCAATAACCTTAGGCGTACCATCTTCAGCAATCATTAGACCTGCATATAAAAAACCAGTGTAAGGTGCATCTTCTTTCGCCATACCTTCTACAGTAGGAACGATAACTTCCTTCATTATGCGATCATGAATTTCAGGTGTTACAACCGGTGCTGGAGAATAAGCCCCCATACCGCCTGTATTTGGACCCTTATCACCATCGTAAGCACGTTTATGATCTTGGCTTGTCGCAAACGGCAGAATATTTTTACCGTCAACCATAACAATAAAGCTGGCTTCTTCACCTTCTAAAAATTCTTCAATAACTACTCGATGTCCGGCATCACCAAACGCGTTACCCGCGAGCATATCTTTAATCGCTGCTTCAGCCTCATCAAGTGTCATGGCAACAATAACCCCTTTGCCAGCCGCCAGACCATCAGCTTTAACAACAATTGGTGCGCCTTGCTCACGTACATAAGCTAAAGCAGGCTCAATATCAGTAAAGTTTGCGTAACTTGCCGTTGGAATTTGGTGACGCGCTAAAAAGTCTTTAGTGAATGCTTTTGAACCTTCAAGTTGTGCAGCTTTCGCGCTAGGACCAAAAATTGCGAGTCCATGTTGTTGAAATGCATCGACAACACCGTCAACAAGCGGTTGTTCTGGGCCGACAATAGTTAAACTAACGTTATTGGACTTAGCAAAATTAACTAATGCATCTATATCTGCTACCGAAATATCGACATTTTCTAACTTTGGTTCAATTGCAGTGCCCGCATTCCCCGGTGCAACAAATACTTTTTCTATACGATTTGCTTGTGCCGCTTTCCATGCTAACGCATGCTCACGACCACCACTGCCAATAACTAATACATTCATTGATAAAATTCCTAATATTGTTAAAAAGAAAGAGCGACAAGTCACTCTTTCTGATTGCTAAAAGCTCGCAATTATGGCTTTACAAATTTAAGTGTCATTCGATCACTTTCACCAATTGCTAAATATTTTTCTTTGTCTTTTTCTTTTAATTGTAACGACGGAGGGAGTGTCCAAACACCTTTAGGATGATCTGCAGTATCTTTCGGGTTTGCATTTATTTCACTTTTGGCAGCAAGTGTAAAACCAGCTGCTGTGGCTAAGTCTACTGCTAATTCTTCTGGAAAATAACCATTGCGTTTGTCGTCAGGCCACGTTTGAGTTTCTGGCATTCTATGCTCAACCACACCTAACACTCCTCCAGGCTTAAGCGCTTTGTAGGCATCTTTAAAGACCTGTGCAACGCCTTCTTCTCCCCAGTTATGTAAGTTTCGAAATGTTAAAACGAGATCAGCACTTCCCTCGGGCGCAAGTTCACTTGGTTTCTTAGGCGTAAAATTGGTTAATTTAACCTTGCTATAGACATCGTTTCCAGCAAGCTTTTTTTCAAGTTTTTGGCGAGATTTACTGTAATAATCATCACCACCCGTATCAGGGTAATGTGCGCCGTAAAGCATCCCTTTGTCTTTTAATGCAGGGGCTAAAATTTCAGTATACCAACCACCTCCGGGTGCAATCTCTACAACTGTCATATCCGGCTTGAAGCCAAAAAATGCTAACGTTTCCATTGGATTTCGATATTGATCTCGCATTTTATTTGATTCACTGCGATGCTTAGCCTCAATTGCTTTAGCAAGTGCAGACTCTTCTTTTGCTTGCATTAACATTATTTCAGCTGACGTATCTTCAGCAAATGCTGTATTACCGCCCAGTAATGTGGCAGAACCAATAACGGCGCTAATTAACTTGTTTCTTATTCTTTTCATTTTCTTCTTCCTCTGAATGACCTAATGGTGTTTATATCAAAATATAAGAACGAAATATGCGAAAACAATATTCAAACCTGATAAAAAAACTTAAAAAAAACGCCAAAACAAATTTTTAGCGTCTCAAAACGGATAATTTGAGTAACGATAGCTGATGCAATTACAATAGACCCTAATACCTTCATAAAGTGGTATTACGGTATTGAATTACATCAACTAAAGTAAGTACTCATTAATGACGGAAGTGACGCATACCAGTAAATACCATCGCTATTCCGTGTTCATCTGCTGCTGCTATAACCTCATCGTCACGCATTGAACCACCTGGCTGAATTACCGCAGTAATGCCCGCCTCAGCAGCTGCATCTAAACCATCACGAAATGGAAAGAATGCATCAGATGCCATTACAGAGCCTTTAACTTCTAAGTTTTCATCAGCGGCTTTAATTCCCGCGACTTTAGCAGAGTATACGCGACTCATTTGGCCAGCACCAACACCAATTGTCATACTATTTTTAACGTATACAATCGCATTTGATTTAACAAATTTAGCCACTTTCCAGCAGAATTTTAGATCACGCATTTCATCTTCTGTTGGTTGACGTTTAGTCACAACTCTTAAATCATTATCATTAACACGGCCTTGATCTCGATCTTGTAACAACAAACCGCCGTTAACACGTTTGTAATCTAAACCTGTGGTTTGAGTGCTCCATTGACCACATTCGAGTAAACGTACATTAGGCTTAGCAGCAACAATTTGCGCAGCTGCTTCAGACACAGCTGGTGCAATTATAACTTCAACAAACTGACGAGATACGATCGCTTCAGCTGTATCTGCGTCTAATTCGCGGTTAAAAGCAATAATGCCGCCAAATGCAGAAGTAGGATCGGTCTTAAATGCCATATCGTAGGCAGTTAAAATGTTATCACCTATTGCAACGCCACATGGGTTAGCATGTTTGACAATAACACACGCTGGCTCTTCAAATTCTTTTACGCACTCCAATGCAGCGTCTGTATCTGCGATATTGTTGTACGATAATGCCTTACCTTGTAACTGTGTTGCAGTTGAGACTGATGCTTCTTCTGGATTTGCTTCAACGTAGAAAGCAGCGTCTTGATGAGAGTTCTCACCATAACGTAAATCTTGCTTTTTGATAAATTGGCTATTAAAAGTACGCGGAAACTTGTTCTTTTCATCAAAGTTAACAGCTTTGTTTTCTTCGCCATGTGCTGACAACATTTGACCAAAATAGTTAGCTATCATGCCATCGTAACTCGCTGTGTGCTCGTAGGCAGCAATTGCTAAATCAAAACGTGTTTTATAGGTTAAAGAATCGTCATTAGCATCCATTTCTGCTAAAACGCGATCATAATCACCCGCATTTACAATGATAGTCACGTCTTTATGGTTTTTAGCCGCTGCACGCACCATAGTTGGTCCGCCAATATCAATGTTTTCAATTGCGTCTTCTAATGAACAACCTTCTTTAGCAACAGTGTTTGCAAATGGATATAAGTTTACAACGACCATGTCTATTGCTGCGATATTGTTATCTGCCATCACTGTTTCATCAGTACCGCGACGGGCTAAAATGCCACCGTGAATTTTTGGGTGAAGTGTTTTTACACGACCATCCATAATTTCCGGGTGGCCAGTGTGATCTGAAACTTCGGTCACTTTAATGCCATTGTCGGCTAACAATTTTGCAGTACCGCCGGTTGAAAGAATATCAACACCTTTTTGCGCTAAGCTTCGAGCAAAATCTACAATACCTGTTTTATCAGACACACTTAACAGTGCACGTTTAATTGGGCGTGGGGTATCCATTGTTGTTTCTGTTACCTTAAATTAAATATTGTTTTGTCTGGCCTTTGACACATGTCCTTGGCGATACATCCATCTTGATTTAACCAGTGAAAGCTTTCGTTACCGTAAACATTCTTCATTGGCTATAAGTAAAAAAGCACCCTAGGGTGCTTTTTTAGTGCAGGCTAACCTGCGTGTTCTTAGTTCATACCGTATTTTTTTAACTTTTTACGTAAAGTTCCACGGTTAATGCCAAGTAAGTTGGCGGCACGTGTTTGGTTACCGCGAGTATACTTCATCACCTCCTCCAACATTGGAGCTTCAATTTCTGACAATACTAATTCGTACATATCATCAACATCATTGCCATTTAATTGAGACAGATAGTTGCTGATAGCAATTTTGGCTTGTGTACGTAATGGAGAAGCTTCAGCTTGAGTTTGTACGTTACCCGTTACAAACGGAGATGAAATATTTTGTTCAAACATATAGTTCAGACTCTTAAGTTAATTTAAATGATCAAAATACTTATTCAACGCATCGAGTTGGTCTTCACCACTTTCTAATGCGTTAAATATAGAACGAAACTGTTTTCCTTGGTCTAGCGTTTGCGTATACCAAGAGGTGTGTTTACGCGCAAATCTTACGCCCATAAACTCACCGTAAAACGTATGTAATTCCTTTACATGCTCAATCACAATTGAGCGAATTTCTGCTATCGACGGTGACGCCATGTGTTGACCAGTTTCAAGAAAATGATTAATTTCTCGAAAAATCCAAGGTCGACCTTGCGCTCCTCTACCAATCATTATGGCGTCGGCACCTGTATAAGTAAGTACACGCGCTGCTTTTTCTGCATCGGTAATGTCTCCATTAGCGACTACAGGAATACTTACAGATTCTTTAACAGATTTAATGGTGTCGTATTCGGCATCCCCTTTATAGAAGTCATTGCGTGTACGGCCATGAACCACTAAAGATTGAATCCCGTTATGCTCTGCGATTTGAGCAATTTCGACAGCATTTTTACTATTTTCACACCATCCAGTGCGAATTTTTAACGTAACCGGCACCGTAACCGCATCAACAACAGATTTTACAATTTGTTCGACTAATGCAGGTTCTTTCAGCAATGCTGAACCAGCCAATTTTTTATTCACCTTCTTTGCTGGACAGCCCATGTTGATATCAATGATTTGTGCACCATTATCAACATTAACTTTCGCAGCAAAAGCTAGCTCTTCAGGTTCAGAACCTGCAATTTGAACGGAGCGAATACCTGATTCAGCAGAATGAATCAGACGTCGTTTAGACTTCTCGGTATTCCAAACTTTAGGATTAGCTGAAACCATTTCTGATACTGCTAACCCAGCCCCCATTCGACAACATAACTGACGCATTGGTTGATCAGTAATACCAGCCATAGGCGCAAGCATTGTTTGACTATTTAATCGATAAGAACCAATATTCACGTTGTTGTTTTTTTGAGCTACCTTTCAAAAGGGCGCTAAGTTTACGCGTTTTTATTGAGATTGAAAAGCATATAAATTGAACAAATGTTAGTTTTTTTCAACATTTTCATATTGACTTTTGACAAAATATTGAAGTGCGCAGATTTTAATCAAAAGCATGATAAAAGCTGCGCATATTTTTAACGCATGAATAACAGAATGTTAGCGTCTAATACCTGAAAGCCTTACCCACTCATCTTGAATAGCAATTGGCTCCATGTGACACCATTGTCCATAAATTTCTTGTAGTGTTTCGGCTTGCGCTTCTAAAACACCAGACAATGCCAGTTTTGCTTCTTTCGCCAAAAATTCGGTAATAACAGGGGCAAGTTCACGCAAAGGGCCTGCTAATATATTTGCAACAACAACATCCGCTTTTAAGCTCGGTTGGTCACTAGGCAGATATAACGAAAGGCGGTCTTCTACGCCATTACGTGTCGCATTTTCTTTACTTGCTTGCAATGCTTGTGGATCAATATCAATACCAATTACTTCTTTAGCACCTAGTTTTAATGCGGCTAAAGACAATATTCCGGAACCACAGCCAAAATCGACAACCGTTTTACCTTTAAGGTCAAGGCTATCTAACCATGTTAAACACAACGCCGTTGTTGGGTGAGTACCTGTACCAAAAGCTAAACCTGGATCTAACATAACATTAACCGCTTCTGGATCTGGAACTTCTCGCCAGCTTGGACAGATCCATAACCTTTCTCCAAACTTCATCGGATGAAAGTTATCCATCCATTCACGCTCCCAATCTTTGTCTTCAAGTTGCTCTAACTTAAATTTCATTTTCTCGCCGTCTGGATGAATACCTTTTATATAGTTAATTGCAGCGTCCATATCGTGGGAAGCATCATATAAGCCCATAACGACAGTATTCGCCCAATAAGTAACTTCATCGCCCGGCAGAGGTTCATAAATCGGTGTATCTTTGGCATCAATGAACGTAACTGCCTGAGCACCACATGCCATTAACCAGTCACTGTATTTTTCTGCTGTTTCTTCATTGGCACTTAATCTAAGTTGTATCCAAGGCATTTTTGTTCTCTTTACGCTAATTTATTGGTATTTTAGCATTAAAGTTCAGAAAAACTGATTGCTATTTAAGCAATTGGGTGGCAATAATATCGATACGGTAATATTTCGGGTGAGGAAGATGTTTCGCAGAGTAATTTTCAATTGCTTACTCGTCGTCTTATCTCATATAAGCGTATCTACTGGCGCGAACGAAATAACTTTTGTTACCGAAGATTTACCCCCGCTACAAATAAATAATCATAATGCTACCCATTCAGGCGCGATGGTTGAATTAATAAACGAGTTAATAAAAGAGCTCAACATTAAAGCCAACATCGTGTTTATGCCATGGGCTCGTGCGTTTAATATCGCACAAAATACTGAAAATGTGTTCGTATTTTCAATGTTGCGTAGTGCCGATAGAGAATCGCTTTTTCAATGGGTTGGAAAAATATATACCATTCGTGCCCATCTTGCTTCCTTAGCCAATAAACATATAACGTTAAATTCTATTGAAGACGCTAAAGCATATAAAATAGGCGTAACTCGCAACGCGCTTGCAGAAAGTTATTTGAAGAAGCGTGGCTTTATCGAAAACAAAAATGTTTATGCTAGCCCAACTTATAACGCCTTGTGGAGCAACTTATTAAACGGCAATACAGATATGACCTTCACTAATAACATTATTTGGGCACCTCAAGTTACCAAAGCCGGTGTAGACCCCAAAAGTATATCGCTCATTTATGAGATCACTGATTTTGCTTCTGAAATGTATTTAGCAGCGAGTAAGACAACAGATACTGCATTAGTAAAAAAGGCTGCTATAGCTTTAGAAAAAATTAAAGCTGACGGCCGTTATGATAAGATCCTAAAAAAATGGCAATTATGATAACTTGAATCGATGAAGTATTTTCCTATATTCCTAACTGCTAAACACCTAAACGCATTGGTTATTGGTGGAGGTGACGTTGCAGCTCGAAAAATCGAACTATTACGTAAAGCAAATTGTAACATTACCGTTATGTCAGAGCATTGCAATGAGAGTGTAACTCGACTAATTCGCACTGAAGGTCTGAGCCATATCCAACACAACTATCAACAAGGCTTGATTGAACAATATAACCTAGTGATCGCTGCAACGGATTGTGAAGAGGTTAATCAGCAAGTAGCGCTAGATGCAAAACAGCAAAACATACTTGTTAATGTCGTAGATCAGCCAGAACTTTGTACGTGGATCACGCCAAGTATCATTGATAGAGACCCTATGATAATTGCCCTTTCTAGTTCCGGTTCCGCTCCCATATTGTTGCGTATGTTACGCGAACAAATTGAAAAGTCGTTGCCTGATGGCTACGGAAAACTCGCTAAGTTTAGTTTGAAATTTCGTGACCATGTAAAAGCTCGTATTAAAGGCATACGTAATCGCAGAGCATTTTGGGAAGTAATTTTACGAGGTCCAATTGGACAAGCTGTATTAGATAATAATACCGAGCACGCTGAAACGCAGCTTATACAGCAGCTAAAAACAGAAGTATTACCACCTAAGGGTGAAATCGTATTTATTCATACACTTGTTGGTAATCCAGATACATTGACCTTAGCAGCGCATCGAGAAATGCAATTCGCCGACGCATTGTTTTATGATAAGCAGGTGAATCCGGCCTTTATCGAATATGTAAGACGCGATGCTGATAAATATCCTCAAGAAATCAATGCTGATATTTTAATTAACGCACAACATGCCTTAGATCTAGCAGAAAAAGGACAAAAGGTTATTTATTTACTCGCTGGACATCAAGCCATACCACACAATTCAGCACTCACGTTGAGCCAAATAAAGGTTAAAGAATTGGTTTGTGGTATATAACAGTTAAAAAAAGCCCCGCTTTAATTAAGCAGGGCTAAAATACGTTTACGCAGGAAGAGCAATACTACGCACGTACTCCCGGAAAGAAGTACCCATGTAGGTACATCAAACCATTAAAGACTCAAAACGCATACAGTAAGGGCAAATAGTCGTTTTGACTTTAATGTAAACACTTGCTGTTAATATTTTTACTCTGGCTATGCGAGCAAAAACATTTAAGGGTTAACACCAAGTGATTTGTATATTAGCAATGAACCTTCTTTTTGTCAATACAAATGAGAACTATTTTTATTTACATTTTTTATGTTTAATTAGGCACAAAAAAACCTGGTAAACAAAACCAGGTTTTTCAACATTTACATTAACCCTTTTAAAGGTATATCAATACTTAAAAGCTATATTGATAACTTACGGCTAACGTTCGCGGTTTCCCCACCATTATTGAGCCATGAGTACGTGAGGCCATATATTCTTCATCTAATAAGTTATCAACGCTCAATTTGATCGTTTGACGTTGATCAAGGTTATAACTTGCAGACACATCAACAATAGTACGGCTCGCTATTTTTTCATCGGTAATAATTGTGCCCTGACCCGGATTCGTTCGCATTTCAGCAAGGTAACGAACAAGTAAGTCAGTGCGCCAGTTATCACCAACAACACCAGCCGTTAGTTGCAGTTGCTGTTCGGGTACATAAGGTAACTCGTCACCACTTACAACACCGCCCCAGAAATCAGAATCAAAACTCGTATTAAACTCGGTATCTGTTAATGTGTAAGTAATATCAACAGGCAGTGTCAAAGTAGACGTCGATAATTCATAGCCTGCTTTAACTTCAATACCAGAAACTGATACTTCGCCAGCATTGTATTGATTTCCGATATTTTCATCATCACAGTTTTGACTCGCGGTACAATTACCATGCATATTGTCATAATCTGAAATAAACGCGATAGCTTCACCATTAAATGCACTATCGCGATAACGAATACCGAACTCATAGTTTATACTTTCTTCATTTTCGCTATCAGCGTTACCTGGTGCTGGCGGCGCAAAACCTTTTTGTACGCCACCTAATACGATTAACTCGTCATTAATACGATACGTTAGCGCTAAAGAAGGTAACAACACATCAACGTCATTTTTCTTGTGTGTCGGTGCTGCTGTGCGCGCTACGTCAGATTTTCCCCAATCATGACGTTCGATTGTCATGTCTTCATAACGCAAACCGGCATTGATAATAAAGTCACCAAGGGTATATTCATCATGCACATATATAGCTAACGCTTTAGCACTATCAATGCGGTTTGAATCCGTACCCGGAATACCCGCATTTGTTAATCTCATATCATAGGCACTATTTAAGGTATATTTATCTACCCATTGGAATCGATCCATTTCATCTTCATGATAGCGCAAACCAAACTTGACCTGATGGGCATCAAAATCTGCATCAAGCACTGTTTGGATCCCTTGTGACAAATAATCTCGGTTATTTGCTTTTACATCAACGGCAATTTCATTATTTGTAACGGCGTTTTGATCGAACTGAGCTGCAATCTCAACGCCCCCACTACCTAGGCTTTTTCCGTCAATTTTGCTCGTTTTATACCAGTTACGGCTAAAATCATTATGATAGGCAGAGGTCCCTAAAACAAAACGTGGTGAAAGCTGAATTAAGTGATTTACCTGCAGTTGCTTATGTTCAGTCGCCATATTATCTAGCTGAGAAGCAGAGTAACGTTGATAAGGATTAGCATTGAAGTCTGCCGACGTTAAACCGATATAAGTTTCATCTGAGTCTTCATCCGCATACTTTAATTTTACTTCTAACTCTTGATAAAATTCCGCAGTAACATCTGAGCGAAGTAATACCTTCGTCATAACATCATTCTTTACAAACCCTGTACCTTTGTTTGTATGATTGATGTCTTTAAAACCGTCCGCTTGATATCGATATACTTCGAATACAGACGCAATATTTTTACCTGTTCCACCAACAAAACCATGTACTTTGCTATAACCGTCTTGACCAGCACTTAGCGCAATTTTACCGGCAAAATCTTCCTGGGGGATCTGACGAGATAAAAAGTTAATAACACCACCTGTAGTACGTGGGCCATACATTGCGCTTGAGGTACCTTTTAGTACTTCAATGGATTGCATTCTACCTGCCGTAGGGAAGTAATATGCCGCCGGAGAAGCATAGGGGGCTGGCGCCGCTAATACGCCATCTTCCATAACGGTAACTTTTTCACTTCTGTTTTGCCCTGTCCCGCGCATACCAATGTTTGGACGAAGACCGTAACCATCTTCTTCTAATACATAAACACCTGGTACTGATGTCAGCGTGCGCATAATATCGCTGTAATCGAACTTCTCTAACTCTTTTTCTGATAATACATGTGCACTACCTGGCGTATCATTAATTCGATGTTCACTACCGAAGATAGTTAAATGCTCCATATCGTTATTGTCATTTGCTTGAGCATTTATTGAAACTGCAGCAGAAATTGCTAACGCAATGTGTGCCGGTTTTAAAGTTTGAAGATTCACGCGATGAAACCCTTATCAAGTCACAAATAATAATTTGGCGCAATTAAAACACTCAACAGAATAAGAATCAATATCATTTACATTTATTTTTATAAAGGAAAACGCTTACATTTAAAAATTGGATATATCGGCGTGAAATTCAGCACTAAAATGAGCTGTTATTGCAGCAGTACCTTAATGGATATGCTCAGTCGACGTTGTCGCTTTAAACCCTTGATGGATCATTTTTGCTAGAAATGGATCAGCTTCATTATCGCCAATATCGGCATAATCAATTGTTTGGTATGTTGATAGATTCTTAACGTATTGTTGCACGTCAGCAGGTTGATCATTCAGTGCTATCAACTGCCAGCTCTTGAGTACTTGCCCTTTTGACACGACTTCTAACTGTTCAACTAAACGTAACATAGGCAACCAATGCAAGATATATTCAACGTCATGCTCTTTCAGCGTCAGCATTTCAACTCGTAAACATCCTTTACTTTCAATATGCTGTGGCGTCATTTTGGCAATAAATTGGTCAGATATCATCTGCCATTGTTTTTGCCATGTGTTCTCTGAAGCTTCTAACTTTATTTCACTCGGTTGGTATTCAATTGCTTTTTTAAAGGCAGGAAAATATCGCGTTAGCATTAAGTGCGAATTTGATGACTTACTCCACCAATCACCATAGTTTTTATCATGATAAAATTGACCAGCTTGATTGTTAAACCGCGCCAAGGTCAACTTTTGATGTTGTGAATCACCTTCCGTGACACGATAATGTGCAATTAATTGCGAAGGGTTTTGTTTACAGGCAGCAGCTAATACTGCATTTACGTTAAAGAATAAAACGAATATGAGAAGCGTCGATTTCATTGTGTTACTCATAGAAAAAGTTGGTAAAAGGATGTTATTACCCCTTATACCAACTTTTTATGACAACTTTATTTAATACGTTAGTTTAACGCAGCCTCGGCTTTATTAACCAAATCTGAGGCATGATTAATAACATGATAAATAAGGCTTTGTTCATTAGTCCCTGTAATTAAATGTGCGCCAGGTCCTGTCGCATAAACACCAACATCCTCACCTGCATGTGTTTCTGAGCCCATAGGTATTAACGCTTCTTGATGAAAGCCAGGTGTCGTTGTATCAACAGTCGTTAAATCTTGACGCGTGTTTACGTAAGGGTGCGCATAACCAGCATCAGCGTCTGTTTCCATACCTAGATTTTTAAAACCAAGGCCATTTGTATAACCTAAGGTAGTGTATGGCATACCATCTGCGGCAAGTGTAGGCTCTTCACTGCCTACGCCAACCACTTTACCTAAGATAGGATTACCACGCTTTGGATATCCAGCCATAGTGAATACATGGCTATGATCAGCGGTAACAATGATTAACGTTTCCTCTGGATCAGTGGCATCAACCGCCGATTGCACAGCTTTGGCAAATTCAATGGTATCTTCTAAAGCATTGTAAGCATTACCTGCATGATGGCCATGATCAATACGCCCTGATTCAACCATTAAGAAGTAACCGTCTTGATTATTATCTAATATATCAATCGCCTTATCTGTCATTTCACTAAGACTTGGCTCACCGGCAATGTCATTTTCTCTGTCTGCTTCGTAGTGCATGTGTGACTCGTTAAACAGACCAAAAACTTTTTCTGTTGTCTCGGCATTTAATGCATTAAAACCATTACGGTCAATAACATAATTTCCCGTTGGGTAACTTGCTTGCCATTCTGCCGTCAGATCTCTGCTGTCTGTACGATCACCTTCAACGGCGCTCGTTGCATCTGCGCTATTAAAAGCAGCGTCTTTAGGTAAGAAATGACGGCGTCCACCACCTAAAACAACCTCAATACCATCAACATCTAAACCTGAAAATCTTGCTTCTAGGTTAGCTTCAAAATTAACAAGTTGCGAAGCAATATCTTCACAGCCTTTTGCCGCTTCATCTGCTGGCATATCGGAATTATCTTCCCAGTTACGATCAGCTGATTTTGCATATGTAGCAGCAGGTGTAGCATGTGTTATTCGAGCAGTAGAAATAACACCGGTAGACTTCCCTGCAATCTCTGCCAGTTCAAGCGCGGTAACAAGTTCATTACCCGATACTGAGTCGCAATTACCTCGACTAATACCTTCCCCTACACCAATTACACCGACATCTGTTTTAATACCAGACATCATTGCCGTCATTGTACCTGCAGAATCTGGCGTTTGAGCATCAACATTGTATGTTTTTGCGAAACCTGAATACGGAAACTTATCAAAACTTAATTGATGCTCTTCTCCCATTTTACCCATTTTTTGACCCGCTAAAATACGCGCCGCTGTAACTGTGGATATTCCCATGCCATCGCCGACAAATAGAATGACATTTTTTGCCTTACCCGCGGCATTGGTCAAAGATGCCCTATCACTTCGGACTTGAGCAATATGTTGCTCACCAGCACTAAACCACGGATTATTCATGGTAGTATCTGCGCTACCGCCAGCTACGTCTGTATTCGCAGGCGCACAAACAAATTCACTCGCGTCAATTTCAGCATCATCAAGTGTGCCGTTGCCATTTTCATCAATACCAGAGTCAATTCTGACGCCTGAATTTCTACATGTTTCATGACCAACCGGCACAAACGTTTGGCTTACAAGACTATTTAATCCATTTACACCCGATACACCATTAGTACCGTCTTTGCCATCGTCACCATCACAACCAACGAGTGCTACAGCAATAGATAGAGATATATATGTTAACCTTTTCATTGTCAGTTCCCCTAGTTGCCAATTAAGCCAAGTGATTTATTAATGATGTGAAAAACGATGCTTTGCTCCACAACTCCTTGAGCAAAATGTGCTCCAGGCCCGTGAGCATGAAGTGAAATGTCTTCACCGGCATGTGTTTCGGATCCCATTGGAACAGTCGTTTCTTGATGAAAGCCTGACGTAGTCGTATCAACAGTCGTTAAATCTTGACGCCCAGCAATGGCCGAGTCGTTGTAACTTTGATCAGCATCGGTTTCCGTTTGTAAATTACGAAAACCTAATCCATTGGTATAACCAAGTGTTGTATATGGCATGCCATCTGCTGCTAGGGCTGGCTCTGTAGCACCAACATTAACCACTTTTCCAAGAATAGGATTACCACGTTTTGGATACCCAGCAATGGTAAAAACGTGACTATGATCTGCAGTAACAAGAATCAAGGTTTCTTCAGGGTTGGTTGAGTCAATTGCCTTTTGAACAGCATTAGCAAATTCAAGAGTGTCGGTTAACGCATTGTATGCACTACCTGCATGATGACCATGATCTATTCGACCCGATTCAACAACAAGTAAATAACCTTTATCGTTATTACTTAGCACGTCAATCGCTTTTTCAGTCATTTGACTCAGACTAGGCTCGCCAGATATATCATTTTCTCTATCGGCTTCATAATTCATATGAGACTCATTAAATAAACCAAAGACACGCTCAGTAGTTTCTGTATCAATCGCGTCAAAACCTGCTTTGTCCATAACGTAAGTACCATTAGGGTACATGGTTTGCCATTCAGCAGTTAAATCTCGATTATCGGTGCGATCACCTTCTACTGCACTTCTAGCGTCTGCACTATTATATGCTTCATCTTTTGGCAGAAAATGACGGCGACCACCACCCATCGCAAAGTCAATGCCATCAACATCTATACCTGGAAATCTCTGCTCAAGATTTTTCTCAAAATTCACCAGTTGTGAGGCTATGTCTTCACAGCCCAAGTCAACAGCAGTGTTAGGCATATCCGAGATATCTTCCCAATTACGATCGGCAGACTTTGCATAAGCAGCCGCTGGCGTTGCATGTGTAATACGAGCCGTAGAAAGAATACCCGTGGACATGCCTTTAATTTCAGCAAGTTCGACCGCTGTTATCAATTCATTACCCTTTACACTCGCACAATCACCACGTTCAATATTTTCATTTACGCCGAGAACACCCGCATCCGTTTTGACGCCTGACATCATTGCTGTCATGGTTCCAGCAGAATCAGGGGTTTGTGCATCTGTGTTATACGTTTTTACTTGTGCAGAATAAGGAAAAGTTTCAAAGCTTAAATAACCTTCTTCACCTGACTTACCAGCCATCTGCCCTTGCAATATACGTGCAGCTGTAAGCGTAGAAATACCCATACCATCACCAACAAACAAAATCACATTTTTAGCATTTGTACTTGTTGTTAACTTAGTTTTATCTAGCACCTTGGCTTGTGCTTGTGTATACCAGTTACTCTGTTTTTGAATGCTTGGAATAACATCTGAATATGCTATTGAGCTAAACAAAAAAGATGGAATAACTGAAAGTGAAACCCATTTAGAGCTCATAATTCCTTCCTTAAATAATTATTATTAGGGTCTGTTGAACTTTTGTGTTTATTTTTGCAGTAGTTTATTGGTACTTAGACAAGGCATTGCGATTAATGTGTGGTTGTTCCACATGAAAAAGCAATAACGATGTAAAAATGACAAAAACGCTGCCCTTTGGGTTCAGCTAAACAAATTAATGTGCGCTGACATCAAAGCGCAGATATTAAAAGAGGAAAATGACATTGCGATGGAACAAATATGACTCGCTTGTTAACTTTAGATAACAGCAGCGTGACAGAATTAAGACAGCCGTCACAAAAAGGTCACGTATAAGCAAATTCTCTGCAAATTTACCAAGCCTGTTTGCCTAATTGGGGAGTTTAAATCGATAACAAGCAGCTAAATAAGTTAAAAGCAATAGAATTTATAAGGTTGATTATAAAGAGATAAATCAGTTCAACGTTACCCCGCTAATTGATGCAATTTCGAGGGCAAAAATAAACAAATACATTTAAAAATAAGGGGTGAGAAAAATGGGTATAGCTATCTATCAATAACAGACCCTAAGAGTGCTCATACAACTGATTTTGATATTGGAACAAGTACGGAACAACGTAGGTTATTCGCTAATTGTGACAAAAAACTTGATTACGTCCATTATTTTTCGCCATATATAATGCTTTGTCTGCACGAGAAAATAACACATCAAAGTTACTATCATCGTCTAGTTTAATGGCTACACCAACACTCACTTGTACATTTAATTCACCTTGCCAATTGCCTTTAATACGAATGCAATCTTGTTGGTGGCGAATTCTTTCAGCAATGTGACTGGCTTGTTGCAAGTCGGTATCTGGCAGCACAATAGCAAACTCTTCGCCACCAATTCGCGCAAGCACATCTTCACTGCGCAAATTAGGGAGTAACTGCTTACTTACCTCAACCAGCACTTCATCGCCAACTGGATGACCATACTTATCATTAATATCTTTAAAGTGATCAATATCAATTGAAATAACGGTTAATGGTTTTCCATTTCGTTGTGCCCTTTTGAATTCACGTTCAGCATGTTCAACAAAATATCGACGATTAAACAAGCCAGTAAGAGAATCAGTGTTTGCCTGTTTTCTAAATTGCTCTTTCAACTTATATAGCTCAGTCACTTCCGTTGAAAAACCTATTAACACTGGGTCTTCATTTTCAGGGTAGAACGGAATTTTAACACTCAGGTAATGATGTTCATTACCTTCGTCATCAATCACTGTTTCATCAATCGTTTGTCGCTCACCTGTTTCAAAGAGTTTTTTATCCGACTGGTAAAAATGCTCTGCAACGTCTTCTGGCAATATGTCAGTCTCTTTCTTACCAACAACTTGCTCTACTGGTAAGCCGAATAGTGCCGCAACTCGACTATTCACATACTTAAAGGTACGTTGATTGTCTTTCATATAGATATGTGCATCAACGTTATCGAGTACAATATTCAGTAAATCTTTTTGCTTTTTAACTAGGTTTTCTAATCTTTTTTGTTCAGTAATATCTGTTGAAATACCGCATAATCCTATAATGCGTTTTTCTTCATCAAACAGTGGTTTTTTTACCGAATGATAAATGCGAACTTCACCCGTTGCTTTAATATAATTCGTTTCTTCTTGTTCAACGATGACGCCTTCCGTAAGTACTTTTTTATCGTTGTTCCTTAACTGATCAGAAATACTTAAGTCGAAAAAGTGGCTGTCATCTTTACCAATCACATTTTCTAAAGGCATGCCAAATACCTCTAGTACCATATCGTTGGCGTAAAGGTATTTGCCGTTAAGATCCTTGGCAAAAATACAGGCTCCAACGTTATTCAATACTTCTGATAATAACGCGACTTGTTGAGTAATAGATGACAATGGTTTGTTATTTTTTATCACTGAGTACTACCTAAAACAATATCATTGCTAGATACAATGATATTGTTTTATTATAGCTAATATTACCAGTTAGGTAAGCAAACAATTAGTCAATTAAAGCTAATATCCACAAACAACACTAATGCCATCAAGGTTAGAATGAATAACGCACAATTTTATCCCTATCCTAACGTCTCAGCTTTTGATTTCGCTTAACTTAAGCGCTATAAGACTGTAATAAATATGATGAAAAGCGCCTACTACATAAATGACATGCATATTGATATCATAGCGTTAAACCTACTTTTTACGTAAAATTCTTTTTCGTTAACATTCACCTAACCAATAGCAGTTGCAAAGTTATGATCTCAATGAACACACCAAATTTAGTGATCCCCTTTGCTGATCTGCCAGACTTAGCTGCATTACCCTCTAAGTTTACTTACCCTTTTTGCTATCAGCCTGACCCTTGGGCAAAAAAAGCTGCAACTGAATTACAGCAATGGCTAAGCATACATGCTGCCCCTCCTGAGCAAACAGAAGGAAAAATGTATGGTGTATTAGTGGTTAAGAACCAGCATGGTGAATTGGGTTATTTATGTGCATATTCTGGTGCCACAATATCCTCACCAAAGATAAAAGAAACATTTAACCAACACTTTGTTCCGAATATATTTGAAGGGTTTGCTGATAATAGTGACTTCACTATACATCAAACCATTATCAATGAACTTAACCACGAAATTGAAATGTTAACAACTTGCGCAACCTTAGCGACATTAACGCAACAATTAGCCGCAATTAAACAACAAGCTGAAAGCGCCATCAGCGCTCAACAGCAAAAAATGGTTGAAGCAAAGAAACAGCGAAAAGTAACACGAACGCACATTGCCGAGAAACTGTCGCCTTGGTCAGAACAGCACACTCCTGAAGCTTTTACACAAGCGAAGCACGTAAGTATTGCGCTTTCACGAGAAAGCGTTGAACACAAAAAAGAGTTAAAGGCGTTAAAAGCACAGTGGCAACACCGCATTACCGAAGTAAATGACACACTTAATGAAAAATTATTGATCATTGAGCAATTGAAAAAACGTCGAAAAAAGCTTTCAAATAAACTGCAAAAACAATTATTTCAACAATATCAATTACACAATATTAACGGAGAAAAAAAAGGCGTGCTTGAGCTGTTTGCTGCACAAAATCAAGGGAAACCGCCCGCAGGAACGGGAGATTGCGCCGCACCTAAACTATTGCAATATGCATTTAAACAGCAATTAGTGCCCGTATGTTTTACCGAATTTTGGTGGGGAAAATCTCACCCTGCAGAGATTCGCAAACATGGTCATTTTTATCCCGCTTGCCAAGGAAAATGTGGACCAATATTGCCTCACATGCTGCAAGGCATGGAGGTAGATATTAATCCATTATTGTCTAACCCTGCGGAAAAATTACCATTGGAGATTGTTTATCACGACCAACATATTGTGGTCGTAAACAAACCAGCCGGATTACTCTCGGTACCCGGTAAAAATATTCAAGATTCCGTTGAAACGAGAATAAAAGCAAAATTTCCCTACGCCCAAGGAAAATTAATTGTTCACCGCTTAGATATGGCTACGTCAGGCTTACTAGTACTTGCTTTGAATGAGCGCGCGCATAAATCAATACAACAGCAATTTATAGAAAAAACCGTTAAAAAGCGCTATATCGCTTTAGTTGATGGTGTTATTGCACAGGAGTCGGGCAATATAGATTTGCCATTAATTCTTGATATTAATGACCGTCCCCGTCAAAAAGTATGTTGGCAATATGGAAAAGTGGCTAAAACTAAATGGCATGTTTTAGAACGCTTAAATAATAAAACACTGATTCAATTATACCCTATCACCGGCCGTACACATCAACTACGTGTACATTGTGCCCACCCCGATGGACTAAATACGCCGATTACTGGCGATGGTCTTTATGGCACACTCGCAAACCGGCTTCATTTGCATGCAGAAACGCTTAGTTTTAACCACCCTATCACTAAAGAGCCATTGTCATTTCAAAGACGCGTAAATTTTTGATTTTCTCCTAAGTCACTTAAACTTACGTTAATAGCTTCAATTAAAAACCACCATTAAGTTAACCTAGTGTATTTGCTGACTTCGAGCGCCTGAAATCCAGGTGAATGGTTATTTTTTCAAAAAAGTTTATGTGGGGTGTAATAAACCTCAAGGTAAAGCCACTAACAAGGCAAAGCGTGTATAGGAACTTATTTTTCAATGGGCAGTGATTTTTATCAATTATCGATACTTCCTTATTCAGGGATCATAATCAAAATTTGTCGGGCATATACCAACAGCCAAGAAGACTTTGAAGATTATTATCAAGAAGTTTGCCTGCAGATTTGGCGCAGTAAAGATAATTTTAATCAACAATCAAAATGGTCAACATGGATATACCGCATTTCATTAAATGTATGTCTAACGCATTTGAAAAAGAGTAAGTCAGGCATAACGGATATATCGTCAGATGCATTACCCGAGGAAGTTATTGACGATAGCAAAGCCTTTATCAATGACGATATAAACCAATTATATAATGCGATAAAGCACTTGTCAGAAATAGATCGAGCGTTGATTTTGCTTTATTTGGAAGAAAAAACCTATGCGGAGATTGCCGAAATTACCGGTACAAATACGAATAATATTGGTGTCAGAGTAAAGCGAATAAAAGAAAGATTACTCAGACATTTAAAACAACAAGGAGTAGCAGATGAATAAGTCAATTGAATCAATGTGGAAAGAAGGCTTTATTAATGAACCTAACCTTTCTGCACCTAAAATTAACGCTCTATATAACCGAAAATCACAAAATATAGTGGATAAATTGCAGAGTATGTTCGCACTCAATATTAAAGCACTAATTATAGGCAGTATCATCATGATGATAATGATGTCACTTATTGGCGCACCTTTTTTAGGTTTATATATTTGTTGTTTACTTATCCCGCTAGTGATTATCGCGAAAAAAGAATTGACCAAAAGCACAAGGTTATCAAAAGGACAGTCAAGTTATGATTATTTAGTTAACTTTGATCACTGGCTAAAAAGCTCAATTAGCACTTATGCGATATATTATCGTTTCTTTTACCCTTTATTATTTATTGGCATGGTTACTCAAGCGCTCGTTAGTCAGGCGGGTGGAGAAATTTTAGCGCTTATCCTGAAGTTATTTCCAACAGAGATAGTGCTACTAGGCGTTCCTTATTATTTAATCGTCATCTTAACATTGCTATTACTACTCATCATTAAGTACTCTGATGCGTTTTATCGTTTCGATCTTAATATCGTTTACGGTAATCAGTTCAAGAAATTAGATGAACTTTTGGCGGATATGAAAACCTTAAAAAACTAACGTTTGCAGCTAAATACCCTGTTTTATAAATGAACTAAGATTGATTTTTGATCTTTCTTAGTCATTTTACTTACCACCAAATTAAATGAATTATCGATCATGCGTTCAATTTCGCTTTCAGGAATTGAGCCATCTAATATAACAGTGTTCCATTGCGCTTTATTCATATGATAACCTGGTATCACACTGGGAAAGATATCGCGTAACATCACCGCTTCATCAGGATCACATTTTAAGTTTATGCAGTAATACCCCGCCATTTTCCCATCGGTACCTTTCTCGTTTCCATTTCCAAAAGAGAGCAAAGCAAACATTTTACTTTTAACCTTAAACACTTTAACGTCGGGGCCAAAAGGAAAATCAAAGCTTGAATAAGGCTTACTCAATAAATATTGCTCAAACTTAGTGTGACTTTGTTTTTCAATGTCCATATTCGTTCACTTTTGCTGTTTCTTCGTTCAGAATTACCTATATTACGGCCAATGCGCTATTGATACTAGATCAACTCGTGTAGCAATCACATAACTTTTCTTTTTTATCATTCATCACATTAATGCAACATAAATGATGAAAAGAGTTACCTTTAAGCCATTTCATTTACATAGTTTAGACAGGCAATAATCGAACAGTTCTTTACACTTGTTCAAAAACACTAACAAAATATCGCGGGATAATTGATGACAAATGAATTCACAGTGGCACAATACAGAAACTGATTTTTTTGAGCTCTCACCATAGGACATTGAATGAAAGCTTTGTTAAGCATACTACTTTTTGGCATTAGTAGTTTCGTATGCGCCACTGAGCAAGCAGAAGCAATCTTTAAACAACTTGCACCATCCTTATACCAAATCAGGATTATCGATAAAGCGAGCGGAGAAAAGTCATCGATAGGCTCCGGGTTTCAAATTAGTGCCGATGGCCTTATTGCAACCAATTACCATGTAATTTCAAGCTATGCACGTCATCCAGAAAAATACCGTATTGAATTTCTAGATAATGAAGGCAACAAAGATGAGTTGATGTTAAAAAATGTTGATGTGGTTAACGATCTTGCCATCGTTAAACGTTCTGTTAGTCAACCTATGCCTTTTTTTGAAATTTCTGACCAAGCTCCGGCAAAAGGAGAAGAAATATTCTCGTTAGGAAACCCGCATGATCTCGGGATGATTGTTGTTCCTGGTACTTATAATGGTCTTAAAAAAGAGTCTTTTAGTGATCGTATCCACTTTACCGGGTCAGTTAATTCAGGTATGAGTGGTGGTCCTGTGGTAAATAAAGCCACAAAAGTAGTCGGCATTAACGTAGCGACTTCTGGCAACCAAATTGGCTTTCTAGTGCCCCATGATAAACTTTTAGCCTTACTTAAGACTCATAAACAAGAAGTCGCTCAAGCAATAGCCCCTCAAATGCAACAACAACTCGATGGCTATCAAGATAAGCTAATTACCACGTTGTTGAACAGTGAGTGGCAACTCAAAAGTCTTGGTGAGGGGTTAGTTCCAACCATTGATGTGCCCTTTATTCGTTGTTGGGGGGAATCTAACGCTGATAAAAAAGATGCATTAATGCTAATGGCTGTCGCTAATTGTTCGTTAGAAGAAAATGTTTTTATCGCTAATAACTTCTACACTGGGTCAGTTGAAATGGAGTTTCGCTATCTAAACGCGAAAAAGCTCAGTGATATAAAGTTCTACCAGCTATTTCAACGTCAGATCGCACGTGTTATGCCAGGCAATAAAGCGGGTAAAGATGACATTACCGAATTTGAGTGCCAACACGATATTGTTATGCCGACAAATCAACAAATCAATAATAAAGCCATATTTTGTACACGAGCTTATAAAAAATTTACTAATTTATACGACGTTTTATACCTCGCAATCTCGGTTGACCATCATCAACAAGCACTTATCAGTCACTTTACTTTAGCAGGCGTTTCTCAATCAAGTGCCCAAGCCTTTACTAAACAATTCATGGAGTCGGTAACATGGAAATAATTGTTGAAGAAATTAGCCGTGGGCAAAAAGTATTGAGTCGACATAAACTCAGCAAAGATAAAGTTACCATTGGTCGTGGATATCATAACGATATTATCTTGTCTGACCCACACGTATGTGCTGAGCACCTTGTAGTATCCTTTGACGGAGAACAGTGGCGTATTCAAGATTTAGACAGTGCTAATGGCAGCTTTCTTGGTGAAGGTAAAAAGTCAGCCGATGGACATGTCATTCACTCAGGCGATATTATCCGAATTGGCAAAAGCCAAGTTCGCATATTGTTCCCATTCCACCCTGTTGAAGCAAGCATTACACTCAGCCCCTTTGAAAATCTAATAAATTTAACTAAGCACCCTGCTATTTTAATCAGCAACATTGTTGTTTTTGCGTTAATAACCGGTTGGTTGTTTTTCCTTAATAACCCAACTGAAGTCAAATTTACGCAACTACTTGTATCTGCAGCGGGTATGACATTAGTCTTTTCTGTATGGCCTATTGGCGTGGCGCTTGTTTCGCTGCTAACCAAACATGACGCCAGGATATGGACGCAACTCGGTATTTGTTTCATCTTTTACAATATTTCCTGGATTTCAGACTTTATTGAAACGGTTGTAACCTTCAACACCGCAAGTGGCTCAATTCTCGTGTTTATGACCGGACTAACGCCGATTGTTATAGCTTTTTGTTTATTTTGGTTAAACATTTATATCGGCTTTCATGTTAGCAACAAGCGCCGCATGATCGTCGCATCTGGACTCACGATTCTTTTAGTCGGTGGTAGTTTTTTAGTGCAAGTCAGTAAAAAGCCAGATTTCAGTATTAAACCTAACTTCAACACTACATTATTAACACCAACGTTTCTCTTTGCTGGTAGTAGTAGCGTTGATGAATTTATCGAAGATACCGATGAGCTTTTTCAAAAAGTAAAAGAAGAAAAGCATAAGAAAGATTAACACCATTACACATAATGGATTAATTGGCTGAAATTATGACATAGTAAATTGATCGTATTAAAGGCATAAAAAGCATTAGGTCTGCATTCGCAACCTAATGCTTTTTTAATATCAACGGTTAAAGCTTATAAAGTTGATCTAATAACTTTTTAATCCGCTCTCTTTGCTCGTCTGAGGTGACTTCTTGATTCTGTAAGATCTCTTTCGCTAAAGCTTTTTCTTTGCCGGCGATCAATATTTCAGCATAATTTAACGAAATATCTACGTCTTTACCGTTAGTTAAGTCATATGCTTCTTTTGACTTATCTAACGCGCCACGCTTATCACCTTGAGCAAACAACGTTTTGGCGTAGGTATCAGCGATATTAGGCACTTTAGGTGCAAGATCATACGCTTTTTTTGCATAGCTAGCGGCTTTTTCAATGTCATTATTTTCTAGCGACAACCATGCTAAATTATTTAACGCAACAACATTGAGTGGCTGAGATTTAACTAATGATTCATATTGTTTCAGTGCCTTCGACTTATCTTGCTGAACATAGTAATTAGCCAACAAATTACGAGCAGCGTAGTCGTTTTCATTCTTTTCAAGGTGTTTTTCTAATCCAGCAATGGCACTGGCACTATCGTTAGAACGACTGTGCGCCAACGCCAGTAAGACTGCATTTTGGCTTGTCGGGTACGCATTATAATACTGCTCTAAACCATCAATCGCCTCTTCAAACTTACCTTCCAATAGCAAAATTCGCCCATTTATGCCTGCTGCGAGGTTTTCATCGATAGAAGCTGATTCAAGTTCTTTAAACAAACGCTTTGCTTCACTAGTGTTACGGTTATCAAGTAACAGCTGCATCTTTACTAATTTAAGATTAGTGTTATTCGCGTGAATGCCATTTAAAGCATCATTGATCGTATCAAGCGCAAGTGCTGGTTTTTTTGATTTAACATAATAATCAGCAAGCAAAAAGATAGGTTCAACGTGATAAGGGTTTGCTTTAGTCCACTTATCTAAAGTTTCTTTAATACGCGCGCCTTTTTGCAGCTTATGATAAGCAAACACTTGTAATTGCCAGACTCTCTTAGGCGTTTTAAAATCAAGTGTTAGCTCATCAACAACATTGAGCATTGCTTGAACGTTGTCTCCATCTAACAACGCTTGCATATAAAGTGGTGCAATATTATTTTTATATTCAACCGTATCAAATGACTTTTTAATCGCTGCTAACGCCGCTTCATTGCGAAACAGTGCATAGTTATTATGCAACGCTTTAAGATTATTAGGGTGCTGAGTAACGGCTTTTTGTGCAGTTTCTTTTGCGTCTTTCTTATTACCCTGTTTAACGTAAACAGACGTAAGTTCAGTTAGCGCAAAAGCATTGTTGGGTGCATTTTCAAGGCTTTGCATCAAAACACTTTTTGCTTTTTCCAAATCCCCTTGTCTTACATAGACAGCCGCCAACATATTGTATCCGTCAGCTTTATCTGGATATTTAGCTTGCCAGTTTTGCGCTATTTCTATCGCTTTATCATATTCCTTTTGCTCTAAGGCTACATAGGCAAGAGCTAATTCAGCGCCAACTAAATCTGGATTTTTCTCAAGTGCAGCTTCTAGGTCGTCTACGCCAGAAATATCATCCATCATAAGTTTTAAAATACCCTTACGACCTGATGACTTTGCTGAATCTAAAGAAGACTGTGAAACCCTATCAGCAACCATTTTAGCTTGTTCTGTCGCTCCCATGCTATATAGGCTAAAACTTAGCGAAGACATAAACTCCTGATCTTCTTCAGAGACCGGTACGTAACTTTGTAACGAGTCAGTGATATTTTCAATTTTTCCGACATGGAATTGACTGACCGCATACATTTTTCGTGCTGAATGTTCGGGTGTTAACTGATCAACAATAGTACCGAGGTGAAAATTAGCTTGTTCATATTTGGCTAAATAAAAGGCACTAGCACCGGCAACCAAGCGTAAATGAGGCTTCATATATTGCGTTGTTAATCCTACTTCTGCATACTTTAACGCCTGTTCGTAATCTTTCTCAGCGAACCTAACCACGGCTTTAACATAATTCGCCACTGGTTGCTCCGACATTGCCGCTAAGATAGTGTCAGCATATTTTTCAGCTTCAAGGTAACGATCTGTTTTAACCAACGTATCTGCTAGCAGCAGTAGCGTCAAATTTGATTCGGGCTGAAGTGCCAAGTACTTTTCAAAGCTTTTTGCCGCATCATCAAAGTTACCTTGGGCAATAAAAATTTGCCCTTGAAACATATGCCCTTCTGGATTTTCAGGATCCAATTGTAAGCTTTTATCAACCAACGCACTGGCACGTTCTGACTCATCATCGACCATGGCTATATACGCATTTGCGAGTACTGCATGAGGATTGGCAGGCAACAACTTACTTGCCGCTTTAGCCGTTATTCTTGCTTCTTTTGTTTCACCTGTTTCTATAAGCGCTAACGTTTTATAAGACAAGTAAATAACACGTTGATCTTCTGGCAGTTTATCTGCAGCCTCAGATAAGCCAATAACACCGGCATTATCATCTGCTATAAGGTAAGCGCGTGCTAATAGTGGTACAAGATCACGACCTTTATATTTTAGCGACTGACCGCGTTCTAGTTCTTTAATAGCGCTCGCGCTATTACCAAGTGATAAGTAAAGCTTACCTAAACTAACACGTGCTTCAGCATTTTTAGGTGCTAATTGAATGGCATTTTTTAACGCGATTTCAGATTCTTTAAGCTTATTTTCTGTTTGATGTTGTTTGGCTTGTGCAAGGTAATCTTCAACAGTAAGCTTGTCGCCACAGGCTGTTAAAGCTAACATGACCGCCAATGACAATGCGGTTTTTTTACTTATCATGTGAATATCCTATTTCTTTATAGTTATGTACTGCATTCTAAACTAGTCGTGAAAGTCACGTTTAATGCTCACATACTGAACTTTGCGAAACCCGACTAGCATTTTCTAGTATTCATGACTGCACTTAATAAAAATAGCGTTTTATTTGATCTTCACCAAATAGCATCACAATGGGTTTTCGCCATCCTTTATTTACTTGACCTGACTGGCACACTATTCGTTGTAAAAAACAACAACAAGCGAAAACTTGGCATTGCTCTTATTCACTGCTATGCGTTATGTCTCATCAAGAATCGGTATTTTGCTCTGCATATTGACGACTTTTCTGCTTTAACAATTTGTCGACATAACGAGCCATTTTTATTTTTTGCTTGATCGATGACTCTAAAATTTCTTCAACGTCTCTGAGCACTTCTTTAATATGTTCAACATTATCTGTTGAGTTAACAACCACTTGCTGTGCTGCTTTCGGGTTTTGTAGCTCCGAATTGTTTAATGAACCTGTCAGTTCAACTTCCATTTCTTCTGCAACAGTTACAATGGATTCGGCACTAAACACCTCAAGCTCTTCTAAAAAGCCAAATAACAACAATCTGTCTACAAAAATATTAATTTTTCTCGGTACGCCGAGTGTTTTTTCATGAATAAGCTCAAAGGCACTTTCTGAAAATAAATTGTCTCGATTACAGCCCGCTTGTTGTAACCGATAGTTGATATACTCTTTCACTTCTTCAACAGATAAGGGCTTGAGATGAGCAGACGCTATAATACGCTGTCTAAATTGCTCCATATTTGGCGCTTGGATAATAGGCTTAAGCTCTTCTTGACCTAATAAGAAGCTCTGGATTAGTGGCTTATTATCAAGTTGAAAATTTGACAACATGCGCAACTCTTCAACGGTTTCAGAGGGTAAATTTTGCGCTTCATCCACGATCAATAACGCACGCTTGCCTTGCTTATTCAATGAGATTAAAAATTGTTCAATCGCTTGAATTAAGTCAGCTTTACTGTCACTTTTACACTCAATGTGAAATTCTGACACGACTAGCGCTAGTAGTTCCTGCGGATCTAATTTAGTTGTTACAAGTTGAGCTGCAACAATACTTTCATCACCAATTTGACTAAGTAAATTTCTGGCAATCGTCGTTTTTCCAGTGCCTATAGGCCCTGTAATAACAATAAAGCCTTCACCTTGATCTAAGCCATACTGTAAATATGATAATGCTCGCTGATGATGACTCGATGCAAAGAAAAACCGCGGATCAGGACTTAACTGGAATGGCTTTTCTTTAAAGCCATAATAATGCTCATACATATTAGAAATCTTTTGTGATTTTGAAAGTCACGCGACCTTCATCGTAGTTATACTGCTCATTAGACGAACTTCGATTAACACTCGCCAAATCAATATTAAAACTAACCGTTGGGTTAAGTGACTTTTTATAGCCAATAGAGAATTGTCGATATCTATCTCGACGCGTATTTGATGTATCTTTTAGAAAATGATTATCAGTATAAGATGCTTTAAAATTAATATCTGAACGGCCGCTTACGTCCCGTGACACAGAAAAACTTATCGCTTTACGCTCATCTTCGATGCGTGTTTCTAAGTTTTCACGATTATTATAATTTGCGCCTAACTTCAACGTAGTACGTGATAGCGATAACGTAGAAGACCACGACAATGTTTTGTTAAGCGATAAAACATCATCTTCAACGAGTTCTAAATCAGTCAGTCTAATCAGGGTATAATTGTCAAAATCTACATTGCTATCATTTTCGACAAAACAATCATTAAAGTCAGTACCACCTGAGGTTGGACACCAATAACTACCATAGTCTACCGCTACAAAACTATCGCGCGTAAAGCTTTGTACTTCTTCGTTATAACTAATTGTATTGGTAAGTCTTTTATTTTTATGTGAAAAGTTAAAACCATAACTATCACCGAAGAAACGTTGAGAATAGTTGGCGCTAAGCGTCGTACGAATCGACGGCTGCCACTCTACTTTAGCATCAATGTAATCGTCTTGTTCTTTACCATCAATATCAACAGATTCACCAATTGGTGTATTATATGAAAGATCTAATTGCAGCCTCGGTGTCACTAACCATCTAACACCTAAACCATATGCATTTGATTCAATCGAACGATTGGAACCGATGCTTCCTTTATTATCTTCGTCGTAATAACGAATAAACGGGTTTATTTTCCAGTCTGAAATTAAGCCTAGTTTTAACTCGCCTTGATATAATCGACTTGACCGGCCATTGCGCTTTCTTTCGCGATAACTACCTTGGGTATCCCAAAACAATAATCGCGCTGCATGGCCATTTTTAGACGAAAGATTAACAGAGTAGCCTTCTTGGTCGCCGATATTATCCTCAGACTCGACCAAGTTATATGCCAACGATGACGCTATGTTGAAATCACTATTGTTAACATTATAAGCCAACCCGCCACTGTAAGACTTTATTTGAGCTAAATCAGCCGAAACAATATTTGCTAACGCATTTCGCGCATTATTTCGAGCGCGATAATCAATATTAGCACTGCCAAATAACGATAAACCATAATCGCCAAGTTTCACATTGATATCACTATTTAGCTTATGATAATCGTCATCTAGTTCATGATCATGGCTATAAAAAGCATTTAAACTACTAGAATATAAGTTAAATTGTACAAGTTGCGAATGATAAGAAGTATCAATGTCGATACCAGCTTGCGTTACCAAGCTAGACGTTTCATTACCGCTTATCAACTCAACGTTGTCGGTATATGTTTCATCGAGCGTTAACGTCGGTGTAAATAACCATTCACCAGCAACAGCTGCATGAGAGATCAGTGATGTATAAAGAATTATGGTGATTTTATTCGCTTTCGCCATATCCATAACCATAGTAGCCATACAAATCCTTATGAGATCTAATTGCTTTATTCATGACAATACCAAGCGCCAAATCTTCATTGAGTGATTCGGTAGCCGCTTTGATACTGGCGATGGTTGTTTTTGATTCTTCTACCACAACAAGTGCTTGACCAACTAAGTTTGCTAACACTAACGTTTCTGTAACCCCTATCAATGGGGGACAGTCAAATATCACGACGCGATCAGGGTAACGTGTAGCAAGTTCACTAGCTAAAGCAGCCATTCTTTCACTTGCTAATAGTTCGTTAGACAAGTGATGAGGTTGTCCAGCAGGAATAACGCGTAAGTTATTGATACTTGTCTGAAACAATATATCACTGACATTTTTTTCTGGTTTTAAAAGGTAATCAATCAATCCTTCTGATTGTTCCAAACCAAGCTCTCTGTTAATACTCGGCCTCAACACATCGGCATCCACTAACAGTACTTTTTTATCTTGTTCCAGTGCGATGCTTAATGCCAAATTAATCGCTACGAAAGTTTTACCTTCATTTGGCTTAGCACTGCTGACCATAATTAAATTAGGATGATGTAATAATTTGGCTGCATTGCCAAAAGCATTTTCCAGAAGTTTGCGTTTTATCTGTCTAAACTCGTCTTTAATACTCTTTCGCTCACCAGTATCAATTAAATATCCTCTGTCCTTAAGATTCTCAGTATCAATATTCAGTACTTTTGCCACGCGGTCATCAGTCTTAGGCGCTGCACTTTCTGGAGAGTCACTCGGCGTTACTTCTTCTTTTTCTACCTTTCGCTCAGAAACAGAAGTTGATGTTTCATTGGTATCTTTTGCCGCTTTACGCGCTAACGCTTTTTCAATAGTACTCATAGTTAAAGCACTCCTTTAATGGGAGCTAATACTTGTTCCGGGAAAATAGAATAAACAATAAAGCATGCTAATAACATTAATAGCAATACGTTAGAGATTATAAAGACAATGGTCTTTTTCTTATGCCATCGCTGAAGGCCAAGATTTTCTGCCGCTGACACAACACCAAAAACAGGTATACCTGTTTCTTTGGCCACTTGATTTCTCGATGTAACCACAGGGTTAATTTGACTAAATAAGAATGATAAGCCTACGCCTACACCTAGACCGAAAATGGTACTTGCCAATAAAAATAAAATACGTTTAGGCCCTGTTGGTTCGGCAGGAGCTCGGGGTGGATCTATAATTTTGAAATTAATATTGTTCGTTGTTTCGTCAGCTTGTCTCGCTAACTGCGCGGTTTCTTTTCGGCTCAATAGTTCTTCATATTTTGATTTTGTAATTTCATAACCGCGGTTCAAACCTTTAAGTTCCGCTTCAATTTCAGGCAGAATATGAATCTTGTTCTCAAGATCCTCGACTTCTTTAGCGTAGTTATCACGACGCACCTTTATTGAAGCAACTTGGTTCTCAAGATGATTCACTTGAATCTGTAAATCTTGAATAACTGGGTTTTGCGATACATTTTCAGACGGGTTACTCTCTGAAAGGCTTGAAAGGTACTCTTCAATTTCTTTCTCTTTCTGAGCCATCAAGTGATTCAAACGATTTCTAGACTCTTTAACGTCAGGGTGCTGTTCCGTATACTTTAATAATAAGGAATCCAACATAGATTCCAATTCAGTGATCCTGTCGTCGTAACTTGTGACAATAGTATTTGAATCTTTGATATTAGATTGTGCTTTCTCAACAGGAGCATTGGACGATGCTAGCTTCTCCCTTGAGTTTTTCAATTGAGATTGCGCCTCAGATAAACTTAACTCGATTGCTTTAAGTTGGTCTTTCGCGTTACTTAATTTGTTGTAATAGCCGCCATATTGATTCGGCAGAACGTTACTATATTTTTGTTTAAAATCGGTCAATTTTGCTTCGTCGGCAAGCAGTCGATTCTCATATTCTTTAATTTGAGCATTCAAAAATTTACCGGCAGTGTCAGTGTCAGAGCGGTTTTCACCTAAGGTGTTTTCAATAAAAACAGTTAATGCTGACTGTACAACATCTTTCGCCATCTCAGGGTTTTTGTGCCGATAAGAAATTGTAAAAATATTTTCTCGTCGGCCACCTGTTTTTCTGATGATGATGTCATTTTTTAAATCATCAACAAGTTCTTCGTATTCTCTCGGCGTTGTTACTTGAACATCAAGGTCAGTCATACGCGTTATACGTTCAATATTAGGTCTGCTCAACAGCGTTTTAACCATTAATTGAATTTGCGCATCCGTATTAGTTTCGACGGTTAGCCCTTTCAACAATGGGCCTAATATAGATTGGGTGTCAGCAAAAACTCTCGCCTCTGACTCATAAACGTCATCCAAGTTAACAATTACTAGCCACAATACTGGGCAAATAATCCACGTAGATACCATAATATATCTACGCTTAAGCCAAATTCCTTTTAAATAAGTTAAGGCTTGTTCGAATAAATCTTGCATTCCTGACCTCTAAACAACAGGGTTATTATAGTAAAGTGCGATTAAAACCATGTTTCTGGAATGACAATTATATCGCCAGGTAACACATCAACATTCGCTGATATTTTTCCATTTTTTATCAGGTCTTCAATTAAAATTGTATACTGCTTTTGTTTGCCATTCTCAGTTCTCACTAAAACAGCGTCATTACCATCAGCAAACTCGGTAAGGCCGCCTACTTGAATCATGACATCAAGTAATGTCATGTGCTGTACATAACTTACAGCCTGTGGCTCAGCAGCTTCACCAATAACTCTAATCTGCTCGCCAAATGGGCCAACAAAATCATTTACAGTTACTGTCACTACGGGATCACGCAAATATTTAGACAAAATTTCTTCTATGGTTCTGGCAAGTTCTGTAGGCGTTTTCCCTGAAACAGGAATGTCTTCCACTAATGAAGTAGTAATCATACCATCAGGTCTCACTTTGAACGTGCCTGATACCTCAGGGTTACGCCAAACAAAAATGTTAACTGTGTCGCCCGCACCAATAAGGTACTTATAAGAATTTACATCTACCGTTTTAGACTGGTGTACAGTGGCAGGAGGGAGAGAAGGCGAACTACAGCCTGAGATAACATAGATAATACAAGTAACTAGTACATATTTCATATTCTTGAACAATCGGTTTTCCATGGTCTCAACCTTTTAAAGTTATCGCAAAACAATAATAAACTATCAGATTCTATTTTATTTTTATAGCAGTTGCACTTATTAAATTACTGTAAAAAAAAAGTAAATGTTGATAGTATGCGTCACGTGGTATGTTTATACATCCTAATACTGATTCTTATAACTGCCAAATTAACTAAAAAACGGTTGGCTATTGTAATTTTATAAGGAAATGCTCGTTAATTATGTCTAGTACCAAGTTCCGCGATTTGTCATCTGGTAGCAAATCGCTCGTTATTATTGAATCCTTATTATTTGCTAGTGCGTTTCTCATCGCTTTTTACGGCAATAGCCTATTAAACCTTGTAGAACATATCGCAATTCCACAAAATTTTATTGTTATTTATGCGTTTGTATTTGCTTTGGTTGTGCAGTTATCTTCGTTAGCACTAGGGCTATATAATACTAAACTTAGAGAAAGCTTTAGAGGATTAGTACGCCGTATTTTAATGTCGGTTGCAATTGGCTTTTTCATTATTGTCTTAACCAACCCTTTGTATGCAAAGAATGCCCTACCAATAGAATTATTGGCGATTGCTTCTATCATCAGTTTTTTCGCAATTTGCACTTTTAGATATATCACTATACGTGTTGATTTTTTTGGTTTAAATAAAAGAAAAGTGCTCGTGTTAGGGGCAGGAGAAAGAGCATCTATCATTGAGAAACGTATGCGACGAGGTGTAGATCGCCAGGGCTTCTTTATGCATGGATTTATAAAGATGGATGGAGACTCAGACACCGGTATCGTTAATGAAAACAAAATTGAGCTCGATGGTTCTCTCGTGAGCTACGCCATTGATCATGATATTGATGAAATCGTCGTCGCAAGTGATGAACGTAGAAATAATCTTCCTGTAGATGAATTATTTGCCTGTAAAATTCGTGGTGTTGAAGTTACTGAGATACTCGACTTTATCGAACGTGAAACAGGCCAAATAGCGGTCAATTTAATTTACCCAAGCTGGGTTATCTACTCTAATGGTTTTGCCTCCGCTAACCATTTGCGTAATACCTTAGATTGGATTTTCAATGCCAGCATTGCTTTCTGCTTATTTTTAGTTACTTGGCCAGTCATGTTGATCACAGCGTTACTCATAAAGCTCGACGAAGGCTTTAAAGCGCCTATATTTTACTTACAAGAACGCGTAGGACTTGATGGCGAAGCGTTTAATATTTATAAATTTCGCAGCATGCGCATTGACGCTGAAAAAAATGGCGCCCAAATGGCGACCAAAGATGATGATAGAACAACAAAAATAGGCAAGTTTATTCGAAAATATCGCATTGATGAATTACCTCAAATTTACAATGTAATGCGTGGAGATATGGGCTTTGTTGGTCCAAGACCAGAACGCCCAGAATTCGTTCAAAAACTAATAAAAACAATACCTTATTATAATGAGCGTCATAACGTAAAGCCTGGCCTAACCGGTTGGGCACAGTTAAAATACCCTTATGGTTCTACCGAAGAAGATTCATTGGAAAAGTTAAAGTATGACCTTTACTACATTAAGCACCGAAGCTTTATGTTAGATATGTTAATTTTGATTAGGACTGTAGAAATAGTCTTGTTTGGTAAAGGTCGATAATAGGGAGATTACGTTGAAAGTATTACATGTATTAGAATATTCACGTCCAAATATTAGTGGTTATTCTTTAAGGTCTGATGCAATCATCCGCCACCAACGACAGATCGGTATTGAGACACAACAACTAACAAGTCAACGATACCAAGATTTCAAGAATCTAGAAGAAGATGTTGATGGTGTTCTATATCAACGTACACCAAAGTCTACGTCATTGCTCACTAAAATTCCTTTCGTTAATTATCTTCACCATATTAACTTTCTCGCTAAACGAATAGAAAAAGCAGTGTTAAATGATAAACCTGATGTTATACAAACACATTCGCCAATGTTTAACGCATTAGCGGCCATAAAAGTTGGCAAAAAATATAACATCCCGGTGACTTATGAAGTTCGCGCATTATGGGAAGATGCAGCCGTTGATACAGGGAAGACCAAAGAAGGCAGTATAAAATACAAACTCATCAAAGGCATTGAGCAACGAGCATTTGAGCAAGCAGATGCCGTAAGTTGTATTTGCCAAGGATTAAAACAAGATCTAATAAAGCGAGGCATTCCTGAGAGTAAATTATATGTTACTCCAAACGCAGTTGATATTAGTAATTTTCAACCATTACACGAACGCGATAATGAATTAGAGCAATCTCTAAACTTGGCCAATAAAAAAGTCATTGCCTTTATAGGCACCTTCTTTAAGTACGAAGGATTGCACTATGCTATTGACGCCATGAAAGTAATTTGTGAACAGCGCCAAGACGTACATTTGTTGCTAGTAGGTGCAGGTAACGAACTAAATAATCTAAAGCAGCAAGTGGCAACTTTAGGTTTAGAAAATAATGTCACATTTGTCGGGCGTGTGCCGTTTGAACAGGTAAGTCGTTATTATAGTCTTGCCAATCTAATGGTATTCCCGAGAGAAAGCATCCGTTTAACCGAATTGGTCACCCCATTAAAACCACTCGAGTCAATGGCGCAATACAAACCTGTAATTGCATCTGACATCGGTGGCCATAATGAGTTAATTGAAGACAGTAAAACTGGCTTTTTATTTAAAGCTGATGATGCCACTGCGCTTGCAGAAAAAGTACTAGCGACTATCGACGATGAAGAGTTACTCACACAAGTTGCTGATCAAGGTCTTAAATTTGTGCGTGAACAACGAAATTGGTTGAATACTGCGAAACAGTATTTACCTGTATATGAGCGGTTAACTCAGTAATGAAAACCAAGTTAAGTTCACTCTTAATCATTACCAATTTATACCCGGTACCCTGGGCGCCTAATCGCGCTAGCTTTAATAAACAACAGTTTGATTTATTAGCAAATAAAATGCAGGTTCAACTTGTTATATTGATGCCTTGGACGGAGTGGCTTTCACAGCGTTCGCAGTGGAAAGAACAACCACATATTAAAGCCTGTCCCTATTTTTACACACCGAAAATTGGCCGAAGGTTTGTGCCATTTTTTCAGTATATTTCGTTATTGTTTATGTTGCCGTGGATTAAAAAATCTAACCCCGACGCATTACTTGCTTCTTGGTGTTTTCCTGACGCTGTTGCCGCTGCAAGGCTAAACAAGCACCTATCACTGCCATTCTATGTAAAAGTTCACGGTACTGACGTAAACGAAAATAGCCAGTTTTCATCTAGAAAAAAACTCATTAAAACCTGGTTAAACTCTGCAAAAGCAATATTTTGTGCGAGCAAAGCGTTAGGCGAAAAGTTGGTTGAGACGGGTATATCACCAGAGAGAATTTGTGTTAATTATAATGGCGTTAATCCAAAAATATTTTTTCCCGCCGCCAAAAAAACAACGGAAAAAAAGTTAGTTTTTGTAGGTAGTTTAATCCCTACTAAAGGTGTTAATGAACTCGTCACTGCATTTGTTAATCTCAGTAAACGTGATAAAGAAGTAACGTTGGATATCATAGGCGGCGGACCAATGATCGAATCACTCAAACAACTAGCAAACGACCATGGGTTAACTGATCGCATGAAGATTCATGGTTCAATCCCACTAAACGATGTTGCAGGTTTTATTCGTAACGCAAACTTTTTAGTACTGCCAAGTTATAGAGAAGGTGTACCTAACGTATTACTTGAATCTTTTGCCAGCGCAACACCTGTTATTGCAACCAATGTTGGTGGCATCCCAGAGGTTGTAACTGACGATACTGGCATTGTGATTAATGCCCAAGATAGTGCAGCGCTAGAAGAGGCAATCGAAGACGCATTTGAACGTACTTGGCAAGCAGAGAAAATTCTACAACACGCAGCAACATTTGATTGGCAACAAAACATAAATACTGTTTTGAAGCGAATGGGTTAATTATGAAAAATTTTATAAAAGACCTAAAACAGAAACAACAAATTATGATTGATGAAGGCTATCAAGTCTCATTTTTACGTATTATTTTTAGCGATGGCACTTCAGCAAACGCACTTTATCGAATGACAGCGTGGTTAATGCGTTATCGGTTATCACCTTTAGCTATTATCACCCTTTGGTTAAATCGTGTTATTAATGGCTGTGTCATTGGTGCTGGTGCTAAATTTATGCCTGGTTTTGTGATTATGCACCCTGTCGGTGTAGTTATAAATTCAAAGGTGACAGGCGGAAAGGGTATCATCGTCGAAAGTGGTGTCGTGATTGGCGACGAGAAAGGACAAGCTCCTGTACTAGGAGAAAATATTTTTATTGGAGCAGGCGCTAAGATAATTGGCGGCGTTACAATAGGCAATAATGTAAAAATTGGCGCAAATGCTGTTGTTGTAAAAGATGTTCCAGATAATGTTACTGTGGTTGGCATTCCCGCGAAAGTGGTAAGTAAAGGATAAAGAATGGTTACTGTTTTTTGGATTTCCGTCTTTTTATTAGTGTATTCATATTTTATATACCCACTGATATTAAAGATATTTGTTAAACCTGAAGAAATTGAATTACGTGAGCCAGAATGTTTGCCTAGCGTAGATATTATTATTGCAGCATATAATGAAGAATCATGTATTAAAGAGCGCATTGAAAATGCACTTGCGCAAGATTATAAAGGAGCACTGCAAATATTAGTCGCTTCTGATGGTTCTCAAGACAGCACGGGCGACATTATTGAATCTTTTTCAGAAGATAATGTGAAGGCATTTAACTTCTCCAAAAATCGCGGAAAAATATCGGTATTAAATGATTTAGTTGAAAAGTCTGAAGCAGATTTATTGGTGTTTACTGATGCAAACACCGACTTTAACACTGATGCCGTTACTACTTTAGTTAATAGCTTTTCCGACAATGTCGGTGCCGTATCTGGAGAGTTAATTTTAGAAACAGAAGACGGCAATCAAAACCTTGATGGGCTATATTGGCGCTATGAACAATTTTTAAAAAAATGTGAGTCTAAATTAGGTAGTTTACTTGGCGCTAACGGTGCGATCTACGCGCTTAGAAGAGAGTTATACCAAACACTACCAACCGATACAATCGTTGATGACTTTTGTATTGTGATGAACGTTAAAAAACAAGGTTACGACGTTTTATATAATGACAACGCCATAGCAAAAGAAGAAGTGGCACCTTCATTAGATGATGAATATGGGCGTCGTGTACGTATTGGTATAGGCAATTATAAAGCACTGATTGCCAACTTATGGGCCTTGTCTCCTACACAAGGGGTGATGAGTTGGTGCTACTGGTCACACAAAGTTATTCGTTGGTTCGCCCCGCACTTCATGTTGTTGGCTTTTATCAGTAACTTAATGTTGATAGCACAGCCCTTTTATGGCGTTATATTTGCTATACAGGTCATTTTTTACCTCATTGCGTGGCAAGGTCAAAAGCAAATTAATGCCGGTATTCAGGTCACAGGCATTGTGGCAATTATCAGTTTTTTTGTTTCCATGAATGTCGCGTTAGGACAAGGGTTTATACGTTTTTGTAAGGGACACAAAAATGGCGGATGGAAACGTACGCCTCGTGGTGGAGAATTAAAGTAATGTTAATATTTTTAGTTGTAATTACCGTACTTAGTGTTCTCGCTTTTTGGCAAGTCCTAAAAATGAAGAATATGGATATTTGGTTTGTACCGTATTTAAAACACATTATGTCGAAACCAAAAGTTGATGACACAAAACATGTTCTGTTCTGTTTTGTTGACCATTATGAACCACAATGGCGAAATGATGACATTGAGGTTGAGCGGGCTCGCGTTGATCGTTGGTGTAAAGACTATCGATTAATGGCAAGTCAGCACAAAGATGCTGACGGTCACATGCCTAAACACTGTTTCTTTTATCCTGAAGAAGAATATCGATACGAACATTTAGCTAAGTTATCTGATCTTTGCTATGAAGGTTTTGGTGAAATAGAAATACATTTGCATCATGACAATGATACGGCTGAAAATTTTTCTACCGTTATGGCTGACTTTGCCAAAACGCTTCACTACGACCATGGTGCCCTGCCTGTGCATCCGGAAACAGGCCAAATAATGTATGCCTTCATTCATGGTAATTGGGCTTTAGATAATTCGTTACCTGGCGGCCATCATTGCGGTATAGATAATGAACTTAAGTATCTAAAAGAGACTGGGTGTTATGTTGATATGACCCTACCATCGGCACCAAGCCCAGCGCAAACTTCAAAAGTAAATTCGATTTATTATGCAACGGGTGCAGAAGGAAAGTGTAAAAACCACGATACTGGCGTAGATGTTGAAGTTGGAAAGCCCGCCTCTGGTGATTTAATGCTGATTCAAGGCCCTCTCGGTGTAGCACTAAAATGGCGAACCCCTAAAGGATTACCTAGAATTGAAAATTCCGATGTAAGAAAAACCATGCCGCCATTAAAATCACGTGTGGACCAATGGGTAGATTCTCATATTCACGTTAAAGGCCGCCCCGAATGGATTTTTATTAAAGTACATACCCATGGCACACAAGAAGCAGACATGGATACGTTATTAGGGCAGCCAAGACACGATATGCACCATTATTTAGAGTCTAAGTATAATGATGGTGAAAACTATGTACTACATTATGTATCCGCCCGAGAAATGTATAATATAGCCAAGGCAGCGGAAAAAGGTGAGCAAGGCAACCCCAATAATTTTCGGGATTACATTTTACCTAAACCCGAGTTTAAGCCACTTTCATAGGAGATTAATCTATGCGGTTTCGCGTCAAGGAAACGTTAACCAAGCTGTTGTCAGTAACACGCAGCATTGACTTTTTTTGGCGACGTTTACCAAATGGTGTCTATGTATTTAACTATCACCGCATTGGTAGAGCCGAAGATTGTTACTTTGATCATGCGATTTTTTCATGCTCAACAGAAGCTTTTGAGCAACATATTGAAATACTTAAAGAAAACTTTGAAATTATTAATACCCGACAATTAGCGAAATTAGTAGAACAAAAACAATTAACTAATAATCGTTATGCACTCATTACCTTTGATGATGGTTATAAAGACAATTATACCAATGCTTTTCCCGTACTTAAAAAACATCATGTACCCGCTATTTTTTATGTCGCTACCGATTTTGTCGACTCTAATCATATTCCCTGGTGGGATGAGATTGCCTTCTTATTAAGACAATCTGTTGGTCAAGATTACCAGTTGATCGGCACTAACAAAGTTTATCACTTAGCACCTGAAAATATAAATCAAACAATACAGCGTATCATGTCATCAGCAAAACAATTAACGACACATACCATTGATGATGTATTACAAGATGTGCGTACGCAATGCTTTAAAGCACATGAATCATTAGATAACAAGCAAACAAAGCTGTTTATGACCTGGAAACAAGTTAAACAATTAGCAGAACAAGGCATGGAAATAGGGTCTCATACCATTAGCCATCGAATTTTATCGCAACTCGATAAGCAAGAGCAAAGCAAAGAAATTATTGAATCTAAATTAATTATTGAGCAAAAAATCGAGAAAAGTGTCAACTCAATCGCTTACCCTGTTGGTCGCTATTTTTGTTATAATCAAGCCTCTTTTGAACTATCGATTCAGGCTGGCTATCAAATTGCATTCAACAATGAGCCAGGTCGCCACTTAGAAATTAGCAATCCTTTCGACATAAATCGTTTTTGTGTTGCTCATGATAACTTTAACCGTGTTAAGTTTGAGTGTTGTTTTACCTCATGAAATCAAGCCAAGCGATTATTTTATCAGCCGGTCCTAATGGATTAGGTGCGTTAAGAGGCTTATCAAAGCAGCACATAATTACAGATGTAATAACAACCGGTAGTAATGAACCTGTGTTATTTTCTCGTTTACTAAACCGTGCTGAAACAACAACGCGTGAACGCCTTTTAGAAACACTATTAACCTGGCCTGGCAGTGGGCAAGTATTAATTCCTACTTCAGATTGGTATGTCGACTTTTTAACAAACCATGAAACTATACTACAAGAAAAATTTAATTTTGTTTTACCGTCAGATAAGTTATCAGAAAAATTTATTGATAAAAAACAAGAAGTAGAGCTCGTAGCTACATTTACCAATGTGCCCCAATCACTTGTTAATTTACCTATATCGGCGCAAGAATTTACTAAAGTGTTACCGCTTCCGGCAATTATTAAGCCCAGATCCAATGAATTAAATAAGCTAGGCCAAAAAAATATCGTAATTAACGATCAAACACAACTTGAAGAATTTTACAGTCAGTACTCCGAGGCGTTGGAGTACTGTATTGCTCAAGAATTAATAGTAGGAAGTGACGAAAACTTATGGGTATGTAATTGTGTTTTTAATGAAAACAGCGATTTGATTGCAGCATTTACCTTCCAACGTTTACAGTTAACACCACCACACTATGGCGTGACCTGTTATGCGAAGAGCTACGAGAATCAAGAAGTTATTGAGCAAGTCGCAAAAATAGGTAAAGGCTTAAGTTATGTAGGCCCTGCAATGGTTGAGTTTAAATATGATAGTGAAAGTCAGGAATATAAATACATTGAAATCAACCCTCGACTAGGCCTTTGCAATTACTTCGATACAAGTTGTGGCGTAAATAACGTATATGCGACGTATTGTGTCGCACTTGGTTTGCCTGCTGATAAACTACCCAAACAAACACATCGTGTTTTCATCAGTGTTTATGAAGACTTATATTCTCGATACAGGGATAACCAGTCTTTATTTACCATTGTAAAAACATATCTACGTGATTTACTTAGACCCCATACCTTTATATATTTTGCTTGGCGAGATCCTTGGCCAGCTATTGCCGTAGGGTTCAATCAATTAAGGAATTTACTCAAAACGTCTATTGCAAAATTACGACGTAAAAAAAGGAAGAGTTAGTTGCCATGTCTGGTTTTTGTATTAAACGCCACCCTAAAGTAATCGATAATAACGACAATCATCTATCGATTGGTGCATATACTTATGAAATTAATGCGCAAGATTGTATAAAAATACCGTTACCACAAGGTGGTTTGATTCTCTTAGATGGCTATTTTTGGCCGCAAGATACAAATAAATTCAAAGAAATCATCCTTACTAAGCAATTTGATCAGCTTTCTCAGTTTGAAGGACATTACTCAGGTATTTGTATTACTGAAGAAGAATGTCTCATTTTTAATGATAGATTTGGTGGCAAAACCATTTTTTATCAGCAAAATGAAAACTTGGTAACTATTGCATCTCGTATTTGCTTATTACCTGTTGAAAATAAAGCTTTAGCGCTAGATGCTGTTCATGAATGTTTTATTTTTCGCTGGACAAGTGCTGATAAAACTCTACTTAGTGATACGTGTAAATTGCGCGCTCGATCCTATGGAACTGTGAGTCATAAAGGCACCGTAAAACAACAATGTTATTGGCAGTTACCACCAGCAAATTACACTAATGCCCCATTTAAAGACAAGCAAACTAGCGTTAAGCACGCATTACAAACGCACTTAAGGCAAGCTAGTCAACGCTATAAGAAAGTTGCAATTTTTCTAAGTGGGGGCGTAGACTCTTCATTATTGGCTGGTCTTAGTAAAGATATATTCGATCAGTGTTATCTCGTTACCCCTGTTTTTAAAGGCCAAAAAAACCCAGAATTAGCAACAGCCAAAGCTTTTGCCAAGCAACTAGACATGCCACACCATCTCGTTGAAGTTAATCCAGAGACACTTGAGCAAGATCTGCAATACTTAATTCGCCTAAAACGTGAACCTTTACGTCACTACAGTTCGCTTGCCATGCTAGCAATGATGAAAGCCATTCCTGATGAGTATGACGCCGTTATATATGGTGAAGCTGCAGATACACTGTTTGGTTCAAATGGTATTAATCGAATTAATACGCAGTACAACTGGAAGCAGTCTACAAAACACATACCATTATGGCTACTGAGATTAATGCAAAAAATCGTACCTGGTCGAGGAAGAGTACTCGTTGAGCTTAAATCAACATCATTAACTGATCTGGTATATTCACTAACCGCAATTCAATATAGCGAAAAGAGTCATAACATAATCAAGCAAATTGACCTTGGGCGAAATACAGCACTAGAAACAAAGCCTTGGCAGCAGGATATAAGTGCTAAAATGCGTGAGAATGTACGGCATGTTGCGCAACAATACGTTATTTCTAGTGATGTCGAAAAGCACTTTGAAGAGGCAGAACTAATCGCTGAGCAGTTCAATAAACATATTATATCCCCCTTCTTTGCGCCAGACGTAATAGATTTGGCTAATACATTAAATGATAGTGATTACTATGGCACTGAATTTGTTAAGCCCATACTACGAGAAATTGCGTGTGAATATTTTGACCGCGAATTAATTTATCAACGAAAATATGGGTTCCCTGTCCCTTTTGTAGACTGGTTAAATAGCTCGCTATCTTCATTGGTTGAAGAAGTAAGAAATGAGAAAACCTTATTTGATGGTAGGCTACTAAACGATTTATCAGTAGATACTGATTATGAAATTTTTTGGTTACTCATCAACTGGAAAATCCTACATCAGCAACTCGGGGCACAATAACGAGACATTTATGATTATTTTTTTTGGTAAACACGAAATTATAAATCAATGGCGTGAAGTGATCGGTGATGATACAAGGTTCGCTTTTTGTGAATCATATCAGCAGTTAAGTCACTTTAAGCCGAAGTCTAGTGTCGTTGTGTATGTTCGAATCCCGAATAAAGCCTCATTACGAATTGCTTTAAAGCTAAAATTAAAGGGATATAAAGTTGCGAAGTTTTGGGCAGGTACTGATTCTCGTTACTTCAATGATGCTCGCGGCATTGAAAAGTTCTATTCTAAAATTATTTATAAACTATGTATCAACAAAAACTTATCACCCGCGCCATGGTTATCGCAAGTATTAGAAAACAACGGTCTAAAAACGCAGTATTGGCAAAGCTGTAGCCCAATATTTTTGCTTGAAGAGCAGTTATCAAGCAATAATATTCCTACATCTGAAAGCAAACCAATTCAGAAAGTATTAGTGTATAGCAATCCTGATCGACATTGGATATACAATACCGACCGAATGTTAGCGTTAAGTAAGAAGCTTCCTCACATTAACTTTATATTTGTTGGCGATAATACAATAAAGACAGATAGCTACCCTAACGTAACATCATTAGGACGAATCGATCAGAACAGGTTATTTTCCCTTTTCAAAGAGTGCGACGTTTTATTAAGAATAACGTCACATGATGGTTTTTCGCGTATGGCAATAGAAGCAATGTATTTTGGTATGCAAGTAATTACCAACTGGCCTGTGCCTTATACCATTGAGTGTCATACAGATATCGCTATTGAGGAAGCATTACAACAACCCGTTACTTTCAATTTAGAAGGCTACAATTACATTCGTCGTGAATTTAATGTAAAAAACTGGAAAGAAACACTATTATCTGTGTTCGAACAGAAAAAATGAACAACATTCATTGCTCAATTATTGATAATCTAACAGATCTTGAAACGTTAAAGACTAGTTGGGAAAATTTGCGTAGAGAATCTAAACAATCTTCTATATGTTTAAGTGTAGATTGGATGATTGTATGGTGTCTTCATTACTTAACACCCAAAGATAAAATTCACATATTACTATTTAGGCACAACCAAAAGTTAATTGCGATTTGTCCTTTTTATATAAAAAAAGGGGTTCTAACTCGTGAACTTAGATTTATCGGCACTGGTGAACCAGAAGAGGCAGAAGTGGCAAGTGAGTTTCAAGATATCATCGTCTTGCCTAGCTTTGAAGAAGCCATTTTAAAAAAACTAACAGTCTTTATGAAAGAGAGTAAGCTTTTTTCAAAAGTATGTTTTGATGTCGTGTTGAAAAAAAGCTACATATTTAATTGGTTAGAAAATTATCAACCTAATAATTGGTATTTAAGCAAAATAAATGTTGGCAGAAGGTTTATCTTACCAATCGAGGAAAATGATACATTACAAATTCAAAACTTTCGAAGTAAAACGACACGTAGACATGCCAGAAAAGCACTCCATCATGAGTTATTACAATATCAGCTAGTACAAAATAATCATGAATTACAATTAGCTTTTCAAAAGTTAATGCAATTACATAATAAAGCATGGAAAAAAAAGGGAAAAAAGGGTGCATTTGAATCGCAAAAATTTACAAATTTTCATAAAGACTATTGTCAAACAATACTGAATGAAAACAGATTACTCATTTTTACTGTAAATTTGAAACAAGAAGTTTTAGCTGTTTTTTACGGTATAATTGATCATGACACGTTGTTTTACTATCAAAGTGGCATACAATACAACAAAAATGTAGCGTCAGTAGGCACAGCAATGCATCTGTTCGCTACACAAATAGCAAGAAAAGAGCAACTTAGTCACTATGATTTAATGAAAGGGGACACAAATAGTTATAAGAACAATTATCAGGCAAGTGAGGTTGCCTGTTATACCTTTAGTGCTCATACGTATCCTGTTTTAAATTGGCTATATAAACTACACAAAGTATTAAGAAGCGGTCTACTCCTATTCAAATAAATTAGATTACATACGTTTATTCATTAGGTAAAATGCTCGGATTAAGGATGAAAATAATACGCATATGAAAGAAAAAATACATCGTATCAAAGAAACTTGGCGACTTATTCAATCAATGCCACATATAGATATAAATCTTATGTTAGATGAATGCCAAGAGAATGACAGCTTCTTTAGTCAAATAACTGAAGAGTGCTTTAATGAAGCGACCTCTCGCCACCCAAAACTTCCACTAATTAAGAAGAGACAATTTGGTATGGCATTATTTGAGCTAAATGACCAACCAGACTCATACATGAAAGCTGTTGAAAGTTCAGCAAGAAGAAACTATAAAAAAGCAGTTAGGAATGGGTTTACTTTCAAACGAATAAATTTCAACGAATATATTGACGATATTTGGGATATAAGGCGTTCGGCCAAAGTAAGGCAAGGAGCAATGCCTGAGTCATTTATTACAAATAGGCCCGCGGAAGTTTGTATCCCTAAAAGCAGCACAAGCACCCACGATTATCCACACTTTGGCATTTTCAATAACGCAGGAAAGTTAGTGGCCTATGCTGCATGTATAGTCGCTGGGGAATTAATTGAAGTTGAACATGTTTATGGCCATAGTGACTTTCAAAATTATGGTATCGTACCAATGCTCTATATCTCCATCGCTGAATATGCAGTAAACCACTTTACAAAGGCCAAATACTACGCTTACGGTACTTTTCTTGGTGCAAGTGATACAATGAAAAGATTTAAGAAAAAGTTTAAGTTTTTACCTCATAAAGTTTCTTGGCATCTTTCGACAAAGAAATAGGATAAATTTTGCAAATATTGCATGTTATTAGTAGCTTAAATGTAGGTGGAGCTGAACGTTTCGTAATAGATTTAGCGACAGCTCAAAGACAAAAAGCTTACATTGAAATACTATCCATGGGTGACAAAGGAGAACCCTTGGAAGCTGAATTAGATAATTTAAAGATGCCTCTTCATCTATCGATAAGCTTGAAAGGCATAAGAAAAATAATTAGAAAATTTGACGTTGTACACGTACATAGCAGCCATTGCTTACTTCGTGTGTTACTCGCTTCATTAGGGTTACGCATTAAAGTTGTTTACACTCGACATAATGAGTTCGTACATAATGGACTTAAATGGCGATTTATCTATAAATTGGCAAATTTTAAATTACATAAAATGCTTTTCGTGGCCGATAAAGCAAGAGTAAAGTTTTTAGCACATTACCCTCAGTACTCAAAGAAAGCCCAAACTATTTTAAATGGCGTTAAGCCAATTAAAAAGCTTAACACAAACAATAGTAAGTTTAAACTTGGCCATGTTGGGCGATTTGTTCCATTAAAATCTCAACACATTTTAATAGAAGCAGTTTCAAAATTACCAGAAGAAATTCAAAACAAAATAAGTTTGAGTTTGTATGGAACAGGTGAACTTTTAAAATATAATCAAGAGCTTGCTAAAAAATTAATCCCTCATGTTGAAGTCTATTTTTTTGGTTTTGAATCAGATAGGAATAGAATTTATACAGAAATAGATTTATTAGTAGTCACATCAGAAACTGAAGGGTTATCTTTAGCTATACTAGAATCATTTGCCGCAAAAACACCTGTTATTGCCTCTGATGTCGGCGGAAACCCTGAACTAATAAAAAATAACTATAATGGTTTTTTATATCCTTATGCCAACAGCAATAAATTGGCTAAGCGTATCGCGACTGTTTTTAGAGAGCCAAGCATGTATCAAGCATTTGCGCAAAATTGTTTAAATGAATATCACCAAAAATATTCTTTAGAAATTTGTACTCGAACCCACTTTGATTGTTATCAATAAACCATGAGAACAATTATACAAACTAGCTTTGCTGCCGTAAATTTATATAGCGAGTACTTTTTGGGCTTACTTGTGTCGATAATAATAGCTAGAAATTTAACGACAGAAGAGTACGGAGCCTACTCTAGTGCTATTTGGATAGCAGGATTAATTACTATTGCAATCAATTCGGGGTTATCAATTACAGTTACAAAATTTGTTTCTGAATTTAAATCAAAATCTGAAGAGCAATTAAAGGAATTGCTTGGTTATACAGGTAGGTTATTACTAAGTCGAATATTAATTGTCATGATTATTTTCATCGGGTTAATTTTTCTCGGCGCAATTTTATCAAAGTTTCCAATGTGGTTATCCTTACTGCTAGTTACAAGTGCGATGTTCAAAGCATACTACATCTATCAAACATCGATTTTCAAAGGTTTACAACGATTTGAAGTACTAGCAAAAACAAGCTTAATAGCAAACCCAATCAACCTTACTGCAGTCATAATTTGCTCCATGTGGTTTTCAACTATTGAATCGTTTTTAATGGCATATTGTATCGCATGCATTGCTTTTGCTTTTAGTATTTTACGATTCAATAAGCTAATTCCTGCTTTTAGCATTTCAAAAAACACAGTTTTTGAACACAAGAAACGCGTGCTAACACAGGTATTGTCTGCTACAGCTATTGTATTTTTTGGTGCAATAACCTTCCGGCAAAGCCAAAGTATAGTACTTGAGCAAAGCGGTTTTTTGTCCGCTGCTGGCTACTTTAATTTAGCGTTTATTCTAGCTACAGCTGCAATTACATTAATACCTGGCATATACCAAGAAATATTACTCCCCAAGTTAACTCGAGCGATAGCCGAAGATAATGTTGAAAGGAACATTTTGCAGGCTCAACGATATCTACTCATTTTGAGTTCATTCGTTTTGTTTCCTGTTCTTATTTATGCCGAAAATATCATTGATTTTTTATATGGTGAAAAATACCTAGAAGCGGCTTTTGCTCTTCGAGTTATTATTATTTTTCGCGTACTAGTTGTAATAAATAATGGCGCAAACCTTACTTTAATAAGCCAAGACAAACAATTGAGCATGGCAAAAGTACACACTTTACTTGTGATCATTACTTTAATATTGAGCTTCTTCCTCACACCTAAGTATGGAATAAATGGAGCTTTAGTTGTTTATGGTTCTTTATCTTTAATTTTAATTTTTTGTTTCTATGGTTTAGCTGCAAAAATCGGCTATCACTTTTTACCAATACTCAATGTATTGAAAATATTAATTTCTGCACTATTAGCTTCCACTCCTGCCATATTTATTAATTTGCACCTTACTGGCCTAGCTGCCCTTTTCTTGGGAAGCGTTGTTTTTGCGATTATATTTTTACATTTATTATTGCTAACACGGGGGTATGATGATTCAGTTGTATTTTTATTTAAACAACTTCGGAGCAAAGCACCTAAATATTTAAAACCTTATTTTAACTGGTGTGTAAAAATGACTTCATAATCTTATGATTAATAAACTAATTTAGAGGATCAATATTGAAACAGTTTATTTATAAAAAGCAATGCATTAAAAACAACACCACAATCGAACAACTTCAAATTAGAAATGATGGAGCTAAGTTTTTAATTGTTGACTCACTAATAGCTGTAGTGAAAAGTTTTAAACCTTTAGTCGCTAGATATGGACTATCTAGTGAATTATTAAAACTGACAATAAAAATTATGATGAAAAGGAATTTGTTATATATTGTAATATATGACAATGTCGTCGTTTCAGATGGCCTAGTCTCGTTCGGGCAGTGCAATCATTACAAAATAGATGCTAATGATTGTGTAATAGGACCTGTTAACACGAACCCTAGTTACCAAAAAAAGGGGTTTGCGACGTTTGGACTATCATCATCAATTAACTACTTATCAATACAAGGTAATTTAGAACACATTTTCATTGATACGAGAGAAGACAATTTTGCGATGCAAAAGGTAATTGAAAGATGCGGATTTGGAAAGGTCATTGATACATATAATCGCAATTAACGTTATAGATAGCATTAATTTAACAAGCTATTAAATTAATATAGCCGTCGCCAATCGATTAAATATATATAACCCAATGATAAAAAAACCGCTTAAGACAACAAGTTTAAACAGCTTAAGTTTTGAGATATATTCATTAAAAAGTTCCGGCGTGTGTACCCTTAAATAAGTCATCACTATTGCGACGTATAAAAAAGGTAGTAATGCATAGGTTCTTGAGATAAAAAATATGGAAATTAGAATACCAACCATACCACTTACCAACGCGATTATTTCAATACTGCGCCTTTTATCTTCAACGGTATAAGCAACTTTTACCGTTGTAAATACTGTGATTGCGAATATACTGAAGTAACCTATAAATCCTATTATGCCATTCTCAACCATAGCAAGAACATAACTGTTATGTGTAGTTAAAGCATGATAATCAAGAAAGTGTTTAGCACCAATACCAAAAATTGGGTTCATTGCTAATAACTCTAATGCTAAAATCCACGCATAAACCCGCCCCATTGCACTGTAGTCACCCGAACCAAGCTCTGCCATACGAGATGGTGCAATTGCAAGTAATGCCAACCCTGCGATAGAAGCAAGGACATAGCCCGTCATTGAACGTTTTTTAATTATATAAAAGAAAGCTAGACCGCCTATTAATGACAACATTGAGCCACGAGAGTTAGTAAGAATAACTGTATAACCGATAATTAACATTGCTATAATCCAAAAGCATTTTTTAATAAAATCAATCTTTTGGTAGAAAACACGACTAAATATATACGGCATAAATGCTATAAGTAACATCCCTAAATCATTTGGATCTTGGAGCACACCGTACCAAACGACTTGTATTTCTCTTGCAGCCTCTTCGACCCCCGACTGAGAAACTAACCCTCTAGTAAAAGGCTCTAACCCCCCCCAGTTATATCCAACAGTTGCCTGCAAGTAACACTGAAAGCAAATAAACAACACAACAAGGATAATCACTAAAATAAAATTATCTATTTGCTTTGGCCTAGTAATCGCTGTTTGTGTAAGTACAAAAATTATAAGTGTCGATAAAATTTGTGATATATAGCCACTAATAGTATTAAATTGACCATTAAAAAGGTTAGATAATATCATTGCGAATATAAACCATAATAAAAAGAGTGTAGTTCGGTCATAAGTAAACTTTCTATTTTGGTTTAAAGCCACACCTAGCATTACTAAGATGCCTAGAATATTAAGAAGCATATTCCAGTTAAAATAAAGAGCGGGTATCCATTCAGCAGGTCGAATTAAATACACAACAATTGTGAGCAATAAAACAAAATAACCCATACTTTATGAACGCCTATTGTAAATTAAAGAAGTAACGGTTCGAGGAAATAAAAATCGATTTAGCATGGGTAGTTTTTCTAGGATGACTGCTATTATAACGCAAACAAAAACAGTAAATACCAGTGACAATAGCCCATGTTCAATAATGGGAAAAAATTGCGTAAATGCTATGAATACTAAAGGATGAAATAAATATACTATCAAGCTTCTTTTGCCTATATAAGCAAAAATTTGACGAATAAATGGCGGCGTAATAGCCAAAAGGTGATAAATGCCAGGAATTGCCACAATCATGAATATACTATAAAACAAAAGTAAGCTGGGTTCTTGCCACGACGGGATAATGCCGCCAGCCAAAAAGAGTTGCCAACCTATAAAGTAGCTGGCCACTGAACAAGCTAGAAAAGCAATTATAGATAGCATCCTAATTTTTACATCACCATTGATTAACGGCTTGTGACAATAACTATAAAAAAAACCTAAAATATAAATAAAAGCAATAACATGTAATGAAAAAAATGTTTGAGTGAGTCGTTCATCCTCAAAAACACCAATAAAAAGCCACGCCAACGAAGCAATAAATAGTGATACCAGCTTCGCTTTTTCACTGAGCCATCTGATAATATAGAGTACACTTAGACACGGTAAAAACCAAAAGTACATAAAGCCCGACGCAGCTTTAATATCTGTTGGTGACGCAAAAAGAGTTGCTTTAAAATAATTAAATATAACTGACAAAAAACTATCAGTGGGAAATAGCAAAAAATTTAATAATGCAGTACCAGTTATAAACAGAATAAATGTCCACCAATATGCCATGTATTTGTTCGACATGTCATAAATTGACTGTTTTTTTATTGGCCATACGAAAGTCAAAATTAAAAAGCAGCCAGCTGCAAAGGCATCACAAAAAGATCTAATCCAGTCATATTGAGCTGTTAGAATACTGTTATGTTCGAGAACAATACACAATATTAAAAAGCCTTTTACGGCATCAAGTAGAACATCTCTTGAGCAAGTTTTCGTCATATAATTAGCGTAAACATCCTGTAATTATGTTAATAATACTGCACTAGTGATTATAAAACCACTTTAGATGTCTCGCATTTTTTGATTGTTATAATATCGCTCAAAAAACTCAGCTACATATGATTTGAGGATCATTCAGGAGTAAAACCAACTCTAGTTACCCATGCATCATCGAAACCATCTGGCGCATTAAATTTTACGGGAAAAGATGAATACTCTGGGCGTTTATTAAATAAAATGATGTGAGGTTTACTTCTTACATAAAATGCAACACCTATAACCTCCCCTTCAATAATTAGCCCATTTTCCTGAGTTAATATAGTAGCATCTAATGCGTAATTATCAGTATCATTGTTAAGGCCAAAATTGAGAGAAGTAACAAATTCATTATTTTCTTTAGGCACGTTATTCTTTACCTCAAAATGCCACTTGCGTTGATTTTCAGGCATTTCATATTCAACAGCATCCTTCCATAGCTCAGCTTCATTTATCACCGAAACATTAGCATCATGAGGCCATAATACTTGATATGTTAATTTATTTCCCTCATTAACTACATTATAACTATTTGACCTATTGGTAATTTTTACTGGTTCATTTTGCACATGCTGTATAACCTTCACCCATCTTAAATACGTATCTGCCACTGGTTCTAATTCTTTATAAGCGATAAGATCTTTAAAAGCAGTCTTATCTGTTAAGACTTGGTCATAAACGATTACGGTACTTGGCTTAATAAAAGCAACTTGTCTATGGACGCTTTTGGCGTAATTTGTTGCATAATATCCGCTCATGTTATACACATCTGTTGCAGAAGCTGAAATCGACGTTACATATTCATTATCATAGACGTTATAAGTGACTGGTTCCCCTGCTGCTCTCCTTGTAGGATTACTTGAGCCATCTGGACTTGCGTTCTCAATTAAAATCGTATTATGTGCACTACTCGTTTCAGATATACCAGCATAACCTGTTCGTTCTTTCGTAATCCAACGACCTTTATAAGCAATATCAAAACTAAGCGCATCTTTATGTTCATGGTCTACACGAATACTACGATTAATAAAGTATAGGTTTGTTGCGTCCTCACTCCAATTATTTCGCGTAGAAATTAAGCCAATACCTTCAGCTATATGTAAAGTAGCTAAATAGTCATTTGGATTTAGTGAACGAATAGTTGGATCATGATACAGTAGTCGATCAAAATGTGTAACCATAGATCCCTTAGCGAATCCCTTCTTACTTAAAATTTTATTAAACCAGTTTTGTATTAATTCTTTCTCTTCAGGTGCCTCTAATATTTCCATTAAAATTAAAGCAAAAGCGTACCTATAATCATCACCCAATTCATCGTAATCTATTGCACGTTCTTCAGAACCATATTTGTAAACCCCACTCCCTCCTGCTAATGTTTGATGAAGCAATGACTTCATCGCTTCGCTAGCATAGTTATTAGGAAATGGGATACCTCGCTGGTCTTTATTAATAAGAAACGTTTCCATCCAATGTATTTGTGTTGCTGGGCTATAATCACTTCCTTCGGCCCAAGCGCCGCCCGCCATGATATCACTCATGTAGTAACCAACTACGTATGTATTTAGTAAGTAGTCTCCAACGACTAAAAGCTCCTGTCCAAATTCTTTATACTTAGTTGAATTAGAAAGAGCGTAACCAAGCAATGTAATGTTTTTAGTTATTGAGGTGACATCATCTGTATCAGCGAGCCTTAAACCAGCATAACCATTTTGATAATCAACATGGGTAAGCCAATAATCACTCCAGAGCTTTAGGATATCCTCGATCCTTTCTCGTTCTTGCAATGAAATATGGTGTTTAATCCAACTATACCCCATTACTGCCCAACGCGCATGGCTTCGAAATAAATTTCTACTTTTATAGTATTTCCAACCTATTACAGGTTCCGAAAAGTAAGCGTGAATAAGAAGTTCAATTGCCCGATTTATATATTTTTCTTCACCACTAATATAATAAGCGGCAGAAAACGCACCGGCATACTCTCCAGCATTGTATGGAATCCGATCAAAGTAATGGGAAATTTTACTTTTCATAGCGTCCCATGCAGTACTATCTTGAGAAATTTTAGTCTTGATTCGCTGAATTCGATCCGCTGTTAACAGTAAGACACTATTAGGAATTTCAACTTTATTTGACTGCTCGCTATACACGCCTTTTTGGTATGGATATATTACAGTACTTGGTTCCATTCCAAGTGATTTTTGAGCTTTATCATATGTAGACTCTGTTTTACTGTTGGACTTACTTAAAGCCACAGCACTTAGCTCAAATAAGTTCGGCTTATCGGGAGTTAGAGCATTAAAAGAATGTGCATTCAGTACAATTGTTAAGCTTAATAAAAGTAGAATAAACTTGTAAAAATAGGAAAACATTTAAAACCTTCCTTAGTCAACCGTCATAGAGAAAATTATAGCTAATACCATATTAAAAGCCATCATGATTTATGTCATACGCCCCTATAGAATGTGGAGACGTCCTCTTCCGAAAAATAATATCTTTATTCGGGATTAATGGAAAAGTATATTTTGTGTGAATAATTTTTTTGTTAAGGGGAATACCATAAAACATAACCAAACGTAAAAATGCATTGCGAATCGTAAAAGAACCATCAGCAAACTGTTTATTTGATGGGTTCCAAGTAGGAGTAATAACATTTTCGATGTTGGGTAATTTAGGGTTTCCCTCTATTAACTGCTCGTCATCTGAAGGTGAAACTTTATCAAATATAGAGCTTGGCAGCTCATATCCTCCATTGTAAATTAAGTTATTAATCATGCTAAATGAATCTAACTGATTAATGAGTACGTCAGCAAAATCATTAGACTCTTGTTGTGAACCTTGCCCCATCGTGCCTGATCTATCACTCCAGATATTGTTGGCCAATACAAGGTTGTCGTTTATGGGGTTATCGCCTTCTTTGTTGACTCTCAAAGCATAAGCATTACTTGGCAAATTGCCTGTAACGGTGTTGTGATAGAAATAAATATCTCTAGCACCTTTGAGCCCTAAAGGTGAGCGCATGGAAGTAGCACTGTTACCTATAAGCAAGTTATTATATATTTTAACGTCTCTTGCTTCATGGTAAGGCTTACCGTCTTCGCCAATTAAAATAAAACCGTGACCATAAGAGCCTTGCCAATTCAAAAAAATATTACGATGAATGCTAATATTCTTAGCCCCTAAAAATGGGTCTTCATTACCATTACTATCTTTTACAACAATATAACTCGAAGACTTATTAGTTATCGCTCTATTGCTCGCAACAAAATCATTAAAAAAAATATTATCCGCTATATCTATATTTTGAACACTATTTACATCGATATGTTCATCTGAGTTACCTTGATTATAAAAGACATTACAATGAATATTGATGTCAGATGCGCCGTTGTTTATCTTCAATAAATCATTGTTATAGCTATCATGAAAAATATTATTTTTTAGCGTAATATTTTTTAGCGCATTTTTTCCATAACCATCGATATGAACCACAAGTGGCTTTGCAGAACTGTTTTTATGAGTGAATTCAAACCCCTCAATAGTAATATTTTTAGCCTTATTAACTATCGCGAGTACGCGAGCATTGTTAGTTAGGGTAGTCATATAAGGGATTTCAGCTTTAATTAACAACCCTTTCTTAAATGGTTTTTTTAACCTTATTTCACCTTCGTACCTGCCAGGTGCAACGATAATAGTACTCGCATCTTCTGCTTTGAATGTTGCAAACGCTATCGTTCGCCAAGGTTTAACGCGGCTGCCATCCCCTTTATAATCATGTCCCTTCAAGGAAACATAATATGTTTTACCTGGAAGTTGCTTAGGTTCACATGTACCTTGTGTAAAGGATGATGCATTGCTCAACGAACAAGTTAGAAGAAAGCTAAAACACAATACTCGTCGCATCAGATTAAACGCCATTTACAAATAAAAACTTATTATACGTTTTTTAAAGCAAAAAAAATCCGGATTAAATCCGGATTTTTTATAATTCGCGTAGATTAAACGTTACGTCTTCTTCTACCTACTAGACCTGTTGCTACCAAGCCTAAACCGAAGATTGCAATAGTTGCTGGCTCAGGAACAGTTCTTACTTTTAATTGCGCTAGTAAGTTATTTTGCTGCTCTTCTACAGTAACGAAACCGAAACAAGCAGGTTGGTTATTAGAACACTCATAATCATCGCTTAATGTTGTTAAACCAGAAAGACGAGTTGTTAAATAATAAGTTGTATCACCCCAACCTTCTAATGGTACTCCGTTAGCCATTAATACAAATGGTACAGTAAACTCGATAAAATCAGCACCAACAATCGGTTGAATTGGTAAGTTTTCTAAACCTGTTATTTCAAAGATATCACCACAACCATTGATGTTGTCACCTTGATCTCTTAGTTCACCATTTGGACAATCAAAGCCACTGCCATTATAAGTACCACCGTTTGGCGTTTCAAAAAAGTTAATACCAAATTGTAATTGTGGTGCAAAGTAAGGTGCGTTATCAGTTAATAATGCGTCAGCTGCTGCATCGTTACCTTTACCTTCCCAATCTGTTGGTGTTAACGTTAAGCCATCTAATACAAATGCATCAGTAAGTGCATCACCAACAATTACCCAGTTTTCGTGAGTAATGCTAGTACCGTCTGCCCAGTTCCAATCATTTGTAGAAACTGTATCGTTAATTGGGCTATCAATATCTAAACTACTTTGAGGGTTACCCGCGCCATTAGCTGGTGTACCCCAAGCTAAGTTTGTAGGTAAAGATGAATCATCACCGTCTACGTCGTTATCTAAATCAGTATCTAAAATATTATCGTAGATACCCGCTGAGTCGCCTGATGCAGTAACATCATCGCTAGCCCAACCGTTATTATTTGTACCATTCCAGCTTTTGAAACCTGCTTGGTTGTCATATGTCCATTGTGTAACAATGCCTGCAGTTGCTGAAGCCGATAATGTTGCTGCTAATATAGTAGCGCAGACTTTTAATTTAGTTTTCATGCTTTTTCCTTAGCTCAATCAGTTCAATATAGTTAAAAGAGTTCGTTTACCAAACAAAGCATACAGCGTGCCAATAATTAAAAACCCTTATAATACAACAGGTTAATTTTTCAATACATCCGATAGCCACAGTAACTGTAAAAGAATCTGACAGTTAAAAGTAGGCTAATTATTAAGCGATTCCATTTGAATTTTCCAAAGCAAAGTACTATCACCCTCGCCCTTGAATGCATTACGCAATTTCTTCACTTTAAACTCGGAAAGATCTTTAACTTGATGCTCACCTGCCTTAAATGCGTACCTAATAATAAACGTTTGTTCGCCTTTGGAAACACGCAATACATTCCAGTTTTTATTTTCAAGCCTTTGCTCAATTCGCCAACCTTTGGGTTCATACACATTTAAAAAGTAACCGGCAGAACTTTGTAATGACGCACCATGAAAATGGTATTCTAAAACATAATCATTACCTTGTACCGTTACACACTGTTGATTGCTATTCTCAATGACCGGTAACGGCAGGTCAGGCAACTGCTCTAATGAAATGTTGCAATTTGCAGTATTCATTGATGGCGATTTTTGGAGCACAGTTCTCACCATATCAGAGGTTAGCAATATACAAACTAATGCTATAGACACAGATGGCCAGTGTATCTTAGCTGTATTCTCTACCGCAGTTTGTTTGGGTTTTGACGGTTTATGCGCAAAACGATGACCAACTTTAAACAGTACAAACATAAAAGGAATATATAAATACCAACCGAAAGCATTATGGTCATGCATCAATGAGCTTTCCATATCTGTAATATGCCCAATAACTATCAATAAAGTGATACGTAACCAGTTAGTTAGCAATGCGCCTAAAATAGCTAGGCTAAGAAAAATTAAACTATGTCTTAAATTATCTAGATATAAAAATACATAAAGACTAGAAATGGCAAGGGATACAATTAAATAACGCAATCCACTACAACCACCCGCTATTTCAAAAACACCAGCAGGTATCGTAATAAAATTCCCTTCTACATAGATAGGGATGTGACTTAATCCCATAATAAACGTAACTGCATCTGTAGATAAATTTTGCAGGAATACGGTTAGCGCTCCCCAAACCGGAATTAAAAAGATCAAAAACAACGAGGGAAAAATGATCTTTAATGTTGGTTTAAAAATAAGTGTTAGAATTGCGGTGATAAACAAGACAAAAGTGACACGAAACCCTGTAGTAAAGTGACCTAGTGTAAAAACAGCCATCAAGTAAGAAAGAGCAATAACTACTAAAACTATGTATGGGTTTATTCGCGTGTTAAATCGCAGTTCTTTTTCCGTAAACAAAACCCAATACAAGTAACCTACAATGACGGGAATTAAATAAGCATGAGAATAAGTACCATCATCAAAGCTGTACTGCCATATATTTGCGAGTATTGCTTGCTGGGAAAGTGCGATTAACACATATACTACTGCTATGACGATAAGAGGGCCGTACCGCATTTTTATTCCTTTTTTAAGACACAAGACAATCAAAGAACTCGTTGCAAGTTCTTTGAATGCAATTAACATTTAGGGGTTAACTTATAGGTTTTTTGTCAACTCTAACGCAAGATCCTTTTGGCCATTTTTACTGTATGCTTCAGCTAAATGCTGTTGGATATCTGCATTGTTTGGTAATATTTTATTCGCTTTTTCTAAACTCTCAATCGCTTGAACAAGTTTATTTTGTTTAGTTAACACCACACCATATGTATCTAGAATATGAGGGTGGTTAGGTGCATATTGCGTTGCCTTAGCGATGTACTGATGTGCTAGATCAACTTGATTGCTGTCGAGATAAACCCAAGCTAGGTTATTCATCGAAATCACGTCATCAGGATTTTTCTCAATCAACATAACATAATGCTTAATCGCTAATTCTGGATCGCTTTTAATATAAAGCCCAGCTAATAAACGCCTATATACATCACGCATTGGATTTTTAGTCAGTTCATTTTCTAAAAATGCAATGGCTTTGTTCGTTTTATTACCTTCTTGATATGCTGTAACGAGCATCAAAGCTGTTGATACTTTTTGATTGCCAGCATAAGACTGAGCAAAATAGGTGGCGGCATCATCAAATTTATCTAACGCTAATGCTAGTTGCCCCTGCACACGAAGTAAGTAAGGATGATTTGGTTTTATTGCTTTCAAGCGGTTAACTTTTTGTGTCGCCATTTCTAGTTGATTTGTCATGACGAGGTAATACGCTTCATACGCCTGTAGCTGGAAGTTTGTTTTCAATGCATCTTTTGATAACGCTGTTGTTACAACATTTAAGGCTTGATCATATGCTTTTTCACTTTCCAAAATAGAAACGTATGTAAGATATGCTCTTGGACTGTCAGGTTGAGCTAATTGCCATTTTTTATAAAGCGCCTTTATCTCACTATCTCTGCCATTACGCTTTAATACGTTAACATACGTTAAGAAGTATTCATGAGGAGCACTAGCAAGATTGCTGGCTCCATCTAATGTCTTCAGTGCCGCTTCTACATTTTTATGAACATTGTAACGACGAGCAATAATAATTCTTGGCCAAAACGCATCAGGACTATTCTGAACAAACCTTTCTAGTTTAGCCTCAAGCGATTTAGAGTCATTCAGCTTCATTGCGTTGCTAATTGCTAGTCGATAAGCTAATGGGTATTCAAGATTAATCGCAAATAATTTATCTAGATATTGATTCGATTGCTTATAATCACCCTCTTCCGTTGAAACTACCGCTAAATTAAACAATGATGTGACATTATCAGGTTCTAACTGGTTAACTTTAATAAAATACTCTTTTGCTTTATTAGGCTCGTTCGCCTTCATGGCAATATGACCACGAAGTAACATCGCTGTAATATCAGCAGGACTTTTTGCTAACCATTCCTCAGCAACCGCTACCGCTTTTTCAATGTCGTTATTTTTCAGGTGTAATTTCGCCAATGCAATATTTGCAGCTTCAAAATCTGGCACCAAATCAATTGCTTTAGCGAGTTCTTCTTGACCGCCAGCCACATCTTTATTGAACAACTTAATTGCTCCGAGCTGCGTTAGAATAGCTGGATCAGTTGGAGCTAAATTATTCGCTTTATTAAACATAGCAATAGCCGACTCTTTATCGCCTTTATTTGCATATTCAATACCTACACTCGCAAAAAATGATGCATCATCCGGAGACACATTTTGTATTCCCCCCATAGTGCCGGCAACTTCGTCCAAATAGCCAAGTTTCACCTGTAAAACGGCCAATACTTTATGGACGTCATGATTATCAGGTAAATTGTCTGCAATCGCATTTAACTGATAGTACGCTTGCTCATAATTTTTCAATTGAAAACTACTTAAACCATAAATCATCTGCGCCAAACCATTTTCAGTAACATTGAGCGCTTTTTCTGCAAGTTCTTTCGCACCTGCATAATCCCCTTCAACATACTTAACTTGTGAATACAAAATGTTAACTGTTGGGTGATTGTCATTAATACTAACAAGTGCCTGTAAATGCGGTTTAGCAAGCTCAAAGGCATTAGCTTTTATATAGTTGTCTGCAACAAGCGTTCTTATTGCAAAATTATTCGGATTTAATTCATGATATTTTTCAAACGCTTCAGCCGCCTGTTTAAAACGTTTTTGTTTTGAAAGTACTGTTCCCTTTAATAACCAAGCCTCACCAAATTCAGAATTAACACTTAACAATTCTTCTATTGTCTCTAGTGCTTGTGATTCTTTTCCTTCATTAGCATGTAAAAGTGCAATCCCCAGCACGCTGACAGGATGATTTTCCGCTATATCTATCGACTGTTCGAATATACTTCTGGCTTGCCCAGTTTCACCTAAATTTAACAGGGCTTTACCTAAAAGAAAGTTAGCCTTAATGCTATTTTCATTATCATCAAATGATTTATCTGCAAGGTAATCAACAACTCCTTGACTATTGCCTCTTTCAAGTAATATTTTAGCCTTTAACAACGCGAGTTCTGGTTGACTGAAACCCAGAGATGTTGCGCGTTCAAATTCCTTTTCTGCATTTAAATAGTCATGATTATCTAAGTATATCTTTCCTAATAAAAATCGAGCTTCTGCATTTTTAGGATCTAATTGAATGGCGTTTTTCAATGAAATAATCGCGGTATTCGTATTGCCAGCATGCAATTGCGATTTGGCAGTATTTAATAGTTCGGCAGGATCTTTTTCACTAGAGCAGGCATACAAAGTAGACGCCAGCATCACACCTAATGCAGCAAGTTTTTTCATAGGAAGTCCATTTTTCATTATTAGCAATATTTCGGTTAAATTTAGTATACGTGTCTAGACATTTAGGTCAATGATTACTCGGTTCACGTTATTGATAGACGACTCTTTTAGCTATCTTAAACATAATTCGAGGAACAATGCCGGCATTACCAAATGGTCGCCACGTTTTTTTAAATTTGTTTCGATAGGCATCAAAGTGCAACCCGTAAGGGGCACAAAGAATTTCACCCCTGTTAAGTAAAATTTTTAAGGCGTATGTTTCAGCAATACCTGCACAAAGGCTTACCGCCATTGGCGTTGACGGCCCTTTTCTTTCTTTAAAACTAACGGCTGTTTCATCGACCATATATGTTCTTTGAAGCATTGCGGGTGACAACCCGATGAGAAATTGAATGAGCTGATCTTCTTCCGTGTCTTTATCTTCAAACCTGAAATATTCTTCGAATGTCATTTTACCGGGCATAAAGCATAAAAATGCACATCCCATGCCTAAAGGCGCAGCAGTGATGACAGGAATATTCTTTTCATAACATTTTTTGAAAACGGTTTTTCGTGCTTGTAATGCGAAAAAATCTAAAGAATCAACATATAAGTCAACATCTTGTAAAAATTCATCAACATTATGCTCAAAGATTCCTTCTGGAAAAGAGACTATTTCTGCTTCTGGGTTGATGTCCTTGGCCATTTTTTCCATAACATCCACTTTTTGCTCACCTAAGGTAGACATAAAAGCCCCAGATTGGCGATTAAAGTTGTGCACTTCAAAATCATCAAAGTCAGAAATATGGAACTTGGCTACCCCTAATCTAGCAAGAGTAAGTAAGTGAATACCGCCAACGCCACCAGCACCTGCAATAGCAACGCGTTTATTTCTTAACACTTGTTGCTCTTGCTGTGTAACCCACCCTATATTTCGGGAAAACGCTTTATCGTAATCGAACATGTATATATCCCTTAAGTAACCATGAAGATCAGAAGAGTCTGTTAGCAGTAATGATAGTATAGGACGTATTTATTGGTTCGAGTAATTGGAAAAATAAACCATACCAATACGTTGTATAAACTATCGACGGATTATTCACCGCCGATAGTCATCGCACTTTAACCTTTCAATAAACCGCACGCATCAAACAAATTGTTAGCTTGACTAAGCGCTTTATACTCATCATGAGCCGTAACAATTACTTGCACCTCAGCGTGTGCTGCAACCTCTTCAAGTGAGTTTAAGCGACTACAATGCCAGTTAGCGACATGAGGATCGTGATAACTCACTTCGTAGCCCATTTCAATAAGGGCATGATAAATAGGTTCAGCTGGCGTTTCTCGACAATCGTCGACATTTGGTTTATATGCTACCCCTAGCAAGGTAATTTTTTTCGCATTTAAAGACTTCGCAAGCTTACTGACTTTATTTGCAACAATTAGCGGTCGCTGATCATTAATTTTTCGCGATAATCGAACAAGTTCACCGTTGGTTGTATTCTCAACTAAAAACCAAGGGTCGATTGGAATACAGTGACCACCAACCCCAGGTCCAGGTGTTAATACGTTAACGCGTGGATGACGATTAGCAAGCTTAATTACTTCATACACATCAACATCGAGCTCTTGGCAAACCTCTGCAAGCTCGTTTGCAAAAGCAATGCCTACGTCTCTCGATGTATTTTCAACTAATTTAACACACTCAGCCGTTGTTAAGTCCGTTAAAAATACCTCACCATTAACAAAGCTTTGATATATCGTCTTAACTTTTTGCTGCGCTGTTTCGCTGCTTGCACCAATAATTCTATCGTTGTTTACAAGCTCATGTAATGTTTGTCCAGGAATAGCTCTTTCTGGGCAGTGAACTACATCAATGTTGACACCTCGTTGTGCAAGCCTTTCTTCTACCGCTAGGCTTGTTTGTGGAGAAATGGTCGACTCAAGAATAACGGTTTGTCCATCTTTAGCGACTTCAGCAATTGCGTCTACTGCTGCAAATACATAACTACGATCACACTTACTACCTTTATGAGGTGTAGGTACAGCAACTAAGTATGTATCACTTGACGGTATTTCCACAGAGGCTCGCAAAAAGCCTTGCGAAACAACTTGATTGATAAGTTCTGGTAGACCTACTTCGTCAAATGGGCATTCAGCTCTATTGATAGCATCGACTTTATCCTTATTTAAGTCGACTCCCACTACATGGTAGCCAGCTTGTGCCAATAAACTAGCAATTGGTAGCCCCATGTAGCCCATACCTACAACAGCAATTGATTCATTCTTCGCAATAATATCTTGATCAACAATACTTTCGTCAACGCCTTGTAAAATATCAATGATTTTTTCAGCAACATGACCATCACCAAATGGGTTTTCCCAAGAAGGATCATCGCTATTTAACCATTGAGCTGCTGCATTTACCGCTTTGGTAGCATCACGCCCGACAAGTTCACTTGCCCCTACTTCAACGGCTTCAGGCCTTTCTGTATTTTCTCTTAACGTCAAAGATGGCACATTTAACAAACATGCTTCTTCTTGAATACCGCCTGAATCTGTTAGTATAAGTCGCGCATTTTTTTGCAATTGAATAAAGTCTAAATAGCCAATAGGCGGTATTAATTGTAAGTAGCTTGGCACTTCAATATTGTATTCATTAAGCTTCTTTTGCGTTCGTGGGTGAATTGGCCATACGATTTTCTGAGAATATTTCGCGTGAACCGCATCAAATAACGCAATTAATTCTTGTAAATGAGATGGAATATCTACATTAGACGCTCGATGGGCAGTTACTAAAAAGTATTCTTTTGCTTTAAGGTCAAGCGTCTGTAAAATTTTGCTGGTTTTCTTTGAAATTTCCAAGTGCTGGAATAATGAATCCGAAACAGTATTACCTACTGTATGTATTTTATCTGTTGCTATACCTTCTGCTTTTAGTATCGCTTCTTGGTTTGGGCCAACTGCAAACAAGTATTCACTAATGTGGTCAGTAAGAATACGGTTTGTTTCTTCTGGCATTGTGCGATCATAGCTTCTCAATCCAGCTTCAATATGACCAACTTTAATGTTCAACTTAGACGCCGCTAATGCACCTGCTAATACAGTGTTTGTGTCACCTTGAACTAAAACAACATCAGGTTGTTCTTCGACTAAAATCGGTTCCATTTTAATAAGAATATTACCGGTTTGATTACTATGTAATCCAGACCCTACACCTAAATTATAATGTGGCGCTGGTAAATTTAATTCTTCAAAGAAAATACTATCCATTTCTTTGGAGTAATGTTGATTAGAATGAATGATAAAATACGGTATATTGCGTTTTTCACATTCTCTTATTACTGGCGCCATTTTTATTATTTCAGGGCGTGTTCCCACAATTATCCCAATCTTCATTCATTATCCTTTGTTTAGTAATTAGCAATATAGGTTTGACATACTGGTGGTATTATAAACGGTTATTTTATTAGGAAACAATTTCTACCAATTGATTTAACTCACCTTTGGTAGTTGTTTGCAGATATCTTCTCGAATCGATAAGTACAGTGCTGAAAATCCAGGTGTTAGATTCTCCAAGAAGATATTTGGGTTGATATAATATGGCGCTCTTAGACCATGATAGTCTATCGCCTCACCAAGTTGTATAAATTTAATGCCGACAAATTTCATACTGCGTGCCAGCCGAGGCTCCATCATCACGTAAACATGATTCATGCCGGTATTAATTGCCATGGTCGCGGCAGCCATATACAGGCCAATAGCAATAAAAGGAAAGCAACGTAACTCTGTTTCCGAGTAGGTCGATTCACTAATGGCACCCGTTGCAGAGCCCTTAAATTGATCACTAGCACGACGGCGAAAATCGGCTTTTACGGCTAACCGAGAAATTTCACATATTTCATCGCGAGCAAAATTACTCGGGTGTAATTCTTTATTTTGAATAGAATCCAAGCAGTATTTTTCAATCGGTAATAATTCGTCTTCACTACGAGATTGCACCACTCGCACACAGCTAGTGTATATATTGGAAGGCTTATGTTTGATCATACTGAATATGGATTGATCATCAAACTCGTCTCTTTCTTTGCCTTCTTCTTTAATACGTTCGAAAGCAAGCTCTTCACAATAGACATTATGACGAATTCTAAAGACTTCATCCCGCAGTTCAGGCGTTACCGCAACTTCTGGAGCGAGAAATTTGGTAAAATGCTCAGCAATGTTTTTAGCATCATGACTGGCTTTCATAGAAACCAATCTTTTAGTTACATCCCCAACAACTGGGGTATTTAACAGTTTTTTGCTCCAGCTCATTATGCTATTTGCTCCAATAAAACATTGCTATTCCTTTCCAGGCCAATAATTTTGTTATTATTTTAGAGGGATTTTGAGCCATCATTGCCTACAGTATAGATGAGTATTTTCGTAAATCATAAAAATATGAGAACTCGCTCAACATTCAAATTAACAACGCTATTTAACGTTCTCCAAGTACCACGGCATCGCTTCTAATATACCGGCCTGAACTCGATAGCTTGGTGCATACCCTAGCTTATCCTTCGCTTTATCAACATTCGCTTGAGAATGACGTACGTCACCTTGTCTAAACTCTCTGTATTCAGGCGCTTTTTTAATATCAATGTTATTATTAATAAGCGCTGTTTTTATTGCGTCAAATAAGTCATTCAATGTTGTTCTATCACCTACAGCTACATTATACACTTCGGCTTTTGCATCTTCTGGCGCAGTTGCCGCTAAGATATTCATTTGAACTGTATTCTCAATATAACAAAAATCTCTACTTGTTAAGCCATCGCCATTGATAAAGACTTGTTCATCTTTAATCATCGCTGCAGTCCATTTAGGAATGACGGCAGCGTATGCGCCATCAGGATCTTGTCGACGACCAAAAACATTAAAATAACGTAAGCCAATACACTTAAAGTCATATGTTCTCGCGTACACATCAGCATATAGCTCGTTAACATACTTAGTGACTGCATAAGGAGATAGTGGGTTACCAATATTCTCTTCAACCTTAGGTAATGCTGGGTGATCCCCATAAGTTGAACTACTCGCCGCATAAACAAAACTTGCAACTTTACTTTGTTTGCTAGCTTCTAACATGTTTAAAAAGCCAGTAATATTTGCAGCATTAGTAGTAATAGGGTCTGCAATCGATCTTGGCACTGACCCTAGTGCAGCTTGATGCAAGACGTAATCGACCCCAGTAGTTGCTTTTAAACAGGTATCAAAATCACGAATATCGCCTTCAATAAAGGTAAAACCTTGCCATTGTTCATCATCAACTAACCCTTTAACTTCATCAAGGTTGCGTTGATAACCCGTAGCAAAATTGTCCAAACCAATGACTTTTTGATTAAGCTTTAGTAACGCTTCAAGTAAGTTCGAGCCAATAAAACCAGCAACGCCAGTGATAAGCCACGTTTTAGGTGAGTTTGAAATGTCTTGCTTTATTTTCTCGTACATTTGCTTAAATATTCCATATTTGATTCAAATTTTATGATTAAAGACGCATGTCTACCGATGCTTTATCTACCATGCATTTTAAATCATATAATACATGCACATCCTTTCCGTACCCTTTGATACTGTCAATACCTTGTGCCTTAAACTGGTCATGTGCTACTGCCAGTATAATCGCATCATAATGATTTTTTTGCGGCGTTTCTGTTAACGAAACATTATATTCATGCATAGCATCATCATTGGTACATAATGGATCAACGATATCAACATTGATATTGTACTCTTTAAGTTCATGAATAATGTCTATCACTTTAGTATTACGTAAATCAGGACAGTTTTCCTTAAACGTTAAGCCCATAACAAGCACATTAGCTTGTTCAACCTGGATGCGCTTTTTAAGCATACCTTTTACGAGTTGTGAAACAACATACTCACCCATACCATCATTTAATCTTCGACCGGCTAAAATCATTTCTGGATGATAACCAACCGCTTGGGCTTTATGTGTTAAATAGTACGGATCTACACCAATACAATGCCCACCCACTAAACCTGGTCTAAATGGTAGAAAGTTCCATTTTGTGCCTGCGGCTTCTAATACTTCTAAGGTATCAATTTCTAAGCGATTAAAGATAATCGATAACTCATTGATCAGCGCGATATTAACATCGCGCTGTGTGTTTTCTATCACTTTAGCAGCTTCCGCCACTTTAATTGATGACGCTTTATATGTACCAGCGGTAATAATTGTTTGATAGAGTGCATCGACTTTTTCAGCCACCACAGGTGTAGATCCAGAGGTTACTTTTAATATCGAAGGTAGACGATGGGTTTTATCACCTGGGTTGATCCTTTCTGGTGAATAACCAACGAAGAAATCTTCATTGTAGGTTAACCCGGATACTTGCTCTAAAATGGGCACGCAAACTTCTTCTGTTGCGCCAGGATAAACCGTTGACTCATAAATGACTGTTGCATTTTTTTTAATCACTTTACCTAACATTTCAGATGCTTTTTGCAAAGGCGTAAGGTCAGGTTGTTTATGATCATCAATAGGTGTAGGAACAGTGACAATATAAAAATCACAACCTAGAATATCTTCAGGGTTGCTTGAGCAATTTAATTGTTTGGCTGAACGGAGCTCATCACTTTCAACTTCAAGTGTTCGGTCATAACCTTGATTCAATTCATCTACACGTCCTTGATTAATATCAAAGCCTACCGTATCTAGTTTCTTACCAAACTCTACGGCTAAAGGTAGCCCTACATATCCAAGGCCAATAACTGCAACTTTTGCATTTATTGTTTGTTCCATCATAACTCCATCTACCTGTTTAATCAGTAATGATACAAAAATTTAACAATGCTAGCATTGTAACGATAATATTTATATTTAACTAGATATAACTGATTGGTAGGTTAAATATAAGTAGCGTGTTTGTTTTACTTGAAATTAATTGTGTATTAAAGCGAGAGACATGCGATTAACTAACATCACAATAACTCAAGTAAGAGCACGTTTTCTGTGCTATTTACAAATACAAACATTGATAGCAGCGTGATTAATGAATAAGACGGGGTTTTAAGTGATGGCCCACCCGACAGGAGTCGAACCTGTGGCCTTACGCTCCGGAGGCGTACGCTCTATCCAGCTGAGCTACGGGTGGTTATTCGCAATTAATCTATAGATTTTTATTATCTTTCTGATGATAGTCTTAAGGAAAAGACACATCAAAAATAGCGCGGCAATACTAATATCATTAATTCATATTGTCTACCGTAAATCCAAAAGATTAATTGGTCTAGTGACTGACCTTTCATTTTTTTGAATAATCGTCAGCGTGAATCGAATTATATAGTGCAGTAACCCTTCAGGAACAACAGATAAGTTTAATGACTTAGCTTGAATAAGTAAAAGTTGTCACTCACTATCACTTTACATTATGGATACATTCTATATTGTGGTATGTTAAATACCTTGAATATCCTATAAATGTTAGTTCCGCTAACTTTTTTAGTGTAAGTCAATGAGATGAGTCTCTCGTTTGGTTTAAAGGTGTAAATTAAATAAACATGGAATTTATTGGTTTTGTTGGCTTCACGTTAAGCTTTATCGCCTACGTTATTTTCACTTTTTTATTGGTTGCCGCCAGAAATAGTCAATTATTAGCGCGCTGGACAATAGTCTCAGTACTCATCACCACTATCGCATCGGCATTGGCTGCTGCTCAAATTAAATTAGGCTTTGGCTTGCAATGGGTATTAGTAGCAGACGGCTTTAAAGTGGCGTCTTGGGCAATACTTGTCTTAATTTGCAATACCGAACTTACTTCTATTCGGCAATTACTCTCAAATTTTCATATTCGCCAGTACGTGAGTATATGGGGAATTTTGATGACCGTCTGTTGGTTAGCAACATTTCTACTTGATTACTCTTATGAATATATTTATCTGCTCTTTATCGTATTAAACTTATGGAGCCTAGTGCTCATGGAGCAACTGTACCGTAGTGCAGATGATCAAATTAGGTGGGCAATTTGGCCGTTAATCATTGCTCTGGCTAGCACCTCAATATTTGACTTTGTTATGTATGCTCAAGCAACGATGGTTGGCGCTATCGACTTTGATTTTTGGTTTAGTCGCGGTTATATAGCGGTTGCGGTACTTCCTTTATTGCTTGTTAGTACACGCAGAATAAAAAATGGCTCCGTACGTATTTTCGTTTCTCGTCAGGTCGTCTTTTATAGTTCGATATTAATGATGGCTGGCGTTTATCTCTTAATTATGGCACTTGCTGGTTATGTCATTAACTACATCGGTGGTGAGTGGGGTAGTGTCGTTAGTATTGGCTTCCTTATATTAAGTGGGGTAGTTTTAGTCGCGTTACTGATTACAGAATCACTTAGACGAAAGTTAAAAGTATTTATAGCAAAAAACTTCTTCGCCAACCGCTATGAGTACCGCGAAGAATGGTTAAACCTTATAGAAAAAATTGAAACCACAAGCGCTGAAAGTTACTACCAAATGGCAACATCAATCATGATGTCTAAACTTAATGCTCACACTGGTGCACTGGTTAAACGTAATAATGATCTACATTTTGATATTAAGTACAGTCGAGGTTTAAAACTTACCGAAAGCTTTGATTTACAGCTCACTTTTATTAGCCAATATTGCCAACAGAAAGGTTGGATCATCGATGTTGAAGAATTTGATGTTAACCCTTCCATGTACCAGGAGCTCAACCTCGACCTCGATTTATGCCAAAGCTTTGGTGTACGCATTATCGTGCCCATTTTTATTGGTAAAGCGTTTTATGGCCTCTTTCTTATTGGTAATGTGCACGATTTAAAAAAATTAAATTGGGAAGACCGCGATTTATTGTTTGCTGTGTCTAAACAACTAGGAAACTTTATTTCACTAAATGAGGCTAATGATGAGCTAGCAGAATCCAAACAATTTGACGCGTTTAATCGCATGTCCGCATTTCTAGTTCACGATTTAAAAAACATCCAAGCACAACTTGCACTCATCAATACAAATGCGGAAAAACACCGCGATAACCCAGCATTTGTTGATGATGTTTTTGAAACAGTCGAATCAGCTACAGAAAGGTTAGCTAAAGTGTTAACTCAATTACGTAATAAGCGTGTTGAAAAATCTAAAAATAGTGAAATTGATTTACCTCAATTGCTTGAAAAAGTAGTACAACAACGTAATGTAGAAAAACCAGCGGTGATTATTAAAGAAATGGCGCCTGCAAAATTGGCCACTAATGAAGAAAAGCTGCACTCAGTACTTAATCATTTGATTCAAAATGCACAAGAAGCAAGCCCTGATGACTCAAAGGTAGAAATATCACTCAAAAACAACAAAAACCACATTAAGATTTTAATCGCTGATCATGGCTGTGGTATGAGTGAAGATTTTATTAAACATCGATTGTTTAAGCCCTTTGATACCACAAAAGGTAATGCAGGTATGGGTATTGGTGTTTATGAAGCAAAACAGTTTATTGAAAGCATAGCGGGTAAAATAGAGGTCACAAGTGTTGAAAACTCTGGCACTACATTTTGCGTAACTTTACCCACGCGTTCCTCATTTAATGAATAGACATGATGACTAAGGATTAATTTCATGGAAAAACTACTAATCGTCGATGATGATAAAGGTATTCAAAAACAACTGAAATGGAGTTTATCTGACTACGAGGCGATCTTAGCGGCTGACCGAGAAAGTGCAATTGCAGCCATTCGCCGCTATGAACCTAAAGTGGTCACCTTAGATTTGGGTTTACCGCCAGATGCGGCAAATGCAACTGAAGGATTAGCCGCACTAGAGGAAATATTACGTATCGCACCACATACCAAAGTTATTGTGATAACAGGTAACGATGACAGAGAAAATGCCTTAAAAGCTATTTCACTCGGTGCTTACGATTTTTACCAAAAACCAATTGAACCAGATGTGATCAATGTGATTGTTGCGCGCGCATTTAGTGTCGCATCTATTGAGGAAGAAAATAGGTTAATGCGTGCTGTAGGCGGCAATGACATTGGTATTGTTGGTAGCAGCAGTAGCATTGATAGATTGCGCACAATGGTAAAGCGTATCGCACCCACGCAAATAACCGCCTTACTACTCGGTGAAAGTGGTACAGGTAAAGAAGTAACCGCTAATGCAATACATCTAGCGAGTGAACGTAGCAAAAAGCCATTTATTGCTATCAATTGTGCATCCATTCCTGAAACCTTGTTGGAAAGTGAACTATTTGGCTTTGAAAAAGGCGCTTTCACCGGGGCAGTACGCACCACAAAAGGCAAAATTGAATGCGCAGAAGGTGGAACTTTATTTCTCGACGAAATCGGCGATATGCCTTTTAATCTGCAAGCCAAGTTACTGCGCTTTTTACAAGAGAAGAAAATTGAACGTTTAGGTGGACGCCAAGAAATTGATGTTGATGTACGTGTTGTTTGTGCAACCAATCAAAACTTAGAAGAGATGGTTGCTGAAAAGCAATTTCGCGAAGATCTATTTTACCGTGTCAGTGAAATTACTCTCAATATTCCTCCGCTACGAGATCGCGAAGAAGATACGCTAATTTTGGCGCAATTCTTCTTACAACGTTATGCGAAAGAGTATAAATCAAATGTTAAAAGCTTCGCTGAAGACGCTTTAGATGCAATCAAACACCATAGGTGGCCAGGCAACATTCGTGAATTACAAAATAAAGTTAAGAGCTCTGTCATTATGGCAACAGGTTCACAAGTAACGGCGATGGACCTTGGCTTTTTTGACCATGACGGTCAATCACTGCAGTTAGATCTTAATTTACGTAAAGTACGCGAGCAAGCTGAGTCAGTCGCCATTCAAAAAGCTTATGCATTAACCGATGGCAATATGTCTAAGTGCGCAGAACTGCTCGGTGTAACACGACCAACCTTATATTCACTCATTGAAAAATATGCATTGAATATCTCAGCAGAATAGTCCTATTAAAAAAGGCGTTGAACACTCGAGTTCCAACGCCTTTTTTATGTCTATTTAAAATGACACCTTAAGTTAACGCACCGTATTGCGAGAAAATAGCTGTGTTAACACGGGTACAAGAATAAAACTAGCAATAGCAGAAACACATAAGCCAGAAATAATAACGACCCCTAAAGGTTGCCATAAACTACCGCCAAACAACGTTAGCGGTAATAAGCCACCAATCGTCGTTAATGTCGTTAACAATATCGGTGTAAAACGTGTCGCACTGGCGTCGACAATCGCTTGTTTCATATCATTGCACTGGCGGAAATTATGATTCGCCGTATCAATTAAAATAATCGCGTTATTGACTACAATGCCAAACAAACTAATCAGGCCAATAAACGCCATCATCGAAAATGACAAACCAAAAATATACAAGCCGATCACAGAGCCGGCAATTGCAAACGGTATAGACGTAAAAATGATCAACGGCTGTAAAAACGATTTAAATTGTAAAACCAACACCGAAAATATTCCAACGGCGGTAATAATCATGATCTGTGTCAGGCCAGCAAACGATTCTTGACGCGATTCTTCTTCACCGCCTAGCGTATAATACATTCCATCAGGTAATTGATAGTTATCTAAATAACTAACAACCTGTTGTGTTAACGCCGTAACTGAATACCCTTGATCCGCGTCTGCAGATACTTTGGCCATACGTTGTTTTTGATAATGAAAAAATTCAGAGTGGCCTTTTAATAATTTCGCGGTCACTACATGCGATAAGGGAACCAATTCACCATTTCTATTAGCAATATACGTGTTCTCTAACACTGATACGTCAGCATGTTGTCGATTGACTAAGATAGGGTAGCTTTCTCCTCTGCTATCGCTCAGTCGCCCTACTACGTTGCCACTAACAACTGTTTTCAATGTCTGCTCAAGATCGGTAATATCAACACCAACCAAACCGGCTTTTTCATAATCGATATCCATCACAAGCTCAGTATTAGCTAATCCAATAGGATTTTCGATATTAATAATCCCTTCTGACTCGCCCATAAAGGCGGCAAGGTCTTCAGCCACTTGCTCTAATTCTGTCAGCGATTCACTCATTAAGCGTATGGTAATCGGTTGATCGGTAACTGGCCCTTGCGTAAATTCCTTCACGGTAATTTTCGCTTGATGCCAATTATCAAATTTGGCTCGTAGCTGTGCAACAAACGTTGTAATAGCTTGATCATCATACTCAGCCATAACAACAAGGATCTGTCCGTAATTAGCGACCCCACGTTTTGGCACTTCATTGTAATATATTCGTGGATTCGAATTACCGACATTAAGAGCTAATTCGTCGACAATTTCATATTGGTTAAGTTCATTTGCAACTTGGTGCACCACTTCGTCGGTGTATGACAAAGAAGAGTTTCTTGGTGCTTCTACTTCAATAAGCATCATCGGCTTTTCAGCTTTAGGAAATAAGCTTAAGCCCACTTCTGCAAACAAAGATAACATCGCGAACAAGGATAAAATGAAAATACCGACAACAACAACGCGCAACCTCATTAAGCGACCGAGTAGATTTTTATAATGTTTGGAGGCAAATGCATTGACATAATGTTGCAGCATTTTAAAACGACTTGGTTTGGCATTAAAAAGCTTACTTGAAAGCAAAGGTGTGAAGGTCAAAGCGAGTATTAATGACGCGAACAGCACAAATACAACCGTTACCGGCATAGACCGCACGAAATCTCCTGTATCGCTTGCAAGCATTAACATAGGTAAAAACGCAAACATCGTGGTAATAGTACCACTTGTAATCGCCCAACCTACTTTACTCGTCCCAAAAGCAGCTGCTTCTTTTAAACTACCTTGTTGCTTCTTCTCTCGATGGATGCTTTCAGTGACAACAATGGCATTATCCACTAATAAACCTAAGGCAATAATTAAACCAACGATAGACATTTGTTGTAAACCATAACCCGCAAAATCTAACCAACCAATGGCAATAAGAAAGGATAATGGGATCACCATAATAACAACCAATGCTTCTCTTAATCCTAAGAATAAAAGAGACATAACCCCAACCAAGACTAAACCTTGCCACAGGTTATCAAAGAAACCATTGACGCGTGTTTCAACACTGTCTGCTTGTTGAAATAACGTTGTCAGCTGAAAACCCGCCGGTAATTGCTGTTTAAACTGCGCGACTTCGTTAGCGAGTTGTTCGGTCAATTCAAATATATTGGTATTTTTTCTTTGTTCTAACGTGATAAAAATTACTGGTTTATCATTAACGTAGGCTAAATAAGTTGGCTTCACATTACCAAAATCGACGGTGGCAATATCTCGTAGCTTGACGACAAAGTCTGTCGTCGAATAAATCACCGTTTCGGCTAGTTGTTCGATATTTTGATAGCTACCGCTTGCTTTAACATTGAATCTTCGCTCGCTAGCATCTAAAAAACCCGGTGTAATATTCAATGCTCTACGTGCTAAAACCTGGTTCACTTGAGTTACAGATAAGCCATAGTGTTGTAATAAGTCTAAATTTAAATCAATAGAAACAACTTGTTGTGGATAGCCCCAGATATCAGCTTTTTTAACACTGGCGATGGTTTCCAATCGTTTCTCTAACTTTTTTGCATAGAACTCCATTTCTTTATAATCAAGCGGGTCACTCCACAACGCTAACTGAGCAACAGCTACACTTGTTGGCGTTGCTTTTAAGACAAGAATGTCTTGTACATCGTCAGGTAGCGTAGGTTCAACAGTAGCTACTGCTTGTTTTACCTCATTAAAAGAAATTCGCGGTTCGCTACCATAAACAAACTTTATTTCAATACGAGCACCATCATTCTTTATCTGAGTTTCAATCTGTTTTATCCCTTCGATATCAGCAAACTCTTGCTCTAAAGGATTTATCACAAGGCTTTCAATATCTTGAGGTGCTACGCCAGGATATATAACTTCAACTAATGTGATTGGAATATCAAACTGCGGATCCTCAGAGCGAGGCATTGAAAAATAGGACACAATTCCTACTAAGACTAACAAAATAACAATTGTAAGTGTAAATTCCTCATTTTTAATTGCTATGCGAGGTAATCTCATTGTTATTTCTCGCCTACTTTTAATTGTTGCCAACCTTGAGTAACAATATCGAGTTTATCGTGCTCAGTTTCTGCATTTAAATACAGGTATTGACTGTCAATATTTAAGACAGTAAAGCGCTGAAAGCTATAATCACCGCTTGGTGACTTTGTCATTAGAACAGCCTGACCGGCTTCATCCATTTCTATTAAGGCACGTAACGGCACTTTATAGACTAATTTGTCAGAATTTACGTGTATCTCAACTTGTGCTAATTGACCAGCTACAACCTCATTACCAGCAATAATATCGGTTAATAATACTTCTATTAAATACAGCTGACCTGCTGTATTACTAAGCACAGGAACTTTCGATATCACGCCATTAACACGGCCAACATTTGCTAAGGTAATTTGTACTTTTTGACCATATTTAACAAAGCCAATTTCAGATCCCGTTAAACTCACTTTAACAACTAAGTTATTCTCAGTTGCCGCTACAGAAAGTACTTGTTGTCCTGGCGCATGAAATTCACCTAATTCACTATGCCTTGCTAAAACCACGCCATCAAATTGCGCATGAATTTCTGCTTTTTCTAAGTTGTAGTACGCCAGTTGGTATGCTTCTCTGGTGGTATCTACCTTTGTTTGTGCTGCATCAAGATCTTGCTGGGAGCTCAACTGTTCAGCGATCAATTTTTTAACACGATTAACTTCTCGTTTAGCCTGTAAAAGTTGGCTATATTTTGCATTTTTATCTGCTTTTAGCTCTTCAGTATTAAGAGAAGCAAGTAATTGATCTTTCTTGAAGAACTGGCCTTCATCGACAGCAAGCTTTTTAAGGTAACCACTACTTTTAAAAGACAAATTAAGCTTACGTTTGAACGCAACCTTGCCCGCCCGTGTAATAGTACGATCGTAAGGAGTAACGGAAATCTGTTCAATCTCAGCATTTTGAGCCATTACAGGCTGAGAACAGAGTAAAAATAAGGTGGCCAAATAGATGAAAGCATTTTTCATAACGTTAACGATAACAACCATGTTGATGTAACTAGCATTAATTATAGAGCCACTTTAAGCTGCTAGTCACTGAAAGTACAATATTTTTATAAACTGACTTCGTCACATTATGTTTAAGTAATAGCGAGCACTTCTTTACTCATACTGCTGCCACCATGCTCGTTATTTGCATATTTAAAGGGATGTAACATATTTAATTGAGTCCTTGGCGCTAATGTCGGCTTTTACCGTTAACATTCAAACAAAGACGTTAAGCGATTGACTCCGTTAGTATCTATTGGATGTTACCCAAGCAGATATCGCTAAACACAATACCTTTAACAATAGAGCATTAATCGCTAATTTTCCAAAAGAACGGTAGCCCATATCTGAGATTGGGCCACCGAAGATTTACGTTATTCGCGCGTAGTTTTAGAAATAATCCATGCCCTTAGCAAAGCACCATCAACATATTTAAAGTTTTGTGGTTTACTGGGCATGACATTGTGACCATCTTGCACTACGAGAAGCCCATGTGGGAGCTGTGAACCAAGTGAAGTGCTATTAACAGCTAACCCATCCGTTTCAGAAGCACCATCAATACCGGCTGTCCAGTTTGTAGTAAGGCTAAAAGTACCGAGGTAATCAAATTGCTTATCAACAGTATACACAGCATAGCGATTGTTACCTTGGCTAGAAACAACGAGGTAGTTTTTTTCATTGACGGTGTACAGTCCCATTCCCTCGATATCAGCTTTCACACCTTCGTCAAGACCAATAATTAGTTTATTTTCTCGGTGCTTATTAATATGCTTTAGCCAAACCCCTTTAGCTTCTTCACCATAAAAAAGTCGGCTTGTTTTATCATCAACTACACAGCCTTCAGGTTGCGAAGGTACACGCCACTCATCAACCTTTTTACCTTTTATTGACGCTGACTCAAAACTTAGTTGATATTGTTGGAAGCGCCCGTCGGTATCATTAATCCATGCTGAGACTACACCATCGATTTTACTCAAACATAATCCATAAGGATCTGATAAGTCAGTTTTGATGTCATTCAGCAAGCTTGCCCTACCGCTTAGTTTATCAATTGCAAACAGTGTAATACTGTTTGTCGTCCGATTACTTGCTGCCGCTATATCTACCATCTCTTTACCTAGCTGAACATCATACCGAATATCAATATTATTTATCCGTCCAACAGGCATGCTTTGTATGAGTTTTCCTTGCAAGTCATAGGTGTTTAATCCGAACTTTTTATCTGTTGTAAATACAATACTTTTTGCTGGATTTTCTTTATTCACCCAAATTGCAGGGTCATCAGCAGCATCGCCAAAAGCGTTAACGGGTTCAGTTTGCGCAAAAGGTTTTAATGTTTTTTCAACTGTCGTTTGTTGAGGAACAGGAGGTATAGTTGTTGTGAAACGCCTATCAACAAGCTGACTCTGATTATCATCATAAATAAATGCTTGAAGATCATTTCCTTGACGATAAAGCTGCACTGTTTTTGGTGATATATCATCAGATAAAGACATTGCTGTGAACTTTTTAGCATGATGTTGATAATACCAAAGTGTATTTGAATCAGGCGAAACTACCGCGATATCTCCTGTAGGTGTTGTATCGATATATTCAATTTCCAGACCTTGTGGTAGCGTGATAAGTTCACGTATTACTTCATGTTCTGGATTGGTTGAATAGCGCCAAACGCCTATATTTTCTTCCGTTAATAGTAATGCTTTTTGCTGATCGACAACCGCACATGCTTTGATGTTAGGGCCAACTGGAAAGTGGTTTATTTCTATTGGCTGCCATTGATTATCTTGATTTATTACATTGAAATGCCGCGCTATTCCTTGCGCATCAACTAAGAATAAATCGATGCTAGCATTCTTACGTTGTAAACAAAGCGCATCAAATGCCATCATGTCAGGTTTAAATTGACGTTGAATCGTTAATGAAGGGGTATTAACATTTACGTCTATCAACAATAATTCACCACTATCAACGTCTAACGTTGCCATTACGCCTTTACTTTTTTCACCCGGTAACCAACGAAAATCTAGATGTTCTGCCTTTCGTGCTATAACAGCAAGTGGTTTAAGTTCACGATTAAGTAAGGCAATACCCACTGACTCATTAACAGCAATATAGTAAAACTCGCTACCTTTTTTTGCTGAAATTTTTGATAAAAATTGTGACGTGTTAGCCCAATTAATATGTTCGGTATTCGCATAACAGCTGATGCTATTGATCAAGGCAAAACAAGTGAATGATAGATATGCAATCGTTTTTAACATGTCTCTCATGTTTACTGTTCCTTGTTGCGTTGATAGCTATAAATGATATTGCCTTGATGATCTATAAACTGCACCAAGAGTGTTTTCTCATTAACTACAACGGCAGCGAAACCGCCAGTTGCTTTTGCGAACTTAGTAAATGAGCGTTGTTTTACGGGTCTTATTTCTGAACCACCGCCAGAAACAAAGTGATCAACCGTTGATTGCTTAGGTTTGTTGTGTTGCATATCGTGTTCATGGCCTGCGAAATAAGCGTCAACTTGATACTTTTCCAAAATAGGCTCCAATACGCGTTGAATTTCGCCCGTTTTACCAAAGCGCTTTCCGCTAGAATACAAAGGGTGATGACCAATCACGATTTTCCAATCGGCAGTTGTTGTAGCTAACTGTTTTTTTATCCAATCAAGCTGTTTCTTTGCATCCTGTTGTTGCGTCTCTGCATATTTAGCTTCACTTTTATAAGCAGGATTTAAAGGACTGGTATCAATAAATAAGTAGAGTATTTCTGTACCATCTTCAAGCGTGCTGTTCTTAGCATAATATTGCGATGGCATTTGCCAACGTCGACTAACCTGAGAATACGCTATTTGTGCTTGCCAATTACCACGATAATCATGGTTTCCTAATGTTGGATACCAATCAACAAACAAATGAGGGCCTTGATATATATTTTCAAATGAACTTTGCCAGTAAGGATCCTGTATTGACGCAACCCCATTGTCATAGAAATTATCACCGGTAGTGGCAATAAAATCTGGATCAAGTTGGTATGCTGCTATATCCATCCACTTTGCTACATCTCGCTGATAAAAGTGTCCATTTCGTCCCCAGTCTCCCAAGACAAAAAAATGTTGGCCACTTTCAAACGTAGTTAATTGCTGAATATAGTTTTGCTGATAATGCTCAGCACCATATACATCCGCATATGAATTTATTGCAACTAACAATAAACAACTAAAAATAAAATTTTTCATTACTTCACTCTATTTTTTAAGGGGGCGTGCCCCCTGTATTTAATCTATTTGTTCTGATAAACCACTACATTTGCCAGCGAAAACCAAGTTCAAACGTGCGACCGTACTCTTCATATTGTGCGTTTTTATTGCGCTTATCAAAGTAGTTATAGAAAGGTTCATCCGTAAGGTTAACCACATTAAAATAAAGTGTTATTTGCTCGTTGACGTAGTATTTTGATGTGAAATCAATTTGTTGATGATCGTCTTCCATTCGCAACATATCACCATCAATTTCTTCAAAATTCTCACTTTTGTGAGACATGGTTAAACGTAGATTTAATAAGTCTGTTTCATAACCCAAGGTGAAATTAAATATGTTATCAGATTGGTTAGGCAAACTTGTTTCAAAACGCTCGCCCTCTAAAAAAGTCGTAGCCTCAGAGTCTGAAAAGGTACCATTTGCTGCTATTAACAAACCATTATCGAAAGCTTTTACCCATGATAATTCCATACCTTTTAATGTCGCACTTTCACCATTTATAGGTTGAACAACTTCATCAAACCCTTGCCATGTTGGTGTGTCAGCAACATCTGCAAAAACAACGAAATTATCAATCTCTTTATAGAAGAAACCGGCAGACATAATACCGATGTGGCCCGGATAATATTCGAGTGTAAAGTCGACATTAGTCGATTCATAAGGTGCTAAATTCGGATTACCTACTTCGGCTTCACGCTCCGTAACAATCTCGCCGTCGTCTTCTTCAGTTTTACTTTCTATAACTTGAAATGCCGCTGCATCCTCAAATTTTGGACGTGAAATTGTTTCACTATATGCCGCTCTAGCGATTAACTTATCTGAAAATTCGTATCGTAAGTTAATGCTGGGTAATACATGTGAGTAATCTTTTTCAACTTGCCAATCCGTGTTTACTACTTTTTCAATATCTGAAACGTCATCTTCGATTAATTCTACCCGCATACCTTGCGTTTCAAAGTCAGTACTTTCATATCGTAAACCGGCGACAATACGTAACTTATCTATATTTATCCGAGTCATGATATAAGCGGCAAAAATATCTTCATGTGACGTATAAGAAGCTCCGTTCGATTCAAGTTCCGAATCTAACCCAGCGAGCGTTAAGGCTGAACGATTATTATCAAAGTACTCACGCAAGGTTTTGCGATTAAAGGCAGGACCGAATTGACCCAACCCCCAATCAGGAGTTTGGCCTTGAAAATTACTGCCCGTTAAATTGTCAAAATCGCCATCAAAAATGGCAATATTGGCATCAACAGATTTTTCACGCTGACGATATTTTACGCCTGTTTTGATCTCGCCAATGTATTGACCAAATGATATCTGACGACTGAGGTCAAACTTAACACTAACCTCAGTATCTTCAGCATAATTGTCTTCATAGGCAATTTCATCTAATTCATAACGAGACAAATCTGTAACAGCTTCGTCTTGATGGATCACAGGGATTTTAGTATTTAAGTCAGCTGAAATACTGCTATTTTCAGTAATAAAATCATAAAAAAGTGCGCTCGGCTCATCTTCATCTGATTGTGCATAGCCTAATTGGTAATCAATACTCCATAAATCAATAATATGTTCACCACCGGCCGCTACGCTAAAAATTGTTTGGGTTTCTTTTCTATCTTTTGAACCGGCTTCTACTTCTGAATCTTCACCATCGAATACAAACGTATTCGCTAAGCGAAATTCATCATCTGAAAACTTACTGTACATCGTGCGCAGAAAGTACGTATTATTAAAGTCTGGTCGATAGTCTATATTAACCGCACTGCCTAAACGTTCGCGCGCAATATCATAAAAACGTTGTTCGACTTCATCCTCACCATTAGACTCTATATTATCAGAGCCAAATTCACGGTTTTGCCAAGATACCGCTGCAGCTATACCGAGTGTATCGTTAAAGAGGTGCGTCAAACTCCCTGATACTTTTGGACTATTCTCATCTCTTAAACTATTTTGACTTAGCTGGGCACTAACGGTCGCAGTGTCACCATTACGATCAAACGCGCTGACACTTTTAACCTCTACCGTGCCACCAATAGCATCTCCATCCATATCTGCTGACACTGACTTTGAAACCGCCAACGTTTGAATTAATTCAGATGGAATAACGTCAAGCGCAACCGAACGAACGCCACCTTCAGGCGAAGGAACATTTAAGCCATTTATCGTCACATTGTTTAGGTTAGGATCGATACCTCGAATGCCTACAAAGCGTCCTTCACCTTGATCTCTTTCAATCGACAAACCAGGTAAGCGCTGTAAAGACTCAGCCGCATTTTGGTCGGGAAACTGCCCAATAGCATCCGCTGAGACAATTGAGCGTATACTATCTGCTACACGCTTTTGATTAATAGCACTTGCCTGGCCCGAACGTTGAGCACGCACATAGATTTCTTCCATACTGTTATCAGAAAGTACCAATGAGAGAGGTGTGTTATCACCCGCTTGCACATTAATTGTTTTTACAAGTGGCTCAGCACCTACATAAGATACTTTTAACGTATATTGACCTACCGGTAATTGCTTAAAGTTAAAGCTACCGCTTAAGTTTGTTTGCGTTTTTAATTTAAGCTCTACAATTTCGATACTCGCGCCAGCAAATACGCGATTTTTCGCTGAATCTGTAACCTTACCAACAATTGTTGATGATACTTGTTCAGCAAAAGCATTCGTTGATAACGCCGCTGCACACGCTAGCGCTAAAATAGAAAGTTTTGCTTTCATGTTATGTTCCCATTGATTGTAGTGTTATTAAGTTGCCGGACAATATAGGAAGAGAATATGACAGCTACGTGACGACATTTTTTAACTCGCCGATAAACAGAGGAAACGCCCCCTTTTGCAGCGGACAAAATAACGTAATGGAGCTAAGTTCACCCTTATTATAACTAGCTGAACTTAAAGGATTTTTATTTTTGTTTCATTGTAATGTCATCAAACTTTAATCATTGAAAGCAAATAACTGAGCTAAACTGACCTCCCAAACCTGAGTAGTTCATGTTAGTAGCGTATACACTCGCACATATATTTGACGATGAATAAAGTGAATTGAATGAATTTTACACTGATTTTCCGACATCGAGGGTTATTAGCATATTGTTTGATATGTTTAACTATTCCACTATGTTTAAGCCTATATTTCGGAGACGCTAAACAACAGTCCGACTATAAATGGACTGACATCATTGGTGAAGGTAGTGTTGCATTACTCACCATTTTTTGGCTGTTCACAGCACTTGCAAGTAGACCTCCAGGTAAAGTAACACGATTGCTTGTGCTCGGGCTTGCATGCTTTATGTTTTCAAGTTTATTAGATCTTCTTGATGAATTTTTTCGTTACCAAACCAGTGTAAATTGGCTTTCCGTTGTAGAGTCATTTCCTGCTGCCGTTGGCATGATTATCATGACAGCAGCCTTATATCACTGGCATTTAGAACAAATGGCACTAAACAAGCAGCTTCAACGACGAGAGCTAGCGTACCGCGCTGTTGATAAAATAGATATGATTACGCAGCTATATCGTGCCGATTACTGGCGTGAGCGAGTCAAAGAGCACCAAAGAAAACAACAAACCTCAGCCATAATTGCGCTTGATATTAACAATTTTACCCACCTAAACGCCAAATTTGGTAATCGTGAAGGTGACCGCTTATTACATGAAATTGCGCATTTAATTCTTATGAATTTACGTCCGATTGATTTAGCTTGTCGCTATGCGGGTGATCGATTCATTGTGTTACTACCTAATGCCGATCAAACCTTCGCACAAGAAATGGCCAGTCAAATTGAACACAGTATTAAACACGTTGCTTTTCGTTCGAACGAGCAAACAACAGCGTTTTTTCAAAGCGTTAGAACCGCCTTTACAATTTTAACACCGAGTGACGACCTAAAAGCTGAGCTCACAAAGATTAATATTCAACTCGATAACGAAAGCTCGTCATTATCACAGGCGTTTGATGCTGCATGAAAAGAACAACGTACTTAAGCTATCAAGACAAATGTTTTCCGTTACAGCATTTTGCTACGCCTATTATTGACGTGTGCTCTGCACGTTACGTAGATCAACAAAAGTTGCTGAGAGGCACTGGTATTTTTAAGTCAGATATAGTTGAAGGCCGCAATGCAAGCGCAAAGCAACTACTTCAACTGTTACAACAAGCAAAAGACTTAACACCCGGTTATGATTGTGCGTTTCAAATTGGTCACCAGCTCGCCACTAACCAGCAAAATAGCGTTATGCAAGCCATTCAATATAGCCGTAATATCGAAGAATTTTTCCGCCTAATTTTAGTTTTCAAACATATCTTTTCACCCTTTATCGGTGCGACATTTATTAAAGAAGAAAACTGGGGATACTTTTTACTTGAACAAAAATTTGGCAAAACCAAGCTTACTCCTTTTATTACTGAGATTTTTTCAACTGCGCTCGTTAGCTTATGTCATCAGCTCCTTGGGCGAAAAATATGCTTTCATTTTGGATTTGATTGGCAGCAACCTCGGTATATACAAGAATATGAAGAAAATCTTGGATTCCAAATCAAATTTTCGCAGCCATGCGCTTTCTTTGCTCTCGAACTGGCAAATCTAGGCTATCAAAACCAGCATCGTAATGATCTAAGAAAGTGGCATGCTATTCATAAAGCAAAAAAGGAATACTCGTCGACGCCTACCTTACTGGAGTTGATCCGTCAGCAGCTTAAAATGTCGCCAGAGATGACCATGGCTGATTTAGCGCAACAATTAGCGACAAGTCCAGCAACGATAAAACGCAAACTCAGAGAGCACGGCGTTAGTTATACTCAATTACATCAAGAAGTACGCAAACACTTAGCAATTGAATGCTTATTAGTGCGAGGTTTAAACAGTGAACAAAGTGCCTCAATATTGGCCATTTCTGATCCAACAAACTTTCGACGGGCAATAAAAAAATGGACCGGTTATACCCCCTCAAAACTCAAACAAGCATATTCCATTACACCAACAGGTGAAGCACCGCTCACCTAGGTAAAACATGATACTTAACCCATTATAAACGACACTTAGCTTCCTTCATTAATCGCGTATAAGCCAGAATAAACTTGTTATAATACAAGGCTTCTTATAAATTAATCTGAGTAAATGCAATTACTATGGATATTAATGAAACACGCACACCCGCATAATCACCTATGCTCTCTTACCCTTTTAGGTAATTTAGTGGCTAAACCTGACATTCGCTACTTGGCTAACCCTGTTGTTGCCGTTGCTGAATTTACTGTCGCTACTCATCATAAATGGTTTGATAAAAACACAAACGCTAAAAAAGAATGGACGCACTTTCACACCGTTAAAATGATTGGTGATGTGGTAGAAAAAACATTGAATTTTGCCGATAAAGGAGATGTTGTCCTAATTCAAGGCCATCTCGTTGACAGTATAAAAACCCGCCAACAAATCATTCATGCCACTTACGCTCATACTTACGCAAAAGGTTTTGTACCGTCGATAAATCAAATCAAGCTTTCAGGTGTAATCTGCAGTGCAATCAAACTGGTTGAAACCGCGAATCATAAAAAATTAGCTGAATGCACTATTCGTAGCCACTTAAGTGCATTTTCTCCTAATCATCAAACGGTCAGACATTTAACAATAGAACGTACCATTCATGTTTGGGGAAAACAGGCTGAATATTTGGTAGAAAGTGCAACTGTTGACGATGAAATAATTATTGACGGTAATTTAAGCTATATCAATAATAAAGATAAAACACAGTTAATAGACGTTCAACAACTCGTGTTACCAAAAACGTAAATAATAAGCGGACAATTGCCTAGCATGAAAGAACTTTTAAAAATATCAAAACACTTGTTTCTCTGCATTGGTTTATTATGTCCATCATTTACAAACGCAAATTCACTGGAATTTACTAGTCAATCACTGCCTCTTGATCCAACATTAGATAATTTGTCGAGAGTATTATTCATACCACAGCACCCAGAATACTTATTAGCATACAATGATAACGGTAATATCAGCCTAATAAATAGCGCTTTACAAACAAGCTCCCTGCTGATTTCAACTGACGATATTTCCAACCGTTTAATACGCTTTACTGCGCTCACCCTGCATCCGAATTTTGCGGCTATAAAAAAGCATGGCAGCCTTATCTTTTACAGCGCTCATCTAGAATCAAGCGCTTCAGACGTTAAAAAAGTTAAGTTTCAACTAGATAAAAATAAAACACATCCCTTTGAAGCCGTCATTTATGAATGGCAGCTGGCAATGGAAGAAGACAAGCTAACGCTAGTAAAAGAAAAAAAACGCGAAGTACTTCGTATACCAGTACCTGATAGTGATACCTATATTAAATCACTCAGTTTTAATCCATATATTAAGTCTTGGCAAAAAGGGTTTGGCCACTTATTCATTATTACCGCCTCTAATAAGCATCATGCAAATCACGCCATATTCTCCGGTTCGCTGTTACGTATTAACCCACAGCAATTTGGCTTAAGACAATACACAGTACCTCATGACAACGTTCTTTTTAATCAAACAAACTTACCACATGAACTTGTAGCAACAGGATTAGGTAATATTGAACATTTTGCTTGGGTTAAAAACAATGAAAATCAGTATGTTTATGGTGAATATTTGAATACCAACATACAGATAAGAAAAGCGTCATTAGGCGACAACTTCATTGCCAAACAGCCTGAACCAGAAAATTTACTTAGCCTAGAGAAAATTGATAGTAATTTTATTTATGCTAGAAAATCAACATTAAATAATGACAATTACCCACTCGTTTTTTTACAAAAATCTGACCAGCACTGGTTGATTAAGGCCTCACCGTTATCTGCTAATGTTGGTAGCACCACACTTGCTTCAATTAGCTTTGAGCAACTAAGCATTGATGCGAAGCCTCAATTGCTGCTAAACAATGCCCAAAACTTAACAATCGTCGATTTAACGTCAAAAATAATATTGAAGGCGAATAACAGCACATTAACAACACCGACTACTTTTGTACCTGTGCAGAACTCAAATGGCGTCAATCTGTATTTACTTGTACTCGTTATTATTATTGGAGTGCTCGTGTTGGCTGTATTGTTTAGACAAGACGAAAAATACAAAGATGCTAAAAAGTTACTCCGCAGTCATTACGCTTCATTTAGTATTGATAAAAAACGCGCGTCGTTATTATTATTTAAACGCCATGAAAAAACAGCAAGTGACGTTGTTTCGATTGCCAAAATCGTCAAAAGCGACATTTTTCTTAATGATACACTCCTTAATACTGTCGACCCCACATCGGCTTTTTCTAACCAGCAAGAAGCGGCTCTAAACCAAGCATTTCAACAAGAAAAACGACATAAAATGATCGATAATAAAGTCAGGAAAATAACGCTGACGTTACATTTATCAGATAAATCAACTAAACAACTTTGTTTATATTTAAGGGAAGGCAATCAGCGTTTGACAAAAGCACGCTTTGAGCAGGTACAAGAACAACTTATAGATTGGTGTTGGCTGATCTCTCGTCAACTTTGTTCAACGACAGAAAAACGTATTATTAAGCCTAAAGTGCAGCCAGTGGTCACAAAAAGTACAAAAGTAACCACGAAAGTGACACCCTCAGCAGCAGAACAACAACTTCAATCGCCAACAGCAACGATTAAAAAGAAGCAAGAAAGCCAAGACAATACACTTAATAATAAAAGTGATGAAGAGTTGATCAGCTCACTTAATAAGTTAATGGAACTAAAGTCTCAGGGTATTTTAAGTGAAGAGGAGTTTACTAGTAGTAAATCTCGGATTATTGAACAGTTATATCAAAAATAGCTCCTCCGACAAGAATATTTGCCGGAGGAATCAACGAACCATTAGTCTAAAGCTAATAGATACTTGACCAAATTATTATATTCTTCTTCGAAGTTCTTTGGATCTAAATCATGTGCGTCAATGAGATATTTGCCATTAACTACCACACTTGGCACTTTATTCAATTCATTTTTTGATGCTAATAAGTCTTGATAAGATTTCATTTTCGCCGCTAAAGTCGCCACTTCATCACTGGCCATTAAACGATCGAACTCTTTTCCATCCGCACCATTTAATACAAAGACATTACGCATGTCTCGTGCCGACGTAGGCACCGCTTTATGCACATGAATGTAATTAAAAATAGAAGCGACTTGTTGGTCTTCCATGCCAAGTTTTTGCGCAGTAATTAATGCACGGGTCAACATTTGCTGCATTTTTTTCGAGGCTCCAGGTAAAAAATCAACATGATTTTTAACGAATGGAACACCTTCTGGTAAATGTTCTTTTATCGACTTCACCATAATTTCAAACTGATAACAGTGACCACAATAGAATGAAAAGAACTCTCTTACCTCTGGAGTCTCAACCTGCAATGGTGTTATTTTTTTATAGTGCTCACCTTCTTTAAACTCTGTCGCCTGTGCACTAAACATGGTAACTATCAGTACTAAAATGGCCGTTAATCTTTGCATTCTTTACTCCTTTATTATGGTAGCAATGAGATTGGCGCTTGCTGAAGCGCTGAATATTGCTCTTTTAACATCAAAATTTGTTCTTCCCAATATTTCTCGGTATTAAACCATGGAAAATTCATTGGAAATGCAGGATCTTGCCAACGTCGGCACAACCATGCAATATAATTTATCACCCGCATAGTACGCAAAGATTCGATAAGCGCAAGTTCTTTGCTATCAAATTCACAGAACTCTTCATAACCTGACAATAATGTATCAAGTTGCAAAACTTGTTGCTGACGGTCGCCCGAAAGCATCATCCAAAGATCTTGAATCGCTGGTCCCATGCGACAATCATCTAAATCGACAAAATGAGGCCCTTCGTCTCGCCAAAGAATATTACCTGCATGACAATCGCCATGTAAACGAATAAGATTTGTCGCTTGATATTGCTCAATACACAATGCCGCCACTTGCTCTAAAATAGTGAAAAATGGCGAATGTAGTGAGTCAGGAACATAACCGGAAGTTTTTATTGTTTCTATTGCTTCGATGACAAATTCATCAGTAGAAATTGTCGGTCGAGAGGTAAAGCAATGCTTTGCCGACACCGCATGAATTCGTCCGACAAATCGTCCCATCCATTCGAGTTGTTCTAAGTTATCAACTTCGAATATTCGTCCACCACGACAAGGGTATAAGGCGAAATGAAAACCTTGATGTTCAAATAATGATTTACCCCTTACTTTCAACGGTGCAACAATAGGCAACTCGTGCGCTTGCAACTCAAAGGCAAAGTCATGTTCTTCTTGAATTTGCTCAGGCCGCCAGCGTTGTGGACGATAAAATTTAGTGACAAATTTTACTTTTTCTTCATCCTGAAACTGATAAACCCTGTTTTCATAACTGTTTAACGGTAGGAGTCCACTGTCTACAATCAATCCTGTTGACTCGATACCATCGAGAATGAGATCCGGAGACAGCGAACTAAAATTAAATACTGACATTAGCGCTTATTGAAAAATCGAGATTCGTGCTCTAATGATACCTCATCTTCATCTGAAACTAACTCAATAACGAAAGTAATATCTGTCATATAGCCATCAATGTCATATGGGTCAGCTGAAATACTCATTGGCAGTGTATAAACACTTGCGGCTTTAACATCTACTTCTTGCGGCCCATGCCATTGAATATTGTCTATTCCTTTCACAGATAAACGATAGGTATTATCCGTTTGTGATTTATTTAAAATCTTCAACGTATAGACATTTTCAATCTCACCATTGAAGTTTTCTTTTGCTAACTCTGTTCTATCACGAATGATATCTAATGATACAGGCAAACGATGGGTGATCTCCCAAGCCAACAAACTTGTCATCACGAAAAGTACAATCGCATAGCCAATTAATTTAGAACGAATTAAGTGAACTTTCTTGCCTTCTAATTCATGTTCAGTCGTATAGCGAATAAGACCTTTATCGTACTTCATGCGCTCCATCACACCATCACAAGCGTCAACACAGGCACCACAGTTTATACATTCATATTGTAACCCGTTACGAATGTCTATGCCTGTAGGGCACACTTGCACACATAAATTACAATCAATACAATCACCAAGTCCAAGTTCCTTTGGATCTTGTTTTCGTGATCGAGGTCCTCTGCTTTCACCACGATTATAATCATATGAAACCGTTAACGTATCTTTATCAAACATCGCTGATTGGAAGCGAGCATAAGGACACATGTGTAAACACATAATTTCTCGCATCCAGCCTGCATTTCCGTAAGTACAAAAAGCAAAAAATAGAACAATAGCCACTGTCACCAACGAGCTATTGAAGGTAAAAAAATCTAAAAACACTTGCTCTACAGGAGCGAAATAACCAACGAACGTGAGCGATGTAAGTAATGAAAAAAACAACCAACAACTGTGTTTTAATGCTTTGCGCCAAAATTTATTAAAATTCAGTTTTTGGCTATCAAGTTTTTTTCGTTGATTGGCACTGCCTTCAATTTTTTCTTCAAACCATATAAATATAAATGTCCAAACAGTCTGTGGACATAGGTAGCCACACCAAACTCGCCCTAAAAAGGTGGTAACAAAAAAGAGTAGAAATGCGCTGACGATAAATAGCCATGCAAGCAAGGTTAAATCTTGGGGCCACAATGTCAGCCCCCATAATGTAAACCTTTGATTAGCAATATCTAATAGAATTGCTTGATGGCCATTATATGTTAGCCATGGTAATAGTGCGAACAGCCCTAAAAAGAAAAAGTTCATTTTCTGTCTTAACTGCTGAAAAAAGCCCTGTACTTTGCGCACATAAATTTGATCACGAGGCTTATACTCTTGAACAGGACTGGGGCGTTCAACCTTTATATTTTTTACTGGAATGTCTAATCGCTTTTTAGCGTTATCTTGCTCTTTTTTCACAATAAGTCCTAATCTAAACGTCGAAAAGGGACAATATCGCGCTTTTTAATACTATCGATATAGTAAAAAGACGTATATTGTTGAGGATTAATTTATTATTCTATCAATAGGTTTCCATTATACGACATGCTATGAAGAATTTATTGATCTTAATCGTGGCAATTGCATTATTTTTGCATTTTTACCCACAACCAGAGCTTGAAGAATGGTATTTAGAACAAAAAGACTATTTGTTATCTACCTTTAATGATGCGACTGATACTAAAGTACGTTTAAACCCAAATAAAGTGTACCGTGATTTAGAAAGCAAATTGGAACGTTTTAACGAAAGTGAACACGAATACGTTAAGCAAATCACGAGTTCACGTAATTCGGTAAAAACGTTTTTTGCGGAGTATTGCACAGAAAAAAAACGTTCACCGAAATTACATCAAGAAAATCAAAAGGTAGTCTGTAACACGATTGCTAAATATCAGTCATTGTTTTAGGCAGTAACGGTATCAAGAAGCTGAGCAAATTGCTGCTCGGCTTGTGCTTGCTTGGGATGTTGTCCGTCACGAATAACCCAAGTACCGTTAACCATAACGTGCTCAATGCTTGGCTTTTGGCTTGCGAAAACTAAACTGTCCAAGAGGTGCATCCTACTTTTAGCAAATAAACGCATTTGCGAATCATCTAGTACTAATAAATCAGCTTGTTTGCCAATAGCCAACTCACCGGTATTACTGCTTGTACTTATCGCACCACCTTGTGCCGCTTTTTGCCATAAGTATTGGCCCACAGAGGGTACATCAGTTGATGCTAATAAAGCACGTTGCTGACGAATAAGTCGTTGCGCATACTCTAGCCAACGTAGCTCCTCAACAGGGTTCACCGAAATATGGCTATCTGAACCTATTGCGAATATTCCACCTTCGTTGACATATTCAGCCGTTGGAAAAATGCCATCACCAAGATTTGCTTCTGTAGTTGGGCAAATACCAGCGATTACGCCCTTTTCAACCATCAGTTTTCTTTCTTGCTCATCTATATGCGTGGCATGTATTAAGCACCAATGTTGATCCACATCGATATTATCAAACAACCATTGCACGGGCCTTTTGTTGTAATGAGCAATACAATCAGCTACTTCTTTCTGCTGTTCAGCAATATGAATATGGATCGGTGCGTCAGAAGCTAAACTTCTGACATGTTTAACTGCATAGTGCAATGACGCTTTGTCTACCGCTCTTAAAGAATGTGGAGCAATACCAACATTAGTATTTTCAATACCTTTACTTATATCAAAGCATTCCGATACCAATGCGTTAAATTGACTAACGTCATTTATAAAACGCTTTTGACCGTCGTTAGGCTGTTGTTGACTAAAACCACTATATTGATAAAGCACCGGTAACATCGTTAAGCCGATGCCGGTATTTTTAGCCGCACAAAAAATGGACCTAGCCATCGTCGCTAATGATTGGTATTTGTTACCCTGTTGGTTATGATGCAAATAATGAAATTCTGCTACTCGCGTATAACCCATTTTTAGCATTTCTATGTACAGCTGTGTGGCAATGATTTCTGCATCTTTATCAGTTAGTTTAGCAAGAAACTGATACATAACTTTACGCCAAGTCCAAAAGCTATCTTGACCCTCACTTCCCTGCTCACTAAATCCCGCAAAAGCTCTTTGAAAGGCATGAGAATGGCAATTAATCATACCTGGTATGATAATATTTAATGCTTCGGCATTGGGTAATTTACCATCGACAATGTCAACAATAGTGCCGTCATCAATCACTAATGTTTTATCCTCAACCCAGCCTGTATTAAGTAAGATGTTTTTACCATAAATATTCATTTTATTTCCCTCTACTTCGGGCAAACTCAATCAAGCAACAGACGAGTTGATTCAATTTAGGAATGACCTGCTGAGCTTTATTGTGGCAATATTCTAAGCTTTCTTCTTCCATATATGTGCGCTGTGACAGCTCAAGCTGTACAGCATGAATGTTATCTGAAGGACTACCGTAATGACGGGTAATATAGCCACCTTTAAAACGACCATTAGAAATGCTGCTATAGGGGGCAAAATTAAGTTTTTCAATCATAGCTAACAGCGCGGGATCACAACTTCTTCCTTCAGAAGTACCAAAATTAAAATCAGGTAGTTGTCCGTCAAAAAATCTCGGTACAACTGATTTAATGGAATGCGCTTCAAGAAGCACCGCACACCCGAATTTTGCTTTTATATCATTAAGTGTGGTCTCTAGTGCTTGATGATAAGGTAACCAATACTGCGTAATTCTGCGTGCAACCTCATTATGATCAGGCGCTTTGCCTTCAAGGTAAAGTGGTGTCATATCAAAGGCTGTTGTTGGGCAAAGCTCTGTTGAATTTGCACCAGGGTAAAGATCTACACCGTTAGGATCACGATTAAGGTCAATCACATAACGGCTATATTTCGGCATAATAATATATGCACCTAATGCTTTAGCAAAATGGTAAAGCCTATCCTTATACCAATCAGTATCTTGTGAAGATAAGCCTTTGTCTGTCATGTTTAAAGCGATTTCTTCAGCCACCTCACTACCGTTATGAGGCATACTAATTAGAAGAGGTACAGTACCTTGGTGCAATTGGTATGTCATTGACTTAATTATCCCGTTCAAATTGTATATACAACTTGATTTATATTACACGAGCGAAAGTCTATTCGCAATGTCATTGCTCATGTCTTCGCGTGCATGTGTGCAAGCCATAATTGATAAAAACAGTTTAAAGTAAATAGAATGCTAAGCAGTTAGTTCAAATTGAGAACGAGAGGGTTTTTCATATGCTTGATGTACATTACTGTACAAGCTTTCAATCACAACAGCAGCTTTTTCAATTTTCGCCGTGCGATTAGGTGCAATTTGTTCTTGTGCATCAAGTGTTTGTTGTATTTGCTGGTCGAAGTCATTTTCTGTCTGTTCACCGTCTTCATTATATGCAAATCGATCACTGGTATCGATTACAACGCGTGCATTCTCTCGCTTAGTTTGCTCTAAGGCTTCTTGCGAGTTTGCATACAATTCTGACTGCGCTTGCACAATTAACTGAGCAGCCTTATTTGCTACTCGACTATCTTGTACAGAAGGGTTAGCAGGTGCTAAAGCAGCGTTATATACTTTCTGCAATTTCGCTATCGTTGCTCTTGGATCACCTTTTATCGGTGACAAATCAACCGACACTTCACCTTCTACTGCATATTTTTTACCATCAGGGCCCACTTCAAAGCTATAGCTTGGTGCACCCGTATACGCGCCACCTGCAGTCGCATGAGCTTGTTCGTGCGAACGCACTTCTCTATCACGGTTTTGAAGTTTACGTATCTGTTGTTGGTCAACAAAATCTGGCTCAGTTATATCGCCGTTATCGCCATTGCGTGATTGGTTTTCATCTTCATTGGTATTTGAGGCCTGGCGTGAATCGTCGGCATTTTCTTGGTTTTCTGAACCTTCGCCGCTATTATCTTCTGTGATGGTAGCGTTTGCGATTTCGGCTCTTTTACGTAGCTGCTCAAAATCAATTTGTTCATTATTTTGGGCTGGTGTTCGAGCGCGTTCTCTTTCTGACGGCGCTCCTTTTTCTTTTGCTGACTGCTGCGCCGCAGCGGGTTGAGTTATAACCTCTCTTTGCACGTTTTCACGACGCAGAGCTTCCGTAGACGGATTGGTAACCGTCGGTACAGGAATAACTGTCGCTTGCGTCGTTATATTCATCAACTACACACTTACATCTAATAAAGTGCCAAGGTTTTCATCTGCTGTTTTAATCACATTGGCCGACGCTTTCGCTTGGTATTCTGCAACGCGTGTTTCAACAATAGATTTATTTAAGTCTGCAAGATCACCAGAGGCATTATTTTGCTCGCCTATGTTATCATTTTCTTGTTGACCTATTGTTGGTTCTTCGGGGTTATATCCGACTGAGCGCGCAATATCTGCCGCGGCTTGGTTAGCCGTTTCAGTTGCTTTTTGAAACCCTTCTACACCAGAGTTAAACGCTGAATTAATGTTCATTCACTTCTCCTCAATATCACAACAACCAGATAAGCCGGTTATAGACAGCTGATATCAATCAAAACACAATCTGTTTAATTATTAATCAAAACGGGCTAAATGTAAAGTTTTACCTAGTTTTGACGCAAGGTTTGACTAAGCCATGAATAAAGACTTTCGGTGAAAGTTTCAGGCTCACTTATAAAGGGGGCATGTGAAGACTTTTCAAAGATTACATGGTCACTATTTGGCGACAATTGATCGATTTTATTTATCACCGTTTTGGGTACTAACCCATCTAATTTTCCATACATACGAAGGTATGGCGCTTTAATATCACCAAGCCTGCTGCGTTGATCAGTGCTTTCAAGTAAATTCAACGATTGATCTAAAGTCGTTTTATCAGCCATCGGTAATGCCATAACAAGCTCACGAATTTTTTTCACATCTTGGCGAAGGTGCGGACTACCCATTGCCTGAATTTTTAGAAAACTCTCGATGGTTTTTTTAGTATCTAGCGATAATTGATTATGAAAATTTGTTAATACCGTTCTATCAATACCAGGCCATTGATTTTGCTGTACAAAGAATGGCGTACTCGCAATATTAACCAGTGCTTTAGTTTTTTCGGGAAAATCTAACGCAATTTGATTTGCCACTAACCCTCCAAGTGACCAACCAATATAAACTGCGGGTTCAGTAACTACAGTACATATTTGCTGTGCGACATTAGCGAGAGAATATGGATGACATGATACCGTATGATTTTTACCATACCCTGGCATATCAATTGTAATGACACGAAAATCGCTAGCAAGTCTTTCAGCGAGTGGCTGCCAAATACCGCCATTCAATCCCCAACCATGAATAAAAACGATAGGAAATCCACTTCCTTCACTCGCATATTTCAAAACATTTGCCATGCTAATACCATTACTTTACTAAAGTACAAAATCTGGCGTAGTTTAATCAAAGAAGGCATTAAATGGAATTAATACCCTTGAACCAACCTATTATAAAACACATAGTTAAGCATTATCATAAGTTACTGATCAAACTTAGTTGTTGTGACTTATGTCACCAACAAGCCAATGCGTTGCCTTTGCTGTGCAGGTATTGCTTACACGACCTACCACTATTTCACTATCAAAAAATACATAATGACTTACTGCAATGGCCAGCGGTTGCACGATTGATACCGAAACGCTCTTTTGATCACTTAGTATGCGTTGCTCCATATCAATTTCCCTTTGACAACTGGCTATTACAATTAAAGTTCAACCATCGCTTCGAGCTTAGTAAATTACTTGCAAATTTGCTGGTCATGATGAATAAAAGAACACATACGGTCATACAAGATACAACACTATTGGTTGTGCCTAGTCACATTAGTACATGGCGAAAAAGGGGTTATAATCAAAGCCATCTGATTGCAAGATACTTTGCAAAAATAGTGAAGTGTCAATACTTACCGCATGCCATATCAAGAGTTCGCCAACACGCTAGTCAGGTTGGCTATTCTGGTTCGCAAAGAAGACGATTAATGGCAAAAGATTTCACTATAAATCAAGAAGTAACCTTTCCGAAACATGTGATTTTATTCGATGATGTTGTCACAACAGGCACTACAGTTAATATAATTAGTCAGTTATTAAAACAACATGGTGTAGAGGCAATTACCGTAATGGCAATTGCCCTGTCATTACCAAATGCTTAGTTAGCTGAGGCGCTAAACGCTTTAGCAAAGAACAAACTATTAGACAATAGTCTAGCGCTTCCTAACCAATATCCTCTAAAAGCAAAAACATTAGGCGTTGCAATTACGCGTCCTCTGCCAACATTGTGCGCCACAAGTGCAGGGCTGCGTGCTATTTTGTTAACGAGGTTTTTGTCTGTATAGCCACTTAATAAAGGCGTTGGTGTATGCTTCGCTACAATGTTAAAGGCAGTATCAACTGTGTCCATTATCAGCGTACTATTTTTAAACATTGGTAGCGTATCGTTACTAAATCCGTATGTTAACGGGTGACTCAAATCTAACTCAGACTGAAATATTGCGCCGGCAATTCGTTTGCGCGCAGATAAGCGTTCTTTATCTTGATAGCGTAGCCCATCTATTGAAAATAATGCATTGATTTCTTCTTTATCAACTAATTTAACTTGCAAAATTTCCTTGTCTGCAAGCCACTTAGCAGCGCGTTTTTGCGCAAAAATAGTGCCGCCGTTCGAGAGCCATCGTTTTAAACGTTCCACCGTTTTCTTACTTAATGCATTATAATTGCCATCGACAAGAAAAATATGACTATATGATGCGAAATTTAACCGTGGCAAACGCGCTTGCTCTACAACTGTTAATGGTATATTTAGCATGTCATCAAGGTAATAACGTAGTTCAGCTGCTTCATATTGTGAACTTCCTTTGCCGCCTACTAACAGCGGTTTAACAGGTGTCAATGCGTGCATTGAACGAGAACCTAAATCAATACCTTCAATGGTTAAACCAGTCGCAATATTAAATATTTCGATACCTGTTGATTGGCTATACTTTGCAACCTGATCTCGCCATTGCGTACCCGTTTGTATACCCGCTGGTATTACAATAGTACCCGCTTTAAAGTTATGCGTTTGCCCATTAATGATTGACGAAAACTTCTTGGTAGCCACTCTTGCTTTAACACCTAATGTTAAAAGCTTATTTAACAGTTTTGCTGAATACATGTGGTGCCATTCGAACGCATACGCATATGCACTTTTATCAGGCATTTCAACTTCAACATTTTGCGGTTGCCATGTTGTTTTCGCAACATCTAATCCACGAGTACGAGCAAGTGGAATAAAATCGATATCCATTGCAAGTGGCATCGTCCAACCGGACACATCATAGAATGTATTATCCTGAAAATTAGTGCCCTGACTAAACAACGCTTGTATTACGCGGTATTGTTTCTGCGCAAGTGGTACATAGAAGCTCGATGCTTTCTTGTATGTTTTCTTACCAGCACGAAAATCTTCAGTTAATGGATAAATATCAATTTGATGTAACGCTAGCTTCTCTAAAAAGTGCGTTAAACGTTGGCTATCATTGGCTTCTGAGATTAAATAACCATTAATTTTTTCGTTTTCAGCCGCTTTCATTGCGTCATTATAAAACTTGGCACGGTATTTTCTGAAAGTCTCTTTATTTTTCCATGCACCATTAATGGTTGATAATGATGTTAATACTTGGTTCTTTACGCCATATTCAAACGTCAGTAAACCATTAATGCTTTGTTGTTGGTAACCTCGACTGCTAGCTTGTTCAAATAGAATACCAATGCCGCCGTTGATATCAGGATATGTTGAACCTTTACCATAGTAAAAATCGTCAAAGCTTTCTTGACTGTAATAAAGTCGATTCTCTGCATCTAAAGCAGCACTATGAAAAGTTGCCAATAATTGCGTTAATTCAGTATTACGCTTTGGCGTTAAAGGGTGTGTTCTGGTAGGAATACCTGGTTGAAAGAAAAAAGTGCTATTCGCGCCCATCTCATGAAAATCCCCAAGTACATGTGGTTGATACTGATGGAAATATGAGATGCGATTACGACTCTCTTTTTGTGATAGTAATAGCCAGTCTCGGTTAAGATCAAAGCCAAAATGATTCGTTCTGCCTGTGCGCCAATCTTGATGATGTTCGATATGATTTGGGTCTGCATTAGGCGCTGTTCCACGATGTGTGTTTACCCACGTTGTAAAACGATCCATACCGTCAGGGTTTAAACTTGGTTCGAGTACAATAATTGTATCAGCTAACATTTCATCGATAGATTTATCTTGGCTTGCTGCTAAATGGTAAGCAACAGCCAAAGACGCATTAGCACCGCTAATTTCATCACCATGAACAGAATATCCTAGCCAAACAACTATAGGATCACCTGACGTATCGCCCTTATTTTTTTGCGCCAATAACGTTGGTAACTTTTTTAAGTTCTCTGGTGATGAGATTGTTACCAAGATCTGCCGACGCATTTCTTGTGTGAAACCAATATCAGTTAATTGTACTCGCTCAGACTGCGACGCAACCTTCTCCATATAACGAACAAGCTGATCATGACGAATATGCCGTTCACCGAGTTCAAAACCTAAATGAGTCTCAGGTGTTACAATATGATCAGAAAAGCTGTGATTTGGTAAATAACCAGTAACCTTCTTAGCATTGACAGTAAAACTCAATAAGCTTGTGAGTATCACCAAAAAAATTAATTGCTTGTGCATAGATATAATCCCATAACGTTGACGCCGACAACATAACAAACTCTCAATAGCCCATCCAGCATTTACCTTTAAAAAGCCTTGATTGTTATCTCTTTTTTATCTCTATTTATCATTTATCAACCTGAAATAATGTGCTTCAGCAAATCATCACTGGAAGATCATTGCTATCAAGAGTAAAATAACTACATACTTGACTATTTCACTCAAGTATATGTATTTTTTCTAATCAGTAAGAGTGTACAAAGATTATGATCACCATTTCAGAAAATGCTCAAGCACATTTCGTTAAGTTGCTAGAACAACAAGCTGAAGGTACGAGCATTCGTGTTTTTGTTGTTAATCCGGGTACCGCGAGTGCAGAATGTGGTGTCTCATATTGTCCGGCAGATGCCGTAGAACCAGAAGACATTAAATTATCTTTTGAAGGCTTTTCAGCTTATATCGATGCTGATAGCAAACCCTTTCTTGAAGAAGCGGAAATTGATTTTGTTACCGACCAAATGGGCTCACAGCTAACCCTTAAAGCACCTAACGCTAAATTGCGTAAAGTCGCTGATGATGCGCCATTATTTGATCGTATTGATTATTTTATTAAGGCTGAAGTAAATCCACAGTTGGCTGGACATGGTGGAGAATGCACGTTGATGGAAATCACCGAAGATGGCTATGCTGTTCTTCAGTTTGGTGGTGGCTGTAATGGATGCAGCCAAATCGACGTAACCGTAAAAGATGGTATCGAGAAGCAACTTATCGACCTGATGGGCGATGAGATAAAAGGCGTAAAAGATATGACTGAACACCAAAGGGGTGAGCACTCATATTACTAAGCCCTTTAGAATAAGAGCGACAAGCCGGATCAGTTGATTCGGCTTTTTTATGCCTGAATAAATCGGTGGCCATAACGTCGATAATTTAACCATAATGTCAAACCTCTTGACGCCATAAACAAAGTAAACGCTAGCCATAACCCATGATTACCTAACGATTGGCCTAAATACCAACTTGGAAAGAACACAGCAAAGGTAGAAATCAACATACTATTTCGCATAGTTTTAGCTTGTGTCAGCCCAATATATATCCCATCATACAAATAACTCCAACAAGCGACTAGCGGCAGAACAGTAATCCAAGGCAAAAATTGATCGGCAAAAGTCACAACAGGTTCGATGTCTGAAATGATACGAATCATCCAGTGGCCACCTACATAAAAAAATAAACTATAAACCGCAGCAAAGATTAAAGTCCAAAATAGACATAACGATAATACACGATTAAGCATTTCTGGCTTTTTAGCACCCTTTGCTTTACCAGCAAGTACTTCAGCAGCATTTGCAATACCATCTAAACCAAAGGAAATAAACAGTAAAAAATTCATCAAAATGGCATTCGCTGCAACCACATTATCCCCTAAGCGAGCACCTTGAAAGGTTATAAAAACGAAACAGGTTTGCAAAGAAAGTGTTCGAATTAATATGTCTCTATTTAAAGCAAAATATTGCTTCAGTGAAGCGTGAGTCAATAAGCCAGTAACCCTTTGCCAAGTGAGTTTTCGCCAATAGCTTTGCTGACTATAAAATACAATCATACTTGCAATTAAGAGCGAAGAGTATTCGGCAATCAAGGTTGCTAGCGCTAACCCTTTTACTTGCCATTCAAAAACCACCACAAAAAGTAAATCGAGCACTAAGTTGATAACGTTAGTCGCAATAAGTAACCACATTACGGCCTTAGCTTTATGGTTGCCTAATAGCCAACCAATGAGTACTAGGTTAATAAGTGCCGCTGGAAGTCCCCAAATACGAACCTGCGCATATTCGGCGGCATAAAACGCCACTTGCTCACTGGCGCCTGATAGTTCAATTGCCATAGCTAAATAAGGCTTTTGGAACATCAGCACCACAAGCGCAATAATGAACGCAAGCACTACTCCTTTCATTAATACCTTACAACTTTGTGTATTGTCTTGCTGACCAAATGCTTGCGCTGCTAATCCTGTTGTAGACATGCGCAAGAAACCACATAACCAAGTAATTACTGTTACGATCATTGCACCAACAGAGCTACCTCCAAGGTAGTAAGCATGTGACAAATGCCCGATAACAGCTGTATCAACTAAACCTAAAAGCGGCACCGTTACGTTTGACAGTATCATGGGGATTGCTAAAGCAAAGAGTTGACGATGAGTAATGTAGGACATAATTATACGGCTATTAATACCTAAAATGAGATAAGGTGCGCAATCATGCGAAAAAGAAGCAGCGTTTTTCAACAAACGCCTACTTATCTGATCGAGTCACGTCTTAGATAGTGCTAAACTATAACAGTAATTCATTCTAAGGAAAGCTCGTTCCATGAAATCATTAAAAGCAATTTTAGTTCATTTCCTATTGACGTTATTTGTTATCGCCGTCCCTGCACAAGCTAGTGTTATTTTACAGTATCACCACGTTAGTGAAGACACACCTGCAAGCACTAGTATTACACCGCAACAATTTGCTAAGCATATGCAATACTTAGCAGATAATGATTTTAAAGTGCTTGCACTGAATAACGTAATAGACGCGATAAAACAACAAAAACCTCTTCCAGATAAAAGTGTCGTTATTACCTTCGATGACGCATATTTAGATATCTTAGAAAACGCAAAGCCAATACTCGATAAACATCAATTTCCTTTTACTATCTTTATCAACCCCGGCATTGTTGATAAAGGCTCTGATCACTACTTAACTTGGCCACAGTTAAAAGCCATGGCGGATGACGGCGTGATTATCGCGAATCATGGCTTTGAACATGAATCTTGGGCTCGTGTTCCTAACGATATGAATATTAATACTTGGCTAGCACAAAAAATCGCTTTACTTAAAAAAGCAGAGAAAAAAATTAAGGCAGAAACAGGACAGTCTTGGCAATACTTTGCCTATCCTTACGGAGAGTTTTCTCCTCGTATTCAGCAGTTATTAGAACAACAGCAATTCATCGCATTCTCACAACAAAGTGGTGCTGTAGGCCTACATACAGATCTAACGAGTGTTCCTCGTTTTCCGGCGTCACAGCCATATGACAAATTGTCGAGTTTAAAAGATAAAATCAATGCGTTACCAATATCCATGTCAATATCCGACAAAGATGCGCAAACCATTTATACGCAGGGTTCATTAACGCATCTAACCATGACGGTTAACAGCAAAGATTTTCGCCAACACCAGCTTAATTGTTACGTAACAACGCTAGGCAAACAACCAATAGAATGGCTCGATGACAAAAGCTTCACAGTTACTTTCACTAAGCCACTTCCTACGGGTAGAGTGCGTAGTAATTGCACAGCCCCAAGTATAGAGAAACCTGGGCGTTATTATTGGTACTCTAAACCTTGGTTTATATTAAATAAAGATGGCAGTTGGTACCCGCATTAATCGTTTACTTGAAAACACGAAAAGCTAACGTTCAAGTGCTACAATTCGGGTAAAGTCACTTACTAGCTGCTCGCCGGATATAGTAGGCACTTGTCCAACTTCATGGTTGGGTTTAAAAATCGCCGCAATTTTTCCCTGTGGGTTAATCAAGACAATAGAAGCGCTATGGTCAACAAGGTAGCTTGAACCTTGCGCTTCATCAGTAATAGCGTACATTAGACCTAGATTTCTGGCAAAAGGAAAAAGCACTGAATGGTCGGCACTCAAGGCGATAAATTCCTTATTGAAATAAGCAATATACTCTGCCAATCGTGCCACGCTATCACGCTGTGGATCAACAGAGACAAGCAGTACTTGTGTGTTATCGGCAACCTTTTTTAGCTCATCATAACTAAAATTCAATTCTTGTAAGGTCGTAGGACACACGTCAGGACAAGACGTATAACCAAAGAAAACCCACGACCACTTCCCTGCAAGCTGTGCTTTACCAAAGCTATCACCCGTATGTGCCGTCATGCTAAATGGTTCTATATTGCGAGGTGTTTGGTAATACAAAGAGTGTTCTGGTAAAGGCTTATCAAACGCACTTTTGTATAAAAAAGTACCACAGGCAAGTGCAACACATGCAACAATAATAATGAGAAACTTATTCACAAAAAATCCTTTATTTAAACGGGTAATAGATAATGATCTACAAGTAGAATGATAAATAATAACATTAAGTGAATAATTGAAAACTTAAAGGTATCCATTGCGGTATTCTCATCGGCATTAAACTTTAATTTCCACGCATAAACAAAGAAAATAAGGTTAAGCGTAATAGCGCCAGCCAAATATAACCAATTGCTCATACCGACCAAGTAGGGCAACAAACCAACAACAAACAATAAAATGGTATATAGCAAAATCTGAGTTTTAGTAAAGTTAACACCATGAGTTACCGGTAACATCGGGATATTTACTTTGGCATAGTCATCTTTTCGATGAATTGCTAATGCCCAGAAGTGAGGTGGCGTCCAAGTAAAGATAAGAAGTACCAATAATAAAGCGTTTGGGTGAATTTCATTGGTAACGGCTGTCCAACCAAGTAAAGGTGGAATGGCACCAGCTAGCCCGCCAATGGTTATATTTTGTGGTGTCGCTCTTTTTAAATACATAGTGTAAACAAAGCTGTAACCTACAAGACCCGCGAGCGTTAACCAAGCAGTTAATGGGTTGACGAAGCCAAATAAAGTAATAAAGCCAACAATTGCTAATGCTGCCGCAAAAACTGTAGCTTGGGTCGTTGTTAACCGCCCTGTAGCAACAGGTCGATTATGGGTTCTTGCCATAACACTATCAATACGTTCATCTACGATATGATTTATTGCCGCGGCAGCAGAAGACAAAAAACCAATACCAATAATTGCTGGAACAAGTATTTGCCAAGGAATTGCTCCGGGTACTGAGAGACACATACCGACTAACGCAGTCAGCACTAATAGTGCAACAACACGAGGTTTCGTTATTTCATAATAATCCCGCCAAGAATTTGCTGATGCTCTTTCAATGATATTTTGTGCAGATGCCATAACTATTCCCTTTATGCCTTTCTTTTTAAACTGTAGGTAAGAAAAATCAGCATGAGTAACAAACATGCAGCGACAACATTGTGGCTTACCGCAACGAACAGCGGTAAAGAAAACACAATATTACTGACCCCCAAACCTATTTGGGCAAGTAAAATAGCGAACAAACCCACGACACAGGTTTTAAAGAACTGACTATGTGCCTTTCTAAATACCGCAACGATCAACCACAGTAAATAAAGACTAACGATGATAGCGCCAAACCTATGCATTACATGAATAGTCACGCGCTCATCATGTTGTAGATGGCCAAATTCATAAGAATCTTTTTCAGGTGGGATCAAATCAAATGAATTTTCAAAAGTTAATTCTTGCGTCCAATTCCCTTGGCAAATTGGCAGTTCTGTACAAACCAATGCCGCATAGTTAGATGATGTCCAGCCGCCAAGGCCAATTTGGGCAACAAGTAAAACAATGCCAATAATACCAAAACGCGCATATCGCCTAACGGCAACATCCCCTCCTGGTACTCTGTAAGGGTTTAGCCGTAGGTATAATAAAAAGAGTAAACATAGTGTCGTGAAGCCACCGAGTAAATGTCCCATAACAACGATAGGCATCAGTTTCATGGTTACGGTCCACATTCCTAACGCTGCTTGAAATACAACCACCAGCAAGATAAGCAAAGGCAAAAAGACAGGAGATCCTACATGTCGAGCACGAAAGCTCATAATGGCGATAAACAAAATAAATAAGCCCAAAGTGCCTGCAAAATAGCGATGAATCATCTCATTCCATGCTTTATGCGCTTCTACAGGGCGTTCAGGAAAGGCAAGTTCTGCTTTCGCGATCTGCTCCTCTGTATTTGGAACGTCTAAATGGCCGTAACAGCCAGGCCAGTCTGGACAACCTAACCCTGCATGTGTCAGCCGAGTATATGCGCCCAAAGTAACGACTAAAATCGCTAACAGTATACTGATGAATACAAGTTTTCTTATCGTTATTATTTTTCTATCTTGCATACGATTAACCAACCCTAGAATATTTTAATAATTTTTTCATATCAGCAAGTACTTCTTTACCGAAAGTAACTAAAGATGTGTCCGAAACTGGTGTTTGATGCTTCAAAACCAAGTTACCTAAAGGGTCAACAATAATAACTTCACCTTCTTTTAACCTTGATGTTGCTTTACGCGTTAACGACCATTGCTGCCATTTTCGATGCGTTAATTGTTCACGATGCGTTGAAAACAGCTCTTCTTCAGACAGAATAACGGGTGTTACGCGTGGTATTTCTTTACCCAAGAGAACAAACGTACTGTTTAGGGTAGTAAGTGCTTGTTGGCAAACATGACGGCAATCTTTATTTGGAACGTAAAGTAATAACCACTGCTCATTTATGTCGTGTTCGTTCAGTGACAAATCAGCAAGAGATATTGGTGTGGAATATAGCTGTCCATAATTAGTCACACCGTAATCAAACCATTGATAGTTTAATGCCAGTTTCGCTAATATCACTGGCAAAGCAAATACGATAATGACAGTGATAAAGGCTTTACGCGCAAGGTTACTCTTTACTGCTGACATTGGGATCCTTAATTATTATTATTTTGGTTTTTATAAAAAAATAAACTGGCAGATACCATCAACAACATCCATGCCGTAGCCAATGAAAACCATTGAAAGGCGTAGCCTCGATGTTTTTCAGGTGGCATCACAATAGCCTGCCAATTTTTCTTAAACCCTATGTCCTCTTTTTTATCTAAGTACAAGACAAAGGGCAACAATTTTTGACCAATAATGTGAGAAAATTTATCCAATTCGATTTGTTGAATACGCAATGGCCAAGTGACATTAGTGTAATTTTGTTCAGCTAAAGTAATACCAGACTCAACAAGCCTGACATGTCCTTTAACAATATGCTGTCCAGTTTCTGCTTTAAAGTTAGGCAATATATACCGACTCTTATTCCCCTTAATCCACCCCATATTTACGAGTACTGCCCCCATATTGGTCGATACAACCTGTAGTACTCGATATCCTACTTGTCCGTTAAAGGTTTGGTTATCCAATAAAAACGTGAATTTTTCATCAAAAGTACCAGAAATTTTTAGTGGTAAATCATTAATGTTTTCTTGAACATTCAATGATAATACGTCTGTCAGTGAGTAATAGGCAGCATCTTGGACGGCTTCGATACGTGCAATGCGCTGTTCTTTTTCAACAGCCCGAGATAGTTGCCAAAAACCAAGCTTGATTAATCCGATAAAGACGAGCAAAGTAAAGGCAACAAGTAGCCAATTTAGTTGAGATAGATAATCTATTACTTTTGCTACCTTCATACAACACCGATAGAGAGTTAACAAGGAGGAACAATGATTATTAAAATAATCATCATTGGGTTACTTATTTTTATGATTTACAACTTGTTTCAAGCCCTGCGTTTAATGAACAAAAACGATCCAAACAAGCCAAGTATGTCAAAGTTTATTGGCCGTCGTGTTATGACATCAGTGTTAATCGTCTTGTTGTTATTAATAGGTATTTTAACCGGCGTAATAACACCAAACCCTCGCCCCTATTAACACAGGTACGCTAACGCGTACCTGTTCACTCACGTTAAAGAATATAAACAAATACAAACAACAGCACCCAAACTACATCAACAAAGTGCCAATACCAACTCGTCGCTTGAAAGGCAAAGTGATTTTGAGGAGTGAAGTGCCCCTTAAATACGCGGATAAACATGACAATTAACATCACTGTACCTAAGGTAACATGCATACCATGAAAGCCTGTAAGCATATAAAACGTATTACCATAAATACCACTGGTCAGGAAAAGTCTCATTTCTTCAGCATAACCATGGGCATATTCTAATCCTTGGCAAAACAGAAAAACCAAGCCTAATAATATTGTAAGCCCTAACCACAGCTTTAATTGCGTTCTGTTGTCTTTTTCTAACGCAATGTGAGCGAAATGAGCGGTTACTGAAGAGGTTAATAACAAGATAGTGTTGATGAGCGGAAGCCCATACCACCCCATACCTGTTGTGGTTGTGCCATCGGGTGTTTTGATTAATGGCCATTGAGCGGTAAATTCAGGCCAGAGTACTTCAAAGGTCATGGCGTTGTTTCCAGCACCACCTAACCATGGCACTGAATACATTCGAGCATAAAATAATGCACCAAAGAAAGCGGCGAAAAACATCACTTCCGAAAAAATAAACCAACTCATCCCTTGTCGGAAAGAGTTGTCCATTTGATGGCTGTATTTTCCAGCCATTGATTCATTGATAACGTTACTGAACCAACCGTAAACCATGTAAATAACCAGTGCGATACCGGCCAACAGTATGTAACCTCCAAAACCAGCTTCTTCATTCTTTAACTCAGTAACATAATTAGCTGCACCAATAGCAATTAAAAATAAAGCGACTGCCCCTACAATAGGCCAGTGACTTTGTGCTGGTACATAATACGACTCATATTCTTTTGTTGTCATGTTCTTTCCCCTACGTTTTCGCCGTAATCATCAAGACTCTACTCGCCCTGTTATATCGAACAAAGTATAAGATAACGTAATGGTACTAACCTCTTCAGGAAGCTCAGTATCCACGTAAAATTGCAAAGCCATCTCAACATCTTCTTGTGCTTTCAATGGTTGCTGATTAAAACAAAAACATTCTATTTTTTGAAAATAATTAGCCGCTCTTCCTGGTGAAACAGATGGTACTGCTTGACCAATAATGTCGCGAGCGGCTTCATTTTTCGCGTAAAATTTGACGAGTTTCATTTCTCCTGGGTGCACTTTGATTTCTTTAACCATAGGTGCAAATTGCCAAGGGATCCCCTTAGATAAATGGCTGATAAACTGAACCGTAATTACCCTACTTTTATCAATGCCAGCTTGATTTTCCTGTGCTGCAACATTCGATGTTTTGCCATTCAGGCCAGTAATATCACAGAAAACATCATATAAAGGCACCAAAGCAAAGCCAAAACCAAACATTGCAAAGACTATCAAAACCAATTTCTTTACTGTTTTTTGATTATTTTGCTCGGTACCTTTAGACATATTTTCTCCTAACCTATCTAAGCGTAAACGCGTCATTATTATCGTTAGTCAATTTTGGGTGGTGTTTCAAACGTGTGATATGGCGCTGGACTTGGTACGGTCCACTCTAACCCTTCACTCGCCTGCCAAGGGTTTGCTTCTGCTTTTTTACCACCTCTAATACACTTAATAACAACGACTAAGAAAATTAGTTGCGACAAGCCAAATGCAAAACCGCCAATACTTACCCACTTATTAAAGTCAGCAAACTGCAATGCATAATCAGGGATACGGCGAGGCATACCCGCTAACCCTAAGAAGTGCATTGGGAAGAATAGAATATTGACCGAAATTAATGAGCACCAAAAATGCGCTTTACTTAATTTGTCGCTGTACATATGTCCTGTCCATTTAGGTAACCAATAATAGGCTCCGGCATAGATAGAAAATAACGATCCAGTCACCAATACATAATGGAAGTGAGCAACAACAAAGTAGGTATCGTGATATTGAAAATCTACAGGGGTAAGCGCCAACATCAAACCGGAAAACCCGCCAATCGTAAACAAAATTACAAAGGCGATAGAAAACATCATCGGTATTTCGAAGGTCATAGCACCACGCCACATGGTCGCAACCCAGTTAAACACTTTTACACCTGTGGGAACGGCTATTAACATCGTACAGTACATGAAGAACAACTCACCAAATAGCGGCATACCAGTAGTAAACATGTGATGCGCCCAAACAATAAACGATAGAAATGCAATTGAGGCAGTTGCATACACCATTGAGCTGTAACCAAATAACTTTTTGCGCGCAAACGTTGGAATAATCGTCGACACGATACCAAAGGCTGGCAATATCATGATGTACACTTCAGGATGACCAAAGAACCAGAAAATATGTTGAAACATAACAGGATCTCCACCACCTGCGGCGTCAAAAAAGCTTGTTCCAAAATAAGTATCGGTTAATACCATAGTAACTACGCCTGCCAGAACAGGCATTACCGCAATCAATAAATAGGCGGTAATAAAAAACGTCCACACGAATAATGGCATTTTCATATACGTCATGCCTGGTGCTCTCATGTTCATGATGGTGACTATTACGTTAATCGCCCCCATGATTGATGAGACCCCCATGATATGCACGGCAAAAACAAAAAATGCTGTACTACCATTTGAGTAGGTACTTGAGAGTGGAGCATAAAATGTCCAACCGAAGTTAGGCGCCCCAGACTCCATAAAGAACGAAGATAATAAGATGGCAAATGCAAATGGCAGTATCCAAAAACTCCAATTATTCATTCTTGGTAGTGCCATGTCTGGCGCGCCTACCATCATTGGTATCATCCAGTTTGCAAACCCGGTAAAGGCTGGCATTATGGCACCAAATACCATAATTAAACCATGCACTGTCGTTAACTGATTAAAGAAATCAGGTTCAACAAATTGCAGCCCTGGTTGAAAGAGCTCTAAACGAATTAACATCGCAAGCGCACCGCCAACGAGCAGCATAATAAAAGCAAACCATAAATATAAGGTACCAATATCTTTATGATTTGTAGTGTATAACCAACGTTTTATACCCGTCATTTTGTGATCATGATGATCGTGCTCATGCGAGTCGTGAATAGTATCAGTAGTCATTATTCTTCCTCCCTACTTAGCACTTGCCGATTCAACATCAGCGGGTTGAACAAGATCACCAGAATCATTACCCCAAGCATTTCGCTCATAAGTAACAACAGCAGCAATTTCTGTTTTGGTTAATTGGCTACCAAAGGCAACCATCGACGGATTTTTCTTACTGCCATTAAAAACCATATCAATGTGGGCAGTAACATCTCCTTTAATCAGTGGGCTACCCACTAACGATGGAAATGACGGTGGTACACCTGCACCATTTTCTTGATGACAAGCAGCACACCTTGTCATATAGACTTGTTGTCCTTTCTCCATCATTTCATCAAGGGTATAAGTTTTTGTTAAATCTTCTTCGGGCGTAGCTATTTCCTCTACGGTTTCGACCATCTCAGTTGCTGTCTCTTTCATCTTATCAACAACATCATCATTTGAAGACGAACCACTCGCTACGGCTTGAACGTCTGACGCTTGAACAGTATCGCCGGTATTATTTTCCCAAGCATTTCGTTCATACGTAACTACAGCGGCAATTTCTTTTAAACTTAGTTGTTTGCCATAGCCTTGCATACCTGTACCAGCCTTACCGTTATATACAATATCGATGTGGGCGCTTACATCACCCAAAGCGATTGGGCTACCTTTTAGCGCAGGAAATGCAGGTGGTAAACCTAGACCTGTTGGTTGGTGACAAGCAGCACAATAAGCCATGTATGTCGATTCACCTAACTCCATGAGTTCGTCCATTGATAAAGATGCATTTAATGACGCTGCTTCAGCTGCTTTTGCTTCTTCTTTTAAACGATTTTGCTCTTCAACCCATGCTAAATAGTCTTGTTCTGACTTCACTTCAACCACAACAGGCATAAAACCATGGTCTTTACCACATAACTCAGCACATTGACCTCTGTAAATACCAGGCTCAGGTACATTCGTCCATGCTTCATTGATAAAACCGGGGTTTGCATCTTGCTTCACTGCAAATGCCGGTACCCACCAAGAATGAATAACATCATCAGATGTTATCAAGAAACGAACTTTCTTATTCGCAGGAATAACAAGATGTTTGTCAACCTCTAAGAGGTAATTTTCACTTTTAGCTTCACCTAGTTCAGTTCTGTTATCGTATTGTTCACGAGGCGTTGATAAGACGGAGTAGAATTCAATGTCTTGGTCGAAGTACTTGTAATGCCACTTCCATTGTGAACCTGTAACTTGAATGGTGAGATCAGAATCATCGTTATTTTCCATGGCTATCAGCGTATTCGTTGCCGGCCAGGCCATAGCAATCAAAATAATAATAGGTATAACTGTCCACAGTATTTCAACTTTTGTGCTTTCATGAAAGGTTGCAGGTTTTACTCCTCTTGATTTACGATGAAAAATCATTGACCAGATCATCGCACCAAAAACCACAATACCTATTGCAGTACAAATGTATAAAGCAAACATATGTAGTCCATAGACTTCGTTGCTTATCTCGGTGACCCCTCGGGTCATATTTAACTTTGAATCAGCCCAAGCCATACCGGGAAATAGCACCCCAGACAACAGCCAACCTAGGTTACGTCTTTTCACTCGACATCTCCTTATACCCTTTCTAAGTCAAAAACATCGCATTTAAATATTACTTGATCCCAATGCGCGTGTTTTTGATGTGATTTTATTGTTATTTTACTGGCGATTTTTTAAACAGGTGAAAGCTCGCCTTATTATTAGAGTTGTTCACTTTCTGTTCTAGAATTACTTAATATTTGATCTGGGTCAATTTTTAATTTGAAAAAGGAATGGGTAAAAATACCAATAAATACAATCGAGTATAAACTCTAATGTACTGAAAGTCGCACCATGAAAGGCTTAGATGCACAGTATAAATTTTAAGCATTTACTCTAAAAAAGTTTGAAATGCATCGTTAACAGGGTGTTTGTTTTTTAAACAAAAATTTTTCTTTCTATTAGCTTTTAACAAGAGTTAGGGAAAGTAAAGATAGGGATATGGCGTTCAAAGGTGTTTTTTTAATCAAATAAAAGAAAAGCAGGTATTATTTCATTTTAAGCGTTAACGATACCTGCTCAATATTGCTGAAATAATTACATCCAATCAGCTGCTCTAATTACCCCTACAGCCAACCCTTCAATATTAAAATGTTGGTTAGCTAAATCAACTTTTATGGGTGAAAAATCTACGTTCTCAGCGTGCAAGTAAACAATATTGCCCTCACGTTTTAAGCGTTTTACGGTAACATCATCTTCTACGCGTGCGACAACAACTTGGCCATTTTGCACGTCCGTCGTTTGATGAACCGCAAGTAAATCACCATCATAAATACCGATATCTTTCATACTTTCACCATTTACGCGTAACAGGTAATCTGCAGCTGGGTGAAATAAATTTCCATCAATTTGATATCTTTCTTCCACATGCTCTTGCGCTAAAATAGGTTCACCGGCAGCAACTCTACCTATCAAGGGTAAGCCTTCTTCCACAATAAAGTTACTAGCTAATCGAATACCACGCGAAGTGCCCGGCAGCATTTCAATATAACCTTTCTTAGCAAGCGCTTTTAAATGCTCTTCTGCTGCATTGGCTGATTTAAAACCAAAAAACTCTGCAATTTCTGCTCTTGTTGGCGGCATCCCTGTTTCAGATATTTTTTCTTTGATCAGATCAAAGATCTGTTCTTGTCTAGTTGTTAATGGTTTAAACTCACTCACAATTTTTCCCTGTATATATGGACAGCTTCACTGTTAGTATATACAGCCTGTAAATAAACGCAACTACATCACTGCTACTTTCTTAGCATGTATTACAAATGAACTCTTCTCAATGTTCTATTCAACTTTATCAGGCAGAGGATTAAAGATTTGCGAAGGTGATAAGCAAGGTGTATTCGTATGCCTATTCAAATACCATTAAGATGATAAACGTTGCGGTTTATTTTGTATAATAAGCTAACAAATATGAAATATTCATTGGTAAGTTAAGTGTACATTCCTTTCATTACCACTATAGTTGAAAGTAAAGAACTGTTTAAGATTCCCTATGAAGTATTTAGCTATCACATTGCTGTTATGTTTCGCCTCTTCTGCCTATTGCACTGAAAAGCAGCTTATTTCAGCATTTACCTATCATAAGAAACCGCCGCTCATTATTAGTCAGGAGAAAGAGAGTGGCCTTTATTACGACTTTATTCGATACTTAAATAAACACAGTAAACACTATGTTTTCGAACTGATCTATGTGCCTAGAAAACGCATTGAGAGAATGCTTAATAGTAATAACTTTAACGGCATAATTATTGGTGTAAGCCCAATATGGTTTAATGACCAAAATGAACAGAAATACTTATGGACCTCTCGTATATTTACAGATAGAGATGAAGTTGTTTCTCTGAAAACAACAGCAATTGAATACACTAGTGCGTCTTCTTTAACCGGCTTAACATTTGGTGGTGTACGCGGCTTTTATTATCAAGGAATAAACCAAGCTGTCGAGTCAGGAACAATAAAACGTGTTGATACCACCATGGAAATAACACTTTTCGATATGCTATTAAACAGGCGCATTGACGTCGCAATAATTAGCAGAACCACCTTTGACTACATGGTTAAAATTCATCATTGGCAATCCACGTTCAACTTATCTAAACAACCACATGAAATCTATGATAGGCGAGTCCTATTTCCCCACACTTTACCCATCGCGTACCAACATGTATCAGAGATCGTTGAAAGTATGCAAAATGACGAGCACTGGCAAGTAACAAGCATGCAATATCGTTAACGGTACACCACCAAAGCACTTTTTTGATTACTGTCGTTTAATAAGACAATTTACATCAACAATGTTACAATTCTTATTCACATAATAGCGAGTAAAACAAGATGTTAGCGTTGAGAAGTTTTTTTTATCTTCTATTAAAATTTCCAATATCTCTTTGGGTAAAATGCCGTATCGTTTCAGATGATTTAACAAAACCTGTTGAAGATAGCGACAAGAATCCGGTTTTCTACATTGTCAGATATCGTTCAGCGAGCGATCTTCTGGCGCTTCAAAAAGCATGCAAAAAGTTAAATTTTCCTGATCCATTATCTAATGTAACCATTAATGGCCAGACACACGCACGTACTATTTGCATTGACACACCTAGCTCCTTATTACTGAGCAAAAAAAGCTCTAGTGCAATGGCACAAAGTTTAGCGATTTTAGACGCTCACGAACAAGATAATAAACTTTCAGCGCAGCTTATACCTGCAAGCTTGGTTTGGGGTCGTAAACCCAAAGTAGAGAAACGAAATATTGGTGTCAGAGAAGTATTAGCGGAGCAAGAGTCGCCAAACTGGCTTAAAAAACTGTTTATCGTATTGTTCTTAGGGCGCAATACTTTAATCAGGTTTAGTGAGCCATTGTCAATAAGGTATATGACCGACAAGTTTGGTACAGACCAAGAAAATGCACATAAGTTACTTAGGGTTGCACGTTTTCATTTTCATCGCCAAAAAATAGCCGCTACTGGACCACGCTTAATGCACCGCCAGCAAATGTTCAAAACCTTGCTCAAGAATCCATCTATTGTACGTTTAATGGAAGATGAGGCTGTCACTAAAGGCTTATCGAAAGAAGCCGTTGAAAAACAAGCCTTAGTAATAATGGATGAAATTGCCGGCGATTATCGAGAAGGAATGATTAGAATCGGTGAGCGGATCTTACATTGGCTTTGGAATAGACTGTACAGCGGTATTAACGTTAATAATGCAAATACATTGCGTGAACTGGCAGACGATGGCCATGAAATAATCTATGTTCCTTGTCACCGCAGCCATATGGACTACTTGTTACTCACTTATATTATTTACCAACAAGGGTTAGTGACACCGCGAATTGCTGCAGGTATTAACCTTAATTTTTGGCCTGCAGGTCCAATTTTTAGAAAAGCAGGTGCGTTCTTTATTCGTCGAAGCTTCAAAGGAAATCGCATGTATTCAGCGATATTTCGTGAATATTTAGGTTTGCTCTTCGAGCGAGGTTATTCTGTAAAATACTACTCTGAAGGTGGGCGTAGTCGAACAGGTAAATTACTGGCACCTAAAACAGGTATGCTCGCCATGACAATACAAAGTTTGTTACGCGGTATAAATCGACCATTAACCCTAGTACCCGTTTATTTAGGGTATGAACACGTAATGGAAGTGGGTACTTACTATAAAGAATTAAGTGGTAGCAAAAAACAAAACGAATCTATTTTTGGCGTATTGAAAGCCATTAAAAACCTACGGAATTATGGTAAAGGTTTCGTCAACTTCGGTACTCCTATCAATATTAATTCGTTTTTAAACCAGCATGTAGAAAACTGGAAAGATGACATCGACCCTATTGACCCACAAAAACCGAGTTGGTTAACCCCAAGTGTCAATGAACTTGCTAACCAAGTGATGACCGCCATCAATAAATGTGCAGCGTTAAATGGTGTCTCACTGATAGCGATGATTCTACACGCAACAGAGAATAAAGCATTACCGCGCAGTGAGCTCGAGTACTTATTGGATTTCTTCATTTCTTTACAAAAAGCGGCACCATACAGTGATGAACTTACCATTCCATCAATATCGGGTAGAGAATTACTTGAGGATGTTATTTCACTTAAAAAAGTGATTGTTGATAAAGATAGTTGTGGTGATATCATTTCATTAGGTGAATCGGCCGCTTTAGAAATGCGGTATTATCGTAATAATGTCTTGCACGCTTATATTCTACCCGCGCTCGTCTGTCGCATACTCGACAGAACATCAAAAATAAATATTGAATCACTAAGCAACCAGATACAGCAATTTATTTTACTATTAAAGCATGATCTATTCTTATGGCAGGACAGCAATGAAGTTGATGTGCAGATAGCACAAGTGTTGCAATTTTTGTGTCAGGAAAATATTGCCAAGCAAACTAAAGCAGGTTTTTGGAGCTTAGTTGAAAACACTGAGACACAAAACTATGTGCAAGTACTTGGTGAGGTAGCGGATGAAACCTTGCAACGCTTTGCCATTATTACCTCATTGGCTACTCGCTTAACTCCTATCGGTAAAAATGAATTAAGTGAAAAGGCAGTGTCCATCGCAAAACGTTTATCTGTCGTCAACAACATAAATGCACCAGAATTTATTGATAAGAAAGCACAATTAGCCTTAGTAAATAGTATGCGTGAGCAACAAATCTTTTCAGTTGATAATGATGGTAAGTTAGTACCCAATAGTACGTTAGAAACTCTCAAGGAAAACGTTAATAACCTAGTCGATATATCAGTATTACAAAGTATTGCACGATAGGATCTACACGCTCATATATCACCCTAAATAGCTTAAAGCAGCATTTAGGGTGATTGACTTATAAATGTTCTATCATAATACCAATAAAAACAAATAAACCGACCCAATGATTATTTAAAAACGCTTTAAAACAGGCTTCTCTTTGTCGATTAACAATAAGCATTTGTTGATAACAAAAAAAGCCAGCTGCAATCACTAAAGATAAGTAATAAGGCCACCCAAACGCGAGCAATTCGCCAACAACAATTAGCAATAACAAGGTTGCTATTTGCAGCATACCAATAATTTTTTTATCGAGTTGACCAAATAATACTGCGGTAGATTTAATACCAACTTTGAGGTCGTCGTCGCGATCTACCATGGCGTAAATCGTATCATACGCTACTGTCCACAACAGATTGGCGACAAACAGTAACCATGCAACCATTGGCACTTTGCCCGTGGCTTCAGAAAATGCCATGATCATGCCCCAGCTGAACGCTGCCCCTAAGACGACTTGTGGAAAATGTGTATATCGCTTCATAAACGGGTAACTAAACGCTAATAATAAAGCAACAAAAGACAATGAAATTGTATACCAAGATAAGGTTAATACTAACGCAAATGCCGAACCTATCAAAAAACCAAAAAGACTTATCGCTTCTTGTTCAGATATAGCACCAGAAACAAGCGGACGCTGTGCCGTACGTTTAACATGCCCATCAACCTTTCTGTCGGCAAAATCGTTAATGACACATCCTGCACAGCGCATGATATAAACACCAAGTGTAAATACAACAAGCATATGTAGTGTAGGCCAACCATCAGATGCAATCCAAACTGCCCACATCGTCGGCCACAATAGCAAATAGGTACCAATGGGCTTATCAATACGCGTTAACTGCTTAACGGCTTGCCACTTTTGTTGAATTACGGAGGTATTAGTCATGATGTACTGTCACGTGCTGGTAAGCAAAGGCCTGAGGTAAAAATACTTCTGCAACCATTAGTGGTTTATCTTCAATAAGAAATACAGAACGTCTGCCCCATAATTGCTCTTTGCTTTGTAATCGATAATGTTTAGCAAGTTGCGCGACACTCGACTCGCGACTAAAACTCGCAACTTCAATTTGTTTTCGACGCAGATTAGGATGGTTGAACAAAACATGCCCCAATGAATCTGTCCCTAAACTTGCAAGCTTTCGCTCTTCTCCCGTTAAAGAACGTAATGGCAATAAGCTACGAGCAAAAACTTGAGGGAGATTATCACAAAACAATAACACTTCACGCACTAACACATCTTCGCCAGCAACAATATCGTTATTTGCTTCTAAAGGTGAACATGGTTCTACTTTTTGACCAATAACATACACACTAAATTCTGTGCAATGCATTTTAAGGCGCTGTGTCAGTGAACCAGGGTCAAGCAACCAATCACGCAAGTGCACATCTATCTCAACCGACGATGCTAGACACCAGTTTGCCTGTAATGTGACAGGAAATGTTATCAATTCTTGCTGATGTTCGATCATTACCTCAAATAAACTCTCAACGATACCGCAGTATATATGATATCAGGATTAATCTGCCAAGATCGATAATTAATGGTGAAAAACTCACATAACATAGCTACAATAATGAACAGTTATACCTGAATGATTAATGATTTAGACAAAAAGTCGTGACCGATAATCAATAGATAAGCAAAGTCTTTTCGTTGCTGATTAAGCGTCATTATCAACCAAATGGGTATTAAGTATGGACTGTTGCAGATTACAGGTTATTTTTATATGAAAAGTTTGGCTTTCGCCCTGTTACTATTAATCCCTTTTGTACATAAAGCAAAATCGGCAGATTATGCCTATTACGGCTTTGAGCCACAAATTGTAACTAACTATGTAGCCGTTAAAAAGAAGATGGGTTATGTACGCCTTTCTGTTGAACTGATGATAGAAGATTCTGCAAATTATGAGGCTGTTGAGCATCATTCGCCGCTTTTACGTGACGCAATAATAGGTATTATTGGTCAACAACCCGAATCAAAAATAAAATCAATTAATGGTCGCCACGAAATACAAAAATTGTGCGAAGAAAAAGTAAAAAGCCTCTTAAAACAAGAAACTGGCCAACCCCTAATTAAAAAGCTACTGTTTACTCAGTGGTTAGATAACTAAAAGTAATGTGGTTGATGGTAAATTAGTGTTTAGTAAATTTGCCAAACCGCATCCAAGCAAGTAAACACCCAGAGAGTAGGCCCACAGTGTGTGCCGTATTTGCCACGTTAATCGGTAATAAATCAACAAAGCCTAACAATAAAAAGAACAGCATAAAACCAATAATAGGTTTCGCTAATTGCAACCCTTTTTCTGGCGCTAACCACCCGGCAAACCACACATAGCCAAAGACACCATAAACAACGCCCGACAAACCGCCAAAGTTAGGCCCTGATACTAAGTATTGTCCAAAGCAAGACAATAATGCCGAGACAAAAAATACATGCAATAACTCGAGTTTACCCATCACCTTTTCTATGGCACCACCTAATTGCCACCACCACATAGTATTAAAAACGATATGTAGTAAAGAAAAATGAAAGAAAACAGAGCCTATCAACCGCCAAGGTTCACTAATTAAGTGAGCAAGTGATAAATGAGGGAAAAACCTAAGTTCAAAAAATAGCGTTTGTTTCCAACCAAGTGCAGCGGCAACAAAAACGATCCAACAAAGTGCAAATATCGACAACGTTACAATACCTGCATGAGAGAGAAACTGCTGTTTGAAGCTTTCACTCATCCTTGATTGAGTGACCTTAACCGCTTCTCCGGATTGCCAAGCTGCCTGCTGATATTTTTCTGCATATGGGTTATTAACGAACGTCTGAAAAAGACGCTTCGCTTGTTCCACATGCCGCTCATCACACAAGACAATAAACTCACCTTCATGGGGTCTAACGTCGCTGGCAATATGCTGGCTACGTAAATAGTTTGCAAATAATAACGCAATGCTGTGATCTTTAACGGCGGCTAAAGGAGAAAGTTGACTATCAGACATAACGCTACCTTGAGAAATTTAACGAAGAAAGTACATGTACCCTATTCGTCTTGTCGTAATATTGCATACTGTGGACAGTGCTTATTATAACAATATTGATAGGATAAACACACGAATAGGTATGACTAAGTTTCACATTAGACGACATTATGGAACACATTATCTATTATGTCGTCCTAAGCCTTTATAATGTTTCTACAGAATCTGGATAAGACTGTTGCCAAGCAACAAAGCCGCCATCTAATGAATAAACATCGGTAAAATCTTGACTTGATAAAAATTGCGCAGCCTGCTGGCTTGAATTTCCATGGTAACAACATACAACTAAAGGTGCATCAAGGTCAGCTTCTCGAACAAAATCGCTGATATTATCGTTAGTAAGGTGCACAGACCCTGGAATACGACCTGCCTGAAATGAAGCGGGATCTCTAATATCAACGACGACATGCGTTTTGTCCGTTATTACCTGATGTAGTTCGCTAATATGCATATGCTTAAAACCCACTTCACTCACTTTATTACTCCCAATTTAAGATAACTTTGCCTGACTGCCCTGAACGCATAATATCAAACCCTTGCTGAAAATCGTCAATATCAAATTGATGCGTAATAATCGGCGACAAGTCTAATCCTGACTGAATCAGGCTCGCCATTTTATACCAAGTCTCAAACATTTCGCGACCATAAATGCCTTTTATTGTTAAACCTTTAAATATTACCTTAGACCAATCAATTGCCATATCACTACCTGGTATACCTAGCATGGCTATCTTACCACCGTTATTCATGTTCTCTAACATATCAGTGAAAGCCATTGGCACGCCTGACATCTCCAAACCAACATCAAAGCCTTCTGACATACCCAGTTCAGCCATAACGTCAGAGAGTTTTTCATTAGCAACGTTAACAGCTCTGGTTGCTCCCATCTTTTTAGCCAAGTCAAGACGATAATCATTTACGTCAGTTATCACTACATGTCTAGCACCCACATGTTTAGCTACTGCAGCAGCCATAATGCCAATTGGCCCAGCGCCAGTGATCAGTACATCTTCGCCGACAAGATCGAAAGATAAAGCGGTATGAACTGCATTTCCAAAAGGGTCGAAAACTGCCGCGAGTTCATCAGAAATTTCGTCAGGTAGTTTAAACGCGTTAAATGCAGGGATAACTAAATATTCAGCAAAACAACCTTCACGGTCAACACCTACACCTATGGTATTACGACATAAGTGTGTTCGGCCACCGCGACAATTACGACAATGACCACAGGTAATATGTCCTTCACCTGAGACTCTGTCACCAATAGCGAACCCTTTCACTTCCTGACCAATAGCAACGACTTCACCAGCATATTCATGCCCGACAACCATAGGAACAGGAATCGTTTTTTGCGACCATTCATCCCAATTATAAATATGGATATCAGTGCCGCAAATCGCAGTTTTTTTAATTTTGATTAATAGATCATTATGCCCAAGCGTTGGTTCAGGCGAATCAGTCATCCAAATGCCTTCTTTGGCATGCAGTTTAGCTAAAGATTTCATCGTTAAATGACTCCCATTTCTTTGCCAATTCGCACAAAAGCTTCAATTGCTTTGTCTAACTGGGCTTGTGTATGCGCAGCTGAAATTTGCGTACGAATTCTGGCTTGCCCCTTAGGTACCACGGGAAAAGAAAAGCCAATAACATAAATACCTTCCGCTAAAAGTCTATCTGCCATTTCACTTGCTACTTTTGCATCACCCAACATAACAGGAACAATGGCATGATCTGCACCTGCACACGTAAATCCTGCGGCTTCCATACTATTTCTAAAGTAGCTTGCGTTTTCTCTTAATTTTGTACGTAAATCATCACCATTTGCCAAAAGTTCAATTACTTTAATTGAAGCATTAACAATTGCTGGCGCAAGTGAATTCGAGAACAAATAAGGACGAGAACGCTGGCGTAACCATTCAATTACTTCTTTTTTACCCGAGGTATATCCACCAGATGCGCCACCCATTGCTTTGCCAAGTGTACCGGTAATAATGTCAACGCGACCGATAACATCACAGTACTCATGACTACCACGGCCTTGCTCACCTACAAAACCAACAGCATGTGAATCATCAACCATCACGAGCGCACCATATTTGTCAGCGAGATCACAAACGGCTTTTAAGTTCGCGATAACACCATCCATTGAGAATACGCCATCAGTAGCAATCAGTTTAAACCTTGCGCCAGCAGCATCAGCTTCTTGCAAACGGTTTTCTAACTCGTTCATATCATTATTGGCATAACGAAATCGCTTCGCTTTACAAAGCCTTACACCATCAATAATTGAAGCATGATTAAGTGCATCTGAAATTATTGCATCTTCTGGACCTAACAATGTTTCAAATAGACCAGCATTAGCATCAAAACATGATGAATATAAGATGGTATCTTCCATGCCAAGAAACGACGATAACTTCTGTTCCAATGTTTTATGAATATCCTGTGTACCACAAATAAAACGTACCGAAGCCATACCAAAGCCGTGTTCAGATAAGCCATCTTTAGCCGCTTGAATTAATGTTGGGTGATTGGCTAACCCTAAATAGTTATTAGCGCAAAAATTAATAACTTCTTCACCTGTATTTACTGCTATCTGCGCTTGTTGTGCAGTGGTAATTACACGTTCATTTTTATATAAACCGTCTTGCTTAACTTGTTCAATTTGTTCGTTTAAATGTTGGTAAAAACTAGTGATTGATGGCGAATTTGTCACAATAATTCCTTGGTTATTAACTAATCTTTTATGTGCGTATTATCAGCCTAGACGAATTTCTAAAGAAAGTGACATAAATTATCAAAATGCATTTATTTTTAGTTATTATGACATGTAGAATAGTCATATTGACACATTATTAGCAGTAGTAAGTAAAATTGCAGGACTCAAATGAAACTTTCAGAGAAAGACGAAGAACTATTATCAATATTACGCTGTAATGCTCGAGCGAGTGTATCCGATATTGCTAGAGCAACTGGCGTATCACGTACAGCGGTTCAAAATCGTTTAACAAGGTTAGAGAACAACGATGTTATAAAGGCATATAGCATTGTACTCGGTAGTGAATACAGCAATAAAATGATTTCAACCAATGTCTCGTTGAAAGTACATCCAAACTTACGAAAGAATATCAGTATTGCGTTACGTAAAATCCATCAGATTAGTCATATTTACTCTATTAGCGGCGAGTTTGATTTACTGGTGACTATTCAGGCAGCTACATTAGAAAAACTGAGTGATACGTTAAATATCGTTTGTGCATTAGACGGTGTAGAAAGAACCAATTCGTCAATCATTTTAGATACAATCTTCGAGCGTTAAAAAGTATCCATTAAGATGGTTGTTATTTGGCTAGCGTATCCTCTAACCACATAGCGACATGCTTTACAGTAAAGCCTCTTGATTTTAAAAGTGAGTCACCATGCTTTATACCTTTAAACACTTTAAAAATTGACCGAGAATCACCATTCCAGTCAAATAACTCTTTGGATGTAGTATAGGTATTGGCATGATAGACTGACGCCATAAAATATATCGGCATATCAATAAGGTTTTTGAAGCTTTCCTTTTGCATGTAAGACAGTTCGGGCGTAACCATAACAAACGCACTAATACGCATATTTTCAGCAAGTTCAATTGCCTGCAATGCTGAACACCCAGACGATACAACCGCAACTTTTGCAGTATCTTCTATTCTGCTACGTAAAAACTGATGTGCTGATAATACATCGCTTGGCCAGAATGCCGTCAAACGAGCAACTTCTAGCTGGTATGTGGCAAAATCTTTTGTGCCTCTTTTAATCTCAGTATGCGAAAACTCTTCTGTGATACTTTGGCCATAACCACGAAAATCAATAGCAAGCGCATTTAAACCAAGCGATGACAATTCGACTAATAAGGAATCATAGCTATCGCTATCATGATGGCAGTCATGCAACAACAAAACACCGCCTGCATCTGATTTACCTGGGTAAAATTGGCCATTTAGATTAAATCCATCTTTAGCTGGAATACTCACCTGATGCATAGGTATATCAGTCTCATTAGTGCCATCAGCTACAATTACCTGCTCAGCACTTTGCGCAGTAAGGGAGGGAGAAAAAATAATAGAAAGAAAAAATGCAAGGCTATATTTACCGAGATTGCCAAAATAATGTCTAAACACCTGCGTTACAGCCACTCATTTCCCCTTTTTATTCAGCGTGGTTTAAAAGACTATCTTATTTTTTACCATGAAACTACAAAAGACAGATTATTTAACGGCAACATTTCCAGTATACTTTAGTTATTCTTAATAAATATGAATAAATTGTGCGCACTTTAATTAGCCTCTTACTCTACCGCATTGTTTTAATTGTTCTGACGCCAGTTCTCTTACTGGTATTAATAATTCGTTCGCGAACAAATAAAGCATACCGACAAAGACTAAAAGAACGCATTGGTTGGATCCCACATACGTGTAAACCAAATAGTCTTGTTATTCATGCTGCAAGCGTTGGGGAAGTTATTGCGCTAAAGCCATTAATACAAAAACTCTTAGCTCGAAATGACTGTTCATGTATCACATTAACAACCTTTACGCCGACCGGCTCTGAGCAAGTAAAAAAGTTATTCGGCAACGACGTTCAACATTGTTATTTTCCTCTCGATGTTTGGCCCTGTACATGGTTATTTCTTCACCGGTTAAAGCCTAGCGCATTGGTATTAATGGAAACAGAATTGTGGCCAAATATTATTGCTCAGTGCACAAGTAAAGGCATTCCGCTGCAGTTAATTAATGGTCGGCTATCTGACAACTCAATGAAAAGTTATAAAAAGATCGCCTGGCTGGTTTCCCCTTGTCTTAAAGCCTTTTCCTGTATTCTTACCCAAAGTGAAGAACACAAAAAAAACTTTATAAAGCTTGGTAGTTTACCTGAAAAAACGACAGTTTCAGGCAACTTAAAATATGATATCAGTATTACTGAAGAAACTGCGGTTAAGTCAGCTTCATTAGCAAATTATATCGAAGGAGATCGCAAGATTTGGCTAGTAGCAAGTACACACCCAGGTGATGAAGCATTAGCGCTTGCAAGCTTTTCAAGGTTAAAACAACAACATCCTTCCTTGCTGTTAATATTAGTACCACGTCATCCAGAAAGGTTTACTTCCGTTAAGCACCTTTGCGAAGATCAACAATGGCATGTTGTAAACCGCAGTGCTCAAAAATCTGTTGAGCACACACATGATATTTGGCTCATAGATACTCTAGGTGAGCTTTTAGCATGCTGCGCATTAGCAGATATTGTCACCATGGGCGGAAGTTTTAGTACGATTGGTGGGCACAACCCTCTAGAGCCAGCTTTATTTGAAAAACCCATCATTGTTGGTCACGACATGTCAAACTTTAGAGAAGTAACCGCCCAATTACTTAGCGCTGGAGGATTGGCACAACTTCATTACCCGTCAAATTGTTCTCAACAAATACTGCACGAACATTTAACTAAACAAGTTAATCAACTACTTAATGATGAACGCGCTAGGGCGCTGATGGGACAAGCAGCCCTCAAGGTTGTAAAACAAAATCAAGGAGCAAGTGCATTAACCTGTGAAACAATAGCAAGATTGGTCAATCACAATTAGTCCTAGTTGGTTTCGTCAATTGTCGTTAGCCGCTATGTCTTTTCTAAACTTATAGCCTAGTTGATAAAAGACTAGAGCGTGTTGAACTTTGCTGTTTGAATTTTGTTCAAATTAAACGCCTTATTATCGCGGCACTTGGATTATTGCATAGTCATTCTATGGTTAGTTCAAGTAACAAAGAGCAGGAGGCGTTTAGGTGAACCCTTCGGGCTGCATCTGTTTGGCATTTCTACTGTGTTAACGCTTTACTTGAGTAGAATAACTACACGGCGTAAGCGCTGCCTTGTATAAATACCAAACAAATTACGGCAAAAGTAAACATGAAAGATCAACACGCTCTAATCGATTGGTGTTATTTCCGGGTAATGATCGGCGATCAGTTGCCTTATTTTGTCTTTAACTTGAGAGACAGCGATGCCATTCATCAATTGATTGCCTTTAGCGCGAATACCCCAAGGTAATTTTGATAATGATTTACCATACTGATTTTGCACCGCTTGTTGATAACAACTCACTACATAATGTTGATAATTATAAGGACCTGTGCGATGAGGGTTGGAATGTGCATACAAACCTATAACAGGTGTCCCTACAGTAACAGCCATGTGTGCAGGGCCTGTATCAGGAGCAATGACAAGATGCGCAAGTTTTAGCACAGATAATAATTGTTTTAACGATGTCTGTCCTACCAAGTTAATAAGCGAACATTCACTTCGACTAATAATATCCTCAGCTAATAACTTCTCAAGCGTTGTTGGACCGCCGCATAATACCACTTGAAAACCAAGTTCAGAAAGATGTTCTGCAATTTTACTATACCCTTCTACATGCCAATTTCTTTCCGCTTTACTGGCTGCCGGAGATATAACGGCAAGCGGTTGACTCGTCGTTAATTTTTCACTCGCCCATAGCTGATCTTGATCAGTAATTGGCATCTCCCAATGTGGTCTTGTTATCTCTACGCCAATAGCTTTGGCAAACCCTAAGAATCCATCTAATACATGAGGGTGTTTTATCGGCTCTACACGTTCGTTAGTAAACAACCATTGCCCTTCTTTTGCTCGCTGACGATCAAAGCCTATTTTTACCTTTGCAGGAATACATAGGCTAGCAATACTTGCACGTAATGCTACTTGCATATGTAGTAAAATATCAAAATGCCTCCCCTTAAACGCCTGACGAAGATCGCGGTAACCACGAATACCTGCCGATTTATCAAACACGACAAATTCTACACCTGGCAAACCTTCTAATAGCATGGCTTCTACTTTACCGATAACCCATGTAATGCTAACACCGGGGTACTGACGTTGAATCTGTTGAACCATTGCAACCGCATGGCAAACATCACCAATAGCGGAAAGTCGTAAAATACATAAAGTTTTTGGTGCTGCTAATTGACCCGGCATAAAGGAATCACCACAATAGTAAGAAGAAGTTTTGTATCTATTAGGCGCTATTATCTTGAACCCTTCGACAATTGTAAAACCCTGTGAAGAAAAACATTTTCAAAAAGAAGGTATTTATTGCCTTTACGACAGCAGTATCGTCGATACATTTACGCCAGAAATATTTACTGCTCACTATTGGCAACATAAAAAGGCCATATCAGGTACAGCACAAGGACGCGGCACAACGTACTTTATTGCAGACGATCAAAAGCATTGGGTATTGAAGCACTACTTTCGTGGTGGGCTTATTGGTAAAATAATTAATGATAGTTATTTATTTACAGGTCTACAGCACACAAGATCCGTTAGTGAATTTACCCTATTAAAGCAACTGAATGCTTTATCATTACCTGCGCCTCGACCTGTTGCGGTGCAAGTAGTTAAGCATGGTATTTTTTATCGTGCTGATATCATTACTGAACGTATTACAAACGCTCAAGATTTAGTTGCCATTTTACTAAAAGAAAAAATTAAAACTGCTTTATGGAGAAACATTGGTCAATGCATTCGACGATTTCATAACCATGGTATTTACCATCATGATCTAAATGCACACAATATTCTTATTGATGACAAAAATAAGATTTGGCTTATCGACTTTGATCGTGGGGAACAAAGAAGTCCCGCAAAAACTTGGCAACAAGCAAATATGGAAAGGTTATTACGTTCTTTTGAAAAAGAACATCAACAAAATGCCAACTTCCATTGGCATTCAAAAAATTGGCAATTGTTAATGGAAGGCTATTTAGCTGAAGCGAATTAACATTATGCGACAGCTAAAGCGTCTTTATGACGTTTTTGATACATCGCTTTGGCGGTCAAAAAGTCGTTCATTGCAGATTCAGTGATATACGGTCTAATCATCACGAGAATTTTTAGTACGCCATCTAGAAAAACTGAGTCATTAATTTCAGTATTTTCATTTTGTGTTTGATAGAAACTTAGCCAAAAAGTATTAATCAGACGTAAAATACTGACAATATCTGCTAATTCATCATCGGCAAATTTCATCATATTTGCATCACGTAACGCAATTAACATTTCACTCAAACGTTTTGAAATGGTGTGTTGCACTTCCACATATTTTTCATGTAATTGTGGACTTTTTGCCAATAACACTGGCAGGTTCGAATAGAAAAAACGGAACTTCATTAACGCTTGAAATACAGCATCCATGTAGAGAATAATGGTATCAAGCGGCTTAGTTTCAGGGTTTACTTGGGGAAAGGTTTCGAGCAGTAAGTTGCGGGCATATTCTTCGTAAATAGATAAAATAATGTCTTCTTTATTTCGAAAATGATAATAAAGATTACCAGGACTGATGCCTAAATGAGCTGCAATGTGATTGGTTGTTACGTTTCGCTCTCCTTGCTCATTAAATAACTCGATACTGGCTTGAATTATTTTATCACGGGTTTTCATGCTCATTAGATTGCTTTGTTAATTGCTCAAGTTTGTTATCATACTATCAAAATTTACTTGAGGTAAAGATATTCGAGTAAATACTTTAAGTTATACTAGAGCGTGTTGATCTTTGCTGTTTGAGTTTTGTTCAAATTAAACGCCTTATGATCACGGCACTTGGATTATTGCATAGTCATTCTATGGTTAGTTCAAGTAACAAAGAGCAGGAGGCGTTTAGTTGAACCCTTCGGGCTGCATCTGTTTGGCATTTTTACTGTGTTAACGCTTTACTGGAGTAGAATAACTACACGGCGTAAGCGCTGCATTGTATAAATACCAAACACATTGCGGCAAAAGTAAACATGAAAGATCAACACGCTCTAATACTAGCTCAGACAGATTAAGCATAAGCAAGATTGTCATCTGTATAGATGCTGACTAAAATGAACTAATTCTTTAAAAGATCAAACTTTATATGAATGTAAAAGCAATTTATCCTGGCACTTTTGACCCTGTAACCAATGGTCATCTCGATTTAATTGAACGCGCAAGTAAACTGTTTTCAACGGTCGTTGTTGGCGTTGCCGCGAGTCCTAGCAAACAACCAATGTTTAATTTGGATCAACGTGTAGCGCTGATCCAACAGGTAACAAGTAAACTTGACAACGTTACTGTAGTTGGCTTTACTGGTCTTTTAGTAAACTTCGCTAAAGAACACCAAGCAAACGTACTTATTCGCGGTTTACGGGCTGTATCTGATTTTGAATATGAATTTCAACTAGCCAACATGAATAGACGTCTTTCACCTGAACTTGAAAGTATTTTTCTAACACCTGCCGAAGAAAATTCATTTATTTCTTCTTCGCTTGTTAAAGAAGTCGCTATTCATCAAGGGGATGTGAGCGATTTTGTTCATCCAGCCGTAAAGGAAGCATTAGAAGCAAAACTAAATAAGTAGGTTAAGGTTGTTGAGCAGATACAATGCTCAACAATGAGGAAAACCAATAAAACTTAAAAAGGGATAATTTATATGTTGAAGCAAATTGTTATTATTTTACTGTTAGTGCTATTAACTGCATGTGCTAATCGTCAGGATGGTTTAGCACTCATGAATAAAGATCTTCGCCAATATATTACCACCAATGAAATTACCGATGTTAAACGCGTTACATCCTTTCGTTTTCATGGGTGGAATAGTATTTCTGATGAGTTCTTATTGTTATCCTCAACACCTAAACGTAAATATTTAATAGAAATGTCAGGCTATTGCTCAGATATTCGTTGGGCGCACACTATATCACTACAACGCTCAATGGATACCGTATTAAGTGCAAAATTTGATACGATTGGTATTCCCAATAAGCCCGCATTAAATTGTCGTATTGAAAAAATTTACCCAATAACAAGCGAGCAAGAAGACGCCTTAATCGCGATAAAAAACGCGCCAGAAGAATAAGTAATAGAGCTATAAATTAATTATTTTATTCAGACTGGCATTGAGGACAAAACACAGAGCTGCGATTAGATTGCCTGACTTCTTCTAAAGTAGTTTGGCAATTAACGCAGGGTTTCCCACTTCTGCCATATACCAATAGTTTTTGAGCAAAATATCCAGGGCGTCCATCTGCTTGCGTAAAATCTTTTAATGTCGTGCCGCCCTGAGCAATAGCGGCAGCCAACACTTCTTTGATAATGGCGGTTAAACGGTTATAGCGCTGTTCACTTATCTCACCGGCAATAGCCGTCGGCATAATCCCCGCAATAAAAAGTGCTTCATTTGCGTAAATATTGCCAACACCCACAACAACTTTGTTGTTCATTAAAAACGACTTAATTGGCACACGTTTTTTTTGTGCTTTTTGAAATAAATAGCCTTCGCCAAACTCATCATCGAGTGGTTCTGGCCCTAACTTGGAAAATAGTCCCTGTTCATCTTGATGATCTGCTAGCCATAAAACAGCACCAAAACGCCTAGGGTCATTTAATCGCAAAACCTTTTGCTCGGCAAAAACCAAATCAAAATGATCATGCTTAGCGAGTGGTGTATCAACAGATATAACACGAATGGTACCTGACATTCCTAAATGAATGACCAGCGTACCTGTGGCAAATTCTAATAATAAATATTTAGAACGTCGAGATACCGACAAAACGTTTTGGCCGACTATTGAATGCACTTCTTGTGGAATCGGCCACCTTAGCTGTCTGTGACGAACAACAACATCGGTAACTTTTTGATGTTTTATATGCGGACTTATGCCTAAACGGCACACTTCTACTTCAGGTAACTCTGGCATATTCGTACTTAAATTGTTAACTGGTGCATACGTTCAACGAATGCCTCGGCAAAGCGTTCAGCAGAGCCTGCATCCATATTAAAATACAGTGATGGTTCAATAAGCTCTGCTTCCATTAAAGCAAAACCATTTTCATGGCGAACAAAATCGACACGGGCATATAAAGGTGTTGTATGTATGCTATTAATCGCACCAATACATTTATCTGCAGCATGTTTCAAAACGACTTCTGGTTCAACGGCAGTAAGCAGACTACCAAATTCTTCTTGTACTCTAAAATCGTTTTTCTTTGGCGTTTTCAAAATTGCATGACTGTAATGTCCATTGAAATAGAACAGTGAAAACTCTCCCTCCGATAGAATATTCGAAATAAAAGGTTGCACCATAAAATCTCGTTGCGCAAACACATGATTAAGTTGTTCAACGTGTTGTTCAGCCGTCGATTGCTTAAGCCAAAAAGTGTTATCTGCATTGGCACTTACTCTTGGCTTAATAATGATTTGTTCGGTATCAAATGCCTTGAAGTAAATGTCTAGAGTATCAACTGTTAACGGTTGCTGCTCTAATTTAGGGTGCCAGTCTGTGGGCACTATATCGACGCCATGTAATGCCAATTCTTGCATGTATATTTTATCAATATTCCAACGAACGATTTCTATCGGGTTTTCTAAATGAGCACTTGATTGTTCGATATCTGTTAACACCGCTAAGAATTGTTGTTCATCTGATTGATAATCCCACGGCGTTCTAATAATCACGGCTTCATAATTTGACCATACAACGTCAGGCTGTCGCCAAGAAATTGTATCTACTTGCCAACCAAATTTGTTTAAATAAGGGATGACCAGATGATCATAGGATTCAAAGTTGGCCAATGAGTCCATAGAAAGTATTGCACATTTACGCATTTTCATTTGTTACTACTTAACCAAAAATGGCAGTTGGAATAAGTTGATCATACATCTGCATGGGGACGATGTACCAACGTTTTCTTTGTAGATGATAAATTAATAACTGATCCGTTTGTACATTCAAATGTAACTTGACTGTTTCTTCCTGCCCTGCAAACGCTATAGAAACGGGTAAAGCTAATTGCGGATCAATATTCTTAGCAGGGGTATAAGGTAATGCTGTTAATTGTTGCCACGACAACATCATTTGTTCTAACGCTTGTCCGCTAATGACCGCAGGGGTTGCCCGCCACGTTTTACCAATGCGCTCGATAACCACTTGCTGATTCAGCTCAAGCGTTAAAATTACTGCTTGCGAGCCAAAAAGACTGTCATCGCTTGCATCTTTACTCTTGTCGGTGAATACATTGTCATGTGTCGCGTTAATTAATAAAATAAACCCCATCACGCCGAAAATGATAACGTTATTCCAACCTGCGCGTGAGAGTTTGATCATTGTATTTCCTTAATTAGCACGGTGACACTTAAAGTATATCGTCACCCATTAGCGCAGATGACAATATGCTTTATAATAGTGCCTGATAAAGACTCGGATCAACCAGGATAACAAGATGAATAATAAAAATATGCTTGTATTGGTCACAATACTGACACTCTGCTCAGGTTTTACCGTACACGCCACACAATTATCTGCTACGCAGACCTTCAAAGCACTACTTACTGAACATTGGCAAAACGCTAATAAAGAACAAATCTTTTTTCGTAAAGATCCCGATGCATTTCGTATGAACGGTAAATTACCGGAAATGTCAAAAGAAGGTCGAGCTCGCCGTGCCCATTATAATGCTACTTTGCTACAACGTTTAGACAGTATTGATGTGGCGCAACTATCAGCGGAAGATCAAGTAACATACCGTCTATTTCGTTATGAGCGACAAACAGAAGCAAATAGCTATCAACAATTAGATCACTTTTATCCTTTAAATTATTATGCCGGTTTTCACAGTTATTTTGCTGGTGCTCCTGCCAACATGTCATTTCTTACTAAAAAGGATTATCAAAACTACTTGATAAGTCTTGAAGATTTTCCAAGGTATAACCAAGAGCACATAGATATACTTACTGAAGCCATTAAACAAGGACACGTTCACTATTGTGAAACGTTTAAAGGTTACGAAAAATCGATTAGTAAGCACATCGTAAGCAATGTAAAAGACAGCGTTTTTTATGGTCCTATCGCCAACATACCTGCAAACTTTTCGACGCAAGATAAAACATTCTTTGCACAACAAACCACAAAGCTAATCCAAGAAAAAGTTATTCCAGAGTATAAAAAGTTTTATCAGTTTTTTGTTAACGATTATATGGCCAATTGTCGCACTAAGGTTGGTATTAGTGAATTACCAGGCGGAAAAGCATATTATCAATACCTAATAGAATTCTATACAACAACTAACATGAGCGCGGATGAAATCCATCAATTGGGCTTAGATGAGGTTAAGCGTATTCGCGCTGAAATGGAGAAAATTATCGCGCACGTTGGCTTTAACGGTAGCTTTAAAGACTTTATCGCTTACTTACGTACGGACGATAAATTTTATACCACAACTGAACGCGATTTATTGGAGAAAGCTAGCTATATTACCCGTAAAATGGCCGCGCAATTACCTAAATGGTTTTCAGTATTACCTCGTCAAACATTCGATATTAAACCAGCCCCTAACGGTGGAGCCTACTATGTCGCATCAGATGGAAGTGGCACAACATCTGGCACCTACTTTCTAGATACTCAGGATTTAAAAAGTCAGCCATTATATACGTTAGAGGCATTAACATTTCATGAAGCCGAGCCAGGACATCATTTTCAAAGCGCAATCGCTCAAGAAGTAGACATGCCTGAGTTCAGAAAAACCTTATATCATGCAGCATATGGTGAAGGCTGGGGCTTATATTCAGAAAGATTAGGCAAAGAGATGGGCTTTTATCAAGATCCATACAGTGACTTTGGGCGATTAACTTATGAAGCGTGGCGAGCGTGTCGACTCGTTGTAGATACCGGCATGCATGCAAAAGGCTGGACGAGACAACAAGCAATCGATTATTTAGCAGAAAATACTGCGCTAAGCATGGCTGATGTTATCGCACAAATCGATCGTTATATCAGTTGGCCTGGCCAAGCATTAGCGTACAAGATCGGTGAAATTAAAATACGAGAATTGCGAGCTTTAGCAGAAAAATCACTCGGCGATAAGTTTGATATTCGCAGTTTCCATGATCAAATGCTAAAAAATGGTAGTTTACCCATGGCCTTGTTAGAAGAGCTAACAAAAGATTGGATCACACAACAACAAGCACTTTAACCCAATGTAGAGCAGTTCAATACAAATTTGGGCTGCTCTCAATCTTTATCCACAACGAAGTGAACTTCTTTACCATCAGCCGTTAATAAATTTGCTTGTACAATATACTCGTCATGCGTAAAGCGCAGCTCGCCAATGCCACATTCATTTACTAATGTTAATCCTGGCTCACGATCACTTGGTTTACGCACAGTCACTTTCATATTGCGCCTTTTAGTAAACCAATTCAGTGGTGAATATGGGCCATAAAGCACTCGATTAAGCCGATCTAATATGTTCAATAACTTAGTTGGAAATTGGTTTTTAATGCCGCTACTGGTAATTTGCACAATCTTTGATTGACTGCGTTGAAAACGATGGCTCACATCGTAAACGAATGAATAATGTACATCTCCAGAAAGAATGATAAATTCTGGGGGCGTTTTTACATGTCTAAAAATATTTAGCATGACATTCGCCGTACCTTTGTGCGCCATCCAGTTTTCTGCATCGACCATCAGTGGTTGACCAAAAAAGGTAAAAATTCGTTGTATCGTTTCGATCATTTTTACCCCATAAATTGGCGCAGCAGACACTAAAATGACTTGTGGTTCATTAATAAGCTCTTGCTGCATTTCAGACAATGCTTCCCAATCCATTAAACCAGAAGGTTTAGAAGAGCGGCTTTCCGAACGCCAACGTTGCGTGCGTGTATCTAATACCACTATTTTTGGCGTTGTTTGTAACGTATAGTGCCAGTCATGCCATTCTAGTACTTTTTCAATCAACGCATCATGCTGCAAATAACCGCGTTCGAAGTGTTTTTTAACATCGACATTAAGCTCAGTAAACTTTTCTGGTGCGTTACCCCATCCTTGACATAACCAATAAGCAACCAAAGTATTACCAATAATACGTCTAGAAAATGGGTGGCTGTAAGCGGCTTCTTCCCAACCTCGCGTTAAGTTCCAATCATCAGTAATATCATGGTCATCAAATATCATGTATGTAGGAATATGTGCAAGTGCACGACTTACTTGTGGCAACGTTTGCTGAAATTGCTGCAGTATTTGCTGTTCTTCGGTAAATTTCTGTGTATCTTCTAACGACAAGTTAGGGGTTTCTAGTCTTATATGTCGCCACATAATGGGTGACCATACCAGTATGTACATGGCAAAACACTCTGCCAATGTAACTAAATGGTTTTTAGCATTTACCGAGGTAAAAATAGGCTTTTTACTGGCGGCGAAAAATTTATCATAAACAGCTTCGTTAGCTTTAGTATGTGGTAACAAACGTTCGCGGTGGTAATAACAATATTCACTGCCATAGAGCGCTTGGCTATCATTTATTACCGCACCTTGCCAAGATTCTCCATACAAACCAAGTAAGTCGATAACCTGATGAATAGCAAGTAACATTGGACCAGCAACATCATCGGCATAAACTTGATCACCGGACATCATTAATAATGAAGGCCGCTCTGTGGGTACATCCAATGTTTGTTCAATAACTGTGTCTACTTGCGTTAGACCATCACCACCATCAAAGTGTGGTTTTCGACAAGAGCCATGCAGTAATCGTTCTATTTTATCTGGCACCGTAAAACTGCAGTATTGCTGAGCATCATATAAAAGCATCGGCGCAATCTCACTTAGCTTTTCCGACCGTCCTTGATGACTGAATGTAAACTCATATTGATAAACTTGCTCGGTAGCAAATGTTACCTCACTGTCGATATTAACGAGATGGATATAAGCATGTTCACCAATTTCAACAATTTGATGCTGTTCGCTTTTTAACGTTTGCGAGAAAATAACATCTTGATGTTGAAAAACAGATAAAGATAATTCACATTCTGTTGAGGTAACCAACCAGAAAGTTAATTGTGTCGAAGACACATGTCTCAATATAGGTCCAGCAACTAGCGTAGGTAACTGTTTTATTGTTGTTTTTGGCATCCAATTATCACTTAGTACATAAACACATACGCCATGTACATTTTTGCAAGTTTACGTTAGACATTTTTAGGCAAATAACACAGCGCTACTAATAATAAGGCTACTGACCAATACTGCATACACAAGTCTTTGATTTGCTTTTCTTTGCTGTGCCTTAATTTGTGTTAATAGGGCAACCTGCTGTTGCTGTGCTTGCTTACCATCTTTTAAGTACTGATATACTAAATCGGGAATTTCGGGTAACTTTTCGTTCCAAAAAGGTAGATTCTCTTTTACTTTTGAAAATACCGCTTTAACGCCCATTTGCTCTTTAACCCAATTTTCTAAAAAGGGTTTCGCCGTTTGCCACAGATCTAATTGAGGATAAAGTTGACGACCTAGACCTTCAACGTATAACAGCGTTTTCTGCAATAAAACAAGTTGCGGTTGCACTTCCATATTGAATCGACGCGCCGTATTGAAAAGGTTTACTAACACTTGGCCAAACGAAATTTCGGCCAATGGTTTATTGAAAATGGGCTCACAAACAGTACGTATTGCAAATTCGAATTCGTCAACGCTTGTTTGCGGCGGTACCCAACCTGAATCAACATGCAATTGTGCCACCTTGCGGTAATCACGATTAAAAAAGGCGACAAAGTTTTCGGCTAAATAGCGTTTATCTTCACGGTTAAGCGTACCAACAATACCACAATCTATTGCTATCCAAGTTGGATCAGCAGGATTAGTTATATCAACAAAAACATTGCCTGGGTGCATATCCGCATGAAAAAAACTGTCACGATACACTTGTGTAAAAAATACATCTAACCCGCGCTCAGCAAGCAATTTCATATCTACGCCTAACTCATGAAGTTTTTCAACTTCGCCAACACTTACGCCGTAAATTCGCTCCATAACAAGCACATTTTTATGGCAATATTGGCTATAAACTTCGGGTACATAAAGAATGTGGTCGTTATCTCGGCCTAAGCTAAAGTTTCGTTTTAATTGAATTGCGTTTGCAGCTTCACGTTGTAAATCAAGTTCATCTAAAATCGTTTTTTTATATTCAGCAACCACTTCTGATGGTCTTAAACGCTTCCCATCGGGTAACCAACGCGAAACCACATTGGCAATTTTCGCCATTACGGCAACATCCGCCTTGATCACTTTATCGATTCCAGGGCGCAACACTTTCAAAACCACTTTTTGAGGTTGCTCATCTAACATGAGTGTTGCGGTATGTACTTGTGCTATAGAAGCAGAGGCTAACGGTTTTTCATCGAAGTCACTAAAAATTTGCTCAAAAAGTTGCCCGCCAATTGCATCAACAATAACGTTTTTTGCAATTTTTCCGTCAAATGCTGGTACTTGATCTTGCAACAATGCTAGTTCAGTAGCATAGTCATCAGGCAAAAGATCACGGCGTGTCGACAGCATTTGTCCAAACTTAATAAAAACAGGGCCTAATGACTCAATGGCTAAGCGGAACCTTACTGCTCGTGGTTTATCTTTGTGTTTATTTCTTAACCAAAAAAAACACCAACGAAATATCTTGATATACCAAGGAACAAGTCTGGGGGGAATAAGTTCGTCTAAACCATAATGGCAAAACGTTGCAACAATTCGATATAAGCGGCTACTACTAATCAAGACTTTGCTCCTGCTCATGTTTCTTCAACGCATTTTCAAGTTGTATAATACGTCGCTCTAAGTGTTGAAAATTACGTTCAGTCGCCTGTATATCTGAATATAACTGTTGAAGCTCATCATTTGCCACTAACAACCGTTTCTCATGTAACAACCATTCTGTCGCGTCAGCTGTTATCTGCTGCTTTGCAAAAGCAAACTTACTTAACAGCCATTGATTAAACTTAACGACCTTATACGTTGGCACATCACCAATAAACGTTGCGAGCTCAGATTGCCAATCAATATCCAATTGTTGAAAAATACTCGAAAATTGTTGAGCTATTTTTATATCACCGCTTATATTAAGTTTATCTTGTTTAATTAAATCAGTTAGTTGCTGATCTGTTTGCAGCTTTTTTAACGTTGCTAAGCTTGTTTCAATATGACAATCACTTCGTTCAGTGATACATGTTACCAATAATTGCTGTTCATTAAAGGTAAACGACATCGGAAAATCTAACTCGGCCAAAGAAATAACAATAGTTTTTTGCTCTAACGCCACCAAAGGTGCATTATCTGCTTGATTAATCGTTAAAAGCGCATTAACAACTCTTTCAACAAAGCTACACAGTATTTGATGATGCATGATGTTAGACATACGACTTAAAACTTAAATCCTTTATGTAATGCGACGATACCATCAGTTAAGTTTTTATAACTCGTTTGTTCAAACCCTGCTTCTTCCATCATGCTTTTCAGCGTTTCTTGATCAGGATGCATACGAATTGATTCTGCTAAGTATTGATAGCTGTCGCCGTCTTTGGCAACAAGCTCTCCCATTTTAGGCAGTATGCTAAATGAATAAAAATCATACGCTTTATTAATGATTTCGTGTTCGGGCTTAGAAAACTCTAAAACAAGTAAACGGCCACCAGGCTTTAATACTCGGTACATTGAACGCAGAGCACGTGCTTTATTGGTAACGTTTCTTAAGCCAAAAGCAATGGTAATAATATCAAAAGTATTATCCTCAAATGGCAAATACTCGGCATTCGCTTGTACATATTCGATATTCTGCACTAGACCGCGATCACGGAGTTTATCACGACCTACATTTAACATTGAACTATTAATATCGGCTAATACCACCCTTCCTTCACGACCAACAAGCTTTGAAAACTTTGCAGTTAGGTCTCCGGTGCCACCCGCTAAATCTAAAACCTTATTCCCTGGTCTAACACCACTGGCATCTATGGTAAATCGTTTCCACAAACGATGAATACCAAATGACATTAAATCATTCATAATATCGTATTGCTGAGCAACAGAATGAAAAACGCCGGCTACCTTGGACTCTTTCTCTGTTGTATCTACGGTTTTATAACCGAAATGTGTAGTCGATGCGTTGTTGTCATCCACCTGTTCTTTATGATCACTCATGAAATCGTTCAATTGTTGCAAGCTAATAGTGGCTCTAGTTTAGCGCAGTTTGCACGAATAATTAACTAGCTAAATCAATTAAGGTCTGAATAAATCGACCAGTTGCTAACCTGCTTGATAATCAGCAGTTTTACGCGTATTCGTTAACCATCTACGTTTTAAAAAAGAAGATAAGCGTTTGCCCAGTTTTACTTCTATTAATTGATGCACTATCCACGCAACTATAGCCATTACAATAATCGTTACTGCCACCAAGCTAGCAATATTACGTTCAGTGCCAAAATAGTTGAACGTCATGTAACCTAAATGTTGGTGCACTAAATATATTGGGTAAGTCAAAATGCCTAAGTAGTAACACCACGCTTTACGCAGCGGGTTCTCTTTAAATAAGGATGTCACCATAAACAAGGCAAAAAAAGCACTATTTATCAATGCAATTATAGTGGAATCAAATGTAATCCCGAACCACTGGCTCATAAGGTCACCAAATAACGTTGATTGCTTAATAATATAAAAATAGGCAAGTGCCATGAGCAAAGCACGGTATAGATTCACCCCATCTCTGCGCACCAAGTAAAAGATACAACCTGCGGCAAAATAACCACTCCAATGAGGAAACATGGCGGTAAACATATTAATATTGGCAGCCCAAGGAAAATATAGCGCGCCAGTTGATGCAACGAGTACAAGTGCCATTAAATGCTGAAAGTGCTTCATTGCACCAACAGCTAAAATAATGAGCATGAATAGATAAAACTTTAATTCAATATACAATGTCCAATACGCACCGTCGATTGGTTTATAGTTCATCGCTTCATTCACCATGGTTGCATTGGCCCAGAACTGGGGCCAGGTAACAGAAAACACTGCTCCACCAAAATAAACAGTCACAATACTGGTGAGTATTAATGCCGCCCAATAGGCAGGATATAATCGTACAAAGCGAGAAATTAGAAATTTTTTCACGCTACCATCAGCAACACTCATAAAAATAACAAAGCCAGAAATCACGAAAAAGAAGTTAATCCCCATATAAAAATAACGGGTGATTTCTCGTATTTCAGGAAAATTTGCAATAGGTGCGTAGCCTTCCATAAATGCGGTGTAGGTATAGTGAAAGATAACCACACCAATGGCCGCTAAAAAACGATACAAATCAATTTCATAAAAGCGGGGGGTATTATCATGTTGTTTATTACGCATATGGCGGGCTCTACAACTTCTCACGTATGTTAACTATTATTAAATATAATCAATAGCATACCGTAAATAGCATTAATTTAGTTAACTAAAATGTAACCGATAGTAATCACGCGTTAGAGTAGTGTTCTCTGCTTCCTAGCCAGCGTTCAATTAATGCCAATGCTTTATCGGGTGAATGTTGCCATAGTTGATATGCATGCTGTTGTACTTGCGGAATCAGCTCTGCATCCCTGACGAGATCCGCTATTTTTAGGTCTGCTAGGCCCGTTTGCTTAGTGCCTAGTAGCTCACCAGGCCCCCTTATTTCTAAATCTTTTTGCGCTATAACGAATCCATCATTACTCTCTCGAAGCACAGCTAGTCGTTTAGTGGCTGTTTTTGATAACGGACTCTTATACATCAATACACAATGAGAAGCGATAGAGCCACGACCTACTCGGCCTCGCAATTGGTGTAATTGAGCTAATCCTAAACGTTCTGGGTTTTCAATGACCATCAAGCTGGCATTGGGTACATCTACACCTACTTCAATCACTGTTGTTGCAACGAGCAAATTTAACTCACCGGCTTTGAACGCTTCCATTACATCCTGTTTCTCTTGCGCTTTCATGCGCCCATGCACTAGCCCAACGCTAAGCTCAGGTAAGTGCTGTTGAATATAAAGTGCCGTATCTTCAGCCGCTTGACATTGTAATACCTCAGACTCTTCAATCAGAGTACATACCCAGTATGCTTGCCGATTCTCATTGATACATGCTTGATGTATACGGGTGATTACGTCATCTCGTCTACTGTCTGGTAACGCAACCGTCGTAATCGGGGTTCTTCCCGGTGGTAATTCATCTATTATCGACGTATCTAAGTCAGCATAAGCAGTCATTGCCAACGTTCTTGGAATTGGTGTCGCCGTCATAATTAATTGATGTGGATAATTACCGTCAAATGCTCCTTTTTCACGAAGTGATAAACGTTGATGAACACCAAAGCGATGCTGTTCATCAATAATGATCAACGCGAGTTTATGAAATATAACGTCATCTTGAAAAAGGGCATGGGTGCCTACAATCATTTGCGCATTACCCGATGCGATATGTGCTAATGCTTCGCGACGCGCTTTAGCCTTTGTTTTACCTGCAAGCCAACTCACGGTAATATCGAGCGGATGAAACCACTTCTGAAAATTAATCGCATGTTGCTCTGCCAGTATCTCTGTAGGTGCCATTAGCGCAACTTGAAAACCTTGACCAATTGCAGTTAAAGCAGCTAAAGCGGCAACTAACGTTTTACCAGAACCGACATCACCTTGAACAAGCCTCATCATTGGATGTGCTTTAAATAAGTCCTCACGGGTTTCTGAAACCACGCGCGCCTGCGCATTGGTCGGTTTAAACGGCAATGTTGATAAAAACTTGTCCTCTAAAGCGCGATCAACCGTTAAAGACACCGCCTGATGCTTATCAACTGACTGTCTAAGTTTAAGCATACTTAAGTTGTGCGCTAATAACTCTTCTTTAATCAAACGCAGCTGTGCTGGATGTTTGCCTTCCTCCAATTGTACAACAGAGGTATCAGGTGTCGGACGATGAATAAAGCTAATCGCTTCTTTAAGGGAGTATGGTTCATGAATAAAGTCATCAGGAATAATCTCTTCAATCACGCCTCGTTGCAAACGAATTAATGCCTGTTCACTCAAATTACGCAGGGTAATTTGTCTTAAACCATCTGTAGTCGGGTAAACAGGTGTTAACGTCTCCTCAACCGCCGTAGGGAGGGTATCTTGTTCAAGAAATTTATACTCCGGATGGATAATTTCTAACCCTCGCCCGCCACGAGTCATTTCACCGTAGCAACGAATTTCCTTTCCCACCACCAAATTATGCTTTTGTGCTGCGGTAAAGTGAAAAAAACGTAAGTTAATGCCACCCGTGCCATCATTAACCGACACAACTAGCATTCGACGTTTACCTTGTACGATCTGACTATTGGTTATTTCACCAATTACATTAGTGAAAATACCGGGCAAACAATCACGAATCGCGGTAATACGAGTTCTATCTTCATAGCGGTTAGGTAAGTGAAAAAGTAAATCTTGAATAGAGTGAATACCAATTTTGGCGAGTTTTTCCGCCATACTTGGGCCAACCCCTTTTAACGACGACACCGCAACACGAGCGAGGTTACCTAGTCCCATTGCGGATGTTGTCATTAAATATCCTTTTTATGTTTAATTATCGAGTTCTTGCCATGCTTCTTGCGTCATTTGCATTTGTTGCCACCATGCGTCTGACGCTACAATTTGCCCCTCATCATCAATTTGAGGATAAGGTAAGCCTTTGCGTTGGCACGCTTGCGCAAAAATAGGATGACCGCCTTCAAATAAAAAGCGCTGACGACGTTCATAGGAAATACGTGCAACGTCATACATACCAGCAGCCTTACGCTGCCGTTGTGCTTCATATAGTACAACAGCATTAGCTACAGAAACATTCAATGATTGCACCATACCGACCATTGGAATGACAATATCCTGATCTGCCATTGCTAACGCCTGCTCAGACGCTCCAAACTTCTCTTGACCAAGAATTATGGCTGTTGGCTGGGTATAATCTATCTCTCGAAAGTCAATCGATGTATCAGATAAGTTTGTCACAAGCACTTGCATATTTTGTGCTTTTAAAGCGTTAATTGCGTCTTTCGTGTCCGTATAATTATGAACATCAACCCAATTTTGACTGCCTGCTGCACTGCCGCCTGAAACCCGCATGCGTTCATTTTTCCACACCGCATGTACATCGCTAATACCTATAGCGTCAGCGGTTCTTACTACCGCAGCAAGATTGTGCGTTTTATGCACACCTTCCATGCAAACCGTAAGGTCTGGTTGGCGCATATCTAACATTGCGTTAATTCTTTGTAACCGTTCCGGCGTCATTTTCTTTTACACGTCTCATTAAAAAATAAAAATTAATCAACATTTGGCAATTCGAGAATACCATCAATTTCAATTGCCACATCTTTAGGTAAACGCGCAACTTGCACTGCGGCTCTGGCAGGATAAGGTTGTGAAAAATACTCAGCCATAATTTCATTTACAGTTGAAAATTGTGATAAATCCATTAAAAAAATATTCACTTTTACCATATCATTTAACGTACCACCGGCGGCTTCACAAACTGCTGCCAAATTCTTAAATACTTGGTGTGCTTGTTGAGAAAAGTCGTCAGATATGACTTCCATAGACTCTGGTACTAGTGGAATTTGCCCAGATAAATACACAGTGTTTTTAATTTTAACCGCTTGACTATATGTACCAATTGCACTTGGTGCATTTTCAGTCCTAATAATTGATTTCATAATTTTCCTTCACGTGGTTATTTGTTACGTACAACTTTTTGTACATCAACCATTACTTTAATTTTTCTAAGAATATCGGCTAAGTGAATACGATCTCGACACGTCAACTCCAAATCAATAACATAAAGGCCCGTATCTTTTTCACCAGAATTCATGGTATGTACATTCGAATCACACTTAGCAACAACATTGGTTAATTTTGCTAAAGCACCTTGGTGATTAATAATTTCAATACGTAATTTAGCAATAAAATCACGATCAATTTCCGAATCCCATTTTACCGGAAATAAATGTTGCTCCTGCGTACCTTTGATATTTCTACAGCCAGCTTGATGTACCATTAAACCCTTTCCTGGACTTAAGTACGCCATAATATTATCACCAGGAATAGGTCGACAACATTTTCCGTAGTTAACCAACATCCCTTCGGTGCCCTTAATAGGCATTTTTGTTTTGCTTGTTGGTGTGTTTAAGTCGCTATCTTCAGTAAATTCATCAGTTAGTCTACGTGCGATACCGATACTTAGCGCATTACCTAAACCAATATTTATCAATAAATCATCAAAACTTTCATTACTTGTTTCTTGCAATACTTGCTGAATTTTTTCTTGCGGTATGTCTTCGAGTTTAACTTTACCTAACGCATGACTTAATAAACGTTTGCCAAGCGTGTGCGAATGATTTTTCTCTTGTGAACGCAAGTAAGTTCGAATTTGTAACCGCGCTTTTGCCGTGACAACAAAGTTAAGCCACGTGGCATTTGGATGAGCCGCAGGAGAAGTAACAATTTCAATCGTCTGGCCTGAATCAATTGGTTGACTCAAAGGGTAAGGCTTACGATCTACCTTGGCTCCTACGCACGAATTGCCAACATCAGTATGCACGGCATAGGCGAAATCAACAGGCGTAGCGCCCATGGGTAGCTCGATAATGCGCCCATCTGGAGTAAACACGTAAATTTCTTCGGGGAACAAGTCTGTTTTTACATTTTCGATAAACTCAAATGAGCTTCCTGCACTTTGTTGTAATTCTAACAAGCTTTGCATCCAACGGCGGGCCTTCATTTGCGCCGTAGTACCACCGTCGTCTCCGTCCTGCTTATATAACCAATGCGCGGCTACACCTTTGTCGGCCATTTGATCCATGTCTTTGGTTCTAATTTGTATTTCAACAGGAATACCATGAGGCCCTACGAGTGAGGTATGTAGTGATTGATAACCATTGGTTTTGGGTATTGCGATGTAGTCTTTAAAACGACTTTCAATAGGCTTAAAGAGGTTATGCACTGCACCTAAAGCGCGATAACACTCATCAAGTTTATTATCAACAATGACTCGGAATGCATAGATATCCATGACTTCATTAAACATTAACTCTTTGTTTTTCATTTTTCGATAAATAGAAAACAAGTGTTTTTCACGGCCTATCACTTCAGCACTAATACCATGTTCAGCTAGACGTTGTGCAACTTCTTCGCGAATATTATTAATTATTTCTTTACGATTACCACGCGCCTTTTTTACTTCCGATTTTAAAGCACGAGAACGCATAGGATATAGCGCTTCAAATCCAAGTACTTCAAGTTCATTTTTAATATCATGGATACCAAGACGATTTGCGATTGGTGCGTAAATATCAAGTGTTTCTCTGGCAATGCGACGACGTTTATCAGGCCGTAAGGCATCTAAAGTCCGCATATTGTGGGTGCGATCTGCAAGCTTTATTAAAATAACACGAATATCTTGCGTCATGGCAAGCACCATTTTACGGAAGTTTTCCGCCTGCATTTCTTCCTTATTATCAAATTTAAGCTTGTCTAGCTTACTCACACCCTCGACAAGTTCCGCAACAGTGTGGCCAAATAGTTCAGCGAGCTCATCTTTCGTTACAGGTGTATCTTCGATCACATCATGCAGCAATGCAGCCATTAGCGTTTCGTGATCTAAATGCATTTTTGCAAGGTTATGTGCTACTGCAACCGGATGTGTTATATACGGTTCACCGCTTGATCGCATCTGTCCTTCATGTGCATCACGCGCCACAATGTATGCTTGTTTTAACAAATCAATTTGTACTTTCGACAAGTAACTCGATACATACTCTTTTAGCGGTTCAAAAAGGTACACTCAATACTTCCTTCATGCAGTTAAAAAGATAAATAAAATTTGGCGGTTAATCTTAAACATTAGAATACGTTGATTTTAGTCGATTGCCAATCAATTACCCCAGTTCAGAAACGAAAAACGCGCAATCATGGTAAGCACAATTGCGCGTTGCTAACAGTCTTTTGTTCTGACAGGTTATTGTTGGTTTTGACCACCAACAATTGCTGCTACAGCCGCTAATTCAGCAGATTCTTGTTGCACAGCTTCATGACGTTCATTTTCATCCATCACGTCTGTTGTGATCAAGCCTTCCTCAATTTCGCGAAGTGCTAATACTGTAGGCTTGTCATTTTCTAACTCAACCAAAGGTTCTTTACCCCCAGTAGCGATTTGACGAGCACGACGAGTCGCAATAAGTACTAAGTCAAAACGGTTACCGACTTGTTCTACGGCATCTTCAACGGTTACGCGAGCCATTTGGTCACTCCAGAATTTAATAAATTTACAAAATAGCGGGACATTTTACTAAATGCTTAATCGTTAGCCAATAGCTGTTCGAATAAAAGTTTATAATTTTCGACTTGTTGGCTACGTTTTAACCGCTGATTATTAACAATTGTTGTTAAATCTTGCAACGCTTGGTCAAAGTCGTCATTAATAATAATGTAGTCAAACTCTTGATAATGCGAACATTCTGACTGAGCTTGTGCCATACGTTCAGTAATAACTTCATCACTATCTTGTCCTCGACCACGTAATCTTTTTTCCAGTTCTTTTTTTGATGGAGGACCAATAAAAATAGTTGTCACATCTGGTTTTTTCATGCGAACTTGCTGTGCGCCTTGCCAATCAATGTCTAGAAACACATCTATGCCTTTGTCTAATTGCGCATCTATAGCGACAGCAGAGGTGCCATAGTAATTACCGAAAACTTCTGCCCATTCGTAAAAATGTTTATTTTCGATCTGTTGCTTAAATGCATCGACAGAAACAAAATGATAATGCTGACCATCTACTTCACCTGGTCGAGGTGAACGCGTTGTATGTGATACTGACACCTGCATTGGTCGAACACTTTCTTGTTTTAATAAAGCTGAAATCAAACTTGATTTTCCAGCCCCGCTTGGCGCAGACAGGATGAATAAATTGCCTTTGGCAGCCATGAATATCTCTCTTCTATTACTCTTAAGGCGAACTATACCGCAAAGCGTAGATTCTGGGAATTATTATGCCGGTATTCGTATATAGTGCACAGCATTTCGGGTGGTGTTTTTCACCTGATACAATTGTTCATCGGCAATTGATAGCAACTGCTCGACAGAATAATCTTCATTCGCCAGTATTTCTACTGCACCAATACTGGCAGTCAAAATTGATGATGTAATAGAAGCTTGATGTTGTATTTCGAGCGCAGATACCGACTCCAAGCATTGTGCTAAAATCGTTTCTGCGTCCATATTTTTTTCAATAGGAATATAAAAGTAGAACTCTTCTCCACCACATCGGTAAATTGCACCACCATGATCAAACAAGACTCGACGGATCGCATTAGCCACCTTACGCAACACAATATCGCCTTGTTGATGACCATAAGCATCATTGTATTTTTTAAAAAAATCGATATCGACAATACCTAATACCATTTTTTTACAGTTCGCTTTAGCAAAGTTCCACTGATTAGCGCTATCTTCCTGCCACTTTCGTCGATTGGGAAGCTCGGTCAAGCTATCAATATTTGCTAGCGATTCTAGTAACTTGCGCTGGCGTATAATTTCCATATGCGTATTAACACGAACACGAACTATGCCATAATTGAACGGCTTTTGAATGTAATCACACGCCCCTAAGACGAGACCTTTTTCTTCATCGGCAGCACTTTGCAACCCCGTTATAAAGATAACCGGAATATTATTCAGTATAGGTTGTTGTTTTAATTGTTCATATAATTCAAAACCATTAAGCTCAGGCATAACCACATCAAGCAATATCAAGTCAGGCATGATGTCTTCGATCATACTCATTGCTTTCTTTGGTTGTTTGCAGACCACCACTTTATAGGTATCTTTAAAAATCGAGGCGAGTATTTTTAAGTTTGCACTTTCATCATCAATACATAGTAGCGTAAATTGTTTATCCGATGCTCGCCTATTTGTATAGGAATCCTGCTCCCCCATAAGGCATTATCCCTCATTTTGACTTAACGAAAACTCAAACGCTTCAATAAGAGGCAGTGCTTGTTGGAATTCAAAATCAGCGATTAAGTGATGAAATGTTTTTACCTCTTGATAAACAGTAGTATTGTTTGCCAAAGTTAGCAATTGTTGAGAAGTATCTTCAGCCATAATATCCGCAGCACTTACCAAAGGTATAAGTTTTGACGTCAGTGCCATCGCTTCTTTTTTATCAATGATTTCATCGCCAAGCGTCTCTTCTTTATAGTGATAAATTCGGTTAAGTTGGGCGATCAAAAAATCAAGCTGCGTCGTTACTTCATTAAGCTTCAAATCAACATGTGAACCTTGCTCTTTCACTTCAGCCTCAAGTGACAAAGCAGAATTAGACAATTCAAACGCGCCAATATACTGTGCAGTTGATTTAAGAGAGTGCGCAGCACGATAAAGCTCTTCTTTTGCATCTTCGCGATAGAGTGCATAAAGAACATCAGACAACGATTGATATTTATGCCAAAAATCATGAACGAGTTGTAAGTATAACGTTTGCTTTCCTTGCACTTTGTCTAAAGCGGAATCGACATTGAGCGAGGTGTGGTCTCTCAACGTTTGTAATTGAACAAGCTCCTGTGTGATTTTTTTAGCGTCAGGATCACTATTAATATCAATTGGTTCTGTAATCAAGCGATTAGTAAGCAAGTACTTACATAGCGCCTCATATAGTATTTCAGGTTCAATTGGTTTAGTTAAATGATGATTCATACCGGCGATAACACTTTTCTCTACATCTCCTTCCATCGCGTGTGCCGTCATCGCAATAATCGGAAGGTCATGTATTTTTAGGGTATTTCTTATTTCCATTGTTGCCGTTAAACCATCCATTTCAGGCATTTGAATATCCATTAATACAATATCGAAGGATTGTTTTGCGAGTATTTCTAACGCGATAACGCCGTTTTCTGCACAGGTGATCTTTATCCCTGTATCTGACAAAAACTCAATAGCAACTTGTTGATTTATCATATTATCTTCTACAAGTAGCACGTGAAAACGACTTAAATCTGGAATAATAATATTGTGTTCTTCCTCTACAGTAACCATTCGCTCATTATCTTGGTTTAATGTTTCTACAAGCGTATCGATAAGCAACGACTGATTTACTGGTTTTTCTAAAAACTTTTCAATAATATGGTGATCAGCTAATTGCTTGGCTTCATCTTTGTCATAAGCAGACACCATCAATATGTGTGGTAATTTACCGGTAATTTGCTGATGAATTTGACTAGCTGCTTCAATACCGTCCATTACCGGCATTTTCCAGTCCATAAACACTAAATCATAAGGTTCGTCATTCTTATCTGCCGCTAATACTGCAGTCAATGCTTCCTTACCATTCGTAACACCATCCGCATGAATACCAGCGTGCGCCAAAGCGCTAAGAATCACATTTCTTGCGATCTGAATATCATCAGCAACTAATACTTTCAACGCAGAAAAATTTTGTAGTTCAATGTGACATCGCTCAATACTCTCATTCGAATCTGCCGCAAATTTCGCCGTAAAATAAAAAGTAGACCCCTCATTTAATTTACTTTCTAACCAAATTTCGCCTTCCATTAGCTCTGTTAGTTGTTTACTAATTGCTAATCCTAGGCCTGTCCCTCCATATTTCCGTGTTACTGAGCTATCCGCCTGAGAAAAAGACTGAAAGAGATTGTTTTGGTGCTCTTCTGACATACCAATACCAGTGTCATGTACAGCAAAAGCGAGCTGACAGTGTTCATCATCACGGTGTAGCAGCTTAACGTTGATATGAATTGTGCCTTTATTGGTGAATTTAACCGCATTATTTGCCAAATTAACAATGACTTGTTGTAGCCTTAATGGGTCCCCAATCAAGGTATTAGGAATATCTCTCGCCGTATCAACAACTAGTTCCAAACCTTTTTCATGCACTTTATAGGTACAAACATTGATAACTCGTTGTAAGATTTCATGCAGCGAAAAAGGCACTTTTTCTAAGGTTAGTTTTTGGGCCTCAATTTTAGAAAAATCAAGAATATCATTGATTAACCCTAACAAAGATCGGGATGAGTCTTGTATTTTAGTTAGATAATCATGCTGCACTGGCGTTAAGTCTGTACGCAGTGCAAGCTGACTTAGACCGATTACAGCATTCATAGGAGTACGGATTTCATGGCTCATGTTTGCTAAAAAATCTGATTTAGCTTGATTAGCGTGCTCCGCTTTAACCTTTTCCGCAGCCAGTTCTTTCGTTCGCTCTTGGATCTCTTGCTCAAGGTTTTTATTGTATGAGACGACTTGTTGGTAGAGCTTAGCGTTATCAAATGAAATGGCCGTTTGATTGGCCAATAGTTGTAAAACATTTACTCTCTCTGCGCTAAAAACATTATCAACATCCAAATGTTCTAAATAAACAACACCTCTAAGATCGCCTTTAACAATACTGGGTAAACACAAAATAGACTTGGCTTGATGGTGTTGAAAGTAATTATCATGCGAAAACTGCTGATGATCAGAGGAAACAATCTGTGGTTTTAACGTTCGAGAAACATAATTAATTAAACTCAATGGTAATTGCACATTTTCGCGCATCGTACCATCAATCGAAACTGAAATTTCTGTGTTTAGCACCCCATCAGAGACTAACAATAAACTGCCTCGCTGAGCACCGGCATTTTCCATAATGATAACCATCATTCGATGTAAAAAAGCACGTAAGTCAATTTCACCACTCAATGTTTCTGAAGCCTTCAATACCGATGCAAAATCTAGCTCGTAATTAGTCGTTGCAACAGAAGGCTTAATAGCGATTATTTCATCATTTTTATCTTGAATATCACCCACTAAGTACGTTGTTGAGAGTTTTTTAGCTTTATTGTTGGCTCCCCAATCTAAATAACTCTGATAAGCCTGATGGTAATAATCTTTTGCCATTGAAGCTTTTTGCTGGCGTTGCCAATAATGACCAGCTAGCTCTTGTGCTAATGCTTGGTGCTCTATAAAGCCATTGTTCGTCGCAAAATCAATTGCCTGTTGATATAAATGCCAAGCATGACTTTCATTATTTAGCGCCGCAAGCTCAGCTGCCACTAATTTCACTTTATGGTGATGATTTTCAGGTGCGTGCTGTGCCCATAAGGTTAACTGTTTTTGGAGCTCATTTATTTTAATAAGCAAAGCGTCTTTTTCAGTGCTATTTATCCTTGCTTGTTCAACAAGCACCAAGGCAGCATAAAATGAAAATTCAGTAAAATTGTATAATGAAAGTGCAGCATTCATTAACGGTTCGGCTTGTTGAAAATGATTCAGGGCACCTTTGTGTTCAGAAAACATAAAAGCCAATTTCATTTTGACTAAATGAAAACTAAACTGGATTGTCACATTCTTTGTTTCGATTAATGTGGGTAATTCTGTATCTTCATTGAAAGCTTTACCCTTCAATTTTGTTGGCGCAACGGTGGGCTCCCGCAGATTTAACAAAAATTGATGCCATAGCTGAATAAAAGTGAAATGGTAAGATTGTTTATTTTCTTTTACCGTCGGCAAAATAGATTTATATGCCGACCTCACAGTTTGTAGCGACGTACCGCTAAACAACAAATGCTTACAGTAAAATAACGCTGAATGGAACGCATATTCTATATTGCCAACTTCTAATCCTCGGTAAAAATTGTCTTGTAGTGGCTTTAACGACGCTGATATTGGTGCACTCCAATGCTCAATAGAAACATGCTTTACAAATTCTACTTCTACATTCAGGTGGTCTGATGGAAATTTGTCGATACATTGTGACGCTAGATCAGCATATGCTTTTCCGCGTGAAAATTGAGAAAAAGCGCCGCAAAGTAAAAGTCCATGAGTCACGAATACTTTACTACTGCCAGTACTTAACCCTTCCGTCAAACATAACGACAAACTCGTATACGCTACGCGCATATAATCTAACGGACTTAGCAAATAAGCCGGTGTTTGAATAGCATTCAAAATTTCCAATGCCATTAAGTAGCGGGGCTCAATCATTGGCGGTAAATGAATAAGCTCAACAATTTTTTCGGGGGGGGATTGTTCATCTAACGCCAAATATTTTATCGCGATATTCTCGCTATCAGTTAATTTTACGTTTAACGTTTCTAATGTTGTTACACCGAGTTGATAGGCTTCAACCATATTGCTTTGTGCAATTAATGACAATACTTGTGTACGCGCAAGATAGCCTTGTTCTATATCACCTTTTATGTGTTGAATCGCAGTTTCAAAACGCTGATTACCTTGTTCAAAATCTAAGTTTAAATAACATGCTTTGGCCACCGCAAGTGCAATATCGACACTTTGTCGATAATACGTTTGCCAATGGTCCTTAGGTAAGTACGACTCTGCTTGCTCCAAGTAATACATAGCGTCAGCGCTCGCGTTACTTTCCAAAGCTTTTTTTGCCGCAGATAAATTACTCTCTACTAATAAAAGAAAGCTGCCTTGCTCAACATACAAACTAGATGAGGCATTTATATGTTCGATATATTTGAAAACTGCATTAGGATCATGCGTTAAAAAGTATTGGGATAATCTAAAGTGTATGTTTATTTTACTTAGTGGTCGATTTAATTGATAAGCCGCTTGTTGAACTTTGTCATGTATAAACCGTAAAGAGTCTATCTCTGCATTTTCTGTACGACTTTCAAAAGCAATTAAAAACCCTTCTTCAACAAGGACCGTTATTGCCTCTCTAAGTGTTTCTTTATCGCGATCTAGCGCATAGCAAAGTACCGCTAACTTGGCATTGGTTCCAATACACGCCGCGGTATGTAATACATCTTGTTGTAGGTTACTAAGGCGTCGAATACGACTCGCCATGAGCTCAACAACATTATCGGTAACACTTATTCGCTTTATATCATCAACACGACATTGCCAATGACCTAGCTCATTTTGATACAAAAAGTTTTTATCAATTAATGATTTAATAAATTCCTTAATGAAAAATGGGTTGCCTTGCGTTTTATCAATCAAGGTTTCAGCCAAACCATGTAACGTCTTTTTATCACTACCTAAAGATGCTTCTAAAAAAGCAATAACGGCGTCAAACGCTAACGGTTGTATATGTTGATGGCTATGAAACGCAGAGGTACTATCAACAGCATTGAGTAGATTAGTTAACGGGTGTGCTTGCGAGACTTCATTGTCGCGATAGGAAATGATGATATGAATATGACCAAGTTCTGTTTGCTCCAAAACATGTTCTAGTAACTTCAAGGTAGCAAGATCAGCCCACTGTACATCATCAATAAACAGGGCTATCGTTTTATTCGTTGAACCTAACGCTTTTAAAAAAGCAATAAATACTTGATTAAACCTTGTCTTTTCTTCACTAGGTGCCAATGAAGTAACAACAGGTTGTTGCCCAATGATCAAAGCTAACTCTGGAATTAAATCAATAATAATTTGACCATTATTTCCTAATGCCTTCAGCAATAAACCGCGCCATTTCAATAACGACGTATTGCTTTCACCTAGCAGTTGCTCAACCCAATCTTTTAACGCCATTATCAGCGCATAATAAGCCGTGCTGTTCTGATACTGTTCGAATTTACCTAGCACAAAATAATCTTCTTCAGCAACAACACTTTGCTGGAGTTCTTTTATTAGCCTTGATTTTCCTATGCCGGCATATCCACAAATAATACTTAATTGACAATGCCCATGCGTTTTTACCGTTTGATAACCATTCAGTAAAACCTTTAATTCCTGATCTCGGCCAAACAATTTATCTGAAAAGTAAAGTTGGTTGTCGTTATCTTTTTGTGCAAGCTTAAAAGAGCTTACTTTGCCTTGCTCCTGACACTGCAACAAACAACGCTGTAAATCACTCATCAATCCATTAGCAGAGCGATAGCGCGATTCAGGGTTTTTATGCAATAATTTTTCGATGATAGCCGCGACTACATCAGGTATGTCATTGTTTAATTCATTGACTTTAGGGGGCGCTTTAGCAATATGTGCATGAATCATTTCCATGTCATCATCGTAAGCGAACGGAAACACATCACTAAACAACCGAAAATAACAAACACCTAACGAATATAAATCTGCGAAGCGTTGTACTGGCCGGTCGATTCTACCGGTAACTTCTGGTGCGATTGTCTTCAATCGCTGACTATCAAAAGTAACTCGTTTGGATTTTTTGTGGATAGCAGCTATCGAACTAGCATAGCTTAAATCGATAATAAAACATTGAAATGTGTTTGTATCAACGAGGATACTGTACGGCGATAGGTTATTAACAATTATTTTTTTATCATGAATATTACTGACTAACCGAGCAAGGTTAGTAGCAACAGTTAACTTTTGTTCTAAAGAGAGCGATGCTTCTTCACATAACGTTAATAATGTAACCCAACTCTCTTGATAAGGATAAATACAATAACAAGCATTTTGATCTTGTTGTTGCTTTTGTACAGACACAACGTTTGAAAGCTTTAATTTCTCCGCCAATTTTTCACGTTCTAAGAATTGCGATGCAGAAAGAGCTCCTTCATCTTTAATAATTTGCTTTATTAGTACTGTTCTTTGTTTGGTATCTTTGGCGAGATACACTTGAATAACGTCTGAAATGCTAAACAAGTGGCTCATTATTTCATAGCCTTGAAGTGCAATCATTTGAGCTGTACATCCTTTTCCATTCACTTATAGTTATAAGCGTTAAGTCAAATAAATTCAATGCAATAACAAGATATTATCTAGGCCATCAATTAATTTCCTACGATATTTTTCGATAGAAAACCAAAATTTAGCGTTTAGAGAAATTTACCAACATAACGAGCAACAGCACTTTTCTCGATATATTTCGCCGTGGTATGCTCTGCGCGAATTTTTTAGTCACATGCAATAGCTACAATTTTTGTAACTTAATTGCACAAATGCCGAACAAAATGAGAAATTTTGTAAAACACGGGCTATAACTTACAAATTAGTATCAATCTTTATAATTTTTTTGAGAAGGTAGTACATGGTCAAAAAGTATCGACTTAGTCACGCTATACATTATTGTTTTATAGTAGGCATTTTCTCTGTTTTACCACAAGCTCACACTCAAGAAAGCGCTTCTCAATCGCATGAGCTCATCAAAGTTTACGCTCAAAAGCGAGCACAAGACGAACAAGATATCTCAGTTGCTGTTACCGTAATAACAGATGAAACCATTGAACGTCAGCAGATAAAAGATACTTCGCAATTAGCCCGCTTTGCGCCAAACGTAAAAATGACCAATAATGCAGGCGAAGGTACCCCTCCTGCATTCAACATCCGAGGCATCGGTATGATTGACTATAATACCTCTACTGTTTCTCCTATTGCGGTATATAGTGATGGCATTGTCAGTGGTAGCGCCAATAACCTTGCTGTCAACCTCTTTGATTTAGAGCAAGTAGAAGTATTACGTGGCCCACAAGGAACATTGTTCGGTAGAAATACTACCGGCGGTGCAATTCTATTACGTTCAAAAATGCCAGAGAACGATTTTAATGGCTATATTAATGCAGGTATTGCGCAATTTAATACAACATCACTTAACGGGGCAGTTAACATCCCCTTATCAAAAAGTACTGCGGCACGAATTGCCTTTGATCATAACGACTACAATTTTTCAACGAACAATGTCATGCCCAACCAACCCGATGGAGGTATGAAACAAACCAACGTTAGGCTAATTGTCCGTTCAGCGTCCGAGTCTTTAACAACAACGTTTAAATTGCACAAAGCAGACGCTAGAGGCAAACCCAAACCAATTGCGAGTAATGGCATATTCGACATAAATGGTAGTAATCAATGTTCGCCAAGTAATGCCGGTGGTAACACCTGTATGGATGCTTTCGGTAAACAAGTCGGCGGAAATGACTACTGGGATGTCAATGCTGATACAGCAGATAGAGCTCATGATACAGATGCCTGGGGCAGTTCTCTAACGCTAGAATGGCAGATTAATAAAAACAATACGTTTACCTCCATTACTGGCGGCAGGTCACTACAACGATTTCATTCTTTTGATTCCGACGGTGCTAGCAACCTAATTGAAGGAGCATTTGACACTAACAATAAGCTTTATTCTCAGGAATTTAACTACGCTTATACTCAGCAGCGACTATTTTGGCAAACGGGGCTTTTTTACTTAAAAGAAACAATAGATCAGAAAAACACTTTTGATTTATTTCGCGACTTTAGGAGCATTCCTTCATTGGCGGAGATACCCGCTACCTTTTATTATGATAATGCTTTAGAAAATAAGTCGATCGCCATCTACAGCCAATTTGATTATACATTATCTGAAAAAACAACATTAACCGCCGGTCTTCGCTATACGGACGAAACAACTGATTATAAAGCTCAATCGGATCTAAACACTGTCTACGGTACGATACCTGATTTTTGGAATATCTCCGGACATGTGGCTGATGATGAGCTTTCAGGGAAACTCGCGTTAAACTACAAAATGAGCAATAAGGCAAATATATACGCAAGCTATACACGTGGCTATAAAAGTGGAGGCTACAATGCCGGTTATTCTACAACGCCTGCACAAGCGTTGGACTCTGAATATGCGCCTGAAATACTCAATGCGTATGAAATAGGAGCAAAGTCACAGCTGCGTAATCGTAACGCACGTTGGCATATCGCCGCGTTTTACTATGATTACCAAGATCAACAAGTTTTTATTAATGTACCTGATAGCACTGTTCCATATCATGTATTAAAAAATGCTGGTTCATCAGTTATCTATGGTATAGATAGCGAATTTACCTACACACCAAGTAACCATATGGAGCTTGTGTTAAATATTGGCTATCTACCTAAAGCTAACATTGGAAAGTTCAAAAAGGGGACGCTATTTGTGGCCGATAATCGCCTGCCATTTTCATCAAAGTGGAATATTGCAGGCTATATATTGGCTGAATACCAAGTAATGTCTCGTCCTCTAACTATTCAATTAGGTTTCGATTATCAATCTGATTTTTACTTTGATCAAAACGAAAACCCCTACACACAACAAAAAGGTTACACAGTATTTAACGGTCATCTAAACTATGCTTTACGAGAAAACCTTTCATTGACCATTTGGGGCAAGAACCTAACGGATACAGAATTCGCAGAATTACGTTTTGACTCTATAGCAGCATTGGGGGCAGTGACAGAATTAAAGGGTGAACGCAGGCAATTAGGCGTATCGTTACATTATCAATTTTAGCGCATGTTGCTGTTCAAAAAATGGACAACCCGCGTTTGTAGCGGTAAAGTACCACCATCAGGCAAACTGATGACTATTACGGTAAATTAGCTAACCAATAAAAGCAAAAAAGGACGTTTCGCTATGCAAAAAATTTCACCATGGCAACTATTGTGGCCAGTAATATTAACGTTACTCGTACCACTTGCCGTTGCTTGGTTTGTTTATCCTAACCATTTACCACCAGGCTTTGGAGAATTTCCCCCGACATTTGCCGGCAAGGTACCAGGATTTAGCTTAATCTACTTTCTCATAATGGCTGGTTGTGCGCTTTTTATCTCTGGACTCATTTTGTTTCCGAAATTTTTTGGTTTCAAAGGTGCGCATGTGACACCTAGAATGCCATCTACGGTAGCTTTACCTTGGTGGTTTTGGTGTGGCGGCATTGTTATGGGATTCTTTTGGTGGTTAATGTGGACTCGCGTAACGCCTTTTGGTGATCTCGTATTCTGGGCATTTACACCCCTTTGGTGGGGCTTTATTTTCTTATTAGATGGCATCGTATATCAACGAAATAACGGCGCTTCTCTGTTTTCCGAAAAACCAAAAACGCTATTTATCAGTGCGTTAGTTTCCATCGTAGGTTGGGCTTATTTTGAATATTATGATTATTTTGTATTGGGTAATTGGTATTACCCTAATGCCAACCAAGTAGGTTGGTCTAGAACAACAATAGTGATTGAATTTTTAATCACATATTCAACCGTAACGCCAGTACTATTGATTTGGTATAACTTACTTAATACGTTTCCATCACTTGTTGCACGTTATCAAAATGGTCCCAAAATGCCACTAAATGGCAATCATTTAATTTTTGTAGGCGCGCTGCTAATAGCGGCGATGGTTTATTGGCCGTTTAAGTTATTTTGGGTAGTGTGGATAGGACCCTATGCTGTCATGACCGGCGTATTAATGCGCCTAAATATATGGAATCCATTTACAGATATAGCAAAAGGTAACTGGAGTGCTGGTGTGTTAATTGGTGTAGCATCTTTACTGAACGGCTTATTTTGGGAAATGTGGAATTATGGCTCTAGTCACCCAAGCGCTGAGCCAATTACAAACCCAAATTATTGGATTTATAACATTCCTTACGTCGATGTAATTCATATTTTTTCTGAAATGCCTTTGCTTGGGTACTTTGGCTATATTCCTTTTGGGGTGCTTGTATGGCAAGTTTTTATTTGGAGCGGTAAGTTGTTTCACTTTAATACTGACATATTAATTGCGCCAAAAGTTACCAAACAGTAATTCTAACCATGGGAAATATTATAGACCCGCTTCCGTCATGGCACGAAGGTGACATCAAACGCAGTATCATTTCATTTATAGAACGCGTTTGCGACCAGCATTCAGAGCACTTTGTGCCAATTGAAAACCGTATTGCGACCTTCGATAACGATGGTACGCTCATTGTTGAAAAGCCGGTTTTAGCACAAGTTGCTTATTTTAAAAGGAAGTTACTTGATGAAGACGTACTTGTAACGACAAGCAAATTGCGGAGAACAATGCATTGGGCTAAAGAAATACTCTTTGATTCCTTGAGTATACTTAAGCTCGGTTTTACCTTTTTCAGAAAAGGTATTACAACAGAAGAGTATCGCGCGTCTGTCGCTAAATGGATAAGCCATGCCAAACATCCTAGATTCAAAACCCATTATACGAACCTTGCTTATCAACCCATGCTCGAGGTATTAGCCTACTTTGAACAAAATGGTTTCAGCAATTACATCGTCTCAGGCAGCACAGCCAACTTCATTCGACCATGGTCTCAAGATACTTATCAAGTGTCCGTGAATAGAGTTATAGGTAGCAGCTTAAAAACAAGATTATCACTAAGAGGCGATAGTCTTGCCGTAAAATTAGAGCCGATTCCTTTTTCTATAGAAAGTCGTGCTCGCAAGGTGTTGAGCATAGAGAGAAGAATCGCCAAACGTCCAATTGCCGCATTCGGCAACAGCTTTGGCGATGTTGACATGTTACGTTGGACCACTGATAGCAACGCTCTTTGCGTGTTAATTCATCATACTGACGAAGTACGAGAATATAAATATAGCCCCAATAGTCGATTTCGATGGTTTGGCAAAAATACACTGTGTTATGCCAAGTCATTGAATTGGCATGTAGTTGATATGAAAAAAGATTGGAAAATAATTTTTAACTTAACAGCTAAACGTAAATGTTAATGCGGTAGTACACTCTCTCAGTAGCGCCATATTTGGTCAACTTTCACCCCCTTATTGTCTATTTTTTTAACAAAGAGCTATTACTCTAATTCCATATCGTGCTATGATAACGCTGTCATTTTAGAATATAGTTATAAATAAAGGATTTATCGTCGTGAACTGTTTTAAAACAATTACTGTAGCTCTTACGCTATTATCGATAGCAAGCTCCGCTAAAGCGAGTTTAATCGACTTAGGCGTAGATTTAGGTGTTGCTGATAAATATACCATTGGTGTAGGTCAGTGGGATTTTCATGGTACTGCAGTTGATGGCTCACTTGTATTAGGCAGTGAAGCGTATATTCATGGCAATGTTGCAGCTAGTAAAGATATTGGCTTTGCTGCTGGCTCAATTGTTTACGGTGATGCTTGCTCTAATAACTTTATCGTCGGTGCAGGTAGCCAAGTTACCGGAACCGCTTCTGCATGTGCTGATGTACAAAAAGTTGGCAACAATACCTTAGATCAATTGTCTATTGATATTGCCTCTGCAAGTCAAACAGCTAGGGATTTAGCGGCTATTGACAAAGGAACAATTAATAGTTCGACTACGTTTGATGCAAGTCAGTTAAATGTTATCAACGTTTCGTCAATTACCTTAGGCTCTTCAGATATTTTGCAGATTAATGGTAATAGCAATGATAACTTGATTATCAACATTCTAGGTAATGCACAAATAGCTTCAGGTGCACAAATATTGTTATCAAACGGTTTAACATCAGCCAATGTTTTATTTAATTTTGTGAATGATAATTTTTCATCATTAAACTTTGGTGGTGCAAATATTAGCGGTACATTTTTGGCCACTAAAGGTGCCTTTAATGCAGGAGATGGCGCTATACTCGATGACGTAAGGTTTTACACCAATCATGCCTTAATTGGTAATTTTCAAACCGTTAAAACAGCAACACCAACATCAAAAGTGAAAGTACCAGAGCCATCAACAATACTAATCATTTTGGCTGCGCTATTTATAATGATCATGCGTTCAAACATTAAGCACCAGTAAAATAAGTGAAGCAGCGATAAACCGCTGCTTCAACATCTACCTACACTTTCTAACGCTACCGCTAAAGCACAACGTGTTAAAAACAGCGAGACTTTGTCAAGCATCCTCTAGTCAATCACAACTTGCTTAAAGCAGCTTGTAAATATCTATCCTTTAAAAATATCACTTAAACGATCAACAAAATTTAAAGACAAATACAAAAAAACCGAACAACGTTGTCCGGTTTTTAACATGGTTGAGTACGGTATTTACAGTACTTTGGCAATCGATTTCGCTAGGTAATCAACATTACTCTTTGCAATACCTGCAATACTCATACGACTAGAACCAACCATATAGATACTATATTCATCCTGTAGGCGCTGTACTTGCTCAGGCGTTATACCTAAGAAAGAAAACATACCATTTTGACGTGTAATAAAACTAAAGTCTCTTGAAACGCCGTTTTCCTTTAGTTTATCGACAAGCAATTGGCGATTACCATTAATTCTATCACGCATTTCAGCGAGCTCTTGGTGCCATTGCTGACGTAACTCCTCAGAAGATAGAATAGTTTCGACTAACGCCGCACCATGAGCAGGAGGCATTGAATAGATAACACGGACAACTGACAACAATACAGAGTATGCTATATCAATACTTGAAGAAGATTTACCAATAATTGTAGTGGCGCCTATTCTTTCTCGATATAAACCAAAGTTTTTAGAACAAGAACTACAAACAATCATTTCTTCTACGTTATCAGCAAGCAAACGTAAACCGGCTGCATCTTCATCTAACCCAGTACCGAAACCTTGATATGCCATATCAACAACCGGTAAAAAACCGATATCTTTAGCCACTTCGGTAACTTGCTTCCATTGTTCTTGATTCAAGTCCATACCGCTTGGATTATGGCAACACGCGTGAAGTAATACTGCATCATCAGGGCTGACTTCTTTTAACGCTGCAAGCATACCGTCAAAATCTAAGCATTTGTTCTCATGATCATAATAGGGATATGTTTTAACCGTTAACCCTGCTGCTTCGAAAAGCCCTGTATGGTTTGCCCATGTAGGATTTGAGACCCAAATGGTTGCGCCAGCTTTACACGATTTAATAAACTCTGCTGCTACGCGTAATGCACCCGTACCACCTGGTGTAGAAACAGTTCTAGCACGGTTTTCACTAAGTACTTTATGATCACCAAAAATGAGTGTCGACATCTCATCATTGAATAAAGGAGAGCCCGTCGGGCCAATATAAACCTTGGTATCTTCGGTATCGTTTCGATATTTTTCAGCGGTTTTAACACACTTAAGTATAGCAGTGTGCCCTGCTTCATCTTTATAAACACCCACACCTAAATCAATTTTTTGTGGATTTGCATCTTCACGATATTTTGCCAATAAACCTAAAATAGGATCGGCCGGCAATGCCTTTAAGCTACCAAACATGTCTCCATTTACCTTATACATAGTGTGAGATTTTGCATCGGCAATGCGCCATCGCACTGAATGCTAATAAAATCCCGATATTAAAGCGCAAGCATAGCGATAATCAGGTGAAAATTAAAGCGCTTTAACAGAAAAAACCGTTACCTATTAGTACAAAAGGCACTAACGAAATTCTTTTGCAAAAATGTACTCATTTTAAGACTATACATGCAACGAACTCTAAACACTTCATCTCTGCAAAATTTTGCGGCTAATACGCTAAAAATTACCAGTAACAGCAGCAATAAAACCAATAAGCCCGCCGAAAATACCACCCCATACAACAAGCCAACCGAGATGTTGACGAATCATCTCTTGGACAATCTCTTTAACTAATTTCGGGGTTAATTCATTTAGCCTTTGTTCAATAATACTGCTTACTTTTTCTCGCATTTCAGCAATAACATTTGGTTGCTCAAGTTGTGAACGTAAGATCTCATTAAAATGCTCACTTTTTGAGATATCACTGACCGTTTCCTTCATTTTGACGATAAAGGGTTCTCGCATAGGCTCTAGTGCTTCTTTGCCACCAACCATTGCAAGCATATTGCCAAAAGATGACGTTTCTATAACGCTGACCAAATTGTCAAATGCAGGTGACAAATCTACTTGATCGATAACAGGTACTAAATCAAACGTACTCGCTTTACCGGCGCTATCAGATAAAAATCGGTCAATATTTTCCTCAGTAAAAAATTGCTCCATCATAAGCTGACGTATAGCCACCTTAAACTCTTCGAAGCGAGATGGAATAACACCAGAACCATACAGTAAAGGCACTTTTTCAAATAACATATGAACAGCAAGCCAATTGGTAATGGCACCAGACAAAGCAAAAAGACCTACCGCATACAGAATATCATAAGAAAGCAGATAGCCAGTTACCACGACAATAAATGCCAATACGTTGGTTAGTAGACTTTTATTCAATGTTTTCTCCAAAGAAAAATGTGTAATAAAGGGAAGCCGCTATATATTAACAAGCTCTCTTGATCACGCCAAGCAAGTTGGGTTAACGTAACTACTTATCATGCTTTAGGAAATAGTAATGTTAAAAACAATACTCACGTTAATCACCCTACTAACATTAACGCCCTGTATAGCCGCAGAATCCAGCGACAACTGGCGCAAAGTATCCTCAGAAAACATTGTTGTTATAGCTTTACCACAGGGCAATGTTTTTTTAGAGCTCGCTCCTACGTTTGCCCCCAAGCATGTGGCACGCTTTAAACAACTTGTGCGCGACGGTTTCTACGACAACGAACACTTTTATCGAGTTATTGACGGGTTTGTTGCACAAGCAGGGCCAAAAGATGGATCGGCAAAAGACAAAAAAGTTCCTCCTTTACTGATCGAAGAAGAGATTATTACGCCGGAAAATTGGTCATTTACCTTAGTACAAAACAAAGATATGTTTGCGCCTCAAACGGGTTTTAAACAAGGTTTTTCAGTTGGTTATTCTGCCAAAGAGAACAAAGCATGGTTGTTGCACTGCCCCGGTGTAATTGCCATGGCAAGAGAATCTGCACCAAATACCGGCACAAGTCACTTTTATATTACGATTGGGCAAGCGACGCGATATTTGGATCGTATTATGACAATATTTGGCCGTGTCATTCTTGGCATGGAGCATGTCCAGGCAATAAAACGTACTGCTGTTTCCGAAGGACAACCTGAAGTAGACTCTGCGCAATACACGCAAATAAAAAGCGTGAACATAATGGCTGATTTACCCAAGGAAGAACAATTCACAATTTTGGTAGAAAACACCGATAATGCGCTGTACGCCAAAAAGATTACTCAAAAACGCTTGCGAGATAATCCTTTCTTTTATAAAAAACAGCCGCCAATTCTAGACATCTGCCAAAGCACAATAAAAACTAAAGTAATGTAAGCTGGTACATTACCCAGTAAAGCGCAAAGTATTGCGCTTTACTGGTGATACCAAATTGCTAGCACATCTAAGATTCGCTCACCTTCTGGCGTATTTACTATCACTTCATCGTCAACACGCTTACCAATTAAGGCTCTAGCAACAGGAGAATCAATACTGATCTCACCTTTTTTAATGTCCCATTCATCTGCGCCGACAATACGGTAAGTAAAGGTATTCTCGTTTTCATCGATAACTTTAACCCAAGCACCGAAAAACACTCTACCCTCTTGTTGTTTCTCGGGGTAAACAATATTGAGTTCATCTAGCCGTTTTGATAAAAAGCGCACTCGCCTATCAATTTCACGAAGCCGCTTCTTACCATAAATATATTCGGCATTTTCACTTCTATCACCTAAAGCTGCAGCTTCTGATACCGCCTTTGTTACGCGTGGACGCTCTTCTTTCCACAGATATTTAAGTTCTCGATCTAACCTTTCCCAGCCCTCTCGAGTAATATAATGACTACGTTTCATTGCATATACTTCAATTCTCTTTACTCTCTATATAAGGCTTAAGTGGCATACAAACAAGCAAAATCAACGTTTAGTTAAAAAAGTTAAACAAATATATATTTCTCCTGTTTAAATGAGTACAATTTTCATACAATTAAGCGTTGAACCACAGATAGATAAGGACATTTACCATGAAGTATTCACTTTTACTGTTCGTTTGTACATTAAGCTTTTCAAGCTATGCAAATGAAGAAAATCCAAGCACTCTTTGTAATAAAGCAGCTAAATTATTTGAAAGTGGCGACCTTGAAGGGGCACTTGAAGAAGCCCGTTGGTGTGTTACCCAATTAGAACAAATTAAAAATAATCAAATCAGTAGCTTTTTTAAAGACGAAATAAACAATTTTACTGGTGATGAAATATCACAACAATCAGCTATGGGTATGAACATTGTTGAACGTGAGTACACGCATGAAGACACATATATTCGCGTCACACTTACAACAGGTAATAATGGTGCCGCAGCGTCAGCCTTTGCCGCACTCGCGCAGTTTGGCATGACATCAAGCAACAACAAGGTACGTATTCAACGAAGAAATGCAAGTATTGATCATGATAGCGGCGCAACAACATTAACCATTTCGCTTAAAAGTGGCGGCATGCTTGCATTTGAATCTGACACTGCAAGCAAAGAAACCGTTATCGCCTTTGCAAAGAGTTTCCCAGTTAAAGACCTTGACAGCGCTATGATGGAATAATTAGCTAAACTTACCGTAAAACACACAGCAATGGTTAAGTTTTATGGTAAGTCAGGTTGCTTTTACCCACATAATTTAACGCGAATCTTCTTTTACACCTAGAAATTAGCATTTAGACCCATATATAAGGGTAAAAATAATGATGACTTTATAGGATTATCACTAATGTCTGCAATTGCTGAAAAAATTGCCCAAGAGTTAAATGTAAATACTGATCAAGTTACTGCGGCAATTTCCTTACTCGATGATGGGGCGACAGTGCCCTTTATTGCAAGGTACCGTAAGGAAGCAACAAAGGGCTTAGATGACGGCCACCTCAGAACATTATCACAACGCTTAGAATATTTGCGAGATCTTGAAGAGCGACGCCAAGTTATTATGCTCAATATTGAGCAGCAAGATAAATTAACGCCGCAGTTGCGCCAACAAATTATTGCTGCAGACAATAAAACACGACTTGAAGATCTATACCTACCTTATCGTCCTAAACGCAGAACAAAAGGACAAATTGCCATTGAAGCGGGTTTAGAGCCTTTGGCGAATAATCTTTTTCAACAATGGCAACTTGCTCCAGAAGTTGAGGCAGAAAGTTTTATTAATAGTGCTGCTGGGTTTGAGAATACAGCCAAGGTTTTAGAAGGTGCAAGTTATATTCTAGTCGAACGCTTTGCTGAGGATGCTTCATTACTCGCCAAATTAAGAAAGCTAATTAATCAACAAGCGCACCTTAAAAGTAAAGTAGCGAAAGGAAAAGAAAAAGAGGGCACTAAATATCGTGACTATTTTGAGTACTCTGAAAAAGTCACTAAAATACCTTCACATAGGGCATTAGCATTATTAAGAGGACGTAACGAAGGTTTTTTAAGTCTCTCACTTGACGTAGATCCACAACAGGATAACAGTAGTTACTCTTCTGCAGAACAAGTCATAGTAGAACATTATCAGCTAAACCTATCGTCACAGCCGGCGGCGAAGTTCTTGACGAAAGTGGTACATTTAGCATGGAAAGTTAAATTCAGTCAGTCTTTAGAAACTGAGTTTTTAGGTTCATTAAGAGAGAAAGCAGAACACGAAGCCATTAAAGTATTTGCCAGCAACTTACGCGATCTATTAATGGCAGCGCCAGCTGGCCCAAAAGTAACCATGGGGATAGACCCTGGCTTTAGAACCGGCTGTAAAATTGCTGTCGTCGATGACACAGGCAAGCTTTTACAAACGGCAACGATATTTCCACACCAACCACAAAATAATTGGGCGAAATCAGTTAGAACCTTGGTTAATTTATGCAAGCAACACAAAGTAACACTTATCGCGATTGGTAATGGCACAGCATCTCGTGAAACTGACCGGTTACTTGCTGAAGTGTTGACCGATTGTGATACGGATATTACAAAGATTACAGTGAGTGAAGCAGGCGCGTCGGTTTATTCAGCATCAGAACTCGCCGCAGCAGAGTTTCCTGAGCTCGATGTTTCTATACGAGGGGCGGTTTCAATTGCTAGACGTTTACAAGATCCATTAGCTGAACTCGTTAAGATTGACCCAAAAGCCATTGGTGTTGGCCAATATCAGCATGATGTAAGTCAAAGCAAACTCAGTAAAACACTCGATGACGTTATTGAAGACTGTGTGAATGCCGTTGGCGTAGATGTAAACAGTGCCTCAGCGGCGTTGTTAACACGTGTAGCAGGATTAAATAAAACCATCGCGAATAATATAGTGTCATTCCGAGATCAACATGGCAGATTTAATAATAGGAAAGAAATTAAAACCGTTGAACGGCTTGGCCCAAAAGCATTCGAACAAGCGGCTGGCTTTTTAAGAATTTCAGAGGGGACCAATCCATTAGACGCTTCTGGCGTACACCCTGAAACATATCCAATTGTTGATAAACTTGTGGCACAGTTGAATAGCTCAACGTCACAATTACTCAATGAAGTTACATTATTAAAAAATGTCGATGTTGCGTCACTTACTGATGATAAATTCGGAGAAATTACGGTAAAAGATGTTATAAAGGAGCTCGAAAAGCCTGGTCGTGATCCTCGCCCTGAATTTAAAACCGCAAAGTTTACTGAAGGTGTAGAAAAGATCAGTGATTTAAAGGTCGGTATGATATTAGAAGGGGTTGTCTCTAACGTCGCCAACTTTGGTGCTTTTGTTGATTTAGGTGTTCATCAAGATGGATTAGTGCATATCTCAGCGATCACTAATAAATTTATTTCCGACCCGCGCGATGTGGTAAAAGCAGGCGATATCGTTAAAGTAAAAGTAACTGAAGTTGATGCAGAGCGTAAACGTATTAGTCTGACAATGCGGTTAACAGAAGATGCATCAGCGCCAGTTAAACAGAAATACCAGCCGAATACTGCACCAAAGGAAAAAGCAAAGGGTAAACATCATTCAAAGCATCAAAACCACACTAAAAAACCTAAATCAGTAGAAAATGCTGCCATGGGTAATGCGTTTGCCGATGCTTTCGCAAAACTCAAAAAGTAATAAATTTTGCACAATAAAAAAGGCAATTGGGCGTAAACTCAATTGCCTTTTATTTTTTACTCATTAACGAAACGTTGAGCTAAGCGACTCTAGTGTTTCTGCACTCTTATTTACACTAATGCCGTAATTATTTACTTGCTCAGCAATTTCAGTATTTTCTTTAGAAATACTATCAATCTTATGTACATTTTGCGTCATTTCTGCCGCTGTCGCACTTTGTTGCTCTGTAGCAGTAGCAATTTGGCCAGCAATATCTGTCACGTCATCCATCATCGCTTTAATGCGATCCATACCAGCTTTCGCTTCTGTCGCATCGGCTACACAAGATTCAGCTTCGCCTTTACTCGACATCATGGTTTCACTCCACTGTTGCAGCGTTTGCTGAAGTTCTACAACTGATCCTTGAATTTGTTCAGTCGCTGATTGTGTGCGGCCAGCCAATGTTCTTACTTCATCGGCAACGACTGCAAAACCTCGACCTTGTTCCCCAGCGCGCGCTGCCTCTATTGCTGCATTCAAAGCAAGTAAATTAGTTTGGTCTGCAATGCCTTGAATTTCAGTCATGATGTCAGATATTTTCGTAATGTCGCTTACCAAATTACTGGCAATACTGGCCGCCGACTCTACTTCTCCAGACAACACACCTATTTTTGTTTGGCTGTTATCAATTACGCCAATAGCTTCATTACATTCAGACTGCATCGCGACAACTTTATCATAAGCATCTGTTGTACTTTGGCTCACATCTTGAACAGTGGCTGTCATTTCAGTCATCGCAGTGGCAAGTTGATCCAATTGCGAATTTTCATTAAATAACCCTTCTAACGAACGACTAGAGGTATCTTTTAACTTAATACCTAATTCAACGAGTCCTTTCCCTGAGTCATGGCTTCTGCCAAGAATTGTTCTTACTTTTGCTTGTTGCATTAAGAAGGGGTAACGCATCAATGCAGCAATACCTGTGCCGCTATAAATAAGCCTTGATGGGCTATCGAATGACTGTTGATAATCTGTTACTTGATTAGGAACATCAATAATTTCGTCTTTAAAGAGAGCAATAAGAAGCATCACTGTCAATAACAATACGCCCGCTGCAGGCACAGAAATAAAATAAGCAGATAACGCTAAAGCAACAAATAACAAAGCCGCTCCAACAGAACGTTTCAACGACACATTTGTTGAAAACTCACTTAACGACTTTCCTTGATTTATTTGTTGGTACAGTGCTTCAGCTTTTTGTTTTTGTTCAGCCGTAGGGCAGCAACGAACAGATTGATAGCCGACAATTTTATCTTGTTCGTACAAGGGTGTAACATAAGCATCAACCCAATAATAATCACCATTCTTACAACGGTTTTTAACCATGCCCCGCCATGAGTCACCGCGTTTTAGTTTCTGCCAAAGATCAGCAAAGGCGGCTTTTGGCATATCTGGGTGGCGCACAATATTATGATGCTCCCCTTCTAACTCCTGTTGGCTGTAACCTGCTATCCGACAAAAGTCATCGTTAGCATATAAAATAACACCTTGCGTATCAGTAACAGAGACAAGCTGCTCGGACGGTGAAAAAGTCACTTCGTTGTTTGTTGTGTTCATGAAGTTCAAAAGTTCCGTTGATATCGTATTCGTTGTTTTTATTTCTTAATTAAAGAATATATCGACAAAAACAACAAATTATTAAGTAAAAGAGTACAGAAAGCGCTAAATGTGTATTAAATATACAAATTATGCATAATTACTGATATTTCAAATAAAACAAAGGGATAACTTAGTTACCCCTAGGTAATACTATATGATACAACTAAAATGGCAAAGAAAAAAAGGGAAGCAAAGCTTCCCTATAACGTCGACCTTTTAAAAGCCAACTAACGCAAAAGGCGTATCATCAATGCAATTTTATAAAACATACTTAACCGAAAGCTGAGCGTAATCAGAATCAGCATCAAGATCATCGGCATCAAAGTTACCGAATTCTATACCGTACGAAAGCTTAGGCGTAATGTTCTTAAACAAGTTAATCCCCCAATGTGTACGTTCGCGATCAGACTCTTCGGTTTCAGTGCGGCCATAGAATACGTTGGTACGAATGGTTTCCGTCCAAAAGTGACGATACGCAACCGATATAGACGTTGTTTCTTCCACTTCTTCGCCCACTAAATCAGTAGCGGCAGCCGCGCCTACATAACGTCCAGTATTCCCGCCATGAAGTTGGAATCTAAAGTCATCTTTACCAACAGTTTTAATTCGACCAGCAATACCATAGCCAAATCCTGATTCAGAATTTCCCCCCACTGTTTCAAGTTGTTTTGCGACACCAGCAACAGATACGTTACCCCAATCACCTGAGAAGGTATATTTAGCGATAACATCAGGTACTGAATCTTTAGAGGCATAACCGCCAGCACCTGAATAACCACCATATGATTCAGGGTTTTCTATCGCAATTTGGAAGTTTCCATTAGTGTAACGAATCATATCTTGACGAATAAAGGCTGCTGCAACCAATGGACCACCAAAATCTGCAGCTTCCGCTAACGCACTTGTATTAACAAATGTTGACCACGTTTGCCCTACCGTCCAGTTTTTATATTTAATAAAGGCATGACGTAAACGTGGATGACGAGAATTGGTTAGGCGCTCGTTACCTCCACCACCATAAAAGTCCATTTCGATGAAGCCTGTAATATCACCATGAACATACTTGGTATTAAAGCGTGTTGAACTAGCAGAAAAACGTGTATTAGAAATGTCGTCATTAACAACGTGACCAATCCAAAAATCATCATTGGTTAACGTAGAGGTTGCATTACCATCAATATAACGGATATCACCTTGAATATATCCACCAAAGGTAATTTTGTCTTCATCAGACAGCTTGATTTCGTATCCTGCATGCGCTGTTCCAGCGAATGTTAGTAGACCTGTTGCCAGTAAACCGGCTTTGCGAATGTGCATTTTTACTTTCCCCATTTCGTGTGTATAGCCTGAGAGAGAAAACTGAACAATCTTTCGGCTATTTATCGTTATTTTGTGTACTGTTATTATTTTTCTTTGTATAACGGTAGAGACTAATCGCTGATTTAGAAATTAGACCTAAGTCTATAAAGCAGACAATTAAGCATAGACTTTAGTCGTATCTGAAGTAGAAAAGTACACTGTTAAATTAATGTCAACGAACCAACTTATCGTAAATACATGCCTTTTGGTCGACTGCTAGCGCAAATGCAGCAATATTCTGTGTTAAGCTCTTACGTTAAAATGAATAAAACCACGTTAATCATAAAAATTAGGAAACGGGTGCCCTCACCATGAACAAGTATTTATCATTGGCAGCGGTGATATTATCAGTGTCTAACGTTGCTCATGCAGACGTTACAATCACTGATTATCAGCGAGCAGAACAACAACTTTCGAGCACAACCAGTAAATTAGTTACGGGTACAGTTGAGTATCCAAATTGGTCAAACAACAATGTGTTATTGTATAGAAGCCAAACTGCGGAAGGTTTGCGTTTCTTTAAGGTCGATACCAAGACACAATCAAAGTCACTCGCATTTGATCACCAAAAACTTGCCGAATCACTGGCGCGTATTTCAGAAAGTGACGTAGACCAAAATAAATTACCTTTTTATCGCGTCACACTTACAGCAGACGACAAATTGAAACTGCGTTACAAAGGAACGAACTACCAATGCTCATTGAATCACTACCTTTGTAAAGAAGATACAGCGTCAGTAAAGCGTACAGAATTTATCTCGCCAGATGGCAGTAAAGCGGTATTCATTCGTGACCATAATCTTTGGATGCGTACTTTGAAAGACAACACAGAAACGCAACTAACAACCGATGGCGTTAAAGATTTCGGCTACGCGACTAATAATGCAGGTTGGGTTCGTAGTAACAAACCTGTGGTTACCTGGTCTCCTGATTCAAAAAAGCTGACTACCTTTAAACATGACGGACGCAATGTGGGCGAAATGGGTATTGTTTCTACCGCAGTTGGTCATCCAAACATTGATGTCTGGAAGTACCCTTTACCTGGTGATGAGCATGTATTCAAAATTCATCGAGTGGTGATAGACGTTGACCAAGCTAAAGTTATTCCATTAGACATGGCACCAGATGAACATCGTTCAACGATTACTGACCATGTGGCTGCTCGTGACGGTAGCTTATTAGACATCAGTTGGGCATCAGATAGTTCTCATTTTGCTTTTGTTTCTTCTTCTCGTGATCATAAAAAAGCAACTGTTCGCCTCGCTGATGCAACATCTGGCAAAGTGAAAACACTTTTTACAGAAACAGAAGAAACATTTTTTGAATCAGGCGTTCAGGGTGTTAGCTGGCAATACCTCGATAAATCAGATGAAATTCTATGGTTTTCACAACGCTCGAATTGGGGACATTTTTATCTCATCGACGCAAAAACAGGCAAACTGAACAAGCAAATAACCCGTGGTGATTGGACCGTTATTTCTCTATTACATGTTGATCAAGACAATGGTACCATTTTATTCACTGGCGCAGGCCGAGAAGGTGGCGATCCTTACTTTCATTATTTATACCGTGTTAAGTTAGATGGTTCTGAATTAACGTTATTAACGCCAGAGAAACAGCATCATCGCATTACGTTAAGTGAAGATGGAAAGTACTTTTTAGATCGCGTATCAACCTATATTACACCTGAAAAAAGCTATGTCCGTAGTACTGTAGATGGCAAAGGCTTTGCTATTGAAACAATGAATATCGATAAATTGAAAGACAATAACTGGGTCGCACCAGAACCTTTCATCGTTAAAGATAGAAATGGTGAACATGACATTTACGGTTTAATGTATAAGCCAAGTAATTTTGACCCAACGAAAAAGTACCCTGTGGTTAACTATTTATATCCAGGCCCACAAGTTGGTTCAATTCGTGGCCGGCACTTCCGTGCATCTCGTGGTGATAACCAAGCAATTGCAGAGCTAGGTTTTATTGTTATCGAAATAGACGCATTAGGCACACCTGGTCGCTCTAAAGCATTTCATGAGTTCTATTATGGCAACATGGGTGATAGCGGTATTCCCGATCAAGTTTCAGCGATAAAACAGCTTGCAGAAAAGCATCAATGGATCGACGACAGTAATGTTGGTATTTGGGGACACTCAGGTGGTGGATTTGCTTCAACACGAGCTCTGCTAATGTACCCAGATTTTTATAGTGTTGCAGTGTCTCAAGCAGGTAACCACGATAATAGAAACTACGCGGACGAATGGGGCGAAAAGTGGCATGGCATGTTAGTAAAAAATGAAGATGGCACAACAAATTATGATAGCCAAGCAAATCAACTCATTGTAGATCGTTTAAAAGGTAAATTATTGATTGCTCATGGTACAACCGATACTAATGTACCGCCATACAACACCCTAGTCGTTGTAGAAGCCTTAATTAAAGCAAATAAAGACTTTGACATGATCATGTTACCTAACCGCGGTCATGGTTTTGCCCGTGAGCCGTTTATGCTACGTAAACGTTGGGATTATTTTGTCGAACATTTAAAAGGTGTGACACCACCTAAAGAGTATAGTTTTACTACACTAAATTAATAGTCACATTAAACCAATGAAATAAAAAAGGAGCATAAAGCTCCTTTTTTATTTCCTGCACTTTTTTGTGCTAGATCAAATATCTTTAGCGTTTATACGCTAGGATATAGATAACAAAGGAGTTAATTATGACGACCGAGCTATCTCACAAGTTAAAGCAAAAGCAAGCAGAGTTAAGTAAACGTATTTCCGCTATTGAGGCAGACTTTAAAAAAGGTCGCTCTGCAGATTTTGCCGAGCAAACTACTGAACGTGAAAATGACGAAGTACTTGACGAAATACACCATGAAGCCAAACAAGAGTTGTCGTTAGTCAATCAAGCATTGGAAAGAATAGATAGTGGTAATTATGGTATTTGCCAACAATGTGAAGAACCTATCAAACCAGAACGACTTGCAGCGCTACCCTACACAACAACTTGTATTGAGTGTGCACAATAAGAGAGAGTTACATGCAAATAGAAAAACACGACTTACATCACGAATTTCCAGAGTACAAAACAGAAATTCATCAGCTGAAAATGAACGATGGACATTTTTCACGGTTATTTAAAGAATATGACGAAGTTGAACATGCGGTACATCGCATTGAAACAGGCGCAGAACACACTAGTGACGACCATTTAGAAAAACTAAAAGTACAGCGTTTACAACTAAAAGACCAACTCTTTACGTTACTTAAAGAAGCAAAACAGAGCGCATAGCGCTCCTTTGTTTGTAACCATAGAAAGGTTGTTAAGCAACGACCTTTCTACTTTTTTCTTGACGGTTCAAACGTTTCATATCTTGGTAACCTTGCATCCATATCCTCCCAATTTGCTTTTGATGTAACGAAGTTATGTGAAATAGGTTTTTCTTTTATTGCCGAGTCTACAATACCTAGTCGTAATCTTAACCGATCTATATCATCTAGGTTTTCACTATAAACAGGTGAGCCACAATATTTACAGAAGTGGCGGATACGTTGGGGTTTAAATGAAAACTGACTTAGTGCATCTTCTCCTGCAACAATAGAAAAGTCTTTACGCGCAACAAACCCATTAGTGGCGTATGCTGTACCACTATTTTTTCGACATAGTGAACAATGACAATGAATGATATCTTCAATAGAGCCATTAATTGTGATCTGTACTTCACCACATAAGCAACTACCTTTATACATATATTCCTCGACTACGCTTGATAAATTTCAATGGGAAGTTCATCAGGATCCTTAAAAAAAGTAAATTTTTTCCCCGTGTATTCATCAACACGAATAGGTTCAACGTTAACGCCTTGCTTAATTAAGGCAGCAACAACCTTATCTATCTTATCAACACAAAAAGCTATATGCCGTAACCCTTGAGCTTCAGGGTAACTCAGCCTTGCTGGCGCTGTTGGAAAACAAAACAATTCTATTTGATTACCATCTGGTAACGCCAAATCTAATTTGTAAGATTGTCTTTCTGGTTGGTAATATTCTGCGATCACGGCCAATCCAAGTAAATCTACGTAAAAGGTTTTCGAACGTTGGTAATCTTGGCAAATAATTGCAACATGATGCAGCCCATTTAAACCAATACCATCTTCTGGGGTTTTAATGCTATGTTTCATTTTGCCATTGCTTGAGCTCTTGTGAAATAAAGTAACCGACAAGATCACGATAAAGTTTTTCTATCACGTCGGGATTCAACGCCTGCTCTTCAGCCCAGGCTCGCCTTTGCTTAATCACCTGTTCAAATCTATGAGGTGCTTTAACTGAATCTTCACTCGTTTTAAATTTTGCTGCCGCCTTAACGTAGTCAAATCGCTGACCTATCAATTGAATTATAGTATGATCTAAGTAATCAATTTCACGCCGAATATCTGTCATGCCTTTGCATTTTTCAGGAACTAAAGACACCATTACTCCTTAACTAAGGTATAAAAGTCACCAATTGGCGGTGTACCAAATAAAGGCATTACTTCTTGCATTTTATCAGCAGGGTAATTTTGTAAAGAAGCTTGATGCGCTTCCTTTGATTGCCATTGCTCCAGTACGACAAAATGAAGTTCGTTTTGATCATCTTGAAGTAACTGACAACTGATACAACCCTTACTCGAGATAATATACTCGACCAAGGATTCAAAAAATGCTTTTAACATTTCTCCTTTGCCTTCAGCCGCATAAAACTGATTCACTCGATAAATAGCCATGTTTCATCCTTAACGTATCGATAAATAGTGTCATTATTGTAACCAGAGAATTTAATTAAAACACCATATCATCTTCTGAGTAATCAACCATTATCTTAAAAACATGAAAGAGTTTATAAAAACAAAATACTACAAAAGTAAATTAAGTTTAACTAAATGAAACTGGATATAACTAAAAATAAGGCGACCAAGCAAGTGTTCATTTGCCAGAGCAAGCAAAAGGCATACTCGGTAAACAAACGCCGCAAATATCACAACAATTAAAAGCATTTCTAGCACAAAATTTATCGCGTTAGTAATCTTAGGCCGTGCGTTCAAGTGTGCCATAGACTAAACTAAGTACATTACAGTTTCCGGTATAGGTTTATGGCAAAATCGCTATGCAAATGGAAGAAAAAAGACATTGATAAACACTTACATGAATTAGCTAGTATTGTTGATAAGCCACGCTATGCCTGTAAGGACTGCGCTCGTTCAGCCCATTCAAAAGGTTTTTTATGTAAGCCAACAAAGCTCCCGCTCACTCATGTTGATAAGGAAATATATGATTAGTACAAATGAAATTATACCATCAGGCCAGTTACAGCAACGCGTAAATAATGAAACAATTACGCATACGCTACCCGATTACTTTATTAATAAAAAAGTAGTGATTTTCGCAGTTCCTGGTGCCTTTACGCCGACCTGTTCCAATAGTCATTTGCCTGGCTTTGTCGCATTAGCAGACAAAATAAAAGCTAAGGGTATTGATGAGATTATATGTTTATCTGTCAATGACGTTTTTGTTATGGATGCTTGGGGCAAAGCTCAAAATGCAGAGCATATTTCAATGATGGCAGATGGCGATGGCAGTTACGTTCGAGCACTTGGTCTGGGTAAAGAGACTGGCGCATTCGGCGGTTATCGTGCAACACGTTTTGCCATGATTGTCGATCACGGTAAAGTAGTCCACTTAGCCGTTGAAAAACCTGGCGAATTTGCCGTTAGTGATGCCGAATCAATATTACAAACATTATAACAAACACAAATAGAAACAATTTACATTTATATGCCATTGATTTTATTGGTATTTATTTGCAAACTTCGTTTTCTTACGCGATAATACACTGACAATTTTTTATCGAGGTACAATATGTTGAAACCAGACATGGTCGTGAAGCTTAACGAGCAGATTAACTTAGAGTTTTACTCTTCTAACTTATATTTACAAATGAGTGCGTGGTGTGAGGAGCAAGGCTTTGAGGGAGCTGCCGAATTTATGCGTAAACACGCGGCTGAAGAGATGGATCACATGACTCGATTATTTACCTATGTCAGTGAAACTGGTGCTATGCCGATTTTGGGGGCAATTGACGCTCCACCACATGAGTTTAAGTCTCTTGCCGATGTTTTTGAAAAAACCTATCAGCATGAATGTGAAATTACCGAGCGTATTAATTCATTAGCGCACCAAGCATTTACTAATCAAGATTATTCTACCTTTAACTTTTTACAATGGTATGTTGCAGAGCAACATGAAGAAGAGACATTGTTCAAAAGCGTACTCGATAAAATTAATTTGGTCGGTCACGATGGTCACGCTTTATTCTTTGTTGATAAAGATCTCGCTGAACTGGCTAAAACTGGATCCTCGAGCATTATGACTGACACACCTACCCCTTAGACTAAGGTTCAACTTCAACTAAGGGCTAATTTAGCCCTTTTTTAGTATGTTAGCGGTAAGCATAAAATCGTAAAAACATCTTTTGCAGTAGAACTTTTCTGGTGATAGGTAAAAATAATTTTTATAATGCGTTAAATTATCGTTCTTAGGCATTTATCTTGATTGACACTGACGTTGTAATAATTGGGGCTGGCGCTGCTGGCCTTATGTGTGCTGCTACGGCTGGCTATCGCGGTAAATCAGTCACCGTTTTAGATATGGGTAAAAAACCAGGTCGAAAAATTCTCATTTCAGGTGGAGGACGTTGCAATTTTACCAATGAAAATGCTACCCCAGAAAACTATCTTTGCCAAAACCCACACTTTATCAAATCAGCACTAAGTCGTTATAGCGCTCAAGACTTTATAGATCTAGTAGAGCGCCATGGTGTAGATTTTCACCATAAAACATTAGGACAGTTGTTTTGCGATAATTCCGCGCAAGATATTGTTGATGTACTAATGACCGAATGTGATTGGGCCGGCGTTAAAATAGCACTTAGAAATGAAGTACTCTCAGTGCAAAAAAACGACACAGGGTTTCTTGTTACGACAAATGAACAACAATATCAGTGTCAATCATTAGTTGTCGCTTCAGGAGGCTTAACAATGCCCAAGCTAGGTGCTACACCAATTGGCTATAAAATTGCCGAACAGTTTGATATTAACGTTCTACCAACACTGGCTGCATTGGTACCTTTTACACTACACCCTCACGATAAAGAACGCTTTGAAGGCCTATCGGGTATCAGTATACCAACAGAAGTTACCAGTGAAGACAATACACAGTTTAAAGAAAATATCCTGTTTACTCATCGAGGGCTATCTGGGCCTGCAATTTTACAAATTTCTTCGTTTTGGCGCGCTGGGCAGTCGATCTCAATTAATTTACTACCCGATACGCCAATCGAAAAGTTGATAGATCACTGGCGTGAACACCACCCTAAGAAGTCTTTAAAAAATTTACTCAGCACAGTGTTACCAAAAAGCTTTATTGAAGCCATGGTAAGCCAACAAGAAATTACTGATAAAGTGATCAACCAACTGTCTAACGCTGAAATAGCCCAACTGAGTGAATACCTACATCACTGGAAAATCAACCCCAATGGTACAGAAGGCTACCGAACAGCGGAGGTTACTTTAGGTGGCGTTGATACTAACGAACTTTCTTCAAAAACATTTGAAAGTAAAAAAATTGCGCATTTATACTTTATTGGCGAAGTAATTGACGTTACTGGGTGGCTAGGAGGCTATAATTTTCAAGCATGCTGGAGCCAAGGTGTTGCTTGCGGCCAAACCGTGTGATTGTGTAATGACAATAAGGTTTGCTCCTTATTTTTATTCTATCTACGCCAATTATAAAAGCAGCCAATGGTAGCCGCCTTTTTCCATAAAAATAACAACATTAAAATCAATCAGTTAGAAAGTAATTTGGTACTCGACAGTTAGCGTTAAGAAATTTTTTGTAACCTTTTTGCATTTCCTCACTATATATCCTTAAACGTAAACAAAACTTATCAAGGATTAATAAAATGTTTAAAGGTTTAATAAAGGCTTCAGGGGCTTGTGTATTATTTACGGGTTTCTCTGTCGCATTTGCTGCTACAAACTTGGATAATTTTACAGGAGAGTATCTTCCTAATTTATTTAGTAAACAAGTACTTAGCATCACCAATAATAACAATGGATTAGTGGCGAACTCAAAGGGACAGGGTACGTTCAATTTAATCAAGAAAAGTGCTACTGAATTTCAACTAGATGGTCAGCCAGTTACACTGAGCTTCAGTGAGCTCAAAAAACATAAGTTCAATGAAATCACACTTGCTACACCTAAAGGTGGTCTAGATTATTTTCGAAAGTCTTACCTAATTGATCAATATAAAAAGGTGGCTCACAACATTCGCCCTAATGGATTATCAGATGCCATTTTGATGGATGATTTTAATGCGGTGAAAGTATTAATTGATAACGGCATAGATGTTCATGAACTGGATAGCCGTCGTCGATTAGGCGGTGTTAATGGTCGCAAGCCGTTAAACTGGGCGGCGCAAAAGAATGATTTAGATGTCATTGCCCTATTGGTTATATCAGGCGCCGATATTAATGGTGTTAACCTGTCTGGCTATTCGCCACTGCACCATGCAGCTGAATACGATTCAGTAGAAGCCATTGAATTACTAATCAAACTTGGTGCTGATGTAAATTTAAAAACCAAAGCAGGCCATACTGCGTTGGAAGTTGCAGCCATGAATAACAGTGCACAAAGCATAAATATTTTGAGCGCAAATAAAACAGCTGATTAACTTCACAGGCTACATGATATTGCTATGAAAAAGTGCTTAACAATTATTGCATGTATTATCCCGTTGTTAATATCTATAAAAATAGTGGCCGCGGAATGCAATCGTGTTTGGCTAAATGATAATAAAGTAGGTGCTGCATCTTCAATTGAGCAGTTCGAGCAACTATTTGCTGAAGATAAGCTTAGCTATAATACAATTGCGCAGCGAATGAAGTTGTTTCGAGTGCCGGGAGCGAGTCTTGCTTATGTAAAAGGTGGCCACGTATTTTGGGCCAAGTCTTACGGAGTTACGCAAGTTGGCACTGGTCAATGTGTTGAAGTAGATACGATTTTTTCTGCTGCATCTATTAGTAAAGTTGCTACAAGCGTAATGACTTTACTGTTAACTCAGCAAAAAAAACTTAGCTTGGATACAGATGTAAATGCTTATCTCAAAAGCTGGCAGGTGCCTAGCAACGGAAATTCTCAAACGAATCCTGTCACATTAAGACGTATTATGTCTCATACTGCTGGCTTGAATGTACACGGTTTTCGTGACTTTCAGCCAAATGAAGCCTTGCCTAATACGGTTCAGATTTTAAAAGGACAGCCGCCTGCGAAAAATCCCCCCATTCGCCTTATATATCAACCTGGTAAGGTATATAGTTACTCGGGAGGAGGGACGACAGTGATGCAATTAGTTATAGAAGACGTCATGCACACATCTTTTGAACAAGCATCCCACAGACTATTATTTCAACCATTGGACATGACGAATAGCAGTTTCGCCACTCCAACTGAAAGCTTGCATACTAAAGTGGCAAAAGCGCACGATCGATTCGGACGAGCCACCGCACTGCCAAGAGGTTGGGAGAGTATGCCCGAAAAAGCGGCATCTGGCCTTTGGACGAGTGCCTATGACTTGGGGTTGATGCTGGCCGAACTGCTGGAATCTTATCATACGAAAGCAAACGTCTTATTAGCACCTAAAGTAATAAAAGACATGATGACAGCAGAAGAAAACAGTAAGCATGGTCTTGGCCCCATTATAGACGGTGAGGCTTTTTATCATAGTGGTGCTAACGATTCCTATCGCGCTTATTTTTATGGCAATTTAGCAACAAGCAATGGCTTTGTTATTCTCACTAATAGCGCCTCTGCTGATTCGTTTATTGATGAGGTTCAAGATGCTATGAATAAAATGGGTAAGTATTAAGTTATGCCCTATTTTAACACCCAGTCATTTAACGAATTATATGACGCCTATTATACCGATGTTTTCCGGTTCTGTTATTGGCTCTCTGGCAATAGAGACGATGCAAAAGATATTGCTTCCGAAACTTTCGCCAAGATATGGACAGTTGAAACTGAATTGAACGCAAAAACAGTAAAGGGATATCTGATAGCAATTGCTCGCAATCTATATTTACAAGAGCTAAAAAAACATAAAACTCAACTGCAAGAAGACATATGTGAAGAAGAAATAGAAAGTGATACGGATACCGAAACTAAAGTGGTGGCCCAAAAGTCCGTCGAAAAAGTTATAAAGGCGCTGCAACAAATCAGCGAACCTGATCGAAGCATCTTAATTATGAAGGCATATGAGGGCCTATCTTATCAAGAAATTGCTTCAATTTTTAATATGACAATAAACACATTAAAAACGCGAGTGCATAGAGCCCGCGTGAAATTAGCATTAAATGCTAATCTAGGAGAGTAAAATGAACATTAAACAAGATGTCATCATTGATTTGTTACCACTCTATTTTGATGGAAACGCGAGTGACGAAACACAAAAGTTGATAGAGATGTACTTTGAACAACATCCAACATTTGCCAAATCTATGAAGCAAATGCACGAACAAATTAAAAATAATATTGAAGAAAAAATTGCAGACAGTATTCAAGTTAACATATCACCAGAGCAAAAATTAAAAACTTTGCAGCGCACTAAAGTGTTATTAAGGGTAAGAGCAACATTATTTCTTACAGGTATTTTATCGCTCATTCTCCCCATTTTGTTTATGGTGTTTGTTAAGGAATCTAATGCTGCTGAATGGGCAAAATATGTCGTAACAGGTATATTAATCGTGATCATGCCAGCTACTTGGGTTGGTTATGCCTATATTCGATATCGCATGCGTCACTCAGGTGACTGGTAATAGACAACAACGATCCAATGATGATCTAGCGTGAAATGTTAGACTTTTGCAATTAAAATAGTTGGAAGTGTAATGCAAAAAGAATTAACGGTGAACAGCCCTATATTGCTCGCGAAAATATTAGGCGTGTTTATTTTATCGTTATGTATATTAAAGCTTTGCTTAATATGGGGAACTTACGATGTATTTTCTACGGGGCAGTTGTTAGCCTTTGGTATAAGTACTATAGCCGCTTGTTCTGCATTAACGTTTTCGCATAAATTAGTGTTTACGCCTTTTCAAGTAATAACCGAGACATCTTGTTTATCATTTAGAAAACAGAAACAATACACTGGCATTGAATCACTTCATTTAGATGTTGGCTTAACGGAAGGAAACGGACCAAGTAGAATATATCTAGAATTGCGCGTAAAACCTAAGTTTAACGTTAATCAAAAGAAGCGAGACTACTCGATCACTACGCTATTCGGCATTCAGAAGAATGAATTATTTAAACGTTGGGCAATAAACAAAAACAATAAAAAAATCGCTGAGTTCAACTACCTCACAAAAGAGCTACTAGCGCTATATCCTTCGGCAAAACTTATATTGCATGAACGAGCGCCTACGCTATATAAATCAATTACAGGAACCAAAATACCTTGGGAACATTCGATTGGGTAACAATATAGCGGTATTTACAGGTAAATATGGAGTTTTCAGTATGAATGTTGCTTTTAAAATTTTGCTAGGAAGCTTCATACTCTTATGGAGCAGCCGGCTTGTAATTAGTGCCCAAATCCCAATATTTAAAATAGCGGCAATTGATTGGTGTCCTCAAATTTGTCCGAGAGAGGAGCCCAATGGCTATGTCGTGGATATTGTACTTGATATATATAAAGACTTTCCTATAAAAGTACAAATCGACTACTTTCCATGGTCTAGGGCGATAAAATACGTAAACGATGGTACTTATGATGCTTTACTTTCTCCGGCAAAGCCTGAAGCGCCTAACTTAGTTTACCCAATGCTTGCCATCGGAAGTCAACAAATGTGTTTTTTTTCTCTTACTGATAATCTTTGGAAGTATACCGGAGAAAAGTCGCTTAATAACTTGCGAATAGGCATTGCTAAAGATACCTCGATCAAGGAATTAAATAACTTTTTGCAAACCAATGCTCATCAATTTCAATTTCAACCTTATTTAGACAGGTATGTTGACCAGAACTATCGCAAGCTATTAAAAGGTAGAATTGATACCTTTTTGTTTACCAAGAATACGACAAAGTGGGAATTAAGAAAGTTAAAGGTAGATCATGAACTTAGGGTGTCAGGTTGTCTTCGACGCGAGCCTATATACCTTGGGTTTACTCCTACAAAACAAAAAAAGGAGTTGATCGAGAAGTTAAGCAAAAAGTTCGATGTGGGCATGCATCAGCTATTGGCTAGTGGGCAACTTGAGACTATTCTTGAAGAGTACCAATTAAAGCAGTTTGATTTGTTTGACATGTCGACCACCACAGATAATGACTAAAGCTAATGAAAACTCATTAACCTAAAGCCCATCGAAAATGAATAATCACATAGCAGTTGAAGAAGCAATAATATAAATACGTAATAGGTTAATAATTATCTATTATATCGACAACACGCCAAATACAGACTTATGTTTAGCCAGTACTTTCCTCGGCAGCTATCTTGGCACGTTCAGCCTTAGAGATGTACTTAGGCTTGTTGTTCTTTTGCTTCTTTGCATTAGCTTTTTTTTGCTTTGCCAGCAACGTTGATTTTACTTTTTTCTTTCTGTTCATGTACTCATTCCTTGCGTTACTAATTAGTCGATTATAGCATTTCGCCTATACACATTTGCAGTCGCTTACTTATTACGACTGTCAGATCTTGTTGGCATGATGTTAAACTGAAGTAATAAACACACATATTATTTAAATGAAGCAATTGTGATGAAAAAGATTACGCTATATACCATGAAAAACTGTCCACATTGCAAAACGGCGCAACAATATCTCGATAAACGCCAATTACCCTACCGTTTATGCAATGTGAAAACACCTTCGGGGCAAAAAGAATTGGCTAGACTGGGCTATAGAGCTGTTCCAGTTTTAAAAATTGGTGATGCAATTCTCAATGGCTTTTCCGTTAAGAAATTTGAAAGCATGCTAAAACGTGAATGAGTCATTTATGTATAACCTAAAGTGCCAATGCAACTTAATAATAACAATAGCTTATTTTATATTTTGACATAACGACGGCGTTAACTGGCTAACCAAGGTAATATAACCACTAAACAAACTAATTATATAACCCTTTATAATAACAATTTTTTTTCTAAACATATTAATTCTTCCTTATAAAATTCAAACTAATCCTCTTACAAAACTGTTTACTAAACCAACGATAAGAACTAATATTAAATATAAGTAATACTTATATTATCTAGTAAGAATGGATGCGCGTTTAAAACATCTCAATGCACTAAATACCTTTGTAACATCTGCCCGCCTTAACAGTTATAGCATGGCTGCGGAGGAGTTATTTGTTTCTCAAGCGGCTGTAAGCCAACAGATTCGATTACTCGAACAAAGCTTAGGTATTAAGCTGTTCATGAGAAGTGGTAGAAACATGCTATTAACGCAACAGGGTAAAATACTCTATAGCGCCTGCAGCAAGGGTTTTAAGGAAATTATTGATGGCTTAAACAAAGTGAAGCAAGACAGCGTAGCAGGCGACCTTACGATTACCTCTACACAGGCATTCTGCTCCTTATGGCTTATGCCCCGTTTGTATAAATTTTCTTTGGCGCACCCAGATATTAACATTCGTATTCTTGCCTCAAATACGTTAGAAGATATGGCAAAAAAACATATCGATGTTGCAATCAGATTTAGCCTTGATGAAAGTCGGCTAAACGCCGGGGAGATGACCATTGAACAATGCGGCACTATTAAGGCATATCCGGTTTGTTCACCAAAATTAATTAAATCTGGCAACATCAAACACCCGCAAGATCTACTGAACTGTCAACTTATCTACCTTGCCAATGAAGGCAAAATTACCTGGCAGCGCTGGTTTGAAGAAGCTGGCGTTACTGGCTATGAAAAGCACAAAATGAAAACGCAAGTATCGTCTACAGACATGGCTTTAAGCGCCGTGATAGCTGGCTATGGTGTAACACTTGCGGCAACTGAATTATTTTCTACACATTTAGCCAGTAAACAAGTCGTCGTTCCTTTTAATATTCAACATCCTGTACAATGGTATCGTTTTCTTTTGTATGATAATAATTCTTCTAAGTCAGCTCGTATTAACGTGTTTACACAATGGTTAAAAGCCGAGATGTTACATAGTCCAACACATATGGATATAACATAAGTGGCGTAAGAATTGCTGTTCCAATGTAAACGGATTCAATTAGGTAGAACATGGTAGAAATTTTAGTCATAGATGATAGAGCAGATATTAGACTTAGTTTAGTCATCTTGCTTGAACAACATGGTTACAGCGTTAAAGAAGCTGATAGCCCGCAACAAGCACAAGGTATTTTAAAAAAGTTCGATATCGCACTCGTGTTGCTTGATATGAATTTCTCACTTGATACAACATCTGGTGAAGAAGGATTGCAGTTTTTAAACTGGATGCAACAAAGTAAAATAGTTGTGCCTGTGATTGCCATGACCGCGTGGAGTAATGTAGATCTTGTTGTGCAAGCAATGAAGTTAGGCGCAACAGATTTCATCGATAAGCCATGGAAAAATAGGCACTTATTAAATGCCGTTAAGCAACAGTTATCGATGCAAGAACTCGGTAAAGAAAATGCAGGCTTCAAACAGCAGTTAAATGTTCAACCCGAGAATGATTATCAGTGGCAATCATCATGTATGTTGCAACTTCTCGATGAACTAAGCATCGTAGCCCCTACCGACGCAAATATCCTGCTTACAGGGGAAAATGGCACGGGTAAGAGTCAACTTGCAAAATGGGTACATCAAAAATCTAAGCTTAATCGTTTACCTATGGTTTCAATGAATATGGGCGCGGTTTCGTCGACACTATTTGAAAGTGAAATGTTCGGTCATGTAAAGGGAGCATTTACAGATGCGAAAACTCAAAGGATCGGTCGATTTGAGCTCGCCCAAAATAGTACTCTCTTTTTGGACGAAGTTGCTGACATTCCTTTAGATCAGCAAGCTAAGCTATTACGAGTTTTAGAATCAGGCGAATATGAAGTGCTAGGAAGCAGTAAAACTAAAAAGACTAATTGCCGAATCATTAGTGCAACGAACGCTAATTTTTCAGATTTGATCTCACAAGACAAATTTCGCGAAGACCTCTATTATCGATTAAATACGATTGAACTTCGCGTCCCATCGCTCAAAGAAAGACAATCGGATATAGTGCCACTAACGCGTCATTTCATTGCTATATATAGCCAGAAGTATCAAAAATCTTACTGTGAACTATCAAACCAAGCAGAAAAAGCGTTAATGGCATATAACTGGCCAGGCAATGTACGAGAGCTAAGCCATTTAATAGAACGCGCGGTTTTACTGAATAAAACGGGTCTCATTGATGAGCCAGAATTACGGTTAACGGCAACCGCAGCGACGACTGATTTACCGTTAATGCATCTCAAAGAAGCAGAAATATTACTCATTAAGAAAGCGTTGTCACAGACTGACAACAATATTCCAAAGGCAGCTGTATTATTAGGACTAACAAAGTCTTCAATGTATCGCCGTGTTGAAAAATATGGATTAAACTAATATGAAATCTTTAGAGGGGTTTCTGAATCTTCGCCTTTTACTGCTCGCACTACCTGGTGCTATAGCAATTGGCCTTTATCTAAATACGTTTAATGTAAATTGGCATTGGTATGCCATCGCATTGTTCTGCTATGGCATTTTTGTATTTAGTTTTATCGTAACAATAAAGTTTCAAACCTTTAGAGCCTTTAATAGGGCAAGCCTACATTTAGACGCCATTAAACAAGAAGATTTTAATCAATTTGCTAAGTCTTCATTTCCTGAAGGCAAAGTAAAAGAGTTTCATCAGCAATTAAGCGAGTTAAGCAATTCACTACAGGCACGTAAATCACGTTATGATCAACACACTTTCTTAGTATATCGACTCATTTCTGAATTAGCCTCGCCTGTATTAGTTTTTAACGCTAAGCAGCAACTTTCCTTTGCAAACGATGCCTTTACACAATTATTTAATCAACCTTGGCAAGTCTATAGGCATGCCTTGCCAGAACGATTAGGTTTAACCTTTAAGAGCAACAATTGGCTATTAAACAACGCTAATGGGAAATGGCAAATAAAACATAGTCAGTTTGTTGATAATGGTGAAACACATTTATTATTAGTGTTCATTGATATTGAATCTACACTTCGTGAAAACCAATTAAAGGCATGGCAACAGATCATTCGTGTACTAAGTCATGAAATTAGAAATTCACTGACGCCTGTTTCTTCCATGGCGGAAACCTTAGCAGAAAAGTCGCTCGTTGAACGAGATAAGCAAATACTCAATGTCATTACAGACCGCTGCCAACACCTACAGAGCTTCGTTGACCGATACTCTACAATTTCAAAGAAAATAGAGTTAAAAAGAAGTGACGTAAGTATCGATTATCTATCAAACCTCTTACATAAGTTGTTTACCAACAAACAAGTAAACATCAATACACATCTAAAAACCATTTGGGTGGATATCAGCTTTTTTGAGCAAGTATTGTTAAATCTGACAAAAAATGCATTTGAAGCAAATGCCACAAAAGTGGATATTAATATTGAAGAAGTTGACCAGCACATTCTTGTAGATGTAATTGATGATGGCCATGGTTTTAAAAATTTGGATAATTTATTTGTGCCACTTTATACCACTAAACCGGATGGTCAAGGTATCGGTTTGAGCTTTTGCCGAAATATTATTGAGCAGCATGATGGTGTAATAGAGTTGCACAATAATCCAAAAAAAGGCGTAACAGCAATGATCACATTGCCAACTAAACCGCTTTAATGCACAACAGAAGAAAAGTTCGATATTGGGAAGATGTAGTCCGATTTCGGAATGCGCCTCTTCAAAACCAATATAAACTACTGAATAATATCAACTTACATAAAAACACATAGCTGTGTGTTTTTTAAACATCAGTTTACTGTAACGTAGCTTTTTGCAAATTAAAAGCATTAATCGTTAATTAAGAGAATGCTTAAAAAAGTCAAAAAATATAAAAATAAGACATTTTACATAGGCTAAGGCATCGATAGAACGACATCGCTCTGAGACAAAATAACTAGGCATAGCAAACTAAATCGTTAAGAATAGTGCAAAGTAAAGTAACTTCATGCATAAGGGCATATCATGAAACACATAGTAAAAGTAGCAATGTTAAGCGCATTAACTCTGACGGTATTTACAGCGAGTGCGCAAAGTGCAAAATCAGAAAAACAAGCACAAAGAGCAACAGAAACTCGTCAAGCAGTGTTTAAACTGCTTGGTGCTAACATGTCTCCATTAGGTGGCATGGCTCGTGGGAAAATTGCATTTAACGCAGAAACAGTCGCAAAGCATGCAGCAAGAATAAACCAGCTTTCCTTAATGATTGATGATCATACAAGATTAGATACTTCTGGCTTCAACGTTAAAACAGAAGCACTAGATAAAGTTTGGTCGCAGCGTGCAGATTTTGAAAAAGCAATTGCTGAACTAAGTAACGCGTCAAAGCATTTAGTGACAGTTGCAGCAACAGGTGAAGAAGGCGACATTAAAAAAGCTATCGGCGGCGTGGGTAAATCATGTGGCGGCTGCCACGATAACTTTAAAATGGATTAATTTCTCTGACATCAGTCATTTGATAAAAAGCGGCAACTAGCCGCTTTTTTTAATAATAAAACTCTTCCACTACTGGTGCATTAATGACTACAAGCCAATAGACAAATAATGCAACTAATAAAACAACCGCAACAAATGTCCACAACTTAGAATGAGAAATACTATCTGATGCGTTAACCTCGCCTTCTTGCTTTTTACCAGTAAACATCGGCTTAACAAGATTTTTCCCTTTAGCGACTCGATAATAAATCACAGCACCTACGTGAATTACAGACGCGATTAAAATCAAATCAAACCCCCAATGATGTATAGTGTTCATCAGCTTTTCTAATTCCCCGCTTAAGACACCATAGTAAGGTCCAGAAGAAAAGATATCATCATTAATGAACAACCCACTTGTCGCCTGAGAGCCAATGAGTAGCAAAAAAGCAACCACCATAAAAGCGCCCATTGGGTTATGTCCTGGCGTTTGTTGTTTGCCCTTTAAGTAATGTTTTAATCGCGTTGGTGTTGGCAAAAAGTTTACAAATATAGCGTGCTTTGTACCAACAATCCCCCAACAGATTCGAAAGATAATTAATCCAAGCGCAAAAAAGCCAAGTTTAATATGTGTTTCGATCATGTTGTTATCAGGCTCAGAGGTATACCAAAGAGCGCTAATTGTTATTACAAGTAACCAGTGAAATATTCTAATGGGTAAATCCCAAATTAAATATTGCTTCATATTTACCTCATAAAATTTCGTTAAAACATGGTGCCGTTAAAGATGTAAAAGGGCAACATTATAAAAGAGTCTGATTCCGAAATTAAGTCGTCCGTAATTGAACTTTTTTCGTTGAGCGCTAAAAGAAAAAAACACATACCATTGATTGTTAAGCATATTTTGTTTGGCATGGTTTTCGCAAATACATCGTAATTCAATTAATTAATAATACTATTATGGATGTTGTAAAACAAAAGCCTTCTGACAACAAGTCAATCAAACGTATGGTTATCAGTGTAATCGTGCTACTCGCCTTACTATCAATATATTTGGTAAAGCAAAGTGTTAGCCAGGTAACTTTAAATAAAAAAGACTTAGTGATTGCTCAAGTAACTCAAGGTGACCTAAAAGTGACCGTAGATGGCTATGGTAAATTGGTTTCTCATAAGCAGGAGCTTATCACCGCATTAACGCGTGCCACGGTTAAAGAGATCTTGTTAAAACCAGGCGCTGTTGTCGAACAAGGCAGCATAATTGTAAAGCTTGAAAACCCTGAACTTGATTATCAGCTTTCTAGTGCCCAACAACAACTCGTAAGCCTGCAAGCAAATTCACGCCAATTAGCACTTAATCAGCAAAGAGAAATTATTGCCGAGAAGTCTAAAATTGCTGAATACTCTGCAATGCTAGAAGCAGCTAGCTTAAAAAGAGAAGCGGAAGAAAAGCTCTTTAAACAGGGTATCGTATCAGGGCTTACATTTCGTGAATCGCAGTTAAATGAAAAACAGTTAAAAACTAAAATTAGCTTAGCAAATCAAAGTTTAATACATTTGCAAAAAGTCCATCAAGAAGCTTTACTCATTCAGCAAGAAAGTATTAACCAACAACTAAACACAGTAAAAAATGCTCGAGATCGTCTGAACGCTTTAAATGTAACCGCAAAATTTGACGGAATTTTGCAAAGGTTACCCATCAATTTAGGCCAAAGCATTAATCCTGGACAGGAAATAGCTCTGATTGGCAGCACTAGCGACTTGATCGCAGAGATACAAGTACCACAATCACAAGCGAGCACTATACGTATCGGACAAGCAGTGGAAGTTGATACTCGCCAAGCCATTATACTCGGTAAGGTTTCTCGCATTGACCCTATAGTAAAAGATAACGCCGTTTTAATTGACGTTATCTTTACAGAATCATTAAAAAGTGACATGCGTCCAGAGCAAAACGTCAATGCTGAGATTGTAACTGACGTGCTAAAAAATGTTGCTTATATCGAACGACCAGCCAATATACAGGCTAAGCACCAACAACCGATGTACCGCCTAGAACAAGGACACAATAAGGCGACTCGTGTTGAGATTATATTTGGCCAAAAAACATCTCGCTATGTTGCTATTGAGCAAGGTGCCTCACCGGGTGATAGTTTTATATTGACTGATCTAACCAACTACCAAACACAAGAAATTGCATTAAATTAAGGACCTTCTTATGAAAGAAATACTAAAACTCGAGCAAATAACGAAAGTATTTGAAACGGAAGAATTAGAGACACACGCGCTATCAGGCATAAGCTTAACGATACATGAGGGAGAATACGTATCTATCTCGGGTCCTTCAGGTTGCGGTAAATCAACCTTGTTATCGATAATGGGCCTATTAGATTTTGCTACTGAAGGTAAATACTTTATTGAAGGTAATGACGTTACCTCTTTAACATTAAACCAAGCAGCCACCGTAAGAAACGAAAAGATAGGTTTTATCTTTCAATCGTTTAACTTGATAGACGAGTTAACAGTATATGACAACGTAGCTTTACCTCTGCGCTACCATAGCCAGAAATTTAGTACGCTAGAAATAGAAAAGCGTGTATTAGGCCGCTTAGAACAAGTAGGGCTTTCGCATCGAACCAGTCACAAACCAAATCAGTTATCTGGTGGCCAGCAACAACGTGTCGCTATTGCTAGAGCATTAGTTGCCAATCCCAGCATCTTATTAGTGGATGAGCCAACCGGTAACCTAGATTCAAAAGCAGGTGATCAAGTCATGGACTTGCTGGATGAGTTAAACAAACAAGGTACAACAATTTGCATGGTGACGCATGATCCTAGATACGCGGATATGGCAAAAATTAAAGTGCAACTACTCGATGGTAAGGTGTTACACGCACCTTTAGCAAAAGCCTCGGCTTAATAGATACGAACATAACTAAGGGATCTGTGATGCGATTATTCCTCTATCACCTAACGATGGCTTTTAAAAACCTCACGCATAATAAAAGTTATGGTTTCGCAGTTGTTTCCACTTTAGCCTTTACGTTAGGCGCGTTGATTTGTGCGTTAACGTTAGCTTTTGTCATGCTATACAAACCTTTACCTTATCCAGATCAACAACAATTAACCACTGTTGAACATCAACTAATCAATGGTGAAAAAAATATCGACGGGCATGCTTTTACTTACCCTAATTTGATGCACTTGTATAAAAATCACAACACTTTTTCGCAAGTCGCAATGCAATATTTCGATGCTGATATTTTAACGTCAGAGCCTAACAAACCATTCGTTGAAATTTCTTTCATTACACCTGAATGGTTCGATATTTTTGCCGCACCAATGCAGTTAGGTCGTCAATTTGAAGCAAGCGAAAAGGTCGATAGCTTTAACCCCGTCGCTATAATCAGTGATCAAGCTTGGCAAGATACATTTGCTGGTAGAGAGGACATTATCGGCTACAACATTAGTTTTGGCGGTAAGTCATTTGAAATTATCGGCGTTTTAGCGCCAGAATTTAATGAGCTTAACCTAGCCGCTCCTGGGCTAAAGTCAAAGCTATTTATCCCTTGGGACTTTAATTCTGTACCAGATTCCGAACGCGTTCGTTGGGGCAATGATGATGGCTCACTAGCCTTCGTTGGCAAGCTTCCGACCACAATAAGCCACGCACAAGCGTCGCAGCGGTTAACTCAGTTAATCAGTGATAATTGGAAAAACAAAGTTGCTGAACATAGCTTTTTTGATAATTGGTCTATTAATATTGTTACATCTCCTTTAAGCGAACTATTAATTCAAGACAACGAGCAACTACTATTATTACTAGTGCTAGGTACCTTAGGTTTAGCCATTATCGCCATTGCTAATATCGCCAACCTTTATTTGGCAAGAACGGTACAACAACAACACACCCTTGCCATTAATGCTGCTGTAGGTGCGCCAACATCAGGTATTGTGTCCATGGTCGTTGCGGAGGCAATTATTTTACTGACAATCGCCTTAGCCATAAGTCTGTTCATCGCTGAACTAGGCTTTCATTTTATTCGAACCTACCTTGATAGTTACTTACCTCGTGTCGCAGAATTAACCTTAAACTTGTTTTCTATAGGTGCAGCACTAACCATTTTAGCTGTTCTTATTCTATTTTTTATCGCCCTCAGCCTACGGTTCACCAATTATCGTCAACTGATCACTAGCCTCAGAAGCAGTGGTAAAGGCACTAAAGTACAAATTTCAACAAAAACACGAAAAGTTTTGATTACCAGTCAAATAGCGATTTCGATATTTCTAGTCTTTGCTAATAGCATTTTGTTTACCGATGCCTATAAAGTTATGCATAAGCCCTTAGGGTATGAAACTAACAATATTCATGCATTAGTCATGGCTTTACCTAGTGCTAATCAAGGAATGAGCGAAAATGCAATGCAAAGCTTGATTCGTGAATTGTCAGCGCTTCCAAGTGTGGCCGGCGTTAGCCAATCTCAACGCCCTTCTGCGTTCTTTACATTGGCCTTTACAGAACAGCAATCCGGACGAAAATATTCTGAACGTGCTAAAGATATAGATGAGAATTATTTTGCATTAATTAACCAGCCATTAATCGCCGGGGAAAATGTAAAAAATAGTCAACGTAAAGAAGAATTGCGTGGAATTGTCGTCAATGATCTTTTAGCAAATAAAATGGCTCCTAACGGGGATGTAATTGGCCTAAAGATTAATAATTCAACGTTCGTTTCAGGTGTCGTGAAAAGTATTATAGTGCCGGGACAAAAAGCACCAGAACCTCGGTTCTACTTTTTATCTAATGCATCACGTAATGCCTTATTAATTAAGACTAAACCAAATCAAACATTGACGCGAGATGCTATTCTTTCTATCGCGACAGACATTAGTCCACAACTTAATATATTTAGCTACAACCCTATCGAACACTATAAAGACAATCACTTATTTGCCAGTAAAACGACGACCGTATCGACCTTACTACTGATAATAATTACTTTGCTTTTGTGTGCAATCGGTTTGTATGGCATTTTAAAATATAATAGTGAGATACGACGTTTCGAAATAGGTACACGTATTGCGATAGGCGCAAAAGCAAAAGATATCGTTACTTTGGTATGTGGTGAAAATATCAAACCACTGGCTTTAGGACTCATGATCAACTTGGTCATCATATGCTCAGGGTTCTATATCTTTAACGACCTTCTCAATGAGTATTTGTCGACGCAACTTATCTGGATATTCCTAACTAGCCTTATCATTGTAAGTACAATTGTGCTTATTGCTAGCTATTTGCCTGTAAAGAAATATCTTAATCAACCTACCATCCTGTGTCTAAGGGGAGATGAGTAATGAGCACCTTATTTAGCGCTTACTCAATAAAACAATCATGGGAATCGATAAAAAGACACCCTATGTTTGGTATTAATGTTGTCGCGACTATTGCAATTACCTTGGGTGCATTGTTATGCGCAACCACCTTGATTTACCTCATGTTAATAAAGCCTTTGCCTTATCCTGAGATAGATAAACTGTATGTTGCAAAGCAGTCTATGGTAAACCAAGAGGGTGATTTTATCGGTGAAGGATTTTCTTATCCTGCGGCAAAGCATATATATAAAAACCAAAGCGAAAATGTAGATATTGCACTTAGTTATCTAGTCACTGATGTGATCACCTCTTTAGCAGAGCCTGTCACTGTTGAAAGTGCTTATGTGACCAACGAATGGTTTGATTTATTAGGCGCGACATTCATTGTAGGCACTAACTTTACCCACCAACATAAAATCGACAACTATACTCCTGGCGCCATTCTAAGTTATAAACTTTGGCAAGAACTGTTTGATAGTGATCAGAATATTCAAGAAAAAAGTATTGAAATTAGAGGTATTTCGCACCCGATTATCGGTGTGCTATCTCCAGATTTTGTTGACCCCGAAATTAAAGGTATTGGTCGTAAAAGCCAACTTTGGTTAACCTGGGATTATAACTGGGCCGAACAAATGGGCTGGGGTAAACTTTCGGCAATTGATGGTGCCGTAAGCGTGCTAATGAAAATTGAAAAAGGCCAAAATACTAATCGCTTTCAACACCAATTAAATAGTCAACAACGTGATTTATGGCAACAAACCTATGTCGATCAACCAAGTTTTCAAAAATGGACAGTTTCCATTGCACTCATTGATCTAACCAATGCTATCTATCAAGGACAATCAGAGCTGATTTATTATGTGTTTTTTGCCTGTTTAGGTATTTTTTTCATCGCCATGACAAATATCACTAACTTGTTTATGTCGAGAGCGATTGAACAACAGCGCAATTTAGCGATTCATGCCGCGATAGGCGCTAAGAAGTTTAATTTATTTAAACTCATCTTTATAGAATATGGGGTGTTGCTATTGATCGCACTGCCTTTTGTGCTGGCAATTGCCTATTTGGGTTTTTATCTCCTACAGCTGCATTTAGATGCCGTACTACCTAGAGCTAAAGAGCTTTCATTATCATGGTTCTCATTAGGGTTTAGTGTATTTGTATTAATATTTCTCAATTTATTTTTTACACTCGTATGTCGAAAACTAGTACCATATCATCGACTTAGCTTAGCTCTAAGCCAAAGTGGTAAGGGTAGCGGTTTGCAAATTAAGGCCTCGATAAGAACAGCATTAATTGCGACTCAAATTACCATTGCTGCGACATTAATTTTTATTAACCTCGCGATGTTTAATCAAGCATATAAGACAATTAATCAACCAATGGGGATTTCCGTAGATAATATATGGCAATTAAGATTAATGGAGAAAAACCCCACAGAGACGCCAACTGAAATACTGCGCAGTGACTTAATGCAAATCAATAATGCCTTAAATCAACATCCAGAAATAGCTCAATCAACAATTTCATTATCACCATTAATTTGGTTTGGTAATTACCCTATATTAGATGCAGAACAAAATAAATTGTACACGCCAGAAGTAAAGCTCGTAGACCACGGTTATTTTCCAATGCTAAGTCAGCCATTTGTTACGGGTGAAAACTTTAGCGAGCAACACATTCTTGATGGTGAGTTTGTCATGGTGATCAATGAGACAATGGCCAAGTTGATAGCACCGAGTGGCGCAATTCTAAATAAAAAAATCAAATTCTGGGGACGCGACTATAAAATCATTGGTGTGGTAGCCGGTTTGCGCTTACCAAATGACCTTGACATTCCGCCTAGGGCTTACGTGCCTGATAAAAGAAGACGTGCCAATATCATGTTAAAATCGAAAGTCACTACACCGCTGAATAAAGTAGATTTTATCAACATTATAGAATCAATATCGAGTCACTATACTTTCCGCGAATTAACACCACTTGTTGCAGATAAGCATCGTTTATTATTCATGCAGTATACGACGATTGCAGTTACAGGTGGCTTAACAATATTAACGCTATTTTTATCGATAATTGGTCTATATGGAATTTTAAGTTATTCGAGCCAGCTTCGCCGATATGAAATAGGCACACGTATGGCAATAGGCGCTAAAAGCATCGATATATTATCAAAGATGTTTAAAGAAAACGCCAATGCATTATTTATTGGTCTGTTGAGTAGTATATTAGCGACTTGCGGGTTGTTTTTCGTGTTTGATAATCAACTCAATCAACTGATTAATGCTAGTGCCATTATTTGGTTAACCGCCACTATTGTAGCGGTAACGAGTGTTACACTTTTAGGCAGCTACTTACCTATACGACGATATCTGTCCAATCCTGTGATCAAGTGCCTTCGAGTAGTAGAGGAGAAATAGCCTACCTTCTCTAGTTTTTCAATCTACGCTAAGAAGGGTTGATAAAGTACAGGCGATGCGGTGATAGTATGTGTTAAAACGCTTTTATAGCATTTAACCGCACCGCATTGACTTTTCATCGACGAATCCAAGAGATAAGTCGAGCTAAAAACCCTCTTTTTGGTTCATGCATATCGTCCACTGTAATCGCATTTTCTAGTACTTTTAACCGTAATGAATAAGTACCACCGTGTCCCCAAGGCCACCAAAAGGCTGCAATTGCAGGTGTATTATCATGCTGTGGAATAAACAATAATTTTTGATTTTTTCCTACACGAGCTAAATCTTTGAGTTCACCTTTTAGTGCTTTCGGCAGTTTTTTCGCAGCTTTATCATCCCACTGAAATTGAAACATAGGAACTAGCTTGTCATAAACATCAGCAGATTTATTTTGTGCAAACTCGCTCAACATCACCCCGTAACGAGCTTCATATGTCCATTGAATATTGTCACCTAACGCGCAACGTATATTTGCCGTATTCTTCTTAAGTAATTCTTCAGTAATCAACGTTAAATCCCTGTTACGTAAAATTAAAAAAGGCCCGGTTGCCACGAGCCTTCTTACTAGCGTTCTATATTACCTCTCGTTTTCAATATTGTCATCTTGAGAGGTTTTATCTTCACCAAGCCAAGCAGTTTTAAAGTTAATTTGCTGATCTGTTAATTCATCATCAATAACAGAAACTTCAACAGCAGGGTCTGCAATAAAAGTGATTGGCTGTTTTACGGTTTCTCCACGCTGAATATATTCAATAGTGGTGGTTTCACCGGGTTTAAATTGGTCAAGCGCCTTTTGCCAAAGCTCCTGAGAGCGAATAGTTCTACGCCCTAGTTTTACTATTTGGTCACCATATTCTACGCCGGCTTTATAAAGCGGAGAATTGACTAAAATAGTATTATTTACCATGGCATCTTTACCAATAAAGTTAAAGGTAACTTTACCTAAAAAGGCACTTTCTTCATCCTTTTGTTTGACCTGTAAGCCGGCTGAAGCGAGTAGCGCATCGAAGTCAACCTTTACTTGACCATAAACATGATCTGCAAAAAACTTGTCAGCAAATGCTTGATCTCCCGTAACTTTACCCAATGTAAGTCTAGCGTCATCGCGTGTATAAGGCGTTTCTGATTTACCAAAATCTAACCAGAGTTGACGCATATAGTTATCAAGTGACTTCCCTGGAAATAACGTTCTAATCTTCAGATCAAGTGCTAATCCCATTGCGCGGCCATAGGTGTAATAACTGAAGTAATTATTACGATAATTTGTTCTGTCTACCGATACGCCAGCATCTACAAATGTCGCCATTTGGCTAGCACCTTCAGGCGATAAATATAATCGTCCACGTTGATAATATGCCTGATTCACAATGCTACTTAGATGTTCTAAAAATTTCGTTTCATCCCATTCGTTAGCTCGCTTAATCATTAACTTGTCGTAATAAGTCGTGAAACCTTCTGCGAGCCACAAGTTTGACGTCATATTTGCGCCAATAAAGTTGAACGGCTCTAATTCTGCGGGACGAATACGTTCAACATTCCACGCATGAAAAAACTCATGAGATAACGTACCTAACTGACCGAACTCTGCTTCATCAAGCGATGTTGAATTGGTTAAAATTGTTGAATTTCGATGCTCCATACCGTCGCCTTTCACATGCGGTAAATAGCATGCAATAAAGGTATACTCACCGTAATCAAAGGTAGGTAATTCGCCAAATACTTTTATTTGTTCGCTAACAACTGCTTTTGCCATATCAGTATATTTGTCAAGATCTTCGTCGGTACCATTATGGTGCACAGCCAGGTTTATGGTCTGCGTTTGACCGTTTGATGTGACCTGCCACGAACGCACCTGATGATCACTAAGTTCAACCGGGCTGTCCAAAAAGTAAGCGAGATTAGGAGCAGTAAAGACATAGTTTTCGCCATCTTCTTTTACCAGTTGTGTCGCAACCTTCCAACGAGGATTAAACGGCGTAAATTCAACACGGATTGCACGGTCTTCATGCCCTGTTGCCCATGCAAACGTGGCGGGCATATTTAAGTGTGCATGAGTTCTGTCAATTTGCGAATAAGTGCCATCAGCGCGATCACCGAATAACGTATACGATAAGGTAACTTCGCCATCATGGTCTTCAATATGCCATTGGTAAGGGTTAACGCGTTTTACTGTCAGCGGCTGCCCTACACTATTAACTGCCGACACTTTATATACATTTTTTATAAATTCGTGCATCGCGTAGCGACCGGGAGAAGCTCGGCTCATTTGTACTTCAAGTACTTGGTTTTCTACCCCTGTAAAAGTAGCAGATATTCTCGCTTCATGATGAACCGCGTTGTCGAATGAAACTTGATACAAGGTTTCGCCCTTTGCTAAACAGGCATTGCTCAACATTGCGAAACTAAGTATTAAAAACTTTTTCATGTTAATTTCCATTGATAATTATGACCCATAATGCAGCTTATCATTTTTATTGGCTACATTAACGTGCGACAAGATTGTATACAATTATACGGCTAATGTCTGAATTTTTCGCTTTTTCTACTTACTGTATTCAATAACGATATTAATCTTGCTTTCCCGATAAATTTCTACAACACTTTATGTAATATAAAGATACTAAATAACTTAGTGTAGATTTCATGACAAACAGTGATAATCAAATGAATGTAATGTGTAGTGTGACGCATCTGAATATACCAGCGCTAGCTGGTGTAGAGTATTATCAGCACCCCCAAACACAGTTTTTGTATGTTAAATCAGGTGTTCTTGCCGTTATCACCAAGTCAGGTCGGTATATTATTCCAGCTTGCCATGGTGTTATTATTCCCATGAATATCAGACATGAATTACTTGCTAAAACTGATGTAACCTTAACTGCCGTTTATTTCACAGATGCCGCATTTGAAACAAATTTTAATCATGCTGCCGTACTTAATGCATCACCTTTTTTTAAAGCCCTGATGGAAGAGTTACTCACATTACCGACACCAGAAGCACAAGATGAAAAACATCACCACTTGATTACGGTTTTTCAAGATTATCTACCAACCCTTATCGAACGTGATACGTTTCTTCCGTATCCGCAAGATACACGACTTGCTGTAATCGCAGAAAAACTACAAAAACATCCAGCATTAAAAAGTGATCTCACGTCTTGGGGAAAATTTGTCAAGGTATCGGCAAGAACCCTCACTCGAAATTTCAAAAAAGAAACTGGCCTTACTTACAGCCAATGGCGGCAAAGGCTAAATGTTCAAGTTGCGGTTAAACACTTAGCGCAAGGTGATGATATCGCCAGCATTGCATCACTTCTCGGTTACGAATCGAGTTCAGCGTTTATCTATATGTTTAGACAGCAAATGGGGATATCACCAAAACAATTTTTAAAATCGATTACGGTTTAACCATTCACACATAGCAAGGATATTTATGCGTTCACTTATTTTAGGCTCAATATTTTTTACCGCGCAAGTTTTTAGTCAAACACATTACCAAGGTGATAAAACACAAGTAAAAGCGGTTGAAACAACAGTAAATTATTATTTAGAAGGCAGCATTGCAGGTGATCCCAGCATGATTAAAAAAGCCTTTCATCCTAACGCTAAAGTGCAAGGTATCAAAAACGATCAGCATAAAGTTTATGATATGAACACATTTTTAAGTTTCTTTAGTAAAGATAAACCAGGCAAACATAAAACCAGTATTATTTCCGTAGATATCGAAAACAACGCCGCCTCAGTAAGAGCTGAATGGGATATGGGGACATGGAAATATGTTGACTATTTGTCTTTGTTAAAACAAAACAATGAATGGAAAATTGTGAATAAAATTTATACTGTTGTACAAAAATAATATTGCTTATTTTGCTTCATATGCCAAGTTAGTATTAAAGGCTGCTATACACTTGGCACAAATACATGCTTTTCCTTGCTTTGATGTGGGTAATTGCCGTATCAAAGCTTTAGGGACCTTAGCAGTTAAACACCAACATGCTGTTTCGTTATTAATACCGCATCTATTTTCCCGTTGACACAACGGGCAAATAAATTCTGCATTTTCCTTCATAGTCTTGCTCTACATCAAAATTTATATAGATAATTTTGTCATTATCCCCTGCGTAGCCTAATCTTATAAAGTCGCAGTTTTTGCCTTAGGTACTAATTATGCAGTATTTACGTAATATTTCTATTCGCTTACGGTTAATTATCATTCTTGCTATCGCATTATTTGGTTTATTGATAATCAGTGCCAACTTACTTTCTTCGCAATACAATACACTCTACGAACAGAAACAGGAGAATGTAAAACAAATTGTTGAATCTGCAACCAGTATCGTTAAGCATTATTACACGCTTAGTCAACAAGGTAATATGAGTGTAGAGCAGGCACAAAGTGAGGCGCAACTTGCTTTACAGAACTTTCGCTATGCTGGTGACAATTACGTTTGGATAAATGATAAATCACCAACTATGATAATGCACCCATTTAAACCCGCATTAAATGGTCAGTCACTGGCAACTAACACCGATCCAGATGGCAAGTTATTGTTTGTTGACATGGTCAAAGAAGTCAATACCCGCGGACATGGTTTTGTTCCTTATAAATGGCCGAAACCTGGTGAAAACGAACCAGTAGACAAAATTTCGTATGTTGAAGAATTTGTACCATGGCAATGGATTATTGGTTCCGGTATCTACATTGACCATATTAATACAATTTTTATTCAAAACCTCTCTGTTGCGGCCGTTATTTTTCTCATTATCGCATCGATTACCATCACAATGACGATATTGATTGGTAAAAGCATCTCTCAACCAGCTAGTGCCGCAAGCGCTTTAATGAAAAATATCTCTCAGGGAGACGGCGATCTTACACAAGAACTCGACGCTAAAGGCAATGATGAAATTTCTGGCTTTTCACATTTTTTTAATAGCTTTATTGGTAAAATCAGACTGTCTTTACAAGATGTAGCCAGCAGCTCAAATAGCGTGCGTTCAAGCGCGGATATGGTCGCAGAATTTAGTGAGCAAAATGCTAACTTCACGCAACTTCAAAATGACAACACCACTCAAGTTGCCACAGCAATGGAACAGATGACAACTAACATCAAAGAAGTAAGCAATAATGCGCTTTCTGCAGAGCAAGCAGCGAATCAAGCAAGAACAACCACGCAACAAGGAAAAACTGTTGTCTCGAGCACAATAGATAATATCCAATCCTTATCTGCCAAAATTGATTTGGTAAATGATACGGTTGGTCAACTTGCTACAGATTCTCAGAGTATAGGTAGTGTTTTAGACGTCATTAGGGGAATTGCTGAGCAAACTAATTTACTTGCACTAAATGCAGCTATCGAAGCTGCTCGCGCCGGAGAACAAGGAAGAGGTTTTGCTGTTGTTGCCGATGAAGTGAGAACATTAGCGAGTAGAACGGGACAAAGTACAGATGAAATTCAAGCCATGATCGAACAACTTCAATCGGGTGCTAATCATGCGGTTAGTGCTGTACAAGAGAGTCAAGCTACCTCAGAAATGACAGTCGAACAAGCAAGACAAGCAGATACATCATTGTCAGAAATTAATGAATTAATGGAAGTCATTTCTGACATGAATACGCAAATAGCAAGAGCAACAGAGCAACAATCAGACGCAGCAGACGAAGTAAATTTAAGGATAAGCGAACTTGCTCAAATGGCAGATGAATCAGTAAAAATGACCGAACAACTTAACCAATCAAGCATTGGTTTAAAAACAAATAGCGATCAACTTACGGAAATCGTCAGTAGATTTAAACTAAGTTAGATCGGCGATTGAATCCCTATTGATCAAAGTAGGCGAATAAAAATGTTGTATTTCATCTTGTTGCTGCTTATAAACATCACGTAAAACCATTTTAGCCGCTGTTTTCCCCATCTGGTTGACTGGGTTTTCTATCGTCGTTAATTTAGGGTACAAATGTGATGCAAAGACAACATTGTCAAAGCCAATCACAGACAAATCATCAGGTAAGTGCAATCCATGTTCGCGTGCATATGTCATAGCGCCTGATGCAATCTCATCATTACCACAGGCTATTGCCGTAAAGTTATCATTAGATTTGATGAATTTTTCTAACCCTAACTTGCCGCCAATTTCCTTGAACTCGCCTTCATAAATTAATGAGTCTTTTATAGTTAAACCGTGCTCATTCATCGCCCGCTTATGTCCAGCTAAACGAGCAACCGCATCTGATTTTGTTTGTGGCCCAGCAATACAAGCAATTTCTTTATGTCCATGCGCTATTAAGGTAGACGTTGCTATATAACCACCCAGTTCATTATCAAGACTAATGCATCTATCAGCGAGGCTTTCTACATAACGACTGATAAAAATAATCGGTGTTTTTTCAGCTTCTAAACCTTTAATATAGTCATCATCTACAGCTTCGACATGCGCAATAATAGCATCACAATTTCGACTAATTAAAAATTCGATTCCATCCTTTTCTTTTTCCTCATCACTATGACCGGCAGTAATAATAACATGCTTACCTGCCGCTCGAAGCTCAGTTTCAACGGCGCTCATCATTTGTCCAAAAAAAGGACCATGTATCTCTGGTACTAATATCCCTACACAGTTACTTCGATTAGAAGCCAGAGATTGTGCCGTTAAGTTAGGGCGATAACCAAGCTCTTTCATTGCCGCTAATACTTTTTCACGCGTTTTATCACTAACACGTGAATTTCCATTCATCACACGAGAAACGGTTGCAAGAGAAACTTTAGCAAGTTCAGATACCTGATAAATCGTAGTCATAAATTTTTATAAACCAATTGCTTACCCGTAATATTATGGCTTTCAGACTAACATATTACTGATTTAATTGGTATTACGCACATTGCATGTAAGGTCAGTTTATTACAGCGCAGTCGCTCTTCGTGTTGATAAATCAGCAGTAACCGTTTTCACTAATTGTGTATTTAAAGGGTAGAACAGCATTAAAGCCGCACCAGCAAAGGCAAACGCGGCAGGTACCCAACTCATTAAAATTTGCATGCCCGGTAAAGCGTCAGAAACCGTTGTTGGATCCAAACCGTTATAACCATAATTCGCTAAAATAACTAGTACCAATGCGCCAGCAAAACCCCCTCCAGTTTTTTGTACAAACGTACCTGCAGAATATATTAACCCTGTAGCTCTTCGATGGTTTTTCCACTCAGAATAGTCGGCACTGTCTCCTAACATTGTAAAGAAAAGCGTTGGTAACATAGCAGCAAAAAACTCTGATAACCCGCCTAAAACAAATACACCAGCAACTTCTCCTTGCGGAACCCAATATAACGCCACAGTAAAGCACCCACTAATTATTAGCGCAATAATAAATAATCGCTGCTTACCAAGTAACCGTGCTAGAGGACTAGTAGCTAATGCACCCAGGATAGAAACTACCAACAAAGCAATAAAATACTTGCCCGTAAGTAATTCGTCACCCATATAATATTTAAAATAATACGCAATAACGCCATATTTAATGCCATTGTACATCATAGTAATAAAACCTATGCCTAAGACAATTAGCCAAGGTTTGTTGGTCAGCAAGTCAACCATGTCACGTTGTGTACCGGTTAGCTTTTCAACTGGAATTGCGAGAAGTTTTTTGACTACGAGCCACATTGCGATCACAACGGCAAAGAAAAACAAGCCACTGTACCAGTCTCTAAAATAGAAAAACAAAGTAGCAGCAAGTAACGGTAAAATAATAAAAGGCAAGTTTTTCGTGAGATCGAGGAGCTCTTGAGTCAAAGAAATTTGTTTATCTGAAGGTAAGCTCACGCGCTCTTTTGTTGTCGAAAAAGTAATGATCATTAGCGCGATAAGTAAAACCGCGAACAAATACATAGTGTATTGATAGCCTTGTGCATCATTACCGCCACCAAAATAAGCGACTAGTTCAGGTAAGAAGCCCATTACAAGTAACCCACCAGCAAAAGCACCTGCTAATCGAAAACTCGATAAGCTTGTTCTTTCAGCGTCGCAAGGTGTTATAACGCCCATTAAAGCAGAATAAGGTACATTATTAACGGTATAAGCAAGTGTAAGGCCTATGTATGTTAGATAGGCATATATAAGCTTTCCATTATCTGAAAAGTTTGGTGTTGTAAAACAAAGCACCATAAATAGACCGAGAAAAGGAGCGGACCAAAGTATCCAAGGACGAAATTTGCCCCATGGCGTATTGGTTCTATCGGCGATCATTCCCATGATAATGTCAGTGACGCCATCAGATAAGCGTACGACAAGAAATAACATCGCGGCGGCGGCGGCACTAATACCGAAAGTATCTGTATAGAAAACCGCAAGATATGCCAATGCCCCACGCCATACAAGGTTTGCAGCAGCATCGCCTACTGCATATCCAAGTTTTTCCCCGAGCGCTAATTTATGCATGTTTATTCCTTGGTTACTTGTGACGACCCATAACGAGTTGACGATACGCCAACCCACTTTGTTTAATAGTACGCTGCTGTGTTTTGTAGTCTACATAAACGATACCGAAGCGCTTCAAGTAGCCTTCTGCCCATTCGAAATTATCCATAAGGCTCCAAGCAAAATAACCTTGAACAGGAACGCCTTGCTCAATCGCATCATTGACGGCATTTAAATGACGTTGATAGTAACTTACCCTGCGTTCGTCATTTATGTTGCCATCTTCAATTTCGTCGTCAATACTTGCGCCATTTTCAGTAATAAAAATAGCTGGTGGCTGGTATCGCTCATTCAAATCGACAAGTAAGTCAGTGAATGCTTGAGGGTAGACTTCCCAGCCAATATCAGTGCGCTCAACATTAGGCAACTGAACTTCTTTAAAGCCCTCTTGTTCATCAGCTTCATATACCGCACGGGTATAAAAATTTACGCCAAGAAAATCGACTGGGTGAGAAATGATCGCCATGTCACCATCAAATATGTCAGGTTGATGTGCTTTTGGTAACGTTTCTATCAGTGCCGGATACTCACCATCAAAAATTGGCTTAGCGTACCAATAATTATGGTATTCGTTTGCCATTGCTGTTGCTTTAATATTTTCGTCACTATCTGTTAACGGATAGCCTGGCGTAAAGTTAAGTACAATGCCATTGAGAGTATTTGGGCTCTCTTTGGCAAGCACCTTCATCGCCAGACCATGTGCTAACAATAAGTGATGTGCCGCTTTTCTACCGTTTTCTTTACCGACCAATCCAGGTGCATGCACGCCAATTTCATAACCCAAATATGCACTACAAAAAGGTTCATTTAGCGTTGCGTATGCATAAACACGATCACCAAGCGCTTTTACAACATGAGCAGCATATTCTTGAAACTTGAAAGCTGTATCACGATTTAACCACCCGCCTTTATTTTCTAAATGTTGAGGCAGATCCCAATGGTATAGCGTTACAAATACCTTAATGCTTTTTTCTTTAAGCTTATCCAACAGACGTACATAAAAATTCATGCCTTCTTGGTTAACCGTTCCGTCGTCTTTTATAACTCTTGGCCATGAAATAGACAAGCGATACGCATCGACACCCAGCGACGATATTAACTCCACGTCTTCTTGCCAACGGTTAAAATGATCGCATGCGATAGCGCCGTTAGAGCCGTCAATAATATTGCCTTCTTTGGCACAAAAAGTATCCCAAATACAGGGGGCACGATGTTCAATACCACCTTCAATCTGAAAAGATGCCGTTGCAACACCATAAGTAAATGCAGGAGAAAGCATTTTTGAATGCTTTGGAAAAGTGAAAGCCATAAATCTATTGCCTTAATTGGTTATCATTACATGTAGACGTTAAACTGATGAAATAATAGCAACCCATGTAAGCGCTTACATCATTGTAAGTCATAGTAGATAAAATCGGATAATAAAGCAACAATATTCTTTCGGGTAACAAAAGAAATAGTACATTAATTACACGATAACGACTTTATCTTAAAAATCGACAGTACCTTAAGACATGATAAGGCTTTTCGTAGGCTTGGCTTCATAATTAAAGTTATCAATAAATGCCGGAATGTTGTCAAAAGTTAATGGCTTAGAAAAATAAAAACCTTGGATATAGTCGCACCCCATTTCTTCTAACCATCTAACTTGTTCTATCGTTTCAACACCTTCAGCGACGACCTCTTTTCCGAGTGACTTACTCATCGCGATAATTGTGGAAACAAGCACTTTGTCGTCTGGATTTTCACTTATATCACTGATAAATGACTTATCAATTTTAATGTAATCAAGTGGAATTCGGCGAATATAGCTTAAAGAAGAATAGCCCGTACCGAAGTCATCTAACGCAATTTTACAACCCGCTTCACGCAATTGCGTAAAAAGAGTTTCGTTATTACGTTTATCAGGCGCCAATGCACTTTCCGTTAATTCAAAACAAATATCGCTAGGTTTTAGACCATACATATTTATCATAATTAACCAATGTTGGTTTTCACTTTGGTTTAGTGGTATTTCGTATACTGAGCGATTGACGTTAAAAACAATATTGTTGTAGCCTAGGCCTTTTAATTTTTTTAAATGTAAGCAGGCTTCTGCTAATACATATTCCCCCAAAGGCTTAATTAATGAGCACTCCTCTGCTAATGGTATAAATTCAGCAGGCGAAATCCATTTACCTTCATGATTCCAGCGCAATAATGCTTCGAATTTAGTTATCTCTTTTGATTTTGTTGAGACAATAGGTTGAAACATTAATGATAGTTTTCGCTCTTTTAATGCTCGTTCTAAATCTGCTTTCATCTTTATTTGGTGGCGCGCAACGTTCTCCATTTCTTGGGTAAAATAACTGGAAGAATTCCTGCCATTTTCTTTCGCATGTGAAAGCGCTCGTTCAGCTTTTTTCATTAAGCTACTGGCTTCCAACTGACAATCATCAAAATCAACGATACCAACACTTAATGTACAATTAATAATGTGTTCTTCAACATAAAACGGTTTACTAAATTCAATTAATAACCGCGCAATAAAATCATCAACGTCATTTTCATCCGCTACATTCGTCAGCAATAACGCAAATCCATCACCTGTAATCCGAGCTAATCTATGGTCTACATTAATCAATGACTTTAAACGCTCAGCAACTTTAACTAATAAAGCATCGCCACAATGATGGCCATAAACATCATTTACTTCCTGGAAAAGGTCAAGATCCATTACCAGCAATGCTGATTTGAAAGTACCTATTGCTTTTGCATTTATGTTTTTGGTTAATTCTTCTAAGAACTTGTATCGGTTTGGAATACCAGTAAGCAAATCATAATTTGCTTGGTGATAAATTTTTTCTTCGGCAGCTTTTCGCTGAGAAATATCGAAAAAGAAGGCAACATAATTGACGATCTCATTATTTTCGTCATGGATGGTATTAATTGATAACCATTCAGGAAACTCTTCACCATTTTTTTTACGGTTAATTAACTCCCCAGACCATGATCCCTTTGTATGTATATCAGCCCACATTTCTTGATAATAACAGTCTGACTGTTTGTCAGCGCTGAGTATTTTAGGGTTTTTCCCCGCTACTTCTCTAAACGAATACCCCGTCATATCTGTAAACGCTTTATTAGCGCTAATAATTTTATTATCCTTGTCGCAGACAATGATCGCTTCTTTGCTTTTCTCAATAATCTCATTGCGTGTTCGCAACTCATTCATCACTTTCTGCTTTTCAAGTTCTTTATTAATCAAGCCACTAAAAAGTAAAAATAACGATGTAATTTCTCGCTCATTATTAAACTTACTACAAAATAATGCGACCAAGATGCTATGCGTGGTTTCTTGGTCATCATGTAAAGGTATCCCCACATACCCCTCAATTCCCATATCTTCTAACAATTGGTCATTAGGGTAGGCAGCCTGAATATCGGAAGGATAGGAGCACACTCCGCCACTACTTACTTTTTCACAAGGCGTACATTTTAGTTCATAACTGAAGTTATCAAGAATATCGTGTTGTGACGCTAATGAAATGGTTGACGCTTCAGTTTGTTCATCATTAATACTCGCAACAAAAACATAATCAGCTTTGATTGCACTTGCCAATGACAAACAAATAACATCGATATAATTAGTCGACTTTGAATTAGACAAGCTATCGATTATTGACTTAACTTTTTCTTCAACCACAAATAATCTTCCTTGGGGAAACAAACGTGTTGGCTTTTTACCTGTTCCTACACGTAACTGCAACATTATTTATTCAAGATTAGATTAAGATCATATTTTTTATAGTTAATTGTTTAAAAATGCGCATTTAATCACTGAGGACAAAAAAACCGCCGCATAAGCGACGGTTTTTGATCTAGTCCAGCGTTGTTCAATTAGAACTTAACGCGTGTACCTACTGTCCAACGTGCTTCATAAACGTTTTGGAAAGCTTTTTGCTTTTCAAACTCGATGAATGCTTGTTGGTACTCTTCAGTAATGTTTGAACCATTCACATAAAAGCTAATGTCTTCACTGAAGTTGTACGTCGCATTAAAATCAAGCTGTGAGTAATCATCTTGATACAACGATTGACCACCTGTACCTGCATTACCTGATGTTATCAAGCGTGGGCTACGTGAATTCCACGCTAAACGCGCTGAGAATGTCTCATTTTCATACCAAACAACTGCGTTGTACGTATCTTCTGACATTCCTTGGAACGGTAAGTCATCACCGTGTACGTCTTTCGTTTCTTGTTTTGAATCGGTATACGTGTAGTTTAAGTCAAAACCAACATTGTTAAAGATGCTGTCATCGCCTAAGAAGTCACTTAACGCCACTTTCGCGCCCAATTCAAAACCAGCAACTTCACCACCTTCAGATTGCGCAGTAAACGTTGTTGGGTGTGGACCACGAATTACACCATCGCCATCAGGCTCTTCACTACGTAGCTCTGTTTTACTTTCAGTAAATTCAGCAATATCAATACCAAATGCTGAAGCAAAGAACATTGACGCTTCACCTGCATACCACTCAGCTGATAATGACCAGTTCTCTGAGCGCCATGGGTTTAACTCCGGGTTACCGTTTAGCGTAACTTCTTGTACACGCATACAGTTACAGTCATTGTTAAACGTCATACCGACGTTTTTACCTGCACCCCATTGGGCTAAGTCTAACGCTTGCATGTTTTCAGAGAAAGCCGCACGTAAAACAACGTCATCGCTTGCTTGATACGCTAAGTTAATTGACGGTAATTCGTCTTTATACGTACGCTCTGTAACTGCATCACCAATATCTGGACCTAAACCTGAATGCGGTAAGTTAGCACCAATAAGGTTTTGCTTCACAAATAACGTGGTTTCAATCACTTTAAGGCCAACGTTACCTGATAAGTTACCGTACTCAAAGTTGGCTTGTAAGAAGTAAGATAATTCATCTAACCCTACATCATACGTCGCACCACCATTTTCAGTACGTTGTACGTTACCAAACGTATCTTGATGCCATTGACGCGGATTACGGAAGTTACTTGGGTCAATCACCCAAATACCTGGAATACCTTTAACATTACCAAAATCTGTTTGCCATGAAACCGTTGTATGCTGGTCTAAACGTGTTGGTGGTAATAACGTATAAGGAGTCCATTCACCGTCTACGTATTCACCCGTACCTTCCACTTCATAACAAGGGTTTTCAGGGCTATTCGCTGAGCCGTAATCTAAGTTTTGGTCAACCGCTTTCCATTGCGCAATATCACAGCCGTTACCGAACTCTGAAGTATACGTAAATTGGTCATGGTCAACGTCACGTTGTGAATAACGAATACCAAAATCAACACTGGTAATAACATCATTATTATCTAATGCGTAGTTCCATTTTGTGCTAAAGGTACGCATGTCTGCTTTATCATCAGTGTTACCTTCTGATGAAAATGCACCAATATGATATGAATCAAGGCTTGCCATGTAATCAGCAACGCTCATCGCACCTTGACCACCAGTGACCACTTGGTCGAAACCACCAAACGTTGGATGCTCACCACTAGCATCATGCGTCAAGAAGAAATCACCTGTTTCAATACCTTGAGAGAACTTACCGTAACAGCCGCCTTCTGAGCCAACAATTTCTTCACCGTTGTTACAGTATTCCGCTGATGTAAAACCACCTGGGCCTAATACCAACGCACCTTCATCGATACTCATGATATCGCCTTCACCGTAGGCATGACGCATTTTCGCTGTCGCTGTCGCATCAGTGAAACGTACTTGACCAGTTAACGCACCACCATTGTCGTAATCTAACTGTAAGTTGAAGTTACGTGATTTTTCTTCATTAATGTTAACTTGCGTAAATGATTGTAAACGGTATGGACGCATCTTAAAGGCATCAACACCACGCCATTCGTTGCCATCAGCGTCTGTGTATGAATCACCGGTATAGTTGGTCGCAAACGCATACTGGGCGAAAGTTTGCCAGCGGTTATTGTGATTAAAACCTGAACGCGCATTAAAACGATCTTGGTTTGTGTAGAAATAATCTGCTGTTAACGTGTAGCCTTCACCTAAATCAACTTGTAAAGACGCTTGAACAGCATCACGCTCACGCTCTTCCGTTTTATTAAACGCGGTAAAACCATGTGGCACGATGTTGCGGTAGCCTGCAGATTCAGCCGGCGTACTCCACGAGTAGTTATTGTTTGTCCAACCTAAACCACCGTTTTCAGAAGTATCGTTATGGCCGTTATAATCGGTTGCTAATGTGACATCTTGTGTCACCGCTGAAATTAGAAAACCAATTTTACCATCATTATATGCCGCTAAGCCATGCAATGTTGGATCAGTTTCTTCGGTAATTGAACCGCGCGTTGCTTCCGCACCACCTACGAATGTCCAACCATCATCCATGTCAAATGGACGACGCGTTTTTAAGTCAATCGCACCGGCAATACCTTGCGCAGTATTATCAGCTGTTGCCGATTTATACACATCAACACCACCAAAAAGCTGTGCAGGTAAGTCACCTAAATCAGCGCCTGAGGTATCAATAGTTGTTGCAGATAAAAATGTTTCACCGTTCATGGTGGTATCAATTTGAGGTAGACCACGAATTTGAACACCGCCGCCTTCACCAGCAACACGTTCAATTTGTACGCCTGTGATACGTTGCAGTGAATCAGTAATCGTTACATCAGGTAACTTACCAATATCTTCTGCTGCAATACCGTCTACTTGCGAATCAGCAAAACGTTTACCGTTTATACTTGCTTTAGTTGAGCCACGGATACCCGTCACTTCAATTACTTCAACTTCTTTATCAGCGCCTTCAGCAGCCATTGCTAATGGTGTAGCACCACCCGCAAGAACCATAGCGATTGAACTCGCTAAAACGCCTTTTTTAAAGGTAACTTTATTCATATGAACTCCCCATTTCTTTTTATATTTTTAGTTTTTAGCGCGCTTACAACCAAACAATAAGAATCAACGTGTGTAAGGGATTTATATCATCATAAATTGTAAGCGCTTACATTAAGTTAGGCTATGAGTAATAATTGGTCAATATATATTTAGTATAAGTTCGCTGAACTTTACATAAATAATTGTATTATAAGCAGATATATTATCTCTTTTATTCTTAACCAATGAGATATCCAATTAAAATCAATTTAATTTGTAAGCGCTTACAAATTGACATATGGTAATTAGATGTAATCTTTTTGAACAATACTAAGTCCAACATTGATAACTTTATAATAAGGGTATAGTCATGACATCACTAACATTAAAGGAAAAAATAGGCTACGCCTGCGGAGACGTAGCCTCTAATTTTTATTGGCGTATTTTTGATGTATTCCTTTTTATTTTTTACACCGACGTTTTTGGTTTGCACCCCGCTGCCGTCGGTACCATGATGTTGGTCACTAGAGTCATTGACGCATTTTCAGATCCACTCATGGGGGCATTGGCAGATCGAACAAAAACAAAATACGGTAAATTTAGACCTTATCTGCTGTGGGGAATTTTACCACTCATTGCAGCAGGCGTATTAACCTTTACTGTGCCTGATTTACACGAAAGTGATAAACTCATATGGGCTTACCTTACCTATATATTCATGATGCTCGCCTACACCTTTATTAATGTACCTTATGGGGCGTTATTAGGCGTAATAACAGCCAATAGTCAAGAAAGAACCACATTAACAAGCTTTCGTTTTATCGGTGCATTTTCAGGTGGCAGCATAGTTGCCTATTTTACCCCTACCCTAGTCGCATATTGTGGTGCAGGCAATGACGTACTTGGTTGGCAAATCACCATGATAATATACGGTATTATTGCTGCTGCGCTATTTAGCATTAGCTTCTTTACGACCCGTGAAAGAATTTCACCGCCAGCAGATCAACAATCAACAGTATTGCAAGATATTCAAGATTTAATGCACAACAAACCATGGCTCATATTATTCACATTAGCATTAATTATTATGATGACCATTACACTACGAGGCAGTACTGGCACCTTTTATCTAAAGTATTATGTTAATCGAGAAGATCTCATTGGCAGCTTTTCGCTTTGCTATATGCTGTCATTAGCAGCAGGAGCCGCCGCCACCCCTGTAATGACCAAGTTTTTGGATAAAAAGACACTGTTAATGCTATTAATGAGCATGATCACGGTATTGTCGGTTGCATTTTATTTTGTTCCAAGCGATCAAATTACGTTGATTTTCTTACTACAAATCGCCATTGGCTTCTGTTTAGGACCAAAATCTCCCTTGGTCTTTTCAATGTATGCAGACTCAGCTGATTTTGGCGAATGGAAGCACGGCCGACGTGCAACGGCAATGGTATTTTCAGCCGCTGCATTTTCACAAAAACTAGGCAGCGCTATTGCAGGCGCAATGATTGGTTGGCTGTTAGCGTCAATGGGTTATGTAGCCAACCAAATTCAAACATCAGATTCACAGACAGGGATCATATTATTAATGACATTAATACCTGCGATATTCGCCGCTATCAGTGTTGGTATTATTACGCGATACCCACTATCAGAACATCGAGTTGAAGAAATCCAGCAATCATTACTAACACGAAAAACATAAGTGCAGGAGAACATTGCCGTGTTTGAATTTAATTATCAGCATCATCAGTTGTCAGTAAGCGACCCTGTAATGATGGCTAAAGCAAGTAGTTTTCTATGGAATAAAAACATGATGCTGCATATGAACTGCAGAGGCTTTGCCAATGCACAATTCATGCAACCTGAACCATCAAAATATGCCCATGCTCCCAATATGGAAGCTAAGACGTTTATGCAGCCAGAGCAAGAATACTTTAGCCACCATGCAGGGCGATTTTTTTACCTTAAATGTTTAGAAACCAATGAAATAATTTCTCTGCCTTACGAACCGGTAAAATCACCGTTAGATAAATTTACTTTCAACGCCGGCCAACAAAACATATCGTGGTACATTGAGCATTGGCAATTACAGATCGACATACAGGTTTCGTTGCCGACAGAAGATAGCGTTGAGTTATGGAAAATCAGCATTAGAAATCAAGATTCCGTTGAAAAAAACATTGCTCTCTACCCTTATTTTACCATTGGTTATATGTCATGGATGAACCAATCTGCCGATTACAATCCGAGCTTAAATGGCATCATTGCTCGTTCAATTACGCCATATCAACAAGTGGCTGATTATTACCGCAATCAGCACCTAAAAGATTGGACATTTTTCATCAGCAAACACCCTTGCCAAAGTTGGAATGCAAATCAAAAAAGTGTTGAAGGTGAAGGCGGACTGCACGCACCAGATGACTTAAAAACACCACACCTTAGCCAAGCACAAGCGCTTTATGAAACACCCGTAGCGTGCATGCAATTTTGCCATCAACTAGCTCCACAAGAGAGTACAAACCATGCGTTTATTTTCGGGCCCGCCAATAATGAGCAAGAGGTCATCACATTAAGAAATAAATATTTACACGAAGATAATGGTTTTGAACAAACAGCATCTGCCTATCAGGAATATTTTTCCATGATGAAAAACAGACTGCAAATAAACAGCCCTGAGCCAGACTTCGATGAGTTTGTGAATCATTGGCTGCCTAGACAAGTCTTTTATCATGGTGATGTCAATCGGCTAACAACCGATCCGCAAACTCGAAATTATTTACAAGACGCTATGGGAGTTTCCTATTTAGCACCAAATCTTTGCCGACACGCAATTGTCACTGCTGTTACACAACAATTGCACTCTGGGGCTATGCCTGACGGCATACTACTCTCAGATGAAGCAACATTAAAATATATCAATTTAGTACCACACAGTGATCACTGCATTTGGCTCACCATTTGCCTTGAAAGTTATTTAAATACAACTAACGACAAAGCAATTCTCAATCAACTTCTGCGCTTTAAAGACTCACAGAGTAAGGCTTCATTAATTGAGCATATTAACTTGGCGTTTGATTTTCTGCTCTCAGCACGCAATGAACAAGGGCTAAGTTTAATTGAACAAGGAGACTGGTGCGATCCAATGAATATGGTTGGCCATCAAGGAAAAGGTGTATCTGCATGGCTTACTATGGCAACAAGTTATTCATTAGCGGTTTGGTGTAAAATATGCCGTTTATACCAAGTGAATTCAGCGTATATCGCTTCATATGAAAAACAAATAACGACGCTTAATCGCGCGATAAATCATTATTTTTGGCATGATAACTGGTACGCACGTGGGATCACAGATAACAAGCGAACATTTGGTATTTCATCTGATGCTGAAGGAGAAATTTTCTTAAACCCGCAAACGTGGGCATTACTATGTAATGCCGCAGATGAAGATCAAAAACAACGTATGCTATTAAAAATCAAAGAAAAGTTGCTCACCCCGTACGGAGTAATGATGCTTTCACCAGCATACACAACTATGCATGAAGATATTGGTCGAGTTACTCAGAAATTTCCTGGTACTGCTGAAAATGGCTCTATATACAATCATGCATCTGCTTTTTTCGCTTACAGTTTATACCAACAAAACGAAGGCACTTTAGCGTTTAAGGTGATAAAAGCAATGCTGCCTTCTAAAGATGATGCCACTAAGCGCGAACAAATGCCTAATTTTATCCCTAATTATTACCGAGGTGCATATTTTCAAATACCTCAAATGGCAGGAAAATCGAGCCAGTTATTTAATACAGGGACTGTCGCTTGGGTGTATCGTTGCATTATCGAAGAACTTTGTGGCATTAAAATACAAGCAGGAAACTTACACTTAACACCAAAACTACCTAGTTCATGGTCTAATTTAACGATTTCATATTCTGCCTTAGGCGCCAATTTTAATATTCAATATCAACAAACTAATAAGGTCAATAAGATAACCAGCTATCTTAATAAACAACGCATAGAAGACAATACTATACCAGGTATTACCCAAGGGAAAACCTATAACATTCGTGTCTCAGTGCCAATACCTAGGGGAAAGGCATGATTGCAAAACTGATATTAATTATGGGTGTCAGCGGCACGGGAAAATCAACATTAGCAGATGCTTTGGCTAAACACCTCAGCTTTGATTATTTCGATGCAGATGATTTTCATTCACAAGAAGCAATTTCATTGATGACAAGGGGAATACCCATTAACCCAGTAATGCGCCAAGCATGGATTGAACGCATGAAACATTATTTCTCTTCAACAGAATTTAACAACAAGAACATTGTATTAGCTTACTCTGGTTTAAAGCACGCTCATCGTAAAACACTGAGTGAATTGGCACAGCAAGTAACTTACGTGCTTATTGAACCAGAATCTTCATTGCTAAGGACGCGCCTGAAAAATAGAAAAACACATTTTTTTTCACCTAGTTTGCTTATCGATCAACTGAATCAATTTGAACCGTTATCTGAAGTAGAAGCAGTAAAGACAATAATGCTGTCCATGAAACAAACCAACCAACAACAAATAACCCGAATTGCACAACAGCAGGAAAGCTATTATGAAACATAATTTATTAATTTACTTAACATTATTCATCGTTATTTTACTCCTAAATAGCAATACTTACGCACAAACAATAAACGTAAAAAAAACATCAATAGCACCCAAAATAGATGGGAAAATAGAACCAAGTGTTTGGTCACGCGCACAATGGCAACCAATGAGTCATCTTATCTTGGGTGAAAAACTAACCACAAATGATTTTCAAGGGCGTTTTAAACTACTGTGGGATAACAATACACTCTTTCTTCTCGCTGAAATTACTGATGACGTACTATTCGATCAACATGCTGACCCACTTTATTTTTATTGGGATGATGATTGCCTTGAAGTTTTTATCGATGAAGATGCCTCTGGCGGCAACCACCAATATTCATTTAATGCTTTTGCTTACCACGTAGCATTAGACAACCAAGTGGTCGACATCGCAAGCAAACTCCCCAACGGTCAACCATCTTTTGTCACGTTAAACGATCATATAAAAAGCCGTTGGCAACGCAGTAAGACAGCACCTCATAATGTAATCTGGGAGTTAGCCATATCGGTCTATGACGATAAGTTTACGATGGATAAACAGCACAATTACCCTAGCGTTGAATTAACTGAAGGCAAGATAATGGGTTTTATGCTTGCTTACTGTGATAACGACGGCAGTAAACAACGAGAACACTTTATCGGTTCCACCTATATTGAGCCCGTTAATGGCAGTAAAAATTTAGGTTACATAACCGCAGATGTTTTCGACAAGCTTTTACTTATAGAGTAAAGCTTGTCGCTTTTTCCACGTTTATTGTTCGCCTCGGTTTGAACCACCAAGGTTAGGCGCATGTGAAATTATACGATCCGCAAGTCGAGAAAACGGCAAACTTTGAATCCATACTTTGCCATGGCCTGATAATGTTGCCATGAAAAAGCCTTCACCGCCAAAAAACATGCTTCTTAAGCCTGATGTCATTTCAATGCTATAGTCAATCCCATCGGTAAAGGCAACTAAACAACCTGTATCGAGTCGTAACGTTTCACCGGTTAGCTGTTTTTCGATAACCGTACCACCAGCATGTACGAATGCCATGCCATCACCCGATAGATGCTGTAAAATAAAACCTTCACCACCAAAAAAACCACTGCCTAGTCTGCGGTTAAATGCAATATCAACTTTCGTACCCTTTGCTGCGCATAAAAAAGCATCTTTTTGACACGTAATACTGCCACCTAATTGCGCGAGATCTAACGGTATGATGGCACCGGGATAAGGTGCTGCAAACGCCACTCGACGTTTACCGACTATTTCACTAGTAAAGTGGGTCATAAAAACAGACTCTCCGGTAAGCGCCCTTTTACCCGCAGAAAAAAGTTTCCCCATAAAGCCTTGATCAACTTCAGAACCATCACCCATTTTGGTTTCAAACACCACACCATCTTCCATGTAGTTCATCGCACCTGCTTCGGCTATAACGGTTTCTCCATGATCTAATTCAATTTCAACCATCTGCATTGAATTGCCAATAATTTGGTAATCTATCTCATGACTGCGCATAACTTGCTCCTTGCTAACTAAGCCTTTTATTAGGCAAATAATTTTTTACATTTTATGATGAAACTTGTGGGCATTAATCCGGTCTATTCAGCATAGGTTAATCCACACACAACGATATTACCAATTACCTAGAATAATGATAACATCGCACACGTTATTCTATTTTTAAAAAGAGAATTGATTTATGAAAAAAATTTTTGTCACATTGCTCGCCTTATTATTGGTTCCACTTACAGTAACAGCTGCTAAATATGAAGAAGGCACGCATTACAAAGTAATCCCTGGACAAGCAACTAAAAAACCCGAAGTACGAGAGTACTTTTCTTACCATTGCCCTGCTTGTCGAGGTTTTGAAGCATTTTTGCCAGAAATAGAAAAAACGCTACCCAAAGGAACAAAATTAAAGAAAACACACGTAGATTTTATGCCGGCAGCCAACAGCGAATCACAATATATGTTAAGCCAAGGTTTAATGATTGCAAACAAAACAGGCTTAGCAAAACAATACAATGCTGAAGCGTTTAGTTATTTGCAAACGCAGCGAAAATCTATCAACTCTATTGATGATGTAAAGAAAATATATGTCGTCGCAGGTGGAAAAGCTGAAGATTTTGAAAAAGGCTTGAAAAGCTTTGCCTTAATGAGTCGCGTTAAGCGAGACAAAAAGATTCAAGATAAACTGTCTAAAGGTCGTTTTGTTAACAGCGTACCGACTTTTGTTGTTAACGGAAAATACGCCATTAATGCACGAGCATTAGACAATAAAAACTTTATTGAAGAGTACAAAAATATTATCGCATACCTACTCACGCTTTAATATTTTAACAAACAGTTCATCCAATAAAACGCTAGCAATTCGCTAGCGTTTTTTTTAATCCCCTTAAGTACTTTTAATACTCTATACTTAAGCTTATTACCTCGCTTGGTTTATTGAATATGCGAATAGGCGTAGTTTGTACATTGCTTTATCTTACTTGTTTCCCTGCTTTTTCTAACTTATTTGGCACGGTATCTCCAACCGAATGCAAAGTGCCTTTAAAGCTTTCATTAACATCAGACTGGTACCCCTACGTTACAACGACACTTAACAATGAGTCGACCGGCATTGATGTTGAGTTATTAAAAAGAACTCTCTCGCTTATGGGCTGTCAATTGCGCATTGAGCACTTTCCAGAACGTCGCGCGCTGTTTCAATTAAGCTGGGGACATTTTGATATTGCACTTGGTGCCAGTAAAACTAAAGAACGAGAAAAAGATTTCCACTATTCGAATCCGTATCGGTTTGAACACAACCGTTTCGCCTACCGCGCATCAGATCATAGTGTTGAAAATATCACTAACCTAAATGCGCTAATAGCCCATAATAAAATCATAGGTATCAACTTAGCGGGATGGTATGGAGAAGCTATAGAGCACGCAAAAAGAGACTACAACGGATTTGTGTTTTCAGAAACAGCGGTAAAGCGACTAAAAATGCTAACACTTAACCGCATAGATGTAGTCGTTGATGATGATGTGGTGCTATGTAGTGAAATTGAGAAGGCACACTTTCAAACCTTGGCAGTACACCCATTATTGCTCCATGAAGCTAGCATTCACTTTATCTTTAATAAAAAAACAGTCTCAACAAGGTTTGTAAAACAGTTTAATAGTGCACTAAAAGAGATTATTGACGCTGGCGAGCTAGAAAGTTTGTTCTCTCTTTATGTTGCCCCAGGGTGCTTACCTAATTCACAGCGATAAAAAGTTAGTAAAGTTATTTAACAACATGCTCCATTTCTTCGCTAATTTCTTTTCGCATTTCCATTAATCGTTTCGCTGATTCCAATTGTTTTTTATCTGCTTCGGTTTCTGGCACCCACTGTGGAATAGCAACCTTATGACCTGTTTCATCAACAGCAACCATAACGACAATACAATGTGTCGTCTTGCGTTTATTTAACGACTTAGGGTCACACGCATGCACTTGCAAAGCAATGTGCATGGAGGAACGCCCGGTATAAATCACCTCTGCACTCACTTCAACTAAGCTTCCAACATGTATCGGCGATACAAATCTTATCCCTCCGGCGTATGCCGTAACGCAATAACGACCACTCCAACCAGCCGCACAGGCATAAGCAGCTAAATCTATCCATTTCATCACTGCGCCACCATGCACTTTACCACCAAAATTCACATCTTGAGGCTCCGCTAAAAATCTTAACGTTATGTCGCGTTGTGGTTCATTCATACTTTCTCGCCTTATTTACTTGGCAGTGACTACAGTAAGCTCTACTATACCCACAAGATATTAATTTTATGTAGCTTTTTACATTATGGATGAAACATGGCCATTTGGGTAGATGCAGATGCATGTCCTGTCGCAATCAAAGAAATCATATTTAGAGCAGCAGAGCGTAAAGCAATGCTCACCACGTTGATTGCCAATCACACGATGAAGATCCCTCCTTCTCGTTTTATCAAGTTTGTTCAAGTACCAAGTGGCTTTGATATTGCTGATAACGAAATTGTTAAACGCTGCCAAGAAAACGACCTCGTTATTACCAGTGATATACCACTTGCTGCAGAAGTTATAGACAAAAATGCGATTGCACTAAATCCTCGAGGCGAGCTGTATACCAAAAATAATATTAAACAAAGGCTTAATATACGTGACTTTATGGATACTTTGCGTTCTAGCGGCATAGAAACCGGCGGCAGTGCACCACTTAGTCAAGCTGACCGACAAGCCTTTGCTAATCAACTCGACAAATGGTTACAACAAGCTAATAGCTAACGATTAGCAGCATAAGGGTCTGCTTTCTTTGTATTTGGCTCTCGCTTATCCACAGCTTTTTTACGTGGTTTATGTGCAGTTGGCTTTGTTCTTGGGCTTAATTTAGGCTTCTTTTCACTATTAACATTGTTACCTTGAGAGCCAACTGAATTATTTTTCTTCGGTTTTTTCGGCTTCTTAGCTTTCAATGGACGAATTGCACGAGATGATGGTAATGCATTAACTGGCTCAAAACCTGGTTCTACTTTTCTTTCAACATGCTGCTGAATGACATATTCAATGTCTTCTAACAGTTTAAGTTCATCTGCACACACAAGCGAAATGGCAAAACCTTCAGCTCCAGCTCGACCCGTTCTGCCAATACGATGAACATAATCTTCAGAAACATGCGGCAATTCAAAATTAACAACCTGAGGTAATTGATCAATATCTAAGCCACGAGCGGCAATATCAGTTGCAACAAGTACTCTTGTTTCTCCTGCTTTAAACTGTGCTAAAGCTTTGGTCCTCGCACCTTGGCTTTTATTACCGTGAATTGCCAGTGCGGCGATACCTTGACTATCCAATTCACGTGTTAACCGATTGGCACCGTGTTTGGTTTTAGTAAAAACCAACACCTGCTGCCAATCGTTTTCTCGTATTAAAAAGCTGAGTAATTTTGATTTCTTTTTCTTATCACAAGGAACAACAATTTGTTGAACAGTTTTAGCCGTACTATTACTAGGGCTTACAGATACTTCTACGGGGTTATTAACAAATCCCTTAGCTAATGCCTTGATATCTGGAGAAAATGTCGCAGAGAAAAGTAGATTTTGTCGCTTATCAGGTAAAAAAGATAATATTTTTTTTATATCTCGAATAAATCCCATATCCAACATACGATCTGCTTCATCTAACACAAGTACTTCTAGCTGGGAAAATTTAACCGCATTTTGCTGGTAAAGATCGAGTAATCTTCCGGGCGTAGCTACTAAAACATCGCTTCCAGCTCTTAGCTTCATCATTTGTGGGTTTATTTTCACACCACCAAATACAACATTCGCGCGCAGCTTAGTGTATTGACCATAAATGCTTACATTGTCAGCTACCTGTGCTGCTAGTTCACGCGTAGGGGTTAAAATTAATGCTCTTACTTGATTAGCTCCAGCGGGTTTGCCTTTTATTAAATTTTCAATAATAGGTAGCGTAAAACCTGCCGTTTTACCAGTCCCTGTTTGTGCTGCAGCCATAACATCTTTGCCTGCCAACACGGCTGGAATTGCTTGTTGTTGCACAGGGGATGGCGTTTCGTACCCTTGCTCTTGAACCGCTTTTAACAGTTCAGGTGATAAGTTTAATGATGAAAATGACATTCAATGTACTCAATTATTAAGGGGAGCTTGGGAAGCGGCGTAGCTTACAGTATAGACTTTAGCCATGCAATTAGCTTTTAACGACTCTCGACTTCTGTATTGGTATTAAATTGGTATCCTTTTGCGCGGATCGATTGAATAATGTTGTTTGGCGCACCTTTATCTTTAAGTTTTGCTCGGATACGTGCAACTTTTATATCTATAGAGCGGTCCACACCATTATAGTCTGAGCCTTTTAACACCTTTAATATAAGCTGACGAGAAACCACTTCATCATTATTGGTTGCGATAAAGTAAAACAGTTCGTACTCTTCTTGAGTCAAATTAAGTGCTTGGTCACGATAATAACAATCTGCTTTAGCAGGCTTAAAAATTAAATCATCAAACTTGAGCTCTTGATTAACATTGACTTGTTTAGGCCTAACTCCTAAACGCTTTATGCGTTGATATAAAACCTCAAAAGGCGCCGTTTTAACCACAAAATCATCAGCACCTAATCCAAAAGACGTCACTTCTGCTTCAACTGAGTTTTGAGCGGTTAAAAAAATAATACCACCATCGTAAAACTGTCTTAATTCAACACAAATATCATAGCCATTTTTATCGGGTAAGCCGATATCAAGTAAAATAACATCTGGGTGAATACTGATCACTTTACGTATAGCAGCAGATCCATTATACACTTGAGAAACTTCAAACCCTTTTTGTTCTAATTGAGTTTTTAAAGCAAAAGAAGTTACGCTGTCGTCTTCAATAATGAGTATTTTTTGCATACGGCAATTACGAGCTAGTACTGATAGAGTTTGTTCTGTTAATAATTCTATACTCATAATAGATCTAATTATACATATTTAAGATCTCGCTGAATAACAATGGAGGTTAACATTGCTGATGTGAAGCTATAGAATCTAACGGTACGTTCTGTAATACTGAACGGAATTAAGCATTTTAGTTTAACGCTGCATTATATTAGTTAATAAAGGGAATTCATGGTTAACATTGATTATGGAAGCAAGCGCTTTCTGATTATAGATAATATTAAGCAATCGCGAGATACACTTAAGATATTCGCCTACAGTCTTGGCGTACTAAGTGTCGAAACGAGCTATCACGCGCCAGATATATTAGCGTTATGTGAATCAAACCATTACGATGTTATTTTACTTGGCTATGATCTAGGCGAAAACAAAAAAAATGGCCAGCAAATACTAGAAGAGCTAAGAGCAAAGAATTTTATTTCACGTAAGTGCGTTGTCATCATGATCACCGCTGAAGTATCTCAAGCAATGGTATTAGCAGCATTAGAACATAAGCCTGATGAATACTTAATAAAACCCTACACGTTAAAAGACCTAACAACTCGCCTTAACCGTACCTTTGAAAAGAAAAAAAACATGGCAAAAATTTATCATGCCATGGATAACAATAACCGTAGAAAAGTGATTGAGCTTTGTAAGCAAGAGTCATACAAAAACAGCCCCTATAAACATGAGTGTTTAGGCATACGTTCTCGACAGCATTTCGAGTTAGAAGAGTACGATCAAGCAAAGAAAATCTATGCGGCATATATCGGTACACCAAACTGTCAATGGGCTGCAATCGGCATGGGAAAAGTGGCATTAGTTGAAAAAAATTATTTAGAAGCAGAAAAATGTTTTCAAGCAGTTGTTGACGATAACCCTTTTTATTTATCTGCATACGATTGGCTTGCAAAAGCGCAAATTTATAATAATGCCCATGAAAAGGCTGAAGAAACACTTGAGCAAGCCCTATTAGTTTCTCCGCGCTCAGTTCCACGTTTACAACAATACGCCGAACTATGCCTTAATAATAATAAACTCGATAAGGCAACAAGCGCATTAGCGAAAACTAATGAATTAGCTTATCACTCGATTCACCGGAAACCTGATAATGCAATGCAATTTGTTGAAGCGCTGATAGAGCTCTCCGATAATTTAACAGAAAGCCAAATAAGAAAGCTCAGTCAGAAAGCGTTCTTAGTATTGGCCAATATGACTAGAGACTTTCAAGCTAATGAGCTAAAAGTGATTGCACAATTTCTTACAGCCCAGTTACATAACAAAGCAAGAGATACAGGACTCGCCAAAAGCGCTCGTAAAGATGCAGAACGGCTACTAGAGCACTATAAAAACGAAATAACGGTCAAAGGGACGTTTAGAATAGCTAAGTCGCTGATTGCCCTGCATAGAAGACGTAAAGCGGAATTAATATTAGAAGAACTTGCACAAGCCCATCCTGACAATATGGAAATACTGTCAGAAGTAGTAGCATTGTCAGACAGACCAATTAGTGAAAAAGATAAAATAGCAGCCCAAAACGCGCTAGAGGTCGGTATTAGCCTTTACCGTGCGAAACATTATACCCTTGCCATCGATAAGCTAAACCAGGCTCTATATCACTTTCCAAATCACATCGGTGTTAAACTCAATTTACTACAAGTACTGTTAATCTCTTATGAAACCAATAATGATAGAAAAGAAGATTTTAATCAGGCAAAAGTACTAATTAAACAGTTTAGAGACCTGTCACCGGAAAGCGAATCTTATAAACGTTATTTAAAACTAAGAAGCAAATTTGAAGCACTGACGGCATTTAGTTCATAAAATTTTTTAACCACCAACTCTCTGGTATCACAACATTCCTAATGTTTTGAATATTTTCGTCACTTTACAAAAAATGGTTCACAATTAAACGGAGCTAAATCAATAGTGCTACTACGTCTGTTTAAAATTTTTCCCGAATATTTTGTCGAACCGATGTTCTTATTCACATTTTCTAGGCATAAAAAAAGCCCGACGTAAGTCGAGCTTTATTTATATGGTGGAGGGAGGTGGATTCGAACCACCGAAGGCGGAGCCGTCAGATTTACAGTCTGATCCCTTTGGCCACTCGGGAACCCCTCCAAACGGATTAAACCCAGCAATGCTGGGTTTTCCATTGTTAGAAGCTTGATGATGTCCTACTCTCACATGGGAACTCCCACACTACCATCGGCGCTATTGCATTTCACTACTGAGTTCGGCATGGGATCAGGTGGTTCTACAATGCTATTGTCATCAAGCATAAACTTTTATCGTCTACTTTCGTAAACACAATCTCGGAAATCTAATATCTATATTTTCTAATTCAATGCACAGTACGTGAATATACTTGTCAAACATCATACAACAAAACCACTTGGGTGTTGTATGGTTAAGCCTCACGGGCAATTAGTATCAGTTAGCTCAATGCCTCGCAGCACTTACACACCTGACCTATCAACGTTGTAGTCTCCAACGACCCTTTAGGGAGATTAAATCTCCAGTGAGAACTCATCTTAAAGCCTGTTTCCCGCTTAGATGCTTTCAGCGGTTATCAGTTCCGAACGTAGCTACCGGGCAATGCTATTGGCATAACAACCCGAACACCAGCGGTTCGTCCACTCCGGTCCTCTCGTACTAGGAGCAGCCCTCTTCAATTCTCAAACGCCCACGGCAGATAGGGACCGAACTGTCTCACGACGTTCTAAACCCAGCTCGCGTACCACTTTAAATGGCGAACAGCCATACCCTTGGGACCGACTTCAGCCCCAGGATGTGATGAGCCGACATCGAGGTGCCAAACACCGCCGTCGATATGAACTCTTGGGCGGTATCAGCCTGTTATCCCCGGAGTACCTTTTATCCGTTGAGCGATGGCCCTTCCATACAGAACCACCGGATCACTATGACCTGCTTTCGCACCTGCTCGACGTGTCTGTCTCGCAGTTAAGCTGGCTTATGCCATTGCACTAACCGTACGATGTCCGACCGTACTTAGCCAACCTTCGTGCTCCTCCGTTACTCTTTGGGAGGAGACCGCCCCAGTCAAACTACCCACCAGACAGTGTCCCCAAGCCCGATAAGGGCCCTAGGTTAGAACATCACGCATACAAGGGTGGTATTTCAAGGTTGGCTCCACACACACTGGCGTGCATGCTTCAAAGCCTCCCACCTATCCTACACATGTAGGAGCAATGTTCACTGTCAAGCTATAGTAAAGGTTCACGGGGTCTTTCCGTCTAGCCGCGGGTATACGGCATCTTAACCGCAATTTCAATTTCACTGAGTCTCGGGTGGAGACAGTGTGGCCATGATTACGCCATTCGTGCAGGTCGGAACTTACCCGACAAGGAATTTCGCTACCTTAGGACCGTTATAGTTACGGCCGCCGTTTACCGGGGCTTCGATCATGAGCTTCGCAGAGCTAACCCAATCAATTAACCTTCCGGCACCGGGCAGGCGTCACACCGTATACGTCATCTTTCGATTTTGCACAGTGCTGTGTTTTTAATAAACAGTTCCAGCCACCTGGTTACTTCGACTGACCTCAGCTTAGGGAGCAAGTCCCATCACCAAAGCCAGCGTACCTTCTCCCGAAGTTACGGTACTATTTTGCCTAGTTCCTTCACCCGAGTTCTCTCAAGCGCCTTAGTATTCTCTACCTAACCACCTGTGTCGGTTTGGGGTACGGTTCCTATATATCTGATGCTTAGAAGCTTTTCCTGGAAGCAGGGCATCAACAGCTTCTACTCCGTAGAGTATCGTCTCGACTCTCAGCCTAGTGGTGACCCGGATTTGCCTAAGTCTCCAGCCTACAATCTTTCACATGGACTACCAACGCCATGCCTGTTTAGCCTTCTCCGTCCCTCCTTCGCAATATATAGAAGTACAGAAATATTAATCTGTTTCCCATCGACTACGCTTTTCAGCCTCGCCTTAGGGGCCGACTTACCCTGCCCTGATTAACATGGGACAGGAAACCTTGGTCTTTCGGCGTGGGGGTTTTTCACCCCCATTATCGTTACTCATGTCAGCATTCGCACTTCTGATACCTCCAGCATGCCTTACAACACACCTTCAACGGCTTACAGAACGCTCCCCTACCACTCAAAATAAATTTTGAATCCGCAGCTTCGGTGCATAGTTTAGCCCCGTTACATCTTCCGCGCAGACCGACTCGACTAGTGAGCTATTACGCTTTCTTTAAAGGATGGCTGCTTCTAAGCCAACCTCCTAGCTGTCTATGCCTTTCCACATCGTTTCCCACTTAACTATGACTTTGGGACCTTAGCTGGCGGTCTGGGTTGTTTCCCTCTTCACTACGGACGTTAGCACCCATAGTGTGTCTCCCGGATAGTACTCATTGGTATTCGGAGTTTGCAAAGGGTTGGTAAGTCGGGATGACCCCCTAGCCTTAACAGTGCTCTACCCCCAATGGTATTCGTCCGAGGCTCTACCTAAATAGATTTCGGGGAGAACCAGCTATCTCCCGGCTTGATTAGCCTTTCACTCCGACCCACAGGTCATCACCGCATTTTTCAACATACGTGTGTTCGGTCCTCCAGTTGATGTTACTCAACCTTCAACCTGCCCATGGGTAGATCGCCGGGTTTCGGGTCTATACCTAGCAACTAAACGCGCAGTTAACACTCGCTTTCGCTACGGCTCCCCTAATCGGTTAACCTTGCTACTAAATATAAGTCGCTGACCCATTATACAAAAGGTACGCAGTCACCCGAAGGCTTCCACTGCTTGTACGTATACGGTTTCAGGTTCTATTTCACTCCCCTCACAGGGGTTCTTTTCGCCTTTCCCTCACGGTACTGGTTCACTATCGGTCAGTTAGGAGTATTTAGCCTTGGAGGATGGTCCCCCCATATTCAGTCAACATTTCACGTGTGCCGACCTACTCGATTTCACAAACATTTTGTCTTCATGTACGGGACTATCACCCTGTATCGTGTACCTTTCCAGATACTTCCATTGACGCCATGCCGCTTAAGGGCTAATTCGCGTTCGCTCGCCGCTACTAACGAAATCTCGGTTGATTTCTTTTCCTCGGGGTACTTAGATGTTTCAGTTCTCCCGGTTCGCCTCTTTATGCTATGTATTCACATAAAGATACTTGCTTATGCAAGTGGGTTTCCCCATTCGGAAATCTGTGTCTATAACGTCTTTTATCGACTTAACACAGCTTATCGCAGATTAACACGTCCTTCATCGCCTCTAACTGCCAAGGCATCCACCATATACGCTTAGTCACTTAACCATACAACCCTAAGTAGTCTTAAGTGTTTGAGTGACAAAACCCAAACTAAATGTATGTCTGACATTTTCACGTACTATAAATAGCACTTGAATTAGAATTCACTTAACAACGCGCGACACGTTATTAAGGGTTTTAAACATAAAACTTTATGTTTAAGGGATATAAATATCAGCTTTCCAGATTGTTAAAGAAGTAGTAATCAACACGCATTCGGTTAAAAACTTGGTTAAAAAAACCAAATTGAAAATCACTAAAAAGTAACCTTTAATTTGGTCTTTCGTTCTTTATGAAGAAGTATTGGTGGAGCTAAGCAGGATCGAACTGCTGACCTCCTGCGTGCAAGGCAGGCGCTCTCCCAGCTGAGCTATAGCCCCTTTTTAGACTTAGTCAGGGTGACTTCTTCTATATTCGTTATCTATGCAATTTGTGTGAACACTCAACAATAATCTGTCTTACTTCAAGATAAGGAGGTGATCCAACCCCAGGTTCCCCTAGGGTTACCTTGTTACGACTTCACCCCAGTCATGAATCACAAAGTGGTGACCGTCCCCCCGAGGGTTAAACTAGCCACTTCTTTTGCAACCCACTCCCATGGTGTGACGGGCGGTGTGTACAAGGCCCGGGAACGTATTCACCGTAGCATTCTGATCTACGATTACTAGCGATTCCGACTTCACGGAGTCGAGTTGCAGACTCCGATCCGGACTACGATACACTTTATGGGATTCGCTCCACCTCGCGGTCTTGCTGCCCTCTGTATGTACCATTGTAGCACGTGTGTAGCCCATCCCGTAAGGGCCATGATGACTTGACGTCGTCCCCACCTTCCTCCGGTTTATCACCGGCAGTCTCCTTAGAGTTCCCGACACTACTCGCTGGCAAATAAGGATAGGGGTTGCGCTCGTTGCGGGACTTAACCCAACATTTCACAACACGAGCTGACGACAGCCATGCAGCACCTGTCTCAGAGTTCCCGAAGGCACAATTCTATCTCTAGAAAATTCTCTGGATGTCAAGGGATGGTAAGGTTCTTCGCGTTGCATCGAATTAAACCACATGCTCCACCGCTTGTGCGGGCCCCCGTCAATTCATTTGAGTTTTAACCTTGCGGCCGTACTCCCCAGGCGGTCAACTTAGCGCGTTAGCTACGCTACTCACGTTTCAAGAACACAAACAGCTAGTTGACATCGTTTACGGCGTGGACTACCAGGGTATCTAATCCTGTTCGCTCCCCACGCTTTCGTGCCTCAGCGTCAGTATTTGTCCAGGTGGCCGCCTTCGCCACTGATGTTCCTTCCAATCTCTACGCATTTCACCGCTACACTGGAAATTCCACCACCCTCTACAATACTCTAGTTAGCCAGTTTCAAATGCAGTTCCGGAGTTGAGCTCCGGGATTTCACATCTGACTTAACTAACCGCCTACGCACGCTTTACGCCCAGTAATTCCGATTAACGCTCGCACCCTCCGTATTACCGCGGCTGCTGGCACGGAGTTAGCCGGTGCTTCTTCTGTCGCTAACGTCACAGATGCAAGGTATTAACTTACACCCTTTCCTCACGACTGAAAGTGCTTTACAACCCGAAGGCCTTCTTCACACACGCGGCATGGCTGCATCAGGGTTTCCCCCATTGTGCAATATTCCCCACTGCTGCCTCCCGTAGGAGTCTGGGCCGTGTCTCAGTCCCAGTGTGGCTGATCATCCTCTCAAACCAGCTAGAGATCGTCGCCTAGGTAAGCCATTACCTTACCTACTAGCTAATCTCACTTGGGCTAATCTAAAGGCGAAAGGTCCGAAGAGCCCCCCCTTTGGTCCGTAGACATTATGCGGTATTAGCAGTCGTTTCCAACTGTTGTCCCCCACCTCTAGGCATATTCCCAAGCATTACTCACCCGTCCGCCGCTCGACGCCAGAGTAGCAAGCTACTCTTCGTTTCCGCTCGACTTGCATGTGTTAAGCCTGCCGCCAGCGTTCAATCTGAGCCATGATCAAACTCTTCAATTAAAAAATCGTTTGTGCATCCGAAGATGCTGCTCAATGAATTCTGTACATCTTTTTGACTTACTTTAAAAAGTTAGACAAAAAGTAAAAACTTAAATAAGTTTTTGTATGAACATTCACTAAGACATTTTTGTAACCTAAGTTACTGGTAAAACATCATCACTGTGAGTGCCCACACAAATTGCATGATAACTAATTGTTAAAGAACTATTCTTTCGAATAAATTGATAAGTCACATTCGCTTGTCAATCTTGCTTGTGGCCGTTGCCTCAAGCGAGGATGCGCATTCTACGCAACCCAGTTTTGATGTCAACCTTTTTATTAAAAAATTTTAATTTATTTTTTAATGTTTGGTGATGTGTTTTATGTCGCTTTCGCTTCACTAAACTTATCAAAACAGCTTCTTGGCTTGTCCCCGAGAAGTGGATGCGCATTTTAGGGATTTTTGCACCTACGTCAACAACTATTTTCAAATAATTGTTTGTTTGCTTTGTTTTTGTACAAACCTTATTTTTATTGATATAAAGTAACCATAAATAGATAAAACATTAATCAATTGTTAAATTTTAGCTAAGCTATTAGAAAATAGCTTTTTATTATCCTTATTAGCGTTTTATCTAATTTCAACGTACCCTTTTAATAAATATATATAAATAAACAGTTGAGAGATCTATATGTCTACAAATCCTCTTAGAAGTTACAAAGGTATAGTACCCGTTGTTGGTACTAATAGTTATATTGATGAAAGTGCCGTATTAATTGGTGATATAACGATGGGAAACGAAGTAAGTGTTTGGCCATTGGTAGCAGCCAGAGGCGATGTAAATAAAATAACCATTGGCGATAGAACCAATGTTCAAGATGGAACAGTGTTACATGTAACACGTGCATCTCATGGCAATCCCGAGGGTTTTCCTTTAATTATTGGTGCTGATGTAACTATTGGTCATAAGTGTATGTTACATGGTTGTACTATCGGAGATCGAGTTTTAGTCGGTATGGGTAGTATTATCTTAGATGGCGCGACAGTTGAAGACGATGTCTTTATCGGCGCAGGAACCGTTGTTCCGCCAAATAAAACTTTACGCAGCGGTTATCTATACGTAGGCAACCCTATGAAAGAAGCTCGCCCTTTGAAAGAAGCTGAACTTAATTTCTTAAAAGAATCAGCCCTGAATTACATTGTAACCAAGAACGAGTACATAGAAGAGCTTAATAGTTAAAGGTCATAAATATGAATTTCACTGAGCTCTGGCTCGTTTTGTTCTAGCCACAACTCAGTGATTTCTTCTAAATCATACTTAGTACAACGATCAATACTGGCTAAATGCTTTAAATTTGCAGAATGAAAATAGATCGTTAATAGTTCTCCTGATAATAACCCTGTCACTTTCCACGCTTCATTTTCTTGATCAAAGACTAAATCATCATTAAATAAAATTGCTTGATTCATTACTTAGACATCTCCGATCTGAGCATTTGCATAACGACTTGTGTATTTGGCATAACATTGCGCCAAATTGAAAACGCTACGGCTGCTTGACCTAACAACATTCCAAGCCCATCGATTGCAATTTTACAACCCTGTTCTTTTGCCCAGCGACAGAAAACTGTAGGTTTATCACCATAGACCATGTCATAAGCAACAGAATTTTGGTTAAATACATGACTTGATATTGGTGGTAAATCACCCGATAAGCTAGCAGACGTTGAATTAATAACGAGATCAAAAGTTCCAGCTTCTTTTAAATCTTCAGTCGTCATAGCAACAACATTCCCGAATGACTCAAAACGCTTTGCTAAACTCTCAGCTTTATAAAATGTACGATTTACTATAACGAGTTCTAGTGGAGAAAATGCTAATAATGGGTGGATAACGCCTCTTGCAGCACCACCAGCACCTATTAGTAAAATACGTCCCGATAATGGAGCACCATGTGCTTTTAAATCTTCGACAAGCCCTGCGCCATCTGTATTATCTGCAAAGATACTTCCGTCTTCTTTAAAAGACAATGTATTTACTGCACCGGCTAATTCTGCACGTTCACTTACTTGATCGGCCAATTGAAACGCCTGCTCTTTAAATGGCACGGTTACATTGCATCCTTTCCCACCATGCGCCATAAAATCACGAATAGCACCAGAAAAATTATCTAGCTCCGCTTTTATTGCGGTATACTCTATCGCTTGAGCAGTTTGCTTAGCGAACGCTTGGTGTATAAGTGGTGACTTAGATTGGCTTATTGGGTTGCCAAATACCGCGTATTTATCCATTCTCATTCTTTAAAAGGTTATCATTTTGTTAGGCATTAAAAAGCTTTTACAGAAAACAAACAAGTCCGAAATGTTATCTCCTAGTAATACTCCTTATATGCTCATTGGGCAAGAAGCTGGAACAAGAGCTTTAGCAAATGCCTTTTATGATGAAATGGAGAGTAATATTCACTTACAAGCATTACTGGCTATTCATAAACAGCCATTAGACGATATTAGAGAAAAATTCTTTCAGTATCTATCTGGCTGGCTGGGTGGACCGCCATTATATGAAGAAAAATATGGCCACCCTCGTCTGCGTCAACGGCACATGCATGTCGCGGTAACAAAAAAGCAAGCCGACTTGTGGCTGTTATGTATGAATAACGCCATGAATAAAACAATTGATAATGTTTCGTTAAAAAAACACTTACGCCAATCTTTTACGCAATTAGCATTTCACATGGTTAACCAATAAAAAGCCACTTAATGAGTAAGTGGCTTTTCAACAGTCTATAATTGATATGGTTTAAAACTTATAACCAACTAATAATGAGAACACGACAGGATCAACATCTACATCTGCAGAACCTTTAATTTCATCGCCAATTTTAAAGGTAGCTTCAGTATCAATATCAATATAACGTACTGAAGCATTTAAATGCCAGTTGTCATCTAACTGATAATCTGCGCCAACTTGTAATGCGTAGCCAAAAGAGCTATCTAGCGCTAAATCATTAAAGCCAAGTGACTTAGGCGCTTTTTTAAAGTCTTCATCAAAGAAGATAGTGTAGTTTAAACCTGCACCCACGTATGGTTTAAAAGCAGTGTCAGTATCAAAATAATAGACGGCACTAATTGTTGGTGGTAAATGTGTTGTTTCACCTAAAGTCGCACCATCAACGTTAACATCAAAGATACCAGGCGAAATACCTTGTGCATCGTGAATGATAATGTCATGTGTAAACGGCGTTGCAGCTAGTACTTCTATCGCCCAATTACTGTCATAAAAGTAAACAAAATTTAAACCTAACTGTGAATTATCATCTACAGATACAGCCAGCGGCGTATTACCACCTAATGCACCAACATAAACACCTGCTTTGTCGCTATTTGGGTTAACATTCGTTACACCACCACGTACAACTAGGTCACCGGCTTGATAACCTTGCGCAATAGCACCAACTGATAAACTAGATAAAACCGCTAATGTAATAAGACCTTTTTTCATGAGAGTATCCCCTTAATAATTTGACTGCATAATACGTTCAAGACTTAAGAGAAAAGTTGATTTATCTCAACTTTTAGAGTTTTTACACTGGAGTGACCTAACTAGGACAGGAAAAGCTGATCTATATCAATAAATCCATCTCTATTTTGTAGATTTCATCACGAAAATTACGTAGCCACTAGCGTTTATAAAATGATGGCATTGAAAAGACATTAAATTTAATGAGGTAATAAAAAGGCGTTCATACACAGTAGCACACACAATGTGTCAATTTAGTTTAAATGTTAGTGGCGCTATACAGTATAATGTTTTAGAACATGCTATATATTTTATAGCCCCAAATTAATATAAAATAACAAATGGCTACAAACACGGCTGCAGAGCCCAAGTCTTTGGCGCGACCACTTAGTTCATGATGTTCGGGGCCAATACGATCTATTGCAGCTTCTACCGCCGAGTTTAATAACTCGGTGATCATGATCCCCATAATACCTGACATTAATAAGGCAAATTCAACAAAGCTATCTGAAATATAAAGTGCAGCGGGCAGTAGTATTAAACATAAAAATACTTCTTGGCGGAACGCGAGTTCATATTTACAAGCCGCTTTTAACCCAACAAGACTATTTCGTGTTGCAGGGCCAAAACGTTGTAAGTGTCCGTATTTATTTTTCTTTGTCATTATTTCTACTCAGCAAGCCAATCTCTAGGTGTTAAATATTCACTTAGCGCCGATTCTTCGCTATTTTCCTCAGGTTGATAATTATATTCCCAACGAGCTAACGGCGGCATAGACATTAAAATAGATTCGGTTCGGCCACCTGATTGCAACCCAAATAACGTACCGCGATCAAAAACCAAATTAAACTCTACGTAGCGTCCACGTCGATACAATTGAAACTGCCGATGTGAATCTTGATAAGGTGTATTTTTACGCTTTTCGATAATTGGTACATAGGCGTCTATAAAGCCTTGACCCACAGCTTTAACATAAGCAAAACATTGTTCAAACGACCAACCGTTTAAATCGTCAAAAAATAACCCGCCAACCCCCCGGGTTTCTTTCCGGTGTTTAAGATAAAAATAATCATCACACCACGCTTTATGTTCTTGATAGACATTTTCACCGAAAGGTAAACATAAATCATGCGCGGTTTGATGCCAATGTTTAACATCTTCAATAAACGGGTAAAAAGGTGTGAGATCAAAACCACCACCAAACCACCATACAGGCTCTTCACCCGCTTTTTCAGCAATAAAAAACCTAACATTCGCATGTGATGTAGGAATAAAAGGGTTTTTAGGGTGAATTACTAACGACACACCACATGCTTGCCATGTACGACCCGCAAGTTCAGGCCGATGAGCTGTTGCTGATGGCGGCAATTTATCGCCTGATACTAATGAAAAGTTGACGCCTCCTTGTTCTATTATTGCGCCGTCAGTTAGTACTCTTGTACGTCCACCACCACCTTCTTCGCGTGTCCAGGCGTCTTCAACAAATTTACCCTGTCCATCAGCTTGTTCTAACGCGAGACAAATAGTGTCTTGAAGCTGTTTAAAGAAGGAAATAACGTAATCAATATTTACTGAATTCATGTGCGAAATGTTTCTCCAGTTAGCGCATCAATGATCGTAGATGGTTTATCAAACCCTAGCGTTTGTCCTTTAATCAAATAATCTACACTATCAGCCAAAGAGTGCTCAACCTCCTGCCAGGTTGTGGCTGGAGGATGGCCTGAATAATTGGCACTCGTGGAAACGATAGGTTTACCGGTTTGCAAACAAAGTGCAACAACGTCTGGTTGACTAGTAATGCGAACGGCAATGGTATTAAATTTGCCCGTAAGATATGCAGGTGTGTTTTCATTTGCGGGCACGACTTGTGTAATACCGTCAGGCCAACGCGATAAAACGCTATACCGCTTGTCTTGTGGTATCGCGCTATCGTCTATATAAGGCAACAACTGAGAGTAATTCCCCGCTAATAAAATCAGTCCTTTTTCCACAGGGCGGTTCTTAATACGTAAGATTTTTTCAACCGCTGATTGATTATCAGGATCACAGCCTAATCCAAATACAGCTTCTGTGGGGTAAGCAATTACACCCCCTTGCTGAAAAGTTTCTACCGCCGTAGTCATACGTTAAACCAACCTCAAATTTAAACTGCGGCGATTATAGGCTTTTTAAAAAGATTTTTCAGTAAATCCTGAGATTAAGCTGTTTCAAATAGTGCTTTCACTTTCTGCCGCAAGATAAATTTTTGTATCTTACCCGTCGACGTTTTAGGTAGTTCACTAAAGATAACCGTTTTGGGCACCTTGAATCTAGCCATATTGTTACGACAAAAATCAATAAGTTCCTGCTCAGTTACTTGCTTGCCAGTTTTTAACGTAACAAATGCACAAGGAGCTTCTCCCCATTTATCATCTTTACGGGCAATGACGGCAGCTTCCATAACAGCAGGATGTTTATATAACGTACTTTCTACTTCCACTGATGATATATTTTCACCACCAGAAATAATAATATCTTTTGAACGATCACGAATTTCAATAAAGCCATCAGGGTGTTTCACAGCTAAGTCCCCTGAATGAAACCAACCATGCTTAAAAGCCTGCTCAGTTGCTGTTTCATTTTTTAGGTATCCCTTCATGGTCGTATTACCACGAAACATAATTTCACCAATGGTATCCGCGTCGGCAGGCACTGGCGCCATAGTTTCAGGATTAAGTACGTCGACCTCCTCCTGTGTTGGATACCTTACCCCTTGTCTTGCTTTCAACGCAGCACGGGTATCATCATCAAGATCATCCCACTCACTTTTCCATTCACTCACAACACATGGGCCATAAACTTCAGTCAAACCATAGCCTTGCGTAATATCGAATCCCATAGCTTCCATTCCTTTAATAACGGCCGCAGGAGGCGGTGCGCCTGCAGTCATGATATTAACGCCTCGAGGTACCTGGCTCAATGTTGATGGTTCACCATTTAAGATCATGTTTAACACAATTGGCGCGCCACAAAAATGACTTACATTATGTTGCACCAATGCATCGACAATAGCGTTTACTTCAACGTTACGTAAACATACTTGCGTGCCCGCCATCGCAACAACAGTCCAGGGAAAGCACCAACCATTACAGTGAAATAATGGCAATGTCCAAAGGTACACTGCACTGGTTGGCATTGGCCAAATCATATTATTTCCCATTGCGTTTAAATAAGCACCGCGGTGTGAATAAACCACACCTTTAGGGTTACCCGTGGTACCAGAGGTGTAATTTAGTGCTAATGCTTGCCATTCATCATGTATCAAGTTTGTTGAAAAATTTTCATCACCTTGCGCTAAGAATGCTTGGTACTCAATAGATCCTATGCGATCAGCTTCGCCAAGTTGTAAATCATCAATATCAATAATCAAAGGTGCACGTGAGCACAGTGCTAATGCTTGTCGTGTAACATCTGCAAAAGCAGTATCTACCAGTAACACATCACATTCACCATGATCTAAAATAAACGCGATAGCTTGCGCATCTAAACGTATATTAATGGAGTTAAGCACTGCGCCTGTTAATGGAACACCAAAGTGAGCATCAATAAACGCCGGTATATTCGCCGCGATAATACTCACTGTATCACCTGGTTTAACACCATTATTAACTAATGCCGAAGCAAGCTTTCTAACATTGCGTCTAAAGTCACGGTATGTGATCTGCTGTTCACCATGAACTATCGCCACTTTATCGGGATAAACATCAGCTGTTCTATTAAGAAAGTTTACTGGTGATAAAGGTAAACTATTTGCTGCCACTTTTTCTAAGCCTTGGTTATATATATTGCTCATCTTTAACCTCTCTATACAAGGTGTTCGTTAAAGCGCTAGATAAGCGCCTTATCACTTTTGTTTATATCTTATTAGTTCAGTGTACAGTTTTTATCCACACTAAAAATGCGCCTTTAGTCTAAGGTCGACTAAAGTATAAAGTAGGCTAACGCGTGATAACTTATCGGTAATATTTCCGTATTTTTGTAAAGGCAGGTATAATGCGCGGCTTAATTTTTAGTCACGGAATGTACCGTGAATACAGCAACCATCAACTCAAGGTGAAGGTGATATATCATGAAAGTCGGTATTATCATGGGGTCTAAATCGGATTGGCCAACAATGCAACATGCAGCGGAAATGTTAGATAATTTAAACGTTCCATATGAAACTAAAGTCGTTTCTGCGCATAGAACACCTCACTTATTGGCAGAATATGCTGAAAAAGCAAAAGATCGCGGTATCAAAGTCATTATTGCTGGCGCTGGTGGCGCAGCACATTTGCCAGGTATGACAGCGGCTTACACACCGCTACCAGTATTAGGTGTACCGGTACAGTCAAAAGCACTTAGTGGTCAAGATTCATTGTTATCTATTGTACAAATGCCAAAAGGTATTGCCGTAGGTACACTTGCTATTGGCACAGCTGGAGCAGCAAATGCTGGTTTATTAGCAGCACAAATCATAGCTACACATGACAGTGACATCATGGCGAATATCGAAAAGTTCAGAACAGAACAAACCGATACAATACTAAGCAACCCGAACCCAGCGGAATAAAAAAGCACATGAAAAATGTTTTGGTATTAGGCGCCGGCCAACTTGCTCGCATGATGGATCTAGCTGGCTCACCGTTAAACATGGATGTAAAAGCTTTTGATGTACGTACTAATAACGTGGTGCATCCAATTGCCCCTGAACTTATTTATGGTGACTTAACCCAAGGTATTGCAGAAGCGGATGTAATCACCGCTGAATTTGAACATGTCGCCCACGACACACTGGAGCAATGTGAAAACTCTGGAAAGTTATTTCCAAGTAGCCAGGCCATTAAAATAGGCGGTGATCGTCGCCTTGAAAAAGCATTATTGGAAAGTTGCAGTGTTGCTAATGCAAAACACGCCATTATTGCAACTCGGGAAGATTTCAATACGGCCATTGAACAGCTCAGCTTACCGATCATTTTTAAAAGTGCCTTAGAAGGTTACGATGGTAAAGGTCAATGGCGAATGAAGTCTGTTGAGCAGGCTGACGTTATTTGGCAAGAGATGGCTGACTTTATTGTTCAAAGCCAATCTGCAGTTCCTCAAGGTATAGTCGCTGAACAAATGATACCTTTTGAGCGTGAAGTATCTCTTGTGGGTGCGCGCAGTACAACGGGTGAAATTTCTGTTTACCCTCTCACTGAGAATCATCACACCAACGGTATTTTAAGTGTATCGTTAGCGTCAGCAGCAGATGAAACATTACAAGCTCAAGCACTTGATGTGTTTACAAAACTTACAGAAGCGCTCGATTACGTTGGTATATTGGCTATTGAATTTTTTCAAATCGGTGAAAAATTGTTGGTCAATGAAATTGCTCCTCGCGTTCATAATTCAGGTCATTGGACACAGCAAGGTGCTGATACATGTCAATTTGAAAACCATTTACGCGCTATTTGCGGCTTACCTTTAGGTAATACGACGTTAAACCGCCCTACTGCCATGATAAACATTATCGGCGAAGACCGAGTACCTAATGAAGTGTTAGCAATTCCTAGTGTTACCATGCACTGGTACGAAAAAGAAAAACGTGCAGGTCGTAAAATGGGTCATATCAATGTTAGTGGCACTACTGAAGCAGAGTTAGCAACGCGCTTATCAGCACTCGCACAGATACTTGATACAAATGCATTCCCCGATTTGCTTGAGTTCGCGAAAAAATATCAAGAAAAAATTAACCGATAAAATTGAACATAAAAAAAAGCGAGCCAACAAGCTCGCTTTTTTTTATGACTGGAATTTACTGCATTTCTTTTGCGCGCATTGTAACTTCTCACCTGCCGCCATTTGACGTTTCAGCAATAATGGAAAGCCACATACATTACAGTGCCCTTCAACAGGTTCATGATTAACCGCAAACTTACACTTCGGGTATCCATCACATGCGTAAAAGATTTTACCAAAGCGACTTTGCCGTTCAACAAGATGACCGTCCTTGCAAGACGGACATTTAATCTTGGAAGAAGCCTTTTGTTCTTCATGTTCAATATGATGGCAAGCTGGAAAATTACTACACCCAATAAACATACCGTAACGCCCTTGTTTAACGGCAAGTTCATGACCACACTCTGGACACTCACTGCCTGGCAGCACTTGCGCTTCCATTTTTTCCTGTTCATGTACAGGTCTTGTATATTTACACGTAGGGTAAGAAGAACAGCCAAAAAAAGCGCCCGCTTTACTATTTTTGATCACAAGTTCACTGCCACACTCCGGACAGACTTCATATTCCTTTTCCAAGGCATGCTCGTGATGTGTAAATAGCGAGTCGTTGTTTGCCATGTTTCTCCAACAATAATTAAACTTGAGAAACTCCATTATCTCCCGATATGAGTGCATAGTAAATGTTTTAACACCTTGGATAAAATATGGCGTTAGTTATTCATCGCATCAGCTTATTGAATAAAAGAAATGTACGTCGATATCAACAGATGACTTATATAGAATAAACTTTCCTAACTAATAACAACCTTGGGGCTATAACAATAATGTAAAATACATTGTCAATAATCAGTATTGAAGCCTTATCAACATAGAGAAAAAACATGAACTATTGTTATCGTTTAATAGTCGCATTGAACTATTCTTATTGTTGACGACGATTTTCTTTTTCAAATTCAGTTTGCGTTTCATAAACTGACGGTTGGCATAACGTTCTGACCTCTGGTGACTTAACCTGCTCTGCATCAGAAGCAATCACCACAGTATGGGATATTTCCAATTCACCATTGCAAGCTTGTTGGTCAAAGTAAGCTTGCTCTACATCTCCATGATTTTTTAAGCTGGTACATCCACTTAATATTATTACTGACACCCATATGACTATTTTACTTACATAAAACTTCTTCATTTAATGATTCCTTATAATCATACTCGTGCTTATTTTAAATTTAACTAGCCTATTAACAAACCATCTATTAGCAATATAGATAAACACGTTACACTAAAATTGTATACCTCATATTAAAAACGGATTTTTGTCACGTATATGAACAATACTGTACTTATATGGATGCCTTTATCACTGATATTTATCATTGTTATTGCACTGTGGCTTAGCCTTTCATTATTGTTAAATCGCACTGGAAATCATTACTCAAATAGATTACTTGGCGCATTTTTATTTACGCAAACTATTCCACTTGCCAATGTTTACAGTAGCGTTCAATATGGCACCAATGAATGGAGTTGGATTATCACGTCTAATTTAACGTGGTTGTATGGTCCGTTTTTACTCGCTTTTTGTCGCGCCATCACAGACCATAGGTTTTCTTTTCCTCAAATTACCAAGCATTTTATTCCTTTTTTTATCACGCTAGTTTTCCGCTATCTACCATGGTCACCAGATGCCCTGCCATTATTTATTATTGCACCACTTTTTATACAACTATCACTCTATATTTACTGGTCCGCAAAATGCCTGCTGCTCAATAAAGAAAAAATTAACAGTATCGTGCATTCAACATCCAAAACGCATTTTTATTGGTTACTTTACTTAATAGTCGGCATTTTCATCATGATAATGCTAGATATCTTTTTTATTACAAAATCATACCTTTTCTCACCAATGAATAATGATGACTGGTTTATTTACATTGTCGCACTGTCGCTATTTTTGCAAGGCATTATCATCTGTTCATTGGTAAAACCTAATATCTTCTTTGAGCACTATCAGCAGGTACTAACTAACGCTTCTATAAACAATAACAGGGAGTTAAAAACGTTGGATAGACAACTTGCCGAATCATTGTCTTTGCAATTACAGAAAAAAATGAATGAACAAGAGTTATATTTGAATAACGAATTAACACTGAAAGATCTCGCGGAACATTTGGGTATTAATAGTCATCAAATATCAGAGTTACTTAACGTGCATCTAAAACAAACCTTCTACGAATATATTAACCGCTATCGCTTAGATAAAGCGAAAACGATGTTAAAGGACGGTAATGTTAAAGCGTCTATTTTAGACATTGCATTTGAGTCTGGATTCAACAACAAAAATAGTTTTTATCGCGCCTTTAAACAAGACACTGGTCTTACACCAAAAGCATTTCAACGCACAAACTAGTCATTTTCTATCCAAAGTGACGCCACAAAAGTAATCCTGCACTTAAATAACTCCGAATTTTTAAACACGGAGTATCCAACACATGAAACTATTTAGCACATTCATTTTTTCAACGGCATTATTGAGTTATTCAGCGACTACCAGCGCTTTTAATCAAGACTCCATCAAACTTTCGTTCGAAAAAAATGAAATGTTATCGTTACTTTTACTCGACAGAAAACACGGCGGCGAGGCGGCACAACAAGCTTACTTTAAAAAGATTGCTCAGTTAACCAAGCCAAATGATGTAAGAGAAGTAATTTTAATGCCAGTCACACAAACTTTGGCAGGCGATCATCCCGCAGAGTTTTTCGCGCTTTATGCGTGGAAATCAGATAACGTTGCTCAGCAATTACGTGAAAACCCTCTTTATAAACAAGATGCTCTGCCATTACAAAACCAAGGCTGGAACGAACTATCTTTTGGTGACGTTGATATTAGTGTTGATGAAGAGTATCAGTTATCACCAGATAAGTTTTATACGGTAAGTGAATTATGGATCACTGACCAAGAAAAATATCAGCAATATTTTGAAGCAACCAAGGCATTACGAGCTGAGCTTGGCGCAAAATTTATTTTTAAACAACACCCAAAAAATTACGGCAGTATCCATAAAGGGTCCAAGGTACCTTCACTTATTGCTTTAATCGAGTGGAATAGCCAAGAGGCAATTCGTCAGTATCCTCAAGCAGAAGCATTTAAACAAGCCTACCCTCATTTACTAGCATCAACAGATAAATTTACTTGGTATCAAGTCTCCTTACCAACGACTGATGATAGTTACTAACCAACAACTTTTCTCTCTTTTAATAAACAAAAAGTATATTAATAACTTACTTTTCCTCGGAGCGCTTTTGTCGCTCCCTTCTTAGTTTTATTGTTCATTCTTTTTTGCTGCGAACTCCTCGTTGGTTTTGTCGGTCGACGCTTCTTCTGAACAACCATTGCAGAAAGTATCAACTCCTTCAATCGCTCTAATGCTTCCTGCTTATTCATGTCTTGAGTTCGATGAGATTGGGATTTAATGACAATAACGCCGTCCGAGGTTATGCGGCTATCAGAGAGCTTCAACAGTCGCTCTTTATAAACGCTAGGCAATGAAGAGTTCTTTATGTCGAAGCGTAGATGAATCGCTGTCGCGACCTTATTTACTCGCTGCCCTCCACTACCTTGAGAACGAATAGCATTTAGCTCAATTTCCCACTCAGCAAGGGTTACGTTATTAGAGATTGCCAACATATAAAACTCTCGTCTATACCATTACAAATATTATCTCGATCATGTGTAACGTCAGCAAGTCTATTTGTTGAATAAAAAGAGAAATAAAAGAGAAAACTAGTCTTTAAGCGCCCTATTTTATTAGAGCACTTAGATAAACGAACCTTTCAAGCTAATACTGCAAGTTTAGTGCAGCGGTCCTTCTTGTTCGTCAAAAATAAGATCTTCCATTTGCGAGTAAGCACTTTCCTTTCCTGGCACATTAAATAGCACCATAAGAATAACCCACTTTAAGTCATCTAAGGTAAAGTACTTTGTATCTAATTCCATTACACGGTCAACGACCATTTCTCGCGTAGTAAAGTCTAAAACATTTACCTGCTCAAGAAACAATAAAAAACCTCGACAATCTTTATCAAGTAATTGTTTTTCTTCTTCAGTGTAAATACGAAATGACGGTTTTGCATCGCGTTTAAAATAAGGATACGCGTCAGTATCTTGTAAGGCAGCTAATTTTTCCAACCATGTTAACGCTTTATAAATTTCATCTTGGTGGAAACCAGCACGGGTTAATTCATCAGTGAGGATATCGTGGTCAACCATAACCTCTGCATCACTATGAATATAATTCTCAAAAAGGTACATCAAGATATCAAACATAACCAGCCCCTATTTAAGTTTAAGGTAGCCACCTGGCACCGCAGTTACCAGACCTCTAAGCTCGAGCATCATCAATCGGGTTAGCACTACATCTGTGGGTAGTTTACTCCGAGAAACCACTTTATCTACGGGTGTGATTTCATATCCCACACTAGCTAACAATGGATCGTTAGACAAGCCCTGTTGACAACTTTTTTTTGCCTGCTTCTCCTTGTCATTGTTTTTTATTAAGTTTAGTTCATTTTTTTCAAGAAATGGAAACTCTTCTATAATATCGGCCGCATTCTCTATTAACTTAGCTCCCTGTTTTATTAACTGATGGCAGCCCTTACTTTGCGGATTAATCACACTGCCAGGCAAAGCAAACATTTCCCTATTTTGCTCCATAGCACAACGTGCTGTGACTAATGAACCACTTTTCTCTGTTGCTTCAACAACAAGCACCCCTAAAGACAACCCACTAATAATACGATTGCGCTTAGGAAACAGCCCAGGCTTGGGCTTAACGCCAGGTAATAATTCACTAACAACAGCACCACCGGCCTCTAATAGATTATTCATTAACGATTTATGACGTGCTGGATAAATAATATCTATACCAGTTGCTATTACCGCAATAGTGGGTTTTTGTATGGCTATAGCACCGATATGTGCTTTCGCATCAACTCCTAGCGCCAATCCACTCGTGATAACTAAATGTGTACTTGCCAATTGCTTTGAAATCTCAAAGGCATGTTCAGCGCCATAAACACTGGTATTGCGACTGCCAATAATGGCAATTTGAGGTCGAGCTAATAAGGCACTATCCCCTTTAACAAATAACACTACGGGCGGATCATAAATTTCTTTTAATAATGGTGGATAATCATGATCTTGATAGTGCACAATGCGTGCTCCTGCCGCTTGACATGCATGAATAATTTGATCAATAAATTGCCAGTCAGGATTTACTATTGCACGATATTGCTTTTCAGATACACCAAGCACCTTTTGTTCTGGCGGGTCATTAAATAATGCTTCAATTGAGAATCGCTCAACCAAGGCAAGCTTTTTTCTAACCGCGAGTCTCGGTATTAGTTTTAATGCTAACCAACAAGCTATCTCACGGTTAGTAAACACCGTCACATTTTTGCGCTCTTCCATGATGCACAATCAATTCCTTGTGATAAACGTAACTAACTAGGGAGCGGCAACATTGTCGCTTAATCGTATCGGTTTTTCAGATCCCAATACCAACGCCATACTGACATTTTCAAAAACTTTGAACACCATCAACTTACCAATGGCTTCTTCTGGCATGTTGTAATCTGAATCTGCAGTCATTCGATGCAACTTGGATGCATCACTGATATATACAGGTCCATCCCCTGTCTCTACGACTTCAGGGCTTTTACGCGTAATAGATAAAATATCGCCAAGCATAACATTGTTATTGCTACCCTGGTCAATGTATACCACGTCAAATTTGCCGAATTCACGCACTTTATTTGGTGCTTTAACAATCGTCCCTTTCACTGAGCTATTAACAGGTTGCATAGTAAAAAACGCAGGGAAAAGCTGTTGTTCATCAATCATTTTAACAAAGTTACCCGAGCGAATATCACTTAATGCATTATCAACATAAACTGTTGCCGGTACTTTATTAGCCATATCACCGGCGCGAACAACTTTACCTGTTGCAACAATTTTAGCGTAATAACCTAAAACCTCCTCAGTTTCTGGTGATAAAATTTCATCTTCTTTATCATAAATTGCTACAGCATGACCAACAGGAAGATCTTGATTTACATATAACTTAAATCCATCAACTGAAATTTTATATCCTTCTTCGCTTCCTAGAACATATGGGCCTTGCTCAACGTCAGCAACAGATAACACGGTATTATAATTGATATAAGGTGCGATGGTATTTAGTGAAATCGTTTCGATGGGGTTCTGTTCTTTCAACGACTTTCTAACTTTTGGCGACCATTTTAAACGCGGCTTTCCTTTTACAAGCATTGGCCTACCCTGAGCGTCATAAACTAAGTTTAATTCTTCTCCTGGATAAATTAAGTGAGGGTTTTGTATTTCAGGGTTAACTCGCCAAAGTTTTGGCCAAAGCCATGGATCTTTAAGGAATTTTGCAGAAATATCCCATAACGTATCACCTTTGACTACCACATAAGATTTAGGAGCATCCTTTAGCAACCTAAGTTCATCGGCAGACAAACTCCACGGCAAGAAACAACAAATTAGTGTTATTAATGACCTTTTAATCATACTAATGCACCTATTCTTATTGTAATTAACTCAAAGCACTCGAATTAATTTAATTTAATGGCTAAAATTGAAACATAACACTCTATAACAAATTTCGCGAATTCTTTTATAAAATTATGGCTGTATTAAATGTATTAACTTTCCCTGATGAAAGACTCAGGACAAAAGCTGAACCCGTTACTGAAGTAAACGACGAGATCAGAAAAATAATTGATGACATGTTTGAAACTATGTATGCCGAAAATGGTGTAGGCTTAGCTGCTACACAAGTAGACATCCACAAACGCATCGTTGTTATTGATGTGTCTGAAGACAAAGAGCAATCTTACGTACTCATTAATCCTGAAATTATCAAAAAAAATGATGAAACAATGGTTAACGAAGAAGGTTGTTTGTCTGTACCTACGTGTTACGCAAAAGTAGATCGCAATACTCAGGTTACCGTTCGCGCACTTGATCGAGACGGTAAAGAATTTGAATTAGACGGTGAAGAATTATTAGCAATTTGCATTCAACATGAGCTCGACCATTTAAATGGCGTTTTATTCGTTGATTATTTATCACCACTTAAACGCAAACGTATTCAAACGAAGCTAGAAAAAGAAGCTCGTTTAGCCGCTCGTCAATAACGGAAGAACTATTTCACTGTATGTCATCACCCTTAAAAATAATCTTTGCTGGAACACCAGACTTTGCCGCCAAGCATTTACAGGCGCTACTAGAAACGGAACATGAGATTGTCGCTGTTTACTGCCCTCCTGATAAACCAGCCGGTAGGGGAAAAAAGCTAACGGCATGTGCGACAAAGGCACTAGCCCTAGAACATGGTCTAACGCTTGAACAACCTGAAAATTTTAAACAGCAAGCTGACCAAGAAACCTTAGCGCATTATCAAGCCGATATCATGGTAGTTGTTGCGTATGGCTTGCTATTACCTAAAGTTATTCTAGAAACACCTAAGTTAGGTTGTATTAATGTACATGGTTCAATACTCCCTAAATGGCGTGGAGCAGCTCCTATTCAACGAGCTGTTGAAAGTGGTGATCCACAAACAGGTGTTACCATCATGCAAATGAATGAAGGCTTAGATACGGGAGATATACTAAATATCGCAACTTGCGATATTAGCCAACAAGATACTAGTGCCAGCATTTATGGAAAACTTGCTGAATTAGGTCCAGATGCGTTAATCGATACATTAGCAACCATGGCGACAGGCAAATATAAAGCAACACCACAAAATGACGCATTGGCCACGTATGCCGCAAAGTTAGATAAAAGTGAAGCTGAATTAAACTGGCAGTTAACCGCACAGGAGTTAGCGCGTAAAGTTCGGGCATATAATTCTTGGCCAGTGGCGCAATTTACATACCATGAAAGTGCAGATAAACAGCACCGTGTCAGAGTTTGGAAAGCAGAAGCTGTGCCATGTAAAAAACAGAATCCAGGCACCATCATTTCGGCAGATAAATCTGGAATTCTAGTTGCAACAAGTGACCAAGGATTAATGTTACAGCACATTCAATTACCCGGTAAAAAAGCCATGCCTGTTGCAGATATCTTAAATGCTCGCGCGGCTTGGTTTACTGCCGGCAACTTAATTAACGGTACGAGCGTAGATAACTGATGAAAAAAAATGTGCGCGCACTTGCAGCTAAGTGCTGTTTTGCTGTTGTTGATAAAGGGAGAAGTCTTGCCGATGAACTGCCAAACATACAAGAGCATGTTGACGGCAAAGATAAAGCATTGCTGCAAGAAATTTGTTATGGGGTGCTTAGGTATCTACCTGAACTCGAATCATATACTCGTCAATTAATTGAGAAGCCCCTTACAGGAAAGCAACGCGTTGCACACTTTCTCATACTCGTCGGTATTTACCAGCTCAAGTACATGCGAATACCTGATCATGCCGCTGTTGCAGAAACAGTAAACGGTGCTAAGCCTCTAAAACAGTTTCATCTAAAAAACTTAATCAATGGTGTTTTGCGCAATTTCCAAAGACAGCAGTTAAGCATACCTGCGACACAACCAGATGCGATTAAATATAATCACCCTAGCTGGTTTATCAAAAAGCTACAAATGGGTTACCCAAATACATGGCAAGAAATTCTCTCTGCTAATATGGAAAAACCTCCCATGTGGTTGCGCGTCAATCAAAAGCGCACAACAGTCGATGAATATCAATCACGATTACTCGACAATAACATTAAGATTAAGCACCTTGATCACTTTTCCAAAGCCATTTGTTTAACAGCCCCTATCGATGTTAACAAATTACCTGGTTTTTTTGATGGAGATGTTTCGATACAAGATGGTGCAGCACAGCAAGCCGCCGCACTATTAGCCGTAAAGCCAGATGAGCATGTATTAGATTGTTGTGCAGCTCCTGGCGGAAAAACCTGTCATATACTAGAAATATCGCCAAATAACATTGATGTTACCGCAATTGATATTGATCAAACACGGCTCGATCGCGTTGAAGAGAATCTTCAACGACTATCCTTACGTGCTACAACCGTTGCAGGTGACGCCAGCAAAAGCGATTGGTGGAATGGCAAACTGTTTGACCGTATTCTCTTAGATGCCCCCTGCTCTGGCACTGGCGTTATCCGCAGACATCCTGATATTAAGTGGTTACGTAAAGCACCAGATATTGAAAACCTTGTTAAACTTCAGAAACAAATTTTGAAAAATGTATGGTCTTTACTAAAGCCTGGTGGTACTTTGCTTTATGCGACATGCAGTATTCTGCCAGAAGAAAATAAAGAACAAATACAAAACTTTATTGCAACTAACGAAGATGCAAAGTTGATACCCTTAGCTCAAACGAAGCAAGATATCGGCTGGCAAATATTACCAAATGAACAAGCGATGGATGGTTTTTACTACGCCAAGCTTGAAAAAAATAACAACACTTAATGGTTTTGGTTGATAGCATATGAAAATTGTCATTATAGGGGCTGGTCAAGTGGGCGGTACACTCGCCGAAAACTTAGTCGGTGAGAGAAACGACATTACCTTAATTGACACAAATTCGGATATTCTAAGAGACCTGCAAGATCGCATGGACTTGCAAGTGGTTGTTGGTCAAGGCTCACATCCAGAGGTATTAAAGCAAGCAGGTGCAGAAGATGCCGAATTGGTAATCGCTGTAACAAGTGATGATGCCACTAACATGATCGCTTGTCAGATCTGTTACTCGCTATTTAATACCGCAACAAAAATTGCCAGAATTCGCTCTGCAAAAATATTGCGGTATCAAGATCAACTATTCCAACAAGAAAACATTCCTGTTGACCATGTCATCGCGCCAGAACAATTAGTTACTCGAGACATTGCCAGGCTTATCGATTATCCCGGAGCACTTCAAGTTTTAGAGTTTGCCGGCGGTAAAGTCAGTTTAGTGGCAGTAAAAGCCTATTATGGCGGCTTACTCGTGGGTCACGCACTGTCAACACTAAGAGAACACATTCCAAATATAGATACCCGCGTTGCGGCAATCTACCGAAATGGACGCCCCATTCGTCCGCTAGGCACAACAGTAATTGAAGCGGATGACGAAGTTTTCTTTATCGCGGCAACAAAACATATTCGAGCCGTGATGAATGAATTGCAAAAACTTGAGCCCGCTTATAAGAAAATAATGATTGCTGGCGGTGGCAATATAGGCGCAGGTCTAGCACGGTTATTAGAAAAGAACCATCAAGTTAAATTGATTGAACATTCTCCAAAGCGAGCGGCTTACCTTGCTTCAGAACTTGATGGCACACTAGTATTCGCAGGAGACTCTTCAGATCAAGAGTTGTTAGTAGAAGAGCATATTGATCAATTTGACGTTTTTATTGCCGTTACTAATGATGACGAAGCTAACATTATGTCTTCATTATTAGCAAAACGACTCGGCGTACGCAAAGCTATGGTGCTCATTCAGCGTAGCGCATATATAGATCTCGTTCACGGTAGTAATATAGATATTGCCGTATCGCCTCAACACGCCACTATTTCAGCATTATTAACGCATGTTCGTAAAGGCAGTATCGACAATGTATACAGCCTTAGGGGCGGTGCTGCTGAAGCCATAGAAATCGTAGCTAAAGGAAATGAGCGCTCATCAAAAGTAGTCGGTCGCACAATTTCACAATTAAAACTGCCGCCAGGTACAACAATTGGCGCTATAGTTCGAGATGATGATGTTGTTATTGCCCATTCAGATACACTGATTGAGGCCGAAGATCACGTTATTTTGTTTTTGGTAAATAAAAAGTATATTTCTGATGTTGAAAAGCTATTTTACGTCGATCCGCTACAATTTTTTTAGCGTTGTATTTATCAACAACCGCTTACCATACAGATAACCTAAGTACGCCAAAAACTTGGGGTGAATAGTACAAGCAAAGTAAAAATCTCAAGACGGCCAAAGAGCATCGCGATAATTAGTACCCACTTACTAAAGTCTCCTAATGAAGAAAAATTAGCGGCTACAGCACCAAGACCAGGGCCTAGGTTATTCAAACAAGCTGCAACCGCTGTAAATGCGGTAATATCATCTACGCCAGCAGCAAGCAGCAACAACATACAAATTACAAATACCGCGGCATATGCAGCAAAGAAACCCCAAATAGCTTCAACAACGCGATTTGGCAGCGCCTTTGTGCCAAGCTTTATTGTAAATATTGCTTTGGGGTGCACAAGCTTATTTAATTCACGAATGCCTTGAAGATATAACAAAACAACTCTAACAACCTTCATACCACCACCGGTACTACCTGCACACCCACCGATAAAACTTGAAAAAATTAGCAGGATTGGTAATAACGTTGGCCAATCAGCAAATGAAGTCGTCGCGAACCCTGCAGTTGTACTAATGGATACAGCTTGAAACAAAGCTTGATCAAAGGCTTCAAAGCCAGACTGATAAACTCCATAACTTAACAATACCGATACACAAATGAGTGTTAAAACCAATTGGATGGCAATAAATACTTTGAACTCTGGATCGTAAAAATAAGCACGAAGTGATTTACTATGCAACACGGCAAAATGTAATGCGAAGTTCACGCCTGCAATCAGTAAAAATAAAACACAAACAGCGTTTATCAAAGGACTATCAAAGTATCCAATACTTAAATCATGCGTAGAAAACCCACCAATTGCGATAGTTGAAAACGCGTGGCATATGGCATCGAAAGGAGTCATACCCGCAGCCCAATAACTAATTGAGCAAGCAATGGTTAAGGTTAAATAGATATACCACAGGTGCTTCGCTGTATCTGCTATCCGTGGGGTCATTTTTGAATCTTTTACTGGACCTGGCGTTTCTGCACGATAAAGCTGCATCCCCCCAATACCTAGCATTGGTAATACAGCAACCGCTAAGACAATTATCCCCATACCCCCTAACCACTGAAGTTGTTGTCGATACCACAACACAGCATGCGGTAAGCCATCTATTTGCGATAATATTGTGGCGCCCGTAGTCGTCAAGCCAGAAAACGCTTCAAAAAAAGCGTCGGTTATCGACAAGCTGGGCATTTCCAGTAACATCAAGGGTATAGCAGAAAAGCTCGCAAGTACGGTCCAGAATAAAACAACAATAAGAAAACCTTCTCTTGCACGTAACTCACCCTTTTCACTCCTTAGCGGATACCAAGTCATTAAGCCACTGAATAAACAAAACAGAAAAGAAAGTAAAAAAGAAACACCACCACCATCTCTATAGAGTAATGAAATTAAGGCAGGAGGAAGCATAGTCACGCTAAGTAACGTAACCAGTAACCCTAAAATTCTGAGTATATTTTTATACTGCACTGCGTTTCTTATTATTTATTTGTTAATGTTATTAAGTGTGAGCTGCCCAGAAGATAGGGTTTTCAATTGCTCAACCAGTAATTCTACACCTTGTTCAGGAATAGCCAAGGTCAAATCTACGTTTTCAGCAAAATCTTGCGAGATAACCTCGGCGCCCACTTGCTTTACTAAATGCAGTATGTCATTGACCTGTGTATATTGACAAGCGATGGTTTTATAGACTTTTGGAACTTTAGTCTCAATAACGAGCGACGCCAATGCACTTCTAACACTTGCGCTGTACGCGCGCTGTAAGCCTCCAGTGCCGAGTTTAGTGCCACCAAAGTATCTAACAACGATTGCAGCTACTTCGCCGACCCCACTCCCCTGTAAAACTGCAAGCATAGGTTTTCCAGCTGTACCTGATGGCTCACCATCATCAGAAAAACCATAACGTTGACTATCAAGAGGATGGCCTGCAACAAACGCATAGCAATGATGATTAGCTTGTGGGTGCTGTAGCTGAATTTCTTTCAAAAACTGCTTAAACGCTTGTTGAGAATCACAAGGCGAGATATAACAAATAAAGCGGCTGCGAGTCACCTCAATTTCATCAATGACCTCACTCGCAGCAATTTGATATGGCTGTGACACAATAATTAATCTAAACCGCTATCGCGGGTCATATTTTCATTATGAGACTTATGAACAATAATGTTATCTTCAATACGAATGCCACCAAATGGACGCATTGCATCAACCTGCTGCCAATTAACCATACCGCCATGTTTTGACTGTTTTAGGGTTTCAAGTAATGAATCGATAAAATACAAACCTGGTTCAATTGTAAAAACTTGATTAGCCTCTATTTTTCTTGAAGTACGTAAGAATGGGTGAGCTTCAGGTGTATTAACATGTGTACCACGTTCATCAGCCATAAAACCGCCAACATCATGCACTTGTAACCCTAAATGATGACCTAATCCATGCGGGAAAAAGGTCGATACAATACCCGCTTCTAAAGCCGACTCTGGTGTAGCATTTATAAAGTTGAACTCGCTCAATACTTTGGCGATTTGCAAATGCGTTTCAATGTGTAAATCAACATAACTTGCACCCGGCTTTAATCCATCTACAGCCGATAGCATGAGCTGATCCATTCTGACTATTAATTCAGCGAAACTATTTTGCTCAAAAGCGTAAGTACGCGTAATATCTGAAGCATAACCATGATAGTTCGCCCCTGCATCAATCAAAAATGAACGGTGCTCAGCAGGCTTATTCTTATCAAGCATCGTGTAGTGCAAGATAGATGCATTCTCATTAACACAAACAATACTACCGTAAGGCGTTTCATTTTCACTGTATTGCATAGCAAATAAGTACGCTTGCATTATTTCGTATTCACTGGCACCAGCTAAGAACGCTTGTTCTGCAGCACGATGACCAACAACAGCAAGTTTGTTAGAACGTCTTAAACATTCTTGCTCATAAGCTGTTTTGTATGCACGATGATAATGTATATAGTTCAACACACCTTCTGGATTAATGTTTTCAAAGCCTAATGCCTGTGCAACTTCAATATGAGCACCAATATAAGCGTAACCCTTTTTATCATAAGGTAAGAGCTTATCAACATCTTTCGCCTTGCTAAGCATTTGAATATTAAAATGTTCATTCCAATAATCATCAGGTAAAGCAATGACTTTATGCCAAAAATCAACCGGTTGGTAATACACTAATGTTGGCTTATCTTCACCATTAAGGATTAACCAACTATTAGGTACGTCAATAATAGGAAGCCAGTGTTTAAAGTGAGGGTTTACCTTGAATGGGTAACCGGTGTCATCGAGAAATGCCTTTAACTCTTGACCAGAGTGAATAACAATACCTTGCAGATTTTCTCTAGCGAGTACACTTTTAGTACGCTGTTGTAATTCTTCAATATGTGAGGGATATAAGCTTGCTAATGTCATCATTAAATTTTCCGAATGTGTCATAACACGATCTTAACACATGGAGTGTCACCGCGTTATATTCATCTGATGTAATTGTTCAAAAAGCTGTGTTGGTTGACCTACTTTCTGTTGATATATTTGTTGATACGCCAATACACTTTTCACATATTCCCGTGTTTCTTTGTAGGGAATCGTTTCTATCCATATGTCAGCGGGTAAACTATCATTAGCAGCAAGCCACTTCTTAACACGGTATGGACCAGCATTGTAAGCAGCTGTTGCTAATATTTGATTGCCATCATGTCGATCAAGTAAGTTTCTAAGGTATTTAGTACCTAAACGAATGTTATTTTCGCTATTAAAAAGGTATTTATTCGATAACTTTTTCTTACGGGTTAATTGTTTTGCTGTACCAGGCATGATTTGCATTAATCCTTTTGCCCCAACAGAAGAATATGCGTCAGACATAAAAGAACTTTCACGCCGTGTTATTGCAAAAGCCCAAGCAGGCTGTATTTTATGTTGATCAGCGTAGGCAGTAATTTGCTGGTTAAACGCCAAAGGAAATCGCAAATCGACATCATCTAAATATCCAACTTTTGATAACGCAAATATTGCACGATCATACCAACCTAACTCATTTGCTAGTTTTGCAGCGACTAACTTCTGTCGATCATTTAACGTTGTTAACCAAAAATTCCATTCTTTTCGCGCGTGATAAAAACGGCCTAGATGAAAAAACTCAAATGCTCTTTTACCCGCAGAATTTTGAAATAATGCCTGTTTCTCTTCGTCCGTTATAATTAATGGATTGTTTTGAAGATTCATCGGCAATTGCAAATAGCTTGCGGCTAGAAATCCATAATAATGGCGTTGTTCAGCCAAAGATTTTAAGATCTTTTGACCCGCGGCTTCCTCGCCAGTTTCAAATAAACTTCTACCATACCAATATTGCCACTGATATTTACTTTGTTGGTCTTTTGGAAAGACCGACAACTCTTGTTTGATAAGTTTCCAATCTTGTTCTCGTAGTAAATCTGCAATTTTCCATTGCACAATATTACTTGTTAAATTGCTGTCATTAACGCGCGCTAACCAAGTTTTTGCTTCGTCATGTTTTTTACTCGCAAGAGCTAATGAGAACTTTAATGCTATTTGTTGTTCTTGGGCCTCTGTAATAGTAAATACAGATTGTGCTTTCTTCAGTGTTGCTAACGCACGATCAGGATCTCGCCAGATAAGTCGTTTGATACCATAAACGAAAATTTCTGTTTCCTTGGCTGATTTCGTGGGAAAACGACTCAGTTTCGTAATGTATGCAGGGTCTCGCCTAACCTTATGCCAAAGTCTACCTAAATATTGCTGATTTTTAGGCATCAAAGACGTGATATAGGGAATAAGTGTATGCTTTCCGCCATCAGCAGCTTTTACTAGCCGTTGCCAAACATGCTTTTGCGTTCGCAAACCTGCTTTCTGCCACCTTGCAAATAATGGATCACATGATTTCGGTTGAGATTTACCAACAACCCAAAGATTAGCAATATGAGTTAACACCTTACTTTCATCAACACCACTATTGAGCTGGTACTGATAAAAATGACAGGTTAAATCAACATCAGACGTTGGCTTAAAAAATTCAAGGAACAACGTTTGTCGATTTCTTTTAACTAAGTATTCTAACCACTTCTTTCTTAACGGCAAATCTAAAGGGCTTCCTTCATATTTCGTTAAGAATTGATCTATGTCTTTTGCCGAGGATAAACGCATACGTGTCATTAAACGACGCTGGTCTAAGTATGGTTGTAATGGATAATAATGGAGCTGGTTATAAAGGTTAATATACGAAGAAGAGTTCGTTTTCCATAATTGACGTTCAGCTTTGATAAAAATATCACGCATTTGTGCATTATCAAATGCATGTACGCCACTCGATAAAAGGAGAAAAGTTAAGCAAAAGAAAGTAGCAAACCTAAACATATATTACCCTGAAAAAAACCTACTGTTTAAGAGTATTCAGGCTGGGATGACAAAGCAAGCGGTTCTGAAAAATTTAACCTAATAGCTAATGCTCGATAGTGTTACACGCAAACGACTGATACTATAATAAAAACAATAATCTTTGCTTGTATTTAAAATGCGTGTTTTATTATTTAGTTTATTAATTGTCACCTTTAAGTGCCAAGCACAAGAACAAAGTGTTGGCATTGGTATTAATTATCATCATCAACAGAACTCTTCATCAGGTTTTCATGTATCTTACCATTGGCGATTTTCAGATGACTTCTCCTTTGAAGGTCGTTATGTTAATCATAGAAACCTCGCAATAGAAACCAACGCCAACACTCACCTGCTAAAACTCAGCCGCGCAACAGTCGGCATGAACTTTATAAAAGACGTCAATCAATCATTAGTGCTTAAAGCAGGAACCGGAATTAACAGTGTGTTATCTTCAACTAACACTGCAGTTGCCAAGAAGTCTGGTATTACACCTTATTTACGTCTAGCAGTTCAGTATAATGTCACCAATAACGTAGCGCTGGAATTTGGACAAACAAGTTATTTTGATAGCGGTATTATAGATACCAATCATAGTATATATGGTCAAATTTCTTGGTCTTTTTCGCCTAGAGATCAAGCTCGAGTCACGAGTATTAGTAGTAAAAATACTGCCAAGATAAGTCGAAAAATAAATGCTAATCGTGAAAAAAGCAGTCCTGTATTATACGAAACGTCAGTAAAGCAATGGCATGTGCAGCTTGGTGCATTCGCTAACGAAGATAATGCTCAACAGGCGATAAACGCATTTAAAGCACAGCTTAAAACAGACACTTTAACGGTAGTTTTTAGCCATGGTTTATATCGAGTAATAAGTCAGCACTTTAACAAAAAAGCCGATGCAGATGACTTACGCACCATGTTAGAATTACATTATTCTATTGCTGGCTTCGTTCGCCAATCACAGAAAGATTAAGCGCTTTATGTCGACGATATTTGAAAACACTAACCACACCTTAGACGCGATCGGGCTAAAATGCCCGGAGCCGGTAATGATGGTTCGCTTAAACATACGAAAAATCAATGATGGGGAAACCTTATTGGTACTAGCAGATGACCCTTCTACGGCTAGAGATATCCCTAGTTTTTGCCGCTTTATGGAGCATGAATTAGTCGCGGCACAAACGGAGTCATTACCTTTTCAGTATGTAATAAAAAAGGGCAGTTAAAACAACTGCCCTCACATCATAATCGAATAAAAACACTAAGCATTTTGAAGAACTGAAATATCTGCGATATCTAAAAAGCTATTTCTAATTTCATTCAACAACGTCAAACGATTGATCTTCACTTGCTCATCATCTGCCATCACCATCACATTATCAAAGAACTCATCAATTGGTTGCTTAATTTGTGCTAATTCAGTAAATGCCTGTTGGTAATCTTGAGCTTCAACCAAAAGTTTCACGGTTGCCTTTACATTGGCAAAAGTATTAGCAAGATTTTTCTCATGCTCATCAATAGCTAATGTAGTATCAAAAGTCTCAGATAGTTTGCCTTCAAACTTTGCGAGAATATTACCAACACGCTTATTAGCAGCCGCTAGTGTTTGCGACGCTTCCATCGACTTAAAATGATTTACAGCAGACACACGTTTATCAAAATCTAAAGGTGCTGTTGGCGCGTTAGCCAATACTGCTTGAATAACATCAACAGTCACTTTTTGTTCTTGATAATGAGCTTTGAATCGACCAAGAACAAAATCAATTACCTGTTCGTTGATATTTTCATTTGTTAGTTTATCACCATATAAACTAACGCTATGTGCAACTAGATCTTTAATGTCTAAATTTAGTTGCTTTTCAATTATAATACGAATTAAGCCTATCGCCGCCCTACGCAGAGCAAATGGGTCTTTATCTCCCTTAGGAGGCTGGTTAATACCAAAAATACCAACAAGTGTATCTACTTTATCAGCAATAGCGACAGCGCAACCAATTGTACCTTCAGGTAAACGATCACCGGAAAAACGAGGTCGATATTGGTCTTCAAGCGCTTGCGCCACTTGCGAATCTTCGCCATCATGTTGGGCATAGTACTTACCCATTGTGCCTTGTACTTGGGGAAACTCTAAGACCATTTCAGTCATTAAGTCTGTTTTACTCAATAAACCAGCACGATGAGCCAACTCTGGCACATCACCGATAATATTTGCAATATGTTGACTTAAAGAGGCTATCCGTTCGGATTTTGCTTTGAGGGTACCTAGCTGCTTCTGAAACAAAACAGATTCTAGGCTTTCTAAACGAGAAGCCAGCGTTTTCTTTTTATCTGTCGTAAAGAAAAACTCAGCATCCGACAGTCTTGGTCTAATAACTTTTTCGTTACCAAATACGACTTGCTCAGGATCTTTACTGTCAATATTAGCAACAAAGATAAACTTATTTAATAACTTGCCATTTTTATCTTCAACAGGAAAGTACTTTTGATGATCCTTCATTGAATAAATCAACGGCTCTGGTGGCACGTCTAGAAATGCTTTATCAAAAGTACCAACTAATGTTTTCGGCCACTCTACTAATGAAACAACTTCCTCCAACAGTTCCTCATCAATAAGTGCAACTGCGTCTAATGACGTCTCAGCCTGCTTAATTTGCTCAAGAATAAGCTCTTTACGTCGTTGATAATCAGCAACAACATAAGCTTGATATAAAGTTTCCTCATAATCTTTAGCATGTTTTAAAGCAACTAAACCATGATGATGGAAACGATGGCCTTGTAATAAATTATTGGACTCAACCCCTAGTGCTTCACCATTAATAATTTCCTCACCATACATTAACGTTAATGTATGTACTGGGCGAATAAATTGGATTCTAGAACTCCCCCAACGCATTGGTTTTGGAATTGGTAGTTTACCAAGTGCTGTTGTTACCATTTCAGGTATTAACGCTTGCACTGACTTTCCAGCTTGCAAGGCTTTATGCAACAACCACTCACCTTTATCGGTTTTTAGGCGTTGTGCTTGCTCTATGGTAATACCATTTGATTTTGCCCAACCCATTGCTGCTTTACTTGGATTACCTTGCTCATCAAAAGCTACATTAACCGCTGGGCCTCGTTTTTCAATTTCCTTATCTGCTTGTTTTTCTACTAAGTCTATAACTTGTACTGCAAGCCTTCTTGGAGATGCAAACCAATTTGCAGAGCTATATGAAAGTTCCGCTTTATCCAACTGGTCTATAATTTGCTGAAAAAACGTCTTTGCTAACTTTTGAAGTGATTTTGGAGGTAACTCTTCAGTACCCAATTCAATTAATAATGTTTCTTTTTTCATTTTATTCATCCCCCACCTTTTCTGAACCACATAGTGGGAAACCTAACTTTTCTCTTGTTGCATAGAATGCTTCAGCACAAGCTTTAGATAACGCTCGTACCCGCAAAATATAGCGTTGTCTTTCAGTAACTGAAATTGCATGACGAGCATCTAGTAAATTAAATGCATGAGATGCTTTCATTACCTGTTCATAAGCAGGTAAGGCTAACCCTTCTTCAATTAATTTTTGGCTGTCTTTTTCACATTGATCAAATTGAGCAAACAATGCATCAACATCAGCATGTTCAAAATTGTAGGCAGATTGCTCTACTTCATTTTGGTGGAAAACATCTCCATATAGCACCTTACCCATTGGCCCATCTGTCCATACCAAGTCATAGATACTATCTACATTTTGAATGTACATCGCGAGGCGCTCTAAGCCATAGGTAATTTCACCCGTTACAGGAGCACACTCTAATCCACCTACTTGTTGGAAATAAGTGAATTGAGTTATTTCCATACCATTAAGCCATACTTCCCAACCTAAACCCCAAGCACCTAATGTTGGCGATTCCCAGTTATCTTCTACAAAGCGTATATCGTGAATAAGTGGATCTACACCTAATTCTCTTAACGAGTTTAAATAAAGCTCTTGTATGTTCTTCGGTGAAGGTTTTAGCATAACTTGGAATTGATAGTAATGCTGCAAACGATTAGGGTTTTCACCATAGCGACCATCTGTTGGCCTGCGACATGGTTGAACATATGCACTACTAATTGGTTCTGGACCAACAGCGCGTAAGAACGTCATGGGATGGAAAGTACCCGCTCCTACTTCTAAATCTAATGGTTGGACAATGACACAACCCTGACGAGACCAGTAATCTTGTAATTGAAGAATTAGTCCTTGGAATGTTTTGATATTAAACGTACTCATACGCGCCTGTATTTATATTTTAAGATTTCAATTTACTGGCGCTAGTATAACGTTTGTCTGTTTATTCGCCTAGTTTACAAAGGATATATATTGAGCAAAAACTCGAATTTTTTAGCTTTTTTGAACATTATAAAAGCAACAGCGTTATTTATAGCGTTTAATTGAATGACCGGACATAAATTTCATTACCTTTTTCTATAGTAAGTACATAAAAAGCGATTACGCATCACCACTGTATAAATACACACCTATAAAAAAGGCCACTAAACAAAGTGGCCTTAAAATTATTATGACGAAAAATTACACGTCTAGATTTTCTACTTTCAATGCGTTTTCTTCGATAAAATGTCTACGGGGTTCAACATGATCGCCCATTAAGGTATTGAAAAGTTGATCTGCAGCTATAGCATCTTCAATAGTAACTTGTAGCATACGTCTAGTCTCTGGATCCATTGTAGTTTCCCAAAGTTGGTCCGGATTCATTTCACCCAAACCTTTATAACGCTGAATGTATTGGCCACGTTTTGACTCTGCCATTAGCCAAGTAAGTGCTTCATCAAATGTAGTAACAGGTTTAATTTTCTCGTTACGCTTAACATAGCCACCTTCTTCAATTAAGCCATTAATCGCTTCATTTAAACCAATAATTTCTTTAAATTCTTTAGAATGGATGAATTCGTAACCACAGTTGTATACTTTTGATATACCGTGCTTAATCACGGTGAATTGAGGATAGTAAATGTTTCGTTCTTTATCATGCTCTACTGTTGCACTATATATAGAACCATTACCATCTTGATCTTCAAGCTGTTTAGCTAAGTTATCTTTCCAAGCTGTTACTTTCGACTCATCTCCAAAATCTTCAATGTTTATTGTTGATGAATATACCATTTTTGTCAGTATGTCTTCTGGTATTTGGCGAGACACTCGTTTAATGGTATTAAATACTCTTCTAAATTGACTTACTAACCCTTCAAGTGCCAAACCCGAAATAGCTGGTGCAGACTCATTTACATGTAAAGAAGCGTTCTCTAAAGCTAATGTTGTTAAATATTCTGTTAAACCATCATCATCTTTAATGTATCGTTCTTGCTTACCTTTTTTAACTTTATATAGCGGAGGTTGCGCAATAAAAACATGACCTCGTTCCATAATTTCTGGCATTTGACGATAGAAGAAAGTTAACAATAGTGTACGAATATGTGAACCATCGACATCCGCATCGGTCATGATAATAATAGAATGGTAACGTAGTTTTTCAGGGTCATATTCATCTCGGCCAATTCCTGTACCAAGAGCAGTAATGAGTGTACCTACTTCTGCAGAGCCAATCATTTTATCAAAACGCGCTTTCTCAACGTTTAGAATTTTACCTTTTAAAGGCAATATTGCTTGGTTTTTACGATTTCTACCCTGTTTAGCAGAACCACCCGCAGAGTCACCCTCCACAATATATAGTTCAGATAATGCTGGGTCTTTCTCTTGGCAGTCCGCTAGTTTTCCAGGTAAGCCTGCAATATCCAATACACCTTTACGGCGTGTCATCTCACGAGCTTTACGTGCTGCTTCACGAGCGCGTGCTGCATCCACTATTTTCATAATCACGGTTTTCGCCGTACCTGGGTTTTCTAATAAGTAGTCACCTAGCTTTTCACCCATTGCTTGTTCGACGGCTGTTTTAACTTCTGAAGAAACAAGTTTATCTTTGGTTTGAGAAGAAAACTTAGGATCTGGCACTTTCACTGAAATTACTGCCGTTAGGCCTTCACGTGCATCATCACCTGAAGGGTTTGTTTCCCCCTTCTTAGATTTGTTTAAGCCTTCTTTTACCATGTAACTATTAATAGTACGAGTAAGTGCGGCTCTAAAGCCACTCAGGTGAGTACCACCATCACGTTGAGGAATATTGTTAGTAAAACAATGAATATTCTCTTGGAAACCATCATTCCACTGCATAGCTACTTCTACTGCAATGCCATCGTCTCTATGTAAATCAAAATAGAAAATTTCTTCATTAACAGGGGTTTTGTTTGTATTAAGATAATCAACAAATGCTTGAATACCACCTTCGTAAAAAAAGTGCTCTTCTTTACCTTCTTCACGCTCATCAATTAATTTTATTGATACACCAGAGTTAAGAAAAGATAGTTCACGAATACGTTTGACGAGTAAGTCGTAATGGAATTCAACATCAGAAAATGTTTCTTCACTAGGCCAGAACCTAACTTCTGTACCCGTTTGATCTGTATCACCTACGACAGCCAGTGGCGCTTGTGGCTCACCTAAATGATATTCTTGTTCATGTAACTTACCATTTCGGCGTACTGTTAATTTAAGTTTTGTACTTAACGCATTAACTACAGAAATACCTACTCCATGAAGACCACCAGATACTTTGTAGCCAGAATCTTCACCACCAAATTTACCACCGGCATGAAGTACTGTCATAATAACTTCTGCTGCAGAGACTCCTTCTTCTGGGTGGATATCAGTAGGAATTCCTCGTCCATCATCTTTTACAGATACTGAACCATCTAAGTGTATTGTCACGACAATATCACTACAGTGACCTGCCAGTGCTTCGTCAATTGAATTATCTAACACCTCAAAAACCATATGATGCAAACCAGTGCCATCATCCGTGTCACCGATATACATTCCAGGTCTTTTACGTACAGCATCAAGCCCTTTTAGAACTTTAATACTGTCTGAGCCATATTCATTTTCTACACTCATAGCCTTTAGCCTACTCACTCATTAAAGAAATATTGCCATGTTTCACGTGAAACATTTTATAATTTTTGTTTTCTGGAACCAATGGCTCCACTGCGTTTTTATCAATTGCTGTAATAATCGACTGACAATTCAATAACTGATTTGCCTTAGACATTGCAGTTCTAGAGCTGAGATCTAACTCTGCACCTATGTCATCAATTAACAAAATTGGTTTTACTCGATTTACTCTCTCGATAAGTTTTGTTTGTGCGAAAGTTAACGCGAGTAAAAACAACTTTTGTTGTCCCCTAGATAGTCGTTGCTCTAAAGATAATGTGTTAAATTGAAATCTAACATCAAACTTATGTGCACCGAAAAGTGAATGCCCTCGTTCCAGTTCTTTTTCTCTATTTTGCTCCAACACCTCTGATAACTGTTTTTTACTGTGCCACCCTTGCAGGTATTGAAGTTTAATATTTTCATTAACCTCAGGTAAAAGTACGGCTAACCAATTCATTACTTCAGTAGAAAGCTCTTCAATATACTCAGACCGAAGCTTTGCGATATCTTGGGAAAGCGTACAAAATTGTTCGGTCCAGTATGATAACTGTTCATTCCCTACATTTTGTTTTAAACATGCATTACGCTGTCTAAGCGTTTTACTAAAGTTCTTCCACAGTTCTGGAAAAGAATGTTTCACGTGAAACAATCCTAAATCAACAAACTTTCTTCGTTCCCTAGGTCCACCAATAAACAACTTAAAACTTTCTGGCGTAACAATCTGAACAGCTAAATTTTTGGCTAACTCTGACAATTTAGATTGTCGTTCACCGTTTATTTTTATTCGTTTTTCTCCATCTAAGGAATATTCAATACCTAGCATATGACCTTCAAGTGTCTTAACACTGAGAACAAAACGATGTTCACCATTACGGACTAAGTTACTCGTATTGGTAGTGCGAAAAGACTTTCCATGACTAAGATAAAATATGCTCTCTAAGACACTACTCTTTCCGCTGCCATTATCGCCAAGTATAAAATTAAACTGTGAGTGAAGTGTTAACTTGTTATCGACTAAATTACGAAAACTAAACGTATTTAACTCTTTAATACTCATTACAAGCGCATTGGCATCACAACATACAATGCTTCACCTGAGTCTTGACCCTCGATTACAACACTGCTATTTGCATCAGCCAATGTAAATTTAACACCTTGCTCTTTAATCGCATTAAGTACATCTAACACGTAATTTACGTTAAAACCAATTTCAACATCTTCGTATGGAAAACTAACTTCTAAAATTTCTTCGGCTTGCTCTTGTTCTGGGTTATTAGCAGTAATCTTAAGTTCGCTATCTGCAAAGTTTAGCCTTACCCCTTTAAACTTTTCATTCGAAAGAATTGAAGCTCTTGATAAAACTTGTTTAAGCTGATCTTTATCAGCGTTCAATATTTTATCGCCATTTCGTGGTAGTACGCGTCGGTAATCTGGAAAGCGTCCGTCAACGAGCTTACTTGTAAAAGAAAACTCGTTATCAATAATACGAATGTGGTTAGAACCAAGAAATACCTTAACTTCCTCTTCAACAGGATCTAAAAGACGGATAATTTCCAAAATTCCTTTTCTCGGAACGATAACTTGTCTATTCGGAAGTTGTAGTTCGTCATTGGCAATTTTACATATCGCTAATCGATGGCCATCTGTTGCAACAGAACGTATTTCATTTCCTTCCGTTTCGATAGACATGCCATTCAAATAATATCGGACATCTTGGTTAGCCATTGAAAAGTGTGTACTTTCAATCAACCTTAATAACTGTGCCTTACTCAGCTTAAACTCAACATCCCCCTTCCACTCTTCAATATTAGGGAAATCGCTTGCTGGTAACGTAGATAATGAATATTTACTACGCCCTGAAGATATTGTTACGGCATCCTCCGTTGATTCAAAGGAAATCATTGCACCGTCAGGTAAGCTTTTACAAATATCGAGAAGTTTTCTCGCCGGAATAGTTAACTTTCCACTTGAACCTGTATTTTCAATTTCTGCATAAGCAACCATTTCAAGTTCTAAATCAGTAGCCGTCAAAGTAAGTGACTGCTCACTTACATCTAGCAACACATTACCAAGAATGGGTAAGGTACTTTTACGTTCTACCGCTCCGGATACCAACAGCAATGGCTTTAGTAACAATTCTCTATTTAATGAAAACTTCATTTTTTACCTGCTCTTTCACTCTTATTTTTTTATGAAGATAATGTTCTTGTTAAGTTTGAATAATCTTCTTTAATATCGTGAGATTCTTCACGTAACTCTTTAACCTTACGACATGCGTGCAGTACGGTAGTATGATCCTTACCACCAAAAGCTTCACCTATTTCAGGAAGACTATGGTTAGTTAACTCTTTAGACAACGCCATGGCAATTTGTCTAGGTCTTGCAACTGATCTATTGCGACGTTTAGACAATAAATCAGACACCTTTATTTTATAATATTCGGCAACTGTTTTCTGTATATTATCGATAGTAACTAACTTATCCTGTAAGGCAAGTAAATCTCGAAGTGCTTCCTTAACAAAATCAATATTGATCGCTCTACCTGTAAAATTAGCATTGGCAATTACACGGTTTAGTGCGCCTTCAAGCTCTCTCACATTTGACCTAAGACGTTTTGCTATAAAAAACGCAACTTCATCAGCTAGATTAACATGACTTTCTTGTGCCTTCTTCTTTAAAATTGCTACACGTGTTTCTAATTCGGGAGGTTCTATTGCGATAGTTAGTCCCCATCCAAAACGAGACTTCAATCTATCTTCTACACCATCGATTTCTTTTGGGTATCGATCACTGGTTAGAATTATCTGTTGATTTCCTTCAAGCAACGCATTGAAGGTATGAAAAAACTCTTCTTGTGTTCTTTCTTTATTAGCGAAAAACTGAATATCATCAATAAGTAGAGCGTCCACTGAACGATAGTACTGTTTGAATTTTTCAATGGCATTGTTTTGAAGCGCTCTAACCATGTCCTGTACAAATCTTTCGGAATGCATGTAAGCAATCTTAGCGTCAGGTTTATTAAGCAATATTCCATTCCCGACAGCATGCAATAAATGCGTCTTACCCAAACCTGTGCGCCCATAGATAAATAATGGGTTATAAGCTGAGCCTGGGTTATCGGCAACTTGCGACGCAGCAGCTCGAGCTAATTGGTTAGACTTACCTTCAACAAAGTTTTCAAATGTATAATTTACCCGAACATTAGTTTTTTTTGGTAAATTAGATTCTGGTACACGTTGGCTAATCTTACCGGGTTCGTTGGTAGGCGTTGTAGGTGATGTATCTGCACTGGTACTCGCCGCTTTTAATTTAGGAATACTGCCGACATCGAAACGCAATAAAGGTGGGTTATTGCTTTCTTCCAGACTAACAAGTTCATTGATGCGGTTAACGTATTTATCCCTAACCCAATCGAGTACAAAGCGATTAGGGGCATATAACGTCATAACATTATCTTCAACGATACATTGAAGCGGTCTAATCCACATACTAAATTGCTGGGCAGGCAACTCTTCTTGTAATACTGACAGGCAGCGTTGCCACAAAGAATGATCCAACGAAAGGCTCCTAGCTGATCTATCTTTAATTATTGAAAATAAAAATAAGACAGACCTGTTTATCTTTTTTATAATATCCCAGCATTATCCCTCTACTTATCCACAACTTCAATATTGACTTTCGACTATTTATCAATTTTTAGTAAAAAATTAACAGGTTCTTTATTTTTATTTGGCTGTATTAACGTTTTAATCAATAAAACTTGTTGAAAAAGCATGCATTTTATAACGCTAGTTGGTTAAAAACATTCACAATAATAAGTCAGGGTGTTATAAAACTGTGGATATGTACAGGATCCA